>NZ_CP155468.1:1615000-3762500 GCF_039654155.1 Lysinibacillus telephonicus
AGTGGTAGGAGAGCGTTCTAAGTGCGTTGAAGTCAGACCGGAAGGACTGGTGGAGCGCTTAGAAGTGAGAATGCCGGTATGAGTAGCGAAAGATGGGTGAGAATCCCATCCACCGTATGACTAAGGTTTCCTGAGGAAGGCTCGTCCGCTCAGGGTTAGTCGGGACCTAAGTCGAGGCCGACAGGCGTAGACGATGGACAACAGGTTGATATTCCTGTACCACCTCCCCGCCGTTTGAGTAATGGGGGGACGCAGTAGGATAGGGTAAGCGCGCTGTTGGTTATGCGCGCCCAAGCAGTAAGGCGTGGAAGTAGGCAAATCCGCTTCCTAATACGCCAAGCTGTGATGGGGAGTTCGTATGAGCGAAGTACCTGATTTCACGCTGCCAAGAAAAGCCTCTAGCGAGGCGGGAGGTGCCCGTACCGCAAACCGACACAGGTAGTCGAGGAGAGAATCCTAAGGTGTGCGAGAGAACTCTCGTTAAGGAACTCGGCAAAATGACCCCGTAACTTCGGGAGAAGGGGTGCTCTCGTGAGAGAGCCGCAGTGAATAGGCCCAGGCGACTGTTTAGCAAAAACACAGGTCTCTGCAAAACCGTAAGGTGACGTATAGGGGCTGACGCCTGCCCGGTGCTGGAAGGTTAAGAGGAGGGGTTAGTGGCATCACGAAGCTCTGAATTGAAGCCCCAGTAAACGGCGGCCGTAACTATAACGGTCCTAAGGTAGCGAAATTCCTTGTCGGGTAAGTTCCGACCCGCACGAAAGGCGTAACGATCTGGGCACTGTCTCAACGAGAGACTCGGTGAAATTATAGTACCTGTGAAGATGCAGGTTACCCGCGACAGGACGGAAAGACCCCGTGGAGCTTTACTGTAGCTTGATATTGAATTTTGGCACAACTTGTACAGGATAGGTAGGAGCCAGAGAACTCGGAGCGCCAGCTTCGAGGGAGGCGTCGGTGGGATACTACCCTGGTTGTGTTGAAATTCTAACCCATACCCCTTAGCGGGGTAGGAGACAGTGTCAGGTGGACAGTTTGACTGGGGCGGTCGCCTCCTAAAAGGTAACGGAGGCGCCCAAAGGTTCCCTCAGAATGGTTGGAAATCATTCGTAGAGTGTAAAGGCACAAGGGAGCTTGACTGCGAGACCTACAAGTCGAGCAGGGTCGAAAGACGGGCTTAGTGATCCGGTGGTTCCGCATGGAAGGGCCATCGCTCAACGGATAAAAGCTACCCCGGGGATAACAGGCTTATCTCCCCCAAGAGTCCACATCGACGGGGAGGTTTGGCACCTCGATGTCGGCTCATCGCATCCTGGGGCTGTAGTCGGTCCCAAGGGTTGGGCTGTTCGCCCATTAAAGCGGTACGCGAGCTGGGTTCAGAACGTCGTGAGACAGTTCGGTCCCTATCCGTCGTGGGCGTAGGAAATTTGAGAGGAGCTGTCCTTAGTACGAGAGGACCGGGATGGACACACCGCTGGTGTACCAGTTGTCTTGCCAAAGGCATCGCTGGGTAGCTATGTGTGGACGGGATAAGTGCTGAAAGCATCTAAGCATGAAGCCCCCCTCAAGATGAGATTTCCCATTACGCAAGTAAGTAAGATCCCTCAAAGACGATGAGGTAGATAGGTTCGAGGTGGAAGTGTGGCGACACATGGAGCTGACGAATACTAATCGATCGAGGACTTAACCAAAATTTTGAACGTATTCAATGTCTTTATCCAGTTTTGAGAGAACGAACTCTCAATTTAATAAAGGAACTTCGCCTAAGAGCGCAACATCCTGTTGCAACGGCGAAGCCAGCACATCCATGTGCAAGTGAAGTGATGATGGCAAAGAGGTCACACCCGTTCCCATACCGAACACGGAAGTTAAGCTCTTTAGCGCCGATGGTAGTTGGGGGCTTCCCCCTGTGAGAGTAGGACGTCGCTTCGCAAATGAAACCGCTGAGATTCAGCGGTTTTTTTATGTAGAAAAGGAAGCCCCCAACTACCAAAAACCGAAGGTTTGGTCGGCGCATATTAAAATTGAAAAAAGAATACTAAGAAATAATAAATAAGAATTGATTCGAGAAGCGCGAGAACCGAGGAGTTCAAGGAAACGAGGAAGAGGGGAGCGCAGCGTACACAGTACGTGAGCACCGCACTGACGAAGTTGACGCAGGAATCCGATGTGTTATCGCGCTTCGAGATAGCGCCGATGGAAGTTGTGGGCACCCCCTGTGAGAGTAGGACGTCGCTTCGCAAATGAAACCGCTGAGATTCAGCGGTTTTTTATATAGAAAATATAAGCCCCAACGGACAACGGTTGGGGAATGTCTCTTGTGAGTAGAATAATCGATAGACATTAAAAGCACTACTTTAAGTCGCACTCTTTAGTTTGCAATTTGCCTTTTGGTACTTGCTTGCCGTGTTTTGCTTTGAAGAGTATATAATCCATGATTAGATAATTAAAGGAAAAAGAATTAAGGCGTGGATACTGTGGAATCTATTTCATCGAAGTTATTCCTTTTCTACCATAACGGCTGTTCCATAAGCGATAATTTCACTCATATTTTGTCCGATTTCACCTGAATCAAGCGCATCATAATAATTGCGTTAGCACCCATTTCAGCAGCGTTTTTTACCATACGATCGATAGCTTGTTTTCTAGCATCTTCAAGCATTTCTGTATATTGACTGATTTCACCGCCAACTAGCCCTTTTAATGATGCGACAATATCTTTCCCAATTCCTCTTGCTCTTACGGTTAATCCAAATACTGGACCTAAAACTTCTGTCACTTTATAGTTAGTAATATTTTCGGTAGTAACGATAATAATAGGGACCCCACCTTTAACTGAAGTAATTAATACATAGTTATTTTACTTATTATAGTAGGGATATATTACTTCTTACTTTTGAGGATTTCAAAGCCGTATTAATTCATTTAGGATTACTTTGGATATTCTTTATCCATAGAACTTTTAATGATACCATTAAAATAACAAATTATTGAGGTGAAAAAGATTAATGTTCTTAGATAGACTAAAATTACAGCTCAATCAAAACCAATCCCTATTTATAGGGGAGGAAACGGCTTTTCGTTCTGCTGTTTTGATTCCATTAGTTCAAGTAGAAGGAGAATGGCATGTCCTTTTTGAGGTACGTTCTTTTAATATGAGAAAACAGCCAGGGGATATTAGCTTTCCTGGTGGTCGAATTGACTCAACCGATGCATCTCCAATGGATGCCGCTTTACGAGAAACTTATGAGGAATTAGGTGTTGATCCAAAAAAGGTTACTATTATTGGAGAATTAAGTCCCTATATTGCTTCTCCAGCGTTTGTCGTTTACCCGTTTATAGCAACCATTGATTATAATCAGATGATTCATTCATACAACAAAGAAGAAGTGGAAGAGGTATTTACAGTGCCAGTTGAATGGCTATTAAACTATAAACCGTATATGCATTTGGTATCTGTCCAGCCAATGCCTTCATCAGACTTTCCATTTGAAAAAATTATGAATGGTGAACAGTATCAATGGGGAGCTCGCGTAATGGAAGAATGGTTTTATGATTATGAGAAATATACAATTTGGGGATTAACAGCTAGAATCTTAAAACATTTCATAGAAGTTATTAAAAAGTGACTAATCATCATGCTAGCTAGGAGATATAAATTATCTTTATGAGACATCCTATGCAACCATCCATTATTAGAATTGACGCTAAAAATTTAAAGATTGAAGAGTTAATACGAGAGTGGAATTTTATTTATCTGCTCCCTAAATAAAAAGCATATTCGGTATGCCGAATACGCCTTTTCATTTAGGGAAAGTTCATATCAAGATAAACAGATCTTTCTGTAATACTCTAAGAATTACTTATTCTATTTCACAAGTCCATTTTGAAATGCATAGACAACGGCCTGTGTTCGATCTTGAACTTCTAGTTTAGCTAAAATATTACTGACATGAGTTTTTACTGTTTTTAAGGCGATGAATAATTCATCTGCAATTTCTTGATTTGTTTTCCCTTGTGCAACTAATAGGAGAACTTCCATTTCTCTTTCTGTTAGTTGCTCGTGAGGGGAGGAGCTATTTCCATTGCGCATTCTGCTTACCATTTTCGTTGTAACCTCAGGCTCTAACACTGTCTCACCGTTAACAGTTTTCCGAATCGCTTCTGCAATTTGTTTTGCGTTGGATGTCTTTAAAATATAACTGATGGCACCTGCTTCAAGTGCAGGATATACTTTATCATCATCTAGAAAACTTGTAACCATCATAATTTTTGCTTCAGGCCACTTTTTTAAAATTTGCGCAGTTGCCTCAGCACCATTCATAACAGGCATAACATTATCCATTAATATAATATCTGGTTTTAAAGCAAGTGCTTGCTCAACGGCTTCAGCACCGTTTTCCGCTTCACCAACAACTTCAATATCCTGCTGGGCAGAAAGATAGGCGGAAACCCCAATCCGTACCATTTCATGATCATCCGCAATTAGTACTTTTATCATCTTATCACCTCAATGAGATTCCTCATTAGAATTTGTTCTATTTAACTCCAACTTTGTACCCTCTACCGATTCTTTTAACTGCTCATTTTTCATATCAGTAGAATTAGAATTATTTGTTAATGGTACTTTTACCTCTACAATTGTTCCTTCACCTGGCACTGAAACGATTTTATACGTACAGCCTATTTCAACTGCACGTTCTGCAATATTTTTCAAGCCATATGAAGTGGATTTATCATCTTCTATTTTAAATCCTTTGCCGTTATCTTGAACACGCAATATTGCAAAATTATTTCTATTAATTAATAACAACTCTACTTCTGATGCCTTTGCATGGCGTAAAGTATTGGATAGTGCTTCTTGGGCAATACGGAATAAATGATCTTCCTCTGCCTTCGATAACTCAATCTCTTCTATTTGATAGTCAATATTAAAATAGACCTTCTGTTGAAGTTCAAGTATTAACTCCCTCAAACCTTGTGCGAGGGTATTGTTTCGCAATGCAATAGGTCGTAGATGCAATAATAATGCACGCATTTCTAATTGCGCTTGTTGCACAATTTTTTCAACCTGCATTAATGTATTTTTTGAACGATCCTGTTCATTTTCTTGTTCAGTTACTGAGGATAGCAGCATAGATGCTGCAAAAAGCTGCTGCGACACTGAATCATGTAACTCACGAGCAAGTCTTTGACGTTCGGCAACAATTCGTTCTTGAATTATTTTATCGCTTGCTTCTGCTTTTTCATTTGATAAACGCTGCAAGCTTTTCCTTTGTGTTTCAATTAAGTTATTCGTTTGGAGGAGAGCCTTTTTTAGAGCATGTGGAACATGTTTTTTCTTTAATGAAAAGTCGGGTTCTACTAATTTTTTCACATAGCGTGTTGCAGCATTTTCTCTGGTTTTTGCAGCAATACTTACCCAAATACTTATAATAATAGCAACGAATAATAGCATTATAATAACGATTACAAATAAAGGTAATTGCTCATATTGCTGCTCCCATAATATACTCCAGTTATCTTCGTTAGGTTCACCAAAAAATAAAAAGATAAAGCTAAACATCATTCCACTTAGTAGCAGAAATATAGTGAAGGTGCGAAAGACGAAAGAAATCATTTTCGAATCACCTCCACATCACCAAGCCAAGTTGCCACATGGATGACAAGGTTTCGTTTTACGTCGTCTGGATTTCCATCTTCATAAATAAGCTGTTCATTCAATAAACGTTTAGAGGAATTTCCTAAAAGTTTCGCTTCACCAAGAACAGTTGAATATTGAAGACGGAAAGGTACTTCATACGGTAAAATAATTGTCACTTTACCAATAGACTGGCGAACTGTAATAACAGAAGTGCCAGCGGGTAGAATTGTTTCGGTTACATCAATTGTAATATCACCAATAAATTGCTGAATATTAACATCTTGCCATTTGTAATTTTCAAGGGGTGTAGATGAGCTGCCAATTAAATTATTTTTTCTAATAGTGCCAGTTTCAAAAGATTGAGTATCAATCGTAACAATTTTTTGTTCCTTTGTTATATGTTTATATAATATATAAATAAGAACACAAACAATGAGCAAACGTAGGCTCCATACTGTTAAGATTGCTAAAAAAATAAAAAAACATCCAGTCCAAAATAAGCTTTTCATTTTTTTTGAAAAACTATAATAGAGTGAAAGCGCCCCAATAATAAGTAAAAAGGCGCCACCATTATTAAAAATTGTGAGCTCCATGAACACAATTAATAATACGACAATTGTGATTAAAGTTAGTTGGTTCGTACTAAATCTGTTCAAAATGGTTTCTCCTTTTCACAAGTTTGTCATAGATGAAGGGCAAAATCTATTTATTTACAACACCATAGGAGAAGACCTTTATATAAAGCCTTCTCCTAATTGGTAATTATAACATGATTAATGTGTTTCGTTAGATTGGTTTTCTTCTTTTAAAGCTATTGTTGTATTTTTATTTTCTAATTGAGTTAATCTAGCCTCTAATTGAGTTTTTTTGTAATCTTTTTCTATTTTATTTGCAATATTGTCAATATAAGAAGATAGCTCATCAAAGTTTGTTTCGTTGTTTGACTGTAAAATGTGATCCATTTTATGGTGAGCTCTGCTGACGTTTTCTTTACCCATCAGTTGTAATTGACGAACTTTCATATCTTTAATTTTATGTTTCATTGTTTCAAATTTATTTTCTAGTTGAATTAACTCTTTATTTATATGCTCGATACTGTTGGTAAGCGTTAATTGACGAGTATTGTAATTTTCAACCTCTTGTAATGCGAATTGTATTAAATCTTCCTCACCACTTTGTTGCGCGAGCTGAAGCTGGGTTGTTCTTTTTTCCAGCATATTCGTTGTTTCTTTTAATTCGAGTTGTAATTGTTCTTTCAATTGAGAATGTCTTTGAAGTAATTTCCCAGTTTGCTCAGTTTGTTTCTCGGCTTCGCGAATATATTGATTTAACATTGCGATTGGATTTTTGCTCTCTTTTTTATCAAATAATTCATGTAAATCCGCCTCTATTGAATACTTAAATCTTTTTAATAAACTTGTCATGTTAATCTCCCCTTATTTTGTTAGTTTTGCCCATTCATTTTCAAAGTTAGTAAACGGGTCATTTTCTTTAACTTTTAAAGTGCTAAATGATACTTCTTCGTTGTTCCATTTTTTATAAAGGACATATAGAAGAATTAATGCTGCAAGACCGACTAAAGCTGGAACGTTTGAAATGGCAGAAAATACACCAATTAAACCAATTACAACCCATAAAACTTTCGTAAAGACTGATTTTGCTTTAACGTAATAATGCATTCCTAAGTAAATAAGTAATGCTGAAAAAGCAAGCCCAATTAGTGGTCCTGTCATACAAAGTGCAACAATAGCTGCTATGACTCCTACCAATAAGATTAATAATTTTTTCATTTACTTTTGCTCCTTTCGTTTGTACCTTTATGTTATCTCTCAACTTAATTTCTTAAAACAGCCTACAATTGCATTTTGAACTAGGTCTTGAGTCTGAACACTTCTAGGAAAACTGTATGAATTTAGCTTTTCATGGTATTTTGACAAAAATAGAAGGAGCACCATGACACTAACTGACAAAAATTTTAAATGAGTTCTATTATAATGTGGTTAAAGAGAGGAGGACAAACTATGAGAACGTATTCAATATTTAATATTAAAAAACAGTACCAATCTTTTATATTTGGGAGAGAAAGATTGCTTCTTGAAATGGTATCGGCAAAAGAGCAAACTCTCGAGTCCTCCATTAGCAAGCAGCTAAGCTATCTCTGTGAACCAATTGAAGGATATTTGGTACAAGGAATTATATATGAACATTTACAAAAAAGTTTTCCAACAATCGAACGGGTAGATGATTATTTAAGTTTTGAACACCAATTAAAAGGTGGGCTTAAAATAAAAGTTTACACATACTATATTGAAGCAATTTGCGAGGGATCGCGTATGTTGGACCTAGATTTATTCCATAGCTTAAGTCAAATGAATGATTCATTTCTTGCATTTAATAAAGAGGAATCAGAGTGTGGGTGGTTAAAACCAATAAAACACGCTTCTTATTAAATTAAAAATTATTATAAAAAAGTGTTGTTGCTAGAAAAAACTATTGAAAAGCTAGTAACAATGCAGTTAATAGTGTATAATCCTTCATGGAGAGTTTATCTCGGAGTAATTCGCAAGTGGAGGAGGTAGGCACAATGGAAACTTGGATTTGGATTATTATTGTAATAGTCGCTCTAGCTGGGGGCGTTGCACTTGGTTTTTATTTAGCACGTCAATATATGATGAAATATTTAAAAGAAAACCCACCAATTAATGAACAAATGATTCGTGTAATGATGGCTCAAATGGGTCGTAAACCATCTGAAAAACAAGTTCGTCAAATGATGGCTCAAATGAACAAATTACAAAGTAAATAATAATCATAACAACAGTTTACATAGGTCAAACTGTTGTTTTACTTTTTTAAGGTAAAATGAAAGAGCGTTCCTGCCAGGGAGCGCTCTTTCTTTAATGTTTAGCATAAGATATCAAGCTCCTCGAGGATCATATTGATAAAAGTCCCCTTCTGGTTAGGGGAAAATAGTTAGCCATATCGATTAGATATGCGCTTAAGCTTTAATCGATTGCATGCTAAGGCCTTTTCTTTATGATATTTCCTTTTCAGCAGGGGAGCTTGATTCATCTGTAAAAATATATCTTTGTAAAAACTCGGACACTGTATTTTCATATTCAACTGTATTTTGATTAAACGATTGAGCATGTGCACCTTTTTCGAAAAGCTTTAGCATCTTTGGTTCGCTTTTTACTTCAAACATTTCCTTTGTCATATAAGGAAGTATAAAATCATCTTCTAAACTATGAATAAACAACATCGGTGATTTAATATTATTTATAGCCTCTTTTGGCGTCACACTTTTTAAGGAATAGCCATCTCGTAATCGTAGGAAAATATCAGCTAAATGTAAGGGGAGTTTTGTTCGTAGTATTGTTTCCTTTTTTACAATATAAGAAATTAGCTCTGCAAAATTCGAAAATCCACAGTCTGCAATATAAAAGTGAGCACCGTCTTCAATTAACCCAGCATATAAGATCATACTCGCTGCACCCATCGACTCACCATGAATACCGACTATCGCATCTTCACCGACAATTGATTTAACGGTTTTGACAACTGCTGCAATATCAAATTTTTCATAATAGCCATAGCTTGTCGTTTTCCCGCCTGATTCACCATGGCGTCTATGATCGAAAACAAATGAGTTGAAACCGAGCCGCTCAAACATACGTGCATATTTTACAGAATTAATTTTGTTTTCTGTTACACCATGACAAATGATAATTGTATTTTTGGTTTGAAGAGGCATAAAGAAAATACCTTTTATAGGATATCCGTTTGGGGAATCAATACTTAACTCTTCTTTCGGACAATTATGGAACCATGCTTCATCAAAACGTTGTGCTTTTAATTCACGATCATAAATAAAATTAGCATCTTTATTTTTAATATACATAAGGCGATTTGTCGCAACGAAGCCAAAAATTGCAGTTGCCGATGAAAGAATAGTTGTAATAATACTTGATAGCCAGAAAAATTTTCGTTTCATTAAAAACACCTCGATTCATTTTTAGTATTGAAATTTCACCTTCGGACTATTCACTTCGCCATTAAATTGATTTTAAGGTAGTTATAGAAGATAGAGAGGAGAGAGTGATTATGATACTGTCGAAGTGCAGTGATTATTCTTATATTACGTCTTTAGAATGAGTTAAGTTCATAATACAAACTGTTTTTCAAGAGAGTTTTTGCAAATCATGATAAACTAATTAAGAATGATTAATTTTGAGTAGGTGATACATGATGTCAAAAAAGAAAAAACAATTAAATAGCCAAGCATCAACGAGCGATGATGCACTTACATTAAAGGATCAGCTGGATGGAGATATTCTAGCAAAACTCAAAGCCGCAAAGCAGAGTCTAGTAGCTGAAGAACAAGCAAAAGAAGAGGAAAGACAAGCAAGATTAGCTTTTGAACGTAAGCAACGAGAGAAAAATATGAGTTTTGAAGAATTGCTTGAGAAATATGGAGATAAAGGTTCAAAGTTTTAAAAATTTACTTTGAAAAAACAATCCAAATTTTATCCGCCGAAATGGTCAATTTATCCGCCAATTTCAGCAAAATATCCGCCAAAATTGGCAATAATTCCGCCAAGCATTAGAAAACTTGGCTTATGCAGATAAGAAAAAAGGGCAAAGCAATCAATTAAGATTGCCTTGCGCTTTTTCTATACCTGTACGTAATTAATAATATAATAAACCAAATAGGCGTTAATAATAAAGCGGTTCTCGTTTCTGCAGAAATAAACATAATGACTAAAATTGCTGCAAAAAGTACTAGTACCACATAATTAATAAATGGTGTAAATGGAGCTTTAAATGTTGATTTTTCATGTAAATCTCGACGCATTTTCTTATAACGGATATGTGAGATTAAAATAATGCTCCATACCCAGATAAAACAAATTGCACTAATTGTAGTGACAATACTAAATGCAGTATCAGGAATCACATAACTTAACAACGCACCAATTGAAATAACGATTGTTGAAACAATCAATGCATTACTTGGTACATGGTTTTTATTTAATTTTGAAAATGTTGAGGAGCCTTGTTTATTTTTACTTAAATTAAACATAATACGGCTAGTTGAAAACAATCCACTGTTACAAGCAGATGCAGCAGATGTTAGTACGACAAAATTAATAATACCAGCTGCAACGGGTATGCCAACTAGAGAAAATACTTGTACAAATGGACTGCTGCTTGCACTTAATGAAGTCCAAGGATTAATACATAAAATAACAAAAATAGCCCCTACATAAAACAGTAATATTCGAACTGGAATTTTATTAATTGCAGACGGTATGTTTTTTTGTGGATTTGATGTTTCAGCAGCAGAAACGCCAACTAATTCAACACCAACAAATGAAAAAACAACCATTTGGAATGCAAATAAAAAGCCGGTAAAGCCATTAGGGAAAATTCCACCATGATTCCACAGATTTGCTGCAGAAACTGTACCACTGTTTGTTTCGAATCCGATTATAATCATTATTATCCCAATAATAATTAATGCAATAATGGTAATTACTTTGATTAATGCAAACCAAAATTCTAATTCACCAAACAGTTTTACTGTTAGCAAATTTAAGCCAAGTAAAAGCACCAAACATACTAATGCAGGTATCCATTGAGGTATATCGAACCAATACCGAACGTAGACACCAACGGCTATAATATCGGCCATTGCTGTCATAATCCAACAAAACCAATATGTCCATCCTGTGACAAAGCCTGCCCATGGTCCAACATAATCTACTGCAAAATCAGTGAATGATTGGTAGCCAGCATTTGATAACAATAATTCACCTAAAGCACGCATGACAAAAAATAATGCAGTCCCAATAATTAAATAAACGAGTAGTATAGAGGGACCTGCTTTTTCAATTGCCGCTCCAGATCCTAAAAATAACCCAGTCCCAATTGTTCCGCCTATTGCGATCAATTGCACATGTCTGTTTTTTAAATCTCGTTTTAATTCTTGTTGTTCCACTTGAATGCCCCCTAAAATTTTGTTTTGCGGTTGAACGGAAAGGGGGTCCATTCAGGCTCTTCTAATTCATCTTCATTCATTAAGTTTTAGTGTACGCAAGCAAAGACCGGCTTGATGGCGAAGCGTCGGCCATGAAGTACAATTTCAATGTTATTATAAGCCAGTTGAATGAAGATAAGTCTTTAGTGATGTCAAATTTTAAATGTACTGGTACAATTCAAAATCTAAAGCTGCAAAATCAATTTCCTCTAATGTTAATCGATTATGCAGAGAGTTAAATAACTTCTGTAATGAATGAATCAAAAAATGACAGTTAACTAAGACTTAAAAAAATAAAAAATGAGATGGTACGAGCCCATCTCATTAGACAATAAAAAAATAACAAATTTACTTTCATTCAGTAAAAACTGAATGATGATAAAGCCTCTGACAGATGTCACGGATTACATAAAGAAGTTGACTCATGTTTAGACGAGTCCGAAATCCGGATGCAATTACGCAAAGGCGTAATTTTAAGGCATAAATTTATCTGTTACTTTTCTGTCCTTTTGCCTGAGATTGTGAACCCTTCGGCGTCGCAAAATGCGATCTCTCCAGAAATTGCTCCTGCTATAGTGCCCCCATAGCAATCACCGCTATTGTATTGATACAAAACAAAACCATAACCAATAGATGCATAATCTACTCACTTAATTGTTTTGTAATATTTAAAAATAGTATCAGTGTTGTAAAAGATAAGCAAGACTTTGATAGTAATTTATTATCCTAGGAAAGCAAATTTCTGTTCCTAATAGATAAATGTAAGTGAAATCTAGCATTAAAGGGATTAAAAAAATATGAATCAAAATAATGATGAGGTTGCTGAAAATTTACTACAAGAATATCGGTGAAAGGTTATAAAGCATTTTACGCATATAAGGAAAATGATCTATAAGATTGGCGAATTTCTCTTACAAACCTTCTTTTTTCTTATTGCTTTTCTCGAAGGCTTAATTAAACCGTGATAAAATATAGTTAGGACCATTACTGAAATTATAAATCAATTACTCCCCTATACAACGAAAAGGAGCAGTCAAACATGAACATAAAACTGAACCAGAAAATCATTAAAGAAATGTGCGGTACTGTCTCCTTTAAAAGAGGAGACTCTTTTTATCGTGCGGGGAAAGTGTCATTACTCCAACATAACGAAGAGTTTTGTAAAGCGATAGTTCATGGAACAGAAGACTATCATGTCACAATTAGAAAAGAAGATTCTGGTGGCATCAAGACGGCCTGTACCTGTCCTTCTTTACCAAATTTTAAATATTGTTGCCAACATACTGCTGCTGTATTGATTGCTATTTATGAGCATAAGAAACAAGGAAACATTACTTCTCAAGTTCAACCATCTAACAATCACAATTTTACAGATACCTTTATGACACTCTTTTCAGAAAGTAAGAGACAGACAAGCGGTCACCAGCTTCACTTTGAAAAGCGAGAGATAATTGATGTTCACTTTACGTTAAAACCGATTTTAATTGCGACTGATGAATATTTGTTTGGTATTGAACTAGAGATTGCTCAAACGCAGGTACCAATGATTCGAGAGTTTCTTCAGGATGTAAGCGAAGGGAAATCGAGTAACATATTTTCTGTATTGGAGTATGATCCGAACCTACATTGTTTTACAGAGGAAACCGATGCATTAATTCATCAGCTCATTCATGTTGTTCTAGATGAAAAAGCTTATATTGAGGCAATACCTAATCGACATGAGTATACAAATCGAAATCAAACTTTACTCATCTCTCCCACAGCATGGCTAAGTTTACTTCCAATGCTTACAAAAGTGCCATTCATTAAGCTTGAAGAGGAAAATAATCAAATCCTTCATGGCCTTCACATTCAGGTTGGTCCTCCTCCACTTCACTTCTATTTGGAGAAGGGTAAGGTAAATAACTATCGATTAACTGTAAAGGGATTAGATCAATTAATTCCTCTAAGTGCCTATCATTCAGTTATTAAAAATGGGGAAATATTTCAGTTAGAAGGACAAGATTTTGAACGTTTGATGCAATTGAAGCAAATGCTTCAAGGATTAAGTGCAGCTCAAATTCCTATTCAACACGAACAAATTGACTTTTTTCTAAAAAAAGTGGTACCTGGCTTGAAAAGGATTGGCACTGTTCAAGTTTCAGATGAATTAACTCAAAACTTTATGCGAACTCCATTAGTTGCAAAAATTTATCTAGACCGTTTAAAAAATAGGCTTCTTGCTGGCCTTGAATTTCATTATGAAAATATAGTAATACAACCATTAGAAAGTCGTGACATTCCAAAAGGACCAATGATTATACGAGATCTTGAAAAAGAAAATGAAATCCTTGAGCTAATGGAACAAAGCGGTTTTACAATTACAGAAGGCGGCTATTATATGCAAAATGAAGAATTGGAGTATGATTTTTTATATCATCAACTTCCAAATCTTCAGCAACTTGCACAAATATATGCAACAACCGCTGTCCGAACTCGCATCATGAGAGAAAATGCAACTCCGAGAATCCGAATAAAAGTTCCAAAAGAACGAACCGATTGGCTTGAATTTAAATTTGAAATGGATGGAATTCCTGACAAACAAATTAAGGAGATACTTGCTGCACTACAATTAAAGCAGAAATATTATCGTCTCCCAAATGGCTCACTTTTATCACTTGAGACAAAGGAAATGGAAGAAATACATCGTTTTCTAAATGCAATACCGATACAGGATGATCATTATGAGGCTACATTAAATATGCCAATTAAAGAAAGTTTAAGATTTCTTGATTTACTAGAGGATGAACAAATTTTTACTGTAGAGGAATCATTCCAACAGTTTGTACATCAACTATTAGAACCAAAGAATTTAGATTTTGTGGTACCTGAACAGTTAAATGACATTTTAAGAGAGTACCAAAAACAAGGCTATAAATGGATGAAGGCCCTTGCAACTTATGGGGTCGGCGGAGTTTTAGCAGATGATATGGGGCTTGGGAAAACATTGCAAAGTATTGCTTTTATTGTTTCTGAATTATCTACGATTCGCCGTGACAAGCATCCAGTATTAATTGTTTGTCCTTCATCTTTAACATATAACTGGCTGCAAGAAATAATGACGTTTGCTCCAGAGCTTCAAGCAATTGTTATTGATGGGAATCAAGCAGAACGTCAAAAGATACAACAAAGTTTAGAAGACATTGATGTAATCATTACGTCTTATCCATTACTGCGACGCGATTTGAAATGGTATGAGAAACAAATCTTTCATACGGTTTTCTTTGATGAGGCACAAGCATTTAAAAATCCGATTACCCAAACTTCAAGAGCTGTTAAAAAAATTCAAGCAAAAAATCGCTTTGGTTTAACAGGAACTCCAATTGAAAATTCACTTGAGGAATTGTGGTCTATTTATCATGTAGTCTTTCCGCACTTATTTCAAGGGCTGGAGGAATACAGCCATTTGACAAGAAAAGCAATTGCTAGAAGGGTTCGTCCATTTTTACTTCGTCGTGTAAAGGCGGATGTCCTTACTGAATTGCCTCAAAAACAGGAGTTTCTCGAATTATCAGAGCTGTTACCTGAACAGAAAAAGCTCTATTTGGCTTTATTAGCAAAGCTCCGACATGATACATTGAAACATCTCGATAAAGAAACGTATCAGAAAAATCGTATTCGAATATTAGCTGGTCTGACAAGATTAAGGCAAATATGTTGTCACCCCTCTTTGTTCATCGAAGGGTATAGTGGAAGCTCAGCAAAATTTGAACAATTACTGCGATTAGTTGAGGAATCAAGGCTTTCTGGCAGAAGGGTGTTAATATTCTCTCAATTTACAAAAATGCTAGAGCTGATTGGGAGAGAGTTGACAATGCGCGGTCACACCTATTTCTATCTTGATGGAAATACCCCTTCTGAAAAGCGACTAGATCTTTGTAATCGATTTAATGATGGGGAGCGGGATTTGTTTTTGATTTCCTTAAAAGCAGGAGGTACAGGTCTCAACCTTACGGGTGCGGATACTGTTATTTTATATGATCTTTGGTGGAATCCGGCAGTAGAGGCACAAGCAGCAGATCGTGCATATCGAATAGGCCAAAAAAATACAGTCCAAGTAATTAAGCTTGTTGCTCGGGGTACGATAGAGGAAAGAATAAATGCACTACAAGAAAAAAAGAAAAACCTTATTTCAGACATTTTGAATGAAGAAGAAAATACTTCAGCTGCATTGACTGAAGAGGATATTCGTGAAATTTTGATGATATGATTAATTATTTATAAAAGAAGGACAAGATGTTACGGTAAATTGAACTGCATCTCCGATTGTTAATTGCCTAACAATTAGGGGGTAGTTCAGATTTAACTATTCATCAAGAAAGTTAGAAACCCTATCCTGCTTTTAATTAAAGAAACAAGATCATCATGTTTTTTAAGTAATGTAGGAAGTGACTAAATAAAGAAAAACAGAAACCATTTTTTCCATTGTTTCAAAATGGTTTCTGTTAGTTCTCTTAAAATAATTAATTACTTACCTTTACAGATTCGGTAATGGCATTGAAGTCTTGAAGAAGTTGGTCGTAACTTTCAGGTGTACTTGCATATGTGAAGATAAAGACTTGATTATCAATTATAAAAGTTCTTTGATTTAATTTAAGGGTACCTTGTTCAGTGTGATTTAAACTCACTACTTCATTCCATTCAATGTCATTTGAAGTGTAATATTCATCACTTAAATATTCAAAACCTGTATTTGCGGTTGCATATTTCATATATTCTTCTAGACTTAAAGGTTCCGCTAATGGCTCTAATACAATATTGAAACTAGTGCCAGTGGAAGAGTCAAGCATATAAGCATCAACTGGTAATTGCTGTTCGCCTAAATCCAATTTTTCAGCATAGTTAGGGATATTAAAAGAAACACCCTCGAAACTTGTGCTTATCACTTCATTATTTTCTTCATTTACACTTGATTGAGAAGTTTCAATAGTCTCGTCTTCACTTGATTGTTGTTGTTCGCTGCCCTCATTTGTTGGCGCTTCGACCTCTTGTTCTTGTTCCTCCTGAGTAGTATCAGCTTCTTTTGAGCCGCATCCTACTAATAACAACGTACCAAATAAAACGGTACTAAAAAATCCAATGAACCTTTTCTTCATTTAACTGGTTCCTCCTAAACATTGATAGCTAAATTATATAATAATAAACCACTGATAATCTATGCTATTCGTTCAATAATATGAAAAACGTGGAAAATAATTACATTGTAATAAAGCTGAATGAGAAAGAAGATGTGAGAGGAAGAGTTGTATACTGTCGATTTTTATAATAAATCATTATTTGTAATAGATAATTGATATGCTTAATACTAAATGCAATGAATCATTGAGCCATTGTGCTGAGCTTGAATAGTTTATTATCCCTCAAAATAAAAAAATTCTGAGCCTTATTAATCATTTTTATGTAGTAAGGCTCAGAATTTTTGATTGGATTATTAAATGTATTGCTTATTGTTATACATAGGTAGTAGGTTGTGCAAATATCACTACTCGAATTAATAAATCTCTAGTAAGTGATGAATTGTTTTAAACAATTATTGTTTAATGTTTTTTCCTTTTCCCTACTTTTTGAAATATGGTCAAACCTATTTTAAATAAAAAAACAAATATAATTGCTCCAGCTGTATCTAAAAGGACATCATCAAATACGCCTGTTCTACCTGCTATGTATCGTTGATGTAGTTCATCTAAACAAGCGATGATAAATGTCGTGAATACAGCATAAATTACAGGATATTTACGCTTGAACCTTCGATAAAACAAGTAAAATACTATGGAGATGAAACCATATCCAACAAAATGGAACCCTTTTCTAATTAAAAATTCTACAAAATAATAATATCCTCGTGTTTCAACTGAAATGGTCTTTCCCCAATATGTTACTTCGATTTTACTTAATAATTCATAAAAAGGCTGCTCCTTAAGTACTTCTCTTAATTCTGGAATAATCGTTTGCTGTTGATAGGGCATATTTGATAAATAAGTTAACACGAGTAGAACGCCAATAATTAGAAAAATATATTTCTTCATCGATGTTCTGTGTACACATCTCGTTTTGTTATGTCATTTACTAATGTAATGTTATCAATCGTTTGTGCTTTTTCGTATGCCTTTATATTTTCAATAAGCTGCTGTTTTGAACGCGCTCCAATAACAGTAGAAGCAATTACCGGGTGGCTTAAGTTAAACGCAAGTGCAAGCGCGTGGATATCGCCAAATTCATTTTGTAAATTGGTTAACACGTTTGCTAATTCTGCTTTTGAATAATTCATATATTTTTCTAATTTTGTTAATCTATTATTCCAATCATTTGTCAGGATTCCTTTAGCAATTGAACCGCGTGTTACAACCGATGCTCCAGTATTATCAATAAGATCAAACCATTCCTCTGCACGGCGATCTAAAATACTATATTGCATCATATTAGAAACTGCATTGCTATTTTGTAAAAAAGGTTTGAAAACATTTGGTCGAATGGACGAAATGCCATATTCACGAATAAGCCCTTCCCTTTTTAATCGTTCAAATGTATCAATAATTTCATCCCAAGGGTCTTCTATTGTACCGCCGTGAAGTTGATAAACATCAATATAATCTGTTTTTAACCGACGAAGGCTCTCTTTAAGTCCACTTTCTATATGTGCAGGGGAGGGGTCCCAGTGCCAGCCATCCTCATTTTCATTCCAGCGATTTCCCACCTTTGTTGCAATTATTACTTGTTGACGATGTGGTTTTAAAATTTCGCCGACAATTTCTTCATTTATACCTTTATCATACAAATCAGCAGTGTCAAAATAATTTATGCCATTTTCTATCGCTGCTTCTACAATTAGTTTTGACTCATTTATATCTGTCGGCAGCGACATACAGCCAAAACTTATTTCTGTAATTTGAATTGAACTTTTTCCAAGTGTTCTTTTTTTCATTTTTTCCCCTACTTTCTTCCAAACAAATTCTATAACTAATGGTACAATGAAACTAATAAACTCTACAAGTGAGGGCATTTTATAAATGAAAAAATTTGAAGAAAAAACCACTCATTCAAAACAGCTATTTAAAGGGAAGGTAATCTCTTTAAAAGTAGAAGATGTAATATTGCCAAATGGCAAAGAGGGAAAACGAGAAATAATTAATCACCCAGGGGCCGTTGCAATTATTGCCATTACGGATGAAGGGAAAATTGTACTTGTTGAACAATATCGAAAGGCGCTGGAACGTTCAATTATAGAAATACCTGCTGGAAAATTAGAGCCTGGAGAAGAGCCTGCTGTTACTGCAAGAAGAGAATTAGAAGAAGAAACAGGTTATGGCTGTCATAAGTTAACTTATTTACAAAGCTTTTCTACATCCCCTGGCTTTGCAGATGAAATTATACATTTATTTGTTGCAGAAAATTTGTATAAAATAGAAGAAAAAGCAGAGCTTGATGAAGATGAGTTTGTCGAGCTTTTAGAAGTTACAATAGAGGAAGCAGAAGAAATGGTAAAGGATCAACGAATTTATGATGCAAAAACTGCATTTGCAGTATTATGGATGAGATTATCTCAAAAATAATAAAATTTTGTCAACGAAAATTTGATAGATTATACCGAAATTCGAACATAGATTAAGGGTATATTGATAGAGGACGAGCATAAGCTGTATCAACGAAAGGAGAATGCTTATGTTTCGTTCTGTTCTATTTATTCAATATGCAGTAATTCTAGCAATTAGCTTCGTAAGCGGTGTAGTTTGTTTTCAAATTTTTTCTTTGGACAAGTCAATGAAGTTAATAGAGTATATTGATCCGAGAGTTCTTGATTTAACAGACATATCAATTTGGAATACGATTTTGCCGCTTGCTGCTTGGGTTGTCCTTGTATTATTTTTTGCAACGCATCCTTTTTTGCACGTATTAGCAAAATTTATCGTTGCAGTAAAGATAACGTTTTTTGGGTTTAGTTCTGTTTTTCTACTAACTCAACAAGAATCTTTGATAACTTATAGTGTTTGGTGGTTCCCATTTCAATTAATTTATTGTTTTTTACTCTTTATCTTATGCTCAGTTAATTCAACGAAAAAAATTGGTACTACTCGTAAAAATTTATTTTCTCAAAAATTATTCGTTACCATTATCATAACTCTTACTATTATTTGTGTAGGAGAGATCTTTGCAATTTCTTACATTTTATAATTAATCCCTCTCTTGTAATAAGTTTTACTCATTTGGTATAATGGAATGAGTTTAGGAGGGCGTCTTATGGAAAGCCGTATTGATCGTATAAAAAAGCAACTACATAGTGCTGGCTACAAACTGACGCCTCAGCGTGAAGCGACAGTTGCGGTACTATTAGAACATGAAGAAGACCACTTAAGTGCTGAAGATGTATATTTACTAGTAAAAGATAAAGCACCGGAAATTGGTTTAGCTACCGTTTATCGAACATTAGAATTATTAACTGAACTAAAAATTGTCGATAAAATTAATTTCGGGGATGGCGTATCACGGTATGATCTTCGACAAGAAGGTGCAAAACATTTCCATCATCATCTTGTTTGTATTGAATGTGGTGCAGTTGACGAAATTCAGGAAGATTTGTTGGATGATGTTGAAGCAGTTGTAGAAAAACGTTGGAATTTTATTATTAAAGATCATAGATTAACATTCCACGGAATATGCCATCGTTGTCACGATAAGGAAAATGAAGAAAAATAACTTGAAAGGATGTACGATTCGCAAATTTGGCGAGTTGTACATTTTTTCTTTTTTGTCCACAAAATACGGACTGTTAGTGGATACTTGTACACTTTCTTGAAAAAAACTATCATTGGAAATATGAAGGACAGGTGATAATGATGAACGATGCAAAAGAAGCCATTTTAGATTATCTTCATTTTTTACAGGTTGAAAGACAGCTTTCACATAATACGTTGGCTTCATATCGACGGGATTTAGAAAGCTATGTTGAACATATACATAACAATCAAGGATTAACGAATTTGAATGAAGTAGAACGTTCTCATATTCTTTTTCATTTAGAAAACCTTCGCGGACAAGGAATTTCATCAAGAACAATTGCACGTCATATTTCTTCAATTCGTTCATTTCATCAATTTTTGTTGCGTGAAAAAATTACAGAAAATGACCCAACTGTTCATTTAGAAATGCCGCAGATAGAACAAAAACTTCCTAAAGTTTTATCAATTGAAGAAATTGACTTGTTAATTTCAGCACCAGACCAGATGAAACCACAGGGGGTGCGTGATGCTGCGATGCTTGAACTTTTATATGGTTCAGGGATGCGAATAAGCGAATGCATCGGTCTAAATCTAAATGACGTTCATTTAACAATGGGATTTGTTCGGGTATTTGGTAAAGGAGGCAAAGAACGGATTATTCCACTTGGAAAGACTGCAATTAGAGCTTGCGAAAACTATTTGCAAAATGCCAGAGCAAAATTGCAAGGGAAGTATCCAAAAACAGATGCTTTTTTTATTAATCAACGAGGAAAACGTTTAACTCGGCAAGGATGTTGGAAATTATTAAAAGAGCATGCTGCAAAAGCCAACATCAAAAAAGAAATAACACCACATACTTTAAGACATAGTTTTGCTACACATTTAATTGAAAATGGTGCAGATCTTCGTGCAGTACAAGAAATGTTAGGGCATGCAGACATTTCTACAACTCAAATTTATACACATATTAGTAAAACGAGATTATCAGAAGTATATAAACAATTCCATCCAAGAGCGTAAGCATCCGAACAAGTATAAAAAGCAAAAAGAAGGAAAATAAAAATTTAAAATGAATCAAGCTGCTCTAAAAGTATGTTGAAAAGTAAGCGCTTAAAAATTTTATTAAAATGGTTAGATGTCTGACCTTTATTTCTTATGGTAATTTAGTTAATATATAGTTGAAAGAGGAGGACGTATTTATGAAACCTTTTAAAAAAATACATGTAGTTGTTCTTGATTCTGTAGGGATTGGAGAAGCACCTGATTCACACAAATTTGGAGATGAAGGTGCAGATACACTAGGGCATATCGCACAAGAAATGAATGGATTAACAATGCCTAATATGCAGTTGCTTGGTCTATCAAATATACGTGAATTAAAGGGCATTGCTAAAGTCGAAGAACCGAGAGCATTCTATGGAAAAATGCAAGAAGCATCTGTAGGGAAAGATACGATGACTGGGCATTGGGAAATTATGGGGTTAAATATTGATAAACCGTTTAAAGTTTATCCTGAAGGGTTTCCAAATGAATTAATTGAACAATTAGAAGCTAAAACGGGCAGAAAAGTAATTGGTAATAAGCCTGCTAGTGGTACCGAAATTATTGAGGAATTAGGAAAAGAGCATATGGAAACAGGTGCAATCATCGTCTATACATCTGCTGATCCGGTTCTACAAATTGCTGCACATGAAGAAATTGTACCGTTGGAAGAACTTTATAAAATCTGTGAGATTGCTCGGGAAATTACACTTGAACCTGAGTTTTTAGTTGGTCGAGTTATTGCGCGGCCTTTTATTGGCACGCCAGGTAATTTTACACGAACTTCAAACAGACATGATTACGCACTAAAGCCTTTTGGTCGAACAACAATGAATGAATTAAAAGATGCTGAATATGATGTAATTGCAATCGGTAAAATTTCAGATATTTATAATGGAGAAGGTGTTACTGAGGCGATTCGTACAAAAAATAATATGGACGGAATGGATCGATTTGCGGAAGTAGTAAAACGTGAATTTAATGGCATCAGTTTCTTAAATTTAGTTGACTTTGATGCCAACTATGGACATCGCCGCGATCCAATCGGTTATGGAGAAGCGCTTGAAGAATTTGACCGTCGCTTGCCAGAAGTGTTAACTGCACTAGATGAAGAAGATTTATTAATTATAACTGCAGACCATGGAAATGATCCAACATTTCCTGGAACAGACCATACACGTGAATATGTTCCATTGCTTGTTTATTCACCAAGATTTAAAAAAGGCAGTGAACTACCACTACGTGAAACATTTGCGGATATTGCAGCAACGATTGCGGAAAACTTTAATGTAACTGCACCACCATTTGGTACAAGTTTTTTATCTAACTTGAAATAGGGGGACAACATAATGAGAATGGTTGATATTATTGAAAAAAAACGAAATGGTGAAGAACTAACAACTGAAGAGATTCGTTTTTTTGTTAATGGCTATACAGAAGGTACGATTCCCGATTATCAAGTAAGTAGTTTAATGATGGCTATTTATTTCCAAGATATGAATGATCGTGAAAGAGCTGATTTAACAATGGCAATGGTTGAATCGGGAGATCAAATTGATTTATCAGGAATTCAGGGAATCAAGGTTGACAAACACTCAACCGGGGGTGTAGGAGATACGACAACTTTATCACTTGCTGCAATGGTTGCTGCTTGTGGTGTCCCTGTTGCCAAAATGAGTGGTCGTGGATTAGGTCATACTGGTGGCACAATCGATAAATTAGAGTCTATTAAAGGGTTTCATGTTGAATTATCCAATGAACAGTTTACAAAACAAGTAAACGATATTGGCACAGCGGTAATTGGCCAAAGTGGCAATTTAACTCCTGCTGATAAAAAACTTTATGCTTTGCGTGATGTAACAGGAACAGTTCCGAGTATTCCTTTAATTGCAAGCTCCATTATGTCGAAAAAAATTGCTGCTGGAGCTGACGCTATTGTGTTAGATGTCAAAACAGGCGATGGGGCATTTATGAAAACATTTGAAGATGCTAAAAGTTTAGCCCATGCCATGGTGCAAATCGGCAATAATGTTGGTCGAAATACGATGGCAATTATTTCGGACATGAGTCAACCATTAGGCTTTGCAATTGGCAATGCTTTAGAGGTAAAGGAAGCTATTGATACATTAAAGGGGAATGGACCTGAAGATTTAATGGAGCTATGCTATACATTAGGTTCTCAAATGGTCGTGTTAGGTGGAAAAGCAAATTCAATAGACGAGGCCCGTGTAAAACTGGAAGAAGTCATTGCAAACGGCCAAGCATTAGAAGTGTTTAAGAAGTTTGTCACTGCACAAGGCGGAGATGCTTCAGTAGTAGACAATCCTTCACTACTACCACAAGCAAAATATCAAATTGAATTACCTGCAAAAAAATCTGGTTATGTTGCTAAAATCGAAGCTGATGATATTGGGGTGGCTGCAATGTTGCTAGGTGCAGGCCGTGCTACAAAAGAATCTACTATCGATTTATCTGTAGGTCTTGTTCTTCATAAAAAAGTGGGAGATGCCGTTCAAGAGGGTGAAACTCTTGTTACGATTCATGCAAATAGGGAAGATGTTTCAGAAGTGGTAGATAAACTTTACAAACATATTGAAATTGTTCAAGATAAAGTGGAAGCTCCAACTTTAATTAAAGAAGTAATTGCAGGATAAAGGAATGGTTAAATATATTTGAAGTTCAAAGTTAGTGGCGCATATTGAAAAATACGCTGCTAACTTTTTATATTATATAAGCGGAAGAATATAAAATGTTGGAAAAGATTTGCTATTATTCATGAATATTTATTTAAGCAGCGTGTTTGTTAAAAACATGCTTTTTTTTTTTTATGTGTGCCAGGCATGGCAACTATCTAGGTGGTGAAAGTCCACTGTGGAGGTACACATCGACCAACCACTAAGGAAGCGCAAGGTACTTATCGCGAGATAAGGGCTGGAGGAAGCGTGGAATAAAATCTTGGCTCGACGAACAGAAATCTGATACCAAGGCTCTACAAAGGGATAAGACTCCATAACAAGTTAAAGTCCAAAAGATGTGCGTAACTTTGCAGAGTAAATCAGGCGAGTAAAAGAGGAAAGATAGTTGTCTTACCCTGGGAGGTCTTGCGGATGTACATAGTTACAGTCGAAAACGGTTAGTCGCAAGAAGTCAGCAGAAGCCATAGTAATGACCTTTGGTCATGAAGGGCTGAACAATTTATAGTGTTTCAACGCCACAAATGCGTAAGTAACGGACTCCGAATGTGTTAATGGTGAAAGTATGAGCGTATCTCAAATGATAACCAAAATGGAGATATTACTTACTACGTAAGAGGAAAGGAGAAACGAGTGTGCAACTATTAGAAAAGATTCTAAGCAATCAAAATATGAATGAAGCCTACTTACGTGTCTATAAAAATAAAGGTGCAGGTGGAGTCGACGGAATAACGGTTGATGAACTTAAAAAGTATCTGAAAGAGAACAAGGATGAGCTACGTCAGCGCATCAGAACCAAAAAATACCAACCACAAGCTGCCTTACGAGTGGAAATCCCAAAAGAAAATGGAAAGATGCGCAAACTGGGAATACCAACAGTAGTGGATAGGGTAGTTCAACAGGCAATTCATCAAGTACTCAGTCCGATATTTGAAAAAGAGTTCAGTGAATACAGTTACGGTTTTAGACCAAATAGAAGTTGTGAGATGGCAATCATAAAAAGCCTCGAATTTCTGAACGATGGATATGATTGGATAGTGGACATTGACCTTGAAAGATTTTTCGACACAGTCAACCATGATAAACTCATGCGAATTATATCCAAAACAATCGATGATGGAGATGTCATTTCTTTAATAAGAAAATACTTGGTCAGTGGGGTCATGGTAAAGGGGAAATATGAAGAAACACCGATTGGAACCCCACAAGGAGGAAACCTTAGCCCACTGCTAAGTAACATAATGTTGAATGAACTGGACAAGGAACTAGAAAATAGAGGACTCCAATTCGTGAGATATGCGGATGACGTTCTTATCTTTGTGAAGAGTGAGAAAGCTGCAAACAGAGTAATGGAATCAGTCGTGAAATTTATAGAAAAGAAATTAGGGTTGATTGTCAATACAGAAAAGAGTAAAATCGCTCGTCCAAAAGACTTGAAATTTTTGGGGTTTGGATATTACTACGATTCAAAAGATAAGAAATATCAAGTCCGACCACATCCAATTTCAGTACAGAAATTTAAAAGGAAACTTCGACAACTAACAAAACGAAACTGGAGCATTCCGTTAGACTACCGAATACTGAAACTAAAACAAGTAATATTTGGTTGGGTAAATTATTTTAGAACTGCAAACATGAAAACGGCTATGCGTAAAATTGATAAGAAACTACGCTCAAGAATAAGGGTAATCATTTGGAAACAATGGAAGGTACCAAGAAGACAGATAAGGTCGCTAATCCAATTAGGTATACCCGAAGAAGAAGCCAAAGGCTTAACATTCTGTAGGAAAGGTTATCGATTTATCGGATTATCGAAAGTTGTTCATAGAGCAATCTCTAATAAAAGACTAAAGCAGAGGGGAATACCCTCTGCTTTAGAACGTTACTTAGAAGTTCACACTGTGATATAAATTGAAACGCCGTATACGAGACCCGTACGTACGGTGTTGTGAGAGGGGCGAAAATAAGTCAACTTATTTTTCCTCTACTCGATTTTGAATCAGAAGTAATCTATAACTTTAATAAATAATTTTAATTTAATCGTAAAATAATTAATTATATATTCCATATATTAATAATTTCATCTTTCTATTTTCTATAAATGTGATAAAATTGTGATAATTTCTACAATTTTATAAATCTACTAAAAGAAGGGATAGTATGTTTAAGTTTTGGACTGGGAGATTTGAAGGATATTCGTTAAATTCTTTTAAGAAAGATCTATTATCAGGGATTATTGTTGGGATTGTAGCTGTTCCATTAGCAATGTCGTTTGCAATTGCATCGGGTGTTAAACCTGAGTATGGAATATACACCGCAATAATTGCCGGGATTTTAATTTCTTTATTAGGTGGTTCTAAGTACCAAATTGGTGGTCCAACAGGTGCTTTCGTTCCAATTTTATTAGGTATAGTTATTTCATATGGATATGAAAATTTATTGCTTGCTGGGTTGATGGCAGGGATCATGCTCTTATTAATGGGTATATTTAAACTAGGTGTATTAATTAAATATATTCCAAGGCCTGTAACAATTGGTTTTACCGCAGGCATTGCGGTAATTATTTTCACCGGACAAATTGCTAATTTTCTAGGTTTACAAGGAATTGAGCAACACGAAAAATTTATCGATAATATGAAAGAAATTGGCGGACATTTAAATACTGTAAATGTATTTAGTATTTTAACGGCGCTTACCTGCTTTACTGTAATGATCCTAACTCCGAAAAAGCTCCCGAAGGTTCCCGGCGCCCTTGTAGGAATTATTGTTTCAGCTGTAGCAGCAGCTGTTTTTTTCGCTGGAGATGTTGCAACGATTGGTTCTACTTATGGAGCAATTCCAAATAAATTACCGGAATTTGGAGTACCTGACATTACATTAGAGAAAATAACTATGTTAATAGGACCTGCATTTGTCATCGCCATGTTGGGAGGAATTGAATCCTTACTTTCAGCTGTAGTAGCAGATGGAATGACAAATAGCAAACATAATAGTAATAGGGAATTAATTGGTCAAGGAATCGCTAATATTATTACGCCATTCTTTGGAGGGATACCTGCAACAGGAGCGATTGCAAGAACTGCAACTAATATAAAATCTGGTGCAGTGTCACCTTTATCAGGTGTTGTTCATGGCTTGTTTGTGTTGCTTACATTAATTCTGTTTGCACCTCTTGCAATACACATTCCTTTAGCCGCATTAGCACCCGTTTTAATGATGGTAGCTTGGAATATGAGTGAAAGAAAACATTTCGTACATATATTAAAATTAAAATCAGGGGATTCTATTGTTTTAGTTATTACATTTTTACTTACTGTTTTTACAAGTTTAACAACTGCTGTAGAAGTAGGTTTGATATTAGCAGTTATTTTATTCGCAAAACGAATGAGCGAAATGTTAAGCGTATCAAAGGTTTTACCGGATCATGATAGCAATCGTGGAAAAGTTCTGCCTCACGTTGTAAAGCCAACTCACGATTGTCCACAAGTCAATATTTATACTGTAGAAGGACCTTTATTCTTTGGAGTAGCTCAAACGTTTGAACAATGTATATTATCGTCAATTCACACAAAACCTGCCGTCCTGATTTTACGATTAGGAAAAGTTCCATTTATAGATACCACCGGGGAGGAATATCTACGGAATGTAATTCAAGATATAAAAGGTAAAGGCTGTACACTTTTAGTTACAGGTGCCAAACCAACTTTGAAAATCGCATTGAAACAATATGGACTTACAGATGAAATAGGGGAACAAAACTTTTACCCCCATACTGGTGAAGCGATTAACCGTGCTATTAGTTGTGTCAATCAAAATGCATGTATCGGTTGTAAACACTACGCATTTAAAGAATGTCAGGAGTTTGCAAACAGCCATATAAGTTAAAGTTCGTAAAAGGTACATCTAAATGTACCTTTTTTGTATATGTTTTAATAACTTTGGTTATATTTAGAAAAGTGTAAATAGAGAAGAGGTTGTGACCAAAAGTTGGTGTTGCAACCTTTTTTTATGTTTAAAATACGGTCAATTTTTCCATACTATATTTGTTTAAATAAAGTCATGAAGGAGGGGAGATAATTTTTTAAGTGCTCCTCTTACTAGAAGGTTTGTAAAATGGAGGCCAGCTTTTAGAATAGTATCCCAGCTTAGGCTAACTCATGTTCATTCCTTTTTCAAACAAGCTCTAATTGCATTTAAAACCATGAGATCTTTTTGATTTCCCTTTGTCGTATTTTCACTAGTTTCAGCGAATTAGTTCTACTATTGTCAGTTGAAAGGTTTCTGACAAATTAATGTGGAATTTAGCGAACTAAGAGGAGGCGAACTACAAAATGAATTACGAAATTGATATGTACTTAAACGACATTGCAGTAATCAGATTATATGGTGAACTAGATCATCATGAAACAGAAAAAATTCGTACACACATTTCAAAAACGATTTTACAAGGCAACTTAAACACAATTATTTGGAATCTGGAAAGACTCAACTTTATGGATAGTTCAGGAGTTGGTTTGATTTTAGGACGAATGAGAGAGTTGAGGGCAGTAAATGGACAAACCATTATACTAAATCCATCTAATACAATGAAAAAAATATTTCAATTTTCTGGTTTAGCCTCATTTATGTTGGAGGGTACAGAAGCAGATGCAATTTTACATGCAAGGGGGATTGTGAATGGATAACGAAATGACGCTTTCATTTGTTGCACTAAGTGAAAATGAGAGTTTGGCGAGAATGGCGATAACAAGTTTTGTTGCTCAACTTGATCCTACGATTGACGAGCTGTCAGAGTTTAAAACAATCGTTTCAGAAGCTGTATCCAACGCAATTATTCATGGGTATGACGAAGATGGAAAAGGGTTAGTTACTGTTCATGCTGTACGGGAAGGAGACATTATTTCTGTTGCTGTTAAAGACAACGGAAAAGGAATTTTTGATGTCAAAAAGGCGATGGAACCACTATTTACATCAAAAGCAGAAATGGAACGTTCTGGAATGGGCTTTACCATTATGGAAAGTTTCGCAGACAATTTGCAGGTTGAATCTGAACCGAATGTTGGAACAGTTGTAACCTTTTCAAAAAAATTTTACTCGGTAAAGATGCCTCAAATTTCATAGAATAGTCTATTTCGTAAGACCAAGTGTTTTTATGCAATTAAATACATGCCAAGCGTATTAATTGATAATTATTAACTGGGCGCAAATACATTCGTATTTGGTAGAAACGAGGGGGATGAGGACAATCGAACAGCCGTCCAATGTTTTGTTAACACAGGAGGAGATGCGAGAGCTTATTGAAAAAGCTCAAGCTGGTGATGTTGAAGCAAGGAAACAAATGATTGAAGGCAATACCCGGCTCGTTTGGTCGATTGTTCAACGCTTTGCTTCCAGGGGAGTAGAGCTTGAGGATTTATTCCAAATTGGTTGTATAGGATTAATGAAATCTGTAGATAAATTCGATTTATCGTATGACGTTAAGTTTTCAACCTATGCCGTACCGATGATTATTGGAGAAATTCAACGTTTTTTACGGGATGACGGCATGGTAAAGGTCAGTCGTTCGATAAGGGAATTAAACTATAAAATTCGTCATGCAACAGATGAATTTTTAAAAACAAACGAAAAGCCGCCTTCCATTTCAGAGCTTGCAGATATTTTGGGTGTAACAAAGGATGAGGTGCTTGTTGCAACTGATGCCATGCGTGATCCGGCATCGTTGCATGAACAGCTTTTTGAGTCTGAAGGTGACTCCATCACCTTAATGGATCAAATGAAGGATGAAAAATCCGAATTGCCATTTCAGTACATTCCATTAAAGGAAGTTCTCACAAAGCTTGATAAGAGAGAACAAGCAATTATTTATTTGAGATATTACCTAGATTTGACGCAAACCGATATTGCAGAAAGATTGGGAATATCACAGGTACAAGTATCACGGTTGGAAAAGAAAATATTAGCACAGTTAAAGCAATGGATGGATACAAATTCAACACGAACTACTAAAAAGACGGTGAATAAATGAGTAATAAAATTTTTGCATCCATAGATGAAGCAAAAGATTTTTTATACAGTAAACTTGGTAAGGATGAATCGTTTGATGTTTGTATAAAAGAATTACATGTAAAAAGCTTACCTATTTTATTGGTATATATGAGTGGACTTGTAGATGGAAACACGGCCACGATTCAACTTACACCACTTTTCTTTGAAGATGAAGATGATGAATTTGAAATTGATATTGAACACGAAGATGAATATTTTAATCATCGCTTTAATTTTTATGGTAAATCTGAACCAAAAGATCGCGATGAATTTTTATTAGGTGTTTTAAGTGGACCAGTGGGAGTTATTACTTTACACGGGCATGGCTATTTATTGGAGTTAAGAAATTATCCTGGTCGTCAGCCTGATGAGCCAGATAATGAAAAAGTAATCCGAGGATCACGGGATGGGTTTGCGGAAAACATTTTAATAAATGCGGGATTAATTCGCCGACGTATTCGTGATCCACAGCTGCGCTTTGAACTTCATAAAATAACATCACTTGGAAAAACAGATGTTGCAATAGTATATATGAAGGAATTAGTAAATAAAAAACATTTAAAGTGGGTTAAAAAAAGGTTAGATGAAATTAAACATGACGGACTGACAATGGCAGATAAATCGCTTGAGGAATGGCTGTTTAAACAACGATACCATCCATTACCTTTTGTCAGATATTCTGAACGACCAGATATTATTGCAGCACATTTACTAGAAGGGCATATTGCAATTGTTGTAGATACGTCACCTTCTGTTATTGTTTTGCCAATTTCCTTTTTTCATTTATTACAACATGCTGAAGAATATCGACAGGCGCCACTTATTGGATCTACAGTCCGGTTGCTCCGATATTTAGCAGCATTCTTTGCAATGACATTGCTTCCAATATGGTACCTATTAGCCACCCATGATGAATATTTACCGGAAGCATTGTCATTTATTGGTGCTAAAGAAGAGTCAACCATACCTTTAATTTTGCAAATTATTATTGCTCAATTAGGCTTGGAATATTTAAGAATTGCAGCAATTCATACGCCTACTCCATTATCTACTGCAATGGGTTTAGTTGCAGGTATTATCATCGGGCAAATAGCAATTGATGTCGGATTATTTTCAGCAGAGATTGTACTGTATTCTGCCGTAACTGCAATTTTCACATTCGCTATTCCAACATATGAATTGGGTGTTGTAGTTAAATACTTCCAAATAATTGTACTGCTATCTACTGTAATAGCCGGCGTAAGCGGATTTTTTATAGCAGTGTTTATAATCTTCTCTTATTTATGTGCGCTTCGACCAATGCAAGTACCCTATATGTGGCCACTTGTTCCGTTTTTTCCAAAGGCATTTTTGCGTGTTATGATTCGGTTTCCAATGGCGGATGATGCACTTAGGCCATATATTGTTGGTGCAAGAGATAGAAAACGCTCATAAAACAGCCGTTGCACAGGTCTAATTCCTATGATAAAGTTCATCATAAGGTAATAGAAATACGAAAAAGAATTCTTTTTCGTTGCATACGGAGGAGATACAATGCACTTATATGGAACTCAAAGTATAAATGAAAATGGTCATCTAACGATTGGTGGAGTTGATGCAACAGAGCTTGCAAAAGAATATGGGACTCCACTTTTCGTTTATGATCTTGAATTAATTAGACGACGAGCTCGCGGTTTTATTGAAACATTTCATAAATTAGGTGTAAAAGCTGAAGTCGCATATGCATCAAAAGCTTTTTCGTGTATTGCAATTTATCAACTTGCACATGAAGAAAATCTTTCTCTTGATGTTGTTTCAGGTGGAGAATTATATACTGCAATACAATCTGGATTCCCAGCAGAAAGAATTCATTTTCATGGCAATAATAAATCATATGCTGAGCTGATATTAGCATTTGATTCAAACATCGGATGTATTGTAGTTGATAATTTTTATGAAATTCAACTGTTAAAAGAAATTTCAGAGACAAAAAAACAAAGTATGCGTATTTTACTCCGTGTTACTCCTGGAGTGGAAGCACATACACATGATTTTATTACAACGGGTCAAGCTGATTCGAAATTTGGTTTTGACTTAAATAGTGGTCAGGCGGATCAAGCATTTAACGAGGTAAGAGATCATGAATATTTACAGTTATTAGGATTACATTGTCATATTGGTTCCCAAATATTTGAAACAGACGGTTTTAGCTTAGCCGCTAAAAAGTTGATGAAAAAAATTAGCGAATGGAAAGATCAATTTAAATTTGAATGTACGGTTTTAAATTTAGGTGGTGGATTTGGTATTCGCTATACTGAAGAAGATAAACCACTTGAACCACAAGACTATGTAGAAGAAATGATTAAAACTGTTCAGTCACATGCGGTTGAATTAAACTTGTCCATGCCGGAAATTTGGATTGAACCAGGTCGTTCTCTTGTTGGAGATGCTGGAACAACTTTATATACAATTGGTTCGCACAAAACGGTTCCAAATATACGTGAGTACATAGCAGTAGATGGCGGTATGAGTGATAATATTCGCCCTGCTCTTTATGATGCAAAGTATGAAGCTGTTATAGCTAACAAAGTAAATGAACAAAAAACAACTACATATACTGTTGCAGGGAAGCTTTGTGAGTCTGGTGATAAATTGATTATCGATGCACCTTTACAACAAGCGGAATCAGGTGATATTTTAGCTGTTTTCTGTACTGGAGCATACGGCTATTCAATGGCTTCAAATTATAACCGTATTCCTAGACCAGCAGTTGTGTTTGTAGAATCAGGTCAACATCAGTTGGCAATTAACAGAGAAAGCTATGAAAATATTGTTCAAAATGATCTCCCGCTGTCTCTTAAAAAGGGTGAGTAATTAATGAAAATATCGAAATGGTGGCTTCTTAGTATATTATTATCCATAAGTTTAATTTGGGCATGTATTTATATATTCATCATTATCCCAAACACGTCTTTAGATTAGAAGGGTCAATAAAAGTTTTCCGAATTCACGGTAACATATGGCCTATACAGTTTTTTGCAAAAGAGGAAGAATGAGCAGCCAAAGTTAGTAATTGTAAAAAAATGGCGGTAAATTTGCTTCTAGCGCTTAAATCGTGTAGGATATTTAAGGATGTTGTACCGAAAGAAAATGAGGGAATGTTATTCATGTTAATACGCTATAAAAAGTCTTTAGAAAAAATAGCAATGGGTCTGCTTTCGTTCATGCCGCAAGAGAAGGATGTAAAGCGATTAATGGAAACAATTAATGCATATGAACAAGAAGACAATTGGCATTTATTTTTATGGAAAAAAGATGAAGAATATATAGGAATTGTAGGTGTGCTTGAAGAAGACTCGAGTGCAACAATTCAACATATTACAGTAGTGCCTTCTTATCGTGGAGAAGGTGTAGCAATCGCTATGCTGAAGGAACTTTTAAAGTCAGGTCAATTTAAAGCATTAAAGGCGAACGAAGAAACGGAGCCTTTTATAAAAAAATGTTTACCTATATTAGAAGAGGCAGACGATTCAAACTAACGTCCGCCTCTTCTTCTTTTTTCATTGCGTGCTTCAAGAATATCTGTACGATCGCGAAGCATATGTTTATTAAGAAGATAGTCATATGGAATTGTTGGAAGCTCTCCAATTTTTTGATTAACTAAAGCAGCAAAATCTTCATTTGTAAAAGTTAGACTAAAAGGTTTGAACTTCTCACCTTTTTCAATCGAGATTATGCTTGTTTCACAATGATTATATAGTTCATCGTAATCAAGAAATTCGAAAAACGGTGATGAATGATTGTTTGAAAAATTATTCGTTGCTTTTTTCAATATTTTCATAGCACCAGCCGTATTGTTTCTTCGCCAATGATACATGCCGGTAGCTAATTGGACATATCCTACCAGTGGATGAGCCTTGTCGCCAGGAGATATTAATTTCCAATATTCTTCTAATACTTCGTGGCATTCAAAATAATCTTGATTGCCGTTAAAGTATGTACAGTAATCTACATACAATGGATGAAACAATGGATGCATTACAATCCTCTTTCCTCTATACTAAATTTAGAATAAAAGTACATAAAGACTTACCCAAAGCTATTTTGAAAGCTATTAGTCTAAATGATGAACAACAATGTCAGGTGGTTGACACATGTATGAAGTAAAATTAGAAGCCTTTACTGGACCTCTTGATTTATTATTGCATTTAATTCATCGTTTGGAAATCGATATATATGATATTCCAATGGCTGAATTAACAGCACAATATATTGATCATATACATGCAATGAAAGAGCTAGAGTTAAATGAGGCGAGCGAATACCTTGTTATGGCAGCTACGTTATTGGCAATTAAAAGCCGAATGCTTCTTCCAATTCATGAAGGAGAAATAGAAGATGCTGAATTTGAAGTAGACGCTCCCGATCCACGTGAAGAGCTTGTTACAAAACTTATCGAATATAAAAAATATAAGGAAGCTGCAACTGAACTAAAAAATTTAGAATCCGAGCGTGCTCAAGTATTTACACGTCCACCGAGTGATTTATCAGGCTTTATGCCAGATGAACAATTGGTATTATTTGATATGAACGTCAACGTGTACGATATGTTAAGTGCATTCCAAAAAATGCTTCGTCGCAAGCAGCTAAAAAAGACATTATCTACAAGAATTGCGCGACAGGAAATTTCTGTTAAAGAGCAAATGATTGCAGTAGTCGATTCATTAAAACTAAACGGCGGCAAATCCTATTTTTCCGAACTTTTTCCTTATGAAGATAAAGCAACAATTATTGTGACGTTTTTATCATTGTTGGAATTAATGAAACGCCAGGTTGTTAATGTAGAGCAAGAAAAAAACTTCGAAGATTTAACTGTTACATTACAGAAGGGGGACATCCTCGATGACCTTGAACAATTTAATGAGTAAGATTGAGGCGCTGTTATTTGTAGTTGGAGATGATGGACTAACTGCAAAACAACTATCACAATTGCTAGAGGTTGATATGATGGAAATTGAGGCTGCCTTAAGCGAACTTGAAACTAATTACAACGAAACGGATGAAAGAGGCATCACATTAAAAACATTAGCAGGTACATACCAGATTACAACAAAGCCGGAAATGGCTGACTGTATCAAAAAATTAGTTGAAAATCCAAATAGCCATGTATTATCGACAGCCTCATTAGAAGTATTGGCCATTATTGCGTATAAGCAGCCAATTACAAGAGCAGAAATTGAAGATTTACGTGGCGTAAAGAGTGAACGTCCTATTCAAACTTTGGTTTCACGTGCACTTATACAAGAAGTAGGGAGAGCAGAAGGAACTGGTCGTGCAATTCTTTATGGCACAACAAAAGAGTTTTTAAATTACTTTGGTTTAAAAGATATTAAAGAACTTCCTCCATTACCTGAAGGAGATCAAATTGATGAAAATGAAGAAACAGATTTATTTATGACGAAATTCCAAGAAGCATTTAGTGATGAACAATAGGAAAAATAAGTATCCTTTGGAAACGCGTCAATTAAAAACATATCCAATAGCATCCGCAGACAAGCTTAGTTCGCGTAATTCGGAAGTTCAGATTTGATTGTCGTACAACCGTAAACGCAAAAAATTTAACTCTCTATTTTTCAAAAAAGGGTGTAACTTCTTAAGGAGTGGCGTATAGATATTATTCAAAAAATTTATACTTTCTTATTCAGTAAAAAGGAGTGGCTTGTTGAATAAATTTGTAAAAATCTTTTTATCGGTTGTATGTTCTTTTGTCGTTTCCTTATCGATTGTACAAGCGGCTAATGCTTCTTATGCTGTGATTGATGCAGATACTGGTCGACTTTTAATGGGAAATAATGTGCATGATCGCATGCCGATTGCAAGTTTGACAAAAATATGGACAGCTCTTATCGCAATTGAGAATAATGACTTAGATGAGGAAATAGTTATTTCGAGGAAAGCTGCATTAGCTGAAGGATCATCAATTTATTTGGAGCCCGGCGAAAAGGTAACAGTAGAAACATTGTTATATGGATTAATGCTGCGTTCTGGGAATGATGCCGCATACGCTTTAGCAGAACATACAGGCAATTCAATAGAAGGTTTCGCAGACTTAATGAATGAAAAGGCATATCTTTATGGATTAAATGACACATACTTCACAAATCCATCGGGACTGCATAATGATTTACATCTTTCTTCAGCTTATGATACAGCTCAAATGTTAAGGATTGCCCTGCAAAATGATGCATTTAAGAAAATCTCTTCAACGATTAATTATAAAAGCTCAACAAAGAATGGTGTTACTTGGCAAAATAAACATCGTCTTCTACGTGAACAAGTGGGCGCTGTTGCTGGTAAAACCGGTTTTACGAAGGTAGCTGGCCGCACGCTTGCAACCTACTTCGAGCAGGGACAAAAAAAAGTAATTGTCGTTACCTTAAATGAGGCGAATGATTGGGAAGTACATAGGGGCCTTGCAAATAAAGTTTTTACGGAATATGATCTTGTGACAATTGCAGAAAAAGGTGAGTATAAGGCCGCTAATAATAAAAAGGTTGTACTAAGTAAACCAATTACATTATTGCTTACAAAAGATGAAGAAAAAGAACTGCAAAATGTATTGCACCTCTCTAGAAAGCAAAACGAGTTTGGAATATGGCATGTGATGTTAAATAATGAAAGTATTTATTCAACAAGAGTAGACATAAAAATAGATTAAAGAAATTTATTGCATACCATATTTAAAGTAGTAGGGACTGCATACATTGGCAGTTCTTATTTTTTGTCCTTTACAAAAAAATTAAATAACTTGTAAAATAAGTTATTTTTCTTTAATAATACAACCGAATATGACATAATTTTCAACAGATTGATGTCGAAATTTGCGTATTTTTTTATTAAGTTTATACTTTGGCAAAATAAAAGTGCCAACCACGAAAAACTATTTAGTCAAGTGTGCAAGGTGAAAGTGAAATATTTTATTTAGTAAGTGTCCCAAACGTCAGCACAATACTAAAGGCATAGCGGTAGGACAAATCGCAGATGCTAACTGATATAACTATTACAATTTTTTACGAAAATCAGAATTTAACGGAGTGATCATGATGGAAAGATTACAAAAAGTAATTGCCTATGCAGGAGTTGCATCTAGGCGTAAAGCAGAACAATTAATATTAGAAGGCAAAGTAAAAGTCAATGGAAAAGTCGTAAAAGAGCTAGGAATTAAAGTTTCAGACTCAGATACGGTAGAAGTAAACGGAGTAAAACTTGAAAAAGAGGACAAAGTCTACTTTTTATTGTACAAACCACGCGGCGTAATTTCTGCGGTAACTGATGATAAAGGACGAAAAACTGTTACGGATATTTTTAAAAAACACGTTCATCAACGTATTTTTCCAGTAGGGCGACTAGATTATGATACTTCCGGGCTTTTATTGTTAACAAATGATGGAGAATTTGCTTATCAACTTACCCATCCTAAATTTAAAATCGATAAAACTTATATCGCACGTGTAAAAGGTGTACCTACAATTGAAGGGCTAAAAAAATTACAACGAGGAATTAAACTCGAAGATGGGAAAACTGCACCTGCGAAGGTAAGTATGACCTCATTCGACGAAAAAGCAGGAAAAGCAATTTGTGAGATTACAATTCATGAAGGGCGTAATCGTCAAGTTCGTCGAATGTTTGAAGCAATTGGTACACCTGTGGTAAAGCTTAAACGAGAACGCTTTGCATTCCTAGATTTATCAGGATTAAAAACAGGAGAGTATCGTGAATTGACAAAGCACGAGGTGAAAAAACTGCGCGTATTGGCTCAAACTGGTAAAATTGATTAACACTAAATGTGCAGTGAAAACGTTCATAATTCAGTCAAATTCTAGCGAAAAAGCAAAAATGAAGTTTGCTATAATAAAAAAGGTTGTATAGTTATTCGGGGGGGAACCGACAGATGGATAAGAAAAAGAAACGCTCAATTACGCGTGGAGTCATTCTCATCGTACTTGTTGCTGCAATTGCCTATACAATTTACAACACAGCAACTAAAGATAAAACAGAATTATTAAAAGTTGGAGACGAAGCACCAAATTTTGAACTAGTTGATTTATATGATAATAATCTTAAGCATCGTCTGTCTGACTATGAAGGTAAAGGGGTCTTTTTAAATTTCTGGGGAACTTGGTGTGAACCATGTAAAAAAGAGATGCCAGCAATGTCTAATCAATATGCAATTTATAAGGAACAAGGTGTAGAGGTATTGGCAATCAATATCTCACAAACTGACTTTGAAGTTAAAAAATTTATCGAGAGCTTAGATGTTCACTTTCCAGTAGCAATTGATAGTACAAAAAGTGTGATGACAGCATATAACGTAGATTTACTACCTGCAACAATATTAATCAACCCTGAAGGTAAAGTTGAAAAAATTATTACTGGTGAAATGAACGAAACACAGATCGCTTCATATATGGAATCAATTAAGCCGGAATAGGAGTAATTCATGATGGAAAAAATTATTTGTGCTTGTGGTCATGAAAATCCAGCAGGAACGAAGCTGTGTGAAAAATGCGGTCGACCATTAACAGAACAAGAACAAAAAAGCAAAGTTGTAGATATGCGCTATGATGGAATTGCAATTCGTTCGAAAACACGCAATAAGTCGCTTATCGATAAAATTTGGAATTTCTTTTCAAGTGTAAAAGTCGGTGTTTCTTTAATTATTATTAACCTAGTAGCTGCTTCAATTGGAACTATTTTCCCGCAGGAATTTTATGTAAACGTTTCATCTATTGCAGATAAAGCAACTTACTATGAAGAAACATATGGTTCCTTAGGGAAACTTTACTATTCATTAGGGTTTGCTGATATTTATAGTTCATGGTGGTTCCAAATATTAGTCGGATTGCTCGGTATCTCTATTATTGTAGCAAGTATTGATAGAGGGATTCCGCTTCATAAATCTTTAAAAAATCAACGTGTAAAACGACATGAAAGTTTTATGAAACGTCAACGCATTGTCGCAGAGGGTCCTATTACTGATGGAGACGCTTCTAAAACACTTGATTTAATTGAAGATAAAATGAAGAAGTTAAAATACAACGTACGTCGGGAAGGAAGCGCTATTTTAGCAGAGCGCGGACGCTTCGCACGTTACGGCCCATACATAAACCATCTAGGTTTAATAATCTTCTTGCTGGGGGTCATGCTGCGAATGTTACCTGGCTTCTATATTGATGAATCAATATGGATTCGTGAAGGTGAAACTCGAGCGGTTCCGGGAATGGAAGGCTATTTTCTTGAAAATGAAAAGTTCATTCTAGAATTGCATGATAATGATCCAACAGAATCACAGGTACAGCAAGGTGTTAACGTTGTCGCTAAAAACTATCAGACAGACGTTAAGTTATATAAACAATCAGATGACGCAGTTGCTGGCCAAGCTGAGAATTTAGAATTAGTAAAAGAATATTCAATTAGGGTAAATCATCCATTACAGCATGAAGGCTATTCATTTTATCAAATGGATTTCCGTTTAAACGAAATAAAAACAATGATCTTTAATTTAACAAATAAAGAAACTGGTGAATCTTTAGGTGAAGTAAGTATTGATTTAACAAATCCTCAAGATGAATATGTAATTGATGATAAGACAAAAATTTCCTTGTTAGGCTATTATCCTGGTTTCTCAGGTTTTAAGGACGGTGTGCCACAAACAGCGACACCTACTCCTAATAATCCTGCATTTATATTTAAAATGACAACACCTGAAACACCGGATGGGGAAATGAGTTTTGTTGCTATCAGACAAACAATTGAACCAAATGGTGAAAATAAATATAAAATGCAATTTAAAAGTGTTGAAACAAGAAATATGTCTGGCTTAACTGTCCATAAGGATAAAACAATCCCGATTTTAATTGTTGGCGGCATTATCTTTATGTTAGGTGTTGCGATTGGCTCTTATTGGAATCACCGCCGTATTTGGGTAGAGCAATTACAAGACGGTACAATTCGACTAGCAGCACATACAAACAAAAATTGGTTTAGTATAAAGAAAGATTTAAATGCATTAACTGAACATGTAAGTTTGCCTAAATATATCGACCAGCTGGATGAAGCGGCCGGAAGCGAGCAAAATGAAAAGGAAGGTGACAACACCTTATGAGTTTAATTCAAATAAGCGGCTATCTTTTATATGCTGCTTTTGTTGCATATTTAGTTGCAACTCTATTATTTGGTGGGGCAATTAAAAGCTCAAAACCAGATGGAGCAGCGAAGCGTGCAGAAAAATGGGGCAGCTTAGCAATTACTGTAACGATTATCGGATTAATTGCACAATTAGGCTATTTTATAACTCGTTGGATTTATACAGGACATGCACCTGTAAGTAATATGTTTGAATTTACAACTGCATTCGGGATGTTTATCATCGGAGCGTTTATCTTAATTTACTTTATGTATAGAATTGCAGCACTTGGACTAGTTGCATTGCCAATTGCAATTTTAATAATTGCATATGCAGCTATGTTTCCAAATGAAGTGAATCCGCTTGTGCCTTCTTTACAAAGTCATTGGTTGACAATTCATGTAATTACTGCTGCACTAGGTCAATCAATTTTAGCTATTAGTGCTGTGGCAGGTTTACTTTATTTATTAAAAGATGTAGATCCTAAAATCAAAGGAAAAGGTCGTTTCTGCCTAGAGGGAGTGCTTTATTTCCTTGTTCTAGTAGTAGGATTTGTGTTGATTACTGTAGTGTTTAGAAGTATGGGCTACGAAGCGGTGTTTAATTATGTGAACAAAGAGGGATTAGAACAAAAAATCACATACAATATGCCTGCTGTTTTTGGTATGAATGAATATACATTGCTGACTGACGATGTAATGGAACCATTAGTTGAAATGCCACCAGTTATTAATGCTAAAAAATTAACAACTGTATTTTGGTCATTTATTGTCGGAACTGTTCTTTATTTATTAATTCGACTTATTACACGTAAACGTATCATCGAAATGTTGCATCCACTTGTTCAAAAAGTAAATTTATCTTTGCTGGATGAAGTTGGCTATCGTTCAGTGCTGATTGGATTCCCGGTATTTAGTTTAGGGGCCCTTGTATTTGCGATGATTTGGGCGCAAGAAGCATGGGGGCGTTTCTGGGGCTGGGATCCAAAAGAAGTATGGGCGCTTATTACATGGTTATTTTACGCAGCATTCTTACATTTACGATTATCAAAAGGATGGGAAGGCAGAAAATCAGCTTGGCTTGCATTAATAGGCTTTGCAATCATTCTTTTCAACTTAATCGTAGTTAATTTAGTAATCGCAGGCTTACATTCTTACGCATAATATGAAAACTTTATGAAAGTTCTTCTCGTTAATTGGGAAGAACTTTCTTTAATAAGTAGAATAGAGACTTCTAACTGTAGAAGAAACCAGCTTAAAAAGCCTCAAAGACCTAATAAGTAAAATACTACCCTTTAAAGGAAGTTTTAACTATATCTCCTTTTAATTTTTCACATGAAATTGTACAATGATAGTAGAGAAAGTATGAGAGGGGTAAAACCTATGTCTGAAAATATTTCTGTATTGGTAGTAGATGATGAAGATCGTATTCGCCGTTTATTAAAAATGTATCTAGAACGTGAAGGTTATGAAGTAGATGAAGCTGAAAATGGTGAGGTTGCACTCTCAAAAGCATTGGAAAACGATTATCATTGTATCTTATTAGATATTATGATGCCAGAAAAAGATGGTCTTCAAGTATGCGAAGAGCTAAGAGAAAAAAAGGCAACTCCAATTATATTGTTAACTGCTAAAGGTGAAGAAGCAAATCGTGTACAAGGGTTTGAGCTTGGTGCAGATGATTATATAGTTAAACCATTCAGTCCTCGTGAAGTAGTGTTGCGTGTAAAGGCAATTTTGCGACGTTCTTCTGCGTTTTCACCTGTTTCAAGTCCGTCTACTTCAAAGGATTTAGTTGTATTCCCGCATCTAACAATTGATCATGATGCACATCGTGTAACAGCTGATGGAACAGAAGTAAATTTAACACCAAAAGAATATGAATTACTCTATTTCTTAGCAAAAGCACCTGATAAAGTGTTTGACCGTGAACAATTATTAAAAGAAGTATGGCATTATGACTTCTTTGGTGACCTTAGAACAGTGGATACACACGTGAAACGTTTACGTGAAAAGCTTAATCGTGTTTCAGAAAATGCAGCAAAAATGATTGTAACTGTTTGGGGCGTTGGTTATAAATTTGAGGTTATCAATGATTAAAATATGGAGAAGTATTGTCGGGAAGCTATGGGTAACCATATTGCTTCTCGTTTCATTTGTATTATTTGTCTGTACAATTTTAATGTTAGAGTTTCTTGAAAATTATCATAAGGAACAGGCTGAGCAATCGTTACGACAAACCGCCTCAACAATTGCCAGCATTGTTGATAATTATGATCTTGAACAGTTGACAGATGAAATTATACAAGAAATGCTTCCAGATGATACAAATGCATTTATAGTATCGCAAGACCGAGAAGTAGTGTCTGCTTTTCAAACTGGAACTAACAATGAAAAAATACAAGATAACATTATAAAAAACAAAGCCTTTTCTAAAATTTATGAACTAGATATACCAATTATTAAGGAAATGATTTTACCATCTCAAACTGAAGAAGAAAAAATGGAAAATTATATTGTATTGAGCTACCCATTAAAAAGTGATAATGAAGTTCATGGGTCAATTTTTATTTACCAAAACCCGATAGCTCTCCATGAAACATCACAAGAGACGACTAAAATTGTCTTTTTATCAGCATTTATCGCCTTTGTACTAACAACATTCTTTGCATTTTTCCTTTCATCACGAATTACTTGGCCGCTGCGAAAAATGCGGGAACATGCTTTTGAATTAGCAAAGGGGAAATTTGATGAAACTCTGCCAACTACGCAAAACGATGAAATTGGACAATTGGCAGTTGCGTTTAATCAAATGGGTAGACAATTAAAGCACCATTTAGAAGTAATTAATCAAGAAAAAGAACAGCTTGCAAGTGTTTTAACCTCGATGACAGATAGTGTTATTACATTTAATCGGGATGGAACGATTTTGTTAAGTAACCCACCTGCTGAGAAATTACTGCAAAAATGGTTTTTAGGAAATAAATCCGAAGGGGCTAGTCCTATTCCGGCAGAAATATATCATATGTTAGATCATGTTTTGAATTTTGAAGATAAATTAGAAGAAGATATTGAGATGAACGGTTTTTATTATCGAATTACGATAAGCCCGTTAAAAAATAGTGAACAATCGATTCGTGGTGCAATTGCAGTTATACGAGATATGACCGAACAATTACGATTAGATAAACTACGCTCTGATTTTATTGCGAATGTTTCACACGAGCTTCGTACACCTATTTCGATGCTGCAAGGATATTCAGAGGCATTGCTTGATGACGTCGTCACTTCTGAAGAGGATCGTAATGAGATGATTCGCATTATATATGATGAATCACAGCGCATGGGAAGACTTGTAAAGGATTTGCTTGATTTAGCAAGAATGGAATCAGGTTATACAACTTTATACAAAGAAAATGTTCCAATGGTGCATGTTTTAGAACGGATTACTCAGAAATTTGCTCAAGTGGCAAAGGAAAGTCAAGTTCAGCTGCAATTTAAGACGACATTATCAGAAGATGTGGAAGTCAGCTTAGATGAAGACCGTATTGAACAAGTACTAACAAATCTAATTGACAATGCGATCCGCCATACATCCAAAGAAGGCAGTGTAACAGTTTCTCTAGAACAAGAACTTTCGTATGCTAAAATTCAAGTAGCAGATACCGGCGAAGGCATCCCTAAGGAAGATTTGCCTTTTGTATTTGAACGCTTTTATAAGGCCGATAAAGCCCGAACACGTTCAAAAGGCGGGACTGGGCTAGGTTTAGCAATTGCTAAAAACATTGTAGAAGCTCACAAAGGAAATATTCGAGTTGACAGCATTGCTGGTGAAGGAACAACATTTACTTTCTATTTACCTTTATAAGAAATTACAATTAATAAGGGGGCTCTCCAGAAACAAAAATTTTCTGAAAAGCCCCTATAGTTCTTTATTAAGTACTCTAAGACGTGGTAACGACAAACATCACCATCCTTAATGGTAATTATTTGTGATGAAAGCTTTAGCGACAGTTATGTAGGCGCAGTCCTAAAAAACAATTCTGTCGCGCTTTTGTTATGTAAAAATGAATCTTGATGAAACTTTTTTCAATTTAATACGACAAAATAAGTAAGAACGGGGGTGGCATGGATGAAAGAATCCATTTTCCATCGTTTGTATGATGCCTACCATCAGGATGTCTTTCAGTTTTTAATATATTTAGTAAAAAATCGTATGGTAGCAGAAGATTTATCACATGAGGTGTATGTAAGAGTATTGAAATCCTATGATCGTTTTCAGGGAAGAAGTTCTGAAAAAACCTGGCTTTTTGCAATAGCAAAAAACGTGGCGATTGATTATTTTAGAAAAAATGCAGTACATACATCACACTCTTTTGATGCATTTAATTGGGAAACAGAACAGCTTGTTTCCCCGCTTAAATCACCCGAAACTTTAATTGAAATGAATGATGATATGAAACAATTACTCGATGCACTTGATAAGTGTACCGGTGATCAAAAAATGGTTATCATTATGCGATATTTTCAAGAATTATCTATTGCAGAGACGGCAGAAATTTTAAAATGGTCGGAAGGTAAAGTTAAAACTACTCAGCATCGGGCAATCAAGCAGCTTCGTGATCTATTAACAACTTCAGTTGAAAAGGAGGCAAATCATAATGAGTCATGAGAAATGGGACGACGACAAGATCGAACAATTACTTTCAAATGCACCAAAGATTCATGATCATCGCTCCAAAGATGATGTGCTTCAACGGTTAAAGGATGAAGGTGTTGATGAATTGCTTCTTAATAAAAAAACAAAAACGAAAAAGTTTTATTGGGTTCCTATATTAATTTCGGTTGCTGCATTATGCTTATTAGCAATAGTTATCCCTTCTATGACAGGGCAACAAATGGAATCTAGTAATTCAGGTGAAGAAAGTAAAACTATCGAATCAACCGAGAAGTTAGAGGACAGTGCTGAAGAATTTTCGGAATCATCTGATGTCCAAAGAAGTTCGTTAAATGTTTTTTCAACTGAAGCAGTAGATCTTAAAACAGCAGTATATCCTGAAGATATTGAAGGCAAGACAGTCTTTAAGCTGGGCTTATCAAGCGATGCAGCAGATAGTATTCCGGTAACAGTTTTAATTCCAAATGAAAAAATAGAAGAGGACTTTGATAATACTAAACCTACAGGAGTTCAGCTTTATAATCAATATGCACCGTTATTTAATGAAGAAGCAATTGGATTTGTCGATTATCACCCTTACGTGGGAGAAATAACTGAGCAAAACAACCAAGTGGTTCATACTTTACCAAATAGTCAATCATATGACATTGCTTCTGCAGCATACTCACTATATAACGCATCCTTAGTTGATACATTTAGTTACTATTATGATGAAATTGCATTTTTCAACGAAGAAGGAGCACCTTTTGAATTTAGTCAAGTTGGTGAACCGAGCACACCGCTAGAAATGAAAAATGAACAAACACAGTATAATTATTTTGAATATACTCAGCCGGATGGTTCACAATATTTGGCGCCAAACTTCAGAGCTACATTTGCAACAGTTGAGGAAGCAATTAATGCAATGAAAGATGAAACAAATGATGTGTATCAATCGGTAATTTTACCAAACATTGATTATGAAGTACGTGTAGAAGGAGATATTGCAACAGTCAATTTTACACAACAATTAGATTTGATGGCTTTTGATCAAGTGCAAGCAATGCAAATGATTGAAGGCATACTCCTTACCGCTTCTAGCTTTAATATGCAAGTACAGTTCGAAAACGTATTGCAAACAGAATGGCAAGGTTTTGATTTAACGAATCCATTACCAATGCCGGTAGGAGCAAATGAAATTGATTATGCACTAGTACTTCAATAATAATATTGAAAATGAGACATTAACAGCGCCATTTTGTTTTAAGCAATGTTCTTTACATGGGATTATTTTAAATCTATAATAAGAGCTATAATAAAATTTAATAATGATTCATCTTCGGGGCAGGGTGTAATTCCCGACCGGCGGTAATAGAAGCTTAAATCTCCTGGAATTGATTGAGGGATTTTATAAAAGCTACTTCAGCCCGCGAGCCGCTTATTTTAGTGTGCAGGATTTGGTGTGATTCCAAAGCCGACAGTATAGTCTGGATGGGAGAAGGTGAAGGTACAGTCTTTGTTTCGTAATGTATTGCGAAATTTGTACGTTTAAGTATCGACAATACTATTTTGTATTGGCAATACTTTTATTTGAGTATTCTTTTTATGGTGCTCTTCTTTAACGTACAGTTTTTCGGAATTTTATTTCAATGTGCCTATTTCTCCCTTATGCTTATTATTAGCGTAAGGGATTTTTCATTGAGAACGAAAAAATGACTGTCCTTTCTTCTTGCTAAGTTGAATCAGCAAAGAGGAGAAATTGGTATGAAAAATCAAAAGCTTAAGCTGCGTTCCTTTGTAACCATTGCGATGCTAAGCAGCATTTCTTTCATTTTAATGCTGCTAAACTTCCCGTTGCCATGGTTCCCAGTGTTTTTGCAAATTGACTTTAGTGATGTACCTGCTTTAATAGCAGCAATTACGATGGGACCGATGGCTGGTATTCTAGTAGAATTATTTAAAAACATTTTAGATTGGATTTTTTCTGGAACACCAACTGGAGTACCAGTAGGACATCTGGCAAATTTCGCAACAGGAATTCTGTTTATTTTACCCGTATATTATGTTTATAAGAAGCTTCCTTCATTGAAAGGATTAATCAGTGGATTAATTATAGGTACTATCACAATGTCAGTAGGTATGAGTCTGCTGAACTATATTGCCTTTTTACCAATGTACACTTATTTCCTTGGTTGGGGTACGTTTGATATGAAAGAAACGATAGTGTTAGGTATTTTACCATTTAATATAATTAAAGGAATTATGCTAATGGTTGTAGCAGTTTTACTTTTCCGTACGATGAAAGTATGGATCGAAAATCAAAGAGCGCAATATTTGTTGTAGATAATTAAAATTAAGCTGTTCTTTAAGTCGTAAATAGACTTAGAGAACAGCTTTTTTTGTGAAGTAAACTGCCAAATGGGCTATTTGACAGAATTTTTAAAAAGGTAGAAGGAGAGGAAGTTTAAATTTTCTGTTTATTGTAACGAAAATTCTATAAAATGCTGTTATTTTATCTTATCTAAATTTGCGATAAATAAAATCTAAATTCCGTATGTTATTTTTTCTAACATGGTATTGCTATTATAAGTTACGTAGTTTAAAATAATGCTATGAAAGGGAGGAGATGTCGATGAGTCGAGAGTTTCGAAGAGCAATGCCGTTACTCCCTATTAGCATGGTAATGCAATTAACGGAGTTGACTGCGAGACAAATTCGATATTACGAAGAACATAAATTAATCGAACCTGCTAGATCAGAGGGGAATCGCAGAATGTTTTCATTAGATGATGTAGATGCATTGTTAGAAATTCGCGAACTACTTGACCAAGGAATTAACATGGCAGGGATAAAAAAAGTATTTGATATGAGAAAAAACAACAATGTCAAATCTTCTAACAAATTATCGATTTCAGATTCTGAACTCCGGGCAATATTACGTGAGGAAATGCAACAGGCACAAATTATGCAAAAGGCGTCACTAAGACAAGGGGATTTATCTCGCTTTTTTCAAATGAAGGGCGAGTAGATTATATTAACTTTAAATAATAGGAGTGTGGATAAAAGATGGCTAAGTATACAAAAGAAGACATTAAACAAATTGTGAAAGATAAAGGCGTTAAATATATCCGTCTACAATTTACGGATATTCTAGGTACAATTAAAAACGTAGAAATTCCATTAAGTCAATTAGATAAAGCATTAGATAATAAAATGATGTTCGACGGTTCATCAATCGAAGGTTTCGTTCGTATCGAAGAATCTGATATGTATTTACAACCAGATTTAGATACTTTCGTAATTTTCCCATGGACAGCTGAGAAAGGGAAAGTTGCACGCCTTATTTGTGATATCGTAAACCCAGATGGTACACCATTCGCTGGCGACCCACGTTCAAACTTAAAACGAGTTCTAGCAAATATGGAAGAGCTTGGATTTACAAGCTTTAACCTAGGGCCAGAACCAGAATTCTTCTTATTCAAATTAGATGAAAAAGGCAACCCTACTTTAGAATTAAATGACGACGGTGGTTACTTCGACTTAGCACCAACAGACCTTGGTGAAAACTGCCGCCGTGATATCGTATTAGAACTTGAAGAAATGGGCTTTGAAATCGAAGCTTCTCACCATGAGGTAGCACCAGGACAACATGAAATTGACTTCAAATATGCAAATGCTGTTGAAGCATGTGATAACATTCAAACATTTAAATTAGTTGTTAAAACAATTGCGCGTAAACATGGTTTACATGCTACATTCATGCCAAAACCATTATTCGGTGTAAATGGATCTGGTATGCACGCAAACCTTTCATTATTCAGCGGCAACAAAAACGTATTCTTTGATGAAAGCGCAGATTTACAATTATCAGAAACAGCACGTCAATTTATGGCTGGTATCATGAAACACGCAAAAGCGTTCACTGCAGTTACTAACCCATTAGTAAACTCTTACAAACGTTTAGTACCTGGATACGAAGCACCATGTTACATTGCTTGGTCAGCTCGCAATCGTTCACCATTAATCCGTATCCCGGCTTCTCGTGGTCTATCTACACGTATCGAATTACGTTCAGTTGACCCATCAGCTAACCCATATTTAGCTTTAGCTGTTCTTTTAGAAGCAGGTTTAGATGGCATCCGAAATGGTTTAACACCGCCAGCACCAGTAGATCGTAACATCTATGTTATGAATTCTGCAGAACTAAAAGAAAATGGCATTGATAGTTTACCAGGCTCTTTACTTGAAGCTCTTGCTTACTTAGAAGAAGACGAGGTAATCAAATCTGCACTTGGAGAACACATTTATTCTAACTTCAAAGAAGCGAAAGAAATTGAATATGATATGTTCCGTACGGCTGTTCATCCATGGGAACGCGATCAGTACATTAAAATGTACTAAGATTAGTTTTGAACTAATTGAGTTGATACTTTTAGGCTTAGGGAATTTCCCTAAGCTTTTTTATTTGTATTAAAGAACTCAAATTTCGAAGGCAAAAATATAGTTGCTATAGAGATAAGATTTTTTCTGTGAAAATAATTAATCCCTTCGGTCTTTGAATACTATTAATCAAATATGTTTATTCTTAAATTGACCGAAAAAAGCCAATAAGAAAGCAGAGCTACCTGTTGTGGGGTAACTTTGTATATTACTTTTTGGTTTTGGTTAAGTTATGACATTTGGGGTTCTTTATAAGGCTCCTTGTTTAATAACATGGAGTAAATAACCCGAAGCATTCGATGCGAGATCGCAACGAGTGCTTTTTTCTTTCCTCTTCGTGCTGCTAATGACCAATATTTGTTTGCCAGCCATCGATTTCGACTTCTTGAAACAGCCCACGCTGCTTCACACATAGCGGATTTTATATGAGGATTTCCTTTCACTGTACGTGTACTCTTCCTTTTCCCAGCACTTTCGTGATTCCCTGGTGAAACTCCTGCCCATGATGCAAGATGTTGAGATGTCGGGAACTGTTCCATTTCTACTCCTATTTCTGCAATAATTACAGCTGCAGTATCTTTACTTATTCCTGGTATGGTAATTAACAACTGTAGTTCTTCTTGATAATTTTGAAGTAGTTGATCCACCCGTTCTTCGATTTCTGAAATTAAGGTTTCTAAGTATTGAATATGTTGCCAGGACTGACGAATCAAGAAGATTTGATGCTCATTTATTGTTCCAAATAAGGAATCTGTAATCCATTGCTTTTTCGGAATCAACTTCCCATGAATATCTTTTTCTACATCCGTTTCGTCGACATAGCCTTGTTCAATTAATCGATTTAATAGTTTTCGACCTGATACACCAAATACATCCGAGATTACTGTACTTAGTTTGACATTTGAACATTCTAATACCTTTTGGATTCGATTTTTCTCTGAAACTAAATGACTAATCCACTTTTTACGTAGTCTCGTTAAATCTCGGAGTTCACGAATATTTACAGGGGGAACAAAGCTCTTTTCTATCAAACCATGACGTAATAACTTCGCTATCCATTCTGCATCTGAAACATCTGTTTTTCTTCCGGGTACATTTTTAATTCGCTGGGCATTAGCTAACGTGATATCAAAGAAATCTTCTAAGATGTTAAATACAGGTTTCCAATACACACCCGTACTTTCCATTGCAATATGTGTAACTTCATGTCCCTCTAACCATTTTAAAAGCCTAAATAAATCTTTTGTGAGTGTTGGAAATGTTTCGGTCTCTATATACATTTCGTCTTCATGATTACCTTTAATAACACAAGCTACAATCGTTTCTGAATGTACGTCTAAACCTGCACACTTCTCAATAAATACTTCCATGAAATCACTCCGATTCATTAAGATCACAAACAGTGAGTGAATTTGAAGATAAGCATTTTTCTGTACGTAGTCATCCTACTATCAAGTGGAGCTAACAAAGGGTTGAACACCAAATTCACTCAAACAGTTTATTTTACAGGGTCAAAGCCACCAAAAAAAGCCACGTCTTACATCCTGTTTGTGTCATTACCATTATGAACCGAAGGTACTTATTTTCATGCCAGGGTTGGGTGTAAAAAACTCATGATTGTTTATTTTTGCAAATTACATCATCTCTCATTTTTTTATTCATATATTATAGAAAAAGAGGTTAGGAGAGTCGAGGGTGATAAGATACTTGACGTCTATTGGATTATCAGCAGTTTTATTATTAGCGATTGTATGGAGCATCATCTCAAATTTCCACAAAGAAGAAAATGGTGGAGAAGCCCTGAATGAAGTAAATCAACCAGTAATAAAAGAGAAAGAAATACATACATCAGTAGGACAAGTAGAAGATAATCAGGGTGATGCGGGGAGTTTCTATGTTGATATTGATGAATCTGTGCTATATAGTCACGATCATGAACATATGGAACAGCAGCCTGAAGTATCGGCTTTAAATATACCAGCTCCAGATTTCGAATTAATGACGTTGGACGGGAAAACATTGAAACTCTCGGATTACCTTGGAAAGAAAATTTTAATAAACTTTTGGGCAACATGGTGTCCACCTTGTACTGAAGAAATGCCGATTTTACAAAATTATTATGAACAGCATGCAGAAGATAACAATGCCGTTATTCTTGCGGTCAATTTAACGGATCAAGAAGGTGGAATTGAACCAATTCGAAAGTTTGCTAACGATTTCCATTTGACGATGCCTATTTTACTAGATAAAAAGGGGCAAGTTTCAATTAACTATGAAATTTTGACACTCCCAACAAGTATGATTGTTAATGAAGAAGGATTTTTGGTTGAACAAATAATCGGACCTGTAACAGAAGAAATGCTGGAGGAAAAATTAGGTGTAAAATAATTTTGTAGGTAAAGAAAATTGAGTTTATTAATAAGCTTAATATAATTCAAAGGTGATATATGTTCTGTAAAGGACATATGTCTTTTTTATTTTGATAACAACTAGCATAGCAAGTAATATCCGTTTGTAGAAATTGTAAAGTATCAAAATTATAAAATCATTGAACCAATTTTTTGAAAAAATATTTGTAAATCATTCACAATGTGTGTATATTGTATATATAGTATATATACAATATTGCAAAAGAGGTATTTGCATGCAAATTATCATTTCTAATAATTCAAAGGAACCAATTTATGAGCAAATTTATTCTCAGATAAAAAAACAAATTTTGACGAATGAGCTGCAGGCTGGACAATCTTTACCTTCAATGAGACAACTAGCGAAGGATTTAGACATAAGTGTTATAACAACAAAGCGTGCCTATGAGGAATTAGAAAAAAACGGTTTTATTTACTCAGTAGTTGGAAAAGGTTCATTCATTTCTGAACAAAATAATGAAATGATTCGGGAACGGAAATTGAAAGTGATAGAAGAACAGTTAATTGCAGCCATACAAAATAGTAAAGAAATAGGTATTGAATTAGCGGAATTAAAGGAGCTTCTTACGATGTTATATAAGGAGGACGTATGATGGAAAATGTAATTGAACTAAAAGATGTAAATAAAGTATTTAAAGGATTTCAACTGAAAGATTTAAATATATCGGTTAAGAAAGGGTTTATTACTGGATTCATTGGTGGTAATGGAGTAGGGAAGTCCACTACAATCAAGTTGATTTTAAATTTGTTACAACCAGATAGTGGATCCATTTCAATTTTTGGATTGGATTACAAAAAGCACGAGAAAGAAATAAAGCAACGAATCGGCTTTGTATTTGATGAAAATATTTTTTATGAAAATATAACATTAAATGAAATGAAGAAACTTGTTAAACCTGCTTATAAAAAGTGGGACGATGAGCTTTTTAATCATTACGTAGAAAAATTTGAACTACCATTAAACAAGAAAATAAAACACCTTTCAAAGGGAATGATGATGAAGGCATCTTTGACTATTGCGCTGTCACATCATGCTGAACTAATTATCATGGATGAACCAACATCAGGATTAGATCCAATATATCGTAGGGAACTACTAGATATTCTCCATGACCTTATGCAAAATGGTGAAAGAACCATCTTTTTTTCAACACATATTACAACAGATTTAGATCGGATAGCTGATTATATAGCGTTTATTCACAACGGAGAACATATTTTTACGAAGGAGTATTATAAAATTGAGGAAGAATATGCAATTGTGAAAGGCGGAACGAATCTATTAGACCGCGACACTGAACGCGAATTTATCGCTATTAGAAAATCTAATCATGGATTTGAAGCTTTGACGGCAAATAAAAAACGAATTGAGGATATTTTCGGAGAAGCAATTATTATGGAGAAACCGACACTTGAAGATATAATGCTGTATACAAAGAAGGGAAGAGAAGAAAATGTTGAATCTCGTTCGTAAAGACATTTTATTACAGAAAAATACACTATTAATTATGCTGCCTTTATTAATAATCTATTTATTATCAGGTTCTTCTGTAACTTGGGTATCTATAGTTTTTTGTGTCGTAGTCATTATGAATGCTTTTGCATTTGATGAAAAATCTTCAATCAATCTTTTATTAAATTCATTGCCGTATACACGAAAAGAGATTGTTAGTTCAAAATATATTAGTGCGTGCGTTTTTACTTTACTAGTCTTGTTTACAATTTTTATTGGGAATTTGGTTATTCATAAAGAAATACTTCAACGGGAACAAATTTTAATCACTATTAGTATTGTTGGTATATTTATATCACTCGCTTTTCCATTTTCATATTTTTTTAAAAGTCAGTATTTATTGATTGGATTTGGTGTTTCTTTTGTTATTTATATGGTTATTGTTAATACATTTATTGTCGATTTAAATGATAGGATAAGAGATTTAATTCAAATTATGTTATCTTTCAGTAATACTCAAATGTATTTACTGATTATTTTTTCGGTAATGCTCCTCTATATTATTTCATGGCTGTTTTCCATTCGAATTTATAGTAAAAAAGTTTTTTAAATTAAGTAATATACACATATTATTTACTATTAGAAAAGCTATAAAAATTACAAAAGGGCATTACACAATTGTAGTGCCCTTTTACTATTTTTAAAACTTTTTATCCCATGATATTGTAACCTGAGTCGATGTAAATTGTTTCTCCTGTTACGCCTCTAGATAGATGACTTAACATAACAAGTGTCATATCTGCCACTTCTTCTTGGTTTGTATTACGTTTTAAAGGTGCTGTTTCTTCGATTTTATGCAGAATTGTATTAAAGCTTGGAACGCCTTTAGCTGCTAATGTACGAATAGCACCAGCTGAGATAGCATTAACGCGAATGCCTTCCGCACCAAGATCAGCTGCAAGATAACGCATTGCAGCTTCAAGTGCAGCTTTTGCAACACCCATTACATTGTAGCCATCAAGAACACGTTGAGCACCTAAGTAACTCATTGTTACAATTGAACCACCTTCAGTCATGTAAGGAAGTGCAGCCTTAGCTACTGCTACTAATGAATATGCACTAGTATCTTGTGCAAAGGCATAGCCTTCGCGTGTCGTTTCTACAAAACGATTTTTTAAATCTTCTGCATGTGCAAATGCAACAGAGTGAACAATTCCGTGGATAGTGCCAAATTGTTCCCCAATTTGAGTAAATGCTTTTGCAATGCTTTGATCACTATTTACATCACATTCAATGGTAGCAGTCGTGTGCTCTGTATAGTCTGCTAAAAGTTTTTCAATTTTACTTTTTGAACGCTCTTTGCGATATGTAAAAATAACGTTCGCGCCGACTTCTAAAAGTTTTTTTGCAATTCCCCAAGCAATGCTTCGTTCATTTGCTACTCCCATAACTACAATTGTTTTATCTTTTATTTGTAATAAGTCCATTTAACAAACCTCTCTTCTATTAAAATAATATCAGTTATTAGTACCAACTACTAATTATGAGTTTAACAGTTCACAATATAAAAATCAATGTCTATATAGTAGTATCTTGCATAACAAAATAGTTGACAGCTATATTGTTATGCAATATAGTATAACTAACTACTTTGTATAACAAGATAGATTTTAATTTACTATAATGTAAAACTTGAAAGGGGGATAAGGAGTGTCTATTCGAAGCCAACTACTAAAAGGTATTTTAGATGGTTGTGTTCTTGCAATAATTGAAGAGGAAGAAGTTTATGGCTATGAATTATCAAAAAAGTTGCAGTCAGAAGGATTAGAGGATGTAAGTGAAGGAACAATCTATCCAGTATTGTTAAGATTGCAGAAAAATAAATTCATCGTTGGAGAAATGAGACCGTCTCAAACTGGGCCCAATCGAAAGTATTATGGCATAACAGAGGAAGGAAAACAGGCACTGGAAATAATTCGCAAAGAATGGAATCAAATAGCAACGCCAATCTCAAATATCCTAGGGAGTGATGAAAGATGACGTTAACAGTGAAAGAGCTTATTAAACAAAATAATGAGAAACGAAAACTACTACTACCGGAAAATGAAAACTACTATGAAAATTTACTAGTTTATATTCGGTCAAATTTGTTTCGAAAAGAACGTGCCACTGAAGAGATTTTATTAGAGATGCTTGATCACCTATTGGAAGCGCAGAAGGAAGGGAAAACTGCTGAACAGGTGTTTGGCAAATCTCCTCAACAACTTGCAGAAGAAATTATTGAATCATTGCCTAAAGAATCCATGAAGGAAGTTTTAGAATTCGCGTTTGAAAATGTTTTAACTTTATTTGGATGGTTTTTAGTTGCATGGGGATTTTTGCCACTAATTTCAAAAGAAGAACAGACCATTCATATTGGAACTGCAGCTATTACTGCATTATGTGTTGCGGGAAGTTTATTTCTTATAGTATATTTTGTTTTTGTAATGTTAAAGAAGAATGCATTCAATCGTGCAAAAAACAAGGGAAGCGTATTATGGAGTCTAGGCATTTTAATTGGTTCTATATGGGCGATTGTACTCTTCATAAATATTTCACTTGAACCGTTTGGACCAATTGTTCAAATAAACGAATATACTGGGTTTGGTCTTGGCTGTTTCTTTTTGTTAGCTGCTTACATCTTAAAAAAATCACGTGAAGCAAAATAACTGATGATGTTTTTATCATTATTTGGAAGAGTCCAATTACATTGAACTTGACAGAATGTTTTCTAAATATTAGAATTTAAAATCATAAATAAATTTTATCTAGTTTTATACTAACTTTAGTACAATAGTTAATAATTTGATATTGACTATTTAAAAAAGCGAAGTAGAAAACTTGAAAAAGCTATGTATATAAAGGGTAGACTATTTAAAAAACCTAGCTTAGGTTAGTTAAAAGTAAACCGACAATTTTCAAAGTTTATTGGCTATATATGCCATAACTTTAGAAATTGTCGGTTTTTTTCTTTTAAAAAATAACCTTTTAGAAAGGAATGATTAGTTATGAAGCAGGGAGATATGAATTATATGTTCGATATGTCAGCTACTTACATTCAACAATTTTCAGTGGGGAAAGATAAATGTTAAATTCCTTGGATTCTGGTTTATTACCAGTGGTATTTTTAATACTCCTTGCAATTTCTGCAATGAGCTGTTTAATCCTTTTATATTCAAAGACTCCCTTATCTTTTACTCATATACATGTTGGTTTAAGCGCTTTGCCGCCTTTTGTTGCCTTACTAGCACTTTTTTTTAATAATGAACCGATAGTTGTTGGTCCGTTACATTTTAATGCCTTAACGTGGCTAGTAGCTTTTTTTGTACTAACTGTCAGCTTAATAGTTCAGCGTTTTTGTATTCATTATTTACTTGGAGACAGCTCTTATCGAAAATATTTTGCTTTGTTGACATTTACTACAATCGCTGACTCAGTTGCTTGGCTTAGTAATGATCTTCGATTGTTATTGCTTTGTTGGGGAGCTACACTACTAGGGCTAACTTTGCTTATAGGATTAAAAAAGCAATGGGAAGTAGCAAGAAATGCAGCAAAGACTTGTGGTCTATTATTTGCATTCAGTTGGGGAATATTAACGATTGCAATTGTCTGGCTAACTCAAGCAACGAATCATTGGCAGTTATCGAATGTACTTACTTCAGAAAGTCTTTTACAGCTTGATTCATGGGAGAGAACATGCATTAGTTTGCTGATAATAGTGGCTGTTGTAATTCCAGCTGCACAGTTTCCGTTTCAACGGTGGTTATTAGATTCAGTAGTTGCCCCAACCCCGATTTCTGCAATTATGCATGCGGGCATTGTCAACGCTGGTGGAATAGTGTTAACACTTTTTGCTCCTATTTTTCAAGGGAATTTAGTACAAATTATTTTATTAGTATTTTCTAGTATTTCCGTGTTAATAGGTACTGGAATTATGTTGGTTCAAGTTGATTATAAAAGACAGCTCGTTGGTTCTACGATTGCACAAATGGGATTTATGTTAATCCAATGTGCATTAGGTGCTTTTTTAGCAGCCATTATTCATGCGGTGTTGCACGGTTTATTTAAGTCTACGCTTTTTTTACAAGCCGGTTCAGTATTTCAAAATAATGTGTCTAGCTTTAATACGAAAAAACCATTGTCATTATTAACGATTATTACAGGAAGTCTAGTAGGTATTCTAGTAGGGATTGGATACTGGCTTACTTCTCCTGAAGAGGTTTACCAATTAGTAAGTGCCTTTATTTTGGGATGGTCAGTATCTTTAGCTTGGATACAACTTGTGGCATTTGGCTTGAGCAGAACTGGGCGCGTAGCAGGATTTTTCATATTAGTAGGGGGAGGCAGTGTATATTTTTTCATCCATCATCTTTTACATAGTGTCTTAGATGGAACAGTTCAAAAAAGTATACAGTCACCATTCATTGCAGCCATATTGATAGTACTAATGTTGCTGTTCGCTAGTGTAGTAGCTATTTTGCTAACACGCAAACATTTATCTAGATTTTATGCAATTATTTATCTTTGGCTTGTACGGTTAGGGGAGCCTCATAATGATGTCATCGAAAGTCATCCAAGTTATTTGACACAAATGTTTTCTCAAGGAGGTAAGTTACGTTGAACACAACATTTGTGAAAGCTCTAAGTTTAGAAAAAAGTCCTAGTAATGTTGATTTAGATATTAATGATTTTGTGAAATCCGCAAGTAAAGTGATTATGCCAGTAGGACCAATAACGAAATTCGCTGCACACAACCCCTGGGCAGATATGGAGCAGCAATCGTTCGAAGAAGTTGCACGACGACTTAAAATTATTAGTGATATAGATATTTATCCTAGTCATTCTGTGTTAGAGTCTGCATTTAAACGGGGAGAAATTAATCAAGAATTTATTGAAATTAGACTTCAACAATGGCTTGATATGAAGTCACTCGATTTACCTGGTGGAGCTGCAATTCAATACTGTCGAGCGGCTCTTTTTCAAGATAAACAAACATTCGAATACTCACCAAAAACTGAGCTGAGGAGAATAGCAAAGGAACTACTACGTTTAAAATATGAAATTCCCAAAAAACATACAGTCCAAACATATAGTAAACGAATAGATAAAGAAAGCAGCGATAAAATAACCCAAATTCTTAATGGACAAATGATAAAGTGGTGTAAATTATTTTTGGATGAATCTCAGGCTGCTTGGTCTATGCCAAATCGGGAAAAAGGTTTTTATTCTTCATGGAGGAGCCTAGTCCATTATGATCCAGCTGTAAGTTCTAGTATACGTAAGAGATTAAATGATTTACCACGAGAGGCCGATCAAGCTTTAATGGAAGCATTGCTGGGCTTAGAAATTTCTTTTTTAGAGATTCAAGATTATTTAGAAGCCCATTTACTCGCTTTACCAGGATGGGCAGGAATGATGCTTTGGCGCTCACAGCAATACGATAAGGATATGAACTTGCTAACAGAGTACTTAGCAGTCCGAATTTGTATGGAGTACGCACTTGTCAAACCTTATCTTCCTTTACCACAGAAAAAAACTGAAGATAACATAGAACTTTTAGAATCATTGATTGTATCCTGGGCTAATTGGGGCAACTTGCCTATCAAAACTTGGTTACAGTTATCTCAAAAAGAAATCAAAGCTAGATTGACTTTAGCCTATGATTTTGATCAAATTGTTCGTAATCGTATTTTGCTTGAGGCATGGGAACATACTTACGAAGCACAGTTGATGAATATCATTAGTTCAAAGTCGCGCAATGCAGAAGAAAATGTAAAGCCAACATTGGCCCAATTTGCATTTTGTATCGATGTGCGTTCAGAGCCTTTTCGTCGTAAGCTTGAAGAAGCAGGTCCATTTGAGACCTTTGGAACAGCTGGCTTTTTCGGTTTACCGATTGAAACATGTCAACTAGGTAGCAGACACAGTCATCCATCCTTGCCTATTTTGTTTAAACCACAATTTAGAGTGAATGAATTTTCGTCAGAGCCTAATTTCAAATCATATCAACAACGTCAGCAAACGGTTAGTTTACTAAGCAACACATTCAAAAAGATGAAATACAATATGTCTTCAAGTTTGATATTGCCTGAAATAACTGGTGCATGGTTAAGTTTACAAACAATAGCTCGTAGTTTTTTTCCAAGAGGTACAGGTATTCTATTCCGAAAAACTAAAGAAGCATGGCTTCGCAAACCATCTACACAATTATCACTTAATCGTATACAAACCTCAGAAACAGAGTTGCCTATTGGGTTCACTGAAGAAGAGAAAGTTCATTATACTCGGCAAGCATTGAACATGATGGGCTTGATAGAAGATTTTGCGCCTTTAGTAGTGATTTGTGGTCATGGCAGTCACAGTACGAACAATTTATATGCATCTGCATTAGATTGTGGTGCATGTGGGGGGGCATCTAGTGGATTTAATGCCAGAGTATTGGCAACTTTGTGTAACCTTCCAGAGGTTAGAAAAGCTCTCAATGAGGATGGAATTTGTATTCCAAAAGAGACCGTCTTTGCAGCTGCGGAGCATATTACAACAATGGATGAGCTACAGTGGATATATGTTCCTGAACTTTCAAATAAGGCAAAGGAGGCATTTGACTGCATCCAAGCAGTATTGCCAGAGGTGAGCAACCAAGCTACTACTGAAAGAATTGTAAAATTACCTAGTAGTATAATTAGTTCCAAGAATCCTAAGGCAGAAGCGCAACGCTTGGGAGAGGATTGGAGTGAAGTACGGCCAGAATGGGGGCTGGCGCGTAATGCAGCTTTTATTATTGGAAATCGGGAGCTTACTCGAAACTATAATTTAGATGGAAGAACTTTTCTACACAGCTATAACTGGCACAAGGATGAAGACGGCACGATACTCGGAAATATTATTTCTGGCCCTACAACAGTTGCTCAATGGATTAATCTGCAATATTACGCTTCCACTGTTGTTCCTCATTATTATGGAAGTGGAAATAAAACAACCCAAACAGCTACTGCTGGAATTGGGGTTATGCAGGGCAATGCAAGTGACCTATTAAGTGGTCTTCCTTGGCAGTCGGTAATGCAGTCAGATCAAGAGGGGTATCATGATCCACTAAGACTGCTAGTAGTGATTGAAGCACCAAAAGAGCATGTGGAACGACTATTTGATCAAAATCAAACATTTCTTCAAAAGGTTCGTAATGGATGGATTCGACTTGCTTCTATTGATCCAGAAGGGAATTGGAAAAGTTGGCATTAACTAAATTGTCTGTAGCAAAAATTACAACTTATTTAATTAATGAAGAAGTATTTTTTAGGTTATGTTGATTAAAGGTGAAGAAAAAATTTTAAAAAATATGTGTAACAACGATATGTGGAACAGGATGAAAGGAAGTCATTATGGAAAAATCAAAAGGATCTATTGAAGCGGAAATAAGTAAAGCCTTAACTCACTGGGAGAAAAATTATCTTGGACGCGGCTCTGTATCTGTTAAATCAGATATTTTACGCGATATGGTAATTGTAGTCCTAAAAGGAATATTAACTCCTGCAGAGTATTCTGTGTGCCAAGATAAAGAAGGATTGTTATCAGTAAAAATAAATCGAAACAATTTAGTGGAATCAGGTGTAGACGAACTAAAAGAAATACTATTAGAGATAACAGGTGAAGAAGTAGTTAGCTTTTATACCGATTTAAGCACGAAAACTGGAGAACGAATTATGGTCTTTAAACTTTCGGATGATTTACAAAGCAAGTTATGACGATTGTATTTAATTTATTTAATAAATGGTCAGTTAAAGTTTAATAATTAAGTAGAATTCAATCATTGTATGGAGTGAATTTGATGAATAAAGCTGAAAATATAAAAGCATTATATATAACTTGTGCTGATATAGAAATAGACAATTTAATAAAACAAAAGGAAAATAGTATTGTTTTACAATACGATAGTCCTGTTATGTCACCTTTTGATGATATAATGAGGGATATCATTATTGCTCTTTATCAGCACAATATTCAAGAGATAGTTGTAATAACTCCTAAAGAAGATCAACAAAAGAGTTCACTAACTACACTAAGTAAAGTTATTCAAGAAAAGGAATCATTAGAGAAGATTCAAATTCTAAATTATCTTTTTGAAAATTGCAAGCCTGAATTTTCTGGAAATAATTTAAGTGAATGGTTAGATGGGAATGTGCTATCAGTTGGATCGCAAAATACTGTCAGCGTCATTCGTCAACATCCTTTAATACCATCAGATGTAAAAATTACTGAATTAATTATTGATAGGGAAAGCGAAACATATTTCTAAATTAACCTATTTTATTTAATGAGGAAATCTTTCTCATTAGATGTTTTACTATAAACTCTATTTGTGAAGCAAAATAAATTTTATTGATGATAGAATAGATTGGAAATAATTCTTAATTTACTTCGAATTAGGAAAAGTCTGCTGTCCTAGAAGTATGTATGACAAACTTCTAGGACAGTTTTCTTTATTTTATATCAAGTTTTTAAACTTGTCGCTTTGCCCTCGTTGTAGAAAAATTGTACCTATCGCTTCGCTTTCGGTACAAATTGAGAAGGACTAATGGTTTGCCTTTCGCTGCAAAAAAGGGGACGTCTCACAGCATTTTGAGACGTCCCTTTTTGTCGGAGACATTTTCTGTGCTTTTACCGAAATAAAAAATGAGGTTGTCACAAAAGTGGCCCTTTGCTTCAACCTCACATAAATTATTCATACTTTAAAGGATCGCCATCAAATGATTCATCTGCAACTTTAATTGAATCAGTAGGGCAGCCTTCAAATGCATCCTGCATATCTTCTAATAGATCCTCTGGAACTTCTGTAGTACCCATGTTATCATCTAAAATAACGAAGGCAATACCTTCATCATCATAATCGTAAATATCTGGGGCTGCAGCACCACAAGCGCCACATGCGATACATGTATCTTTATCTACAATAGTATATTTTGGCATGATTATCTCTCCTTTTTTACGTGCGCTCCATTAAGCTTCTTTTCTATTCTAAATCTGTTTAAATTACTTTTCAACATAAATACTACGAAAACGGAGGATTTGATTTTGATTTTCCAACAGATTCTTATGCAAATTTTCCACAAGTTGAACCAGGAACGTACTATTTCTGCACCATTCCATTTATTGAGGGGGAAACGTTCAGGACAAACAATTCAAGATGTAGGGATATATCAATTGCATCATTTTTTTGGAATCTTGCCAAAACTATCAAGAAAAAAATATGATGAAGAGATTTCTTTATTAATAGAAAAACAGTTTATAAGGACTGATGAAGCAGGTTCTTATGAGCTTATGAATAATCATATTGAGGACATAGGAAATTTACCATTCGATGGATGGCATTATCGAGGAAACGAGCATGTTTTTTTTGCACGACTATCATTAATAATACAAAGTCTTTCACATAAAAAGGCAGGGCAGATGTCGTTTATTCCTATTCAAAAAGATGAGGTGATTCAGCAATGGGTAAAAAATTTCTTGTTAATAAACAATTTTCAAGAAGGAACAATTCATGAACAATTAATGGCTGAGATGATTCATAGTTTAGAAAATACTCATATTGAAGAGAAAGTTAAGAGCATTATTATAAATCGTTTAGCAGGGTATGAGGTTGCCGGGTTTACTTGGCAGCAATTAAGCTTCATTGAAAAGGTATCCGAGATGGATATTCAACTGCTATATATTGCAGGTTTACATAGTTGGCTAAATAGCATTACCTCTCAAGCTGAGCAGTATCCTTTATTAAATAATGTTGCACAAAACGTTCGTATTAACATTCCATTAACCGGCTCAGCATTTCAAAGTACACAGCTTTTTTTACAGGGTTATTCAATAGAACAAATTAGTAAAATACGCGGACTAAAAATTAGTACAATTGAAGATCATATTGTTGAACTCGCAATGAATGAGCCTCATTTCTCTATTGAGCAATTTATAAGCGGACGGGATGTACAGTTAGTTTTAAATGCGATAGAAGACTATAATACGAAAAAACTTAAAGTATTGCATGAAGTATTGCCTCATTTAACTTATTTTCAATTGCGGCTCGTACTAGCAAGGGGGGATTTATAGTGCAGCTAGAAGCATTATTAGAAAAATATTTTGGTTATACTTCCTTTCGACCTGGGCAAAAAGAAGTTATTGAACAAATCCTTATGGGAAATGACGTTTTAGCTTTACTTCCAACTGGTATGGGGAAATCCCTTTGCTATCAGCTTCCCGGTTACATATTTAATAAACCGGTTTTAATCATTTCACCTCTATTGTCACTTATGCAGGATCAAGTCGATCAATTAAAGCAATTTAAAGAAAAGCGAGTTGTTGCACTAAATTCATTTTTAAATGCACATCAAAAAAGAAATGTTGTACAAGCCTTACATCACTATCGCTTTATTTTTATTTCACCAGAAATGCTTATGCAGCAGCAAGTACTTCAAAAATTAAACACTATGGAACTTTCATTAATTGTAGTAGATGAAGCACATTGTATCTCACAATGGGGGTTTGATTTCCGACCAGATTATTTGCGTATTGGAGAAGTAGTAGGAAATGACAATAGACCGCCTATTTTAGCTTTATCTGCAACTGCAACAGATAAGGTAGTTGGTGATATAAAAGACTACCTAAAAATGAAGGAGCCTTTTGAATACATTCATTCAGTTGATCGACCGAACATACATTTGACTAAATTTATGTTTTATGATCGAGAGGATAAAATTGATTGGATTTTAAGACATACAACTGAAACTGAAGGTCCAGGGATTATTTACACACAATCACGTACAAAAACAGAAATGATAAGCGAAAAAATGTTGCAAGCAGGACTCTCTGCAGCAGCCTATCATGGCGGGAAAGATACTTTAGATCGTCAGTTTATACAGCAGCAATTTATTAACGGTTCTCTTGAATGGATTGTTGCAACAAATGCTTTTGGAATGGGTGTTCATAAACAAAATGTACGGCAAGTAATACATGAGTCCATTCCTTCGAATATGGCGAATTATATGCAGGAAATAGGACGAGCTGGCCGCGATGGAAAAGATGCCGTAGCTATTCTTCTTTATGCAGAAGGTGATGAGGACTTTGCAAGGTTTATTGGAATTGATGAGTTGCCTAATGAGGTACATATTGAAATCTATGACAATTACAAAGTAAGGAATGAACCTCCGAGTAATATGATTAATAACGGGGAAATATCTGAAACTGGCTTTCGAGTACTTAATTATTGGATGAATCAACTTTCTACTAATGAAGTGAAAAATGTTCTTCAAAACATGAAAAATGAAAAACTTCAAGAGGTTAATGAGGTGATGCGAATTGTTAAAACGAGTCAATGTATGCGAAAAATGCTTGTTCAATATTTTGGTCAAAATTTAGAAAAAAATCCCGATAATTGTTGTTCAGCTTGCGGAATTTCACTTCAAGAAATTATAAACCCGCGCCAACAAGTAGAACTAGGGCATGATGAAATGTCTTGGCAAAAGCGTATTGAGAAGTTACTTATAGGAAATTTGTAATATTTTGTCGAATTGAGTTAATTTAAGGCAAAAATCTATGGAAATATCTCTTACCATCATTTACTTTTTAGAGAAATTTCGTCATAATTAGTAAAGATAGTGTTGGAGGTGGTACTCATGAGTAATGAAGATTATAGAGAAAAAATTGAAGAACATCGTCAATTAATAGAATTCGAAGAACAACAAAACTCGAGAATGTCACGTTCACGCCGTAGTGTTAAAAAGAAAAAACGAAAAAATCCATTAATGACGATATTATTATTTTTACTACTTGGTATTCCTATTATGATATTAGTTTATGTATCATTCTTCTATAATCCTAATGAACCTGAAGTAGCTGAAAATGAAGAGGATGGAACTGTTGTTGAATTGCAAACAAATAATATTGTGTCGGCTAATAGCAAAGAAAAGGACGAGGCAGTAATTGACTCTGATGTGGAAGCTGAAGATAAAGAAATAACTGAAGAAGAAAAAACAGTTCAAGCTGAAACACAAACTGATGCTAAAGATGCAAATAAAGAACAAGATAATCAACAACAGCAGTCAGAGCAGGAGCAACAGCAAGAGCAGCAAGCAAATGGACAAGTACATACTGTACAACCCAATGAGAATTTATTCCGCATTGCATTGAAGTATTATAATGATGCAAGCGGTGTTGAAAAAATTAAAGCTGCAAATAATTTAAATTCTGATAGCATTTCGGTTGGACAATCACTAATAATACCTAATTAGTGTAATTTGTTTTGTTATTTCATATACTAAATTTATATGTACTCATTTGCATTAATTGCGAATGAAATACTAAAAAGACGACGGTATCTGTTTTTCCGCCTCGTCTTTTTGTTTGTTAAGGAAATAATAAAACTTGCTTTATGGATAAAATGTGGGGCGAAAGCGCAGATACAGGAGTAGGGGCAGGAACTTGCGCTTTTCTTCTTTAGAACGGAGGAACATATGAATGATAGTTTTGCTTTTCGTTCTAGTCATTTGCATTGGCTTAGTCCTATTTATGATTAAGCAAGCTTTTGAAAACAATTTGCTCCATCATAGCATTGAATTAGCTGGTGACAATGAACAAGTGAGGTTTTTTTTCATTTCAGACGTTCATGTACGTAAAATTGACGAGCAAATGATAAAACGAATAGATAGACCAATACATGCAGTGATTATTGGCGGAGACTTTGCTGATAAACGTACACCAATAGAGCGTATTTACCAAAATATAAATTTACTAAAGAAATTGGGTCCTATTTATTTTGTTTGGGGAAACAATGATCGTGAAGTGGGAGAGCAAAGGCTTCGCCGCATTTTTAGTGAACTGGATGTGCACATCATTGAAAATGACGCATTAACATTGCCAAACTCTCATAATAAAATTTGGTTAAGTGCAATCGATGATACTTCTACTAAAAATGCACAATTCGATATGGCATTTGAAAAAACAAATGAAGAGGATTATATCGTATTTATTTCTCATAATCCGCAAGTATTTTACAAGGTGCGGCAACAATATCATGCAGACGTAATGCTAGGAGGACATTTGCATGGAGGTCAAATAAGGCTAGGTAAATTTGGGATACATCCACATGGTTCATTTAAGATGAATGATGGTGTTGCAACTATAATTAGTAATGGTTATGGAACAACATTGCTGCCAATGAGATTAGGCGCAAAACCCCAATGTCACATGATTGACTTGAATTTTACTAAATGAAAAGTTTTTAAAGTGCCCTTCGAGTTGTGGTCTTCAACTAAAAGCAAAGTGCCTTCTTCTCAGTGGGGGTAGGAACTTCTAGAATAAGCAGGATGCCTGCTTTTTTGAGCAGATTAAAACAATTGGCAAATAAGTAGCAGTATAATATTTAGTAGTTAAGGTTTTAAGGAGATGTTTTAGGATGCAAAAAGTAGATGCTGTTATTGTTGGTGGAGGACCTTGTGGTTTATCAGCAGCAATTGAATTGCAAAATATAGGATTAAAGCCGATTGTTATAGAAAAAGGGAATATTGTAAATGCCATTTATAATTATCCTACACATCAAACGTTCTTTAGTACAAGTGAAAAATTGGGCATTGGTGATGTGCCATTTATTACGGAAGAACGAAAACCTCATCGTAATCAGGCGCTTGTTTATTACCGTGAAGTCGTTAAATTGAAAAATGTCCATGTCAATCGTTTTGAAAAAGTAGAGTCTGTAATAAAAGAGCAAAACGGCTTTTTTACAGTTACTACTGATAAAGCAATATATGAAACACCTTATGTTGTCGTTGCTACGGGTTACTATGACCAACCGAACTATATGAACATTCCAGGTGAAAATTTACCGAAAGTGTATCATTATTTTAAAGAAGCACATCCGTTTTTTGATACAGATGTGTTAGTTATTGGCGGAAAAAACTCAGCAGTAGACGCTGCTTTGGAATTAAATAAAGCAGGAGCACGGGTAACTGTTTGCTATCGAGGCAGCGACTATTCTTCTAGCATTAAGCCATGGATTTTGCCGGAATTTGCAGCACTTGTGCGAAATGAAGAAATTACGATGCACTTTAATTCAACAGTGAAAGAAATACACGACAATGATGTTGTATTAAATATAGGAGGCAAGGAAGTCGTAATTAAAAATGATTTTGTTTTTGCCATGACTGGATATCACCCAGATCATACATTTATTCGTGCAATGGGTGTAACTATTGATGAGGATACAGGACGCCCAACTTATGATCCGGAAACAATGGAAACAAACGTAGAAAATTTATATATTGCCGGAGTACTCGCTGCAGGCAATAATGCCAATGAAATTTTTATTGAAAATGGGAAGTTTCATGGAGGTTTCATTGCAAAAAATATAGTTGAAAAACAAGGGAAATAAAACATAAGAAGTAGTCTCTTTCATGGAACTACTTCTTTTTTACATTATTGTTTTTTTACTTAAAGATGACTATTATTTTAGAATGATAAGTTTGTGAAATATATACGGTATTCAACATTCTGGGACTGAAATTAACTGGGGAGAAAAGGAACAGAGCCTGGGCAAGGGAAAATAATTTCGCTTCCAAATGCCTATTATTCTGCTCAAAGTGAGGCGTACAAAAGGGGAATCCTTAACGAAATGTTTTGGATAAGATGTATTCTTGTAAAACTACAAAAATTATGTATAATTAAGGTAATAAGAACGTAACTTAAAAAAGACTACCCGATGCTACAACATCAAGTAGTCAAGCATAATAGTTGGTCCCTAAAGGGGTTGGCTGTTTAATAGGGGTAACCCATCTGAGCCGTTAACTCAAGGATGGGTTATTTTTTATGGTTTTCTGATAGTATTGATACAATCAATGTTGCGAATGTTATTGCAAACATTAATGCTTCAAATACTGTCACGGGCGTCATCCCCTTTCCCGGGGAGTGAGCCAACCACCCTTGAGTTTCCAAACTATTACACAAATCATAGCACATATGTTCTTGTTTTTGAAGTTTTTATATCTTTTTGCTTATACAACTATAAAAGATAACCATTATATAATTAAAATTGATGAAATTGAATTGGTTACAAGGGTTATTAAATGAAGACCTCGGATTAAATCCTTTAAACTATTCATTTCCATTGTAAAATCACATAATATAAAGAAATAATGTTAAGTGAGCAGGCGACTAAAATTTAGTTGCTTGCTTTTTTATGTGTGCCAGGCATGGCAACTATCTAGGTGGTGAAAGTCCACTGTGGAGGTACACATCGACCAACCACTAAGGAAGCGCAAGGTACTTATCGCGAGATAAGGGCTGGAGGAAGCGTGGAATAAAATCTTGGCTCGACGAACAGAAATCTGATACCAAGGCTCTACAAAGGGATAAGACTCCATAACAAGTTAAAGTCCAAAAGATGTGCGTAACTTTGCAGAGTAAATCAGGCGAGTAAAAGAGGAAAGATAGTTGTCTTACCCTGGGAGGTCTTGCGGATGTACATAGTTACAGTCGAAAACGGTTAGTCGCAAGAAGTCAGCAGAAGCCATAGTAATGACCTTTGGTCATGAAGGGCTGAACAATTTATAGTGTTTCAACGCCACAAATGCGTAAGTAACGGACTCCGAATGTGTTAATGGTGAAAGTATGAGCGTATCTCAAATGATAACCAAAATGGAGATATTACTTACTACGTAAGAGGAAAGGAGAAACGAGTGTGCAACTATTAGAAAAGATTCTAAGCAATCAAAATATGAATGAAGCCTACTTACGTGTCTATAAAAATAAAGGTGCAGGTGGAGTCGACGGAATAACGGTTGATGAACTTAAAAAGTATCTGAAAGAGAACAAGGATGAGCTACGTCAGCGCATCAGAACCAAAAAATACCAACCACAAGCTGCCTTACGAGTGGAAATCCCAAAAGAAAATGGAAAGATGCGCAAACTGGGAATACCAACAGTAGTGGATAGGGTAGTTCAACAGGCAATTCATCAAGTACTCAGTCCGATATTTGAAAAAGAGTTCAGTGAATACAGTTACGGTTTTAGACCAAATAGAAGTTGTGAGATGGCAATCATAAAAAGCCTCGAATTTCTGAACGATGGATATGATTGGATAGTGGACATTGACCTTGAAAGATTTTTCGACACAGTCAACCATGATAAACTCATGCGAATTATATCCAAAACAATCGATGATGGAGATGTCATTTCTTTAATAAGAAAATACTTGGTCAGTGGGGTCATGGTAAAGGGGAAATATGAAGAAACACCGATTGGAACCCCACAAGGAGGAAACCTTAGCCCACTGCTAAGTAACATAATGTTGAATGAACTGGACAAGGAACTAGAAAATAGAGGACTCCAATTCGTGAGATATGCGGATGACGTTCTTATCTTTGTGAAGAGTGAGAAAGCTGCAAACAGAGTAATGGAATCAGTCGTGAAATTTATAGAAAAGAAATTAGGGTTGATTGTCAATACAGAAAAGAGTAAAATCGCTCGTCCAAAAGACTTGAAATTTTTGGGGTTTGGATATTACTACGATTCAAAAGATAAGAAATATCAAGTCCGACCACATCCAATTTCAGTACAGAAATTTAAAAGGAAACTTCGACAACTAACAAAACGAAACTGGAGCATTCCGTTAGACTACCGAATACTGAAACTAAAACAAGTAATATTTGGTTGGGTAAATTATTTTAGAACTGCAAACATGAAAACGGCTATGCGTAAAATTGATAAGAAACTACGCTCAAGAATAAGGGTAATCATTTGGAAACAATGGAAGGTACCAAGAAGACAGATAAGGTCGCTAATCCAATTAGGTATACCCGAAGAAGAAGCCAAAGGCTTAACATTCTGTAGGAAAGGTTATCGATTTATCGGATTATCGAAAGTTGTTCATAGAGCAATCTCTAATAAAAGACTAAAGCAGAGGGGAATACCCTCTGCTTTAGAACGTTACTTAGAAGTTCACACTGTGATATAAATTGAAACGCCGTATACGAGACCCGTACGTACGGTGTTGTGAGAGGGGCGAAAATAAGTCAACTTATTTTTCCTCTACTCGATTACGTTTCTTGTTACTAAAATATTATGAAAAATTTATTTGGTATGAAGGTGTGTTGAGAAGAAAAGAGGCTTTGAAATGAAATTATTTAAACAAAACAACACCCATGACAATCAGATGTGGATATTTTATCAATTGAAAAAGTATTATTTGAGAGTATAAAAAACATAAGATTTATATCTTTCTTTGTGTTCTCTATACTCCGCCTTTTCTTAAATATTGCAAAGCTTTTAATGAGACTTTTCTAACGCAAGTTTTATACCAAAACCTATCAATATTGAACCTGTAAGACCTTCGATAATATTTTGTGATTTAGGTTTCTTCATAAAAGCACTAATCTGAGTAATTAAATAGACATACAGTAAAAACCAAATGACAGTTAGTATAGTATAAGTGATTCCCATTATAAGAAATGGGATAAATGTATCGTTTCCTTGGTCTACAAACTGAGGTAAAAAGGTTAAGAAAAATACAGCAACTTTAGGATTTAGGATATTTGTAAGAAACCCTTGTTTAAAACAAGATTTATTATCAAGCTGATTTAGTCCATTGTCATCATCGGTTGTTGCCTCTTTTTGTGTTCTCAATGACCATAATGTTTTAACTCCTAGATAAATTAAATAAACAGCACCAACGTATTTAAAGAAAGAAAATAATAAAGCGGATTTCACAATGATGGCAGACAGTCCTAATACTGCAGCAGAGGTATGGATAATAAGCCCACAACAACTGCCTAAAGCTGTTTTAAGACCGCCAAGTCTTCCAACAGTAAGAGTATTTTTTGTAACAATGGCAGTATCGGGTCCTGGTAATATAATTAGTAAAATACACATTAGAACAAATAGATAAAAGTTTTCCATTTTTGTTTTCACCTTTCTCATAATGATACAATCTTCTGGAATGTATTTAAATTATATAGAAAATGTGGAGTTAATTGAATATGAATTTTATTTGCTCTCAATTAAATCATTCATTATTCAACAAGGGATTTTTGAGCCGTTTGTTGAAGAGATAAAACAACCGAAGAAAGAAAAGTTTTATCTGCTGTTTACACTCAAACTTTTAAAAAGAGAGGTATTAATTCAATATGGATATTAAAATTGATGATTTGACTGGTCCCGAAATAACTGAATTAATAAAGGAACATCTTTTAGGAATGGCATTAAATTCTCCGCCTGAAAGTATACATGCACTTAATCTTGAGCAATTAAAAGGACCAGAGATTACCTTATGGAGTGCATGGGAGGGGAGTGAATTACTTGGTTGTGGAGCACTTAAAGAACTTGATCGTCAACACGGGGAAATTAAATCAATGCGAACAGCAACCTCTCATTTAAGAAAAGGTGTTGCAAAAAGAATGCTTGAACACATAATTGAGGAAGCTAAGAGACGTGGTTATACTAGATTAAGTTTAGAAACAGGCTCAATGAATGCATTTGAACCTGCTAGAAGGCTCTACGAAAGCTTTGGGTTTGAATATTGTAATCCATTTTCAGATTACAAAGAGGATCCCAATAGTGTTTTTATGACGAAGGTATTATCATCTTAAAAAGCTATTTGCAAATCGTAATCTTGTAATTTAGTTGGTAAATTTTCAAAATTATTGACAGTTTGTTAAAATTGGTTTAAATTAATCGGTAATGATAATCATTATCGATTGTTTTTTGTTTGCAATCGAATGAGTTATGTCAAAAACTTTAGATAGGTAGGGTACATATGCAAAATAAAAAATCATTTTTACTAATGTTGACGCTAACGATAATTACCATTTTTGCTTTAGTAGGCTGCTCTGGTCAGTCTTCAAAAGAAGAGGAAGTAGAAAAAGAGCCAGCAACTTCAACTGAAACTGAAACAGATTCCCAATATCCAATTACAATTAAACATGCTCTAGGGGAGGCTGTTATCGAAGCTAAGCCAGAGCGAGTTGTGACGATACAATGGGGAAATCAAGATGTCGCTTTAGCTCTGGGTGTAGTACCAGTAGGTTTTTCAGCTGCAAACTTTGGTGTTCAGGATGATAGCGGTTTATTACCATGGACAAAAGAAAAGTTAGATGAACTAGGAGCAACTGACCCGAATGTTTTCCAAGATACAGATGGTTTAGATTTTGAAGCGATTTCGGATGCAAATCCGGACGTCATTCTTGCTGCATACTCTGGCATCACAGCAGAAGATTACGAAACATTAACTCAAATTGCTCCAGTTGTAGCTTATCCGACTGCACCATGGGCTACTACATGGCGCGAGCAAGTTGAACTTAATGCGCAAGGTATGGGTATGAAAGAGGAAGGAGAACAATTAATTAAAGATATCGAAAGTTTAATTGATGAAAAATTAAGTGCTTACCCTCAAATCGAAGGGAAAAAGGTAGTGTGGGTTAATTTCTCAGCAGATGATTTATCTCAATTACATATTTATACTCCAATTGATTCTCGAGTATCATTTTTAGAAGAATTAGGGTTGACGTATCCAGAAAGTGTTACTGAACTTATTACAGATCCATCGAGCTATTCATTAAAATTGAGTGCTGAAAATGTTGAAGCTTTATTTGATGCAGATATTATCGTTGGTTATGGTGATGATGCACTTTACGAAACGATTAAAGCGGATCCTTTACTTGGGAAAATTCCAGCAGTTGAAAGAGGTTCAGTTGCGTTTATTACCAGTGATACGCCATTAGTTGCAGCTGGAACTCCAAACCCACTTTCAATCGCTTATACAATTGATGAATATTTAGAATTAATTGGTGGGGCAATTGATAAAATTGAAGAATAGTACCGGCGAATCTAATAAAAAGAAACTAGATTTACATGTACCGAAGCATTTTTCCCTCATTTTAATAGTAGGATTTATCTTATTAATCGTTGCTATCATTGCTTCTCTAGTATTAGGGGCTCGGGTGGTCAGTTTCCAAGAATTAATGGATGGGTTATTTTATCAAAACCAAGACTCTTACGGTGCAAACGTGGTGCAAAAGCGAATTTCACGTACGATTTTTAGTTTGTGCTGTGGTGTAGCGCTAGGAATTGCGGGTGTCCTGATGCAAACTGTGACCCGTAATCCATTAGCTGACCCTAGTATTTTAGGTGTTAATACAGGTGCAGCTTTGTTTGTAGTATGCGGTATTACATTTTTTAATATTACAACTGCAAGCCAGTACATTTGGTTAGCTTTAATCGGAGCTGCTGTTACAGCAGTTTTCGTATTTGGAATAGGCTCTATGGGGCGTGGTGGTGCAACGCCAATTAAATTAGTATTAGCTGGAGCTGCAACTACTGCAGCTCTTTCTTCACTTGTAACAGCCATAATGATTCCAAGCCAATATGCGATGGATCAATTTAGATATTGGCAAGTCGGTAGTGTCGGCTCTGGGTCATGGGATTCCGTCGCCATTTTCATCCCCTTTTTATTAATTGGGGTATTGATTGCCTTTATATCCGCACCAGCATTAAATGCATTAGCACTAGGTGATGATGTTGCAACTGGTCTCGGAGTACGACCGGGTGTACTGCGAGTATTTGCAATTTGCGCAGGCGTTATTTTATGTGGCGTAACAACTGCTTTAGCCGGTCCAATAGGCTTTATCGGCCTCTTGGCCACCCATGCGATGCGTTTAGTGATTGGACCGGATTTGCGTTTTTTAGTTCCGATGTCAGCTTTAGCTGGGGCTATTATTCTAACTATTTCTGATGTATTTGGTAGATTGCTTGGAAGTCCTGGAGAACTAGAAGTCGGTATTGTAACAGCTTTTATTGGTGCACCAATCCTCATCTTACTAGCTAAGAAATCGAAGGTGAGGTCATTATGAGAAATCAATTGGACGATGCGAATTTTATCGTAAAAGGAATGCGGCAAAGAAGAAGACGCTGGATATTTATTACTACTATATTAAGTATTATAGCAATCATTCTTTGTTGTGCGATGCTTTTATTAGGGAATACGATTTATCCAGTGAATGTAGTTGTTCGTACATTAATGGGTGAAGATATTGCAGGAGCTAATTTTGCTATCAATACAATACGGCTTCCCCGAATGATTACAGGCTTATTTGCAGGATTTGCCTTCGGAGTGTCTGGTTATATTTTCCAAACAATGTTACGCAACCCTTTGGCCAATCCTAATATTTTAGGTATTACATCCGGTTCGAGTGTGGCCGCTGTATTTTGTATTATTGTATTGCATTCAAGTAATACAGTTGTATCGATAGCAGCAGTCGGTGGGGGATTAATTACTGTCATCGTCATGTACGTATTATCCCGGGGGCGATCTTTTTCAATTGGTCGCCTAATCATTATCGGAATTGGAATGCAGGCGATGTTAGATGCAGTTATTTCGTACTTGATTCTTAAAAGTTCCCAACAAGATATTGCTGTAGCACTAAGATGGTTAAGCGGTAGTTTAAATGGCTCAAAAATGAGTGAAGCACTTCCCTTAATATTAATTGTTGTTGTATTCACACCTATACTGCTAACCCTTGGTAAACAATTAAGCATGTTGGAATTGGGAGATCAGATGGCAACGTCCCTTGGTGTAGCTACTGATAAATTGAGAATTACTTTAATCGTAAGTTCCGTAATTATCATTGCTATTGCTACATCAACAACCGGACCAATTGCCTTTGTATCCTTTTTAGCAGGACCGATTGCCAATCGATTAGTAGGTGCTAGCGCGTCAAATATTCTCCCGGCAGGTCTAGTTGGTGCTAACCTTGTATTATTTGCAGATTTAATAGGACAGTTTGCATTTGAATATCGATTCCCGGTAGGGGTGATTACGGGGCTGCTCGGAGCACCATATTTAATTTATCTGCTGATTCGAATGAACCGAAAAGGAGAATTATAATGAGCAACACACATGTTTTTCGAGCTGACCGTCTTGTATCTGGCTATGATGATAAAACAATTATACATGGAATTGATATTGAGATTCCAAAAAATAAAATTAGCGTCATTATAGGGTCAAATGGTTGTGGAAAGTCGACTCTTTTAAAAACGATGGCTAAACTGATCAAGCCAACTGAAGGTGATGTGACACTTGATGGGAAAGCGATTAACAAATACCCACCAAAGCAATTGGCACGTATGTTAGGACTTCTTCCGCAGTCTCCTATCGTTCCGGATGGGATTACAGTCACAGATTTAGTCGGGCGAGGAAGATTTCCACATCAATCTTTGTTTAGTGGATGGTCGAAAAAAGATTATGAAGCTGTCGAAGAAGCGATGGAATTTATGAATATTACAGAATTTGCGAATCATGATATTGATGAGCTTTCAGGTGGTCAAAGGCAGCGAGTTTGGATTGCTATGGCACTAGCACAGCAAACAGATATTTTACTTCTTGATGAACCTACGACCTTTTTAGATATAACGTATCAGGTAGAAATATTGGACTTGCTAACAAATTTAAATCGTAAGTATGGTACAACAATTGTGATGGTATTACACGATATAAATTTATCAGCGCGATATGCGGACTATATTTTTGCTGTGAAAAACGGAAAACTTGTAGCAGAAGGAAAACCAACAGAAGTTCTAACAAGCGAATTGGTAAAATCAGTTTTCGATTTAAATTGTGTTGTTATTCCTGATCCAGTGTCAGATACACCATTAGTAATTCCAAAAGGACGTTATCATGTAAAAGATTGATATATTCATAAATTAACAAAGCATTTTCAAAAAAGAAAGCTGTCCCTGAAGTTTGTTATACATACTTCGAGGACAGCTCCTTTGTTTTTTGTTTTAGCTTCGTTTAAGTCTAAGTAAGGTGAAAAAATTCAGATAATAGTACAATTATTTTAAAAAGCCGAATCCTGAAGTTTTCCTAATGTCTAAAGGAAGTAGATATAACAATAGGATACAACTTACTTCAGGAAAAACTTTTTTACTGTTGTTAAATTAATAACTAATCGATTCGTTTTTCACTCATAAGTTCGCTGACAGTCCCTAATTGATATCCCTTTTCTTTAATACCTGTTATCATGGCTTCCATTCCTTCAGCGGTTGGCTTTGTCGGATGCATCAAGACCATTGATCCATTCTCTACTTTTGATACGATTCGGCTAACCATTTTCGAAGTTGAAGGCTTTCTCCAATCTACTGTATCGACTGTCCAAAGAATTGTTTTCATATTAAGCTGCTCAGCAACCTGAATCGTTGTCTTATTAAAACTTCCACTTGGGGGAGCAAACCACTTCGGTTTTATACCTAAAATTTCTTCAATAACATCATTTGTTTTTTTCAATTCCTCAGTTGTCTCTGCCATAGACCGTTGCTGGAGATCCGGATGGCTATATGCATGGTTTCCAATTTCATGGCCTGCTTCCTTAATCATCTTAGCTAAATCAGGGTTCTTTTTCGTCCAGCTACCGTCTAAGAAAAATGTTGCCTTAATTTTATGTTCCTTTAAAACTTTGAGGATTCCTGGAATATATTCGTTCCCCCAAGCCACATTAATTAAGAATGCGACCATTGGCTTTTGAGGATTGCCTCTATAAATTGGTTCGGAATTTAAATCTTCTAAATGGATATTTGGTGGAATTTCTTTATAAACAATTTTGTTTTTGTTAAATTTTCCATCCTTCTTCATTTTTTTATAACTGGCTTCAATATTTACTTCTAGCCCATTGTATCCTGGAATTGCTTTCCACACTCTATCAATTTTTGCATCAATCGGTTTAATTTTATGCTGTTCATTAAACATTTGAATTTTTTTATAAAGGTCATCCTTCTTCATTTGTGAAGTAGTAGTGATATTAGCAAAATTATTAGTATCTTCTGCTATTGCTTTATATGGTCCAAATGTCAGCACTAGAATCAATATAGGATAACAAAGATATTTTCGCATTATTTTTTCTCCTTCTAAATTCCGTAGCTCTTTAAATCTTAATTTTCCCCACTTATTTAGGAATTATGTTTCAATAATGTAGAGAATAATTTATAAGATTTATTCCCATCAATTAAATTAATTATCGAATTCCTCTCCAACGATATAGTTGTGGGCTAAGAAGGAACAGTGTAAAGAAAACCACAGGCGTAACCAATTATTATTGCATTTTAATCATCATACTCATTACGTTTTATATAAGATCAATGAGTAAATAGACAAAAACAATAAAAAACTAGCTACCAAAGCGTTGACTTTCGCACTGACCTAAAAAAATGAGACAAATAAAAACACCTTTCGTTGAAAAACGGGTATTAAACCTATAAATCCAACGTGGAGGTGTTTTTTCTATGGGAACAAGAGTTAGTTATCCAGTAGAAATTAAAATGAAAGCAATCGAAATGAGGTTAGCAGGAATACCTGTTAATCAAGTTTTAGAAGAATTGAATATTCGAAATTATACACAACTAAAAACGTGGATGAAGTGGTATCGAAATGGAGAACTTCATCGCCTTGAACAGCCAGTTGGAAAGCAATATACCTTTGGTAAAGGACCAGAATATGAAAATGAAACAGCTAAATTAAAGGCTGAGAATCGTTATTTAAAGCAACAAATTGAAGTTTTAAAAAAGTACGCAGAATTGGAAAGGAAGTGGTGCCAAGAATAGTTGTGCAATTGGTAGAAGAACTAAAAGAAGTCATGACAATTGGTGAAATCTGTGACCACTTGGGGGTAGGTAGATCATCTTATTATCGTTGGAAAAAGAATACTAACGTTGAAACAAAGAAAGATATTCGGGATAAGAGAATTGGTGAGTTGTGTAAACTTCATAAATATCGATACGGATACCGAAAAATCACAAGCATTTATGGAGAACCGATAAGTGAAAATACAGTACAAAAAGTAATGCAAAAATATAATTGGCAGTGTCGAGTAAAAGTGAAGAAACGTAAAAGCACTGGACAACCAGCATACGTCGCACCGAATTTATTAAATCGTGAATTTACAGCGGAAGCACCATTTGAAAAGTTAGTAACAGATATTACCTACTTGCCTTTTGGTCAATCAATGATGTATCTTTCAAGTATTCTAGATGTCTTTAATGGCGAGATTGTAGCGCGTACAATCGGATTTACTCAAGATACAGAGTTTGTTTTAGATACATTAAATCAGCTACCAGAATTACCTGAAGGCTGTATCCTGCATAGCGATCAAGGTTCTGTATATACGTCCTATGACTATCAAAAGGCAGTAAAAGAAAAAAGAATTACCATGAGCATGTCTCGTAAAGGCACGCCCGCTGATAATTCTCCAATTGAAACGTTTCACTCCTCGCTAAAGTCTGAAACGTTCTATCTCGACGGAATCAATCGCACAACGAATGCGCATGTGATCCAAATCGTCGAAAACTATATAAATTATTATAACAATATCCGTATTCAAACGAAACTAAACAGCCAATCGCCGGTAAAATACCGTCAACTAACTGTAAAGTAGGGTGTTTTCTTATTGTCTCAAAAATGATGGTCAGTACCTTTAGGTAACTAGTTTTTTTGTTTATAAAATGGTGGTTTAATAAACATTAAATTGATTTAACAACAAGTTTTATTCTTTTATATTACTCAGCTTCATTAGTTTTTTACCGACGTTGTTGAGATTTGTATACGTATAGCTCATATGTTGCATGTTAGCAGTAAATTCCTGCGTGAATGAAGAAATTTGTGATGTCGAGTTATTAATATATTCAATTGATTGTTTAATATTATTTAGTTCTTTAGTAATTGTGTCGGCGCTTTCGGTACTACCTTGAGCCATTTTTTGAATTTCATTGGCTACGATAGCAAAGCCTCTTCCATGTACACCAGAGCGTGCTGCTTCGATTGAGGCATTAAGCCCTAAAATTTTTGATTTTTGTGCAATATCTTTTACGGTTGTGACAATGGAGTTAATTTGTTGAATGTCATGTGTTGCAGTTTCTGCCAACTGAGAAAGTTCCTCTAGTTGTTTTGAAACGTTTGCACTTGCAATGGTTAACTCTTCTGTTGTCCCGGACATATCAGCAACAGAGGCAGATAACTCGTTTGATACGAGGCGTAATTCATTTATGCTATCATTAGAAATAACGCCCGTGCACACACCAATCACTTGTCCTCTATCGAAAATAGGAACAGCTGATGCGATATAAGAAAAACCAAATAGTTCAGGTCCACGTTCCTCGCGAAGAGGTTTTCCGCTTCTTAATGCACGTATACTCGTTGTATTTTTATGTTGTTCCACTGTTTCGCCAATAGTAATTTTTAAATCAACTTTTTTCCCTGCTTTATAACCAACGACTTTCTCGGTATCAAAAATAAGTATACAGGCATCTTCCGGATAGGTTAGTTGGTATATATCTATTGCGTCAACAACTGCTTTTAGTTTTGGATTCATTAGAACCACATCCCTTTGTTTCTTTTAGAATATTATATTATACTTCTATCAAAAATTGTAAACTTTCCCGGTCAATAGACACCTGAGCAAAAAAATGAATATTTTTAGAGTTTTCTAATCTCTTTATTTACCTTTGACATGCTTAATCAATTTAAAAGTTAAGCATCCAATTGGAGGATTTTTATATCCAAAGATATTTCTAAATAGGCTGATGTCTTCTAATCTGAATATTAAGGAAGGCCGTTGTACAAGGGGATTAGCAATTCCAAAAAGCAACTGGGCAAATAAAATTGATATGTATCATTTAAAGGATTCATTGTTACTTGCGGCATTACATTCACATAAGGTGGTTTTAAGTACAAATCATTTTGTATGAAAAAATAATTGCTTGTAGGAAACTATAGAGGCTGTCTAAAAAAAGAAATCTGCTCATTTTTAAAAAGTGAGCAGATTTTTTGTTTGATTATAGTGTATATAGTGGGTAAGAACCGGTTTTATGTGCGGTTTTCTACACTTTATGAGCGCTTTTCCGAAGTTTATGAGCGGTTTCCTAATCTTTATGTGCGATTTTCAAGAATTTATGAGCGCTTTTCCCAAAAACATGCCCATTTAATTAAAAAATTCCTTTAGATCAATTGGGTTATTTTGTTGGTTTAAACCAATAAGCAGCTTTAAACGCGCTTTTTGTCCGCTTATACCTGTGGCAAAAATAACACCAAGCTCTTCTAAGCTTTTGCCACCGCCTTCATAGCCATAAATGCCTTCTGCAATGCCATTAAAACAACGAGATACTAGAATAATTGGAATATTAGCTTCAAGCATTTTTTTGATTCCTGAAACAACTGCCGGTGGAACATTTCCTTGGCCTAAGCCTTCTAATACAACACCATCATAATGCAAATTGTAAATAGCCTCTAAAATATCCCCTTCCATACCTGCATAAACTTTTAACAATGCAACACGTTTTTCAATCGATTGCACTTCAACATACCTTCTTCTTACAGGGGACTGGTGAATATGTACCATTTTTTTAGTTATTAAACCAATTGGACCGTATTGAGGACTTTGGAAAGTATTAACACTTGAAGTAGAGGTCTTCGTAATATTAAATGCTTGATGAATTTCATCATTCATGACAACCAAGACGCCTTTATTTCTTGCTTCTGGACTACATGCCACTCGAACCGCCTCAACTAAATTATAAACACCATCCGCGCCTAATTCATTAGAAGAGCGCATTGCTCCAGTCAATACGATTGGAAAATCATTTTGAGTTGTTAAATCTAAAAAGTATGCTGTTTCTTCTAAAGTATCTGTTCCGTGTGTAATCACAATTCCATCGACTGTATTTTCATTTGTATAATTTACAATAATGTTTCGTAATTCAAGCATTTCTTTCGGTGTAATATGAGGCGATGGTAAATTGAACGCTTCAATTTCTTTTATATTTGCGAATTGTGAAAGTTGTTCGCTTATACCAAGAATCGCATTTTTTTCATTCGGAATGACTGCACCAGCGTCGTCGTTCATTTTCATTGAAATCGTTCCGCCAGTATGAATTAATAAAATACTTTTTTTCATTATAAAATCTCCTTTAAACAATCTTCTCTTACCTATATTAATGTTATAATAACATTAATTCTGTTACGAAAGGATCGTAACCAATGTTTATTTTATTATCTGCAGCGGTTGCCCCAGGCTTAGCGCTTTTAAGTTATTTTTATTTGCGCAATCAAATGTCAACTGAACCAAGAAAAACTTTATTTCAATCATTTATATATGGTGCTCTAATCACTTTCCCGATTATGTTTATTCAACATGTACTACAAGCTGAAGGTACATTTTCAAATTCTTTTATAAGAGATGTCCTATTTTCAAGTGGACTCGAGGAATTTTTTAAATGGCTAGTAATATTTGTAGTGATCTTTAAGCATATTGAATTCGATGATCCATATGATGGAATACTCTATGGTGCAAGTGTTTCATTAGGATTTGCAACAGTTGAGAATGTCTTGTATTTATTATCTTTCGGCATTAATACGGCATTTATAAGGGCTGTTTTGCCAGTCTCAAGTCATGCCTTATTCGGTGTTGTAATGGGCTATTATTATGGGAAAAGTAAATTTGCAAAGAATGATAAAGAAATAGAATATTTACTATTATCATTGTTTGCTCCAATCTTGCTCCATCTTATTTACAACTCTATTTTAACTTTTAAAGGATATTGGGTATACTTAATTGCTCCATTTATGCTTTTTTTATGGTGGTTTGCATTGCGAAAAGTAAAATTAGCCCATCAACATTTAGTTCAGCATTTGTTTGAGCAAAATAAAATTTAAAAAGCTTTTATTTTCATCTTTTGTGAAAATAAAAGCTTTTTTATTTTACAAGGTAATCCTCATAACAAAAGGCATGAACTTGCACTATTTTGTACAAGTTATGTTTTTCTAAATGACTAACGTATAAAAGTTTTTGTTTTTTACATGCTATGAGAAAGGAGTGAAATAAATGGTAAGAAGTATCTTTATGTCAATCATTTTATTGTTTGGAACTTTTGCTGTAGTAAAACAAAATGAAACTTTAGCATTTTCAAGTCAAGTGATTGAAAGAGGTGCATTTGGAGATGATGTCATCGAATTGCAGGCAAGGTTGCAGTGGATTGGCTTCTATAAAGGTAAAATTGACGGTATTTTTGGTTATGGAACTTATTGGGCAGTAAGAAATTTCCAAGAAAAATATGGTCTTGATGTTGATGGAGTTGTTGGAACAGGCACAAAAGAAAAATTAGTAAATGCAAGTCAATATCATAGAGATTGGGTTATGCAACAAATTTCACAAGGCAACCGATTTACTCATTATGGTGGAACACCTCTCGCTAATCAAACAAAAGCCGGCGGAGGAGGTGGTGGAGGTGGCGGTGGTCAAGGTACTAATAATAATTCTACCGTTCAATTGCCTCCAAAATATACGGAACGTGATTTGCAATTAATGGCAAATGCAGTTTACGGGGAAGCACGTGGTGAACCTTATGAAGGACAAGTCGCAGTTGCTGCTGTTATATTGAATCGTCTTGAGTCACCAGATTTTCCAAACACTATTTCTGAAATTATTTTCCAACCAAGAGCTTTTACAGCGGTTGCAGATGGGCAAATTTGGTTAACACCAAACGAAAGAGCAAAACAAGCAGTACTGGATGCTATGAATGGTTGGGATCCATCTGAAAATGCATTGTACTACTTTAACCCAGATACTGCGACGAGTGCATGGATTTGGTCGAGACCACAAATTAAACAAATCGGTGAACATATTTTCTGCTATTAAAGGAGGGACAACATGAAAAGTGCTATCTATTTACTTTCAATTGCAGTATTAGCTCTTGGATTATATGCATACGATTCAAAACAAAGAAATGATCAGCTTGAACAGGCAATTTATGGGCAATATACAAATTCTTTAACAAATGCATCAGAAAAATTATCGACACTTCAACAGTCTGTTTCTCAATCGTTATTGTTTCAGGATCAACAAGCCCTTGAGAAAGAACTTGATAACATTTGGCGAACAAGTAATGAGTTCCGCTCTTCCATTAGCAGTTTGCCGTTAAACAACGAAATAACAAATGAATGGCTGCGATATGTCGGCAAAATAGGTCAAGAAGCAAAAGCTACTGCCGATAGTGGGAATTATGAGACGTGGCATAAAAAAATGGAAGGTGTCCATAAAAATTTAGAGACACTATCTGATGAATGGACTGTGGCGACATCAAACTTCTATCAAAATGATGGGGATTTTTCAAAATGGTCTCAGGTTGCCACTAAAGAAACTAAGGATTCTCCATTTAAAAATGTTGCCTCAAACCTAAAATCTTACTCTGAAACGGATTTTCCTTTAACTGCAAGTGAATCGGATTGGCAAAAGAAAAGGGATTTAAAAAATCTAAATGATAAAGAAATTACAAAGGATGAAGCAATTGAAAAATTAGAGTTAATTGTACCTGGAGTAAAAGACGCAACCTATACTGTATCGACAAGTAAAGATGATGCACCTTATCCTTTCTATCATATCCAATTTGTCAAAGGAAGCCGCATTGGGTATGCAGATATTACAGTAAAGGGCGGCCACATATTATCATTTTTATCTGAACGACCTATTTCAGAAGAAAGAAATGTTAATCAGCAGCAAATAAAAGATATTTCAAATAAACTTTTAAAACGAGCTGGTTATAATGATTTGCAAATTGTTGAAATGCGTGAAAATCATGAAGCTTGGCATATCGCATTAGCGAGAGTTGCCGGAGAGGATAAAGCACTTGTGTATCCAGATGGCGTTCAATTAAAACTATCTAAAGATAGTGGGGAGCTACTTGGGCTAAATGCAATGGAATACGTTCAAAAAGAAAACATAGATGAAAACCAAAAAGTAATTCCAATTGATTGGGAAACATTCTTCCGACCAGGAACTTTAGTAGAAGATGAAAAATTAATTTACACAGAAAATGAGGCATTACAATTAAGAAAATGCTATCAAGTAATCGCACATTTTGACAATGGTATAGATGATACATTTAGAATCGTAGTAGATGCTGAAACTCATGACGTTGTAAAAGTAGAATATATGGCTTAATTTCAAAAAAATGTTATACGTATAGAAAAAACAAACGTTTCGTGCAATAATAAATGTATCATTATTGTGCGAGGCGAGACTTATGGAACTAAAAATCGGGACTCCATTAACTTTAGAACCAACTTATACAGACCGTGTAGAATTTTTTCATTGTAAAGTTGTCGAGCAGGATGGCAATATTCTATTTATTGATTATCCAATAAATACAGTTACAAAAAAGACCGCTTTTTTAGTGGATGGTGCTCAATTCCGTGCTACATTTATTACGGGTGATAAGATAACATATGCGTTTAATACTGAAGTATTAGGACGTAAAATGGGAAACATTCCAACGATTATGCTATCATGTCCGCCTGAAGAAGAATTCGTAAAAATTCAAAGACGTGAATTTGTGCGAGTTAGCACTCCAGTAGATGTATCAGTTGAATTCAAAAATAATTATTATCAATTTATCACTGAAGATATAAGCGCTGGTGGTATTGCGCTTATTTTAAAATCTGATCCCCCGTTTAAAGATGGGGATCAAATACTCTTAACAATTGTATTGCCATTTTCAAATGGTGATATCCAATATGTAAAGACGGAAGCGACCGTTATTCGAATTTTTGAAAAGGACAACCGTAAATTTGCTTCAATTCAATTTGTAGATACGGATGATATTGATAAGCAATATATTGTACGCTTTTGCTTTGAACGCCAGCTAATGATACGACGAAAAATTGATGCAATAAGATGAATAAGGGATGTTTAGTAGGTAAATTTTTCTGGATTTCCCCCTTATTGCAGTAAATAAGTGTATGCTTAAAGTTCTACGATATTCTTAACCTGTATTGTCGTCATAGAAGGAATAGGTTTACTATTGTTGCGTTAAATTACTGCCTTTTGAGCAAGGAGTCGTCCAAAAAATTACTTTCGGACGGCTCCTTTTTTATTATCGTTCATAACAGCAATTAGCGGTCAAGTATGGTACAATGTGCAAGGAAAGTAGGGATTTTTCATGGTTAAAAAAATTCAAATCGCAATCGATGGCCCAGCAGGTGCAGGGAAAAGTACGATTGCTAAAATTGTAGCAGAAAATTTAGGCTTCACATATATCGATACTGGAGCAATGTATCGAGCTGTTACGTATAAAGCGCTGAAACAGGACATAGAATTAAGTGATGCAGAATCTTTAGAAAAAATGGTATTGAATACTTCAATTATTTTAAAACCTTCTCAAAATGGACAACTTGTATTTATAGACGGAGAAGAAGTTACGCAAGCGATCCGTTCTAATGAAGTAACAGCAAATGTAAGTCAGGTTGCTGCTCATGCTAATATTCGTGAAATTCTAGTTGCAAAACAGCAAGAGCTTGCTGCAAACGGCGGAATTGTGATGGATGGACGAGATATTGCAACACATGTATTAAAAGATGCAGAGCTTAAAATATTTATGTCAGCTTCTGTAGAAGAAAGAGCAAGAAGAAGGTTTATCGATAATGAAAAACGAGGGATTCCTTCAACGATTGAAAAGCTGCAGGAAGAAATTGCACTCCGTGATAAATTAGATAGCGAGAGAGAAGCATCTCCGCTAATCCAGGCGGAAGATGCAATTTACCTTGATACAACAAACTTATCAATTGAAGAAGCTGCAAATGAAATTTTGCAATTAGCTAATCAAAAGATGATATAAGCTGTTCTTTTTTAGCGTTTTCATCAAAATAATATGAAATTTTTGATATTAAAGGAAAATTTTTTGTTTTTGTGAACAATTTCGAATAAAATAGAAATTGGAAGATGCGAAGGAGGGTTACATATGTCTGAAGAAATGAACTTAGGATCAAACCAAGAATTTCGTGAAGGAGATATTGTGAAGGGTGTTGCTGCACAAGTTGATGACAAAGCAGTAACAGTTACTATAGAAGGTGCACCTTTCGATGGTATTGTCCCAATCAGTGAACTTTCTAGCTTGCATATTGAAAAAGCGTCTGACGTTGTTTCAGTTGGTGATGAGCTAGAACTAATGATCACGAAAGTGGAGGAGGAAAACTTTGTTTTATCAAAACGCAAAGTTGACGCGCTTAGAGCATGGGATAAGCTCGAAGCACAATTTGCCTCAGGTGAAATTTTTGAAGCAGAAGTAAAGGATGTTGTGAAAGGTGGCCTAGTTGTTGATTTAGGCGTACGTGGCTTCGTTCCTGCATCATTAGTGGAAGATTATTTTGTTGAAGATTTTGAAGATTATAAAGGAAAAACATTGTCATTTAAAATTACAGAATTGGATAAAGAGAAAGGCCGCTTAATTTTATCTCACCGTGCTGTAATTGAAGAACAAAAAACAAATAATAAGAAAAAAATCTTTGAAGAAATCCACGCCGGAGATGTACTAGATGGTACTGTTCAGCGACTTGCACCGTTTGGGGCATTTGTAGATATCGGTGGAGTTGATGGACTAGTTCATATTTCGCAAGTATCACATGAGCATGTGGAAGATGTTAGTACAGTTCTTTCTGAAGGGCAGTCTGTAAAAGTGAAAGTATTATCAGTTGACCCTGAAAATGAACGAATTTCTTTATCAATAAAAGACACATTACCAGGTCCTTGGTCAAACATTGAAGATCGTGTTTCAAAAGGATCGGTGCTAACAGGAACTGTAAAACGCTTAGTTTCTTTCGGTGCCTTCGTTGAAGTATTCCCTAACATTGAAGGTTTAGTGCATATTTCACAAATTTCGCACAAGCATATTAATACGCCTCATGAAGTATTAAAAGAAGGACAGCAAGTTGAAGTAAAGGTTTTAGATGTCAATGCAGAAGACAAACGTCTTTCACTTAGTATAAAAGAACTTCAAAACAATCCTGAGAAGGAAGAAGAGTTCGATTATGAATTGCCAGAAGAAAACACGGGATTTTCATTCAGTGATGTTATTGGAGATAAACTAAAAGGTTTTACGAATAACTAATATAAATACTTGCATAAATACAAGCTTATGAAGACAAACTCAAGTTTAGATTGAGTTTGTCTTTGTTTTTTTCATAAATTTTTTATAGTCTTACAGCAGTAAACAAGCAACGCTCTATCATGAGCGGGCCTTACACAATGATGGTGACAAAAACATTGCATCGTGTGGATTGTCACCAAGACCAACGTCGTGTTGGTCCCAAAGACAAATCATAGAGACACAATGTAGCTCTGCGGCTTGTGTGTGGAGCGAGAACGTCACGTCCATGCGACATCACTCCCAAGACCAATATTATGTTATCCCCTAGCTATACAATTTTAGGCCTTATACGAGTTTTGAGTCATTTATGCTTATAAAAAGCATGGGTTTTTTATTTGTTCATCAATATTGTGAACACTAAAACGCATGAAATACCGAATATGAAGTGAAAATATGATATAAATTGCAATTTCGTGTATAATACAAAAGATAAGAATTTGGAAGGATGAAGTACAGATGACAAAACCAGTAATCGCCATCGTAGGTCGTCCGAACGTTGGAAAATCAACAATATTTAATCGTATTGTTGGAGAACGCGTATCAATCGTGGAAGATATTCCAGGTGTAACACGTGACCGCATCTATAGTTCGGCAGATTGGTTAACACATGAATTTAACATTATTGATACAGGTGGAATCGAAATAGGAGATGAACCATTTTTAGAGCAAATTCGTGCGCAAGCAGAGATTGCTATTGAAGAAGCTGATGTCATTATCTTTATGACAAATGGACGGGAAGGTGTAACATTAGCGGATGAACAAGTAGCAAAAATCTTATATAAAACAAAGAAACCTGTTGTGCTTGCTGTAAATAAAATTGATAATCCGGATATGCGCGAAATGATGTATGATTTCTATTCATTAGGATTTGGAGATCCATTCCCTATATCAGGTTCTCATGGTTTAGGGCTGGGGGATTTGCTGGATGAATGTGCAAAGCATTTTCCAAAAGAAGGCGAGCCTCAATATTCTGATGATACGATAAAGTTCTGTTTAATTGGTCGTCCGAATGTTGGGAAATCTTCGTTAGTAAATGCGTTTCTAGGACAAGAACGTGTAATTGTAAGTGATGTTGCGGGTACAACTCGCGACGCAATCGATACTCCATATTCCTATGATGGACAAGAATATGTCATCATTGATACAGCCGGAATGCGGAAAAAAGGGAAAGTTTATGAATCCACTGAAAAGTATTCTGTATTAAGAGCATTGAGAGCGATTGAACGTTCCGATGTTGTCTTAGTTGTATTAAATGGAGAAGAAGGTATTCAAGAGCAAGATAAAAAAATAGCTGGGTATGCTCATGAAGCTGGAAAAGCCGTTATTATCGTTGTGAATAAATGGGATGCAGTTGAAAAAGATGAAAAGACAATGAACCATTATACACAACAAATAAGAGAGCATTTTTTATTTTTAGATTATGCCCCGATTATTTTTGTTTCAGCTAAAACAAAACAACGGGTACATCAGATTTTATCAATTGTACAGCGTGTAAGTGAAAACCATGCAATGCGTATTCAATCATCAATTTTAAATGAGGTCATTGAAGATGCCATCGCCCGAAACCCTGCTCCGACAGACAAAGGTCGACGTTTGCGTATTTACTACACAACACAAGTTGCAGTTAAACCACCTACTTTCGTTACATTTGTAAACGATCCTGAACTAATGCATTTCTCTTATGAACGTTTCCTCGAGAATCGTATTCGTGAAACGTTTGATTTTGAAGGTACGCCAATTCGTTTAATTGCGCGAGCTCGTGAATAATCGAATTAAGGGGGAAATTTAAGTGGAAAATGTAACGGTATTAGGTGCAGGGTCCTGGGGAACAGCTTTAGCAATTGTTTTAGCTGAGAACGGACATAATACTTTAGTTTGGACACATCGTGAAGACCAGGCAGAAGAAATTAATGAACAACGAACAAATAATAGGTATTTGCCAGACATAAAATTGCCTAATCTACTTGTAGCTACAAGCAACTTAGAAGAGGCAGTCCATCATTCAAAGACCATTGTTGTGGCAGTACCTACAAAGGCTATTCGAGAAGTATGTGAAAAAATGATGAGCTTTCTAGATAAGAAAATCTTATTTGTTCATGTATCAAAAGGAATAGAACCTGATTCTTTATTACGTATTTCAGAAATATTGGAACAAAGTCTTTCACCTGATGTCATTGAGGATATCGTTGTTTTATCAGGTCCTAGCCATGCAGAAGAGGTTGTACAGGGCCACCCAACTACAATTACTGCGGCTTGTGAAAATTTAAAGGCTGCGGAAAAAGTACAAGATTTATTTATGAATGGTTATTTCCGTGTTTATACAAATAATGATGTTGTTGGAGTTGAGCTTGGCGGAGCATTAAAAAATGTCATTGCATTAGCTGCAGGAATTTCAGATGGTTTAAATTATGGAGATAATGCTAAAGCAGCTCTAATTACAAGAGGTTTAGCGGAGATTTCGCGTTTAGGTGTAAAAATGGGTGGAAACCCATTTACTTTCTCAGGTTTAACAGGAATGGGTGATTTAATCGTTACGTGTACAAGTGTCCATTCTCGCAACTGGAGAGCAGGCAATATGCTTGGCAAAGGGTTGAAATTAGACGAGGTTCTTGAGCAAATGGGAATGGTTGTAGAGGGAGTAAGAACAACAAAGGCGGCATATCAATTATCAGAAAAATATGATGTCCCTATGCCGATAACAACAGAACTTTACAATGTTCTATTTAATCATAAAGAACCAAAAGTCGCAGTAGATGAATTAATGATTCGAATGAAAAAGCGAGAAATTGATAATTTACTTTAAAGTAGAAACATTTTTAGCTTGCAAGAAAAAAGAGGAGGTATGAACTTGTACCTCCTATTGTTACTGAATGGAAAAGTATTAAATTTTGACCAGCGCCCAGCCCCTCGAATCACATCAATACTTTAAATTGGGTTCTTGCGCTTTCTTATACATAACGGAGTTTGAAAGGTGGTTTTTGATTTGCAAAATCCATTATTTTCAATGGAACAATTAGTACTCGCATCAGCAAGAGGACCACTTGCTAGTATGCATGCTTTAGATGTTATGTGGGTTTCTTTTTATTCAATAGGAGCAATGTTAATATCAGTTCTAATCGTTTCAGCAGTACGCAAATGGGTAAAAAACGGATTTTTATCGTTCATTATACGACTAATTGCCTTCGCCTTATTTACAATTGGTTCAATACTAATGGTTCTTGTTGTCTTTACATGGCCAAATTAACTTTCTTGCAATAAATATAAAGTAGATAAATATAAACGTGGGCATTTAATGAGGTGAAAAAATAAATGAAAAGAAAATGGGGCTTGATTTTCATATTCGCTTTAACAACAGTCCTATTATCTGGATGTCTATTTCCTGAGGAAGAGATGGCAGGTAACGAAATTCCAGATGATGTTCAATTAGCCGCAGTTCAAAAAGCAGTTGAAGAATTTCAAGCTGAAACAGGTGTACTACCAATCAAAACTCGAGATATGGAAACAGATATTTTTATAAAGTACCCGATTGACTTTGAAAAACTAGTACCAAAATATATGGCCAACCCACCTGCCAACTCTTTTGAAAAGGGTGGTATATTCCAATATATTATTTGGGATGCTGAGGAAAACCCGACAGTAAAGCTAGTAGATTTACGCTCAGCAGAGAAAATTCGAGAATTAAATATTCGGTTTATCGGAACACAATATCCTACATTTAAAGAACAAATTGCGGATTATGTCTACTCAATTGATTTCGAGAAAATCGGATATAAAAATGACTTAACTGTACCGAGTCCATATACAAATAATGAACTTCCATTAGTTGTTTCGACAGAAGGAGACATTTATGTCGATTACTCGATCGATTTAAATATTTTTTTAAAGGAAAATAATTTGACACCTACTCCTGGCGAGGATATTCGAAACTATTTAATCGAAGCATATCCTGTTGTCCCTGCTTACTCATTGCCATATACAGTGGATGATAATAATGATCCTATTTTTATGTATGAACCATCTAAAGAAGAAAAATAAAATTAAAATATTTTGCCCTAGTGAGTTTAAATACTTACTAGGGTTTTTTAGTTTTGTAAATCATAATTTAAACAGAAGTATTTTACTTTTAGGGCTCTATAATATTTGTTGGGGTTTGAAAAAATTTCATAAATAAAAAAGCACGTAATCACCGATTTCTATATACTTGAATTGTCGAGAAACAAGCAATGAAAGGTGATACGTGCAAATGAATTTTAACATGAATATTCCAGGATTAAAAGGTGTAACTGTTCATAAGGTGGAGGAGATGGGGGAACGTATTGTTCTACACGTTTCCATACCAAAAAAAGAACATCAATGTCCAGCATGCAAGAATATAACATCAAAAGTCCATGATTATCGAATTCAAAAAATTAATCATTTAAAATGGTTTGAACGATTAACCGTCCTTTTTTATAAACGTCGTCGTTATGTATGCCAATGTGGGAAACGTTTTTCAGAAAAATCCCCTTTCGTGGATAAATATCAACGTTTCTCGAAAGAATGGAATCAAGTTGTACGAATCCGTTCAATAAAGGCAAAAACATTTAAAGAAGCAGCTGAAGTACTTGGTACATCAAGCTCAACAGTGATTCGTCGCTTTAAAGAAGTAGTAAAGGAACAATTAAATGAAGGGGTTCATTTACCAAAATGTATCGCGATTGATGAATATAAAGCAGATACCGATGCGGGAACTTATCAATTAATTATTGCCAATGCGGAAACACATGAACCAATTGATATTTTACCAAATCGTAGAAAAGAAACCATTAAGGATTACTTGATGAAATACGGTGCAGATGTAGAAATTGTGGTTATGGACATGAATCCAAGCTTTAAAGCAGCAGTTAGGAAGGCGTTAAATCGCCCGATTATTATTGCGGATCGCTTTCATTATTGTCGTTATATTTACTGGGCACTAGATGAAGTACGTCGAAATGTTCAAAAAGAATGGCATGCATATGATCGAAAGAAATGTAAGAAAATGCGTCACGTACTATATAAACGATTTGATAAGTTAACAGAAACGAATCGTTGGTACTTAAATCGTTACATAGGAATGTCGAAGGAACTAAAGCAAGCCTATGAATTAAAAGAAGCTTACTGCGAATGGTTTGATTGGGCAAAAACTTCAAATGATTTGATAGAAATAAAAAAAAGATTAGAAGCCTTTTACCGAAAGGTAGAAGAAGCAAATATTCCGGCATTTTTAAAGGCTATTCAAACGCTAAAAAATTGGCAAGTTGAAATTTTAAATAGTTTAAGTTTTGGATATTCAAATGGTTTTTTAGAAGGAATTAATAATAAATCAAAAGTTTTGAAGCGCAATGCTTATGGTTTTAGAAGCTATGAACACTTTAAAGCGAAAATTTTATTAAATAATTTATATAAGAAAATTGGGGTTCATTTAGGATAATCGGGGTGCCGTGTAATATCACTTCACCCCAACATTTGACATAGAACCACTTTTAGATTAATCCTGATATTCGAGTAGGACATGTACAACATGGCTTTCGCGGCTTGTGAGGGGAGGGAAGACGTCGCATCCATGAGACATCACTCCCATGACCAACATCGTGTTGGCCCTTAGCCCGCTCAAATACATCTACTATATATAAAACACTAATTAAAGTACTGTCCTTGTGTGGACATCTTTGTCGAAAGTGACAGGATAATACTTATCTGATTATGTGCATATATTTTTATAAATTTTCGTACAAGGTATTTCATATTTGGTGAATATCGCACATAGACTGAATTACGTAAAGGAGGAGCTACAATAGGCGAAGAAATCTTTCATCAAATAGCAGAAAGAACGAATGGTGACGTATATATTGGTGTCGTAGGGCCTGTTAGGGTTGGTAAGTCTACTCTTGTGAAAAAAATGATGGAGTCAATTGTGCTCCCAAATATCGTAGATGAAGAAGACCGTAAAAGAGCACTGGACGAGCTGCCACAGAGCTCACCAGGCCCAGTTATTATGACAGCTGAACCAAAATTTGTTCCTGCTCAAGGGACTGAGATTACGATTGGGGAAAGCGAGATACCATTCCGCATTCGTTTTGCAGATTGTGTCGGTTATATTATTGATGGGGTAAAAGGGTATGAAGATGAAAATGGACCACGCTATGTAAATTCACCGTGGAGTACAGATGCTATTCCATTCCAAGAAGCAGCAAAAATCGGAACTGATAAAGTTATTCGCGACCATGCAAATATTGGGATAGTTGTTACAACGGATGGTTCAGTAAATGGCATTAACCGAGTTGCTGCAGAAGTAGCTGAAGAACAAATTGTTAACGAGTTAAAACAAATTGGCAAGCCTTTTGTTATCGTATTAAATTGCCAAATGCCAAGTCATAGTAATACACAAACATTACGTAATGAATTGCTTGAAAAATACAGTGTTCCAGTTATTCCTGTTGCGATCGATCAAATGTCTCGAAATGATATGGAGTACATTTTACAAGAAGCACTTTATGAGTTTCCAATTGAGGATATTGAAGTAGAAAAACCAGATTGGCTTGATGTATTAGATCACATGCATCCATTAAATTTAACTCTTTCAGATGCTGTAGGGAATGTGCTGAATTCTGTAACAAAAATTCGTGATGTTTCCCAAGCAGCCGCACAATTACGTGAAATTGATTTTGTAAAAGATAGTGAAATTGAAAGAGTCGATGCTGGTTTAGGAATTGCAACAGTCCGTATTACGCTAAAACCGGAAATTTATAAAGCTGTTTGCAATGAATGGTTGGATTCCCCAATTGATACGAAAAAAGATTGGTTGCTGTTCATTAAAGAAGCAGCTGAGGCAAAGCAAGCACATAGACGCTTCCGAGAAGCAATTGAAGAGGCAAGGGAACATGGCTATGGTGTTACTCTACCTACAATGGAAGAGTTTGAGCCAAGTGAACCAGAAATTATTAAACAAAATAATTTCTACGGAGTTCGTATGAAAGCTTCAGCGCCATCGTATCACATTATTCGCGTAGATATGGAAACTGAGTTTGCACCATTAATCGGTACTGAATTTTATAGCCAACAACTTTTAAAAGATTTACAGTATGCCTATAATCATGATCGGGAGCAATTATGGGAAACACAACTATTTGGTACAACGTTACACGAAGTGTTAAAAGAAGGCATTCGCTATAAAATGAATGCAGTACCATTAAATGCAAAAAAAAGAATGCGCCAAACTATCGAAAGAATGGTTAATGAAGGTGAACGTGGTTTGGTTACGTTCATTATCTAGTATTGTATAATTTCGTAAAATATGGCACAAAATAATAACAGGGCTTTTCATTTTCCAGGTGAAAAGTCCTGTTATTTATGTTTTTTTATAAAAAATAGTATTATATATCGAAAAACATGGATAAATACAGTTGCACCAAGGTTTTCTATATGTTACTCTTTTTACATGATTTAGGTTCATGACCCTTTGAGAGGAGGTGAATGGTGTGAATAAAACAGAATTAGTAAACTCTGTTGCTGAAGCTGCAGGTCTTTCTAAGAAAGATGCTTCTAAAGCAGTTGAAGCTGTATTTGATACAATTCAAGATGCTCTTGCAAAGGGTGACAAAGTACAATTAATTGGTTTTGGTAACTTTGAAGTACGTGAGCGCGCTGCTCGTAAAGGCCGCAACCCACAAACTGGTAAAGAAATCGAAATCGCTGCAAGCAAAGTACCTGCTTTTAAACCAGGTAAAGCTCTTAAAGATGCTGTGAAATAAAAGCATCTAGCAGTTACATAGAGCAGTCGTCATGGACAAGCATGATGACTGCTCTTTTTTACATACTTATAAACCCAAATTACATAGAAGATATGCCTAATCTAATTTATAACAAAACAACTTCAAAGATTAACTGACAAGTAAAGAAGCAAGAGATGGTCACCGATGCACTAGTTTTTACAACGATGCTCACGAGCAAATGCTTTTTCAAAAATCATTCTAGAAAAGATATTAATTTAAATTGTATTTAAACAAATTTTTTTAAAAGTAATGAAACCCTTTTTGCGATTAGAGTCAGTATGTGCTACGATTCAATTTGATAATGTAGTGAAAGTGGTTTAGGAGGATATAATAATGTCTGAAGTAAATTTAAAAAAAATAGAGGAAGCCGTGAAAATGATATTAGAAGCGGTTGGAGAAGATGTAAATCGTGAAGGCTTAATTGATACACCTAAGAGGGTTTCAAAAATGTATGAGGAAATGTTTAGTGGAATTAATGAAGATCCAAGGGAATTTTTCAGTACTGTATTTCATGAAGAGCATGAAGAAGTTGTACTTGTTAAAGATATACCTTTTTATTCAATGTGTGAGCACCACCTAGTACCTTTTTATGGGAAAGCTCATGTTGCATACATACCTAAAGACGGTAGAGTAGCAGGATTAAGTAAATTAGGTCGTTGTGTTGAATCGGTTGCTCGTAGACCACAACTACAAGAACGTATCACGTCGACTGTTGCCGATTCCATAATGGAGATGCTGCAACCGCATGGAGTTTATGTAGTTGTTGAAGCTGAGCATATGTGCATGACAATGCGCGGACTTAAAAAGCCAGGTTCAAAAACAATTACATCTGCAGCTCGTGGAAATTATGAAAACGATGATGTTTTACGTCGAGAAGTAATTTCATTAATTCAAATGTCTTAAATAAGACTATTTATTATGATATGATGTACAAGAAAATGTTTTAACTTCATTCTGTTGAATGAAGTTATGCCTCCGGTGGATGTCACAGATTTTTAAGAGGAAATTTATCAAGCAAGCTCGATAAAATCTGGGCGCAAATGTTTTGACTGTGACGAAAGCTTTAGCGACAGTCACAAATACGCCAAGGCGAATTTGATTTTAAGGAGAAAAGATACGATGACTCAACCAGATTATATTATCATTGAAGCACAAGAAGACGGTGTGCATGTAATCGGTTTAACACGTGGTACAGATACAAAATTCCACCATTCTGAAAAGTTGGATGCTGGAGAAGTAATGATTGCGCAATTTACTGAACATACATCTGCAATGAAAATTAGAGGGAAAGCAAAAATCTTTTCTGCACACGGTGTTATTGAAAGCGGTTCTAAGAAATAATTAATTTGATTGGTAAACAATCATAAGATGCAAATAGTGGAATGGAGTAATATCTATGGATGCAACATACATTCAAGGATCAATTGAACAGTTAAAAACAAATATTTTCATGCATGTTCGTCATAGAACATTACTGCAATATACTGGAGCACCGGTGATAAATGAAAATCAATTGTTTTACTTATTATTGCCTTTTTTAAACGGCGAAGAATGGAATGAACATATCGATAAAAGTGCAATTACAGTCGGAATTGTACATGCATCGCTTTATGAACATGATAAAATAAATGAGAAAAATGCAACGAGTAAAGAGCAGCAGCTTACAGTTTTATCCGGAGATTATTATAGCGGCCGTTACTATGAAATATTAGCCCATTTGGGTAATATCACGTTGATAAGAGAACTTTCAGAAGGAATTGTAAACCGCTGCGAGCATCAAATAAAAGTATATGAATCCAATCAAAATTCATTAGAACAATGGTTTAATACGATTTCTGTAATTCAAACAGAGTTAATTAGACGATTTTATCTAGTTTTTAATTTCGAACAATATAGTTCACTTATGCATACAGGCTTATTGTTGCTTCAACTAAAAAAAGAAGTTCGCAACCTTCAGAATGGACATAATTCCTCAATTATGAAAAAGATGATTGAGAGTGTTTCAAACGAAGAAAAAACTTTAGAACAATTACTAGTAGAAAAAATAGATATGCTACAAGATTTACTTCATGAATATCTTCATTCGTCAACTTTAAATGACGAATTAAAACGATACATAAGACATCAAGTAGAGTGTAGTTAGTGGCATAGAAAGGTTCTGAAAAAATGGCAAAATCAAAAGAAGAGCACGTACATGAGGTTTTTGAACATATTTCTGAAAGCTACGATAAAATGAATTCCGTTATAAGCTTTCAGTTACATGTTAAATGGCGTGAAGATACGATGAAAAGAATGAACGTAAAGCCTGGTTCTAAATGTCTTGACGTCTGCTGCGGCACTGCTGATTGGACAGTTGCATTAGCGAAGGCTACAGGAGAAAAGGGTGAAGTAAAAGGTCTTGATTTCAGTAAAAACATGCTTAAAGTTGGTGAAGAAAAAGTAAAACCATTCCCACAAATCGAGCTTATTCATGGAAATGCGATGGAGCTTCCATTTGAAGACAATACTTTTGATTATGTGACAATTGGTTTTGGTTTAAGGAATGTTCCAGATTATATGCAAGTACTACGTGAAATGAACCGTGTGTTAAAACCGGGCGGCATGGCAGTATGCTTGGAGACTTCTCAATCTGAAATTCCGGTATATCGACAACTTTTTCGTTTTTACTTTAATTATATTATGCCGTTATTTGGAAAAATATTTGCGAAAAGCTATAAAGAATATTCTTGGCTGCAGGAATCCGCGAATGATTTCCCTGGCATGAAAAAACTTGCAAAAATGTTCGAAGATGCAGATTTTCACAATGTATCTTACAAAGGATATAGTGGTGGAGCTGCTGCGATGCATATGGGATTTAAAAAAGAAAACTAGGGGGAGAAGGTTTCACGCGTGGAAAAGATGAAGTTAAAAATACTCTATTCCGATTTAAAAGCGGATATAGACATCATCGAAAAAGAATTAGAAAAAGCGTTAAACTCGTCTTCGCACTTGATAAATGATGCCTCTCTCCATTTATTACAAGCGGGCGGTAAACGAATTCGCCCTGTCTTTGTTTTAATTAGTGCAAAATTTGGGCAATATAACATTGAAAACATAAAGAATATTGCTGTGCCGTTAGAATTAATTCATATGGCATCACTCGTACATGATGATGTTATTGATGATTCAGATTTGAGAAGAGGTAGACATACTGTTAAATCACAATGGAATAATAGAGTTGCCATGTACACGGGCGACTTTATTTTTGCGCGTGCTTTAGAGTATGTTACATCTATCGAAAACAAAAAAGTCCATCAAATTTTGGCCAAAACGATGGTTGAAATTTGTAATGGCGAAGTGATTCAAATAGAAGATAAGTTTCGTAATAACCAAAATTTAAAAGATTATTTTCGTCGAATAAAGCGAAAAACTGCCTTGCTAATTGAATCTAGCTGTGAACTTGGGGCAGTTGTTTCTGGTGTAGACGAGAAAAATGTAAGACATTTAAAACAATTTGGCTATTTTGTCGGCATGAGCTATCAAATAGTCGATGATATTTTAGACTTTACCTCAACTGATAAAGAGCTCGGAAAACCTGCCGGAAGTGACTTGCTGCAAGGAAATATAACGTTGCCAATCCTATTATTAAAAGACCATCCTACAATCAAGCATTTTATCGCTCAAGCATCGAAGGGACAAGTAACAGAACAACAACGATTAGAAATGTTAAATGTTGTGAGAAATTCTGATGCCATTAAGCAATCAATTGCCATTAGCAATGGTTATTTAAGAAAAGCTCTAAAAGAAGTAGACGCTTTACCGGATCATCCAATGAAGAAAAAATTGCGTGATGTAGCATTATTTATTGGGAAGCGTAAATTTTAGGATTATAGGAATAAACTATGAGAGTTGATGTATGGGTGTTATTTTGGTAATATTTATCGGTAGGTGAAAAACCTTATATAATTTTAGGGAGTGTTAATTTATGGCAATCGAAAAAACATTTATTATGGTAAAACCTGATGGAGTAAAACGTCAAGTAATTGGTGATATTATCGATCGTTTTGAACGTCGTGGATTCGAAATGAAAGGTGCAAAATTAATGATGGTGCCTCGCGAATTAGCTGAAGAGCACTATGCTGAGCATAAAGAGCGCCCATTCTTCGGTGAATTAGTTGACTTCATTACTTCTGGTCCTGTATTTGCAATGGTTTGGGAAGGCGAAAATGTAATTAAACTTGCACGTATCATGATGGGTGCTACAAAACCAGAAGAATCTCAACCAGGTACAATCCGTGGTGACTATGCTGTAACAATTTCTGAAAACGTAATCCACGGTTCTGACTCAGAAGCTTCTGCACAACGTGAAATTAACTTATGGTTTGGCGCAGATTTAGTTTAATTTAAACTAGTTCATTTTTTAAAAATAACTTTTAAAGTAACTATTGCTAATGGTGATAGTTACTTTTTTATTATAGATATTGTTCATTAACTAGATATTTTTTTCCAGCAAGTCTAACTAAACTAAGAAGACGCAGCCTACCACTGTAAGCTGCGTACTATTTAAGAAGTATTAGAAGCATAATATAACTGTGAGCTGGTCTTACACAAAGCACAAAGACAAGTCGTAGAGGCACAACGTGGCTCTGCGGCTTGTGTGCTTAGCCAGCTCAACATTAACATACCTTTTTTAAATTCTAATAAGTACTTCCCCAATAAAAGAAATAGAATAAGACGAACTAGCATTTCGATATTAGAATATAGGATAAAATCACCCAAATTATGGTGAAATGATAGGTTTCGAATTTCTATAAATTCCGCTATAATAAATTTAAGATAGTTGAGGGGAAAGATAGATAAATGTCTGATTACGAACAATTTATAGATGGAATAAAGAAAAAAACAGGAATCGATCTCGCACTATATAAAGAAGCCCAAATGAAGCGACGTTTAACATCTCTTTATGAAAAAAGAGGTTATCGCAATTTTGTTGATTTTTTGCATGCACTTGAAAAAGATCGTGATTTAATGAATGAATTTTTAGATCGAATGACGATTAATGTTTCTGAATTTTACCGAAATTCAAAGCGTTGGGAAGTGTTGCAAAATAAAATTTTCCCGATGCTTCTTCAATCAAATCGCCGCTTAAAAATATGGAGTGCTGCATGTTCAACGGGTGAAGAACCTTATTCACTTGCGATGGTATTATCCCATCATGTACCCCTATCACAAATCCAGGTGCTGGCTACTGATTTAGATGAAAATGTTCTTCAAAAAGCAAAGCTAGGATTGTACCCAGAGCGCTCCCTTGCTGAAGTTCCTTCTGATATTAAGGGCAAGTATTTCATGCAAGAAGGACCTTTCTATAAAGTAAAGGATGAGATAAAAAGAACAGTTACTTTTAAAAAGCATAATTTACTAAAAGATCAGTATGAATCGAATTTTGATTTAATCGTTTGTCGTAATGTCATGATCTACTTTACAGAAGAAGCTAAAGATCAAATATATGAGAATTTTAGTAAATCGTTGCGACCAGGAGGAATACTATTTGTAGGCTCAACCGAACAAATATTTAATCCTCAGCGTTATGGATTTGAAGTGGAAGATACATTTTTTTACCGAAAAAAATAGCGAAAATTGTTTGCAAAGCAATTAAATAATTATGGATATTTTCTAGAATAACAAACGCTTTTCGTATATTTAGCGAGAAGCGTATTTTTCTACATGAAATTACGTTAGTATGGTAGTATACATTTAATTTAATTGTTTTTGAAAAAGTGAAAAATAGTGTGTCAGAATATTCGGTACTATAGAGAAATAGTTCAAAAATGACGCTGTTTTTTAATTTATAATGTGTTATAGTAAAAAATACATACTTTAGCGAGTTGAAGGGAGAAAGTGTTTTATGCGTTACCTTACTGCAGGAGAGTCTCATGGACCTCAATTAACTACAATTATCGAAGGGTTGCCGTCTCTTCTACCAATATCAGCAGAAAAAATTAATTATGACTTAAAACGTCGCCAAGGCGGACATGGCCGTGGAAGACGTATGCAAATTGAAACTGACACTGTCGAGATTGTTGGTGGTGTGCGTCACGGAAAAACGTTAGGTTCCCCTGTAGCATTAGTCGTAAAAAATGACGATTGGAAGCATTGGACAAAAATAATGGGTGCAGATCCATTGCCAGAAGACGTGGATCCAAATGAAATTAAACGCCAAATTTCTAGACCTAGACCCGGTCATGCAGACTTAGTCGGCGGAATGAAATACGGCCATCGAGATTTGCGTAATGTTTTAGAACGTTCAAGTGCACGTGAAACGACTGTTCGAGTTGCAGTAGGTTCTGTTGCAAAAGCTTTATTAAATGAACTAGGCATCACTATTGTTTCGCACGTTACTGAAATTTACGGAATCAAAGCTGATACATCAAAAATTGAGGGAAAATCAATAGATGAAATTAGAGCAATAGTTGAACAGGATCCTTGCTATTGTGTTGACGAGTCCGCTTCTGAAAAGATGGTGCAGGCAATTGATGAAGCAAAAAAAGCTGGCGATTCAATAGGTGGCGTTGTAGAAGTAATTGTTGAAGGGCTTCCAGCGGGTATCGGTTCTTACGTTCATTATGATAGAAAACTTGACGGACGACTCGCTCAAGCGATGCTATCAATTAATGCATTTAAAGGTGTGGAGTTTGGAATCGGCTTTGAAATGGCTCGTCGAAAAGGCTCGGAAGTACATGATGAAATATTATGGGATAAAGAAAATGGCTATACTCGTGCTACAAACCGCCTAGGGGGATTAGAAGGTGGAATGTCAACAGGAATGCCAATCGTTGTACGTGGGGTAATGAAACCAATTCCTACCCTTTACAAACCATTACAAAGTGTGGATATTGAAACGAAGGAGCCGTTTAAAGCAAGTGTTGAACGCTCTGACAGCTGCGCAGTACCTGCTGCATCTATAGTAGCTGAAAACGTAATTGCTTGGGAAATTGCAAGTGCAATTATAGACCAATACCATAGCGACCAACTGCCGCAGCTAAAAGCCCAAATAGATGAAATGCGCAAATACGCAAAGGAGTATTAAAATGAGAATACCAGTAAATACGGCGTCTCATCGTTATGAAGTGATTATTGGTAGCAATATACTCCATACAGCATTCGATTCTTTTGATGCGATGCTAAAAAAAGCAGATAAATTAATAGTTTTTACAGATGAAAATGTATGGAATGCACAAGGTGATTATTTTAAAAAGCATTTCCCTTATTCATTTGAAGTTTTTATCATGCCTAGTGGTGAAGCGTGTAAGAGCTTTGAAAATTATCAAAATGCACATACATTTTTAATCGAAAAAGATTGTACACGCAAGTCATTTTTATTTGCTTTCGGAGGCGGTGCAGTCGGAGACTTAACTGGATTTGCAGCAGCTACCTTCATGCGTGGCATCCCATTTATTCAAATTCCTACAACTATTTTAGCTCATGATTCAGCAGTTGGAGGAAAAACAGCTATTAATCACCCGCTAGGAAAAAATTTAGTAGGTGCATTTTATCAACCAGAAGCTGTGATTTACGATACAATGTTTTTACAATCTCTTAGCAAACGTGAAGTACGTTCTGGTATGGCTGAAGTAATAAAACATGCGCTTATTTCAAATGAAAATTGGCTAATGCAATTGATGGCAAGTCCATCAATCACAAATATCGAAAGTGGGCAGCTTGCTCTTCATTTAAAAGCAGGAATTGAAGTGAAAGCTAATATTGTTGCACAAGACGAAACTGAACAATCTGTTAGAAAATATTTGAATTTTGGCCATACATATGGTCATGCACTAGAAGCAGCTGCTGGCTATGGTGGCCTAGCACACGGTGAAGCAGTCATGATTGGGATGGTCTACGCTTTACTTTTAAGCGAACGATATGGTCAAATAAGCCGTGAATTTACAAGAGCTTTCTTATCTTTTGCATATAAAAATGGATATCCATTTCATGAAGTTTTAAAGTATTCATTTGAAACATTACAGCAGTTTTTATTGAAAGATAAAAAAGCTGAGTATGGCGAGTTAAAATTTGTTTTATTAAATAAAATTGGAGAACCATTTGTTCAGCCAATAGAACTATCAGAATGTAGAGAAGTAGATATCGAATATCGATCACTACTTATGGAGGTATGCAAATGATTCGTGGCGTAAGAGGAGCAACAACAATCGAACTAGATCAATCTGAACTTGTCTTAGAAGAAACTGCTAAATTAGTACAGGAAATAGCGAAAGCAAATAATATCTTGCCAGATAATATCATTTCCGTATTGATTTCTACTACTCCAGATATTACTTCTGCTTTTCCAGCTAAAGCGGTGCGTTCGCTTGAAGGCTGGCAGTATGTACCGACAATGTGTATGCATGAAATGAATGTACCAGGAGCATTGCCGCTTTGTATTCGTGTATTAATGCATGTCAACACAGATGTTCATCAGAAGGATATACATCATGTTTATTTAAACAACGCAGTAAGCTTGCGCCCTGACCTAATAAAATAATAGATTACCGGTTTAAGAGGAGATGTTGAACGTGAAATGGAAACAACAAATTAATGGAATGAAAGCATACCAACCAGGGAAACCAATCGAAGAAGTAAAAAAGGAGTTTGGATTAGATGAAGTTATAAAACTTGCATCAAATGAAAATCCATATGGTTACTCACCAAAAGTAAAAGAGTTCTTACAATCTGATTCTACAAATCACGCTATTTATCCTGACGGGTATGCGCAATCTCTTCGTACTGCAGTAGCTAACCATCTTGGGGTTAAGGAGTCGCAATTACTATTCGGTAATGGATCCGACGATTTAATCGCGATTGTTACTCGTGCATTGCTATATCCTGGAGTAAATACTGTTATGGCGGACCCTTCTTTCTCACAATATAGCCATAATGCTGAAATCGAAGGTGCTGAAGTGCGCAAAGTACCTTTAACTGATGGGAAACACGACTTAGATGCATTGTTGGAGGCTATCGATGAAAATACATCTGTTGTATGGGTATGTAATCCAAATAATCCAACAGGAACTATTGTTAGCGATGATGAGCTTCAAAATTTCTTAAAGAAAGTGCCTTCTGAAGTGCTAGTTGTACTAGATGAAGCTTATTTTGAATATATCGATGCACCGGAATACAAAGATACGCTACATTATATAAATGAATATTCAAATGTTATTATTATGCGTACGTTTTCAAAAGCATACGGTTTAGCTTCATTCCGAGTTGGCTATGCAGTGGCGCAAGAAGAAGTAATTGCGAAGCTTGATCCAGTTCGTCCGCCATTTAATAACACGGTATTAAGCCATAAGGTTGCAATCATTGCTCTTCAAGATCAACAATTTATAAAAGAATGTAAAGAGAAAAATGAAATTGGTAGAAAACAATATGTTGAGTTTTGTGAGAAACACGGCTTAAAATACTATCCTTCACAAACAAACTTTATATTATTTGAGGTAAAAGCTGATAGTGATGTTGTTTTCCAAGAAATGTTGAAACGCGGCTTTATTATTCGAAGTGGTAATGCATTAAGTTCTCCTGGATTCATCCGTGTAACAATCGGCACAGAAGAACAAAATAGCAAGTTCTTAGCATTACTAGAAGAAGTGTTAACTGAGCAAGGAGTATTTGCATGACACGGAACGTCTTTGTCATTGGACTTGGTTTAATCGGGGGCTCAATCGCACTTTCTTGTCAAAAAGCCCCTAATACGAAAGTATTCGGCTACGATATATTTGAAAAAACGAGAGAACTTGCTGAATCATTGAATATTGTTGATGAAATTGTTGATGATGTCATTAAAACAGCAAGCATAGCCGATGTCATTATATTTGGTACTCCCGTAAATGCAACCCTTGAATGGTTGGAGCGATTAAAGCAATGGCCTTTAAAAAAGGATGTTATTGTGACAGATACAGGAAGCACAAAAGGGTTGATCATGGAAAAGGCTGTTGAACTTCGAGAGTATGGTATTTCGTTTATTGGCGGTCATCCAATGGCAGGCTCTCATAAAAGTGGGGTTCGTGCAGCTAAACCTCATTTATTTGAAAATGCTTATTATATGTTGACGCCATTGAAAGATGAAGATGAACAAAAAGTAAACGAACTTGAACAACTATTAAAATTTACGCTAGCAAAAGTTGTGAAGGTTGATGCAATTGAACATGATCATATGACGGCTGTTGTCAGCCACTTCCCTCATATTGTTGCAGCATCACTCGTACATCAACTAGATATTGAGCAGAAGCAACATCCGATGACAAGATTGCTTGCTGCAGGTGGTTTCCGCGATATTACACGAATTGCTTCCTCTAACCCGATTATGTGGAAGGATATTGTCCAGCAAAATCGTCAAGAATTGATTGGACAATTAGATTCCTGGCTCAATGAAATGAATCGTGTAAAGACTCTATTATTAAATAATGATGAAGAGTCTATAGAGCAATATTTTGCGGTTGCAAAACAAGTTCGTGATGAACTGCCAATTACAACGGGGGCATTCTATACTACTTACGATTTATATGTAGATATTCCAGATTATCCTGGTGTAATCTCTCAAATAACTAGATATTTAGCTGAAGAAAAAATTAGTATTACAAATATTCGCGTTGTCGAGGCGCGAGAAGATGTTTTCGGTATATTAGTGATAAGCTTCCAAAATGCCGATGATCGTGAAAAAGCTAAAAATTGTATTAGCAAGCGTACAAATTTTGAAATGTATATCTCATAAATATTTCAAAAGGGTTTTGCTTTTTGAAAGGAGAACTTGCCAAATGTCTTCTGCAAAAAAATTAGATTATAAAAATGTTAGCCTGCAAGGAACGATTACTGTTCCAGGCGATAAATCCATTTCACATCGCTCAGTAATGTTCGGTTCGATAGCGAAGGGAAAAACGACAGTAAGTGGTTTTCTCCTAGGAGATGATTGTTTAAGTACAATCGACTGTTTTCGTAAACTTGGAGTAGAAATTGAAGTGGACGGAACAAACGTAACAATTAATAGTGCTGGAATGGATTCTTGGGAAGAGCCTAAAGAGGTCCTTTATACAGGAAATTCAGGTACTACAACAAGGTTAATGCTCGGTATTTTATCAGGTACAAAATTACATACCGTAATGACAGGCGATGCGTCGATAGGAAGACGTCCAATGCGTCGAGTAGCAGATCCACTCCGATTAATGGGAGCTAAAATTTCTGGTCGTGACAATGGACAGTTTACCCCGTTAGCAATTCAAGGCACCCAATTAACTGCGATTGATTATACGATGCCTGTTGCAAGTGCTCAAGTAAAATCAGCAATTTTACTTGCAGGTCTTCGAGCAGAAGGGACAACAATTGTTAGGGAACAAGAGGTATCTCGAGATCATACAGAACGTATGTTAAGGCAATTTGGAGCAATTATTGACGTTCAAGATGGAGTTGTATCATTTAAGGGCGGGCAACAACTTAAAGCGACCCATGTTGATGTTCCAGGTGATATTTCATCAGCTGCATTCTTTTTAGTTGCAGGTGCAATCGTTCCGAATAGTAGTATCGAAATGAAAAATGTTGGAGTAAATCCTACACGAGCTGGAATAATTGAAGTTCTTGAAAAAATGGGAGCAGACATGTCTGTTCAAGTTGAAGACGAAAATGCATCAGAGCCAACTGCAACAATTTCAATTAAGTCATCTCAGCTTCAGGCAATTACAATAGAAGGGGATATTATCCCTCGACTAATTGATGAAATTCCGATTATTGCACTTTTAGCCACTCAAGCAGAAGGGACGACTGTCATTCGTAATGCAGAAGAACTAAAAGTAAAGGAAACTGACCGTATTACTGCAGTTGTAACTGAATTGAAAAAGCTAGGTGCGAATATTGAAGCAACTAATGATGGTATGATTATTCAGGGTCCGACAAATTTACGTGGAGCTAATTTAAAAACATACGGAGATCATCGGATCGGTATGATGTCTGCCATCGCTGCTTTAATCTCTTCTTCACCTATTGAAATTGATGATGCAGAATGTATTGCAGTTTCATATCCAACTTTTTTTGAACATGTGGAGGAGCTTTTGATAAAATAAATTCAAATCGTCTATAGTTAACCATTATTTTATTAAGAAAAATATCAAAAGTGCAGAAAAAGCATCCCAAATAGATACTTCAAATAGTGAATCTGTTTGGGGTCTTTTTTATTTTCACAAAACCAAATTCCTTAAAAAGAAAGGAGGAAATTTAAATCAAAATGAATGAAGGTATTTTTGAAACGGTGTTGAAACTGGAGTTTAAAAAAGATGGCTTCAGCTCAAGTAGGAAACTAGAGCCATCTTACATGCATATAATAATTAGCCAAAAGTTTTAAATGACCATTTTAATGTTACAGTAGTATTGAGAGATTAATATTTACTTCTAAGAGCATAGAACATGAAGCAATAAATCATTAACTGTCCCGTAATTAAACAAATTAAAACCTTAACAAGTTCCATCATATTTAGTGCAGTGAATAATACGATTAGTATTCCTTCAATAATTACAGTAAAATAGAAAGTTCTCGAGCGGGCTTCAGTTGAAATATGGATAATTCTTTCGTCATTATTATTAGTGCTCCATTTTTTAGCATAATTCTTATTTTTGTTTATACGAGCTACTTGCAGCAAACGTACGATCGCAAGAATTCCTAATGCGGCACCTAATCCTCCCCAAAAAGAATCGATTTTTTCTAATATTATTGAAGGAACAAACAACAATCCACCTACTACTAAAATTACTACATACCCAAATGTTCTGTTTCTATTTATCATCTTACTTCCTCCTATATTTTTATTCCTCAAAAGTAAATACTTCTTCAATCGTTTTACCAAAAGTTTTTGCAATTTGATAGGCTAGCAAAAGTGAAGGAGTATAATTTCCTTTTTCAATAGAAATAATAGTTTGCCGACTAACACCAACTTTTTCAGCTAAATCCTTTTGGGTCATTTTATGTTCTGCCCTTAAAACATGAAGTCGATTTGATAAAACAATATTTTTTACATCCAAAATTAAATTACACCACCTATTGTAGGTTAACTATTCTTTACTTATAGTAAAATTGATTTTACAGTATATCAAGTTTGCTTTACATTTATTTTTAATGGTTATCTATAAATGATGAAAAAATTTTTTCTGATTGTTACTGTAATTAACTCTCTTCTAATTTGAATAAAACAGTTCCTTTTCCTTGTTTTTTGCTAGTTAACTCATGTAGCATAGTAATGACTCTGAATAAAAAGGTGAGCAATTTGACAAATACAACAAATGAAATGATACAAGCTATTCAAAATGGAGACTTGCAGCAAATTAATAATTTATTAGAATCCTTTCTGTTAAACGAACAACCCGAAGTTCAATACGAAATTGCGGATTTATTCATGCAGTTTGGTTTTTTAAATGAAGCAAACCGTGTTTATTCACATCTACAATTCCTTTTTCCTGATGAAGCACAGTTGTCAATTGATCGAGCATCCGTATTAATTGAATTAGGTGATGAAGATGAAGCTCTTTCATTGCTAATGAGTATAGATTCAGAAGCGCCTGAATACCCTCAAAGTCTACTTTTATTAGCAGATTATTATCAAATGCAAGGCTTGTACGAAGTAGCCGAGCAACGTATTAATGAAGCATTACAATTGTTACCAAATGAACCATTATTACAATTTGCAAAAGCAGAGCTTTTATTTGAAACTGGTCGTTTCACAGAAGCAGTACGAATTTATGAAGAATTACATCAAAAAAGCAAAACAGTTGCGGGGGTAGTTTTAGCGGAGCGACTTGCAGAGGTTTACCGTTCAGGTGGAGGGTATGAAACTGCACTTGACTACTATATGGAAGCACTTGAGGAAAATGTTACACCTGATTTACTGTTTGGTTCTGGTTATGCAGCCTTCCAGTCAGAAAAGTATGAGCTAGCAATTAAACAATTAGAAGATTTAAAAGAACTTGATCCTGATTATTTTAGTGCATATTTATTATTGGCTGAAAGCTATGCCATGATTGAAGATAATAAAAAAGCTTATAGCGTTATTAAAGAAGGATTAAAACGGGATGAGTATGATAAATCTTTTTACTTATTTGCAGGCAAGATGGCATTAAAAAACAGTCTTCCTCAGGAAGCAGTACAGTATTTACAGCAAGCAATTGCATTAGATACAGAATATATGGAAGCAATATTAATTTTAATGTCAATTTATGCAAACGAAGAGCAATATGAGGATATTATAGATTTATACGAAAATTTAAAAAGGGATGATTTCGATTGGAGCGCGCTATATCCATTCGTTGCAGAGGCATATTCGAAAGATGAGCAGTATGAACGCGCATACGAAATTTATAAGCTAGCATATAATGATTTTAAAGATGATCCGTCGTTTTTAGGGAAATATTGTTACTTCTTAATAGAAGATGGCAAACGAAATGAAGCAAGAACGATTGTAAACCGATTAATCGAACTACAGCCTACAGAACAGCAGTGGTTAGATTTGCTTTATACTCTTGAATAAGAAAAAACGGAGGCGGCTTGTCTTAGGCCAGCTGCTTTCGAGCCTCAGCCTAGAAAAATCTTTAGTTTTTTGACTGACGAGTTGAAGTACCTAGAGGGTGTATCCACCATAGCTAGACAAAAGGAGGGATAGCTAATGACTTCTTCCGTTCCGATTATTGATAAAAAAACGTTTGTTCGGTGGTTTCTTAAAAATTTTCAATTGAAAAGAAGAGAGTGCGTTTGGATTTTGAATTATTTATTAAGTAATGATAATTTACTTGAGAATATTCATTTCGTAGAAGAGGCACATTATTGTCCACGGGCAATCGTTATGTCATCCGTCGATTCAAACGGTGTACCCTTTCGATTTTATAAGGAAAACATTATGACGAGTGATGCAGAAAAATCATTTCATGATTTGCGGTTACATCCAAACGACAGTATGTATATTCAATTAAACTTCCCAAATATACCACCGAGTCAACAATACTTAGCTGTATTAGAAGAGAATCCTTATATGCCTAAGTATCTTCATATTAGTGAAAAGGATCGGCTTATTGCAGAAGAAATGTTAAATAACAGTATGCTAGCGTTTCAAGAAGAAAAACTTTTAAAGGAAATTGATGATGCACTAGATAAAGGGGATAAAGAGAGATTCTATAAGCTATCCAACTTACTGCAAGCATTAAAACAGACATCAAAAAATATTTAAACAATCTCATTCGGTCGATATTAGCGACTGAATGAGATTCGTTTGTTCTGATAATTTTGTAAAGTTTAAAAATAGAACCAATTTAAATTGATAAGTTGGTAATATATACATATGAGTGTAAATTTAACATGTTAATTTTTATTGTTTTTTGGCAATAGTAAATATTGATATAAATGGAGGAGTATTAATGTTTTTTAATGTAAAGGATGTCCAGCAATTTCAAACACAGAAAGAATTTATTGATACAGCAATTGTACCATTGCTTTCAATTAACCTCAGTGAAGCAGGAATTATGCAAAGCAGTTCTTCAACAGAGTTTCTAATGTCTCTTACTTCATTTATTGAACAACAATTTAAAGGACGTTTAATGTTAATGCCACCTTTTTCCTATACCGAGGGGACTAGAGGTGGATTGTCAGTTTCTTTACTAAAAGAAGAGCTACAAAAGGTAGGATTTAAGCATGTTCTATTTATTACTTGCGATCATTCCTGGACAAGCTTAAGCGATGAAATTGACGTTATTTGGCTGCCGTCAATCCCATTAGAATCGATGGATAGAGAAGTGAAAAAAAAGGTGCTTGAGGATCAGTTGAAACTAGTAATTCCTATACTTTCTTCCAAATGGACTCAAGTATAGAAATTGTTTCAAGAAATGTTCACAAACTTGTCGATTCATCTGAATGCAATATTGACCTACCTATTTTATTGATATATCATAGATATGTCCTAGTATTACTATTAGTAAAAGTATGTCCGTTGGACTGACCTTTTAGTTAGAGGGGGGAAAAGGATGAGTAATAATCGAGTTTCAAGACGTCAATTTCTAAACTACACTTTAACAGGTGTTGGTGGATTTATGGCTGCTGGTATGTTAATGCCAATGATTCGCTTTGCGATCGATCCAGCATTACAAACAAAAGCTGCTGGAGACTTTGTACAGACTAGCCAAAAAATTGCAGATATTACGGAACAGCCTATTAAAGTTGATTTTACATTCGAACAAGTAGATGCTTGGTACAAATCTGATGTAACTGAGGCAGCATGGGTGTATAAAGAGGGTGATACAATCGTAGCTCTTTCACCAGTATGTAAACATTTAGGTTGTACTGTAAACTGGGAAGGGGATTCAGCTCACCCAAATCAATTCTTCTGTGCTTGTCATGGTGGACGTTATGAGAAAACAGGTAAAAACGTTCCAGGAACACCACCTACAGGTCCATTGGACGAGTATGAAGTATCAGAAAAAGATGGATTTTTATTGCTTGGGAAAAAAATGCCAAATACTTTAGTTTAATTAGTTAGGGGGTAGACAATAGTGCTAAATAAAATTTATGATTGGGTCGATGAGCGATTAGATATCACTCCGATTTGGCGTGATATTGCCGACCACGAAGTGCCAGAGCACGTTAACCCTGCACATCATTTTTCAGCATTCGTATACTGTTTCGGCGGTCTAACATTCTTCATTACAGTAATTCAGATTTTATCCGGTATGTTCTTAACAATGTATTATGTGCCAGACGTAGTGAATGCTTGGAAATCAGTTTATTATTTACAAAACGAAGTAGCTTTCGGTGAAATCGTTCGCGGTATGCACCACTGGGGGGCTTCATTAGTTATCGTAATGATGTTCTTACATACTCTTCGTGTGTTCTTCACAGGTTCTTATAAAAAGCCTCGTGAGTTAAACTGGATTGTAGGTGTTGGAATCTTTTGCGTAATGTTAGGTTTAGGTTTCACAGGATATTTACTTCCTTGGGACATGAAAGCATTATTTGCAACAAAAGTAGGTATTGAAATTGCAGCCTCTGTTCCATTTATCGGTGACCTTATTAAGATTTTACTAGCTGGGGATTCTGCAATCTTAGGGGCACAAACGTTAACACGTTTCTTTGCAATTCATGTATTCTTCTTACCTGCTGCATTATTTGCATTACTAGCAGCGCACTTTATAATGATTCGTCGACAAGGTATTTCAGGACCGCTATGATTTAGCGCGTACTTTTTATGATTTTTCTAAAGGAGGGGACACTATGCATCGCGGAAAAGGGATGAAATTCGTAGGCGATTCACGCGTTAAAGCTAATGACCGTATGGTGAATATGCCTAAAGATTATTCCGAGTATCCAGGTAAAACAGAAGCTTTCTGGCCTGATTTCTTATTAAAAGAATGGATGGTTGGTGCTGTTTTCTTAATTGGATATTTATTATTAACTGTCGCTCACCCTTCACCACTTGAAGGTCCGGCAGATCCAACCAATGCTTCATATATTCCATTACCAGACTGGTACTTCCTATTCTTGTACCAATTATTAAAATACACTTATGCATCAGGTCCATACAATGTTATTGGTGCAATTATTATTCCTGGTTTAACAATTGGTGCTTTAGCGTTAATGCCATTCTTAGACAAAGGACCAGAACGCCGTCCTTCTAAGCGTCCATTACCGACTGCATTTATGCTATTGGCACTTGCTGCAATGGTTTACTTAACTTGGGAATCTGTAGTAAACCATGACTGGGAAGCTGCTGCAAAACAAGGTGAAATTAAAGAACCTGTTGCTGATATTGAGTTCGATGAAAATGCTGAAGGTTATTTAATCTTCACTGGTGAACAAGGTAAATCTTGTATCGCATGTCATGGAACAGATATGGCTGGTGGTTCAGCTGCACCACCTTTATTAGGTAACGAATTAACAGCTGAAGAGGTTGCAGAAGTAATCAAAAATGGTCGAGGTGCAATGCCTGCTGGCCAATTTGCAGGTACTGATGAAGAACTTCAAGTTTTAGCTGAGTTTATTGCTAGTTTAAAAGCTGAAGAATAATACGTATTTTCTATAGAGAGTCGGGAAACTGACTCTCTTCTCTTTTAATATTTTTGCTGTATAGTTTTTCTAGTAATCCTACGGCACCTAAAGATAATTTTTCTACATAGTTAAAATTGAAAATAATGTTCTTAGTATAGGATATTTAGTCACAAGAGTAAAGGATTTGCTTTCAGTTCTTAGATTTACTATTTTTTTCTTATTACATATGCTCTTACTTAATAAAGAATACATAAATTATTATTTGGTATGCTATATAAAGGGGAAAAGGTATGAGGATATTGTTCACACAGGCTTGGTATATTTTAACTAGCCGATTATTTTTAACATTACTTTTAATCATTAACTTTTTTGGAACAATTTTTGGCTACTATTGGTATTCGAGTCAATTATCCATCACTGAACCACAGTTTCTGATTTTTGTTCCGGACAGCCCTACTGCAAGTTTATTTTTCTGTTTAGCAATTGTGGGGTGGTTATTAGGAAAGCATTTCAAATTGATTGAAGCTTTAGCTTTAATTACGCTTGTAAAATATGGATTATGGGCTGTAGTTATGAATTTATTAACTTTAGTCGAAAATGGATCGATCGGTCCAGATGGCTGGATGTTAGTTTGCTCTCATTTCCTTATGGCAGTGGAAGGGATCCTTTACATGAGCAAATATCGATTTAAACCAATTCATATAGCCATAGCTGCTATTTGGACATTGCATAATGACATTATTGATTATGTTTATGGTCAAATGCCTATTTATAGAAGTTTACAACAATATGCTGACCATATTGGATATTTTACATTTTGGTTATCAATTGTATGCATTTTTATTGCATTTCTAGTTTATAATAAGCGTGAATATTTGCAGAAACTTCAATAAAACATTAAAATTACTAGTATAGTAATTAAAAGAGAGGAAGAGAGTAATTGTCACTTAGTATGTATATTATTTACTTTCTGATTATTTTAATTTTACCGATTTATGCACAATTTAAGGTGAAAAGTACTTATCGAAAGTTCTCACAAGTCTCAACATCAAAAGGTATGACAGGTGCCCAGGTTGCACGCTTGATATTAGATCAACATGGATTATCGGATGTACGAGTAGTACCAACACAAGGAGTATTATCTGACCATTATAATCCAGCTACAAAAACGGTCGCTTTATCTGAGGATAATTATTATAATAATACAATTGCTGGTACAGCAGTTGCAGCACACGAAGTCGGACATGCAATTCAACATAAAGAAGCTTATTCATTTTTAACATTGCGTTCAAAATTAGTACCTGTTGCAAATATTTCATCTAATGCATCTTGGATTTTTGTAATGATTGGTATCTTTGCTTCTAGTACAAATATGTTGTTGCTTGGTATTGTTTTACTTGCTGCCGGAGTATTATTCCAAATTGTGACATTGCCAGTTGAGTTTGATGCATCAAGACGGGCAATGAATGAGGTTGTTTCATTAGGGATTATTTCAAATAATGAAGAACGTAGTGCAAGAAAGGTTTTAAGTGCAGCAGCAATGACATATGTTGCAGCAGCAGCAGTTGCAGTTCTTGAGTTGGTTCGATTAATCCTAATTTATACAAATATGAGATCTGATGATTAATTGAAATAAGATTGAATAGATATTAATCAGTTTAATTGAATAATTTGGAGGCAAGCCTTAGCAAATTTTAGCTTGTGTTTGAAAGAAACAATTAATAGGATTGGTTTTAGAGTGTAGACAAAGTCAAAAACGACTTATCTACACTTTTTCATTTTAAAAATAATTAGAAGCAACTAGTCAAACAGTTTACTCCTTCATCAAAACTGTGAAGATCATCATTATTTCTGCACCGAATTTAATGACAATTATATATGAAAACAGGTAGAAACCAATCGAAATGATTGGCTTTTTATTTTTGTAAAAAAATATGTAAATTCTGTGAAAATTTTATCTGTAAAAAATACTACATTTTATATGTCGGTAATATGATGTAGAAATAAAGTTTCATTATGAAAGCGCTTAAGAAAGTGCTTAACATAAATAAATTAAAGGGGTGAGACAATGAAAAGTAGCTCTTCAAAGGTGCTAGTGTTTGGTTTCATCGTATTAATTATTCTACTCGGCATTGCTTTTTATGCAGGGGCATTAACGAAACACTTCATTACCCTAGATCAAATAGAAGAAGGCACTGAGCGATTTTCGCTCGATTCAACTAATGAAGAAAATGTAACGAATGGTATTAATCCTGCACAGCCAAATATTGATGTAAGTTATGCAAAAGACGAATGGGTTACCCATGGTGGAGATTATTTTAATCGTCGCTTTTCAGAACTCGAACAAATAAACATCGATACAATAAAAAATTTGAAACCTCAATGGGTAACAAGCTTAGGAGCTAGTTTAGACATGAAGTTTTCTGGTGAAGCAACACCGATTGTTGTTGACGGAGTTATGTATATTGCTACTGGAGAAAACGATGTATTAGCTTTAGATGCAAAAACAGGTCAAAAAATTTGGGAATACCGACCAGAAATTGAACAAAAACTTGATACAGTTTGTTGTGGATGGACTACAAGAGGGGTAGCAGTTGCAGATGGTAAAGTTTTTGCAGGGCTTCTTGATGCTAGATTAGTAGCATTAGATCAAAAAACTGGGGAAGTGTTGTGGGAAACTGAGGTTGCTGATTGGGAAGAAGGCTATACAATTACAAGTGCTCCATTATATTATAACGGTAAAGTGTATACAGGAGTTGCTGGAGGGGAATATGGAATCCGAGGTCGAATTATGGCCTATGATGCAGATTACGGTCATGAAGTATGGAGATGGTATTCCATTCCTTCACCGTATGAAGAAAACGGGGATACTTGGCCAGATGATGAGGACAAAAACTGGCTGCATGGGGGTGCTCCAATATGGAATACGCCGGCAGTTGATCCTGAGCTTGGATACATTTACTTTGTAACAGGAAATACTGCACCAGATTTAGATGGAAGTAAACGCGAGGGTGACAATTTATATGCAAACTCCATAATAGCTCTTAATGCAGAAACGGGCGAGTATATTTGGCATTTCCAACAAGTACATCATGATATATGGGATTTGGATCCGACTAATCCTGTCATTTTGTTTGATGTTGAAATTAATGGGGAAACGAGAAAAGCTCTTGGGGAAGCAGGAAAAACCGGATGGATTTATTTCTTGGATCGAACAAATGGAGAGCCTTTAATTGGCATTGAAGAAAAGCCTGTTCCTCAGCTTGCGGAACAAAAAACTTCTCCAACACAACCATTCCCTGTAGGAGATTCATTTGTGCCGCAGGAGGTTACGGCAGAAGATATTGAACGTGATTTAGGAGAAAATTTTGAAGGGAAGACTGGTTCAATTTTTACTCCATTTTGGGATGAACCGGTTACTTTAAAACCATCAGCATTTGGTGGTGCAAACTGGCCGCCTTCCGCTTATTCACCTGAAACTGAATACTTTTATGTATTAGGTACAGATTCCTACAGTGCATTAACTAGACAGGACGAACAGGCATATGAAGAGGGTGGGGAATGGCATGGAAGTATTTTCGTACCAGTGAGTGGTGCACCAAGACGTGGAACAATTACAGCAATGGATGTAAAAACGAATAGAATTGCTTGGCAAGTAAAATGGGAGGATAATGCATATTCAGGTGTTCTTGCAACAGCAGGAGATTTAATCTTTGTAGGTCACAATGATGGTAGACTTATCGCATTCAATGCTAAAACGGGTGATGAAGTATGGAATTATAAAATGGATGCCGGTGGAAACGCCCCATCTGTTACTTACGAAATTGACGGTGAACAATACCTTTCAATTTTTGCTGCAGGTAATTCTCTAGCAGGTTCTGCCCATGGAGACAAAGTATATACTTTTAAACTAAACGGAACGTGGAATGGAACGCCAATTGATGCTTCTCAAGACAGTAAGGGTAAACAAGTGGAATCTGAGCAAAAAGATACTACCGGCAGTACTTCAGATCCGTATGAACTAGGAATATCAGTTTATGAAAGCAATTGTTTATCCTGCCATGGAAATATGGGGGCAAACGGTCATAATGGACCTAATTTACAACAAAGTGTGTTTTCTGAAAACTATAATAATGTAGTAGAGCAAGTTAAAAATGGTGATACAACGATGCCGGCATTTGGAACGATTTTATCAGAAGAAGAAATCGAGGCAGTTGCTCGTTATGTCAACGAAGTGCTGACAAAAGCAGATGAAGACTAAAAAATGAAGAGGCAAAGCATTTAACACTTTGCCTCTGCTTCTTTAGTCTATCGGTGCTTAAATGTACAGCTTCTACGGTAATAAAACAATGCACTCCCTCGAGAGTGGGAGGTGCTGATGTTAATTATCAAATTAGCTTTGCCACATCAAGAACAAAAGGCTTTTTGAACGATCCCTTCTTAATTTATTCATCAATTCTAAATCCTTCACCCGTTACATCATTTACATCAACAATTGAAACAAATGCATTTGGATCAATTGAACGGATGATGGACTTCAAACGAACAACTTCATTACGAGCAACGATACAGTATAAAACATCTTTCGATTGTTTCGTATAATGCCCGTAGCCGTGAAAAACTGTAATGCCTCTCTCCATTTTTTCAGAAATATAATTGGCAATTTCTTCTGGTTTATTTGAAATAATCAGTGCAGCTTTTGCAGAATAAGCCCCCTCTTGAACCATATCAATTACTCTTGCTCCTAAATATACTGCTACTAGTGTGTACATCATTGAACGTGCGTCTAAGAAAGTAATCCATGATACGGTAATGACAAAGGCATCAAACATAAACATAGTTCGCCCCATGCTCCAGCCGAGGTACTTGTGTGCAACACGAGCAATAATATCAACACCACCCGTAGTTCCACCGCAACGGAATATAATACCTAGTCCGACACCAACAAAAACCCCTGCAAACAAAGATGCTAGTAGTAAATCATTTTGCAAGTTAAGTGCAACTTCATAATGCTGAAAGACTCTTAGAAAAACTGAAACAGCTACAGTGCCAATAATCGTATATATAAATTCTTTACGACTAAATTGTCGCCAGCCTATTATAAACATAGGGATATTAAGAATTAAATTCATTAGAGCTGGATCCCAATGAAGTGTAAAATATAAAATTAGGGTAATACCACTAAATCCGCCCTCACCAAGTTCATTTTGCATATTAAAATGTACAAAACCGAAACTATAGATTGCAGCGCCAAGTAATATACCAAGAATATTACGGATTTTTAGTCCAAACAAAAAGATGCCTCCAATCTCTAGTGAAAAAATATTATCTTTTCTACCATTGTACTGTACGATTTATTATGTTGCATTTTTCATCTTTTGACAACTATAGGTTAAATTATTTACGATGATGGTAGGAGCGTGGTATGATGTCGAATGATATTTCATTGCAACTATTACAGAAAAAAGTAGATAATTATATTGGCCAATTTAAAGAAGGATATTTTCCTCCATTTGAATTGCTGGCAAGAATGACAGAAGAGCTAGGGGAATTATCGCGTGAAGTACAGGATGTATATGGTCAAAAAAAGAAAAAAGCTACTGAATCGAAAAATAGTATTGAAGAAGAGTTAGGAGATCTATTCTTTGTATTAGTATGTTTTGCAAATGCACAAAATATCCGATTAGACGAAGCCCTATTAAAGGTAATCAATAAATTTGAAACGAGAGATAAAGATCGTTGGACAAGAAAGGACGAACTAGAATGACAATCCGAGTAGCTATAGCAGGTGCAAGAGGCAAGATGGGATCAGAAGCGGTAAAAACAGTTTGTAATCGCGATGGAATGGAACTTGTAGCTGCTTTAGATTATAAGCATGTTGGAGAAAGTTTAGCGGAGCTGGAAATGTTTCCTCCTAACTTAGATGTTCCAATTTTTACAGATCTTACGCAATTAATAACAGAAACGAATCCAGATGTATTAATTGATTTAACAAATCCTCAGTCAGTTTATGAGCATACAAAAGTTGCAATGTTACATAATGTTCGTACAGTTGTTGGTACTACTGGTTTTACGGATGAACAATTAGAAGAATTAACAGTCCTTGCCAAGGAAAATAAAATTGGTTGTATTATTGCTCCAAACTTTGCCATCGGTGCAATTTTAATGATGAAATTTGCAAAAGAAGCTGCAAAATATATGCCGAATATCGAAATTATCGAATTGCATCATGACCGCAAGCTAGACGCTCCATCTGGTACTGCTAAGAAAACGGCGCAAATGATTGCAGAAGTTCGAGAAGAGAGAAAACAAGGGCATGAATTCGAAGAAGAAACAATGGTTGGTGCAAGAGGAGCAGACTTCGAAGGAATGCGTATTCATTCTGTACGTTTGCCTGGGTTAGTTGCACATCAGGAAGTACTATTTGGCGGCGACGGGCAAATGCTGACAATTCGCCACGATTCTTATAATCGTGAATCATTCATGGGTGGCGTAATGTTCTGTGTAGAAACTGTTATGACATTGGAAGAACTTGTTTATGGACTAGAAAACATCCTTTAAGAATGGAGATTTAAAATGAAAATAGCCTTAATTGCTCATGATCGAAAAAAAGATAGTCTAGTTGAGTTTGCAATCGCATATAAAGAGATATTACGACAACATAAGCTATTTGCAACAGGTACAACTGGACAGCGTATTCAAGATGAAGTCGGGTTAGAGGTGACAAGATTCCGTTCTGGTCCACTTGGTGGAGATCAGCAAATTGGCTCCATGATTGCGAATAATGATATGGATATGGTATTTTTCTTCCGTGATCCATTGACAGCACAGCCTCATGAACCAGATGTAACGGCTCTTGTTCGTTTATGCGATGTTTATCATATTCCTTTAGCAACCAATATGGGAACTGCTGAAATCCTACTTAAAGGATTACAAGAAGGTTTTGTCGATTGGAGACTAATTCAGGAAAGAAGAAAGTAACGCAAACAAGTTAAAAATTTATTTAAGCTGAATAACGAGAACTTCTGGCGGATGCTTCTTTTCGTTTTGGCAAAGAACAAAATAAAGCAAAATGAATTACACATATTTAATTCTTCTTTCATTTTATTGGCAATCAATAAAAGATTTAGGTAATTAAATATAATGTAAAGAGAGGATGAACGTCGGATGAGAAAGTTAAAAATTGGTATTACATGTTATCCAACAGTTGGAGGATCCGGGGTTATTGCTACTGAGCTAGGAAAAATGCTAGCAGAAAGAGGTCACGAAATTCATTTCATTACCTCAAGCGTACCATTTCGACTGAAAAAAATTTATCCGAACGTATTTTTCCACGAGGTAGAAGTAAATAATTATTCAGTATTTCAATACCCGCCATATGACATTGCACTAGCAAGTAAAATGGCGGATGTGATTAAAGATGAAAAATTAGATGTACTACATGTTCACTACGCAATACCACATGCAGTATGTGCGGTGCTTGCCCGTGAAATGTGCGGAGAAAATATAGGGATAGTAACAACTTTACATGGAACAGATATTTCCGTTTTAGGGCAAGATTCAACACTTGCTCAGGCCATTAAATATGGCATTGAGAAATCAGATATTGTGACCGCTGTATCAAATTCTTTAAAGCAGCAAACTTATGACTTAATTGGTACGACGAAAAAAATAGAAACGGTTTATAACTTTGTTGATGAATCTGTTTTTAAACCTATTGAAGTAGTAAATTTAAAAGAACAATTTGGCATTAAAGAAGACGAACGAGTACTGATTCATGTTTCAAACTTCCGTAAAATTAAAAATTTGCCTGATATTTTAAGTGTCTTTATGAAAATACGGGATAACATGCCTGCGAAATTATTGCTTGTAGGTGATGGTCCAGAAAAGCATCGTATTATGGAACAAGTAAAATTGTCTTCTGTAAAAAATGATGTGCTATTTTTAGGAAAACAGGAGAATGTTGCAGAGCTTTTCAGTATAAGTGATTTGAAATTATTACTTTCTGAAAAAGAGTCGTTTGGATTAGTGCTGCTGGAAGCGATGGCTTGTGGTGTACCTGGAATCGGTACGAATATTGGAGGAATACCGGAAGTAATAGAGCATGGCGTCAACGGTTATGTAGCAGAACTTGGAGATGTTGATCAAGCAGCCATCTATGCTCTTGATTTATTAACAGATGAAGAAAAACTAATGCGTTTCCGACAAGCTGCGATTAATACAGTTCAAACAAAATTTCTAACAAAACCGATTATTGACCATTATGAACAACTATATGAACGATTGGTGGCACTGCGAGTATGATAAAAAGTCAGGAATGGCACGTTGCACTGCGCGTAATTGATAAAATTGAAAAAGCGGGTTTTGAGGCTTACATTGTGGGCGGTGCAGTAAGGGACCATCTATTAAACAAAAAAGTCAATGATGTCGATGTAGCAACAAGTGCATTACCTACTGATATAAAACAAATTTTCTCATCAACAGTTGATGTAGGTATCGAACATGGTACAATTTTAGTTCTAGATGAAGGTCAGCCAATCGAAGTAACAACATTTCGCACAGAGGGTACATACATTGACTATCGTAGACCAGAAGAAGTTACATTTGTTCGAAGCCTTGAACAAGATTTACAACGTCGAGACTTTACCATCAATGCAATGGCAGTTTCCAAAGATGGGACCATTATTGACTTATTTGGCGGTATAGATGATATAAAAAAACGTGTCATTCGTGCAGTTGGTGACCCCAATGTGCGCTTTCGAGAAGATGCCTTACGTATGTTAAGGGCAATTCGCTTTAGTGCACAGCTAGGCTTTTCCATTGAAGAAAATACGATGAAGGCCATACAAAAAGACAGTGATTTAATCGAGTTTATTGCGAGAGAACGAATTTCAATGGAATTGTCAAAAATATGGAAAAGTGAAAATTCCTTTGTCGGAATTAAAACCTTAATCGAAAGTCAGTTGGCAAAATATTTGTATGGCAACTTTAAGAATACTTTAAGCAATTGGAAGGACTTTCAAACTACTAAGTCTGAAGTTGGTTGGGCATATTTATGCTTAATTAATCGAACTGACATTCAAACGATATTCGATTTTTACCGATTATCGAAAAAGGAAAAAACGTTTGTCCGAAATGTATTAAATGCATATAATAGTTTCCTTAAAAAATGGACAGTTATGGATTATTTTTCATATGATTTGTTTGTACTAGAGACAGCTTATGACTTTGCAATTTGGCAAAAGCACAATGTACCTTTTGAAAAAGAACATATTGCACAAACAAAAGCACGTTTGCCAATCCAATCAATCGATCAGCTGGCGATTAATGGCAACCATTTAATGAATTGGTCGTCCAAAAAAAGTGGGCCATGGATTAAAGTAGCTTTAGATGCTGCAACGATGGCTGTGTTAAGTGGAGCAGTAAAAAATGAAGAAGTAATGTTGAAGGAATGGTTTTTAAATGACTTTATCAATGAAGGATGAAATACTGAAACGTTTCCTTTTTGCTAATGGAGAGCCGCTTTCTGGCCAATATTTAGCAGAACAATTAGGAATATCCCGAACAGCTATATGGAAGCATCTGCAAACCTTGCAAGAGGAAGGCTATACATTTGATACAATAAAGAAAAAGGGTTATATATTAACAGCGAAGCCTGATAAAGTGGATCCTGCTAGAATTACTTCATTTCTTGCCACTAAACGCTTTGGCCAATCGATTCACTATTTAGAGGAATGTACTTCCACTCAAACGATTGCACATGAATTAGCACGGCAAGGTGCTGTTGATGGAACAATTGTTATTGCTGAAACTCAAACTGCTGGCAAAGGCAGAATGGCTCGTCCTTGGGAATCAACGGAAGGTAAAGGTATTTGGATGACGGTAATCATCAAACCCGATGTATTGCCGCATCAGGCACCACAATTTACTTTAGTAGCTGCTGTTGCAATTGTAAATGCTATGAAATCATTGTATACAAATTTCACTCCATATATTAAGTGGCCAAATGATATTTTAATTAAAGGTCGAAAATGTACAGGGATTTTGACTGAAATGATTGCAGAAATGGATCGTGTTCAAGCATTGCTCATCGGAATTGGCATTAATGTTAACCAGCAGCTTGCTGAGTTTCCAGATGAACTGCAAACTATTGCCACATCTGTTTCAATTGAGGAAGGGCTGTCAATTGATCGTGCTCAGCTAGTTGCTGCAATATTAAATAATTTGGAACGTTATTCTGATCAATATATTCATGAAGGGTTTGCCCCAATAAAAACTTTATGGGAAGAGGCCTCTGGTACAATTGGAAAGCAAATAAAAGCAACTACTTTACGTGAAGTGATTGAAGGTAAAGCCATTGGGATAACGGATTCTGGGGTTCTGGAAATCAAGTTGGCAAACGGAGAAATAAAAAATGTCTACTCTGCTGATATTGAAATAAAATGATCTTTAATCGGTAGGTTCTTGTACCTAACTTTTGTCTTTAAGTATAAAAATTACTACCGTGTTAATGCCATAATATAAAAAAGAATATTAGTCTAAAAATTACTATACGTTTTCTTCAAAACTTGTTATAGTAGCGGTAAGGACAGTATCAACAATCTTCATTCAGTGGGGGTCTAAACCCCAACTGAATGAAGATAATGCCTCCGGCGAGTCATGCGATTTCGTAAAGGAGTTGTCTCGTGTAAACACGAGTCCTAAATCCGGACGCTGGTTTGCCAAGGCGTAATTGATTTCATTGAACTGTACCGAAAAACCTTACAAACTACTAAAAAGATCTGCCTTGATCAAACAAAGACAGGGACGGAAGAAAACAACACGCGTTAAATTTGTAATTTTTCGTATGACGCTACCCTTCTGTCCATTTTGAGCAGAAGGGTATTTTTATTTGCGAATAGAAAAGGATAGTTTTTTGGGTATTCGCATAAGAAAAACAAGGATTTTAGCTATTAGGCAAAAATTTAGTTTTTCTAATTATTGAAATTCCAATTTAGGAAGTTGGAAGCAAAATGCGGGAAATTTCACTAATGCGTAATTAATCTTTGTTTTCTTCTTTCTAAAAGGAGGAAAAACAGATGAAAAGTACAAGTGATTTTTTGAAAATGAAGGCGCAAGGGGAAAAAATCGTCATGATTACAGCATATGATTACCCAGCCGCTAAATTTTCAGAAGAGTCGGGTGTCGATATGATTTTAGTCGGCGACTCTTTAGGAATGGTTGTTCTCGGCTATGATTCAACAATGCCAGTGACTGTTGAAGATATGATTCACCATTCAAAAGCGGTTCGGCGGGGAGCAAAGGATACATTTGTAGTAGTCGATATGCCGTTTGGTTCTTATCACGGAGATGTAAATAGCACATTAAATACCGCAGTAAGATTAATGCAGGAAACAGGTGCAAATGCTTTAAAACTTGAAGGTGCTGGTAAAGTCTGCGTAGCGATAAAAAAGTTAACGAGCGCAGGAATTCCAGTAGTGGCACATTTAGGTTTGCAGCCACAGTCAGCTGGTGTCCTAGGGGGCTACAAAGTACAAGGAAAGACGGCAGAACAAGCAACGAAAATAATACAAGATGCAAAAGCTTGTGAAGCTGCAGGAGCTTGTGCAGTCGTTCTGGAATGTATCCCATACCAGTTAACGGAAGCAATTTCAAAGGAATTAACAATACCAACAATAGGAATTGGAGCAGGCCCTCATGCAGATGGGCAAGTGCTTGTTTTCCACGATTTACTTCATTTTGGGAAACATCATATCCCAAAATTTGTAGAAGGCTTTGCATTTGTAGGTGATGAGGTCGAGCGCGGCATAAAAGCATATACAGATGCAGTAAGAAAAAAAGAGTTCCCAACTATTGCACATAGCTTCACGATGAAGGAAGAAGCATTAGCGCAAATTTACGGGGGCGTTAAATATTGAAAGTCATTACAACGATAGAGCAACTAAAATTAATTATAAAAAAAGAAAAATCAGAAGGGAAAACAATTGGGCTTGTTCCAACAATGGGCTACTTGCATGAAGGACATTTAACATTAGCCAGTAATGCGCGGCTTGAAAATGATGTTGTAGTGATGAGTATTTTTGTCAATCCAACACAGTTTGGACCAAATGAAGATTTTGAATCTTATCCACGAGATTTAGAACGTGACAAAAAACTTGCTGAATCAGCGGGGGTAGACATTATTTTTGCGCCGGACATTGAGGAAATGTATCCGACAGATGGAGGCATTAAAATTCGTGCAGGAAGACAGGCGGAGATTTTATGCGGCGCCTCAAGACCGGGACATTTTGATGGGGTTCTTCAGGTAGTATCAAAATTATTTCATATAGTAGAACCGACTAGAGCATATTTTGGTCAAAAGGATGCACAACAAGTTGCTATTATACAAACACTTGTTAGAGATTACAATTTCCCATTAGAAATTCGTACGGTTCCAATTGTACGTGAAGAAGATGGGTTGGCAAAATCCTCACGAAATGTTTATTTAACTGAGGTCGAGCGCAAAGAAGCACCAGCCATTTATGAGGCATTGCTCATTGCCAAGGAACAATTTGAAGCAAATCAAAATAGTGAGGTAGCAATTGATTCTGCAACGAAGCATATTGAAAAATATACATCCGGTAAAATCGATTATTTGCAAATTTTAGCTTATCCAGATTTAAAACCTGTTACTGATAAAACAAAACAATATCTAATTGCGGCAGCAGTCTATATCGGAAAAACAAGATTAATAGATAATATTATTTTTTCATTAAAAGGGGAAGCATAATGTTTAGAATGATGATGAATAGTAAAATACACCGTGCACAAGTAACGCAGGCAGACTTAAATTATGTAGGATCCATTACAATTGATGAAGATATTCTTGATGCTGTAGGAATGCTGCCAAATGAAAAGGTTCATGTTGTAAATAACAATAATGGTGCAAGATTTGAAACATATATTATAGCAGGAGAACGAGGAAGTGGTGTTATTTGTGTAAATGGTGCTGCTGCGAGACTTGTTCAAAAAGGTGATATCGTAATAATTATTTCCTATGTCTACGTCACGAATGAGGAAGCAGCAAATCATCAACCGACAGTAGCAATAATGGGGGAGCGTAATACGATTAAAGAAATGATTCATTACGAGCCAGAAGCAACGGTGAAATAAAAATTATTATTGCTTTTTCTTCATAAATTAGTTATAATGTTCTTTGGTGCCAAACCAAGTAAAGTATATACTTTACAAACAAAGCATTCATTACGACACGGATTTGTCGGAATGCTTATGTAGCGAGCAGGGAGATGAGCCCCTGCTCTTTTTATTTTGGCTCTATAATATTTGTTGGGGTTTGAAAAAATTCATAAATAAAAAAGCACGTAATCACCGATTTCTATATACTTGAATTGTCTAGAAACAAGCAATGAAAGGTGATACGTGCAAATGAATTTTAACATGAATATTCCAGGATTAAAAGGTGTAACTGTTCATAAGGTGGAGGAGATGGGGGAACGTATTGTTCTACACGTTTCCATACCAAAAAAAGAACATCAATGTCCGGCATGCAAGAATATAACATCAAAAGTCCATGATTATCGAATTCAAAAAATTAATCATTTAAAATGGTTTGAACGATTAACCGTCCTTTTTTATAAACGTCGTCGTTATGTATGCCAATGTGGGAAACGTTTTTCAGAAAAATCCCCTTTCGTGGATAAATATCAACGTTTCTCGAAAGAATGGAATCAAGTTGTACGAATCCGTTCAATAAAGGCAAAAACATTTAAAGAAGCAGCTGAAGTACTTGGTACATCAAGCTCAACAGTGATTCGTCGCTTTAAAGAAGTAGTAAAGGAACAATTAAATGAAGGGGTTCATTTACCAAAATGTATCGCGATTGATGAATATAAAGCAGATACCGATGCGGGAACTTATCAATTAATTATTGCCAATGCGGAAACACATGAACCAATTGATATTTTACCAAATCGTAGAAAAGAAACCATTAAGGATTACTTGATGAAATACGGTGCAGATGTAGAAATTGTGGTTATGGACATGAATCCAAGCTTTAAAGCAGCAGTTAGGAAGGCGTTAAATCGCCCGATTATTATTGCGGATCGCTTTCATTATTGTCGTTATATTTACTGGGCACTAGATGAAGTACGTCGAAATGTTCAAAAAGAATGGCATGCATATGATCGAAAGAAATGTAAGAAAATGCGTCATGTACTATATAAACGATTTGATAAGTTAACAGAAACGAATCGTTGGTACTTAAATCGTTACATAGGAATGTCGAAGGAACTAAAGCAAGCCTATGAATTAAAAGAAGCTTACTGCGAATGGTTTGATTGGGCAAAAACTTCAAATGATTTGATAGAAATAAAAAAAAGATTAGAAGCCTTTTACCGAAAGGTAGAAGAAGCAAATATTCCGGCATTTTTAAAGGCTATTCAAACGCTAAAAAATTGGCAAGTTGAAATTTTAAATAGTTTAAGTTTTGGATATTCAAATGGTTTTTTAGAAGGAATTAATAATAAATCAAAAGTTTTGAAGCGCAATGCTTATGGTTTTAGAAGCTATGAACACTTTAAAGCGAAAATTTTATTAAATAATTTATATAAGAAAATTGGGGTTCATTTAGGATAATCGGGGTGCCGTGTAATATCACTTCACCCCAACATTTGACATAGAACCTTTATTTTATTGATAAATATTCTCTTTACATAATTTCTGAACTAAACCTCGAATAAGGTTACTTTAATAAAGTGCCTTTTTTGAGGTTTTTAAGCTTTAAATGAGCTACCGTTCGTAAATCTTAAGTCTAAATATTAGGTAGGAATAACTTATAATTATATAGGTTCTTTGTCAAATAACGTTGGTGAAGGATATTAATCGATTATTACCATGCTCTTAACTAGCCTTAGGCTGTTTGGGAGCGTGGTTGTTTTTGTTCTGTTGTTTTGAGTTTGAAGTGTAAAATAATTCGCTTTTTGTAATTCATAAAATTTCTATATCCATAAGCTACACGATTTAATACTTTAATTTTATTGTTAATCCCTTCAATTTTGCCGTTGTTATAAGGATAATTAAAGCTGTTATGTATATACGGAAGATGCTCTTTCAACGTTTTTATACTAGTCTTCATATAGCTAGAGATTAAAGGATGAACAGGATTTATTAAACAAGATTCTAACATTTTAAAGTCCTTCTCTTCCATTGCTTTCAAAAGGGCTTGATAAAGCTCATAATTCGCTTTTAGCACTGGATCATACGCTAAAATCTCTTCAACGATGCTTGTTTCAAGACGTTGTCCGAATAGCGAATAATATTTGTATTCAACGCCAGAGAGAGCCGATTTCTTTTTGAGAATTAGCTTCCAGTAACGCTTCAATCGACGGTACTTTTTCATGTCTTCGTTATCTGAAGTTCTTAGTTGATTCATCACACTGATTCGGCACTTATTCATAGATCGATTGATTAATTGAACTAAGTGAAATCGGTCAATAATTATTTTCGCTTTTGGAAACAGCTCTTTAATGACGCTTACATAACCTGCATTCATATCAATCGTTACCGTTTCCACATTTCGTCGGTCATTTAGGCTGTAATTCACAATGAAATGATTTTTAATTGCGAAGTTATCGCGACGATTAAGAATGTCCAAGATATCACCATTCAACACATTGATATATTCAAAAGCCATTGCCCCTTTTGCGTATTTAAATTCGTCAAAAGAAAGATGCTTCGGAAGCTTAGTATGATGGGGTTTAAGATGCACTGCAACTTCATTAATGACTCGTTGAACCGTTGTAGGTGAAATCGAACAATCTTTAGCGATCGATTTTAAGGATTGAGCTTCTGCAGATTTAATCATTACTTGAACTTTAACATTCTTAGAAATATAACAATTACGTTCAACGATTGGTGTTTTGGCAGTAAAGCTAGTGTTGCATTCTGTACACATAAAGCGTTGCTTTCTTAGTAGTAAATAGGTTGGACTTACCCCGGTAAGAGGTAAAGTAATTCGCGATAATTGAGTTCCGTTCTTAAAAACTGTAAAATTTTTGTTTTCAATACCACACTTTACGCAATGAGTAGGGTTGTAGGTTAATGTTCCAGTGATGTATTTACAAGCTTTTCCTTTAAAAGTCCCTTGTTTTACACAATCTTCATCGAATGTAATATTCAAGTCTTGAATATCAATCAAGGATTTAATACTATTAGAATATGACAAGTGAATTCCCTCCTGAATGATGGTTTTGGTCGACTTTAATTCTACAGGGAACCTCACTTGTTTTCTATTATTAAAATAAAAGAAAATAACGCTAGTGAAATTCCATCACCTTCTCCAACTTTCGGGAGAAGGTGATTTTCATTCACCAACGTTATAAATTGTACAGCCATTATATATAGAAATATTTAGTAATTTGTTTTACCATATGGATATGGTTTCCAATAATATGGAAACCATGTTTTTTATTATGTATCGGTGGGAGTTTGTAAGGGGCAAATCTTTCAACCGGTAAATTAAAGTATAGATGGGGGGATATACTTTGAACAATCAAATTCATTTTATTAGTAAAGGATCTATCCAGTATTTTTGTAAATTAATGCGAAAGGCTGGTGGAGTCTTTTGAATCGGTTATCTTATTTAACAACAGCCTTTGCTTCGTTGCAGTGGTTATTTTTTATTTTTGCCAATACGATAGTTGTGCCTATTTCAGTTGGGACTGCTTTTGATTTACCACAAAGCGAGATTGCAACTATCCTTAGAAGTTCTTTAATCTTTACTGGAATAGCTTGTATGCTACAAGGATATATTGGACACCGTTATCCATTAATGGAAGGGCATTCAGGGGTTATGTGGGGATTGTTGTTAAACCTTTGTTTGTCGGCTTCAGCAATGGGCATGAGTCTTCCAGCTATTGGTGGTGGTATCGCAACAGGAATGTTGTTAGCAGGGGCAGTTGTATTAATTTTAGGTGCTTTTAAGCTTGTAAGCTACATACAAAAGATTTTCACTCCAATGGTCATGACTGTATATTTATTTTTATTAACATTTCAACTTATAATTATATTTTTTACCGGGATGCTAAAGGTTTCTCCAGAGGGTGAACTTGATATACCGATAAGTTTATTTTCTGTTGGTATTGTACTTTTAGTAAGTTTTATTAAGATTAAAGGGAAAAATCTTATTAGTAATTTTGCTATATTAATAGGAATGGTTGTCGGTTGGATTTTATATTTACTCCTATTTCCTACAGAACAAGCAATATCTACTCAAGGTTCTTTAAGTTTAACGTTATTTCCGTTAGGTACACCTAATTTAAATATTGGGATTATTGCGATTACATTTTTAGCAAGTATTATTAATTTAAGTAATACGATTGCTTCTGTTCAAGCTGCGTCAAATCTTCTTGAAGAAAAGATTTCTCAAAGTTCCTTGGATAGATCTTATTTACTTACAGGCAGCTACTCAATTGTTGCCGCCGTATTAGGACTTGTCTCTTATGCACCATTTGCTTCTTCAATTGGATTTTTGGAAAGTACTCGAATTTTTGATCGAAAACCGTTTATTATAGGTGGCGGACTAATGGCAGTTTTGGGGATTATCCCTTTTTTAGGATCACTATTAGCTACTTTGCCCGTTACAGTAGGTAATGCAGTGTTATTCGTGGCTTACCTACAATTATTTGGAACATCTTTAAAAAGTTTAAATGGCTACATTTTTAATTCGGTTACAATACATCGCCTAGCCGCACCGGTATTGATAGGTGTTTGTATTATGAATTTAGACGTTGACCTTTTTAAAATATTTCCTGTATATTTTCAGCCATTACTATCTAATGGTTTTATAATGGGTGTTCTTATCTCTGTAGGTTTAGAAATATTTATAAAGTGGGATGAATAAGTGGTTAGTTTTCTGAAAAATCTGATATAACTTAAAAAAATAGCGTGTATCAATGATTACATGGCAATCATTTGATACATGCTTTATATTTTTATGCATAAATTCAGTGAGTTTTTAATTTTCGTATTTTTGTATTGCAGCGTTTTTGACAGAATTAAAACACATATATTTAATTTACATTCCCGTGTCAATTTAAATAAAATTATAGTGGCATTTTTTCTGATTAGTGAAAAACAAACAAGAAGTAATTGAATTGTATTTAATTGCTAAATAAATTATCAATTATAAAGCCTAGGTAAAGCATGACCGCTACATTTGAATATGATAAAATTCCATTATAATTATTTAAATTGTGAGTTGAGAAAAAAGATGGAAAGTCAAAAATATGCCATTGTTGATATTGAAACGACGGGTCATTCGCAAGCTACTGGCGATCGAATGATTCAAATAGCAATTGTAATTATGAAAGATTGGTGTATAGAGAAGACTTTTACATCTTTCATTCATCCAGGAAAACCAATTCCTTTATTTATTCAAGATTTAACAAATATTACTGATGCAGACGTAAAAGATGCATTGCCTTTTGAAGCACATGCTGACTATATATATGAATTGTTGCAAGATGCGATTTTTGTAGCACATAATACAGATTTCGATTTATCGTTTTTGCAAGCTGAATTCAAACGTGCCGGCATGCCGAAATGGAATGGCAAAAAGATTGATACGGTGGAGCTGGTAAAAATTTTATTTCCCAATTCATTAAGTTATAAACTTGGGGACTTGGCAGCAGATTTAAATATTCCATTAGAAAATGCGCACCGTGCAGATGATGATGCAAAAGCTTGTGCATTTCTTCTAAAAAGATGTTGGGAGGAATTGTTAACATTACCGCTTTCAACGTTGGAGCAGCTGCATAAAAAATCATTTCAGCTAAAAACAAATTTATCGCAATTATTTTTTGAAGCATTGCAATTGCGAAGAAATCAAGTTCAGGATGATTCAAATATCATTTATTACAAAAAAATAGCGTTAAGAAAACAATCCACTCATAAAAAAATTGAACAAAAGGAATTAAACTATCCAACTACAACTGATGAAAAAATTTCTTTATTAAATAAAAAGGTTCCAAATTTTGAAGAACGTCCAGAACAATTTCAAATGATGGATGCAATATGGAGAAATTTAAATAACAAATCTGAAGTTTTGATTGAAGCGTCAACGGGTATTGGAAAAACAATAGGTTACCTAATACCAACTATTATTTATGCAAAACAAAATAAAGGAAAAGTATGTATTAGTACGTATACATCCCATTTGCTTGAGCAGCTTTTATCAAGTGAGATTCCGAAGGCGGAAAAAATTTTAGGCACCCAAATTAACGTAACGCGTCTAAAAGGGAAGAAAAATTATATAGATGTCGGTGTCTTTGAGCAATTAATGAGATCAAAAGATTCTTCCTATGATGAGACTTTAACGATTTTACAAGTATTAGTATGGTTGACGAAAACAGAAACAGGTGATTTGTCTGAATTAAATGTTTCTGGCGGCGGACAATTATTTATCGATAAAATTCGAAAAAGCTCAGATACTCAACATCAAAAGAAAAACCGATTTGATTATTATGAGAGAGCAATTGATGAAAGTAAAGACGCCGATATCATCGTGACAAACCATTCGATGCTAATAGCCGATCTTGTGCGACACGAGCCAATCTTTCATCATATTGATGGCTGGGTAATTGATGAAGCACATCAATTTATTCAGGCAGCTGTAAACAGAGATGAATCGATATTTTCTTTTACAAATTGGAAGTATTTATTCGGTCAAATTGGACTGTCTACTGACAATCAATTATTATCAGTATTTCAAAAAATTGCTTTAAAGAAGCAGCGCGTCCCATTATCATTTTTTCATCAACTAGAAAAGAATTTTATTCGTATGGGTGAATTGTTTGATAAATCAATGCAGGAAATTTTGGTTTCCATTAAAGAAATCCCTCGCAATACAATGGGTGACACAAAGCAAACAGCCTTTTTATCAGAACTATCGCTAAATAAAGAATTATTAAGAAATGTATCAGATGTGATGCAAAGTTGGATTGATTTAGCTGAACAAGCTGCTGTCATTTTCAAAAAAGATATCGAGCAAATAGCTCCAGAGCATCAATTGATTTTAGAGCAATGGGAATACTGGGTTCGAGAATTTAAAGTGAAACTAGCAGAGTGGGAAGAAATTTTCCTAAAAGCAAATGAAGACTATTCAACTTGGATTGAGTTAGATCGTCGAAATGTCCCAGGTAGTATCCGTGTTTTGAAAAAACCAATTAATTTAGCAGCAACTATTCGGCAACTATTTGATCCGATTCGAAAAAATAACGCCATTATTTGGACGTCTGGAACATTAACAGTGCCAAATAATGATCGCTTTATTGCAAATCAGTTAGGTATTCATAATGAAGTGCCATTGCTTAAGCTTCAGGCTCCTGCCCATTACTATAAAGGTGCTCGAGCTTTTATCGTAAATGATATGCCAGACATTCAAACAGTATCACAGACTAATTATATAGAATCCGTGGCATTGGCTATTACAAGAATCGTACGCACAACTGAGGGTCGCTGTTTTGTTTTATTTACTTCACAAGATATGTTAAGAAAAACGGTGGAACTTATACAAGAAAGCGAGCTTCTTCATGATTATATGCTGTTTGCACAAGGGGTTACGAGCGGTAGCCGCATGCGTTTATTAAAATCTTTCCAAAAGTTTAGTCATTCTGTGTTATTTGGGACAAATAGTTTTTGGGAGGGGGTAGATGTTCCAGGGGAGGGGTTGTCCTCAGTTATTGTTGTACGCCTGCCATTTTCTGCTCCCGAAGAACCAACTTTTAAAGCAAAATCGCAAATATTGCAGCAGCAAGGTCGAAATGCATTTACAGAACTTTCATTACCAGAGGCAATATTACGCTTTAAACAAGGCTTTGGACGACTCATTCGATCCTCCCAAGACAAAGGAGTTTTTATTGTACTTGATCGCCGAATTGAAACGAAATCGTATGGAGTAGAATTTTTACGTGCATTACCTAACATTTCTGTGCATAAACTACCCCTTCAAGATATGGTTTTAGAGATAGAACATTGGTATAATATCAAAGATGAGGAAAGAAAGCAGGTAGACAAAAATGAAATATAATCAAGTTATTTATATAAAGGTGATTCAATGAAAAACTGGATAATTTTCATTTCCGTATTTATTCTATCTTTGTCACTTGTTATTTCAGTTCTCGTAATTTGGAAAGCCGATGCTCCATTTAATAAAATCGAGAAGCAAGCAGAAGAACTTGCAATATCATCAGGTTCGCTTGCTGAGGTATCGGAAAGCTATGTTTATAATGGTAATAAGCCGTATGTTACTGTTTTCGGGGTAGACGAAAATGGTAAAGAAAAAGCAGTTTTTGTTCCAACGAGTTTAGAAGAAAACTTAATTGAGGAAGTATTTATGCAGAACGGCATTACGGAGGAACAAGCTTTATCGGTTTTGAATAATGAAGAGGAAGTAAAAGAAATTCTTCATACAAAATTAGGCTTTGAGGATGTAGGTCCAGTTTGGGAAATTACGTATAAAAATGGATCCGAAAAATTAAATTATGTCTATATTTTGTTTGAGGATGGACAATGGTGGAAACGCATTTTGAACTTGTAGAGGAGTAGATTTTGATGAGAGATTTATTGGCAAATCGTGTAAAAACTTTAACACCATCTTCAACACTAGCTATTACTGCAAAAGCAAAAGAATTAAAGGCACAAGGTATTGATGTTATCGGATTAGGTGCAGGTGAACCTGACTTTAATACACCACAAAATATCCTTGATGCTGCAGCACAATCAATGGCGAAAGGCTTTACAAAATATACACCTGCTGGAGGTCTTCCGGCATTAAAGCAAGCTATAATCGACAAATTATCACGCGATAATCATTTATCATATAAACCAAATGAGATTATTGTTGGGATAGGAGCAAAGCATGTTCTTTACACGCTGTTCCAAGTTATTTTAAACGAGGGTGATGAAGTAATTATTCCAGCCCCTTATTGGGTTTCTTATCCTGAACAGGTAAAATTAGCAGGCGGTATACCCGTTTTCGTTGAAAGTACAAGTGAACAGAATTACAAAATTACAGCAGAACAATTACGCAATGCGATTACGGATAAAACAAAAGCTGTCATTATCAATTCACCAAGCAATCCTTCCGGTATGGTTTATTCTCGTGAAGAACTGACAGAACTGGCATCAGTTGCAGTTGAAAAAGATATTCTAATCGTATCAGATGAAATTTATGAAAAGCTTTTATACAATGGACTAGAACATTTCTCCATTGCACAGCTTTCTGATGAAGTAAAGACGCAAACAATTGTTGTAAATGGTGTAGCTAAATCTCACTCTATGACAGGATGGCGTATCGGATATGCAGCAGGTAATGCTGAAATTATTAAGTCTATGACGGATTTAGCCTCTCACTCAACTTCAAACCCAACAACTACTTCTCAATATGCAACAATTGAAGCATATAATGGACCACAGGATTCTGTTGAAGAGATGAGACGTGCTTTTGAATCTCGTTTAGAGGTAATCTATCCAAAATTAAGTGCGATTCCTGGATTTAAAGTATTAAAACCACAAGGTGCATTTTATCTGCTTCCTGATGTATCAGAGGCTGCTTTAAAAACAGGCTTTGATTCTGTAGATGATTTTGTTAGTGCTTTATTAACTGAAGCAAATGTTGCGGTAGTACCTGGATCAGGCTTTGGTGTACCATCAACAATTCGTCTAAGCTATGCGACATCTTTAGAATTACTTGAAGAAGCAGTGAGACGAATGGACAATTATGTGAAATCAAAATGGCAAGACTAATTTTTTGTTAAATACAAATAGATTGTAAACAAGCTAAATTTAGCTTGTTTACAATCTACTATAATTAGTTCTTTGTTGGAGGAACAATATGAAAAAAATAATGATTCAAGAAATGCCAAATCATATTGGCGAAACTGTAAAATTAGGTGTTTGGTTATCAAACAAACGTTCAAGTGGAAAAATTGCTTTTTTACAATTACGAGATGGCTCTGGCTTTGTACAGGGGGTAATTGTTAAAGAAGAAGTTGGAGAAGAATTATTTGCAACAGCAAAAGGTTTAACTCAAGAAACTTCGATGTACATTACAGGTGTTGTTAAAGAGGACACACGTTCAAGCTTTGGCTGTGAACTTGCTGTTACAAATATCGAAGTAATTCATGAAGCAGTGGATTACCCAATTACGCCTAAAGAACACGGTGTAGAGTTCTTAATGGACAACCGTCACCTTTGGCTGCGTTCCCGTAAACAGCACGCAATTATGAAAATTCGAAATGAAATCATTCGCGCAACATACGAATTTTTCAACAATAACGGTTTTGTTAAAATTGATCCGCCTATTTTGACAGGTTCTGCTCCAGAAGGAACTTCAGAGCTATTCCATACAAAATATTTTGACGAGGATGCGTACCTTTCACAATCAGGTCAACTTTATATGGAAGCCGCGGCTATGGCTTTAGGAAAAGTATTTTCTTTTGGTCCAACATTCCGTGCAGAAAAATCAAAAACTCGACGCCACTTAATTGAGTTTTGGATGATTGAGCCAGAAATGGCCTTTGTTGAGTTCGAAGAGAATTTAGAAGTACAAGAACAATATGTTTCCTTTATTGTTCGATCTGTACTAAAAAATTGCAAAATCGAATTAGAGCGTCTTGGCCGCGATACTTCAAAATTAGAGAATATTAAAGCGCCATTCCCACGTATTTCATATGATGATGCGATTAAGTTCCTACACGAAAAAGGATTTACTGACATCCAGTGGGGCGACGATTTTGGCGCGCCGCATGAAACTGCTATAGCTGAAAGCTTTGATAAACCTGTATTTATTACGTGCTACCCAGTTGGAATTAAGCCATTTTATATGCAACCGCATCCAGAGCGTGAGGATGTCGTTTTATGTGCAGATTTAATTGCGCCAGAAGGTTATGGTGAAATTATTGGCGGCTCTGAGCGAATTCACGATTTTGATTTATTAAAACAACGATTAGAAGAACATAAACTAGATGAGGATGCGTATGCTTGGTATTTAGATTTACGCAAGCAGGGATCTGTTCCTCACTCTGGATTCGGTTTAGGATTGGAACGTACTGTTGCATGGATTAGTGGAGCAGAGCACGTTCGTGAATGTATTCCATTCCCTAGACTTCTTAATAGACTTTATCCATAATAATAATAAGCGGAAGCGCCTTGATATTTGTCGCTGCGCTTTCATAACGAAAAAGCGTCCGTTAACAGCGGACGTTTTCCTTTAGAGTAAAGGGTATTCTAGCTAAGAAGCTTTACTTACATCAAGACTAGTTTAAAAAAGAAGGGAGTCTTAGCATTGAATGAAAAAAATAAGCGACTCCATTTATGGATAGAGCAGGGGAATGTTGCAATTCCTCAGCTTTTTTTTCAGCATTATAAAAAGTTAAATATACAAGATGATGAAGCGCTTCTTTTGTTACATCTGTTAGCTTTTCAATCAGAAAGAAACGACTTTCCAACCCCAAATGATCTCGCGCAGAGACTACACTTTAACGAGAACGATATAACATTAAAGCTACAACGTCTTATGCAAAAAGGATTTTTAGAAATTACTCAAGGTGTCGATATACATGGCAAGCTATATGAAAAATACTCTATTTATCCTCTTTGGGAAAGAATAATGGATTTCATTGAAAGTTCTACGATCAATGAAGAAATTCAAGCTCAAAAAAATGAGGAAGGTGAAATTTTTAAAATATTTGAACAGGAATTTGGCCGGCTGTTGTCTCCAATGGAAATTGAAACGATTTCAATGTGGTTGGATGCTGATCGTCATTCACCATCTATTATTAAAGCAGCACTAAAAGAAGCCGTTTTAGCAAGTAAACTCTCCTTCCGTTACATTGACCGCATTTTGTTTGAGTGGAAAAAGAAAAACATTACATCAATTAAACAAGTTGAGAAGCATACAGAGCAATTTTACAATAAAACGACTACTGTACAGCCTAAAACAAAACCAGCAACAGAAAATACACATAAAGTTTCATTTTATAATTGGCTAGAAGAAAGGGAATAGGGGGTTTTGCTGTGCTTACGAAAAAACAATGGGAACATTGCTTAGAAGAAATGGATAGGATGTTTCCTAATGCACATTGTGAGCTCGTCCATGACAACCCGTTTGAATTAACAATCGCAACACTATTGTCAGCACAATGTACAGATGCACTTGTAAACAAAGTAACAAAAAATTTATTTCAAAAATATAAAACACCAGAGGATTATTTAGCCGTCTCTTTAGAAGAATTACAGAATGATATACGTTCAATAGGTTTGTACCGAAATAAGGCAAAAAACATTCAGGCTTTATGTGAAATATTAATCAAAGATTTTCATGGGGAAATTCCACAAAGTCGTGAGCAGTTAGTTACACTTCCAGGAGTAGGGCGCAAAACTGCTAATGTAGTTTTATCTGTAGCGTTTAATATACCTGCATTAGCTGTTGATACACATGTTGAACGAGTTACAAAAAGACTTGGTTTATGCCGTTTAAAAGATTCTGTATTAGAAGTAGAAGAAACAGTGATGAAAAAAACACCGAAAGAGAAATGGTCAAAAACGCATCATCAATTAATCTTTTTCGGACGTTATCATTGCAAAGCACAAAATCCTCAATGTCATGTATGTCCTTTGCTAGATGATTGTAGAGAAGGGCAAAAGCGCATGAAAAAGGGGTTGGTGAAAATTGATCAAAGCGAGAAATGAAGCGATTCAAAAAGAAAAAGTTGAGCCTTATTTTGAAAAATGGAATCATTTAAGCGAACAAATTCACCATGCACATGATCAACGAAATGACGATGCGAAAAAACTAATGGAAAAGGGGATTGCTTTATTCGAGCAATGTATTATTGACTGTTCAGAAATTGAAGAACCAACAATCAATGTAGCCGGACAATATGAAGTAATGCCGATCAATGGCATGGAAAGATTGTTATTTATTAAAGCAAGACCAGGGCAATATGCATGCTATCGGCAATTAGATGAATTGTTTAAAGAACTGAAAAAGCGTCTTGCCCGTTTAAGAATTAAATCGAACTAAAATAAGCCATCTCCCTTATGAGATGGCTTATTTAATATTAGAATGTATAAAGGTCAAATAAATCATTATAATAAAAAACACAATTCAGAACTGAATCTGAATTGTGTTTTTTTTGAATTCCCACTATTTTACCATTCATTTGTTGATGACTGATAATTTGGATCGGTAGGGTATTCTATCTCTCCACCACCATCTTCAGGATTAAACCAGTCTTCATCGCCATTATTATTTCCATTACCATTTCCGTTGCCATTACCATTACCATTTCCGTTACCGTTACCGTTATTCCAGTTTCCATTACCATTCCCATTATTGCCATTGCCTTCATTGCCAATATCAAAGTCTTCTCCGAATTCTCCGTCTGGCATTTCAATCTCAGGCTCATCAACCGTATTTTCAATAAATATTGAAACCGTTGCTGGTTCACTTCGAACATCTTCTGCTACAGCTGTTACTGAGAATGTGTAATTTCGACCAGGTTCAATGTTTGGAACGGATGTTTGTTTATTTTCAGTTGTTGCTATTACAATCGGTTCTCCGTTATCAACAGTCATTGCCACTTCAAATGAAACCTTAGTATCTTTCAGATCTTGATTAAACTCCCAAGTTAAATCAATTGAGTTACTTTCTTTGTTGTAAGGTGCTTGTAGATTAGTTGGTGCGTCTAGTTCAATTTGTTCATATTCATTTGAAACTTGAGTAGGTTCAGTTCCTCTTACGAACAATTCTGTTCGACGCAATTCATTTGGTGTAAACTCACTTGCAAGCTTAAGTGGATTTGTTCCAACCTCTATTGTTGCTTCAACAACTGAATTTGGTTTTGTAAAATTAGCCGTTTCAACATTTGTTGAAATTTGAGATAGAATTGTTCTAAATAAATTTTGCGGTAATCGGCGTTCATCCCATGTTGTAATTGGCTCCGAACGTTTTGAATACCCACTCCAAATAGCAATGGAGTAATTCGTTGTATATCCCGCAAACCATGAGTCAGGAACACTGCTGCTTGGTAAATCATATTGATCAAATTCTTTTGCATCATAGTTCGTTGTACCAGTTTTACCAGCGATATCTAATCCAGATACATTTGCCGCAGAACCAGAAGCACCTGGTTTGTTGCTTAAAACATCACGTAACATATCCGTCACCATATATGCAGTATATTCTTCCATGGCAACAACTGGATCTGTTTTATAAGTTTTCTTAGAACCATCACGATATTCAATGTGTTTAATAGCTGTTGGTTCATTATAAATACCATTATTACCAAAAGCCGCAAAGGATGCGGACATTTGAATCGGTGTTAATGTAATACTACCTCCACCAATTGCATCAGATTCATATATATTTTCTGCATTAATTCCTAATTTTGAAATAAACTCTTTTGCTTTATCTGTTCCAACCTCTTGTAAAGTTTTTACTGCTGGTACGTTTCGAGATGCGTAAAGTGCTTCTCGAATAGTAATAGTGCCAAAATATTTATTATCCCAGTTTGTAATAACTTTATCTGATCCAGTATAGGTCATTCTTTCATCAACAGTAGTTTGACCTGTAGACCATTTTAAGTTTTCAATGGCTGGACCATAATCTAAAAGCGGTTTAATTGTTGAACCTGGAGAACGAGTTGTTAAATCATATGCATAGTTAAATCCTCGTTCTGCACCATAGTTGCGTCCACCGCCAATTGCTCTAATTTCACCTGTTTTTGTATCGATAACTGAAACACCAGACTGAATTGACTCTGTAGGGAAGTTTGCAGAGTTATTCATCGTATCTTCAACAATTGTTTGAGCATTAGGGTCTAATGTAGTATAAACTTTAATACCTTCAGCAAGAGCTTCTCCGTCACCATTTTTTTCAAGCTCACTGATTACAACATCTAGGAATGCATTATATTTTGTCCCACCAACTGATTGACGTTCCTCATCTGGAAGTAAGCGAGATGTAACGTCTATTGCTTTTGCTGCTGCTGCTTCTTCCTCAGTAATTTTTCCATGTTGAACCATTAGGTCTAAAACTAAATCTCGACGTTTTTGAGCTCTTTCCGGATTACGGTAAGGATTGTAGTTATTTGGACTTTGTGGAATACCAGCCAGCAATGCCATTTCATCCAACTCTAATTCATTTAATTCTTTGCCAAAGAAAGCTTTTGACGCTGTACCGAAACCATAAATAGTACCTGACATTAACACTTTATTAAAGTACATTTCAAAAATTTCTTCTTTTTCATAATGCTTTTCCAACTGGATGGCTAACCATGCTTCTTGGGCTTTACGTTTTAATTTTTTATCATTACTCAAAAATGAGTTTTTAACTACTTGCTGTGTAATCGTACTAGCACCTTGGGAACCAAAGCCATGTCGGACATTGGCAATTACCGCACTACCTAGTCGCCAAATATCGATTCCGAAGTGATCGAAAAATCGAACATCCTCAGTTGCAAGAATTGCGTCTACCATTTCGTCTGGTATATCATCAAATTCAACATACGTTCGGTCTTCTGCACCGACTGTAGCGAAAAGTTCGCCATTCATATCATAAAACTCTGAAGAAATTGGATCCTTTAATGATTCCTCATCAAGCTCGGGTGCCGAACTAGCATAATATGCAAAAAGTCCAGCCCCTCCAACTAAACCAACTACTCCTATTATTAAAACTGCAATTACAATTCTTTTTATCCATGCCATGATAGGCTTTTTTTGGGACTTCTTCTGTTGTTCACGTTGACGTTTTAATTCTTCACGTGTACGTCTTTTCTCTGTCAAATTAATCTCCTCACTTTAACAAACTATCTTTCTTCCTCATTTACGATAATTTTTTCTATTGCTGATAAATAATCAATTCGTGGATTATATCCTGGCTGAATTTCATATGCTTTGCTTTCAAAAATTGTTAGTGGAATGGATTTTCTTCCTCCATTCTCCATAACTGTCCACGCTTCTTGCAGTACTGAAAAAGGGACGACAAAATATCGATCTAATGAAGAGAATCGTACAATAGTAAATGCTATTCCTTTTTGATTCGTAACCATTTCCATATGGGTTACCTGATGTTGGTGCACATTTTTTAAAGGAAAAGAAGTTTTGCTTTCGGTTTCTTTTGCTTCAAAATCTATATAATATCCATTCCATACACCGTTATAGTCAGTAGTTGATGGAGTGCGGAAGTATGCTTCTCGTATAACCGCGGCGCTGCGGGATGGATATTCAACTTTGACGATTTGTACCGGAACAGGTTTCTTATGAATTATAGCAATTTGATGATTTAAATAGTAACTATTCGTTTCATTTATTTCATCTTCAAGTGTTTTTCCCCGGTTACTAAACGAAACATCCTTTTCTCTTTTAATGCCTGTATGTTTTATTTTTGGTATTTCGTTTGACTTTGGCCTATACGGTTTACCATTAGGATAATGAATCAACAGAAACACCCTTTCTTTCTTAATCAGAAAGTATTAAAACTTTTTTAATCAATACCTAGCGCAAGCCAGCCAGCCTCTCGGTTGAAAGCTGAAAAAGCTTAACGATTCTGGCCTTCCGCCGCATATGGATGTGCAAGTGCCGACAAAGCCACACAATGTGGCGTTTTTGGTCGGCCCAACACTTGGGGTTCACAGGATGTGAGTCATGTCGACGCGGGTTAAGCGGGCGCTTGCGCTTTTCTTAAAATAATACCCAATTCCAAAGTTAAGTTTAACATAAAAATATAGCGAAAATTTTCTTGTTTTATCAACCATTGTCTAGTTTTGACATGCGAAAAGGGATTTGACATTTTCAAATGAATTATACAGTCAAAAGGAGGAATGACAATGAACAAAATTCAAATGCTCATTTCGCAAATTGACTGTGTTGATAGTATGATAACAGCTAAAATCGAGAATGAACGCGCCATGATGAATGACCTATTTTTCTCTCAATTAGGAACAACTTATCAAAAAGTAAGCTTAGCAGAAAAGCAAGTTCATGTAAAGAATGCTTGTTCGCCTATTACTAGTGAATTAGATTAGTTTTTGGTACACTAAAAGTAGATTAAAAATATTAAGAGGAACAAAAAATGCAACTAATCGAACAAACTAAACATTTAATAGAAGAGTGTGATGCGTCAATTAGTCGCTTTTACAGACAGCGTGAACTTGACGCAACACCTCACTTTTTTGACGAAGTAAAGCCTCATGCTGATTATATACAATCTTTATTAATAGAATGGCAGCAAAATGCTCTTTCTTGGATACAACAAAATAGACCAAAATATATGCATGAAATCCAAATTAATAATGCTGTCGATGCGATGAACCAATTTGTTGTACAATCCTTTTATAAGGAAACTAGCAAAAAAAGGTTCATACAGTCTGTACAATCTGTACATTATACCTTATCTACTTTTTTGCGATACTTGGAGGAGAGTGATAATGGTGTTAAGTAAAAAACGTACGATTGATGAATTGTTGCAAGAATGGCAATATGATGAAGAACTAAAACAAAACATTATCCATTGGCAAACACTAGAAGCGAAGCCTGCTCATTATTCACCTTTTCCACAAAGTCTTCATCCTTCCATTCAGAAGGCATTGGAAGCTCGAGGAATAGGGCAGCTGTATACTCATCAGCGCGAAGCTTTTGATTTTGCACAGGAAGGGAAATCATTCACTGCTGTAACCCCAACGGCGTCAGGGAAATCACTTTGCTATCATTTACCTGTATTGCAAAAAATTTTAGAAGACCCATCAAGCAGAGCTATTTATTTATTCCCAACAAAAGCTTTGGCACAGGATCAAAAAGCCGACTTAAATGAATTAATCGAGCTGATGGGCGAAGAAATTTTAAGCTACACATATGATGGAGATACTGCACCTGCTATTCGGCAAAAAATTCGAAAAGCAGGGCATATTGTAATGACAAATCCTGATATGCTTCATTCTGGTATATTACCGCATCACACAAAATGGGTATCTCTTTTTGAAAATCTAAAATATATTGTGATTGATGAATTGCATACATATAAAGGTGTATTTGGAAGTCACGTAGCACATGTTATTCGAAGACTGAAACGTATTTGCGCTTTTTATGGGAGTGACCCTATTTTTATTTGCACATCTGCAACAATTAAAAACCCTAAAGAGCTAGCAGAAAAATTAACGAATTCGAAGCATGAGTTAATAGCTAACTCAGGAGCCCCAGTAGGCAAGAAAACGTTTCTATTCTATAACCCACCAATTATCCATCCAACATTTGGAGTAAGACGGAGCAGTATTTTAGAAGTTCGTGATTTAGCAACCAGATTATATGAAGCTGGTATTCAATCCATTGTTTTTGCGAAATCACGTGTACGAGTAGAAATGCTTGTCACATATTTAAAAAGTCTTACAAAGAATAAAATTAAGGATGAATCCATTCGCGGATACCGGGGGGGCTATTTGCCAACAGAACGACGGGCAATTGAAAAGGGATTAAGAAATGGCACAATACAAGTAGTTGTCAGTACAAATGCTTTAGAGTTAGGCGTTGATATTGGCCAATTACAGGCATGTATTATGACAGGATATCCAGGGAATATTGCAAGCGCTTGGCAGCAAGCAGGACGAGCGGGTAGAAGACAAGATTCTGCGTTAATCATTTATGTCGCAAATTCAACAGCGTTGGATCAATACGTTGTACAAAATCCAAATTATTTATTGGGAAGTTCACCGGAAGAGGCGTTAATTAATCCTGAAAACATACTTATTTTAATGGACCATTTAAAATGTGCTGCATTTGAATTGCCATTTTCGATGACTGATGGCTATGGGGAATTTGAAGTACAGCAATTACTGGAGTTCTTACAAGATGAGGGAGTCTTAGTTAAGACGAGCTCACAATGGTATTGGATGAGCGAGCGTTTCCCAGCACATGAAATTAGTTTGCGCTCTGCTTCGCAAGAAAATGTCGTCATTATTGACCAATCAATTCCAGCAGGAACGAAAGTGATTGGGGAAATGGATACTTATAGTGCCATGACGCTGCTCCATGAAGAAGCAATTTACCTTCATCAAGGAACCCAATTCCAAGTAGAAAAGCTTGATTGGGAAGAAAAAAAGGCATATGTAAGAGAAGTAGATGTAGATTATTTTACAGATGCAAACTTAGCGGTTGAATTAAAAGTACTAAATGAAGATAAAAGTGCAAAATACAAAACGGCAACTGTTAGCTATGGGGATATAAGCTTACTTGCAATACCAACAATATTTAAAAAAATAAGATTCCAAACACATGAAAATATCGGCTCAGGCAAGATTCATATTCCACCATTAGAAATGCATACGAATGCCACATGGATGTCGTTTGATTTGCCTGAAAACTGGTCAGAGGAAATGTTAACAGATGCGTTAACAGGGGCTGCCTATGCAATTAGTTCATTTATTCCACTATATTTACAATGTGACCGCAATGATTTAACAGTAGTACCACAAGTAAAATCTGTTCATAATGAGAAACCAACATTATTTGTTTATGACAGCTATCCAGGTGGAATTGGCTTAAGTGAAAGAGTGTATGACATTCTGGTTCCAATTCTTGAACAGACGATAAAGCATGTACGAAATTGCCCTTGCCAAACAGGATGTCCATCTTGTATTGGCGCGCAGGATAGTCTCAATGAAAGTAAAAATAAAGTATTAAAAGTATTATCAATTTTACTTAGTGAAATAGAGTGATGTCATGTCGTATGAAAATAAAGTAATGCAGCTGAAACAAATGCTTGGGAAAAAGAAAACAGATGTTAAGGAAAAGCCTGTCTTTCAAAAGCCAGATAAGCCAGTCTATATTGCAAAATGGCAAGAGGCTGGTTTAGCAGTTGTTGAAAATGACTTTGGTGTTTTATTTAAACGCCAGGTTGAATACCCTCTGCAATATAAGCACGGCCATTATGAATTGGGCTTATTTTATAAGGCGCTTGAAAAATGGCAATCAACAGGTGCAGAGCATCCGTATTTAATTGATATAGATGAAGAAGTACTGTTCTTTGATACAGAAACGACAGGATTAAAAGGTGTCGGGACTAACATATTTTTATTAGGACTATTAGAACCTACGGATAAAAGTTTTATTTTAAATCAATATGTATTAGCAGACCCATCTAATGAGGCTGCCCTCTTGTTTGAATCAAAATTTTGGCAGCACTCAAAAACCGTTGTCTCATATAATGGCAAAAGTTTCGATTGGCCTCAATTAGAAACTAGATGGACATTAAATCAACAATTCTTACCGAAACTCCGTGTTCAAAAACAAATTGATTTATTACACAGTTCAAAACGAATATGGAAAAATAATTTGGAAAGAATGAAATTAACACAAGTAGAAGAAGAGAAACTTGGATTTAAACGAAAGGGAGATATTCCAGGTTTTTTAGCACCAATCATTTATGCAGATGCGGTTAAAAGTGGAGATGCGACTAATCTAATGAAAGTACTTTATCATAATGAATGGGACTTATTGTCACTAGTAACTCTCTATATTCATTCTACAAATCTACTACTTGAAAATGATTTGAAAGAAGCTGCTACAACCTATACAAACATAGGGAAATGGTATGGAGACTTGAAACAACAGCAGCAAAGTAAACAAATTTTAGTTAATGTTACGAATGAATTCGATGATGAAGAAGCAGGACTTGCATATTATTTTCTAGCTTTTCAGCATAAAAGAAATAGACGATATGAAGAGGCTAGGCATTCTTTTGAAAAGGCATTAAAGGTTTTAAAGTCTCGAGAAAAGCTAAAAGTACTTGAACAGTTAGCAATTTTACATGAACATCACTTTAAAGAGTTTAAACAGGCGTTATTTTACGCCGAAGAAGGTTTGCGAATTACTAGTTCAAGTACGTTGTTCAAAAAGGATCAGCAAGTTAAAAAGCTAGAAGAGTGGAAAAAAAGATATACAAGGATTGAAAAAAAACTAGGGAAATAAATAGTAATTAATTGAAAATTATAAAAATAATTTCCCGGGGAAGCGCAATTTTTGACATTGTATTAGAATCATGATTAAAAAAATCATATTTTGCAAAATTATGTCGCTATTATCTATAAAATAAGTTGCTTTCAATCCCTTTTGAATCATTCATATGGTATAATCGAAATATGTACGTATCGGATGGAAGGGCGATGTGAATGGAAATTAAATTAAATTCAAAAATTATTTTGGAGAAAGAATTTAAGAAATCAGTAAAAGGTTATAGTATTGACCAAGTAGATCAGTTTTTAGATCAAATTATGGAAGATTATGACGCATTTGAAAAAACTATTGAAGAATTGCGTGCTGAAAATAAACGTTTAAAAGAAGAATTAGAAAATACAACTGTTAGACGACCACAAGTACAACAGTCAGCAGGAAACACTAATTTTGATATATTAAAACGACTTTCAAACTTAGAAAAACATGTATTTGGAAGTAAACTATACGAATAAAATTCTAAAGGTTATTGAATTTATCAATGTTTTTTAGTATAATACTTTTATCATAGTCAAATTCGAGTAATCGCTGCAACTCATTACGAAGTTGTAGAGGAAAGTCCATGCTCACACGGCTCTGAGATGACCGTAGTGTTCGTGCTTACTGAAAAAATAAGGTAAGGCAAGGCTCGCCTTGACGGCGGAAGGAAAACCTAAGTCTTTTGATATGGTTGACACTTCCTGAAAGTGCCACAGTGACGTAGCTTCATTGGAAACAGTGAAGGTGGAACGAGGTAAACCCCACGAGTGAGAAACCCAAATTATGGTAGGGGCACTCTCCTGAAGGAAATGAACGGATGGAGGGACGAAAGATTTCTTTCGTAGATAGATGATTACTACCCGCTTTGTACGAGGTTTTTAACCGTTTGAGTACTCGGGAACAAAACATGGCTTATGAATTTCTATGATATATAATAACTTAAACTTCTATTTAAAAAATAAGTAAAAAAATGTTCTATAATAATGTCCATGGAAATGAATGGGCATTTAAGTAAGTATAAACAATAAGAGCGTTATGCTTATCTTGATAGGCTCTCCATCAATTTGGAGAGCCTTTCTTTTAGCGATAGGGAGAGTAAAAATGAGGGAAGTATACCAAGATATAACTAGTGAGAATAGTTATTATCCGAATCATGTTGTGATGAAAATTTTTGAAAATGTATCTGAAGGAATTATGGTAACAGATGTAAATAAGAAAATTTTAGTCGTAAATCCCGCATTTGAAAAAGTTACTGGCTACAAAAGTAAAGAGGTAGTTGGCAAAAACCCTACAATTTTGCAATCAGGCGTTCATGAACGAGCTTTTTATAATGAAATGTGGAAAAGCATCCAAAATCATGGTGTCTGGCAAGGTGAAATATGGAACCGTCGGAAAAACGGTGATATTTATCCTGAGTGGCTAACGATTATGAGTATAAAAGATGAACATGGCATCGTTACCAACTATTGTGGTATTTTTACTGACTTATCTGAAAGAAAGATTGTAGAAAGTGAATTAGAAAAACGTGCATTAACTGATTCGTTAACAGAAGTAAATAATCGATTTGCATACCTGAAGAAAATGAATTCTCTTCTCGAGTCTTCCGAGATTATATCAAATAAGGTTCAACATGCAGTATTTTTTTTAGACTTGGATCGATTTAAACAAGTAAACGATACATTAGGTCATACAACAGGAGATTTGCTGTTAGTTGAAATTGCACAACGTATAAAAAGATTATTAAATTCAAAAGATTTACTTGCTAGATATGGTGGTGATGAGTTTGTTATTACGTTAACAAATATTCGCCATCCAAGAGAAGCTGCAAAATTCGCAGAACAAGTCATTCGTGAAATTGAAAAGCCTGTTTTCATCAATAATCAAGAAATCTTTGTTTCAACAAGTATAGGAATAAGCATTTATCCTCATGATGGGGATACAACAGAAGATCTTGTTAATCGAGCCGATAAAGCGATGTACTTCTCAAAACAAAATGGACGCAATGGCTTCTCATTTTATTTTGAAGATTTGAATATAGATTCAAAGCGTGTCATCGTACTAGATTCAGAACTAAGAAAAGCAATTGAAAACCGTGATTTCACATTAAATTTTCAGCCGAAAGTAAGTACGCAGTTAAATAAAATTGTTGGATTAGAAGCTCTAGTTCGTTGGGAAAGTGAAAAATTAGGGTCCGTTTCCCCAGCTGAATTTATCCCGTATGCAGAGGAAACTGGGCTTATTATACCGATTAGTGAGATTGTTTTGGAGAAAGCTTGTGAAGATCTGGCAAAACTAAGATTAGCAGGATATTCAAAAATATCGATTGCTTTTAATGTATCAAGTATACACTTTCAACAACAAAATTTTTTAGAATCGATTCAAAAAATATTAGAGAAAAATAATACTTCAGCACAAAATTTTGAAATCGAAGTTACTGAAAGAACAGTAATGAATAATGATTCAGATACGATTCGAAAGCTTGTTCGACTGAAGCAATTAGGATTTAAACTATCCATTGATGATTTCGGAACTGGCTACTCTTCTTTAAGTTATTTAGTGCGTTTTCCACTTGATTATTTAAAAATAGATCGCAGCTTTATACAACATATCGTTTCTTTAGATGATAAACAAGCTGTTGTTGATGCGATTATTCAAATGGCACATCGTTTAAACATGCAAGTAATAGCTGAAGGTGTTGAAAGTGTACAACAGCTAAATATTTTACGGGAAATGGGTTGTGATTATATTCAAGGGTATTATTATAGTAAGCCGGTATCTATGGATGGCTTAATTGAATTTTTACAACTATGGGAATATGAACATCAAGGAGAAATTGAGTAATGACAAAATTCCAACTAGTAGCAACTGCTGCAATGGGTCTTGAATCAATTGTTGCACAGGAAGTACAAGATTTAGGGTATGAAACTCGAGTAGAAAATGGAAAAGTATATTTTGAAGGGGATGAGATTGCGATTGCAAGATGTAATCTATGGTTGCGTGTTGCAGATCGAGTAAAAATTGTCGTAGCAGAATTTCCTGCACATACATTTGATCAACTATTTGAGAGTACGAAAGCAATTGAGTGGGAGAAATATTTACCTGTAGATGCTGCATTTCCTGTATCGGGAAAATCTGTGAAATCAAAATTATTTAGTGTTCCGGATTGTCAGGCAATCGTGAAAAAGGCGATAGTAGAGCGTATGAAATTACATTATAAACGTCTAGGTTTTTTAGATGAATCTGGTGCAACATTTAAAATCGAAATTTCGATTTTGAAGGATGTTGCTACATTAACTATAGATACATCTGGAGCGGGCCTACATAAACGCGGCTATAGACAATTACAAGGAGAAGCTCCTTTGAAGGAAACACTTGCAGCGGCCTTGGTCAAAATTTCCAAATGGAGTCCAGGTAGACCGTTCATCGACTTATTCTGCGGGTCTGGTACAATACCATTGGAAGCTGCTATGATTGGACAAAATATAGCACCGGGATATAATAGGGATTTCATTTCGGAACAATGGAATTGGATGTCTTCAACTATATGGGATGAAGCTCGGAATGAAGCTGATGATCTAGCTAATTACGATCAACCTCTTGAAATAATCGGTTCAGATATCGATCATCGTATGATAACCATTGCCCAAGACAATGCGTTGGAAGCAGGATTTGCAGATTTAATTACATTTAAACAAATGCAAGCTACTGACTTTACGACGAAGCTAACAGATGGTGTCATTATTTCAAATCCACCATATGGAGAACGTATCGGTGAAAAAGAAATAATTGAACAAGTAATTCGTGAATTAGGTACAGTCATGAATCAATATCCGACTTGGTCTGTATATTTGCTTTCTTCGATGGAAAACCTAGAAGCACTTTACGGAAAGAAAGCAACGAAAAAACGGAAATTGTTTAATGGATTTATTCGTACTGACCTTTATCAATTTTGGGGTCAAAAATCGTAACAAGAAAGAAACGGATACAAACTGAATACAATACTTTTAACGGAAGGATGAGATGATCCTTCCGTTTCGAATGTCTATAAAATAGACATGTGAGTTGAAGGAGTTAAAAATAATGAGACAGTCTTTACCATTTGAATTATCTAAAGATCGCTCTTTTTTTGAATCACTAGGAGATTGGTTGGGCGATGTTTTATATGATGAATTGCCTGAAAAAGGATTCGAATGCCGCGACGAACAAATTTTCATGGCGTATCAAATCGAGCAGGCATTAAAAGAGAAAAATGTTTTATTTGCTGAAGCAGGTGTTGGAACAGGTAAAACTATTGCCTATTTATTACCTGCAATATCATATGCCCGCTATACTGGAAGACCAGCGTTAATTGCATGTGCTGATGAGACGCTTATCGACCAGCTTGTAAAAGAAGGCGGGGATATTTACAAACTAACTGAGCACCTTGGTTTAACGATTGATGTTCGTTTAGCAAAATCGCGTAATCAGTATTTATGCTTAAAGCGATTTGAAGAGACTGAAAAGGTAGTAACGGAGGAATGGATTGATGATATAGCAATGTCTATTCCAGACGGCGTTTATAGTCAAGGCTCAATGAATACAGTAGAACCCTTTGGGGTAAGAAGCGATTACCCAACTGTAAGTGATGAAGATTGGCAAAAAGTTAATTATAATGCCATTATGCAATGTTCTGTTTGTGAAATGCGTAATCGTTGTGGATTAACGTTGCACCGTGCACATTATAGACAATCTTCGGATTTAATTATTTGTTCTCAAGACTTTTTAATGGAACATTTGTCAACGAAGGAGTCTCGTGAACGAGAAGGTCAATTGCCGTTATTACCCGAAGTATCAATGATTGTTTTAGATGAGGGACATCTTTTAGAATATGCAGCACAAAAAGCGATGACTGTAAAGGTACAAAGTTATACGATTGTTAATCTATTAGAACGTCTTATGGTTGATGGTGTTCGTGAGAGAACATTATACGCGATGGAAAAGTTACAAGATGATCATGAATTATTTTTTGACCAGCTTCGTGATGATGTTGTTCCTTCTGAAGAGGATCGCAAAACCATTCAAAAATCACAACGATTATTATCATTAGGCAAGCAGTTAATTGCCGATGTGGAGCAATTATTAGAGGAATTTGTATTTGAGTCTGAGTTGTATATGATTCCTGAATATGAATTAAACATGGCTGAAGAATTTTTAGAACAATATGAAGCTGCTATTCGAATTTTTATTGCTCAAGGTGATGCAGTAGATTGGCTGGAAGAAACAGATGGGGAAGAAACTTTAGTAATTATGCCAAGGTTAATTACAGATGTGCTTGAGGAAAAATTATTCTCAAAGAAAATTCCAATTGTGTTCTCATCAGCAACATTATCTGTTAACAAAGACTTTTCTTATATTGCTTATAGTCTAGGTATAAAAAAATATCAGTCTTTTAGCGTTCCTTCACCATTTGATTATGAAGAGGTAATGAAAATTTACTTGCATGAATCAGAACAAAAACAAAAAGTGGCGAAAGTAGAGCAGCTGCTAAAAGACGATCAGAAGACTTTAATTTTATTTAAATCTAAACAGGCGATGCTTTCGTTTAAATCGAGCTTATCCATGGTGGCTCGTTTAACAGTCGCTTTTGAAGGGGATCGCGAGTTATCAGCAATTATTCGTGACTTCCAGGATGGTACAATAAAAACTCTTTGTTCATATCACTTGTGGGAGGGGTTAGATTTACCGGAAGAAGCATTAACCCGTGTAATTATTTTTGACTTGCCATTCCCACCACACGATCCTTTATTTGATGCAAAACGAGCTTTTGCTGAAAATCCATTCGAAGAAGTAGAACTACCATTTATGCAACTTCGATTACAGCAAGGAATAGGACGTCTAATTCGTACATCAAATGACTATGGTGATATTCATATACTTTTAAACGAAGAAGAAAGTAAACTCATTCCAGAGTTTATCGATATTCTACCAGTACAACCTAAATAACTTAAGAGCAAAAGGTCAAATACAGACGACCTTTTGCTTTTTTATCTTATAAACAAATCCTATACTTCTATTATGATAGGATTAACTATCAATCCAAAGGGGTATTTAAAAAGAATGTTTTAAGGAGATTAAAATGATTGAATCATAAATTTGAATATTTTAAAATTGTTTATATGTGGTAATTGTAAAAACCCCTCCAAGAAGGAAGGGTTCTAAATTAATTTTTCTCCGTTTAGCAAACGTGCTGTGCTTTTCTTGTCACCAGAATTTATAGCCTACTGAGCCAAGTGGGGAATTGCGAATGATATCTATAATTGGAATAGTGTAAGCAATTAAAATCAATGCTACTAAAATTACACCCCAAACCTTGAAGTTTTCAAGAATAGCTGGAGTTTTTCCAGCGCCTTCTGCTACTTCACCAACAGGGAATTCTTCTTCGCCTTTTGGTGCAAACCAAAGTAAATTTACAACAACGCCGATAATTAGCAGAATTGCAATGAAAAGAATGGTACCGCCAACTGCTTGAGCAATTTGGTAGGAGATCCATTCAGTTGCTTGTTCAGATCCTCCATAAGTTGAAAATTCAGAACGACGAGGTGCACCTAGTAAACCAGCGATGTGCATTGCGCCAGACATAATAAACATGCCTATAGCCCACATTATTCCTGTAACATTTGCATAGTTGTTCAATTTGTTTGTTAGCTTGCGTCCAGTTAAATGTGGAATTAACCAGTATGCTGCTCCAAAGTAAGTTAATACGACAGCTGTCGCAACGGTTAAGTGGAAATGACCAGTAACCCAAATTGTATTATGAATTAATTCATTCATTTGATAAGATGCGTTGACGATACCGCCAGCGCCACCTGGGATGAATGCAACCATACCGATGAAAGGAACTAGGAAGCGGCTATCTTTCCAAGGTAAATTTTTAAACCAGCCGAGCACACCTTTTCCGCCAAGTTCACGACCGCGCAACTCAAATGTGGCAAACATTGAAAATGCAGTCATTAATGATGGAACAACAACAAAGAATGTTAAAACAGTTTGCAAGAATTTCCAGAAGCCATCAATACCAGGTTCAGTAAACTGATGGTGAATACCGACTGGAACTGATAAAATTAAGAATAACATAAATGATAGACGTGACAGTGCATCAGAAAAGATTTTACCGCCAATAACTTTAGGGATTACAACGTACCAAATCATATATGCAGGCAATAGCCAGAAGTATACAAGTGCGTGACCAAAATACCAGAATAAAGTGCGTGATAATAATACATCAATACGTTCTACGAATCCTAGAGACCACGGCAGTAGTTGGAATAAAACCTCTGCTGCAACACCTAAAGTTGCTACAAACCACATTAAATTGTTTACAACAACCATAAATGTTAATAATGGTGAAGTTTGACCTTTATTTTCTCTACGCCATTGTGCATAGCGCATTGCTTGTGCTAAACATTCTAGCCAAGAACCAACAACAACTAAAGTTAAACCTAAATAGAAAATCCAGTGTGCTTGGAGTGGGGCATAGAAAGTATAAAGTACAGATGCTTCATTCAACAGAACCATTACAGCAGCAGATATTGTACCAATGGTCATCAACCAGAAACCAATCCAGCCTAATTTACGTTGAGTGTTGGAAAATGCACCAGCTGTACGGCTAATTGCTGCAAATTGGAAACCCATAATAAAGAAAGTAGTTAGTATAAGACCTAATAACACGCCATGGACTGTTAAAACTTGATAATAACCGATGCCGAAAGGAAGTTTAAATTGTCCTGAGCGAACAAATACTTGAAGTAAACCTGCTAAGCCTCCAAGTAATAAGGCTGTAAATGCTACATAAATATGTGCTAATGAAAGTTTCGCATCTTTTTTATCAACTTTTGAAAGATTATTTTTAGTAAAAGATATATTCGAGCTATTTATTTTGTTTACTGTTTCTTTACTAGTGACTGCTGTTGTCATCAGAGTCCACCACCTTTAATGTAGAATACATCATTGCATGACCAGTACCGCAATATTCATTACAAACGACTGTATATTCGCCAACTTTATCGACGGTTGTAATTTTTTCTGAAACATAGCCAGGTTCCAACATCATATTTATATTAGTTCCTGCAACCTCAAAACCGTGCACAACGTCCGTAGTTGTAGCAATGAATCTTACTGTTGATCCAACGGGTATTTCAATTTCCATAGGATTATAGCTGAATGCAGAAGCAACTAATACTACTTCGTAATCCCAGTCTTTACCCTCAACTTTGTGAACACCTGGGTTATCAAATGGAGCAATTTCATTAACTTTTTCATAGTTAATTGTCCATTTTGAATTATTTGGATGCGTACCTGCATGAAAGGCGCTGACACCAATAATAAGAAGAAATACGATCAGTGTGCCAGTTCCAAATACAAGCCACCATTTCTCATACTTGTGTATGTGCATATAGAGATCCCCTCCTTGAAATACTTTTTAAAAACGATCAATAAATAAATTGAAGCATAGTGCCCAAACGACGATAATGACGATGCCAATTCCAAAGGTTGCGTAAAGAGTACCTTTTAAATTGTCGTCAGATTTTTTTTGGTTTGACATGTCTCTCCCTCCTAGAGATACAAATATTAATTTACGAACCCATCATATAAGAAATAGTGACTACAAGATGTGATAAAAATCACAGTTCGACAATTCAAATGTGAAATTAATGTGAAAGGTATTCATCCCTATTCAAACAACAAAAAGGTTTCGACTCAAAGGTATTTTTGAGTCGAAACCTTGCGTAAAGGATATGAAGTACCGCAGGAGGAATGTAATTAAAACATATATTTGATAAATGAAAGAGGGCTAATCAGATGTGAAATTTCTGATAAGCCCTATGTAGAAATGAACATATTATTAATTTATTCGTCTTCATCTATAGTAAATAATATTGTAAGCAGGCCAATGCCATCAATTAATGTCGGTAGTTTAAAAGCTTTTTCAAATCCAAGCAGCTTCGTATTCCCAACTAGAACTGTCGGTGGAGTAATATCGACATTAAAAGATTGTTCGCCAACATGTGTACATAAATTACCTGCAAACATATTTCCCAACTCACCTGTAAATGATTCCAACATTTCACCTTCAAGTGGCATGCCAAACATTTTTTCTCCAATGGAACTAAATGTTGAAGATGTACTATCAATAATAACCCTTCCTTTAATATCTCCGAACAAGCCGATTAAAACGCCTATCTCTTTTTGTATGTATGGTTCAGAAAGCATAGAAGGTGATTGTATATTCAACTCCATAGGAAGTATAGTTTTTAAAGAATGAATGGAACTATTTAAAATAGTTTGTATATGTTTGGAATTATTCAATAGCATACACCCTTTTTCGACTTTTTTCCATCTTACCATTAAATTAGCATAATAGACATTAAAAAAATTTAATTTGAATTGACTACATTCTGAATTTTTTAATATAATAAAGTAAAATGAAAACGATTCTCATTAAAAAAAAGGAGAGTGAACTAAATGGTTTACTTATTTGTTGTTGCAGCTTTACTTATTTATGTTGGTATAGGCACTTATGTTTTTAAGAAAACAATAAAATCATAACCTCTTTCATAAGCCATTCCTCAATTTATTTGACCACCCTTTTAGGAACTTCTTTTTCATAAAACTTTTTCCAAATATTAATAAATGAAAAAAATCCTCTAAATTTCACATTTTTTAGCCGATTTTGTTGATAATTCATGGTAGTATAGAATATATAATTGTGACAAAAATGAGGCAGAGGAGTATTTATTTAAATGAATTCTTTTGATGAAAAACTACAGCAACTATTACAGCAATCTGCTGTTCAATACATAATTTATAAAAAAAATGATGATACAGAAAGAATGGAAAAGCTTAATTTATTTGCTCGTAAACTGCTGCAAAAGGAATATGTGATCGGTTTTGCCGGACATTTTTCAGCAGGGAAATCGAGTATGATTAATGCTTTGTCGGGAGAGGACATTCTTGCAGCCAGCCCAATTCCAACAAGTGCAAACATTGTAAAGGTTCATAAATCTGAAGAGGATTATGCCATCGTTTATATGCACGATGATAAACCTGTCAAATTTGAAGCAGGATATGATTTTAAAACGGTAAAGGAACTTAGCAAAAATGGACAGCTCGTTTCTCAAATTGAGATAGGCCACAAAGCTTCATCACTTCCTAAAGGGGTTACTGTAATGGATACTCCAGGGGTAGATTCAACGGATGACGCACATGCAATGTCAACAGAATCTGCTCTACATTTGGCAGACATTGTTTTTTATACGATGGATTACAATCATGTCCAATCTGAATTAAACTTTCAATTTACAAAACAATTAATGAAATATAACCCGAATGTTTACTTAATTGTCAACCAAATCGATAAGCATAACGATCAAGAGCTATCCTTTGAGGAGTTTAAACAATCGGTTCATCAATCATTTGCAGCATGGGGAGTTGAACCAAAAGGAATTTTCTTTACTTCCTTAAGAGCCTTTGATCATCCGAATAATGATTTTTCAACGGTTAAAAAAATCGTTATGGATTCCATGAACGATTGGGAAGAGCAACTGATTGCTACTGCTGAAAGTACATTGAAAAAACTTCAAAGTGAGCATTTAGATTATTTAGAGCAAGAGAAGCAAGATGCATTTGTCGAATTTGAAGATGTTTTAACTGCTGAAGAATGGGAAAATCATGAGGATATTCTTGAGCAATATGAAAAGCTTAAGCTTCAAACAGATTTATTTTCAGTTGAAAATTGGATTGAAACTTATAAAGACAAACGTAAAAATTTATTGGACAATGCTGCACTTATTCCAGCTGATTTCCGTGAAAAATTGCGTTCCTATCTTGAAAGTAAACAGCAAGGCTTTAAAGTAGGTGGACTTTTCACTGCTAAAAAGAAAACAGAAGAAGAAAAAAATCTGCGCAAAGAAGAAGTAAATGAGCAATATAAAACGATTTTACAATCTCAAATTATTGGTCATATGAAAAACTTAATGAAGCAATCTTTAAGAGATGTTGGTGCATTAACAGATGAGCGTGCTGCACAAATTGACGAGATGCCATTCGATGCTCCATTCTCATTAATTGAAGATCAAGTAAAAGCCGATGCTGTTATAACAGGTGATGCTGTTCTCAACTTTGCAAATCGAGTTGCTGAAGCGACAAAACGCTTCTTTATTGAAGCTACAGATGAGTGGAAAGATCAGCAAATTGAAGTGTTAAATAGTGCTGCTAGCCAGTTATCAGCACCAGTAACAGAAAAATTAAACCGCATTTCAACAAAGGTAAGAGCAATCCAATCAATTATTAAATTGGATGAAAGCAAACATTTTTCTGAAAGGGAAATGGCGTTTACATCGAAGGAAACTCGTAATGAAGCAAAAACTCAGCAAAATCTATGGGTAGATAACTTTGAACAATCTCTAAAGGAAATTCGTCCTTTTAATCCATCTATGATTGTTAAACAAGAAACGAAATACGAAGACTTCATTGAGACTGAGAAAGAATCATTGAGCATCAACGTAAAGGGCGAAGATGTTATTCATTCGGCAATAAGAACTGCAAATGCCGTTAAGAAAATTGATGGATTTGAAGAAGTTGCAAGCTTTTTAATTAAAAAAGTAGAACGACTCAAACAAAAAGATTTTACTATTGCTTTATTTGGAGCATTTAGTGCAGGGAAATCAAGTTTTTCTAATGCATTAATGGGATCGAAAGTTTTACCGGTTTCACCAAATCCGACAACTGCAGCGATTAATAAAATTCGACCAGTGAGTGAGGAACATCCTCATGAAACAGCAGATGTTCAATTAAAAACAGCACAACAGCTATTGGAGGATATCCAAGGTTCATATAGTGCTATTGGCATTACAGTTAATTCTCTATCTGAGGCATATGAAAGAGCGGAAGAAGGATTACAGGTTAAATTAATGGATGAGAGATTAAATGTTCATAAGTCATTTATTCGTGCATTTTCACAGGGATTTAAAACTTATGAATCTCAACTTGGTCAAACAATACGCGTTAGTCGTACTGAATTTGAGCGTTTTGTTGCAGAAGAAAGTCGTTCGTGCTTTGTAGATAATATTGACTTTTACTATGACTGCTCTTTAACAAGGATGGGTGTCACACTAGTTGATACACCGGGAGCAGATTCAATCAATGCCCGCCATACGGGTGTTGCATTTGACTATATTCGCAATGCTGATGCAATTTTATTTATTACGTACTATAATCATGCCTTCGCAAAAGCAGATCGTGAATTTTTAATTCAACTTGGTCGTGTGAAGGACGCATTTGAGCTGGATAAAATGTTCTTTATTGTAAATGCAATTGACCTTGCTGCAACATCAGATGAAGAAGAAGAAGTGAAAAACTATGTTCGGAATGAATTACAACGTTTCGGCATTCGCTTCCCAAAATTATATGGTGTTTCAAGTCTACTTGCTTTGCGTGAAAAAGAGGAAATTAAAGATTATCAATCAGGAATGCATGATTTTGAAGAGGCGTTCCATTGCTTCTTAAATGAAGAACTAACGTCAATAGCAATCCAAGCTCTTCATGAGGAAGTAGAGAAAACACATCAACGCTTCTCTGATTTAATTACCCAAACAGAAGATAACTTAAAGCGTAAAGATGAACGTCTAGCAGAACTTAAAAAATTAGAGGAGCATATACAAAGCAAATATACGACTGCTTCAACAAGTATTCTTGAAAGTGACGTTAAACAAGAATTAGATGAATTACTTTACTATGTGATGCAGCGTGTATATTACCGCTATCCTGATTTCTTTAGAGAAGGCTACAATCCTTCAACTTTTGCGTCAATGCCGGCTCAAACAGCACTTGAGCAAGCATTAAAGGAGACATTAGATGCACTGAAGTTTGATTTTGCACAAGAGCTTCGTGTAACTAACTTCCGATTAACACAATTTGTACAAAAGAAAATGGTTGAACGTTTTAAAGATGAGGTGCGCTCATTAAAAGAATTAAACACGAGCTTTTCATTCCTTGCTTACGAGCCTGATGAGCCAAATTTACTAGACTTCTCAGGTCCGTTTGAAGAATTTACTAAATATGCTTCAGTGAAGTCCTATTTTAAAAACGCGAAAGCATTTTTCGAAAAAAATGAAAAGGAACAACTAAAAAGTGCACTTGAAGAACTAACAAAGCCTGATGCACAAAGCTATGTTGATGCACAAAAAGAAGAACTGGTAAAATGGTCGATTAACTTTATTCAAAATGAAGCGAATAATCTTAATGAACATTTATTCAAGCAAGCAATGAATCAGATTGAAACAGAAAGACTTTTACTTCAAGAAGAGGATCGATTGGCAACTTGGAAATCAATCTATTCAGATTTGCAAAAAACGGAGGTATAAAAAATGGCTAAAGTTTTTGTTGATGCAAAGGAAGTAAAAGATGGAAGATTTATTGATGCGCGGTTCAATCTAAAAGATAAAAAATGGGGACAGCTTGAATATGATAAAGAGCATATTCAAGGGGCAATTTATTGGGATTTGGAGCGTGATTTATCGGATTTATCAAGAATCGAGGGACGTCATCCAATACCTTTAAAAGAGCAATTACAACTTTTGTTTGAACAATCCGGCTTGAAATTGGAAGATACAATATATATTTACGACCAAGGTGCTGCGCCTTTTGCTGCTCGTGCGTGGTGGATGCTAAAATATGCGAGCTTTCCAAACGTATTTATTGTCAATGGCGGATATGATGCACTAAAACAAGCTGGATTTGCTGTTACAAATAAAATGCCGACTTTTGCTCCGTCAAAAATTACAATTACTTGGAATGAATCTATTTATGCTTCACGTTCAGATGTGAAAAATATTGTTGATAACAAAGAAAAAGCAACATTATTAGATGCACGCGCTGCCGAAAGATATCGAGGGGAAAATGAGACGATTGATCATATTGCAGGGCATATTCCAACAGCAAAAAACTTTGATTGGGAGCAATTAGTTAAGGGAACTTCATTGCACCCAAATGAACAATTGTTAAAGAAAGTAAGCAAGGACGAAGAAATAGTAGTATACTGCGGCTCAGGTGTAACTGCTTCTCCGTTATATGCAGTTCTTGAGGAGGCTGGCTACGAAAAGATTCGCTTATATGTTGGCAGCTACAGCGACTGGATAGCACATTATGATATAGAAACTGGAGAAAACATATAAGAAGCTTATTCTTTATCTAACGTCTATAAAGACTCTTCAAAATAAAATACTCTCTTTACTAACATATAAAGAATCCGCATTACTTCCGCTATGCTATACACATACAAGAAGGATAGCGGATTCTTTTAGCGTATTTTATTAATATGAAAAGATTTTCTAATTCGCTCTTTAAATGAATGAATCATCATTCGCTTGCTATAATCTATAGATTAATAAGGGGGATGGGACAATGCTTTTAAAAAAATCAATTGAATTAGGAAGTGTGAATGGAATATCGTACGCGAATTGGTTAGTAACCTTTAAAAATATTTCGCTAAATGTTTATTGTTTTGCAGTTGACGGAGTATTAATCGATACAGGTTCAAGATCCTTAAAGAAACAATTCCAGCCATTTTTACTCGAGTCAGATATTGATCAAGTAGTAATTACACACATCCATGAAGATCATAGTGGGGGCGCATCCGTTATTAAGGAACATCGTAATGTTCCAATTTATATTCATGAAATGTCAGTAAAAGAGTGTGAAACAAATCCAGATTATCCGCTGTATAGAAAAGTATTTTGGGGTAAAAGGAAGCCGTTTCAAGCAAAACCGATTGGCAAATCCTTTTCATCGAGAAATTCTGTTTGGGAAGTAATCGAGACACCAGGTCATGCAAAAGATCATCTTGCTTTCTTAAATCAACAAACAGGACAATTATTTTCAGGAGACCTATTCGTTCAACAAAAGACTAAAGTCATTTTAAGAGATGAAAGTATTCCGACAATTATACAATCGATAAAAAGGTTACTTACTTATAATTTTGAAGAGCTTTACTGTAGTCATGCTGGTTTTGTTAAAGATGGTCGAGGAATGTTAGAGAACAAACTAGAGTATTTACTAGAACTTCAACATAAAGTACTTACACTTTATAAGGAAGGGAATAGTGTTCAACAAATTCAAGGCCAGCTATTTAAGAGAAAATACCCGATTACAAATTTATCTTTTGGTGAGTGGGATTCAATACATATTATTACTTCAATACTAAAAGATACAAAACAACTAATTTAAAACAATATTTTCAAATAAACCAATTTTTTATGAAACTTTTACAAGGCTGGTACGACTAATTAAACGAATAGTTTTTGAGAGGAGCGAAAGAGAAATGAAAAAGGCTATACCTTTTCTTCTAACTTCAGCAATGGTAAGTGGTTTTATGCTTTCTCCAGCTGTATATGCTGAGAATAATGAGAGCATACCAATTGCAGAACAAGAAGTTGAAAATTACTTTACTGTTGCAGGGGAAATTAAAAAAATAACAGAGGAACCATCTGGAAATTATTTTGCAGCAGTTGAAAATGGTGAACAACAATTTGGATTTTACTTCAATGACACAGTGAAAGTATTTGACAACACTGGAAAACAAGTGGAGTTAAAGGAAGGAATGAACATTACTGCATTCGTTGATGCGAATAATATCATGCTTATGATTTATCCACCTCGCTATTCACCAGATGTAGTAATTGTTCAAACAGAACAACAAGGAACGGCTGAACTGCAACAATTTGATGAAAATCTTTTAAACAAAAAGAAAGATTTAAAAATCTTTGTTAATGATCAAACGATTATTGAAAATTTAGCTGGGGTAAAAAAATCAAAAGAAGACATCATAAATAGAGACGTACTTATTTTTTATGATATTGTCTTAGAAAGTTACCCTGGTCAAACAACACCAAAAAAGATTGTTATATTAACCGAATATTCTCAAGAAATTGAGAATGCAATCGCCATTGCAGAAAATGACTTTTATGAAGTGAACGGTGAAAAAATGATTCCACTTCGACTTGTATCAGAACAACTAGGATTTAAGGTAGAATCTAATGGAAACGGTGCAATTATTTCCAAAGGAAATCTATCTTTTACAATTACACGAGGTTCAACTGCTTATGGCTACAATAAAGCTTTAGGATATTTTAAAGAAGCACCAGCTTTATTGGAAGAAAATAAAACATATGTACCTTATGAGTTTTTAGAAAAATTAATCGAAATTAGTGAAGAATAAAATAATTGGCTACCAACCAAAATGACTACATACATCTTTTTGTATGTAGTCTTTTATTTTTCTAAAATAATAAAGAAGTTTTGAAAACGCCTTCACAAAAGGAAATAAATAGGAATTGGTACTATGTGAAAATATACACAATTAACAGAAAAAGATACATTAAGTAAAAAATATTCATTTAATTTAGAAAATTTCGTTATTTAATATTGACTTTATTTAAGTGAAGTAATATTATACAAAAATATAGAGAAAATTACAGAATTTGTTTGGAAAGGGTGGGCTTTGTGGATTTAATGAAAAAATCGATTGAAATGCACGCACAGTACAAAGGGAAAATGGAGGTTATTTCAAAAGTTCCGGTAATGGATACATATGACCTAAGTTTAGCGTATTCACCGGGTGTCGCAGCTCCATGTATTGAAATTGATAAAAATAGGTCATCTGTTTATGACTATACAATGAAGGGGAATTTTGTAGCGATTGTTACAGATGGTTCTGCAGTTTTAGGATTGGGCGATATCGGTCCAGAAGCGGCGCTACCTGTAATGGAAGGGAAAGCGTTATTGTTAAAAAAAATTAGCAATGTTGATGCAGTACCTATTTGTTTAGATACGAAGAACGTTGATGAAATTGTAAGAACGGTAAAAGCAATTTCCCCTACATTTGGTGCAATTAATTTAGAAGATATTTCCGCACCACGTTGTTTTGAAATTGAAAATCGCCTTCGCAAAGAGTGTAATATTCCTGTTTTTCATGATGATCAACATGGTACAGCAATTGTAGTAGCTGCTGGATTAAAAAATGCAATGAAGATTGTAGGGAAAGAAAAAGAGCTAACTAAAATTGTCATTAATGGAGCAGGAGCAGCAGGAATTGCAATTTTACGTTTATTACTACAGATTGGCTTTAAAAATATCATAATGTGTGATTCGACAGGAATCATATATAGTGGCAGGCCAACAGGCATGAACCCTGTAAAAGATAAAATTGCTCACCTAACAAACCCGGAAAATTTACAAGGAAGTTTAAGTGATGCACTTGTGGGGGCTGATGTTTTTGTTGGTGTATCGGTTGCAAACTTGTTGACTGAACAACATATTCAGTCCATGAACCAAGACCCGATTGTTTTCGCAATAGCAAACCCAAATCCAGAAATTACTTATGAAAATGCTAAAGCATGGGGTGTACGTATTATAGGGACTGGCCGTTCTGATTATCCAAATCAAGTGAATAATATGCTGGCATTCCCTGGTATATTTAGAGGTGCATTAGATGTCCGAGCAACAGATATAAACGAAGAAATGAAGCTTGCAGCGGTAGAAGCCATCGCATCACTCGTATCCGATGAAGAACTTCATGAAGAGTTTATTATTCCGAAAGCATTGGATGAACGGGTGCCAGTTGCAGTTGCTAAAGCTGTTGGAGATGCAGCAATTCATTCAGGAGTATCAAATCTATTTCCATCACCAATAAAAATGAATTAAAAAAACATAGTTTTGATATTGAAAAGAAAAAATTTTCCTGGACAGATACTCAATAAATAAAAAAGAGAGATTGTTTCAAAATTACTTGAAACAATCTCTCTTTTATTCGTAAAACGGCAAAAGTCCATATATTTTTGACGTTTTGTCTATTTCTATTATGTAAAATATTTGTAATAATTACGTTAATGAGAATGATAATCAATTAAGTGTGATTATCATTCCCATTGAAGAAAAATAATTAGAGGTGTAAACATGAAAAAATATTGGGCATTTGGTGCAGCAGCACTATTAACATTAGCTATAGCAGGGTGTGGATCGTCAGAAGACGGCAGCAGCACTTCTTCAAGTACTGAAGTTAAAACAGAAAACACGTCAAAAGAAGCAACATCAGCTGCTACACAGACAATTACATATTTAGATAAGGAATATTCTGTTCCTGCAGAAATTAACAATATCGCAGCAGCAAGTTTAGAATCAATGGAAGATGCAGCAATGTTAGGTATTAAACCTGTGGGTGTGTTGCAGGTAGGTGGTGCTATTCCAACCTACTTAGAACAAGAGTTGGCTGGAGCACAATTAATAGGAGATAAAATGGAGCCGAATGCAGAAGCTATTTTGGCACTAAAACCGGACGTTATTATTGGTTCATCAAAATGGGGTGAGGATGTATTTCAAAAAATGAATAAAATCCAAACTGCCATTCCTTATTCTCATATCTCAACAAACTGGAAAGATAATTTAACTTTATTAGCTGGTTTAGCGGGAAAAGATGAAGAAGCAAAGCAAATTATTGCTGATTATGAAGAAAAGGCGACGGATTTAAAAACGAAAGCAAGTGAACAATTAGTTGATAAAAATATTTTAATTATCCGTATTCGTGGTGGATTAATGTACATTTACCCAGAAGGAGTATATTTAAACCCAGTATTATATGAGGATTTAGGTGCGCCAGTGCCAGAAGTGATTAAGGCTGCTAAAGCACAAGCAGAAATTACATTAGAAACATTGGCAGAAGTAAATCCTGATGCAATCTTTTTACAGTTTGAAACAACTGAAAATGCCGAAGCATCACAGGCATTAGAAGAACTACAAAGCAATCCAATCTTTTCAAGTATAAAAGCAGCTCAAAATAATCAAGTATTTGTTAATGTAATCGACCCAATGGCACAAGGTGGTACTGCATGGTCAAAAGTTAAATTTTTAGACGCAGCTGCTGAAAAACTTCTACAATGACAGAGCTGGCAGTTTGAGCTGGTTTAGGCCATCTCTACTGCCAGTTTTTATGTAGTTAGAAAAGCAGTGGGACTTCATATTATCAAGGGGTAAGCAGCACAGAGTCTCTAGAGTAGTAAGGTGTAGCGTTAATGGGGAGCACACAAATATAATGCGCTTATTTTATCATTTTTAGAAAAAGGTGTGAACGTTGAAAAAGACAATTCATTTACCAATACTTATCATTATATCTTCTCCAATTTTTATTGGAATCATCACATTGATATCTATTTTATACGGTACAAAAGATATTAGTGCTATAACCGTATGGGAAGCAATAACGAATTTTGATAAAGCAAATATTGATCATCAAATTATTCGCACAAACAGAATTCCACGAGCAATTGCTGTACTATTAGTCGGTTCATTTTTAGCGGTTGCCGGGGCTGTGATGCAGGGAATAACTCGAAATTTTTTAGCATCTCCTTCATTAATGGGTGTTAATGATGGCTCAGCATTCGCTATTACATTGGCTATCGTGTTTCTTCCTGGACTCCCTAATTATCAAATGATTTTAATATCGATGCTTGGTTCAGCATTAGGGGCTGGACTCGTCTTTGGGTTCGGTTCGCTCATTCGAAATGGTTTATCTCCTGTTCGACTAGCGATTATAGGGACGGTGATTGGATCATTTTTAAGTAGTATTGCGACAGCGATAGCAATGTATTTCCAAGTTTCACAAACTATCAGTGCCTGGTATAACACAAAAATACATACAGTAGATTTGAATATGCTTACACTATCTATCCCATTTGGAATATTTGGACTTTTGTTAGCCATTGTTTCAGCACGGGCGATTACAATCACATCTCTAGGCGAAGACATTGCTATCGGATTAGGACAAAAAACAAAGATAATAAAAATTATTAGCATGTTTAGCGTCGTTTGTTTAACCGGTACTGCTGTTGCACTTGTTGGGAAAATAGCTTTCGTAGGTCTGGTTATTCCGCATATTACGAGATTTATTGTGGGAGTAGATTATCGTTATATTATTCCTTGTGCAGCAGTATTTGGAGCGTTTTTCTTATCATTATGTGATTGCTTTAGCCGATTTATAAATTATCCTTTTGAAACGCCTATAGGGGTTGTCACAGCTCTCATTGGTGTGCCATTCTTCTTATATTTAATACGAAAATTTGGGGGTGAGAAGCGTGGCTAGGAGATCATATCATTTATTTTTATGGAGCTCAGTTTCACTTTTTTTATTAATTTTAGGAGCTAGTTATTTACATATTACGAACGGTGTTTTCGATATGTCAGTAATTGATGTGGCAAAAACGTTAATGAGGATTAATTCAAATAAAGAATTTGATTTAGTTATTTTTGAATTTCGATTGCCCCGCATTGTGATTGCTGCATTGGTTGGAGTAGGTTTGGGAATAGCAGGTGTTGTCTTGCAAGGGATTACTCGAAATGGTCTTGCAGATCCCGGGATTCTGGGAATCAATGCTGGGGCAGGAGCAGCAGTTGTCATCTTTATGTATTTCTTCCAAGTAAGACTGCTTGATTCAGATATGAGCAGCTGGTTATTAATTATGATGATGCCACTTTTTGGATTTATTGGAGGAACAATTGCGGCAGCTCTTATTTTTTCTTTTGCATTAAAAAATGGACACCTTGATATGCAGAGATTAATTTTAACAGGAATATCAATTAATAGCGGGTTTGGTGCTCTTTCAATGTACTTATCTTTAAAAATGAACGAAAAGGACTTTGAATCTGCAGCGGTTTGGATGACTGGAACAATTTATAATGCCAATTGGATTTTTGTTATTGCGATGTTGCCATGGCTACTGATTCTAGGATTTTACATATACAAAAAATCCTATTTGCTGGACTATTTTCAACTCGATGAAGATAATATGACGAGTTTAGGAATTCATGTTGAAAAGGAAAAGATAACCTTGCTATTAGCGTGTGTTGGATTAGTCAGTGCATGTGTTTCGGTATCAGGAAGCATTGGTTTTATTGGGTTGATGGCTCCGCATATTGCTAGACAACTAGTTGGCATCCATCACAAATATATTATGCCAATCAGCGCTCTTATAGGAGCGGGGCTGCTCATACTAAGTGATTTTATCGCTAAAACCGTTTTTGCTCCTGATGAAATAGCAGTAGGAATTGTTGTATCAATAATAGGAATTCCATATTTCTTATATTTACTCGTAAAGGCAAAAGATTAGGAGGGGTATTATGGCTACAGCTTTTCGTATAGAGGATTTAATAGCAGGTTACGACAATTCAATTATTTTTGAAGGATTAAATGCAATCATTCCAGAAGGGAAAATAACGACAATTATTGGTCCTAATGGCTGTGGAAAATCAACATTGTTAAAAACAATAGGGCGTATTCTAAAAAAGGACCGGGGAAATATTTATCTGCTGGATCAAAATATGCAGAATCTTACTACGAAAGAAATTGCAAAAAAAATGGCGATTTTATCACAATCTCCATCTGCACCGTCTCAATTAAAGGTTGAAGAGCTTGTATCCTACGGAAGATATCCGCACAGAAAAAACGTCAATCGCCTAACAAAGAAGGACATAGAAATGATTGAATGGGCAATGGATGTAACGAAAACGACGGATTATCGAAGTCGCGAATTAGCCCAGCTTTCAGGTGGACAAAGACAGAGGGTATGGCTGGCTATGGCATTAGCTCAAGAAACGGATATTTTATTGCTTGATGAACCAACAACTTATTTAGACATGGCTCATCAAATTGAGGTATTAAATATTGTACAGGAGTTAAATGAGCTGCACGGATGTACGATTGTGATGGTTCTACATGACATTAACCACGCAGCGCGTTACTCACATGAACTCATTGCAATGCGGCAAGGAGAAATTATCGAACATGGCTCAGCAGATGAAGTCATTACTAAAGAAGTATTACAAAATGTATTTCATATAAATGCGAAAATCCTGCATGATGAAGAAACTAATAAGCCAGTTTGCTTTACATACGACATATTAAAAAATGAAGTTTCAGCTCTTTAGGAGGGGAATTATGGGTGATTTTTTAATAAGCTCTAAATTTACAAACTATCAATATACAATTTATGTTCATGTTCCAGATATTGAACAGCCAAAAGAAGGTTTTTCAATTATTTATATACTTGATGGACTTTCTTATTTTCCATTAGCTAAACAAGTTGTTAAATTACAGTCACGAAATACTTTAAAAACAAGGGTGGAAGATTCAATAGTAGTTGGTATATGCCACCAAGAGGAAACAATGCGTAAGCGACGATTTTACGATTTTACTGCCCCGAGTGAAAAGTATCAATTTCCAGAGCGTACAAAAGGGAAATTAGATGACTTAAATGAGTTTGGTGGAGCAGAAAACTTCTCTCGTTTTTTAATGGATGAATTAAAGCCGTTAATCGAAACTAAATACCCGGTAAATAAAAATAAGCAAACCATTTATGGGCATTCTTTGTCAGGTTATTATGTACTTTGGAATTTTTTAACGAAGCCCCAATCCTTCCAAACATATATTGCAGTAAGTCCGTCAATTTGGTGGAATAACAGGGAGTTATTTCGTATGCTAAAAGACGCTTCGCTCGATGAACTTGCTCCTCTATTTATCATTGTAGGGGAAAGAGAGGGATTTATGGTTGAGGATGCAAAACATTTTTATGAAGAGATTCCAAGCATGAATAAGCGGCTATTTGTTGCAGATGATGAAAATCATGCTTCGGTTGTGCCTACAACTTTAAGCAGGGCATTTCGTTTTTGTTCGGAAGTGGGCTTAAATCGATAAAATAAAGTAAACCCCAATTCTAGTTAAAATCTAACAATTGGGGTTTATGCTTTTAATGAACAGCTGCGAAAACAAATATATATTAATTAAATATGATCTATCTCTTCTGTTAATTGTTCTAATTGGTCTATTAAAGAACCGATAAATGCAATGGTATCACGCAATGGTTTATCTGTAGTAATATCAACCCCTGCCATTTGTGCAAGCTCAATAGGTGTTTTTGTACCTCCTGCTTTTAACACGTTAACCCAATCTTCAACAGCTCTATTGCCTTCCCGAAGAATGCGTTGAGAAACCTGAGTAGCAATTGTAAGTCCTGCAGAATACGTATAAGGATATAAGCCCATATAGTAGTGTGGCTGGCGCATCCAAGTAAGTTCTGCCCCTTCAATAATCTCCACGTCATCGCCCCAGAAGTCTTGTAAAACAGAACGTTTTAATTTATTTAAAATCGATGCATTTACACTGCCGCCTTCATCTATTATTTCATACACTTTGCGTTGGTATGCTGCTTCTAAAAGGTGGGTTACAAAATTGTGATAGTACGTACGAGCCACAATAGTAGATATAACCCATCGTTTAAAACGGGCATCGTTCGAATTTTCTAATAAGTAGTTTGCCATCAGCATTTCATTCATTGTAGAAGGTGCTTCGATAAAATAAAGAGAAGGGCGTGCATTAAAGACATTTTGTTCAGCATTTGCTAAGTAAAAATGTCCTGCATGACCTAATTCGTGAGCAAGAACAAATACTTCGTTCATCCGAGAAGTCCACGAAATCAATATAAAAGGGTGATAACCATATGGGCTTGAACAAAAGGCTCCGGTTGATTTCCCATGATTCTGGGCAAAATCGATCCAACGTTCGTCAAATGCGCGGTCAAGCATTTTCTGATAGTTTTCACCCATTACGGCAAGCCCTTTTTTCATGTATGCCCGTGATTCTTCGATAGAAATCCTTGGTTCATAGGTTGGATCTAATGATATTTTTAAATCAGCAAATGTCATATTTTCTAAGCCGTGAACCTTTTGCAGAAGTTTTGCGTAACGGCGCATATGAGGAGCTAATTCTGCAGTAATTAAATCAATTTGGCGATTATAAAGCTCTCTATCAACTTCTTGGTTAAAAAGTAAGAAATCAAAAATAGACTTATAACCACGTAAGTCTGATTCAGTTTTTTCAATTTTTAAATGCATATCATATGTTTTGGCTGTTGTATGTTGATATTGGCGTAATTTAGTCGAAAATGCTTCAAAAGCAGCTCGACGTATTTCTGTATCGGATTCCAGTTCCCAATCCCCTTCGAACAGATTATAACTTAATGGATAGGTTTTTCCATTTACTTCAAATTGTTCGAATTGGATATCTACTAATTTTGTTGTGTTATATAGTTCATAAGGAGCATCAAAAGTAGCGCCAAAAGCTGCCAATGCTTTTTCAGCGTCTGGATGGAGTAGATAAGACTTTTTACGAATTAGCTTTTCAATGTAGTGAGCAAAATCAGGTGAAAGATTTTTAGCTTCTATAAGAATTGCTTCTTCTAATTGTAATAATTCGCTTGTTATAAAGGAAAGGTCAGCATTGATTTTAGCAAAAACCTGTCCGACCTTAGCTGAACGCATTTGTGCTGCATCATCTGTTTGGTCGACGCTATATGCTAAGCTTGCGTATGTTCCAATAGGAATCATCTTCTCATTTAAATTTTTATAAGCAGCTAAAACTAATAGAACCTTTTTCGCGTCGGTAATTTTGTTTTTAAAATTTAGTTCAATAAGGTTAGCTTCCTCAGCAACGGTTTTAATAGCTTCCTCAAATAATTGCTCAGTTGCAAAAAGATGCGTTAAATCCCATGTTTCTTCAATCTTCACTTCATTTCTTTTAATCATGTTAAACCCCTTTCTTTACGGAATAATAAAGTTTTAATGATCAGTCTCTTTTCTTATTCCGGTGGTCGAAATAAATTGTACCATAGTTTTACATAGTATTATAGCTGTTGATTGAAAATTCTAACTTTTGAGAAAGGGAAAGGTCCAATCCTAAAAGTTATTTTGGACGAACCCTCTGTGTACAATTAACAAATCTATAGCAAAACAGAAGTAAAAATAATGATAATTAAAATTGGAACAATAATCAGTAATAACAATATTAAACTTGAGATGAGGAGGATAAAAAAGGATTTCCAATAAGGTATATTATGTACTTCTGAAACGATTGGAATAGCAATAACAAGACACCAAATAGTGATAATAAAATTAAGCACTAGGTCAATCGTTGGAAGAAAGAACATGCCATTTTCATAGTCGTAAAATAAACTAATTGGTTCGATAAACAGCCATATAAGATAAAAAGGAATCATAAAAACATAAGGAATGTTAAATAAAGAGATTGCTTTGAAAATATCTTTATATTCACCTATACCTTTAAATAATTTTCCAATTAACCATAACTCTAAAGCAAATAAACTATTAGATAAAAGGCCAAGAATGGGCGATAATACAATAATTAATAATATAATACCCCAAATAGGAAGGGTAGGATAAAGCTCACTATCAACTAAAAGTGATAATAGTATTCCTATAAAACCTACACTTATAATTATCATTGTAAAGAAGAAGCTTTTATTTTGGAGAATATAACGAGTTGTTCTTTTGGGGTGAAGCCATACAGAAAAATATGGATTTACTCTTTCTAATTGAGTCATATTAGTTCCTCCTATTAGGTTTTACAATAAAAGTAAAACATTATAAAACAAAAATGTAAACTTCATAGAAGTGGAAAAGAGGCTGGGACATAACTAAAAGACGCCATTTTTCTTGATGAGAAAAATGACGTTTTTTTGCTAAGTGGAAAATTGATTTCCGTTCCGGGACCGCGCATCCAGGGCTGGCCCAGAGCCTCCTCGTCGCTACGCTCCTGTGGGGTCTCGAGTCTCGGGCTGTTCCCGCAGGAAGCTTTGTACCTGACGCTTCGCTTTCGGTACAGAAAAACATTGCTCTGTAGCGAAAGGCGCAGCCGGCAGCTACACTCGCCCCTTCACTCCAATCGATTTTCAAAAAATATCAAATTCTTATTAATGATAAAAGCGAATTCTTACAAAAAATCCACTTATGTCCCAGCCCCTTCAAACATTCCAGTATTGAAATTTAAATTTAGCTTTTTTATTAATAAACTCCTTCTGAAATCATTCCATTCGCAACCTTTACAAAACCAGCAATGTTTGAACCAACAACTAAGTTGCCAGGATGCCCATAATTTTCGGCTGCAGTTTTACTTTCGAGATAAATAGATTTCATGATGCCATGAAGTTTTTCATCTACTTCATTAAATGACCAATAGTTTCGACCTGAATTTTGTGCCATTTCTAGAGCAGATACAGCAACTCCACCAGCATTTGCAGCTTTTGCAGGTCCGAAAAGTACACCATTATCTAAGAAGATATTAATTGCTTCTAAGTTAGATGGCATATTTGCACCTTCTGCAACTACCTTTACGCCATTTGCGAGTAATGTACGAGCTGCTTCTCCATCAATCTCATTTTGAGTTGCGCAAGGTAAAGCGATATCACATGGAATAGTCCAAATATTATTGCACCCTTCTGTATATGTTGCATTTGAACGGTAATCTACATAGGTTTTAATACGATCGCCTTTTACTTCTTTAATCTCTTTAACAAGCTTTAGGTCAATGCCATCTGGATCGTAAATATATCCGTTTGAGTCAGAGCATGCAACAACTTTTGCTCCAAAATGCTGTGCTTTTTCGATTGCATAAATTGCAACGTTTCCAGAACCTGAAACAACAACAGTTTTGTTTAAAAATGAAAGTTTCGCATCTTGCAGCATTTGCTCTACAAAATAAATTAATCCATATCCAGTTGCTTCCTTACGAGCAAGAGATCCTCCATAGCGAGGTTGTTTGCCAGTTAAAACACCAGCTTCATATGCACCGCGGATTCGTTTATATTGTCCGTAAAGGTAACCAATCTCTCTTCCACCTACACCGATATCTCCAGCAGGAACATCGACATCAGGACCGATATGACGGTATAATTCTGTCATGAACGCTTGGCAGAAACGCATAATCTCTGAATCTGATTTACCCTTTGGATCAAAATCCGAACCTCCCTTACCGCCACCAATAGGCAGTCCAGTTAATGAGTTTTTGAAAATTTGTTCAAAGGCTAAAAATTTCATAATTGATTCGTTTACTGTTGGGTGGAAACGTAAACCACCTTTATAGGGGCCTACAACATTATTAAACTGTACCCGATAGCCCCGATTTACTTGGACATTATTTTGGTCGTCTTGCCACGTAATTCGGAATGAGATAATTCTGTCTGGTTCAACGATTCGAGATAAAATATTATGTTTAATATATTCTGGATGTTTTTCAAAAACTGGTACTAAGGATAAAAAGATTTCTTCCACAGCTTGTAAGAATTCTAGTTGGTGTGCATTTTTTTGTTTAAGTTGTTCGAATACTGAATCTATATAGTTTTGTGCAGCTGATTTTGTACTAATTACTTCTGTCGTCATCATGTTACCCCCGTTTTTTTGTTGATGAATGTATAGTATTATGATTTTTCTAACAATTCAATAAAATATTTTGCTCGCAAGTTTATGACATGTTTATGTAAGGTTGCAATTAATGCTGAATTTACTATTTAAATATAATAAATTTATACAAATATTTCTAGGTGGTGAAGGTCTATTTTACAGTTACTAATTGATGCAGATGCTTGTCCGGTTGTTGATTTGGCGCTGTTTATATCATCTCAATATGAGATTAAACCAATCTTGTTTTGCGATACATCACATACTATAGAAAGGGAGAATGCAATAACAATTACAGTGCCGAAAGGGCCCGATTCAGTTGATTTTAAGCTGGTTAATGCGGTTTCAAGATACGATATTGTCATCACACAAGACTACGGATTAGCAGCAATGTGTTTAGCGAAGGGGGCGTTTGTTATTGATCAAAATGGAAGAGAAATGACTTCAGATAACATTGCTCAATTACTTGCTTTTCGATTTGAAAGTGCAAAAATTAGACGTTCAGGAGGTCGAACAAAAGGTCCAAAAAAACGAACGGAAAAAAATAATATTTCGTTTGAAATGAAATTTCGACAAATTTGTGAACGAGCGATTTTGGAGAAAAAAGGGGGATGAAATAAAATGATTGAAAAACAAAAAATAGAAAAATTAAGGAATCAATTTTATTTATTAAATGACATATCTATGTTAAAACCGGTGTTATGGATAAACCCAAAAAAACAACTGACTCTGCCAAAAGATGATTTTTCAATTCATGAAGCTAAAGAGGCAGAGGAACTATTAAAGCGATTCTCTTCTTATATAAGAGCGGCGTTTCCTGAAACTGAAAAATCGCAAGGAATCATTGAGTCCGAAATAAAAGAAATTTCTAATATGAAACGTCATCTAGAAGAACTAGAAGGTATTAAAATATCGGGGAAATTTATTTTAAAATGCGACCATTCTTTGCCGATTTCTGGTTCCATTAAGGCGCGAGGTGGAATTTATGAAGTGCTAAAATATGCAGAGGCGCTCGCAATTGATAATGGTTACTTATCATATGATGATAATTATGAAAAGCTTGCTAGTGATACATTTAAGCAATTTTATAGTCAATATAAAATTGCAGTCGGCTCAACTGGGAATCTGGGGTTAAGTATTGGAATTATGGGAGCAAAACTAGGCTTTCAAGTTACCGTTCATATGTCAGCAGATGCAAAGGAATGGAAAAAACAATTGCTTAGGGAAAAAGGGGTTGAGGTAATTGAATATTCATCAGATTATAGCAAAGCGGTTGAAGAAGGAAGGAAACAGGCAGAACTTGATGAAAAATGCCATTTTGTAGATGATGAAAATTCAAAGGACTTATTTGCAGGTTACGCAGTAGCAGCTGCAAGATTACAAAAGCAGCTAATTGATTCAAAAATACTTGTTGATAAAGATCACCCTTTATTTGTCTATTTGCCTTGCGGTGTAGGAGGTGGCCCAGGAGGAGTTGCGTATGGTTTAAAAGCACTGTATGGAGAAAATGTTCATATATTCTTTGGTGAACCAATTCAATCACCATGCATGTTATTAGGAATGATGACTGGGCTACACGATGGGATTTCTGTAGCAGACATTGGCTTATCTAATCAAACAGAAGCGGATGGATTAGCAGTTGGACGAGCATCCAAATTTGTTGGGAAAATAATGGAGCCAATTATAAGCGGATGTTATACAGTTAGTGATCAATTTTTATTTAATAGCTTAAAAGATATATATAAACAGGAACATATTTTTATGGAGCCATCTGCTCATGCTGGTGTTTATGGTCCAATCATGTTAATGAAAAACGGCAGTCACTATCTTTCGGAAAATGACTTAACAGCAAAAATGGAGCACGCAACTCATCTGATATGGTCAACAGGGGGAGATATGGTACCGCCCGAGCAGCGTATAGAGTATTTACAAAAAACTCTAAAATAGAGATAAACTGACATAAAGCAGTACAAATCATTAGTATGGTTTGTGCTGCTATTTTTTAGAATAAGCAAAAAATTGAATAACGGATAAAAAAAATCTTATGACTCACAATAATAATTGTGGAGGTGAGAATGGAATGGGCAGCAATAAACATAAAAACAATAAAACGCAAGATAACAAAAAACAACAAAATCAAAATCAAAACGCGAATAAGCGTGAAGAGTTTGCTGAGGAAATAAACGTAAATAAAAACCGTAATAAAAAATCATAACAGCTTCTAGCTAAAAATAACATCTAACTATTAAGTGCTGACTGATTTTATCAGGTAAAAATAAACCCTAATAGAAACCCTTTTATTAAAGGGGATATCTATTGGGGTTTTTGATTCAGAGTAGTCGCTTTTAGAAATTACTTTTCCTTTTTATTTGATTAGTCACATTTCTATAAAAAATACCCGGAAATAATATTCCGGGCTTGATTACACTTACTTAAATTCCTCCATGACACACTGCCTCGCTTTTCGCATTGTATCTTAAGATTTACCTAAGAAAACCTTGCTTTAGCAATATTTCAGTTGATGGCCCTTCAGAGTTCAATCTTCTGCACTCATCGGGTTAACCCTCCTAGTCATTGGATTTGAAGTGAAATCTTTAATAGTATTGTTCAATTATTAATTATTATACGCATTAATGCGATTTGGAATATAAAGGAAATTTCAAGGAATTTGAGCTGTTGTATTAATCGGCTTGAATTTCTTCAACTGTTTGTTCTACTTCTGCACGCGTCATCTTTTCTTTACCTTGTTTTAATGCATCCAACGTTTTATGTGCTAATGCAAGTGGTAAACGGCAGAATAATGTAATAGAACGTTTATTAATATCTTTCATATAACGGTCTGCTTTATCTAAATTTTCTTCAGCGTATTTAAATAAATCAGCTTTTGTCCAACCATCAGGAACAAAACTTACACCACGTTCTTCCATATCCTCCTGTTGATTCCGAAGAATATTTACAATTTGCAACCCTCGACCATAGCCAATTGCCAATTCCCGATCGGTTTTAATTCCTGCATTCCATTCCCAAAGCTCTGACAACATTACGCCAACAAGTCCTGCAACATAGTATGTATAATCATCTAGATCTTCTTTCGTATGGACTTGGAAATTGTCTCTAGCCCATTTTCCCATACCTTCAGCCATTTCGCTTGTTGCATTTTTAACAATATTCTCCGCTCCATTAGGGATAAGACGAATCCAATCTCCTAAACGTATCGTAACTTCCGGCATGTATTGTTTTATAGGTTCAAGTATATCTAAATATTTCTGTTCATTAAAAGCAGGCTCTTTTAATAGTGAACTTACCTCTGTTAAAATTGCGAATTTAATGTCATTCGTTACTTCTGGATTTTCATTATCCTCTATTTCATCAATCGCTCTCATCATTAAATAAGCAGTAGCAACAGCTGTTTTTAAATCTTTTTGCAAAAAGGTAATGGGTATATAAAAAGTACGGCTAGTTGCTTTTAAAACCCGCATTGCATCCTTTAGGAGTTCTTTGTCATTCATTCAGATGTTTCCTCCGTTCATTACATACATCAGTTATTATCGTACATTAATTTTCAAGAAAATAAAAATAGAAACTTTAATATTTTTACTTAAATACCGTATTTATTTTGTTAAGCATTGCAAATACGAAAAGAAACCAGTTATAAGATTTATTTTCTCTTTTTCACAATGATAAACTATTTTCATAACATATTCGTGTAAAATACCTTTATATTCGCTACAATGTAGAATAGTAGACTGAACAGGTCAGCCTGTTTTTTAGTTAAAGGTGGAATGAGAGTGCGCAAGTACACTTACATATTTCTTGATATTGAAGCGGCATTAATCCATGGAAAACAACATATTATCGAAATTGGTGCTATTAAGTTGTTGCCTAATGGAACAAGGGAGAGTTTCTCAAAACTTATTCAACCGAATAAATTCAAAAAGTTAAATTCACATATACAAAAATTAACTGGAATTAAAACGGAAGAACTCATAACAGCTGCGTCGTTTAAAGAAGTAATGAAAAAGTTTATGGATTGGTGCAGCGAGGATACAATCTTTGTTGCATTTGGTGAATTTGATCGAAAGGTTTTAGAGGAAGAGTTAATTCGTAATAATCTGGATGTAAGCTTTATTTATCCAATAATTGATTTTCAACAGAAGTATATGATTGCAAATCAATTAAAGGATCAACCTAGTCTTAGTAGTCTATTGAATGCTTATCAAATTGAAGTTAAAACACAGCACAGAGCGCTAGCTGATGCTTTTAGTTTGTATAAAATTTTTGAAGCGGCAAATGGAGCACAAATAATTGAAAATCAAAAAACAAATAAGTTTGGCATTATTATAAGTGATTTACGTCAAATGGACGATTTCTTTAATTTAAGCATTTCATTTATTTCGGGGAATGTTTCTTCTACGGAAATCGAAATAACATCGATTAAAAATTTAAACAAACATTTACATTATGACATTATTGAACAACAACGTGAAACAGAAGAAGGGGAAAAAGAAATCATTCAGCGGACACAAATTTATCCAGATCATGATGTTCAACTGTTTTTGGAAAATATTATTCAAAACTTGAAAAATAAAGTGCTGATTACTCGTTCCGGTTTAAAACAATTATCTCGAATTATTCGCCTTCATCATTGTGTAATACCTAAAACTGAAGTTATGACATTACATAACATATTGCAAAATGAGGACCTTCTAAATGAGTTTACTTTAATTGATGAATTTAATGAATTCGATGAAAATAGGATTCATCTTTTATTAAAGAAAAATGAAAATTTGATTATAGATGAATTTAAAAAACGAGATCTTTTAATAAGAGAAAAAATACTTATTTAATGAAATAGAACTAAAGAATTACGTTTTATTGGTCAATTACTCATTGTTTATATTAATATAGTTAAGTAAAAATAATTGCACTATTATTTTAAGAAAGTTAAAGTTTAGAGGGAGAAAATAAAGGAGAACATTTATGCAAAAAGTTATAGGAATTGATGCAGGGGGAACTTTAACAAAATTAGCTTATGTAAATGAGCAAAATGAGCTGGAATTTAAAATCTTTCCTTCAAATGATTTTTCTCAGGTAAAAAATTGGTTAGAAAATCACCCGCATATAGAAGAAATTGGGCTAACAGGCGGTCGTACACAACAATTGCTTGAAGTCTTAAATACAATGAAATCCATCCAATATTTAGTTGAATTTGAAGCAACATTAAAGGGTGTTCAGTATTTATTAAAAAAAGATGGTTATGAAATCGAAAATAGCATTATTACAAATATAGGGACTGGAACTTCCATTCACTATATGGAAGGGCAAAGTCATACACGAGTTGGTGGTACCGGCATTGGTGGTGGTACATTAACTGGACTTTCAACCATTATTACTGGTGTTTCAGACTTTGATGAGATTACTTCTAAAGCTGCTCTTGGAAGCCGTGAATTAATCGATTTGTTTGTAAAAGATATTTTCCAAGGGATAGAAATACCAATTGAACTTGAAGGGCACCTAACAGCAAGTAACTTTGGAAAAGTAAGCATTTTGAAAGATGCAAAACATGAAGTAAATGACTTGCTTGCAACTGTTCAAGCTTTAGTAGGTGAAGTGATTACAACATTAAGCATTCAGTTTGCAGAAGTGAAAAAAGCGGAACATATAATATATATTGGCTCAACGCTAATAAATAATGAGCATTTGAAACAAGTCATTGCAAATTATACAATTTTGAAAAAGCATAAACCAATTTTCTTAAAAAATTCTGGTTTTACAGGAGCAATCGGAGCATTATTAAATAAACTTGAAAAGTCTAAAATTACAATTACTTATTAAAACACAGAGGGCATTTAAAGCATCAAGCATGCTTAGATGCCTTCTCTTATATTTATTTTGCCCCTTTTAAAATCGCTTCTCTTGCAAGTGCATCTGCAGCTTTATTTTCATTGTCTGGAATCCACTTGATAAAAAATAAATCAAATTGTTTCATTAACTGGATAACTTGTTCTAAATATGGTTTATATTGTTCGTTTTTAACGTACGCTTTTTCAACTGATGCAACAACTATTTTTGAATCAGAACGAACTGAAACAAAAGTTGTCCCTAATTTCTTAGCTTCCTCAAGTCCACGCAATAGGGCAGTAAACTCTGCAACGTGATTATTTGTTTCACCTATGTATTCACTAATTTTTAATAAATGACCCTCACCCTTAATGAAAATTCCAATGCCACTCGGTCCAGGGTTTCCTGCACTGGCACCATCAATGTATACTTCTAGCATAAATATCCCTTCTTTTTTGAAATAATTAAATTGTTTTTTAAGCATATTATAACTTATTGCATCGTAAATAAAAAATTGCTATAACAACATTTACTTAGGTAATACGCTTTGACAAAAGAAAAACGGTAATAGTAAAATAGGAAAACGTTGTTTAAAGGGGGAGTATTGTGAATAAAAATACTGTAATTAAAGATATAGATGAATTAACTGACACTTATTGCAATGACTGTCCTATAAAAAGTGATTTACGTAATAAACGCGGAAAATCAGGTGCTCACCGTTTTTGCATTGAACAATGTTCTGTCGGAGAACAGCTTCAGTTTTTAGGAAAAGAGTTATTAAAAATCTACGAAAAATAGTTATATTCCTTATTTTAACTATCAAATTTTTGATAAAAACTGTTGAATTTTTAATAAAAAATTGATATTATAGTTATGTACTATTAGTGCTCATCAAATGTATCCTCTTCATATGAAGAAACAAGATAGAGCTTAATTGAATGATATCCGATGAGGATTAATATACAAAATGGTTGGTTAGCCATAGAAAGAGCAGCTCTCTTAAATAGAGGGCTGCTTTTAATGTTTATACAAAAAAGAACCCGCCTATAAGCGGATTCTCTTGATATCAAATATTTATCATTTAGAATGATAGTTCGCTTCACGCCATTAACATTTTTATACTAAAACATTATCGTATTCTAATAGTTCTTGGTAATATTTATTTAAAGAGCTAGAAGAAACACCGAAGCTTTCAGCAATTTCCTTAATCGTAAATGAATGATTTTGCAATAAATTGCGTTCTTGAGCAAAACGAATTGCACCTGCTGCTATTGCTGAAGCTTTTCTCGCCTTTGGTTTTTTCTCTACTAGATAATCTTCTAAAATTTCGACTAGGCGATCAGCTTCGATATTTTTATCTAGTAAAAATTGTTTCGTCTGTTCAATTACATCAATTTCAAATGAAGAATATTCTTCTCCGTTATAACCTGTTTCAACTAATTTTACCCAGAAATTAAAATGATTGTTTTGTAAGAATTGATCTACTTCAACTTTATCATCATATTCCATAGCAAATGCATCAAATGCTTGCTTATATTGATTTGGTAAGAATATTAAAGTAGAAACTGCCAAATAATGATTGTTCTCGCCTGAACCATCTGGCAGTAGAAATGCGAATACTTGCATACCTTCAGGAATTGGTTTATTTGATTCACGTCGAATATAGAGTTCTGATTTTGTAATTGTGCAAGAAGCTTTAAAATATTGATTTTCTAATGCTTCAACTTGTCCGATAAACATTTTTGGAGATTCCCATTGTTGCATTAGTTCTTTTAAAGCAGGTCGAATAATTTTTTTTGATACTTTTTTTAAATATCCTGTCCAAATATCACGTCGTTGGTGGAAAAAAAAGTCGTCCAACGCAACTGCCTCGATTAACTCACGTTGTAAATTTTGCTCTAGACTTGGTTTCCATTGTTGAACTAATTCAAAATAATCTTTTATATCTTTTCTTTCTGGGTAGCTATTATAAAAAGTTTGAAGAACATGTTCAATTTCCTCTAAAAATACTTTTTTAATTGTCGGCTGTTGAGCTCCTTCACAGCATTTTTTATATTTTTTGCCACTACCACATGGGCATGGTTCATTGCGTCCTACCATTTGCAACACTCCCTTTTACGAATTCTAGTTTGATTGTTCTACTATTAAACCCCATCCATAATAATAACGGCTTTACAACGAGTTGAAAAATGATAGTCTATTATAAACTATTTGAAAAATCGGACAGATATATATATTTATATGTAAAAGAATCTAAAAATAGAATTAAAAAACAGTTTAATAGAAAAATCTACAAAACTGTCGATAACTTATATTTTGAATTTGTGGTGAATGGCATTCGCTTCACTAAGGTGGTCCGCGTACTGAAATTGTTGGCCACGAAGTTTTGTTTAAACTATCCACAGGAGTAGTATACGGAGCTTTAATGCTTCGTTCCTTTCAAATTAGTGCTAGCTTTTCCCCAAGAAGTTTTCGTACCATTCATAAATTGATAAAAATTTTATTTACTATTAAGTATACATATATAATTTATTAAACTGTTTTTTCTGTTTGTGGTTTTTTATGGATGAATTGGAAACTATTAAATTGTTCAAATTGTGCAATAATGTTCCCGCCAAAAATAAATAATCCACCGATAATAAGTTTAATTGTAATGTTTTCATCCAAGAAGATTACAGCAAAAATAGAAGCGAAAATAGGTTCTAGTGAAAAAATAAGTCCAGTTAAAGTGGCTGAAGTATATTGCTGAGCTACAGTTTGGCCGATAAAACCAAATGCACTGCAAAGAATTCCTAACCCAAGGACTGCAATCCATCCCGAAGATTCTGTCGGTAGTTTTGGCGCTTCGAACAATAAACAAAAAATCCCGCTTATAATTGCTGCAAATCCCATTTGGTATATACCAAATGCAAGCGAGTCAACAGATCTTGTAAATTTTCCGTTTAGTACGATATAAATGGAATAAGCAACAGCTGTGAGTAAACAATAAACATCACCAATTTGAAAAATGAACGCACTGTTTAACGTTAAAATACTAATACCAATCATTGTACAAATAATCGCGATACTAACAGTACGGGACGGCAATTTCTTCTCGATGCAGCTAGTAATAATCGGCACTAATACGACAGTTAAACTAACTAGAAAACCTGCATTTGAAGCAGGTGTTGTTTTAACACCAAACATAGGAAATCCGATGGCAAATACAAGAAAAAATCCTTGAATGGCAGCATAGATTATTGTTTTTTTATCAATATGCATCAGTTTTTTATAAAAAATTAATCCTGCTATAATAAAAGCGATAAAACTCCGAAGCGCAACGGTATTAAATACCTCTAACGTCTCCAGCCCTATAACCATGAATGTATAAGACAGCCCCCAAAACATTGTGACAACAACCATTAACATATTTGCTTTTAGTTGCATTTTCTTTTTCTCTCCCATTTCTATCTTTATTGGTACAAAATAATATATAATGTAATGAAAGATTAGTGAAACGAATGTTTATAATGAATATCATTAAAAATTTTCATGTTAAATGGATGTGGATGCTACTTGAGTTTGGTTAAGTATGAAATTTTTAGTAAAGTTGCGGAATTAGGGAACTTTACGAAAGCAGGAGAAGTGTTAGGTTTAACGCAGTCCGCAATTAGTCATGCGATTTCAAGCTTAGAAAAGGATTTTGGTTTTGCTTTAGTTCATCGAAGTAAAAATGGAGTAAAACTAACATCAGAAGGGCAGACGATGCTTTCTTCAATGAGGCTTGTTATTCAGGCTGAAGAAAAATTAAAACAAGAAGCATCAAATATTTTGGGAGTAACGAAAGGGAAAGTTCGAATCGGAACTTTCTCAAGTATTTCATCTAAATGGATGCCGAATATAATTCGAATACTAGATCAAAATTACCCTGGAATTAAAATTGAATTACATGAAGGGGATTACTATGAAATTGAACAATGGCTTAGTGATGGAGATATTGATTGTGGATTTTTGAATCGGTCACATTCAAAGCAATTTCGATTTTTACCGTTGATTCGTGATGAGCTGCTTTGTATTGCTTCATCCCAAAGTACGTTATATCACAAAGATACGATTGATATAAAAGAAGTTGAAGCAGAGCCTTTTATTTTAACATCCTATAATGGAACAAATGATGTCTTGGCGATATTTTACCGCTATGACGTAAAACCAAATATTCGTTTTGAATTATTTGATGAAAAGGGCGTAATTTCGATGGTTGAGCATCAATTAGGAATTACGATTTTGCCTCAACTAGTCTTTGATCAGCTTCCATACAATGTTCGTGCAATACCAATACAACAAGAAAGCTTTCGTACAATTGGACTCGCATCAAAATATCAACTATCTCCTGCAACTGAGAAATTTATAGAGGTTTTACAGAGTTGGCTTTCAACTAATGAAAATGTTACTAAAGTCGAGTAAACTACTAATAGGATAATACAAGCATAAAGGTGATAATGTGAAAACTTTAAGTGGAAAAAAGATATTAATAACTAGCGGTGGAACACTAGAAAAATGGGATCGTGTGCGCGGGCATACAAATTTATCAAAAGGAACGATGGGATGTTTTTTAGCAGAAGCAGCACTTGCAGCAGGAGCCGAAGTTATTTATTTACATGGTTTTTTTGCTAAACTTCCAGAAAACGCGCATTTAATGACAACAATTATGTTTGAGGGAATAGAAGATTTAGGGAGCAAAATAAAGTCAATTGTCAAAGAGGAAGCAATTGATTTTATCATCATGGCGGCAGCCGGGTCAGATTGGATTATTGACAAAGTATATGATCAATCAGGAAATTTGATGGAAGAGAAAGGGAAAATGCCATCTGATGAGCCTCCGATTATTCATTTTAAAAAAGCGCCTAAAATATTAGGACAAATTAAAGAATGGACACCGAGTTCGACATTAATTGGATTTAAACTAGAGGCAACGGACGATTTTGATTATTTAATTAGCCGTGCAAAGCTTCGAATGGAAAGCTCGAATGCGCAGTACATGGTAGCAAACAGCTCAAATTCATTATATGGTGCAGATGAGCCTCATTTTATTATTGCAGCAAATGGGGAAGTAATCCGAGTTGAAGGAAAAGAAAACACAGCACAAAAGTTAATGGAACTATTAATGTTAAATGTCGATTAAAAATAATAGAATTTTTTGATATCCTATTTTTTGCTGATCTAATTTATACAATTAGTTCAGCTTTTTTTTAGATTAAAGATTCATTTTTGATTATTTCTTAGTCTTTTGAAGATAATTGAAATCTATCACTTTAAGTGTTTGGCTTTTTTGAATTTCTAATTTGAAACCGCTTTGTCAACAGTAATGAAAGGACTAGTAGAAATTCTAATACATTCATTATTGGGAAGTTACTAATCCAGATGGCTAATACACTGCCTAAAGTCATAATGATTGTTCCGATTAATAACCAAGGGAAATGAAAGTTTTTAATTAGAATGATGCCTATAATAACGAGAACTAGCGTGACCAAGATAACCATGACAGGACTAGCCGGTTCTATACTTTCATAGGTTAATACGCCATTTTCTCTTTTGGCTTTTAGTTTTAGAACAATTACTGAAGAAAAGAGTTCGTAAAGAATTAACCCGAGTGTTAAGAAACTAAAGGTAATTTTCCAAAATTTCTTCTTGGCCCAGGTTAACCCTAGTGTAAAACAAATACTCCATGCGAAAAGGATGAGTAAAGGGGTGAAGAGAGCATGTAACCAGAAACGTGCATAACTTAACCCTTCGAGTAATTTCCCCTCGCCAATAGATCTTCCTAGAGCAATAATTAAATTATCATAAACAAGTCCGACAATAACGAGCAAAAACAAGTTGGTAGCATTCAAGATGTTCTTTTTTGAAAGGATAAGTCCAAATATGAAAAGCGAAATATATCCAAAGGATAGAAGGAAGTAGAGAAAAGTATTCATGGAATCACTCCTTCTCCTATTGTTTCCGTTTTTCAATCAATAAAAACTTATAAAGATAAAAAACTAATCATAATATAATGGATTCAAACTCGTTCAAAATTCTTTAGGTGGACATGTAAGAGTAATAAAATTCGGATGGCTTTTGTTTTAATGGGCAATTAATTTAATAAATGTTTGTTCCAAAACAAAGTAAAAAACGAAGCACAATTTGCTTAAAAGAATAGGTTGTCCCAATTTGTGACCTGATTTTTTTTAGAAAGTGAACTTTCCCCTATAATTATTGAATTGCCCCTGTACTCTTTAATTTCGGATGAATTATTATTTTTATTTCCGCATTTTTGTACGCTTCTTTCCATTCCTCGCTACTCATACGTTTGTTATGCAATGTACGTGATTTATAATCAATACCAAAACCTATAGGATCAATCCCAACACTGGTCATTTCAGAAAAAAATTCGGTAAGTTTCTCTTTTGCGACTTTTTCAAGTAATTTGTTATAGTACGATAAATTTTTCATTTTTAATGGATGTTTAGATTCTGCAATATATCCGGTTAAACGTACTTCTATTTCAAGTGCAATATTATTGTTGTTTTTTACAATCACTTTATGTTTTGAATTCATAGAATCAATTTTTGCAATAAAAGCTTCTCCTTCTCCGTCTTCTTCTTTTATAATAAGATCAGCAACCTGTATATTCATTGATAGAATATTAAAAATTCCTGTATAAAGCGTGGGGAGTTCGTGTGGTTCTTTCTTATCCACTAATACTAGAGATTTATTTATTTTGAAGTGTGATGTATTCTTTTCAATAATCGGCAATATCGGATCGATTCCTTCTTCCACCATTCTTCTCCTGAAATCAAATAAATAAGTTGTTACAATGTATTGACTTTCGTTTCCAATATCATCAAAGTAGTTGAATAAAGCAGGGTAAGCTGCATTTTCACCTTGAGGCACCATTTTGATTATTTCTTCTGCGGAAGGTCTCCCAGCTGCAATCCAAGATATCATTTGAATATCCGGTCTTCTTAATAAAAAATCCATTACTTCAGATGCTTTATGTTCCTTTAAAAGATCCTCTCCGATTACGATTAGCTTCGCGTGTCCAAATTCTAATTCTTTGTCTGAATAAGTTTCTAATATGCGAATTGCCTCGGATAAAGTCTCCCCAGATTTAGTGATATAAGTATATTGAGGTTCCGGAGACTGTTTAAAAGAACTAGTCGGTACATATAATTTCAAAGTTATTTTGTATGGTTTATCTTCTTCATCAGACTTATCTATGCCAATCATTGAAACAAATACATCTTTATCGATATCCATAAATTCACAACCTGTAAGCAGGGTAATTAAGGGCACTATTACTAGAATGAATAATTTAGTTTTGCTTTTCTTGCTTGGCATATTTCATTCTCCTTTTTATAAAGATAAAAAGTATAATCAATAGTGGGAAAAAAAGTATTAACGTATCATAAAAAAAGTTTGAATAACGGAGTAATTGATATTCATTAAGTTTACCAATTAAAAGTAAAGATGCACCAATGAAAAAAGGGATTGGGATATACTTGCCTATTTTAAAGCCTTTAAATTTAATTTTTTCTAAATTGAAAACAAACTTTAAAAATTCAAACGAGACATGCCAGTGAATCAAGATACTTAAGAAGGCTATGCCCAAATAGAGCAATAAAAAAACAAACAGAAGTCGTTCAATCATGAAAAATTCCATCCTTAACGAGTCACTTGTTGAAATCCATGGATAAACGAGATCATCAATGTTTTCAAATCCGTTAAAGCCTATAGGAATAAAATAAGTAGTAAATAAAGTCAAGGTTGATATAAAACCAATTAATGATATATGTTTCCAATTGAAATTTTGTTTCTTTGTGAAGAATCGGTTGAAAATAAAAAGATTTACTACCCCTAGAAATAAGAAAAAACATGAAGAGAATGAATTTACATTAGGGAATTGATTTACATATAGTGCGGCTTCCTTCACAAAGTCCCATTCTAAACTATCGCTAGTATAAGCTTTGAAAAAAATATATAAAATCAATGGAAAAGAAATTAGCAATATTAATTCAATAGTATATAAAACACGTTCGGTTCTCATTAGACACCCAAAGATGACAGATAATATAATTGTTAAGCTAATTTGAAAAAGTGGCATCTCAGGCGTAAGAAATCGTATAAGGAGAAAACTAAAAGTTGCCAATGTAATTAATCCTGCTACAAACCACATTAATGCTAAAAAGAATATAAATGGATTGTAAAACCATTTGGAAGTGGTTTTCTTTAGTAAATCAGGTAATGTTATGCCAGGGAAAGCGATAAAAAAACGTGTATAAATTGTTATAAGAATGGTTCCTGCAACTACCGCTAGTATCATGGCGGAAACGGATCCATTTTTATGGTTGTGTAAGAGGATCGCCGGGACTGAAGCGATAACATTCGCCACCATATTTATTAATATTAAGTAGTAATAATATCGGCTCAAGTTTTTTCCTCCGTAGTCTTCCTGTTTTTCGATAAAGTATATATCTTCAGATAAGTTTCCCCAAAACTATCTAAATTAACTAAATACATTATCAATACAAAGAAACCTAATACTAAACCGGCCAAACCAAATACACTTGTGATGATTATTAATAATAATCGAACTACTCTTATAGAAAACGCCATTTCATTTACTGGAATAACAAAAGTTGAAATGGCTACTGCTGAAACAATAATGACCATAATATTGGAAGCAAGGGAAGCTTCAGTAACGGCTGTTCCCAGGATTAGACCTCCTACCGTAGTCGCAGTGGCACTAACTGCTTTTGGAAGTCGAATACTCGCCTCTAGTAATAATTCCATAAAAAAAAGCATAAAGAGAACTTCGATAAAAGAAGAGAAAGGTACGCCTACTCGACTTCCAGCCACAGTCAAAGCTAGTTCAGTTCTAAATAATTCGGGAGTAAATGAAGTAACTCCGACATACAAAGCAGGAAGAAGAAGGCTGAGAAATAATCCTGCATACCGAAGAATCTTAAGAAAAAGTGAAATAAATAATGTATGATAATTATCCTCCATCGTTGTCATGAAATCGAAGAATACCACTGGCGTAGCGACTGCTTGTGGGTTTCCGTCGACCAAAAGAATAACTTTACCACCAGCTAAATTGTAGATAATTCGGTCAGGTCGTTCAGTCATAATCATTTGAGGAAATAATGAAAAATGTTTGTCGTTTATAAGATTACTCAACTGAGTGGTGGAAGTAATAAGTTGTTTATCTACGTTTTGAAGTCTTTGTTGAATAACATCTAATACATCATTATTAACTTTCTCTTTATCATAAATAACGGCAACTTTATGTTGATTTACTTCTCCTTTTACGAAATATTCAACGGATAAAGAGGCTTGGTGATAATTAGAACGGATAACGTTGATGTTAGTCATGAGATTATCACTTAATGCTAATTGAGAACCATGGATCGTGGTTTCTACAGATGTTGAATTGACTTCATCGTTTTTTGATAATCTAAAGTCAAGTAAATAGAATTCGTTTTGAATTACAACAAAAATGTTGCCACTCATTATTTCAAGCTGAACTTGTTCTTTTGACTGGATCTCTTGAAACTGTGGCAGAGCTTGCAAATATAAAGTGAATTGTTCTTCGGACGACATATCAAAAAAAGGTTTAATAATTAAATTTTGAAGCTTCTCTAAATCAGTAAGAGATTTAATATAGAATAACAAGATGTGCTTATTTTCATATTCTAAGTTTTTTTGAATTAATTCTTTTGTATCTTTAAACTGTTCATTTATCCAATTAATGGTTTCCAATGACGACATATTGAATTCCCCAATCACTAATAAGAGTATTACTTATATTATCCAATAATTATGTGACAATTCATTGCCATGGTAACTTATTGACAAACCTCTGTTATGTTGTATTTTTAACGATAATAATTTAATCAATACTTAATGAATGTATAAGGAAATTTACCTCATGTCATAAATTTTGCTGGAGACATTTGGTTTTGCCGTAGTTTGAAAATAATGGAGAAGAAGGAAGTAGTCTTTAGGAAGATACAAAATGTGCTGGGTGCGTATTATGATGGATAAGGCCTAATTATAGAGGGGACACCATACCTTATGATGGCAAAATTGAAAATAACAAGGGAAAAAGAAATCGAACTGCTTGTGAACTTTCCTTTTAAAATCAGAACCATTGCAGCTTAATAATTCTAAGATTCATAATATTTCTAAATTATATATAACTAGTATAAAATTATAATAGAGGAGTGTGATGAATAAATGAAGGCACAAGTTATTAAAAAGTTTGGAGATTCATCAGTTTTTGAAATTGCAGAAGTTTCTAAGCCTGAAGTTATTCCAGGGCATGTTATTATTCAAGTAAAAGCAACAAGTGTAAATCCAATTGATATAAAAGTTCGTAGTGGTTTCGTCACGGCAGTCTCACCAGAGTTTCCGGCAGTGCTCCATGGAGATGTAGCAGGAATTGTTACAGAGGTCGGAGAAGGGGTAACAGAATTTAAAGTTGGTGATGAAGTCTATGGTTGCGCGGGAGGTTTTAAAGGAACAGGTGGTGCCCTTGCAGAGTATATGCTTGTTGATGTCCAGCTTCTAGCACGAAAACCAAACAACTTAACGATGGAGCAAGCAGCAGCGCTTCCTTTAGTAACAATTACAGCATGGGAATCACTTTATAATCGAGCAAATGTTCAAAAGGGACAAACGGTACTTGTTCACGCAGCGACAGGCGGGGTAGGGCATATTGCCATTCAGTTAGCAAAACTTGCTGGTGCGAAAGTATTTACAACGGCTTCTTCTACAAATAAGTTAACCATTGGAAAGCGTTTAGGTGCAGATATTGCTATTAATTATCGGGAGCAGTCAGTAGAGGATTATGTACAGGAATTTACAGATGGAAAAGGGTTCGATATCGTATTTGATACAGTCGGTGGAGAGAACCTAGACCGCTCTTTCCAAGCGGCAGCCATTAATGGAACAGTATTAGCAATCGCAGCACGCTCAACGCATGATTTGTCACCACTCCATTCTAAGTCATTATCCCTACACGTAACGTTTATGCTATTAAAAGTAATTAATAAGAATCAAAGACAGGATCACGGAAAAATATTAAGAGAAGTAACGAAGCTTGTAGAGGAAGGGAAACTTCATCCATTAATCGATGAAAAAACATTTACCTTTGACCAAGTAAGTGAGGCACATACTTATTTGGAATCTAACAAGGCAATTGGAAAAGTCGTGTTAATTAATGAGTGGTAATGAGTAGGAAACGTACTTCTTTATAAGTAGAGTAGAGTGTATTATTTTTACATCTCTACTCTCTTTTTGTTTTGTCTAGAAAGAAACTTTTACGTTAGATATAATATCTGTCTTTTTCATTTAAAAAGTTCTGAATTTTCCAGTATAATAAAACGAAATTAAGTTTTTAAAGTTGGAAAAAGAAAGGATTTGTTTTTATGTCATTCCAAAGTGTTCGTGAACATTTCAAAAAATTCAATCGAGAACAAGATATTTTAGAATATGATCAAATTAGTGCCACAGTGGAACAAGCTGCAAATGCATTAAATGTTATTCCAGCAAAAATTGCGAAAACCTTATCATTTAAAAATAAAGAGGGGGATGCATTTTTAGTAGTAACTGCTGGAGATGCAAAAATTGATAATAAAAAATTTCGCGAGCAATTTGAAATAAAAGCAAAAATGTTAAATGCCGATGAAGTAGTCGAACAAACTGGACATGTTGTAGGCGGAGTTTGTCCATTTGGCCTTGCTAAAGATTTAAACGTATATTTAGACATTTCGTTGAAACGTTTTGCAACAGTATTTCCTGCTTGTGGAAGCGTTAATTCTGCAATTGAACTTACTTGTGAAGAATTAGAGCAATATTCTGCAGCAGTTCAATGGGTAGACGTTGGTAAAGACTGGGATGAAAACCTAACTGAACCAAATTCGTCTAAAGATAATGTAGCAGCAAACTAACAAATAGGAGGAATTCTGATGTATTTATTGGACCATATAGTTCATTTCGTGGATAAACCGGAACAACTAGTAGAAGAAACGAAAAAAATTGGCCTTTATACAGTTAATGGTGGAAAACATGGAATGTGGGGTACGTACAATTCATTAAGTTATTTTGGTTTATCATATATTGAATTTATCGGAATTTTTGATGATGAGCTGTTCGAGAAATCTGCCCTTGAACCGTTTACACTTCATGAATCATATAAAAAGCGAAATCGTAAAAATGGATTTACTCGGATTGCCTTAAGAACAACGTCAATTGAAGCGGATGCACAAAAACTTAAAGATGCTGGCCTTGTTGTTCACGGGCCAGAAACATTTTCACGTACTCGTCCGGATGGATCAGTATTAAAATGGAAATTACTTCATTTTGGAAATGAAAACCAGGAAATCGAATTCCCATTTTTAATTCAATGGGAGGGTAGTGATTCCGACCGTTATGATGAATTGGTTAAGAAAGAAACAATCGGAGAGCACCCTTTAGGAAATTTGAAAATTGAAGAAGTATCATATGTTGTTGAAAACTTAAAAAGTGTAAAAGAGTGGGCTGAACTTTTTAATTTTGATTTGGACATAAATGAAACATACATAAAACTTAAAGCACCAAATTGTGTCATTGGGTTTTATAAAAATACAAATGATAAAAATTCGAATATTAATCAAATTACCGAAGTTATCATTTCGGGAGCAAAAGAGCAAAAAGAAATCGAACTTGAAGGAGCTTCCTATAAATTTAAACGATGATGATTCTTAGTTGAATAATTTCACTTTAATCTCTTTACATATAGGAGGGGGATTTCAATGTTCGATAAAATAATGGCATCTATTTTTATATTTCTTGCTATTGGTTTTGTAACAATAGTACTATTATTTAGCTTTTTACTTACAGGAAAACTCTATTATACTGGTTTAATAGTTGCACTGGCTATTATTCTATTTTTATTTATTGAATTTCAATTGTATGGTTTTTTCAAAACAAAGAAAAGAAAAGTAACTTTTGCTTGTATTTCAATTGCTGCAATTGCTATTACTGCAATTTCACCTATAAAACATGCTTATATTGATAGAATACCAACAGTAGGCGCTGAGGTAGATATTTACCAATACATGCCATTTTCAGAGAATAATAATGTAGCAGTATTAGATGAAGAAGCGTCATTAAAGCTTACAGACGATCAACCTAAAATTGATGGTGCAACAGCACTTTACCCGCTGTATTCAGCAATAGTGCAAGCCACATATCCAAAAAAAGAGTATAATCCTTATGATAGCGAAGTGATGGTGAATACTACACCAGAAGCATATATGAATTTATTAAATGGAAAAGTAGATATGATTTTTGCAGCAGCTCCTTCTGTTTCACAGCAAAATCGAGCAAAACAAAAAGGACTTGAATTAAAACTAACTCCTATAGGACGAGAAGCATTTGTGTTTTTCGTTAATCAAAAAAATAGCATTAACGGGTTGACGATTGATCAAATTAAGAAAATTTATTCTGGAGAAGTGAAAAATTGGCAGGATGTAGGAGGAGATGATGATTCGATTCGTGCATTTCAACGCCCGGAAGATAGTGGGTCCCAAACAGCGCTACAAAAATTAATGGAAGATACTCCGATTATGGAAGCACCTACGGAAGATATTGCTTCCGGAATGGGGGGTATTATTAGTGAGGTAGCACAATATAAAAATTATAAAAATGCAATTGGCTATACATTTCGATTCTATTCAAATGAAATGGTAAAAAATGACCAAATTAAATTGTTGGAAATAAACGGTGTTGAGCCTTCGAAGGAAACGATTCGTAATGGAACGTATCCAATTACTTCTGAATTTTATATTGTCACGGCAGGTACAACGAATCCCCATGTTGAGAAGCTAATTGAATGGATATTATCACCTGAAGGACAACAGCTTATTGAGCGAGCTGGCTATGTCCCGATAGTAGAATAGAACTTATTAATACCTTAAAAGGTCTTTTACTGGAAGGCTCTTTTAAGGTTTTTGATTATTAAACCGTAACCTATAACCTATATAGCAAAAATGGATATAAAAAAACCAGCCTTAAAAATGACTGGTGCCTGTTATCTATAGTTTGACTACATTTGAAGCTTGAGGACCACGATTTCCTTCCACAATGTCGAATGAAACTGGTTGTCCCTCTTCTAAAGTTCGGAATCCTTCTTCTTTAATGCCTGTAAAGTGAACGAAAACGTCTTCACCATTGTTGCATTCAATAAAACCATAACCTTTTTCATTATTGAACCATTTAACTTTTCCTTGGTGCATTGAGGCGTTCTCCTCCCAAATTAGAAATGGCATCTTTAGAATATTTGAACAATTACGAATAAACTATACCTTATTATTATAGTAGTGTCAACATTTTGACATTTTTCGTTTACAACAAAACGTTTTTGAGGAACATTTTAAGCTTATAATAATATTGATACCAAATGAAAGTAGGCTACAATAATGACTTTTACGAAACCACTGACTGATTTGGAAATAGCAACAAAAGCAAAATTAAAACCAATTACTGATATTGCAGATTCCGCTAAAATACCTTTTGAAGCATTAGAACAGTATGGAAAATATAAAGCGAAAATAGATGCAACTAAAATTATCGGAAAACCAACAGGAAAAGTAGTACTCGTTACAGCAACAAGTCCAACACCCGCTGGAGAAGGTAAATCAACTGTTACAGTGGGGCTTGCAGATGCTTTAAATCAACTTAAACAGAAAGTAATGGTTGCTTTACGTGAACCTTCCTTAGGCCCAGTAATGGGAATAAAAGGAGGGGCAACTGGTGGCGGCTATGCCCAGGTTGTACCGATGGAAGATATTAATTTACACTTCACTGGAGATCTTCATGCGATTACGACAGCTAATAATGCTCTAGCAGCTTTAATCGATAACCACATATATCAAGGAAATGAGCTGAAAGTTGACCCGAGACGAATTATTTGGAAGCGCGTGTTGGATATAAATGACCGAGCACTTCGTAAAGTGGTTTTAGGTCTAGGCGGACCTGTCCAGGGAGTACCTCGCGAAGATGGATTTGATATTACAGTGGCATCCGAAATTATGGCTGTATTTTGTTTAGCGACGAGCTTAGAAAATTTAAAAGAACGACTTGCAAATATTGTTATTGGATATACATATTCCAAGGAACCAGTATTTGTTCGAGATTTAGGAGTTGAGGGTGCTTTAACAGTACTTTTAAAAGATGCTTTTAAGCCAAATCTAGTTCAAACAATTGAAGGAACACCAGCACTTGTTCATGGCGGCCCTTTTGCAAATATTGCCCACGGCTGTAACTCGATAATAGCAACTCAAACTGCAAGAAAACTAGCAGATATTGTTGTAACAGAAGCTGGATTTGGTGCAGATTTAGGCGCTGAAAAATTTATGAATATAAAGGCTCGTCAAGGCAGCTTTGCTCCTAGTGCAGTTGTTGTTGTAACAACAATTCGTGCTCTTAAAATGCATGGAGGAGTAGAAAAATCAGCTTTATCAACTGAAAATGTGGTGGCGTTAAAAAAAGGAATTCCAAACTTAGAAAAACACCTCGATACCATCCGCAACTTTGGAATTGAGCCAATCGTTGCATTAAACCGTTTTATTACCGATACTGAACAAGAAATTGATGTAATTTTAAATTGGGCAAAAGATAATAATATTCGAATTGCAAGAACAAATGTATGGGAAGAAGGCGGCAAGGGCGGACTTGAATTAGCAAGACAAGTTTTAGAAGTACTAGAACAGCCTCAACAATTTACATCATTATATGAAGTATCAAATACGATTGAACAAAAAATTACTACAATTGTCCAAAAGGTGTATGGTGGAGAAGGAGTGCAATTTACGGAGCAGGCGAAAAAACAGATTGCTCAAATTAAGAAATTTGGTTGGGATGTGCTGCCAATTTGTATGGCAAAAACACAGTATTCACTATCTGATCAGCCGCATTTGCTAGGACGTCCAGAAGGATTCACTATTACTGTAAGAGAAATAATTCCAAAACTGGGGGCTGGCTTCCTTGTTTGTTTAACTGGAGAAATTATGACAATGCCTGGTCTTCCAAAAGAACCTGCTGCACTCGCAATGGATATAAATAAGAATGGGGAAACGATCGGGTTATTCTAAAAACTGAACAATTTTTTAAAGAGGATAGTATGCTCAGCATAACTCCTCTTTTTTTATATTTAAAATTAAAAGTCACAGGTTGAACTATTAATATTAGCAACTTTGGAATTTATGCAAATTCAAATTGTAAGGAAATGTATATAGATAACATGGGGATTTGTAACTTTATTCCATTCTTGTTCGTCTAGTTTATATGGGGAGTTGGAAATTGATAAAGCTTTTCTATTGGTAGAAACTGGAGGTATCAATCTAATGAAAAAAACATCCTGCATCATTTTTCTATCGTTATTAATTGTGGTGCTATCTGCTTGTCTTAATCAAGATGAGACAGTAGAAGGCAGCTCTGAAATTAATGTGAAGGGCTTAGAGAATGTTGATGTTCTAAATAGTCATGGAAGAATTAAAGGATTGGAAAATATGACTAATTTCTATGAAAATATGCAAAACGGAGTTCCTTCTGAATTGAGAATTGTTCACTATACAATTGAAGGGGACCCAATTGTAACAGATTTAAATTATAACGGAGAACTTCTTGAAGTAATAGATGATACAACACGAGATAAATATGGTAGTGGAGCTATTAGGCATAATAATTGTAGCAAGTTGATTGAGGAGGTTAATCCTATCAATACCACATATATAGCAGTTGACTGTATTAACGATCCTTATGGGATGCAGGAAATTTTGCAGATAAACTACAACTTGAGCCAACAAGATTTGTTTGAATTTGAGTTGAAATATGGATTAAATTTGGAGAACGAAATAAATACATTAACAAACACAATGAAAAAAGTTAGCGTTGAAAATGGAACACAAATAAATCATGACTATAATATAGCAATGGATGTAAAGCAAGAAATGTATAAAAGATTAGTTTTTGCAAACTACTTAGAAGAAAAAGATTTAACTCAGACATGTGATACTAAGGATACAACCAATTATTTTTTAAGAGTACACATAAATGGTGGTCAACGTGAATATCAATGGGATGCTTGTGATCACAGTAAGGATGGGGTGAAGTTTACTAAAATTGCAAACTACATCATTGAACAATCTGCTGAGGAACAAGCTGAACAACCAAAAGTCACCGTACAAGGCTATGTATTAGAAAAGAAGGGCAAAGAACTGTTAATTGGAGAAGGACTTACGATGCTTGACTACCAATGGATTAAAGAAGAATTACAACAGATGGATTTTGAAGATTATAGTTTTGATTTTACAATCTTAGTAGGGGAAAATACAATAGAATTCAATCCAGGTGATAAAATCCAAGCAACTATAGAAGGAACTATCAGTGATTCAAAACCAGGTAGAGCAAGAGTAAAGGAAATTAAGAAACTAGAATTGTACTAATTGTTTATATATAGGACTAGAGATATTAACTGAATTTTTCTTCTACTGCAGATGCATGAGAATTAAAATACAACACAGCATTTCCTATTAAATTATCAGGATAGTTAATGAAACCTTTAAGAAAAAGTGAACGTAAATAATAATAGGGAGGGCACAATATGTACTTTGATTTGAATGTTAGTTCTATAACGGTTGCTATTCTTTTTATATTTGTTGCTTATTATGTTGGAGTCAAGAAACAAACTTGGATTTTAAAAGGCTTTAATCAAGCAAGGATTAGGGATAAGGATAAGTTAGCAGAGATTGCAGGATTTTTCTTCTTGAATAGTGGGTTTTTCTTACTCTTAAATGGCATTATCCATATTCCGTACCAGGATTCGTTTACTCCTTCTATAATCCTTGCTTACGGTGCGTGTACAATTATTTATGTTCATAAGACATTGGTTGAATAAAAATAGTATTTTGAAAAATTGTATTTAAATAGACGGAGCTTTAAGTTTTTCATTTTTTATAAATTCTTGAATAAATGTTGCTTTGTATTATTTTTATACTCTTTAGCTAACACCTCTGCTCTAAGTCTTTAAAATTCAGGATAACCCATATGGTTCTTCAATTGTTTTTAGTTCAAAACCTTGCAAATATTCACCATTTGGTAGTTTGTGCAAGGTTTTCATTTCACTATAATCCCCCACATATGAGCCTTTAAATATAAATATATCTTCAACTGTACTTTGTTTATTTGTTCTGCAGCCATTTAAAAAAGTAATAACAATGGAAGCAATGTATAATTAATTATTTCTCTCATTTTTCCTCCTCCTCTGTTCTTATCGTGAAATTTACCAAATACAAAATAAGCAGTTTGGTTTAGGTAAAATTTGTATTTTATGGTAAAATTAAAATGTGGTAGGGAGTGATATCTTCTGAAAAAAATGAGCATCCTTTTTGCTTTCGTGATTTTATTATTTGGAGTATTTGGGTATCTACAAAATAAAAAAACGAATGCTGTAGTCAAGGAGGAAGACTTTGTTTATCGGCTTGTAACAGAAAAAGCCCAGTACAGTGACAATGAAACGGTAAAAATATATAACGGAACTTGAATATATAGGAGATAAAGAAGAGATTGAAATTTCTCATGCAAATTCCCCATTTTATTTTCCAATGGTTGAGACAACTCGAAATTACGAAATTGATTATCTTATGCCCAATCATTTATAACTACTAAACTCTTTAAAGGGGAACCAATCCGTCAAGAATATATGGGTAGTGGTGGGTATAGTTCACAGGATGAAAAAAAATACATAGAATTTATGAAACAAATTATGAACCAAGAATTTCCTAAGGGACATTATGTTGTAAATGGATTTACTGATTTTAATGTATTAGCCGATGGGGATTCTGAACAAGGGAAAAGGTATGAAATAAAAGCGAAAATTGAATTTAAGGTTAATGATAGTAAATAAAATATCTTTCACTAATAATGGCCACGCTTTTTGGCCTTTGAGTGCAAGTTACAAAGGAATAGATTGGAGTAATTATGAAATTTTTATTTGGTTTTTTTCTTTTATTACTGGGAAGTTTTTTTATGTCAATTACCATTGATGATTCAATAATCGGTAACAGTATCTTGAAGATAATGGGTTTTCTATGCATCTATGGTTTTGTTAAAATATACCAAGAGAAAAACAAAAATTTATACTGAACTAGTAGGGGTGAATAGCGGTAGAAGAAGTACAGCTATTCCTATGGGATTTAAAAGGAGCAATGAAGTGAAAAAAATATAATTTTCCTAGTTACTTCAACTTTATTAATTATATTAGGCATTCTATTTTATATGAATGGAAGTAATAATGATGTTCTAGAAACTACAACAGAACAGATAAAAGTAATTAGTAAGCATAAATCTTCCGAAGAACACTGGATTATCCTTGCTAATGATAAAAAGGTTTTTATAGAAAATTTCAGTAACTGGGCATTAATCGAAGAGAATGAGAGCTATACAATAGTTTATGATTTAATGGAAGATACTGAAAAAAATTATTTAAGAACAATTGTCCCAGATGATTATAATGGTCAGTTTTAATTTATTTTATAAACCAATTTAGGGAGGGAAAGGTTTGTTATATGTAGCCTTACTTATAGGTATCGTTTTAATTGTATCTACAACTAAACTTACTGAAGCTTATAAACTTTCAAGCAATTGGGAGTTGCTTGGTCATATTGCTGCTGCACTTGTAATTATAATAGTCGGGAAACTAGAGGTAAGCTATATCAATCAAATTTATGGCGGCAATATTGAATTGGGGTATTTAACAATCCCAATTACTTTACTGTTTCTTGTCAGTTTTACAAATGTGATGAATATTAAAAAAGTGCAAAGTTCTACACTATTGCTGTTATCATGCATCTCTTTAATTTGCTTTTCACTGTCAGCTTACATTATTGGTATTTCATTTGTAGAAATAATGGGAATTTGTGCTAGTTTAATCATTATATTAATTCTGATCTACGGCTACTTTTCAGGCAAAATGTTTGCAGGAAGAACTCTTACTAATTCAATCGGTTTCATCATCGCAGTGCTTTCAGTTTCCCTAATTAAAATGTCTATTGTAATGATCTATATTCCGATATTTACTTTAGCACTTCCATTAACTATATACAATTTCATTCAAAATAAAACAACGAGTGGACACTCACTTGCAAGTAGCTCCTTAATAGCTATATTATTCGGGTTATTAATTTTTATAGCTCCTTCCTATATACTATGGTATCTAATTGTTGGGTTCACAATTACTTTGATTATCATGCAATTCTCAAGCAAATATCGCTTTATTTAACTTGGTAATAAAATTCTTTGAAACATAGTCCGATCTTGTTTATAGCTATTTTTCTCGAAGGGAAGGGAAATGGTGAAAAAAAGAATAAGAATAATTGGTGGAGAAAAGGAAACCAAATTATTTGTTCAAGTTGCAAATACTAAAGAAAAAAGAGAAAAGGGCTTAATGTTTGTTGAATATTTACCTGAAAATGAAGGATTGTTATTTGTGTTTTCTGAAAAAATATATGGCGGTTTTTGGATGAAAAATACTTTAATTCCTTTATCTATTGCTTTTATTGATACAGATGGTAAAATTCTCAAAATACTAGATATGGAACTATGCAAAGTGGAAGAATGTCCTATTTACAATCCAGGAATTTTCTATCGTTATGCAATTGAGGTAAATTTCGGATGGTTTAGAAGGAAAGGAATCAAAGAAGGGGATTATGTAATCTTTGATTAATTTATCGGATTGTATATGTCCATATTTTTTCTTATAGAGGAAAGGATAGGGCAATAAATTAGTATGTACTAATAATGGTATGATAGATAATTTACTTGAAATAAGTATGTATGATTGCGAGGATGAAAATTGTTTAAATATATATTACAACTCTCCTTAGGAATGTTTATTTTAATGGTATCAACATTTGTCGCTTGGTATGAGGGAAGCGCCATTACTTATACTTATAATTCAATAGAATGGGAATATTCAACACCATTCACTCATTTTTTTAATCATAATATAACAAGTGGGCAGGACATAAGCCAACTGGATTATTTTGTTTATTCGTCTAAATTCCAACCAATGTTCCCAGCCATTATGATAGTAAGCGTTATATATATGGTAAGTGTAATCGGATTTTATCTTTTAAGTCATATAACTAAGTTCTCTATAGGTTATTGGGGATTAATATGTTCTTTGTTAATATTATTTTCAGTATTTTTATCCAATTCTGTAACAATTGGTGGAAAGGTTATTTTCTGGATTACTTGTGTAAGTGTTTTATTTTGTTTGATAGTTGTGGGAGTACATATATATAAAATTAAGTGTCCACAGATTAATATAAATTAAATAACTTTCAGAACTAATTTGGTTCGTGAAAATTTTCAAATGAAGGGTTGCTAAGGCATCCCTTTTTATTCTATATCCAATGGAAAGGGTAATATTCAATATAGCAAGTAAAGATAAATTTAAAGGGGAGGGGTAAAATGAAAGAATTAGTATTTATTGGTTTATCGAGTGTTATTTTATTTTTGATTATAACTTATCTTAAAGAGGATTTTCACGAAAACAAAGGATTTTCACAAGACTTGCCTAAATAAGGGAGATTATCAATTATAATTATTTTTCCTAGTGATTCATTCTTAGAAAAACCTAAGTTCCTATCAAATCATTATGAGAAAGAGATTTTTAAGATTATTTTGATGGATATTGAAATGGTAGACAAGACGTACCCAGAATTAAATATTAAAAGTGCTCCGTATTTTATATTTTTAGATTCGGAAGGAATAGTATTTGAAACAGAGGATATGAAAAAGCTGAAATTTTTTATAAAAAAATGTAAAGGATAAAGATCTTTAACGTTTTTTTAAGATGATCTTAGCTTTAATCTTGCTTCTGTACACAATCTTTTTCGTTTTTCATGGATGGAGGTCCAATTGATTGTAAACTCGGTCCTGCCACACCATTGAAATTAAACTTCCTCATAAATTCCTTGTTTCTCCATGTAAAGTAGGCATAAAAACATCTTGTAAGGTAGAATTGTTTTAAAAAATTTATAAAAAAGTTCTGTTAAAAAAGCTAAAAACATAGACTTTATAAGGGTTCTCATAGTTTGCTTGAGAGCATTAAAAAATATTTTTATAAAAAATGAAATTTTAGTATAGCCTAAACTCTATAAATGTGACATACTATAATATGTTTTGAGGTATTAATATTAATTACAGTTATTTTATCCTTATATGTGGAACCGATTACACAATATATGTCACACCAATCTTTGATAATGTGGAACCGATTACACATTGTGGTATTATATGTAACCGGTACCATATTTGAAAAATCTCTATGATTCTAATAAAGAGTGTGATAGATAAATGGCAAATATAAGTGATGTAGCAAAGAAAGCAAATGTTTCAGTTGCAACGGTTTCTAGATACTTAAATGAAAGCGGATACGTTGGAAAGAAATCGCGTGCAGCAATAGAATGTGCTATTAAAGAATTAAATTATACCCCGAGTGAGGTTGCTAGATCTTTATCTACTAAACAGTCGGACCTTATTGGGTTAATTATTCCAGATATTAAAAATCCATTCTTTCCGGAGCTGGCTAGAGCGGTGGAAGATACGGCTTTTAAATACGGTTATACAGTTATACTATGCAATTCAGATGAAAATGTAGAGAAGGAACAGCATTACCTGCAAACTCTTTCTAAAAAATACGTGGCTGGAATTATTTTAACTTCGATAATTGACAGCGACAAACATAATAACGAATTTAATATTCCGATGGTAGCGCTAGACCGCCCGCTAGACTTGGATATTCCAACTGTCACAACCGACAATCAAAAAGGATCAAAGCTTGGAACGGACTATTTAATACAAAGTGGTGCAACGTCAATTCTTTGTTTAACCGGGCCAACTACATTGTCCTCAACAAAGCTTAGACTGGATGGTTTTTTACAGGCAATAGAAGGTAGGCAGATCGAAACACATATTATTGAAAGTCCATATGATTTTGAAGCTGCACAACAAATCGTTTTTGAATATATACAAGGTCATCCAGACATAAATGGCATTTTTGCATTTAGTGATGCCTCTGCAATTGGCGCATTAAAAGCGGCACATCGATTAGGTAAGAAGATTCCTGAACAACTACAAATTGTAGGATTTGATGGAACGCAAATGGGAGAAGTTGTAACTCCAAGCTTAACTACAGTAGCCCAAAATATTTATAAATTAGGGGAAGCTGCAACGGAAATGTTAATACAACAAATTGAAGGAAAAACCATATTAAATGTGTCCAAATGTATAGATCCGCAATTATACATTCGTGAGACAACTCGAAAGGAGTCAACATAATGATTACAGTCATCGGTAGTATCAATATGGATATTGCAATTCAAACAGATATTTTTCCTAAACAAGGAGAAACCGTATTAGGAAATTTATTTACAACGATTCCTGGTGGGAAAGGGGCAAATCAAGCTGTTGCAGTTGCAAGATTAGGAAGTCAAGTTCAAATGGTCGGTGCAGTTGGGAAAGATAGCTTTGGTGATGAACTAAAGTCAAATTTAGAAAATGAAAACATTGTCGTAGATAGTGTTGTAAGAACTAGCAACTCTACTGGAATTGCGAATATTTTACTGCATGATCAAGATAACCGTATTATCGTTGTACCTGGTGCCAATTTTGATGTTACGAAAGATTTAATTGATGAAAATATGGAATTAATCAAAAAAAGTAGTCTGATTATGCTGCAGCTAGAAATTCCAGTAGAAACTATTGAATATGTATTAGAAATTTGCCAGCAATTTGAAATACCTGTGTTACTTAATCCAGCACCAGCTGCAAACTTTAAACGTGAGTGGATTGAAAAGGTAACTTTCTTAACGCCAAATGAAACAGAATGTCTAGTAATGTTTGGAGCAGATTACGAAACGGTATTAAAACAATATCCAAATAAAATTATTGTGACTTTGGGCGGCGACGGTGCTGCTTACCATAATGGATCCGAAATCGTGCGAATCGCAGGCTACAAAACAACTGCCATTGATACAACAGGTGCAGGTGATACATTTAATGGAGCTTTTGCACATGCCATTACTTCAGGTAGTTCAATTGATGAAGCAGTTTATTTTGCAAATATCGCTGCATCCCTTTCAGTTGAAAAATTTGGCGCACAGGGTGGTATGCCGACGCTACAGGAAGTGAATGCACGTTTGGAGGAACAAAAATGAAAAAGCACGGGATATTAAACAGAGAATTAGCAGGACATTTTGCTAAATTAGGTCATACTGATCAAATTGTTATAGCAGATTGTGGGTTACCAATACCAAATAATGTCCCATGTATTGATTTAGCATATCGATTAGGGGAACCGCCGTTTACTACGATTTTAGACGTAGTTTTAGAAGACTTAGTTGTAGAAGCTGCCATTGTTGCAGAAGAAGTAAAAACAAATAATGAGCAAGTTGGAAATGAACTTTCAATGAAATGTCCAAACATCTCATACGTATCTCATGAGGAGTTTAAGGCTCTTACGAAAAATACAAGATTAATTATTCGAACAGGTGAAACAACACCATATGCAAATGTTATCTTACAATGCGGCGTTATTTTTTAATTAAAACTTATAAGAATGGCTTTTCTAATATAACCATAAAAAAGTAGGTGATTCATATGATCGAAATGAAAGGTATTTCAAAATCATTTAGTGGCAATGTCGTGTTAGATAATGTGCAATTTAATTTAGCAGATGGTGAAATCCATGCTCTTATGGGTGAAAACGGCGCTGGGAAATCGACAATGATGAAAATTTTAAGCGGTATTTATACAAAAGACGCTGGGGAAGTCGTAGTTGATGGAGAGGTTGTTCATTTTAAATCACCTAAAGATGCTGAGAAATATGGAATTATCGTTATTCATCAAGAGTTAAATATTTTGCCAGATTTGACTGTTGCACAGAATTTATTTTTAGGTAAAGAACTGACTTACGGCAAAACTGGAATCTTAAAAACTCGCCAAATGGAAAAAGAAGCACACGAACTTCTTTTAAGATTAGGGTTAGATGTCAACCCAAGAATGCGAACTGGTGATTTATCTGTAGGGAAACAACAAATTATTGAAATCGCGAAAGCAATTGCAAGTGATGCAAAATATATCGTTATGGATGAACCGACTGCTGCATTAACAGATCGAGAAATTGAAACTTTATTTAAAACGATTCGCGAATTAAAGGCAAAAGGAATTTCGTTTGTCTATATCTCACACCGTATGGAAGAAATTTTTGCAATTTGTGATCGTATTACAATCTTGCGAGATGGCGGGTATGTTGGTGTACGAAATATTCCTGAAACAAATTTTGATGAAATTGTAGCAATGATGGTAGGACGGGAGCTTGGGGAACGTTTCCCAGAACGAAATTGCCAAATTGGTGAAACAAAGCTGGAAGTCCGAAACTTAACTGTAAATGGACTATTTAAGGATATTTCTTTTTCATTGAAAAAAGGAGAGGTATTGGCTGTTGCTGGTTTAATGGGTGCCGGTCGTACAGAAGTTGCACAAACCATTTTTGGTTATCGAAAAGCTAGCAGCGGTGAGATTTTCATTGACGGGAAAAAGGCAACGATTAAATCACCAATTGATGCGATGAACCATCGTATCGGCTTTGTTACGGAGGACCGTAAAACACAAGGGTTGGTTTTAGATTTTTCTATAAAAGAGAATATCGCTTTAGCTAATCTTAAAAAATGCTCATCATCTGGTGTTCTTAATAAAGAAAAAGAAACTTCAATGGTGATGAAATATATCGAAGATCTTAAAATCCGCACTTCAAGTCCTGAACAGAGTGCTAAATCTTTAAGTGGTGGGAACCAGCAAAAAGTCGTAATTGGGAAATGGCTAGGTACTGATCCTGAAATCTTAATATTAGATGAACCAACTCGTGGTGTAGATATCGGCGCGAAAAAAGAAATCTATCATATTATCAATCAGCTAGCAGAAGCAGGTGTTGCAATTTTAATGATTTCATCTGAGTTGCCAGAAGTCATTGGCATCGCTGATCGTGTAATCGTTATGCAAGAAGGAAAGCTAACTGGTGAAGTCAATAAAGAGCAAATGACACAAGAAGTCATTATGCATTATGCAACAGGAGGAGAGCAACTTGTCTATTAAATCAAAAGAAATGTTATCAAAGCTAGGACCGTTATTCGGGTTACTTTTGCTAATTATTATTGTTTCAGTATTAAACCCTAGCTTCCTATCAATTGCCAATATATTTAATGTACTTCGACAGGTTTCAATTAGTGCAATTATTGCGTTCGGTATGACATTTGTTATTTTAACAGGTGGAATTGACTTGTCAGTTGGGTCAACTTTAGCCTTAACAGGTGCTATTGCTGCAAGTTTACTAGCAGGCGGATTGGATCCATTTCTAACAATGGGAATCGCTTTAATTTTAGGTTTAATTTTAGGTGCTATTAACGGGGTCGTTATTACTAAAGGAAAGGTTGCACCATTCATCGCAACACTTGCAACAATGACAATTTACCGTGGTTTAACTTTAGTATTTACAGAAGGTCGCCCAATTTCGGGTTTAGGTGATCATTATTCATTTCAATTATTCGGGAAAGGATACTTTTTAGGATTCCCAGTTCCTGTTGTAACGATGGTTATTGCATTTTTCATACTATACTTTATTTTACAAAAAACAACATTTGGACGTCGCGTCTATGCTGTTGGTGGAAATGAGGAAGCTGCAAAATTATCTGGAATTAACACAGATCGAGTAAAAATAGCGGTTTATGCAATTACTGGATTTTTAGCAGCATTATCTGCGCTTATTTTAACTTCACGCTTAAATTCAGCTCAGCCAACTGCAGGGGAATCTTATGAATTAGATGCAATTGCAGCAGTTGTACTAGGTGGTACAAGCTTAAACGGTGGTAAAGGCTGGATTTTTGGAACACTGATCGGTGCGTTAATTATCGGTGTATTAAATAACGGAATGAACTTGATTGGTGTGTCGTCATTCTGGCAGCAAGTAGTAAAAGGTATCGTAATTTTGTTAGCAGTTTTAATGGATCGTAAAAAATCAGCGTAAGGAGTACTTTATATGAAAAAGCTCACTTTATTGTTAGTAGTAGCATTAATGACAATCATCCTTTGTGCATGTTCAATGGAATCTCCTTTCTTAAAAAATGCAGAAGAAGGAGCAACGGGTGAAAAAACATCATTTAAAATCGGCTTCTCTATCTCAACTTTAAACAATCCGTTTTTTGTTACTTTAAGTGAAGGTGCAGAAGCAAATGCAAAAGAACTAGGCTCAGAAATTTCGATTGTTGATGCACAAGACGATGCATCTAAACAAGCTTCTGACGTTGAAGATTTAATTCAACAAGGTGTTGATATTATTTTAATTAATCCTGTAGACTCTGCAGCAATTGGCTCTGCAGTTGAATCAGCAAATGCAGCGGGAATTCCTGTTATTACAGTTGACCGTTCAGCTGAAAGTGGAGAGGTAGTTTCACATATTGCATCAGATAACGTAGCAGGTGGAGTATTGGCAGGGGAGTATTTACTTGAATTAGCAGGTGAAGGAGCAAAAGTTGCCATGCTAGAAGGAACTGCAGGTTCTTCTGCTGCACGTGATCGCGGTGAAGGATTCCTAACTGCAGTCGAAGGAAAAGTTGATATCGTATCTAGCCTAACTGCTAATTTTGACCGCAGCGAAGGCTTAACTGTTATGGAAAATATGCTGCAGGCAAACCCGGAAATTCAAGCAGTCTTTGCACAAAATGACGAGATGGCATTAGGTGCCCTTGAAGCAATCGAAGCAGCCAATAAAGATATTATCGTTATTGGCTTTGATGCAACAGATGATGCGCTAGCTAAAATCGAAGAAGGTAAAATGGCAGCTTCAGTTGCACAAAAGCCCGAGGAAATTGGGAAAGCAGCAATTAAAACTGCAGTTGATTACTTAAATGGTAAAACAGTTGAAGAATTCGTTCCAGTAGATTTAGAGTTAGTTAAACAATAAGTAACAAATAGCAGGTAGAACAATATCGCTCTGCCTGCTATTTTTTTAATAGCTCCTTTTAAATTCAACTTTGGATTTCTTTTTAGTATCTCTAACAAAAAGTTTATCTAATGCAAGTAAGCGACTGCCCCCAAATAGCAAGTAGCAGGACATTGCTAGTAATGCGACATCGTATTCATATCCATTTAAAAAACCAGCATCAAATTTAACAAATACAATCGCTCCGGTCATTATAATAATTAGTAAAGCGGATACAAAACGGACTGAAAAGCCGATAATTAAAAAGAATCCGCCTATTAATTCAACTCCTGCTATACCAAAAGAAACATAGTCAGCATATGGAATATTGTAGCTTTCGAATCTTTTTATCGTTTCAGCTATCCCCTCCTGAAACTTTGCCAATCCGTGAATTAAAAATATACTTCCAAGGACAATGCGAATAATTAGCGCCCCAAATTCGTTTTTATACAGTTTATAATCTCCTCTCAAAATAAGTTTTTATATTATCTTATTGTGGCTAGTCCAGATATAATACACTTCTAGAAAATAAGTTTATCTGAAAGAAAAGTTTTATTTCATGTCTTAATCCTTTCATTTATAATTTCAATAGGAGATGATGAAGTATGATTACACAAATAAAAGATTCTGTTAAAGAGATTTATGAAAATTATGATGCAAGCCATGATTTTCAACATATCGAACGTGTATTACAAAATGCAGAAGCAATACTTGAAACGGAGCCAACAGCAGATAAAGAAGTAGTTCGCCTTGCTGCATTATTACATGATGTAAGTGATAAAAAGTATACAGATAATAAAGATAATGAAAATCGTTTAATTGATTCATTAAATATATCTGAAGAAAAAAAGGATCATATTCGTGAAATAATTTCGAGTGTTTCATTTAATGGTGGGAATCAACTTCCTGCTAAAACGATTGAAGCTAAAATTGTGAGAGATGCAGATAGATTAGATGCAATTGGTGCTATTGGAATTGCTCGAACGTTTGCATTTGGTGGGGCGAAGGGACGCAAGCTTTATGATAATCATGAGGAAGTACGGGTAAAAATGACAGAAGAAGAATACCGTTCAAAAAGTACAGCCTCAGTTACACATTTCTACGAAAAGCTTTTGCTTTTAAAGGAATTAATGACCACAGAAAAAGGAAAGCAAATGGCTGAAGAAAGACATGCATTTATGGAAAACTTTTTAAGCCAATTAAAGAATGAGATTGAAGGAAGAGCCTAAAATAACAAATACATTAGAAGTCATTTTGATTTTTTCAAGATGACTTTTTTTAATTTGTTTTTTTAAAATTCTAAGGCTATATAAATTTCCAAAAAAATTAAGTAAAAACATTTGACTAATCTCAAGTTAATTTGTAGGATTTAATTAACTGACGAGTCAGTTAGGAGGTGTGAATGATGCAAGATCGAGTGCGAAGACAAGATAGGAAGCGGCAATTATTACAGATTGCATTAGAACTATTTGCAACAAAAGGCTTTGAGAATACGAAAATTTCTGACATAGTTGCAAAAGCTGAAGTATCGCAAGGAACTTTTTATTGGCATTTTGAAAGTAAAGAGGCGATTTGCTTAGAGATGCTCGAGGCTGGACGTGTTCAAATATTAGAGGCAATCCAAATTGGATATCGTACAACAAAAGTAGATGTGCAAGATTCAGTTGTTTCCTCAATGAGTATTTTTGAACATATATTTAAATTTGCAGAAGAAAATCCGTTTTTAATGCAAATTATTTTAAAGGGGATTCATTCACAGCCTACATTACAAACAAAAGTTGATGCAATTAAAACGGATATGGAAGCTGCTTTTGCTAATAATATAAAACAAGCAAAAGAATTACATATGACGAATGAACGCATCAATCCAGAGATGCAGGCTGTTTTTGTAATGAGTCTTCTTGAAGGGGTTTTATCGCGATGGCTATTTAAATCTTCTTCATCAAGCCAAGTATTGCAGCATCATTCACTACAAGAAATCATTGAAGAGACCGTAAAATTTGAATTTTTCGGCATTTTCGGTGTCTAAAACAGGAGGGAAAACAGCATGAAAAAAGCAAAATGGCTACTATCACTTGCAGCAGTATCTTCATTACTTTTAGCCGCATGTGGAGCTAATACAACAAAAGAAGCAGATAAAGACGAAGCAAACGCTCTTGAGCAAATCCAAGAGGAAGGTAAAATCACTGTAGGAATTATGGGTACATATGCTCCATATAACTACCTAAATGAAAATAAAGAGTACGATGGATTTGATGTGGATATTGCAAAAGAATTGGCTGAACGCCTTGGTGTGGAAGCTGAATTTGTTGCACAAGATTTTTCTGGGCTTATCCCTGGTTTGCAAAAAGACAAATTCGATATTTTAGTAAGTCAAGTTACGATTACAGAAGAACGTCAAAAACAAATTGATTTTACAGAACCATACATTACAAACCAAGTGAAAGTGATTGTTAAAGAATCAAATACAGATATTCAAACAAAAGAAGACTTTAAAGGGAAAAAAATTGGTGTTGGACTAGGTACAAATGATGAAACGTATTTACGTACGGAATTAATGCCTGAAGTTGGAGATTTTACAATTAATACGTACGACGATGTTATTACAACATTAAAAGATTTAGATTCAGGTCGTATTGATGCAACAATTAATAATGTATATGCTTTAAAACCTGTTGTTGAACAAAATGGTTATGCAATTAAAGCGGTTGGTGAACCAATAAAATCAGATAAGGCAGCAGTTGCAGTGAAAAAAGGAAATACAGAACTTGTTGAGGCATTAAATAAAGCTTTAGAAGAAATGAAGCAAGACGGTACGTACGAAGAAATCTTTATGAAATGGTTTGAAGAAGCGCCTCCAGCAGAATAAGGAAGCAGGTAACTACAATGAATCTGGTTATTGAAAATCTCCCTTTTTTATTAAAAGGGGCATACTATACTTTAAATATCACATTGGTTTCGATGTTTTTTGGTTTAATTATTGGCTTAATTACCGCGATTGCTCGAATTAAGGGCAATCGCGTTCTGCGTATGGTTGCAAGAGTATACGTTTCAATCATCCGTGGAACACCGCCGCTTGTTCAAATAGTAATTGTCTACTATGGTTTGGTGGATTTTGGTATTGAGTTGGGAGCACTTACGGCTGCCTACATTGCACTAAGTATTAATATTGGAGCATATGTTTCAGAAGCTTTCCGCGGTGCTATTGAGTCAGTACCAAAAGGTCAAACGGAAGCAGCAATTGCAACAGGGATGACTGAACGCCAGGCTATGCGCCGTATCGTCATTCCACAGGCAATACGCTATGCAATTCCTCCATTAGGAAATACATTCGTTGGTATGCTAAAAGAAACATCGCTTGTTTCTGCTATTACAGTGACAGAACTAATGCGTTCTGCCCAATTATTAGTATCCCAGTATTATGTGTATATGCCATTTTATTTAGCAATTGCTGTAATGTACTGGATAATGAGTACGTTCTTTACATTTATATTGCATAAAATTGAAAAACGATTGTCTGTTTACTAAAGGGGGGGCGTATTGCGTGATTGAGATTAGTCATCTACAAAAGAACTTTGGAGATAACGAAGTACTAAAAAACATTTCATTAACGATTCCTTCACAACAAGTCGTAGCTGTTATCGGTCCTAGTGGTTCTGGAAAGAGTACCTTCCTGCGCTGTATTAATGGTTTAGAAGCTATAACCGGCGGCACCGTCAATGTGAATGGGCATGTTATCGATCCACAAGCACAAAGAAAAGAATTACAAAAAGAAGTACACGCCATTCGGCAAGAAACGGGTATGGTATTCCAGCAATTTAATTTGTACCCACATAAAACGGTTGTAGAGAATGTAATGGAAGCACTTCTAATCGTTAAAAAAATGAAGAAGGATGAGGCATATAAAATTGCATCGGACTTGCTTTCAAAAGTTGGTCTTGCCGAAAAAAAAGAATCATATCCTTCACAACTATCCGGTGGTCAACAACAACGTGTAGCGATCGCACGAGCATTGGCAATGGAACCAAAATTAATGTTATTCGACGAACCGACATCGGCTCTAGATCCAGAGCTGGTAGGTGAAGTATTGAAAGTAATGAAAGACTTAGCAGAAGAGGGGATGACAATGGTCATCGTCACACATGAAATGAAATTTGCAAAAGAAGTAGCTGATAGAATTATTTTTATGGCGGATGGTGTCATTGTGGAAGATGCTAACCCGGTTGAATTTTTTGAGCATCCTCAAACAGAAAGAGCACAAAAATTTTTACAACAAGTATCAGAATTTTAACTTAGTTATTTAAATATTTTTCAAGCGGTTAACTGATTATGAAAGGAAATGAGCAAAATGCAAATTAAAGCGAAATGGCAAGGTGGACGTGCCTTTACAGCAGTTGGACCGACTGGATATCCAATGACGATGGATGCGACAGCTAATTATGGTGGGGAAGGAAAGGCTGCAACACCGACAGAAATGCTGCTAGCCTCATTAGCAGGCTGTATTGGAATTGATGTTACAATGATTTTAAAACCACATTTAGATGACATCGAAAATATTGAAATAACAGTAGACGGTGAACGTCGAGAGGAATTGCCGACAGCCTTTACTGCTGCTACACTTACATTTGTAGTTGATGGCAACATCACACCAAAAAAAGTATGGCGGGCAATTCATTTAGGTGAAGAAAAGTATTGCGCCGTGTCCGCATCACTTAAAGCAGAAATAACATACAAACTAATCTTGAATGGCGAAGAAGTACCTGCTGAGCAAGTATAATGAAAAATGATTGAAGGAGTTGTAATATTATCTCTTTCAATCATTTTTTTAATGTATTACCAATTGAAATTCCAAATAGTGTAAATTATAATTGAGATAATAATTCACAATAACAATGTACAAACCACTTAGCTCTAGCTGATTGTAATGTAGCCTTATTATATTTCCAATACATAAAGAAATAGACTGTTATTGAAGGAGAGATTTGAAATCGATTATAATTCGGTACCTATAAAGAAATTATGGCATTTAAATCAAAGTTAGTGAAGTTTCCGTTGACATGGATAACAGAGGCTGAAGAGGACTATATGAAAAGGTTTATCATAGGTGCAGCGTTAATATGGTTAATTTTATTAGCCTTGTGGTTTTTAACTTCAATGTCAGCTAATGACGAAGTGAAAACTAACCGTTTTTAAAAAAACGGTTAGTTTAATGAGAAATTTCATTCACTAGTATTTCTTTAAAACAATAGCTGAATTATGACCTCCGAAACCAAATGAGTTTGATAGACCATTTCTTATTTTCATTTTGCGGGCAACAAATGGTACATAATCTAAATCACATAATGGATCAGGATTTTCTAAATTTATTGTTGGAGGAATTACATCTTCGTTCAAACTCATTGCTAAAGCAATTGCTTCAACTCCTCCAGCTGCCCCTAACATATGACCAATCATAGACTTATTAGCTGTTACTGGAATCTGATAAGCACGCTTTCCAAACAACTGCTTAATAGCCATCGTTTCAGAGATGTCGCCCACTTTTGTACTAGTTGCATGGGCACTAATTACATCAATTTCTTCGGGCGATATATTTGCACTTTTTAAAGCTGATTTCATTGCAAGATAGGCACCTTTACCTTCCGGATGTGTAGCTACCATATGGTGTGCGTCTGAACTTGCACCATATCCAATGACTTCTGCATAAATCTTTGCATCTCTATGTAAAGCATGAGATAAAGATTCTAAGATTAGAATTCCAGCTCCTTCTGACATAACAAATCCATCTCGATTTTCATCAAAGGGTCGACTTGCTTTAGTGGGTTCATCATTTCTTATTGAAAGTGCTGTAGCATTACCAAAGCTTGCTATTGATAAGTCTGTTATAGCTGCCTCTGTTCCACCCGCAAACATAACATCAGCTTCTCCAGAACGAATTAATCTAAAAGCTTCTCCAATAGCAGTATTTCCAATTGCACAAGCAGAAACAGGCGACATAGAAGGGCCCATAGCATTCCATTTAATACTAATTTGTGCAGCAGCAGCATTCGAAATCATAGTAGGCACTAAAGTTGGACTGACTCTTCTTGGCCCCTTCTGCCTAAGCAAATCAATATTTTCAATCAAGGTTTCAATTCCTCCTATACCTGAACCTACATACACTCCTAACTTTTCTGCATCTATACTATCAAGGTCTAATTTAGAATCTGTCCAAGCTTGTTCAGCTGCAGCTAAAGCAAATTGGGAAAAACGATCTAAACGTCTTACTTCTTTCGTTTCTAAAATCTCAACAGCATCAAAATCCTGGACGATACCAGCAATTTTTGCCTTATGATTACTAACATCAAATGTATCAATAGTAGATATACCAGACTTCCCATTGATCAGATTGTTCCAAAATGTTTGGATATCGTTGCCTATAGGGGAAACTACTCCCATACCCGTAATAACTACTCTTTCCATTTCCATCCCTCCAAATCAATTTATATACTTGTATTTTACAGACCTCTTATCCTATTACAAGGGATTGTTTATCCTGGTATAATTACTACTAGGTTAAATTGAAATTTATGAGGAGTTTTTTAGATGAATGATAAAACTAGGCTGGAAGCTTTGTCGACATTCTTAAAAGCGAAGCGTGCCCAAATTAAGCCAGAGTCCATTGGATTACCTGCAGGAACCCGAAGAAGGACACCAGGGCTGCGAAGAGAAGAGGTAGCACAATTAGCAGGTGTAAGTACTACTTGGTATACATGGCTTGAACAAGGAAGAGATATAAAAGTTTCTTCAAGCGTACTTGATTGTATTTCTACAGCCTTGCAATTAAATAATGATGAAAAAGATTACTTATATGATTTAGCGTTAGAACCGAAATCGGAAATTACAAATACAAAAAAGGATCAAATAGAGCTTAGTCCTTCTTTAAAACGAATATTAGTTGAATTAACATACTGTCCAACGATTATTACGGATCGACATTGCCATATTGTGGGCTGGAATCATGCAGCTGCTCATGTTTTTTTAGATTTTGATCAAGTACCATATAGTCAAAGAAATTTGATTCGATTAGTGTTTGCTAGAAAGGAATTAAAAACATTAGCTGTTAATTGGGAACATTTTGCAAAAGGATTTCTTGCTATTTTTCGAACCTATTATGGTCACTATTTAGGCGATGAATGGTACAACCAATTTATTAAAGAAATGAGTCAATCACATTCAGAATTTCAGCAATTATGGCAAGAAAGTCAGGTGAGTAAGGCTCCGGAGATGGTAATTGAATTTAGACATGCTAAAGCCGGTAAAATGTTGTTTAATTTAACATCGCTTCAAGTACAAGGTGATCTGGATTTACGGTGCAGCATTTATACACCAGTAGAGGAAACAGATACAGAACATAAATTAAAGCGATTAATGAAGAGGGTTTCAGTTGATAATTAATAAGTTAATTTCATTACACACTAGCTATTGAAAGCAATAAGTGAATGTTATGAAGTCTCATAAAAACATTATAATTTTTTTATGGTATAAAGTCGGATAGCATAACAGTAAGAGGGGGAATTTTAGTGGAGAGAGAAATAAAGTTTAGAATAGCTACTGAAAAAGATTTAGAGAGTATTGTTGCAATGCTTGCAGATGATTTTTTAGGAAGTAAGCGTGAGCGTTATGAGCATCCACTTCCTACTAGTTACATAAAAGCATTCGAGGCGATTACATCTGATCCAAACAATGAGTTAGTAGTAGCTTGTATAGGCAATGAAGTAATCGGCGTACAACAAATTACTTTTACACCTTATATAACACATCAAGGTGGATGGAGAGCTACTATTGAAGGAGTAAGAACATCCGCTTCTGTAAGAGGACAAGGTGTAGGTACCGAACTTATTAAATGGGCAATTCAACATGCTAAAGAACGTGGTTGTCATTTAATACAATTAACAACTGATAAACAAAGGCCAGACGCGTTAAGGTTTTATGAACGCATAGGTTTTAAAGCAACACATGAAGGTTTAAAGCTGAAACTTTAAATTAAACTATCAGAAGTCGTTAACTAAGATGAACTGCACTCCAAATGTTAGATAAGAATCCAATATTTGGAGTGCCTTTTATGACAAGAGTTACTATTGATAAAAAGTCCAACTTATTGTTTAAGTTCTCCTAATATAAGTATTTTAAATCAATTGCTGCTTGATAGGATTTTAAAGGACGTCCTTCTTTTATTTTATGAACGAAATCTGGATTAGCTATTAGAGAACGTCCAAAGGCAGCTAGGTCAATTGTACCCTCCTTAATTGCCTTTGAAGCAATCTCTGGATTTAAATTACCTACTCCGATAATAATACCATCCCAATATTTTCTAACTAGTTGATGAAAAGTCATGTCATTAGATACTTTTTCAGTAAAATGATTTGTCGAGGGATGGATAATTTGTATTCCTACTTCATTAAACACTTGTATAAATGCCTTTATATTCTCTTCAGGATTAGCCCATCTATAACCTGGGATATCATCTTTAATTTCAGAAAATCTAATAATAGTTTTATCTTTGCCAACTTCCTTAATAACAGCCTTTAATACTTCCTTCATAAAGGATAAGCGATTCAACAAATCCCCCCCGTACTCATCTGTTCGTTTATTAGTAATTTCAGAATTAAATTGATCAATTAAGTAACCGTGAGCCCCATGTATTTCAACTCCATCAAATCCAGCCTTCATGGCGTTTCTAGCTGCAGAAATATATTCTTTAATAACTTCCTTTATATCCTCCAAAGACATTTCTTCAGGAGTGTCATACGGCTTCCGCAATCGATGGACAAGACCATCTGCCTTGATAGGTGAGGGTGCTTGTGGCGGGAATCCTCCAGTTAGTTCTCGATGTGTCAACCTTCCTACATGCCAAAGTTGTGCAACAATTTTTCCTCCTTCTTCATGAATAGCTTCAGTTACTTTCCGCCATGAATCTACTTGGCTATTTGTATATAGCCCTGGCACACCGAAAGTGCCTTTGCCTCTAGGAGAAGGAATAATGCCTTCTGTAATAATAAGACCAATACCATCTTTGGCTCTTCTCCGATAGTAGTTGACAATATCTTCACCAACAGTGCCTGTATTGTTGTTAGCAAAACTTCGTGTCATAGGAGCCATCACAATTTTTGTTTTCAAGTGCCAGTTGCCGATCTGAGTTGGATTTAATAATTCATTTTTTCCCAAGAGTCCTAACTCCTTTATAAAAGTATTAACTTCTTGGATAATTTTATATAATTAAAAGAAGGAGTTATATAGAAAAATCCAGTTTATATGGTGTTATTAGTTTGAAATTTATTTTATTTTGAGTATTTTACTTAGAAAATAAAGGTGGAGTAGATAATGGATGAATTGGATAAAGATATTCTTTTGATTTTACAGGAGAAAGGTCGAATTTCCATGACGGATCTTGGAAAAGAGGTATCACTCTCTCAGCCAGCGGTTACGGAGCGAGTGCGAAGAATGGAGGAAAAGGGAATTATTGACCACTATCGGGCTATTGTAAGAGCAGAAAAAATAAACAGACCGATATCAGCCTTTCTGTTATTCCATACGAAAAGCTGTGAAAACTTTGTAGATTTCTGCAATCAGTCAAATGATGTAGTTGAATTACATAGAATTAGTGGCCAATATAACTTTTTAGTAAAAGTAGTTAGTGAAACACTTCACTCCCTTGAAGTTGCTATTAACGAAATGGGTACCTACGGGGATTCAACTACATTAATAGTACTATCATCACCAATAGAGAATAATAAGTTAGTTCCTATAATAAAGAACTAAATCATAATAAATATTGATTGTAAAGGTATGGGAGGTAAACTAAAGTTCATATTATACAAACAAGGAAAGCTTAGATAGGTAAAAGGGAGCTATGAATATAAATTAGTGATATCATTTATGAAGCAGTTTGAAAAAAAGTGGTAGAGACTTAAACAGATTTCTCTACCACTTTTTTATTAAGAGGGGCAATTTTTCTTAAAGCAGTTGCTTTGCTATAATTAAATTAGAAAATCTATTATAATTAAATCAATAAAACTTGCATTGTTATTGTTGTAGATGTTTAGTTGAATTCTTTACAAAACTAACATTGAATGACAACAAAATAAAGAAAAGAAGGAATTTCATGAGTCATTTAATTGTATCAAATTTAACAAAGACAGTTGGCGATAAAACGCTTTTTGAAAATATCGAATTTACTATATATGATGGGGAACGCGCAGGCTTAATCGGCATCAATGGTACTGGGAAATCGACGCTTTTATCAATTTTAGCAGGGGTACAGGATGCGGATTCCATTGAGCTTGACCATCCAAACAAGTATCGTATTGCTTATTTACCACAGGAGCCAACGTTTAATGATGGAGAAACTGTGTTACAAGCTGTATTCTCAGGTGATTCTCCAATACTTCAACTAAATAGACAATATGAAGATACGGTTTCGGCACTATCAAAAAATCCACAATCTGAAGAACTTCAAAATAAATTATTCCGTTTGCAGCAGCAAATGGATACGGAAAAAGCTTGGGATGTCAATGCACTTGCAAAGCAAGCATTAACAAAACTGGGCATCGATATGTACGATCAATATGTAACGAAGTTGTCAGGTGGCCAACAAAAACGTGTAGCATTGGCAAAGGTTTTAATTGAACCAGCCGACCTTTATTTGCTAGACGAGCCTACTAACCATCTTGATGTCCAGTCAACAGAATGGCTTCAGGAAATGGTGTTGCGTCTTAAAGGTGCCGTGATTTTCATCACCCACGATCGTTATTTCTTAGATGAAATATCAACACATATTTATGAGCTTGCAAATCAAACACTGTATCGTCATACGGGAAATTACGCAGATTATTTAGAGGCACGTGCAATTCGTGAAGAAATGAATGCTGCGACTCAAGAAAAGCTACGCAACCGTTATCGTTCAGAATTAAAATGGATTCGCCGTGGTGCAAAAGCTCGGACAACGAAACAAAAAGCAAGAATTCAACGTTTCGAAGAGCTCGATTCGAAAATAGATCGTAATTCGAATGATGCGAATTTAGAATTGGCGTTAGCCACAACTCGACTAGGTAAAAAGGTAATTGAGGGCGAACATCTGTCAAAATCCTTTGGTGATCGTGTAATTTTAAAAGACTTTAACTTTTTAATGCAGCAAGGTGATAGAATTGGAATCATTGGTGCAAATGGCTATGGCAAATCTACCTTGCTTAATATGCTTGCAGGCGAGCTGGAACCGGATGCTGGTGAAGTGATTGTAGGTTCTACAGTAAGAATTGCACATTTTAAACAAGTATTGCCTGCTATGAATGAAAACGAACGTATGATTGAATATATTCGTGAAGCTTCCAACGATATTACAGATGCTGAAGGGGTACGTTACTCTGCCGCCCAAATGCTTGAACGTTTTTTATTCCCGCTGCATACCCATGGAACTCCAATTGGAAAACTTTCTGGTGGAGAACGTAAAAGACTTCATTTATTAAAATTGCTTATGGAACAGCCAAATGTACTTCTATTAGATGAGCCAACGAACGATTTAGATATTGAAACATTAGGAGTTTTGGAAGACTTTATCGAACATTTCCCTGGTGTTGTCATTACAATTTCCCACGATCGTTTCTTCCTTGATCGTATCGCGAAAAAACTGTGGATACTAGATGGAAAGGGAAATGTAGAAGAAAGCTTAGATATATACAGTGACTATTTAGAAAAACAAGCAGCAGTACAAAAGGAAATAACTAAGGAAATAAAGATTGAAAAGCCAAAACCTCCAAAACCAAAAAGTGACAAGAAAAAGCTATCGTTTAAAGAACAGAAAGAGTGGGAGACTATTTCTGATACAATTGCGAAAGTCGAAGAAGAAATTATGCTGACAGAAGAAGAAATCTCTACGGTTGGCTCTGATTATACGAAGCTTCAAAATTTAACAGAAAAATTAGATGAACTAAATAAAGAATATGAAAGATTAATTGAAAGATGGTCATATTTAGATGAGATTGTAAATGGATAGGAGAGATAATATGAAAATCGTCACAATCGAACCAACACCAAGCCCCAATTCAATGAAGGTTGTCGTTGATGAGGAGCTGCCATTTGGCAAAAGCTTTAATTATACAAAAGAAAACGCATCAGAAGCACCAGAAGTCATCCAATCAATATTAAATATTGAAGGTGTAAAAGGTGTTTATCATGTTGCTGACTTTTTGGCAATTGAACGAAATGCAAAATTTAATTGGGAAACCATTTTAGCAAGTGTTCGAATTGCATTAGGTGAAAAAGGTGAAAAAGCAGAGCAAGAAGCACAGAGCATCGATCATTATGGAGAAGTATTTGTTCATGTCCAAATGTTCAGAGGCGTTCCACTTCAAATTAAAGTATTTGATTCCTCGTCAGAGCACCGAATTGCAACAGGGGATCGTTTTGTACAAGCATTCCAATCCATAGAAGTTGATAAAATGGATGACAATTATATTTTAGAACGCAAATGGGTAGATTTTGGTGTTCGCTATGGTGAAAAGGAAGACATAGCTAAAAATGTTTTAGAAGAAATTCATGCTACCTATTCAGAGGAGCGTTTAGCAGACATTATTAAAGCTGCAAATTCAAAAAATACAGTGACAGTGGAACGTGAAAAGGTAACGTTAGATCAATTTACTGCTGCAGAGGATTGGCAAAAACGTTATCAATTGCTTGATCAAATTCCAGATCCAGAAGTGGAAGATCTACCTTTACTTGAAAAAGCATTAGAAGATGATCAAATGTCAATAAGACGGTTAGCAACGGTATACTTAGGCATGATTGAGGATGTTGCTGTTGTACCTTATTTAAGCCGAGCTTTAAAAGACAAAAGTGCTGCAGTTCGCCGGACAGCAGGGGATTGTATGAGTGATTTAGGTTTTGTGGAATTTGAACCTGCTATGATTGAAGCATTAAAAGATAAAAATAAACTAGTTCGTTGGCGCGCGGCAATGTACTTATATGAAACAGGTACAGAAGCTTGTTTAGAGGCATTGCATGAAGCGGAAAATGATCCAGAATTCGAAGTGAAACTACAAGTAAAAATGGCCATCGCCCGAATTGAGCAGGGAGAAGAAGCAAAAGGCTCTGTATGGAAGCAAATGACTGAAAGATAGTTCTGCTAGGTACAGCAATTAAGAAAAAATATAAAAAAAGAAGTTGTCCGGAAAGTATAGATTCTGGACAACTCTTTTTGTTTTCTGACTCCTGTGTCAACAATCCGTCATAAAATAACTTTTCTGAATGCTCATTTTTATTATTGGGCAAAAGTATCTTCTTGTAATTTTATGCGCCTCTTTGGGCTAACTATAGTTAATACAATACCAGCAAATATTAATCCAATCCCTAATGTTTGTAATAATGTCGGCCTGAAATCTAAAAGAACTGTATCTAACAATATAGCAACTACTGGATCCACAAATGTTAGAACTGAGACAATAACTGTTGGCAGATTTCGTATGCTATCAAAGAACAAATAATACACGAAGCCTGTATGAATCAAACCAGTTCCTAAAATGTAAAGCCAATTCATTGTAGATAATCCTTCAAAAAGGGAAAAGTCGCAGAATGGCAACAGTATAATAATCCCTACAAATGTTTGAAGGAATGTAGTCGCATAAGGAGATAATGTATGCAACGATTTACTTGTAAACATTGTTAAGGCATAACAAACTGCTGACAGCATTGCCCAAATAAAACCAGAGTTCATAAATTGTTCGATAGATTTGAAATTGTCAATTCCAACAATAAAAATACTTCCGATAAAGCATATAATTGTCGCAAGCAATCCTCGAATTGTTAATCGTTCCTTTAAAATGAACGTTCCTAATAATAAAACAAAAATAGGTGCTAGATTATAGATTGATATAGTAATCGAAATAGCCATTTCTTCAAACGCTTTAAATAAAAACACCCAGTTTAATACGAGAAAAACCCCGCATAGCAAGGTTTGAAATACTTCTTTTTTATTCCACATCTCTCTTTTATGTCCACCAGTAAAATACCATATGCTGCTTAAGAAAATAGTTGCACATATACAGCGAATAAATACGAGCTCAAGAGCTGGGATTCCTGTATGGATTGTAAAAAAGCCGATGGAACCAAAAATTGCCATCGAGATTGTTAACTTAATTATTGCAGATACATTCATAACATTCCTACCTTATTTTGTCCACAAGACTATTACATTCTCTTTCAGAGTTTAATTATTTATATATTTCCAATTTTTAAAAAGAACTCTTTATTCAAATATAACAAACTTTTGGTAAAATGGAAACTTTTCTATAAAAGTAATAACAAGGAAATAAAAATAATTTGTAAAAATTGTTGACAAAGATAAATTATAGGGATAATATTTTAAATCGTAACCATTACTATTTAGGAGGAGTAAAATTATGCGAGTTCAAATAACGTTAGCATGCACAGAAACAGGGGATAAAAATTACATTACAACAAAGAATAAACGCAATACACCAGAACGTTTAGAATTAAAAAAATACTCACCCCGTTTAAAAAAAGTTACATTGCACCGTGAAACGAAATAATCAAGGATATTTTTTTGTGTATTTTTAAAGCGTAATGATTACTATTAAGGGGTTGCAATAAATGACGAATAAAATTCCTGTTACTGTGCTAAGTGGATATCTTGGTGCTGGGAAAACTACAATTTTAAACTATGTGTTACAAAATGAACAAAATTTACGTGTTGCAGTCATTGTAAATGATATGAGTGAAATCAATATTGACGCTTCGCTTGTAGAAAAAGGGAGTGGTATTTCACGAACTGAAGAAAAATTCGTAGAGCTATCAAATGGCTGTATCTGCTGTACTTTACGAGAAGATCTGTTAATTGAGGTACAAAAACTAGCTGAGCGGGGAAATATTGACTACATCGTTATTGAATCAACAGGTATTAGTGAACCTATTCCTGTCGCCCAAACATTTTCTTATATTGATGAAGAACTTGGAATAGATTTAACCGCAAGTTGTACGTTGGATACGATGGTAACAGTTGTAGATGCAAATCGATTTTGGACAGATTTTCAGTCTGGCGAGAGCTTGTTAGATCGTAAGGAGGCAGTTGGTGAATTAGATGAACGAGATGTAGCAGATTTATTAATTGACCAAATTGAATTTTGTGATGTGCTTATTTTAAATAAGTGTGACTTAATTACTGAGGAGCAGTTAGAGCGCCTTGAAAAAGTATTACGGACATTACAGCCAGAGGCGAAATTTATTCGTACTACATACGGAAAAATTAATCCACAGGAAATTTTAAATACTAGGAGCTTTGATTTTAATCGCGTCTCACAATCAGCAGGGTGGCTAAAAGAACTTGAGACGGGATATGAAAATCATACTCCTGAGACTGAAGAATACGGAATTAGCTCTTTTACTTATACACGAACTATACCATTCCATCCAAAGCGCTTTAAAGAATGGGCAGAAAATATTCCGATTGAAATTGTTCGTTCTAAAGGATTTATTTGGAGCGCAAGACATAATGATATCGCCATTCTCTTTTCCCAAGCTGGCTCGGCTGTTAATATTTCTCCTTTATCTTATTGGGTAGCAGCATTACCAAAAGAGCAGCAACAACAAATATTTATTCAATATCCAGAAGTAAGAGGCAGCTGGGATCCTGAATTTGGTGATCGTAAAACACAGTTGGTTATTATTGGCATCGACTTGCCAAAAGATGAAATTACAAAACAGTTAGATGCTTGCCTTTTAACAGATGAAGAGTTTGATAAAGAGTGGCGAACTTTTGAAACCCCATTTGATTGGAAGTTGAGATAAACGTGCAGCGAAAAATAGAAATTATTATACTTAGTGGATTTTTAGGAAGTGGTAAAACAACCTTACTTAAAAATCTTTTAGAGCAGGAGCAAAAAAGTGGTAGGAAAGCAGCGATTTTAATGAATGAAGTTGGGGAAGTTTCAATTGATGGATATTTACTTCCACCTAATTTTCCAATAGAAGAGATTACAAATGGATGTATTTGTTGTTCAGGTAAAGATCAACTAGAACGAACAATTTTAAATCTCTACAAAACGAATAGACCAGATGTCATCTATATTGAAAGTTCTGGATTAGCGCATCCAATTGATGTTATTGATTCTTGCCTATCTCCGATCATAGCAAATGATATTGAAATTAAAAACGTTATTACAGTACTAGATAGCTTAAGATGGTGTCATCGACAAGAGTATAGCAAACCAATTCAATGTTTAATGGAAGAACAAGTGAAATATGCAGATTTACTGCTTATTAATAAAATCGATTTAATTCAACAACAAACATTTAACAAGGTAATTGAAGAAATTGAGAATTTACATCCAAATATACATTACCAAATAACATCACATGCAAGAATGGAAATAAGTTCTATTCAATCTTCATGCCATGAAAGGGAAATAGAGCATCAGCAATTTCATGTCCATAATCATTTGCATATCAATCACTTAGTCTATGTATTCACTAAGCCAATAGAGAAAAATCTATTTGAACAATGGCTGCAAACCTTACCATTAAGCATTTTTAGAATCAAAGGTTTTATTCGATTTAAGGAAACACCGGTAAAAACAACCTTATTTCAATATGCTTACGGTGTTCCAATGTATTTAAACCAAGAAATTGCCTTTCCAACTAACTTAGTACTAATAGGCGAGCATCTAAATGCTGAAAAGTTAAAAAGGCAACTAGAAAAATTAGAGAACTAAAAATGATGATTAAAGGAGATAAAAATGAAAAAAATTTTATTTACTGCTGCTTTACTAACGACTTCGTCGGTAATATTTGCAGGCTGTCAGTCTACAAATAAATCTGTAAATACTGATGAAAAAGCAGTTGATGAAGAAAAACTTGAAATTGTAACAAGTTTTTATCCTATGTACGAATTCACAAAAGAAATTGTTGGAGATCAAGCTAATGTTTCTATGCTTATTCCTTCTTCAGTCGAACCGCATGACTGGGAACCTTCAGCAAAAGACCTGGAACAAATTCAAAATGCTGATGCACTAGTTTTCAACAATGAAAATATGGAAACTTGGATCAATGAAATTGAGACTACAATAGATACAAAAAATTTAACTATTATTGATGCTTCTAAAGGTATTGACCTTCTTCCTTTCTCAGCAGAAGTTCATGAACACGAGCATGAACATGAAGATAAAGAGCATGCACACGAAGGAGAAGCTCATGAACATGAAGGTGAAGAGCATGCACATGAAGTAGAAGCTCATGAACATGAAAATGGAGAACACACACATGAAGGGGAGGCACATGAACATGAGGGAGAAGCTCATGAACACGAAGAGCATGATCATTATCACGAATTCGATCCCCATTTATGGTTAAGTCCTAAAATGGCCATAAAAGAAGTTGAAAATATTGCAAATGAATTAATCAAAATAGATCCAGAAAACAAAGAAGTATATGAAACAAATAAAAATAATTATGTTGAAAAATTAAAACAGTTGGATCAAACATATAATGAAACTTTGGCTAATGTAAAAAATAAGGAAATTATTACCCAACATGCAGCCTTTGGATATCTAGCAGATTCTTATGGATTAAAACAAGTTCCTATTGCTGGCCTTTCTCCTGATAATGAGCCAAGTGCCAAGCAATTAAATGAATTAAAAGAATTTGCAACTGAGCATAACATTAATACGATTTTCTTTGAAGAAAATGCATCTTCTAAAGTTGCCGAAACTCTTGCAAACGAATTAAATGCAAAGACTGCAGTACTTAATACACTAGAAGGTTTAACTGAAGAAGATGAAAAAAATGGTGAAAGCTATATTAGTATTATGGAAGAAAATTTAAAGGTGCTGCAAGAGGCTTTGAAGTAAAGGGTGAAAAGAGCATGACAGAGTTTAGGATTGGTTTACAAAACGTGACATTTGGATACATGCAAAATATTGTAATAGAGAATCTTTCATTTTCAATAGATCAAGGTCAATTTGTAGCGATAACAGGTGAAAATGGGGCAGCAAAAACAACTGCAATGAAGCTGTTGATAGGGATTTTGAAGCCATGGAAAGGAATTCGGCTTTGGCCTCGTAACTTGAATGCAAGCTATGTGCCTCAACAAATTTCATCAATTGAACAAGACTTTCCAAGTACAGTTTATGAATTCATTATTTCTGGATGCTGGGAAACATTAAAATGGTACGAACGTATATCAAAAGAAAATATGAAGAGAGCCGAAGCATTAATAGATAAATTTGAATTACGAAATGTTGCGAAGCAGCAGATTGGAAAACTATCTGGCGGACAGAAACAGCTTGCATGTGTGGCAAGAGCATTTATGTCAAATCCAGCTATCTTATTTTTAGACGAGCCAACTACAGGTATGGATGAAAAGATGAGACATATATTCTATGAAACTTTAAAAACTATGTGTCCTCATGTAACGGTAGTCATCATTACTCACCATATAAACGAATTGAACCCATATATCGACAATATAATTCATCTTGAAAGAAGGAAAAATTCTTGTTTGAATTAGCTTTTATGCAGCGAGCCTTAATAGCTGGCATGCTCATTGCCATTATTGCACCAATTATAGGCGTGTTTCTTATTATGCGAAAACAATCTCTTATAGCAGATACATTAAGCCATATTGCGCTTGCAGGAGTAGCGGTAGGTTTGGTTCTAGGGAGCCAACCTGAATGGATGAGCATCCTAATTGTCGTTATAGGTGCATTATTTATCGAATTTTTAAGGATGCGTTTTAAAAGCTATTCTGATGTATCCATTGCAATTTTAATGGCTGCAGGCTTATCCATTGCACTTTGTTTAATGTCAATTAGTCCAAGCAGTGCGAAAACAATGGATCAATATTTATTCGGTTCAATTGTAACTGTTACACAGCAGCAGATTAATATTTTTCTATTTATAGCAGTTGGAATATTCATTTATTTTTTAATAACAAAACGTTCGCTTTATACAATGATTTTTAATGAAGATGTTGCAAAGGTGGCAGGCATATCAACAAAGCTCCTGTCGTTTTCTTTTAGTGCAGTCATTGGTCTTTTTATTTCGATGATGATTCCAATGATTGGCATGCTCCTTGTCTCAGCTATTATTATACTGCCTGCTGCGATAGCCATCCAACTTACCACGAGATTTCGTTATGTTTTTGTCATTGCAAGTTTCGTTTCAATGGTCTGTACGTTCTTAGGTTTAGTAAGTTCTTATAAAATAGGTACTCCACCAGGGGCTAGCATTGCTCTTTGGATGGTTTTTGGCATTTTATTATCATTAATTTATAAAAAATTAAAAGAAATATATTTTAAAAGAATTGGAGAGGAATATGAATAAAATCCCCGTTACCGTTTTAAGCGGTTATTTAGGCGCAGGAAAAACAACCATTTTAAACCATTTGTTGGACAATCGTGAAGGAAGGAAGCTGGCTGTAATTGTTAATGATATGAGTGAAGTTAATATAGATATGCAATTAATTGAAAACCAAGGCTTCTCAAGAACAACTGAAAAACTAGTAGAGCTGTCAAATGGGTGCATCTGCTGTACTTTACGCGAAGACTTAATGATAGAAGTTGAAAAGTTAGTTGAACAAGGTGACATTGATGGAATCGTAATTGAATCAACAGGAATTAGTGAACCCATTCCAGTGGCACAAACCTTTACTTACATTAATGAAGAAACAGGCATTGATTTAACACCGCATTGTTATTTGGATGCAATGATTACCGTTGTTGATGCGTATCGCTTCTGGCATGACTATGAAAGTGGGGAAACATTATTAGAACGGAGTCAAACGGAAGATCCTTACGACCAACGCGATGTCTCGGATTTATTAATTGACCAGCTTGAATTTGCCAATATTCTATGTATTACAAAAGCAGATTTAGTGACACCAGAATATTTAGAAACATTCCAAGCATTTTTAACTAAAATTAATCCAACAGCCGAGCAGCATATTGTTCGTAACGGCTTGATTTCTCCGAATATATTATTAAATCGTAGATTATTTGACTTCGATCAAGCAAGCACAGGTGCCGGATGGATCAAAGAACTTAATCAAGAACATACACCTGAAACAGAGGAGTATGGTATTTCCTCATTTGTATATCGAAGAAAGCGTCCATTTCATCCCCAAAGATGGTATGAATGGCTGGAAAATTTACCTTCTGAAATAGTAAGAGCTAAAGGGTTCTTCTGGTTAGCAACACGCAATATGCCGGGAATAATTTCTCAAGCTGGTGCCTCTATTCAAATCCAAGGAGCCGGAGAATGGATAGCCAGTCTATCACCTGAAGAACAAGAAATAGAATTGCGTCAAGATCCTGCATTAAAAGATAGATGGGATCCTATCTACGGAGATCGCCAGACAGAGATTATTTGGATCGGAATCGAATTAGACAAAGAACAAATTGAGCATGATTTGGACCAATGTTTATTAACTGATATTGAAATGAATGAAGATTGGTCTAAATTCAGCGATCCAATTCCTAAATTTATTGTTCACTGAAAATTAATTGATTTTCCCTGAGTACTAGATGTGTACTCAGGTTTTTTATGTAATATATAAATTAGATGGATATTGATTTTATAAGTCCAATGTATACTTAATCGCTTTACCAAGAATAGTAACTTGATTATCTTTATTAATAATAATTGGTTCATATTTAGGGTTATCCGGGATTAGGAATAATACATTGCCTTGGTATTTTACCCGTTTTAATGTAATTTCTGAATTACCGTTTATACGAACTGCAGCAATTTCCCCATTTTTTACCTCTTTCTGTTCTTTTATAAGTACAAAACTATTATTAGGGATCGTTGGCTCCATCGAATCTTCTTTTGCTTGAAAATAGAATACGTTGCTGTTAGGCAAAGAATCGACCAGTTCATATTTATATCCATAAAAATTTTCTTCCACTAAAATTGGATTGCTATTTCTAATTGTTCCGAGAATGGGTACTTTCATAACATTTGGTTGTATTTTTGACGGCTGTTCTTCTGTTAAATGAGACTTTGGTACATTGAAAAAATCTGCAATCTTTTGAATTTTATCAATTCGAGGATACTTTTCACCGCTTATCCAATAAGATACAGAAGCATTGCTGACACCAAGATAATCAGCCAACTCAGATTGATCAATCCCCTTATAGTCGATTAACTTCTGTAAGTTTTCTCCAAGTATTTCTCTAGCACTTTTCAATCAACTCACCCCCATTGTAAATATTATATAACTATTAGTTAAAAAAATAAATAATTAGAAACATAATTGTATATTTTTTCAAACTATATGATTGATTTTTAACTTTAAGTTAAATATACTGATAGTGGAGGTGTTAAAAAGATGGAAGATGTACAATTATCGCTTTCTACTTTACGAAATAATATTGGTATGACGCAGCAAGATGTTGCAGATAGGCTGGGTGTAAGTGTGCAAACCGTGAATAGATGGGAGAACGGTGACTTGATCAACGGTCTTGTCATTTATGCATTAGCTAAGTTATATCGTGTTGAAATTGATAATATTAAGGTTCCATCCTAATTTTTCTCCACCATTACAGTGCTTTTTGAACCGGGGGATGTAATATGAAAATAATAAAACATGAAAATTTTGAGTATTGTCCCATCAAAGATTTAAGAAAAGGGCAAATTCTATATAAAGATTTAATTGTAGAAAATAAAGTATTACTAAAAAAAGGGGCTATTCTTACAAATCGGATTATTTCCAAATTGGAAAATCGGAATATTCAATCAGTTTGTATTGAAAAACAGAGAATACAACCGATTATTTTTGATGCTGAGGCAACATATACAAATGCTATTTCTTCAGAAAAGAAGTTAACAAATAGATTAAAAGTAATACAAGAGGAGTTTGATATTCTACTCGGTTATCTAAGTTGCGAAACGCGTTATGGTAAGGTTCTAAAAAATATAGAAGATATTAGCTACGTGAATAATTTATTTTTAAACTATATGAAGAATCCGATTTTTTCTTATTATTTGTTGAAGTTAAAAGATTTTGACGAGGACACTTACCGTCATATGATAGATGTTTTTACTCTTTGTACTTTATTTTCTAAGAAAGAAGGCATTTCAAATATTGATGACATCGCAGTAGGCTTTTTATTTCATGACATTGGAAAATTATATACACCTATTGAGCTAATAAGAAAAAAGGGAAAACTCACAAAAAAAGAATTTTTGATTGTACAAGAGCACACAGTGAAGGGGGAAAAAATACTTAAACAAATTGGGCTTGAAAAAGTTGCCTATTTAGCAAAATCACATCATGAAAGAGTTGACGGCTCTGGTTATCCAGAGGGACTAAGAAGGGAGGGGCAGCCAAAAGTTCTGCAAATTTTACAACTTATTAATATGTACTCTACTATTACACTAAGAAGACCTTATAAAGATATAGTAGCTGCGGCACATGCTATTGATATTTTATATAATGACTTGCATCTATATAATAGAGAATTATTAAATAGCTTTATTGATTTTATTGGAATTTATCCAGAAAATGCGGTTGTTTTATTGTCTAATGGTTCACAAGCCATTGTAGAAAAGGTCAATTCAGATTACCCGTTGTTGCCTAAGGTGAAGTTATTCAAAAATAACCGCAAAATGATGCTGCCTATCGATTTAAGTCTAACGATTCAAAAAATACTATCCTACCATGTAAATACACCGAAGGACCTTCTTTCTAAATTCTCCGACTTCCTTTTCAGTGGAGATTATTTCCAAATGGAAAATTACCATTCTAAATTAAAGAAATATTATCAAAAATTTGAATGGTTTACTCATATTTATCTTCCGATTTTTCAAGTGTTTTTAATACTAAAATCTCAGAACACCTTCCCTGAAATTAAAATGCATCAATCGGGAGATAAGCTATTAAAATTAGTTGATGAATCATTGCTAGAATTCCGTTTGTCGAGTAACAAGACTAACAAAGCATTGCTCATTATTAATGGTTTAAAATCACCTGCACTCTACAAATTATTCGAAGGGCTGTTACATTCAGATGATATCTATTCATATATAATTTCAAATCCAGGAAGGGCACTTGAGCTAGAAAAAAAGAATGATTCTTACAGTTATTTAATTGTGATAGGAGACCCTTTGGAAATAAACCTTTCTATATGTACAACTAAATATCACTTAACAGAGCTACATCTTGAATCATTTTTGAACCGATTTGGTTGTACAAATCTTCAACAAGTAAAATTGAAAAAAGAGCTAGATAAATATAAGCAAGGATAAACCTGGTGAAATTATGGTATTGACTTCTATATAGCAATTGGATAATAATGGTAATCCTCCCTTTTATTTCGTGTAAGAAGAAGTTTAGAAGGGTGATAGAATTAATGTAGAGCACCATGAGATTACTAGGAGAATGTTAATGGAAAATTTGTATTTAAATAATCGATTTCTTCACATAAAACCGGAAGAATTAACGTTAAGCTTAGATCAAGTCAATCGAATGTCTTTAGACGAGATAGTGGAGTTATCTGCAGTTGTCGTAGGTTCCCATAATTCCTTTAGCCGTGGTTGGTTGGAATTAAATGGACGCCATTATATTATGCAAAGAATCTTTGAAAATGCAGGATTAAATAATTGTACAGTTCCAGATATGATTAATGAACTAGTAAAGGAAAAAGTAAAAGTATCAGATGAAGATATCCTGCAAAAGCATCCTTTGTTATTTGATTATCTAGTTCATTACTTTAAAACGCCTGAAAAGTTTTTCCGTGAATATCATATGGTTCGAAAATATGCACACTGGAAACCACGAAAGAAACCGTTAGTATTGATTTATTCAGAGTTGGGAAGAAAATTTGAGGAAGTTGTAGGGGAAATATTAGAAGAGACGGGTATCCAATTTTTCAAATATAACTGCGGAATTAAGGGCTGTGAGCCAGACTTTATTATTAGTCAATCTCACTGGATGGATGCAAAGTTAAGCGAACATACTGTATTCAACTCTGAAACGATACAGAAATATGAACCGCATATAGAGAAATTAACAATCATTTATTTAAGAAAAACCTCTCAATTAGAATACAAAAGAATGGTATCCCCAAAAACAGAGTTGGTACATATTTCCTATTTTATTGAGCCATTACCAAATGAACGTAAAATTTACTATAATGATGTATTAAGTGAAATTGAGAAAAAAGCAATTAAATATCTTGTGTAATAAAATAAAAAAGAAATTGTCTCTAAGTCATATATATAGAGACGATTTCTTTTTAGTTTGTTACAACCATATTCAAAAATTGATCGCGATCTTCTTCTGTTTGTTGAACCCCATCTAAAAGCAACACACCTACTTGATATCCTGTTTTATCATCTTCAACGACAAACTGTAAATTGATGTCATTTACTTTTCCTTCAACAGGGCATGCACCTTTAAACTCTACAACGTTTTGGTTTTTTTGAGTTTTAAAATAAACCCACTTACCTTCATTACAGAAGCTGGAAAATGCATCATCTAATGTAGCTTCTCCATTTCCAGAGAGTGAAGTATCTTTTATGTAAGTTATGTATTCGTTGTCTGTAATTTCTTCTTTAGGTCCGTAAAAATACCAAAAAATTACGATAATAATTACTGGTACAATCCATAAAATCGTTCGCTTTGAAACGTTTTGCATTGCATATTCTCCTCTCACCCTGGTGAATTTATTATAGCAAGCTATGTACTAGTTTTCTATAAAATGTTGACTTTTTACTGTTTAATGGCGGTTGTTTATTTAAAATAATGTGTTTATAGAAATATGTAATTTATACAAAGTTTGATAAATCTTTTATTATATAGAGAGAGTTTTAAACCTTAGCTCTGCATTTATCAATTAAATTAAATAAGCTTTGTATAGATTGCATAACCAAACATTTCAAACTAAGAAGTTTGGTTAATTTAAGCACCATGTATTTTTTCTTAGGTTAGGAGTAAGGGGAATGGTGTTCGTTAAAGTTAAAAAAGCCGTAGATGAGCTACGGCTCCTTGTATCTTATTATTTTTAAATGGGAATTGTCGATCCTCTACTTTAACTAAAACCTACTTCGTTTCAGTGAATTCATCAATAACCCATGGATTACCAAAGTGGCCAATTTTGTCCCAATTTTTTATAAGAATGGTTTGCAATTTGTAAGCTTACTCTAGTCGTATTGTTTCAATGGGAAATGTAGGAGTTGTCATACGGATTAGTTAATGTAGATTCTTTATTGCTTATTCTATCAACCGATTTTCCGTTTATATAGTTACTTGTTAATTCATGAAAATTCATATTTACCCTCAGATTTCAAAATGAAAAGGAGATTTAGAATCTCCCTTTCAAATCTTGTTATGCTGTGTATTCTTTATCAATAATTAAAATCGGTTTAATGGTAGAACCATTTTTTGAATCTTCAAATGCTTTCTCAATATCATCTAACTCGTAAAATTTCACTAATTTATCAACAGGGAATTGCCCATTTTTATAGAACGTTACTAATTTTGGAATAATTAATTGTGGTACTGCATCTCCTTCAATTACTCCTTTTAATGTAATAGCATTTAAAACAATCTCATTCGTAACGTTGAATGTTAGATCACGTTTACCAACTGCTACTGTTGCACATTCGCCTTTCACTCGTAAGCAACGAAGGGCTGATAAAGTTACTTCTGGAACTCCTGTTGTTTCGAATGAGTAATGAGCGCCTTTTCCAGTGATTTCTTTAATTTTTTCTACTGGATCTTCGTTTCTGCTATTAATCGTATGAGTTGCTCCTAATTCTTTCGCTAGCTCAAGACGGCTATCATGTATATCAACCGCGATAATTGGGTAACAGCCGGCAATTTTTGCAGCCATCATTCCGCTTAGGCCAACTGCACCTGTACCGAATACGACAAAGCTTGTACCAGCTTCAGGAGCTAAAGAATTTAAAACAGTACCACTACCAGTCATGATACCGCACCCAAATGGTCCTAAGTAACGTAGGTCAACATCTTTATCTACTTTTACAACGTTTTTCTCATCTACAGTCGTATAGGAAGAGAAGGAAGATTGACCGAAGAATTGAGATACTTCGACATTGTCTTCTGTATGAATTGGGGAAACCCCATATTTATTTTTACCTGTGAAGTTTAACGGCATCATATTTTCACAACCACCTGCATTCCCATCTAAACAGTTATCACAGTGGCCACAATATGCGAATCCTAATACAACGTGATCTCCAGGTTGTACAGAAGTTACGTTGCTTCCTACTTTTTCAACAATACCAGAACCCTCATGTCCTAATACTGCTGGATATGGAACAGGCAATGTACGGTCAAGTACTGTCGCATCAGTGTGACATACACCCGACGCAATAATTTTTACTAATACTTCATCAGCTTTTGGCTCATCAAGAAGTAAAGTTTTTCTCTCAAAATCTTTTTCAGTTGTTGTTAACATTGCTTGAATTTCCATTTTATAACCTCTCCCTTTGATTATTATGAAGTGTAAATTATATTCTTTGATATAATTGAACACGAGTCCATTTTATTCACTAAAAAAATGTTCTTCAATCATTAAAAAAACGTTTTTGTATAGGTTTTCATCACATTTAATGGGCATGTATAGTTAGTCACCAAAAAAAATTTTTTGTGCTATTTTTCAACATTTTTTTAAAAAGTGTTGTTTTTAGGGGAGGGCTTATGGAAAGAAAAGAAGATCGCAGAATCGAACGGACTAAAGAAACGTTGCGAACTACGTTTAAACAACTAGTACTTCAACAAGGTTATTCCAAAGTAAAGGTAAAAGATATTGTAGAGGTAGCAAACTATAATCGTACAACTTTTTATGTACATTATGATGGAAAAGAAGAACTGGCAAAGGAAATTATCCAATTAGAGATGCAACGTTTTTTATTTGAGTTTTGTAAACCTGTGAGGGATAATCCAGTTTTAGATTTAAGAGTTATGAAACCAGATGGAACAGATGTGTTTCATTATATTAAAGAAAATCGCAGTTACTATGATTTGTTAGTAATCGATGATGCTGTCCCAGGTATGCAGACAGCATTATTGGATGAGTTAAAAGATATTTTCCACAACCGAATGTATTTCTTAGGAGAGAAAGCTTCTGAAATTAATGCACCATATTTTATACATTATCGTGCATATGGAATTTACGGGTTTATTTTAGAATGGATTCGCGCGGGTTATGATGCTTCTCCATCTGAAATGGCTAGAAGAATTATAAATTTATTGCATTATCAATCTTCATTGATGACACAAATTTGAGAAGAGTAATATTATGTTGAAGTATGATATATCCAAAAATTTACACATTTAAATCCCACACCTGTACAATGGATGTGGGATTTTATCATCTGCTTATTACAGTTCTTCTTGGAAATAGATTTTATAAAACTTTCTATTTGTTGCTTCATCATAGCCAACTTCAATAAGTTCATCTACTTGCTCTATATCACGGACATTTACTTGAATTTCAATATTTGAATCAAGTTTTATTTTGCGTTTATAATTTTTTTCAGCCTTTTCAATTGCACTGTCGGAAATGACTGTTTCATAAGGCTTTACCGAATTAACAATGATGTCTTTCTGTGCCGGATCTACCTTTTCGAATACTGTGTCGATATAGTCACTTACTTGGAATTCTTCTTCATTTCGAAAATAATCGAGTGTTTTGTTTAATAGTCCTAACTTTTCAGTGTTTGTAAAACTTTCCTCTTTCAAAATATATTTTTTACATTCTGTTAATGCTAAATTCGTTTTATGATAATGTTCATCCGCTACTTTAACCTTTAAAAAACGCTCCTGCCAGTAGACAATATCTTCTTTTCTTTTTGTTTTAATATAGACTTGAGGGGATGCGTCTGCCCCCATATCTACGATAACGGCCATATTATTGATTTTTTTAACATTGATGCCGTCGATGCCACTCACAATCATTTTGTTTTGTTCATTTCTTACATCTAAAAACATTTCTTTTTCATCAATTTTCACAATAGCAATAACCTTTTTTACCTCTGTTGCCATTGAACAGTTTTCGAATAATCCAATAAATAGTTCACCGTTTTTAATATTCGGGTGTTGGGATGCACTATGTAAATGGGTAGCGATATTTTTCGACTGTTCAAGAAAACTATTTTCAGAATCAAAAATAGATTTCACATATGTATATACTTCATTTAATCCAATATTTGTCTCGTGAAAGAATTCGTATTGCTGATCCCAATCAATTTTATTAAAAGCTAATTGAGTAAAGGCTGCTTCCAGCATGACTTCGGGGCGAGAAAAAGATTCCTCTCCCAAAACAAGCGTATCGCTTACATAATGAACGACATATTGCCCTAATTTACTTTCACTTACTTCTAGCATAAACTTCACCTTCAAATCATTAGTTGTAGATAATTTACCATATCATATACTTCAGCATATTTTCATGTATTTTCTTCTCGTAAAAATTTCCACAAAACGATTTCTTTTATAATTCATTTCATTCATATTTTTGGGGAATTTTCAAGGTAATTATTTTTACAATGTTTGTTTCCAAAAAGTTAGATAGATTTAGTAAATATCTCCTAATACTTGCTGGTTAAACCCTATTAATTTTTATAAGAAAACATAACCTCTACCAAAATAATGAAATTTATACTTTTAGAACCAAATAGATGTAATTTAATTCCAATCTAAATATGATATAAAATTATAAATTGGGTAATTTTCCTCAATTTATCCACTTTGGTTAAAATTGATCAAACCGGTTTAATTATAATTTAAATTGATTTATTTAAACTGTTGTACATGTGGCTTGAAGAAGATTGTCAAGTACATTTTTCTGTAAAACAATGTGTATTATTGCATTATTTTGTAAAATTAGGACAAAAATATCTTGTTTTCCTTTATATAAAAATACTATTATAAGAAATATTAATTATACATGTTTTGTTATAAATATAATTTGATGACAGCATCCATTCTTTTTTATAGACAGTGTATAATTACCTATTTTTTTAACAAATTAATGATTCAAAAGTTATGTTCCTGTTATGGGGTTTTTAGGGACTAAAGTATTTTTAATATTTTCACAATTGAAAGGGGGTGAGGATTTTTTATTGAAAGTCTGTGATCGTTGCTACGATATATCTACTTTTATTTTTGATAGATTGTATGGCTGATGAATCACGAAAGTTAGGTAATAGTCGAACTGAAGAGAAATAAATTTGTACATATTCAGGTGGATAATATACTAATCAATCAACACTATCAAGGTAGATAATTCGTTATGGATAAGTGCTATGAAAACTTTAGAGAAGGGGATACACCTTCGACTTCAGTTTTTTGAATTTTCTTATTTAAGGGAAAATTTTTGTTTGGAAACTTTGTTACTAGTACTTATCTAATCAAAGAGCTTTGAAGGGGGTGAAACATAGCTGCTTAAGGCTTAATACTAACTCCTATGGTTTAGCTTGGCAGAAAATAATTAATATGATAGAAAAAACCCGGAATAATTCTAAGGCACGCTTCCTCTTAAAGATATTCAAGCAATGTCTAATATCTGAAAAGAGAATGTTTTTACATACGGGAGTAAACAAAATCTATCTCTACCGTATTAATGCTGACGAAACAGTCAAAGTTGAAGCAACATTACTGGCGCTGCCGACAACACTGTAATTTCTCCGGATGGATTGAAATTTACTACTCTTATGTAGCAGACAGAAATGCAATCATAGGTTTTTCTGAACGAAATAGAAATCTTTATGTTTTCAGAAAAGGTAAACAGACAAGCTCTTTCACTCTATTATCTGCCTATGGTTTGCAAGGGGGAATTTCTATTAATTGGAGACATAGAGTAAAAATCAATAATGAAGGAGGGAGTAATATTGAGGATTAAGGCGACATCTGGTAAGTTATTTAAAATATTTGTTATCTCTATAATTATTATCTCTAATAGTTTGATTTATCCGATTGGTTTTACAAAGACCGAAGCAGCAACTTCAGATAGCAATGTTTGGCTGACTTACAAGATTGATGAGTTCTCTAGGGATACTATCGGTCAATTGTTTGATGTATTAGGTTCCGCTGAAGTTCCTGATGGGGAAAGTTTTATACGATTGACACCAGCAGAAACATTGCAAAGTGGAGCTGTAATTACGAAAAATAATTTTTGTCCCAAAGACAATTATTCTTTCAGTACGGCCTTTTCATTTAAAATGAGTAATCAAAGTCCTGATGGTCCGAGTGACGGATTAACATTTACACTTCAGAGTAATCCAACTAATCCGTTAACTAATGGAGGTGGTATAGGTATTCATGGTACTGCACCGAGTTTTTCGGTAAAGTACGATACCTTTAAAAACGAAGTCTATAATGATCCATCAGAAAATAATATTGCAATTACAACAAATGGGGTAATGCAAAATAATAATTCTGATTGGTATACGGATTTGAACCAAGTTACATCCGGTGATACGAGTTATGTCTTGTCTGACGGAACTCAATATTATACTTGGATTGATTATGATGGTTTAAGTCAGAATGTTCAGATTCGTTTAGGCACATCCCCGGATAGATCAAGTTCTGATTTAGTCCTAGATGTTAACAATATAGATCTTGGTACTATATTTGATGGGGATCGTTATTATGCCAGCTTTACAGGAACAACAGGATCTCCTAATTATGAGACTCATGATATCTATAATTGGTATTTTGTAAATCGATACGAACCTATTGAAACACTAAATCCGCAAAACGACTATAGACAAGCACCGAGCAGCTTGGAAATAGTGGCAGATACTGATGCAGAAACGGGATTATATAATGCTACGGCAACTTTATTAGACCCATTGGGTAACCCGGTTCAAGGAGCAACTTTAGATAGTTTTACTTCTTCAAATGGGGAGCTAATGGGACCGAATGGTGAGGCTATAACGGATCTAGAATCAGATGTAGACGGAAAGATAAGTGCAATGATAAGAAATGTTGGTCATTCTCAAGACATTACGCTCTCAGCTAATTTCGATTGCTTTACTGATTCTACAACATTTACAACAACAAACCAGCCGCCAACTGCACCGGATGATACAAAGACGACTGGGGTAAATGAGCCGGTTTCAGGGCAAGTAGATGGACAAGATCTAGATGGTGACAATTTGACTTATCAAACAGGAAGCGAGCCTAGTAATGGTACAGTAGTTGTTAATTAGGATGGTTCATGGACATATACTCCTAATAAAGACTTTATTGGAGACGATACATTTACTGTCATAATAAATGATGGATTTGGTGGGACAAAAGAATCAACAATTACTATCCATGTTGACCCTAGCCCTGTTCCAGATCCAGATCCATTAGCATGTCCCGCACCAGTAGCGTTGATTAACGGTAGTTTTGAGGAATTGGCATATTCGCCTGATGATCCAAGAACTCCTACTGGACCAGGGTGGACTGGTATACAGGATGAATATATACCAGGATGGCAGACAACCGATTCAACTGGTAGATTTGACATTTTTGTTAAAAGTTTAATGGATAAACTTCCAGATGGTGCTCGTGATAAACACGAGGTTATTCATGGTCAGCAGTTTGCTGAAATGAATAGCTTTGAGAACGCAACTTTATATCAAGATGTTCAAACTACTCCTGGACAAACCATTTATTGGCGCTTAGCTCATAAAGGTAGATATGGTGAAGACACGATGGGTGTGAAGATTGGTTCTAACACAACTGCACCAGAAAATCTTCCGATAGTACAAACAATGTCAACAGATAAAGACGCTTGGAACTATTATACGGGAACTTATACTGTTCCAGCCGGTCAAACAGTAACACGTTTTGGTTTTGAAGCCATTTCTTCAGCCACTGGTGACATAAGAGCCGGTAATTTCATAGACGATATTTTCCTTGGCACAGAACCATGTGTTGTTGCAGAGAAAACCGTTTCACCACAAGGAGAAGTTTTTGAAGGTCAAGAGTTAACGTATGAAGTAACAACGAAAAATGGCGGCGGAGATGTTGCAGCTAATACAGTTTTTGAAGATGCGATTCCGGAAGGTACAGAGTACGTTCCAGGCTCATTAAAAATTACAAATGGTCCTAGCGCGGGTGATCTGACGGATGTAACCGGAGACGATGCAGGTTACTTTGATACAGTCAATAACAAAGTTGTCGTTGAGTTGGGTGAACTCGCGAACACAGTGAATTTACCAGACGGAATTACCGTTCAGTTTAAAGTGAAAACATTAACAACTGAAATGAATAAATTAGTTGCCAACAAGGCAATTATCAACTATGACAATCTATTAACAAACGAACAAGAAGCAACAGAATCAAATGAAACGACAAGCACAGTTCTTCCTTCAGAAGAAATCAATGCATGCCTCGCACCTGTAGCATTGGTGAATGGTAGTTTTGAAGAACCTCCTGCAAGAATGCCAGGGGATACAGGTTCACCGGGAGCTGAACATGCTTGGCAATATTTTTATGAGGATGAAGTTCCAGGTTGGAAAACATCGGCTTCGGATAAATTTATTCAAATTATGAAAAATGAATTTATCTATAACGGCTACAAAATAAACCCTCCTGATGGGAATCAATATGCTGAATTAAATGCTGAACAAGTATCTACGTTATATCAAGATGTAAATACAACTCCAGGGCAAACCATTTATTGGCGTTTAGCACATAAGGGTCTCTTAGGTGTAGATACAATGGCATTACAAATAGGTTCAACAGATATACCATTGGAAGATTTACCGGTCATACAGGAAATAAGTGATGGGAATTCTGAATGGGGGTATTATTCAGGAACTTATACAGTACCAGCTGGTCAAACAACAACGAGATTTGCTTTTAAATCTATAAGTGCAGAAGGTGGAAATCAACGATTTGGAAATTTATTAGACGATATCTTCCTAGGCACAGAACCATGTGTTGTTGCAGAAAAAACTGTCTCACCACAAGGGGAAGTTCACCCAGGTGATGAGTTAACATATGAAATAACTGCGAAAAACAATGGTGGAGACATTGCGGCAAACGCTATATTTGAAGATGCCATTCCTGCAGGTACTGAATATGTTCCAGGCTCGTTAAAAATTACAAACGGCCCTGGCGCAGGTGATTTGACAGACGCACAAGATGCCGATGCAGGCTATTTCGACGCTGAAAATAATAAAATCATTGTTACATTAGGCGATCTGCCAAACACAGGCACTTTACCGAATGGCGTTACCGTACAGTTTAAAGTAAAAGCATTAGTTAGTGATACGATTAGTGAGATTCGCAATCAGGCTCAAATCAACTATGACAATCTATTAACGAATGAAAATGAACAAATTGACTCAAATGAGACGACTACATCACTTACTATGCTGAACCCTGTTCTCGATTCAAAGAAAACGTCAACGATTTTAGAAAAAGCTGACGGAAACACGGATACAGAACATCCAGAAGTAGGAGACACTCTACTTTACACTATTTCAACGCAAAATACTGTCGCAAATAGTATCGTAAAAAATATGGTCATTTCCGACAAATTGCCAGAAGGGCTTGAATATGTCCCAGGTACATTAGAAGTGGACGGAGTGGGTGTTTCAGATGCTGAAGACGGTGACAAGGGGCATTTTGTAGACGGCATATTCACAGGGGAATTTGGCGACATTTTGGATACATCAGCACATACAATAGAATTCCAGGTTAAAGTAGGGGCTGGTCAGGCTGGTAAAGATATTATCAATACAGCCACTATCTCTGGTGACAATCTGCTTGTGCCAAGTAATCCGCAAACAGTCGTAAAAGTTTACCCACGTCTTCCAGTGCTTGAATCGGTTAAAACGGTAAGCAATTTGGAAGAAGGCAAAGTAACCTATGAAGTGGGCGACACAGTTGTGTATACAATTAAAACCCGCAATACAGTGTCTGAAGGCGAAGTGAAAAACTTAACAATTAGTGACACTTTACCAGAAGGACTTGAATATGTTGCGGGCAGCTTGAAAGTCGATGGACAGACTGCTACAGATAACCAAGGTGATGACAAAGGTTATGTAGATAATAATACTGTGGTTGGTGAATTTGGTAATGTCACAGATACAGAGTGGCATACAGTAGAATTCAAAGCGACCATAGCATCTGGACAATCGCAGAACACGATTCAAAACATTGCCACTGCTGATGGTGATAATATTGATCAACCAGATACTGCAGAAGAAACAGTTAAAGTGGATCCAAAAAAACCAAATCTTTTTTCTAAGAAAACGGCAAGCATATCTGAAAAAGCCGAAGGTAATACGGATGTAGAACATCCAGAAGTAGGGGATACACTCCTTTACAAAATTACGACACAAAACACGGTAGAAGAAAGTCTTGTTCAAAATCTAGTTATCTCTGACAAGTTGCCAGAAGGGCTTGAATATGTCCCAGGTACATTGAAAGTAGATGGAGTACTTGTTTCAGACGAAGAAGATGAAGACGAAGGATATTTCGTAGATGGCACATTCACTGGACAAATTGGCAATGTAACGGATACGAACGAGCATACACTGGAATTTTTAGTGAAAGTAGCAGCTGGTCAAGCCGGTAAGGATATTTTAAATATCGCGACTATTTCTAGCGACAACGTGGATGAACCAAGTAATCCACAGACAGAAGTAAAAGTCTACCCACGCTTCCCAGTTCTTGAATCGGTCAAAACGGCTGAGAATTTAGTAGAAGGCAAAGCAACATATGAAGTGGGCGACACAATTGTCTATACAATTAAAACACGTAATACAGTTTCTGAAGGCGTAGTTGAGAACTTAACCATCTCAGATACTCTTCCAGAGGGACTAGAATACGTCGCAGGCAGCTTGAAAGTTGATGGTCAGCCTGCCACAGATGCCAAAGATGAAGACAGCGGACATTTCGAAAATAACGTCATAATAGGACAATTTGGAGATGTTACAGATACAGAATGGCATTCTGTTACCTTCGAAGCAAAAGTATTAACTGGACAATTTGGTAAGACGTTGACAAACACAGCGGTTGTTGATGGAGACAACATCGACAAACCAAATAATCCAACGACTGAAGTCCAAATTGAGAATGAACCAAAAGATCCAGAGCAACCAGGAAATGATAATAACAATCATGGTGGCGGCGGTGGTGGTAATGGTTCAAATCCACCTCCTCCAACAGAAGAAGGCACAAATGCTGGTGAATTAAACAGCACGAAAGCAGTGTTTGATGCAAATGGTAATTCGATTAATGGCCAAAAGGTTAAAGTTGGCGATCAATTAATCTATAAAATCACTATAGAAAACGTAAAAAACGTGACAACTATCGTGAACAATGTAAAAGTGATCGATGACATTCCAGCAGGGTTAAGCTATGTACCAGGAACTTTAACGGTGAATGGTCAAGTAAAAGCTGATGATGCTGTGAATGGACAAGTGATAACAGTGGATGACATTGGCAGCCTAAAAGGCGGCGAAAAAGTAGAAGTAGCCTTTAAGGTCGTTGTAACAGAGGATGCGCAAGGCGAAATTACAAATGTCGCTAAGGTAGAAGGAACAGTTCCAGGCAAAAACTCAGGCGATCCAGATCAATCAATAGTTCCACAACATCCAGAAACAGAAATATACGTGCCAGCAGCTATCCAGTTAACAAAAACTGTTGATCAAGAAGTGGCACATGTAGGGGACATTGTGACATATACGATTGAAGTGAAAAACGGTGAAGCCGGTGGAGTATGGAACGGCGTAATCGAGGATCAGTTATCCGCTCATTTAGAGCTTGTCGCTAATTCAACAAAAATGAATGGTGAAGCACTCGATCATTCAGACGTCTGGAGCAACGGTCAACTAACTATTAACCCTGTCACTTTAAAAGCAGGGGAAAAGGTAACCGTTACCTTCCAAGCGAAAATATTAGGAAGTGCGTTAAACAAAACAGTTGAAAATATCGCTGTGGTGTATGATCTAGATCAACCTTCAGACTCTATCACAACACCGCCGACAAAAACAGAAGTAGTACCGGTAGGCAGCGGTGGAAATTCAAATGGAGAAGGCAAAGATCAAAACCAAAACAATGATGGCAGTACAAAAGGGGAAGGCAACATTACTGATAAAGAGGAAGAAATCTCTACAGGCAATGAAGAAGCTGGATCGAATCCATCAAGCCCTGAGGTAGAAGGCTCATCAAAAGCAACAAAAGAAGAGGAAGAGCAACAAAAATTACCTCAAACAGGTCAAGAACAAACACGTTCAATGATGATGATTGGACTGCTCATGATTGCAATCGCGTTATTTGGTTTATTCAAGAGAAAAAGAACTCTTACAAAATAATATTTAACTAAATTAGCACCTAAAAATAGATATTTTCTATTTTTAGGTGCTTTGTAGTTTTAATATATTCAGCTTCAGCTTTATACCTTGATACAATAGCAGTAGATAATTTTAGAAATTAACGAAGCTGAAGAAGCGTTTTTAGAGTTTATTTCCAAAAATTAATCTAGTTTTATACAATGAAACTTATCAATTATTTAAAACGTATAAATTATTAAAATAGTTGTGGAGGAATCTATCAATTGAAAAAAAGTAATGTAATCTATAATCTGATTGGAGCGATAGTTTGTTTTATATTGTTTGTGATAAGTATGTTTTACTCTGAACAAGTATCCATGTTTATTTTATTAGGAATTGTTGGGTTGTCAGGTTTTTCTTATTTTATATATAAGCTTGTATTAAGTGTTCAATAATCTAAAAACCACTTGTTGAATGATGTGAGATTATATAAATTGCAGAGTTAACCTGCAGTATATCAAATTAATCTACCTTTTAGTATTGTGACTTTGAAACGATTTAGTGCTAGTTATAAACATACCATTTAATAATTATAAAATTCGACATGCATTCCTCTTTTTAGCCAATCACTACATCACTTACTGCCTTAAAAATAAATTTAAATGCAGTTTTATAGTATTGAACATAAGATTCAAACTGCTTTTACTAATCTTCTAGTTGTGTCCCATCCATATATTCTGTATACATTAATGAATTTAGGTAGAGAATAAGCTATTATTGACCGCTTGTTCCTTAAAGAATATAATTCCTATTTCAATAATTAAGGGGAAAGAAGATGAAAATTCGGTTCGGTTATGTAGCAAATGCATTAGGCTTATGGGATGCAAGTCCATTAAAAACGTTAACTTTTTCTCGCTATTCTAAACTTCCTAAAGAAGAGCGGATGGAAAAATTGAAATCGATAACAGCACAAAATTTACATCATACGAAAAGAATTTTGTATTATAATATCGCCCATGAAATAGAATTATATCGGTTTTCGAGCTCTCTTGTCCCATTAGCAACCCACCCAGAAGTGATGTGGGATTTTTATACGCCATTCAAAAATCAATGGGAAGAACTTGGCGAAATCGTCCAACGATTTAAGATGAGAGTAAGCTTTCACCCAAATCAATTTACACTTTTCACGAGCCCAAGAGAAGAAGTAACAATAAATGCTGTTAAAGATATGGAATATCACTTTCGAATGCTCAAAGCAATGAATGCTCTCAATATGGGATTAATTAATATTCATATTGGTGGAGCTTATGGGGATAAAAATAAATCATTAAACAAGTTTCATCAAAATCTTAAACATTTGCCCAAGGAAATTAAGAATCATATGACACTAGAAAATGATGATAAAACATATAATGTTTGGGAAACACTTATTACTTGTGAAAAGGAAAATATTCCAATGGTACTGGATTACCATCACCACATGGCAAATAAAGATGGGGTTGACCTCCATCGTTATTTACAGCGAATTTTTAACACATGGAATTCCTTTAATATGTTACCGAAAGTCCATATTTCTTCACCAAAATCCAATGAATCCTACCGTTCACATGCTGATTTTGTTTCCTTAGATTTTGTTCTCCCTTTCTTAAAGATGGCAAAAGAGCTAAATCAGGATTTTGACATAATGGTAGAAGCAAAACAAAAAAACCTTGCTATGCAGAGACTTGTAGAGGAAATAGCTGCTATTCGGGGAGTTAAACGTATTACAAGTTCATCTGTCGAATGGTTAATATGAAGAATAGGATATACAGGTTTCAGAATCTTTTAATGAGGTGGAATAAATACAATTGCGTAGGGGCTTTTTTTGCAAAAGTTAACTCTAATTGAGGGTAAAGATGAGGCACATTATAATAACAGGAAGTTATTGATGGCTCTTCGTTCTCTTTAAAGTAAATAGAAGAAGAGCCAAATCTGTATAATATGGAATCACATTAGTTGATTTTTTTAATCCCCCAAAGTAAGTTCTTGAGGCGGTTCACCAGTCGTATTTAATATGCGAACAGTTTCCGGTTGTATCTGAAGAAACACATAATTTGGATCTTCGGGACCTTCAAACCACGTGTTAAATGATTCATCCCAATACTGTTTTTTCAATTGTTGAGAATCATTAAGGGAAGCTACCCCAGTAATTTCAACATAAGCGTCATTTAGCCCATTTTCTTCATAACCTAGTAATACAGAAACAGCGGGGTTTTTCTCTATTTCTTCTATTTTCTCGGTATCTTTTTTAGTGGGTGTATATAACGTTAAATTGTTATTATAAAACGTCATATATCGTGTATGGGGTTTATTGTTTTCCACTGATGAAAGAACACCTATTCTATGATCTGATATTATTTTTATTACTTTTTCTTTTAAATCTTTACTCATTAATTAATACTCCTTTTCTAAGTTATTTTTATCGTTCTTATCATTTCCAAAAACATAAAATTCATAAGGTGGATGATCATTATAATAAGTTCTAATGGTTAATATATCGAGAACCATGCTTATGAACAATAAAGGTCATAAAAAGGGAAGTACACTAGTTGATAAAGAAAGGATCTTTTTTGGGGGTCCAGTGTCAAAATCAAGTTTTGCTCTGATTACGAGTAGGGATTAGTATTTAATGGGTTAAAAGTTCAACAATCCAATAAAGAAACGGAACGGTAATGATACATAGCAATGTGGATAATAAAACCCCTAACGATGCAAAAAAGGCATCCGCACCATATTTTTGTGCATATAGAGAAATCGTTGGTGCAGAAGGCATTCCAGATACTATAACAGCAATCAGCAGCAATGGAGTGGTGACGCCTATTGCTGCAAATGGAACTAATAATAGAGGGATAAATAGAAGTTTTGCAATCGCTGCTTTCCATAGATAACCATTTTTAAAAATGGTAAAAAGGGACGCATATTTTACATCAGCTATTAAACTCCCAATTATAATCATTGATAGAGGAATAGTCATCTTTCCAACAATTTCAAGACCATCGGAAATTATATCTGGCCAGGTAATAGGTGATAAAAAAATAACTAAACCTGTAATTGTGGAAAGAATCCCTGGATTTAAAAATAAAATTTCCCACCTTATTCCATCATCGTTTTTACTAAAAAGGTAAATACCATATGTCCATATTAATAGTAAATAACATAAATTAAACATTGTTAAGTATATAATTCCTTGATTACCGAAAATAATGAAAATTACAGCATAACCTATAAATCCTTGGTTTCCAAAAATGATTAATCCTTCGTATACACTATTTTGTTTTTCAGGAAGTTTGGAACGTGTTCCCATCCACTTTGCTAAAAAACAGGATAATAAAAGTACATAAATAGACATTATAATGAGCAACAAAAATTCTTTGACTAAAGTAAAAGAAAAGGAGATATCTAATGAAAATAAAATCAGGGCTGGTAATGTGACGTAAAGAATCAATTGTGTTAATACACCATTTGCATTTTCATTAAGAATTCCTCTTTTCCTAACAATAAAACCCAATATTGCAATCCCATAAAGTGTTAACATTTCTTGTGAAAATGACATTATTGAATCCATAACTTCCCCCCTTGATTAAGGGTATGAATAAAATACGTGGATGGTTATTTAAATTTTATAAGAAGAAGTATGGGTGTTATTAGACTAGTAGTATTGTAATCAATTTATTTATTTTCTAAATTTTCCGATATTTAGAACTTGTTTCTTTTACTTCTTCTCAACAATAAAAAAGATGAAACCTTTTCGATTTCATCTAAAATCTGGCTATTAAATTTGAATAAAGGTTTTACTGTTTCATATGACCCATCTCATTTATACAATCCAGAACAAGGGTAACTCCCTGACTTACTGAAGCTCCGCCACCAAATGCCGCTGTTACACCTATAGTTTCAAGAATTTCCTGCTCAGAGCATCCATGATCAAGACATCCTTTTGTATGATAGATAATGCAATACTCGTCCTGAGCATGGATACTAATTCCTAATGAAATTAAATGTTTTTGTTTTTGGGTTAATGCACCTTCTTTAAAGCACTCTTCCGTAAACGCATTATACTGACTAACAAATTCGGGCATTTTTTCATTAAAAACACCAAGTCCCTTTTTATATTTTGTAAGGGATGCTTCAAAAGAGTTTCCAGCATTCATTTCCAACTCACAATCACTCCTTCACAATTTCACAGCCAATTTATTATGAACAATTTAAAAACAATTTATTTGTTCATTTATCTCTTACTAGAATAAGGAAATCATAAATTTAAAACAAAAAGGGAGAATATTAATAACAAACTAATAAAACGAAGGTGATAGAATGGAAAACCAATCTTATCAGGCTGGAGATATTGTATATGTATTTTACCGAAATCCACATACCCAAGATGTAGCGAATGTCCAAGCAGCAGCAGTAGTAAATAATCCTCAAAAAGAGGATGAGTTGGCTTTGTTTTTATATGAAACGTATTATCCACTTTCTAATGAAATGGCTGTTTATTCTACAGAAGATGAAGCAAATGAAGCGTACAACTATTATTATGGGGATGATACAGAAAGGTTATTGCAATGAACAACCCATTTTTACCCAAACTTGTCTATTTTGAACCTGCTGCATTAGATTATCCTTTAGGAAAAGAACTTTATGAGAAATTTAAAAAGATGGATATCGAAATTCGACAAACCACTTCCCACAATCAAGTACGAAACCTTCCCGGTGATAATGACTTTAAAAAATATCGCGTTGCCAAATCAACTCTTGTAGTAGGCATTCGAAAAACGCTTAAATTTGACACTTCTAAGCCCTCTGCAGAGTACGCAATTCCTTTTGCAACTGGCTGCATGGGTCATTGTCATTATTGCTACTTGCAAACTACGATGGGAAGCAAACCGTATATTCGTACATATGTCAATGTAGAGGAAATTCTTGAGGCTGCCGATAAATATATGGAAGAGCGCGCTCCAGAAATAACAAGATTTGAAGCATCCTGTACATCCGATATTGTAGGAATCGATCATTTAACTCATACACTAAAAAGAGCAATAGAACATTTTGGAAAATCTGAGCTTGGCAAATTACGATTTGTAACGAAATTTCACCACGTAGACCACTTACTCGACGCGAATCATAACGGAAAAACAAGATTTCGTTTCAGTGTAAATGCAGACTATGTCATCAAAAACTTCGAGCCGGGGACTTCCCCTTTAGAGAAAAGAATTGAAGCTGCAGGAAAAGTTGCAAGAGCCGGCTATCCGCTCGGTTTTATAGTAGCACCAATCTATCTTCACGAAGGATGGGAGGATGGCTACTATAAAATGTTTGAGCGTTTAGATAATGAATTACCAGCTGACGCTAGGGAAGACCTTACCTTTGAGTTTATCCAGCATCGTTTTACAAAGCCTGCAAAGAAGGTAATTGAGAAAAACTACCCCATGACAAAATTAGAATTAGATGAAGAAAAAAGAAGATATAAATGGGGAAGATATGGAATAGGAAAATATATTTATCAAAAAGAAGAAGAAGAGGATATTAAAGAACATCTTTACACTTATATGGAAAAATTCTTTCCTAATGCAAAATTAGAATACTTCACTTAAGGGGTAGATATATTCGATTGCATTAAGTTCAGCTGAACTGCTATCGGCTAATAGAATCGAGGATAAAAATATCAAATACCATTTTTAGTTTTGGCAATAGTATTTGGGATACTAATTTTTTTCGATCATTATCTTTTAATGGGGGTGAGCTACTAGCGTAAGCTCACCCTATTTTTTACGACAACAACTGATAATACAACATTATTTGTGAAAAATGTAATTTCAATAATATGAAAATGCCCATAATACCTAGTTTGAACTAATGTCCCATTCAAATAGCTAAACAATAGAACGCTTCAGAAATGAAGTTTGGAGAAGGATGGTATTTTTAACAATTCCGTGTAGCGTTCTTTAACTCTTGAAGCCATTTATTTAACATTTGAGTTTCATTAATAGCTTTGGAGTCTAATAATACATCTCCAGGTCTATTGCCTTTAGCCAACAAATAATGGTCAAAAGACATGCCTAAAAAGTCAAAAATATATACAAATTGTTGAATCATTGGCAAGCCTTTAATGTGTGGCTCATCTCCGCCTACAGCTAATACAATTACCTTCACTTTTTGTAAGTGTTCCTTTAAATTTAGGTAACGTTCATCTCGAATTGCTTGGCTGAGTCGGTCAATCATGACTTTCATTGAACCGGACATGCTATACCAATAGATAGGTGTAGCAAAAACCAAAACATCACTTTTTAAAATTTGTTGGATAATTAAATCATAGTCATCATGAAGTACTGTAAAACCTTCTGAATCATGACGTTTATCCTCAATTGGAACAATGTTAAGATCATACAGATGAAGTGCATCAAAGCAAAATCCTTTTAGTACTTCCCTCGCTAATAATTCACTATTGCCATTTTTTCTAGAACTTCCATAAAACACAGTGATATTCATCTAAAAACTTCCTTTCTTTTTGCCTAATAGAAGTTTATAGTAGAATTAATGATTAAAAAAGATGAATAATTTGATGGGAACAATCGAAAAAATCGATTAAGGAGTTATCTATGGATATTAAGCATTTACAAACATTTTTAACTGCTGCAGAAACTTTAAATTTTACACAAACGGCTAAGCGGTTAGATTACGCTCAATCAAGTATTACTGCTCAAATTAAATCATTGGAAGAGGAATTAGGAATTGAACTATTTGAAAGACTAGGGAAAAGATTGTATTTGACAGTTCCAGGAAGAGAGTTTCAATTATATGCCCAAAAAATGGTTGCCCTACATAATGAAATGATTCAGCAAGTAACGGGACTAGAAGAACAGTATACGACGATAACAATTGGTGCCCAAGAAAGTCAATGTACCTACCGTTTACCCACTATATTAGCAGAGTTTAAGAAAAAATATCCTCAAATACAAGTGATATTTAAACCGGTTCATACGAGAGAAATAGCTCAGGAATTGATTCAAAATGGAGAATTAGATTTTGCAATTATAACCGATACTTTCATATCGTTGCCAACAATTAATTTAATGCCGCTCGTGCAAGAAGAACTTATATTTGCTGCGTCACCTGCAATCGCACATAAAGTTCAATCAAGTGTATTTTTGAACGAACTTTCAAATCAAACGTTGCTTTTAACCGAACAAGGCTGCTCTTATCGCAACCAATTAGAATATATGTTAACTACACAAAATTACTATCCAAAACAAGTTATTGAATTTGTTAGTATTGAGGCGATTAAACAATGCACCATTGCTGGGCTAGGAATAAGTTACCTGCCAAAAATGGTCGTTGAGCAAGAATTAGAGAAAGGTATATTAGCAGCTCTAACAGCAGGTTTCCATCTGGAGCCAATTATTACTCAACTTGCTTGGCATAAAGATAAAAAAATGTCGTCCCATTTTGAATTTTTTATTGAGTTAATAAGAAATTATTACAATCAATTAAACTAATGCTTCTTCTTGAAGAAAGTTCTTCTCCTGGAAGAAGCAGTTTTTAATTGGATTAATTTTTAGATCAATTTTGAAATCCATTTTTGTGGAAACTTTTCTCAAACTGTCATAGGCACCTCTACAATTCTCCCTATTTGGATTGGTTTATTATGGTAAAATGAATCCTAAAAGGGAGGGATTAAAATGCATTTTAATTTTGGGGACATATTAGGAACTTTATTCGTATTCTTACCATTAATATTAGCAGCACTCCTTTTAAGATGGGTTAGAATAATTCGAGTGAATAGTGAAATTCAAATTGAACAAAACAGAGAAATTATCTCGTTGCTTAAGGAACAAGCGAAAAATCGATAATATTGAATTGGCATACCTGTTCCAATAGAAAATTAAAGTCATTGTAGTTCCATATCGAAATTATTTAATGGAATTACAATTTATCGCAAAGTTAGGAAAGGGAAGAGTAATATGATAATTCGCAAAATGAATAAACATGAAGAGCCGCCAATGGACTTATTGTTATTAGCTGACCCTTCAAGAAAAATCGTTGAGGAATATGTACAAAGGGGAGAATGCTTTGTAGCAGAAAATGAAGACCGAATTATCGGGGTTTATGTGCTATTGCCGACAAGACCTGAAACAGTAGAGTTGGTGAATATTGCAGTCATAGAAACCGAGCACGGTAAAGGAATAGGAAAACAATTAATAATGAATGCAATTGAAATAGCTAAGTCAAAAGGATACAAAACGATAGAAGTCGGCACTGGAAATTCAAGTATAGGCCAATTAGCTCTTTACCAAAAATGTGGATTTAGAATAACTAGTATTGATATAGATTTTTTCATTCGGCACTATACTGAAGAGATTTTTGAAAATGGTATTCAGTGCAGGGATATGATTCGATTATCTCAAGATTTATAGGAATATTTAATACTTATTAGAAGTAGCTTCCGTCATTTTTTTAGGAAGTTGCTTCATGAATGGCTGGTAAGCGTAAATTTAAAAAGTAGCTTAGGAGTTTCCATCATTTCTTCTTTATTTATTTTGATATTCATTTAATGTTCGTAAAATTATAGTATAAAGCAGATATAATCCTAAATAAGCCCCAGTAATTAAGAAAAAAGGATTTAAAAACACACTGTGAATATTGGTCATGAAGACTTTATTATCTTTTATTATGTTAAATATTGCAATAGAGGCAATATTGCCAAAAATAAGCGTGGATATGAGTGCTGCTAAATTAAAGAAAATATGGAGCTTCCACCATTTCCTTTGAAGTACTACCATTACTATTGGAATAACAATACTGCCCACAATTAAAAAGATCTTCATTATTATCACCTCGTTTTCTCATTCTTCTCTAAATGAAAAAGGATTAAACAATAAACTAAATGCTGTAGTAATACTCCAAAAACTTCGTTTTAAAGAGATAGGGGTAATTAAAGTGAGGAAAAGTAATAACATAGTATTGGCATCATTATTAATTTTAATCTTAATTATTTTTTTTATAAGAGATTCACAAATGCAAACTTTAAATGAAGGTGCAAAATTACAATTTGAAGTGATTGAGCGGGAAACAGCAACTTTTGAACATATTACAAGGAACACTAGTGATGAAGCGGTAGAAATAGAATTTTTAACAGCAAAAGAATTAAATTGGAGTTTAATGTATTTGGAAAATAATAAAAATATAGATGACTATAGAAGAGAAGATTTAAAAGACGACGAGGATAAAAAACAAGGAAGAAAAGTAATGCTACAACCTGGTGAAAAACTAAAGCATAGTATTACATTACCAGTAGAAAAATTACCAAAAGGTAAGTTCGAACTTACTATAAATTTAGCGACAGCTAATATTAAAACTCCGTCTTTAAAAATAGAATTTGAAAATAAGTAATTGTTTCTTTTAATAGATTTAGTAAATTAACTGAAAACAGTCGTGTATGAGTGGGTAGCAGATTGCTACTCACTTTTTTTATGTGTGCCAGGCATGGCAACTATCTAGGTGGTGAAAGTCCACTGTGGAGGTACACATCGACCAACCACTAAGGAAGCGCAAGGTACTTATCGCGAGATAAGGGCTGGAGGAAGCGTGGAATAAAATCTTGGCTCGACGAACAGAAATCTGATACCAAGGCTCTACAAAGGGATAAGACTCCATAACAAGTTAAAGTCCAAAAGATGTGCGTAACTTTGCAGAGTAAATCAGGCGAGTAAAAGAGGAAAGATAGTTGTCTTACCCTGGGAGGTCTTGCGGATGTACATAGTTACAGTCGAAAACGGTTAGTCGCAAGAAGTCAGCAGAAGCCATAGTAATGACCTTTGGTCATGAAGGGCTGAACAATTTATAGTGTTTCAACGCCACAAATGCGTAAGTAACGGACTCCGAATGTGTTAATGGTGAAAGTATGAGCGTATCTCAAATGATAACCAAAATGGAGATATTACTTACTACGTAAGAGGAAAGGAGAAACGAGTGTGCAACTATTAGAAAAGATTCTAAGCAATCAAAATATGAATGAAGCCTACTTACGTGTCTATAAAAATAAAGGTGCAGGTGGAGTCGACGGAATAACGGTTGATGAACTTAAAAAGTATCTGAAAGAGAACAAGGATGAGCTACGTCAGCGCATCAGAACCAAAAAATACCAACCACAAGCTGCCTTACGAGTGGAAATCCCAAAAGAAAATGGAAAGATGCGCAAACTGGGAATACCAACAGTAGTGGATAGGGTAGTTCAACAGGCAATTCATCAAGTACTCAGTCCGATATTTGAAAAAGAGTTCAGTGAATACAGTTACGGTTTTAGACCAAATAGAAGTTGTGAGATGGCAATCATAAAAAGCCTCGAATTTCTGAACGATGGATATGATTGGATAGTGGACATTGACCTTGAAAGATTTTTCGACACAGTCAACCATGATAAACTCATGCGAATTATATCCAAAACAATCGATGATGGAGATGTCATTTCTTTAATAAGAAAATACTTGGTCAGTGGGGTCATGGTAAAGGGGAAATATGAAGAAACACCGATTGGAACCCCACAAGGAGGAAACCTTAGCCCACTGCTAAGTAACATAATGTTGAATGAACTGGACAAGGAACTAGAAAATAGAGGACTCCAATTCGTGAGATATGCGGATGACGTTCTTATCTTTGTGAAGAGTGAGAAAGCTGCAAACAGAGTAATGGAATCAGTCGTGAAATTTATAGAAAAGAAATTAGGGTTGATTGTCAATACAGAAAAGAGTAAAATCGCTCGTCCAAAAGACTTGAAATTTTTGGGGTTTGGATATTACTACGATTCAAAAGATAAGAAATATCAAGTCCGACCACATCCAATTTCAGTACAGAAATTTAAAAGGAAACTTCGACAACTAACAAAACGAAACTGGAGCATTCCGTTAGACTACCGAATACTGAAACTAAAACAAGTAATATTTGGTTGGGTAAATTATTTTAGAACTGCAAACATGAAAACGGCTATGCGTAAAATTGATAAGAAACTACGCTCAAGAATAAGGGTAATCATTTGGAAACAATGGAAGGTACCAAGAAGACAGATAAGGTCGCTAATCCAATTAGGTATACCCGAAGAAGAAGCCAAAGGCTTAACATTCTGTAGGAAAGGTTATCGATTTATCGGATTATCGAAAGTTGTTCATAGAGCAATCTCTAATAAAAGACTAAAGCAGAGGGGAATACCCTCTGCTTTAGAACGTTACTTAGAAGTTCACACTGTGATATAAATTGAAACGCCGTATACGAGACCCGTACGTACGGTGTTGTGAGAGGGGCGAAAATAAGTCAACTTATTTTTCCTCTACTCGATTAAGGGATACAAATATTAATATATATCTAAAATATACTATCATTCTACTATTAAACTTCTGGTGTTATCAATTTATTATCATAGTCGACTTCTATAACAAAGAACCTAGCTAAAATACGGGTTATAAAATCCAAAGAATATTTGGCACCCAAATGCTGATGATATTTTTGATTAACTTTTTAGAAAAAATAGGATGTATTTTATTTTAAATTTTGTTGAATTATTTGCCAATTTATTGTATTTTAAACGTATGTTTGAAACGTTAGTTTGAAAATTTGAAAGTAAGGAGTTAATAATTGATGAAAAGTATTGATTATAACTTTCAACAAAAAATAGCTATAGTTGGTGGTGGACCAGTTGGCTTGGCATTATCAATAGTTCTTGCAAAATATAATGTTCCATCCGTTATCTTCGAATTAAGAGGTAATCCGACATTGCGAACAGAATCCCGTGCGATAACCTGGATGCCAAGAGGGCTGGAATTTGCTGAGTGGATAGGATTAAAGAGTGAAATAGATGCTTTATCTGTATTCAGAGACAAACATGAGTTTTGGGATGCTAATAATAAGAGACTTTTAATGTTATCTTTTAAAAACCTTAATAGTCCGTACCGTTATACTGCTCAACTGCCGCAGCATGATACTGAGGTTTTACTTGAGAAAGCAGCATTAAAAACAGGTCTTGTAGAAATTCGAAGAAACCACAAAGTTATAAGTGTTGGAAATAAAAGTAATCAAGCATACCTTCAGGTTGAAGGACCTAAGGGAGTGGAAGAATTGTTATTTCCATGGGCAGTAGGTGCAGATGGTGCGAAAAGTTTAGTTCGCAAACAACTTGGAATAAAAACAAAGTGGAGAGATTACGGTATGAATTCAGCCGTTGCAGATTTTGAGATGGATATTGACATGTCTTGTGAGGTTTCAACTATTGTACTGGATCCAAAAAGACCGTATGGATTTTTTAATTTTTCACCAGGACACTGGAGATTTATTTACCGTTTAAACGATGGTGAGGAACGTGAGGAAATGACGACTGAAAGTAAAGCCGTATCTTTACTCCTTGAAAAAAAACCTGATGCAAGATTAAAAAATTTTTTATGGGCAAGTGCTTTTCGTTTAGGACAGGCACAAAGTGAAAAATATAGAGAGGGGAAATGGCTTTTAGTCGGTGATGCTGCACATGCTATGGGCCCATCTGCTGGAGCAGGGATGATGATAGGGGTATTAGGTGCTTGGAGATTAGGATGGAGGTTAGCTTTAGCCTTTAATGGTCATCATTTAACAGATAATATACTAAGAGATTACGAGAAGGAGCAAATAGAAGCCTCTAATGACATCCAAAATACAAATGCGATTATTTTTAAGAATATGGCGATGAAAAGTAACTTTTTGAGTGTTATTCGTTCCACAGGTTTAAGAGTCGCTGCTAATTTCACAACTATTGCCAAAAATATTACCGAAAAAGAAGCTTTAGTTAAGCAAGTTATACCAGTCCAAAATTCTATCGATTATCAGTCAATGAATTCATGGGTAAAAAAAGATAAAATAGGCCCCTGGGTTACAGGAAAAAGAATTCCTTACTTGAAAACAGAAAGTGATAATCAATTAGTGCTTCCCAAAAGTAATTATCATACAATTTTGTCGATTGGAAAACAATCCATTGATATAGAGAAAAGGATTGCAAAAAAAATATCTGCCGATTTTCCTTTTAAATCACAAATTGAAGTTGATATGTTAAAACAATCCAGGGTAAGGACAAAATCAAATTCATTTGTCTTCGCTATAGTTAGACCTGATCAACATATATCATGCATTATTGAGGTTAAAGAATAGGAGGAAGTGCCTTGAGTAATGATACTAAAGAACAAATTATAAAAGTAGTTTTACAAATTATTGGACAACATGGAGTTCAGCAAATCACAGTAAGAGAAATAGCTAGGCAAGCAAAGGTAAATGTAGCAGCAATAAATTACCATTTTGGTTCAAAAGAACAGCTAATTAAGCAATCAATGGATTTTTATACAAAAACTATGAGTGGAGTATTATCAATTTTAGATGAAGAGGGCGACCCAAAGGAAAAAATGCTAAAATTTTTGAACAAGTTTGCAGAAAATGCAATTTATTATCCTGGGGTAACAAAAAGTTTTATTTCTAAAATGATGTCACCTGAAGAAATAGATCCTTTGTTAACTTTAACTCAGAAACAGGGAATAGGAAAAATGGTGAAAATCTTACGTGAATTAACAACAAACGTAGAAGAGGAGCAGCTAAAATTATTAGGTCTTCAAATAATGTCTGCAATCCTTTACCCAGTATTAATCAATAAACAGTTACCAGAATTATATGAGTTTGATTATATAAATAAAGAAAATAGAGAAATGTATATTGAATTATTATTTAAAAATTTTATTGGGTAAACTTAGAGAATTATCTCATTCCAATTTACTTCTTTATCGAACAAAGCGATGCATATTATATGAAGTAAATAGTAGGAAGTAGTCGTGAAAAATAGGGTAGACTTATGTGATTTACAAAGTTAAGCAGTTAAATAAATTAATTACTCAAATACTAGATGATCTAGTATTTGAGAATGATTTTTTATAAATTTTCGTTTTGTTGTTCAATTTCGGTGCCGGTGATTGCTATATTAGCTTTTTCCATTTCTTTATGTTTATTTACGGAATTCTCCAGTGCATTTTTTATATATGAATCATTTGCAACCGTTATTTCCTTCTTTTTTGGTGCTGTTGTAAGATAGTTATCCTTTTTATCCAATTTTCATCACTCCTTGTTAAAAGTTTTAGCGGGAGTAAAGAAACTTATACATGATTAAACAAATTACAAATCCATACTATTCATTTGAATAGAAAATACTAATATCTTTTGTGAAACAATTCCACTTAATTGTTGAAATTTATAACCACGCCTTTTTCAAAAGCTTCACACCTAGCTCGATTTCTTCTTTAGAAAGATTGCCAAATCCAAGTTTAATAATTGGCTGATCAAAATAATTATTTATAAAGTAAATAGATGTAGGATAAACTTTAACACCATGTGAGAAAGCCCGGTCTATTAACCATTCTTCTGTACGGTTTAGATGTACCTTAACTAATATGTACAATCCGGATTGCTCTCCAATTATTGATATATTTTGTTTGAATTGTTTTCTTAACTCTGAAACTAAGCACTGCATTTTACGCTTGTAAACAAGCCGCATTCGCTTAATATGGCGATTCCATTCTCCATCTTCCATAAATTTCGCCATTGTAAGCTGGCTAAAAAGGGAAGCTGTACATTCGAAATAAAGAAATTGTTTTTTATAACAGTTTAATATTGGCTCCGGCAGCACCATATAGCTTAGGCGAATTCCTGGAAGAAAGGATTTTGAGAAATTCCCTAAATAAATGACTCTATTGGAATCGAGAGAAGCAAGTGCTGGAAACGGCCGCTGTGTATAACGAAATTCGCTATCATAATCGTCTTCTATAATAAACCCCTTCTTGTTGTTAGCCCAATGGATAAGCATTAATCGTTCAGGAATAGAAATGCTCACTCCAATCGGACTTTGGTGAGAAGGAGTTACATATATTAAACTTGACATCATTTGCTCTAACTTAGAAAAATCTACACCCGTTTCATAAACAGGGAGAGTTTCAAGAGATAAATCATGGAATTTAAATGCCTCTCTAGCACCATCATATCCTGGGTCTTCTACAATAACACTATGAAAGTCATTCTTTAAAATTTGTCCAAGATTAATTAACATTTGTTGGGTACTGCTACCGATAATAATAGCACTTGATTCTGTTTTCACACCACGTGATTGAAATAAATATTCTGCAATTCGGTCACGTAAACACTCTTCGCCGAAAGGATCTCCATAACGATAACTCTCCTGCAATGCTAAAACTTGATTTGCTATTCTTCTCCAAATTTTTAATGGAAAATGGGATTGATCTACAGCTCCTGCTTTGAAATCAATAACTACTTGTTGAATTGAGTCTAGTTTCTTTTTGTTCGTAGGTATTTGAATGTTTTGATATAAAAGTGGGTCTAATTCATTAACAAAATAACCTTTTCTCCCCTCACTGCGGATATAGCCTTCTGCCACAAGCTGCTCATAAGCATTGAGTGTCGTATTGCGGCTTACTTGAAGAGAATCTGCTAGTTGACGTATAGAAGGCAATTGTTCGTTGACAGGGATGGTGCCCTTTTCAATAAATAATTTAAATTGCTCGTAAATTTGCTTATATTTGGGAATGTCATCCTTAAAAGCAAAAATAATATTTTTCATTCACAACCTCCTTTGACATCTTTATTTGTTTATAATTGTACCTTTTTAAATGTCAAACCGCATTATAGAATATTGAAAAAATTATCCAATTTAAAGGGGTGTTAGATCATGTATATACCTAAGTATTTTAAAGTTACTGATTTTAATGAAATTACAGAGTTCGTCAGCGAAAACTCATTCGGGACAATTGTTACTACAAATAATGGGAAGCCAATTGCCACCCATATTCCTTTAGAGTTTAGTAAAGAAGGAGAAGATTACTTTATTACTGGCCATATGGCATATGGAAATCCTCAATGGAGAACTTTTGATACATGCGAAGAGGCACTTGTAATATATCAAGGACCCCACGCTTACATCTCTTCTTCTTGGTATGAACATGAAAATGTCTCGACATGGAACTATCAAGCTGTTCACGTATATGGCAAAGCGACTAGGATGGAGGCAGACAAATTAAAACAAGACCTGTCCAAGCTGCAAGAAAAATACGAAAAGCATCGGAAAAATGCAATTTTGTGGGAAAACCTTTCACCTGAGTTTTTAGAAAATCAACTTAAAGGTGTAGTAGGATTTAAGATTAAAGTGAGGGAAATTCAAGCTGCTTATAAATTAAGTCAAAATCGTAATGAAGAGGATTATCTAAACATTATTGATGAGCTGCAAAAAGAAGAAAATATTAATTCTAAGCGAATGGCGGAGATAATGAAAAAGAGAGTGAACGATAAGTAATAATGCAGTGCTGTTACTTGTAGAAGCTTCAGAAAGCTGCTTCTGCAAGTCTATCTGAAGGGGGCAATATTTTTTCTAGCTATTTTTATAAACGATAATAGTAGTCTCTCTACATATAAGGATATGGAAATATACCAAGCAACAATTGAAGATTTAGAAGAAGTTTCATAATTACTTAACTTATATCATATTTTTTGTTTTAAACATAGAGAGAGTACACAAATTTCTCGGAAAGTTACAGAGGCTGGGACAAAACCCGTCTCTGATGAAAAAGCCGGTGAAATTTTACGATAAGTAAAATTTCACCGGCTTTGATTATTTTAAATAAAAAATAAGGACCACTTCTGATAAAATTAAGTCACCACAACAAAATTATACAGAAAGAAGGATCCTTATGTTTAAAAATTATAACATGAATCAAATCGTTTTGCCTTTAGAATTAGAAGTAAAATTACAAAAAAATGATATTGCTTACCACGTGCATCATTTAGTGGAAAGTATTCCTCCAGAAGCATTTGAACCATTTCTCCGAAATGAGGGATGTCCTGCCTATCATCCACGCATGATGCTTAAAATTATCTTATGTGCCTACACACAATCTGTCTTCTCAGGACGCAAAATTGAAGCGTTATTAAAAGATAGTATTCGGATGATGTGGTTAGCTCAAGGGTATGAACCAAGCTACCGTACAATCAATCGTTTTCGTGTCCATCCAAAAGTAAAAGAATTGATTCGCCAATGTTTCGTCCAATTCCGGTGCCAATTGATTGAAGAAAAACTAATCCATCAAGAAGCCATTTTTATCGATGGTACAAAGATTGAAGCGAACGCAAATAAATTTACGTTTGTATGGAAGAAATCGATTGAGAAATATCATCAAAGTTTAATTGAAAAGTCCAACCAGCTATACAATGAATTACTTGAGAAAGAAATTATCCCTGAAATCGAACGTGAAAGCGATGAACAGTTATCATTAAAAGAACTCGCTCATTTGGTTCAACAAGTTGACGATATCGTAACCGAGTATGATAAGGAAATTGAGGCTTCATCAGATGTCCAAAAACGAAAAATTTTAAGAAGTGCACGCAAATATCCGAAACAAGTGCGTAATCAGTTGATTGATTTTGTCTTACGAAAGCAGAAATACCAACAAGACTTTGAAACTTTTGGCGCACGTAATAGCTATTCTAAAACAGATCGCGATGCGACATTTATGCGAATGAAAGATGATTATATGCAAAACGGGCAATTGAAAGCTGGTTATAATATACAAATCGCGACAGAGGGACAATACGCTTTAGCCTATAGTTTATTTTCAAATCCAACAGATACACGTACGTTAATTCCATTTCTAGATGAAATTGAGCAACATTATTTCGAACTACCGAAATACATTGTCGCAGATGCAGGGTATGGTAGTGAACAAAATTATCATGATATCCTTTCGAACAGAAAACGAGAAGCACTAATTACGTATAACATGTATTTGAAGGAACAAAAGAAAAAGTACAAACAGAACAAATTTAATCCCGACAACTGGGAATATGATGAAGAAACAGATACATATACATGCCCTAATCAGAAACGTCTTGAATTTCAATATGATTCTATCCGTAATGACCGTACAGGCTTCCAACGGAAGTTCAAAATCTACGAATGCGAAGACTGTTCTGGATGCCCATTCCGTTCATTGTGTACAAAAGCAAAAGAAGGCAACAATCGAAAATTAATAGTAAATGAAAAATGGGAACAACAAAAAGAATATGTAAGAATGAAGCTTTCAGAAGAGAAAACGAGTGCCATCTACCGAAAACGCAAAATCGATGTGGAGCCAGTTTTTGGATTCTTGAAGGCTAATTTGCGTTTCACTCGATTTTCTGTGCGAGGAAAATCGAAGGTTGAAAATGAAATGGGTCTTGCGTTAATGGCCGTGAATTTAAGAAAATTCACGGCCATTAACTAAGGGAACAGAAGAACTAATGTGAAAAAAGAGAGAAAGGTGAATTTGAGGGAACTCAAATTCACCTTTCTCTTTATTTGAAGCTAGTTATGTCCCAGCCCCTCTAGATTAAGAATGAGGGTAAATATGGTAAAATGGTATATAAAGGTAAAAATCAACTTGCTGGTTTTTCAAATTAGTTTTGGGAGAGATTGATATGTTTAATGGTATCGTTTTGGCAATTATTGCATCCTTAGTACCGTTGTTATTTTATAATGAAGAGGAATATGTAATAATTTCATTTTTAATAACATCATTCTTATTCAATATTTATTTAGTGTGGCAATTAAACAAACTTAAAAGAAAAGGCGACTATAAATAATAGTCCCAATATATTGCCATGCCAAACACAAGTAAAATTTACTTTAATACAAAAATAACGCTTAAACGTGTTTACACAACGTTTAAACGTTAATCCTCGGCCTAAAAAAGGATTTCATAATTTTAAAATAATTAGCTTAAGCTCATACATATGATCTTATTTCATTTACTTAAGCATGATTAAGTGTTAGATGATGAAGCGTGATTTCTGGACGACTGCCCAAACGAATATTAACGCCTGTTTGTCCTAATCCTTCACTTATATAAAACAATTTCCCTTCAAATTCATGCAGCCCTTTGATCATATTTAACCGTACAATTTTCCCCATCTTCACAAGATGATATGGTTTTGGCCAGTGAATTTGCCCACCGTGGAGATGCCCTGAAAGTAAATAATCGTATGGAACATCCTTCAAATTTAGAACGATATTCGGATCATGAGTTAATACAAGGTTATAACCATTTGAAAGTCCATCGTAAGATTTTTTTACGTTACTTCTTTTTGTACTGAAATCATCGATTCCGATTATATTTATCTTTTTTCCGTTATTCCAAACTACATCATTTTCATTAATTAGAGTCTTACATCCATTTTCATCTAAAATCTGCTTCAATTTCATGAAATCTGGATCGCGTAAAACGTAATCATGGTTTCCGAACACTGCATAAATTCCATGCTTAGGATCTAATTTATTAAAAACTTTTAAATAGGGTAATAGTTTAGGGATAGTACGTTTTCGATCTAAATAATCGCCTGTTAAAGCAATTAAATCTATAGGTTGATCTTTCAATAGGGAGTATAGGCGTGAAGGTGAAATTGATATATTTTCTAAATGCATATCTGAAATTTGTAATACACGAAACGAATCGTCATTTATTTGTGTATCGTCATTTGAATTTATAAAAACATTGTTGACTAAAACCTGCTGAGTATTTCTATATCCTTTATGGAATATAATGGACAGGATAGTTACAATGAAAATAGTAAATAATATTAACAAGTAAATCCCCTCCTCTATTAAATAATAAAACAGAAGAGAGTATTTTGTTAGAAGTAATTTATGGGTATACATGAAGAAATTAATACAAAATAAAAAACTATAGGCGGTACCCAAGTAATTAAGGGGTATGCCTATAGTTTTATGATTTTTTAAGCAACTTTTTTTACAAATAAACCATACTTCTTACATAAAGCATTTTTTGACATAAATAAATATTGAGGGGTAGGAATCTTTTTCTTCTTTTTTGAAGAATTCTCAGATCGTGAAAGGAAATGAATAGGATAAAGTGCAATTCGTTTAAACCATATATATGTAAGACTAGAGCATGGAAAAGACTCGAATCCAAAACGTTTATAACCTCGATCAATAAATGAAATGCCAATTATTCCTTTTATTTTCTTATGATTTTTATGGTGAGTTATATAAAATGCTAAATCTGGTAAAGACTCTTGTACTTTCTTATAAAGGAATACTGATTTTTTAAACTCGTCAAAGGACTGCATCTCTTTTAAAATTCGGACGTTATGTAGATGTATTTTGACAAGAGTATCATTTTTTCTAATTAACGTTCCGTCTGAAAGTTGAATTTCACGGCCTTTATAACGAGTTAAACGGACTCGAAAAATATTGGGATGTCCCGTAATTTGTTCTAGACACTGTAAACGAGTACAGGAAAAATATATTGGATCAATAATACTCCATAATTTAAGAATTCGCCGCTTCACCTCTAACTTCTCCTTTCTTAAGATTTCACTACGTAGCTTAACCACTTCCCATTAAAATATTTATTAATTTAAACGGTCTAATTGGAAGAATTTATAGTGGGTGAAATAATAAAAGTGGAAACATACTACGGAAAAAGATTGGTGGATAGAAATGAAACGGATTTTATTTATGCCTTTTCTGCAAATACCATCTGGTCATCATCAAGTAGCAAATGGAGTTATTGAATCACTTCAAACAAATGACTTATTTGAATGTGAAAAGATAGACATTTTATCGTATAGTTACGGAAAAGTGGAAGTCTTCGTTTCGAAATTTTATATAAAATGGATACATCTTCTTCCGGCTTTCTATAGCTGGTTATACAAAAAAACTGTGTATAAAAATAATGAGAGAAGTCGTTTCTATTTATACGAATGGCTATTACTAAATCAGGTCGAAAAGTTAATAAAAGAAAAAAATCCTCAGTTAATCATTTGCACCCATGCATTACCTTCTTATTTGTTAAATCTTTTAAAAGAAAAAAATAAATTATCCGTTCCAGTAATTAATATCTATACCGACTATTTCATTAACCACCTATGGGGAATAAAGTACATCGATTACCATTTTGTACCTACGAAAGAAATAAAAAATGAATTAATTGAACGAGGGGTAATACCGGAAAATATACTTGTGACAGGAATTCCGATTCATCCACATTTTAAGGACAATATTGATAGAAATAAGTCTAACGAAATATTTTCAGTATTAATATGTGGGGGTAACCTTGGAGCAGGTTTAATGAAAACTTTTGTAAAAAAGCTTCAGCCCTCAGGGAAAATTCGTTATACAGTCCTGTGTGGTAAAAACCAAAAGTTGTTAAATTGGATTCAGCAGCAGAACTATCCACTAATTCAAGCATTACCCTATATTTCCTCAAAGGAAAAGATGAACAAGTTATACAACAGTGTGGATGCAATCATTACAAAGCCTGGCGGAGTAACGATTAGCGAGTGTTTATATAAGAAAATCCCAATTTTTATTTATCATGAGTTGCCTGGACAAGAGGAAATTAACTTGAGGAATCTAAAAAAATGGGGTCTAGTTTATCACTTGGACAACTGGAAAAAAACCCGAGATTTTGAGCAGAATATATTACAAATTTTAAGCTGTGAAAATCATCAAAAACAGTTTAAACAACATTTGGATAATTATCATCAACATTTATACAGCGAACAACATATTTCTGTTTTTATCAATAAGTTATTGTCTAGAGAAATGATAGTGAATTAAAAAGAAATGACTAGTAGCTTCTAGGAGAAAACAATGGTTCAACCAGAGCTTTCTGGTTGTTTTTTTATATACTTTAGCAAAGAATCAATAATTACAAAATTCATATAAGGTAAAGATCTTTTATTCTCTGCTAGTCTAAAGTAGACACGACATACTTAGGAAAGCACCTTTTTCTAGTTTCTTTCCAAAATACATAAACTTCTTTCCGATGCTCATAATAAATAGGAATTGAAGGGGGGAGTTTTTAATGGAGATACCAGCACGCACAGGAGAGAAAAAAGATAAAAACGATGAAAGTAAGTTGAAATGGTGGCAACTTTCCCTTATTGGTGTTGGCTGTACCATTGGGACAGGTTATTTTCTCGGTTCAGGTATTGGTATATTAAAAACTGGTCCTTCTTTCATGATAGCTTTTATCCTTGCTGGAATAACAGCAATGATAGTTTCGGAAGCTTTGGGGAAAATGTTTATACAAGACCCACAAAAAGGATCGTTTCGTACTTATGCAAAAAAAGCATATGGACGTTGGGCTGGATTTAGCAGCGGTTGGGTGTATTGGTTTTCGGAAATGCTTATCTCTGGTAGTCAGTTAACCGCTTTATCTATACTAACCCGTTTCTGGTTTCCAAATGTACCGCTCTGGGTATTAGCATCAATATATGCGGCGCTTGGGATTATTGTTATCTTAATCGGAACAAAAGGTTTTGAACGAGCTGAAAACTTATTTGCAGTCATGAAAGTGGCTGCTATCTTTATGTTTATCGTGCTTGCAGTCTTAGTGCTCTTTGGTTTTTTTGGAGGTAGTATTAAAGATTTTAATTTACCTAACACAACGAATGATTTTTTCGCAAAGGGTATGATTGGCTTATGGTCGTCCCTGATTTTTGGCTTTTATGCTTTTGGTGGCATTGAAATTATGGGTATTTTATCAATGAGACTTCAGCATAAAAAAGAGGTAACTAAATCGACTACTGTTATGTTAATAATGTTAACTGCTATCTATTTAATATCTATCCTTTTAGCGGCAGGTTTGGTTGCCTACGATCAGTTTAATTCAAAAGAAAGTCCATTTGTGATTGCCCTTGCGGAGTATAATTTAGCATTTTTTCCTCACGTATTTAATGCAGGAATTATTATTGCAGGTTTTTCCACAATGGCGGCTTCCTTATTTGCAGTCACAAGCATGCTCGTGACGATGGCAGAGGAAGGTGATGCACCTAAACTTTTCACTAAAAAAAGTAAACTTAAAGTACCTCCATTTGCCCTGGCATTAACAATTTCAGTATTGGTTATATCAATTATTATTTCAAGGTTAGTACCTGATCGAGTGTATGAGTATATTACAACAGCTGCTGGATTAATGCTCATTTACAATTGGTTTTTCATTTTAATTTCATTCCCTAAACTAATAAAAGCAACCAAGTTTGATCATATAAAGCGAATTTTTGCAATGCTGCTCATACTACTTGCAATAAGTGGCACCATTCTAGATAAAACTAATCGCATGGGCTTTTTTGTAAGCATACTATTTATGGCAATAGTTATTATAGTGATTCTTTTTATGAGAAAAGGAAATAAAAAGAATAAGAAAAAAAACGAATTACCACGTGGTATTTAACTTTATGTATTTAGAAAAATAATAATTTAATGGCTTGTACGCCAAAATATCCACCAAAGCCAATAAGCGATATTCCAGATAAGATTGAAATTGCACCGAGTAATTTCGACGTTAATATTTTTCTAAAGCTGCTTGCGATAAACGCCATCGTTATATCCCATATGAATAGACCGACGAAAATAGCAAAAGTATATAAAATAATATGGTCGATATCATAAGTTGAAACGGTTTTGGCAAGTACTGATCCAAAAATACCTAGCCAAAACAGCATAGATAGTGGATTAGAAATAGATAATAAAAAACCATATAAAAAAGACTTTTTATGTGAATTTCCTTTTATTCTTTTCATACTTACTTCTTTACCTGCACTTATCATACTATCAACGCCGGTATAAATTAGTACAAAACAACCGAATGACCATAATAAGGTTTGCATAAACTCTGTTTCAAGAAAGCGGAAAATACCCAAATATACAATTAGCATAAAAATAGCATCAGCTAGCATTGCTCCTAAACCTACGAGCCAGGCATGCCAGAAACCGCCATATATCCCTTTTGTTAATTGTGCAGCGTTTACTGGACCAATTGGAGCGGCAAGGGAAATTCCTAGAAAAACGTATCCAAAGAATGAACTCATTTTGTAAACTCCTTTTACAACAAAGAATGGTTTGTACCATCCTATTCAATCTGAAACCTAGATAGGACAAATTATTAAATTTCGTTGAAAGCTAAATAATTTTAAGGAGTAGAACTATGACCGTTTATGTGTATCAAACCTTTGAGATTAAACAAGAAAAATTTAAAGAAGCTATTGAAAATTTGCAAGAGATAAAAAAATATCGAAACGAACAATATAGCCATACCATTGAAGTGTTAATTCCTATCACTGGTCACGATTACACGTACGCCATTCTTGCAACATATGAAGGATTAGCGGAAATGGAAATACAAAATAGACGAATGTATGATGATGATGAATATTTAAAGTTAATTGGTGATTTTTTCTTAGAGCATGTTGTTCAAGGGACGCTGTATACACAAATATACAGAGGTATTAATAAGAAGATTTCTAGTAAAGATGAAAAATAAAAAAACAAAAAGCCTTCCTAAAATAACTTTTAGGAGGGCTCTTCACTAGTTCCTTTTTAAAAAAGGATATGATAATACTAAACCTAACAAATATAAAGCTACTAAAAAGTAGACGGGAAGTAAGTGTATAAAGGTTGTATATCCAATATATAGATGTGTTCCAATCCCAGCTATAAACGCAGGTAATGCACCTAAGCATAAGGTATTCCATATCCAACGTTCCCCTTTTCTAAACCCCCATAGGGAAAGCATCAGAACAAGCAAACCAACACTAACAAGGGCACTGCCGAATCCCGCACGATCATGTGCGATAACAGGAATCAAATTATTGCTAATACGTTCTAACATTTGAGGTGTCATACATATAAAACTTAAGTCTGTAGACACAAAAACTTTGGAAACACCTATAGTGGAAATAACAATTCCGCCAATTAAAATGGAAAACCCAAGTATAATAAACATGAGCTGTCCATAAAGTCCAAGTTGCCACGTTCTGTCATTTTTTTCATGACTCGAATAGGGTGCACCTATAACTTTTTTTCCTTCTATATAGCTTAAATAAAAAATCGGCAATAAGATAAGCCAAAATAGGTCGTGCAGCCAATCAAAGTAACCGAAGCCAATAAAAAGGAAAATACCAAGAAATCCTACAATTGCAGCTGTATGAAAAGCAATTTTTGACCAATGCAGTCCATTTTTTATACCGTGTCGTGCCAGCTGCATATACAATATTCCCCCAGATATCATTGTTCCAGCTAACGCCATTCTATCATGTGACATAAAGGATAGGATGAGCGGATTTACTTGTAATATTTCATCTTTTGTCAGTCCAATAAATGATTCATCGTAGGGGAGGATAATACTTGTAAATGCAAAATATAAGGCAATAATCCCTCCGATTAAGATGGAGAGGCCGAACATAAATGACCAAAGCCATTGTTGCTTTTTACTAGGTTGGACTTTTTCGAATAGTAGTCGTTCATGGATTCGTTTTGGCAACCCTGGCCCAGCTCTTACATAGCCATCTGTTAGCATTAATAAATCTGCACCTGCATGAACTAGCGAACAAGCTTCTTCTGGTGTTTCCACACCCCCAGAGGTTATAACTATTAACTCTGGGTGTAAATTTTTTACCTGTTTCACCACTTTAACTAAAAGTTCATTTGCATTATCAACTTCACGCCAATAATTATCCTCAGTGTGATAAGGTGCATTTACTAATATACCAGCAACATATGGCTGTTGTATTAATTTCCATAGTTCTTTATTGTAAATTTCATCCTCTGAAAATGAAGCATAAAATGGACGTCCAAAAGAAATTTCACTTTTATTTATGTATAGGTTAATTTGTTCACTTGTTCCGATAAAACCATCTACAAAAGGTGTTAAATGTTGCACAATTAGATTCCATTCATTTCTAGTCGCTTGTTCATCTATTTTTGCAAAAATAGGGATTTGCATATTAAGATTAGTTAATTTTTTTATTGCTAATTTAAGGGGAATTTTCTCTTGATGATTAGAAAATAGAATATGATCATTTTTCCGTCTTGGTTCTTCTTGCTCTCTAGGTTCGTTTATTACGATGGGCCCAATTTCTATAAATCCAAAGCCTAACTCTTGAAAGGCATTAATACCTGACAAATTAGGGTCAATTTGACCACTTAACCCAATAGGAGAAGAAAATCTAGTATGATTAATTTCCTTATGTAAATCCCGGGAAGGTTTCATATGCCCTAAAAATCCAATAAGACTTCGCCCACCCGGAATGGAAGCGATTGTACTCATAGATTTATGAATAAACTCTCGACCTGTTTTTGGATTTATATTATCTAATAAAAATTTTTTTAATGGATGATAAGACCAGTCTGGCATAAACAACACCTTCTGAACTTTATTTAAGGCACTTTTAGTTTTGGCAAGTAACCTTTTGTCATATTTTAGCATGTATAGCTATAATTATAAATTGACCTTTTTATTCATAAAGAAACTGTTTAAAGGATAGATGATTTTTTAATACCTCTTTAAATTAGAAAGAGGATTTTTACAATCCTAAACAGAATTCATTTACTATAAAGAAATTACTGTATTCCAAGTAAAAATAGGGAGTAGTTTATGAGAATAATATCTATTTGTCCAAGTAATACAGAATTAGCAGCTTATTTGAAGTTAACTTCTTCGCTAGTAGGGGTAGATAATTACTCAGATTGGCCGGAGGAAATTCGTTCATTACCAAGATTAGGTCCTGATTTAAACATCGATATGGATAAAGTTGAAGCATTGCAGCCTGACTTGGTATTAGCATCCCTTTCTGTTCCAGGTATGGAACGAAATATCGAAGAGTTAGAAAAACGTAAAATTCCATATGTCATAGTCCCTAATCCGAAAACATTAACAGAGGTAGGGGAGTGTTTATTATTTGTAGGGGAAGTTACAAATACTTCCGACAAAGCGCAGCAACTATTTGAAAAATACATCTCTATACTTGAAAACTATGAACGATTAAGTAAACAAGTACAAACACCAAAAACTCTTTATTGGGAATGGTGGGCTAAACCTATTTTTACACCAGGAGAAGAAAATTGGTTAACAGAAATAAGTAAACTTGCAGGCGGAAGAAATGTATTTGAAGATATCCCCCAAGCTAGTATTAAAACCAATTGGGAAGAGGTTAGAAAAAGAAATCCCGATGTTATTTGCGTAATTTGGGTGGGGGTACAGAAAGAAAAAGTAAATCCAAAGGTCATAATGAAACGAGCTGACGTACATCAGATGGATGCGATTAAAAACAAGCAACTATACATATTAGAGGAGCCACTTTTTTGTAGACCTTCACCTAGACTACTTTTAGGTTTAAATAAGATTGCAAGTATTCTACATCCTCACATATACCCGCCATTTAACGAACATATAGACTGTCTATTGGATAGTTAATTTGTTAAAGCGTTTCTACTAATAAGTAGAGGCGTTTTTTCTATCGAAATGTCTCTAGATAGAATAATGAGAATCCCGACATACTCGATAATTATTCCAACTACAATAGACTATAAAATATGGCACTGAAAGAAGGGCTTTAATCATGGAATTAATTTTAGTCATCTTGCCTGCATTCCTAATATTTGGAACAGGTTATATTGGACAAAAAATATTTAATTTAGATGTAAAATCAATCTCAACAATGTCACTTTATTTAATGATTCCTTTTTTAACATTTGATACATTTTATACGAATGAATTGAGCATCGAATATTTATATATCTTTTTATTCAACCTTATACTTGTCACTGTGCTAATTTCGATTACTATTGTCGCTGGAAAAATTATTAAAATTGATAAATCCCTTATATCAGCTATGCTATTAGGAACTGTTTTTCCTAACAGCGGTAATTATGGGGCTCCTGTAGCATTATTTGCATTTGGAGCTGCTGCTTTCGATTATGCAGTAGTCATTATGGTGATTCACGGACTATTTATTAATTCAGTCGGTATTTTTATCGCATCATATGGTAGTGAAAAATCAACGACGATAAAGGAAGCACTCAAGAATGTAATAAAAATGCCAATTTTATACGGAGTGATTATTGGTATTTTATTCCAACTTTTACATATTGAACTGCCATCTACAATTGTTGATGGCATCGGTTTATTAGGGTCAGCAGCAATCCCAACTGTTATGTTAATTTTAGGTATGCAGTTAGCACAAATTAAACCTCAAAAATTTGATCTAAAAATTATTAACATGGTTACAGTGATAAGAATGGTAATTTCTCCTTTAGTTGCTGTTTTAATAGTGAGCTTTATGCCTTTAAATGATACGCTTAAAAATGTCATTATTTTATTAGCAGCAATGCCAATTGCGGCAAATACGACTATATTAGCTATTAGATTTGACACAAGATCCAACTTAGTTTCTTTCATGACATTAGTAACGACACTCACTAGTTTGGTGACCATTCCGATCATACTTCATTTTTTAGGATAATCAGTTGGGGAAGGGTTTCAAATTGCATAACAGAGCTTATCATGGGTGTTTTTTGACCAGTATTATCATACTCCTACAATCTAATTTCTTTGTCGAATCGAAACAACAAAAAGCCTCTCATCATTAAAATTATGAGAGGCTTTTGTTATCGAATTATTTCTTTACAGCATGGATAAAATGAATTGTCTCGAATGCAGACAAATAATCGGTTCTATTTCTAAAGAAAAGTTCGTTTATCATAGTTGGGGATAAATGTTCATAAATAAGTAAACCGGACTTTTCCAACATATTCTCCATTTCATCGTAAGTGAAACAGGACTTCATTGTTTCTCCACTTGCTGAAGCCATTTTTACCATATTTTCAACTCTATTAGAAAATCCTATTTCCTCAAAAAGTTTTTCGTCAGCATAATCAAAAACAATCGAACTGCCAGATGGGACGTTAGCGAATAAATCATTGATCAAGCTCGCATTCTCCTCTGCAGTTAAATAATATGAAACACCTAAAAGACTAAAGAAAGTTTTTTTGTTATCAAACCCTTCATCTAATAAATCCTGATGGCAAAACTTAGTAGTAAAGTCCATAGTAATAAAATGAAGATTATTTGGGAGGTCAAATTTAGCGTCATCTATTCTTTTCTTTTTAAAATCTTGTGTAGCCGGATAATCAATTTCAAATATCTCTAAACTGTTTTTCAATTCTGGATGTCTAAAAGCAAATGTATCTAATCCAGCCCCAAGTATGACATATTGTTCTACCCCTAGCATAACTTCATTAAGCAACACTTTTTCGCAATAGGCAGAGCGGGCTAAAGGTGTTGGGGAAAGCTGTACTTGTGTAATCCATTTTAAAATTTCTCCTGGATTATTTTTAAAACTTTGTCCAATATCTTTATTGAAAAACTGTATTCCGTTAATCATATTATTGCTTATAGCTGAAAACTCTTCTTCAGTAATTAAATCTTTTATAATAAAATCATCAAAAATTTTTGGTGTGTCATATTTACTGTGATATGCTCGACCAAAAGCCGAGACTAAGGAAGTTAAACTAGACTCATTTTGTTTCATTTAAATTTCCTCCAATAAAAATATAATAAGATTCTCCTGGCCAGGAGAATCTTATTATACATAAAGAGAAAATAAATGTAAATTATAGCATAAATAGATTTTTTTGTCAAGAAAAGACTCTTGAAATTAAGTTTTTTAAAATTACAAGTAAGAAGGGGTTTTCGACTAACAACATGCAACTCCTTCTTTTTGTAATGAACAAATTGACATAGGTACATATGTTTGGTACCATGTGATTAACTTTGATTCTCACATTTAATCATTTACTGAAAGCATTGATTGATAGCTTTCTTCATTTATTATCCTTTCAGCTTAATGCTGTTAGGATTTTTTTCTGTAAAGATAAATATAGTCTAAATAATTAAGGTAAAACCTAGTAGGGGGTGTCTTCCTATGAAAAAAGCTCTGCTAATTGCAGAAAAACCGTCTCTTATGCGTGATATTCAAAAAGTATATAAAACAATGAAATTGCCTTATGAAATTCATTTTGCATCTTTTGTCGGGCATGTTGTTGAATTAAAAGAGCCTCATGAGTATAAGGCAGAATGGAAAAAATGGGATTTAAATATTTTACCAATGATTCCTGAACGGTATGAATTTCGAGTGAAAAAGTCTGCCTATAAAGTTTATAAAGAAATTGAACAGCAATTAAAAGCGAATCAGTATGAATTCATCATCAATGCATGTGATGCTGGTATGGAAGGAGAAAATATATTTTACTCTTTTTATAAACGTGTAGGTTGCAAACTTCCTGTAAAACGTTTTTGGACATCTCAAACGACAGACAGTGCAATTCGCGATGCACTTTCTAATTTAATAGATGAGAATGACTTGTTAATTCGAAATTTACGAAATGCTGCTATGTATCGCTCAGTTTTTGACTGGCTCATTGGGTTGAATCTTACAAGGGCTGCAACAGTTAAAGGTGGAAGAATTATTAAAATTGGTCGTGTGATGACTCCGACTTTAGCAATTGTTGTAAAAAGAGAACTGGAAATCCAACAATTTAAACCTGAACCTTATTTTCAATTTGAAATTGATCTTGGACACTTTAAAGCACTTTGGTTCGATTTAAAAACAAATGACAATAAAATAAAGACACTTCAAATTGCACAACAAATTCAGTCACAGATTGGAAATACAGCTATTGTACATGATGTAAAAACAGAACGAAAAATAATGCACGCACCATCACTTCACTCATTATTGGAGCTTCAAAAGGAAGCGAATAAATTCTTTGGTTTTACATCATCTGAAACATTAAAAATTGCTCAAAGTTTATATGAAAAGAAGCTGATAACTTATCCTAGGACTGAATCTAAGCATTTACCTACAAGCCTTGCAAAAAATATAGATGCAAATATACAGTCACTTGAAAAGCTATCAGAGTATCAAGATATTGTTCGAAACATTCTCAGCAATAAAAACCAATTATCAAACGTTATACGTTCAAAAAAATATGTCGACGATAAAAAATTAACAGATCACCATGCCATTACTATTACAGAAGTTCCTCTTGGAAACAAAAAGCTGTCGCCAGGAGAATTTAAAATATACCACCTTATTGCTAGAAGGCTTTTATCAATCTTTATGCCGCCTTATGTTATAGATAAAACTGCAGTAGTTTTGAAAGCAGCTGATCATTTCTTTAAAGCAAATGGCCATGTTGTTGTTGATAAAGGCTATACAGTTCTATATGAATTATTTAAAAAGAAACAAGAGCAGGCTCTTCCTCCGCTTAAAGTAAATATGGAATTACCGATACATACAACTCAGGTGCTATCAAAAATGACCGAGCCGCCCATTCGTTATACAGATAGTACATTGTTAGATGCGATGTTTCATGCAGGACGTTTTGTAGAAGACAAAGAGCTGCAAAAAATATTAAAAGATGCTGAAGGGATTGGTACATCAGCAACTAGAGCGGAAATTATTGAGAAGCTTATTTCTATCGGTATGATAATGAGAGAAGGGAAGTCTTTTAAAGCTACTCAATTTGGTATCGATGTTATTTTAAGTCTTGGAAACCATGATATCGTTTCGCCTGTGTTAACAGCTATATGGAGTAAAAAATTAAAGGATATTGTGGATGGACATATAAGCTCTAGCCAATTTTATTCTGAGATGCTGCAATATGTAAAAGAGACGACTGGGCGTTTTATTTCACTAGATATGGAAGTGGCAGAAAAGCAAGAGGTAATAGTCGGTAAATGTATAGTTTGTGGTCATGCAGTTGTGGAAGGATTTAAAGGATATACCTGCTCCAATAAGGGATGTAAATTTTTCATAAGTAAATCCATTATGAAGGGGAAAATTACTACAACAGATGCAAAGAAGTTATTAAGTGGTAGAGAAACAAGAGAAATTCGCTTTACATGGAAAAGTGGAAAAAAGGGGAAAGCCAAATTAAAGCTTGTAGGTGAAAACATAGAATTTGTATTCTCTAATAAAAGCAAAACTTGAAGCAACTATGCTACTGCCTTTCTTTATAATTAAATAGTGCATATATTAGCTGTAATCTATCTAAAATGATGAGGGGAGGCTACTTATGTATAGTGAAGATAGAAACAAACGACATAATAACCGTCCATGTAATTGTCAAAGGCATCATCATCATGTCTCTTGCTGTGATTGTAGTAACTTTTTTGATTTGAATGTTGCAGGATTAACAAATAATTTGAATGCAAAATTATTAAAAAATCGATGTCGTTATATGGAGATAACAACATCGGGTGGATATGAATTAATAGGTAGAACCGACAATGTTGGAATCGATTATGTTGATATAAAAAGTTTAAATGGCACAGTCGTAACGGTTTTGAAGGACAAAATTGATCATATAAAATGGTTAAAGACTGAATATCATTATTAACCATTTTTTAAGTTTTTTATTAAACACTATCCAATTTTATAAGCAATGAATAAGCTAAATAGTAACGAATAGGGAAAGGAGTATTAAAATTAAAACCTACAAGTTACTTATTTATTTATTATTCATTGCTTTTTTATTTATATTTACAGGTTCAACGGCATATAGTCATTCTTTCGTAGTTGATGAATCACCTTCAGCAAATAGCGAACTAGACATTTCACCGACCGAGATCAGGATATTTTTTAATAGCGAAGTAGAGAAAAACTTTATGATAAAAGTCTTCAATGAACAGCAGCAGGAGATATTAAGCGAGTCGGGACAAATAAGTGAAAACCGCAAAGAAATTTCAATACAAATTCCAAACTTAGAGAATGGCAAGTATAAGGTGGAATACTATGTAATTTCTTCGAATGACGGCCATCCAATTCAAGGATCCTATTACTTTAAAGTAAATGTCATCACCACTTCTACAACCGAACCAGTAAAAGGTGCAGAAGAACTACAAACAGAACTTCCAGAAATGGAGCAAATAGAACCAAATCAATCAACATCAAATATTGTTGAAGACAATCAACCTGTTAACGCTGATGAATCAAGTAAAGAAGAATCTCAGAAACAAACAATAATAGAAAAATTTAATCCTTCTGAACTCTTAATATACATCATGAAAACAATTTATTTTTTTGGTTTATTGTTATTGATAGGATGGGTGTTAATTTGGCAAATAGTACGAAGCAATTCATTGGAATTAAAGAAGAAGTATTTACTTTATGGGATTGTTTTTCAAATAATCCATTTAGCGGGTCTAACTTCTGTTATCTTAATACAGCTAAATATTTTTACCATTCATGGTGTATCGCTTTCATTTAACTTCCCAATTGATTCGAGCTTTGGTTTTCTATGGTTTACTTCACTTTTTATTTCCCTTCTGGGGTTAATGATACTTTACAAAAATAGATGGTTCGATTTGTTTTTCATTTTCGCTATCGTTGTTAGTAAAAGCTTAAACAGTCATGCTGCTGAATTTGATCCTGTTCCTTTATTAGTTATTGCTGATTGTATTCATCTACTTGCAGCTTCTTTTTGGGCGGCAGGATTAGTTTATATTTTATTATTCTGGAGAAAACAACGACTTTACGTAAAATCGTTTCTACCCATTTTTTCAACTTATGCATTAATAAGTTTTGTATTATTAACAGTTACAGGCAGTGTAATGGCAATGAACTTTTTACCAAATATAGAAGCCTTAAGAACGCCTTGGGGAATTCTTTTACTTGTAAAAATTATACTAGTTTGTATGGTTATTTTTATCGGCAGCAAGGTTCGATTGAAAATGAAAAATAATCAGACAGTGGATTTAGGAAGATGGATTACGTTTGATTTTTTATTAATGTGTTTTATTGTGATTGTTGTAGCTATATTAACTTATCTAAACCCGCTGCCTTAGGATTTATGACCTTACAGAAAAACAAAGTAAGGCAAACATAGCATAAACAAGAATTGTACAAAAAGTTATAAGGGGAAGATCTGCCACAACCCCGATCATTGGTCCCATAATGCCAGCCATCAAGCCGCTTGAGACACCTGAAAGTAAAGTCTGATAATCTACTAACGCACCAAAAATTGCTCCAATTAGTATCGCAATTAAGGTAGTTGCAATTGTTATCGTTGTATAATGTGCTGGAAATGCATACCCTAATAAAGTTCCAATGGCTATCCCCATAACACCGCTGCTTGTCATAGCAATATTCATTCCAAGATGGTAACTAATTAGATACTTTAATTTTTTTAAGAAAGTATAAGAAATTGAACACACTAGAAAATAGCTAATTAAAATGATTAGTATTAAAATACTCATTTCATCCGCTCCTTTCCCATAGTGTATGAACAATTCTATATGGCTGGTACTAGTCGAATAGTTGAAAGGATGTTAGAGATGTATGAAAAAGATTATCCCGAATTAAAAAAAGAAGAGGGGTACACTTCACCTGCAAGCTCATTGCCATTACATGAATTAAAAATGCTGCAAGAATATATCCATAGTGCCAATTTACAAAATCTTGGGCAAAAACTTCCAAATTATAAACAACAAATGATTCTTCTTAAATTTTTTAAAGCGAAAAAGAATCAATTAGTTGAAATTTATTCCCGTAATAGGGAAGAAGTAATCCATACGATTGGAAAGGTAACAGTTGTCGGTAGAAATTTTGTTATGTTAAGAACACTTTTTACTCGAATATGGATTCCATATACCGCAATCCATTCTGCTAAGACCCCATTTGGAATAGCGGATGTACCTGCCTCACACCAAAATGTAGTTATTGATGAAGAATTGCGGCGCAAATTGTTAACAAACTTCGGTGCGACAGTTGCAGAGAAAGAAACATTGCGACAGCAGTTTTTTGAAGAATTGCTTGAGACGAATTTGAAAAATATGAAGGGGACAAAACTTACCATAACTGCTGGTAAACAACATAGTGGGAAGGTTCGTGAAGTACAACTAGGCAAGATTATTTTAAAAAATAATGAAGAACTAATGATAAATAAAATAAACTATATAAAACAAGCTCGATTTATTTCATTTTTTCAACGATACCTTTCAAAATGGACTTCCAAAGTCTAAAAGAGTTTTCCACTTATGGAAGACTCTCTTTTTTTAGTAATTTATTTAATCTTGTGCTTTTGTATATCCCATTCCCTCAAAATTTCCATAATATAAGTTTACAAGATTTTAAGGGGGTGTAATTCAATGAGGGAACCGATTATACCTGAAAATGAGGTATTTTTAGAAATGTTGGGCAAAACAATATTACTCGTAACAGAAAGTAAACAGTTAAATATTTTGGGGCAAACATTTCGTCCAATATTTTCAGGGAAAGTAGTGGAAGTGACGAATGGGTATATTACACTAGATCCAGCAATAATCAAAATGCATAATGCACCGTTTTATAAATTTCCGACACCATTAAGTTTTCCAATGGAAGCTATTTCAGTCTTTACAGAGTTTGATCCAGATAGAAGAATTCCGCTAATCTAGTTGCTAATTAAAATCTTAATTGATAGAAAGGATGAAATAGGTGATTGACGATTCTTTAATTTCCTTAGGAAACGATCAACCTGATATTAACGCAATAAGACAAAGTGTTGTGACTCAGGAATTTGAAGACAATATAGGGAAAAGGGCATTTATTCTTATTTTTCCTTACCCATTTATGATTATCGGAGAAATTATAGATGTAATGAGCGATTATTTAATAATAAAAGCTGAAGTAACGAATGTAACAGAGCTGGATGGTGAAGAATTTCGTGTGCATATAGACGATATCGAAGTGTTTTATATTGAAAAGAATCTTAGTCGACCTATTCCTGACATTAGGAATGGTCATCATGATTAGAAAATATCATATTGTCGCAATACCTATCCGCATCGTAGTAAATCGCTTTGGTGATCATGACCCAAATGGCATGATGTATGTATTAAAAGAAAATGAGGATATTGTAAAAAAGAAGGTGGAGCTAAATCCCTTTTCGACGGTTGATTTAGTAGAACCTTTAGTAATACGGGCAAACGTAGGCGATACGATTGAAATATTATTTGAAAATCAGCTTCCTTTTAATACTGGGATTCATATTCAAAATGCAGAGTATGATGTAATGACTTCTGATGGTGCTTTTGTTGGATTGAATCGGAATACAACCGTTCAACCGGGAAAATCCATTATTTATAAATGGAGCGTTGACTTTGAAGGAATTAACTTCTTTTCGGATTTAGGAAATCCTTTATCAAGTGAATTAGGAAGCAACGTTCATGGTTTATTTGGAGCATTATTTGTAGAACCGCGCGGATCTTGGTGGACGGACCCTGTAACGGGCAAACCGATAAATAGTGGAGTGTTTGCTGATGTTCACAATCCTTTATTACCGTCATACAGGGAGTTTGGCTGGTTCTTCCACGATGAAATGGAAGTCGATGATTTAACTGGACAAAAGCCTATTAGTCCACACACATTGCAGCCAGAAGCAACACATTTAATAAACTATCGTTCAGAGCCGATGCGCAACCGACTAAGGTTGATACAAGAAGGCGTTGTATGCCCGGACTGTGAAGGGGAAGAAGTACACCATGATTCATGGGTTTTTGGGGATCCTGATACGCCAATATTACGTGCATACGTTGGAGATCCGATTAAAATTCGCTTAGTCCATGGCGGAACTAAAGAAACCCATTCTTTCCATTACCATTTACATCAATGGCTATTTGAAATGAATGACTCTGATTCAGAGATTGTGGACGTCCAGGCAATTTCGCCTCAAAATCAATATACTGTATCTCCAGCCTATGGTGCAGGCAGTCTGCAGGGGGCTTTTGGTGATGCGATTATTCACTGTCACCTTTATCCTCACTTTGGCGAAGGAATGTGGGGAATGCAAAGGACATTTAATACTTTGCAAGATGGTAGCATGTGCTACCCGAATGGGGTTCAAATTAAGGCGTTGCAGCCATTGCCAGATAGGCCTCTTCCACCTAAACCAACTTTAGAAAAGCCAGGGTTCCCTAACTTTATACCAGGTATACCAGGATTTAAAGCACCCCGCCCACCTCTAGGAATTATTGGTGGAAGAAAGCCTACAGAAATTGAAAAAAATCAATTCGCCCCAAATGCTGTTCCAGGAGCTGTTTTTGTAAATCCTACTACGGATGAAACGCCAATAAGAGAGTTCCATGTCGTATTAATTCAAATGCCAATTGTTTACAATAATGAAGGATGGTATGATCCTGAAGGACGTTTATACGTACTAGCAGAGGATGAGGAAGCAGTTCGGTCTGGAAAGAAGAAGCCGGAGCCGCTTGTCATTCGTGCCAATGCCGGTGAGGCAATTCGATTTAAATTTACGAATAAACTACCAGAGACAATCGGAGGCAATGCTTTTCAATTAGTAACTCGAACGTACGAGGCAGGAATGCACGTACACTTTGTTAAGTTTGATGTTTTAGTTTCAGATGGCGCGAATGTTGGATGGAACTATGACTCCTCTGTGCTTTCTGGAGAAACAATAGAATATCAATGGTTTGCTGATGTAGAACTGAAGTCAACATTTTGGCATGACCACCTATTCGCCAATGAACATCAACTACACGGAGTCTTTTCAAGTATTAATATTGAACCAAGAGGATCCTATTATTTAAACCCTTATACTGGAGAAGAAATGAACTCTGGTACACAAGCAATGATAATAAATCCACTTATTCCAGACTTCCGCGAAATTAATTTGTTTGTTCATGATTTTGCACTGCTATTTGATAAAGACGACAAACCACTAAATCCACCACCATTTCCAAGTTCCCCGGATGACCCAGGTGTAATGGCTGTTAATTACCGTAATGAACCAATTCAGTTTCGCTTAAAAGAACCGCATTGTGATCCAGCTTATGTATTTAGTTCATGGGTGCATGGCGATCCAGTAACACCGTTGTTAGAAACATATAATGGAGATCCTGTGCGTGTTCGATTAATACAAGGGGCACAAGAAGAATCCCATAGTTTTAATCTTCACCGTCAGCGTTGGCATCGTGAAAGAGGAGACTTGGACTCAGAGCTTGATCAACAACAGCATATAGTAATAGCTGAAACCTTCACTCTAGAATTCAACATGGAAGGTGAAGGAGATTTTGATATGCTCTATCATTTTGGTTCAGTAGACGATATTTGGCTGGGAAATTGGGGGATATTCCGTTCATTTGGAAAAAGAGTACCACATTTAAAACCACTGCCAGATCGAGAGCAACTTCCATTAAGAGAGAAGCCATTGCCTAAAAAAACAGGAAAAGTACCACCACTTGTTTCTCAATCTGAATTTGAATACCCTAAAAATGCAAAAGTTCGAAAATACGACGTAGTAGCACTTAATACAAAAATCGAATATAACGATTATGGAGATCATGACCCATTCGGCATTGTGTTTGCTTTAGAAAAAGACGTTGATGCAATACTTTCAGGTAAATTAAATCCTGAACCCCTTATTATAAGAGCCAATGTTGGAGAATTCGTAGAAATTAAGTTAATGAATTGCTTGAAAGATATTGATCATCATAATGGTAGACATGGATATCCAGAAGTGCCAGTTGAAGCATTCTTCCCTCCATCAAATCGAATTTCTATGCATGCACAGCTATTAGTATATGATGTACGACATTCTGATGGTGCAACAGTAGGGTTTAATTGCGACCAAACAATCGGCCCTGGCGAATGCATAACATACAGCTGGTATATTGATCAGCCGATTGGAAGTGTAAATCTTTGGGATATGGCAGATATCCGGAACCATCGACACCATGGTGCATTTGGCATGTTAATTACAGAACCACGAGGCTCACAATATTTAAATCATAAAACGAGAAAAGAAGTTGAAACTGGGAGCCAAGTAATTATCTCAACACCATTATTACCTGAATTTAGAGAGTTTTCACTTTTGATGCATGATGGTGTAAGGCTAGTTGATAAAAATGGCAAATTGATTATAGATCCACAACCTCTCTTTGTAATAGATGAAGAATTCCCAGACTTTGAGGATCAAGGTTCAAGAGGGTTTAATTACCGAAATGAGCGGTTTAGCAATCGTATAAAAAAGTTTAACGAAGTCTATAAAGTGTTCAGTTCAAGAGTATTTGGAGATCCAAGCACACCATTATTTTTAGCTTATCCGGGTGATCCAGTAGTAATTCGATTTACATTCCCAGCAGATAAACCTAGAGCACATTCATTTGCTGTTCACGGACATATATTCCATAGAAGTAAAGATGATATTAATTCATCTTTGATTTCTGTTGAGGGCCAAAATACTGTTGGTTCGAATGATAATTTCCATTTATTATACGGAGCCGGCGGGTTATTTAGTAAGCCAGGCGACTACATGTACCGCTCAGGAAATATTCGATGGGATATAGAATTAGGATTGTGGGGAATCATGCGGGTTCTTAGAAATAGAAAAAATTTATTAGCTCCTTTGAAAATGAATAAATGGAAGCAAAATAATACTCTAAATTATCAATTAGATAGGAAGAATCTAAATTCAAAGAAGTTTCAAAAGAAGGGCAGAGTAAAGATTACTTCTCGCCGTTCTTATAAAAGGAAAATAATAAAACAGAACCGGGCTACTTCTACACCAAAACATCAAAATAGAGATGAGGGTGTTCAATCATGATACATTGTGAAAATTGCCATAGTATTTCATGCAGTTGTGGTAAATTAAACGGTGGCTTGTTTGGCTCACCATTTTTATGCAAAAAGCAAAAAAGAACCCGTCGCTTTGCATCTCCTACGAGCGGACTGCCTCAGGAAGAACTGGATGAATTACAGGAATGTATTGAGTTAGCGAATGATTTATTACGTTCTTTAGGTTCAGAAAGAGACGAGGGAAATAAAAGGCAATTACAACTACATTTTTTAAATATGAAAGGAATGGTTGTAAAAGCAAATATACTTCCTTTTCCTCTTGCAGATAGCCAAGAATTGATAAACAATCATAAAAAAAGTATCTATAAAATAGGAAGAATAGCAACAGCTGGACGGGATTTTATACAAATAAATTCAGTTGGATCAGCAATATTTATTTTATATGATCAACTGTTATCAATAGCTAGGGCAGATAATTATGAAGAAGAATATCCAGAGGATGATTTACTGGATGTAGATTTTTATACAAGAAGGGAATTAGCATTTAATTTTGGGGAGTATGTTTCAAAAAATCCAAACCTCATTAATCTATTTTTCGGTCTCTCATTATTTTTAAAGCTAAAACAATTTCTTGGCAAAGATGTGAAAGTTAAAACATTTGAAAAATTCTATAGTGGAACACTAACTTGTGTAGAAGAAGGAACAATTACAATAAAAAATAAGAGTGAGGAAAAAAAGATTAATTTAAATGAAGTTTGTTATATAGAAGTAATCAATTTAAAATGAAGTTGTTAATTACTTTTAATTCTATATTGCTAAAAAGAAAACTTGTTATATAATAAATTGACGATAAAATTGCAAAGTAATATTTTTAATATTTATGCATATCTATAGAAATCGTGTGCATCTTTTAAGTAGATGTACACGGTTTTATTTGATTATTAATATTCCGCAAAAATAAGAAAACATGCTACCTAACAATCAGGAGTTACATATAATAAACTGACCTGTATAAACTTATGCGGAGTTGTTAATTAAGTGGTGGATATTAACAGTAAATTTATATGTTACTTGATAAGTCTTTTTGGTAAAATTATTGTGTTTTCTATAAATAGACTTGACGTAAGTAGATAAAATTTGTACACTGTGAACAATCAAATGTTTTTTCGGAAAATACAATTTTGAATAGTAAGGATCTGATGAAATGATAGTATGTAAATTTGGTGGTACATCCGTTGCTAACGCAGAACAAATTAAAAAAGTGGCGAATATTGTAAAATCAAATCCTAAGAGAAAGATTATTGCAGTATCAGCTCCTGGTAAACGTTTCGGCGATGATATTAAAGTAACGGATTTACTTATTGAATTAGCTGATGCGGCATTAAATAACGGTGATGCAGCAGGAAAATTACAAATTGTAGTAAATCGATTTAAGGAAATTACACATGAACTTGGATTAGACGATGCAATTTGTGATGTTATTAAAAACGATTTACAAGAGCGTGTTGCTTCCGATAAATCAAATAAAACTTTATTTATAGATAATATTAAAGCGAGTGGAGAAGATAATAATGCAAAACTAATTGCTGAATATTTCAACTCCATCGGTTTACGTGCAAAATATGTATCTCCAAAAGAAAAGCTAATTTTAAATGATTTTCCTGAGCGTACATTAGCATTGCCAGAAGCATATGAAAACCTAAAGGATTTAGGAAAAGACAATGAAATTGTTGTCTTCCCAGGATTTTTCGGATATACAAAAAACGGAACTTTACGTACATTTGACCGTGGTGGTTCAGATATTACTGGCTCTATATTAGCAGCGGCTGTGAAAGCAGATCTTTATGAAAACTTTACCGATGTTGATTTTGTATTTTCTGCAAATCCAAAAGTCGTAAATAACCCAGTAGGTATTTCAGAAATTACGTATCGCGAAATGCGTGAACTTTCTTATTCAGGATTTTCAGTTTTCCATGATGAGGCATTAATGCCTGTATACAAATTAGGTATTCCTGTCACAGTTAAGAATACAAACAATCCCACTGCACCAGGAACAAAAATTGTTCCAACTCGCCCTTTAACAGGCCGTCCTGTAACAGGCATTTCAGCAGATAGTGGATTTTCAATATTATATGTATCAAAATATTTAATGAATCGTGAAATTGGATTTGGTCGTAAACTGCTTCAAATTATAGAAGAAGAGCATATTTCTTACGAGCATACTCCTTCAGGATTAGACGATATTTCAGTTGTTATCCGTTCAAACCAATTAACAAATGAAGTTGAAGAACGGATCGTAAATCGTGTAAAAGAAGAATTACATGCAGATGATGTATACTTCCGTCACGGTTTATCGTTAATTGTAATTGTTGGTGAAGGGATGCGTAATAATACGGGTCTAGCTGCACGTGCGGCTTCAGCAATTTCTAGAACAGGTGCAAATATCGAAATGATTAATCAAGGTTCTTCTGAAGTAAGCTTAGTATTTGGTGTATTGCAACCTGCTGAAAACCAAATTTTACGTGCGTTATACGATGAATTTTTTGCTCCCATAACAGTATAAGAGCTAAACGATTTTTAGGTTCTACAGATTAAATCTGTAGGACCTTTTTATTGTATAAATGAAAACCCCCTGCTATGCAGGGGGTTCCGGAAAGCTTATAGCTATGGACATAAAAAAAACTCCAGTCGTACAATAAAGTCAGGTCTGGTCAACCGACTTCGTACGAAAGGAGCTCCAAAATGGATAAGAAAAGTTTAGCACATACAACGTGGAATTGTAAGTATCACATTGTGTTTGCACCGAAATATAGAAGACAAGTGATTTATGGTCAAATAAAGGCTGATATAGGAAGAATCCTGCGACAATTGTGTGAAAGAAAAGGCGTGGAAATCATAGAAGCAAGTGCATGTCCCGATTATATTCATATGTTAGTAAGTATTCCACCGAAGTTAAGTGTTTCAGGATTTGTAGGTTATTTAAAAGGGAAAAGTAGTTTAATGATTTTCGATCGACACGCCAATCTGAAATATCGATATGGAAACAGAAAATTTTGGTGCAGAGGATTTTATGTGGATACAGTAGGAAGAAATAAAAAAACAATACAAGAATATATCAAAAATCAATTACAAGAAGATATCCTGGAAGATCAAATGACAATGAAAGAATTCATTGACCCTTTCACAGGAGAAGAAATCAATCGAAGAAAGAAATAAAAAAGCCGCTTTAGCGGCAAAGTGAGGAAGCGAAGTGCGGTTGGCGGACCTTTCAGAATGTCTTTAGACAGGAGCCAGTAACCCAGCGTTTCACGCGAAGAGCAAACCACCAGTTATACTGGTGGTTTTGACTTTGACGATTTTATTTCGAATTAGTGAAAACTTTTAGATATTTATTCCATTACTCACAAATAATATAGAATTTGTTAATAGTCGAAATTTATAATATTTGTAGGGAGTGATCTTATGGAAAAGAATAATTATATTTATATGAAAGAAAATCCATTTTCCCGGTTTTTGCTGAATGATTCTCGATCAGCTGGTTTATGGCTAATAATTAGACTATATGTAGGATTCATATGGCTTAAAGCAGGTTGGGGAAAAATACATAATGATGCATGGATTGGGGAAAATGGTGGAGCGGCAGTAACAGGATTCGTAAAAGGTGCTCTTGAAAAATCTGCACAGTCTAATGATGTAGCTGGGTGGTATGCTATGTTTCTAGAAAATGTAGTACTGCCAAATGGAAAGATATTTGCTTTTATAGTTGCCTATGGGGAATTGCTTGTAGGGCTTGGTTTAATTTTAGGGTTGCTAACTGGAATTGCAGCTTTTTTCGGGTCTTTTATGAATGTTAGTTTTTTATTTGCAGGAACACTTAGCACCAACCCATTACTATTTATACTTGCAACTTGGTTAGTTCTAGCATGGAAAGTAGCGGGTTGGTACGGGCTTGATCGATGGGTTCTGCCAAAGTTGGGAACTCCTTGGAGCAAATTTGATTATGAGTAAAGAACGAATATTATGAATTAACTAGGTAATTAGAAAGGTGACGTCTATTTTTTAAGGACGTCGCCTTTTTATTTAATGATTAGAAGGAATTTGTAGTATGATTATCTAAAAGATATTTGCATTCGCAACATTTGGGAGAATATATGAAAATTTATACATATACACATCCGAGGGAAATTGAATCAGTAATAGAGGTTCCCATTTTTGATGACAACGGGCAAATTGCAGCGATTTCAAAAAGAATATATGATAATCGTCTAAAAAAGGCATTAGATCAATTTTTCGACTATCGATATTTTTTAAAATATGAAGTCTCCAATAAATCTGGTGAAAAGTCTTTCACTATAAAAAAAGTCATTAGAAGGGGCAAGTTGTGGTACGAGGGATTCGATCATAAAATCGGTAAAAAATATATTATTACTTACGAAAATTGGAAAATGGCCATTCCTGAACTAACAATTACCGATGGGGTTATTAAAATTCAAGTCAATAAACAAATGGAAGATTGGTCTGAGTTTCTATTTGAAGAAACTTTAGCAGCTCGATGGAAAGCTGAATTTTTAAATGATCAATTTTATATGACATTACAAATAGATGAAAATAGCCCAATACAAAACGTTGAGTTTTATATTGCCATAAGCCAGGCTGCTTTGTTTGTTGGAGCATAGTTTAGGAGGAGTTCAAATGAATGTAATTTTTGTATTAACAGCAACAGGTGAAGAAGTATTAGAGATGGTTTCAAATGATGTAGCAGGACTCCTTGCTGCAGTAAAGGGAGAAAATGTTACATTTCCCTTTGGAAGTTTCAAGTATGATTTCCACACATTAGACCATTATTTAGAAAATGATGTGTATAGACAAGAATTAGTTATCTATTTAAAAGAAGATTTACAGCAATTAACATCTCTATAGTATTATCCATAGCAGCGCTGCATCCTGTTCCTGAAAGTCCAATGTGATTTTTAATTTTTTGTTGGAATAGGATGCAAGACGCTGATGTTCAATAAGTAATACATTTAAAAGTTAGAGTTAGATTCTCGCTAGGCAACCCTCTTCAATTTCATAGTCATTCCTTGATAAACAAGCATGTTATTTCGAAAACATTAGTTAATTCAGCGAATTTATACCTCTTCATTTCCAACTTTACCATCCAGATTCTGTTCAATATTATTTCCTTAAGCAGCAACTAAAAATATAAAAATATATTTTTATTTAAGTATGTAATTCAATGTATTAATTGCTCAAATTGTACATAAATAATTACAAATTCACTAATCAATGGAGTAGCTCACATCACCATACTAATAGAAAATTAATTTTAAACTAATAGTCAAAAAATTTTAATACTTACTTTTACAAACATATAAAGGTTTTAAAAAAATGAAGTAGGTGTTGGTTATGAAGGTCGGGTACATTGCAGATGATTTAACAGGTTCAAATGCAACAGCTGTTCTGTTAAAGAAATTAGGTTTACAAACAGCAACTGTCATGAATGGAGCAACTATCCCTCAAACGCTTCACTTTGATGTAATTGGTATGGACTTGGATTGTCGTTATATGCATGAGGATATTGTAGAAAAAAGAGTAAGGGAAGCAATAACCGAGCTGCAGTATTGGGGAACAGAACTTATTGCAAATCGGATTGATAGTACTATGAGAGGCAGAATAGGATTCATTACAGACTTGCTGTTAGATGCAGCAGGAAAGAATGGCATTGCCGTAATATCTCCAGCATTTCCAGACTCCGGCAGGAAAGTAATCGGTGGTTATTTATTGCTGCATGATGAATTACTTGAAAATACAAGTCTTAATAGAGACCCGATGAACCCTGTAAATCAATCATATGTTCCAAATATTGTTCAAAGTCAATCTAAAAATTTAGTTGCACATATTGGATTACACGAAATTCGACTAGGAGAAGAGAACGTAAAAAAAATATTTCAAGAGAAGATTGAGAATGGTTGCAAAATAATCATAGTAGATGCGATTACGAATGAAGATATTCAAATAGTTGCAAGAGGTATGGCAACTATGAATTACAATTGTTTTCCAGTAGATCCTGGTCCACTAACTTTTGAATTTATACGAGCAAAATATTTTAACCATAATCCAAAAATAAATTATATTTTTTCAATTGGTAGTGTTTCAGATTTAACAAAAAAACAGCTTGCCTATGTATTAGAGAAGGAACAGAATTGCGAATATATCTATTTAGATCCAATAAAATTACTTAATCCAAGTAAAGCACAAAGCATTATAGAAAATGCAATTAATAAAGCTATTAAACAATTTGCAAGAAAAAATATTTTTATCATATCGACTACACATCCATCAGAAGCTAACGTTGACTTAAGAGAAATTGCACAGGAACAAAATGTATCACAAGAATTAATAGCAAAAAAATTAACAACTGCGATTGCAAATGTGACAACACAATTAATTTTACTAGACCCATCTTCAGTTGGTGGGGTCATATGTTGTGGCGGGGATGTAACTGCATCATTATGTAACTTTGTTAGTGCAGATGCTATTAAATTAATAGAAGAGGTCGAAAGTTTAATAGCCTATGGAGAATTAGTAAATGGCAAACTAGATCGGTTGCCAATCATAACAAAGGGGGGGCTGATTGGCAATAAAACGACATTGCATCAATGTTTAAGGTATTTGCAATCAATAAATACAAAGGGGATTATCGCAAATGAATCATAACAATATAGTTGCCATTACGATGGGTGATGCAGCAGGGATAGGACCAGAAATTACAGTAAAATCTTTAGCAAACAAAACAGTCTATGAAATTTGCCAACCAGTAGTAATAGGAAGTGCTTCAGTTTTAGCTAAAGCAATTGAAGTAACAAATACTCCATTAAAAATAAATGAAATCATCTCTCCACAGGAAGGAAAATATTCTTTTGGAACAATTGATGTAATCAATTTGGATAATATCGACATTAAAACACTTCAGCAAGGAAAGGTGCAAGCACAATGTGGCAGGGCTGCCTATGAATATGTAAAACAAGCGGTTGAACTTGCATTGAATAAAAAAGTAAAATCTATTGCTACCACACCGATAAATAAGGAATCTTTAAAGGCAGCCGGAGTAGAATATATTGGACATACCGAGATGTTGGAAGGATTAACTCGTTCAAATGATCCATTAACGATGTTCCAAGTTAATAATTTACGAATTTTTTTCTTAACTCGGCACCTATCATTAAAAGATGCCATTAATCTAATGACAAAAAAACGGATATATGATTATATTATTCGCTGTACTAAGGCTTTGCAAAGATTGGGGGTTTCATCACCGAAAATTGCAGTTGCCGGTTTAAATCCACATAGTGGAGAAGGTGGATTATTTGGAAATGAAGAAATAGATGAGATTTCCCCAGGCATTCAATTAGCCCAAAGCAAGGGCTATGATGCTTATGGTCCTGTACCAGCAGATTCTGTATTTTATCAAGCTTTGCAAGGAAAGTATGATGCGGTTTTATCGTTATATCATGATCAAGGGCATATTGCCGCAAAAATGACGGATTTCCATAAAACAGTATCCATAACAAATGGATTGCCATTTTTAAGAACTTCTGTTGATCACGGTACGGCTTTTGATATTGCATGGAAAAACATTGCTTCAAGTGTTTCAATGGAGGAATGTATTAAGCTTGCTGCTGAATATGGAAATAAGTTTGAAGAAGATGAAAAGCTATTTGAATAGAAAAAGAAAGCAGGGGAAAAAACTAATTAAACGCCATTTTTCTGACAAGAGAAATGACGTTTTTTTACATGAACAAAATTGATTTCAAAAATCCACTTTTAAATTATTACACGATGTGTACCATAAAAAATTAATAAAAGAAGGATATTAAACTACAACTCCAAACTTTTAGAAGTTTTTATCAACCAATCAGCAAAAAGTCTTTCTTCTTCGAATTGAGGATAATGTGCAGAATACTCAAAGATAATAAAATCCTTAATTGGAGCATCCAAGTTATCATAATACTTTTTTGCTGCATTTGTAGATGTCATATAATCATATTTTCCCATGACGAAATATAAAGGAATATCTATTTTATTTACAATTGTTGTAATATCTTTGTCTTTTTCTTCATCTAATAATATTTCTTGTGTAGCTGAAATTCCCTTAAAATAACGAATAACATCAAGTAAGTTATATTCTGGACTAGTTAGAAACCCTAGAAGATAGTCCATATTTTCATCAATTAACCTTGCTGCCCCTCCGTATTTACGGACCATATTTCTGGGTGTATGCGCCTCACCGTTTTCAATAGAATCTCTAAGTGATTCTATTTGCTCTACATCCTTTTGATTTCCTGCTTGTTGTGCCTGGTGTATTATATATTCTAGGCTATCCATTTCACTTTCTGTAGTATTTGAAACTTGACCAATACCAATATAAGCTGCATAGTTTTCAGGATATTTACTAGCTGCTTGCAGTCCTATATATGTTCCATAAGAATGACTAATTAATATGACCTTTTCTTGAGAAAACTCTTCTTTAACATATTCAGTCAGTGCCAATAAATCATCCACATGTTGTTCTGAGGTTATATTCGAGTAATCTTCAAAGAAGTGAAATGACTTCCCACTTCCTCTCTGGTCATAATGAACAATTGTAAAATGTTCCTCAAGAAGATCTTGATACTTCCTGACATAAGGTATCTCTGAACTGCCTGGTCCACCATGCACAAAGATAGCAATCGGATTACTTTTATCGGCACCTCTAATCATCACTTCAAGTTTAGTACCATTTATTTCAATTGATTTTAATTCGGCAACGCTGTTTACTCCTTCAATTTTAGGTGTCCAAGTAGGAAATAAAAGAGCAGTTATTATGATCAATGTTATTGTTATAAAGAAAATGAGGAACTTTCTTTTCCTTTTCAAATGCAAACTCCTTATCTAATTTTCATCTTAATAATCTCCATACTTAGAAATCGTGAATCAATTTCTATAACCTATAATACGAAATTTATTTAAATTTTTGAATAAACACACCCCTATTTAAGTTAAGTTGGTCAATTTTACCGAAGCTTCTATAGATGGAAGTAGTTCTCCATACCTTAGCGCATTCAATTTCACTTTTCTATTCGAAACCAGTATGTAACAGCCTCTTTCTTCTTCGAAAGGCAAAGCCGAAAGTCGCAATTTATCTATACCGAAAGGGAAGTTAAAGTATTTTCATATAAAGAAACTGTACCAGAAGTTTGTATTACCTACTTCTGGTACAGCCCTTTTAATATCTATTTAAGTAGATTTGGAAGCCACATGCTAATAATAGGCACATAACTTAATAGTAATAATACCCCTATCAAGACAAAATAAAATGGAATTAAAGCTCTGGTTATGCTTGTTAATTTTACATTTGCTATTTGACAGCTTATAAATAAATTAACTCCAAGTGGTGGAGTACACATACCTAATGCTAGATTCACAATCATGATAATTCCGAAGTGTACAGGATCAATCCCCATAGAAATCGCTACGGGAGTTAATAATGGTGCAAGAATTATAACAGATGCGCTTGTTTCCATAAACATTCCTACTAAAATTAATAATAGATTTATTAATAGTAAGAAAATAATTGGATTATCCGTAATGTTCGCAAAGAAGTTCGCAACCATTGCAGGTATATTTTCTCTACTTAGAACTAAACCGAAAATACCCGCATTTGCTATTATAAACAATACAATTGCAGAAGTAATGCCTGAGCTTACAAATATTTCAAATAGATTATTCAATTTAATTTCACGATAGACAAATGCTCCAATAATGAATGCGTAAAGTACTGCAACTACTGCTGCTTCAGTTGGAGTAAATATCCCTCCGTAAATGCCGCCTAGTATAATAATAGGCATTAATAGAGCTAAAATGGCATCTTTAAATGCTTTCCACGTTTCTGCTAAGGTTGCTTTCTTTTCTTTTTCATATCCACGTTTTTTTGCAATGACATAAACTAAAATAATTAATGAAATAACGATAACAATACCTGGTGTAATTCCTGCCATGAATAAATCGCCAATAGATGTATTCGTCGTTACACCATATAAAATTAGTGGAACAGAAGGGGGAATAATAATTCCTAGTTCCCCTGATACAGATGACACTGCTCCAGCAAAATTACGGTGATATCCCTTATTTATCATGGATGGGATTAGAATTGAACCGACAGCTGCTACTGTTGCAGCACTAGAACCTGAAATTGCCGCAAAGAACATAGATGTAACAATTGCTACAATTGCTAAACCTCCTGTATGATGTCCTGTTAATGTGTTAGCAAAATTAACTAACCGTTTAGAAATACCGCCATTTTCCATTAACTTACCGGCCAAAATAAAGAAGGGGATAGCCATCAATGAGAATGAGTCAATGGCGGTGAACATGCGCTGTGCAACTAATAATAAAGAAACGTCGCCGCTATATAATAATGCCACGACTGATGCGAATCCTAAAGCGATTGCAATGGGAACACCGATAATGAAAAATCCCATTAATGACCCCATTAATGCTGCTGTCATTTTTTATCCCCTCCTTTTACCAAAACAATGATCGCTGCAATTGCATTAATAATTAGTAATAGAGCACCGAGTGGTATTGAAAAATACGGAATAGACATTGAAATTTGTAATGCAGGGGATTTTTGCATACTTACATTTGAAACGAGCGAAAATCCTTGTACGAGTACTATCGCAAAAAACACAATGCAAATTAGCAAAACAATAATTTTTAAATACTTTCTTCCTTTCTCAGGAAGCAGGTCAGGAACAGCTTCAACTGAAATTAATTCATTATATCTTACTGCCAATGCTGCTCCGAAAAATACTGCATATATACCTAAATAACGAGTTGCTTCTTCTGACCAATTCAATGGCAAATTTAAAATAAATCGAGAAAATACTTGTAAAATCATAATGATGGTCATACTAATAAGAGAAATTGCAAGTAAAATTTTTACAAACTTATTAATGCCATCAATACATTTCAATATTGTATTCATAGCGTTCCTCCTAAAACAACTCTTCTATTTATTAGTTTGCAGCAGCTTTAATTTTGTCATATAGCTCTGAATATTCGCCTTTATATTTATCAATAACAGGCTGAGCAGCATCTTGGAAAGCTTTTAAATCGATTTCATTAATCTCCATGCCTAATTGTTTTAATTCTTCAAGTTGAGCCTCGGTATTTTGATCAATAAAATCATAATTTGCTTGTTGTGCTACTTTGGCAGCATCTAGAAGGACCTGCTGTAAATCACCGGAGAAAGATTCAAATAACTCATTGTTAAAAATAAATACAGCTGGTGAATAAACATGACCAGACATTGATACATATTTTTGAACTTCGTTTAATTTGGAAGAATAGATGATTGCAATTGGGTTTTCTTGAGCATCTATCACTCCCTGTTGTAAAGAGGTGAATACTTCACTCCAAGCCATTGGTGTCGGACTAGCACCGAACTCAGCAAATACCTCCTGATGAATTGGTACTTCCATTGTACGGATTTTAATACCCTCTAAATCTTTTGGAGTTACAATTGGTCGTTCGTTGTTAGTAATATTACGGAAACCGTTTTCACCAAATCCTAAATTCTTAATGCCGACTTCTAGTAAACTTGCATTAAATTCTTCACCAATATCACTATTTAATACTGAACGTGCGTGCTCAGTGTTTTCAAATAGGAATGGAAAGTCCAGTACATTGAATTCATCTACAAAGTTGCTTATTACACCTGATGAAATAAATGCACCATCTAAAGTCCCCATTTGAACAGATTCAACATTATCGCGCTCATTTCCCAATTCGCTATTATAGTGAAGCGATACTTCAATAGCACCATTGGAATTTTTTTCAACTTCTTCTTTAAAGGTATTTAAATATGCACCATAGTGAGAATCTTCTGTTTGTGTTGTTGCAATTGAAATTCTTTTAGCTTCGTCATTTGATTCCCCAGAAGATTCACCTTGTTTTTCTCCACCACCACAGGCGCCCAATAAAATTAGTGACAAAATAGTTGTAAGCAGTAATAATCGTTTTTTCATTTTATTTCCTCCTTGTAAAAATAAAATATGATTTAAAGATAACGCTTACATTTTTTGTTAAATTTCCTCCTCCGCCCCCCTAAACATTTCCTTTAAGCCAAATATAAAAGGAAAGAAAATGCATTTGATTTCTGAATATTCTAATTTTTATGTCCGCTAATGATTTCTAATAACTTGTTTTTCGTTTGTTAGTGAATTTTTCTTTTAAATAAAAGGAAATAAAAAGTAAAATAATTCATATTTTCGTTTTCTAGCGATATTATTTAAATAATCGAAAAATTTAATTTTCTCAATGTATATGTTTGAGTAGAAAGAATTATATGTAATTTTATTTATAATTGTTCAGTGAGGGATAGCCGATGAGTAAAATGTTTGCAGAAGAACGTAGAAAGCAAATTTTAGAAATATTGTTCGAGAAGAAAAGAGTGACAATACAAGAATTAGCAAATGCAATCGAAGTGTCGGATGCTACATTAAGAAATGATTTAACTACATTAGAAAAAATGAACCTTTTAAAAAGAACTCATGGAGGAGCGATTCTTGAGGAAGAGGTTGAAAAGGAATATCATTTCTCCATTAGACAATTAAAAAACAAAGATGAAAAGTATAAAATTGCCAAAAAGGCTTTGGAACTAGTTACAGACAATCAATGTATTATGTTAGATGCTAGTTCAACGGCATTAGAGTTAGCAAGATTATTAGCTAATATGAAAAAAAGATTAACAATTGTTACTAATGGTATAAATACAGCGATGGAATTAAATAATAATCCAGATTTAACTGTAATTTTAATAGGGGGAATTATACAAAAATCTTCGATGGCTTTAGAAGGGAATTTGGGGGTCGGTATTTTAGAAAAAATTAATATTGATAGTTTCTTTGTATCTGCAAACGGTTTTACAACAGCGAATGGACTTCAAGATTTTAGTGTATATGAAGTTGAGCTAAAAAAACAAATGATTAAGCATGCATCAAAAGTGATTGCATTACTAGATCATTCAAAAATGAATAAAAATTCTATTGCCACATTTGCTTCTGTACAAGATATAGATGTCATTATTACGAATAAAGAGCTGGAAAGAAATCAAACTCAAGAACTCAATTTATATAATAAAAAACTAACAATCCTCTATCCTGATAACTAGATTAGTAATCATTAAGCATAAGTTTGTATATGTTAACAATATACTTTACTCATAAGTTTTTCATTTACTTTTAATTTTTAAGAAATAAAACAAAATGAAAGTAATTTGTAATATTTTACAAATAATAAAGGGAATAGGGGGATGTTTGTGAAAAAGGTTATGAATAATCCTGAAAATGTTGTGAATGAAATGGTAGAAGGATTTATTGCAACTTTTGGAAACGGTTACAAGAAGGTTTTAAATTCAAATGGAGTTATAGTGAAAAATAAACCGGATCGTGTAGCAATTATAACAGGCGGAGGAAGCGGCCATGAACCATTATTCATAGGGATGGTTGGGGAAGGTTTAGCGGATGGTGCAGCAATTGGAAATGTTTTTTCAGCACCACCACCAGATACAATTGTTGAAGTAACAAAAGAATTAGATAGTGGCCATGGAGTTTTATATGTATACGGCAATTATTCGGGAGATGTATTGAATTTTGATATGGCAGCTGAATTGCTGGATTTTGAGAACATTAAGACCAAAACAGTTCTAGTAAATGATGATGTTGCATCTGCTGCTAAAGAAAATGCTAAAGATCGCCGAGGGATTGCTGGAGATATTTTTGCAATCAAGATTGCAGGTGCAGCTGCAAATGATAACCTATCATTAGAACAAGTTGCAGCTATAACTCAAAAAGCAGTTGATAATATCCGTTCTATTGGCGTTGCTCTGTCACCAAGTTCTATCCCAAGCACAGGCAAGTATACATTTGAGCTTGCAGAGGATGAAATTGAATTTGGTATGGGTATTCATGGAGAACCTGGTATACAAAAGACAAAGCTATTAAGTGCAGATGAATTAACTCAAATTATGGTGGATTATATTTTAAAGGATATTGAACTAAAAAAAGGTGATGAGGTTTGCATTCTTGTGAATGGCCTAGGCTCTACTACTTTAATGGAACTGTTTATTGTGAGCCGCAAACTTACAAATATATTAGAAGATAAAGGCATTATCATATATGATGCAGATGTAAATAGCTATTGTACAACGTTAGAAATGGCTGGCGTTTCTATTACAGTTATGAAATTGGATGAAGAATTAAAAAAATACTACGACAAACCAGCCTACTCTCCTTATTATTTCAAGAAGGGAAGATAACGATGATGGTATCTAATGGGGATAGCTTAAAAACGTATTTAACGATTGATCAAGTAAAAGAACTATTCCTCTATATGGGTCAAAAAGTAATAGAATCTAAACCCTTATTAACAAGTATTGATAGTGCTATCGGGGATGGAGATCATGGCATCGGCATGGAAGTAGGATTTAAAAAGGCAGCCGAAATATTGCAAAACAACAACCTAACAACTGTTAATTCTATTTTTTTGGAAACAGGAAAAGCAATGATTAGCAATATGGGTGGCGCATCAGGCATTTTATTTGGAACGTTATTTGTTGCCAGTGTAAAAGATAAACCAATCATCCATAAGTTGAATTTAGAACTACTTGCTTCCTTTATTCAAAGTGGACTGGAAGGAGTAAAAGCAAGGGGAAAAGCAGAGCTTGGAGATAAAACAATGATCGATGCTTTAGAGCCTGCCGTTAAAGCATTACATCAAGCTTTAGAAGAAAATGAAGATTTAATAAATGCTTTAAAAAAAGCAAGCGAAAAAGCACAAGATGGAATGGAAAATACAAAAAATTTAATTGCTAAATTTGGCCGTGCAAAATCGTTGGGCGAACGTGCCATTGGGCATCAGGATGCCGGTGCAACGACGATTTCAATTATGTTTGAAGCTATATATACTTTTGTAAACGAATTGCAAAATAAAGGCGAGCTTCAATATGAATAAAATTTATATCGGAACGAATTGGAAAATGCATAAAAGCTTGAAGGAAGCTAGGGAATATACTACAGCTTTGAAGTCATTTTTTATAAACTTTCCTTATCATATTGAACTTTTTATTATTCCCCCATTTACAGCATTAACAGAAATGAAAGAAATATTAAAAGATTCGCCAATATTACTAGGTGCGCAAAATATGCACTGGGAAGATGAAGGACCTTTTACGGGCGAAATTTCTCCAATTCATTTAAGTGAAATTGGTGTACAAATAGTTGAATTAGGACATTCAGAACGACGCGAATACTTCAACGAAAATGATTTAGATTTAAATAATAAAGTAAAAGCCGCACTAAAACATCGACTAAAGCCATTGATTTGCATCGGAGAAAATAAAGAGCAGAAAGATATAGGGATAACAAGTGAAATCTTATCGATTCAACTTAAAACAATTCTCCACAAAATTGAACTGTTATCCTCCGATGATGTAATGATTGCTTATGAGCCAAAATGGGCAATAGGTGAAAAAGGTCAATGTGCAGATCCTCAATATATTCAATCTTCTCATCAATTTATTCGACAACTTTTAAGTAAAATGTATCCATCAATAGGCTCTTCGATACCTATTATCTATGGAGGCAGCGTGAATATTGAAAATGCACTATCTATACTCCAACTGCGTCATGTAAATGGATTATTTATAGGCCGCTCAGCTTGGAATTTAGCTTCATTTAAAGAAATTTTAAATCATGTAAAACAACTTCAAAATTAAATGCGAGGTTCAAAAAATGAAGATTGGATTAAGCACGTATTCATTTTATTGGCATAGTATTTCTAACGATTTTAATTTCCAGAACATTTTGACTTTGTTGGAAGAAACAAACCGTTATGGAATACATTTGTTTCAAATTTGCGATTTTGGTCCGCTGGAAAGTTTTACAGATGAAGAGCTGGAGCAAATTGCTGTAAGAGCAAGGCAGCTTAATATTGAATTAGAGGTCGGAACAAAGGGGATAGAAAAAAATAAGCTCGAAAAATTCTTATATATTTGTGAAAAGTTAAATAGTAAAACATTAAGAACAATGTTAAATTCCGCAGATTTTGTTCCATCAATTGAGGAAGCAATCGTTCTTTTACAAGAAGTGATGCCCTTGTTTGAAGAAAAAGGAATTACCATTGCACTTGAAACTTATGAACAAAGAAAAACAGAGGATTTGGTTCATGTCGTAAAGACAGTTTCAAGTTCAAATTTGGGTATTTGTCTTGATCCTGCTAACTGTATTGCAAATCTAGAATACCCAGATGATGTGATGCTTTTAGCAGCACCTTTTGTAAAAAATCTACATCTAAAAGATTTTAAATTTGAGAGAAAAGAAGGTTGGGTAGGGTTTTCTTTAATCGGAACACCATTTGGAAAAGGATTATTAAATACAAAAGACTTAATTAGAACTTTAAGACGACATCATGTGAACATTAATGCGATAGTCGAGTTTTGGCTGCCATTTTCTAGTTCAATTGAAGAAACAGTAATGCTCGAAAAAGAATGGATTCGAGAAAGCTTAGATTTTATTAAGGAAAATCTTATGGATCAATGGAGGAACTACGATGAGCAGTTTAACTAATTGTACTGTATCTATCATCGGGGCCGGTGGAAAAATGGGTACTCGAATTTCTAATAATTTAATAGGTAAAGAGTTTAAATTGAATTTATGTGAGAAATCAGATGAAAAAATCAAAGCAATGAATGATAGAAATTTAACCATTTCATCAATGGAGGAAGTTGTTCCACTTAGTGATTTTATTATTTTAGCTGTACCTGATATATACATTCATAAAATTTCAAGGGAAGTATCGCCTCTTATGAAGAAAGATGCGGTATTAATTACATTAGATCCAGCTGCTGCATACGCAGATCAGTTAATAGTAAATGATCATTGTACATCGATAGTTGCACATCCATGCCACCCGTCCATATTTTTAGAAAAATATACAAAGGAAGAATATGATGATGCCTTCGGTGGGGTAGCAGCAAGACAAGAAGTTGTCGTTGCAGTTCATAAAGGGGATGAATCAAAATTAGAAAGCGCTCTTGAATTGATTTCCTTAATGTATGCACCAGTTGAAAAATGCCATGTCATTACAGTTGAGCAAATGGCGATATTAGAACCAACTTTAGTAGAAACGATTACTTGTATGGTTGGCACCTTATTAAAAGAAAGTCTTGAGGAAACAAAAAAATTAGGTGTTCCAGAAGAAGCAGCAAAGGCAATGCTTTATGGACATATTCAAATTGCATTATCAGTCGCCTTAAAAGGAACAAATCCATTCTCTGATGCTTGTATGATCGCTATTGAATTAGGTAAGGAAGCGATTATAAAACCCGATTGGAAAAAGGTATTTGAAAAGGAAAATTTGGATTATACAATTCATAAAATGCTGAAATTAAGCTGACGGGAGGAATTTCATGAAAATTGGAATTGGGTCAGATCATAATGCATTTGAATTGCAAAAAGAAATAAAAGCTTTCGTGGAATCGTTAGGACATGAGGTGATGGAGTATGGAGGGGATGCTTCATGTCAGGAAATAGATTATCCAGGAGTCGCTTTTCAAGTAGGGGAAGCCATCATTTCAAAGGAAATTGATAGAGGAATATTGTTATGCGGTACTGGATTAGGAATGGCAATTGCTGCAAGCAAAGTTCCAGGCATTCGTGCCGCAACTTGCCATGATACGTATTCTGCAGAAAGGGCACAAAAAAGTAATAATGCACAAATTATAACGTTGGGTGCCAAGGTAATAGGAATTGAATTAGCTAAGCAAGTGATTCAAAAGTACTTAGAGTCAACTTTTCCAGGAGGGAATTCGGCTAGAAAAGTTCAGCAAATAATAGATAAGGAAAAGGAATATTTAAAAAGCAAGGAGGATGGACATGATTCAACAAAATGAGGTTGTTGAGCTAGGTCATATTATCGCTGGAAAACGGATATATGAAGGGGATGTAATACCGGTCTTCAATAAGTACACAAATGAACATATTGCAAATGTTTACAGTGCTACTGAAGAAATTGTAAAAGAAGCTGTTGCTAATTCAGTTGAAACGTTTCGAAGCATTAAGCTAAGTGCAAAAAATCGATATGACATTTTAATGAAATCCGCATCAATTATTGATGATTTAAAAAATGAATTAGCCTTATCGATTACACGTGAAGTTGGTAAATCATTAAAGGATTCTTATGTTGAGATTGACCGTGCAATTGAAACACTTACAATTGCCGCTGAAGAAGCAAAACGTATTTTTGGTGAAGGAATTCCAATGCCAAGTAGAACTAGTTCTGAAAAGAAAATAGCCTATACCGTAAGAGTGCCTGTAGGAGTTATAGCAGCTATAACTCCATTCAACTTGCCATTTACACTAGCTATTCATAAAATTGCTCCTGCTATTGCAGCTGGAAACGTTGTTGTTTTAAAGCCGGCTGAATTGGCTCCAATTACAGTAATGCGTTTAGTAGAAATTCTTGAGGAAGCTGGACTTCCTAAAGGTTTTATAAATGTCGTAAACGGTTACGGACATCAAGCTGGAGAATTTTTACTTCATGATGAGCGAATCAATATGTACACGTTCACAGGAAGTGTAGGTGTTGGAAAGCATATTAAAAATTCTGTAGGGATAAGAAAGGTAACTTTAGAGCTTGGCAGCAACGCACCAAATATAGTTCATAAAGATGCCCAAAATTTAAAGGAAATCGCTCAATTATGTGCTACGCGCGGTTTAGCAACAATTAATGGGCAGGCGTGTATTTCAGTGCAGCGACTATATGTTCATAAAGAGATATTTGAAGAATTTAAACAATATCTAATCGAAGCTGCGAGAGGTTTGGTAGTTGGAGATCCAGAAGATCCTGCCACTGATATTGGACCACTAATTTCTGAGCGGCAAGCAGAAAGAGTTGAAGCATGGGTAAAAGAAGCAGCTGATGATGGAGCTGAAATTTTATTAGGCGGCATTAGAGAAGGGGCTTTCTGGCATCCTACTATATTAGCAAACTTAAAACCGAAAATGAAAGTAATGTGTGAGGAAGTATTTGGACCAGTTATTAATCTAATAGAGTATTCAGATGTCGATGAAGTGATCAAAGAGGCAAATGATACAAAATTTGGTCTTCAAGTTGGTTTATTTACTTCAGATTTAAATCTAGTCATGCGGGCATCGATGGAACTAGAGTACGGGGGCGTCATCATTAATGATGTTTCAACATATCGTTCTGACTGGCAGCCATATGGGGGCATAAAAGATAGCGGATTAGGAAAAGAAGGCCCAATTTACGCAATCCGTGAAATGACAGATGAAAAAGCAATTATTATTAACTATCAGTAAAAATTAAAACAAGGGGAGACGAAAAAATGGCCAGATTCAAAGAGAAAGTAGCAATTATTACAGGGGCAGGTTCGGGGATGGGGCGTGCAACTGCAATTGAATTTGCTAAAGATGGAGCTACTATCGTAATTGTAGATTTGAATGAACAAGGGGCAAGGGAAACGGAAAAAATTGTTCAGGAGTATAACGTACCAACGAAAGTAATAATCGGCGATATTTCACAAAAAGAAGCTGTACAAAATATTATCAACAGTACAGTTGAGGATTTCAAAACAATTGATATTTTAGCAAATATCGCTGGAATTCCAATGACCTTTACACCACTTGAAGAAGTAGAAGAGGAATTTTGGGATAAACAAATGGCGATTAATGTGAAATCTGCATTTTTATTAGCTAAATATGCACTACCTTACTTGAAAAACAATGATAGTAAGGGAAGTATCGTAAATATTGCCTCAATTGCATCGGTTCGGCCTCGACCTGGAATAACAGCTTACTGTGCTGCAAAAGGAGCCCTTGTTCAATTATCTCGTTCTTTAGCATTAGAGGTTGCCCATACTGGAGTACGTGTAAATGTAATAAACCCCGGTCCAGCTGAAACACCTATGCTTGAAAAATTCTATGGCAATATGGATCCTGTAGAAGGACGGAAGCTATATGAGGATTCTGTTCCAATTGGGAGACTTTGTCAACCAGAAGATATCGCAAAAATGGTCGCGTATTTAAGCTCGGATGATGCATCCTTCATTACAGGAGCAGTATATAACGTTGACGGTGGAAGAGGTTTATAACTCATATTTAAAGGGGAAACAGTATGAGAAAAATTGATATCGCAGTAATTCCAGGGGATGGCATTGGAAGAGAAGTAGTTCCAGAAAGTTTAAGAATTTTAGATTTATTAAGCGAAATCCATGGTGGATTTAAATTTGAAAAGAAACTATATCCATATAGCTGCGATTATTACGAAGAACATGGCAAGATGATGCCAGATGACGGCTTTCAGCAGCTAAGTCAACATGATGCTATTTTTTTAGGAGCGATTGGTGATCCGAAACGAGTTCCTGATCATATCGCGTTATGGCAAACGGTTATTGGCTTAAGAAGAGAATTTCAACAGGTTATTAATTTGCGGCCAGTAAAAAGTTTAAAAGGCATCACCTCTCCTCTAAGAGGAGATAAAAATTTTGACTTTATCGTTGTTCGGGAAAATAGTGAAGGTGAATACAGTCAAGTCGGTGGCACAATACATCAGGATAATGATGAAATAGCTATCCAAACAAATGTATTTACACGGAAAGCGACAGAAGGTGTAATAGATTTTGCATTTCAATTAGCAAATGGCCGTAATCATAAACTGACAAGTGCAACTAAATCGAATGGTTTATACCATAGTATGCCTTTTTGGAATAGAGTTTTTACAGAAACTAAAGCTAAATATTGGGATATTGAAACAGAGCTTATACACATTGATGCTTTAAGTGCATTTTTTGTAACGAAGCCAGAATCGTTTGACGTGATTGTTGCGAGTAATTTGTTTGGTGATATCTTATCAGATTTAGGTGGAGCAATTATGGGAAGCATCGGTATTGCACCCTCCGCCAATATTAATCTAAATGGAAAATACCCTTCTATGTTTGAACCGGTTCATGGCTCTGCTCCTGATATTTATGGGAAAAATATCGCGAATCCTATCGGTCAATTATGGACTGCGAAATTAATGTTAGAACATTTTGGGTATGAAGAAATTGGCAATCTATTACTAAATTCTATAGAAGAATTATTAGTTGATAATGTTAAAACACCAGATTTAGGTGGTAATTATGGAACAACAGAGTTTATTGATGCATTATTTGAAAAATTAAAAAAACAATAATGTTGATATAAATTTTTTGAAAAGAGTATAATTGTTGCAAGGAGAAATAGCCTGCTGCCAAGAAGGGAATCAAACCTTCCTGTAAGTGGGCTTTCATTATTTATAATATGGGAGAAATGATGCATGAAAATTTTAATAACACGTAAAATTGAAACAGAGGTAATGAAAATAATTCCGGAAAGTTTTGATGTTGTAATGTGGGAGCAAGAAAATAGTGTAATGCCGCGAGATTTATTATTAAAAGAAGCCGCAGATGCCGATGCAATTTTTACAAACGTGACAGATCGAATTGATGAAGAGCTTTTTTCTTGTGCAAAAAACTTGAAGGTTGTTAGTACAATGGGAGTTGGATTTGACAACATCGATATAAAAGCAGCGACGAAAAGAAACATTCCTGTAGGACATACACCAGATGTACTATCAGAAGCGGTAGCAGAGCTTGCGCTAACTTTAATGTTTGCATGTGCTCGAAGGGTTGTCGAATCTATGAATTTTATAAAGGCTGATGAGTGGAAAAGCTGGGGTCCATATTTATTTGCAGGGCAAAAAATTTCTGGTGCAAAATTAGGAATAATTGGTATGGGTCGAATTGGCAAAGAATTAGCTAAAATGGCTCGAGGTTTAAATATGGACGTTTCCTACTTTAACCGAAACCGAGTTCTTGATACGGAGGAAACATTGCAAGTCCAATATAAGGATTTAGAAACTCTTTTAAAAGATAGCGATTACGTCGTAATGTTAGCTCCAGCTACAAAAGAAACCTACCATATGTTGAAATATGAACAGTTTGCATTAATGAAGCCGACAAGTATTTTCGTCAACGCCTCCCGTGGTACAACAATAGATGAAGATGATTTGTACAAAATTTTAAAGGAAAAGAAAATTTTCGCTGCTGGTCTAGATGTTTTTGAAAAAGAACCTATTGATCAAAGTCATCCACTGCTGACATTAGACAATGTAATCGCTGTACCGCATATTGGAAGTGCAAACGTTGAAACGAGAGATAAAATGGTAGAAATAACATTGAGAAATATACTAAATGGACTTAGTGGGGAACAGCTGCTTTATACAGTAAATCCAGAAGTTTACGTGAAAAATTAATAAAATATATTTTTATTTTTGAAGTTTACAAATTTCATATCAAGGAGTACAATATCCCAGTAAATAAATAACACAGGCCAAATCTCATTAATTTGAGAACGGAGGACCCACTTTTTTGGGGTTAATTCTGTAGTTACAGAAGGGATGTAAGACTCTTTCGCCATCCTACCCGTCAGCTAACTTCGTCGGCTAAAGCGGAGGAGGTCATATGTTAGACCGCCTTGATTAAACGGTATTTAATTCAAATACCGTTTAATTAAATCGGTCTTTTTATATTTCTAAAAAATTGATGAATACTACTTAATAAAAACTAAATATTATATTTCGGCATTAAGGAGAAATTATGAAAAAATTAAAAGATAGCCTTGATCCTGCAAAATTGCTTGTACTAGGCTTTGCTTCTTTAATTTTAGTTGGAGCTTTTTTATTGAGCATGCCTATTGCAACGGAAAATTATACTACATTGCCTTTTTTGGATGCATTATTTACAGCAACTTCAGCTGTTTGTGTTACAGGTCTTGTTGTTGTGGATACTGGAAATACTTTTTCCTTTTTCGGTGAAGTTGTCATTTTAATATTAATTCAAATTGGTGGATTAGGGTTTATGACGCTTGCTACATTTTTGTTTGCCCTTTTAGGAAAAAGAATTAGTTTTAAAGAGCAGCTATTATTAAAAGAAGCCTACAATGCCGCTTCTCCAGGAGGAATGATTCGATTAGCTAAAAGAATATTAATTTTTACTGCCATAACGGAGACGATTGGCGGAATTATTTTAGCGATTCGATTTTCATTTGAAATGCCAATTGCTCAAGCCATTTTTTTCGGCTTTTTCCATTCAATTTCAGTATTTAATAATGCCGGATTTGATTTAATGGGAGATTACAGTAGTCTTGTTGATTATGTGGATGATCCAACTGTCGTGTTGACAGTATGCTCCTTAATTATCATAGGTGGACTCGGGTTTCTTGTAATCAACGAACTTTATGACTATCGACACACACGCGTTCTTTCTTTACATTCAAAGGTTGTATTAAGTATGTCAATTATTCTAACAGTTAGTGCTGTCGTTTTAGTTTTCATATTTGAATATGGCAATGCTAATACCTTAGGTTCTTTATCGCCAATGGGAAAGGTGTTGGGCGCATTGTTTCATGGTGTAACACCTAGAACAGCAGGCGCGAACACATTACCTATTGCAGATTTAACTCATGCTACATTATTTTTAACGATTTTTCTTATGTTTATCGGTGGAGGTTCTGGGTCAACAGCCGGTGGTATAAAAGTTTCTACATTTGCTGTTTTAGTAACAACAGTAAAATCACAACTTAGGGGAAAAGAAGATGTTGTTATTTTTAAACGTCGAATCGAAATAGAAACAGTATTAAAAGCATTTACTGTTGCAATGAGCGGTCTTTTCATTGTTGTCGTCGTTACATTTTTACTTAGTATTACGGATAGAGGCCACGCCTTTATTATGTATTTGTTTGAGGCAACCTCTGCTTTTGGAACTGTAGGACTTTCGATGGGGTTAACTCCAGAGCTTTCACCTATTGGACGAATCCTTATTATTATAACGATGTTTATTGGAAGGTTAGGTCCATTAACACTAGGGTTTGCTATTACGAAGAGACGAAAACAAGAAGCTTACCGTCATCCTAAAGGGAAAATTATGATTGGTTAAGTACTTTAGCGGGGAGAAGATAGAGATGGCAAAAAAACAATATGCTGTTATTGGTCTAGGAAGGTTTGGAACTAGTATAGCTAGAAGATTACATGAAGCAGGTCAAGAGGTATTGGGAATTGATATAGACGAAGAAAGTGTTGAAAATGCTGAGCCCTTTGTGACACATGCAGTAGTAGCTGATTCTACCGAAGAGAAAGCCATCACTTCTTTAGGAATTGACAATTTTGATTGTGTAATTGTCGCGATTGGCGATGATATCCAATCCAGCATTTTAACAGCTATGTTATTAAAAAATCTTGGTATAAAAAAAATAATTGCAAAGGCAATTGGTAAACGGCATGGCCAGGTTTTAGAAGCAATCGGTATCCACTGGATTATATATCCTGAAAGAGATATGGGAGAACGGGTAGCCAATCAGCTACTTTCACCAAATATGCTTAACTATATTGAACTCTCAAAAGATTATAATATAGAAGAAATTATTCTGCCGCCGAAAATGGAGGGAAAAAACCTTAGGGAACTTAATATTCGTGCCAAATTTAACGTAAGTGTCATTGCAATTTTAAGAAATGGAGAAATTATTATTTCACCCTCGCCAGAAGAGCTGCTGCAAAAAGATGATATTTTAGTAACGATTGGAAATAGAAATGATTTAGCTAAATTCTCAAGAATAGAATAATGGAAAAATTTAAAAGCATCCTAAAGGGCATTCAGGGAAGCACTCTATCTTTTTGAGCTGTGGTGTTAACATGACTGTAAAAAGAGAGAGGCTTTTAGACATATAGAGAGGCTGTTCAGTAAATTTACTTTCTGAACGGCCTCTCTATTTATATTTTGCCAGCTTTCAAAAGAAAGCTGATTTTTTGTTCAAGAGGATGGAATTTCTTGAAAGAGTATAAAGGCTAATTAAAAGAAGAAATTGCGTAATTTTATGGCTTTGGAGAAGAATGCAGCATCCCTTCCCATTTTGCTATTAGGGTTCATATATGGTTTCAAGCAATTTTGAAATAGTTGGTCACAATATGCTGATGGGCCATAAGTTAAATAACATTCATCATGCATTTTGCAACATGAATCAACGGGGTTGATGGGTTCACCAGGACCAGTACACCATGGTCCACAATATCGATACCCAGGATAACATAAGCCTAGTCTGCGACGTCTATTTCTTTTCATTTTCTCCCTCTTTTCTTATATACACTAGATACTATATAGTATGAAGTTTTAGTTATTTGGAAAAGGCTTATATAATAAGAGGATTCATGTGTAATAAAAAAAGTAGATAGAGATTAAATTAATATTTTAAGCTTAAGATTCTTTTAAAAAGACAATAGGAAGGCGAAAATTGGATAATTAATATAAAAATATATTGTTATAGTATATTATAATGCGAGAGAAACTGTACAATATGTAAATTTTATAATAGAAATAAAATAGTTGAATGAACGTATTATAAAATCTTCTACTAGAATTATGGTTGTTTAAATTATAAATGGAATACGATGTGGGGTTAAAGTTTCGAAGAGTTAATTATCTGCCAAGCGTCTTTCTTAGTTGCCTTACTTCTTTTGTTAAATTATCAATTTGCTTTTGCAAATTTTTTAATTCATTTTTTAGTTCCGTACTTTGTCTTTCAATAGCGATATCTTCTTCTTCTATTGCTAGAGCTTCAGCAATAGTTGATAATCCTTCACCAAGTGTAGCAAATGCACCTGCAATCAGGGCAAGTTTAGCTGAGTTCATTTCATTATTTAACAATCGATTGTTTTTGCTTTCCAAAGTTGTAACCTCCAGATTGTTAACATCAATCAATTATATGTTTAATAGGAGGAATCGGTTAAAATTTTAATATCCGTCAATTTACATATTTATCCTTTTATCTATTGCAATTTAAGCAAAGCTATATAGGGGAGTCAAGGAAGACTCGAATGGAAGCTGTCTTCATAAATGGATGAAAAAAGGCTAGCATCAATAAGTGTGGTATATACAATGTAATATGAAATATTTTGAACAGCATTAGCGACTTTTATTAAGGCGTTTTTTTTCTTTGTTTTCCACTTTTGTACAATCCACTTTTAAAAAAATGCATAAGTTATGTTAATTAAGGAGGTGATAGTATGTCATACGAAAACGTAGGCGGAAGTTATGATAAAAAACGTGATAATAACGTAGGAGGAGCTTTTGATCGAAAAGACAACAAAAACGATTTTGCGTTAATTGTTGTTTTGTTTATTTTATTAATTATCGTTGGTACAGCCTTCTTCAACAATAAAGGCTATTATTAATTACTAAATAGCTTTTATCAATGTTCACCCCCGAAGATTTAACTAAGTAAGGGACTGTCCAGAAGTAATAATTCTGGACAGTCTTTTTACTTATTCAATACTTGTAATACTGCGGTCTTTACTAATCCGTTTTTAGTTTAGAAAAGATATTTAGGTCGACGTAGCGGCCTTTAGATTTTTCTGCTTTCCTTAATGTTCCTTCAAAAGTAAAATTTAATTTTTGCAAAACTTTTATTGAATTTAGATTTTCAGGCTCCACCTTAGCTTCAACTCTATTAAGGTTGAGGGAGTTAAATGCATAATTTAATAGGGTAGAGATTGCTTCAGGAGCATACCCTTTACCCCAGTAATTTTTAGCAATGTCATAGCCGATTTCAGTTTTATCGTTCTCAAAATCTAACGAATTGTACCCGCAAGATCCAATTATTTCATTAGATTCTAATTCAATAATGGAGTAACGAATAGCCTTATTTTCGCTGGCCAATTGATCAAGATAGGTAATTATTTCAGTAGCTTGACTTTCATCATGAAAATTTTCGATATTCATAAATTTAGTAACATCTGGGTCAGACCAAATTTTGAATAAGGTTTGTGAATCAGAAACGTCCATTTTCCTTAAATGTAATCTTTCAGTGTATAAATCTGTTATCAATATCCTTACCTCCGAATGTTATTTTATATATGGAATAAAGTATTGATATCTGTGCATAGTTCAGTCCCTTCGTGGTTAAGTAGTTTCATTATACAATATTTTGAAATTGGATTGGCTTAAATTTGGAAATTAATCGTTCAAATACTTTTGAAAATCCAATTGCCAGTCTTATAGCTTAACTGGTAATTTTTTATTGTACTAAAAAGGGAACGTTTGTTCTATAATGTAATTAAGGAGGATAGGTTAATGAGGGAACAATTATTAAAAGCTTTTCAGCGAAATCAGATAGTAGCAATAATTTATATGTCTAAAAGTGGAGAAATCACAAAAAGACGAATTAGGATCTCTAAAATGTCTCATGATACATTTCAAGCATATTGTTTTCTAAAGCGTGCAAAACGAATTTTTTTAATTAATAATGTTCTTGCAGTAGTTCCAGAATTCTATAGAGAGCGTGAAGTAATCTAATGTTTCTCGAAAATAATGAATTGATACACAAATGCATTATTAACAATTTAGCAATTAGAACACTCGAACGTGATAGAAATTATATAAGTGATATGAAAATGCAATCTGCGTTTGAAATATGGTTTGATAAAAAAATAAAAGAATTACAGCAAGAATTAAAAGAAGTGAAGAGTCAACTTTTAAAGAGCGGCATCAAAATACAATCCGAAACCAAGGTTGATCAATTAATAACTGAATATGTAATAATAGATCGTGGTAATATTTATACTCAGAGGTATATGAATATAGCATTACGTAATTGGGTCGAAGAAGAAATCAAAAGGCTGCTTGGATTGGAATACAGAACTTTCAATGGCAATTCACATGAGTAATGCCAAATAAAAATAGCATATGTAAAATGCTGAAAAATTAAAAAAACAGCATCTTTATAGTAGATGCTGCAAGAAAAACGAATTTTAATTTTGTATACTAATAAATTGTTGAAGATTTTGTTCAATATAGTTATTTATTTTATTAATCGAAAGTGGAGAGGTTTTTTCAAAGCTAATATAAAGCAATTCGATTGCTGATTTGAGTTGTTGATTTCGTCCAAGATCATCACGTGTAACATGAAATTGTTCTAAAGTGACAGGATGATGATGTCTTTTTAGCTCTAATTCAATATCTTCAAGGAGTTGAAGGAAAGCTTCATCATCGAAAAACTTAATACCTGCCTTGATGGCAGACCAGTTTTTAGATTGAGCCATAAAATATGCACTCCACCAATAAAACTCTAATATCGATTTACAAGCGTGATTGTAAAAAGTATAAAACATAAACAATGCTCTTTGACCTTCATTAAGTTCTTTATAGAAGTTTTCTTTAATAACAGAATGATTACCATTAGCTGCCTCTGTAATTCTACTTTTATAAATCTTAATAAGTGGATTAAAGCATTTTAGACTTACATCTTGATATGGCAATAAATCAAAATCGTGATTTGTCATTTTAATTATTATCATGAATCACTCCCTTATAAAATTCACTGTACAATTAGGAATGCTTCTTTAATTTTATTTCTTTTAAAGAAGCTTTAAAAGGCTCAGGAAGTAAAAAGTTTAAAAAAGCGGCGATTCCTAATAGAACGATTGATAAATAAAAGGAGTTTATATAACTTTCTGTCATATTATAGAAAAGTCCAGGTAAGTAGGCACCTAACGCAGATCCTATTTGATGGCTTAAAAATAGCCAGCCTAAAATAAAACCAATAGAGTAGTTTTTAAAATATTGTGTTGCTAATAATTGAGTAGGTGCAACAGTTGCAAAATCAACTAAACCAAATATGGCAGCAAAGATAATAAATAAATATGGATCGCTGCTAAATATAAGAATAAAAAGTGATAAGGCTCTAAAAGTATATAATACAATCAGAAACTTTCGACTACTCCAAATATCAGCCACAATACCAGATAATAGAATGCCAATTATATTAAAAGCAGCTAATATACTGATTGCAAAACTTGTTGTACTTGTTGAAAAACCACATAACTGTGCAAATGGGATTAAATGAGTATCCATTAATCCAGTAGTAGTGAAACCACATATACCAAAAGGTAAAATTAAAAACCAAAATTCCTTTTTTAAAAAAACTTGCCAAATAGAAAAAGTCTTTTCTATATTTTTAGTATCTTCTTTAGATGTATCTATTATATTTTCTCCAATAGGCTTTAAACCCAATTCCATGGGATGATTCCTTAAAAATAATAGTGTGATGGGGAAGATTAAAATGACTAACAGAACACCCTGAATAATAACAGTAGCTTTCCAGCTCAACATATCAATTAAAAGTAAAGAACCTGGAACTAACAACATTTGTCCAGCACCAAAACCAGCTTCAATAATTCCAAAAGCAAGTCCTCGTTTTTTATTGAACCAGTTCGTTACAATAACGGATGCTGCTACATTTGAGGTTCCTCCAACACCAATAGATACTACAACCCCATAGAGAAAAAATAGCTGCCAAGGCTGATTCACGAAGGCTACCAATACGATACTAATCCCTACGAGCAAAGTACTAAAGGATAAAATAATGCGCGCCCCTAGTTTATCTACTAATCTTCCTATTATTGGTTGGGAATTACCGTAAACAATAAAACTTAAAGTAGAAATAAGAGAAATTGTCCCTCTATCTAATGAAAATTCATTCTCCCATGGTTCAATAAAAGCACCAAATGAAAGGCGGATACCTTGAACTGTTAAAAACGTTAAAAATGTAATAAGAATAATAATCCACGCATAATGAAACTTTATTTTCATAAAAAATTTTACTCCTAAATTAAATCTCTAAATCCCATCGTTCTTCTACTAATTCTTTTCCCCATAACTTTGTTCTTTCTTTTTCAATTGTTATTTCAAACCCCAATTTTTTATATAGGACTCTAGCATTTCCCATATCACTCACGGTCCAAAGGATAAGCTTTTTATAATTATGGTTTTTGCAATATTGAATAATAGATTCAATCAGCAGTTTTCCAATGCCTTTATTTTGAAAATGTGGATTTACAAAGAACCATCTTAATTGACCAATATGGTTACCGGTATTTACCAAACCAATACATCCTGCAAATTGTCTCTCTATTTCAGCTATCCAGATTCTTTCTATTTCATCGTCGAAAGTTTTATGTAAATAAGTTAAAAAGCTCTCATCCCATTGACAAACATCACGATAATAGTTCCATTGTTGTTCTATCATCATTTTGATATCTTCTGAGATATAATAGCTTCTTAAAGAAGTTGACTTATCTTCTTTTAGCAGTGAGTCTGAAAGAATTTCCTGAATTACAGTCATGGATGAGATAAGTTTTTCTCTTTTTTCAAAATCTAAATTTTGTAGAATTAAATTAACTTGTTCATTTGCTTTTTTTTCTAATTCTTTATATATTACTTTCCCGTGATCTGTAACAAATAATAAGTGATTACGGCCATCTTCTTTGCATTTTACTTTATAAATCATTTTTTCCTTTTCAAATTTTTTAATAATTCTACTAACATATCCACCATCCAAATTTAATTTTTCTTGAATATTTTTAGCTGTACATTCTTTTGAATTATAAATTTCGTATAAAATACGAGTTTCACTTAAAGAAAAGGGACTATCATAAATGTGTTCGTTTAAAAAGCCTAAAACATCAGTATAAAAACGATTAAACTTTCTAAATTCGATTCCTAAATTTTCTTGATTATCCATATTAGCACCTCTTTTTGAATTGTTAGAAATATTAGATTTTAATTATTGCATCAAATACTTGCTTTAGTCAAGTATTTATAAATTCGATTGGGGAATAATATCTTAATAGACAGTTTATCGTTCGATGAATAAAGTAATATGAAAATAGGGGAATTGTACTTAGGTAGGTACGATGTAAAAAACTGATATACTTATTGAAGTAAGTGGTTGTTAATTTGAATTTATTAAATCTAGTTTGTTAAAGAAGGTGTATGATGAAAAAACTAGTAATCCCTTCAATCCTTTTATTATTTCGATTGTATTATTAGGGGTACAAGTATTTGATAATTATGGGAAGATATCTAAAGAAGAAGCGGAAGAGATTGCTCTTGAAGATGCTAAATTTAAAGGGTACAAAACGGCATCTTTATGGAAAGAGTTTGATGTTGTGACTCAAGAAGTGTATGTTTACTCAGCTGCTTATAATAAAGATGTAGAAGCATGAAAGTTCTATTAGATATTGAAGAATATCCCAATATAATTAATTCACCAGCTTTAATTTATTTTATAAGTGTTGATAGTGGGGAAGTAGTTACTACCATTAACGCGTTAGAGAAAGAAAATTAAATAAAAAAGTGCCTGTACATTAGCACCCAAGCACTTTAACAGAACAGATTAGTCTATAGACTCCACACTTTTGTTTTGTTGGTTAAAACTTTCATTGATGGATTGGTCATATGCGAGCAAAGTCACTTCTAATTTCTCTTCAAGTTGTTGTAGTTCTTGAATTTGTTCTGGATCTAACTTTGCAAATTTTGATTCATTCATTAATATCACATCCTGTTCAAAGTAGTTACGAGAAAAGTATGTGAAAATGATTTTATATTTAACCATCAAATTTTTGGGGGTTAAAATAACAATTAAACAAAATATTTAACGCTATCGCAAAAGCAATTATTGATACCAACTAAAATACTGTGAATGCGGTCTTTTAAAATATTATACTTCAGTTACATAACATTGTTGTAAAATTTGTTGAATCCAAGCTTTTACTTTTAACTCTTGTTCTTCGTAACTTAAATTATAATCGATTATTAAGTGATGTAATTCAGACGGTAAAAGATGTAGCCGAGAGCGTATATAGGTATTGGCAAATGAGTCTTCATCTAGAAAAACATATACTGATTGTTTGTCTAATGGAATTAGTGTTCGAGCAGAGTATTCTACATTATCTATTTCAACATAGAAATGTCCCCTTGCATCAAGGTGGCAACGAGTATGGATGCCTTTATTCAGTTTAGAAAGAGAGTATTCGAAAGCACTCAGGTGATCCTCACTAATCAAATATTGGTGAAAATATACATCTCCACTTCTTTTATTCATTTCCATGTTTACATCGTAAACATCATATTGGAATAATACATCTCGTTTAGGATCTACTTTTCTAGGAATTTCGCCCCATTTTATTTCAAAAGGTCTCAATCGGTCTTTCACTAAGTAAGCAATATTTGAATGATCTAAGTTACAGCCATACGTTAAAAGCAATATTTTTTTCATATTAGTCTGTCCTCCATTTTAGTAAACTACTATAATTCATTGTCGAACGCCCTAAAATACTTCTTGATTTTCATTTTTAAATCAGCATTAGTTACTCTCCATTTCTATTTCTTTGTCAAACTGATAAAATATTAAAAATTTGTATTATCAATGTGAAGATTTAGCTGAATTAATGGAATATAAAATGCTTCACTTATTAGGATACATAATTCCTATTTTTTGTAAACTTGATATGTAAGCTAATTTAGTTGAAGAGGTAGGGATTTTCTCTAAAATAACCGATAATTATTTATTTACAATATAAACTTTGTACTGGTTTGGTCTGCACAAAAGTGCTGTCTTACAAGGTAACTCTAAAATCACATAAAAGTCACAAAAAATTTGAAAGTATGCGAAAAAATATGAAAGCCTACTTTCTGTAATTTCCCAAAAAGTACTGTTATAATAAGGGATGTGAATAAAAAGAAATGAGGTCGAAAGTATGAACGCTTACGATGAATATATGAAGGGCATTGTTCAGCCAATGCGCCAGGAGTTAGTTGATGCTGGGTTTACAGAATTAACAACTGCTGGCGAAGTAAATGAATTTATGGCGACAACAAAAGGTGTTTCTCTTGTTGTTATTAATTCGGTTTGCGGCTGTGCTGCAGGCTTAGCACGTCCTGCTGTACGTGAGGCAATTAAAGAAGTGAAGCCAGATCACTTAGTAACAGTGTTTGCGGGACAAGACCGTGAAGCAACTGAAGCGATGCGCGGGTTTTTTGAAGAAATTCCACCGAGCTCACCATCTATTGCCATTTTAAGAGATGGTCAATTAGAATATTTCATCCCACGTGATCAAATTGAAGGTTACCCAGTTGAGCAAATTCGTGAACATTTAACAGGTGTATTAAAGCAGGCATGCGGACAATAACAGTTGTTACTACGGCTGGACGTCCTGATGACATATCCTTGTTGCTTGCACAAAAGGCATGTGATGAATTAGGAGTTGGCTTCGAGCCGCGAAAAAAACGTTCAGTAGTTAAAATAAGCGAGGAGCTTAATGCAAATGTAATTGTTGCAGGTAAAAATCGATATGAGTATTATCCGAAAGGTGCAAATGTACCTTTCTTTTTTCATCCAAATTCAGCGGCATTTCGCTTAAAACGTATTGCTCGTGGGGAGCATGATCCTTTACTTGAGGCATGCCAGCTTTTTGAAGGAGACTCATTTTTAGATTGCACCCTTGGGATAGGCTCTGACGCAATGGTAGCAGCATTTGTAGTAGGGAAGACGGGGACTGTTGTTGGGCTAGAGGCGGATCCAAACGTAGCATTTATTGTCAAATGTGGTATGGGAACATATGATACATCAGAATTACCTTTGACTGCTTGCATGCGTCAAATAAAAGTCGTTAATACGGAAGCTTTCGAATTTTTAAAAGAGCAGCCAAACGATTCTTTTGATGTAGTCTATATGGACCCAATGTTTGAAGAAGTAATAGAGGAATCAAATAATTTTGAAGCGCTTCGGGCTGCTGGAAGTCATATTTCACTTACAGAAAAATGGGTGACTGAAGCCTTTCGCGTAGCAAAAAAACGAGTTGTCTTAAAGGCTCATTATAAATCGAATTTATTTGATGATTTTGGTTTTAAACGTGAAGTCCGACTAACATCAAAGTTCCATTATGGTGTTAAAGAGAAAATACTATAAAAAATATTTAGATTTATCTTGGTTTGGGGCAAGTTCTTGGTTGAACTTGCCCCATTTTTTGTCTTGTAAAACTTGGGGTTTAATCATATGTCGAAAAAATAGAGAAAAGTCCTAATGATAAAAGTAAAATTAAAGAAAAATAGTAATTATTGAGTATATATCTTATTGAATTACAAATGTGCTAATGGTATTATTTGATAGGTTATAATTACTATTTAATGTATTATATATCGAATTACTTATGGAGGATGATTTTTGTGAAAAAGTATTTAGTTGCTTCACTTGCGACTGGTGCCTTGTTATTACCAACTGTAGATAACGCATCAGCTGCAACTTCAGAAATGGACTTAGGTAAAGAGTATGATTTTAAATTGACAGATGGAGATGGTACGAAAAAAAATTACCATGAGTTTACACTCGACAAAGCTGGAACAGTAACATTTAAAGGTGAAACAGAATTTCGAAATACTTGGTTAACCATTCTAGATAGTGATGGCAATGAAGTTGGAACTATAAGTGAAGATGGAAGTGAGGAAAGTCCGGGTAAAATTAATGCTTTCTTTCATTTGCAAGCAGATACATACACTATTGAAGTAAGCTCAGGGTATTCAGGGGACTATTCTCTTGAACTTAATAATTCTCCTGCTAATTCCAGTGATATAGAGCCGAATAATGGCACGGCTGAAGCTCAAGAGCTGTCATTTGGGACAAGAACTAAAGGCTTTATCGCACGAAACGATCTTGTAGATTACTATGTTATTACATTAGAAAAAGCTGGTAGAGTAGATTTAAAAGTTGAAGGCTATACGACGGGTAGAACTAACGCAGAAGTTCTAGATAGCAATAATGAGACTTTATGGTGGAATTACGAAACTAGTTCTGCTGAAAATCCAGCACAATTAAATAAATCTTTATATCTTGAAGCAGGTACTTACTATATTGCTATAAACAAGGGTGCTTCTGATTCATATACTGGCGAGTATTTTGTAACAGCCAACTATACAAAAGCAACAGAATCATATGCAGAACCTAATAACGGAACTGCACAAGCACAACCTATCGAGTTTGGTGAAGTTGTAAACGGGTTTATCGCACAAAATGATGAAAAAGACTATTATAGTATTAAAGTTACAAAACCTACAGATATTACGTTTACAGTTAACGGATATTTAACAGATAGAACTTCAGCAGAATTATTAGATAGTAATTATGAAACTATTTGGTGGAGTTACGATAGTAGTTCTCCAACAAATCCTACTACTTTAACAACAACGGAAACACTTGAACCAGGAACATATTATTTTCTTGTTAAGGGAAATGATTATTATGGGGAGTATAATTTAAATGTAACAGGTGAAGGGATTACAACATTTAAAGACTATCAACCTCAATATTGGGCAAATGCTTTTTCGTGGGGAGCTAAAAACAATATTATTAACGGAGATAAAACAACAAATCGTTTAAATCCAAATAAAAATATAACTGAATCTCAATGGTTGGCGATGTTACTGCGATATGCTTATGACGCTAAGGATTCTAAAGGTGGTAATTGGTACGATTCTTACTATTCATTAGCAAAACAGAAAGGAATTAGTGTAGCAAATGCCCCGAAAGAGTCATTACGCCGTGGTGCGGTAGCTAAAATGTTAATGAAAGTGTATACTGGTCAAAACGTTTCAGAACAAGAGGCTGTTCAATGGCTGTATGATAATGAAATTACGACAGGTGTTGATCCTTCAAAAGGAAAAACATATGATAACTTCAATCCAAATGGAACAATTACTCGTGCACATGCAATAACATTCATGTATCGTTTATTTGAAAAAGGCATTACACCACAAAAATAAAATTCGTACAGGTTGCTGATATTCTTAATGGAATTTCAGCAACTTTTTTATGTTTTTTAAGTTGCCAGTTGAAATATTAACTTTTAAGATAATACTCGGAAAGTAGCTATTAGAGAATTATAACTAGGATTTTCCGCTTTATATACACCGATGTGAGTTGTTATAAGATGATTAGAAAAACAAAAGAAATGAAGAATTTGTGGTGTGTACGTAGAGGGTTATTATAGTAAGTATTCTGAAAGGAAAGAAGATAAGCTATAGCTTTTTTCAATAGATGACGGATATGTCATTGGGTAGCTCCACGATAAACTAAAGAATATTTTGAGGGAGTTGTTTATGGAAGAAGTTGTTTTAATTAACAATATTGTAAAGGTAGATAGAGAAAAAAATATTAATTTGTATAAAGCTCTTCCAAAAGTTTCTGAAAAGTCTCATTGTGGTTGCGAAGATTGTCAGAATTATGCTAATCGTATTATTCAAGCAAGCTCTGAAGTATTAACCTTTTTCCAGCAATTTGGTGTTGATCCTACTAAAGAAGCGGAAGTTTGGAGAGCGGCAACAAATTTAAATGGTTATGATATTTATACTGCTGACTATCATTTTGTCGGGGAGATTCAAGGGACTAATATACTGGATTGGATTCAAGTTGCAGAAGCGAGCTTTGGACTTGCAAATTATAATGGAGATCTTGAAAATCCAATGATACCAAGTTCTTTTGATAAACCTTTAATAGAATTGGCTGTGAGAATAAAAATACCTTATACAGAGATATAAATAAAAATAATTTATAATTTCCATAAATCCAGGTACTGACTAATTAATGTGTAACTGGTCTTTTTTATTCACATAAAAACTTTGAAAATCAATCAAATTATATTAATGGTATTTATTATTTATCTAATTAATATGCAAAGTTGAGAAAGTGTATTGCTTAGTATACCAACGATTTTACATTTATCACGTCCTATGTTACACTTATACCGTGCTATTTTAGGTAGCATATAAATAAATTTGGCGTTTCGCTAAAGTTTTTGAAGATACTTATTCACACTGGCGCAAGTATGGGCTTGCAAGGACGCAAAAGTAGGTAGGGTTTGCGTTGCTTAAGTTAGAAAGCGTTTAGTGGAATTATTACCGCGGTTACATGTTGCACATATGCAACTCTTATAAAATTCCCCTGGAGATAGGGTTGAGACTTAATTTATTTATACGTTACCTATTAAATGCTAAAGGGGTGCCGATTAACTTCGGTGCCCCTTGTCCAATTTTTATTGGAAATAAAAATAAAAAAGCTACTTAATCTAAGTAGCTTTGGTAAAATAATTATAAAAAGTTATTAGTTCGTGAAACACATTGAAGTTAAATACGCTAATAATAAAAATAAGCCAGCGCCAATAACAGTAGTTGCCATCTTTAGAACCTCCCTTATAAAAAAAGCACGCTTTATTTACTTTATTATTGTACAATGAATTATAAAAAGATGAAACCTTTTAATTGCCAAAACGTATGTCTTAATAGAAGGTTTTAACAAATTTGTGCGAGATTGAAGGTGAATATGATGAAAAAATGGCTTCAGAAAACCCTTGTTATTACAGTAGCATTCTTAACCTTTGGATTAATTACGCCAAACCATGCGATTTGGGAAGGGTTAGAGAATGGACAACCTAATAACGGTTCCCAGAACTCCAATTTTCAAAATAATAATGATTCGAGAGAACAACTATCTACTGTCGTAGAACAAATGTCGAATCAAGAAAGTTCACTGGATGATCAGCATGTTGAATCGGTTTTACTCGCAGCGAAGGAGCAGTCTTACATAAAATTTGGTCCTCGTATTGCTCCTGTCATTGGAGATGAGTTTGAAGAAAGAATTTTTCCTAAATTAGAAGAAGCAATTGAACTAACTTTATCAAGAATGGATAAACAGTCTGTAAATTATTTGAAAATTACTAACAATCCAAGCGGTGAATATGGTGAAAAAATCTTTAATATTTCCGATGGGACAAGCGGTAAAGATTTAATTCGTTTCCATGTGCGAACAGAAAAACGCCCAAAAGAAGGATATTATTATAATTTCCACTACCATACTTTCGAAGACCGTTTTGTTGCTCATCATTCTTTAGGTGATATTTACTGGTCAAAAAATACACCACCGAAATGGTTGTCCTAAACACTCGTATAAATTACGAGTGTTTTTTTATCTAGAAAACCTTGATATATCAACGTTTCTTAAGATTTAGTTCGTTTTAAAAAAGTGTACCCAAAACACTTAAAACTTATGAATAAATTATTGTACCCCAAAATGTACCCCAAATTTGCTTAATCTTGAATTTCGTCAAATGAATTTAAGTTAATAATGTCGTCCATAATATTGGAAGCAAAAATTTCGTCTTTTTCGAAAGAATGGGCATACGTTTTATATATTGTTTCTGGAGTATCACCAACAAGTGCTGCAACAGTTGTAATTGGTATATTTTTCGATAATTGAATAGAAACAAAGGTGTGTCTAAAATAGTGCGGAGTGAAATGAGGAATATTTTCTCTATCACATATTAAATCGATAATACGTTTTAAATATCGTTCACCAAGGGGTTTGCCAGCGTAATTAACAAATACATATCCTTGTTTAAATCTGGATGTTGAATAGCATGTCCGAGTTCATGAGCACACACAAACCGTTTTTTCCATCGAGTACTTCTTATAGGTCAACCTGGTAGTGGTAAAACACATCTATTAACTGCAACTTCAAACAATTTAATTAAAAAGAAAGTCATTCCAGTAATGTATTTCCCTTATAAAGACGGCATGAACGAAATGGCAGCTAACAACTTCGAAAAGAAAGTTATCATCTTAGAACGCATGAAAGAAGTTGATGTCCTATTTATCGATGATCTATTCAAACCGATTGGTGGAAAAATCGATGTGAAGTCATGGCAAGCTGACATCATCTTTGAAGTGGTGAACTATCGCTATTTAAACAACAAGCCATTACTTATTTCTAGCGAATTATCTCTTGATGAATTGCTTTATATTGACGAGGCAACAGCTTCACGGATATTCGAAATGGCGGAGAATTTTACAGTTACGATTAGGCGCGATATCAACATTAATTACCGATTACGAAATGTTGTAGGAGGGTGAACGGATGGACGAAAATTTTATCATCAACATGCTAGTGTTAAACGCCTTCAACTACCACAAATTCGGTGACGAGCAGTACAAAGAGGCATATACAAACTGGATGTACAAGCTACAGCAACATAAGAACTTTAGCACCCTAGAAGAAGCTTGCAATTATTATCTTGCAAAGGGTGAAGAGGATGAAAAACTTTCAGCATAGTTTCAAACGTATGTTTTATATTGAGCAGCTTAAACAACTAAAAATTACAGAGGTTGATGGTGTACCGGTACAAGATTTATCTGATCAAGAATTAAAGCATGCACTTACAATTGCTAGGCTTAAGGAGGGTGCTTGATGGACATTGTAATTTGTGAACCGGTTATACATCTAATGGACAGGATAGCAAGAGTCGGCTTTAGACGATTAGAAATTCGAGTGGATGGTCGTGATTATATGCTATCAAGTTATGAAAGTACCTCGTTCGATTTGGAAACTGATACATTCGCGATTATTGATGGTGATAAAAAGTTTAGCTTTATCCACGGCAAAGAAATCATTGTTACGGTTGAGAAACTTTGCTCTTACGGAAATAATGCACAAATTCTAATTGGCAAAATAGAAAAGGCGTTAATCGAAGAAAATCGAAAGTGCTGGATAGACCCAAAAACGATGAATGATGTCATGGGTGGCATTTTCAAATTACATGAAGCGCATGCAGTACAAGCCCGTGAGAATCTGATTGATCGTGCTCTAGAAACGGGAGACAAGGAATTGTTTGAGCGTATGGTTCGGATGGAGGTGCCAGAATGCAAATGACGAAAAACGGCATTCCAATCGATATACCAAGTCAACGTAAAAAAGCGCCAACAACCGGTAAATTCAGTGTACCTAAAGATTTTTACAAGTTTAAGAGATTTGCTACGATGGTCGGTTTTGAGGAAGGATGTAATGTTATTGCAACTGTACCAATGGGGCATCCAGAATTTAATAATTTCATTAACAAAGGATTCAAAGTAATCGAGGTATGGGATAGGAGGAATATTGCGTGAATCATGATGAGATAGCTGAAGAAATAACTAGTCTGATAAGTAATTACCACTTTCCTTTAGAAGTCTTGCAAGATGTAAACCAAAGGTTAAATGATTGTCGAGATGTTCATTATGCTGCTCAACAGTTACGGTACTTACAAAATATCGTAAAGGTTGGAAATGTAAAAAAGAAAGTAGGTGCTGCAGGATGAAAGCTATAACAATTAAACAACCCTGGGCAACTCTTATTGCATTAGGTGAGAAAAAATTTGAAACACGCTCTTGGCAAACGAAATATCGTGGTCCTATTGCGATTCATGCAGGTAAGTCGGTGGATAAAGAAGCATGTGAAGACTCTTGGATTAAAGGTGTATTAGCAGAGCATGGAATTACATTCTGGAAACAGTTACCTATAGGTGTAGTACTTGCAACTGCTGAAATAGTCGAATGTCATAGGGTTGGGGCAACTTTAGGTTATGCTTCAGTATTTGATAGTGGAAAATCAATTAATGGTTTAGAAGTAGCATTTGGTGACTACACAAAAGGTCGTTATGCTTGGGAATTAGCAAATGTAGAAGTATTGAAAACACCAATTCCAGCAAAAGGCCAGCTTAGTTTATGGGAGTGGGATGGTGATTCATCATGAACACAGCATTCAACATCATGTGCATTATTTTAGCAACATGGGGAGCGTTTATGATGTTTAGCATCGAGATTAAGGAGATGAGGAAGAAGTGATAAACAGTGTCGTATTAGTCGGTAGGCTTACAAAAGATCCAGAGCTTCGATATACACCATCAGGAGTTGCAATGTGCAGATTCACAGTTGCAGTAAACAGAGCATTTTCGAATGAACAAGGTGAGCGTGAAGCTGACTTTATTCAATGCCTAGCCTGGAGAAAACAAGCAGAGAACCTAGCAAACTTCATGAGGAAAGGGAGTTTGATTGGAGTGGAAGGACGTATTCAAACAGGCAGCTTTGAGGGGCAGGATGGTAAACGTGTGTATACGACTGATGTTGTTGCAAACTCAATACAGTTTTTAGAACCACGTGGCACGTCAGACGGCTCAAATTCGGCTCCAAACTACCAAGGAAATACAAATTATCAATCTAGCAATCAAAACGCAAATACGGGACAATATGGCGGTCAAAATACTCAACCTAACTATGTTGGCCAACCTACAAATTATGGTGAAGATTCGTTTGCTAATTCGAAAGGACCTATTGAAGTAACGGAGGATGATCTCCCTTTTGATTACCGGCAAGTGGGATAGCTTGCCATACAAGAACAAATTTGTGCAATAAAAAAGCCTCCTTTGAGGAGACTCATATAATTAACTGTTTGGTTTGCCAGGAGGGTAATAAAAAGGTGGTATCTTGAGCCACCCCCGTTTTTTCATCATTGATTTAAGAATGGCACCATATTTCATAACTTCAGTTTGAAATTCAAAGAACATTATTCCAACATCGTTTCTTACTGATTGTGCTGCACTTGTCGCGCATATTGAAATTGATGACGCTATCTTTACACTTACAAGATTAGCGATTTCTGAGTCTGTCATTTTTGCTCCCAAAGGAATAGCAGTTGGGTCAGATACAGGCTTAGGTTCAGAAGCAGGAGGTAAGGGTATACCTTCTTGTTGAAGAAAATCCTTAAGCCTTGTAGCTTGTGAACTAGCACCACCCATTGTTTTATGAAGAAAATCATTCAGCTCTTTATCTACGGTTGTGTTAATAGCAAGTTGCTCAAGAGCAACTGATTCTTCTAAGACGGTTAAATAAGTCCAACAGGACATTACTTCGCCAACATGTAAAGCTGGTTTAGGTTCATCGTCAAATAAACTATGATAAACCTTCAACAATGCTTCGAATGCATGTTTTGGCATCGGTTTCACCTCCACCTACATTCTTAACATAAGGATAGTTTTTAAAACCTCAATATTTTGAAGAAATTAGTGTGCAGTACGAAAAAATTAAGTGATCTTTAGAACAAAAATGCGACATAAAAGAAGGTGTTGTTTTGAAAAAGTTTGTAAACGAATTGAGTACGTCTCAATCAATACTTTATGAGTATTTAAACAGGGTAGCATCACATGATGATGGAATAAATTTTATAGAAAGCTTGACGGAGTTAAACGATAGTTTCGAATGTGTACCTGAAAAAGTCTATAACTCTTATACATCACTAAGTTCAATAGAAATAGTTGAAGTAATACATTTCTTTACCAAATATTTATTGAGAAAAAATAATGACTAATGCACATTTCGCAAAAAGAAAGGAGCAAGTGAAATGAATTATAAAGTATTTTCAGTAGGACCAGATTGGGTTGAGTATATCGCAGCAGAAACAGCAGAGGAAGCTTTAGCGGAACATTTAAGACGTGCAGATTATAAAGAACATGAATTACAAAATATAAAAGTAAATGAAATACCCTTTGAGACGGAATATCGTTTTGAAAACGAACAAGGTACATTCGATGAAATGACTATTGGAGAATGGCTAAAAGACTTTGAGTATAAAAAACCGAAACTGTTGTGTTGGCAAGAATAACATTCCGCAAAAAGAATAACGAAATTCACACCCTTGCACATAGATACCTTAGTTAAATCTTATGTATAAGGGAAAGGAGGGCAACATGGGTAAAATACAATTCGAAATACCAGGAGATGTACAAGCACAGCAACGGCCAAAGTTTTCTCGCATGGGCAAAGGTGTGAAAGCTATAGATCCAAAAGAGAGTCGAGACTATAAATCATTCGTGAGATTAGTTGCTTCACATTATGCACCTGAAACACTAATTACAGAACCTATTAAATTAACAATTGATGTATATCGCAAAATTCCAAAAGATAAGCAGACGGGACCAAAAATGAAGCTCATTCATGAAGGTAAATTAAGACCAACAACTAAACCAGACATCGATAATCTTGCAAAGGGTATTAAAGACGGTTTAAGTAAGGTTTTATGGCATGACGATAGCCAAGTTATTGAACTGGTTGCTAGGAAGTGGTACTCAAACAGTCCTAAAGCTGTGGTGACGGTTGAATGGGTATCGTAAAGGAGGGATAAAAGTGAGTGTAAGAGGTAGGGGCAAACCAAAACACGCTAAATATCTTCTGTTCACTGGTGAGAAGCATGAGAATCTTAAATTTGATTTTACTTACAATCAGATACAAGTCTTTATCGAGATGTGGTATGCCGGTAACTCTATTGGTGAGATTGGTAAGAGGTTTTCAATTAGTTCAGCAAATGTCGCATTGGTAATTATGGACCTTGAAATGGCTGGGAAGATTAGGCCGAGACCTGGTGGGGTTTTTGGGACAGCTAGTTAAATAAAAAAGCTGCAGCTTTCGCCACAGCCCGACATATACAAATCAATTATACCACAAATAATAGGAGGGCGTGTAAATGGGCAAAGGGCAATTAGCAGTAAATAAATTTTCGTTAGATGCAATGATTACCGATTACCACTGGATGTTGAACGCTGTAAAAGAAATTCGTGCAGAATTAGGAATAGGGGCAAAAACAGCTCAATATGGGATTGAAGCAACATTACCAAAAGGGCAAGGTAATACAAGCGATCCAGTTGAATTAGAAGTTGCCCGTCGTGCTAAAAAGATTAAACGCTTAAAAGAGTACGAGATGCAATTGATGGAAGTGCAATATCGCATTGAAAAAGTAAAAGGAGTTCGTGAAATACAGGTGCTTGATTGGATGTTGGATGGGAAGTCAATGAGATGGATAGGAAAAGTAATGGGGTTATCTCATACACATGTTCAAAACATTAAAGTTAGCATAGTTGAGCAGATGATGGGATAGCTCCAATTACTAAATATTGAGATTTGTATTAAATGTTGTTTAGATATTTTCAGTTTTGTTTAATTCAAATACACTTTGTGAGAATTGCGTATAGAAAACTATGACTAGAAATATTATAATATAAAGTGTTTTTTGGGGGAGTGAGTTGGAACATGTTGACCGAATGTATGGATATAATTGAAAATAGTCTTGATCGAGAAGAGATAAAAAAAATATCTCGCATTCTATATGGATTATATGATCCGTTCTTACTTGACCAGAAGATATGGACGGTTATTGAGGAAGTTTTCCCCACTGAAGTTTACAAAAAAATTGAACATTACAAGAGTTCAATAGTTGGACATGATATTGTAAATGGATTGGTTTTAAAGAATTTTCCTGGAGAAATTACAATAAAGTATCATTTCATTAAGAATTATTTAAATAAGTTTGATGAAATTACAACATTTGAATTAAATATAGGAACAAGTCGTTTAGACATAGGAAGAGTCAACGGAAAGTCAATAGCCTATGAGATAAAAACAGAACTTGATTCTTTAGAAAAGTTAGAAAAACAACTTAATGATTATAGTAAGGTTTTTGAGTATATCTATGTAATTATTCACCCACATCATCTAGAGAAAGTTAAGAAAATAGTTCCTCAGCATTGTGGGATAATTACTTATAATTTGGTAGATAATAGTTGTAAGTTTACTTTTAGAAAAAAGGCTGAGAAAAATAAAAATATATGCACTTCTGAACAGTTAAAGACGATGACAAAAAAAGAATTAGATTGGGTTTTAAAACAATTTAAATCAATAGTTGTACCATCAAATAGAGCTGAAAAAGAGAAGATAATTTGTAATAACTACCATCCTCAAAAAGTTAATACATTATTTAAAAAAGTTTTAAAAAGGAGATATAGTACAAAGTGGGAGTATCTTTGTGATAAATTTGTTCAAATTTTACCTATAGATATACAAGTATTTTATTCAACACAAGCAGATCCTTACTGGATATATTATAAAAATTCTTCCATAGTATAGAGGTAATGTCCACATGCAAAACCTTTCCATTCAGGTTGGGCATTACCCTTTTTTTGTTTTAGACTTATCTTTTCGATTGATGAACATCCAAGGCAGTTAGTTTTATGTGCGTTCAAATATTGACTCCAAACATTAGAATTTAAAACAGCAGGCACTAATATACTTTCAAAGGTAGTAGCTTGTTTTAATACACCCTTAAATCCGTAATATGAATTATCCTTCCACGAGTAAAAAATATAGCCAGGACTTATCACACCACCAGTTGTTAAGTCATCTTTTTTGACTCCGCAATAATCACCGAAAGCAGTAAATCCTAATTTCTTGTATTGAGTAAGAAGGCTATTATCAGCCTCAAATATTATTTGTCCGTTTTGTAAGTCTACATTTTTTATGGTACTTGGAATAGCAGATCTAATCAAAACGCAATCAATTCCAATGCTATTACACAAGTTACTAATTATTTTATACATTCGTTGGTAGGTAGAGTGTGTAGGAGAATTTTCATCAATATCTAATAGTACGATATCCCCATTTCTAACAATATTAGGCAATTCGTTTATGGCATCGTCAAAATGAAGAGGATAAATTCTAAATGCCAATTGATCATAATATGCTCTTAATTGTTTCTCTTGATTAGATAAATATCCCTGAACGAAAGGTGAATTTGGATTATATGTTACAACCGGGATAACTTTATCTTTATTATTAACTAATCGAGGATCCTTTAAAATACTAATTCTTTTGTTTGGATCAGCTTGAATCGGAGTTAAAAATCCGATAACAGATGATTGTGTTTGATTTTTCATTCTTATATACATAGGAAAATCTAACATTATTCTTGTGTTTATATTCTCTATATCTTCCACTAGTTGATCAATAGAATCTTTTTTGCTATTTTTATTAAGTTTCTTTGTTATTAATTCAATTAGTGGAATTATTTTGTTACTTATTGGTGTTGAAGTTAATGCCTTTCTTTCTTGTGCTCTGTATCTAAAGACTGGTACGTAAGTTAGATTTGACAGTCTAATTTCCCCTTTCTATATAATCACAAAGATACCCCCATATGGAAATGATATGTTAATATAGTATGATATTTCAAGTAAATATTGACTAAAATGGTAATAACAACCCCAAACTTTCCATACTTTCCATTTTTGCCACTTTTCGCAAATCAAAAATAATAGTTTAAACTGGGAGGTAGGACGGAGCGGTTAAAAATCGGTCTTACCAAAGCCTTCTTCTACAAAGGAGAAAGTGAAGACGACCGACGACACGCGCCAAAAGTTATACATCGAAGAAGCGACAACACGATCTTCCCAGTATCTGAGAGGGGTGATTTTTATGAAATAATATATATAAACATATTTAATTATTATTAATATATATAAAGCGAAAAATAAAAAATTCAATATTATTCTTTGATTATTATATTCACAAACAAACATTTTATTGGAAAGGCAATTGCTAAATATATCGGTTTTTACCACAACACAATATGTTCTATGAGAAAAGCGACCACTTTGAGGAAGGTGGTTGCTTTTTATTATGTTTTGAAATGAGGGAAATCTATGAATTATGTATTAGCTTGTGAGAAATGTAAACGTCCTGCGGACATAGATAGAGATAAAAGCAAACCTGGTAGTAAAGTTTATAAAAGTACTTGCGATTGCGGTGGCAAAATCAAACCGATGCTCGACTGATTTATTTTGAGCAGTGAGCATTATCGAGTGCTACCCCTTCGCTCATAGGATAGTGCTTGCTGCTGAAGATATATCAAAAATGTATTAATGACAGATTTTAACCTTTCTCTTATTGTTAAGTTGGAGGTTATAAAAAATGAAAGAATTTTTAAAAGAAAATAAATTTTTATTAATGGTTATGTTAACCATCTTTTTATTTACACCAATAATTATTTCATTGCTAATGTTCGTTCCATGGTTAAGAATAGCTAAAGGTGATGTTAATGGATGGTTAAGTTTCTGGGGCTCATATATTGGTGGATTATTTTCCGGGTTAATGACTTTTTTGGGCGTATACTTAGCATTTAAACTTGAAAGAGAAAACGAAAAGAAGAAAAGAGCTCGCAGAAATTATAAAATTACTTTTGATTTATTTGAATAGACTAATGATTTATTAAAATTTATCAGATTAGACGGTAGTAGGGAGACTTTAGGAAGAATTTGCGACAGAGGAGAATCTATTCTTGAGAAAGTCATTGAAGTGGATGAGGAATGGTACCTCGATTTTAAATATATCCAATCAAATGTTTTTGAAGTATATATTAGCTATTCTTATAACACTGATTATTTGAAAGATAAAGAAAATGACATAATAAAGCTACATAATGATGTGAAAAAATATATAAAAAAACCATAACACGTCTTGATCTGACCCAAGAAAGTTAGACATATATAATTAGGCTACTCCAAGAACCTGAGTTCGGTATTCCACCGGGCTTAGGTCTTTTAATTTTGACTTCATTCGTTTGTTATTATAATAGTAAATATACTCTTCTAGTTCCTTCTCAAAATGTTCTATACTATCAAAATTTTGTAGATATAGTAGCTCAGATTTTAATAAGCCAAAGAAATTTTCTATGACTGCATTATCCAAACAATTGCCCTTACGGGACATACTCTGTGTAATATTATGTTGTTTTAATGTTCGTTGATATTGGCTCATTTGATAATGCCACCCTTGGTCCGAATGAAGGATGACTTGATCACATGGTTGTAGACGAGTTAACGCTTGTTTTAACATTTCATCAACTAATTTATACACCGGTCGACTCATTACCGTGTAGGCAATGATTTCACCGTTACACAAATCTAGTACAGGAGATAGATAACGTTTCTCACCAAATAGATGAAATTCTGTCACATCAGTTACCCATTTCTCATTCATGTTTTCTGCTTTAAAATCCCGTTGTAAAATATTTGGCGCAATTTTCCCAACGTTTCCCTTATAAGAACGGTATTTTTTCATTCGTACTTCACACTTAATGCCTATGGCATTCATCAATTTATGAATTGTTTTTGGATCATGATTGAAACCATATTTCTTTAATTCTTTAGCAATCCGACGATACCCATAACGACCTTTATGTTCGTGGTAAATGGTCTGAATAGCAGCTTTCACATTAGCGTATTTATCAGCACGACTTAAACGTTTTTCCCAGTAATAGTATGTGCTACGTGGAATATCAGCGACTTTGATTAATTCCACCACTTCATAGATTTCCTTTAGTTCATAAATTACTTGCGCTTTGATTTGGTTTGTAATTTTTCCTGCATCTGAACTAAAGCGTTCAACTTTTTTAAATATGCGTTCTCCATTTCTAGTTGCTTAATCCGTGCCTCTAGTTCTTCTACAGATCCTTCAGCCGGTACTGGTTTCGTTGTTTTTGTTAAATCCTTTTTCATCGACGGTCGCCCCTTTTTCTTAGAAACAAGGGCATCATAACCACCAATTTCATACTTCTTCTTCCAGTTTCTAATCATGCCCGGAGATGAAATATTAAATATCGCAGCTGTGTCGATTGAGGATGTACCTGTTTCGTTCATATAATTTAGTACACTCATTTTATACTCAGCAGAATAATTTGTATAGGATTTAAGGAATGCCTCTCTTCCATTCTCTTGGTAAAGACGGACCCAGTCACTGATAACCCGTTGAGTGAGACCGATATCCTTCGCAATTTCATTCATGGACTCATGTCCATTTACATATCGTTCAACCGCTTGAATTCTTTGTTTAACTGTTAATTTTGCCATAAAAAAACCCCCGTAAAAATTAGATTAGTGTCTAACTTTTACAGGGCAGTTCATCTTGTACGTGTTTTTTTATTTTAATAAGCAACTAGCATAATGGGGTGATTAAACTAACAAACAATGTTGGAGGTGGTGCTATGAGATATGGCTAGAGCAAGAGATCCTAATCGTGATAAAGCGTTTGAATTATATAAAGAGCACGGTGGTAATATTAAGCTTAAAGATATTGCTGCTCAATTAGATGTTTCAGAGGGTACTGTAAGAGGTTGGAAGAATAAAGACCAATGGGAACAAAAACTTAATGGAACGTTCCAATCGAAAATACGGAACGTTCCGAATAAAAAACAGAACATTAAAACGAAAAAAGAAGTCGTTGAATCGGTAGAAATTGAGGAAGTCGAAAGTGACGGACTCACCGATAAACAAAGGCTTTTTTGCATGTATTACGTCCGTTCATTAAATGCAACAAGTGCATACAAAAAGGTATATAAATGCAGTTATCAAACCGCAATGGCAAATGGAAGTAGGCTGCTAAGTAATGCTAAGGTGAAAGCAACGATTGCGGAAATGAAACGCGAACGTTTGGAGCAAGAGGATTTAGACAAAATGGATGTGTTACAGAAGTATAAGGCTATTGCTTTTGCAGACATAACCGATTTTATTGATTTTACTCAAGTAGAAGCAGAAGCTACTGAAACGACGATTGAATTTAATTCGGATGGTTCAAAAAAATCGGAGAAAACAGAAGTTGTACCATATACGTACACTAAGTTTGCTATGCATCATTCAGAAGAGGTTGACGGGACACTCATTACTGAATTATCTAAAGGTAAAGACGGGATGTTTAAGGTTAAACTCGCCGATAAAATGGCTGCACTAGCTTTCCTAGCAAGGTATACAGATTTGTTGGATGAGAATGAGCTAAAGCGATTGCGTGAAGAAAAAACAAAAGCGGATATTGCTAAAACTCGTTCAGAAACGAAAGGTCTTAATGTTCAACAAGCGAGCAATGTAGATCTAAGTAAATTATCGACAGAGGAGTTGAGGGCACTTGCAGCTAGAAATAAGCAATGAGCAATTAGATGCGCTAGCATATGAAGCTGAACGTGAACTCGCCCGTCAAAATTATCGTGATTATGTCGAATTTGTTCATCGAGGGCAGTATACACACTTTAAACACACAGAATTGATATGTGAAACACTACAACGCATTGCAGACGGTGAGCAACTGTCAGTACTAATTGAAATGCCTCCACGTCATGGTAAATCTATGACTGTAACCGAAACATTTCCATCGTATTATCTTGGTCGCAATCCTGATAAGCGAGTAATTGCTGCTGCATATTCTGATGGTCTTGCTAAAAAGTTCGGACGTTTAAATCGTAATAAATTTAACGAGTTCTCTCCAGAACTATTCAATGTTCAATTATCCGAATCAAATGCCGCTGTTAAAGATTGGGGAGTAGAAGGCAGGGCAGGAGGAATGATTGCAACAGGTATTGGGGGAGCTATCACTGGTCAAGGTGCCGACTTAATGATTATTGATGACCCCATTAAAAACATGAAGGAAGCAATGTCTCAACTTATTAGAGATAACATTTGGGATGAGTGGGAAGCGACACTTTCTACACGTTTACATGATGGTGCTTCAGTAATTGTAATCATGACTCGTTGGCATGAGGATGATTTAATTGGACGCTTACTTGCTCGAAGTCCACGTAATTGGATTCGATTACGTTTGCCAGCAATTGCAGAGGATGAAGACGATTTATTAGGGCGCAAAATTGGTGAAGCTCTTTGTCCTGAACTTGGATTTAATGAACAGTGGGCAAAGGATAAAAAAACAGAGGTTGGGTCCAGAACATGGGTTTCACTTTATCAACAAAGACCAGCTCCAGCAGGCGGTAACATCTTTAAACGTGAATGGATGAAATTCTACGTACGTACGCAAGAGCAAAAACGGGAGTGGGGCTTGAGTGATGATGTAATGGTATTGCCAATTCACTTTGATAAGCAAGCTCAATCTTGGGACTGTACGTTTAAAGAATCTGAAACGAGTGATTATGTAGCTGGTGGTGTTTGGGCTCGTAAAAAGGCTCAGTACTTCTTGTTGGATGTAGATCATAGACGTATGGGCTTTGCTGATACTATGAAAGCTATTCGTGCTATGTCTGATAAGTGGCCGAAAGCGAGAAGTAAATATATCGAGGATAAAGCGAATGGTACTGCTATCATTGAGATGTTGTCAGATGAAATAAGCGGTATTGTTCCGGTTAATCCTGATGGTGGTAAGGAGGCACGTGCTAATGCGGTGTCTCCTTTATTTGAGGCTGGGAATGTTTATTTACCTCATCCGAATATGTGTCCATGGGTTGAGGACCTCATAGAAGAGTTAGTAAGCTTCCCGAATGCTGCACATGATGATTTGGTAGATATGACAACTCAGGCATTGAATCAACTGTACACAAACAATTCTAATCCTATTGATAGATATAAAAAGTTACTAGGAAAGTAGGTGATACAAAATGAATTCTCTCGAACGAGCAAAGGAAATGCGAAACGACTTTATGAAAGGTCATGGTAAAGCCAATAACAAAGATAAATTGACTAGACAAGTGCCTGGTGTTCGTCGCAAATTATCTCATGATGAAATTACAGCTTTGTACGCTGATAATCGGATTGTGCAAAACATCATCGACATTCCAGCTGAGGATATGACACGTAATTGGTTTACGCTTCGCATGAAAGATGAACAACTAGCACGTGATATTATGAGTAAACTCGCTGATTTAAAGGCGAAGAATGCGTTCAAAAAAATGCGTTCTTATGAGCGTTTGCGTGGCGATGGATTTATTTCTCTTGGTGTTACACAGGCTAATAAATTCAAGTTAAGCGATTCATTGGACATGAATAAACTGTATTCTGTGGATTACCTACATGCCTTTAGCTCATTAAAAGTTAACGAGTTCTTAATCAATGAAGATGTATTTGATATTCGTTATGGACAATTAGAGCAATTACGAATTAATCGAGCTTCTCGGAATGGTATTCAAAGCGTTGAATCTGAATCATCTGTACACATTTCAAGGCTCCTACACGATCAGACAAGGCGGTTAGAAGATGAGTGCCAAGGGCAATCGTTATTAGAGCCTTTATACGACATTCTCACGGTGTTTGATACGGCTTTATGGTCTGTAGGTCAAATACTTCATGACTTTACTTTTAAAGTGTATGAGTCGAAGGATATTGAGGATTTAAGTACCGAAGATAAGCAGCAACTTTCCATGATTATGGACTTTATGTTTAGAACTGAGGCACTTGCCATGATTGGTAAGGATGAATCACTTACTAAACAAAATACTTCAGTAGCGGGCATTAAAGATTTACTAGATTTTGTTTGGGACTACCTTTCGGGTGCAGCACGAATGCCTAAGACAGTTATTAAAGGGCAAGAAGCAGGTACCATTACCGGTGCTCAATATGACGTTATGAACTATTATTCTCGTATTGTTGCGGACCAAGAAAACGAAATGAAACCTCATCTTGAAAAACTCATTCGCATGTTACTGATGTCTGAAAAGGAATTAGGGGGGCGAATAGATCCCGATTCAATAGAATGGGAGATTAAATTCAATCCACTTTGGAACGTTGATTCTAAAACAGATGCAGAAATACGTAAGCTTGTTGCTGAAACGGACCAAATTTATTTGGTTAACGGAATTATTGAAGCTGATGAATTGAGAGAGAAACGTTTCGGACAGTTTGGTTTATCGAACGAGTTTAAATTCAGTGGTGATGATGCGCATTGGAAACAAGTTGCGGAAGAAGTTTATACAGCATGGAAAGAACGTGGTTCTAATGGCTAAACGTAAGGTACCAGACACACGGTTTCCAGATACAGTCGCTGTCACATACAATCGAGCAATCAAAAAAATGGTGAATGAACTTGGGAAAGAGACTTTATTATTATTTGATCAGTACATTGCACCAGGAATTGTAGTAGATAGACAGGATGGCCAAGAGTATTTGGTTGATGGTCAGTTCGATAACATCAATAAAATGCTTAGATCACTAAAAAATAAAGCATCCAAGGTGTTTTCTACTACTCAAATAGAAAATGCTGTAAGAAGATTCCTAAAAACTCTTAATAATTTCAACAAAAACAACATCAGTCAGCAGGCGAAAGTAGTTGGTATTAATCCAACTCAATCAGAACCATGGCTTAAAACGTTTATGGAAGAAAAGATTGAGGACAATGTCGGTTACATTACCAAAATTCAAGAAGATTACTTGAATGAAGTTGAGGAGATTGTTCAAGAGGGCATTAAAAAAGGTTCTGAAGCTAAACAAATTCGAAAACAGCTTGTAGAAAGAATCGGAATGACAGAAAGGCGCGCGCAATTTATTGCTGTTGACCAAACTGGTTCTATTTTAGGACAAATGACAGCGAAAAGACATCAAGAAATGGGTGTTTTAAAGTTTAAATGGCGTACTTCAAAGGATGAAAGAGTAAGAGAATCGCATCGAGACTTGAGTAATAAAGTATTTTCTTATGATAATCCTCCAACAGTAAACGGAAGGAAAGTAATTCCTGGAGAAGATTATCATTGCAGGTGTGTTGCAATACCAATTTTTTACTAGTTTAGAAGGAATTTAAGAAATGGTGTCGAATATTCCCGTACAGGAACGTTTAAAGGAGAATATTCAATGGCAGACGAAGTAAATATTTTTCTAGATACAACAATGACATTTAAAGATCCGTTTTTTAAAAATAATTTCAATAGAAATTTACTAAAATGGGCGGAATATCATGGGTTTCCAATTTATATGTCAAGAGTCGTATACGATGAAACAAGAAATAAGTTTGAAGAAAATATTAAACATAAAATGCAGGCATTAGATTCTGCTTTAGAAGATTTAAATATCTATTACCCAACACAACTTAATGCAACAACAATTAAAAGTACAAAAGAAGACTTTCTTGCTAAATTTGATGACTTCTATAGTGATTTAATTAATCAAGGTATTCTTGAAATTATTGAACTTGATAATAGTTTATTGCCGATACTAGTTGAGAGATCTATAAAAAGAATAAAGCCGTTTGGAAACAAAAAGCAAGAATTTAGGGATGCAATTACTTGGCTATCTTATGCAACATTTGCAGAGAAACAAACATTGAGTAACTGTTTTTTTATTACAGAAAATGTTAATGATTTTTGTGAGGGTAAAGGAAATATTCATCCTGATTTGCTAAATGACTCTAAACGATTTCAACACTATGTTTCAGTAAAAGAATTATTTGATAAAGAAAAGGTTTTAGAGCCATTAATACGTACTATAGAGTTAGAAGAATGGGTTATAACTGAAAATATAAATGAAGATTACGTTTTAAGAATTTTGGAAGAACCAAATACATTTAAAATCTTATTTGGTGCAATTCAAAACTATACTTTCAACGGTAATATTAATGATTTTGTTGAAGATGCATACGAAGAAGGTTATGCGGAGCTATGGACAATGGACATTATTGGGGTGGATGGTGTAGAAACCGAAGTAATCAGAGATGAAATTCTTGTTAGCGGTACTGCACAAATCAATGCACAGCTTGAAGTTTATTTATATAATTCTTACCGGACTTCAAGATATGATGATGATTATAATCATGTTGGTAGTGGTGAGACTGAACTAGAACTACAATTCACGTTTTCGTATAATCAAAACTCCGAGGTAAAACACGTTGAAGTTGATAAAATAATTGTAAACACCACTATTAACCTTGGATTTTTTGAAGAGAATTAATGACTATATTAACAATAATCCTAAGAAGGTCGAGATGCATAATTTCTCGATCTTTTTTGTTACAAAAAGGAGGTGATGATAAATTGAAACTACAACGCTATGATAAGTCTTATATAAAAGACTATGGAGAAACACCAGAAGGCTATTTAACGGTCACTGTGCCGATTACACGCCCTGGTGTTTTTCCTTATCAATGTCAAGATGGAACGGTTCAGATGGAAGCAAAGCTACCGGATGAAATCTTTAGTGATAGAACAATTCGTTCTGCTCGATCTAAACCGGTGACGGATGAACATCCAAACGAACCCGTGACCATCGACAATTACCAAACATATGCAAAAGGTATGAGCCATACTGACGCTCGTGTTGAAGATTTAAAACTCTATGTATCGTTGACTATCACAGATAAAGATTTAATTCAAAAAATCTATGATGGCAAACGTGAAATCTCTATCGGCTTTATGTCTGATGTAGTAGCGGAAAGTGGTACATATAACGGACAGCAATATGAATATGTCCAACGAAATATTGAAATCAATCATATTGCTATCGTAGATCAAGGACGAGCAGGTCCAGAAGTGGCTATTCGTTCTGATAGTGATGCATGGCAAATTGAAGAAAAGGGAGGAAATAATGTGGGTAAGTACAAAATTGATGGAAAAGAATATGAAGTAGATTCAGCGGTAAAAGCACATATTGAGAAGCTTGAAGCACAACTGGAAACAGCACAAACCAAAGCTGCTAGTGTGGATGCTTTACAAGGTCGCTATGATGCGCTAGAAGTAAAGCTACAAAACACTGAAAATGAGTTGAAAGAAGCGAAGGAAAAACAGCTTTCTGCCGATGAATTAGATAAGCAGGTAGAGGCGCGTGTTGCGTTAATCAGCACAGCAAAACCGTTATTAGGTGATTCATTTGACTTCAATGGGAAAACAGATCGTGAAATTAAAGAAGCGGTCATTGCTACAACAAAATCAGAATTTAAAGGCGATGGTAAGTCAGACGACTATATCAACGCTTTTTTTGATGCAACAATTGAGCAAGTTCAATCGAATGGTTATTCATCAACAGGCGAAAATAATGCATTTACTGGTGATGCTGCTACAACAAATAAAAATATCAACGAAATGAAGGCTCAACGCCTAAACCTTCGTTCATAAGGAGGAAAACGAGTATGCCTATTACAAACTATGACAAATACATGCCGATTGCTGGTAAGGCTGGACAGTTAGCAAATTATCAAGACTATTCTGCAGATTCGTATGCTGCAGCAGAAGTGATTCCATATGGTGCAGCTGTACAATTAACTGCTGATGGCGAAGGTATTACACCTTTAAAAGCTGGTGGTACTCCTATTGGCATTGCATTAGCACAAGAAATTCATGATTGGGTAACGAACGCTGACGATCAAAAATATTTAGTCGGTCAACCTGTAGCTGTTATTAAACGAGGCAACATCTTCGTTACTGCAGGTGGAGACGTTGTAACAGGTAATGCCGTAAAAGTAGAGCCTACAACAGGAAAATTTGTTGCAACAAGTGAAACGGCTATTGCATTCCCTACAGCAGTATTTAAAGCGAAAGCAACTGCTGATTCATTAGTACAAATTGAAATCAACTTACCATAAGGAGGCAATAACATATGTCAAACTTTCGTGAAGACGGTTTAATCCGTCCTATAGATTTAGAAGCCATCGATAAGAAGGTTTACGAAGCAAAAAAAGAGGAACTTAAAGCTCGAACAATCTTTAATTTAAAAACAGATGTACCTGCAGGGGCTGAAACTTACTCTTATGATGTAATCACTCGTTCTGGTTCTGCAAAAATCTTAGCACCTGGAGCAGATGATATTCCATTAGTTGATGCTGACATGGAGCGCCATACAGAAAGTATTTATTCTATTGCTGCTGCATTCCGTTTATCTGTACAAGAAATTCGCCAAGCACAACTAGCACGCCGTCCTATCGAAACTACAAAGGCAGATACAGCACGTAAAGCGATTGCTGAAAAAGAAAATCGTCTTGTGTGGATTGGGGACGAGAAACACAAAATTAAAGGTGTTGTAAATGCAACAGGGATTCAAACACTCGCTGTTGATCCAAACGAAGCTGGGACTTCTACGAAATGGAAAGATAAAACGGGTGAAGAGATTGTTGCTGACATCCGTAAAGCTAAAAATCTAGTAAATAAGCTTCCAGGACATACAGCAGACACACTTATTTTGACACCAGATGGATTTGAAGAACTTGAAAAAGTATTCAATGAGTACACTAAACAAAGTGTACTAGAATATATTCAATCTCAAAAATGGTTCAGTCGTATTGATTTCACATCGGATATCGCTGGCCAAGGTACTGCCGGAGCTGATTGCTTCCTAGTATTTGATTCTTCTCCAGATGTTGTTGAGATCTTATTAACGATGGATATTACACGCCATCCACAAGAATATAAATTTCCTAATTACAAAATTCCATTAGAAGAACGTACTGGTGGAGCGATTGTACGATATCCAATGGCTATTGTTCGTGGGGAGGGTATCTAATGATAGTGCATAACAAAGGTAACTATACACGTCATGCAGCTGGTGTAATGGTGATTCCAGGAGTTAATACAATTGAGGATGCAGATTTCGAGAAATTCTCGAAGCATCCTCTTATTAAAACCCTTATAAACAAGGGAGAAATTGTAGTCCCAGAAGGATCTAGCAGTGAGAAAGCACAAACTTTAAAAGATTTAAGTGCTGAAGATGCAATTGAATTAGTAAAAGATACTTTTTCGGTTGAATACTTAGAAGAGTTGAAGGAAAGCGAAACGCGTAAAACAGTGCTAACAGCAATTGATGCTCAAATTAAATCAATCGTCGAAGGTGACGAGCAATAAGGCGGTGTAAAACATGTTAACTACGCCTGAAAAGGTCAGATTGATGGGAAAAGAGTTTACTTCCATGACTGACGAACAACTGAATATATATATTGAGGATGCTTCGCTTGAAGTATCCTCTTTATCTGTACCGGAAAATCAAAAAGAACGCTTAACAAGGTATTTAGCTGCTCATTTAGCAAGTGTAAATACGAAAAAGGTTATAAGAGAAAAGGTAGACGTAATCGAAAGGCAGTATAGTGATCCAGGAGCAACGGAAGGTTTGTTATCAACTCCGTATGGCCAAGAATATCAACGTATTCTAAAAAAACTATCTAAAACAATCAATTTGATGGTGATCTGATATGGCAAGAGTAACTGTTAGAATTAGAGACCGAAATAGAATCCCTGAATTGAGAAGAGTTTTAGATGAGTTAGATAGTTATGCTTTAGAAGTTGGTGTCTTTTCGGAAGATGATAACTCGAATCCGTCTTATGTAATGATTGCAAGCGTACACGAATTTGGAGTCACTATACAAAAAGAGAAAGGTTCTATCGTAATTCCTGAACGATCATTTATCCGAACTACATTTGACGAAAAAAATGCTGAATGGGTGGAATTTGTTAGGAATCAACTTAAATTAGTTATTACATTTAAGATTGAAGCCAAAATGCTCTGGGAACGTTTAGGAGCAAAAATTGTATCTGATATACAAGAGAAGATAACTGATTTAGATACACCACCTAATGCACCATCAACTATTGCAAAAAAAGGTTCTAGCAATCCGTTAATAGATACTGGTGGGTTACGTAGTCGTATCACTTACAAGGTGGTGAGAAGATAATGCCTGAAATTATGATTTTTAAAGAGGTTATCGATGAAAATTCGGTGCCGTTTACTGTGTTAAATGATAGTAACAATGGGCAATACGTTAATGGGAAATGGGTTCCTAATGTGCCAAAAGAAGAAATGAAAACAGGTGTTATTCTACCACTTAGCAATGACGATTTAAAATATATCGAGAGTGGTACTTACACAGTTAAAGAAAAGAAACTCTTAACTACCGAATCTATCGAAAACGGAACAAAAATAAGGTACAAAGGCGATGAATATACACTACAAGCCTTTAAAGATTACACAGAGTATACAGATGTTCACATTTACCTTATGAAATGGCGTGAAAAAGGAAGTGTACTGCCATGACATATGATGATATTTGGTTTCCTCTTCAAAATGGACTTGAAACTTTTCTAGGTATACCAGTGATTCAAGCTGAAGGTTTGGGAAAACAACCACCATACCCATTTATCGCCATCAAATTTACACTTTTTGGTCAAGGGGTAGGTCAGGTATCGGAAAAGTTAGAGGGAACCAATAAAGTCATTACACAAGCGCTAGAATCGGTTATTTCTGTTACTTGTTATGCAGAAAGAATTGAAGATGCTCACAATAAAACGAATCAAGCAAGAAATTATTTTCTTGGACAAGGACATTATGAATTATCTGATCACAACATCACAGTTGTAGACGTTATGCCTGCAAATAATCGTGATGTTTTTTTAACGACTGATTATGAAAGACGAGCAGGATTTGATGTTCGATTACGTACAAAATTAGTCGAATCATTCGAGGTTGGTGTAATTGAGCAAGTAACAATAAATGAAAGAATGGAGGAATAATACATGCCTTTAAAAGATGTCACTGTCACTATCGACATTAAAAAGCCATCTGGATTAACTGGATTAACTGGATTAGGTACACCATTAATCTTAGCTGAAGGTACAACACAGTCATTTAAATCTTATGCTGATATCACAGCTGTTGAGAAAGACTTCGCTAATACAACAGATGCATATAAAGCGGCTAAACAAGTATTTGAACAAGGTGATACACGGCCATCAAAAGTAGCGATTGCCACATTTAATCCAGGTGCTACGACGCCTATTACAGCAGCAGATACCTTAGAAAAATATTTTGATGAAGATTGGTATTTTGTTTCATTGGCAACTGGTGCAGTCACTGATTTCATTGCTGTATCTGATGTCGTAGAAGGAAAAGGATTCAAGACTGCAGCTCATACTGTTGATAGTATTGAAGATTTAACAACAATATCAGCAAAAAAAATATGATCGTACATTTGTAATGATGCACGACAAAATAGAACAATACCCTCATTTAGCTTTAATTGGAGGTCACGGTTCGAAACCAGTTGGATCTATTACTTATAAATTTAAAAAATTAATCGGAGTAGATCCTGCACCATATGATGCGACCACTTTAACGCAAATTCATAGCTTAAACGGCTTTGCTTATGTAACAAAGAATGGTAATCCTCAAACATCTGAGGGGACCATGCTTAGCGGTGAATACATCGATGTTATACATGGCAAGGACTGGGTTAAGGTAAATATGGAACAAGCGATTAATACATTGTTTTTAAACAATGACAAGGTTTCGTTTGACGATGTTGGCATCCCTCAAATCGAAGGAGAAGCACTCACAATTTTAGAGGTTGCTGGTAAACAGGGGATCATTGCAAAAAATGATAGCGGTCAACCACTTTATACAGTAACTGCTCAAGGACGTGCAGAGTCAACTGCTCAAGATCGTGCAGAACGTCACTATAAAGGATTATCATTTTCGCTTGAATTAGCAGGGGCTATCCACGAAGCTACTGTTATAGGCGAAATGGTAGTTTAAGGGGGGGGAATAATACATGGGTGTTTATGATGCTCGAAAAGTCGTTACAACAGTTGGTGGTGTCTTTATTACAGGTTACGGCGACAGTACAATGGTTAAGGCTTCTAAAGATAATGATAGTGCAGAAGTATCTACAGATGCACAAGGTAATCCGATAATTGCTAAAAACGGAGACAGCTTAGGAACTATCGAAATTACTCTAAATGGAACATCACCATCTATTAATTACTTAGATCGATTAGCAACTACAGGTGAAGTGGTACCAGTTTGGGTTAACTCGAATAACGAAGTAAAAGAAGTTGCCGGTGGTACGCAAGCTATTGTATTAAAGCCAGCTGACAAGGAATTTGGTAAAGGTGCAGGTAATCGCGTTTATACGATTAAAGTTACAGATTACACAGTGAAATAAAGAAAGGAGAGTAGGCTTCGGCTTACTCTTTTTAATTTGCCATGAAAAAACGACATATCACAAATCATTTAAAACGAAAAGAATGGGAGAGAAGAAGAATGGCTATAAAAAACAAACAAATCGAAGAGACGATTCAAGGTAAAAAATTTATTTTCCAACACCCAGGGCTAGAAGAAGCTCTAGATATGAGAGAAAGAGCTAAGAATGACAAAGGGGTTTTATCCGATAAGGCTCTTTACAAAGAAATTTTAAATCATGCGGTATTTGTTGAGGAAGAAGGATCTCCATGCAAGGTTGATTTTGAATACTTTGAGCAATTCGACTCTCTAGAAGTATTCTCGGAAGTAATGAAAAAGGCTTCAACCTTCATCTTTCGATAAGCTGGAAGATACTCACTACAAGGCTAGAGCCAAAAGAAATTGGTTAATGTGGAGACCGGTAATAGAAGGAGTATTAACCTATACAGAGGCTTCACAAATGTCTCATCATAAGCTACATGAGGCTAACTCAGCCTTAGATATTCAGATTGAAAAAATAAATGCTAAAAGAGGTGGAGGCGTATGAGCTTAAGAGATCTATTTGTAGAGATCGATATAGATGCAGATAGCTCCCCTCTTTTAACCTTAGACCAAGCTCTTGATGAAGTTAAGAGGTCCTTTTTTGAGATAGATACTTCTGAATTAGATGAAATAAGAGGAGAGTCTATCCTTGCTTCTTTGGGAATGAATGAACTATCTAACGAGATTGATGAAGTAGGTAGAGACCTGGATCAATTGACAATTAATCCTCTAAATAGACTAAATGCTGATACCTTGGCCACGGCCTTACAAATGGAACATTTAGATCAGAATGTGGATGAAGTTCAAAGATCTCTTCTAGGGTTGGATACTCTTGGATTAACTGATCTTCAGGTAGATGCTTTATTAGCTGCTATAGGAGTAGATAAACTAAATGATGAGATTGAGGAATTAAGGAGAGAAATAAGCCTTTTAAAAGTCACTCTAGATGGATTAAAGAGTGATGTCCTGATGACAACTCTCCAGATGGGTCTTTTGGAAGAAGCTTTAGAGGATATAACCAAAGAAGAAAGAGACGCTATAATTGCTACAGGATTATTGGGTAATTCCTTTATGGTTACTGGAGGACAAGGAGTGGCGATGGGGGTTGGTATATCTGCTGCTATAGCTTTAATCCCAGCAATATTAGCTCCGATAATTGTAATGGTTGGAGCTCTAGGGGCTTCATTATTAGCTGCTGGAGGAGCTGCCGCCGCCTTCGGAGCTATTGCCATTCCAACACTTACAAGCTTCTTTGAAACTGCTACAGAAATACAGCAATTACAAGAAGATCTTGCCAATGCTGATACCTATGAGGAACAAGTAAAAGCCCAGCAAGCCTTAACCGAAGCTATGGAGGGACTAAGTGAAGCTGAAGTAGGAGCTCTAACTGCCCTACAGGACTTTAAAGACTTCTGGAAGGATTTCTCAGCTCGATTTGAGGAACCCAAATTCGATATATTTGCTACTGGATTAGAGACAACCGAAAATCTCTTAACTCGATTAGCTCCAGCTATGCAAAGCGCTGCAGAAGTTATGGATGAGTTATTAAATAGCTTCAATAATTCCTTAGGATCTGGAGGAGAAAACAATTTCTTTACTTGGCTAGAAACTTATGGTGCAGATTCACTTCGAAATTTTGGGTATATCGTTAGTAATACTCTAAGTGGTATCTGGAAGATGTTTAGTGCATTTTCTCCAGTAGCTACCGAGTTCGAGGGTGGATTATTGTCCATGACAGAGAGATTCAGTGAATGGGCTGGAAGTTTATCTTCTTCGGAGGGATTCCAACAGTTTGTGGATTATGCTCTTACTAATGGTCCTTTACTTATGGGAGTATTAGGAGACATCTTCGGAGTAGTAGGAGATCTATTAGTATTCCTTGCACCATTCGGTACTGTACTTCTAGCAGGATTAGAACAGGTAACCTCCTTCATAAGTGGTGATGTTGCCCCTATACTGTCCTCATTAGGAGGTACTATAGGAGAAGCACTGGAACAATTAGCTCCATTTGGATAGGCTATTCTAAATACCTTAAATCACATGATGACTGGAACTGGGGACTTAGGGGATATATGGGGAAATCTCGGTATACCTCCAGAGACAGTAGACAGTATAATTCAATATGTTCAAATAGGAGTAGAGAACTTCGAAGCCATTAAAGCTGCTATCACTAGTTTTGTGGATGAAGTGATTGTTCCTCTTATGCCTAAAGCTCAGGAAATGATAGGACCAACTATGGAGTTTATAGGTAACATCATTGGAGGAGTAATTAACGTAGTTGAAACCCTATCCACAGTAATTCGTGGAGTAATTGAAAATGTAATAGTTCCATTATTCCCAGTTGCTCAGGATGTTATCTCTACCGTAATGGATTTCATTTCACCTATATTAAGGATAGTTGGATCATTAATCTCTGGTATTTCAGACGTAATTAAGTTTTTAGTTGAAGAAATAGTAGTTCCTTTATTCCCACTTATCCCAGCTACGATTGAAGCTGCATGGGTAATTTTAGAGCCAGTCTTAGGTTTTATTGCTGATATGTTTGACGGTATAGCTGATTCTATTGAATGGGTAATAGATAAAGTAGGAGTTTTAGGGAATGCTCTTAAAAACTTCGATATTGGCGATAAAATTAGTAAGGGAGTAGAAGACGTTACTGGATGGCTCCCTGGATTTGAAGTGGGATTAGGAAGAGTCCCTTATGATGATATGCCTGCCTTGCTCCACAAAGATGAGGCTGTACTTCCAGCAGAGGAGGCCAACTTCTTAAGGGATGCAGGTATATTAAAAGGGGATGGAACAGGTCCAACGTTGGATTTCGGAAGCTCAGAGAGTTATGCTGAGACTTCTCAAGTAAGAGGAACATCAACTAGTAGTACTGTGGTTCAAGCTCCTGTAAATATCGTAGTTCAAGGTGGTAACACTAACGAAGAGACAGGGGTAGCTATTAAAGATGCATTGGATGAATACTTCGGAAATTTAAATACCATCATACCAACACCTAGGGAGGGATAATCATAGCTAAAGAATTAGTAGGAACATCAAAAATAAATGGTTTGCTCGTACATGTTACTGATGAAGATGCAAATTTTGACGTTAATATCCCTACCCATAAGGTTGAGAAGGGCATCAATTTAGCAGATCATGTTGAGCGCTTACCTGAGGTAATTAAATTATCAGGTTTATTAATTAGGCCAACTGCAGAACGCGTAGAAAGTCTAATACAAAAATTAAAGAAAATTGAAACCGAAGGTAAAAAAGTAACTTATGAGGGCAGACGCATATATAAAAATATGTTACTTCAAGGTTTAAGTATAAAAGCAAACTCAAAGGTAATGAATGGTTACAATTTTAGCTGTACATTAACTGAAGTTCGTATTGCTCAATCATCATATGTACAACCAAAAACTAAAGCAGTTGTTGCTAAAGTAGCCCAAGCAGGTCGAAAACAGACAGCAAATAAGAAAGCCTCTCCAATTTACCATACCGTAAAAAGGGGCGATACTTATTTTGGATTGGCTAAAAAATATAACGTGAAATGGCAACAAATCCAAAGTTGGAATAGATACGATCCAAAAAGAATACCAGTGGGAGTAAAAATGAGAGTGGGGTGAGTGTAATTGGATAAAGAGTATATTGAAATAGAAAAGGCACTCATTCCATATCGTTTTGAAATTGAGTTGGGTGCTGAGTTGTTTGAATTAGAAATACAATACAACCAAATAGGCGATTATTTTACAATCGACTTATATAAAGATGGAGAGGTTCTTTGTTACGGTGAAAAAATCGTTTACGGGGAACCTCTTTTTAGTGAAATTTATGACACTCGGTATCCAGCACCCACTATTATCCCAATTGACGAATCTGGAAAGGAATCGAGAGTCAGTTGGGATAATCTAAACGAATCCGTTTTCTTAGTGGTGATGAATTATGAATAGATTATTTAAACGTGTTGTAGAAGTCATTAGCGGCAATGTGAGGATGAATAATGATGAATTAGACATTTACTTTAACATTCCATTCGACGACGATTTAGAGCCAAATTTGAGCGAGATAACAGTATACAATCTATCACAAACAACTATTAACCAACTGAAAAGAGGTCAGAAGCTATCAATCAATGCTGGTTATAGTGATGATAAAGGATTAATTCAATCGGGTGAAATTAGTTCTGTCTCAACAAAATGGGAGGGTGCAGATAGAGCAACGCTTATTAAAGTGTTAGATTCAGTACCTTACAATAGTGCAAAGACTCTTCAACGGTCATATAAAAATAATATAAAGGCAGACGCGATTATAAAGGATCTTGCACAAGCATTAGGATTAAAAGTAGCGACTTTAAGATTACCTACTAACAAAGTCTTTAAAAAGGGTTATTCAATCGATGGTGAAATTATAAAATCAATCCAAAATATTGCTGAAGATTGTGGAGCATCTGCATATATATCCCGACAACAAGCTTTTATTCGACCTATTACAGAAGGAGATAATCATAATTTCGTGCTAAATTCAGACACTGGGCTAATTGGTTCACCTGAGTACTTTGAGGAAGAAAAAAACGGAAAGCTAGTTAAGGGTTATAAATTTAAATCATTATTACAGTATCGAATGAATACAGCCTCTATTATTCAACTACAATCAAGAGAAGTTAAAGCAACATTGAGAATTCGTAAAGGCAAGCATATCAATAATGGCTCATCATTTTACACAGAGGCGGAGGCGATCATGTGAGTAATGCAACACAATTTTTTGAAAACATTAAGAAAGCAGTACTTACTAATATCAATACTGCAATGCCTGCAATGATATTAAGCTATAACGAAACAACTTGTACAGCTAAAATTCAACCTTTATTTAAGGTAAAAGAAGTTGGAAAGGAACCTGTTTCTTTACCAGCAATAGAAGGTGTTCCAGTATTAAAGCAAAAATTCCGTGTTAATGGTGGCGCTGTACAAACTTACACTCCTGTTTATTCTGAAGGAGAAGTAGTTTATGTAGTATTTAGTCAACGTGCTTTAGACGAAGCGCAAAAGGGGAATAACGTGTTTCCTGGAACCTCTCGGATGTTTAGTATTCATGATGCTGTGATTGTGGGGTTGTTTTAATGAAAACTTTGGGATTGTTAAATGGTGATTTAAATTTAGAAAACGGGGATTTCGTATTAATAGAAGGTCCAGAAGAAATTGCTCAATGTATCGCTATTTCATTCGGTACAAATTTGAAAGAATGGTTTTTGAATGAAGAAGAAGGTCTTGATTTTACAAAAATCTTAGAAAAATCGACAGACGATGAAGCTCGTGCAGAAGTATTACGGGTTCTATCAAAAGAGGATCGCATTGCTACAATTGATAGTTTGGAAATCGTAAACGACTATAAAAGTCGAAAACGAACTATTAAATACACTGTAACTTTAGTAGATGGCACTACTTTAAGCGAGGAGGTGTCAGTAGGTGCTTGACGAAAACGGCTTTAAAAGAAAGACTTACGATGATTTATTAACGGATATGTCTGCTAAAGCAAAAGAAATGTTTGGTGCTAACGCCAATGTCTCTGAACGGGCTGTGTTAGGTATCTTAATACGCATAATGGCGTGGTTTTTATCATTAGCTTGGATGGCAATCGAACAAGTTTATCATGCTGCATACCGTAAATCTGCAGAAGGAGCACAACTAGACAAGCTACTCCCTTTAGCTGGTACAACAAGAAATTTAGAAGAATATGCTTATGGTGAAGTCACTTTAACAGGTACCCCTAACTATACTGTTGAAAGTGGCTTTTTAGTTTCTAAAGACGATATACAGTTTGAAACGATTGAAGCAGTTACTTTAGATGTAAATGGCCAGGGCACAGTAGAAATTGTTTGTACAGAAATTGGCCCAATCGGTAATGTCGAAGCTAATAGCATTACGCAAATTGTAAATACCGATGCGAATGTAACATCAGTTACAAATGCAAAAGCTACTAGTGGTGGGCGTAACAAGGAAACTGATCTAGAGGCACGTGAAAGGTCAAATATCACTGTCGAAGGGCAAGGGAGTGGTACAACTGCTTCAGTTCGTCCTGAATTGTTAAAAATATCAGATGTACGAGCTGCTAGAGTAATAGAAAATTATGGAGATGAACCAGATGAATTTGGAACTCCTATACGTTCTATACAAGCATTTGTATTAGGAGGTAGTGATGAAGAGGTAGCTCAAGCAATTTTGAATAAAAAAGCTGGAGGAATTCGACCACACGGAACTACCTTTGTTCAAATTCCAGACTTAAGCGGAGATTTAAAGAGAATTGGCTTCACACGTGCTAAAGAAGTAAATTTATTTGCAAGAGTAACGATTACAAAAAATTCATCTTTTGAAGCAGACGGAGAAAATCAAGTAAAAAACGCTATAGTGAAATATATTGGTGGTGCTGATACAAATAATCAGTTATACGCCGGGCTTAATATGGGTGAAAAAGTCTATTATTCTCAGTGTATTAAGGCTGTTGCAATGAATGTGCCTGGAATTGTTGACGTTGATATTGAACTAAGTAAGGATGGCGTTGCTTATAGCAGTGCAAATATCGATATAGCAATAAACGAGGTTGCTCAAATAAGTTCAAATAACATAGAGGTGAACAGCAATGTTTGATTTAACAAGCATTGTTAGTCGTTTCTCAGATTACTTTGATAAGCAACCAACATCGAATATTAGTAAATTAATGAGGATTTTTAGCGATGAGTTGGTAGCTTTAAATTCGACTATTACTAAGGTTGGAGATTGGCGTGATATTGATAACGCTAAGGGAGTTGCTTTAGATGATATTGGGACTAACATCAACCAACCTCGTGGTGTTGCAACTGATGATATCTATCGAATTTTATTAAAGTCTAAAATTGCTCGAAATTTATCAGATGGGAGTATCAACACAATCATTAGAGTGTTAGCCATCGCTCTTTCGTGCGACTACAGTGAAATAAAAATTAAGGAAAAATGGGATGATGATTTAGATCCGGAAGAAGCTGCAATTAAAGTAATTGAAATGCCTTTAGATAGATTAAATGATACAGGATTAGACCCGATTAATTTTGCTCGTATTGTACAAAGAACAGTTGCAGGAGGGGTAAAGGTTGATGTTATCGAGTTAACCGGAACCTTTGAACTTGGCGATGCTAATGCTAATGACAATTATGATAAATTCCATGGATTAGGGGACATAAATAATCCTGATATTGGGGGTTATCTTGGTGCAGCATTTACACCAGCAACAGATCAAGAATTGCCGATTTAAGGAGAGTGATAAAAATGCCTGAACAATTACCTAAATGGCAAGCTATCGGTACTGAGCCGACAATAGAGTTACAAACAAATGGTTGGCAACCAGGTATGAAACCATCAGCACAGCACATGAACTGGCTTTTTAATCGAGCTTATAAATGCCTAGAAGATTTACAGAATAACAAAGCAGATTTAACAGCATTATCGACCTTATCCCAAACAGTATCAATAATAGAAAATCAATTATCAAATGAACCACCAGTACAATCTACCTTAGTTCGTGGAGAACAAACTCTAACAACCGAACACGACAGCACAGCAAGAGTAACAGCATTTGAGGGAGATACAATTGTTAATTTAGCGCCATTGTTCGATAGTGGATTGTGGGTTAAGAACCCCGCCGCAACAATTACGATTGATAGCCCAAACAAAATAACCATGGTTACTACAGGTCCATATGAAACCTATTTAGTAAAAGTGTCCGTTAAACCTAACACGCCTTATTTTCTAGGTGTCATTGCGGTAGGTGATGGTGTTTTAGTTGATTGGGGTGAATATGATTTGAGTGGAAATGTTATAGGTACAGTCAAACCCAATAATTCAAGTTTTACTACTTCTAGTAATGCGGCTTCCATACAAATTAATCTAAGTAATACAAAAGCAGGTACGTTTACTTATGAGAATGTAACGCTAGTTGAGGGAACAGAACCAAAAACTTTCGTAGCCAACATTCAAGGTATAACAAATCCAACAATCGACAACCCAACTACGGGCGACAGTTTGACGTTTTTAGGCACTTTCCATAAAGGTGATGTTGTTTCGGAGGATAAAGGGCAGTACTTTAAAATTAAGGCGGTAGAAGAAATGATATTAGACGGTAGTTTACCGTGGGTGCATAGCAATGTTGGAACTGATTATAAAATAGCGTCTGTAAATTTAGGTATAAATGGTGTTGCCGGTTCTGAAAAAGTCGTGAAATATAACGGAAAAATACTGCCTATTGTTGGTTCTGATTGGACTAAAGGTGATGAAGTACAATTATGGACAACTTCTAATGTATCTACTTTGTACATTTCAGCACTTAATACCGACACAGGATTTGGACCTAATTACGTACCTACAGCAGACGAGTGGAAAGCGTATTTCTTAGGTTGGAGAATGTACGATGCTAATGCTACAGTACCGCCTCAAAACGGTGGTAATTTACCTCAATATAACGGCGCTACCGGTCAAATTAAAGGTTGGGCTAAGATGGACTACACTACACCTTATGGTTGGAGAGGTTCAACTGGTACATTAACATTGCCAACAGTACGTAATGATTTACAAGGTTGGCAACCTTACAAACTAGTTTTTGACCTAGCAAGTCCAGTAAAAGAACCAGTACAAGCAATCAATACCGTTCTAAAACTATCAAAAGGCGATAACGCTTTACAAGTTTCAGAAGGGCGAATTGTTAGGGAAGTTGTGAAAGCTTATTATGATGGGAATACAAAAACGTCATATATTAATGCCCGTAACACAAGTTTAGCGAGTGCTAGTTGGACATCTATTAAAACAGACAATATTTTGCAAGTATACGCAGATGGCGAGCCGGTTGAGTGGTTTATCGGACATCAAACAGTTAACGGAGAACCATATGCGTATGCCGCAATAGAATTTAAAGTTGACGAAACAATTCAATTTTCAATAGACTATGAACCGTTATACACATTCGGAGTAACAGCACCTACAAACCCGATTACCATTGAATATCAATCTAATCTAGCAAGTGTTGTAAATCAAAATGTCGAGGACATTGTTGAACTTAAAGAAGATGTTGCGGTTATACAACGTGATATGGTGATTAAGGGTGAGGGGTTAAATTGGTTGAACGGTACATTGTTAAATGGATTTACTGGATATGTACGATTCGCTAAAGATTCAAACAACTATGTCCATATAGCTATGAGTGTAAAAACGCCTACCGTACCGAGTATAAACACATTAATATGTAGGTTGCCGGACGGGTTTTTGCCATATGATACGACGGTCATACCATTAGCTAGAGAGGATGGAAGTATTCAACCGGGTGTGTTGGCGTTTAAATATCTTAAAGGTGTTGTATGCCAGTCAAACAGTGGATTTGTTGCTGACAAAAGTTTATATGGGTATGTAATGTACAAAGCTAACTAGGGGTGAAACTATGAAAAAATGTTTAAAAATTGATGAGAACAAGTTTCTTGTACAAGGTGAAGATATTTGGATTGGTGATGATGAAGAAGTTCCTGCTGGCTATACTGACATTGATTTGCCTAGGGATTCAGAAGGTAATCAGTTAGGATTTTACAGAGCTAAATTAAACGGTTCGGAATGGGAAGAAGGATTAACACAAGAAGAAATTGACGCTATTGTGAATGCTCCGACAGAACCGACAGAACTTGAAAAACTTCAACAAGAAAACGAGCAACTAAAAGCTTCCGTTATTGAATTAACGACATATACTGCAGCACAAGAAGAACGCTATAACCAAGCAATACTTGAACTATCACAATTAATTGCAGGAGGTAATGTGTAAATGTTTACAACACAAAGTGCACTTGTAGCAATATGGGCAGAAGCTGTTCAAGAAGGAAAATACACACGAGAGCAAGTACCGAAGTTAAGTAACCTTCAAGAATGTGTTCATACAGTATTAGATGAGGAAAACGCAGCATAAAGCTAACGTTATTTTTTATGTTTAAAACGGATTTGAAATTTTATTTTAAGAACTGCTTCAAAAATATGTTTTATACGATAGTATAATTATAGACATATTTTTGGAGGCTTTGATTTTGATAACAATGATTATTATGTTTATTGTCTTATTAAGTGTTTCAGTAGGTGTTTTTTTTATCTTGACAATGGTCGTAAAGGCGAACAGAATAACTGCTCGTAATATTGAGATGTTTGGGTACTTCTTGTTAGTTGTATCATTAATATGGACAGGTATATATAATAGTACAGATGATATGGTAAAAGGTAGCGAATTCTCGAAGTTAGATGAAACGCTAAAAGTTCTATGGAGTTATGAAGGTGACAAAAAAGATTATTTAATCAATGGCGATATTGAGGATTTAAATGAAGATTATTTTAAATTAACTAACCACCTTCAAGGTCAAGTATTTAATGATAAACTTATCAATGAGCAAGCAGCTATTACTAAGAAAATTCACTATGGTTTATTTGTTTTGTCGTCATTATTTATTGCAGCTGGAAGAATATCAGAAGTAATAAATGTTAATAAACCGGATAAACCTTCAGCAAATAATAAGATGAAAAATATTAAGAACCATAAGCGAAGAAAGAAACAAAAAAAGTAAAATAAAATTACAGCCTTCCACCCTAATTGTGGAGGGTTTTTATTTTACATCAAAGTTATAGAAACGCACTGTGCCGAGCAGTGCTATTTTTATATAAGAGTAGGTGTTGAAATGGGCGAAGATTTGGTAAGAAACATTTATGAAAGATTAGGGGCAATTGAAGCAAAAATTGATGATGTAAGGGATATTCGTTTAACAGCAGAAAATGCAGAAGATATTGCTACAAAAGCTTTTGAGAGCACTAAGAGCGCTCATCATCGTTTAGATAAAATCGACAAAATTATTTGGTGGGTATCAACTACTGTCATTGGAGCAGTTATTTTAGCCTTATTATGATTAATTATTAAGATGAATTAGGAGGAATATTAAATGAAAATCAATTGGAAAGTACGCCTTAAAAACCCATATTTCTATGTAGCATTAGTTTTAGCAATTGTAGCGCCAGTTGGTACGTATTTTGGTGTAAATGCTGAAGATTTAACTACTTGGTCAGCGATTTTTGACTTAGCAAAACGAGCAGTATTAAATCCTTACGTAGTTGTAACAGTGATTGTATCTGTTGCAACTTTTTTAATTGACCCAACAACTAAAGGGTTGTCAGACAGTTCGCAGGCATTAACATATAAAGCGCCAAAGGGTGATAAGTAATGAGTTATACTTTCAAACAAAATCTAGTTCCTAAAGCAAAAGAAAAGTATAAATGTCCCTATACAATGATTCCGAATGGAATTGTCATCCACAACACTGCAAATGATGCATCTGCAGAAAACGAAGTAGCTTACATGCATAGTAATATAAATTACGTCTCTTATCATGTTGCTATTGATGATAAAGATGTTATTCAAGCTATACCATTCAATCGTAACGCCTTCCACACAGGTGATGGTATAGATTCTAAATGTGGCAATCGGACTAAAATCGGCGTTGAAATATGCTATTCAAAATCGGGTGGAATACGCTATGAAGCTGCAGAAGAAAATGCAGTACAATACATCGCTAAATTACTGCACGAACATGGATGGGGCACTGAACGCGTTTCGAAACATCAGGACTATAGCGGAAAATATTACCCCCATAGAATTTTAGATGAGGGGCGTTGGACAAGTGTTTTAAAGCGTATTGAAGTTGCTTTTCAAAAGTTAAAAGAAAAAGTAGGTGAAGAAGACATGACATTTAGTAGCAAAGCTATGAAGGAAAAGTATGAAACACGTACAAATTCCCCAGCTACTAAAAAATTGTTATTAGAAACTGCTCTAAGCATTAAAGAATTAAAACTTGATAGAGTGCATTGGCAAGAGCAGTACGAAAAAGGCAATATTAAAGAAGGTGATTGGAATGCACTCGCTTATGAAGTAGCTGTTCATTTTGCAAAAAAATAACTTTTTATAAAATTCAACATTTATCCATTATCCGGTCATTAGAAATCCATAGATTATAATATCAAGTTAACTTAACTTGAGTTGATCACTTCTTTAATGGCTCAAAAGACCGCCTTATCCATTTTTGTGAAAGGCGGTCTTTTTTAATTTATTCATCATATGGTCTGTACTTAGAATGTAATTCTTTGGATTCCTCTTTACGTCGCTCTATATCTTCCCTCAAAAATAGCTTATCACGGCTTAATTCTTTAATTGGAACGAGTTTTCCTCGTTTCACTAATGAATTTAGTGATTGGCGGCTTACTCCTAATACCTCTAATACTTCAGATGAGGTTAAGACCTCACTTTTTACATACTTAATAAAATCGTCTCTATTTTGAATATGATACTCCAAAAGTTTAACCTCTTTTCTTGAATAGGTGCTTAAAAATAAATAACACTAGCCAAAGAATGGATACACCAAAACCAAGCCATTTTAGAAAATCAATGTTGTTAAAATCAAGGTCCACCAAAAAGATTGCAACTAAAATAAAAACTAACCAATCTGTTGAGGATATTCTGTTCATAAAATAATGGAGGATATGATATTATTTAAGAGTGAAGGAGGGCTAAGTTTCAGCCCCCTTCGTTTGGGTTAGTCCTTGTCATTGCCTTTTTTTAACCAATCGATAATATCAAGTGACCCCTTGATACTAGCGATAACACCGGCAATGATGAGGACTATATTTCTTAAATCCTCCATTTTTTCACCTCCTTTCTATACTTTAATAATACACTATCTATTTACTTGTGTCAATAGTTAATGTGTATTTTTTTAACATTTTTTCAATGAAAAACCGCCTCTCAATAATTTGTAGAGGGCGGTCTTTTTTATAATTATCTAGTGACTTTTGGGTTGATTTAGAAAAATATAAACTAGTTATTCACTTTTATTGTTACACTAGATTATTTTATGTACAATTTATTAAACTACTAAATTTTTCTATTCAGTTAAAAAATTTACTTTGGAGGATGCTTGATGGAAGATTCTGTAAACATTTTACACATTCCGGATGATATAGGATACTGGCTTGTCAGAGCGGATGGAGGGAAATATTATGATGATTTTCTAATAAATAATTTTATTGCAGTATCGGATAATGAAATTACTTTGGAAACTATTAAAAATAGAGATTCCAACAGTATAGCAGGTACAACTATAGAACATTATAAGGCGCTTTACAGTGAAATATTTAAGGAATGGACCTCTCAACAAATCTCTCATGGAGCTAGTAGAACAAATAAATTTGTAGATGAAATGAAGATTGGTGATTTAATTCTAGTTCCTTCAAAAAAGTCGACTCATTTTATCATAGGAATCGTTACTAGTGAAGTATACGAGATACCAAAAGAAAAACTAGAATCAAAAATTGAAGTTCAGTATGCAGTTACTCCTTATTTAAAACGGAGAAGTGTACAGTGGATAAAGGAAGCACCTAGAAATGAAATATCAGAAAAACTTTATTGGATTTTATCTGCTCATCAAACAATTTTTGATTTAAAAGAGCAAAAGGAATATATAAATCAACTATTATCACCAATTTATATACAAGAAGGTTTTTGTCACGGCACCCTGAAGATTTCTAAAAAAGAAGGACTTAATCAAAATGAATGGTATGATTTATATTCTGTCATTAAAAATCACACAGATAATAAGGAAGAAGTTATAATCAAATCAAATGTACAAAGTCCTGGTCTTATTGAATTGGTTACAGCTAATCCGATTACCACAATTGCAATTATGATTGCTTTAAGTGGTGCAATATTCGGGGAAATTAGCATAGGTGGTATTAAATTACAAGGTATATTACCTTTTTACCAATCTTTCAGAAAAGGTGAAGTGGACATCAAAAAAGCTAAAAAAGAATTAGAAATCATGGAATTAGATAGAAAAGCGAAAGAAATAGGAAATGATCGGGCGCAATTTGAGTTAGATAAAGAAAAAAGCCAATGGGAAAAAGAGACAACAAAAAAAGAAGCCGAACTGGTCAGAGAACGACTTCAAATTAGTAATTTCGATGCAGGAAAGGTAATTCGATCCGAAACGCAAATGGATAGTGTAGACGTTTCGGATGAGGGTGAATCCTGAGAAATAAAATCGTGAATACTAATAAAAACACGAAAAAATAAACAAATTCAAATGGAACAATTAACGAAATCCCCTTAGTAAGAAGGTAAACAACAGACATTAGCAACATGTAACCGTATATTACCTGAACAAATTTCATAATAGTTCCAACCCTTTCCTTTGATTACATTTATCATCGCATTTTATTTTACATTTTTCAAGAAATAAAAGTCCTATTCCATACTAATATATGTAGTAATAGCGATATGATTATATCATTTGACCATTTTTATTTATTTCATCAACTTCCTTCAATTGATAGACAATCCTTATGAGCGCTTTCCTATATACAAGTGGGACCAGGTATTCACACTAACGTGAGCCTGGTTTCTTCATATTCTGCTGTTGCTATATAATTTTCAGCAAACCCAAATAACTCAACATCGGCATATTTCATAAATGGCAGCAAAGGTTTCCAATTAATTACAGAGTTTTTTACTAACCGTTGTAACTCTTCATTATTAACTGTACATAAAAGATCTATATTATCCATACCTTCTTTAAAACGATCTTTTAATAACAGTATCCTTTGCGGTTGTTTAATAAAGTACGGCTTACTCCACATCGATAAATCTTCGTTCAATAGAAAATACACACCTTCTATATGTGCCCATAAAAATAAACTCTCATATAAATCCCCCACATTTTGAATATGAACTATTTATTTTAACCTTATATACTCTTTCTACTTTAAAAATAAGAACATATAATCTAATATAGAATATAGAACAAGAGTTCCCTTTTGTAAATCGTTATTTTATAAATGAAAAGGTTTAGTCGCCATAAAATTCAAAGGAGTGGAAAGAATGCCAATCAAAAATAAGAACGTTCAAATAGAATTTGGGACAGGAGACATTTCGGTTCGGATTGGGTGTATGGGCGATAAAAGTTTTGGTGCTGTGCAGTTTGTAGAAATCGATCCATTACCTATAGGAGAGCATGTTAAAGCTGATGAAAAAAGCATAATTGGTATCGATGATGCTCCTGTTACATTTATATTCAATAAAATTGAAAGTTTAGATGTAGTGATTAATCAATTACAAAAGTTACGAGATAAAATGGATGATAAAGCAAATAAGGAAAAAGAGGCTGGGACAAAACCCGTCTCTGATGAAAAAGCCGGTGAAATTTTACGATAAGTAAAATTTCACCGGCTTTGATTATTTTAAATAAAAAATAAGGACCACTTCTGATAAAATTAAGTCACCACAACAAAATTATACAGAAAGAAGGATCCTTATGTTTAAAAATTATAACATGAATCAAATCGTTTTGCCTTTAGAATTAGAAGTAAAATTACAAAAAAATGATATTGCTTACCACGTGCATCATTTAGTGGAAAGTATTCCTCCAGAAGCATTTGAACCATTTCTCCGAAATGAGGGATGTCCTGCCTATCATCCACGCATGATGCTTAAAATTATCTTATGTGCCTACACACAATCTGTCTTCTCAGGACGCAAAATTGAAGCGTTATTAAAAGATAGTATTCGGATGATGTGGTTAGCTCAAGGGTATGAACCAAGCTACCGTACAATCAATCGTTTTCGTGTCCATCCAAAAGTAAAAGAATTGATTCGCCAATGTTTCGTCCAATTCCGGTGCCAATTGATTGAAGAAAAACTAATCCATCAAGAAGCCATTTTTATCGATGGTACAAAGATTGAAGCGAACGCAAATAAATTTACGTTTGTATGGAAGAAATCGATTGAGAAATATCATCAAAGTTTAATTGAAAAGTCCAACCAGCTATACAATGAATTACTTGAGAAAGAAATTATCCCTGAAATCGAACGTGAAAGCGATGAACAGTTATCATTAAAAGAACTCGCTCATTTGGTTCAACAAGTTGACGATATCGTAACCGAGTATGATAAGGAAATTGAGGCTTCATCAGATGTCCAAAAACGAAAAATTTTAAGAAGTGCACGCAAATATCCGAAACAAGTGCGTAATCAGTTGATTGATTTTGTCTTACGAAAGCAGAAATACCAACAAGACTTTGAAACTTTTGGCGCACGTAATAGCTATTCTAAAACAGATCGCGATGCGACATTTATGCGAATGAAAGATGATTATATGCAAAACGGGCAATTGAAAGCTGGTTATAATATACAAATCGCGACAGAGGGACAATACGCTTTAGCCTATAGTTTATTTTCAAATCCAACAGATACACGTACGTTAATTCCATTTCTAGATGAAATTGAGCAACATTATTTCGAACTACCGAAATACATTGTCGCAGATGCAGGGTATGGTAGTGAACAAAATTATCATGATATCCTTTCGAACAGAAAACGAGAAGCACTAATTACGTATAACATGTATTTGAAGGAACAAAAGAAAAAGTACAAACAGAACAAATTTAATCCCGACAACTGGGAATATGATGAAGAAACAGATACATATACATGCCCTAATCAGAAACGTCTTGAATTTCAATATGATTCTATCCGTAATGACCGTACAGGCTTCCAACGGAAGTTCAAAATCTACGAATGCGAAGACTGTTCTGGATGCCCATTCCGTTCATTGTGTACAAAAGCAAAAGAAGGCAACAATCGAAAATTAATAGTAAATGAAAAATGGGAACAACAAAAAGAATATGTAAGAATGAAGCTTTCAGAAGAGAAAACGAGTGCCATCTACCGAAAACGCAAAATCGATGTGGAGCCAGTTTTTGGATTCTTGAAGGCTAATTTGCGTTTCACTCGATTTTCTGTGCGAGGAAAATCGAAGGTTGAAAATGAAATGGGTCTTGCGTTAATGGCCGTGAATTTAAGAAAATTCACGGCCATTAACTAAGGGAACAGAAGAACTAATGTGAAAAAAGAGAGAAAGGTGAATTTGAGGGAACTCAAATTCACCTTTCTCTTTATTTGAAGCTAGTTATGTCCCAGCCCCTTTTTCCTTATTTATTATGTTTATAGTATCTGCCTGTAAATGTAAAATAATTTAGAATAAACGTTGTACCCCACTAGTACCCCAAAAGTACCCCAAAACAATGTGCTAAAATATACTAAAATGCTAAAAATGATTAACCTCTAATTAAGGCAAAACCTATGTGAATATTGAATTATAAAAATATGAAATTATACATTATAAAAGTAGTTGTACTCTGGTCAAAAAATACACCGCCGAAATGGTTGTCCTAAACACTCGTATATAGTAGAGGGCACTGAAAAACTTACGTTTTTTAGTTGTGTAAATGAAATTCAATACAAAAAAGGCAAATCGCCGTCTTATTTGGACGATAATTTGCCTTTTTCTTCCTCTCTTTTTTACTCTTTTTCGCTCAGAAGTTTTAGTATTCGCTTGAGGTTGACTACAAATATCGCTGTAGCTCCTTGAATCTCCATACCAAATAGACCTGATGATGATGCTGTATCATACCCATGTCTATGTTTGAGTTCACTATTTTTCGCTTCAACTTTATAGCGAGATTTTGCTTTTCTTTTAAATTCATCGGTTTCTTGGAATACTTCCTGGTCTTTGTGTTCCATTGATTTGATTGTCGTAGAATAAGTCTTACTTTTCGCTCCTTCTTTAAAACAACCTTCACGGTAAGGACAAACTTTACATTTTTCAATATCAAAATAATAAGTTTGTCTTTGATTTTTTCCTACGTTTTTCTTATTTGTTCGTGCTTTCCGTATTGCCATATGACCAGCTTTACAAACATACATCCCTGCATCTTTATTAAATTCAAATTCTTCTTCTTTCGTTCGAGTGCCTTGTGTAATTTGCGGGTTTAATTTTGATACTAATTCAAAATTATTTTCCTTTGCATAGCGAATGTTATCTTTTTCAGAATAAGCTGTGTCTCCAATGACTGTCTCCACTTTCATCCCTGTTTCTTGGCTTTTTTCAATTAACTCTTGTAGGTATTTTCCATCACTTTTTTCTCCTGTTGTCACAATAGCAGCTGTAATAATTCGTTCATCACTCATCGCAATATGCGTTTTGTAGCCAAAGAAAGAAGAGTCGGCAGTTTTGTGTCCAACACGTGCATCTGGATCATTGGAATAGCTAAGTTGTTCTGTGTAATCTTCTACTACTTCCTTTAGCACATTTAATTTTTCCTTAACGGCAGGAATCTCAGCTATGTGTGGTTCTGTTTCAATAACAGTAATCACTTGACGACAATAATTCAATTCATCCTTCACTTCGTTAGAAGTAGTTTTCGGTGGGAATTTTGTTTTCATCGATTCATCGATTTGATAGACAGCTTTTCGAACAGTTTTGGATTTTTCTTGTAAAAATTCTTTCGGTGATTTTTGATTATAACGTGCTTTCGTATGTGTGGCATCCACAATGATTGATTTACTTTTGATGAGTTCTTTTTCCAATGCAATCTCAACTGTTTTCCCAATTAGCATATCTAATAAACCCTCATCTGGAAGACGGAGTTTTCGAAATTTTGTTAGAGAACTTGGGTCAATCACAGAATCTTCTGGAGCCATATCGAGGAAATATTTAAACGACATATCATATTTAGAACGTTCTACTACATCTACATCTGATAAATCAAAAATGGATTTAAGCAATAGATATTTGAACATGCGAATGGGTGACACTGCATTGCGACCATTATCAAGACAATATTTTGTTTTCAGTTCTTCGAGGATAAAAGTAAAATCTACAAGTTCATTGATTTTTCGAAGCATATTTTCCTTAGGCACCACAATATCGTATATGGCCATGAATGGGCTAAGATTGAGAGATTCTTGGTTTGAAATCATTGGGTACACCACCTACATTTACTTCATTTAATTATACAGGAAAGGAGTTGCTTTTTTGAACGGAAAAATCTCTTAAAAAAGGAGAACATAGTGGATTGGAGTGGAAGGCAGCGACTCCAGCGGGAACAGCGCGAGCTGAAAGCCCCGCAGGAACGAAGTGACGAGGAGATTGAAGCCGTGCCCGCGGAAAGCGACTGCCTGGAACGGAAATCCACGGCTTCAAATGAAAAAGCGAGTATGAGAACGAATTGATCGTTCTCATACTCGCAACAAAAATCAGAAAGGACTTTTTCAGTGGCCTCATATAGTACGGGTGTTTTTTTTCGGAAAACATTGATATATAAAGGTTCTATTTGTTACATATAAGTATTCACAAAACATTTAAAAATTATGATATATACGATGTACCCTATAAATGTCAACACCAATATGTACATTTTTGCTCGTTTAAGGATGTACAAAATTACTCGTTTTCCGGGGCTAAATAATGCTTTAATCGGTATGATTCGCCGACGATTGTGACAACGCTAGCGTGATGTAAAATGCGATCTAAAATCGCATTTGCTAGCTTTGGTTCAGGAAAGATTTCATCCCATGATTTGAAGTTCACATTCGTTGTAAAAATCGTGCTACGTTTCTCATAACGAGCATCAATTAGTTGGAAAAACAACTTCGCATCCTCTGGATCGATTGGTAAATAACCAATCTCATCAATGATTAATAATTTATATTTCGTATAATGCTTCAAACGGCTCTCTAAGCGGTTTTCTAACCATGCTTTCTTTAAATTCTGGATTAAGTCATGGCACTTAATAAAATACGTACTTGTTCGTTTTTTTGCTGCAGTAATGCCAATTGCTGTGGCCAGGTGGGTCTTGCCGACACCACTTGGACCTAGAAATACGATATTTTCGTTTGCTTCGATAAAACGAAGACTTTGAAAATCAAGTAATTGTTGCTGATTTATGCTTGGCTGGAAGTCAAAATCAAAATCCTTCATTTCCTTTAAATGTGGAAACGCAGCCACTTTGACCATCGCATGAATCATATTTTGCTCACGCACATCAATTTCATAGTTTGTCAATTTAATGAGTGTATCAATAAATGAGAGCTCATTCTTTATACCGAAGTCGATGACTTCATTCAAATGGAGACCCATTTGCTTTAATTTTAAATACTCCAGGTTTTGTTGTAGCTGCTGATAGTTTGTGTTCATTATTGAATTCATTTATACATATCTCCAATCGCTGCTAAATTTCGCTTTGCTAAATCATTAATGTCAGGGTATTCCGGCATCGCTTTTATGATAATTTCACGGTAATGCGCCTCTTGATAATTCAATTTTGCTTCACTAATTTTATGCTGTGCGATTAGTTCCATGTTATAATAAATCCATAATTGATCATCGTATACTTGTAGACCTACTTTTTTTCCTTGATACCCCGCTGGTACGGAGTATTGATTGGATTTGTAGGAAATCATGTTAGATACATTAACTTTTACAAACGTATGGTTGATTCTGTAGGAATCTCTTACTCGTTCAGTTGGTAGCTGGAGTAAGTGATTCTTTTCTTTTTGAAATTCTAAAATAGGTATTTTATTGGTTCCTTGATGAACCTCATGATTGATTCTATTACATAAATTTTGAATATAATTATGTAATTCTGCCATATTAAATTTCCCTTGATAAGCATGAATTTCATCTAGTAATTTCATTGTTGTCTCTACTTTTCCTTTTGTACGAGGACGACCTGCTATACAAGGTTTAACCTTAAATCCAAAGTCCTTCGCAAATTGCGCAAATTTCGCATTTACTTTTCCAACAAAACGTTCTGTTCTTGCCTCATCCATTACGGTTTTCATATTATCAGTGATGAGTTCTTCAGGTACTCCACCCATTTTTTCAAACGTCTCTGTTAAGAACGAGCATAAAACAGCCTGGGATTTTGAAACACTCATATAAAAGAAGCGCATTCGTGAGTGGCTCAGTACTAATACTGCTACATTAATTTCAACTTGTTCCCCATCACTTGTTTCATAAAGAATACTTTCTTTCCAATCTAGTTGTGCTTGTTTACCTTTACGGGTTTCAAACCGAATACCGTTATTAATAGAAGCAACACGCTCGTCTTTCTCAAAATATGCTTTAAATTCTGGTATATTGGCAATATATGTACGGAATGTCGACTGCCCACATTTCAGACCGTGATTATCCTTTAAATACTGCCAAAGATTACGTCGATAATAAAAAACTTGCTTAGAATCTTCCGATAGAAGACTTGCAATAATCGGATAAAACTCATCGATTTTAGAAGGTTTATTACGTTTTATTTTTGGAACAAAGCCATTTAAGTACTTATCGATTGTTCGTCGATCTACACCCATGTCTCTCGCTAATTTACTTTTATTAATTTTCATCTTTAATTGCTCCATTACTTGTTTAAAATTTGCTAAGTCTGAAAGACTGTTGATTGTAAATTCCGTCTCTATATCTAGTTGAATATGCATACTAACACCTCAGTATTAGTATGAAATGAAGGAGCATTTTTGTACATATTTATTCAAGCGAGAGTGTACATATTTAAATTAGCATTTATAATGTACCCCAAATTTGCTTAATTATTTGCTCTATGTATTTAATTTAACAGCTTTTGTAACATAATAATTTTGTGCATAAGAAAGTTAAAGCTTCAAATTATAAATGACATCATTTAGCAAATGTATTTTGCAAGAAAAAAGTGCAGAGATTTGCAATTAATTATACAGAGTGTTGCCACCCAGTATTTTTACAATTTCTTCGATAAAGCATTTGTTAAACGGAAGCTTTGCCCCGTGTATGAAATAATGTGGGCATGGTGAATCAAACGATCCACCAGTGCTGCTGTTAAACGTGAATCTGCGAATATTCGATTCCACTGACTAAATTCTAGATTTGATGTAATTATCAAACTTTTTTGCTCATAACACTCTGAGATAATTTGAAATAGCAGCTCTGCACCATCTTTTCCAAATGGTACATATCCCATTTCATCTAAAATAATGACATCCACTTTTTCTAATTTTTTTCTAAAGCTTGTTAAACGACCACTACTTAAAGCATCCTCTAACTCTTCAACTAAATGAGAAACTCGATAGAATCGAACCTCAAACCCCATCTCACAGGCTCTTCGGCCTAAAGCGGAGGCTAAATGAGTTTTACCGGTTCCAGGTGCTCCGACTAAAATTATGTTCTCATGGCGATGTATAAAATCTAGGTTCATCAATTCCTCTTTCGTTAAATGTGAGGGGAGACAAATATCTTTATGCCATTCATAGTTTTCTAGTACTTTGTAATCTAAAAATCGTGCTTTTTTAATGTTTCTAGATGCTTTCGCCTGTTCACGGCCATCTCGTTCTTTTAGTAATAATTTATAGACAAATTCATCTGGTGTTGTAAATGGAATTTCCTCGAACCCCTCAGCGATATGAGCTAATCTAAGTTGCTTACATAAATGTTCGATCGTTTCATTCATTTTCACTCACCCCCGATGTTACTGGCTGTAGAGCATCATACTGTGACCACTCTACATCATAAGGATGAGAAGAAAGCTTATCATTATTGGCTATTAACTCATAAAATTGGCTATCAATTTCCTTCATATCATGCTGAAGTAGTAGGGTAATAACTTCTTCGATTCTCCGTTTCCGTAAAGATAAGGATGGGACTAATAAATATTCCCTTATACGTACCGGTAGGTACTCTGTATATCTTGAATGGCCAACTACTCTCGGTTTAAGTAGCCAGTCTTTGAATATATCAATCCAAGGTATAAACCTACGCTTTTTCATATATGGTCTTGAATCACTTAAAATTACTTCACCATTATTTGTTATGACCTTAAACTGATCCCAAAAAGTAACGCAATATAACTGCGAATAGTTCTTCGCCTTTGGCACATGAATGAGATGTTGATCCAATTTGAATTCGTTATATTTATTAAATTTGATTGGCATTTGTTTAAAAACTGGATAATCATTTTCAGGTAACTTTAATAATTGCTTCTGTTCACTCTCCCATAAAATTTCTATCATTTCACCCTTGCGATAGTGCATGCGTTTACGGTCTTCTACTAATCTCTCAGATAACTGATTTTCTAAATCTTCAAAGTCCTTCATTACAGGAGGGACACTAAAGAAGTTGTATCGAATATAACCAACTTTCCGTTCCACATTTCCTTTTTCATGACCGCTTCGGGGATTACAAACTTGAACTTTAAAGCCATAATGATTTTGAAAAGCAATGAATTCATCAGTTAACTGTGCTTCTCCTTCGGAACCACGCACTTTTTTCACCGCAGGTGTTAGATTATCGATTCTAATACTAAGTGGTACGCCTTCAGCTTGTTTAAAAAGTTTCTTCAGCCCACTTAAAAAGCACTCTTGGTTTTCAGAAGGAAGGGGGATTCCTAATGCGACATTACTTGCTGGAAATGACATTACTAGTGCATGTACATCTACTATTTCCCCTTCATGAACAGCTTCCATTATCCCAAAATCAACTTGAGCTTCTCCTTCAGGATGTGTTAATCGTTCAAATCCCTTGGAAATTTCATCATCTCTATTAGCTCTCCATTCCTCTATAAAGTTACAGACTGTTCGATAAGAACCTTTGAAGTCCATTTTTCCCAAGGCTTCATACATTTGCTTATTAGTTCTTCTTAATTTCTTCTTTACTTTTGAGTCCTCTTCAAGCCAATCACTTACGATTTCTCCCCATTTTTCGTCATACATCATTCCTTTCTTTATTTGTGTTTTTACTTGAGGTAGTTGATCCTTATCACCATATTTTTTTGCTGTTCTCCAATTGATGGATAAAGTTTCCGCAATTGTAGATATCGATAATCCTTTTTCATTTCTTAATGTTTTGATACAATTAATTTCAGACATTGCTAGCATCCTTTCATTCCTCCACTGCTAAAATTCGACACTTTAACAGTAGAATGACTTGGGGTGGCTGGCAAGTCTATTTTTTTGCACTAAAAAAGTGCTAGACTCTGTACAAATTCTTTGCACAAGTCTGCACTTTTATTTTGCAATAAACAGCAAAAGTAAAAACACTTAAAACCCTCTATTTAACACAAATAACTAACGAAATATTCAAAGTGGAAATGAGAAGCAAATGAATTTCAGAGTAGATGAAGAGTTGTTTATAAATTGTGAGGAACCGCCTTAAATTACAAAGGCTATTTCAACAAATAGAGTAGGGGAGATATATGCCTCTGGCGGGATTCGAACCCGCACTCCTTTCGTAAGCATAGGCTAGGGGGAACACGCTTCCCTACGGACTTTCACCGGCTAGGACTTTCACCTGCCTCAGCTATTTTGCTTTTCGGTGCTTCTGAAACCCTTGCCTTGCGACCCGGTTGCTACATTGTTTTCCGGCGCTCTTCCCTTCTATAGCTACAGAGGCAAAATAACTGGACGTTTCAGTAACTCTAATACTTTTTTACGATCAAAATAGATTGCTATGAATTCACATATAGCTACAACCATTAAAATGTTATTTTTAATTAGTACACATCTTTAATGGGGTTCTATATATTTACGCACAAAATTAGAAAAAGTTCCAATAAAATAAAAAAGAAGACTTAATTACTTTTTAACCATCCAGTTATAGACGTTATGATTATAACTTTTAAAATTCCGAGGGAAGACTACACAATGAACTTACGTATCTTCTAAACAATAAGTTGACTAACAATTCGGAATTTTGTTAATATATTAAAAGGTTATTCATGTTAGAAAACTTCACATCACCCTTGCTATCTTCATTACACTTCTCATTACAATAAATCATTAATATTTTCAACCACGCATTAATCTTTATACATTCGCTTGTGAAGGAGGCTTAAAAAATGTCTAGATTACAAGAGTTTCAAGAGCTTTTTTGCCAAATAAAAAATGCTTGGAATAATAATGAACAAACGGTTTTAGTCATTTTAGCAGACGTAAAAGGGTCTGCATATCGGTTGCCTGGAACAAAAATGTTAATGACATCTAGTGGTCTTATGGCTGGCAACATTAGTGGAGGATGTTTGGAGGCTGATTTATTTGAGTGGGCAAAAAAAGTATTTGAAAGCAATAAGCCAATGAATGTCCGCTATGATTTAAGTGAAACAGAAATTTGGAGTTTAGGAATCGGCTGCAAAGGTAATTTAGAATTTTTATTCCTTCCGATAGATCCTAAAAATCCGATTTGGAAAATAATTGATGTTCTTTTAGCCCAGGAACAGCCTTTTACTCTTATAATTGATATGGAACACGGAAATATAGCGATGCTTGAAATGGAAGATACTTTAGCGGGTGAAAAAAACGTCCCGAAAGCTATATTGGAAAATGCTTACCTCGCTTTCAATCGACAAACACGTGCAGAAATTTATACGTATAATGATGAACGTTTCTTTATAGATGTAGTAAAGCCAAGTGAAAGATTAGTAGTTGCTGGTGCTGGAAAAGATGCGATTCCTGTCGTGGAACTCGCATACAAAGCAGGATTTTCTGTAACGGTTTTAGATGAAAGATCCCATTTTAATAATCAACAGTTTTTTCCAAACGCAAAACATCTAACAATTGACCTTAAAAATTTAATAGCAAGCGAATTAAAGGATAGTTGGTGGGTCATTATGAATCATCATCAGGAAAAAGATGAGGCAAGTTTAAAATATGCTATTGAAAATCGACCTCGTTATATCGGTGTTCTTGGTCCTAAGTATCGAACAAACGAAATGCTGGAAAATATAGGATATACTTTAAATAATGCACCCATCTTTTCTCCAGTTGGATTAGACATAGGTGCTGAATCGATAGATGAAGTTGCTATTAGTATAGTTGCAGAGATTATGAGCTTAAGGGCGGGTCGTATACCACAATCGTTGAATGGAAAAGAGAAAATCCATGTATAAAATAGGCGCCATAATATTAGCAGCTGGACTTTCAAAAAGAATGGGAAAACCAAAATTACTCCTACCTTTTAATGAACTTCCATTAATATATTACCCTGTGTCGCTAGCTGTGCAAAATGAATTAAAGCCTATCGTTTTAGTCACGGGTCAATATATGAATGACTTGGAAAACACTCTTGGTCAATTTAATAAACAAGTAACCTTTGCTTACAATGATAAAACTGATACGGGTATTTCAAGTTCGCTAAAAATAGGGATAAATACGGTGAAAAGTCATGTGGATGCTGTACTAGTTTTCCTTGGGGATCAACCATTTGTACCGACCGAAGTTGTTCATAAAATTATTCAAGAATATCATATAAGCCAGCATAAAGGTATTCGAATTATACGACCTCGATATGGGGGGCAGGAAGGTCATCCAATTTTATTTGATAGTTGCTTGTTTCACGAATTTCAGCTATTACAGGGCGATATTGGAGGAAAAGAAATTATAAAAGCAAATAAAAAATATGTGAAATTGATTGATTTTCCAAATAAAGTTTGGGGAACGGATATTGATACGCCTGAAGAATATGACGCTTTAATCAAAGGAGTGTAGAAAAAGCGGGGATAACAAGGGAACCATAATGTTTTCCGCAACTAGTTCAACAGCTATTGTTAAACTTGTAATTGAAAAATTAATTCTACTGGAACTTCTACATAAAGATCTTGTCTTAAAACATGTTGTTTTTGAATATAATTTTTTATGATGTATATAAACGCTTTTATTCAAAAGAAATTTAGGGGGATTAACCTATGAGTGGAATATCAAAAACTCCTGAACCACCGTATTACGCAGTAATTTTTTCCTCACAAAGAACTGAAGGAGACAAAGCTTATGGAAGAATGGCTGATAAAATGGTGGAACTTGCTTCTCAGCAGAATGGGTTTTTAGGTGTTGAAAGTGCGAGGGATGAAAAACTAGGAATAACTGTTTCATATTGGGACTCGTTAGAAGCCATAAAAAATTGGAAAGAAAATTCAGCCCATAAAGTTGCGCAGACGAAAGGGAAAACAGATTGGTATAAAAATTTTTCTCTTAGAGTTTGTAAAGTTGAGAGGCAGGATTTTTTTGAAATGTGACAATTATTTTACTTCAGTATAGGGTGGACCTTGAATTACGGATGACAAAGCTTTCTAAAAAGAAAAAACTCTACTTTCAATTAAAAAGTGGAGTTTTTTGTCATTTTGAAAATGTGAGCATTCATTCATCAACAGGGCAGATCGTGGTTTACGAGAATATTTTATTAAAAAGACCGAGTATAATTTAATAATCGGTGATGGATAAGAAATTTTTGCCTTTTCCTACTTAGACAATTCAGCAATGGCTTCTATTTCTATTCGACATCCATTACTTAATTCATGTATTGGAATAATAGCGCGTGCAGGTTTATGATTACCAAAAAATTGACTGTAAACAACATTTACAGGGCCCCAATCATCAGCTGTAATAATATATACTCTGCACATAACTACCTGTTCCTTTGTACAACCTGCATCATGTAAAACTGTTTCCAACTTCTTTAAAGCCATTTTTGTTTCGGCTTCAATTCCTCCTATTACAGGCATACCTGTGTTAGGATCAGCTGATGTTTGACCAGAAACATAGACTGTGTTTCCACTAATCATCGCAGGACTGTAATGACCTCGGGGTGAGGAACTTGCAACTGCTCTCATATACTCATCTCCTCAAATTTACTAAATTGATCCATTCCAATATTCCCTCCTGAAATAAACAACACAACTTTATCATTAGGATTAAATTTAACGCTGCCTTGCAAGAAGGCTCCTAAGGTGATACAAGAAGAAATTTCCGCTAATAATTTTCCCTTCGTTAAAAATAACTTCGTAGCTTTAAGAATATTTTCTTCATCTACTGTGACAATCTCATCAACATATTTTTCTACAATAGGATAATTACGTTCACCTGGCTTTAATGTTTGTAACCCATCAGCTACAGACTTTGATTCTGGAGGCAATGTAACGGGATGACCTACTGCCAAACTATTACTATAGCGAGCTACTAGTGTAGGTTCCACTCCAATAATTTTCACTTGAGGCTTTGTTTCTTTAACTGCTGTAGATAAACCTGCAAGTAATCCACCTCCACCAACTGGCACAATAATCGTATCTACATTTGACAGTTGTTCCAGTATTTCTAAACCTGCAGTGCCTTGGCCAGCAATAACTTCATTATCGTCAAATGGTGAAATAAAACTCCAATAATTTTCTTCACTTAGTTTATTAGCCACATTAAATCTTTCTGAAGGAACACTGAAAATGACTTCCGCTCCATAGGATTGAATTCCTTCAACTTTAATTTTCGGTGTATTTTTTGGGACGACAACGTGAGCCTTCGTACCGAGCAGTTTTGCCGCATAAGCAATCGCTTTTCCATGGTTTCCTGATGAAGCTGTAATAATGCCTCTTTCTAAAACATCTTCCGGCAAGGCTAATAATGCATTAAGAGCACCCCGGATTTTAAATGAATTGGTTTTTTGTAAAGACTCCATTTTGGCAAATACTTTACAACCTAAATATTCATCTAGGTCATTCAATGGAAGGAGAGGAGTTTTATGGATATAGGGAGCAATACGGTTTTGAGCTTCGTGAATTGCTTTAATACTAATCATGATTCAACCTCCAAACGTCAGAATATTTTATACAACTTATTAAATCTATCTAAATACTACAGTTCCAATGAATATATGTAAAATGATTATTTTTGCAATTAAATATGCAGAAAATCGATATTATAGTAAAATATACAAAAGTTAATTTATTAAAAGAAGTTAGGTTGGTTCTATGGATATTAAAGATATTAAAATATTTTTGGAAATAAACAATTGTCGTAATATTAGTACAGCTGCACGTACTTTGTTTTTAACTCAATCAACAGTTAGCAGAAGACTTTCAATGTTGGAAAAAGAACTAAATGTCAAACTATTTTCCAGAGGAAAGGGACATGACACAGTTCAGTTAACTCTAGCCGGTGAACGATTTTTAATAATAGCTGAACAAATATTAGCTTTATCTATCGAAGTGAACTCAATAGAAGAAAATAAATTAATTCAACATTTATCAGTAGCTGTTCCTGATAGTTTGGCTTCTTATATGTTGAGAGATTTTTTTAGACAATTATCACGAGAAAACCCTAATTTGAAATTAGAAATCATAGTTTCTGATTCAAACCCAACTTATGAAATGGTTGCTAATCGAGAGGTAGATATAGGATTAACTAATGGGGAGGCACCTTATCCGGAATTAAATTCAAAGCTGGTATTTAAAGAAGATTTTGTTGTAATGAGAAAGGGTAACAAAGATTCCTTTTCTCAATTAGTACATCCTTCTGAATTAAAATCAGGTAATGAGATTTATCAATTTTTTGGATCTGATTTCAATCGTTGGCATGATTATTGGTGGAAGCCTGGATTTGCAAAGTTGCGGGTGAATTTAGCGCAACTTACTGTAGAATTTTTAAATGAAGAGGAAGATTGGGCGATATTGCCAGAGTCTGTAGCAAGCACATTACTTCCAGAAGATTGTTATTTATCATACATATCGGATTCTCCTCCAGAACGTTCTTGTTTTTTTGTAACTCATAAAAAACCACGTACTGACAGAGTTGCTGCAATTCAAAAATTTAACAGGCGATTACAAGTATATATAAAAGAACAAATAAATAATAAAAGTAATAGTTAAATTTTGTTCAAGAAACTTAAAGTAGGGGAGGGTAGCTTTATCTAGAAAGAACACTTTTATGTAAAAAGAGATGTCTCTTATCCAGAGACATCTCAGGTTGTTGACAAAAGACCTTCAGAATGGGCTTATTCTGAAGGTCTTTTGTAATTTTAATAGATTATTGGGTATTTAACCGACTTATTTGGGGTAAAAACACTCTTCGAGTATTATATTTTAGGCCATTTCTGAAGCTTGCCACGTCCAATTAGCAAGCTTTTTTAAATTCATGGCAGCAAAAGTAAGCATCGCCTGCATAGACAATTTTTTAATTCCACGTAGGGTTGTCCATCGCATACCATGCTTTTCTTTTGCATCTGCAAAGACACGTTCAATCGTTTCTTTACGTCTAGCATATATTTGTTTGATATCACTTTGATGACGAAGATGATCCGCTTCCTCTACATGATGTGCCCAAATATGACGTTCAATGATTTTTCTGTGATCCTTACTACTTGTACATTGAGTAAGTAAAGGACAGTTTACACACTGAGTAGGGTTTGATTTATATTGGCGTTTCCCATCTTTAGTCGTTGTCGTATATTTAAGGACTTGCCCTTCCGGGCAAAGATAGCAATCATAATACTCATCATAGACATATTCATGTTTGCGTAAAAATCCATCCTTTGTTTTTGGTCGTGTATAAGGAAGTGCTGGTTGAATATCATGTTCAAATAAGAATTTAGTAATCGCAGGTGTTTTATAAGCAGCATCGGCAGCAACAGCAAGTGGCTTTTTCACTTTTTCCATTACCTTTTCAACAAGTGGTTGAAGCATATGACTATCATGAACATTACCAGGTGTCACAATTGATCCGAGTATAAATCCATAGCGGTCAGCTGCCGCATGAAATGAGTAAGCAAACTGCTTAGTTCGTTCATCTTTTACATAGTAGCCACTTTCAGGGTCTGTCGTACTTTCTTTAATTTCCTTTATCTCTTCTTTTTCAAATTTATCTGGTGGGAATGGTTTCTTCCCATGGTCAATCCGATCTTGATTCAATTCTTCTTGAAGTTTAGCTTCATATGCCCGAGTCTCTTTACGTACCATCTTCTTCTCGAATTTACGTTTATTCGCACTCGCTTTAACATGCGTTGAATCGATGAAAACATGGTCAGCACTTAGTAATCCTTTATCAGCAATTTCTTTAAGTATTCGATAGAAAATCTGTTCAAAGATATCTGTGTCTTGAAAACGACGTTCATAGTTTTTACCGAAGGTTGAAAAGTGTGGTACTTCTGAATGGAAGCCAAATCCTAAAAACCATCGATACGCCATATTCGTTTCGATTTCTTTTATTGTTTGACGCATTGAACGGATTCCAAATACATATTGAACAAATGTCATTTTGATTAATACGACTGGGTCAACACTCGGGCGACCTAATTTAGAATACAGCGGTTCTACTAGTGGATAGATGAAAGAATAATCAATGGCTGATTCAAGCTTTCTAACAAGATGGTCTTTTGGTACAAGTTCTTCAATCGTAATCATCTCAATTTGATCGCGTTCATTTATTTGATTTTTCGACATCATTTCCATTCACCTCAACGTATATTTAGAAGTAGTTGATTGTAGTGTAGGCGGCGACTCCTGCGGGAAAAGCGTGACGGCCGATACCCCGCAGGAGCGTAGCGACGAGGAGGATTGGCCCACGCCCGCGGAAAGCGTCCGCCGAAACGGAAATCAACTAACTTATTCAAAAAGGGTTATTAATTTTATTTTAAAAGAAAAAAGACTGTAGGCAAACTCGAATTTTCGAGTTTGTCTACAGTCTGAGATGCCTCTTATCCAGAGACATCTCTTTGCAACTTATTCATTAAATTTTAGTATTCTGATTGAATTTAAAATAACAATTAAAGCAGCACCTGTATCACTTAATACGGCCATCCAAAGTGAAAGGATTCCAGGGAAGATTAAGACGAGGGCAGCGACTTTAATAATAATAGAAAACCAAATATTTTGTTTAATGATTCGCAAAGCTTTTCGACTTAATTTTATTGTATGAGGTAGTTTTTCAAGATTATCAGCCATTAATACGATATCGGCTGTCGCCATTGCGGTATCTGTTCCAGCTCCACCCATTGCAATGCCTAAATCTGCTGTTGCGAGTGCTGGAGCATCATTGATGCCGTCACCAACCATTGCTACCTTATGACCTTCAGTTTGTAATTTTTTAATGGTTTCTACTTTATCCTCTGGTAATAACTCTGCAAAATAACGGTTAACATTTGCTTCTGATGCAATTAATTTTGCTGTTTCTTCATTATCTCCAGTCAACATGACGGTTTGCTTAACACCACTTTGTTTTAATGTGTTTAATGTCGATGCAGATGTTTCGCGGAGTGTATCAGAAACTGCGATAATCCCAAAAATCCCTTGTTGCGAACCGATAATCACAACAGATTTACCTTTCCTTTGAATGTCTTGAACAGGTTCAATCACATTATCAAGTGGTATATGGAGATCTTCAAATAATTTTAGATTTCCAGCGTAATAAGTCTCTTCTTGAATAGTCGCTTGAACCCCTTTACCTACAATATTCTTAAATGAATGACCGTTTTTAGGTTGTATCCCTTTTTCATTTGCATAATTCACAATTGATTGTGCAATAGGGTGTGTGGAATATTCTTCTAGAGTGAATGCAATTGAAAGTAATTCCTCTTCAGATTTATTGAAAGTTTTTATTTCAGTTACTTTAGGTTTCCCTTCTGTCAACGTACCAGTTTTATCAAATGCAACGGCGGTGATTGCACCTGCTTTTTCTAAGAACGTTCCACCTTTAATTAAGACACCATTTTTTGCGGCATTCCCAATTGCTGATACGATGGCAACTGGAGTAGAAATAACTAAAGCACAAGGACAAGCTACAACAAGTAGTTCCAAACCTTTATAGAACCACTCATTCCAAGTGCCAAAATTAAGAAGGGGTGGAAGTAACATCATGACTAATGCCACAATGAATACAATTGGTGTATAGATGCTTGCAAATTTATCGACAAAGGCTTCTGTTGGTGCCTTTTTCTCTTGTGCCTCTTCGACTAATTGAATAATTTTTGATATCGTCGTATCTTCTACTAACTTTGTTACCTTAATATCAAGGGAACCGTGTTCGTTGATTGTTCCAGCATAAACAGTATCACCAATCGTCTTATCTACAGGAATTGATTCACCGGTAATTGGCGCTTGATTAATACTAGATTCACCAAGAACAATATCACCATCCAATGGGATCTTTTCGCCAGGTTTCACAACGATAATATCACCAACGCTCACTTCTTCAACCGAAACTTTTGAAATTTCAGTTCCAACTTTAACCCAAGCTTCAGCAGGGGCTAAGTCCATCAAATTACGAATTGAATTTCGAGTACGCTCGATTGATCGATTTTGAAGGTAGTTCCCTATTGCAAATAACCAAACAACGGTTGCGCCCTCAAACCATTCCCCGATAATAGCAGCACCAATAGCTGCAGCAGACATAAGTACATTCATATCCAATGAATGACTTTTTATTGCATAGAAAGCACTTCTAACAGGCTTAACTCCACTAATCACCATTGCAATGGCGTATAGAATGGATGATATTAAAGGAGAGAATCCGGTAAATGATCCGATAAAACCTAAAGATAACAATACACCCGACAAAATCACTGAAGCATTGTCACTAAACATATTTTTTGGGGCCGCGGGTTGATTCTTTACTGATAATGACGCTTTATAACCTATTTTAGAAACTTCAGATATAATTTCCTGAACACTATTCGAATGTTCAATTTTCATTTTTCCCGTAGAGAAGTTTACGTCTACACTTTTCACTGATGGAAGGGTACTTAAGTGTTTTTCTATGCTTTTGGCACAGCTACTACAGTCCATTCCAACAATATTAAATGTTTTTATATTTTTATTTTGGTTTAAAGGTTTTGCAGAAAAGCCAAGTTTTTTGATTTCCGTTTCAATTGGTATTAATGCATCGACACTTTTTGCTGCAACCTGCATTTTCCCTGTGCTGAAATTTACCTTAACTTCAGCAATATCTTTAAGTTTGCTTAATCCTTTTTCAATGGTTACTGCACATGCACCACAATCCATTCCGTGAACTTGATATGTCATTTTTTCTACAGATAGAGAAGAACTTGGAGTTGACTGTTGTTCTAAAGTACTTGAACAATTTGCCTCTTGCGATGAACGGCTAGAACTACAACAATTATTATCCACTGTTTTAGATATGTTTTTTGAGCTACAGCATTCGTTTGCCAATATAATCTCCCCTAATCTATATGACGATCACAACGTGCAACGTCATTTTCTACATCTTCAAGAACAACATCAAACATGGTTAATAAATCTCTTATATGTTGGTTGCGTAAGCTGTAGTAAATGTATTTTCCTTCATTTCTACCCACAATGATTCCACAGCCTTTTAAACAAGCGAGATGTTGTGAAATATTTGACTGATTTCCTTTAAGTTCTTCAACAATTTGAGTAACTGTTTTTTCCTTTTCCTTTATACTTTCAAGAATTTGAATTCTTGTTTTGTTTGAAAATCCATGAATTAACTTAACCTTCATATCATAATCAATATTTTGCATAGAATCACTCCAAATATATATTAGTAAAAACGAATATGTTATGCTATTATCATATTAGCTCTTACTAATATGTGTGTCAAATTTTCTATTCAAACAAACAATTTTATAGAAAATTCAAATGTGACAGGGAGTTCACTTTACTAAACGAATGAGTTCATTCAAGTTTGTATTGTTGCTAAAATTCACTAAGTAGAAAATATCTATCGTTGAAGTGGCTTGTATAATAATCGTTATAGTTTAGGAGGGGAAGTCTTGTTGTGGTTGCTATTTAAAACAACAAAATCAACGCTTTATAATTTAGTTAATAAAGAAGTAGGCTAAAATTGGATCAACCGATATGAAGCTTCGTTTTATTCACTTCAAGAATGTATGATGCATTACTAGGACAACCACTTGAAGGAGAGAGTCATGGCTTCCCAACAAATTATGAAATAGTCGGAGTTTTACTCAAGTCGCGATTATTTATTTTTTTGTTGCGATAGTCGCTGGTTATTACTTATGAAGGGCTTCAACATGTATAAAACATGGTATTTAATGTTGTAAAGAAAAATCGCAGACTTGAATGAAGCATCATAAGTAAGGAAGGATTATGAAGTGAAGATGACAAGAGAAAAGATCGAAAATCATCAAATTTGTATATATGTTTTTTCTTTAATTTTTGGAGGAGTAATAGGCCTATCAAATGAGAGTTTAGCAACTAGTTTAGATTGGATTATCTCACCGCTTATTGCTGTTCTAATGTATGGAATGTTCGCTCAAATTCCATTTTTAAAACTGGGTGAGGCTATTTCAAATCTTAAATTTATCGGTTCGTTGCTAGTAGGGAATTTTATTGCAGTGCCAATAATTGTTTGGATTTTAACAATAATATTTCCTCAGTCGACACCAGTATTATTAGGTGTTTATTTAGTTTTGCTAACTCCATGTATCGATTATGTAATTGTCTTTACTCAACTAGGTAAGGGAAATGAGAAATTAATGTTAGCTTCTACGCCTATTTTATTTGTAGTACAAATGATTTTACTGCCGTTGTATCTATGGTTATTTATAGGTGAAGATATGGTGGGAATAGTCCACGTGGAGCCATTTTTAGAAGCATTTCTATTATTAATAGTTGCTCCATTATTAATAGCTGTTATTACTCAATTGTGGGCTAAAAAGAAGGTTCTAGGAGAAAGAGTTTTACATTCCACAGCATGGCTGCCAGTTCCATTTATGGCGTTAGTATTAATCGCTGTTGTGGCATCGCAAATAGGTAAGGTATATAGTGATTTCGATGTAATTGTACGTGTAATTCCAATTTATTTTCTGTATTTAATTATCACACCATTTGTTTCCCGTTTAATCGCGTTTATATTTAAACTGGATAAGGATGCAGGGAGAGCACTGATTTTTAGTATTGGAACACGAAACTCACTTGTTGTTCTTCCTTTGGCATTAGCTTTACCTGAGTCCTGGGCAAAGATAGCAGCGGCTGTGATTGTAACACAAACCATTGTGGAGTTAATGGGAGAATTAATCTATATGAAGGCAGTACCTAATTTGATATTGAAAGATTCTCCAAAAAATAATATGAGATAAATTAGTTATTATTACAATAGCTAATTCTAATTGCAAAAATAGTAAATTAATTAACATAATTGTTTTATTTTATGGTAGTATATAGAAAACTTCAGAATTTTTAATAGGTGCTATACATATTTTAAGTATGGCTTAAAAGGGAAGATTGGTGAAAATCCAACACGGTTCCCGCCACTGTAATTCAGAGCAACCTGCTTGATGCCACTGTTTTTTGAACAAAACGGGAAGGCGTAGGTTGTGAAGAGGATAAGTCAGGAGACCTGCCTATTTAAATATCACTGAGAGACCTACGGGAGATTAGGGAGGTGGTTGGTTTGCGGATAATACTTCGTCGCTTTTTCGACACTACCTTTTTATCTTTCCAAGGCATTTCTGACCTCTTAAGTTGTCAGAAGTGCTTTTTATTTTGAATTGTTAACAGTTGTACACATGTAAAGTAGCTTGTTATAAACAATTCATTTTTAGGAGGAGAAGAAAAAATGAAGAAATGCTACAAAAGCTTGATTACATGGTTTTACATGGCGCTATGCATTCTTGCGTTAGTAGGGTGCTCAGCTAAAAAAGAAGAACAGGTAGCTGCAACAAGTAAAGAAGAAACTGACAAAACCGCAACTTTAGCGTTTTCTTGGAGTCCATCTGGTTTAGATCCACATAGTGGCGATAGCTGGGAGATAATGCGGTCAGGTGCTGCGGAAACTTTAATTAAATTAAGTGAAGATTTAACTCCTACACCATGGTTGGCAAAATCATGGGAACAAGTGGATGATACAACTTGGTTATTCCAACTGCAGGAGAATGTAACATTCCATAACGGTAAAGCAATGGATGCAACGTCCGTGATGAATTCATTACAACATGCCATTGACAACAACCAAGGAACAAAGGATTTATTAAAAATTAAATCAATGGAAGTTGTATCGGAGTCAGAGCTAAAAATTGAAACTAAGGAAATTAATGCTGCACTAATCTCAAATTTAGCAGACCCAGGCACGACTATCGTAGATGTGGATTCTCTAGATAATAAGGATGGTTATCCAGCGTTTACAGGTGCATATGTTATAAAGCAATTTAACCAAGACGAATCTCTAATTGTTAAGCGCTATGAAGATTATTGGGGAGAAAAGGCAAAACTAGATGAAGTAACAATTAAGTTTATTTCAGACAGTAATACGCGTTTGATGGCTTTACAATCAGGAGAGGTTGATGGAGCAACAGATATTTCAGTTGACAACATTGAAGTCTTAGAAAAAAATGATAACTTTGAAGTTTTAACAGCTCAATCATTACGAACACATTTAGTAATGTACAATATGGAATCTCCATTATTTAAGCAATTAGCTGTACGAAAAGCTGTCGATTCTTTAATTCCACGCCAAGAAATTGTGGATTCTGTTATGAAAGGGCAAGGAACCGCAGCAGTTGGTCCGTTTTCACCAGTATTACCATTTGGACAATTAAGTGAAACAAAGGAAGATCTATCAGTTGACCAATTAATGCAGCAAGACGGTTGGACAAAAAACACGGATGGTATGTGGGAAAAAGACGGAAAAGTCTTTGAAGCTACTTTTTTAACATTCCCACAACGCCCGGAGCTAACAGTGATGGCAGAGGTTATTCAAAGTAAACTACTCGAACACGGGATGAAGGTAAATATTCGCCAAGTAGAAAATATAGACGAAACACTAGTAAATGAAGAATGGGATTTAGCAATGTACAGTATGCTAACAGCTCATACTGGCAGTCCATACTTTTTCTTAGAGGTTTTTTATAAATCAGACAGTCTATCAAACATGAACCATTTTGCATCACAAACAGTCGATGCGTTGATTAATGAATTACATCAGACAACTGATACAGAAAAAAGCACTGAATTAGCAATCCAAATTCAAGGAGAAATTGGAAAAAAAGTACCTCATTCATATATTGTCTATCCAAATACCGTATTTGCAGTAAATAAAGAATTGAGAGGCTTTGAGGCACTGCCAATCGAATACTACTATAATAATGCAAATATCGATAAAGAATAATCGTACGCTATGGTTAAATTTTTATTAGAACGTCTTATACAATTGTTTATTGTTGTTTTTTGCGTTGCAACGGTAACTTTTTTACTAGTTAGAATATCGCCTGGAGATCCAGCAACAATTATGTTGAAAGCTAACGATATTCCTGCTTCAGATGAAGCGATATATGCTTTACGGAGTGAACTAGGCTTAACCAATTCTATTGGTGGACAATATATTGAATGGATACAGCAAATATTTACGGGGAAATGGGGTGTGTCTTTTGTTTCCCAAAAACCTGTGATAAGTGAGTTGTTTGCAAGATTGCCAGCTACGATAGAACTTGCATTAGCAGGGCTTGGCATTATGTTAGCAGTGACGATAATTTTAGGAATCTCTACGGCTATTTATGAAAATGGAGTTGTGGATAAATTAGGGCGTGTTTTAGCACTTCTTGGTTCAGCAATGCCTACATTTTGGCTCGGATTCTTATTTATGTATCTGTTCTCTGTTAGCCTGGGATGGTTGCCATCAATGGGAAGAGGTAGTTGGAAAAACTTAATATTACCTGCAACAACCCTTGGATTAGGTCTAGGTACTGTATATGCACGTGTACTACGTACGCATATGCTGGAAATGTTGCAGCAACCATTTGTAAAGGCATCTAGGGCAAGAGGGATATCGAAAAATAGGATTTTAGTATTTCAAGTATTAAAGCATGCTTTACTGCCAATTGTAACGATGACTGGTACAAGCTTTGCATTCATGCTTGGGGGTAGTATTATTGTAGAATCTATTTTTTCATGGCCAGGTTTAGGACGATATATTGTTGAATCTATTAATATGCGGGATTATCCTGTCATTCAAGGTTACGTTGTTTTTGCTGCTATATTATTTGTAGCAATTCATATGTTAGTAGATTTTATCTATTTAATCATTGATCCACGTTTAAATAGGAGGTAGCCAGGTGATGTTAAAGAGATTGAAGCAAGTAAATATTGGTTTGCTTGTAGGGCTGGTTATCCTATTAAGTATTTCTTTGTTGGGATTATTTGCACCATGGATTGCGCCTCATGATCCTTTGGCAGTTAATTTAGCTGCTAGATTACAGTCACCGAGTTGGACTTATCCTTTCGGTACTGATCATCTAGGGCGTTGTATCTTATCTCGTATTATATATGGCATAAGAATAAGTGCTACATCTGCTTTAATTATTATGTTCTTTACGATGTTGATTAGTGTTCCAATCGCACTGTTAACAGGATATGTTCGAGGGCGTTCAGATAATTTTATGATGCGAATCATCGATAGCACTTTAGCTATTCCAGATATTGTACTAACGATAGCCATTGTGGGATTATTAGGGCCTGGCTTAGTAAATATGATTTTCGCTATTGTAGTGGTACGTTGGGCAAGCTATGTACGCTTTATTCGGAGTCTTGTTATAAAAATATCTCAAGAGGATTATATTTTCTCGGCTAGAATGGCTGGGAATTCTCATTTTCGTATTTTAAAGCGTTATATACTTCCTCAAATAGCGATGCCTATTCTTGTTTTTAGTGCGCTAGATTTAGGAAAGATTGTTTTAAATATTGCCAGCCTTTCTTTTTTAGGATTAGGTTCTCAGCCGCCAACGCCTGAATGGGGTGCTATGTTAAATGATGCGACAGATTATTTTCAAATTTCCCCATACGTTATGTTCTTTCCTGGTTTAGCAATTGTATTGTTTGTTTTATCTTGCCAATTAGTAAGTGAAAGACTTGGGAAACACGACATAACTTTTAGTAAGGAGGTATGAGGTTTTGGATAGAAGCCCCTTATTGAAGGTTGACCATTTAGAAGTTACATATAAACAAAAACAACAGCGGAAAGTAATTATACAAGATGTATCATTTAAGTTATATCCAGGAGAAATGGTTGCAATGACTGGAAAAAGTGGTGCAGGTAAAAGTGTTATTGCACATGCATTAGTTGGATTGTTAGACAAAGGATTAAGTGTAACAAAAGGTCAAATTCTATTTGAAGGTAAAAATATTATACAATTTAATGAGAAGCAATTCGAAAATTTAAGACGAGAGAATATAGCGATGATGATTCAACATTCATTAAACGGATTAGATCCGATTAGGTTAGTAAAAAAGCAGATGTTGGAAACTATTCGACATAGAAAAGTAGGCTCAAAAAAAGAAGTTGAACAGCTTTTACTTAACTTGCTAACTCAAGTCGGTTTCAAAGAACCTGAAGAAGTTCTTGATTCATATCCGTTTGAGCTTAGTGGAGGGATGAGGCAGCGAGTATTGTTAGCGATGATGTTAAGTTTACAGCCGAAAATACTAATTGCTGACGAACCAACAACTGCTCTTGATATAGTGAACCGTGAAAAAATACTAGAGTTATTAAAACAATTACAGTGTAACCTTGGATTAACAATACTTCTCATTTCACATGATGAAAACAGTGTGAATAAATATGCAGACCGTGTCGTTCATATGAATGAAGGAGGAGTGCTTTTATGACATTGCTAGAATTAAAGCAAGTTACAAAAGAATATCCTTTACGATTAAGAAGAGGGAATATAAAGAAAAAAGTCGCTGTTAAAAATGTTAGCTTTGCAATTTCAAAAGGTGAGTGTCTTGCATTGGTTGGTGAGAGTGGAAGCGGGAAAAGTACCATTGCAAAATGTATTATGCGAATTGAAAAAATAACTTCCGGAAAGGTTCTATGGAAGGGGCACAACATCCATACAAAAGAATTGAAAGATTTTACGTTGTATAAAAACATTCAAATGGTAATGCAGGATTCTTCAGCGTCATTGCATCCTAAAATGTGTATTAAAGAAATACTAGCAGAGCCCATTCGAAATTTCTTTCCAGATGAAAGGGATTGGCTTGAAGAATGTATTAAACTATTGCATTTAGTTGGTTTGGACAAGTCACATTTGAAGTATTTTCCCAATCAATTGAGTGGTGGGCAAAAGCAACGTGTATGTATTGCTAAAGCGTTAGCTGTTAAGCCAGAGCTGATTATTTTTGATGAATCCATTGCAAGTTTAGATAGTAATTCACAAAAGTCGATTTTAGAAATTTTGAAAAGGATCCAAATCCAAGATGGGCTTAGTTATCTATTTATTACACATGATTTACAATCCACTAAGCAATTTTGTGATCGTGTAGCGGTAATGTACCAAGGGGAAATTGTAGAGAGTTTCACGTATTGGGAACGTGAACAACTTACTCACCCTTACTCACAACTACTGTTTGATACAATGAATAATTCTAATACCTCATTCTGAACAAAAGGAAGATATATTATTATACAAGCTATAACATTAAAAAATGGGAATATGTTATAACTAATTGCATTTCAAATTTAACAACTTTATTTTTACTTAAATGTTATGTAACAACAATCGATTAATTTATTTACTTTAATAAATTGTGACCTATGGTGCAATTAATCTGAGTATATTTTTAGAGGCTGGGACAAAACTAAAAGACGCCATTTTTCTTGATGAGAAAAATGACGTTTTTTTGCTAAGTGGGAAATTGATTTCCGTTCCGGGGATGCGCATCCAGGGCTGGCCCAGAGCCTCCTCGTCGCTACACTCCTGCGGGATTTCGAGTCACGGGCTGTTCCCGCAGGAAGCTTTGTACCTGACGCTTCGCTTTCGGTACAGAAAAACATTGCTCTGTAGCGAAAGGCGCAGCCGGCAGCTACACTCGCCCCTTCACTCCAATCAATTTTCAAAAATTATCAAATTCTTATTAATGATAAAAGCGAATTTTTACAAAAAATCCACTTATGTCCCAGCCCCTTTGTTTGTTTTTATGCTTGTTTCAGAAACTCATCTTCTTAAAATAAGGAAAATCTATTTAGGCTTCCTTTCCCGTTAGTTATTCTCGAATATAGTCTCCGTTTTTTCCTCCTGTTTTTTCAGTAACAATTATCCTGTTTTTATTAGCAGCTTTGCAATTATAATATTTTGTTATACAAAACCTAAAGGTAAAAGGCTTGCAAATAAGTATAGATTGTTTATTGATATAAGATTTTGTGTAAGATTTTATAACGCATTTTAGTTAACTATTTGTCTTTTTAGTTATTTTCACTAAAAATATTTTGAAAATTGGGAAAAAATATTAATGACAATTGAAAATCCCCTTGTTATTATGTTAGATAATGTTACATGAATTACATTTATAGTGCCTATCATCCAAAATTTCGCTTCTTTTACTCCAAATTCAACCTACAAGCTTAGAATCACATCATTTTATCCAATTACGTTTTAAATACATATTTAGAGGAGGTTTTCACAAATGGTATATCAATTTGATGGATTAGAACCAAAAACTCCTTTTATTTGGATGCCAGTAACTGTCGAAGAGGCTATTGACCTAAAAAAACAGTTTGGTATAGAGGCGGAGTTTGCTTCTGGTGCAACATTATTGCAACTTCAATGGATGAATGGCCGGAAAATGGCCCAACATCTTATCAGTCTTGAACAAATATCTTCATTAAAGGAAGTTAAATTGAAGAATAATGTTTTATCCATTGGAGCATTAACAACTTTAGGAAGCTATCAAAATAATTCACTTATAAAAGAAAATGTTATTTTATGCAACGCATTGAAAACAATCGCCGCTCCAGCTGTTCGAAATCGTGGAACAATTGGAGGAAATGTAATGGGAGGAATAGGTGATCTAATTCCTTTGTTATTAGCGATGGAAGCAAAATTGTATATTCAGGGACCAAATAGTTCCATAATAGTTGACCTTTGGGATTGGCTGCAAAATAAACAGATTACAGGAAATGAACTATTGGTAAAGATTGAATTGCCAGTTGAAGTAAATGAAAAAACATGCTTTTCATTTTATCGAAAAATAGGTCGAAGAGAAACGTTTACTGCAGCAATATTAACAGTATCCGGAAAAATCAAGTGGGATGAAAAAGGTGTTTTAAATATTGTAAGGCTTGCTGTTGGGGGAGGAGACAACGAACCTAAACGATTGGAAAAAACAGAGCAATTGCTAAATGGCAAAACAGGTGAAGAAATCAATTGGAAAGCAGTTTATTCATCGATAACAAATGAATTTAATGCAGTTGAGGATAGTTTTATATCAAGTGAATACCGAAAGAAAATAGCTGCTAATCTCATTGTTGCTGAGCTAAAAAGCAAATTAACAATTAGTAGCCAAGGAGAGGGTCATATATATGAAATCTAACATTGTTGAAAAAGAAGGTAGAGTACGACCTGACGGCTACTCTAAAGTAACAGGCAATCTAAAATATTTAACGGATTTGACTTTTCCGAACATGCTTTATGGCAAAGTGTTAAGAAGCCCATATCCGCATGCCAAAATTATTTCGATTAACACAGATAAAGCAATAAAATTACCTGGAGTCGAAGCTGTACTTACATATAACGATGTTCCAGGCATGAACCGTTTTGGAATTATTGTTGCAGACCAGCCTGTACTTTGTGAAGATAAGGTCCGTTATATTGGAGACGCTGTTGCTTGTGTTGCTGCACATTCCATTCAAGCGGCAGAAAATGCGTTAAAACTAATTGAAGTAATTTACGAGGAATTACCGATAATTGACTCTCCAGAACAAGCTTTAAAACCACAAGCATTCAAGCTTCATGTTGGAGGGAATATTTGCCACCAAGCGATGTTTAGCGAAGGAAATATACAACAAGCATTTGAACAGTGTGAAGCTATAGTAGAAGAAACATATGAAGTTCCTAGACAATTACATGCTTATATGGAAACTGAAGGTGGAGTTGTCGTACCAGAAAATGACGGTGCGATTACAGTCTACGCAGGAACGCAGCACGGCTATCGAGATCGTTTCCAACTATCAAGAATACTAGGGTTGCCGGAAAAGATGATTCGAATTGTGTCTAGTCCTATGGGCGGTTCCTTCGGTGGTAAAGATGAATTGAACATACAGCCTTATGCTGCACTCCTTGCGTTAGCAACTAAGAGACCTGTGAAAATCCACAATTCCAGAACGGAATCATTTAAAACAAGCATCAAACGACATCCGATGAAAATTACAGTAAAAACTGGAACTAATCGTACAGGAAAAATATTGGCTCATCAAGTAAAAATCATTGCTGATAAGGGCGCTTATACAACTTTAGGGCCTGCAGTATTAGATTTTTCAATAGAACATGCAGCTGGTCCATACATTATTCCTAATATTGAAACAGAAGGTGTTTCAGTATTTACAAATAATGGCGTGTCTGGTGAGTTTAGAGGTTTTGGCGGCAATCAAATAACCTTTGCACTAGAGAGCCAGTTAGATCGTCTAGCGGAGTTATTGCAAATAGATCCAATTGAAATTCGAAAAATAAACTTAAGAAAAGCTACTGATAAAGGTCCATTAGGTCAGCGTATTGCCCCTACAGATGGTGCTGCACAAGTTTTGAACGGTATTCAGAAGCTGTATGAAAAAACTAATAAGCAATATTCAAATTCTCAATGGAAGCGTTACGGAACAGGTATTGCCATAGCTATGCACGGTGGTGGTCTTGGTTTTGGACGTTTGGATAGTGCAGGGGGAAGACTTTCATTAAATAAAGAAGGACAAATTGAAATTTCATTCGGTTTTGAAGAATGTGGTCAAGGTCTCCTATCTGTAATTGAGAACCTAGTTGTCGAGGAGATTGGATGTAGTAAGGAAGATGTAAAAATAGTTATTGGCGATACAGCAGTTGTTCCATCATCTGGTTCGATAACAGCTTCCCGCGGTACGAGCGTCGTTTGGCAATCACTTCAAAAATTGAAAGATCCATTTAAGCAAAAAATACTTCATCATGCAGGTAAAATGCTTCATTTACCTGAACAAAGCTTATACCTAGGACCAGGTGGTGTTTGGTGTTTTGAGAAGCAAGCTGGTCCTTGTCTTACGTACAAAGAATGTGTGGAGCAATTAATAGATAATACTGTTGAAACAAGTTTTCATTTTCCTGTAACACCTGATGCAATAAGTGGCGGGCATTTCCTATATTCCTTTGGAGGAGTCAAAGTGGATGTAGAGGTGGATTTACTAACTGGCAAGGTGAAGGTTTTATCTATTGATCATGTTGTTTCTGCAGGTCCTGTTATAAGTCCGCATGGCTACCGAGGACAAATTGAAGGCGGAGGAATAATGTCGCTTGGATATACACTTTTAGAGGAAGCAAAAATGAAGGATGCACAATATGTAGCTCAAAACTTTGATTCTTATTTAATTCCAAATATTGCAGAAGTTCCGTTTGAGACAAATGTTTACGCCATAGAAGAATTGTATGAGGGAGATTCCTATGGTCCAAGAGGTGTTGGTGAGATTGGAACGATTGCCATAACGCCTGCCATTGTTAAAGCTGTTCATGATGCAATTGGATGCTGGGTATCAAAACTGCCGATTTCTTCAGAGGAAATACTTGAGCACATTGAATCGAGGGGGATGCTTGAATGGATATGAAAAATAGGGTAATCGATAATCCTTTTACTTTAAATGAAGGCCAAACGATAGCACTAAAATTAACTATTAATGACGAACAATATGAATTACAGGTTAATCCAACAATAAAGCTTATTAACCTATTACGAGATCATCTAAACTTGATAGGGCCAAAAGTGTCATGTGGAATTGGCCGATGTGGTGCATGCTCAGTATTTGTAGATGGCGTATTAGTGAATGCATGTTTGCTTATGGCTTATCAAGTAAATGGTAAACATATTACAACGATTGAAGGATTGGTTGGGGTGACGATTGATGAGGTTCAACAAGCATTTTTAAAAGAGGGAGGCTTTCAATGCGGCTATTGTACTTCAGGTATGATTATGACCGTAAAATCTCTATTATCGACTAATCCTGATCCAACAGAGGCAGATATTAAAGAGGCATTGGCAGGGAATTTATGCCGTTGTACAGGATACGGTGGAATTATACGAGCAATTCAAAGTTTAGCTAAATCTAAAGTGGCAGTACAAGAGTGATAACTTATTAGTGAAAGGAGGCCAGACCTTTGAGTCAATCTGCAAATGTAATTGAAATGAAAGATATCGTGAAAACATTTGGAGAAGTTGTAGCGAGCAACCATGTCAATTTTGAAGTGAAAAAAGGTGAGATTCATGCGCTGCTCGGTGAAAATGGTGCTGGCAAAAGTACGATTATGAGTATGCTTAGCGGCATTTATCGTGCAGATAGCGGCGACATTTATATTAACGGTAAGCTTAGCAGAATTCGGTCTCCAAAAGAATCAATGGAACTAGGGATTGGGATGGTTCATCAAAACTTTAGACTTGTTGATACATTAACAGCGGTTGAAAATATCATTTTAGGAGAAAAAAGCAATAAGTGGCGTGGCTCTTCTTGGATGAAGAAAAAGATAGAGGAGATAGAAGAACTTGCCGATAAGTATGGGCTTACATTTCCAACCAAAGTCCCTATATGGCAATTATCTGTCGGGGAGCAGCAACGTGTTGAAATTGTAAAAACGTTATATCGCGGTGCGGAAATCATTATTTTTGATGAACCGACATCTGTTTTAACTCCTGGAGAAGTTGAACAATTATTTTTAACGATGCAGGAATTAAAGCGAAACGGTAAAACAATGATTATTACTACCCATAAATTGAAAGAAGTTATGACAATAGCAGATCAGATTTCTGTTATGAGAAAGGGAACAATGATTGCTCAAATGTCGAAGGAGGAGGCAACGATTCAATCACTTGCAAACTTAATGGTAGGCCAAAACATGGCAGACGAGGGCTTTTCCATTAAAGTGATTGAAAAAGGCAAACCAATCCTAGATGTACAAAACCTAGTAGTTCGAACAAAACTGAGAATTAATGCAATTGATCGTATAAACTTTTCCGTACATGAATATGAGATTGTTGGAGTAGCTGGTGTAGCGGGTAATGGACAAAAAGAACTTGCTGAAGTGTTAACAGGATTAATGCAATTGTACTCTGGTCAAATTGTTTTTAATAACGAAAAATTAACAGCTCCTTCTGTACAACAATTAATTGATAAAGGAATTGCACATATACCGGAAAATCGTATGAAAAGTGGACTCGCAGGAAGCTTAGGAATAATTGATAATCTGATGATGAAAACCTACAGATCAAATGCTCGTGCAAAGTTTGGTCTTATGAAAAAGAAAGAGAATATGGAATGGGCAGCAAACCTAATAAAAAAATTTGATGTTCGTACACCTGATATGGTTAGTCCTGTTGCCCAGCTTTCAGGTGGGAATCAGCAAAAGTTATTATTCGCACGAGAGATTGATATAAATCCTAAACTAATGATTGCGGTACATCCAACGCAAGGGCTAGATGTTGGTGCTGCAAAAGCAGTCCATGAAATGCTCGTCCAATTACGAGATTCAGGCAGTGGTGTTCTATTAATTTCTGAAGACTTAGAAGAAGTTATGCAATTATCAGATAAAATTCTTGTGTTATATAATGGGAAGATTAATGGAGTAATTGACCGGGGACAAGCTAATCGCGAAGTTATCGGTCAATTGATGGCCGGATTAAACTATAAGGAAGGAGCATTCTATGAGCCAGAAATCGTCGTTTGAACCGCTGCCTGTTGAGCTGAAACAAGACAACAAGAAACTTGGAAATGTTCCATTTCGATTAGAATATGATGCTCACAAAAAAGGCGGAAGCTGGTGGGTACCGATTATTTCAATCATTGTTGCACTTATGATATGTGCAGTCTTTATCCTTTTTAATGGAATGAACCCAATTACTGTGTATGGCAAAATGCTTGCCGGAGCATTCGGGTCTAGCTTTGGCATTAGTGAAACGATTGTTAAAGCAATCCCACTTTTATTATGCGGGCTTGGAGTGGCGATAGCATATAAAATTGCTATTTGGAATATTGGGGCAGAAGGACAATTTATTTTAGGAGCAATCGGTGCAACTGCAGTTACGATTTTCTTACCTAATCTACCGGGAGCACTTTACATTCCAGTTATGATGGTTGTCGGATTTGCTGCAGGAGCAATTTGGGGATTATGCACAGCAATTCCTCGAACATATTTTCAAGTAAATGAATTAATCTCATCTTTAATGTTAAATTATATCGCTCTTTTACTTTTAGACTATTTAGTTTACGGACCATGGAGAGACCCACAAGGTTTTAATTTTCCTGGAACTCAGGAATTTACACCATATCAACTGCTTGCGAGTTTAGGTGGAACACGGTTGCATTTTGGACTTATTTTCGCATTGGCAGCTGTCATACTATTTGCCTTTTTCCTCGCAAAAACTCGTTGGGGGTATGAGTTAAGGCTGCTTGGTGCTAATCCTGTTGCAGCAAAAAATGCAGGAATAAACATTACGAAGCATATTCTCATCGTTATGATGATTAGTGGGGGATTAGCCGGCTTTGCAGGTGCGATAGAAGTATCAGGTGTGGCGGGACGTTTGATGTATGGAATATCCCCGGGCTATGGCTATACAGCGATTATCGTAGCATGGCTGGCTAAACTAAATCCATGGGGGATGATTATTACTTCTGTTTTTATAGGTTCCTTAATAGTTGGAGGGTATAGTGTACAAACAATTGGGTTGCCATCTTCTTTTTCTAACATGCTACAAGGTGCAATTTTATTTTGCTTAATCGGCGGGGAAATGTTAAGTAAATTTAAATTGAAAAAGGTAGATTAGGAGATTAAAAGTCAGAATTATCAGAAAATATAAGGGGTGATTCGATGGAAATAATCCCACTAATTATCGCAGCTGCAATTTCTGGAGGAACATCATTACTATTTGCGGTTTTAGGCGGCATTTTAAATGAAAAAGCAGGAGTAATTAATTTAGGAACAGAAGGCATTATGTTAATCGGTGCAGTAATGTCAGCGATAGTTTTTATTCAAACAAATAATTTATTTATTACCTTGGCTGTTGTGTTAATTGCTACAGGATTTCTTGGTTTGCTTCATGCATTTCTTTGCATTACATTGCGTGCTAATCAAACAGTAAGTGGATTAGCCATTACGTTATTTGGAACGGGATTAAGTGCTTATCTAGGGAAATCGGTTGCGGGAGTCCCAATTCCTGTTTCTATTCCAAAAGTTGAATTGGACTGGCTGGATGCAATTCCTATTATAGGACAAATCTTCTCCGGACTAGATATTTTTATATGGCTTAGTATTGCATTATCTATCATTCTATACGTTTACATGTATAAAACGGCATGGGGTCTCCATTTAAAAGCTGTTGGTGATAATCCATCAACTTCTGATGCCATGGGAATTTCTGTTGCTGCATATCGATACTTTCATGTAATAGCAGGATCTATGCTAATGGGTGTTGCCGGATTTTATCTTATTATGGTGTATTCACCGAACTGGATTGAAGGAATGACGTCCGGAAGAGGATGGATTGCAATTGCTTTGATCATATTTGCCCGCTGGAATCCTATCTATGCACTTTTTGGTGCGTATTTCTTCGGAGGATTGGATTCGCTTGGGTTCCGCATGCAAATTTATGAATTTAATATACCATCTTATTTTTTAAAGATGATTCCATACGCTGCTACTATTTTTATTCTTATGTTCATTGGTTGGAAAAATAGAAATAAACCTTCTGTTGAACCAAAATCCCTAGGAAATCCGTACTTCCGTGAACAACGACTTTAATAATCTTTTAGACTCGTAAATCACAAAGGGAGGTGACGGTCGGTTTATAAGTATTAAATATAAAAAAGATATGATGAGTTAGGAGGAAAATAATTTGAAGAACTTTATATTTGCAGCATTATTTTCAATGTTAATCCTTGTATTAGGAGCTTGTTCTCAGGCAACTGAAGAACCTCAAGAAGAACCTGTCGAAGCTGAAGCGGATACAACTAATGGAACTGAACAAACTGAAACAGCAGAAGAAAAAGTACCTAGAGTTGCATTTGTTTATATTGGAGTTCCTGCTGATGGTGGTTGGACAATGACACATGACGAAGGTAGACAATTGGTAGATGAAACATTTGGAATTACTTCAACTACTGTCGAAAATATTCCTGAAGGACCTGATGCAGAACGAGTTATTGAAGAACTTGCTCAAAATCATGATATTATTTTTACAACGAGTTATGGTTATATGAATCCAACCATTAATGTAGCTAAAAAGTATCCAGATGTTATTTTCATGCATGCAACAGGCTACAAAACAGCAGATAATGTTGCTACTTATCAAGTGAAGGGCTTTGAATCAGGTTATTTATCCGGAATTGCTGCAGGTTCATTAACTGAAAATGGTAAAATTGGTTATGTTGGTGCATTTCCAATTCCTGAAGTCATTTTTACAATTAACGCATTTACATTAGCTGCACAAAGTGTAAATCCTAATACTGAAGTATCTGTTATTTGGAGTAATACTTGGTTCGACCCAACCGTTGAAAGACAGGCAGCTATTAGCTTACTAGACCAAGGTGTTGATGTATTGGCAAACTATCAAGATTCTCCAGCAGGAATTCAAGCAGCAGCGGAACGTGGTGTTTGGGGTATGGGGAATGATGCTGATATGAGTGAATATGCTCCAGATACGTATATTACAAATCCAATTATTCACTGGGGACCTTATTATGTCGATGTCGTTCAAAGCTGGATTGATGGTACCTGGGAATCCCATTCTTACTTAGGTGGTATAAAAGAGGGGTTAGCTGATATAGCACCATTTGGTAAAAATGTACCACAAGAAGTACAAGATTTAGTTAACGAGAAAAAACAAGAAATTCTTGATGGAAACTTAGAGGTGTTTACTGGTCCAATTTACGACAATACTGGTGAATTACGTGTTGCTGAAGGGGAAGTGATGACAATTGAAGAAATTTTAGCAATGGATTGGTTTGTTCAAGGGGTCAATGGAATAATTCCTAAATAAAAAAACAATCACAATTATTAAAAAAACTATCCTAAATGTAGAGGGCACTGAAAAACTTACGTTTTTTAGTTGTGTAAATGAAATTCAATACAAAAAAGGCAAATCGCCGTCTTATTTGGACGATAATTTGCCTTTTTCTTCCTCTCTTTTTTACTCTTTTTCGCTCAGAAGTTTTAGTATTCGCTTGAGGTTGACTACAAATATCGCTGTAGCTCCTTGAATCTCCATACCAAATAGACCTGATGATGATGCTGTATCATACCCATGTCTATGTTTGAGTTCACTATTTTTCGCTTCAACTTTATAGCGAGATTTTGCTTTTCTTTTAAATTCATCGGTTTCTTGGAATACTTCCTGGTCTTTGTGTTCCATTGATTTGATTGTCGTAGAATAAGTCTTACTTTTCGCTCCTTCTTTAAAACAACCTTCACGGTAAGGACAAACTTTACATTTTTCAATATCAAAATAATAAGTTTGTCTTTGATTTTTTCCTACGTTTTTCTTATTTGTTCGTGCTTTCCGTATTGCCATATGACCAGCTTTACAAACATACATCCCTGCATCTTTATTAAATTCAAATTCTTCTTCTTTCGTTCGAGTGCCTTGTGTAATTTGCGGGTTTAATTTTGATACTAATTCAAAATTATTTTCCTTTGCATAGCGAATGTTATCTTTTTCAGAATAAGCTGTGTCTCCAATGACTGTCTCCACTTTCATCCCTGTTTCTTGGCTTTTTTCAATTAACTCTTGTAGGTATTTTCCATCACTTTTTTCTCCTGTTGTCACAATAGCAGCTGTAATAATTCGTTCATCACTCATCGCAATATGCGTTTTGTAGCCAAAGAAAGAAGAGTCGGCAGTTTTGTGTCCAACACGTGCATCTGGATCATTGGAATAGCTAAGTTGTTCTGTGTAATCTTCTACTACTTCCTTTAGCACATTTAATTTTTCCTTAACGGCAGGAATCTCAGCTATGTGTGGTTCTGTTTCAATAACAGTAATCACTTGACGACAATAATTCAATTCATCCTTCACTTCGTTAGAAGTAGTTTTCGGTGGGAATTTTGTTTTCATCGATTCATCGATTTGATAGACAGCTTTTCGAACAGTTTTGGATTTTTCTTGTAAAAATTCTTTCGGTGATTTTTGATTATAACGTGCTTTCGTATGTGTGGCATCCACAATGATTGATTTACTTTTGATGAGTTCTTTTTCCAATGCAATCTCAACTGTTTTCCCAATTAGCATATCTAATAAACCCTCATCTGGAAGACGGAGTTTTCGAAATTTTGTTAGAGAACTTGGGTCAATCACAGAATCTTCTGGAGCCATATCGAGGAAATATTTAAACGACATATCATATTTAGAACGTTCTACTACATCTACATCTGATAAATCAAAAATGGATTTAAGCAATAGATATTTGAACATGCGAATGGGTGACACTGCATTGCGACCATTATCAAGACAATATTTTGTTTTCAGTTCTTCGAGGATAAAAGTAAAATCTACAAGTTCATTGATTTTTCGAAGCATATTTTCCTTAGGCACCACAATATCGTATATGGCCATGAATGGGCTAAGATTGAGAGATTCTTGGTTTGAAATCATTGGGTACACCACCTACATTTACTTCATTTAATTATACAGGAAAGGAGTTGCTTTTTTGAACGGAAAAATCTCTTAAAAAAGGAGAACATAGTGGATTGGAGTGGAAGGCAGCGACTCCAGCGGGAACAGCGCGAGCTGAAAGCCCCGCAGGAACGAAGTGACGAGGAGATTGAAGCCGTGCCCGCGGAAAGCGACTGCCTGGAACGGAAATCCACGGCTTCAAATGAAAAAGCGAGTATGAGAACGAATTGATCGTTCTCATACTCGCAACAAAAATCAGAAAGGACTTTTTCAGTGGCCTCTAAATGTAGGGTAGTTTTTTTAATCATCATAAGTATATTTCCTTCTTTAAAGATATTTTTAATCAAGACTTTGGTCTAGGTTGAATACTCCTTATTTGTTCTAAAAATCGTACTTTATGCATAAAATAGTAAAACAAAAACCTATTAAAATAAATGTAATATTTACCAATATATGATAAAATAGCTGTTAATTAAACGATGGATAAATCGTAGTATAGCTACGGTTTTTATATAATTGTTATTGGTTTCCTCTAAATGATTTTGCATATTAAATGTTTTAGTAATGAACAACAAATGTAGAAAGGAGGATATAACATTTGAATAACGACATGGAAAATGATTCGTTATTAATGAAAATAGAAATATTAAAGCATAATCTCCAAAAAATAAGTCTTATAAATAAAATTTTTACTATTCTCATAGTAGTTTTATTTTTAAATATGAATATTTTATCAAATATTTCTTTTTTTAATTTTAATAGTTCAAATTCATTAAGACTTATTCATTATTTAACATTTCTTATTTTTAATATTTTTATTTTTTACTTACTTGATATTCGAAAAATACATGTTACGAAAGAAAATATAAAAAAAGTCGACATATTTGTAAGTGCATATGTCATTTTGTTTATTTCCATAGGCGCTTGCATTTCCTTTGCAAATTACGATATTTATAATCCTCTACTAATCTATACTTTAACCTTATTTGTTTGTAGTTCATTTTTAGTGTTAAAAACGATGCAAGTTACGGTACCAATCTCCATTTCGAGCAGCATCTTATTAATTGGGCTTTATTTGCAAAATGGTATTGATTCGAACTTTAAATTGCAGCTTATTTACCTTTTATCGTTAGCTCCAATCACTTACTTTATTTCACGTTCGTTTTATTATTCTTTTGAGAGATCAATAAAATTTCAGCTCGAATTAATGAAGGAAGCACGTCTTTCACGCAATTTGACCAAAAAGCTTCGAGAAGCAAATCGAAAATTAGAATTGCAAGTTTCCTTAGATCCGTTAACAAATTTATATAATCGAAGAGGCTATAATGAATATTTAAAAGATCTTCAATTACGGGTTAAGGAAAAACCATACAATTTATCAGTGATTATGGTAGATGTTGATTGTTTTAAATTATACAACGATACCTATGGTCATACTCAAGGTGACAGTGTATTAGTGAAAATTGGACAACTATTATATGATATTGCAGATGAATTTAGTTGTTTTTCATCGAGGTGGGGTGGGGAAGAATTTGTATTGCTGTTAGTAAATCAAACAGTTGAGACAACAGAAAATATTTGCAGCAAAATTAGAAAGAAAGTAAACAAACTAAAAATTGATCATTGTTCTTCACATATTAATGAGTTTGTCACAGTAAGCATCGGGGCTTGTACCATGGAAATTACAAATCCTGGTCATATTACCGATTGCATTAATGAAGCAGATGATGCGCTATATTATGTAAAGCATAATGGTAGAAATAGTTATGAGCATCGTTATGGAGTTCATGTTGTTTAATGGGATGTTTCATTTTTAGTTGAGACATCCACTTTTTATTTTTGCTTAATGAGTTTATATAATTAAAATTGGGGGCTTTAATATGAGATACAACATAATAGGTGTATGTAAAATTTTCTATGAAGAAGAAGGCTGGGGCTGGATTTCGATTGAAGGAGAGGCAGATGTTTGGGTGCATTTCAGTAGTATTCAAATGGATGGGTTCAAATTACTTAACAAAGATGAGAAAGTTTTATTTGACCTTGAAGAAAACCCAAATTTAAAAGAACAGTCACGTCGAGCTGTAAATGTAAGAAAATTGTAAAATAAGATTCAGCTAAAAGTACGGTCTAATAAAATCATTTGTGAGGGAAAAAGTGAATAAGAAACTCGAGGTAATCTAAATTGAGAGCGGACTACTTGTAGTCCGCTCTGTTAATTATGCAATAGGGAACCAGCCAGGCGTATTTATAATTGCATTCCATAGTGGATCTGGTACGACCAATTCCTCTTTCTTGTCCTTTTGAAGCTTCGTAACAATTTCGGCTTCTTTTCCTTCCGCAACCTTTTGGACCCAATCAGGATCAATAATGATTTCTCTTCCCAGTGCGACTAACGAAACTCCTGTGTCTAGGGCCTTTTTGGCATCCTCAGCAGTCTGAATCGAACCTACGCCAATAAGGGGAACTCGATTATTAATTGTTTCAAGCAAATAGTCTATACGAGTTTTTGATAAATCGTCTACCCCTCTTCTAGGTGTTGAGAAAAATTGATTCAATGACACATGTAGATAATCTAAACCTTTATCAGTTAATGCGTCCACTAACGCAAATGTATCTGCCATTGTTATTCCCGGCGTTTCTAATTCTTCAGGTGAAAAACGATAGCCGATGATGAAATTCGATTCTGCATGCTCTGCTACTACGTTTTTTATTTTATCTACAATGGCTAAAGGGAAGGTCATTCTTTTTTCTAAACTTCCACCAAAGCGGTCTTCACGGCGGTTAGAGTGGGCTGAAAAGAATTGTTGGATTAAGTAGCCGTTCGCACCGTGAATTTCAACACCATCATAGCCAGCTTCAATTGCACGACGAGTCGCTTCCCCGAAAGCATCAATGATTTCATCAACTTCTGACTCTGATAATGCTCTTGGAGTATTTGTTGAACCTGTAGCTGGTACTTCGCTGGCACTTACGATTTCTCCGTTTGGCACTAGCTCTGGGGGACACATTCTTCCTCCATGGAAAATTTGGAGTACTGCTTTGGCTCCCTGTTCTTTGATGGCATCTGCTAATTGCTTCAAGCTCGGAATCATTTCATCATTGTCTGCACCAAATTCACCATGAAACCCTTTACCATTTGGTGTTATATAAGCGCAAGCAGTAATTACCATGCTAACACCTCTTGAGCGGCGGGCATAATAGTTTACCTCTGCATCTGTTACAGTTCCATTTGGATTTGAAGAATAGTTCGTCATCGGCGCCATCACAATTCGATTTTTCAATTCAATTCCATTTGCAAAAGTATATGGGGATAGTAATTCTTTGTATTTTTGGTTCATCTATTTCTCCTCCTACATTCAATTCCTAGCTAACCAATTAGCTCTATAAACATTAGCTTATCCATTTTTGGTTTATTTTTAAAGCAATCTGTTTTATACCATGAAAATTAGGTTGTTAGACGCATATTAAAACAACTCTAGCTAAAATATAAAAACAAAAAGAATTAATAGCGATTTTTCAAACAAAAAATTTAATTTTGCCTTTATAATAGTGAAGAGGTGATTAGATTGGACAGACATCCTGAGCACGAATATTTAAATTTATTAAAATATACATTGGAAAATGGTATAAAAAAGGAAGACCGAACTGGTACCGGAACTATGAGCGTTTTTGGATATCAAATGCGTTTTGATTTAAGCAAAGGGTTTCCGCTTTTTACAACAAAACGAGTTGCATTCAAATTAATCGCAAGTGAATTGTTGTGGTTTATCAAAGGTGATACAAATATTCGTTATTTGCTCCAAAATAACAATCATATTTGGGACGAATGGGCATTTAAACGCTGGGTAGAATCGGACGAATATAAAGGGCCAGATATGACGGATTTTGGAAGACGCTGTTTAGTTGATGAGAACTTTAATGAACTATATCAAAAGGAACTTAAAGCATTTTGTCAACGTGTTTTAGAAGATGACGTTTTTGCTGAAAAATATGGTGATTTAGGTAACGTTTACGGCAAGCAGTGGCGTAATTGGACAGCAACTAATGGGGAAAGAATTGATCAATTAAGTGATGCCATTAATCAAATTAAAAATAACCCTGATTCTAGAAGAATCATCATAAATGCTTGGAACCCAGAGGATGTTATTAATGCAGGCGGTAAGGACAGCAAGGCAGCACTTCCTCCATGTCATGTAATGTTCCAATTTTATGTAGCAGATGGAAAATTAAGTTGTATGCTTACACAACGCAGTGGAGATCAATTTTTGGGAGTTCCTTATAACGTAAGTTCCTATACATTATTAACACATTTGATAGCTCATGAATGTGGATTAGAAGTTGGTGAATTTGTTCACTCGATTGGTGATGCTCATATTTATTCAAATCATATGGAGCAAGTAAGAGAGCAATTGTCACGTGATCCACGTCCATTCCCAACATTAAAAATCAATCCAGATAAACAATCAATTTTTGAAATCGAGTTGGAAGACTTAACGATTGAAGGCTATGATCCACATCCTGCTATTAAAGCTCCAGTAGCTGTTTAAAATGTACCTGGTACATAAACAATTCTGAATTTAACACATTAACACTCTGTTTTGAGAGAAATCTCTGCAGAGTTTTTTTATTGTCCAAGAATCGTTCGTTATTTTCTTCTGTCTTTGGTCAAAATAGAAACAGACATAAAGAAGGAGGAAATAACATGAAGGCAGTTACTTATCAAGGAATTAAAGATGTTGCCGTAAAAGATGTACCAGATGCACAAATTCAAAAACCGGATGATATTGTAGTACGGATTACCTCTACAGCAATTTGTGGGTCGGATTTGCATATTTATCGCGGCAGTGTGCCGACGACGAAAGGTTTTGTCATTGGGCATGAACCGATGGGAATTGTTGAAGATGTGGGACCAGAAGTGACAAAGGTGAAAAAAGGGGATCGTGTCATTATACCTTTTAATGTATCCTGTGGCGAATGTTATTTTTGTCAGCATGATATGGAAAGCCAATGCGATAACTCGAATGAATTTCCTGAAGTAGATTCAGGAGGGTTTTTTGGTTATACAGAAAGATATGGCAACTACCCTGGTGGTCAAGCAGAACTGTTAAGGGTTCCATATGGTAATTTTGTTCCATTTAAAGTGCCTGAATCCTGTGAATTAGAAGATGAATCCCTTTTATTTATTTCAGATATTTTACCTACCGCTTATTGGAGTGTTGAGAACGCGGGTGTAAAAAAAGGAGATACAGTCGCTGTATTAGGAGCTGGTCCTGTAGGTCTACTCGTTCAAAAATTTGCATGGATGAAAGGAGCGAGTCGAGTTATTGCAGTTGATGCACTAAATTACCGCCTAAATCATTCAAAGAAAACAAATAAAGTTGAAACGTTTAATCTCGATGAATTTGAAGATGTGGGCATGCAAATACGTGAAATTACAAAAGGCGGAGTGGACGTTGTAATTGATTGCGTAGGGATGGACGGAAAGCTAAATATATTAGAAAAAGTGGAACAAAAGTTGAAAATACAAGGTGGAACGTTGAGCGCGATTGAAATTGCTGCAAAGGCTGCCCGTAAATTTGGAACGATTCAACTAACAGGAGTTTATGGTGCCAGATATAATTTGTTTCCATTAGGTAGACTGTTTGAACGAAATTTAACATTAAAAATGGGTCAGGCACCAGTCATTCATTATATGCCAATGCTCTATGACATGATTGTTAATGGGAAAATTGACCCAACGGATATTATTACACATCGTATGTCATTAGAACAGGCGAGCGATGCGTATCGATTATTCCACGATAACGAAGAAAATAGTATAAAGTTTGTCCTAAAACCGTAATTTTTTCATGTACCTGAACTCATTCTCCAAATTTTTGGTTTTTTGAGTGTCAGGTACATTTTCCTTGTTGGGAGATTTTTTTTATGCTATCGTTGTATATATAGATAAAAAATACAAGTTTAACAATATTATACAAATCGCTGAATCCAGAAATGGAGTGGGAGAACCAATTTTTCGGGGTGAATCACGTAAGTGTAGGGCAGTATAGTCCGAATCCGCCAGCTAATCTCGTAAGCGTCACTAGGAACTAGTATTGTATGGTTGTTAGGTTAAATGATGCTACAGATAATGGTCTGTAGTTTTTTATTTTCTAATTTTTTATCTATATTTAAAATCAGACAAGTTGGGAAGGGGTTTTCTTATTGACGATATCAATAGGTTTATTTGGTTTTGGTAAAACAGGTTCAGTCGTTGCAAATGAAATTATTAATGATAAAGATTGTGAATTAAAGTGGGTAATGCGTGAGTCATCAAATAATATCGGAGAGTTTGCAAGCCGATTATTAGGATTTGACCATAAAGAAGGGAAAATTTACAACGTTTATGAAGTTGATTTTAATGAATTTTATAAAGATAATTATGTAGATGTAATTATCGATTTTTCTGCCTCTTGTGCTGTTAATGAATACAAGGAAGCAGTAAAATATGGTAGTAAAATTGTATCGGCAATATCAAACTATGAGGAAGAAAATATTATTCAATTAAAACAATTGTCTCTCCAAACAGCCGTTTTGTATTCTCCTAATATTACCATAGGAATTAATTTCTTAATGGAAGCCTCAAAACTTTTACAAAAAATTGCACCAAATGCTGATATAGAAATAATTGAAGAACATTTTAGAGGGAAAAAAGATGTTTCAGGAACAGCTCTTCGTATTGCAGATGCATTAGGTCTTGATAAAGAGCAGCATGTAAATTCAATTCGTGTTGGTGGAATTATTGGGAAACATGAAGTTGTATTCGGACTTCCTAATCAAACAATAAGAATTGTACATGAATCTCATAATCGGGCAGCTTTTGGACAAGGAGCAATATATGCTGCGAAGTGGATAATGGGCAAAGAAAAAGGCAGCTATAGTATGGAACAGGCTTTGTCTTTAATAATGAGCGGATCGAAAGATAACGAGCTTGAACCTACAGTATTGCTATAAAAAATATATAGAGTTTTAATTTTTAAGTTTACTCAGTAATAAATTATTCATTATTCACAATAAAAACGTAGTATGAAGAGCAGCAAAGAGTTTTTATACTACGTTTTTATTGTGTTTAAATGATTTCACTATCATTCAATTTATTTTAAATAAACTATCTACCCAATTTTCAGTAGATGTAGGATGATTGCTTTCAAATAGATGGTATTTATTCATATTTTGAATGAATTCTAGGTTGACGAAAGGTTTTAGTGATTTCGGGCATGCATTAATGATGATGGACCCTTTCTTTAACGATGAAGTATGTTTTAAAAATTCATTTTTAATTTGGGGAATTTCACTCCACATTTTTAGCCAAATTTTATCTCTCAATTCTCGGTAATAATTATTAAGCGGCTTTTCATGAATATAGTGAAGAGACGTTTGGAAGTTAACAGCATTTATAATATTAATTCGGTAAAGATGATTATCTTCGATTACATGAAAATCTCTTAAACGTTCTATTAGTTTTTCAATATTTTTTTCAATTTTCTTACCCGTCTGTCCTTGCGCAGGTCCTATTGGGATTAATTTTTCTGCATTTGATTCATATTCGTCAATGTGCGGGGATTCCAATATAATAGAAATTGTTTTATTTTTAAAATTGGATTCTATTAAAGAATCATCAAAACTGGAGTTTAATAGGATGTCACTATTTTTAATTGGCGAATAGATGATTACTTCTTCCTCGTTCGCTTCAATAAAAAAACGAGTGACGTTTTGTACTTGTTTATTTTTTTTGAAAAAAGATCGTTTTATAGTGATGGAATGAGCTGATGAATCAATTTGAACGTATTTATTATTGCTATTGACTAATTGCTCATAAACTATATCACTAATTTCAGTATAAATAGGGTATCCTTCTAATTGTATCGATGGTTTTTGCGCGGTAATTGTTGCCATAGTGTCACGTCCTTTACTATTTTTTTGCTTCAATTAAACCTCTAATAGTGCTGAAAAAAGTCTACTAATTATTTATATTAAAAAAAATGTAAAATTATGATTAAAAACGTATAAAATATAAAAGATAATCATAGTAAACAAATTAGGAGAGATATGATGATTTCACTTATTGTTGCACACGACATAAACCACGTTATTGGATATGAAAATAAAATGCCATGGTATTTACCAGGAGAACTACAATATTTCAAACAACAAACAATGGGCAAACCGATGATAATGGGGAGAAAAACATTTGAATCAATTGGCAGGGCACTGCCAGGAAGAAGAAATATAGTCATTACTAGAAATAAAAACTATCATGCGGAAGGAATTGAGGTTGTTTCTAGTTTAGACGAAGCAATACAATTAGCAGGTGTTGTCGAAGAAATTATGATCATCGGTGGCGAACAGATATTTAAACTTGCGTTGGATATTGCCGACAGACTCTATATAACGCTAATCGAGCATGAATTTAAAGGAGATACATTTTTCCCAGCCTATGGAGAAGAATGGAAGCTGGTATCGAAAAGTGAAAAAGTGGAAACAGATGAAGGCTATAGTTTTACATACTGCATATATGAGAGAAACTAGTTATAGATAATTATCGAATTGCTCAAAATGATTTTTCTATAATTACAGAAATTATGACAATAAAACAAAAACATTGTTGAAAGATGCAATCCCTAGGAAAGAAGCTAACCTACCTCTAAGAAAGAGTATTTCAATCACTGCTAATAATATTACAAATCTTTATTTTATGTACTTAATTGTTTAGATACAATTAAGTACTTTTTTTATTTTTTGAAAAATTTTGAAACTTATACAGAAACCATCCGTATATATGCCTATAAGGGTTAAATTGGAAATGGAGGTGAATTTTGTTGATATTTGGCTATCAAATCGAAACGATTTACTTATTCACTTTGATCATTGTGGGATGTATTACTCTTCTTTACCTCTTCTTTTCAGATATGTTAGATGGCGTTTTTGAAGGGATACCATTTATCGACCCTGCTGTTATCCTTTCCTTTATTACAATCGCAGCTGCCGGGGGCTTTTTACTTGAAAAGCTCACACCATTATCAAGCCTTTATATCCTTATACTTACTTGCTTTATTTCAGCAGTCTTAAGTGCATTAATTTATTTCTTTTTACTAGTTCCATTAAAAGCAGCTGAAGTCTCACTAGCATACACGGAGGATTCTTTAGGAGGGCAAGTAGGCAAAGTGATTGTACCAATACCAGCAGATGGTTTTGGAGAAGTAGTCATCGAAACAGTAAATGGCATAATATCAAAACGAGCAACAGGCTTTGATAATGAGGCGATTGATTATGATGAGGAAGTACTTATTATTGAGGCGAAGGATGGAACGGTTTATGTAAAGAAATATGATTCACCATTACAATACAAATTTTAGGGGGAATTTGAATGTCAACAATAATCGTAATTGGGGTTGTTTTATTTATCCTTATCGCAATAGTTGCTGTTTATATTGCGAAATATAAAACAGTTGGTCCAGATGAAGCACTCATTGTAACAGGAAGCGCACTTGGTTCAAAAAATGTTCATAAAGATGAGTCGGGAAATAAAATAAAAATTATTCGTGGTGGGGGGACATTCGTGTTCCCGGTATTCCAACAAGCTGAACCATTAAGCTTATTATCTAGTAAACTAGAAGTAACAACACCAGAAGTTTATACTGAACAAGGCGTTCCTGTAATGGCGGATGGAACTGCAATTATTAAAATTGGCGGCTCTATTTCTGAAATTGCTACAGCAGCAGAGCAATTTTTAGGGAAAAATAAGTCAGAGCTTGAAAATGAAGCAAAAGAAGTATTAGAAGGTCATTTACGCTCCATTTTAGGTTCGATGACAGTAGAAGAGATATATAAAAATCGCGATAAATTTTCACAGGAAGTACAGCGTGTTGCTTCACAGGATTTAGCCAAAATGGGATTAGTCATTGTGTCGTTTACGATTAAGGATGTGCGTGATAAAAATGGCTATCTGGATTCTTTAGGGAAACCTCGAATTGCGCAAGTGAAACGAGATGCAGATATTGCTACAGCAGAGGCTGAAAAAGAAACACGTATTAAACGTGCAGAAGCTGAAAAAGAAGCACAAAAGGCAGAATTGCAGCGTGCAACAGAAATTGCTGAAGCTGAGAAGGAAAATCAATTAAAGGTAGCAGAATTCCGCCGTGAGCAGGATGTAGCAAAAGCGCGTGCAGACCAAGCGTATGAGCTGGAATCAGCAAAAGCGAAACAAGAAGTAACAGAGCAAGAAATGCAAGTAAAAATTATTGAACGTCAAAAACAAATTGAGTTGGAAGAAAAAGAAATTTTGCGTCGTGAGAAACAATACGATTCGGAAGTTAAGAAAAAAGCCGATGCAGATCGTTATGCAATTGAACAAAATGCAGCAGCTGTGAAAATGAAAGAGCTAGCTCAAGCTGATGCAGAAAAATATAGAATCGAAGCTTTAGCAAAGGCAGAAGCAGAAAAAATTCGTTTAGACGGGTTGGCAAAAGCAGATTCTGAACGTGCACAAGGGGAAACAGAAGCTGAAATTATTAGATTAAAAGGTTTAGCTGAAGCAGAAGCGAAACGCAAAATTGCAGAAGCATTTGAACAATTCGGTCAAGCAGCTGTATTGGATATGATTATTCGAATGATGCCTGAGTATGCGAAAGAAGTTGCAAGTCCTTTATCGAACATTGACAAAATTACAGTTGTTGACACAGGAAATGGTGAAGGCGGCGGTGCAAATCGTGTAACTTCCTATGCAACGAACTTAATGGCATCGTTACAGGAAACATTAAAAGCTTCCTCAGGTATTGATGTCAAAGAATTAATTGAAAACTTTTCAGGCAAAAGTACAATTACACAAATTGAAAGTATAACTGAAAAAGAAAAAGAAGAGCATTTGGTATAAAAGTTAGCTTCAAACAACTATGAAAATGTAATTAGTTGTATTTATTACTAGTACTAATAAAATTAACAGATGGATTAAACGACCAAATCGCATAGTGATTTGGTCGTTTTTCAAGCAGTATTTTTAATTGGAATTTATTCTAATAAATAGATATAAAGAATTTTTTTATTTTATTAATAAGTATTGAAAGTTTGAGTATTGAAATGGAGGTTCAGCAAATTGTCGGACAAGCGAAAAACGTGGGATTTCAAGTCGGAATTAGAAGAAACTTTCCGATTTCCCAGGAAAGAGTCCGGGAAATTGTCTTTTGAAAATAATGGTTGGGTTTTTAAACTAGGACGGAAATATGTTACCGGAAATAAGATGATTACAATTGATTTAGTTAGATTTTTGAGGGAGGGATTATTTGAACATAAACAGTGACTCACTAATTATTTTTATTATTATGTGGGGGACACCTGCAATTATGTTGCTTATAACCTACTTAAAAATGACCAAAGAAGAAAAAAATGACGTAATAAAAGAATTTACATCTTCACGTTTTATTTTTACTATTGGATTCCTGGTAACAGGCATTTTTCTTGATTCTTTAGGGAATTTATTGACACTAAACATTATGAAATTATTGGGAACTCCATTGATAATTGTTGCGGGGACTAACATAGTGGTGGATCAATGGAAGAAAAATAAAGTTAAAAGTATTTTAATTGCTTTACTTATCTTAGTTCTAATAGGCTTAACTATAAGCTAGATACTTAAGTGACAGTAGCCCATTAGGACAAATTCAGCCCATTTTCTGGGTAATTATTTGTTAATGAGATTATAATTTTAACCTATTTAGTGTTTATCAAAAAAAGAAAGAAGAATATTTAACGTGCAAAAAATCTATTTCTACATAGAGGATTCGGTCGAATTAAAGATAAGGAAAAGCTTGGAGATTTACCCAAGCTTTTTTCATTTTCCGTTATTTTTTATAAATACATAGCAACACAAGTCACCATACATGCACAACCAGCTATTACAAATAGATGCCAAATAGCATGGTTAAAAGGCAGCTTTCTCCAAGCATAAAAAATAGCACCGAATGTAAATAATAATCCGCCTGACAGCAGTACAGTAAAACCATCGAAATGTAAAAATTCATAAAGAGGTTTTATTGCAAAGATTATAAGCCATCCCATTGCAATATATAAAGCTAATGAGAACGTATTAAATTTATTAATAAAAAAGCACTTAAATACAATACCCAATAGTGCTATTGACCAAATGATGCATAGTAGTACAATGCCTAACACACCGTCAATTGCAACTAATAAAAAAGGCGTATATGTACCGGCGATTAAAACGTATATAGAAGAATGATCTAAAATAGAAAAAATCTTTTTATATTTCTCGGGCATACTGTGTAATAAAGTTGACATTAAAAATAGAAGGATTAAAGATGCTCCAAAAATTGAATTGGATACAATTTCAACGCTATTACCAGATTGCACGGCGATTAGAATAAGTGCAACACACGCTGGAATACTCATTAGCAATCCCACACCATGTGTGATAGCATTCCAAAGTTCCTCTTTCCAATTTTTGTAATCAAATGCTGTTTCTGTATTCATTCAATTCACTCCTTGTAAGGTTAACTATACAAGAAAGAAAATGCGAGAAACATTGTCATTTGTCACATTATTTCACAAAACTATAGATGGAGAAACCTTATAATAAACGGGAATTGTGTTAGTTATGATTACATTTGTCATGTTTACAGTAGTAAATAATTCTAATTATAATTAGTTTATGCTATTTAAGGATGTGTCATATGGGACGAATTCATATTGTTACTGATTCTACTTGTGATTTAACAAGAGAAGAGTTATTAAAACATGATATTAAAGTGGTACCTTTAACGATTCAGATAGACGGAAAAACTTATGTAGATGGTATTGATATTGAGCCAGAAGCATTTATGGAGTTAATGAAAAATTCACCGGAACTACCTAAAAGTTCACAACCTGCACCAGGAAAATTTAAGGAATTATATGATGAACTTGGTAAAAACGGTGACCAAATTATTTCAATTCATATGACTGGTTCAATGAGTGGAACGGTAGATTCTGCCAGACAAGCCGCAGAACTAACAGATTCAGACGTAATAGTTATTGATTCTCGCTACATCGCTATCGGTTTAGCAATCCAAATCCGTGAAGCAATAAAATTGCGGGATGAAGGGGCTTGCGTTGAACAAATCGTTGCCCGTCTTGATGAGGTAAGAAAAAATACAAGGCTGTTTGTTGTGGTCGATACACTTGAAAACCTTATTAAAGGTGGACGTATTGGCAAGGGAACAGGGATGATCGGTTCATTATTAAATATAAAACCAATTGCAACACTTGACGATGGAGCATATACACCCGTTTCAAAAGCAAGAAGCCATAAACAAGTAGTTAATTATTTATTTAAACAATTTAAAGAGGATACTGAAGGGAAAACTGTAAAATCAGTTGGGATTTCACATGCAAATGGCTTGACGAATTACGGAAATCCATTAAAACAATTAATTGAATCAACCGGATTTAATGAAGTTGAAATAAAGTTTACTTCTCCGATAATTAGTACACATACCGGCCCGGGTGCCATTGGATTTATTTATTTTGCTGAATAAGCAAGAAACAATATCTTTTCCTCTAGTGTCACGTTAATTAGAAACCGCTTACAAACTATAAGTTGTAAGATAGTGAAATTATTGCAGCTATAAACATGAATAACAAACGAAAAGAGTGCCAGAATCTTATGCATAAGGATTTGGCGCTTTTTCTAATGCTGAAATAGGACAGAACTTTGTAAGCAGCAGGTTGCATATAATGGGAATATATGGGGTATAAAATAGGGGGGAAGCTAGCAAACGATTTTATTGATCTCCCCATTTTGAAACTGGTTGGTTAATCGTTTTTGATATGTGAAGGAAATGTTGATTTAAGGGTAAACTAGAAAGAACTTTGATAGGATACCCACTCTACAATAAATGAAATAATTGGTTCTTCATGTAAATAGAATAAAAGTAGTTTTACTTTTTTGTTGATCAAACATTTTATCAAAACAAGAAATTAATGTGGAAGGGAAGATTTACTTCTGAAACGGTTTTTTGTTTTAATTTTATGCAGCTTTTTTTTACTTGGATGTGTGAAGTTCGTAAATGAAAATGACATAAATCAGTTAAACGGCCTAAATGAATTTACCAAAATAAATTCTGACAACATTAAATCAAATGCAATGCAACCATTATCTATTTCAGATAAAACAAAAGAAAGTCGAGTATTGGACAAAGCCGATCAATTATATTCCTATCCATTTCAAGGGATAATAAAAGAATATATGTTAGATGATACTGCAGAACCTCAAGAAGTTGAGCAAGAAGAGACAAAAATTTATTATTTAGCTCTTGGTGATTCATTGACTCGTGGTGTAGGGGATGAAGAACGGAAAAGTGGGTATACTAAAAGATTAGCTGAGAAAATTGAACAATGGTCTGATTTTTCTGAGGTGGTGTTGGATAATAGAGGCAAACGGGGTAGAAGAAGTGATCAATTACTAGCTTTACTTGAAAAAGGACATTATGATAATGAAATAAAGAATTCACAACTAATAACCATTACAATCGGTGGCAATGATATTATGAAAGTCGTTAAAAAGGATATTTTTAACTTAAAGAAAGAGGAATTTGATAATGAATTAGTTGAATTTGAACTTCGAATAGATAAAATAATAAAAGAAATTCGTTTAAGAAATCCAGATGTACCAATCATTTTAATAGGTCTCTATAATCCTTTTTCTGTCATTACAGATGAAATCACAGAATTTGAGTCCATTATATCAGAATGGAACAAATCGATTTTAGAAGTATCTGAAAACTATCCAAATGCTTGTTTTGTTGATGTGGAGGATTTATTTGATACTAATGCTAATTTAGTGTATCATACAGATTTCTTCCATCCAAATGGTTATGGATATACAATTATGACGGAACGAATTGTTTCAATTATGAAGAATTGTAATATTGAGGATCCTACGAATGGGTTAATCTTGTTTCATTAGGATAATCCTAACAATAAGATTATCCCTTTTCACATTTATGCAAAATACATACTCTAATTGGATTTGGGTAGCAAGGAGTGAACCGGTATGAATAAATGGAAAGTCGCCTTTTTTGTTCTAATAGGGTCAATTATTTTATTCATTACAATATTTATATTTTGGGCGATTTCACCATCAGAAGAAATTCCGATTCCTTCTGAAAATGCAGTGAACCCTAGTGATAGTGTTTTTCTAGTAGAAACAACAGCAGAAGATGTTGAGAAAATTGCAATGAAGTACTTAACGGACGAGTTAAATAACCCGTCCCTTCCAATAGACATTATTGTGGATAAAGCAATAAGACTAAATAGTGAGCTTACTATTTTTGGGGTAACGGTTCCCTTTTCAATGGAATTTGAACCTACTGTAAATGAAGATGGCAATATTCAATTAAAGCAAACTGAAGTAAATGTTGGTAAACTAAATATACCACCAATAACCGTTTTAAAACTGATGAATGATGCGGTTCAATTTCCAGTCTGGATTATAGTACGACCAAATGAAGAAGAAATTTTCCTTGATTTGTCGAGGCTTACATTGCTCTCTGGTTCTAGAGTGAGAGCGAAGGAAATTGATTTAGAAAATAATCGCATTTTGTTAGAGGTTATTATTCCAAATGAATAGGAGGGAAAGTGTATGAGTAAAGAGATAGCGACATTTGCTGGTGGTTGTTTTTGGTGTATGGTTAAACCGTTTGATCAGTTGGATGGAATAGAACAGGTAGTGTCTGGTTATACAGGTGGACATGTTGAAAACCCTACATACGAGCAAGTTTGTTCTGAAACAACGGGTCATTTAGAGGCGGTGCAAATTACGTTTAATCCTGATATTTTTCCTTATGAAAGGATTGTTGAAACGTATTGGAAATTAATTGATCCCACAGATCCGGGAGGTCAATTTTATGATCGAGGCGAATCGTACACAACTGCGATTTTTTATCATAATGAAGAACAAAGAGAAATTGCCGAACAATCAAAAAAGCGTCTTGAAGAATCAGGAAAATTTAATAAACCAATTGCAGTGAAAATTTTACCTGCAAAACCGTTTTACCCTGCAGAGGAGTATCACCAGCAATATTATAAAAAAAATCCATTGCACTATGAGCGTTATCATATCGGCTCTGGACGTGCAGCATTTATAAAGGAACATTGGGGGGATTAACATGAATAAAGAAGAACGTCTAAAACAGCTTACACAAATGCAATACTATGTGACACAACAACAAGGTACTGAGCCTCCGTATCAAAACGAATACGATCAACATTTTGAAGAAGGCATTTATGTTGATATCGTTTCAGGTAAACCATTATTCAGCTCAAAGGATAAATTTGATGCAGGCTGTGGCTGGCCAAGTTTTGCTAAACCGATTGAATCAGAAGAAATTACCGAACATTTTGATACATCACATGGTATGCGAAGAGTAGAAGTTCGAAGTAAAACAGCAGATTCACACTTAGGGCATGTATTTCCAGATGGACCTCAAGAGTTAGGTGGACTCCGTTATTGCATTAATTCAGCTGCTCTTCGGTTTGTACCGAAAGAGAAGTTAGAAGAAGAGGGCTATGGGGAGTTTTTAAAGCTATTTGATTAATTACTAAAAGAATCCGCTTGTATCCAGAGCGGATTCCAGACTGTAGACAAACTCGAAAATTCGAGTTTGCCTACAGTCTTTTTTCTTTTAAAATAAAATTAATAACCCTTTTTGAATAAGTTAGTTGATTTCCGTTTCGGCGGACGCTTTCCGCGGGCGTGGGCCAATCCTCCTCGTCGCTACGCTCCTGCGGGGTATCGGCCGTCACGCTTTTCCCGCAGGAGTCGCCGCCTACACTACAATCAACTACTTCTAAATATACGTTGAGGTGAATGGAAATGATGTCGAAAAATCAAATAAATGAACGCGATCAAATTGAGATGATTACGATTGAAGAACTTGTACCAAAAGACCATCTTGTTAGAAAGCTTGAATCAGCCATTGATTATTCTTTCATCTATCCACTAGTAGAACCGCTGTATTCTAAATTAGGTCGCCCGAGTGTTGACCCAGTCGTATTAATCAAAATGACATTTGTTCAATATGTATTTGGAATCCGTTCAATGCGTCAAACAATAAAAGAAATCGAAACGAATATGGCGTATCGATGGTTTTTAGGATTTGGCTTCCATTCAGAAGTACCACACTTTTCAACCTTCGGTAAAAACTATGAACGTCGTTTTCAAGACACAGATATCTTTGAACAGATTTTCTATCGAATACTTAAAGAAATTGCTGATAAAGGATTACTAAGTGCTGACCATGTTTTCATCGATTCAACGCATGTTAAAGCGAGTGCGAATAAACGTAAATTCGAGAAGAAGATGGTACGTAAAGAGACTCGGGCATATGAAGCTAAACTTCAAGAAGAATTGAATCAAGATCGGATTGATCATGGGAAGAAACCATTCCCACCAGATAAATTTGAAAAAGAAGAGATAAAGGAAATTAAAGAAAGTACGACAGACCCTGAAAGTGGCTACTATGTAAAAGATGAACGAACTAAGCAGTTTGCTTACTCATTTCATGCGGCAGCTGACCGCTATGGATTTATACTCGGATCAATTGTGACACCTGGTAATGTTCATGATAGTCATATGCTTCAACCACTTGTTGAAAAGGTAATGGAAAAAGTGAAAAAGCCACTTGCTGTTGCTGCCGATGCTGCTTATAAAACACCTGCGATTACTAAATTCTTATTTGAACATGATATTCAACCAGCACTTCCTTATACACGACCAAAAACAAAGGATGGATTTTTACGCAAACATGAATATGTCTATGATGAGTATTATGATTGCTATCTTTGCCCGGAAGGGCAAGTCCTTAAATATACGACAACGACTAAAGATGGGAAACGCCAATATAAATCAAACCCTACTCAGTGTGTAAACTGTCCTTTACTTACTCAATGTACAAGTAGTAAGGATCACAGAAAAATCATTGAACGTCATATTTGGGCACATCATGTAGAGGAAGCGGATCATCTTCGTCATCAAAGTGATATCAAACAAATATATGCTAGACGTAAAGAAACGATTGAACGTGTCTTTGCAGATGCAAAAGAAAAGCATGGTATGCGATGGACAACCCTACGTGGAATTAAAAAATTGTCTATGCAGGCGATGCTTACTTTTGCTGCCATGAATTTAAAAAAGCTTGCTAATTGGACGTGGCAAGCTTCAGAAATGGCCTAAAATATAATACTCGAAGAGTGTTTTTACCCCAAATAAGTCGGTTAAATACCCAATAATCTATTAAAATTACGAAAGACCTTCAGAATAAGCCCATTCTGAAGGTCTTTTGTCAACAACCTGGAATCCGCTTGTATCCAAAGCGGATTCTTTTTATTCTATTGTATCCCTAAAGGATTTCCTTCCAGATGTTAACTTGTTAATGTTTATATTAATGTTGCGTATTGAATCTTCACCTAGTTCTATTCTTCCATCCTTTTGTATTTCCTTCCACTTTTTTAAGTCTTCTCGATATAAAATCTCTGATAATCGGAATACATCAGCGTTCATTTCTAACGCAGCTTGATAAGTCTGTTCAATTTCTTTTTTTACGGTTTGTTTTACTAGCTCTTTAATTTTGTCAGATGTTAAGTCTCCTTCAAAGCTTCCTAAAGAGGCAGTCAAGCCAACATTTATGTCAAATCTGACATCATTTCCTTTAACAATAGGAACTATATTTACATTTACATTTCTAAGAATAGCGGAAAAATATTTATCTTTTTCGTAACTTGTTGTAATTTCTGCTCTTATAGTTTTATTTGACATCCATTGGAGACCATTTGCCTTATCGTCCTTAATGAAACCTTTAAATTCTTTAGGGGTAACAACCCCGATTCCATCAAATTCTATAGAAGAAAGGGGCTCTTTTTGAGTTTTCCAATCTTCCCTTAATTTAATATATGGAATATTTGCTTCGTGGCTTGGCTCGTTAAGATTAATGATTAAATTTCTTAAATCAATGGGTTGTATAAAAGATTCTTGTTCGTATGAATTTAATGGATCCCCTATTTTAGATAGTGTAATGGATTTTTTTAGTAATGGAAGAGCAAGCAAGAATTGATCTAAAGGTTCATCTGTACAATAAATCCAAGTTCTGTATCTAGTGTCGCTAAAACGAGTTATCGTATTCACTACAGAATCAAATGCCCCTTGTTTTAAGACTCCTTCACTAAATATTAATAATGAAAAATGTCCCCAAAAAACCCTCTCATCTATTGCATGATAAAGTTCGAAAAATGCTTCATCAATTGTATTCCCAGTGGCTGATGTGACTTGCGATTGAATTACATCTTGATTAAACTGTTCGGTTTTTGCAACTCTTGAAAAACTAATTATTTGAATAGTGACTTCATATTGCCCATCTTTAAAATCGACTCCTGCACCAAAAGCATAATACATGCGTTCATTTTCATTTAAATCCCAGCAGCCAGTTAAAAATATTAGTGGCAACAATATGAAAATAAGAAATTTATTCATCATTGGATTTTCCCTCATTATTTCGCGATTCATCCTGAGGATCTAAAAAATTTGGTCTCTGCTTATATTTATACTTTGGGGGCCTTAGCAAAGTACTTTTCAGATTTTCTAAGCTTAAATCTGCTGATATATTTAAATATGGGACACCAAATACTCGAATATTGGCGACATAAAGGATAAGAAGAAAAAGACAAATGAAAAATCCGAACAAACCAAAAAATGCGGTAACAATAATAAACGAAATACGTAAAATACTAATAATTGCTTCTAAAGTTTGGTTTACTACGGTATAGGATGCAATTGTAGAAGTTGCAATAACTACGACCATGGCAGGGCTAGTAGTACCAGAACGGATGGCAGCATCGCCAATAATTAGTCCTCCAATAATGCCTATTATTCCGCCAATTTTTGTAGGAAGACGCAAGCCTGCTTCACGCAGTATTTCAAACATAAGAAGAACTAATAGCATTTCTAAAACGGCTGGCAATGGCAGGCCTAGATTTGTCATAACAACTGTTGCAAGTAATTGCAATGGTAATTGATCTTGATGAAAAAGTGTTAATGCAAGCCAAAATGCAGGCAGGGCAATTCCTAATATTACGCCAAGTAACCTTATTAATCTTTCGAATGTACTATAAGCAATCGAGCTTTCGTAATCTTCTCCCGCTTTTAATAAATAAAAAATGTTAACAGGTGTTATAACGCCGTAAGCTACACCGTCCACTAAAATTAAAAATCTTCCTCGAACTAATGATTGAATTGCGAAATCTGGCGTTCCCGAATAATTTATTGATGGGAATAACCAATTTTTTTTGTTTACAAATTCCATTAATGAGTCACCGCTAATAATAATATCAGTATCGATTTTTTCAAGCTGTTTTTTTAGTTCCGAAAGTATATCTTTATTTGCGATATCATCAAAATAGAGAATAGCAATTTTAGTTTTAGAACGTCTGCCTATTTCCATTTTTTCCACACATAATGAATTCGATGGAATTCGCTTTCGAATAAGGGCGATATTTGTCGGAAGATCCTCGATAAAATTATCTCTGGCTCCTCTTACCATTACTTCCATATTTGTTTCTTCAGGATTTCGATTTGGTTTTTTAGGGACATTGCAAGAGTATAGCAGCCCGGGATCTTCAAAGAAAATTATGACATTTCCACTATAGGCTGCTGTAATAATGTCATTTTTTTTATTAAGTTTTTTTAATTCTGGAATAGGCAATTGCTCTATTAGATTTTCAGTAATTTGATTTTTAGGATAAAGACTTTTAATATTTGGAAGAACTACAGTATATAGCATTTGTTCATCGACCATAGAATCGCATTTAATTAAGAAAACCTTAGAATGTTGAAATGTAAATTCGCTAAAAATAATATCTTCTGATTTCTCAAAAAGCTTCTTTAATTCTGTAATTGAAGTTGGTTGTCCAGATGTGTCCATTGATGTTTCACTACTTTCTTTTTTGATTTATTCTAGGACGTTGTTGGACGCTGTTTTTTTGTTTTTTTCCAGAGAATAACGCTACTGCTCCTAATATAAGCGACAGAAGAATACAAAATATTAATGTTGCAATTAAAAAACCATGACTGTTTAAATTTATAAATAAGTTGTCATCTAATAAAAAAATTATCAAACTTAAAATGAAAAAGGGAGGTACCAAATAAGACCATATTTTTTTTCTGTTTCCTGTAATATCTAATATGTCCGCAGCGATGAATAATAATAACCCAACTCGTATAAAAGTTCCTGTTAGCCATTGATAAATAGATAAAAAATCCATATGTTCAATAAAGTCACCAATCGTAACGAGGCTCCATTCTTCATAAGCAGGGTAGCGTTGTTTTGCTGCCTCCTCTGGACCAAATGCAGTAATTGCACCTATTAGTGGTCCTAGTGTTAAACCCATTAAAACAAATACCATCCCCGCTAGATGATTCCATTTCATTTTCTGCTTAAAATAATGCTGTAAAAAAAGCAGCAATATTAACTCGATAAAGCCTGAAGCAGGAAAAATTGTACCTATTGCAATTGGCTTAAAACCATTTTCAAATAAAGGGAATAAATATCCATAGTCCTTTACTTGTAAATTTGCAAATGCTACAAAAAAACCAAAAACAACAACAAAAAATAAAACAAAAGCATTAACGATGACAATGGTTAAAATATTCGTTGATACGAGCAAAAAGCAAAGAATTATATAGATGCTAAGAAGGATTAATGGAGGCGTTTGCACTAAAAATGTTGTAGATATCCATAAAATAGTTTCACGCATAGTAAAAGCAGATAAAATAATTAAAAAAATTACGGTACTATACAAAATAATTGAAGCACCAACATTGCCGATTGTTTCTTTCAACCAATGTTTTAATGGCTGTCGATTTGATTTTTTTTGTATATAAATAATTAAAAATAACCATGGTAATATTAAGAGGGCTGCTAAAATAACGGATGCCCACCCATCTCTTTTTACATGATCTAAAATAGGAGGGAGAATGGTAACGTGGTTTTTTAACCCAATGCAGGTCATTACTAAAAACAAGACATGTAAAATACTTATTTGCCCGAATTTATTCATATAATCCCTCAACAATCGAAAAATTTATGTTTATTTTTGACAAAATTACTTGAAATTATTATTAATCAAAATAAAAAACGTGAAGAACAACAAATTTGTTTTCTTCACGTTTAAAATTTATATTTTAAATTCATTAACAACGCTTCGTAAATCATCAGCTTGTTTTGCAAGCTCGGTTGCAGAAGCATTAATTTCCTGCATTGCGGCAGATCCTTGTAGTGCTGCTGAAGCAGACCTTTCTGTATGCATAGCTGTATTTTCAGCAATTGAATTTACCTCAACGAAAGAAGCCGCAACTTCATGGCTTGTATTTAAAGTTGACATAATTTTTTCTGCCATCGATGCAATAACGCTCGTGGTTTTGCTAGTTTGAGCTAAGATGTCTTCCAGTATTGAATTTGTTTCATTTGTTACCTCTACACCACGTATTACGTTTACAACACCTTCTTGATTTTGTTCAATAATGGATTTTACTTCTTGTTGTATTGAGGTAATAATTTGTGTTACTTCTTTTGCAGCACTTTGTGATTGCTCAGCAAGTTTTTTCACTTCGTTTGCAACAACTGCAAATCCTTTGCCGTGTTCACCAGCGCGAGCTGCTTCGATTGCTGCATTCAACGCAAGCAAGTTTGTCTGCTCCGCAATAGAAGTAATGGTTCCTATAATAGATGTTATTTCATCTGATTTTTTTCCTAAAGCTTCTACTGTTGTTGATGTATTTGCAATAGTTTCTTCGATTGACATCATAACATTTGAGGATTGATTCATTGATTGACTGCCATTGGAGGCAGCTTTTTTCATTTGTTCTGCAGACGCTTGTACTTCGTTTGCTTCAATATTCAACTCGTGCATAGCTTGTTCGAGCTCTTGCATTTTTAAGATAACGGCATTTGTACGGGTTTGTGTTATGTCGCTGTCAGCAGCTATACTTTGTGTATTGTTTGCAATTTCATCTATTGTTCTTGCATTTTCCTCTGCTAATGCCATTAATTCTTGTGAACTGCCCGAAACGCTTTCTGCGAGAGTAGTTACACGTTTAATTAAATTTGAAATGGATTCAATTAGAATATTGGTTGAGTTGGCAATGAGTGCAAATTCATCTTTTGTTTTTACTTCAACGCGACGAGTTAAATCACCGCCAGCCTTTGCAATTTCTAAAATTGATTGATTAATTTTAAATGTATTTCTTCTAATGGATTTAAATAACAGATAACCAAAAGTTATTGTCAACACAATGGCAATGAAGGATAAAGCAAAAAATGTAATTTTAGAAGCTTTCGCAAATGATTCTAGTTCTTTAATCGTTTCACCATTTTTCGTTTCCAATAAATTAATTAACATTTCAGAGTAGTTTTCAATGGATGATTTAATATTTTCCGAATCGTTTGAAGCCATAATCTTTTGAGCATTTTCAAAACCAAATTTTTCTCTAGTTTCGATAAGGCCGGTTGAGTAGTTATTATAGATTACATAGTATTGGTTAACTAACGCGAGCAGCTCTTTTTCTTTCTCGCGATTTTCAAAAGTAGTTTGGAGCTCATTTATAATACGATCAACATTTTCTTTTGTTGTATTATAGTTTATCAATGTATCTTCATTACCATGTATAATAAATTCTTGCTCGTAGTTAGAAAGCTTTGAAATATTACTAGCCAGATTATTAATTTGAATCTGCTCTTGGAGGTTCTGGTTTGCAAAGGTATTTAAATTTTGCTGAAGTTTTGAAATGCTAATATAGGATAATGTTTGCATCCCAATAATAATTGCAAGTAAAATGCTGAATATGAGAATTACTTTTCCACGTATAAGATGGTAAAATCGTAACTTTCCTAATTCTTTTTTCCTAGAATTTCCTTTAGACGTTTTTTGTGGTTTCTCTTTCTTTGAGGATATTGTTATTTTCTTCTTTTTAGAGGCTTTTATAAGATTGCTCAATACCATCACCATCTTTCTTAAACTATCAATATTTTTAAAGTTTACATTATTTTCTAAAAATTTTCCATATTCAGATAGAAAAAAGTCCTAGTTATTTATACTAAATATAGTAAGGAGTGATTAGATGAAAAAAAGTTTTTACTTATTCGTACTCACTTTTAGAGGTGGGGATTGGAATGATAAAAAATCACGGTTTGCTGAAAGTGCATTTTTAGACCATAGCTTTCCTAAAACAAGTACATCCTTTGAAGAACTATCAAGCTATATTGAAACAATGGCAGATGAACATATGACAACACAAGCATTTGATGAATTATGGGATATATATGAAACAAAATATCGATAGTAAGCTGGGATAAATATTTTCTAGTACAATATAATGTATAAACAGGGAAATCATTGCACAATAATTGAAAAGCAAGTATATTTGAATTTGAACCAATAAGGAAAGAGGGATTGTATATGAGTATTCATATTAATGCTAAGCAGGGAGATATTGCAGAAGTAATTTTATTACCTGGAGATCCATTACGTGCAAAATATATAGCTGAAAACTTTTTAGAAAATGTAACATGTTATAACGAAGTGCGAAATATGTTCGGGTATACTGGTACATATAAAGGTAAACGTGTATCTGTTCAAGGAACGGGCATGGGTGTACCATCAATCTCAATTTATACAACAGAATTAATGGAAGAATATAATGTTCAAAAATTAATTCGTGTAGGTACATGTGGTGCAATCCAAAAGGATGTAAAAGTTCGTGATGTTATTTTAGCTCAATCTGCTTCGACAGATTCAAAGATGAATGAAATCATTTTTAACGGAATTGATTTTGCACCAACTGCTGATTTTGATTTATTATTAAAAGCCTATAACGCTGGGGTTAATGCTGGATTAAATTTAAAAGTAGGAAATATCTTTACAGCAGACATGTTCTACTCTGAAGAAAACCAAAACGAAAAATTAGCTCGCTATGGTGTTCTAGCAGTTGAAATGGAATCTGCTGCATTATATACACTTGCTGCAAAATTTGGTCGAAAAGCACTTTCTGTTTTAACAGTTTCAGATCATATTATTACAGGTGAAGTAACTACATCAGAAGAACGTCAAACTACATTTAACGATATGATCGTCGTAGCATTAGAAGCTGCTATTCAAGAATAGACAGTATATATATCTTAGAGACTTCACAATTAAGTGAAATAGGAGCAAGTGATCAATTTAATTGGTCACTTGTTTTTTCTTTTAGTATTAAGTGTGTGTCTGTTTGAATGTCCTAGTGGCTCATGGAATATTTTAAAAGTTACTAATCTTACTATAGAAGTGTAAGGATGTCGTTGGTCATGAAAGTTTAAAGAAGGCAAGTTTTGTCATAAAATAATCTATCTCTAACGAATTTGACATACTTATATAACTTTAAGATCCATGTAAACTTCATTTTAAATACAGTTTTTTAAATTTTTATCATAGTTATCGTGTCATGAGCCTGGTTTTTCTATGTTTTGGGGAATATAAAAAATTTTTTATGTAATAGCTACGGGCCACAAATTGAGAAACAAGTGTGTTCCTCGAAATTTTTTTGTACCCAATTATCTATCTTGTTAAAAAATCGGATGAATTCGATGTCTTCCGAATTATTAAAAGAACGTACATTTAAAGCAATCTGACTCCATTGCTCATAACTAACAGAGTTTGGACCAAAGTAATTAAAATTTTGTAAAACATCTTCTACGTGTGAATGTAAAAAATCAAAAGCTTCTTCTGTTAAAAAAATTGAAGATTTGTGCCAATGTTCATTTTTAAACTTGCCTTTCATAAATTCAATAACATCGCTCCTGCCATTTAAATTTTCCAAAGTCATTATTTTAATCATTTATTCCTCCAGTGTATGGCTAAAATTTAGGGGGAAAAGTAATATTTTCCGAAAAATAGATGTCTGTTGATTGTGTTATAAGATTTAATTCGTTTATAACTTTCATTCAACAATTATTAAAATTAGGTAAAAAAGGTAATGAAATTATACCATGATAAAGTTTGAGTTGCGAAAAAATGTTGCAATATCAAGCTTTTTAAAGTATCTTAAATTTACATACAGTTCCAGACATTTAACGTTATGATTGTTGTTGCATTAGAAGCTATTCAAAAATAAAAATGAAAAGCAATAAATTTGCATATTCATTTAGAAAGGCTGTCTATTTATTGACAGTCTTTTCTTTTCGTTTGGTTGTGAAACTGTTAATATGTAAATAACGTCTTTTTTACTAAATAAGAAAGTATAAAGTTATGAAGAGTGTCTAGACATAATTTAACCTATCGTGTTGTGGTCTGCTCCATTGCTAAGAAATGCCATCTTGTCAGAGGAGCAGCTTAAAGTGCAACATGAAGTCACGGTTGGCAGCAATATGTAATGTAATGTCTTCACCGACGTGGGGTTAAGTAGTGCACCTAACACTTTTCTGAAGTAAGTGTAAATGAGAGTGGTGAATAAAATGGATGATCAAAACCAACAAGGAAATGAGCAAACAGAACAAATTGAAAAGCAAGAGGAACAAGTAAAACCAGCTAAAAAGTTTATACGTATAAAGCCTTTTACGTTTATTATGCTAATGTGCTTAACAATTCTACTGACAGCAGGTTTAACAATCTTTGCTTTAACTTTTGGTGAAGAAAAAGTAGTTGAAGTATCGCCTCCTGTTGAAAGAGAAGAATTTTCAAAATTATATGAAGCATATGATGAATTAAAAGAAAAATATTATGTTGAAATTGATGAAGATGCTGTAATCTCCGGGGCAATTAATGGAATGTTTGATGCTCTTGAAGATCCATATTCTGATTTTATGGATGAAATGGAGGCAGAACAATTTAATTCTGATTTATCCTCTAGTTTCCAAGGAATAGGGGCAGAAATTCAAGAACGCAATGGTAATATAGTGGTTGTATCACCTATAAAAAATTCACCAGCAGAAAAAGCTGGAATTTTACCAGAAGATATTATCCTAACGGTTAATGGAGAAAGTATCCAAGGTATGAGCGCTACTGAAGCTGTCTTACTGATTCGTGGAGAAAAAGGTACACCAGTTACATTAACGATTCAACGAGGGGATTCAAAAGAGCCGATTGAAATGACAATCATTCGAGATGATATACCAATCGAAACGGTTTATGGTGAAATGGGTGAGGATAAAATAGCCCACATTCAAATTACATCCTTTAGTGAACAAACATATAATGAAATCGTAAAAATACTTGAAGAGTACGAAAAAGAAGGTATGAAAAGTATTATTTTAGATGTTCGTCAAAATCCTGGCGGTTATTTGACTTCAGCAATTGATATTGCAAATCTTTTTATTGATGAAGGTAAACCAATTGTGCAATTGCAATCTCGCGAGGGTGGACCAGAAGTAATGCTGGCTGAAGGCGGTAAAAAATATAAGCTGCCAGTTGTTGTATTAATTGATAATGGAAGTGCATCCGCTTCGGAAATCTTAGCTGGTGCGTTAAGCGAGTCATATGGAGCAAAAATTGTAGGTCTTACATCATTCGGTAAAGGGACTGTACAAACAGTAAGCTACTTGCCAGATGGTTCAAATTTAAAATATACAACTGGTAAATGGTTAACGCCAAACGGCAATTGGATAAATGAAAAGGGTATTAAGCCGGATGTAGTTGTTGAGTATCCTGATTACGCTACATTGACTTATATTGATCCAGAAACGGAGCTAAAAGTGGAAAGTGCTTCAGCTGCTGTAAATTCTGCTGAACGAATGCTATCTGCATTAGGGTATGACCCTGGAACAATCGATGATAAGTTCGATGAAGCGACATCAGATGCTGTTAAAGAATTCCAAGCACAACATGAGTTGGAGCAAACAGGAACTATTGTAGGAGACACAACTTATGCCTTGATGGATGCTTTAAGAGAAAAAATAGATAAAGAAGATCCACATGTTTTAAAAGCAATCGAACTGCTTACTGATAAATCTGCTAATAAGCAAAAATCAGCAAGTGAAGGACAATAAAAATACTGCAAAGGGCTACTGTTGTTCGAATTTTGAACAGCCGTAGCTCTTTCTTCTATAATTAAGAAAAAGGAGAATGATTTAATGAAGGATGTATATTTATTTAGCGGTTTTTTAGGAAGCGGAAAGACTTCCATGTTAACCGATGTAATTCGACAATTAAAAGAAAAAGGATTAAAACCTGCTGTAATCATGAATGAACTAGGAAAGCTTCCATTTGACTCACAGGCTGTTGAAGAGGATGTACCCTTAAAAGAAATGTTGGAGGGCTGTATTTGCTGTTCTGGCAGTGAAAAAACTGAAGCTCAAATTCAATCGCTTCTAGCAGATTCTCAATTTGACGTTCTTATTATTGAAACAACAGGTGCGGCTCACCCAGTTGAAGCTTTAGACGCAGTATATTCACCTTTATTTGCTGAGCAGTTAAATATAAAAGGGATTGTTACCGTTGCAGACAGCAGATTTTGGTTAGATCGTGAAAGTCTTACACCGCAAGTTCGCAGTTTATTTTTAGAACAAATTCGTCATGCACATCTTTTACTTGCTAATAAAATGGATCTGTTAACAGAGGTAGAGCAAGCAAAAGTAGTTTTTGAAATGCAAAATGTAAATACTAATGCATTTATTTTACAAACAACAAATGGACGTGTTCCTCTTAATTTACTTGAAAAACTGCAAGCATCTGCGCAAATTTCCAAAAGAGATATTAACTCTGCGAAACTAGGATCGCATTTACATTTAAGTTCTCGGTTAATTGAATTAAAATCAAGCTTCTCACAAGAGCAATTTGAACAATGGGTACGTTCTTTACCGAATACAATTTATCGTATGAAAGGGTATGTACCGATTGCAGGAGTAAAAAATCCGATGCTTTTCCAATATGCATATGGATTAGTTCAATGGATGCCTGAATATATTCAAATGCCTTCTAAAATTGTGATGATTGGTGAAAATGTTGAAAATATAGCCGTTATCGGAGAGGAATAAACGTAATCTAAACGTAATAAAAGTAAAAGAAATGAATTATAAATCAATGTTGTAAATTTGTCAATACTATTTTGGTAGTAACTGTTTCGTATAGAGGAAATATTTAGATAAAAAAAGTTTAATAAGTTCATAGATATAAAGAAAAGAAGTTTTATTGGATTTACTTCCAACTTATGGTCCGTTTTTTTCAACTTTTCTCGCTTATGATTAGTTGCGAGAGGAGGAATAACAAAATGAAAAAATGGTTTATAACATTTTGTGCATTCGGTTTAATCGCAACACAAGTTCCAGAGGCAAATGCTGCTTCTAACAATGAAGAGGGAAATAAGCAAGCTGAAAATATAATTGTAAATAGCGGGAACTGGGAGCATTACGAAAATGCCCTCTACAAAACTATTCATAGATTAGGAATTACAGATGAAGCTAGCTTCAAAGATTTTTCACATAAATTATTTAACAACAAACAATTAGAATCATTATTAATTTCTAAATTAAATGAGTACAAAAATGTGAATGATAATAAAGCAAATCATCAAACTACTAATGTAGAAAAAGGTAAAGAGGTTGTGAATGAAAAACCAGTTTCATCACCAAAACCAGCAAAACCAGCAACTCCAACTAACAATGAACAAAAAGAGGTTGTAAATAAACCTTCAACACCTGTAACAAATAATAATGAAGCATCGAAACCTAGTTCGAATAATAATGTACAGCAAACTCCAACTGCACCAGCTCAATCAGCTTCAGAGTTTGAGAAAAAAGTGGTGGAGTTAACAAACGCTGAACGTGCAAAAGCAGGTCTTGCACCATTAGAAATTTACGAGCCATTAATGAAAGTTGCACAACAAAAGTCTGATGATATGGCGGCGAAAAATTACTTCTCACATACAAGCCCAACTTATGGTAGCCCATTTGACCAAATGAAAGCTGCAGGTATTTCTTATCGTGCAGCAGGTGAAAATATTGCACAAGGTCAAAGAACACCTGAAGAAGTAGTACAAGCATGGATGAATTCAGAAGGACACCGTGCAAATATCTTAAACGGAAGCTACACTCATATCGGTGTTGGCTACGTTGCAGATGGCAACTACTGGACACAACAATTTATTCAACTATAATGTGTGATTAAGACCGAGTAACTAACCAACGTTGCTCGGTTTTTTACTACTAGAATTAGAAAGTGCTTATAATTTTAAATTAGTATGAAGTAGGTGAACAGGCTAAGCACACTAGCCGCAGAGTCATGTTATATATGTCTCTACGACTTAATTATTATTTAAAACTATGAATATAAAGTACACGTAACGGAAGGCGCAGTGCATCTGCCGCTACATTTTTGATGCAGAGCAATGTTTTCTGAACCAAACATAGTGACAGGTGCAAAGCTTCTTGTGGGAATAGCGTGTGCTATTTTTTTGCAACGAAAGCGAAGCAACAGAAGCATTAAGACCCCGCATGAGCGAAGCGAAGAAGGAGGCTCAATCCGAGCCCGTGGAAAGTGTCCAGCCTGTAGTGGAATATGCGCTTTTAAAGGTAAACCATGATTTTTGGCGTTTAATCTTTTACAATATGATGAATTTTGAGTATCGCGTTGTGAACAAGATAAATTATGGTACAATATTGACTGAATATCTCGTGGTGGGAAAGTTTTCTCATTAATATTTTTTCGTTATCATATATACTTAGAGAATACATTATGTATTTAGAATAGGAGATTTCTGTGAGTCAAAAATCAATTATTTTAACAGGTGGCGGAACAGCAGGCCATGTTTCATTAAATCAAGCTGTCATTCCTTCTCTTATCCAAGAAGGATACAAAGTACACTATATAGGTTCACATGATGGAATTGAAAAAGAATTAATTACTCAAAGCTTTCCAAATGTTCCTTATCATAGCATTTCAAGCGGTAAATTAAGACGCTATTTCTCAATAAAAAACTTTACTGATCCTTTTAAAGTGTTGGCAGGTGTCGGGCAAGCATTTGCGGTAATGCGAAAAGTAAAACCATCAATCGTTTTCTCAAAAGGTGGTTTCGTTTCTGTACCTGTAGTAATTGCTGCTAAATTGGCTGGGATCCCTGTTGTAATTCATGAATCAGATGTGACACCAGGGTTAGCAAATAAAATTGCACTGCCATTTGCTTCACACGTTTTTACAATTTTTCAAGACACATTAAAATATTTACCAAGTGATAAAGCAACATGTACTGGATCAATTGTCCGTGAACAACTATTTGACGGAAAAAAAATTCGAGGATTGTCATTGTGTCAATTTGATGCGAGTAAAAAGGTTCTCCTTGTTATGGGAGGGAGCTTAGGCTCGGTGGTTCTAAATGAGGCCTTGCGAAGTAATTTGCCAGAACTATTAGAAGCATACCAAGTGATTCATCTTTGCGGTAAAGGAAACATTGACTCGTCATTGGAGGGCTTAAAAGGGTACAAACAATTTGATTATGTAACAACAGAATTACCAGATTTATTACATGCGGCGGATTTTGTTGTATCCCGAGCTGGTTCAAATTCTATTTTTGAGTTTTTAGCTTTGAAAAAGCCTATGCTTTTAATTCCACTTTCTGCATCAAAAAGCCGTGGGGACCAAATATTAAATGCGAAAATTTTTGAAAAACAAGGATTTGCAGTAACCTTGGAGGAAGAATTGCTAACTAAAAACACGTTTATAAAAGCTGTGAATACATTAGAAAAAAAGAAAAACGAAATTTTAGATGCAATGAAAAATGCTGAAAGTCCAAAAACACCAATAGAGATGGTAAAATTAATTACTCAATATGAAAAAGGTTAAGCAAAAAATAAAAGAAGTCTAGCGCCTATTGCGTTGAGACTTCTTTTTGTATTGTTGAAATTAATAGCGACTGAAAAACGGGTCGCTTTTTTTAAAGTTTACATTGCTTGCTCTTCTTCTTTTGAATTTTCGTTGGCTGTGACGATATAGAATAAATCTTTTGGAATTTTAAATAAATCATATTTAATTTCACCAGTGTTTATTTCCTCATATAATGCTGGATGACAATCTTTTGCGCATATAACATATTGTAATTTTTGTGCTGCGCGTTTCGATTTTAAATTATCTTTTCTAATACGTAGAAATACAGTGTGGATATCTTTTTCAAAAAACAGTTCAGTTAAAAACTGCTTTTTAGCAGCTTGATTGTATCCTTTTCCTTGAAAAGGTGCACCTATCCAAGTTCCTAGGAAGCCTGCTCCATCTTGTATATCAAAAAGACTGATGGTACCAATTGGTTGACCCCAGTCATCGGTTATTGTTCTCGATATCGTTTTTCCTAATTGTTCTTCTTCTAAAAGCTGTTTTGTCATAAATAAATATTCTTCAGAGGAAGCAGCTTTTTGACGAACATATGGAAAAACTGACGGATGGATCATTAATTCATATAAGTCATTAGTTTCTGAAAGGTCTCGAAATTTTAACATTTGAAACGCCTCCTTTTTAGGATAGTTGCATAACACACTCAAATAAGATATCACAGGGCAACAGTTCAAAATAATAAACCTAAAGGGGCAAGACGTCAATAAATAAAGTTGTTTTTTTTATTTACCCAAAATAGTCAGAAAATAACCATTTTATAAAGAAATTACATGAATATATCATATAATAAAGAATCGAACTGATACAATTATTTTAATGTAAAAATAGAATTTATTCTTATTGAAAAATGTTAAAAGAATTTATAATTTAAGATGATTTCAATTAGGTTGATTCATAATTGATTTACAATTATGATAGAAATAAATAGTAATAGGAGAGTATACCTATGGAAAGAACTTTTTTAAAAGTACATGGATCTGGCAATACATTTTATTTATATAATTCTAACAATGAAAATGAATTTGATTGGCCCAGCTTAACGAAATGGCTATGTTTAAAGGATAACGATGGTGGAGCAGATGGTTTGTTGCTTGTTTTGCCTTCGACCATTGCAGATGCAAAAATGAGAGTGATTAATGCGGATGGCTCAGAAGCATCCATGTGCGGAAACGGCTTGCGAACTGTAGCGAGATTTGTTTGCGAAAAACTTGGTAAAGATGAAGCAATTATTGAAACAATGAAAGCAAATCTGCATGTTAGAAATGAAGCTTCGATTTTTGGAACGATTCCAACATATGCTGTTGAAATATCACCTGTTTCTTTTGAGCTTAACAGTTTACCAATGAAATATAAAAACCAAACAGTAATCCGCCATCAAATTATTGAGGAATTTTCACCAACAATTAAATTTACAGCAGTATCTGTTCCCAATCCACATCTTATTGGAATTGTGGATGCACAATATATTGAAGATGCTTCACATCAACAACAGCTTTCTGAGTTTCTAAATAGTGAAAACGAATTTTGTATGGACGGCGTAAATGTAAGTTATGTTTACCCAATGAAAAATGACACAATTTTTGTTCGAACATTTGAACGAGGTGTTGGTTTTACAAATGCATGTGGTACCGCGATGACAGCATCTGCACTTGTATCAAAGTTAAATGGACTTGTAGATACTGATTTAATTACGGTTTATAATCCAGGTGGATTTGTAAAATGTGAAGTAAAACAAAACAATGGGGAGTACCAATTAACTCTAATTGGAAATGCTACAGTAACAGCAGAGTACACGATTGAAATCAATGATAATCAATATAAAATTTTAAATCGTAAAGATACAGAAGAGCAAAAACAATACGAAAAATGTATTGAATTAGTCAAAAAGGAAACTTCATCGTTTTCAGCTTGAAATTAAAGTGTTACATTTTATGGCTGCCTTGTTTTAAGTTAAACTTAGAACGAGGCTTTTTATCTGAATAAAAATATAAATTTTTTCGAGGCTAACCTGGGCGTTAACGCTTTTCTAATAAAGGGTGATATTATGAATAAACGAATCTTGCTGGTAGAAGACGAAAAAAATATTGCACGTTTTATCGAACTTGAACTAAAATACGAACAATTTGAAGTTACAGTAACACATGATGGAAGAGAAGGGCTAAGCAAGGCATTGGAAAATAAGTTTGACTGCATTTTACTTGATGTCATGTTGCCAGGTTTAAATGGAATTGAAGTATGCAGACGCATCCGTGCACAACTAAATGTGCCAATTATTCTGATTACTGCACGCGACGCAGTAATGGATAGGGTAGCTGGTCTAGATGCAGGAGCGGATGATTATATCGTTAAACCTTTTGCTATAGAAGAATTATTAGCAAGAATTCGTTCCATTTTAAGAAGAGTTGGCAATACTGAAAATCAAGAAGTGGCAGAAACTATTCAAGTTAGGGATTTAATTATTAAGCCTCAATCATACGAGGTTTATTTTGAAAATAACAAACTGGAATTAACGAAAACAGAATATGATTTATTGAAATTATTATGTGAAAATAAAAACCGCGTTTGTGAACGGGACATGATTTTACAATCTGTCTGGGGGTATAGTTCAGAGGTGGAAACAAATGTAGTAGATGTTTACATTAGGCATCTGCGCTCAAAATTAAAGACTCAATGCGAGCCGTACATAGAAACAGTTCGTGGTGTAGGCTATGTGGTGAGAGAATGAAGAACCTAAAGTATATTGTTATTAACCAATCATTAAAAAAGAAATGGATCATGTCGACTGCGATTGTTATTTTTATAAGTTATGCAGCAATTTGTACCGTTATTTATCTCGCACTCTATTCATGGCTTTTGCAAAATGAAGAAAATAATGCAATTCGAACTGCAGATGACTTAACATCTTTTTTTAATTCGCAAAATGAGTCCATTTCAATTAGTGAGTTTCAAGGCAATACAGGTTTATTCAAAGCGATAGTGAATCAAAATCAAACAGTTTACATTTTTAACCAAGATGGTTATGAAGTGCTAAGAATTAATAATAAATCCTCAGCAGCAGACATTGTTTTATCATATGATCAACTTAGAAAAACTGTGATATCAAAAGAAGTGATTGATAATGAAGATGTATTTGTTGTAAATAAGTTTGTCAATATTGGCCGCTTCCATGGCGTCATGCAATTAATACACCCATTAACAACTTTTCAATCAATGATGCAATATGTGTTAACTACCATGCTTATAGCTGGTTTAGGGGCAATACTGTTAGCGGTTTCTATCGGCTATTATTTAGCAAATTTATTAATTAAACCAATACAAGATTTGCGCGACTCAATGATGTCTGTTCGTGATAAAGGTTTTGATAAAGAAATTAATTTTGCATATAATGCTGATGATGAAATTGGTGACTTATTAAAGATTTATCGAACTATGATAGCAGAATTACAAAGTACTTTTGCAAAACAGCAGCAGTTTGTATCAGATGCATCCCACGAGCTGAGGACACCAATCCAAGCAATTGAAGGGCATCTATCATTAATAAAACGATGGGGGAAAAACGACCCTGACATTTTAGAGGAATCAATCTCAACTTCATTAGAAGAAGTTACAAGAATGAAAAAAATGATAGAGGAACTACTTGATTTAGCAAGAAAAGAAGAACGTGATGAACATGCTGTGACAAATGTTGAAAAAGTACTATATTCCGTTAAGGAAGAGTTGGAAGTGATTTATACGGATGCAAGCATTCATATATCGACTACTGGCGAACCTCTGCTGCCAAATATTACTGAAAATGCATTAGGTCAAATTGCACGAAATATTATTGAAAATGGAATACGATATAACGATAGAAAACCAATTATTGATATTGATGTTCAATATTTATCTAATAAGGTAGTAATAATGATAAAGGATAATGGTATAGGAATTTCAAAAGAGCATCTCCCGCATATTTTTGATCGCTTTTATCGCGTCGATGCTTCAAGAGAGAGTACAGGAGGGGGGACTGGGTTAGGGTTAAGTATAACGAAGATGCTAGCAGAAAAATATGATGTAGAAATAGACGTTCAAAGTAGTGTTGGAAAAGGAACAACATTTACCTTAAATTTCTCACTTTAGAGAAAAAAAATAAAAATTATTCCTTAAAACGATTGATTCTCAAAAAAAAATGCTAATTTCGTGAAAAATAGTTGTATTTTTTGTGAAGAGTAGTAAGATTGAAATGGAAAAAAACGTTCTTCACTAATAAAGTATGTCTTTTTATATTGTCGAAGAATGGCAAAATATGAAATAATGTTTTAGTAAAACAACAATGGAACTGCCCTAGGGCAAAATTTGGAGGTTATTCTCATGTCGAACAATGTATTATTTGCTGGTTCCCCTTGGTCAGCATTCTCTGGTCCTAACTTAGGCTATGTTATGGAGCAATATGATTTATTTCTACAATCTCCAGAACAAGTAGAACCAGAACTAGTTGCACTATTCCAACAATTCGGTTCTCCATTTACTGAAGGAGAGCAAGGTGGAGCAGAAGGTGCAAGTTACCAACCAGGTAATTTGAAAAAAGTATTTGCTGCTGTTCAATTGGCAGAAGCAATCCGTTCTCAAGGACATTTAGCTGCGGATGTTTATCCTCTAAAAGATCGTCAATTAGATACATCTCGAATTGATTTAGCATCTTATGATTTAACTGAAGCTGATCTAGTTTCGTTGCCTGCTTCATTATTCTTTAATAATGTTCCTGTAAACGTTACCAACGGAAAACAAGCTATCGACTATCTTCGTTCAATTTACACTGGGAAAATTGCTTACGAATATTCTCATGTCGATGATGCAGAACGCCGATGGATTCAAGATAAAATTGAGTCTGGCAAGTCTAAAATCAGCTTAACAAATGAAGAGAAAAAAGCGTTATTAGAACGATTAACTCGAGTAGAAGATTTCGAAAAATTCATCCATAAAACATTCGTTGGACAAAAACGATTTTCTATAGAAGGTTTAGATACTTTAGTCGTACTACTAGATGAAATTGTAAAAGCTGCTGACAAAGAAAAAATGAATTACCTACAAATCGGTATGGCACACCGTGGACGTTTAAATGTTTTAACTCACGTTGTTAATAAACCATACGATATGATGTTCGCTGATTTTGCACACGTACCGAACGACTACTTCTTCCCAGAAGACGGATCTTTAGAAATTTCTAAAGGTTGGACTGGTGACGTGAAATATCACATGGGTGCTACTCATACAAAAAAATCAGGAATGAAAGTAAAATTAGCTTATAACCCATCACACTTAGAAGTTGTAAGCCCAATTATTACTGGTTCTACACGTGCAGCTCAAGAGGATACTACAAAACCTGGATTACCATCACAAGATGCTAGCAAAGCATTAGCAGTTCTTGTTCATGGTGATGCTGCATTTGCAGGTGAGGGTATCGTTCAAGAAACTTTTAACTATGCAAATACAAGTGGTTTCTCAACAGGCGGTTCAATTCATATCATTTCTAACAACATGATTGGATTTACAACTGAGCACACTGATTCACGTTCAACTCACTATACAACTGATTTAGCAAAAGGATATGGAATTCCTGTTATCCACGTAAATGCTGATGATCCAGAAGCTGTTGTACAAGTTGCCCACTTATCATTCGAATATCGCCAGCTATTCGGCAAAGATATTTTAATAGACTTAATTGGGTACCGTCGTTTCGGACATAATGAAACTGATGATCCAACTGTAACAAACCCATTAACATATAAAATTGTAACAAGTCATCCTACTGTGCGCGCTATGTATGGTGAGCAATTAGCAAAAGAAGGCGTTGTTTCTGAAGAACAAGTGAAAAAACTTGATGAAGAAATTTATGCTGAAATGCAGGCTTCTTATGATCATGTTAAAGCGGTTGGTGCAGAAAAAGGACATTTTGAAATTGAAATGCCTGAAGCTGTGAAAAACGACTACCCAGAAGTAGAAACAGCAGTTTCAAAAGAAGAATTAGTTCAAATCAATGAAGACCTACTTGCGTGGCCTGAAAGTTTTGAACCACAAAATAAATTAGCAAAAATCTTAAAGAAACGTGTTGAAGCATTAGACACAGGTAAAATTGATTGGGGTCATGCTGAAACATTAGCATTTGCAACAATTTTAAGAGACGGCAATCCAATCCGTATGACTGGTCAAGATGCTCAACGTGGTACATTCTCACAACGCCACTTAGTATTACATGATAAAAATAATGGCTCAGAATATACTCCGTTGCACCATATTTCAGGTTCTAAAGCTTCATTTGCTGTATATAACTCACCATTAACTGAGGCAGCAATTGTAGGATATGAATATGGTTATAACTTAGAAAACGAGAAAGCATTATCTATTTGGGAAGCTCAATTCGGTGACTTTGCTAATATGGCACAAGTTATGTTCGACAACTTTATTTCTGCAGCACGCTCTAAATGGGGTCAAAAATCTGGATTAGTTCTATTATTGCCAAATGCTATTGAAGGACAAGGCCCAGAGCATTCATCTGCACGCTTAGAACGTTATTTACAACTTTCTGCAGAAAATAACTGGATTGTTGCAAACTGTTCAAATGCTGGAAACTACTATCATTTACTTCGACGCCAAGCTAAAATGCTAGGTACAGAAGCAATTAGACCATTAGTTGTAGTTTCACCAAAATCATTACTTCGTCACCCATTAGCTGCGGCTACATTAGAACAATTATCAGAAGGCAAATTTGAAGAAGTAATTGAACAACCAGGTTTAGGTACAAATCCGAAAAAAGTTGAACGGATTTTACTAGCATCTGGTAAAGTAACAATTGACTTAGCTGATCGAGTACAAGATGGTAAAGGCTTTGAAAATACTCATATTGTACGTGTTGAACAGCTTTATCCATTCCCATCACAAAAAATATCTGATATCATCGCGAAGTTCCCGAATGTAAAAGAAATTGTTTGGGTACAAGAAGAGCCTAAAAATCAAGGTCCTTGGAAATATGTGTTAGAATATTTATTAGACTTGGCTGATGGTAAGAAAATTAAATATGTTGGACGTCCAGAAATGTCTTCAACTTCTGAAGGTGACATGGATTCACATAAAATTGCACAAGCAAAAGTCATTGACGAAGCTCTTGCATAATAACAATTCTATTTCAATCATTTATTAAAATTGTCTACTGTTAGCCGGTAGCGATGCCATGTGTACCCAAACTCTGGGTACACATGATATTCAAAGGAGGATATTAAAGTGGCTGAAATTAAAGTCCCTGAATTAGCAGAATCAATTACAGAAGGTACAATTGCCCAGTGGGTGAAAAAAGTTGGTGATCGCGTTGAAAAAGGCGAATTCATCGTTGAATTAGAAACTGATAAAGTAAATGCAGAAATCATTTCAGAAGAAGCTGGAGTTTTAACTCAAGTTCTTGCTGAAGAAGGCGATACAGTTCTTGTAGGACAAGTAATTGCTGTTGTAGAAGCTGGAGAAGGAGCAGCTCCTGCACCTCAAGCTGCAGAAGAAGCGCCAAAAGCTGAAGCTGCACCAGCACCAGCTCAAGCTGCTGCACCAGCACCTGCTGCAACTCCTGTTGTAGAAGAAACTTCTAATGACCGTGTTGTAGCTTCACCAGCAGCACGTAAACTAGCACGTGAAAAAGGAATTGACTTAGCTGCAATTTCTCCAGTTGATCCACAAGGTCGCGTACGTGTACAAGACGTTGCTGCTCATGGTACTGCACCAGCAGCTGCAGCAGCACCAGTAGTACCAACAACAGGTGGTCCAGTGGTATTCACACCAGCAGCTAATTCTGATCGTGTAACAATTGAAAAAATGAGCCGTCGTCGTCAAACGATTGCTAAACGTTTACTAGAAGTAAAACAATCAACTGCGATGTTAACAACATTCAATGAAATTGACATGACAAACATTATGGCATTACGTAAACGTAAACAAGAAGAGTTCGTGAAAGCAAACGACATCAAACTTGGTTTCATGTCATTCTTCACAAAAGCTGTTGTTGCGGCACTTAAAAAATACCCATACGTAAATGCACAAATCGTAGGTGATGAAATTCACTTAAATAACTTCTTCGATATCGGTATCGCGGTTTCAACTGAAGAAGGTTTAGTAGTACCAGTAGTTCGCGATGCAAACAGCAAAAACTTTGCTGAAATCGAAAAAGATATCGCTAATTTAGCACAAAAAGCACGCGACAAAAAATTAGGTTTAAACGATATGGCTGGTGGATCATTCACAATCACTAACGGTGGAGTATTTGGTTCATTAATGTCTACACCTATCATGAACGGTACACAAGCTGGTATTTTAGGTATGCACTCGATTGTAAACCGTCCAGTTGCTGTAAATGGGGAAGTACAAATCCGCCCAATGATGTATGTGGCTCTTTCATATGACCACCGCATTATCGATGGTAAAGATTCTGTTGGCTTCTTAAAAACAGTTAAAGAATTAATCGAAAACCCAGAAGATTTACTTTTAAATTCATAATAATATTTAAAAAACCTAGCGACAACTCGCTAGGTTTTTTATAATGCCTTAAGTTCTTGATTTTTAGGCTCTATAATATTTGTTGGGGTTTGAAAAAATTTCATAAATAAACAATCATGAGTTTTTTACACCCAACCCTGGCATGAAAATAAGTACCTTCGGTTCATAATGGTAATGACACAAACAGGATGTAAGACGTGGCTTTTTTTGGTGGCTTTGACCCTGTAAAATAAACTGTTTGAGTGAATTTGGTGTTCAACCCTTTGTTAGCTCCACTTGATAGTAGGATGACTACGTACAGAAAAATGCTTATCTTCAAATTCACTCACTGTTTGTGATCTTAATGAATCGGAGTGATTTCATGGAAGTATTTATTGAGAAGTGTGCAGGTTTAGACGTACATTCAGAAACGATTGTAGCTTGTGTTATTAAAGGTAATCATGAAGACGAAATGTATATAGAGACCGAAACATTTCCAACACTCACAAAAGATTTATTTAGGCTTTTAAAATGGTTAGAGGGACATGAAGTTACACATATTGCAATGGAAAGTACGGGTGTGTATTGGAAACCTGTATTTAACATCTTAGAAGATTTCTTTGATATCACGTTAGCTAATGCCCAGCGAATTAAAAATGTACCCGGAAGAAAAACAGATGTTTCAGATGCAGAATGGATAGCGAAGTTATTACGTCATGGTTTGATAGAAAAGAGCTTTGTTCCCCCTGTAAATATTCGTGAACTCCGAGATTTAACGAGACTACGTAAAAAGTGGATTAGTCATTTAGTTTCAGAGAAAAATCGAATCCAAAAGGTATTAGAAAGTTCAAATGTCAAACTAAGTACAGTAATCTCGGATGTATTTGGTGTATCAGGTCGAAAACTATTAAATCGATTAATTGAACAAGGCTATGTCGACGAAACGGATGTAGAAAAAGATATTCATGGGAAGTTGATTCCGAAAAAGCAATGGATTACAGATTCCTTATTTGGAACAATAAATGAGCATCAAATCTTCCTGATTCGTCAGTCCTGGCAACATATTCAATACTTAGAAACCTTAATTTCAGAAATCGAAGAACGGGTGGATCAACTACTTCAAAATTATCAAGAAGAACTACAGTTGTTAATTACCATACCAGGAATAAGTAAAGATACTGCAGCTGTAATTATTGCAGAAATAGGAGTAGAAATGGAACAGTTCCCGACATCTCAACATCTTGCATCATGGGCAGGAGTTTCACCAGGGAATCACGAAAGTGCTGGGAAAAGGAAGAGTACACGTACAGTGAAAGGAAATCCTCATATAAAATCCGCTATGTGTGAAGCAGCGTGGGCTGTTTCAAGAAGTCGAAATCGATGGCTGGCAAACAAATATTGGTCATTAGCAGCACGAAGAGGAAAGAAAAAAGCACTCGTTGCGATCTCGCATCGAATGCTTCGGGTTATTTACTCCATGTTATTAAACAAGGAGCCTTATAAAGAACCCCAAATGTCATAACTTAACCAAAACCAAAAAGTAATATACAAAGTTACCCCACAACAGGTAGCTCTGCTTTCTTATTGGCTTTTTTCGGTCAATTTAAGAATAAACATATTTGATTAATAGTATTCAAAGACCGAAGGGATTAATTATTTTCACAGAAAAAAGCACGTAATCACCGATTTCTATATACTTGAATTGTCGAGAAACAAGCAATGAAAGGTGATACGTGCAAATGAATTTTAACATGAATATTCCAGGATTAAAAGGTGTAACTGTTCATAAGGTGGAGGAGATGGGGGAACGTATTGTTCTACACGTTTCCATACCAAAAAAAGAACATCAATGTCCAGCATGCAAGAATATAACATCAAAAGTCCATGATTATCGAATTCAAAAAATTAATCATTTAAAATGGTTTGAACGATTAACCGTCCTTTTTTATAAACGTCGTCGTTATGTATGCCAATGTGGGAAACGTTTTTCAGAAAAATCCCCTTTCGTGGATAAATATCAACGTTTCTCGAAAGAATGGAATCAAGTTGTACGAAAAGGCAAAAACATTTAAAGAAGCAGCTGAAGTACTTGGTACATCAAGCTCAACAGTGATTCGTCGCTTTAAAGAAGTAGTAAAGGAACAATTAAATGAAGGGGTTCATTTACCAAAATGTATCGCGATTGATGAATATAAAGCAGATACCGATGCGGGAACTTATCAATTAATTATTGCCAATGCGGAAACACATGAACCAATTGATATTTTACCAAATCGTAGAAAAGAAACCATTAAGGATTACTTGATGAAATACGGTGCAGATGTAGAAATTGTGGTTATGGACATGAATCCAAGCTTTAAAGCAGCAGTTAGGAAGGCGTTAAATCGCCCGATTATTATTGCGGATCGCTTTCATTATTGTCGTTATATTTACTGGGCACTAGATGAAGTACGTCGAAATGTTCAAAAAGAATGGCATGCATATGATCGAAAGAAATGTAAGAAAATGCGTCACGTACTATATAAACGATTTGATAAGTTAACAGAAACGAATCGTTGGTACTTAAATCGTTACATAGGAATGTCGAAGGAACTAAAGCAAGCCTATGAATTAAAAGAAGCTTACTGCGAATGGTTTGATTGGGCAAAAACTTCAAATGATTTGATAGAAATAAAAAAAAGATTAGAAGCCTTTTACCGAAAGGTAGAAGAAGCAAATATTCCGGCATTTTTAAAGGCTATTCAAACGCTAAAAAATTGGCAAGTTGAAATTTTAAATAGTTTAAGTTTTGGATATTCAAATGGTTTTTTAGAAGGAATTAATAATAAATCAAAAGTTTTGAAGCGCAATGCTTATGGTTTTAGAAGCTATGAACACTTTAAAGCGAAAATTTTATTAAATAATTTATATAAGAAAATTGGGGTTCATTTAGGATAATCGGGGTGCCGTGTAATATCACTTCACCCCAACATTTGACATAGAACCGATTTTTAAGCTGTCGTTTCTTTCGCTTCTTTTAAACTACCTGAAATTCGATCAAATCCAATTTTAATTGCATTTATATACTCGTTCATTGCATATTGTGCAACAGATGAATGTGGATTTAAACTTTCAAATGCGTGATAAGCGCCAGGATACAAATGGAATTCAACATCAACACCAGCTTGAGCTAATTTTGTAACATATGTTAATGTTTCATCTCTGAAAGGATCCAATTGGCCTATAAAGGTATATGTGTATGGTAAATTGGAATAATCTGTTGCCCTTGCTGGAGCCGCATAAGGTGGAATATTATCAGACCCGTATAATTTACCTAAATATAATTTCCAACCCAAATCGTTCAATTGTTGATTCCAGATCATGCCTTCTGTAATTTCGTTGGCGGATGGTGTATTATTTGAATCATCAATCATTGGATATAAAGGCAATTGAACATGTACTTTCGGAAACTTTCGATCTCTAGCAAGTAAAGTCAATGCAGCAGTCAACCCACCGCCTGCACTGTTACCAGCAACAGCAATTTTATTAATATCTATAGATAATAGTTCAGCATTATTTACCATCCAGCATAATGCACTATAACAATCTTCGAGAGGTGTTGGGTATGAATGCTCTGGTGCTAAACGATAATCTACTGAGACAACGATGCAGCCTATATCCTTTACATATCTTACACATAGTGCGTCGTCAGATTCCGCTGCACCTAAGACATAACCACCACCGTGAATCCATAATAAACCAGGTAAATCACCATTTAATTTTCTAGGTTTATAAACTCGCACATTAATTTCTTCGTTATCATATGCTTGAATTGCAATAACTTCGATTGAAACATCAGTTTGATCAACAGGCTCATTTCCATTCTTCATAGCCTCTCTTACTTGTGGTATTATTTCTTGTTCCAAACTTAGTTCCGGAAAATTGTCCAGTACTTCCAATAGCTCTGGTATTACTCTTTCGCGATTACGCATTAACAAATCTCCTTTCAAAATAATTGATAGTTAAACTCTTGTCTAACGCAATTATGCCAAAGACATAATTATCTATTAGATTATATGTTTGTCCTAACTAAGACATTCTTGTAACTTATCAAATAGGTTGCATTCAATCTAAAAAGAATCTAGATTATAACAATAAAATGAAGCCTTATTTTTTTGAATGAGTATATGTATTAATGATTTTGGGAAAAGGTTTATTCAGAAGACCTATATTATTAAAAAGAAAGCTGCTTTGTTGTAACGGTCAATTGAAAAAAACTTAGAAAACTACTTATTTTTCTGTATTGTATTTATTAAAATCTAAATAGGTTAGCAGTATAATTACTTAGATTTACTTTAAATTGGGACTTTTAGTAAAATGCTATTGTCTAAAAAATGCGTGTTGACATCATCTTATTCCTATAGTACTATTTTAATAGAAATTTAATATGAATGCCTCACGTTTACGAGTGAGGTAGAGGTGCGTTATTTATTAGTTTCTTAGGGAGTATAGAGCGAACAATGATCTAAGAAAGAAGGAAATATCGCCGAAGTATGAAAGTAGGCTCACTACTTCATGCTGGGTCTGCAGTGAATAACTGCAGGACTGTCTCAGCTGGTTCTCCCAAACCAACTGAGGTGTGCTATCTCAAACGGGAACGAAAGAGGATTTGGGCTATTGTATATAGGCGACCTGAGTTCATCTTAGGTCGCTTTTTGTATACCTTAGTAGATGATAAGTAAGGAGAGATGGATATGTCAAAAAAGCTAAAACTTTTAATAACTGCACTATTTGCGATTATGGTTCTTGCAGCGTGTGGTACTTCAGAAGAAGAAGGAAATACTGCATCATCTTCTGATTCAACAGAAGAAAAGGAGGTTTTGAAAGTTGGTTTAGAAGCAGCTTACCCACCGTTCAACTGGACTCAACAAGATGATTCGAACGGCGCTGTTAAAATTCAAGGTTCAGAAGAATATGCCGGCGGTTATGATGTTGAAATCGCTAAACGTGTAGCAGATGCTTTAGGTAAAGAATTAGTAATTGTAAAAACTGAATGGGACGGTTTATTACCTGCATTAGAATCAAATGTTATCGATGCGATTATAGCTGGTATGAGTCCGACTCCAGAACGTGCTGAAGTAATTGATTTCACTGAAAACTATTATACTAGTAATTTCGTTATTGTTACAAAAGCAGATAGCAAATATGCAGAAGCTAAAAGTTTAGATGATTTTGCAGGAGCTAAAATCACTTCTCAGTTAAACACAACAAATTATGCTGTAATCGATCAAATTCCTAATGTTCAAAAAGAAACTGCTATGGAAAGTTTTTCTCATATGCGTGTTGCTTTAGAATCAGGTGTAATTGATGGTTATGTTGCTGAACGACCAGAGGCTGTTTCATCTACTGCTGCAAATGAAAACTTTACTTTTGTAGAACTTGAAGAAGGTTTTGAAGTAGATCCAGCAGATGTTTCAGTTGCTATTGGTTTACGCAAAGGTGATGAAAGCTTAGCAAAAATTAACGAAGTGTTAGCTGGAATTTCTGAAGAAGAACGTCAAGAAATTATGGATCAAGCAATTGCTAACCAACCTGCTGCTCAATAACGCAGTGAACTTATCACTGGTCTATTTTTAGGCCAGTGATAACTTTTTTACTTAATAAGAAAGTATAAAAACTTTTGAAGATGTCTAGCTCCAGCGCCTTTCGGGGCTAAGCGGGGCGCTTACGCTTTTCTTAACAACATTCGTTGTGTATTAGTTTAGGAGGATATTTATGAGTTTTGATATAATACTCTCAATTCTACAAGAGAATTGGCCAAGTTATTTACGTGGCGCATATATGACGTTGCTAATAGCAATTATTAGTACAATTATTGGTGCTCTTATCGGATTATTTATTGGTGTTATGCATACAATTCCTCTTCGTAAAAGGTCGTTTAAGTCAATTATCTTAAAAATCTTTAGCTTCCTATTAACTGTTTACGTTGAAATCTTCCGTGGTACACCAATGATTGTACAAGCAATGGTTGTATTCTATGGTATCGCTTCTTATGGATATGAAATGGATCGCTTTGTTGCAGCAATCGTTGTTGTAGGTTTAAATACGGGTGCATATATGGCTGAATATGTCCGTGGGGGAATTGTGTCTATTGATAAAGGGCAGTACGAGGCAGCTGAGGCGATTGGAATGAGTCACTTGCAAACAATGATTCATATCGTTTTACCTCAAGTATTCCGCAATATTCTTCCCGCTACAGGGAACCAATTAATTATGAACATTAAAGACTCGGCAGTGTTAAGTGTTATTAGTGTTACTGAATTATTCTTTACTACGAAATCAATCGCTGGAGCGAATTTCCGTTTTGCAGAATCATATGTGATTACATGTATTATGTATTTAATTATGACATTTGTTGCATCTCGAATCTTGCGCATTATCGAAAAGAAGATGGATGGTCAGGATGCATACAAAGTAGAACAACGAAGAGAAGAACAAATGCTTTAATCGCGTAAGGAGATAAAAATGATGGAAAAAGTAATTGAAATCAAACATTTGAATAAATCATTTGGCAATCATGAAGTACTGCGCGATGTAAACTTTACAGTGAATAAAGGGGAAGTCGTTTGTCTAATCGGTTCTTCAGGTTCAGGGAAGTCAACATTATTACGTTGTATTAATCTCTTAGAGGTGCCAAGTGGTGGAGAAATTATATACAATGGCGAAAATATTCTAAATGAAAAACATGATATTAAAAAATATCGTACACACTTAGGAATGGTGTTCCAGCAGTTTAATTTGTTTGATAATCATAATGTGCTAAAAAATTGTATGGTTGGACAACAAAAGGTATTAAAACGCTCTAAGGAAGAAGCAAAACAAAATGCGTTAAAATACTTAAAAATTGTTGGGATGGACCAGTATATTAATGCAAAGCCAAGACAGCTATCTGGTGGTCAAAAACAGCGAGTAGCAATAGCTAGAGCTCTTGCAATGGATCCAGAAGTAATGTTATTTGACGAACCTACTTCAGCACTAGATCCAGAAATGGTAGGGGAAGTGTTAAAAGTAATGCGTAAACTAGCAGATGAAGGGAATACAATGCTAATTGTAACGCATGAAATGGAATTTGCACGAGAAGTTTCCGACCGAATTGTCTTTATGGATAAAGGGGTTATCGTTGAAGAAGGGCATCCTGATCAGGTGCTTGTAAATCCAAAACATGATAGAACGAAAGAGTTTTTAAAACGTACTCTAAAATAATTTCAAAAGATAAATTCCAATATAATGGGATTTATCTTTTTTATAATAAATTAACCTTAAGTTGATATGAACTATAGAATGGTTAACTTCTTGAATTCCATTCTGATATAACAATGAATACAATTGCAAAAATGATAGCAATTATAAAAAACCACATTGGAACGCCGCCGAAGGACATGGGCATATGTAAACACTCCTTTTAAATATATGGTATCATTATATAGTAATGAAAAAAACAGTAAATAACATTTGGTGAAATATTAGATTTATTTCCACAAAAAAGCTGAAATCGTATATAATAAAACGACATGATACAAAGTTTAAAGTGAGGTTAATTGTATGTTGAATTTAAAATGGAAAGATGCTCCAACAATTCGTAAAGTTAAGTGTGTAAACACAAATGCTGAAAAATATTTAGTTTCAAATGTCTTAACTGTTGGAAAAGAATATGAAGTGAAAAATGAAACTGAAGAGTTTCTTTTTGTAATCGACAACACAGGAAACGTCGGTGGTTATTATAAAGATTATTTTGAATAGAAAATATAAGACGCATACTCAATTTTGAGTCATTGCGTCTTTTTTTATTTCTTTATTTAAAATGTGTAATGTTTGCTTCAATAAAAGCTTGTTGTTCGTTGCTTTTTGCTTGTACACGTAAAGTATCCTCAATAGATTCAATTAGTTGTAATTGTGTTTCTTTAAATGAATCAATATCTTCATGTGTTAGGGTTTTGTATTTTTTCGAATCAGCTGCTGTAGCTTCTATCATTTTTGCGTTCTTTTTCATCATACTATCATGGGCTTCCATCAAACGCCCACTTGCCATATTTGCACGTCTTTGATTGTTAATTTGAATGAGCATCGATATTTGTGATTGCCATAATGGAATTGTTGACATTACGGATGCTTGGATTTTTTCTACTAACATTTGATTTGTATGTTGGATAAGCCTAATCTGTGGTGCTGCTTGAATAGCAATTTCACGTGATATTTGCAAATCATATAGTCGTTTATCTAACCATTCAATTGAATTTTTTAAGTCAACTAGACGTTGTTTGTCCATTAGATTTTTTGATTCGACAACTGATTGTTCCACTTGAGGCAGCACATTATTTAATAAATCTTGCTTTTTCAATTCACCAGCAGCGATATAAATGTTGATATTATGGAAATAATCTTCATTTAATTGATACATTTCATTGAGCATATTTAAGTCAGCTAAAAGCCCTTTTTGCGCATGTTGTAATTGAATGCTTAATCTATCAATATGTTTGCTGAGACGGTTATATTGTGAAATCAGTTCTTGAATAGATGACTTTTGGCGTTTAAAAATATTGCTGAAAAAACCTTTCTTATTTTCAATTAAATCTTCAGGATTAATTTGTTCTAATTGCTCCATTAATTTATTAAGTATCTCACGAATTGGGGAAGTATCATTTCTTTGAACAGTAACAAGCATATTATGTGTAAAATTTTTTAATGTTTGCTGGACTTCTGCTCCAAATTGAAGAACGTTTTCATAATCAGAGATATCAAGTTTACTGGCGAGCATTAATGCATGCGATTGTTGCTCGGATTTCAACGCAGCGAAAGTAGGAGATGTTGTTTTAACAAAAAAAGAGCTCTCCTTGTTTAAAGCGTTTTCAAAGGATTTGTTTGAGCTCTTATTTTCTGTCATTACTTGCCACCCCAAAGTTCAATTTGCTGACGTTTTTTTTCATTTTCGTGTTTTACATAATCAAGTTCAATTTTTAGAGACTCTAAATCAGATTCAAGAGCTAATCTTAAGTCTGCTTCCATTGTTCCATGCAGCTCTTTTAACGTTTTACGAGTATCTTCTAATGCCAAATGAACATCGATATCCTTTAGTTGCTGCTGTGTTAACATTGAATACGTAGTTGTTAACTGAACAGCAGATTGTAAATGGGAGTAGAAGAAATCTTCCACAGAATAAAATTTTTGTGGATTCGCCTGAACGATATTAATGATTCGTTTCGAAAGTTTTGTCATTTCATTTAATAATTTAAAAGAGCTAATAGAACGAACACGAACATATTGCTGAGTTAAAGAATTCACATGGCCTTTTGCAATTTTTAGCTGAGCTTCAATATGTTTATATTCGGAGCGTGTAAGCCCTAGCTCTTTCGATTTTTTCATTTTTTGAACTGCCTTTATCGTCTTATTACTAATAAAGTAAGTCGCAAGGGTGATAATCGGCACGAAAATAATGCCAAGTTCAAAATTAATAATTGTTACAACGAATACTGTAAAACTAAATAAAAAGTTAAGTGCATGTCGAGTAATAAAATTCATAGCTCCAAGCATATTCGTACCTCCTAGTTGTATATTTCTAATACGTATATTTGTGGTAAAAAGTTTCATTATAATGTTGATTTCTAGTTCAAATCTTACAATTTTTTCACGCTTCTTTAAATAAATATAACCAAAAAGTAGAACAGAACTAGGTTATACTATATCCGAATCCATCGTAATAAATCCTTTTAGATCATCATAAATTTCAACTGTAAATGAATTTGATTTAGCTTGTAAACTTACTCCTTTTTCAACAAATTTCAAAAATTCATCGATAGAATTATTTTTTCCTTCAATTTCAAGTTCAATTTGTTTATGGTGATTTATTTTACAATATCCTTTTAAACCGAGCTCAATTGCTTTTTGTTTAATAAAAAAACGGTAGCCAGTACCCGTAACATCACCGAAAAAAATAATATGTGCTCGTTTCATTAAAATATCCTCCTTTTAATTAAAGTAAATCATTAAAAATAGAGAAAATCTTTAACAAATACAAACAATTTTTTTATTGTTATTGTATTATATTGGAACTATAATAGGGATATTTAGCTTTTTTAATGTTTAACAGATACTGTAATTTTAGAATATACGAGAATGTATAAATAGACAATTAAATAGTCTTTATCTAAAATACATATTGAAGAAAGGATATGTGGCTATATGTTTAAATTAATATATATGAAAGCTGATTATGAACCATGGTGGCAATTCGAGGGTTGGGAATCTAACATTGTATCTATAAATGAGTATGAAACAGAAGAGCAATTAAATGATGGTTTAAATACCATTTTAGAAAAATTTCGTGCTAAATATGAACACGAAGCGAGTAGAGAAGATAAGTATTATGCATTTTGGACAGATGCTGAATGCGAATTTTGTGAAGCGTGTGATGATGATTTACAAATTTATCACGGTATAATTATTGAAAAATAGGGAATATACTATAGTAAGACCGATCAATTTACAGAAATAAGAGAAAATTATAAAAAAGGTTGTATAAAGTGTTTGACAAATTGTAATATGATGGTATACTAAGAGTAACAATAAAATTGCTTGACCGGGTACAAATGATTCACATATTACAAAGAGTGATCGGTGTTACAGTCGGTACTCTTCGTAATATGTGAATTTTTATTTCGGTAAACAATCACATATTGTTAACATTTATTTTTTTGGAGGTTTTCTTAAATGAAACAAGGTACAGTAAAATGGTTTAACTCAGAAAAAGGTTTTGGATTCATCGAAGTTGAAGGTGAAAACGACGTATTCGTACACTTCTCAGCTATCCAAGGCGAAGGTTTTAAAACTCTTGACGAAGGTCAAAAAGTGGAATTCGAAGTTGTAGATGGCAACCGCGGACCACAAGCTGCTAACGTTGTTAAACTTTAATTAATTGCTAATTAAAACTTCATTCGTTAATCCGAGACATCCTTTTTTAGGGATGTCTCTTTTTGTTTTAACAACTATTAGATTCAATTTAAATATATTGGATTTCAATTTAACTATATTATTATTATGTAAACTAAAATATTACGAAAAGAAAAATTAATAATATAATTTTAAATGCAAGAAAAAACAGTAATTCACTTTAAGGTGAGAAAAGTAGATAACGCCCAAGCAGCAGGGGAGATTTGGAAGTTTCCTCACTTTTCTTTGAATCGCCCATTGCTAATAAGTAAACGCATCGAATCAATTGATTCGATGCGTTGTTTTATAATTTATTATACGTCTCATCATCAACAGGTTCTAACCATACAGGCGTACCTGCAGTGATGGCAATGTGTTCAAACCAGCTGTCTTTTGTAGCACCATGCCAGTGTTTTACACCGTCATGAGTGACAATAACATCACCAGCTTTTAAGAATTGTGCAGGTTTTCCTTCTTCCTGATACCAACCTTCGCCACCAGTTACTAATAAAAGTTGGAATCCATCACGATGGATATGCCAGTTATTTCTGCAGCCCGGTTCAAAGGTTACATTTCCAACACCAACATTTACCTTTGAATCCGCAATTAATGTTTTAAGATAACTTTGCCCTACAAAATATTGTGCAAATGCTTCATTTTTTTCTCCGATTGGGAAAATAACGCCATTTTTTAGTTCTTCATGCTTTGCCATTTTCATTCCTCCAATTAACTTCCAATTGATGACCTAATTATTTTAATTTCCCACCAAATACCGGGAAGAAACTATGCTCACCATAATCCTGAATGCGTTCTATATTATTTAGAGTCTGCATATCTGAATCGCTAATAATAAATTCGAGCTCTGCATTGTTTCTCATATGTTCTGGTTTTGCTGTCTTAGGAATTACTACAAGACCAAGTTGGATATCATAACGTAGGCAAAGCTGAGCAACAGATACACCATACTTATCAGCTATTAATTTAACCTCTGCATTATCAAGAACCGCACCGTGTGCAATTGGAGAATATGCTTCTACAAGTATGTCTTTATTCTGGCAATATTCAATTAGTTCAAACGGAGTATTACTCACATGTACTAATATTTGATTTACCATAGGCTTGATTTCACAGCTTTCAAGAATATTCTCTATATCGTCTTGTAGGAAGTTGGAAAGACCGATTGCCTTTACCTTTCCTGTTTTATATGAATCCTCCATTGCTTTCCATACTTCTTTGTTTTCATCAAAGTAACGATTCTCTTCACGGAATTCATTCCAAGGCTGTGGGCTGTGGATAATCAGAAGGTCAATGTAATCTAATCCCATCTTTGCTAAAGAATCATTAATGGACTGCGTAACTGCGTCATAGGTCTTAGCTTCCGCAGCTACCTTTGTCGTGATGAAAAGTTCTTCTCTTGCGACTCCGCAAGAACGGATTCCTTCACCAACACCAGCTTCATTCATATAAGCCTGAGCGGTATCAATATGACGATATCCAATAGCTACTGCATCACGAACTGCCTGTGCTGTCTGTGCGTCGTCAAGCAGCCATGTACCAAGACCTAACTTAGGAATCTCTACACCATTTGATAATTTAGTAACTTCATTAAACATATTTTTGTCTCCTTTGCATTGTTTAATTTTTTATAATACATTGTCATTTTCAATTCTTAATTTTCAGGATTAATTTCATTGACACAAGCTAATGCATTAAGTGTTCTTGGAAACCCCATATATGGGAGACAGTGGGTAATGGCTGTAATCAATAGTTCTTTGTCATTGCCCACATTTACGTTACCCTGAACATGAGCCTTCACTTGACCTTCTGCACCACCTAATGCACTTACGATACAAAGTGTCAACAACTCACGTGTCTTCAAATCAAGTCCACCACGGGTATAGAAATCTCCAAAACAGAAAGCAGAAAGATAGTCCTGGATATGCTTTTGATTTGCCGGAGCATTTTCCCGCATTTTTGCAATTACTTCACCAAAAATTTCTACCTGAACTGCTAGCCCTTTTTCAAAACGATTACCTTCATCTACCGATTTTTGACTTTTAGTTGGTAAAGCGATATTTTCCGCTTTATAAACTTCATTGACTTCATTAATAGCATTTAAAGTTTTTGCAAACCCAATATATGGAGCACATTGGTATACAGCTTCTTTAATCTCTACCGGTGTCAGTCCAACATTCAACGCAGCGTATACATGTGCTTTAAGCTGCGGCAATGTTTGATTGACAGTGAGTACTACTAAAGTGATTAACTCACGAAGTTTGTCATCAAGATTACCTTGATAAAAAACTTCCCCAAAAATAAAGTGGTTCAGGATTTCCTGAAAATCAGGATCTGTATTATGTACGCCAGTTGCTTCCTCTCCAAATAGCTGACTGAACTTTTCCTTGCTCTTTTCAATACGATCCATAAACAAACCTCCTGTTCGATTTCAAATACTTTAAGATGTTTCGAGGATAGACATTAAAGTATGAAAAATTACATATATGCATTAATACTCATATGTGTATAATTATAAAAGGAAAGAGTATGTCTTCAATGACCAATTGCTTACGATTCGTGTATTTATACACATTTTCATTAAAATTGAGCATTATTATAAGGAAATTTGGTGATTCTCGTTATGACTAAGGTAGATAGAAGAATAATTAAAACTCAGGAAGGAATAAAAAATGCTTTTACTGAACTGATGTCTGAAAAAAATTTGGATGAAATAACTATGCAGGATATTTCCGACAGAGCAAATGTTGGCCGTAGAACTATTTATCTTCATTATTTGGATAAATATGACTTATTGGATAAACTTATCGAAGAACATATCAATGAATTAAGGATACTGTGTCAATCAGCATCTGAATTAAGTTATACTGAGGGAAACCTCATTTGGTTTGAATATTTTGAACGCAATTATACTTTCTTTTCAACCATGTTAACAAGTAAAGGAGCCCCTTTGTTTCGAAGTCGCTTCTTAGACTTTGTCATTGAAGAATTAAAGAGCGACGTTAATGTAACCGAGGGTAAAAATCAAGGTTTAAGCAAGGATTTAATTCTTAAATTTTTTGGAGCAGCCATAGTAGAGATAGTAGAAGCGTGGTTCAATAATGGGTTATCTGAACCAACTGAGGTCGTGGCAGAACAAGTGGGGATATTATTGGATAGGAATCTATAAAAGGTCTCTAAAAACTTTAGCTAAAGTGTGGGGGTATTCTTTTAACGATTTAAAACAAGCTGATTGTTCAAAAGAAAATCAGCTTGTTCATTTTTTATTGGATCATACCGTTGATAATATTAAGGTAGTGATTTGCTTTATCTTCCATATTAAATAACACTCTATAATAATAGTCATAATCAGTAACATCTTATAAAAGAAAGGAATCTATCTTAAAAAAGCATATTAAAATAGATTCAATAACTTTTGGGTACAAATTAAACATTAAAGAAATTTTAATATTTGGGCTTGTTTTGTTGAACTACATTTGTGGGGCTTCCATACCAAATTTAGCCCATTCTTCTTTTGACGGACCGTAAATACCTGGAACAACTAAACCTGCCTGTCGCATTAGAACGGTCATTTGTCCTCGATGGTGGCTTTGATGTTGGATTAAAAACATTAGTAGTGAACCATTTGGAATTTGTTGACCTAAAAATTCAATTTCTTCATTCATTGTATGGTCAGTCCATTGTGTTTTTAATGCCTGAACAAATGCACTACTAGCTTGGTGATAGCTGTCCGCTATAAAATGAGCCGAAGTAGGTACGGGATAATCTTTATTAGGAGCTTCGAACGTTAAGTTTGTATTTGAAGTAATAATACGAATAGCAGTAACCGTATGCCAAGCAATACGTCCTAAAGTCCAATTTTGCGATGTTATTTCCTGTTTAAGTGATTCATCAGTTAGATTATTTAGTAGTTTCTGTGTAGCATCAGCTTCAAAATTCCAAGATATCAAAAAATGTTCTAAGGTTTGGAACATAAAAATCCTCCTCAAAAATAACTTTTTTCTATACATCTTTAGTTTAATTATATTCTCCATTAAGTGGAATAGGATTATAACTTTACAAAAAGTTTAATTTTTCCTGTTTTAATACAACCCTTATCCTGCGGTTGGATTCAATAACACGAATTACTCTCTTAAACGTAATCTTTGCACTTCATCATGAAGGTTCATAGATTGCATTAGTTCAATAATCAAATAAAAGAGATTTTCTTCGTAGTCTGGAGTTAACACGAAGGAAAAGAATGCATCGCGTATAAAAGCAAGCTTTTCAATTCTACTACTATCATTTAAATAATCTTTCATTCTTTTTAGTTCGTTGTCATCTAATGATTTATTAAAATCAAATTGATATTTTTTGTAGGAGTTATTAATTTCTTCGCTGCCTATTACACCTAACCCATCCAAGGTAGAAATGGAGACGGAATTAGAACGATCATTCTGTACCTTTTGTAAGTAATGACCTATACTCACTTGGCTTGATAAATATTTGTTTTTTAAACATTCGGAGATCTTAGTTTGTTTTTCTTTCCAATCTGGGGAAATATCCCTGGAAAATTCAAAATTCACTTCCTGGATAAAGTCTTCATTAGGATTTGACCAAATACTTTCTAACATTTCTGCGTGTGGAACGGACGATACTAAATCAAAAAATTCTTTTATATTATTTGCCATATACCGAATGGGTGGATCGTTTGTAGGGCTTACACAAACGATTGGTGCTTCTGTTAATGCAGGTACGCTGCCAAAATCAGTCAAGAAACCAAAATGTATACCATCGCCTCCAGTGTTTGCGAAAGGAATTAGATCTGGAGGGGTAATTGAATAAGAATCATCATGAATGCTAGGGCGAAATCCTATCATATCAAGTGATAAATCAATGTCGTTTAGTTCTTTTTCTAATTCATATAGCTTATAAATTTCATCAGGTATTTCATATGACCCATAGATTTTTCTAATACTATTATCCATTCAAATTCACTCCTGGAAATTAATTGTATATAAACATGATTCGCTATTTCTTTTAAGTTTCCTTTATTTTCCTCAACATCAAAGCACAATTCTTCTGCAAGAATTAGCCTTCTTTATTATGTAAGTTCAACTTTTGGAATAACATTGAGAAAGTAATTTGGATATTTATGTTAAAATGTAAATAAGATTATGAAACATTAAAGATCTGGCAGTTAGTTCAATAGGTAAATATGATGGTTAAATGTTTGTGGAGGTGTAATCATTGAACATAGATAAAGAAACTCCAGAAGAAAGAAGAGAAAGGCTAAGACAAGAAGAATTAAAAAGAAACCCGGCAGGAAGTATTCGTGGAGGAGGACTTCAAGATTTAATTGGGGATATGGGGTGGAAAGGTACAGGAATACTCATCCTTTTAATAATAGTAGGTATCATAATCTACTTATCTTTCTTCAAATAAAAGGCGCACATATGGGCACGGATGTTCTTGAAGGGTATAATACTTTTTACTAAATCAAAGGAGTTTTGCTTAATGAGCCAAAGAGTTTCTTACTATGAAATTGCCCCCGATTGTATTTCGCAAGTAAAAATTGAGCCATTTATTAATTAAAAACTGAGCCACTTAAACCTGACTATTTTCCAACCATTCCTTTGTGTCTAATATTCGATAAGATGGTCCTACCATGTCTACCATATATGCTCGATGTGTTAGTCGGTCCGTTAAAGCTGCTGTTAAAACTGGATCATGAAATATTTCTTCCCATCGATCAAATGATAAATTACTCGTAACGATGGTGGATGCTCGTCCTGCCCGAAGGGAAAGATGAGTAAATAATAACTCGGCTCCTTCTTTATCAAAGGAGATATAACCTAATTCATCAATGATTACTAAATCATATTTTTCAAACTTCAGTTCAAATGAACGTAACGTTCTTTCAGAACGGCTCTCTTTTAATTGGTTTACTAGAGATGATACCGTTGTAAAAAATACTTTATATCCTGCCAAACAAGCTTCAATTCCTAAACCTATTGCTATATGGGTTTTACCTGTTCCAGGTGAGCCAATTAATAAGACGTTTTGTTTTTCTTGAATAAAGTCCAATTTCCTTAAATGTGGGAGGCGAGAGGCCGCATTTTGCGGTAATCTCTCAAACTCTAATTCAGTTAATAGTTTCTTTTCAGGGAAATTTGCAGATCGAATGCGATTCGCTTTTGCTCGCACTTCTCGATCTTCCATTTCTTGCACTAGTGCGTGATATAAGAAATCTTCTGCTGTCTGATATTGTTTCCACATATCATCTTCTTGAATAAATCCCCGAATGCTTGGTAATCGAAGTTCCTTGCACATCTCAATCATTTCTTGTCTTTTATCCATTAGTGAAGCACCCCTGTCTTTTTCGTTTCAAATAACGCCGTTATGGCTGAAAGATTTTCGAGAGATTGGGTGGTGACCTCATTTTTGGAATGTACAGTTTTATGGATGTATTCGCCTTGACTAGCTATGAAAATAATTTTTTCTGTTGTTATTTGAACCATAGGGTTCTTTTCGAGTTGTTCAATCGCTGCTAAGACTTTTTCTAGATTGTTATGTTCTTTTAGATAAATAAGTAACTCTAGAAAATCTCGCTCATTTCCAATATAATAATCTTTGTATAATTTTTTTATTTTTGTTGGTGCTTGACTCAAACATTCACTTTGAGCCAATGCACCTTTTTTCTTTTCAAATGTACGTAAGTAATGATAAATATCCATAATCCATTGATGGATCTGCCAACTTCGCTTATGTGTCGCGATACAGGCATTTTCACTAAAAATAAGAATTTTTTCCGCACTCGCTTTTACTTTCACCCATTCTCCAACATGTCCTTCTGGAACAGAATAACGATTTTGTCTATAAGTAATCGTGCTATATTTGTCCACTCTAAATTCATACAACTCAGAGGCATCAAATGGAATAATTTCTGCGCTTACTTGCCTAGCTATACGCTCTTCTAGCATTAATTCATGGTGCGTTTGGTTTTTCTTATAATGCTTACGAGAGTTTAATTTCATGATAATTTCTGTTAGATAAGCCTGAGCTTCTTCTAGACTTGTAAACGTATCTCGATGGGCAAATGCTTTCCGGCGGATGTATTCTACACTTCGCTCTACATGCCCCTTCTGATTTCCTTTTCTCGGTTCACATAGTCGTATTTTAAAATGATAATGCATCGATAGATTTTTCATACCATCGGTAATCTCACGTTCAGTCCCAATAAAGTTCTTTACAACTGTCCGCATATTATCGTAGGTAAAAACTTCTGGTACAAAGCCTAAATAGTCAATACATTTTACATGAGCATCTTGTACGCACACCATTGTTTCGGATTCATATAAATATGCAATTCTTTCATTACTATATGGTAGGGTAAAGACCGCCATTGAAAGAGAACGTAATGTTTGATCAATGATTAATTTTACTTCACCCCAGTCAAATTCAATCTCATGACCAGCAGTTGCCTTTTGACGAATAAACACTTCTTTTTGACGTTTCTCCTCACTATTTACAAAATTTCTAACAGTGGTATAACTAATTTCAAAACCTTCATCTAATAACTTTTCATGAATATCAATCATTTTTAGTTGTTGCTTGTGCATCTGATGTTGCCGTTTATACTCATTATCTTTTAACATTTTTCGGATACGTTTCATCACCGTAGGTGTTAATGCTCTTTTATTGCCTTTTCGTTTCTTATACGACGGAGGCGTTACATAGTTATCTGTAATAGGTAGTTCTCGAATATCTTGCTTTCTTTTTTCAAGATCCTCTTCAATATATTTTTTTACAGTATTCCGAGAAATACCAAGCTCCTTCGCAATTTGACGCTGACTTTTATCATCTTGATGAAAGGCAATTAGCACTCTCTGTTTCTTTTCCAATGAAATCACCTCTATACGCTCCTAACTCTATGAAGTTAGGATTATTTTCATATAAAAGTGGCTCACTTTTCAACTGCGATGGTGGCTCAGTTTTAGCTTATCAAATACACCCGATGGCATGAAAATTATGATGGATATGGAAAAATACATGAAAACGACTGCAATCGATCGAAAACTTCGTGAACTTATTAAAATTCGTGTTTCTCAAATTAACGGCTGTGCATATTGCATAAATATACATACAGCAGATGCGCGGAAAATGGGTGAAACAGAACAAAGAATTTACTGTGTTAGTGCTTGGGGAGAGTGTGAATTCTATACAGAAGCAGAAAAAGTAGCTTTAGAATTGGCAGAGCATATCACATTAATCCCGACAAAACGTGTTCCAGATGATCTTTTTCAACGAGTACGTGCACACTATGACGAAAAACAGTATGTTGACCTTGTTTTGATAATTAATCAAATTAACAGTTGGAATAGAATTTCTATTTCAATGGGAAATATAGCAACTTAAAAATGATTCCTCTAAATTAAGTTAGCTAAATATTGAGGGGAAAATAGCCTACGTTAAAAAACATCATAGATTCAGATTCAAATTTGAGATTTTTTAAGTTGTCGAGCTTCCATAATTGGTGTAATTCCAAAATTTAAATTTTCAACTACCTTATATATTAGGTGATGAATCAAAGCTTAGATATATCCAGGGTGGAGTTTTAAAAAATTGCAAAAATGTAACAGCAACTTTCAGCAAGAATAAGAATTAAAAGCATTTAACTAGACCAGTCTGTTTCTATTGGAAGTACTAAAAGAGTCTAAAGGAAAATATTATATGACCATTGATATATACCTACAGTTGGGCGCATTTCCTGTGGAAATTGCGCTCTTTCTTTATGTTTCGGGCCATTTTCTTCAAGAACAATCCGCAAATTGGATAAAGGTGTTAAAATATAGATAAAATTGTAAATAGTGTGCCCGAATCAAAACACACTTCCATTGAACAAGCACTTTTTTTTAGAAATGAAATATTCTTACTTTATAAAATTTGTACAGTTAATTGAGGGATAAGAATAAAAGGCTGGAATTTTGATTACGGGGTGAAAGAATGGTTAGAAGAAAAGGAATCTATGAAATAAAAATTCGTGATAAGCAGCTTATTTGTCCATTTTGTCAAAATAATCGGTTTCTGCATAGAGAAATCTACATGGATTTGATGCCATTAGGTGAAGAGGTGAAGCATCAGCTAACATTACAGTCATTTAGCTGTACGTCATGTGGTGATATTCAGATGTTTCAAGAAAAAAATCGATATGACCACATGTTGGAAAAACATATATCTATTATTGAATGCTCGGAAGTGATAAAAGAATGAGTGGTATGGATGAATCTTTACGTCCCGAAAAAAGTCGTATTACTATTTTTAATGAACCTATCAACTGCCAATTTTGTTCAAATGATGTGTTTACTCCCTATGAAGTTATTGTGAATGTTGAACAACCGGGTATCGGAGTTCGTCATGTTCGTTATGTAGCAATTTGTCAATATTGTGGCAAGGCTAAACATTTTGGTGACCCTAGTTATTATGATGTTGAAAAAGATAATTATATTTGGGCATTGAATCAGTCTTTACTTTCAATTAAAAAATATAAGATTAAGATTATATTTTTTGTTGGAAAAAGGAAGCAAGAGAAAGTAACAATTTTTTTAAATAGCCTTATTCAAAACTTTAAGGCAGAAGTAGAGAATATTAAAGATTATAAAGGAGAAGTACTTCTTCAAATAAAATTTTCGAATTCTAATGACAAACAAGCAGTTAGATCTATGATAATGGGTTGTGCGAGGCGACTTAAAATAAATGTTAAAGAAATAACAATTAAATAAGATTATCTAAGGTATACCTATTATGCAGAATCTTGTGAAAGTTTAAGTCTATATAAATACTTCTTATTAGCAAAAAAGGCTTTATTTTGTCGTATGTATTTTGCAAGATAAAAATGCAGAGAATTGCAATGAAAAATACAGAGTGTTGCCACCCAATATTTTTACTGTTTTCTCGACAACGCATTGGCTAAACGGAAGCTCTGTCCCGTATAAGAAATAATATGGGCATGGTGAATCAAACGATCCACCAGAGCTGCCGTTAAACGTGAATCTGAAAAAATACGATTCCACTGACTAAATTCTAAATTTGACGTGATAATCAAACTCTTCTGTTCGTAAAATTCAGAAATGATTTGAAAAAGTAACTCCGCTCCTTCTTTACCAAATGGAAGATAACCCATTTCATCCAATATCATTAAATCAATTTTCTCTAATTTATTTCGAAATTGCTTTAATTTCCCCACATGTAAAGCCTGTTCCAATTCTTCTACTAAATGCGAAACTCGATAAAAACGTACTTCAAAACCTTGCTCACAAGCTTTTCTACCCAGTGCTGAAGCTAAATGTGTTTTACCAGTTCCAGGCGCCCCTACTAGAATTACATTCTCTTTTCTTCGAATAAAATCGAGCTGCACTAGTTCTTCTTTCGATAGATGACTAGGTAAACAAATATCTTTGTGCCATTCGTAGCCCTCTAATGTTTTCGTATCGATAAATCGGGCATTCTTTAAGTTTCTTGCGATCCTTGCTTGTTCCCGACCATCTTGTTCTTTTAATAAAAGTTGGTAAATATATTCTTCAGGTGTTGTAAATGGAACATCATGTATTGCTTCAGCGATATGAGCTAACCGCAATTGCTTACACAATTGTAAAATGGCATTATTCATGACTTGAAGCCTCCATTCCTTTAGGAGATAGCGCATCATAATCAGTCCATTTTACACCGTAAGGATGTTCTTGATCATCGCTATTTTTTCCAATAAGTTCATAAAAATTCTGGTCAATTTCTTTCATATCATGAGTCACTAAAAGAGTGAGTAATTCATTTAGACGCTGTTTCCTTAATGCCAAGGATGGAACTGTTAAATACTCCTTTATACGAGTCGGTAAATAAGGGGTATAACGTGAATGCCCAATAACACGAGGCTTTTTTAACCAATCTTTTAAAATATCTTTCCATGGAATGAAACGTCGTTTCTTCATATAAGGTCTTGCATCTGATAATAAAATTTCTCCCTCATTTGTAATCACTTTGAATGAATCCCAATACGTAATGCAATATAACTGCACATAGTTACGCGCTCTAGGCACATGAATAAAATGCTTGTCTAACTTAAACTCATTATACTTATTAAACTTAATCGGAAACTGCTTAAATACTGGATACGGATCTTCTGGTAATTTTATTAATTGCTTTTGCTCTTGCTGCCATAAATCCTCAATGAGTTCTTCTTTTTCATAATGTGGTCGGTCACGATCTTCCTTCAGTTGTTGCTTTAATTGTTCCGTTAAATCTTCAAAGTCTTTTATGACTGGTGGTAAGCTAAAGAAGTTATATCGTACATAGCCTACTTTATTTTCCACATTTCCTTTTTCATTACCTCTGGATGGATTGCACACTTGCACTTTAAAGCCATAATAGTTTTGGAAATGGCGAAATGCTTCTGTTAATTCAGCTTCTGTATCACCTTTGCGTACTTTTTTGACCGCAGGTGTTAAATTGTCAATTCGAATACTAATTGGCACTCCACCAGCTTGCTTAAACAGCTCTTGTAACCCACCTAGGAAACACTCCAAATTTTCTCCAGGCATCGGTATCGCAAAACCAGTATTACTAGCTGGGAACGTCATAACTAAAACATGAACATCGACAATCTCTCCGTCTTGAACAGCCTCCATTACGCCAAAATCTAGTTGCGCTTCACCTTCTGGATGTTGTAATCGCTCATGCCCTTTACTTACTTCATCATCTTCTGTCGCACGCCATTCTTGAATAAAGTTACAGACCGTTCGATACGATCCTTTAAACCCCATCCTTTTTAAATCCGCAACTATTTTTTTATTTGTTCGACGTAGTTTTTTCTTTAGTTTGAGATCTTCTTCAAGCCAGTCTATAACGATTTCTCCCCATTTTTCTTCGTACATCATCCCTTTTTTAATATGCTTTTTTTCTTGAGGTAACTGATTGCCATCACCATACTTTTTGGCGGTACGCCAATTTACATTCATAGTTTCTGCAATTTTAGAAATAGACAATCCTTTTTCATTTCTTAAAGTTTTGATACAATTAATTTCAGACATTGCTAGCATCCTTTCAAACCTCCACTGGTAAAATTCGACACTTTAACAGTAGAGTGACTTGGGGTGGCTGGCAAGTCTATTTTTTTGCACTAAAAAAGTGCTAGACTCTGTACAAATTCGTTGCACTAGTCTGCACTTTTATTATGCAATACACAGTCGTAATCGGTTAATCAAATTTCTAAATTGCTGAGTAGTTTCTTCAAAGAGCAGGAAAAGCTTTGTTTTATTTCAAAATAGGAGGATAAAAAAAGTGTATACAAATACCCGAATATCCATTGTAGTAGCTTTTACAAACATCATTTTCAGTTATTTGGCTCTGTCTCTATATTTTTTATTATTGAATGACAAAATTGATATATTAGTTTTCCAGTTTTTTTATTTCCCACTGATTATTGGACTTATTAATCTATTTCTTTGGTTTCAAAATTACAAAATGGAATTTTATCAGCACTGGATCTACATATACTTAGGATTTTTTTCGTCCGTTTTTATCTATTTAATCATTCAGTATATCAAAAATATTATAAAGGGTACTCCTGAAGATTTTCCGCCTGGTGAAGCTAATTTTGATTTGCTTTTATTTTTATCGATATTTATCTCATTGCAATTGATTGTCCTACTTCTTTTAAATGTCGTTACTTATGCCTTTATAAGACTTTTTGCTGTATATTTCAAAAAACTTTGAAGATTATAGTTGAGCAACGAGGAATAAAATTAAATTTAGTATGAACTAGCTTCAACAACCTTTGTTCTTAAAAAGCTGGGCACGATTGTGTAATGGAAATAATTAAAATAAGGAGTAGATTTATGAATCTGCTAAAACTAAACAAAAGGCAAACAATATTTTGTGTAATAGTTGTAATTGTTACAAGTATTATTGGTGTAATACTGCTGAGAGTTAATAATGATTTGAGATATATTATTCAAATTCTTATTGTTTTAACTGCTTTTATTAGTGCTTGGCTATCCAAAGTTATATTCCCAGAATCAAAAAATTAGATTAATAATATTTTTATTTTCAGAACTCGGTGAATCTCAATTTAAGGATCCTATCGTAAAGGTTTTAAACTGATATTCTTTTACAATAATAATAGATAATATTTTAAACCAATCAGAGGATACAACATCGGTTAAGAAATAGAGTATTTTTTTCTTGTTTCAAGGAATGACTTTTATTTAGCACGCGCAAATGTTCATTTAATATTTCCAACAATCGGCGCAAATGTATAAGTAGCGCTCTTTATTTATAGATAGAGTAATTTAATGGAGTAAAGGATGTTTTTTGTTGAAGTGAAAATGTAAAATTATTAAAACACGCTAAGGGGGCAGCTTTATGGGGAGTAATTTTGGTAAATATGATGTACCACCTACACTCCAAAGGTTAATAGACTTACAAAATGTTCTTGGTGACTCTGAAAAATTTTATCTTGGTCTTAATTTTTACCTTTCTCTTGAGAATTTTAGATATTTTAACACACCAAGTGATGTGGTCGTATTTGGCAATATTGGTTTAGATGGTGTTCATTATGGATTCCTTACTGACTTTGGTACTGTAACGGATCTTGAGGTAGCACCTATTGTTTGTGTTAGTCCAATGAATTTTGATCGTCCAACTCGTATCGTTGCAAACAATCTATGTGAATTTTTAAGAATTAATTTAACTGACGGTGAACTGTTCTATAATCAGTTTGATAGTGAAGAGAGCTATTTAGTAGCAAAAAATCAATGGATTGCTGAGACTGACCAGCCATCTGGATATGAAAAATTGGTAAGAGAGAGAGCTACAAAGTTTCTAAATGAGAATATCCGAATTCCTATCATTGAAAATCCGTATCGTTATGTTCAAAAAGTAGACCTAGAGCGGCAAAGAATAATAAGTATCAAAACTCAAGATGGATTGGGCGTTACTACTCCGCTTCTTCAAGGTGAAAAACACATACCATTCCCGATTCACAAGGACACAGAACCTAATTTAGACTGGTTGCAGGAATACCTTTATTCTGCACCAATTGCCTCACGACATGCAGTACTTAGGGATATTCAACTCAATTATATTTTGCAAGAAAACCAAAAACTAAATAAAACAGTGATTGACGCAATGATTAATATTAAGCTTATTGATGAAGCTAGTCGATTATCTGAATATATTTAAACAACTGCCGTCTTCTGTTTAACGATATTAAATTGTCAAGTTACTTCGTCAAAAATCTAGCTAGTAATAACAAAAACTCCAATATATTGAAACTTTTGCTAGGTTTAATCGTAAATAATAATAAATTTAGAAGCAAAGAAAGGGGGATAAAATGGCTGCTTCGATAATATTGATAGTTATTGTATCGATTGGTTTGCTGTTCATTTATAATCAGTGGCAATTTAAAAAAGCAGAGAAATCATATCAGCCAGCAGGTAAATTTATTACGGTAGATGGTATAAAGTTACATTTTATAACTGAAGGAAACGGTCCGCCTATCGTGTTTCTCCATGGGGGAATCCTTTCTAGCAGTGATTTTAAGGAAACCGTTAAAATGGCAGCTCAACAAGGCTATCAGGCATTAGCCTTTGACAGACCTGGTTATGGATATAGTGAGAGGGAAAAAAACAGAAAAATTAGTCCAATTACTCAAGCTACTATTATACATAAAGCGTTAAAAGAGCTTGGAATAGATCAACCGATTATTTTAGTTGGTCATTCTTGGAGTGGTACCATGACACTTTCCTATGCACTACAGTTTCCAAGTGAGGTTGCAGGAATAGTGACATTGGCAGGAGCTATGTATAAAGAAGGCTATGCAGCAGAAAACGGAGATTTATTATCCAAAGTGGTTACAAAACCTATTATAGGAAGTATTATTTTAAACATGTTACTAAAGACACCTTTATCAAAAGGTATGGCATATTCAATGGTCAAGGAAACATTTGCACCTGAACAGGTTCCGGAAGACTATACAAAAGAGCTGTATGCAATAGGATTCCGCCCAGGTCACTTTAGAGCAAATAGGGAAGATGTTCTTATGTTCCCTGAAACCTCTAAAAACCTGTCCAAAAGATACAAGGAAATTACAGTTCCCGTTGTTATTGTAGTGGGAGAAGATGATCCATTTGGAGTAATTGATCATGCGAGACGTTTAAAAGAAGATATTCCTCATGCAGTATTAAATATTATTCCAAATATCGGTCATATGATTCCAGAGCTACATCCAAGGATTGTCATGGATAATGTGAACATTATATCTCGAAAAATTAATAAATCTTATAATATATTGAATCCAAAAGAATAAGATATTTTACAATTGGACGTAATTCCAGAACAGAAATTACGCTCTTTATTTATATATCGGGCAGAACGCCGAGATAAATAATGACATAATCATATAAAAGAAATTTATTGTGGTTAAAATAATGTGAAAATTTATAGTTTTTGTGGTAGCTATCGTGAACAAAGCCTCTACAACTCTAACATAGGTCCACCATTTGAGATTATATAAACTATCATTTTTTGTTAAAATTATGGTAGAAAATTGGAGGTTAGATGAAAATGAATGTTACTGAATTTCAACAATGGGTAAAGAGATATTATGAAAGTAGAGGCTGGTCTGAGTTAGACATTTTTATTCGTATTGGTTTTTTAGCAGAAGAAACAGGTGAAGTGGCACGAGCTATAAGAGCCATTGAGATAGGTAGGGATAGACCAGATGAAGTTAAAGGAACGTATGAAGAAAATAAACAAGAGTTAACTGAAGAATTAGGAGATGTACTAGGTAATTTAATTGTAATCGCTAACAAGTACAATATTTCACTTGAAGAAGTTTTTCAATCACATAAAAAGAAACTTTCACAACGCTATTCAAATGATTAGATTACATTCCTAATATCGAAATTTATATTCAATGAAATTCCATTTAAAGACTGTGAAAATAAATAATTAAATACCCTATTCAAGAAGTACGTGGGAAAATTTTATAAAGAGACAAGAAGTAACTTGATAAATGACTTGGAGCTATTATTGCAAGAGATTTAATAATCTTAGTAAAAAATTTTTTCTATGTACTCTAAAATAGGGGACAATCTGATAACAAACTATAATTATTTGGTTTTAACTGCACTACTCCTTAATGGTATAAGTATAATCTCGCTTTTATACTCTCTAAAACTCCGTTTGGCACTTCTTTTACCTTGATATCCTCACCAAGAAAAAGAAGCCAATTTGTTATTTCGGTTAATTCCTCGGACTTATTAATATTGATAAAAGTTTTTAAAATGGCAGTGGTTTGGTAAGGATTTGTATAGGAAATTGAAACTTTTAAAGGGTGATATTTTTTGAACTGGGCAATCGCTTTTGGGCCAAGTTCAAGGACAAGGTTGTATACTTCTTCCTGCTTTCTTAGTTTTTCTAAAATCTTTTTTTTACTTAGTCTCTTTTTTGTAGGGTAGGCTATGACATCAGTAAGATTGTCGACAGGGATAATTTCCTTCTTTTCTTCCTTTAAGTTAAAACCTTCAATCATCCAAATGCCTTTTTCTTGATAAAGATGTAAGAGATAAATTGGACAAGACTTTATTTCCTTCTCTTCTTTGATAGTAATCAATAAATAGCTATCCAATAGTATGATTTGGATGAGCTTTTCTAACATGGGATGGGGAAGATCTGATAGTTCAAGTAAGTCAGGATTATTTGGATTAGTCCCTTCAAATAGTAAAATTTGATTTAAAAGAACAAGATCATCTTGTTGGTTATTTGAGATTAAGCCAAGTAATTTTTCAGCTAAAGATTGGCGACTCTTTAGGTAGGGAAGTTGTTGATTTCTCGTGGCCATAAAGGCAATAAAAAGAGCTTTGACCTCATTATCAGTAAAGCGAACATCGGGAAGGACAGAGTTATGCATGACAAAATAACCCCCGTCCCTTCCAACTTCAGCGTCAAGAGGCATCCCCATAGCTTCAATTTCTTTAATATCTCTAATGGCTGTCGAACGAGAAATATTGAATTCACGCATAATTTCAGTAATCGTAAAATGAGCGCGGTTGTTTATATAACGCATAATGGTATTAATCCGTTCAACTTTTTTCATATGGACTCCTAAACAGTATCATTTTTTGACATGATTTAAGTCTATCATATACATATCAAGTGAATTAAGTCAAAATCATTTGATTAATCTAAAAAAAGGAAGGTTTTGAATATGGCAGATTATACTTTAGAAGAAAAAGACAGCTTTACGGTTTTAGGTATTGGAACTGAGCTTAAGAGCGACTACACAGACTATGCAGGCATAAATAAGGAAAAGGCAGTTTTGGTCGGCAGTTAAACAAGATGGAAGGCTTGATACACTAAAGTCCTTAGCCACAAATGACTATATTTTTACAGTAAATGAAGCGGTGAATGGCAAAATGATGCATTATGCCGGCGTCATGACAGAGGAATCCCTGCCAGAAGCAACTAGGGTTATCCAATTTCCTAAGGGAGAATACCTAGTTGTTAAAGGAGAAGGGACGACGAGTGAAGAATTGAGTAATAAGCTAACTGGCATTGCCTTTGGTCAAATCTTGCCAGAAGCAAAGAATTTTGCCTATGTTGGTGGACCAAATGCAACAGTTGAAATGGGACTGCGAAACGGCTTAGTATTTGGTGAAATGTGGATTCCTATTGTTAGGAAATAAAGGGTTAACTGGAGGGATGGACATGTCTTATATCGTTGATTTTAAAAATGTGTCTACGGTTGGTTTAGAGTCTTCACCGGTGGCAGATGCACTTGCTGGTTTACGTGCTAATGAAGCCCGTTATTTTATGAACAAATACAAGCATGAATTTACGGTAGTACCCGCTAGTGATTCCTGTGACACACTTGAATATGTGAATCGTATTTTGAAAGAAGAACGGGATATTGAGTTTGCGGCAAAACCATTGGAAACATCGCGTTTTCAAGTGGAAAATATTAAATTTGCCTACGTCTTTTATGAGGATGGTCTTGCGCTCAACGTTATGTATACAGTTGATGACCCTAAGAAGCGAGCCGTTGGTTTTAAGCTTTCTGAAGGGATGGAGGTACCAAAGGAACTAGAAGGAAAGTTTAAGTTTGCTAGGCAGAAGTCAAGACTTGCTGGAACAATTAGAGGCTCGTTTTTTGTGATTAAAGGGGAATATTAGGGTAAGTGAAAGCCGCTTTTTGTTGTACTTAATCATTCTTTTTCTATTATTAAGGTGAAAATTGTGTTTCATAAGCCCAATGGAACCACCACTTTTCCATGGTAACTTTTTACTTTGTAAATAGGGGATGATGGGAGTGGTGGAAAGCTTCTTTTATTGAGGCATTCCAAAAATGTTTTAGATTTAGGTATTACGAGCAACTTATTTCTTAGTAGCAGTCTTAACTATCCAATTATGGCGAAGTTTTAACTTAAATTAAGAATAATGGAACATATCGGATAATTTCGGATATCTTACGCAGATAATGTGATGAATTTGTATTTTATGAAACTGCTTTAATTTTTTTATTAAGTTTCTTTTTCTTAGGCAAGTTATCTTGCTTAACTTGCCTAAGAAAAAGAATGAAACGATTATTAGTGCGACAAAAGGCAAGAATGATATGAAAGCATAGACATTATCTGAGATATTGTATAAACTGTAACGACAATTGCTGTACCAATTGCACCTGCTAATTGGTGAGATGAGAAAGGATAAATGATCACGAGGTGATACTAATAAAAAGATATTTGATTTCATTATGGGTTATCAGTTTGATGCTATTTCTTGCAGCATGTGAAGATTCTCCTGGGCAAGTTTTTGGAGAATATGATACTAGTAAACTCAGCAATGATTTTAATCAAAATAATGAAGCATATTCAATCGGGGCAAATAAAGATGGAATGCCAATATTTAAAGATACAAACAAAGCTTTTGAACAAGCACTTATTGATTACGAAAACGGGTTTATAGCTATTCAGGAAGAATTTAATTTAGATCCAGTGAACAGTGAAAATTGGGAAAGCTATAAAATTTTTGGTTGGCAATTAACAACAGATGTAGAAAGTATTCGAAAACAAGGTAGTGAAATAACTCAATTTTTCGATATATATGAAAATAGTTTTAAGTAAAGTATTAAACTTGTCTTTGGATAGGTTGTTTAAGAACGGTATCTATTTACCCTGTATTGCTATATTACGGAGCAGCTTATATTAAAAACTAAATTAACCCGTTCTAAATTTGAACAGGTTTATGTTTGTTTAAGTTTATTTTGGTGGGTAAGGTAATGATGTATTGATAGCCAAAAAAAGATGTGTGAAAGAAATGATCTGCTTCACACATCTTTTTGGCTTTATGCTGCTATATGTATCTTGCTTACGAACCAGCCTACCTATGAAACCACAAGGACAGTCATTTACCTCGAAGAAAACTTCAAAGTTGTATGGTAGGATTTGTTGAATACTAAATACTTCACACTGAATACTAATTTACCTAAACACTAAACACTGAACACTCATTACTAAACACTAATTTTCATTAGATTTGTAATTGTTTACCTTCTTTGGCAAACCTATTAAGTGTGACTGATTTTAGTGGTTTACAACGATACGCAAGCAAAATTGAAATCAATCAATATCTACTTCAATTAATGTCCTAGCGTTTACCTCATTTAAAGTACCATCAATTTCTGTCATAAACTCAACTAAAAATGAATCTAGTTCATCCATTTTTTCTATAGGAACTAAGTATAACACATCTGCGAGAACTTCTTTTTTTACCTGTTCAGATAAACCTTCTGTTTTCAAATTTTGATTAAACGTATCTACTTCGCGTGTCGCTTTTTTTACAGCATGTTGATAAGCGGTTTTCAAATTAGAAAGATATTGTTGTATGTCATTTTTATAAATTAATGCTTCAGCAATTTTTAAAGTCTTGCCTGCAACGATAATCTCTGTTTCTAAATTAGCTTTGTTAATGGCTAACGTTAGTTTTATATAGTTATCTTTTAAATCATGAAATTGTTGAAATAATGCTTTAACTTTTTCAGTAGCTTCACGATGATTTTTTTTAATATCCGACTTTTCGTTCGATAAGATATGCAACCTTTTATTATTAATGGCACCGTGTTTAGAAATATCTTCTGTAATTTTATCCAATTGCGCTTTTATGGTTTTTTTACGTGTCATAGCACGAGCAATTGTCATTTGCATAAAGAAACACACCTTCCTTTTTAGAGCGAATCAAGTTTAAGTCAAGCATATTGTATTTTAGAACATAATAACATATTTTTTTATAGAAAACCCAGAATAGGGAATTGTTTCTAATTCAAACACAATTCCATATTGGAAGTTTTTCTAGTAAATTTAAATTCGTTTAATCCCATAAAATGGAATTAAACGAAGATGGCAGTTTAGTGGAAGGTAATTTATTTTTCGGAAGGTAATTTATAAGTTTTCAAGTGTGTATGATTTTTCAATATAATTGTAGGCCCTGAAGAAATTTCGTAGGTCATTCTGTCTTTTCCTATTGGAATCCAGTGTCCCCCATCGGTTGGCTCAATTTCAAATGTTAATTCCAATATAAAACCACGGAAACCATTAAGTCTTCTTGTTTCAATCAGTTCAATTTTCCATGGAACGACAGCAGGTGAAAAATCCTTTGTTATCTTCGGATAATAATAGCTATTCAAATCTTTTTCAATATAAGGAGTCAGCATGTTCATAAGCATATCCTGTAGCCTAAGCTCTTCAGAGTCTTGAGTTGGTTTAGCTGATGATACGGTAATTGTTTGAAAAGTAGTAATAAGAACAAGTGATAATATAAAAATGGTTAACATCTTTTTCATTATCTTCAATACACCTCTAGTTAAATAATTAATTGTATTGTTACCTTTAATGAATAAAGTATGTACTAACTAGACGTAATCGAAGGCAATATGAAATTTAGGAGTATGAAATGCGCACTTTTTTGAATAGGATCATATTCTTATTTTGGATAATTATGTTAAAATAAAAGGTAATTCTTGAAATAATGCACTTACAAAAAGGCGGGAGCGAAGCATAAGGGGTGTAATTTAATGAGTAAAATAGCTTTCTCCATATTCATTTCAATTTTCTTGTCTGGATGCATTGGATTTCCTAACGGTACTATAAGTCAACCAGTGGGCAAAGTGATTGTAGATGAGGAACAATATACAATGATGCCGGGTGATTACGAGTGGAAAGAAGACAGCATTGAAATTAGTACAAAAAGTACTCCCAGTATAAATGAATTAGCTGAACTTTTCGAAACACTAGAAGTCAATAAAGGCGATACATTAAAATTAGAAATTGATAAAAATCCTTCTTCCATTTCGATCGCCAAACTAAATGAAGATGGTACAAGTGATATTGTTGAAATGAAAGATAATGAAATAATTATGCCATCAGAAAGTGGATATTATATTTATGAAATTACAACATTATGGACTAATGGAAAACAAATTTTTGTTTTTGATGTTAATGTAGATTAAAAGAAAATGAGCTACAACTAAATTTTAAGTAATTTTTTATACCTATGATTATTTAATGATTTTAAGTTAGGTTCTTTCTTGTTGTAAGTGCAATGCTCCATTTGTTTTTTTAAGGCATTTAACAGTCAACATGAAAAATGGATTTCTTTGTTTAAATTTTAAAAGAAATTGTGAACTTTTCTATTTAAAGTAACGACGCAGTTTAGTTAACAAATAGATTTTAGAATTCCGGTTAGAAAATTTACCTTAAATATAGAACTCCAGTAAATCAAATAAAATAAAGCAGCAAATTAGTTAAAGGGAAAATTCATAACTGACAAACAGGGGGCGTCGTTGCTAAATGAATAAATCAAGTATCGTTATTGGTATATTATCTATTCTTTTTTATCTTCTATTTCTATTTTTATATATTCAAGATATCATCGATGAGTTTCTTTTTTTAATTATATTGTTAATGAGTTTAATTATATTGTTAGTAAGTTTAATTATAATGCTGTTTATATATGTAGTGTTTCGAAAAAAATATGTTGCAAAAAAGAAAATCGCAATTGCAACTCTAATTATCTTTGTACTATTTTGCTATGAAGTCCCATTAATCGGATACTACACATCACCAACACACCTTGCTTACGCTTATTCGGAACCCACTGAGGCATTAAAAGGGACTGGGATCTATTCGATAGGGGTAGATCAATTTTCGTTAAATAATGGGAAAAGTAAACAGGCGGTTGAAGAACTTTTGACTAAACAACATGTAGATGTATTGTCAGTTATTGAAGTTAATAATAAAACGATATATGGTATTAAAAATAGACAAATATTAAAGTGGCTTCATCTTCTAAAAGAACATTCACCAGAAGAGACAAGGGAGAATGTGGCACTATATTTAGGACGTGAAGATGAATGGCTTAAAACTTTCCTTGGTCGTCCAAATATTGAAGGCGATAGTTCCGGGCTTAGTTTAGTATTAACTGGTCTAATCAAACAGGGTGACTTCCAAAATCAAATCCCCATTGCTGTGACAGGTTCAATAAATGAAAATGGTAAGGTTTTTGGAGTTGTGAATATAAAAGAAAAAATACAAATTACTGAAAAAACTGGTATTCCTTTTATGATCATCCCAAGTGAAAATGCTGAAGAAGTAGCAGAAATACAAAAAGAACTAAAGGCAAATGTTGAAATTTTCGACGTGTCACATGTCGATGAAGCTGTTCAATTAATACGAGACTTAAATGAAAAACGTTAAGGTTGTGATTCATAAAGTAATTGTTCTTCAATTACAATGAAAATAAGTTTTTTCAAGAATGAAAAGCGACAACATTTGATGTAGCTTTAGAATAAAGATTAAAAAAATCACTTCAGCCTATATTAAATTTAAGAACTCCATTTTGAAAAAGATAATCAAAATGGAGTTGCTTTTTTTAATTGTTTAATTTAAATGGTAAATTAACTTTAACTTATTAATTAAAGAATACAAACTTTTGATTCTATAGGGGTGGATTTGGATGCCTAAAATTGACAATATACTAGCAATTCTTTGGATGCTTAGCTCAGGTGAAAAAGTTACTGTGAAACAAATTTCAGAAAAGTTAGAGGTTAATATAAGGACTGTTTATCGTTATATTGATACCCTTTCAACAAGTGGTGTACCTATCATTTCAGAGGCAGGACATAAGGGTGGATACACTTTATTGAATAATTATATTGAAGCTCCTCTTTTTTTTGATTTTGAGGAGCAAACTTCATTAATACATGCAGCTGTTTTTGCAGAAGAAGCAGGATATTATGGTGGTGAAGCACTAAATAGGGCTATTTCAAAGCTAAGCAAATATTCAAATCAAGAACAAGAAACAAAGATAAACCAACATATAACCAGTCTTGAAGTAATAAGTGGTTTAGGTTCCCTCTCCGTAGATCCTGTTTTAAAGGAATTGGAGCAGGCTGTATCTGAAGGGTACTCTGCAAAAATTCAATACGATAATAGTGGTAAAGAACAATCAAAGGATAGATTAGTTGATCCATACAAAATTATTTATTGGAATAATAAATGGTATATGATTGGATTTTGTCATCTTAGAAATGATATCCGTAGTTTTAGGTTAGATCGAATTGAAAGTTTAATGCTAACCGAAAATAAGTTTAAACGGCCAGAAACTTTTTTAGCACGTGACTTTTTTATGAGAAACCTCCTTCCAACTATAGAGGGTGCGGAAGAGAGTATTTCTTTAGTTATTAACGGAAATTCAAGAACATTGGGGGATATTTGCCAACATTGGTTTTTAGGACATTATTTACAAGAACGAAATTTAAATCAAGCAGTATTTCTTCTTGAAAGAAATATGATACATACAGTTGTACCGTATTTACTTTTACCATATGGTAAATCCATTCAAGTAATTGAACCCGTTAGTCTTAAGAAAAAGCTGGTTGAAGTGCTGTCGGAATTAATAGAATTTCATAAAATATAAAAACTTCCCTGACGTTAGCTGTCAGGGAAGTTTCAGGTTGTTGACAAAAGACCTTCAGAATGGGCTTATTCTGAAGGTCTTTTGTAATTTTAATAGATTATTGGGTATTTAACCGACTTATTTGGGGTAAAAACACTCTTCGAGTATTATATTTTAGGCCATTTCTGAAGCTTGCCACGTCCAATTAGCAAGCTTTTTTAAATTCATGGCAGCAAAAGTAAGCATCGCCTGCATAGACAATTTTTTAATTCCACGTAGGGTTGTCCATCGCATACCATGCTTTTCTTTTGCATCTGCAAAGACACGTTCAATCGTTTCTTTACGTCTAGCATATATTTGTTTGATATCACTTTGATGACGAAGATGATCCGCTTCCTCTACATGATGTGCCCAAATATGACGTTCAATGATTTTTCTGTGATCCTTACTACTTGTACATTGAGTAAGTAAAGGACAGTTTACACACTGAGTAGGGTTTGATTTATATTGGCGTTTCCCATCTTTAGTCGTTGTCGTATATTTAAGGACTTGCCCTTCCGGGCAAAGATAGCAATCATAATACTCATCATAGACATATTCATGTTTGCGTAAAAATCCATCCTTTGTTTTTGGTCGTGTATAAGGAAGTGCTGGTTGAATATCATGTTCAAATAAGAATTTAGTAATCGCAGGTGTTTTATAAGCAGCATCGGCAGCAACAGCAAGTGGCTTTTTCACTTTTTCCATTACCTTTTCAACAAGTGGTTGAAGCATATGACTATCATGAACATTACCAGGTGTCACAATTGATCCGAGTATAAATCCATAGCGGTCAGCTGCCGCATGAAATGAGTAAGCAAACTGCTTAGTTCGTTCATCTTTTACATAGTAGCCACTTTCAGGGTCTGTCGTACTTTCTTTAATTTCCTTTATCTCTTCTTTTTCAAATTTATCTGGTGGGAATGGTTTCTTCCCATGATCAATCCGATCTTGATTCAATTCTTCTTGAAGTTTAGCTTCATATGCCCGAGTCTCTTTACGTACCATCTTCTTCTCGAATTTACGTTTATTCGCACTCGCTTTAACATGCGTTGAATCGATGAAAACATGGTCAGCACTTAGTAATCCTTTATCAGCAATTTCTTTAAGTATTCGATAGAAAATCTGTTCAAAGATATCTGTGTCTTGAAAACGACGTTCATAGTTTTTACCGAAGGTTGAAAAGTGTGGTACTTCTGAATGGAAGCCAAATCCTAAAAACCATCGATACGCCATATTCGTTTCGATTTCTTTTATTGTTTGACGCATTGAACGGATTCCAAATACATATTGAACAAATGTCATTTTGATTAATACGACTGGGTCAACACTCGGGCGACCTAATTTAGAATACAGCGGTTCTACTAGTGGATAGATGAAAGAAAAATCAATGGCTGATTCAAGCTTTCTAACAAGATGGTCTTTTGGTACAAGTTCTTCAATCGTAATCATCTCAATTTGATCGCGTTCATTTATTTGATTTTTCGACATCATTTCCATTCACCTCAACGTATATTTAGAAGTAGTTGATTGTAGTGTAGGCGGCGACTCCTGCGGGAAAAGCGTGACGGCCGATACCCCGCAGGAGCGTAGCGACGAGGAGGATTGGCCCACGCCCGCGGAAAGCGTCCGCCGAAACGGAAATCAACTAACTTATTCAAAAAGGGTTATTAATTTTATTTTAAAAGAAAAAAGACTGTAGGCAAACTCGAATTTTCGAGTTTGTCTACAGTCTGAAACTTCCCTGACGTTAGCTGTCAGGGAAGTTTTATTATAATAAGCTATATCAATTGTGATTGGAGTGTTATTGGATGCAAACAGAAAAAGCTTATCTTTATGTTTTTAATACAATGTCAGACTGGGAATATGGGTATTTAATTGCTGAACTAAACACAGGAAGGTATTTTAAAAAAGATTTAGCACCATTAAAAGTAGTGACAGTAGGTGTTAATAAAGAAATAATTACGACGATGGGTGGTTTAAGCATAAAACCAGATATGTCCGTTGATGAATGTACTTTTGAAAGTAAAGATCTATTAGTTTTGCCGGGAGGGACTACTTGGGGAGAAGATATTCATCAACCTATCCTGAAAAAAGTTGGCGAAGCTTTAAAGAAAGGCAATATTGTTGCTGCAATTTGTGGTGCAACTGAAGGTCTCGCGAATTTTGGATATTTGGATTCCAGAAAGCATACAAGCAATAACTTAGAGTATTTTAAAATGGCCTGTCCTAATTATAAAGGAGAAAAATTATATGAGAAGGGGCCTGTAGTATCTGATGGAAATTTGGTTACAGCTTCAGGAGTAGCACCTTTGGAATTTGCAATGGAAGTACTGAAAATAATAGATGTCTTTACACCAGATACATTGCATTCATGGTATTACCTAAATAAGACTCATCAACCTGAATACTTCTTCCAGTTAATGAATTCAATAAATGGTTATGAATAATACTTTAGTGATAGCTTATATTCTATTAAAGAGTGTAATTTCAGAATAGAAATTGCGCTTTTTCTTGTATCGGCTATGTAAAGGTAAAGAAGAAGAATCTGTTTAATTGAATTTTTCAAAATGCATTATTCTTATTTACTGTAAATAAGTTAGTTTGATTAACCTTTATTTCAAAGCAATTCTTGTTAAAAAAATGCCACAAACTCAAGAGAGCCGTGGCATTTCATTTCAATTATTTAATTCCTTGAGCTTCTTTCCACTCTAAGAATTCATCATATGTTAATTGTTTATCTAAAATTGAACCGTCTTCTTGAATTTCAATGACACGGTTTGCAATAGTTTGAATAAACTGATGGTCATGTGAAGTGAACAGCATTGCGCCTTTGAAACGAATTAATCCTTCGTTTAGAGCTTGAATTGATTCTAAGTCTAAGTGGTTTGTAGGTTCATCTAATAATAATACGTTTGCATTTGAAAGCATCATTTTAGATAACATACAACGAACTTTTTCTCCTCCTGAAAGTACAGAAGGGGATTTTTTCACTTCTTCACCAGAGAATAGCATACGTCCTAAGAATCCGCGTAGGAAAGACTCAGTTTCATCTTCTGGAGAATATTGACGAAGCCATTCTACTAATGTTTTTTCATTTCCAGTAAAATATTTGTCATGATCATTTTCAAAATAGCTTTGTGATGTTGTAACGCCCCATTTAAATGTACCGCTATCTGGCTCGCGTTGCTCCATTAAAATATCTAGTAAAGCCGTTTTTGCGTGTGGGTTCCCAAGTAAAACAATTTTATCTTCTTTATTCATCATAAAGCGGATATCTTTAAATAACACTTCGCCATCTTGAGAAGCTGATAAGCCATCAACTGTTAATACGTCATTACCGATTTCACGCCCGATTTGGAAATTGATAAATGGATATTTACGGCTAGATGGTTTAATATCATCCAGTTCGATTTTATCAAGCATTTTTTTACGTGAAGTCGCTTGTTTTGACTTAGATGCATTTGCAGAGAAACGAGCAATGAATGCTTGTAATTCTTTAATTTTTTCTTCTTTTTTCGCATTTTGATCTTGCGCCATTTTTAATGCAAGTTGAGAAGACTCGTACCAGAAGTCGTAGTTCCCTACATAAAGTTGGATTTTTCCAAAGTCAAGGTCAGCGATATGCGTACATACTTTGTTTAAGAAGTGACGGTCATGGGATACAACAATAACTGTGTTTTCAAAGTTAATTAAAAACTCTTCTAACCATTGAATTGCTTTTAAGTCTAAATGGTTTGTCGGCTCGTCAAGAAGTAATACATCAGGTTTACCAAATAAAGCTTGAGCAAGTAATACTTTTACTTTATCTGAACCTTCTAAATCTTTCATTAACATATAGTGGAATTCATCACCGATGCCAAGACCATTTAAAAGAGTTGCGGCTTCAGAATCTGCTTCCCAACCATTTAATTCAGCAAATTCACCCTCTAATTCAGCTGCACGCATGCCATCTTCATCTGAAAAATCTTCTTTCATATAGATAGCATCTTTTTCTTGTTTTACTTCATATAAACGTTTATTTCCCATAATTACTGTATCAAGTACCGTAAATTCATCGTACTCGAAATGGTTTTGCTTTAAAACTGATAAACGCTCATCTTTGCCCATTGAAACGTGGCCTTCTTGAGGCTCAATCTCACCAGACAATATTTTTAAAAAAGTAGATTTTCCAGCACCATTTGCCCCGATAAGACCGTAGCAATTGCCAGGTGTGAATTTAATATTTACGTCTTCAAATAGTTTACGATCGCCATAACGAAGACCTACATTACTAACTTGAATCATGTAAGTTCCTCCTTCATATCATTTTTGCTTTTAACGATTGTTTGTAAAAGATATTTCTCTTTTGTACACAATGTTTCTATTATAGCACGTAGTTATAATATTTTAAACAATGAGCAAGGTCTATTTACCTTCTATTTTATTGCTAATTACTGCTTTCGGTAGTAAATCAAAAGTAGGCAAAATTACAGTATTTTTAACATTTTAGCGAAGGAGCATTCGTACATGTATAGATTTAGTGATTTTCCATCAATATCGTTCTATTTAAGGAGAGTAAATGCATATTCTTTTATGAGTTTAATTGTCTATAAAAATAAAGTATAGAAAAATGCAAAATACACAAGTTTGTTAGGATTTTAAATGCTTGTTATTAAAGTTTGTACAAGCATTATTAAAAAGGAATACATACAGGCAGGTAAAATTCAATCAATTAGAGAATGTATTTCTTAAAGTAAAATTTTCTTATCACAAACTAAATACGCAGCTCATTTACAAATTTTCTTATCTAAAAATTTAAAAACCTTCTCCAATGTTTGGGGGAAAAGTGTCGAAAAGATTGAAAACCTCTAAGTGATGAATGTATTCAATTAGTGAACAACAGGAATAAACATATATTTTTATTAAACAAGATTAGGAGGGAAAAAAATGTGTAATAAAAAAGTGTATGTGCTTGATACGGGTACGATGAAGATGGATAAAAACTATATGATTGCTATGCATACTCCTGCAAGTATCGATAATCCAAATCCACCTTCAGAGTTTGTTGAATTTCCAGTTTATGCGGTACTAATTGATCACCCAGATGGCAAAATCTTATTTGATACAGGCTGCAATCCTGAAGGAATGGGTGAAAATGGGCGCTGGCCAGAAGGAGTTCAAAAATTATTCCCTGCCTTTGCTAGTGAGGAATGTTATTTAATTAACCGCTTAGAGCAATTAAAAGTTAGCCCAAAAGATATTAAATATGTTGTGGCGTCTCATCTTCACTTGGATCATGCAGGCTGCTTAGAGCTATTCACAAACGCAGAAATTATCGTACATGATTCAGAACTATCGAACGTAATGAAAACGTTTGCACTGACACGTGACATGGGAGCATATATTTGGGGAGATGTCATGGCTTGGATTAAAAATGAACTTCGCTGGCGTACGATAAAACCTCATGAAAAAGAAGTGAAATTAGTAGACGGAATAAAAATCATTAATTTTGGACCTGGACATGCCTATGGAATGTTAGGACTTCATATTGAGCTGCCTGGTGCAGGAAATTTATTGCTTGCTTCTGATGCGCTTTATACGGCAGAAAGCTTTGGTCCACCTGTAAAACCACCTGGCATTTTATACGATTCTGTTGGTTATAACACAACAGTTGAATATATTCGAAAATATGCAGAGGAGCATAATTCGACAATTTGGTTTGGCCATGATGCAAACCAATTTAAAACATTTATTAAATCTACTGAAGGATATTACGAATAATAGTTTGCAATTGATCCCTAAGGCAGATTTTGTCTTAGGGTGTTTTTCAAACAATAGTAGGAGGTGTTTGTATGCTTCAATACGGTTCTTTTGTCGGAAATGAAGAGCTGAAAAATGGAGAAAGAAAAATAATAGAAGTACTGAATCCGTATGATCACAACAAAATTGGTGAAATACTTAGCGCGACAAAGGAAGAAGTTTCTCTTGCGGTTGAGAATGCTCATGAAGTATTTCAAAACACAATGAAAACAATGCCTGCACATGCCCGAAGCTTAATCTTACGTAAAGCTGCAGTACTTTTAGAGGAAAGACAAGAACAATTTGCACAGCTGCTTGTAAAAGAGGCTGGTAAACCAATCGTCGAAGCACGTGGAGAAGTAGGTAGAGCAATCCAAGTACTGCAGTTTGCTTCTGAAGGTGCCAAAAGTTTAAATGGAGAACAAATTGTACTAGATAATGCCATTGGAGGGGAATCCCAATTAGGCTTAGCAAAAAGAGTACCAATCGGTGTGATTGCAGCGATAACACCATTTAATTTTCCACTAAATCTTGTACTGCATAAAGTAGCGCCTGCTATTGCTGCTGGTAATACGATTGTTTTAAAGCCTGCTGAAAAAACGCCATTTTCTTCAGTTTCATTATATGAACTATTAAAGGAAGCCGGTTTACCGTCTGGTGCTTTAAATATCGTAAACGGTGCTGGTGTTGATTTAGTTGAAACACTTGTGACACATCCGCTTGTTAAAAAGGTAACTTTTACTGGAAGTGGGGCAGTGGGATGGAAAATCCAAGAGATGGCTAAGGGCAAGAAGGTAACGTTAGAGCTAGGTTCGAATGCACCAAATATCATATTCGAAGATGCTAATATCGACAATGCAGTAAATGCAATTTTAATGGGAGGTTATACGTTTGCTGGGCAAGCATGTGTTTCAGCACAACGTATTTACGTCCATCATTCTATTTACGATACATTTTTAGAAAAAATAATTGATAGAGTTTCACAGTTAAAAATCGGAAACCCTATGGAGGAGTCCACACAATTAGGTCCGATGATTACCGAGGATGCAGCCATTCGAGCGGAGCAATGGATTAATGAAGCAGTTCAAGGTGGGGCTATCGTACGAACAGGTGGCAAAAGAAATGGCTCTATTTTAGAACCTACTATTATTGAAAAAGTAACTCGAGAAATGAAAGTTGTTTGCGCGGAAGTATTTGCACCAATTATTGCCGTTATGCCATTTACTAACGAGAAAGAGGTTATTGAGTTGGCAAACGATTCACAATATGGGCTTCAGGCAGGTGTTTTCACAAATGATATTAACCGCGCATTAAAAATTGCAGACCGTTTGGAAATGGGCGGCGTTTGGATTAATGAAGTATCTGTAAAACGTTATGATCACATTCCATATGGGGGAGTAAAACAAAGTGGAATGGGGAAGGAAGGTATACATTATTCCATTCAAGAAATGACAGATATCAAATTTATTGGAATTAAAATTTTACCATAAAGGGGATATGGAAAATGAAAATTCAATCGGCAATTTTACGTTCATCTGGAGTACAGCATCCATATGCAGAAAGTAAGCCAATTCAAATTGAAACGGTGGAACTTGATTCGCCTCAAGCAGGAGAAGTCCTTGTAAAAATAAAAGCGGCAAGTCTTTGCCACTCAGATTTATCCGTTATTAATGGAAGCCGTCCACGTCCACTTCCAATGGCATTGGGTCATGAAGCTTCTGGAGTAGTAGAGCAAGTAGGCGAAGGGGTAACAAATTTTTCACCGGGGGATAAAGTAATTTGTGTGTTTGTTCCTAGCTGCGGACATTGTATTCCTTGCTCAGAAGGACGTCCAGCACTTTGTGAGCCTGGTGCAGAGGCGAATGGAGCAGGTACATTGTTGGGCGGTGGAGTTCGCATTCACTCTGAAACAGAGGATATTGGCCATCATGTTGGCGTTTCTGCTTTTTCAGAATACGTTGTTGTATCAGAAAATTCCCTCGTAAAAGTAGATGAAGATTTACCATTTGAAAAGCTTGCTTTATTTGGCTGTGCGGTTATTACAGGGGTAGGAGCTGTTGTCAATACAGCCAATATTAAACTCGGCAGTACTGTCGCAGTTGTTGGTTTAGGCGGAATTGGATTAAGTGCGCTGCTGGGAGCAATTGCTTCAGGTGCTCGTGAGGTAATAGCCATCGATATTAATGAAAATAAATTAAAGCAAGCAAAAGAATTGGGTGCTACCGCTGTGTTCAACTCTAGAGATACTGATGTTGTTGATCAAGTAAAAGCATATACAAATGGCGGAGTTGATTTTGCATTTGAAACTGCTGGTGTTGTTGCAGCAATGGACGTAGCATATGCAATTACAAAACGTGGAGGTACTACAACAACTACTGGATTACCTCACCCAGAACATAAATTCGCATTTCCATATGTATCATTAACTGCAGAAGAAAAAACGTTAAAGGGCTCATATATCGGCAGTTGTGTTCCGAAACGTGATATCCCTCGTTTTATTCATATGATGAAACAAGGTCGTTTACCAGTTGATAAATTATTATCAAATATTATTTCGCTAGAAGAAATTAATGAAGGTTTCGATTTATTAGCAAAAGGCGACTCTTCACGAATCATAATAAAAATGGACTGAGGTGTTTTAATTGATTAGCAAACAAATAGCACAATACGTAGCAGCACTATCATATGATCAGTTACCTGAAGAAGTTGTAAAGTTTACAAAGCTTTGTATTTTAGATTATTTTTCTTCCCTAATAAAAGGTAGGGATGCCAGACCGGTACAAATAATGAGCGAAGTTGTTCAACAGCTTGGTGGAACCACGCAGGCAACCACGATAACAGGGCTGAAAACAAATGTAGCAAATGCTGCGTTTGTCAACGGTGGTGCTAGTCATGTGATTGAATTAGATGATATTCATAAAGCATCGATTGTCCATGCGGCAACTGTCATTATGCCTGCTGCAATAGCAGTTGCAGAATGGAAACAGCTTTCTGGAAAAGAATTAATTACGGCAATTGTTGCAGGTTATGAAATTGCCTTTCGGGTAGGAGAAACTGTATCTCCATCTCACTACTACTATTTCCATAATACTGCTACGTGTGGAACGTTTGGTGCTACTGTCGCAGTTGCAAAGCTATTAAACTTATCAGAAATTCAGATAATTGAAGCTTTAGGATCTGCTGGAACACAAGCGGCCGGGCTTTGGGAGTTTATCGAAGATGGTGCGATGAGCAAGCAGCTGCATCCTGGAAAAGCAGCAATGCATGGAGTATTAAGCTGTTTTCTAGCAGAAAAAGGATTTACGGGAGCGAAGCAAATTTTTGAAGGGCGTAGAGGATTTTTTGAAGCAATGGCAGATGAATATGACCAAACAAAAATGACGATGGGTTTAGGTGAGCAATATAAAATTATCGAAAACTCATTTAAAGTGCATGCTTCTTGCCGCCATACTCATTCTGTTATGGATCTGCTTGTGAGTTATTATAAAAAAGTAAAAGAGAAAGACATTGCCACAATTGAAAAAATCCAAATTGGAACATATGAAGTTGCTTTAAATATAACGGATGATCCAAATCCCAATACGATTTATGCAGCAAAATTTAGCTTGCAATTTTGTGCAGCCTTAGCACTCCTAACAGGTTCAGGGGGATATAATAGCTTTAATGAAAAAACACTGCAGGATTCTTCTATACGTGAACTCATGAAAAAAATTGAAGTATATGTTCATGAGGAAATTAATGAGGCATACCCGATTGAATGGGGGGCTACAGTTAAAGTTTATTGGAGTAATGGTGAAATAGATGAAATGACAAGTCAATATCCAGTAGGAGATCCTGAAAATCCAGTAAACGAAGAAACATTGCTATTAAAATTCCACGAATTAGCAAGTAATTATAGTGGAAATAAAAGAGATAAAATAATAGAAATAATATTGAATCTTGATGAATATAAATCCAGTGATTTAATGGATGCCATTTCAAGTTAAATAATTAACAATTTTTTTAACCTACTGTCGAATTTTTGGTTCGACAGTAGGTTTTTATAATGAGTAATTATATCTCCGTGTTTGTCTAGCTTCATTCTAGTATAATGGTGATAACAAAAAAACTGAGAGGTACAATATGTTACAACAAGCAAGACAAGTATTAAAACAATATTTTGGCTATGATTCATTTAGAATCGGACAAGAGCAAGTAATACAAAATGTATTAGAGGGGCGTGATACATTATGTGTTATGCCTACTGGTGGTGGGAAATCAGTATGCTATCAAATTCCATCACTATGCTCAGATGGAACTACCATTGTCATATCACCGCTTATTTCTTTAATGAAGGACCAAGTAGACATTTTACGTTCTAATGGGATTCCAGCAGCATTTATTAATAGCTCTTTAACGTACAGTCAAATTGACCAAACAATGGAAGATGTTCGCAATGGATTAACTAAACTACTTTATATTGCACCTGAACGGCTAGAAAACGAATCATTTTGTAAAGAACTTTCCCAATTAAACGTCCCTTTTGTGGCGATAGATGAGGCACATTGTATATCGCAATGGGGACATGATTTTAGACCGAGTTATCGAATCATCTCTAACCTCGTATCCCTATGGAACAAAAAACCAACATTGATTGCATTAACTGCAACCGCTACACCCTCTGTAATCGATGATATTTGTTCATTGTTAGCTATTGATGAAGAGGATGTCTACATAACTGGCTTTTCCCGTGAAAATCTATCATTCAAAGTATTAGTTGGTGTGGATAAGGATAAGTATGTCAAAAAATACATTCAAAGCTATCCAAATGAGACAGGAATTATTTATGCTGCAACGAGAAAATCGGTAGAAAGTGTATATGAAATGTTATTAAAATCAGGGGTTCGGGTTGCAAAATATCATGCGGGTATGACTGAAACAGAGAGAACGAAAGAACAAAATCGTTTTTTAAATGATGAGGTTCAAATAATTGTTGCTACGAATGCATTTGGAATGGGTATAAACAAAACGAATGTTCGCTTCGTGATTCACTATCAAATGCCGAGAAATATGGAAAGCTATTATCAAGAAGCAGGCAGGGCAGGAAGAGATGGCTTACCGAGTGAATGTATTTTGTTGTATAGCTCTGTAGATGAGCAGACCCAACGTTTTTTAATCGATCAATCACTAGACCGTTCTCGGATTCCATTTGAATTAAAAAAATTACAAACAATGGTAGATTATTGTCATACACAACATTGCTTACAAGCATACATTGTTGAATATTTTGGAGAACAAGTATCACAAGAATGTGGGCAATGTGGCAATTGTACTGATGAACGTCCGAAAACAGATGTAACAGAAGAGACTCAAAAGGTTTTATCCTGCGTTGTAAGAATGGGTCAGAAGTTTGGCAAGACAATTACTGCAGATGTATTAGCAGGAGCACGCAATAAAAAGGTTGTAGACTTTAAGCATTTATCAACATATGGCATATTAAAGCCAATGTCTTCAAAGGAAGTTTCAAGATTCATCGAATTTTTAATTGCCGAAAAGCTTTTATCTGTTAAACCAGGTCAATATCCTACGATTTACGTTTCAGAAAAAGGAAAAGAAGTATTAATGGGTGATAGAAAAGTATTAAGACGATTAAGTGAGGAGCCGAAAGTCGTTATAAAAGATGATCCATTATTTGAACATTTGCGTGCCCTTCGAAAACAAATAGCAGATCGAGAGAGCGTACCACCGTTTGTAGTATTTTCCGATAAAACATTAAGAGACATGTGCGAAAAGAAACCGATAGATGAAGAATCATTTTTGGACGTAAGTGGAGTTGGACAAAATAAACTAGAAAGATATGGGGAAGTGTTTATTGAAGCTATAAGAGAATTTGTTTCATAAATTTATATAACGGTTTTAAATTTATGAATGCTAAAAATTAGGATATACAGGGTGGCGATTTATATCGAATGAATCAGTGGATTGTATATTTTATTTGTAATAGTCGTAGCAACTATACCCTAAACGAAGTCGTGATTATTAAATATCGCGGCTTCTTTTTATTTCAATACATATGAAATTTTATATTATAAGAATTTAAGTTATTTTTTAGAATTTTTATTCATTAATTAAGAATAATTTATCATTTGCTCGAATAAAAAATAGAATATAATAATTGATGTATTTTAGTAAGCGATAACTATAAAATGACGTTTGATATTATAAAACACAAAAATTTTTTAGATTTTAGACATAGTGTTTTAGATTAATAAAGCATCAAAATAATAAAAGTTATTTTTTTTAACTAAAAGCAAAAACGCTGTTTTACATTATCAAATCAAAGAGGTGCATTGTTTTGCCAATTATTCAATCCGTAGCAAGATCTTTAGAAATACTCGAATTATTTGATGAAAACACTCGTGAACTTTCAATTAAAGAAATTAGTAATAGGCTTGATTTGCATAAGAGTACCGTGCATTCCTTATTAAAAACATTAATGCATTACGGTTATATCGCTCAAAATACAACAACTAGCGATTATCATCTTGGATGGAAATTGTATGAAAGAGGAAATTTGGTGACGAGTCAGCTTGATTTACGGGCAATAGCTAGAAAACATTTAGAAAAGTTGAATCAACAAACAAATAATACAGTCCACTTAGTACAACTATTAGGCAATGAAGCTGTATATATTGACAAAATTAATGGAACAGGAACTTTAGTTGTCCAATCTCGCATAGGAAAAAGAGTTCAGTTACATTCATCTGCGGTTGGGAAAGTATTAGCAGCACATTTAGATGAAAAAGACTTCAATAAAATTTTCTCTGGCTATCAATTTATAAAGCGAACACAACGTTCAATTGAATCCATGGAAGAATTTTTAGAGGAAATCAAAAAAGTAAGAATGAATCATTTTGCCATAGATAATGAAGAAAATGAAGAAGGCGTCATTTGTTATGCACTACCAATTCGAGATTATACAAAAAAAGTAACAGCGGCAGTAAGTGTCTCGACTCCCAAAGCAATCTTTAATGAAGAGATAGCGGAAAGCAATAAAAAGTATTTGAAACTTTGCGTTGATTATATATCTAAGGAATTGGGATATACCGAATGTTCAATATCAAAGAGGGATTTAGCTTAAAATGGTAGCTTTATAGAATTATATTAACGATGAATAGGGTTAGGGGGGCTGTCAAACGAAGAGTGATCACGCTCACAGTATTCAATAATTTGTAAGCGTTCTCATAAGGGGTGTCTATTTTTTATTTCTTAAAAGGGGGAAATTTAGATGAAAATTAAAGATACGATCGATCGTATCCCGGGGGGCTTAATGATTGTTCCATTGTTTTTAGGAGCTTTGATTAATACAGTGGATCAATTACATCTACCGTTTATTATGGAATTTTTAAAGTCGCTTGGAGTTTCTCCGACAGCAGATGGGCATTATGAGTTTTTAAGAATCGGAGGATTTTCTGAAGCTTTATTTAAAAATGGGGCAAATACGTTATGTGCGCTTTTCTTATTCTGTGCTGGCAGTCAGATGAATCTTCGAGTGGGAGGAATTGCTCTTAAAAAGGGAGTTATTTTAACAACATCAAAATATGCGGCAGGAATTACAATCGGATTTATTTGGGGTATATTATCTGACCCTGTTAGCGGATTTCTTGGGTTATCTACAATGGCGATAATTGCAGCAATGACAAATGGGAATGGTGGTATGTATGCAGCTTTAACTGGACAATATGGAAATCGTTCTGATGTAGGTGCAACTGCAGTACTTTCATTAAATGACGGACCATTTTTTACATTAATGGCACTAGGAATGATGGGGTCGCAATTTCCAATCATTGCTTTTGTAGCTGTGCTTTTACCAATTGCGATTGGAATGCTATTAGGCAATCTTGATCCTAAAGTACGAGACTTTTTAGCCCCTGCTGAAAATATAGTTATTCCATTTTTCGCATTTGCTTTAGGTGCAAATATGAATTTAAAGAATTTCTTCAATTCTGAAGTAGTATTAGCAGGTCTTGTATTAGCTTTAATGACAATAATTATTTCTGGTGGTTTTATGGTAATAGCATTTAAAATCTTCAAACAAAAAAGCTATATTGCACCTTGGGCTGAAGCATCAACTGCCGGTAATGCCGTGGCAACTCCAGCAGCTATTGCCGCTGCTGCAACAGTAGCCAGTGGAACGGGATTAATGACTGCCGCTGAGGCGCAAGTTTATCAAGATATTGTAGCCATCGCAACTGCGCAAATTTCAGTTGCAACTATTACAACAGCTCTTTTAGTACCATTCGCTGTTATACTAGCTGACAAATATCAAAGAAAAAGAGGCATTATTGGAACGTTAGAAGACGATGAATTACGGAAATCATTAGAACGACAAAATACTGTTAAATCGGTTCCGGAAAGAGGACTTGGGGGTGTGCAAGGTGAGTAAAACATTCAAGGGATATGTCCGTGATAACCATTCAGTAGGTACACGAAATTATATAGGTGTCATTTCTACAGTTGTTTGTTCAAGTGTTGTAACAAGGGATATTGCGAAAACAATACCCGAAGGAATCCCTGTTGTCCATGCAAACGGCTGCGCTCAATTAGGAGATGACTTTAAATTAACGAAAAATACATTAAAAGGGGTTGTTGCAAATCCAAATATTTATGCATCACTTTTAGTAGGCTTAGGTTGCGAAACAAACCAAGTTTCAATTCTATTAGATGAAACAATAGATTCAAAGCCTAAAGCTGGTTTCAGCATTCAACAAATGGCTGGTGGAACAAATACATTACAACAAGGGTCGAAAATTGTTCGCGAATGGTCAAATAGTTTGAAAGAACTACAACGCACAGAAATACCTATTTCTAACTTGAAACTAGGTATACTCCCTATTGATTTAACAGTTGAAGACTATGTTTTCGCATCGAAAACAATTTTGGCTACTATTCAATCACTTGTTGAACAAAAAGCAACAGTCGTATTAGGCATGACAGATAAAATGGAAAGAGTATTAGAAAATGTTCAACATCAAGCGAATGACGAAGTAGTAAAGCAACAATTACTTGCAATTAGTTCTAGTAAAACAAGGCAAACTTGGGACAAAGTCAATCCTAATGAGAGTAACTATCTCAAATATAATGAGGCAGATTTAGCATTAGGAAAAGCAGAGCTTGAATTTATTAAAGACGTTCCAATTCAATCAATTGTTAAATATGCAGAAATACCTAAGAGCAGCGGACTTCATTTAGCACTAATGCCGAACAATGTTATTGAAAGCGCTTCAAATCTAGTGGCTAGTGGCTGTAATTTAATTATCTTCTTAACCATTCGTCCAATATTTACAGGTACAATTGCAGTACCCTGTATGACAGTAGGAATTCAACAGAAAAAAGATGTAAGTATGGAAATGATAGATTACGTAATTAATAGGGATTCAACTCCAGTTCAGCTAATTGAAGAGATGATTGAAGTGGCTTCAGGAAAATTAACAAAACTAGAAACATTTAAACTAGAAGAATTTGCTATTTCACATATTGGTACAACGTTTTAATAAACTTGATGGAAGGGAGTTTAACGGTTTGAAAGTGAATAATGCAATTAAATTACATCCATCTGACAATGTAGTGGTTGCACTAAATTCGTTAGAGGTTGGTGAACATATTTTAATCGATGAAATTGGTTTAGTTCAAGAAGTAAAAGATAAAATCCCATATGGACACAAAGTTTGTATACAAGAGATTAAAAAGGGTGAAAAAATATTAAAGTATGGTGAATGTATGGGGATTGCAACAAATGATATTAAAGTAGGGCATCATGTTCATGTACACAATGTCCGTGGACTTAAGGAATCGGAAAGGCTAGTGTCTGTCGTAGACTTTGCGTAAAAGGAGAGTGAAGTATGAAGACTTTTAAAGGATATAAACGACCAAATGGAACGTTTGGTGTTCGTAATCATGTGATTGTAATTAATACGGTAGGAGAACTTGCAGGAGTAGCCAATAGATTAGCAGATTTAGTTCCGGGTGTAGTGCCCGTCATTCAACAAGGCGGTACTTCACAATTTCCTGAAGACTCAATGCAAACTATCCGTACAATTAAAGGAACAGTAGGTCATCCAAATATTAATGCTGCTTTAATATTGGGTATGGGTGAAGATGATTTCGCTGAGCAAATCGCGGCAGAACTTAGAGAACAACAATGTAAGGTAAAAGCGATTGTAATTAATAAAAGTACTTCTCTTGAAAAACTGTTAGTAGACGGCAGAGCTTGGTTACAAAAAGTATACGAGGAAAGTCTTGAAGATAAAAGAGTAGATGTGCCAATTACAGAGCTCACAATCGGGTTAGAATGTGGTGGATCAGATGCTTGGTCAGGAATAACAGCGAACCCTGCAATTGGTGTCTGTTCCGACATGATTGTAGATGATGGAGCGACAAGTATTCTAGCTGAAACAACAGAAGCAATTGGTGCTGAGCATATTTTAGCTAGACGAGCAATAAATGAACAAGTTGCAAAAGACTTTTTAACAATTGTCAAAAATTATGAGAACCGTATTTTAGATACTGGAGAGGATATTCGTTCTGCAAATCCAACTCCTGGGAATATGGTGGGTGGCCTTACTACCCTTGAGGAAAAATCTCTTGGTTGTATAAAAAAGGGCGGGAATGCACCGTTACAACAGGTGCTAAAATATGCAGAAAAGCCTTCTGCAAAAGGATTCGTCTTTATGGATACACCAGGTTATGATGTGGAATCAGTAGCAGGACTCGCGGCTGGGGGATGTCAAATTGTATTATTCTCTACAGGAAAAGGTTCTCCTATTGTACCAGTAATTAAAATAGGAACAAATCCAAAACTGTATGAAATAATGTCTGAGCATATTGATGTCAATGCAGGAACAATTGTAGAAGGAAAGAAAACTTTACAAGATGTAGGGGAAGAAATTTATAACCTAGTATTAAAAGTTGCAAATGGTGAAAAAACAAAGGCAGAACAGCATCGAAACCAAGAATTTGCCATTTGGCGGCTTGCTCAAAGTATTTAATAAGAAAATGTATTTTTATGGTTTACTACATTTTTAAAAATAAGAATTCATATGTAGAACTCTGCTTTAAAAATGGACTTTAAATTCCGAATAGTATTTGTTTTTCGAAAATAAAGTTGACAACCAGATTTGATGGATATAAAATAGCTAATAATTAAATACCAAAAAGCAAAGATTGGAAATAGTAAAAGGATGTATAAGCTTTTCAGAGAGCCGGTGGTTGGTGAGAATCGGTAGTTATTGCCTTTGAACTCGTCCAAGAGCTACTACCTGAACGTTAAGTAGGGGAGGTCGGTTTCTACCGTTATATAGATAGGTGGTGATAGCTGCCGAAAATGAGTGGATTAATTATGCAATGATTAATCAATTAGAGTGGTACCGCGAGCAATGCCTCGTCTCTATATTTTTATAGAGACGGGGCTTTTTTTATAAATTAAATGATAAGGAGTGTTTCTGAAATGACGAGAAAAATTTGGGTGTTTGATACGACTTTAAGAGATGGTGAGCAAGTTCCAGGGGCAAAACTGAATTTGTATGAAAAGCTGGAAGTAGCACAGCAGCTAAAGAAACTGCGAGTTGATATCATTGAAGCAGGTTTTCCTTCGTCTTCAGCTGGTGATTTTAATGCTGTGAAGGAAATTGCCATGAAAGTAGGAAATACAGACGATATCATGATTACAGCGTTGGCAAGAGCTGTAAAGGCAGATATTGATGCTGTTTATAATAGTGTAAAATATGCCGAAAAACCGTTAATTCATATGGTTTTAGGCACTTCGGACATTCATGTGGAAAAGAAATTTAGAAAATCGAAAGATCAAATTTTAGATATTGGGGTTGAAGCAGTTAAGTATGCAAAAACTCTTCTGCCAGACGTGCAATACTCAACAGAAGATGCCTCTCGCTCCGATTTTGAATATTTATGGAAAACAATTGAAGCTGTCGTGAAGGCAGGAGCAACTATGATTAATGTGCCCGATACAGTTGGCTATGCCGAGCCAGAAGAGTTTGGCGAACTAATCTTTAAATTAAATGATCGTTTGAAGAATTTAAATGATAAAGTACTTTTAAGTGCTCATTGTCATAATGACCTTGGCATGGCAACAGCGAATACGTTAGCGGCAATTAAAAATGGTGCGGATAAAGTTGAATGTACGATTAATGGCATTGGTGAACGAGCAGGTAATGCTGCATTAGAAGAGATTGTCATGGCAATTAATACGCGCTCATCAGTTTATAACGCATATACAAATATTAATACGAAAGAAATTATGAATACATCTAGATTGGTTAGTAGTCTAATGGGGCTTGATGTCCAAGTAAATAAAGCAATTACAGGAGATAATGCTTTTGCACATTCTTCTGGGATTCACCAAGATGGTTTACTAAAATCAAGAGATGCCTATGAAATTATAAGCCCAATTGATGTCGGTTTAGATGATATGGAACTAGTTTTAACTGCACGTTCTGGTCGACATGCGGTGAAAAATGCCCTTGAGAAGCTTGGTTTTAATCAGTTAACTGAGACACAATTTGAAGAAATATTTGAAGATTTTCTTAAATTGGCAGATGTGAAAAAGGAAGTATATAATCATGATTTATATGTAATCGTTGAGAATTATTATGCAAAAAATGATACTCCTAGTGAGGAAATGATACATTATAGTGACAATTTCTATGAATTAATAGACTTGCAAGTGATTAGTAATACAAATTTCCCTTCCGCAAGTGTAAAGATTAAAAAGGGCGATCAAATATTAGAAAGCAGTGCAGTTGGATCAGGTCCGATAGATGCTTTGTATTCTGCTATTACAGAAGTATGTGATTTAGATATCAAGTTGATTGAATACAAAATTAGCAGTGTATCAAGAGGCAAGGAAGCATTAGGGAAAGTAAAGGTACAAGTCGAGCATAAAGGAGAAAAGTATGTTGCTAAGGCAACAGATACAGATATTATGAAAGCTAGTGCATTTGCCTATATCAGCGCGGTAAACAGTATTGTAGTTGAAAAATTGCTTCCAGTTGTATAGAAAACACTCTAATTGTAATTTTCTAGGAAGTATTGACAAAGCCACAACCCTTTAAATGTAAGGAGTTGTGGCTTTTTTAGATGGATGGTTTTGATAGGGCTCCAATCTGCTACCCCAAAAAAATCCTTACACATAGATAATTTAGTTACTTCTTATGTGTATGGGGTCGTTTCGATTAAAAAATTTAGAGCAGGATAAATTTAATTTATTTTTAAAGGTGATATTAATGGACTTCGTAAATAACAAGACTATTTTAAAATACTCAAAAGGCAGGAGTTACTATACACAGTCTATTGTGAAGAATGCTAAATGCAAATGCTAAAAATAATCCTGAATTATGTGAAGGATACGTTAATTATGACAGCTTAAGAACTCATTTACGAATAACAACATCAGTACCAATTGGAACTCTAGATGATAAATCCAGGACATCATGATTAAACATTCTAATACATCCAAGTGAGACATCTTTACCAATTGAAGAGGGGTCATTTGTTCCGTGTATACCATAATGAGGTTTTGACAATCCCATCCAAAAAGCACCATAAGGTCCACCTGGATTAGGTTGTTTATTAATAATCTTGTACGATCCAAAAGGTGTCGGTGACAATATTTTTCCAACTGCAATAGGATAGGTCTTTATAAGATTGCTTCCATCAAAAAGTTTTAATTCATGTTTTGAAGTAGAAACGTTAATCCATTTTACCATGTATAAATCCACCCCATTTTTAAAATATTTTATGAGGCAATTGAAGCTTTTATTAATAGACAAGAATTTAACATTTGACCAAAAAGTACTTGTATTATTTTAGCTTCTATTTTGTCGAAATAGTAAAAAGCCTCTATTTAGTTGTAGAAGCTTTTCGAACCTTTATTTGCGGAATATTCATTTAACAATTTATCGAGATCTTGACTAATTTTTATAGTAATCGGATGATTTAGACCTAGCTTCATACCAGTATTTATTAGTTTAGTTCTAACTCTTTCTATTTCATACGGTCTTTTATCCTTATCAATATCAAAGAGCATATCAGTACTTTCTCCTATTTATTTAGGATAAATATACCAAAATGTCAAATTTTAGAGTAGATACTTTTTTTTAGTAAAAGTGACAATTTAGTGGATTTTGTTCGGAAAGGAAACCTATTCATTAAAAAATATTGTGAAGCAAAGTAAAAATGTTTTTTTATAGTAACCTATAAAGTAAATAAATTGTATATGGTGTAACAAGTCCGATAGCTGTGTATAGTCCAGGAGTATAAGTTCTTAAAATGAGTGTCTGTATAATATGAACAAGATTATGTAATAGTACAAAACTCAAAAAAGTTAAAAATAGGATATCTGACCAACCACTTTGTAAAGTTTGAACCTTAAGGAATACGATTATGGAACAGCCTAAAAATATTAGAACATCTCTTTTAGCAAAAGAATGTGAGTCTATTTTCCAAAAGTTCCAAATTAGCAGCTGAAAATGATTACTAGTATTTTCAACTAAGTGTGCCGTTTTATGTGACCAATTTTCAACACTAATTATTTCTTCAAAATCGTGTAACATAAATATCACTAGAAAAAGCCAAATTGCATTATGTATTTCAAGTGCGAACATTAAGTTAAACCTCCAAAAAAGTAATAAAATATTTTCTTCCGATAATATCATAAGTTTCATTTTTTAGTAATATTTACAAAGACTATTAAAGAATCATTTATAGTATTGAATCAAAACCAACACCATTTCACAAATTTAACTTAGTTGTATCTTATATATAAGGAAAATGGCAACATGGTCAAACCGAAATACAATTCGAAATGGTAGAAAACTTATATGCACTACTGTGAGCTAGCAGGGGAAAAAGCCTTTACTATCTAAGGTTAATAGTAGTTACAAGTCTTTTATTGACATAAGATTCACGTATATTCATAAGCAGATACTTGTAACCTAAGCCTTCAGATATATTGATTTGGTTTAGCTTTAAAAGCGGGAGGCGTTTGAAAAGAAGTAATAAGAAAAAGGTTAATATAAAAACGATCAATAACTTATAAACCTCTAGTTACTTTAAATAAATAAGGTCGATTGTGAATTTATCAGGAGTCTCCTAATTAAATCAAGAGTACTTTAAATTCCAATTATTAATAGATGAATCATAAAATTTAAATTAGATTAATACTTTAGAAGAAAATGACCTATTAATAAATACTTCGTCTTGATAAAAAAAGAGAAAGTAGGGGGGAAATATATGGGTGCATATTCGGAGTTTTGTATACCTAATTCCGTTTTTTATGGTAAAAATTCTTTATCCGAGCTTGGAGAACAAGTGAAGGCTTATGGAAAGAAAGTACTTTTAATTAGTGATCGTATAATAGAAAAAATAGGTCATGTAAAAACATGCCAGGACATTCTAATGGAGGTTGATGTTTCTTACATCTCATATCTCGATGTTAACACCGAACCAACAGATTTACATGTCGACGAAGCACTTCAACTGTGTTTAAAAGAGCAATGTGATGTTATTGTCGCCATTGGTGGAGGAAGTTGTATTGATGCCGCTAAAGCAGTAGCTGTGCTAACAACAAATGGTGGTTATATTGGGAATTATATAGGTAATAGGACATCAATTGAAAAGAACCCTATTCCACTCATTGCAATTCCAACCACGGCTGGAACTGGATCAGAAGTAACGAATGCCACTGTAATTACTAATACTAAAGAAGATATAAAAATGATGATTAAACATCCAGCATTTCTGCCAAAAGTTGCAATAGTGGATCCAATGCTTACAACTTCAACTCCACCAAACGTTACGGCTGCAACTGGAGTTGATGCTCTCTGTCATGCAATAGAAGCTTATATATCACGTCTATCACAACCGCTAACAGATACGCTGGCTCTTTCGGCAATAGAAGCTATTTTAAATAATATAAAGGTAGTATATGAAGAAGGAGAAAATACAGATGCAAGGCAAAAAATGGCTATTGCTTCAATGCAGGCTGGAATAGCTTTTAGTAATGCTTCCGTTACTCTAATTCATGGAATGTCACGTCCAATTGGAGCGTTGTTCCATGTTCCACACGGTATTTCAAATGCCATGCTGCTTCCTGGAGTGCTTGAATTTACGAAAGAATCTGCCATTGATAAACTAGCAACAATCGGACGTATGATTTCTCCTGAATCAACTACATTAACTGATTCAGAATTAGCCAATATCACTATTAATAAAATCAAACAACTTTGTCGCGACTTAAATATTCCCAATATGAAAACATGGGGAATTGATGAACAAAAATTTAGACAAGTACTTGATAAAATGGCTACGGACGCAATAGCAAGTGGAAGCCCTGCAAACAATCCGAAAGTGCCAACTAAACAAGAAATAATAGATCTATACAATTATTGTTATGATTATGATTTTTCAGGAAATATAACTGAGTTCAATTCAGTTAAATAAGTTCAATATAAAAAATTTGCTGACAAAAGAGTAAACAGCTAGTCTGTATTGCTCTTATATAAGATGACAATCGTGCTAGATTAATGAACAACACCCTTGAAATAATTGAGGTATACATTCTCAATTTAGGTCTGAAGAGACTACAAAATCGATAGGGGCAATTTACTTGAATAATATTCGGAGTTTATAAAAAAGTCATTATAAAAACGCTGCAATTAAGCAGCGTTTTTTTTATCTATATGCTATGCTTTTGATTCTTCGCTTGAGCGTTTATTACCTTTATAGATAAAATAAAGAGAAATAATCATAAATAATAATGCAAATACACGTTTAATATCTAATTCTATGATTAAACTATTGAACCATCCAAAATGATCAATTACTACACCAATCACAAGTTGACCAGCTATTCCGGCAATATTAGTTGCGATAACTCCAATTCTAGGAACTGCCATAACAGTTAATAGTAAATACATAGTCCCTAAAAACGCTGCACTTAATTGCCATTTAGGTACTTCTAAAAGTGCAATCACATTTCCGTTACCAAAAAAGAATATGAAAATAGTAAGAAACATTGTCCCCGTAAGAAAGGTTAAAAATGTTGTTTCAATTGTTCCCGCTTTTCGACTAAATGTACCATTGATAGATGATTGAGCACTTAATGTGATACCACCAATCAATGTAAATAAAATCATAAATAATCCCATTATATAAGACCTCCTAGTTTATTAATATAAGTGCTATGATCATTGAAATAACTGCAAATATCTTTTCTTTATTAATCTTCGTTTTCTTGCTGCCTAACCATCCAAAATGTTCAATAATCATGCTCATTACTAGTTGTCCTATAATTACAGCAACCATTGTTATACCAACACCTACGAATGGGACACTGACAACAATAGATGTTAAATAAACAACACCCAAAACGCCTCCAAGTAATGACCATTTAGGTGCTTCAAATGTATAGGAAAGCTTTCCTTTTCCAAAAAAGAGCAATAATAGCCCCATAATTATAGATCCCATAAAGAAGTTATAAAAACTTGTTTCTATTTGTCCAATCGTTTTTCCTAATTCAGCATAGATAGCTCCTTCAAAGCTAAGTGCTGCCCCAGCCAATAGGGCTAGTATATAAGATATAAATCGCATATAATATCTCCTTTTTTATATAATTGTATATCTAGAAATATAGATATAAATCTTGATAAAAAACAGAAATCAACAAAAATTAGATTTCTGTTTTAAAATATTCAGCTAATTGTTGAATAAATTCTTCATTACGTCTGTAATAAGTCCATTGCCCATGTCGAATTGATTCAAGTAGACCAGCTTTTTGCATCATGTTTAAGTAGCTAGAAACCGTAGATTGAGAAACTTTGGCCTTTTCTTGAATATCCCCAACACATACTCCACCTTTGTAACTTACCTCCTTCGGCAGGTGAGCGCCTTGTTTTAGGAAATGTTTCTCGGGTTCCTTCAACCACTCTAGGATATTGAGTCTTGTTTCGTTCGATAACGCTTTAAATACATCAATAGGTTCCATGACTGTAATTATATATCTGGATTTCTCGATATGTCAATTGAACTAAAATGAATAAACTGACGAGATTGTTTAAAGGATCGTCGCATTTTCAGAAACGATTGGTTAGTAGGGAGTACTCCTCGGATTAAGAAATAGACAATTATTTTGTAAATTCTCAATGTTACTCTAAGAGCTTAGACGAAATGTTTATTCTAAAACCGATTGTTTGAACAAATTCAACGAAAACAGATGAAGTTAATATGGGCTTCTATAAATTGGAGACTCTTATTACACAACATCTACTTTTGTTACAAATAGATTAATTTAATTTCCTTGAAATACAGAATTAAATACCTGTCAATAGGTTTTCAGTGGCAAAATTATTTTTGTTTGGAATGTTTTATGAAATGAATTGTGATGTATCTCTTAGTCTATTAGAGTTTCGTTTTAATTTGCATCTCCTTCCAGTTTATGGACCCTATATTACTTAATTTGTACTGTAACATAGGGGTTGTAAACAAAGAGGAGGAATACAAAATGAATAAAAAATGGTTAGCAACATCATTATGTGCAGCAACATTATTTGGGGCATCTTTTACAACAGCAGGTGCAACAGGGTTAAATGAAGAAGTTAAGAGTGATTCAAATTCATATATTCAAGTAATTAAAGGCGATCAAGTTCAAGGAATCGCTTTAAAAATAATCGATCAAATTGCGTTACAAAATGGAGAGTTCGATTTTAATAAATTCAAAGAATTAGTCAATAAATCGTTAAATAATCAAGCAGCTCAAAAAGTAATTAAAGAAGGTAAAAAAGTATATCAAAATAATGCTTCCAAAGAAACGAACACAGAAGCACCAGCAAAGTCAACTAATGTAACGAACAACAACAAAACTACAGCACCAACAAATTCTAATAACCAACAAGTAGAAGCGCCAGCAAAAACACCTTCTACAAATGTTAGTCAATCAGTCTCTGAATTTGAGAAACAGGTAGTAGATTTAACAAATGCGGAACGTGCAAAAGCAGGTCTTAAACCGCTTCAAATCTCTAATCCATTAATGAATGTAGCTCAAGCAAAATCAGAAGATATGGCAAAAAATAATTATTTCTCACATACAAGCCCAACTTACGGAAGTCCATTTGATCAAATCAAAGCTGCAGGTATTTCATATCGTTCAGCGGGTGAAAACATTGCACAAGGTCAAAGAACACCTGAAGAAGTAGTACAGGCATGGATGAATTCAGAAGGTCACCGTGCAAACATTTTAAACGGAAACTACACACATATCGGTGTTGGCTACGTTGCAGATGGTAACTACTGGACACAACAATTTATTCAACAATAATTTAAGATTCATATATACGATAAAAGATGGTCTTTAAGTCAATGGCTTAAGACCATCTCAGGTTGTTGACAAAAGACCTTCAGAATGGGCTTATTCTGAAGGTCTTTTGTAATTTTAATAGATTATTGGGTATTTAACCGACTTATTTGGGGTAAAAACACTCTTCGAGTATTATATTTTAGGCCATTTCTGAAGCTTGCCACGTCCAATTAGCAAGCTTTTTTAAATTCATGGCAGCAAAAGTAAGCATCGCCTGCATAGACAATTTTTTAATTCCACGTAGGGTTGTCCATCGCATACCATGCTTTTCTTTTGCATCTGCAAAGACACGTTCAATCGTTTCTTTACGTCTAGCATATATTTGTTTGATATCACTTTGATGACGAAGATGATCCGCTTCCTCTACATGATGTGCCCAAATATGACGTTCAATGATTTTTCTGTGATCCTTACTACTTGTACATTGAGTAAGTAAAGGACAGTTTACACACTGAGTAGGGTTTGATTTATATTGGCGTTTCCCATCTTTAGTCGTTGTCGTATATTTAAGGACTTGCCCTTCCGGGCAAAGATAGCAATCATAATACTCATCATAGACATATTCATGTTTGCGTAAAAATCCATCCTTTGTTTTTGGTCGTGTATAAGGAAGTGCTGGTTGAATATCATGTTCAAATAAGAATTTAGTAATCGCAGGTGTTTTATAAGCAGCATCGGCAGCAACAGCAAGTGGCTTTTTCACTTTTTCCATTACCTTTTCAACAAGTGGTTGAAGCATATGACTATCATGAACATTACCAGGTGTCACAATTGATCCGAGTATAAATCCATAGCGGTCAGCTGCCGCATGAAATGAGTAAGCAAACTGCTTAGTTCGTTCATCTTTTACATAGTAGCCACTTTCAGGGTCTGTCGTACTTTCTTTAATTTCCTTTATCTCTTCTTTTTCAAATTTATCTGGTGGGAATGGTTTCTTCCCATGGTCAATCCGATCTTGATTCAATTCTTCTTGAAGTTTAGCTTCATATGCCCGAGTCTCTTTACGTACCATCTTCTTCTCGAATTTACGTTTATTCGCACTCGCTTTAACATGCGTTGAATCGATGAAAACATGGTCAGCACTTAGTAATCCTTTATCAGCAATTTCTTTAAGTATTCGATAGAAAATCTGTTCAAAGATATCTGTGTCTTGAAAACGACGTTCATAGTTTTTACCGAAGGTTGAAAAGTGTGGTACTTCTGAATGGAAGCCAAATCCTAAAAACCATCGATACGCCATATTCGTTTCGATTTCTTTTATTGTTTGACGCATTGAACGGATTCCAAATACATATTGAACAAATGTCATTTTGATTAATACGACTGGGTCAACACTCGGGCGACCTAATTTAGAATACAGCGGTTCTACTAGTGGATAGATGAAAGAATAATCAATGGCTGATTCAAGCTTTCTAACAAGATGGTCTTTTGGTACAAGTTCTTCAATCGTAATCATCTCAATTTGATCGCGTTCATTTATTTGATTTTTCGACATCATTTCCATTCACCTCAACGTATATTTAGAAGTAGTTGATTGTAGTGTAGGCGGCGACTCCTGCGGGAAAAGCGTGACGGCCGATACCCCGCAGGAGCGTAGCGACGAGGAGGATTGGCCCACGCCCGCGGAAAGCGTCCGCCGAAACGGAAATCAACTAACTTATTCAAAAAGGGTTATTAATTTTATTTTAAAAGAAAAAAGACTGTAGGCAAACTCGAATTTTCGAGTTTGTCTACAGTCTGAGATGGTCTTTAAGTCAATGGCTTAAGACCATCTTTTTTGTATTAATTACTTGTGCTTTTGGGTTTTTAATTAGTTTAAAATTATTATTACTACGTGATTTTTCTTTTTAAATTTTAACTGAAAACATATTAAGTTAATTCAAGATGTATTAGACTTGTTGTTATTTTACATGTAGATTGTCAATTAAATTTTTACACATATGTTCATATTGATGACCACTAATAACTAAATCAGCAACTTTCTTGTATCCTAAACTACAATATAATTTTTTCGCTTTCGGATTAGCCATATCTACATTTAGGCCTATCGTATGGTAACCTGCCTTCTTCGCTGTTTCACTCATCTCGTTAAGTAATGCGGAACCAATGCCTAATCCTCTAAATTTTTTGTTTACTACTACGGAATCTATATACCATTCATCAGGAAGTGTCTCTTTATCAATAAATAAATTTTCATTAGGATCGAAGCCATTTTTAATTAATACTTTTTTAAACGGTTCATCAATGATAGGTTCTTCTGCTGAGGGATATCCAAAAATGACCCCAGCAATTTCTCCATTTAACTCATATACTAAGCCTCTGTTCACACCAAATCGATATGTAGGTTCTCCAACGGATTCTGCAACCATATCAAGTAATTTATTCTTAGAAATCTTCTTAAGTAAAGGTAACTCCATATCCTCAAATATTACCCATAAAAGTTTTGCAATTTCCAAACTATCTTTTTGGGTTGCCATTCTAATCATAAGTATCAACTCTCCATATTTATTTTATATATTTTTTCAATTGTTAAGTTTAAACCATTTGGTCATTCCTACGCGTGAAATATTTAATAGATGGAATAATCGCAATAGAGACAACTAGAACGCGAAACAATTGAAACGCTGTTACAACGGTACTGTCAGCATGAACTGACGTAGAAATAATCCCCATTTGATCGAGACCACCAGGCACGATACTTAAAAAACTCGTTTTAAAGTCGAGCGGATAAAATTGCATCATTAATAGAGCAAGGCCGTACGCACTTGCGATATATAGAAATGAAGAAACGAACGCGTAGAAAATCAACTTTCTCGATAAGTGAAGATTTTCTTTTTTCAAAAGTAGTCCGATGTATATCCCCATCACAATTTGTGCAATATGAAGTGCGCTCACTGGAATTTCAGGAATTTCGATATTTGCAAGTTGTAAGCCAATAAATAAAAATACTGGACCAAGCATATAGCCAGTAGGGATTTTTATTTTCATTGCTATAAAGCCAGCAATATAACTTAAAGCAAAAAACAGTAAAAACGTAAAATTGTATTGTGTATCTGAAACAGATGTACTCGAGCTGCTGCTACTACCTGCAATAAGTAATGGCACAAAGCCGATAATACAGAGTACACGCAATACTTGATAAAACGTAATCATCGCAATATTTTTACTGCCCTGTTCCTCGGCATAGGCAACAATTTGTGTCATACCACCAGGCACACAGCTAGTAAGTGCGCTAAGTTGATCAACCATCACACGTTTAACTATTACCCAGCTGATGAAAATAAATAAAAGGATATAAAGGACATTTAATGAAATCATTACAGGTAAATAAAGTCGAATATCTGCAAGTGCCTCAAGAGTAAAGGCATGGCCAATTGAATATCCAGCAATAACTAAACCAAAATTCCGAAAGTGTTTATTCCATTTTAAAGGAAGTGGCGTTGTTAATTGTAAAACTAGCACCGTTAGCAATGGACCGAGAAGCCAAGGCATTGGGATATGTAACAATTGAAAAACAAAGGCGCCAATGACACCAAGTACTGTAGTTAATAAATAGCTTTTTGTTATTGCCATAAAGAATACCTCAATTCATAAAAACTTGTTTAATTATTTCATATTCATCCAATTTTTTAAAGGGTTGCAATGAATCAAGGGATGAGGGCAGGGGATAGTAAGTGGTTTCTAGTGCGAAAAATTAATATCGTAAATTTTGATTTTAATACTATAAAATTGGATTCACTGCAAGCCAATAAATTCGAGAAAAAGAATCATCAACGTCAAGAAAATAGCTATTGAGGTGATACTATGGTGCTAAAAGCGGAAGAAAAATCTGCTCTCCACAATGGTGAGCAGATGTTGGCGATTGGAACATTAAATGAAAATCTAAAGAACGTGGAGTGCTGTCTAAAACGATTCGATTTTATAACAGTGAGGTCTATAAACGGGTGGATAAAAATGATAATCGACTAAGCTCAGTTTGCTGAGTATTTGAACAAAATTATTGTTCGATAGCAATTGACCCTTTCGATAGGTAAAAATAAAGTGTTGGAAATAAAATAAAGCTTTGTTTGGAATAAAACTATTAAATACTTCGAAAAAATTGTGCAGCAAAAAAGCCGATTGAAAAATTTCAATCAGCTTCTGTTTTTTAGAATTTTACTGGTTTCAATACCTGCGTTGAAAATTGAGACAACCATTATCAGGAAAAATAGAATCTGTATTGAATGGTTTGCTGTCCAGTATCCCAAGAAGTTCATAAGAACAAGAATAACAAATAAAAGAGCAGTAACTGTGGTTATAAAAATACGAGTCATTTTAATTCCTCCTTCATATGTAAACCATTTACAATAAAAGATTAACATAAACAATTGGGATTTTAAACCATTAAAGTATTATCAAACTGCACAATCCAAAAAAATAAAGAAGAGCACTAAATTGTGCTCTCCTAAACTAACGACGATGTTCTACTAGGTCAATTGCACCTAGAACAATGTGTGCTAATCCGAAACCAAAAATAGTGTTTGCAAACGCTTTGTTCGAGCTATTCCTTTGTTTCATCGCATACCCGGCAGCAGTAACAGCCGAACCTAGTAAAGTTGGGATTAAACCTTCACGAACGTTCATTAGAAATCCCTCCATCATGTTAGTTGGTGTAATCACACCGTTATTATTGTTCCTTAAAAGTAAAATATATATACAGTATTTAGAAAACAACAGCATTATACATATAGCATTGTTATATCTTAGTTTTAAGGGGAGTGAGAGTGACATGGGCAAGGCAGCTTTGGACCTGGCTATCATGTACTGGAAAGATATCTTCAAAGATTTGCACAAAGCTCAACTCATAAACTAAAAAAACTGATACTATCCTAGGAAAAGGACGATATTCAGTAAGAAATATATTTAAAAATAAATTTTGAATGCCAACATGACCCTTTAAAAGTCTTTAATTACAATTGGACGTGTTTATTTAGGAAAAAATCTACTTCTTTTATAAAACTTCTCGCACTATTGACATTTAGCAAGTACGTGCTAGAATGATAAATGACTTCATTGCGTTGAAGCGTTGAAGTTTAAAGCGTGAATTATATCATCTAGGAGTAAACAAAATGTTTTCTATTGAGACAAAAACAAAACCGTCAGTATTCGAAGCATTATTCATTGTAATAATAGTAATTTCAATAATTTCTATTGCGATAGGAAAGCTTGGTGCTACACCACATATTCCTATTTTGTTATCTATTATTCTTCTAATTTTTTACGGGCTACTAAAACGTGTGCCATTTAATATCCTAGAAGATAGTATGAAATCCGGTGCAATTTCAGGAATAGGTGCAATTTATATCTTCTTTTTAATAGGGATACTAATTAGTAGTTGGATTGTAGGCGGAACAATACCAACACTTTTATATATAGGCTTATCCCTCGTAACAGCAAGTTTCTTTTATACAATAGTATTTATAATTACAGCTATCATCGGTACAGCAATTGGCAGTTCACTGACAACTGTAGCGACTGTCGGAGTTGCTTTTATAAGTATTGCAGGTGCTATTGATGCATCGCTTGTCTTGACGGCCGGCGCTATCGTATCCGGTGCATTTTTTGGTGATAAAATGTCGCCATTATCAGATACAACTAATTTAGCTGCGAGCATCGTCAATATTGATTTATTCGAACATATAAAAAATATGAGTTGGACAACTGTTCCTGCGTTTTTCCTTAGCGCTGTCTTATACTCTGTTTTATCTCCTTCTATTTCGGGATTAGATGATACGGCCATTACGTCCTATAAGGCTAGTTTACAAGCAACTAATTTTGTTCATTGGTATGCAATTGTGCCGCTAATTGTCTTGATTATTTGTACATTCATAAAGATGCCAGCGTTTTTAACACTTATTGTAAGCTCACTTGTAGCACTGCTGTTATCAATCTTTCATACTTCATTATCCTTTATGGATTACTGTAAAATTTTATATAGTGGATATGTTTCTGAAACAGGGGTAGAAGTGATTGATTCACTCTTAACTCGTGGTGGAATTAGTAGTATGTTCTTCACGATTATGCTTGTGTTCCTTAGCCTTAGCATGGGTGGGTTATTATTTGCTTTAGGTATTATCCAAACATTACTTAGCAAATTTGACCAATTGCTAAAGTCAGTCGGTGCCCTAATAACAGGTACTGCTTTTACAGCGATTGGTATTAATATATTAGTTGGGGAGCAGTATTTATCGATTTTATTAACAGGTGAGACCTATAAGCAAAAATATAGAGAACTGGGCTTACATCCGAAAAATTTGAGTCGAGTGATGGAAGATGCGGGTACAGTTATTAATCCACTTGTCCCGTGGAGTGTTTGTGGTTTATTTATTGCCTCGATGCTTGACGTTTCCGTGACCGACTATTTGCCTTTTGCGTTCTTTTGCTTATTGAGTCCAGTACTTACTATAATATTTGGATGGTTAAATCTGACAATATCAAAAAAATAAACATACTAACATTAGTAGTGCAAACCAAGGCCATGGTGGGATTGAGTCAATATTCAGAACATTAAGGATAGTATTGTTAAGCAAATGATAAATTAATTATAATAGTTGAGTGAGTAGAAATTTGTGGTTATTTGAATAAAGGTGATTTCTATGAATGAGAAAATATCGTAGACGAAGCGGATTGGGTGGGTTTAGTGGGTATTAGACCCAAAGGGAGTGGTATGGACTTTTCCTTGACACTTTTTGCATAGAATCTTGCATATTTTCATGTAAAAAAGAGCAGCCAAATGGTTGCTCGGTACATTGTATCTATTTTTATAAGTGTTGAAAACTATGTAGAATTAATATAAATGGCCCTACTAGATTTCATATAACACTTAAAAGGAACTGAAAGGATTTTTTCCTTGAAGTCAAAGTGTTAGTTTACTGATTTTTATTGGGGTAATCTGTAATATTAAGATTACTTTTTTCTTTATTGGACCACGCGTAAAGTATTCTATCTCCATTGTTCAATGTAACTTGAACATTATAAAAAAAGGGATAAACTCCTGCTTGTGAACGAAAAACTTCTATTTCTTTCACTTCCTCTTCTGAAATAGACCGATTTTCAATTATATCAAACATAACAGCCACTAATAACTCTTCTCTATCTTCTCTACTTCCAAACTTATAATTTTGATAGTTGAAATATATTAGAGTTCCTATGAAAAGGAAAAAGAAAACAATGGCTAAAAGCCCACTTTTTTTGGCTCTATAATATTTGTTGGGGTTTGAAAAAATTCATAAATAAAAAAGCACGTAATCACCGATTTCTATATACTTGAATTGTCTAGAAACAAGCAATGAAAGGTGATACGTGCAAATGAATTTTAACATGAATATTCCAGGATTAAAAGGTGTAACTGTTCATAAGGTGGAGGAGATGGGGGAACGTATTGTTCTACACGTTTCCATACCAAAAAAAGAACATCAATGTCCGGCATGCAAGAATATAACATCAAAAGTCCATGATTATCGAATTCAAAAAATTAATCATTTAAAATGGTTTGAACGATTAACCGTCCTTTTTTATAAACGTCGTCGTTATGTATGCCAATGTGGGAAACGTTTTTCAGAAAAATCCCCTTTCGTGGATAAATATCAACGTTTCTCGAAAGAATGGAATCAAGTTGTACGAATCCGTTCAATAAAGGCAAAAACATTTAAAGAAGCAGCTGAAGTACTTGGTACATCAAGCTCAACAGTGATTCGTCGCTTTAAAGAAGTAGTAAAGGAACAATTAAATGAAGGGGTTCATTTACCAAAATGTATCGCGATTGATGAATATAAAGCAGATACCGATGCGGGAACTTATCAATTAATTATTGCCAATGCGGAAACACATGAACCAATTGATATTTTACCAAATCGTAGAAAAGAAACCATTAAGGATTACTTGATGAAATACGGTGCAGATGTAGAAATTGTGGTTATGGACATGAATCCAAGCTTTAAAGCAGCAGTTAGGAAGGCGTTAAATCGCCCGATTATTATTGCGGATCGCTTTCATTATTGTCGTTATATTTACTGGGCACTAGATGAAGTACGTCGAAATGTTCAAAAAGAATGGCATGCATATGATCGAAAGAAATGTAAGAAAATGCGTCATGTACTATATAAACGATTTGATAAGTTAACAGAAACGAATCGTTGGTACTTAAATCGTTACATAGGAATGTCGAAGGAACTAAAGCAAGCCTATGAATTAAAAGAAGCTTACTGCGAATGGTTTGATTGGGCAAAAACTTCAAATGATTTGATAGAAATAAAAAAAAGATTAGAAGCCTTTTACCGAAAGGTAGAAGAAGCAAATATTCCGGCATTTTTAAAGGCTATTCAAACGCTAAAAAATTGGCAAGTTGAAATTTTAAATAGTTTAAGTTTTGGATATTCAAATGGTTTTTTAGAAGGAATTAATAATAAATCAAAAGTTTTGAAGCGCAATGCTTATGGTTTTAGAAGCTATGAACACTTTAAAGCGAAAATTTTATTAAATAATTTATATAAGAAAATTGGGGTTCATTTAGGATAATCGGGGTGCCGTGTAATATCACTTCACCCCAACATTTGACATAGAACCCTTTTTTTCAACTCTTCCACCCCCTAAATTTGTAAATAATGTTAAAAAAATAGATTAATAGTTGTAAAACGAGGCGATATACTATATCGTTACTTTTGTAAATATTTTACAATAAAAGGAGTGTTCTATCAATGAAAAGACCATTAAAAACAACAATGTTATTTTTCACAACCTTGATATTAATTTTCGCCTTTAACGTTTCTACTTCTCATGCCAATGTTCAAGAAGATGAGTATCTACTTGAACAAGAAAAACAAGAAAAAATATTTCAAGAAATTATAGAAAGTGTACCTAATGGAACATATTCAGGTAATGATATTACCACTAATGCTCTTGATCCTAGTAGTTATAATCCGCAAGCTGGTGATATATTATATACTCCTAGTACACAATGTAACGATGATAACCGTGAAACTTGTAAAGGGATTACTGGTCATGTTGGGATAGTAAATCCTTCTACAGGAACTGTAACTCATATTCAGGCACCTGGTTATTTACCTAAATCAATATCCTTAAATTCTTGGTTTACTAAATATCCTAAAACTGTAGTTGTGAGACATAAAAATTCTACCAAGGCTTCAAATGCTGCTAAGTGGGCTTATGATTATTATATTTGGGGTGATGGTGCAGAGAAAACTTATAAAGTAACAATAGACCAAGATTTAACAAAAACACTTAGTTTAAATACTACTTATTGCTCGTTAATTGTATGGCAAGCTTATTATTATGGAGCTGGTCAAAAATTATCTCTTAATATTCCTGTAATGCCTGTTCTCTTTGTAAATTACGCACCATATCATGATATGTATGTTTTAATGAAAATAGGATATTGATATAAAAACGTTTACCTTAATTTTTGGTGAATATGTAAAGTCACACTCATACGAGTTGTGGCTTTTTCTAATAATGTCCTAAAAATTAATAGTTGCCATACTTGCCACACTTTCCAAATTACACAAAATCACTACTAATACTTTATACTGTGAGATAGGACGGAGCGGTAAAATATCCGGTCTTACCAAAATCTTCTTCTAAAAAGGAGAAAGACAAGACGACCAACGACACGCGCCGAAAGTTATATCGAAGAAGCGACAACACGATCGTCCCAGTATCTGAGAGGGGTGGTTTTTATGAAATAATATATATAAACATATTTAATTATTATTTAATATTTATAAAGCGAAAAATAAAAAATTCAATATTATTCTTTGATTATTATATTCACAAATTTTTAATTGAGAAGGCAATTGCTAAGTATATCAGTTTTTAACCACAACACAATATCTATTCTATGAGTGAAGCGACCACTTTGAGGAAGGTGGTTGCTTTTTATTATGTTTTGAAATGAGGAGAATGTCTATGAATTATGTGTTATCTTGCGAGAAATGCAAACGTCCTGCGGACTTAGATAAAGGAAAAAGCAAACCTGGAAACAAATTTTGTAACAGCACTTGCAATAATAGCCACTAACTAACGAAGCAGAATAATCAGACCAGTTTTTAAATTCATTTGGTTTTGTGCATTAACAAGATACTGTTGAGCTTTTTTACTATATTTAGCACGTGCTGTAGTTGCATATATAGTACTTGTAAAAGTAGCCAATAGAGATACTCCACTAACGGCAGCAGCCATTGCATTAACCCAACCTTTTGGACCTTTCCATAAATCTTTTTTAACAATCACTGCAAAACTAGCAATTAACAATGCCCAACTTGAAACTACTGAGAAAGTATTTGCTTCCATACTATCAATAATATATTTTTCATAATTCTCAATATAACCTTTAAATTTGTTAAAAGATGCTAATGGGTGATGTAAGTACTGAGATTGAAGAACAAATTGCATCTAAATATGATGTATCTGCAACTGTATTAAAAGCTGGTCACCATGAATCTGATACAAGTAGCTCCGTTTTATTTATTCCCTCTGCATATCGGTCTTTCAAAACTAATGTCCTTTGCTGATGTGTGACAAAGTAAGGCTTGCTCCACATGGTTAGATCTTCATTTAATAGATACACGCCTTCGATATGAGCCCATAAATAGACTCTCATAAAATCACCTACATATTTCAAAAATATGAAATACTATTCTATTACTGTTCATAAACATTTTACTTCATCGATTTTAAATAATATATCAAATTTATGCAAAACACCTTTTTTTAAAATTCGTCACATCGCGGTCACAGGAGATTGAAAAAATAGATATATTTATATTTAATAACAACAAAATAAAAGCCGAAACCCGTTGATATTAAAGGGTTTCAGCGATATGGTCCCGACAGGTCTCGAACCTGCGACCCCCACCTTGTCGAGGTGGTGCTCTCCCAACTGAGCTACAAGACCGATTTAGAATGAAAATGTTATTATTTGTAATTGAATTTTAACATAAGATTGGTTGGAGATAAATACCTAACAATTATTTCTTACAGGGAGATCCTATTGCAGATTGGGCCTGCTCTTGCCATAAAAATCTTTACTTTATGAAAAAATGCGACAAGTCTGATACAAGAACTTGTCGGCTAATTTTGTGCTTAACTTACTGTTTTGTTTCCCAATGCTCTTTAATAAATTCATCACGGCCGGATTTTGCGCGGTCTTCTTTGTAATGTGCTTCTTCCTTTTTATAATAATCTTGATGGTAGTCTTCTGCTTCATAGAATGTAGTAGCTGGTCTAATTTCAGTTACAATCGGCTTTTTGAAACGGCCGCTTTCACCTAACTGTTGCTTAGATTTCTCAGCTAACTGCTGCTGCTCATTCGAGTGATAAAAAATTGCAGTTTTATAAGATTCACCACGATCATGGAATTGTCCGCCATCATCTGTAGGGTCTATTTGCATCCAATAAACCTCTAGCAATTTTTCATAAGGAAAAATAACAGGATCAAATTCGATTTGTACAACCTCTAAATGACCTGTATCGCCTTTTTTAACTTGTTCATATGTTGGATTATCAACTGTACCACCCATATAACCTGAAGTTACTTTATGTATTCCATCCCATTCAACAAATGGTTTTACCATACACCAAAAACAACCACCTGCAAATGTTGCTTTTTCCATTTTTTTACGCCTCCAATGCTTAAAATAAATAGTATTGTATCATGATAGTAATAATCACACAATTCAAAGGATAAATGCAAGATTTCTTTACTTCTGTCGTAGTATAATAATGGAAAAACGAACTTTTCTCAAGTTACTTTCGTCTCGTAATTTGCAAGGGTAAAGGAGTAATTTATTATGGAAGAAAATCAATTACACGAAACGCGTCAGTCTCGTTATAAAAAGAGAAAGTTACGAAAGGGAAGGCTATTATTCACCACATTATTACTACTAGTAGTCGGTATCTCAATTTTTGCAATTTATCAATATCGCAGCGGCTTAAAACTTGCAGATGAAACGAAGTTGCCTGAGGAGGAATTTGTTGCAGATGAAAAACAGGATACAATTACAAACTATTTAATTATTGGAGTAGATAGTAGAGGGGAAGAAAAATCACGATCCGATACAATGATGCTTCTTTCATGGAATAAAGATACAAATGAAATGAAGCTTGTATCCTTCATGCGGGATATATATGCAGAAATACCTGGATATCAATCTTATAAACTTAATACGGCCTACTACTTAGGTGGAGTTCAACTATTAAAAGATACCCTAAACAATATGTTTGATATACCGATTCATCATTATGCATTAATTGATTTTAAAAATTTTGAATCGCTTATTGATATTTTGGCTCCAAATGGAGTTGAAATTGATGTAGAAAAAGATATGTCAGCGCATATTGGCGTCTCACTCTCACAAGGTGTTCAAAACTTAAATGGACAAGAGCTTTTAGGCTATTCTAGATTCCGTCATGACGAAGAAGGGGATTTTGGACGTGTAGAACGTCAGCAAAAAGTTATTGAAGCTTTAAAAGACGAGCTTCTATCACCTAAAAATCTGCCAAACTTACCGAAACTAGTTGGAGCAGCACAAGGATATGTTACTACGGATTTAACAGCTGCAGAAGAATTAAAAACTGTTTTATCGGTAGTTGCAGGAGGAGGTGTCGAAATAGAAAAAATGACTATTCCAGCAGAAGGAACGTTTAGCTATGGCTCCTATAGTCATGCAGGCTCTGTAATAGAAATTGATAAAGAGGAAAATAAAGAATTGCTTCACCAATTTTTACAATTAGAGGGTGAGTAAAGTTTTATCTAAACATGTTCCGTGCTAAAATAAAGATAATTATAAATTTTCATAGTTTAACGAGGTGGTTTTTTGGAAAGAGAAAATGGATATGATGACCGATTACCGCGTAATAAATCATTATTTTCTTCATCGAGATTTATACGATTTTTAGGCGGGAAAAATCTATTATTTTCACTATGTGCTTTACTTTTATTGGGGTTAGTAATATTTGTTTTTGATAAAATCTCTTTTATCTTTTATCCGATTCAAGTTTTATTCGAGGTTGTCATTTTACCAGGTATTTTAGCTATTATTGGCTACTATCTGCTGCGGCCTTTTATTAGGCTCGCTGAAAAAGGCGGAAAAGGGAAGGTGCCTCGTGCACTAGTCATTTTAATTCTTTATGTGATTGTCATTGCGTTAATTACATTACTCGTTTTACTCGTATATCCATTTTTACGTGACCAGTTTATGAATTTAGTGCAAGAGTTTCCAATTTACTTTATGTCTTTAATAGAAACTGTTGTTACTTACTTAAATAATTCAAGCTTTAATGAATTATTTAACAAATTTGATTTAAATTATGACAAAGTATTAACCGATGTAACGAATGATCTTGTAGATACTGTAAAAGAGACATTTACAAATATTGCATCCACTGTTGCTTCAGGAATAACAGGTTTTGTTTCAACATTAACAGGTATCCTGTTGTCCCTAATAACGGTACCGTTTATTCTGTTTTATTTATTATATGAAGGTGAAAAACTTCCGAAATTTATTTTGCGTATTTTCCCACCTCGTATGCGAAATGAAGTAGGGCAAGTAATGAAAGAGATGGATAAGCAAGTAAGTTCTTACATACTTGGACAGATTTTAGTTTCGATATGTATAGGAATTATGATGACAATTGGCTTTTTAATCATCGGTCTTGACTATGCTTTTTTACTTGGTATATTAGCTATGATTACAAGCGTGGTTCCTTATTTAGGACCAGCAATTGCAATAACACCAGCAGTTGTCATCGCTATTGTAACCTCACCATTTATGCTAGTAAAGCTTATTATTGTATGGACAGTTGTTCAGTTAATAGAAGGGAAATTTATAACACCAAATATTATGGGTAAATCTTTATCGATTCATCCGATTACGATTATTTTCGTTTTATTAACAGCAGGTTCATTATTCGGCGTGGCAGGGGTTATTCTAGGTATTCCGGGCTATGCGTTATTAAAAGTTCTAGTTACGCACCTTTATACTACATTTAAAAAGCGTTACAATCGCTTTGAGAAAGATCCTGTAAATAAATATGAAATTTAAACATTTAGGCTAATACAAAATAAAGGCTATTCATGGTTGATAACATGAATAGCCTTTTCATATGAAATTAAATTTTTATCGTAGACTCTAAAGCAAGCAAATGCTGCTAACAAAGTATACTCATTTCTTATAGAGAAATTGTTTTTAAACGTTCGACAGCTTTTTCTAATAATTCAACTGGTTGAACAAGTGCTAAGCGCATATAACCTTCACCTTCAGAACCAAATGTCGTACCAGGTACCATAATAACGCCAGTTTGTTCAATGGCTTTATAAGCAAAGGAAACGCTGTCAATATTATATGGATATTTTGCCCATACAAACATACCGCCGTTTGAAGGAGCTACTTCCCATCCAAGGTCGATCAAGCCTGACATTAATGTATGATGACGTTTTGCAAATGTTGTTCGTAAATTTGCTGTAATTTCTTCAGCGTGATCAAGTGCAAGGGCTGCAGTTGATTGAATCGGGTCAAAAATACCAAAATCTAAATTTGATTTTAATTGTTGAATGATATTAATCATTTCAGCATTTCCCACAATATAAGCTACACGAGCACCAGCTAAACTAAAGCTTTTTGAAAGCGAGTTAATCTCTAACCCAACTTCTTTTGCTCCAGGAGTAGCTAGGAAGCTTATAGGGCCTTCCCCTGTAAAGTAAAATTCAGAATATGCTGCATCGTGCAATACGATAATATTGTATTTTTTTGCAAACTCAACAACTTCACTGAAATATTCAGTAGATGGAGACATTGGCACTGGATTACCAGGCATATTTAAAATTAGCAACTTTGCTTTTTGTGCAATCTCTTCAGGAATTGCCTTCAAATTTGGAACGTATCCTCTGTCAGTATCCAGAGGTATGTAATAAGGCTCGGCTCCTGCTAAACTAATTCCTGCTGCATAGGCAACATAGCCTGGATTTGTTGTTAGTACGATATCACCTGGATCGCAAAACGCAACAGGCAAGTGAACTAAGCCTTCTTGTGAACCAATAGTTTGAACAATTTCTGTTTCAGGATCTAATTCTACTTGATTACAACGTTTATAATAATTCGCTACGGCTTCTCTAAATTTCTTAGATGCTGTTAGTGTATACCCGTATGAAGAGGGGAGTTTACTTAACTCTGACATATGGTTGCGCAGCATTTCATGCGGTGGGATATCAGGGCTGCCTAAACTTAAATCAATTAGCTCAAGTCCTTTTTCTTGCTGCTGCTTAGCATATTTTTTTAAATCGCTAAAAATTGCAGGCTGAAATAATGACATTTTCTTCGATGGAACAATATTCAAGGTGGAACACTCCTTATAAACTTACAAATATAAATCACATTTTAACATAGGAAAAATAAAAATTCGCTATAAAATCAGAAAAAAGAAAAAATATAGGAAATAGAGCGAATGTTAAGAGAAATAAAGGTAGAGAAGCAGTTAATAATTAGTAAACAATAGATTGTTTTTTCAGTTTGGTATAAACTGAGGAAAAACGCTGGAGTGGTTAGATGATTGTTCATTCATTAAGCGGTCCAAGTGGGACAGGGAAGAGTACTAGTGCCATACAATTTGCATACGAGCATCAAATTGAAGCTATTATTGATGACGGATTACTCATTATTAATGGTGAAAAGAAAGCAGGTACTTCAGCAAAATTTGAAAAAAATACAATTACCGCAGTAAGACGCGCCATTTTCCAAGATCACAATCATAAAAAAGAAGTAATCGACGCGATTCACCAGCACAAAGTACAATCTATCCTAATCATTGGGACATCCGACAAAATGACAAAACAGATTGCAAGTCGTCTTGAAATAGCGCCAATTCATTATTTTCATCATATAGAAGAAATAAGAACGAATAAAGAAATACAAATGGCTAAGTTTGTCAGAGGGACGCAGGGCAAACATGTCATGCCTGTTCCTTATAAACAGGTGGAGCAAAATTTCTTTAAGCGATTTATTCAAAGAGGCTTTGATATATTTTCAAAAACAAAGGTAAAGCTCGGAGAAACAACGATTGTTCAACCTGATTTTCATAAACAGGTAGTTAATATTTCAAGGAATGTTTATGTTGATTTAATCAAGCATACAGTTGCACAATGCAGTGTTGTATTAAAAGCTGAAACTGTTCAATTTACGATGAAGCAATTTAATCCAATCATCTATATATCATTAATAGTTAAAGGGCCTGTGAATTATCATCTCGTTAATAAAATACGCGGATTACAGCAAGCAATAGGTGATCAATTTATTCAGCATTTTGAATTTGAACCGCAGGATATTCGAATTTTTGTAAAAGGTATACAGTAAGTTTACGGGAGGGAAGTCATGATTTTGTGATGACTTCCCATGCTTTAATTACGCGTAAACTGTGGCTTACGCTTTTCGACAAATGCGCGGACACCTTCAGGGAAATCATTAGGATCGACAAAGGGTGTAGAGCCCTCCCATAGAACAGGGACAGAATCAACACATTCTTTTACAGAGCGCTTAATCGCAAGAAGTGATGCAGGCGACATCCCTGCTACTAATTTTCCCATTCTGATAGAAAATTTATTTAAGTCCTTTTCTGCAACTAAGTAATTAAGCATGCCTGCTTTATAGGCTTCCTCAGCTTTATAAATTCTTCCGGTAAAAACTAAATCCTTTGTAGCTGATGGACCGACTAAATCAACTAGACGTTTAGCGAATTTATTGTTTATAGTTATTCCTAGCTTGCCAACGGGAATCCCCATACGAGCTTTATCTGAACCAATTCGTATATCACATGCGAGTGCTAGCTCAAGTCCAGCTCCCATTGCAGGACCGTTGATTATACCGATAACAGGAATAGGCAAATTTTCAATTGTAGAGATCGTTTTTTCCATATGAATAAATGCTTCTTCTGCCTTTTCTAAAGAAATAGAATTGAATTCTTTTATATCGGATCCCGCTGTGAAGTTTTCCCCTGAACCACGAAGCAAAAGCACTTTGTTTTTAGGGTTTTCCAACGCCTGCAATGCAATTTTGGAAAGCTGTGTCCACATATTTGCAGTTAATGCATTTTTAAGCTGTGGTCTATGAATGGTAATAATCGCAAGTCCTGCAGTTTCTTGATAAATAATTTTTGCATCTTCCTTTTCTAATCTCATTGTACGAACTTGCATGCAAAAATCCCCCTTAGTTTGTTTCCAATAGTATATACTAGAATAGCTTTTACTCACACATTTTCGGGAAATTTTTACAAAATCTCGATAAACAATAGTTAAATTTTCCATATGTTATTGACAACAGTTACATATTATCCGACACTATATAGTATAAAAAATTACATCCTCACGCACTAAACTTAAAGTAAAACACATGAAAAATGACGCATTAGTCTATAAGGAAGTGATTATGTGAGTTATTTGGAATTTTACAAGGCTTACTTAGTATCTTTAAACAAATCGCCTCATACAATCAAACAGTATTGCATCGATATTGAACAATTTATTAGCTATATTGATAAATGTAATTTGTCATTTGAAAATAGGATTGATTCCACTGTAGAACATTATATAGTTTTTTTGAGTGATACGTATCGTTCCGTATCGAGTTTTAATCGTAAAATAGCTTCCTTAAAACATTTTCTATTTTTTTTAAAATCACGTAATGTAATTCAAGAAATACCGACTGAGCTTTTAATTCCTAAAAAATTAGTTGAACATAATATTGAAACATTACAAGAAGAGCAAATGAAAAAGGTGATTAACTATTGGTTAAATTTGTATAGACGAAGTGACGATGAAGTATACAAATGGATTGCACTTAGAAACTTTTGTATTGTTCGCATCATTTCTGAACTTAGTTTAAAGCCTTCAGAAGTTGTTGAAATGAAATGGTCACATATAAATGATCAGGGTATTAGAATTACTAATCAAAAAAGATCTAGAAGAGTAAAGCTCTCGATAGCGATGTTACAATGGCTCTATATTTATAAAAAAGCTGCAGAGGATTTGTTGCCAGCTAGTTCAGAGATTGATTTTATATGGTTAGGTATTGGAAATAAACAAAACGAACCAATTACTATTAAAACAATTGAGCGACTGTTTCAAGCAATTTCACGAGAAGTTGGCTTTAAAGTTACAGCAACAATGCTGAGGTATTCAACAATAAATAATGAAATAACAAAAAAATCAGATGCAAATCTAGATGAGCTATATAATGAATTTGGATACTCCCGAAAAAGTGTCCTGGTAGACAGGGTTAAAAGATTTACAAAAAATGAATCTAATAATATAAAAGAAAAGTAAGAGGTTTAAAAATGGTTAATTTAAATAGTAGTAGTTTGATTTTAGAAGGCGGTACATTTCGTACAGTTTATACAGCTGGGATTCTTGATGCTATGTTGGATCATGAAATAATGCTGCCTTACATAATTGGAATTTCTGCAGGGGCTATTAATGCATGCTCCTATATTTCAAAGCAAAAAGAAAGAACGTTGCGTGTGTTTGTTGATTATAGACACGATAAACGATATATGGGAATTCGAAATTTCTTAAAAGAAAAAAGTATATTTGGTTTAAACTTTGCTTATGACGTCATACCAAATCAATTAGAGTTATTTGATTGGGATACATATCAAAAATATGAAGGTACCATATTGGTTGGTGTAACAAATGCGCTAACTGGTGAAGTAGAGTACATGAATGCATTGGAAATGGATCATGAGTGTACTTTATTGCGTGCAACATGTGCAATTCCTATTCTTTTTCCTGAAATAAAAATAAATAATATTCCATATTTTGATGGTGGTTTAGCTGATCCAATTCCTATAAAAAAGGCGATTGAGGATGGCTATCAAAAGCATGTGATAATACTAACGCGCCCTAATGGATACCGTAAGGAGTTAGATCGCCAAAGTAAATGGGCTATGCGGCTATTAAAGAAAAAATATCCTAAGCTTGCTGATTTAATAGAGGATCGCATTGATAAATATAATGAGACATTAGACTACTGTGAACAATTAGAAAAAGAGGGGAAGGCGTTTATCTTTCGTCCAGAATATGCAATGAATAGCTTGGAAAAAGATGTAGATATTATGAAGGAAAACTATAACATGGGTTATAGGCTAGGAAATGAACGAGTTGATCAGTTAATGAACTTTATTAATAAATAAAAATAGGAATGTGCTAGTAATGGTTGGCACATGCCTATTTTTTTAGAATAAGATAGTAAATATTGTTAAATGTTTATCAGTACAAGCAGCATAATAGATGAGCTGAAGTATTTGCTTTTATTATTCATAATTTACTTTATAATCTTCAGAGCTCAACCAACGTAATTTTACCTCAAATAGTTTTAAAAATACTAAATTTAAAACTACTGGTAATGCAATGAACAATGTTGATGAAATGATAATACTTTCTAAATTCCAACCAACTAAGTCTAAGTATTTAAGTGGTCCAACAAAACCTGCTAGTCCGAATCCAGCGCTGTATGGTGTTCCAATAACCTCGAATACTCCACCAAGAGCACCTAGAATTGCAGCAGTAAGAATCATTGGAAATGCAATTTTTGGTTTCATAAAGAAATTACGCATTTGAATTTTAGCAGATGCAATATGTGCGATAGCTGTACCAAAATTATTTGCACGATAGCTTGCAATACACATTCCTACTCCAGAAGCACAAACTCCTAAATTTGCAGCACCAGCACCGATGCCTGAAAGCATAATAACTGTTGCAACGCCAATAGTAGAAATAGGTGATAAGATTAACACCGAGAAAATCATAGCAATCAAAGCACCCATGATCACTGGCTGTAAATCTGTTAAATACATGATTCCTTCACCAATTAGTAAAGAACCGTTTTTTACATATGGAAGTATTGAAAGACCAATGATACCAGGTATGAAAATAGTTAAAGCAGGCATGGCAAGTAAAGTCCATTCCTTTAATCTTGAACCTAAGAATTGCACGAATAGTATAGCGATTGCAGTTGTAATCGCTATATTTATAACTGTTCCGATTCCAGCAATTGTGAATGTGCCATCCTCTGTAATAGTAGTAACTCCACTTCCGATAAAGGCTGCTAATCCAACCGAACATGTTTGGATGGGAGTTAATTTAAATTGAATACCGGCCATTACACCAATAACTACAGGAAGTAAACTCATTACAATAATCGATACGTTTAAAACGGTTTGTAAAAATGGTGCATAAGGAATAATTAATTTTAATATTTCACCTACGAGAGCATTTGGAATTAAACATACAACAATACCTAAACTCATTCCTGTTAATAACTTATTAAAAAATTCTTTCATAACAAATCTCAATTCCTCTCTTAGATGTTAACGTCAAATGTTAGTAAAAATTATTATATAAGTTTAGAAGATTAATTCAACTGTTAATATTCTGATAAATATATTGAGTGAGGAAAAAAGAACTATTTTGCGAATGATGACGTTTTCAAATAGAATATAACTTTATAATTAAAATAACGAAAAGTTCTTATCGAAATAGAAAGATAATAATATTTTAAATTATTTTTAACTGTTTTCTAATGGAATGAATAGAAAAGAAAGTATATAGTTAATATTGTTTTGCAAAAAAGGTAAAATAATATGTGAAAAGATATATAAGGAGAGAATCAATTATGTTAAAAGAAACTGTTTTTGAACAATTAAAAATTGCGATGAAGGAAAAAAATATTGTAGCCAAGGGTGTCCTTACTCTATTGAAGTCGGCTCTGGATAAAGCAGAAAAGGAAAAGGGTACACAATTAACAGAAGAAGAAGAAGTGGCTGTTGTTAATCGTGAAATTAAACAAACAAATCAATCATTGGATGGTGCTAAACAGGCAAACCGTGAAGACTTAATTGAAAAGGAAGAATTAAAATTATCGATTTTAAAAGGTTTTTTACCGAAGCAATTATCTGAAGAAGAAATAATTCAAGTTCTAGGAGAAGCTGGTGTTGTAAAAGGAATGAATATGGGGGAAGCAATGAAGATTGCAAAACCATTACTTGCTGGCAAAGCTGATGGTGCAACTATTTCAAAAGTTGTAAAAGAATTAATTTCATAAATTATTTATAAATAATGAACTCATGCAAATGCGTGAGTTCAGGTTGTTGACAAAAGACCTTCAGAATGGGCTTATTCTGAAGGTCTTTTGTAATTTTAATAGATTATTGGGTATTTAACCGACTTATTTGGGGTAAAAACACTCTTCGAGTATTATATTTTAGGCCATTTCTGAAGCTTGCCACGTCCAATTAGCAAGCTTTTTTAAATTCATGGCAGCAAAAGTAAGCATCGCCTGCATAGACAATTTTTTAATTCCACGTAGGGTTGTCCATCGCATACCATGCTTTTCTTTTGCATCTGCAAAGACACGTTCAATCGTTTCTTTACGTCTAGCATATATTTGTTTGATATCACTTTGATGACGAAGATGATCCGCTTCCTCTACATGATGTGCCCAAATATGACGTTCAATGATTTTTCTGTGATCCTTACTACTTGTACATTGAGTAAGTAAAGGACAGTTTACACACTGAGTAGGGTTTGATTTATATTGGCGTTTCCCATCTTTAGTCGTTGTCGTATATTTAAGGACTTGCCCTTCCGGGCAAAGATAGCAATCATAATACTCATCATAGACATATTCATGTTTGCGTAAAAATCCATCCTTTGTTTTTGGTCGTGTATAAGGAAGTGCTGGTTGAATATCATGTTCAAATAAGAATTTAGTAATCGCAGGTGTTTTATAAGCAGCATCGGCAGCAACAGCAAGTGGCTTTTTCACTTTTTCCATTACCTTTTCAACAAGTGGTTGAAGCATATGACTATCATGAACATTACCAGGTGTCACAATTGATCCGAGTATAAATCCATAGCGGTCAGCTGCCGCATGAAATGAGTAAGCAAACTGCTTAGTTCGTTCATCTTTTACATAGTAGCCACTTTCAGGGTCTGTCGTACTTTCTTTAATTTCCTTTATCTCTTCTTTTTCAAATTTATCTGGTGGGAATGGTTTCTTCCCATGATCAATCCGATCTTGATTCAATTCTTCTTGAAGTTTAGCTTCATATGCCCGAGTCTCTTTACGTACCATCTTCTTCTCGAATTTACGTTTATTCGCACTCGCTTTAACATGCGTTGAATCGATGAAAACATGGTCAGCACTTAGTAATCCTTTATCAGCAATTTCTTTAAGTATTCGATAGAAAATCTGTTCAAAGATATCTGTGTCTTGAAAACGACGTTCATAGTTTTTACCGAAGGTTGAAAAGTGTGGTACTTCTGAATGGAAGCCAAATCCTAAAAACCATCGATACGCCATATTCGTTTCGATTTCTTTTATTGTTTGACGCATTGAACGGATTCCAAATACATATTGAACAAATGTCATTTTGATTAATACGACTGGGTCAACACTCGGGCGACCTAATTTAGAATACAGCGGTTCTACTAGTGGATAGATGAAAGAATAATCAATGGCTGATTCAAGCTTTCTAACAAGATGGTCTTTTGGTACAAGTTCTTCAATCGTAATCATCTCAATTTGATCGCGTTCATTTATTTGATTTTTCGACATCATTTCCATTCACCTCAACGTATATTTAGAAGTAGTTGATTGTAGTGTAGGCGGCGACTCCTGCGGGAAAAGCGTGACGGCCGATACCCCGCAGGAGCGTAGCGACGAGGAGGATTGGCCCACGCCCGCGGAAAGCGTCCGCCGAAACGGAAATCAACTAACTTATTCAAAAAGGGTTATTAATTTTATTTTAAAAGAAAAAAGACTGTAGGCAAACTCGAATTTTCGAGTTTGTCTACAGTCTGAACTCATGCAAATGCGTGAGTTTTTTTCTATTTATGAAAGTAAATAATTTGAATAGAAAGATGTCAGCACCAATATTCCAGGTACTATTCGTCATAAAGGAGATGGGTTTCTGAGCTAAAAAGCTTATCTAGTATAGGCATTTACCACAAGGTTTAGGCAAAAATGTCGATCGGAATTTGCAGATATTATGGGGAAAACACATTGTAAATTGATTGTTTAACCGACAGCACAGCAAAAGATTACTAATCTTTTAAATTTTTCAGAAAAATGTTTGACAAGTAAAACAAACTGTACTATATTAATTTCATAAATGCCAAACTGTTATAGTACAACTGAGAAAGGAAGATCTTTATGTCAATGTATCAAGAAGGCTATGAATATTATGTTTCTAAGTGCGAGGATTTTGGATTGCAACCAATCAATTTTTACTATTATGTACAACTATTATCTCAGGAGCAGCTTGATGCTTTTAACCAACAAGCTAAAGAATTGCAAGGGAGAATTCAATGTTTCAAAGGTTAATAATGCCGCAATTTAAAAAATGATTTGATATCCTGATATATTCTTATATCAAACGAGCCGAATAGAAAAGGGGACTTGGTTTTGAATAAGAAAGATATATTCTTTAACAACCTGCCTTCTAAATATGGCAAGGTTGTTTTTTAATATCACAAGAGCTTTCCTATAATTATTAAATCTATATGAGCACTTAAATCTCAACTATTTATTGCAAATTTCGACAATTGTCTATTATATATTTATTTTAAGTATTATAATATTTTAAATATAATACTTTCGAGTTGCATACTCTAAGTAATTGGTGATGGAGGAAATATGAAAATGGTTCAACAAATACATCGTTGGAATATAGTTGTGAAGAATTAAAAGACATAAAAGCTGCTCTAGATGAATCTGTCATCCTGGCTGTAACAGATTCAGTAGGTAATATAACTGCTGTTAATGAACGCTTTTGTGAAATCTCTAAATACGCTAGAGATGAATTAATAGGTCAAAACCATCGTATTTTAAACTCTGGTTTCCATCCAAAAAATTTTTTTAAAGAAATGTGGAGAACAATTGGCAGTGGAAAGACATGGCACGGTGAAATTTGCAATCGTGCAAAAGACGGTTCACTTTATTGGGTTCAAACAACGATTGTTCCTTTTTTTAATGAAAAGGGAAAGCCATATCAATATATTTCAATTCGAACAGATATTACAGCACAGAAAAATATTAAACTTTTAACGTATTATGCAAATCATGATGATTTAACAGGATTACCAAATCGTCGAAATTTATCAAGAAGAATCAGTCAGCAAATTGAAATTTGCAATCACAACAAAACCAAATTTGCTGTATATTTTATAGATGTGAATCGTTTTCGCAAAATAAATGATGCATTAGGGCATAATGTTGGTGATTTATTTTTAGTTGAAGTAGCAGAACGCTTTAAGTCCATCGATCCATCAAAAAATTCCTTTTATCGGTTATACGGAGATGAATTTGTATTTATACTAGAAAATATAGACGAAATACATAATATGGCACAAAAAATAATGAAATTATTTGAAAAGCCGTTCCATTTTAATAATTATGAGTTTTATACAAGTGTTTGTATTGGTATAAGTATTTTTCCAGATCACGGTACAGATATTGAAAATTTATTTATTAGTGCTGATATGGCCATGTATGCTGGTAAAAATAAAAGAGGCAATCAATACGTGGTTTATAAAAAGAATAATAATGGTATGAATGACCATGCTTTGATGCTTGAAACAAAATTGCATCAAGCAATTAAAAATAATATATTAGAGCTTCATTATCAGCCTAAAATAGATACGAAGTCTGAAAAGATGGTTGGAATGGAAGCATTGCTTCGCTGGTACGATGATGATTTAGGCAGTATCCCTCCAAATAAATTTATTCCCTTTGCTGAGGATTGCGGTTTGATTTGTGATATTGGGGAATGGGTGCTGCGAAATGCATCTTTGCAAATCGAAGAATGGAATGAACAATACCATCAAAATTTAAAAGTGGCCGTCAATATTTCACCAATTCAATTTCAGGAGCCAAATTTTATAGAAAGACTTATTAATATCCTAGAAGAAACAAATGTAAATCCATCATTTTTAGAAATTGAAATAACAGAATTAACCTTAATGGATAATGATGATTTTATTCATAAAATTAAGACAATGAAGGAATTAGGACTCACAGTTGCCATTGATGATTTTGGGACAGGTTATAGCTCATTAAGTTATTTGAAGAAGTTTCCTATTGATGTATTAAAAATTGATCGATCATTCATTGTTAATATGAGAGAAGGGGAATCAGGTATTGCAATGGTTGCTGCTATTATCTCTTTAGCACATGCTTTAAAAATGGAAGTTGTCGCTGAAGGTGTAGAGTTGAAAAGTGAACTGGAAATTTTAAGAAAATATAATTGTGAATATGTACAGGGCTACTACTTTAGTAAGCCATTAAATACGACAGATTTTACTAAAAAACTGGAACAAAAAATTTCGATATAAAAAAGAGGTGCCGTACATAAAGTCGTTTTACGACGGCACCTTCACCTATATTATTCACTTAATAAATTTTGAAGCCGTTCATATTCTTCGTTTCCAACAAAATCGTAATATTGGTAAAGTAAATCAGAATCAACTTTTATTGTATCTTTAAAGTTTAAGTAAAGCTCTTCTGTTAAATGACGAATGATGATAGGGACTGGTTTGTTATGATTAAATTGATTCATATGTTTTTTTATAAATGCCTCAGAAAGTTCGCACCATAAATTATAGCCTAGAGCTTCAAAATCAATATAATGTAAATGTTCATTGAGAAAATCTTCCGTTAAGTATGCATTATATTGACATGCTGTTGTCCAATCTAATTTCTCACGGTAGCGGTGCAGCCAATGAGGTTCAAGTACAGCACTGATGAGAGAAACTTGCTGTTTGGTATATTGATTAAATATTACATCCATCTCTTTATTGGTATGTTTTTTAAATCCATAATCATCATATATTTGGCTTGCTAGAGATGGAATTCCTTTCACCATATGTTCGCTGCCATACCATTTGTATTGACCACGATCATATTCGAAAAATTGGTAATCAAGAATTTCCTCTTCTTCATTATCATCCTCGTCATCTAAAAGATGCACTGTACTATACTCGCTAAAATATGTTTCATCTTCGATAAACATTTCTATTTCTTCTTCAAAATGTTCATTGATTTTTAGTTTTTGTCGTTTTAATTCATCAACAATATATTTTTTAAATGAAGCAGAAAGACGAGATAGAACAGGGTAGTTATATTGCAAAGATGAAACATCAACCTTATCTAGATGATCAATTAAGTATTTCTCGGTTAGTTGATCACAAGCATAACAAATATAAGCAAAATCTACATAATCAAGATATGCTTCAAATTCTGATGGATGGAGCTTTACAAGGTTATAGCGCCAAAAACAATAGTCATGAATAAACTTCTTAGTCAAATGTGGATTTGCATCAAGGATCTGATTCATATCAAGTTCATCAATAATTGGTCCTACATATGATGGGATGCAGTCAACGGAAAACCCTTCTGGAAAATTCAGCTTTTCTAACGTTTTTTTCGGGTTGAATTTTTTTCTTCTACTACGGTTTGTTTTAAAGCTATATGTGCCGATTGAACCGCGTTCATCAAGTAAAATATATGCTAATTCTTGTTTTTGATCTCTTGTTAACTTTATATTTTTTGGAAATTTAACAGACGCATAGTACGTAATATTCGCCATATCATAAAAAAACTTATAATCGCCTTCTGGAGTAAATTCAGAGCGTGACGTGTTTTTTTTCCAATATAATAGAGCCCCATTGATAGGGGGATAGTTTGAGAATTGTATATTTGCGATAGAAAAAATATTATGTGATAGAGATTCATCATAGACTGTTTTAATAAATTCAATATTTTTAATTTTTAGCATGCTTTACCTCCAATAAAACTATTATATACTTTTCAGACGAAAAACAGCAGTAAAAAGTGTCGATAAATAAGTATTATTACATATATTTCAATAAGAAAGCTTTGATTTGTCGAAAGGTCATTAAAGATGCTTTTATTTTAAGATTTGGAAGCAAAATACGCCCACTTTACAATAATATTTTGACTATGTGAAATATAGAACTAAATTGGTTTAAGAAATAAGAAGAAAATAGGGACCATAAATATCATATGACCCCCAACCTTGTTATTTTTCTATTTAATTGTTTTTTCAGGATTTGTTTGGTTGCTCTGGTGATTTGGTTCATTTTTATGCTGGGAAGCTGGAGATGGTTGATCTTTTGTATTACTTTCCTTTGCTTCATTTTTATTGGATTTTTCAGAAGCGGGTGTTTCTTTTTCATTCCTAATTTTGTTTTGGTTTTCTTGTTGTTGCTGATTTGTTTGTTTTGCTTCGTTTTTCATTGGAAGTTTTTGATCTACATCTTTCGTTGTTGATTCTTGAACTGGAGTAGAATTTTTTTGCTTATTTTCTACTGCGGGTAACTGTTCTTTTTCTTCTATCTTTTGAATCTTTTTGTTATTTTGACTATCCGTCATATTTTTTTGATTCGTTTCATCTGTTGTAGTAGATTGATTTGTTTGTTTAGTTTGTATATCTTTAACAAATTTGTCGATTTGTTGTTTTAATTCATAGGAGTTTTCCTTTTCAAATTCTGTCGAAATCTCAATTTCTTCATTATTAGATGCCAGTTCATCGAAAGCCTTTGAGAGGGCATTTTCAATGGACAAACCTTGCCAATCCTCCTCACTTATAGACGTTTCGTCAAGTGATTGAACGGAAATAACAGTTCCCTTTTCACTAATCCCCAATTCAATTGATTGGCCGGCTTTTAATTGGATATAAGCGTAGGCACTATCCGGTTGAGGCAAGAGTGATGCTATAAGGAAAATCAGTAGTACTGCCGCAGCAAGAGCTGGCGCAAAGATATAAGTCTTGAACTTTTTCTTTTGAGGAAGGGAAGTTGCTGCTAAATAAAATTCTACCTCGTCGCCAATCTCAGGGTTGACAAGTAGGGGGATCCCGCTTAGAAATTCGCCATCAGCAGTCAAAAAAATGATTCTATTATTTTTCTTTTCGCATACAATCCCTCTATATGTGCGCATCATATAATTTCTCCTCTAACATAATCTTTAATAAAAATGAAGTCGCTGTTTAAAAGTAACACAACGGCTATAATATATTTTCTATGACGTTCTATAGTTTTCCTCGATACGTCTACCAATGATTCGAGTTGCTTTAATGGTAATCTTTTATTATCAAGTAAATACTGATAAAGTTCCTTTGAATCGGCAACAATTTGTGCAATTTGAAATGCAGTTTTTCTTGCATCTGAATGCTTTGGAGAAGATTTGGTTAGCTCCTCAAAAGTTAAATTAAATTCCTTAAGTAATTTTTTATAGTGCAGCAGTTCTTCTTTTCTAGATGCAGATTGCTGTTTTTCAGTATATGTATGTATTGATTTTTCATCAAGGATGAAATGTTGACCAGATGATTGTTCTGGGTCGGGTTCTAAAAGTACCCATTTTTCTGTTCTTGCAGTTTCTTTTCTTATGTAATCGATTAGCCGACGTTTAATAATTAAATGAGCAAAAGTTTGGAAAGAAGCTGTTTCAGTAGGGTCAAAAGCCATTATCGCTTCATGAAATCCATCCAAGGCTATACTAAATTCTTCATCGTGTTCATCAATGGCACGTTTACAAACAAAAGTTGCAGTTTTTTTTAGAAATGGGGTACTAGCAAAAAGGAGGTCATTCATAACCTCCTCATTGCCTGCTTTTGCCCTTTTTGCAAGCTCACTTATATTTGTTTTTGTTTTAAAAATTCCTTGAATAATTGACAAAAGCATATATACCCTCCGTTTTCACAAATCCGAATGCCTTTGATTTTATATGGCTTCTTGGAAAATGAAAAGTAGTTTTGATATTTTGAAATATTATTTTAACTTCACTATTAAAATGTTCATGGAAATGAAATATAGAAATGAGAATTTGGTTTTTTGGACGTTTTACGTATTTTTACTTGTTTTCTTTATTGCTTTCTTTTGTTTCTTTTTGTTGCTCTTTTAAGTTTTGTTTTTCTGATTTATGTTCTTCTTTAAGAGCTTTACGTTCAACTTTTTGTTCTTCTTGAAGTGCTTTTTGCTCAGCTTTTTGTTCAGTTTGAAGAGCTTTACGAACTTCTTTCGTAGATTTTTCGACTACTGGCGCTTCTGTTGCTGGTTGTTCAGTTGTTTTTTGCTCTTCAGTTTGCGTTTCTTGGAAAACTTCTTTGTTATCTTCCGCAACAGTTTGTTCTTCATCTTTTAATGCTTCTTGTTTTGCTTCAAACTTTGCAATAGCTTTTTCAGCATTACGTAAAATTGCAGCTTTTGCTGTTTCATTTCCAGCATTTTCATAAGCTTGTTTTAAAGCTACTAAGTTAGAAGAAGGGTAACCTTCTGGAATTTCAGGGAAAGCAGTATCTGTTGTTGTACCTGTATTTACCGTTGCAGAGTCATCAGTTGTAACAGTAATAGCTTTTCCATATTGGTGTGATGCAGCAACAGCTGCTTCTTCAGTTGATTTCTCATCTGCTTGGAATAATGTTTCGTCTGCCCATGCATAGCTGGATCCTGTAACTGCTAATGTTGCTACTAATAGTGCTGCACTTGTTTTTTTGAATTTCATGTTTCGTCACCTCATGGTTAGATTTTGTCCGACTATTGTTCCGGACACTCTATTATTCGTAAAATACTAGATTGTTTTTGGGGGTCGAATATAAAAAATAAAGATTACAAAACTATTACATCTTTAATATAACTGTTTACTTATAAAATTTAATGGGAAGGTTCAAAAAATGAAGGGGTTGTCTGATTAATTTAAGGTAAGAAAAGATCCCCAAAGATAAATAGTTTTTAACCAATTAATCTCAGGGGAATGTTTATATTTTATTCATTTTTTAAATGAAGTAAGAAGTTATTGAATTAATACATATTAATATCTGTAGTTGCGTAATGGCTCAAAAATTCTTTCATTACTTGCGTCTCTCTTATAGAGTCAAACATTGGATCTTCTATTACATATTCAGTATAGGAAGGATCAATTTTATATGCTTCATGTAAATATGAAACAGATTCATTAGGTTGATTATAGACGGATAATATTTGTGCTTTTCCATAATATCCATCAGGAAATTGCGGGAAATTTTCAATTACTTCTTCATAAACAGCTAAAGCTTCTGAATAGTTACCATAATAGGAAAGTAAATCTCCTTTATAAATAGGCCCTGAAATAGAAGGATCAATTGCAATTAATTTATCAAGATATTCAAGAGTCAATTTAAGGTTTCCACTATATTCATAGGCGTATACTAAATACCAATATGCATCCAAATCATAGGGAATAAATTTGAGATATTGATTAAAATTAAAAATGGAATCTGCATAGTTTTCTAAATCATAGTATGATACACCAAGCTGATAGTAAACAATCGCATTATCTTTATTAACTCCAATTTTAGGAACTTCTTTATATGTATCTATTGCTTCTTCATATTTTCCTAATCCATAATAAGCATTACCGAGAAAAATATATTCACTTGTGTCATTCGGTTCAATTTCTAAAGATTTCTTATATAGTTTGACAGCTTCTTCATAGCGGCCAGTTTCTAACAATATCCAGCCTTTGTTGGCTAGTGCTGTGTCGTTTTCCGATTCCTTTTCTAAAACGGAATCTAATAATACTAAGGCTTCATCATATTCTTCTTTTTCAAGCAATTCATAAGCTTGGTTATTCTGATCTGAAATAATAGTACTTTTCTTGACCGTTAATAATTCAACGGAGCTAAAAATTAAAATACCGAATAATAAAATAAGAAAAAGGCTTGTAAATGAGTAAAAGAAAATTTTTGCTTTTTTAAACTGATTAATTTTACAAAAGCCAATAACAAAAACCAATACACTCCAACAATAAATTAATGTTTCTAAAAAAGAGAGCAACAAGTAAAGAGGCACTTTTTTTAAGCTATCTATTGAAGGAAATACTTCTTCTTTAAATAGGTCTAGTCCGAAGACATAAATATATATAACCCATATAGGTAAAAAGAGAAAAAGTGGGAAAGAGGCTAGTATATTTAGATTCAGAATTTGATTAAATGTCGCTTTTCCCCTAAATATTTTTCCGATTCCCCAAGCGAAGAGAGTACTTAGCATTAAAAAAATAAGACCAGATATTGGACCGAAAAGCATAGTGATAAAAAGAATTTGGGATAGCTCCAAAATTTCTCCAAAACTTTTAGTACTAAACTGTGATAATAATCGAGAGAATCCAGCGGTTATCGAGATAATGATAATAAAATACCAGCTTACTCTTTGAAGACCCCAAGCTTCTAATGTTTTGATAGGATGGGATAAAAAAGAAAACCATGTTATTTTAAATGTTTCTTCCGTAGGTTCATTAACCTCCTCCTGTAAATATTCATTCATCTTATCTTCCATATATTTTCCCCTTTATATAATTTTTCCTAAATATATCATAAGTTGAATTATAAATTTGAAGAATTTTGGAAAATAGGAAATTGAGAATCATATATAATTGAAAGTTGATATATTTTTGATTTTACAAGAAAAAAACTGTTATAAAAATATTTCGCTAAAATTATATAGGTATAAATTCCTGTGTAAACTTAAAAAACTGTTGAGTATTTAGTTTTTTTCTAACAAGGGATTAATACACCTTTTAAACTGTATAAATTGGAAATAAAGTATAAACAACTAAATAAGTAAAACCTTAATAATGAAACTATCAAAAAGTGGCATATTGAATGATTATATTGTTTAAATAGCAGGGGAATTATAAGTCATATCCGAACTAGTTTATTGTATTAATAACTAAGGAGGTTATTATGAGCTATAAAAATACACTTATTACTATTTCCGAAGATTCAAAAGCAGTAGCTGCTGTTGTACCTTCTTTAAGAAATGGCAAACCAACAATTGCATCGATTGAGTACGATTTAATTAAGAATAACCCTTATAAATATACTCAAGAAGATGTTCAATTTAAAACGTATCTAATAAAGAATCAAATTGAAGAAGAGAATGTTGATGAACTTAGAGAACAATTTTTTTCAAAACCAAAAGCATGCTTTAGAGCCTCTCCTTTAGTAAAAAATTATGGTTGGGGAATACACTATGATGAGTTCGGAAAAATTGCTATATTCGAAGTTAATAGTGAAAAATATAACCAATTACTCAATGAGGATCACATAACAAAATTAAAAGGTATGCGTTCGAAAAGAAAATAGATATTAAAATAAAGAGGGAACAGTTTGATGTCGAAACTAGATTAATGGATTGAGATTCTTTTAAGTATTAGAGTAGGGCAGTTGCTAAAGTTAAAAGGATTAGAAATGCATTAAAAAACATAGCCCCGTCCTTTATTAATGGCGGGGCAGGAACTTTATTTACTTAATATATAGTAATAAATTCATTTAATTTGGCAACGTAACAGTAAATATACTACCTTTATCTTTAGCGCTCTGTACCTGAATCTCGCCACCACATAATTCCACTATTCGTTTTACAAGAGCAAGTCCTAACCCATTTCCTTTTTTGGAATGTGATATATCACCTTGATAAAATTTATTAAAAATATGTACCTGTGTCTGATCGTCCATACCAGGTCCATCATCTTGAATTGCAAAACGTACTCCTTCATTTACAGCTTCTAGGGTTATATTTATTAAGCCACCTTTATATGAAAATTTAATTGCATTATCTAATAAGTTTAGCCAGACTTGTTGGATCAAATCTTCGTTACCGTTATAAATAATCTTATTAAGTTCCACATTTACTGTAATCTCTTTTGAAGTCCATCTAGGCTCCATTAAAATAATTGTTTTTCTAATTTGTTCATCTAGCCTAAATGGAGCTTTATCGGTAATAATCTCAAGGTTTTCATATTTTGAAAGGGCTAGTACATTAGTAGAAAGAACTGCTAAACGCTCCGATTCAGTTATGATGATGTCAAGATACTCCTGTCGCTCTTCTTCGCTTAAATTATTTTCCTTGAGTAATTTTGCAAAGCCTCTAATAGAGACAATGGGTGTTTTAAATTCATGGGAGAAGTTATTGATAAAATCTCTCCTGAGTGTTTCAATACCTGCAAGTTCCTGTGTCATTTTATTGAAGCTATGAGAGAGCTCTTCCAATTCTCCGATACCTTTAATATTTACCTGTACATTAAAATCGCCGTCAGCAACTTTATGAGTAGCATTAATTAATGTACTGATAGGGTTTAAAGCTTTTTTACTAAGAAAGGCAGTAAGTGAAGTCCCAAGTAGAATACAGAAACCTAAAAAACCGAATAATGAAATTTTTGCAGGGAAATCTTTAAAACTTATTACTCCTAAATACTGTAATAGTATTGTAATTACTCCGACTACCAGAGATGTTGCCACTAAGACACCGAAAACAAACATTACCAATGTGATAGCAAGACTTAATCTCTTTTTAAAAAATTCTCTCATACTTTTTTCACAGCCTTATAGCCAAGTCCTCTAACTGTCACTATTTCAAACTCTGGCCAGTCTCGAAATCTGTCCCGCAAGCGATTAACATGAACATTTAATGTATGATTATCGGTTTCGGATTCTACTCCCCAGATTTCCTCCATCAATTGAAGACGGGTGAAAATCATGTTCGGATAAGAGAGCAGCTTAAATAAAAGGTAAAACTCTTTTGGTGGCAAAGTAATTATTTTTTCCTCACGTGATATAGTAAGCGCATCATAATCGAGTACAACTTTACCTAATTTAAGCTTATGTTCATTGGCAATCTGAGCTCTGCGAAGTAGTGCCTTAATGCGCAGCACCATTTCCTGCTCATCTACAGGTTTTGTCATATAATCATCTGTCCCAACAAGAAAACCTTTCCGTTTATCTTGAGGTTCTTGTTTAGCTGTAACCATTAAGATTGGTAGATGCTCCCATGAAAGGCGGAGCTGCCTAGTCAATTCATATCCGTCCATATTTGGCATCATTAGATCAAGAACAACTAGATCTATGTAATGCTTTTCCATTAAATTAAGTGCAGAAATACCATCCTCTGCACTGTATGTTTCGTAACCGTTTTGCTTTAATACGGTACACATTAGCTTTCTAGTATTTATATCATCCTCAACCACTAATATTTTAAACATATAAAGCTGGGCCTCCAATAAAACTTATTATTACATAAAAAATTTTACCATCGCAATGTAAACTGAAAATCAATTATACGTTCAAGTTTATTTTCAGTTTACTTTTTAATGATACACTATAGCCAAAATAATAATGGTAGTTATGTTTTATAAGAGAGTAGTAATTAATAGAAAACTTTTATTGCTAATAAGTTACTAAAGATTATAGAAGAATTACAATAGTAATTTTGAATAGAGGGAGAGTATGTGTACGTGTTTTATACAATTTTATTTAGTCAATATGAAATTTTAGGAGAAGAAGAACGCTTGATAGATGAATATAAACTTCCCCTTAAGGAAAATAAAGAAAGCTTGGAAGCATTATTAATAAAGTTAAATTATGAATTTATTGGAGATGTTAATATGTGGGGGTTTAAAAGCAACAACTTTATAAGTGTTGCTGAGATTGTCATTGCAGATTAGAATAAAGAAAGCTTGGAAGCATTATTAATAAAGTTAAATTATGAATTTATTGGAGATGTTAATATGTGGGGGTTTAAAAGCAACAACTTTATAAGTGTTGCTGAGATTGTCATTGCAGATTAGAATAAAGAAAGTTTTTGAACAACGGTCCTATTTATGGTTATTTACAAGTTACCAATAATCCTATTGACTCGAATTTAAAGTAATTTTTTTGTAAAAGGGGGAGGGGAAATAATTGCATTCATATTGGATTGCACCGTGTTATAATCAGTTTTTTTCTAGTGGCATTCAACACCTCTTGTCGGAAATAAATAATTGGCTAGGGTATTTTTTAAATAATTAAATCTTCCAGTAAATCATAGAAAAAGAGAATGGTCGGTTTCGTTGCATATATGTATTGCAAACTGACCCAAATGTTTTATATAAATCCTCCAATTCAGGGATACATAATTGGTAAGAATCGGTCTTTTTGTGATTAGGTTACTTCCTCTTATAATATTGCATTTTGAAACCACTTCTTTTAGAGAAAATCCATAAACAGCAACTGTTTCAACTCATTTTTTCCTTCTAGAAAATCTTCTGGAAATAACTGTTCGTAAGCCTCTAAAAAAACCAATCGAGGAACCTCCAGTATTTCTGACTATTGACGAGTAGAACGTAGTCTATATCCTGCAAAAATCCCTATTTAAAAATTTTTGTTCTAAATGCTTATAACATTAGCTTATCAATGACATATTTAAGACCTTTAAATTGGCACTATTAAATAATCATATTAGTGGTACTTACAGTAAACCATTTTGTCATGGTATTTTTAGCTAACAGTGAGGGGTTTATCCATTTTTACCTTGAGAACGAGTTAAAAATAATTATATTTAAAGGGTGTGATTTTTTAATGGTTGCTGAAGAAATTCGATTTTCCAATGCTTTAAAGTCAATTGCAAGAAATCAGGAAATAAAAAGATCTGTTCAAAATTCAAAAGAACTTTATCCACTATTAAAGAATGGTATTAATCGATTTGTGGCAGGACAAACACGTAAAGAAGGGATTGAACGGGTTAGTCACTTATATAGCAAGGGGTATCAAGTATCATTAGAATTTATCGGAGAAAATACAATTTCGGAAAGTGAATGTAGACTTGCCAAAAGTGAATTTATAGAAATAATTAAAGAACTTGGAGCAAATCAAATAAGAGGGACTGTATGTTTAGACCTTTCCCACATAGGAATGATGATTTCCAGTTCGTTAGCATATTCACATTTAGAGGAAGTTGCAATAGCCGCACAAGAAAATGATATCAATTTAATATTAGGTATGGAGGAATCTGATAAGACGGATAAAATCTTATCTATCTATAAGGATATTTCAAAAATACACACGAATGTTGGTATAACATTACAAGTTCATTTACATCGATCTTTATCGGATCTCAAAGAGCTATTGAGATTACCGGGGAAAATTCGTTTGGTGAAGGGTGCCTATCAAGAGCCAGCGGAGATATCTATACCTAGATCTGAAGAGTTAAATGAGCGCTACATTGAATTCACCTCAATGTGTATAGAAAATGAACATCCAATTTCTATTGCTACTCATGATGAACACTTACTAATGGACCTAAAAGCAAGGGGATTGCTTACTAGTTTGAATACTGAAGTAGAAATGTTGGATGGGGTATGCCCGAGTCTTTTAAAAACTTTGAAGGAAGAGGGAATACAGACTAAAGTTTATGTAACATATGGGACTGAATGGTACTTATATTTAGTACATCGTATCGCAGAATATCCACAAAATATTTATACATTTATAACAGATATAATTGAACAGAATAACGATAGAATGAACGGATACTAAATAGAATATTTTTTTCAAGTATTTTAAAAGAAGTACGTTTTCCGAAAAAAGTGATACGCTCCCCTTAAAGTAGATTAATTTATAAAATCTGTTACCTTAAAAGGAGCTATTCAAAAGGGGAACGTACTTATCTATAAAAAACGGCTTCTTTAAACAAAGCCTTTTTATTGTTTTTTATTGAGTTAATGTCGTCATTCGATAAAATTTACAGTAACCTCACTTAATCCATTACTAAGCCGCCATCTACAACAAGGTTTTGGCCAGTAACAGCTCTTGCCCAAGGTGATGAGAAAAATAATGCTGCATCAGCTAATTCTTCCGGTGTTGTTACTCTTTGTAAAGGAGTAGTAGACTTAATGATATTGAACACTTCTTCAGTCGTTACACTGCTAGCATCAGTTTGTTTTAATAGACCGCCTGAAATCATATTTACTGTTATACCATATTGCCCCAATTCTTTTGCCATATTACGGGTAAATCCAAGTAACGCAGCCTTACCAGTAGTATACTCATGGTAGGCAACTACTGGATTTTGAAATAAATTAGTGCCAATGTTGACAATACGACCAAACCCAAGATCCTTCATATCTCCTAAACAAGCTTGAATTGTATTTAATGCACCTTTAATGCTTCCTTCAAATTGAGTGTTAAAATTGTCCCATTCAAGCTCGAAAGCATTTTTTTGAGCAACTGGATTAAAACGGAAATCGATTAATGCATTGTTAACAATAGTTGTAATCGGCGTATTAAAGTGATTTTTGGCTTCAGCAACCAATGCATTAATTTGTTCCTTATCTCTAACATCTGCTTGAATGGCAATAGCATGATTTCCTAATGTTTTGGCAAGGTTTTGTGCTTTTTCCTTACTGTTAAAATAATTAATGACAACATTTGCTCCTTCCTTTGCAAAAGCAGTTGCTATAGCTGACCCTAATCCTCTACTTGCACCAGTAATTAAAACTGTTTGTTTACTTAATTTCATTCAATTCTCCTCCTAATTATCTATGTATCTATTTAATAGTTTTCATCCAAGTAGGCATAAAAACAAAAAAACTAGGCGCCAAAAAAGGACCTAGTCATAGTTTAAAAAGGACTACTTCCCTACGCTGGCATGATCCAGATCAGGTCCTGAGGGTCAAAAAGTTCACTCACTTTTTTCTCAGCCTGAAATACAGGCTCCCCTAGTAGAAAGAATTATTCTATTAAATATATTAATGCTTATCCTAAACCTTCATAAAGTAATAGTCAATAGAAATAAATAAAACGTTTTTGAACATATCCGACTAAACAAATGAATTATTTTTGTAGGAGAATATTCAGCATTGACAAAATTAAATAAATAGTTAGAATTAATATAAATTAATATCTGCATAACGAAGATTTGTTTAAAACATTTCGGAGTATAAGAACAAAGGCTATGATAAGAAATAGTAGCAATCATGTGAACAAACAGAAAGTTACCGGTTGATGAGAGGTGCGTGTTGACAATTGTGAATTCATCTTGGAGCTGTGTACCGAAAAGAATTTCCTAGTAGGCTACACCGGCTTGGCACCCGTAATCATGTGCTAGAGTATCGTCAAATGACCGTACTTACTAAGGTAAGCAATGTGAGTTGCATACGAACAAAGGTGGTAACACGAGATGAATCGTCCTTTTGGTTAATCCAAAAGGGCGTTTTTTTTATCTTTGATTCTTATAGAACTTGCAATATTAGAAAAAATTTAAGGAGGAAAATTGATTGAGTAAAGATCATAAGAAACTTCAACGAGGTTTAGACAACAGACATATTCAGTTAATTGCTCTTGGAGGTTCCATTGGAGTTGGATTGTTCTACGGTTCTAGTGCTACCATTCAAATGGCTGGTCCATCTATTTTGCTATCATATTTAATAGGGGGATTAGTTATTTTCACCATTATGAGGGCGCTTGGAGAAATGGCAGTAGAAGAACCCGTGTCAGGTTCATTTAGTACATACGCAAATCGCTATTTAGGTCCTTTTGCTGGATATTTAACTGGTTGGACTTATTGGTTTATGTGGATAGTTGTTGGAATGGCGGAAATAACTGTAGTTGGTGTCTATGTAAATTACTGGTTTCCAGAAATTCCGCAATGGTTGACGGCGCTTGCTGTTCTCATTGTAATTACTATAGTAAACCTAGCTAATGTAAAAGCATTCGGAGAATTTGAATTCTGGTTTGCAATGATTAAAGTTGTAGCGATTATTGGAATGATTCTTCTTGGATTAGGCATTATTTTATTTGGGATTGGCAACGGGGGACAGCCAATTGGTTTTGACAATCTGTGGGCCCATGGAGGTTTCATGCCTAATGGAATCGAGGGGATTATCATGTCACTCGTTCTTGTTATGTTTTCCTTTGGTGGAGTAGAGTTGGTTGGGATTACAGCTGGAGAGGCAAAAAATCCACAAAAGTCGATTCCATCAGCCATCAACAATGTCGTATGGAGGATTCTAATTTTCTATATTGGTGCATTGGGAGTCATGATGATTTTATATCCTTGGAATGAGGTAGGAACGAATGGTAGCCCATTTGTATTAATTTTTGATAATGTCGGTATTCCTGGAGCTGCCCATATTATTAACTTTGTTGTAATAACAGCAGCATTATCAGCTTTTAATAGTGGGTTATTTGGTTCAGGAAGAATGCTGTACAATCTATCACTGCAAAATAATGGTCCGAAATATTTTGAAAGGCTTAGCAAGAATGGGAGTCCGAGACGTGGAATTTTGTTCTCATCATTGTTTTTATTAATTGCAGTCGTTTTAAATTACATTGTTCCTGAAAAAGTATTTTTGTATATTTCTGCTGTTGCTACAGTGGCAGTAATTACTAGCTGGACTATTATCCTAATTGCCCAATTAAAATTTAGAAAATCAAAAACAAAAAAAGAGATAGAAGAAATTAAATTTAAAATACCGTTCTATCCATTATCTACCTATTTGGCACTAATATTTTTAGCGTTTGTCATTATTTTAATGGCATTTATTCCGGATATGCGCATCGCATTATTTGTAGCACCTGTGTGGTTTTTAATACTTTACATAGGATATAAAATAAAAAATTAAGAGTATCCATGGAGAAAATATTAGATTTCGAGGCTTATGAGGGCATTTTTCCATATGGGAAAATTTGAATCTTTAATTTAGAACATAATTTTAAGATAGTATAAACAAAAAAAATTAGCCTTTTTCGGTTATAAAAATTCATTATTGACAATTTAAAATAAATATATAAAATAAAAGTCAATTAATATCTGCATAACGAAGATTTGTTTAAACATTTCGGAGTATAAGAGCAAAGGCTATGATAAGAAAGAGTAGCAATCATGTAAACAGACAGAAAGTTACCGGTTGATGAGAGGTGCATGTTGAACGGTTGTGAATACATCTTGGAGCTGTGTACCGAATAGGATCCCTTAGTAGGCTACACCGGCTTAGCACCCGTAATCATGTGCTAAAGTATCGTCATTAGACTGTACTTGTTAAGGTAGGCAATGTGAATTGCTTATGAATTAAAGGTGGTAACACGAGATGAATCGTCCTTTTGGTATATCCAAAAGGGCGTTTTTTTTATCCTTTGTTTCTTATAGAACTTGCAATATTAGAAATAATATTTCAAGGAGATGTTAGTATGTTTGTAAAACCAGAAGAACAATTAAAGATCATCATGAAAGGTATTAAAGAAATAGTAAATGAAGAGGAGTTATTGGTGAAACTAGAGAAATCCTATCGCTCACAAACTCCGCTTACGATTAAATTAGGGCTTGATCCTTCTGCCCCTGATATTCACTTAGGACATGCTGTTGTACTAAGAAAAATGAAACAAATGCAGGATTTAGGACACGAAGTTGTCGTAATCATAGGTGATTTTACTGGTCGAATTGGGGACCCAACAGGAAAAGCAAAAGGCCGAGCAGCTCTAAGTGATGAGCAGGTTAAAATCAATGCAAAAACGTACTTTGAACAAATCTTTAAAGTGCTAGATTCAAATAAAACTACAGTCCGTTTTAATAGCGAGTGGCTATCGAAGTTAACCTTTGAGGAAGTCATTAAATTGGCAGCAACTACTTCTGTTGCAAGAATATTAGAACGAGATGATTTTCAAAATAGATATAAAAATCAAATTCCTATCGGTATTCATGAATTTTTCTATCCGCTAATGCAAGGATACGATTCTATTGAGATCCAAGCTGATATCGAACTAGGTGGCACCGATCAAACTTTCAATGTTTTAATGGGACGTACACTACAAAAGCATTGGGGATTAGAAAAGCAAATTGCTATTTTTATGCCACTTCTTGAAGGTCTTGATGGTGTTGAAAAAATGAGTAAAAGTCTTGGCAATTATATTGGGGTTAATGAACCAGCAGAAGTGATGTTTAAAAAAGTAATGGAAGTACCAGATAGTCTAATAATTAAATACTTTGAGTTAGCAACGGATGAACATCCTGACAAAATTGACAAAATAAAAGAACGACTTGAACAAGGCGAAAATCCAAGAGATATTAAACTCGAATTGGCTGAAATTATTACAAAATTATATTGTGGTGAAGATGAAATGCGAAAAGCAAGATCATTTTATGAAACTGCTTTCAGCAAAAAGGAAATACCAGATAATATCCCGGAATTAGTAATTCAAATTGGAGCTGAAACGGTGCAAGATATCATTCCTTTACTAATTGATAAAGGATTCATTAAAAGCAAAAGCGAATTTTTACGGTTAATTAAACAAAACGGTGTTCAAATAAATAAAGAAAAATTAAGTGAAGATGAATTTGATCGTGTATTAATGAACGAAGAGGTACTACAAATTGGCAAAAAAAGATTTATTCGTTTAATTAAATAACTTAATAAGATGTTTCCAAGAAGAATCTAATTAAAAAAGTTTACTGAGGAACAATAATAAACAGCTCTTAAAAAATAGTACAAACCAACTTTTGGTTTGTACTATTTTTTATTATATTTCTCAACCGAATGAGCAAATTAATAAAAAAGCAAGTGAGGATGTAATTTTTTCAATCATGTAATCATCAAATGGTCAAATCCAATTAATAGGAGTTAACATCCATGGAATTAAAACATTTACTAAATGCTCTTAAAGCTGAAATAAAGCCTGAAATAGCAAATCTCACAATCAAAGGAATAGCGGATAATTCGGTGGACGTATCAAAGGATTATTTATTTGTAGCTATTAAAGGATTTAAATCGAATGGACATGATTTTATTGATGATGCAATTAAGAGAGGGGCCTGTGTTATAGTAGGCGAGATGGATATTGTTTCATTGCCTATTCCATATATAAAAGTTGCTAATAGTAGAAGGGCTTTAGGAATCATTGCGAGCAATTTTTATCATCACCCTTCTAAATCAAAAATTATGATTGGAATTACTGGTACTAATGGAAAAACAACTACAAGTTATATTTTAAAACATATTTTAGAAAGTAATGGCCATACATGTTCTTTAATTGGTACCATTCAAAATATTGTTAACGGGGAAGTGTATGATAGTAAAAATACTACTCCTAGTTCATTAGTTTTGCAAAAGCTTTTATTTGAAAGTAAAGATGAAATAGTTATTATGGAAGTTTCTTCACATGGATTATCCCAATTTAGAATTGAAGGAATTACATTTGATTATTGCCTTTTTACGAATCTTGATCAAGAACACCTGGATTATCATAAAACAATGGAAGAATACTTTCAAACAAAATTGTCATTATTCAGTTATTTGAAGAAAAATGGGCAAGCAATTGTGAATACCGATAATGTTTGGGGTAAGAAATTAGCTGAGAAGTTAAAAGATAAAAATATTTATGTTCATTCTTTAGGGCAATCTGAGGACAATAAATTTCAAATATTAGACCTCGATTTCGAAAATTCTGTTGTCCAATTAACAGAGGACAATGAATCTGTTCAACTTTCATCGCCTATAATAGGGCTTCACAATATATATAACACTGCTATGGCATACATCACAGCAAAACTAATAGGTATTGAAAATGATAACATTTTGAATTCAATAAAACTTTTTCAGGGGGTAAAGGGTAGATTTGAAATATTAAAACTACATAATGGTGCCACAGTTGTTGTGGATTATGCACATACTGCTGATGCAGTTTTTCATTGTTTAACTACTTCAAAAAAGTACGGGGCAAAAAAGATTACCCATATTTTTGGTTTTCGAGGAGATAGGGATGAAAGTAAAAGACAAAGAATACTTGCGGTTTCTTCAGAGTTTAGTGATGAATTTATTTTAACTCTTGATGATTTAAATTCTGTTCCAATAAATGAAATGATTGAGTCATTATATAAACTAAATAACCATTATGCCAACAATAAAGGGATTGTTATGCCGGATCGAACCAGCGCTATAAAATGGGCAATTGAAAACAGTGAACAAGATGATTGGATACTAATTACAGGTAAAGGGCATGAAATTTACAAACAAAATTTCAGTATACCAACTACTTCAGATACAGAGACAGTTTTATATATCGATAATGGAGAAAAATAAAAAAGTTCATGAGATCACAAAAATCCTCGTCACTTGACGAGTTTTTTTTAATGGTTAAATATTAAAATTCTTAGGGTACCTTTTAGCTATTTTTCTGATAGCAATTTGATTACTACTGAACAGGCAAGAGAAGTTAGTTATCCATCGACTTAGAAATGAATATATGGGAAGATAAATTTATATTTACTATTAAGTTGATAAAGATATTCTAATGGGCTGAGAACACATTAAGTGATTAAATATTCAGTAAGTGGAGCGATGTATGTGGGTATTGAAATAAAAGAAATTATTGCAAAGAAAATCCTTACAGAAGCAAAGGGTTATTTAGATGTTGGTTTTACACATTCGCTAAATCCATATAGTGGTTGCGCGTTTTCTTGTAGTTATTGTTATGTAAGAGAAATGCCGATTCAACGTTTTAAAGAAATTCCTTGGGGAGAATGGGTGGACATAAAAACAAATGCTGCAGAAAATTACCGAGATGAAATTATAAAACTACGGAGAAGAAATAAACCTGTGAATCTTTTTATGTCATCTGCAACAGATCCCTATCAACCAATAGAACGTAAAGTAAATATTACACGGGGGATATTAGAAGAAATGATTGAATATCCACCAGATTTTCTTCATATCCAAACTCGAAGTCCACTCATTTCAAGAGATATAGATCTATTAGTAAAATTAAAAGAAAAATGTACAGTTCTTGTATCGATGACGATAGAAACTGATAGAGAGGACGTAAAGCAAATTTTTTCTCCTTATGCACCGGGAATTAAATTACGTTTAAAGGTACTAAAGGAAATTCATTCTGCAGGAATTACCACACAAGCTTCAATCTCACCTGTATTACCATTTACTCCTGAATTCCCAATAGTTCTTAAGAGGATTGTTGATCATATATGGATAGATACTTTAAGTATTGGTGATGGGGCGATGGGCAAACGATCTGAGAGATTGGGTATGCCTAGAATGTTTGAGGAACATGGATTTTCAAAGTGGTATCGAAAGGATATCCACGTAGCAGTGGAAAAATATTTTAAAAAACATTTTCCTATTGAAATGGTGCGCGTTTCTAAACAGGAAGCTTTTTTAAATTAATTATGCATTATGCTATCTAATAAGATAATCGCTTTTCCTAGCTAGAGCAAATACGCAATTAATTACAATTCTGACTTTAATCATTTTTCTTTAGTGAAAAGCAAACGGAGCAATTTTTAGAGAAAAAGGGCATGTAAATTGTGGGTTGATTTTATATATTACACCTTATAAAATTGAGAAAATTACAAATTTATAACAAATGCAAGTAATGGTGGTTGTTATGAGCTACTGATTGATGAAAACATGTCATTAAACACTCAAACTCGCCGAATGAGTGAAAAGTTGAAAATTTAGTGTTAGACATTGACATCCGTAATCGGTCATAGAATGGATTTACCTTAATAGCAAATCAACTAGTGACTGCCACGGAGGTGAAATGCTATCGTCTCTTATGAGATGATAGCTTTTTTAAATTTAACATTTGATTGGATAAGGAGGTTTTTTTATGGGAACAGTTTATTCACATTTACTTCCAAAACATGAGGAATTTATAAGAAAACAACGGATATTTTTCGTAGGTTCAGCACCGCTATCTTCAGACGGTCATGTTAACATTTCACCAAAGGGTCATGATGTATTAAGAATTTTTTCTCCCAATGAGGTAGCTTACTTAGATTTGACAGGTAGTGGAAATGAAACAAGTGCACATTTAAAAGATAACAGTAGAATTACTTTTATGTTCTTAGCTTTTGAAGGACCTCCTATGATTTTACGGCTTTATGGAAAAGGAAACGTTATACTACCTGGTACACCAGAATGGGATAATATGGCTAAACATTTTGACATTCTTCCTGGTTCTCGTCAAATTATTCATGCAAAGATTGAAACAGTAAAAACATCCTGCGGGTTTAGTGTACCGTTTTACTCATATGATGGTGAACGAGATACTCTTCAACAATGGGCTCACAATAAAAGTGAACAAGACTTAGAGGATTATCGAAAAAAGAAAAATTCAATAAGTATGGATGGCATAGTTACACCGATTGGAGAAAGTTTTGGAAACATCAATAAGATTAAAGAATCCTAGTTGTATTAACAACAGCAAGGATAATTAAAAAACCTGTTCCAATTGCTGCTACTAAATAGGTTGTTGGATTTCTTTGATACTGGTAATTCTGAATTTTGTAGCACCGAATGACTTGATCTTCCAATCGAACATTACTGTGACTATAAAAAGTTTTCCGATATCAATGAGTAGAAATACCAGAGTTAGACCTTGAAAATCTTCCATAAACATGTCAATAGTTATACTATAATCAACCTTGAGTTAAATAGAATAATAAACAGCGCGTTGGTTCAATTCAATGCGCTGTTCTGGTTTTATTGTAAATCTCTGCAATAATATACTATAAGATTTGATATTAAAAGGTGTAATAATTAGATATAACATAAAGAGGAGTGTTATATCTTGGATATTACATCTTTTATTATATATTGTTTTATTGTCACATTTACACCGGGACCAACCAATATAGTTATTTTATCCACGGTACATAATTATGGTGCAAAAAAAGCAATGGAATACACGTACGGAGCAACAATTGCCTTCGGTTTATTACTTTCCATCTCTGCGCAATGTTGAATACGGTCATGATAACATTTATACCAAAAATCATATTTGGTATGCAATTAATTGGAACAATGTATATGTTATATCTTTCTTATCAAATTTACAGAATGGATACATCAGAATCATCAACTGACAACAAAACAGGAACATTACTGTCGGGTTTTTTTATGCAATTTCTAAACCCAAAGGTTGTACTATTTACAATCACGGTTATTCCTAGCTTTGTTTTGCCCAATTATACTGACGCGCCAGCTGTAACCATTAGTGTTATAGTGATAACAATCATTGGATTTTTTGCATTCATAACGTGGGTTCTATTCGGTACAATTTTCAAGCATTTTTTACAAAAGCACAAAAAAATTGTAAATGTCATCATGGCATTAGGTTTAGTTTATGCCACAATCATGATATGGATATAAGAGAAGGTTTTAAGAGGTGAATTAGATGGATAAATTTATCTATAAGAAATCTGCTGGTATTACTGCATTATCAGCAAGTATTACTGATTTTAAGTATAAAAGGCACGCTCACCAAGAATATGCAATTGGTGTAACCTTGCGTGGTATACAACACTATCACTTGGATGGCAGCCTACAATTATCCTATCAAAATGGTGTAATGCTTTTCAATCCTGAACAGACGCATGACGGAATGGCACATGATGAGAGTGGCCTTGATTATGTGATGCTATATATTGATCCCCAATTGTTTTTAGATATTACTGGAAAAAAAGATATCGTACGTTTTTCAACTCCTATTGTGTACGATCGTGCTCTAGAACAAAAAATATTAAATCTTTCTAATGCAATATTTAATGAAAAGGATGAGTCTCTATGTAGTGAGTTACTTATATCACTTACCGATAGTCTTATTCGATCAACTATTTCTACAAACAATAAAAACCATAACGCCCTAGTAAGAAAAGCTAAGGATATGCTGCATTCTAACTTAGAGAGCGTCCTTAAACTAGATGAGATTAGTAAAGAACTGAATTTATCAAAATTCCAGTTTATTAGATTATTTAAAGCTCAAACGGGAATAACACCCTATCAATACTATCTTAACTGCAAGATTGAAAGAGCAAAACGGTTAATCGAGAAGAATCGAGATATTTATTCAGCAGTAGCAGAGTGCGGTTTTGTTGATTTAACTCATCTAAATAAACATTTTAAAAGTGTTTATGGAACGACTGCTTTTGAATATATGTCGAATTTAACTTGAGGATATATAACTGGATAAATTGTAGATTGTTAAAAAAATTGTTGAACAGTTTCATTTAAAGTAACGGGTGCGTTGATCCAACGAGGATTTAACGCTTTTTTTGCTGAACAAAACAGAATAGTTTAAATATACCATTTGTGTAACCTTTAACCACTATTTTCGTTAAACTTAATATAGAGGTGGGATAATGATGAAGTTACTTCTCTAATTTTGAAGTTGGTTACAGCAAATTTTGGGCACATTTGGTAAAAAGTGAAAGTATACCTTGTTTTATGCGATAACATATAAAAAGTAACTGCGTTAATGTTAGTAGATATTTTTATTATATTTAAGCTCTCAATCGATGTTTTTTAGTTTATTGGTCACTTTATTACCGCATTATAGAAAAGCTCTTCTTTATATCCTGTCTGCACTCTTTTTCTTCAAACTGTGAATTGGAAACTTAAATATAACAAATTGTAACCTTTTGTAATTTAGTCCGTATATAGAGTAGAAAATAAATCAGGGAATGTCGTGATTATAAATTTCACAATATTAGCTGCTATTTTTTTGTTGCTTTATTACATAAAACATTAAGGCAAAGAAAAACAGTCTTTTTACTACATACTTATAAGTGCGCTATGTAAAAGGATTAGTTTGGAAACTTCCACTTTTGTTATTGTAAATGATCAAAATCGTAAAAATTATGAAAAGGAGTGAAATCATGGGACAAAAACAAAAAAACATGCGGAATCCATTTCTCTCTCTTATTCTTTCTACAAAAATTCCAAAGATCCCACTAGCGATTGGACTTATTGCCAGCCTTATTACGACAATTGCAGGGCTTTCTATTCCATTATTAACAAGAGAGATGGTAGATGGATTTTCAATTGAATCTTTAAACAGCTTCCTAATTTTTGTGATTATACTTGTTTTTATTATACAAGCAGTTATCGATGGCATCTCTATTTATGCATTAACATACGTTGGTCAGAAAATGGTTGCTCGGCTACGTGAAAGATTATGGAATCAACTACTTCACTTACCGGTTCATTATTTTGATAAAAATACAAGTGGAGAAACTGTCAGTCGTGTTGTAAATGATACTGGTGTACTAAAAGACTTAATTTCACAGCACTTCCCTCAATTTATTGGTGGAATCATTACCATTATAGGTTCTGTCATCATTTTGTTTATTATGGACTGGAAAATGACCCTATTAATGTTTATTGCTATTCCAATAACGGTTTTATTTATGGTTCCACTTGGAAGTAGGATGTCCAAAATATCGCGCAACTTACAGGATGAAACAGCCAGTTTTACGGCAAACGTTCAACAAACCCTTAGTGAAATTAGACTAATGAAGGCTTCAAATGCGGAAAAAACGGAACAACAAAAAGGATTAAGTGGAATTGAAAAACTGTTTACATATGGATTAAGGGAAGGGAGAATTTTCTCTCTAATTGGTCCACTTATGTATCTTGTCGTCATGGTTGTTATTGTCATTTTATTAGGTTACGGAGGAATCCGGGTAGCTGATGGTTCGATGACAACTGGATCACTTGTTGCTTTTTTGCTTTATCTTTTTCAAATCATTTATCCTATTACATCTTTTACAATGTTTTTCACTCAACTGCAGAAGGCAAAGGGAGCAACGGAACGAATTATTGAAATTTTAGAGTTAAACGCAGAACCGGGTCAAAATGGGAAAGACATGGACATTTCTAATAAAGGAATTCATGTTGTTGATGTCTCCTTCTCCTATAATGAAGAAGAACCCGTTTTAAATAATTTGTCCTTTGAAGTAGAACCTGGAACGATGGTTGCTTTTGCAGGACCAAGTGGTGGAGGTAAATCAACAATGTTTGCCCTTCTCGAACGTTTTTATGAACCGACTTCTGGGGAAATTTTAATCGGAAATACTCCTATTCGAGAGCTATCCTTGTCAAGCTGGAGAAAACAAATTGGCTATGTTTCACAAGATAGCCCAATGATGGTAGGAACGATACGTGAAAATCTTTGTTATGGTTTAGAAGACAGTGAAAATATAGATGATGATCGCCTATGGGAAGTTGCAAAAATGGCTTATGCAGAACAATTTATTAAGGAATTTCCAAATGGACTTGATACAGAAGTTGGGGAGCGGGGAATTAAGCTATCAGGTGGTCAGCGGCAGCGAATTGCTATTGCTCGGGCATTCCTAAGAGATCCTAAAATCTTATTGATGGATGAGGCAACCGCAAGTTTGGACAGCCAGTCTGAGGGATTCGTACAAGATGCCTTAGAGCGGTTAATGGAAGGAAGAACAACATTTATAATAGCACATCGTCTATCAACAATTGTAAGTGCAAATAAAATCATCTTTATTGAAAAAGGGCAAATAACAGGAGAAGGTACACATCAGCAACTTGTAAAAACACATTCCCTCTATAGAGAATTTGCAGAACAACAATTAACATAAAAAATTAATGGTCAATTTCACTTCTGTAGACGTGATATAAAGAATTTCTTCTGAAAGATTTTAATCGGTAAATAGAGAGTAATTTTCCGAGGATAATAGCAGGAGTTTATTATCGATTTAGATTGTGTCTCATTCTAAAAATTTAAACAATGAATAAGCGATCAATAATTTGAAACTTTTTCCATTTTTCTTCGTTAAACTTTTTAGTTATGTAAAATAAAGCTAAAAAGTGGGGAGAAGCATGTTGAAAAAGGTAATAATACCACTTATTTATGTTGGTGAATGGATTCTATATTTTTATGTTCTCCTATTAGTCTTATCTTATAATTTCATTAATTTAGCCAACGTTATTTATGTTGATACGCCTGGGGAAGTTCCAATTACTATCACAACTTCAATATCAGCTTTTATTCAGTCACTATTGCTAGTGATAGGTCTTTGTGCAATTTGTTTTTTGTATACGAAGTATTTTACAGGTAATGGATTTTTTAAGCTTATCAAAGTATATGCTTGGGGTATTTTATTCGCATTAAATTCGGTAAGCTGTTTTGGTTATTTCTTAATTTGGTATGGATTTGACGGTTTTGATATGCGAAATACCGAACTGGCATTGTTGTTATTGATTATTTTAGTTAGTGTAACTCTTACAATGCACATCATTACGAGAACAGATAAATAATTTGATTAGTCAATAGGGAGTTACTGTTAAAGAAGTATAAAATGTCAAAAAGGAGAATTTTATAATGAGTAGACCTGAGTTATTTGTTACTTTAGCAGTAGGGGAAAACTGTGATATGTCTGCATTTGCTCTTCGTTCATCACTTGAATATTTCGGGGCAAAAGTTAATGTACATTGGATAGGTAGACCAAATGATTTAATCGATATTCTTTCAGGTTCCTATTTAGATAATCCATGCGACTATCTAATATTAGATTTTCACGGTGATGAGGGACGTCTTTATATGACGGAATTGGATAGTGAAGTTTATGAGCCAGATGAACCTCGTGGGAAGTTTTTTGATTATCATCAAGTAAGGAAATATACAAAATTAAAGAATATAAATGTTATCGCCAATGGGTGTACATTAGGAGATGAAAATTTAGCAAAAGCTTTTCTCGATTGCGGTTGTAAATCTTACATTGGACCTAACGATTATATCGATGGAAATTCCGCATTAATGTTTTTAATTGCGTTTATGTATGAAGTGATTAATAACAAGAAAAGTCAAAAAGAAGCATTTGAAATTGCAAAATCCATTGATGACGAAACTAGATTGTATAGATTGTATTTAAATGAATCGGACAAGAATAGATAATGAGGGTGCTCTAAGCAGCCCTTTTCTTGTTCTTATGGGTTATATTTGGATATATGGAAATTTGAAATAATTAACTTTTTTCTTCGTATATAAATAAGAAGAAAAACTATAAGGTTAAATAAAAAGGAGATTCTGATGAGTTTTAAAGAAGAATTTAAACGAGAGATGCGTAATATCAAAAATGATGCAGCGAAAGAAGTTGATAAATATTGGGCCATTGATTTTCAAGGTTATAAAATAGAGATTCATAATAAAATGCTTGAAGAAACAGTAAAAGTTGATGGTCGGATTGTTGCTAGCAACACACGTCAGTCCATTTGGTCACACTTGATGCCTTATTCTACATTGTCGGGTACATTTCAAACAGAAGACGGTAAGCACCATAAAGTATTTGTGAAAATAGGTGGATTAGTCCGTTTAAATATTGTAGTTAAAGTCGATGGACGCGTTATATTCAAAGAAGCAATAACTCTTGAATTTTTGCCATGGTCAAATAAAGAATTTATTGTTCCGTATCTCGAGCAGCAAATAAAAGAACATCATAAAATTATTAATACAGATTTGCCTGACGATGCTTATTTAGTAGATGAAAACCACCCAAAACTGGCTCCTGGCTTATCTGATCAATTAGTTTCCGAAGGGGTGACTCCATTTTTTACGAAAAAGCTCCTCAAATTATTTATGGAGCAAGTAGAAAATCCAACAACTCAAACAAGAAAAGCGACCTATGAGAAAATCAAAGAAGAGAAAGTAATCAGTTATTTCCACGAACTTCTTGAGCTATTTGTTCTGGAGGAAATAGATGAACAACGGGTGCAGCAAGAAGCTATTTGGCTACTTGAACACGCAGCACATCGAGAAGTAGTGAAATTTGCCATAATAATTTTAGGGTGCACAGATTGTGAAAGTATGAAGGAACGCGTGAAAATACTTGCTTTACATGAAGAATTTACTGGAGTTGCTCTTTTTGCATTAAAAAATGGGACAAGCAACTCGAATGATTCAATTTGGCAAATTGCGAAGTCTGTAAGCGGTTGGGGTAAAATTGAGGCGATTAACTTTTTGGAACCCAATACGGAGGAAATTCGGCTTTGGATTTTAACGGAAGGTACAAAAAATAATGCGATGAACCATTATTCTTCCCTTATTTGTGCTGAAAAAGGGAAACTTGATATTATGCTGCATGAGTCAGAAATCTCAAAAGAGTTATTTATCGGTGCCGGTGAAATTATTTTAGGCTTACTAGGGGAAGTTACACATCAAGCAATTGATGAATACGAATATTCTGGACAGGTACTTATGCGTTATACATATCATGCGAAAACACATTGTAGTGGGCTCGAACATTTTTATATACTAACTCGTATTGCTAAATATATGAGCGAAGATGAGGAAACATGGAATGAACGATATGCAACAAATTGGAAGCCTCATGAACGACAGGCTGTAAAAGAGGCAATTTTAGAAATTGCTAAAGATCCAATTTGGATACAACAGACATCGTCAATACTTCATTCTGGAAATAAGAAAGATACACATGCATTAGCGATTGCCCAGTATTATAAACTGGATATTACAGAGCTTTTGTTTGAAAAACTAAAAAACGACCCAAATAATTTAGATTATCATATGGCTATTATTGCCACAAAAGATCGAAAGGCAATTGAAGCATTAGTGACATTTATGGATCGTTTTGAATCATTCGAAAAATTAACAGAAGATGAACATTTTATTATTATTTCTTTACTAGAGGCATTAGGGGAATATGAAGGGACGGGGCTTCATTTTATTGAAAAATGTTTACGTTCAGATGATTCGAGTTTCCAATACTTCGCTTTAAATACACTAGAAAAACAAGATAAAAGACATTGGGATCGGCCGGACTTTATCGATGTAATCCAAAAAATCGCAAATAAGTCGAAAGAGAAAGAAAACCGCCAACTAGCAAAGAATTTACTTTCATAATGCAGCAGGGGAACACCCGAGGGATTATGAACATAATCTTTTATTTTTAGTGAAAGAGGAGGATTACAATGAAACGAAAACCTCGCCCAACAGATCATTATGATGAAAATCTTATCCACATTGATGAACATATTTGTGCTTTATTAAAGCTAAGAAAGGGCCTTTCAAATAACCCTGGAATTCCATCTGATGATGTTATCTCTGAGTGGGCTTTAAAATATGAGCTATATGAAGACTTTTTATATCAGTTGTTCGGAACTATGAAATATGAAAATTTATTTAAATCTCGAATTGAACCTACAGGATTTAGAAAGAATCTATCAGTTTTAAAATCTGTTGAAGTTGGTGAACGTATATATACTGTTACTGTTATTAAACAGTATGAAAATGCAAGTGTAATACAACTTCATATCGATTGGGATGAGCCAGATGATTCATCAATAGATTTAATTAGTAAATGTCGAAATAGTAATTTTGAATTGTTTATAAGCGAGGAATACGATTGTCGAAAAGGTAGAGCAGGGGGACGGCAGGGTTATTATTCATATAGTTTTATTGTTACACCACCGTTGCCTGATGAAATTTCAGGTTTTGATTTTGTATTTAAGGAATATAATGATAATTTAAAGGAAAAACCAACAGACCTTGAGATTGTAATGTGCTTAGAATAATTTCAATAACAGGGATTTGTACTAAAAAGAATTATGTACAAAGAAAGGATGAAACATCCAATGACTATTGATTTAAATAGTAAGTATACTTCAGCAAAAATATACACAAATAATCCATTGCCAAGCGCAATTGAACAAATTAAAGAGTTAATCGAGCAACCCTTTATGGAAGGAACAAAAGTTAGAATAATGCCTGATTATCATGCAGGAAAAGGCTGTGTAATTGGAACAACTATTAAATTAAATGGCAAAGTAGTGCCTAATTTAGTTGGGGTAGATGTTGGGTGTGGAGTGCTAGTTTCAAAGATTAATAAAAACGATATTGATTTTCAAAAATTGGATAACACTATAAGAAATTATGTGCCAAGTGGAGCAGACCTACACAGTTCCTATCAACCTCTTAAAGATATTCATGAGTTTACTGCAGACAAATTTATTGCTAATGGATTGAGTGATGACTTAACTAATCTCTCTTTAGGAACACTAGGAGGTGGAAATCATTTCATTGAGGTAGCAAAAGATGACAATGAAAATTACTATTTATTAATTCACACAGGTTCACGCTATTTAGGTGCAAAAGTTGCAAAATACCATCAAAAGAAAGCAATTGAAAATCTGAAAAATGCAGATGTAAAAGAGATAATTGTCAAACTTAAACAAGAGGGAAGAGATCGTGAAATTCAAAATGAGATTCTTAATTTCAAATTACAGAATCCAAGAATTCCAAATGACTTAGCGTATTTAGAAGACAGTGCTTTCGATGATTATATTCACGATATGAGGATTGCTCAAAACTACGCTAAAAGAAATAGAGAAACGATTTCAAGCATTATATCCGCTCATATGAATTGGGATTTTGAAGAACAGTTTGATACGATTCATAATTATATTGAAACAGAAACAATGACTTTAAGGAAAGGTGCAGTTCGTGCTAATAAGGGGGAACAATTAGTTATTCCGATGAACATGAAAGATGGCTCTTTGTTATGTATCGGTAAAGGGAATTCAGATTGGAATTATTCTGCACCACATGGAGCAGGAAGATTATTCTCACGTACACAAGCAATGAAAAATTTAACGATGGAAGAATATAAAAATTCTATGGTTGATGTTTGGACTACATCTGTAACCGAAGAAACCCTTGACGAAGCACCAATGGCATATAAACCAATGACGGAGATCATCGACAATGTTAAGAATACAGTAGATATTATGAAAATTATTAAGCCTGTTTATAATTTCAAAGCAAGTGACAAATTCAGGAGATAATAATAGAGGTGCTGGGTAATTAACCTATCGTCTCTATACATAAAGTAATAACATAATAGTAGTACATTTAAAGAACATTAGACAAAATTACATAAAACAATTCAAAGAACGTTATCTGTTGTGATATACAAATTTAATACTGCACCATATTTCCTTTTATCTGCACCTTTAAAATTTAAAATTGTACTGCTCTTTCTGAAAACAAGTTCTGCTGCGTGTTAATTATCTTATTTACAATGACATTCCCGTACTTCTATTGAAAATTCACGAAATATTTCGTGAATAATTTTTCTGCATTTTATATCTCAAAATGAGATGATATTGTGCTAATCTAGAGATAGGTTTGTAATGTAAATAAAATATAAATGTAACGTACATTTATTTGATTAGACCGAGAAATGGAGACTTGTATTATGGTAATGACAGAATTTCGTATTGAAAAAGATTTTTTAGGAGAAAAGGAAATACCAAAGGATGCTTATTATGGAGTTCAAACGATGCGGGCTGTTGAAAACTTTCCCATTACTGGTTATCGAATTCATCCTGAACTTATTAAATCTTTGGGAATCGTGAAAAAAGCTGCAGCATTAGCAAATATGGAAGCTGACATGTTAAAGAAAGAAATTGGGCAATTCATTCTTCAAGCCTGTGATGAAGTGATTACTGGAAAATGGAATGACCAATTTATTGTCGATCCGATTCAAGGTGGTGCAGGCACATCCATCAATATGAATGCAAACGAAGTCATTGCAAATCGTGCGCTTGAACTAATGGGAGAAGAAAAGGGAAATTATCAAGTTATAAGCCCTAATAGCCATGTCAATATGTCGCAATCAACAAATGATGCTTTCCCAACCGCAACCCATATCGCAGTACTTAGCTTAATGAACCAATTACTTGAATCAGCTAAAAAAATGCAAAATGCATTTGTTTTGAAAGCGAAAGAGTTTGCTGGTGTTATAAAAATGGGACGTACACACCTTCAAGATGCAGTTCCTATTCTACTTGGGCAAGAGTTTGAGGCGTATGCTAGAGTGATTTCTCGTGACATTGATCGAATGTCACTATCAATCCAACATTTATATGAAGTGAATATGGGTGCAACGGCTGTTGGTACAGGTTTAAATGCAGATCCAACATATATTGATGCGGTTGTTCAAAATCTTAATGAATTAAGTGGGTTGCCTTTAAGTCGTGCAGAACATTTGGTGGATGCAACTCAAAATACGGATTGCTATACAGAAGTATCTGCAACGCTAAAAGTTTGTATGATCAATATGTCAAAAATCGCAAACGATTTACGTTTAATGGCTTCTGGACCACGTGATGGATTATTTGAAATTATGCTTCCAGCTCGTCAACCAGGTTCATCAATAATGCCTGGCAAGGTAAATCCGGTTATGGCGGAAGTAGTAAACCAAGTTGCTTTTCAAGTAATGGGGAATGATTTAACGATCTCACAAGCTTCTGAAGCAGGTCAATTTGAATTAAATGTAATGGAACCAGTCCTATTCTATAATTTAATTCAATCAATTTCGATCATGAACAATGTATTTACTGTATTTACAGAGAAATGTGTGCTAGGAATTAAAGCAAATGCAGAACACTTAAAACAATATGTGGAACAAAGTGTTGGGATTATCACTGCTGTAAACCCTCATATCGGATATGAACTTGCTGCACAGATTGCAAAAGAGGCAATAGCAACAGGGGCATCTGTACGTGAGCTTTGCATTAAGTCAGGCGCGTTAACTGCAGAACAATTAGATAAAATATTAGATCCTTACGAAATGACACACCCAGGCATTGCTGGTGGCAGATCTTTAATAAATAAGTAAGTTTACGAGTATGAGAGTTAAATCAAACAAGCATTAAGGGATAGAACTTTTTATATGCATAATTGAAACTAAGGCAGATTGCCAAAAAATTACCTTTATTTTGGATTTGGAACAGGTTACTACCACCAACTCATCATAAAGGTTTTTTTATTTGAAAAATATATTAACAGATAACTCATGTTTATTTTTATTGATTGCATTGAGTTACTTCAATTCGACTTTATTAGTGCGAATTTGTAAAGAGATAGGGGATGAGGAAAATGAAGACCTTTCTTTTCGGCATTGTAGGTGTGCTCATAGGAGTAATAGTTGTGAGTTTCATTCGCAATGGTCGAATAGATTGGGGAATAGTGGGTATTTTAATTGCCTTAATTATAATAGCATTGATTTTTAGATTAGGTTTGAATTTATATAAAAAATAGAAATTGCTGCTGAACACGGGCGCAATACTTAAATAGCTAAAGATGGAGTGGGGGTCAATACAATGAAGTATTTAATAGGTCTGTATATTGTTGTGGCAATAATTGTATTTGTTAATCTGACAAGTGTATTTATCCTTAAAGATAATTATTCAGCAATTGCAAGTTGGTTAATAGTCTTCTTATTTCTCCTAGGAACCATCTTTTTTGTGAATGCAAAATTTTATTTTTCTAAGAAGTAATAAAAGGTATTGTTTATTTATATAACGCATTCCTGAAGGAAATTGGGATCTCTTTATGGTTATTATTTTTTACTATACTTCCGTACTCATTTTAGTGAGTACGGTGTTTTTTTTTCTTCATATATATTATTTCTGCCTTGAACTTTTCCTTCCATCTAGTACTACTCACCTTACCGTCATGAATTAAGACTTTACAATCTCTAAACTTTCATCTTCTAAGATTACTACAAGAATCTTCTAATAAGAGTCTATTAGGCATATTAAATTTTAGATGACTATTATTTTATATAGAGGTAGTTTTTTACAAAAAATATATCTTTTACAATTTTATGTAAATGTTTTTGTAGTATTGTATTATTTTGTAAAAATAGGACGAAATATTTTGTTTACCTTAACTTGTCTCATCTAGTCCATTAAGGACCATTTAGTGGAACAATGCCTCTTTAGACGTACAATCCATATTAATATAAGATTCCTCAAGGTTTTTCTGTTAAGGTTAAATAAGTATAGGGGAAGAAGGGAGGAATTCTTTATGGAAGATGATTTAGTAGTTTATTATTCATATAATTTGAATTGGAATTTGCCAAAGGTTACTCAAAATGAAGCAAAGGAATTTCTTAATCAAATTCCAAAAGAAAAATTACCACTTATATTTCAAAAATATGCGAAAGAATGTTGGGAAAATGCAGTAGACGTAGTAATCTCCATTGGCTATCCAGAAAACAAGACAGCTTTACCTAAGTTATATGAATTATTTAAGGATATGAATTGGCCAGGTGCATTAAAATCTTTAGAGTATCTCAAAAGCTTAGAGCATCATGTAAATAGCGTATATTTAGAAGATGCTTGCTTCAATGCTGTTGAAGATAAAGATCTGGAATGGCTATATTTTTTGTATGAAGTGAGCGTGCAACTTAACATTACTATGCAGGATTTTAACAATACTAATTTATATAGACAAATGAAAACTGCCTACGAGGAAGTAACTCGTTAAAATATAAAATAAAAAAAGTTTGCTGTATGAATGGCAAACTGTTTTTTTGTGACTATGAAAAAAGTTCTACGGTTTTAAAATATGTACAGTGATTTATGATGTTCTAGGTTCACGCAAAGTCTATCTAAAATAGTGGCAATCGTTAAAAGTAGAACACCATTACAGAGTGTGTTTATCAAAGTTTTAGTGGTTCCATATATTAGTGTATTTTATCAAGCTGTAAAAAGAGGAAAATATAGATATTATTAGTTGATAATATTAAAGGGGTATTGAAAATTCAGAAAACTATATTGACTCTTAACTTTTAGTACTATAAAATAAAAAAACAAGTCATCTAGATGTATAGATGAAATAGAATGGTATCTTTTTAAAATATCTATAGGAGGGTAGACATGAGTAATTATAATTCTCATATTCCAAAATACGTCCAAATTGCAGATAGCTTAAGAAAAAAAGTAGATGAGATGTACAAAGAAGGTAGAGAAAGATTTTTAAGCGATGATGAACTAATAAATATGTTTAATGTCTCTAGAATGACTATTCGTCAGGCAGTTCAATTGCTTGTGGAAGAAGGTCTTTTACAACGTATCCAAGGAAAAGGTACATTTATTGTTCGAAAAGATAAATTAAAAACAGATATTGCTAAATTGGATACTTTTTTTCGAGGGTGGTACTTAAAAAACTTTAACGTTGAATTACTTTTTAGGGGATCAGTACCATGTCCAGAAGGAATAGATGTGAAATTGGGGGTAAAACCTGGAGAAGAAGTTTATCAAGTAAAACGGTTACGTCTTTCAGAGGGTATCCCAATTGTTATCGATAACCGCTACTTATTAAAAAAGTATGGTGAACAAATTACGGATGAAGAGTATGTGAATTATTCATTCTCCCATTTGTTTTTAAATAAGTTTAATATGTCCCTTACCGAAGGAGAAATTGAAATAGAAGCAGTTCTTGCCAGTCAAGAGATTTCAAATATCCTTGGTGTTTCTGTAGGCTCTCCAATTTTATATAGAAGTGTTGACTTAAAAGTAAAAGAAGATTGTGTTTTAACAGGTGCTTCTTCCTATCGTGGAGACATGTATAAATATAAATCAGTCTTAAGTTTAGAATAAGAAAAAATGAATCGATAAGAGGTGGTGGTTTTTTAGTTTATCCCATTTTGTAAGTGCTTCCATTTGTCTTAGTTAGAAAAAAACAAACATGCCCGATATTGTAAGAAGGATGAAAATTGAATCTATCACTAAATCTTATAATTCAAACTTGAAAACTATTATTCTCAGAAAAAACCATAAATACATATTATGCAGATGATTGATATATAAAAAGGAGGAAATTATGTTCTATTCTATTTTAATAATACTAGCAATTATAATTGCAATCTATTTGGGTGAAAAGCTTGATATAAAATACTGGTTTAGTAGCGTTAGCATTTGCTTATATTATTGGTTGTTTTGTTTTAGGAATGTCTATTAATGATTTATTGGCAACGTTCCCAACAAAATTATTCTTAGTTATTTTCACTTTAGCGCTTTTCTTTAATTTTGCTGTAGTAAATGGTACTTTAGAGAAAATTGCTCATTTATTACTTTATAGATTTCAAAAACATACAAAATGGCTGCCATTAATTTTGTATTTTGTTACTGCGTTAGTTTCAGGAATGGGTGCTGGTTTCTTTACTTCTGTGGCAGTAATGGGCGCGATTGCAATGGCCTTATGTAAATCATCAGGAATGAATAAATTGCATGCATCATTCGCAGTTTCATTAGGTTCCCTTTCTGGTGCAAATTTCATGTACAGTGCCCATGGAGTGCTCTTTAACTCCTTGTTAAGTGAAACAGCTGTTGCAGCACAGGCGAATGTTCTGACAAGAGATATCTTTGTCGTTTCATTTATCTATCCAATATTTATCATGTTGATTTTGATGTTTTTTGATAGAAAAAATAACAAAATTGCTGAATTAAATATTGATAAGCCAGAAAGGTTTTCAAAAAAGCAAAAAGTAAATATTTCTTTAATAATTCTTCTTATGGTAATTGTATTAGGCATACCGATGCTTGCTACTTTTATGCCAGAAAATGAAACGATTCAGTTTATTAACTCACGTACAGACATAACTTTACTAGCAGTTGTGTTCGCAATTGCAGCATACTTATTAAAATTAGCTGAGGATAAACCAAAAGAAGTAATGGCAAAAATTCCTTGGAATACGTTGTGGCTAGTTTCAGGGGTAGGAATGTTAATTGATGTAGCAGTTGAAGCAGGTACAATTGATTTATTAGCATCTATGATCAATAATATGCCGTCCTTTATAGTTCCTATTGCTGTTACAATAATTGCGGGTATTATGTCAATCTTTAGTAGTACGTTGGGAGTTGTTGCACCGCTTATGTTCCCGATGATTGCTGGTATAATAGAACCTACAGGTTACAGTGCTTCGCTAATTGCAGTTGCAATTATTATCGGCGCCCAATCAACAGCTTTAGCGCCGTTCTCTACAGGTGGTAGTTTGATACTTGGCAACAGTGGTTTAAGCGAAGAAGATTCTAAGAAATTTTATAATGATTTACTTTATAAAGCAACGCCTTTAGGGTTAGGGTTTGCAATTGTTGCTACTTTAATTTTAATGTTTATATATTAGGAGATAGTTATGCAAAAAATATTTGACGCTCATTTTCATATTATTGATCCAAAGTTTCCTCTTGTAGAAAATCAAGGATTTGTCCCTGATTACTATACAGTGGATGATTATTTAAAGGAATTAAAAGAAATGTCGATTGAAGTAACTGGTGGAGCCATTGTGTCAGGTTCATTTCAAGGGTATCACCAAGAGTATTTTGCAGAGGCAATTTCAGATTTAGGCAATAATTTTGTAGGTATTACTCAACTTCCATTCGATACTACCGACGAAGACATTTTAAAATTAAACGATATAGGAATTAAAGGAATAAGATTTAACTTATACAGGGGTTTATCAGCTTCAGCAAAAGAGATTAATGAACTGTCAGAGAGAGTTTATAAATTGTGTAATTGGAAGACAGAGCTTTATCTTAATTTGCAAACAATTAATAAGGAATTAGAAGAATTAATTTTCGCATTGCCTAAAGTGTCCATTGATCATCTTGGTATGCATAAGTGTTCAATTGATAGGTTAAAAAAAATAGTTAATGCAAATATTCCTATTCGTGTAACAGGTTTTGGACGGGTGGGCTATGAACGTGATGAAATCAGAGAACTAATTACAATATTATATGGCGAAAATCCAAACTGCCTTATGTTCGGCAGTGATTTGCCTTCAACTCGAGCAAATTATCGATTCTCATATAATGATATACAATTAATTAAAGAAACAGTAGGTAAAGAAGCACAAGATAGAATCTTCTTCCAAAATGGGGAGAATTGGTATTTAGATAAATAACTTGAACAAGATTATTTATTGCTGTTTAGAGTATGAACATCTTATAGATATTCCTGTATTGTAATATTTCCCCTAATAGTAGGCAGATAAATGCTTCTGTTTTACTAGGAGGGGATTTTTTTAATTAAGGCAGCATTAATAAAAAAAGATATTACATTGGGGTAAACTTTAGAAGAAAAAATTTAAACTAAAAAGCGGTTGACTTAGTGCTTCAAATACTATTTATCTACTCGATTGGTGGAAAGTGGATTTGCTGTTGACAGTTGATATTTATAGTAATCAGCAACGGAGGGCAATAAACCTTTATTACGCTTGTAAGATATCGAATATAAATTATAATTTCTCTTGACTTGGAGTTAACTCTAGGAGATATAGTAGATTTTGTTAATAAAGATTGTTTTATGAAGTTGGGGTAGAGTTGCATGGATTAAAGTCATTACATTATTTTTTTGATCATCCAATAGTTAAGAGTTATGTGAAAAACGAATAAAGAACTTAAAAGTCATATCTTAAGGAGTATTTAAATGGAGATCCAAGAATTTTTAGAGCATTTAAATCGGGGTGAAGCAGTTGAAGGTGGTTCAGAAATGCACCAAATGATGCATAATGTCTCACAGGAAGCATTGAAGCTAACATCTGTGATAAATGGAAAATATCATACACCAGAAGAAATTCAAGAACTCTTTTCTCAGTTGATTGGAAAACCAGTAGATAAAACCTTTGCTATGTTTCCCCCTTTTTATACGGATTGTGGGAAAAACATCAAAGTGGGCAAGAATGTGTTTATTAATTCAGGTTGCCGCTTTCAAGATCAGGGAGGCATTACAATTGGAGATGGCGTTCTTATAGGGCATAATGTCGTGCTGGCTACCCTTAATCACGACATTGATCCTAGAAAACGCAGCAATATGTATCCTGCACCTATTACGATCGGTCATAATGTCTGGATTGGAGCAAATGCCACAGTCGTTCCCGGTGTAAATATTGGAGATGGTGCTATTATTGCAGCTGGTGCAGTTGTAACCAAGGATGTACCTCCGAATGTTATTGTAGGGGGAGTTCCTGCGAAAATTTTAAAGGAAATCGAAACTAGCCAGCAATAATTCTATTGATATAAATAAGACCACCTGTAATACATTAAATTATTTATGAATACAGGTGGCTCCTATTAATGAGGAATTTCTATTTTATTATTTTTATGAATATCTTCCGTTCCAGCTTCCAATGCAGTCTTGTAATAGAAACATTTGTGCTCTATAAGTTCCATTGTTTTCTTCAATTCTTCCATCTGTGCCTCGACACTAGCCTTTCTTTCAATAAACATGTCGTATCTTTGCTGCAATGTGGAATCCCCTTCAGAACACCAATCAATGAAGTTTTTAATCTCCTTAATTGGCATTCCCGCTGATTTCAGACATTCTATAACTTTTAAAGCATCGATATCAGATTCTTTAAACATTCGTATTCCGCTGGATGTCCGTTCAACAAAAGGCATAAGTCCTTCCTTATCATAGTAACGTAAAGTGTATACAGTAAGATTCAATTTTTTTGCAACTTCGCTGATAGAATATGTCTTCATCACTTTTCTCCTTATTTTTAGACCTCGAGTTAACTCTATTATTGCGAAAGATTTTATCACGCAATATTCTCAATGTCAAAGTTACCTTATACGTATCGGCTAGATTGATAGAAGATGTGAAAACTGATAGTTATGAAGATCAAAGAAAAATAAATTAATCACTTGACCTAGAGTTAACTATAGGTATTAACATTAATTTATAAGAGAGATAAACAGGGATGTACTTGAAGGAAGGAGTATGAAAAACTCGGTCTTCATTTATACCTAAGTAAGTACTTTCTTATGAATATTGGTTATAGGAGGTTATTTTATGATAACTGCTAAGGCACGAGCTGTAGACGGTCCAGATAAGCCGTTTCGACCAGCTGAAATTAAACGGCGCGATCTTGATTCCCATGACGTTCTTATTGAAATTAAATATGCTGGGATATGTCATTCTGATATCCATACTGCTCATGGCGAGTGGGGTCCAGTAAACTACCCGCTTGTTCCCGGACATGAGATTGCAGGGGTTGTTACTGCTATAGGACCTAATGTAACTAAATATAAAGTAGGTGACCGAGTAGGGGTAGGGTGTATGGTTGATTCCTGCGGCGAATGTGAGAATTGTCGTAAAGGAGAAGAACAGTATTGTCTTAATGGAAAAATTGACACCTACGCTGCAGTTGATAAATATGGCGAACCTACTCAAGGTGGCTATTCTACTCATATTGTTGTAACAGAGGATTTCGTACTTAGAATTCCAGATAATATAGAGCTTGACGTTGCAGCACCATTACTTTGCGCTGGTATTACTACATATTCACCATTAAATCATTGGAATGCTGGCCCTGGTAAGAAAATAGCGGTTATTGGTTTGGGTGGTCTTGGACATATGGCTGTCCAAATTGCACATGCCATGGGTGCTGAAGTAACTGTTCTTTCACAAACATTGAACAAAAAAGAGGACGGCTTAAAACTTGGCGCAGATAATTATTTCGCCACAAGTGACTTAGAAACATTCGAAAAACTTGCTGGAACTTTCGACTTAATTATTAATACTGTAAGTGCAAAAATTAACCTTGATGCATATTTAGGACTACTGACTCTTGATGGCACATTGGTAAATGTCGGGGCACCAGCAGAACCATTATCACTAAGCGTGATGAATTTAATCGGTCATCGCCGCTCATTTGCAGGTTCAATGATTGGTGGAATCCGTGAGACTCAAGAAATGTTGGATTTCTGTGCAGAACATAACATTGTTCCTAAAATTGAAGTCATTTCGGCCGACCAAATTGACGAAGCCTACGAACGAGTATTAGCTTCAGATGTAAAGTATCGATTTGTAATTGACATAAGTACAATGTAAGTTAAGTAAATAGTAATTTTTCAAGGATGAAAGCTCTACTTTAGGGGCATCTATTTTATTTTTGGAATAATACTAAAATATAAATTATACCCTTGCATTAGAGTTTGCTATAGGTTTTGAGTTTAATAAGAATGGTGATGTTTTCATGGAACTCTAATTTTACAGAAAAATTCATATGATAGGTGTACTTCTAAAGACCCTACTACACTAGCTGGAAAAATACTAAGAATGAATTTGGATAGCTCCATCTCAAATGATAATCCATTTCTGAGAACAAAAGACTTACATTATGTCCTTTGTATATAATCATTGTACTACTGGATGGTATTGATTTAACGGTCTATTTTGTTGAATTATTTAACTAAGGGCTTAGTTGAGTTCAATTCTAGAGGGAAGATTGTGCTCTTTTTTGATCGGGCTAGTTTTTTGATTAATCAACAAAATACTATTTATATTTTTCGTTAAAAATTTGCATAATATGGAACTTTTATTTACTTCAACCGTATTAGAGTTAAGGTTAGAAGGAGTGAATGTATTGAAGAAAATACTTGTATCAGTAATTTTAGTTTTAATGATTTTATCAGCTTGTAATTCATCAACATTAAGTTTTAGTGAAATTGAAAATGTACCTAATAATGTGCAAGAAAAAATTAATTCCGATTTAAATCTTCAATTAATCAATGATGGTGAAAAAGGTAAATATATAATTTTTCACTCAAGAGGCGATATAGAAAGAACTGATGTTAAAACAGAAGGGGATAAGGTAACAATAAATTTTGATGTATCAAATTCACAGGATGATGTTGAAAAGCAATATACATATTATTTAACAACAGATCCAGAACTTGATGTAATAACAGTTCTAGTTAATGGTGAAGAAATGCCTTTTGAAGTTGTAACAAGTCTATAAGTAACTCCGAATGTTTTATTATATTATAAATGAATCAATTTTAGAGCATCATTCTATAAATGAGACAGTCCTCTAGATGCCTATAAATGATGAGGTGGTATAAATGAAAGGTTGGATATATGGTTTATATGCAGTAATATTAGCGATAGTTTCTATATTTACAGGAGAAATAGTAACATTTATTATGCTTGGATTTATTTTAATAAGCCTTCTAAATATTCATTCTACTTTAAAGGAGATATTAAAAGTTAATAAGGAGAAAATTGACTAGCTGTAGCTTTTTTGCAGTATTTATCTACCATAACTACGGAGCTTTAGCAAGATAATTAATTAACAGACATTTAACAATCGGGCGCAATTCCAAAGGGGAAATTGCGTTTTTTCTTTATGTATCGGATCATTTTCTTGAATTACCCGCAACAAAAAAATTGTAACTTCGTGTAAAATTTAATCATCATTTACCAGTTGACAAAAAAATGTAAAAAGAATATATTAATGTCAGTAAGTACTGACAATCCTTTGGGGGTAAATTATTAATTATGGCTTCAAATCGTAAACAAGAGACAAGTGAAAAAATTATAACAGTAGCAATCGATCTTTTTTCTAAAAATGGATATAACGGAGTTACAACAGAGGAAATTGCAAGGGAAGCCGGTTTTAGTGAAAAAACGCTTTTTCGACATTTTCAAAGCAAACAAAATTTATTGGAAAAAGCCATCGATCGATACCATTATGGCGAGGAAATGCGTTCTATTTTTGAAAGTAAGATCGTCTGGAATTTGAAAGACGATCTAGATTTAATTAGCCAAAATTACCATAGAATTATGCATCAAAACAGAAAGCTCCTTAAAATGCTTATGAAAATAGGAGAGAATGTGCCTGGTTTGCACCAATATTCTCACAGGCATCCAGAGTTATTGAAGGAGTTTTTAACAAACTATTTTGAAGAGATGAAAAATCGAAAAAAAATTATCCCGATTGATGCGGAAAAAATGGCTATTACTTTTCTTTACATGAATTTTGGATTTGCCCATGCAAGGATGAACGGTGATTCCGCCTTTGTGGAAGGGGAGTTTGAAAAGCTTCTAAATGATAGTGTGGCATTATTTACTAGAGGATTAACCCTCTAGTATGTTTTTATCCTTAAATGTCAGTCAGTACAGACGTTCATTTTACAAAAAAAGGAGAAATCGAGAATGAATCAAGTGTTAAAAAAACAAGGAAATGAAAAATTATTGATTATCATGATGCTTACTGTAACCCTTTCATCCATGAGTATATTGTTTTTCAACTTTGTTCTACCACAAATAAGCAAAGAATTTCAGCTTACTAATTCACAGGTAAGCTGGGTTACTTCAGCATACACACTTTTATATGGGATTGGTACGGCAATTTACGGAAAACTTGCAGATCGATATAAGCTTAAAAACTTATTAATTTTTGGTTTATTACTCTTTGCAATTGCATCATTACTAGGCTTCTTTTCTAATTCTTACTGGGTATTATTAGTGGCAAGATGTTTACAAGCGACAGGTGCAGCTACAATTCCAGCTACAGCTACTCTAGTCCCAATCCGATATTTCCCTCTTGAAAAAAGAGGAACAGCAATGGGGACTGTGTTTATTGGTACTGCTCTTGGCAGTGCGCTTGGGCCAATTGTTTCTTCGTTAGTTGTTAGTGTTGTAGACTGGCGATGGTTATTTTGCATCCCCTTATTACTTCTTTTGACATTGCCGTTTTATTTAAAGTACTTAGGCGATGAGGAAGGTACAAATACAAGTATTGATTGGTTGGGAGGTGGACTGTTAGCTCTAAGCGTTGCCCAAATTTTATTAGGTGTAACAAATAATGCGATGTGGTTTATTGGTGGAATCGTTGCACTCGTTCTATTTATATATCGCATTCGTTTAGCAAAGTATCCTTTTATTCAACCTGAGTTATTTAAAAATAAAACTTATATTTCTTATTTAATATTGGCGTTCTTTGTAACTGGAATTGGTTATTCATTATTCTTTTTAACTCCTTTGTTTTTAGCAGATGTTCAAAATCTCCCGGTTAATTTGATAGGGGTGGCAATGGTACCGGCCGCAGCAACAACCGCTTTATTAAATAGGCAAGGTGGAAAGATAGCAGATTTAAAGGGTACATCAACGTTATTCGCAAGAAGGTACAGAGCTTTTACTCGAACCAAATCAACATCCAGCTGCTAAAGAGTATCAAAAGAAATTATATGAAGACGGCATACCAGTAACTATGTTTGGTGTGGAGGATATTCAAAAAGAATACGAAAGGTTACTGAATCTAGGCGTGAAGTTTATAATGGAGCCGACAAAAATGGGTGAAAACACAATAGCTATCTTCGACGATACGTGCGGAAACTTTATTCAAATAATTCAGCAATAATTTCATAACATAGTTAAGTAGCACTAAATGGCATTATCGGCAAGTTCTAAGTGGGGTAAAAATACCGAAAATAAAATAACTTATTGTTAACCCTATCCACTGTTTGGATGGGGTTATAAATTTTCAAGGGTCTAAAATTAAAGCTGTTGTTATTATTCTAAAGCATGGTATTGTGAAAACTAAAACCCGCAACACTTCATTATGATTTGGTCATTAATATAACAAAGTTTGTTCTAACATAATTAACCTTGGTAGAGTGCAATCACTACAAGCCAAGATTTCTTGCATATTGAATTTATGTTGTTTATTTGGCGCTCTTTTACAAGAAGAATAAAATTGTAAAAATTGCTGATTCTAAAATAAGATTCAAATAAAAATACGTAAAGAAGGTTGAAGATTTAGAAAGTCCCTATCCTAAAAAATTTAAATTTTTTACTTTACATACCACACAGGGGTATGGTAGTATGTGATCAAGATAGGAGGTTGAACTTATGGATGAAGTAGCTTTCCATGTAGAGGATGGTTCGTCTTGTCGAAAAAGTCATCATCCAGAACGTGTAAAAAAGGATTTAACTACTCGATTAAATCGTATAGAAGGTCAAATCCGAGGCATTAAAGGCATGATTGAAAAAGATGTATACTGTGATGATGTAATTACACAGCTTTCTGCCACACAATCTGCATTAAATAGTGTTGCTAAAATTCTTTTAGAAGGTCACTTAAAGGGTTGTGTCGTAGATCGTCTTTCAGAAGGTGATGATGCTGTACTTGATGAATTAATAGTTACGATCCAAAAATTAATGAAAAAGTAAATTTTTTTAGATCAAATATACCCCGGTAGTGTATTTTTATCAAAAATAATAAGGTATGAAAAGGAGAAATTACGATGCAAAATGTAACTTTAAACGTACAAGGGATGTCTTGTGGACATTGTGTAAAAGCTATAGAAGGAAGCGTTGGTGAATTAGAAGGGGTTAACCAAGTAAACGTAAAATTAGACGAAGCTTTAGTTGATGTTTCTTTCGATGAATCTCAAGTAACCCTGGATAAAATTAAGGAAACAATTGTAGATCAAGGATATGATGTAGAATAAGAGTGCTTCAATAGCACTCTCTCATTTTCATTAATATATACCCCATCTAGGTATAAAGGAGAGGTGGAAAAGATTATGAGTACAGAAGCTAGTAAAGTAAAAGAAGCGAGTATTCAAATCACAGGAATGACTTGTGCAGCATGCGCGACACGCATTGAAAAAGGATTAAATAAAATGGATGGTGTCGAACAGGCATCTGTCAATTTAGCTCTAGAAAAATCATCGATTAAATATGACCCGTCAAAATTGAGTGAAGCAGATTTTGAAAAGAAAATCGAGGCACTTGGCTATGGTGTCGTGAAACAAAAAGCAGAGTTTGATATTACAGGAATGACTTGCGCCGCATGTGCAACGCGCATTGAAAAAGGATTAAATAACTTGGATGGTGTTGCAAGTGCAAACGTCAATTTAGCACTTGAAAAAGCAACGATTGAATTTAATCCTTCGGAAGTAACAATTGCAGATATCATTGCTAAGGTTGAAAAACTTGGTTACGGTGCACATCAAAAACAAGAGGATAAAGAACAGGTAGACCACCGTGAAAAGCACATTAAAGATCAACAACGTAAATTTATACTTTCGGCGATTTTATCACTGCCATTATTATGGACGATGGTCGGTCACTTTTCATTTACATCGTTCTTATATGTACCAAATTTCTTAATGAACCCATGGATACAACTGATTTTGGCAACACCGGTACAATTTATAATCGGGAAACAGTTTTATGTAGGCGCTTATAAAGCACTTCGTAATGGCAGTGCCAATATGGATGTCCTTGTTGTCATGGGTACTTCAGCGGCATATTTTTATAGTGTCTATCAAGCGATTGTTACGGCTGGAACACACCACGGTCCACACTTATATTTTGAAACAAGTGCGGTACTAATTACACTAATCCTCTTAGGGAAATTATTTGAAGCAAAAGCAAAAGGGCGTTCATCAGAAGCGATAAAAAAATTAATGGGGCTTCAAGCTAAAACAGCCATTGTTGTACGTGATGGAGTTGAAAAAGAAGTTCCGTTAGAAGAAGTCGTAATCGGTGACACAATTTTAGTGAAACCTGGTGAAAAAATTCCAGTTGATGGTGAGGTATTAGAAGGAACAACTGCTGTTGACGAATCAATGTTAACAGGTGAAAGTTTACCAGTAGATAAAAAGAGTGGTGACGTATTATACGGCTCAACGATTAACAAAAATGGCTTCATTAAAATGACAGCAACAAAAGTTGGACGTGACACAGCATTAGCTCAAATCATTAAAGTAGTGGAGGATGCCCAAGGTTCAAAAGCACCAATCCAACGTCTAGCCGACCACATTTCAGGTATTTTTGTACCAATTGTTGTGGGGATTGCCTTACTTACTTTCCTAGTTTGGATTATATGGGTTCAACCAGGTGAATTTACGCCTGCACTTGAAGTGTTAATCGCAGTACTTGTTATTGCTTGCCCATGTGCGCTTGGTTTAGCGACACCAACTTCTATTATGGCAGGTTCAGGCCGCGCAGCAGAATTTGGTATTTTGTTCAAAGGCGGCGAGCATCTAGAGCAAACACAAAGCATTGACACAGTAGTAGTCGATAAAACAGGCACTATTACACACGGTAAACCAGTATTAACAGACGTTTTAGTAGCACAAGGTCAAGATGAAGAGAAATTTTTATCATTGATTGGAGCAGCGGAAAAACAATCTGAGCACCCATTAGCACAAGCAATCGTTCAAGGTATTCAAGAAAAAGGTATTGAACTTGGCAACATTCAATTTTTTGAAGCAATTCCAGGTTTCGGTGTGCAAGCGACGATTTCAGGTCAAGGAGTTGTCATTGGTACACGTAAACTGATGCAACAATATGGTATTGATATTACATCAGTGCTTCCAGTAATGGAGGAATTGGAGAAAAACGGCAAAACAGCAATGCTAGCTGGAATTAACGGCCAGTATGCTGGTCTAGTTGCTGTAGCAGATACAATTAAAGAAACCTCTCGTGAAGCTGTACGCCGATTACAAGAAATGGGCATCAAAGTAATCATGATGACAGGTGATAATAAACGTACAGCACAAGCAATTGGTAATGAGGTAGGCGTTGATGCAGTTGTTGCAGAGGTGCTTCCTGAGGGGAAAGCAATAGAGGTGAAAAAACTACAACAGCAGGGCAAAAAAGTAGCAATGGTCGGTGATGGTATTAATGATGCACCTGCACTAGCTACAGCTGATATTGGGATGGCCATTGGTACAGGTACAGATGTTGCAATGGAAGCTGCAGATATTACACTCATTCGAGGAGATTTAAATAGTATTGCCGATGCGATTTTAATGAGTCGCAAAACGATGAAAAATATTAAGCAAAACTTATTCTGGGCATTTGCCTACAATACTATAGGGATTCCAATTGCCGCAGCAGGTTTCCTTGCACCTTGGGTTGCTGGTGCAGCAATGGCGTTTAGCTCCGTGTCAGTCGTTTTAAACGCCTTACGTTTACAAAGAGTGAAATTAAAAAAATAAAATGTTGATATCACTTGTTACTATATTAGTACCTAGAATTATTTCGCAAGTTATATACCCTACCGTTGTATGGTAGTTGATTAAAGGGGGAAATTTATATGAAAGATAGTGGCAATAAATTTAAGATTGCCATAAATGGGGGAATAGGGTACGGAGCAAAACTCAACTCCAAACAACTTATGACAATCTCCAAATATATGAACGATGACGAGGAACTAGAGTTAACTACATTCCAACAACTCTATATTGAAATCCCAAAAGATAAAAAGGAAGATATTTTAGAAGAATTTCAACGTGTTGGATTAGCATGTTATCCAGTTGGAAACTTCGTAAAGAGCTTGAGAACATGTAATTTTTGCAAAGGGGAAGAAGAGGAAGGAATGCCAGTAGCAAAAGAGTTAAATCGCCGAATTGCAGGAAAGGCAGTGCCATTTACTATAAAAGCTGCCTATACAGGTTGTCCCATTGGCTGCGGTGAACCTATGTTAAGCGATATAGGTATTATGAAAATTAGAGACCATTACAATTTATATGTTGGTGGAAAAGCCAAAGGGAAGGACGCCGAGGTTGGTACTCTATTGATGGAGAATTTAACGCCAGAAGAATTGTATGAAACAGTTGAAAAGATTATCGATGTCTATTCCGAAATGGGGAAAAAGCGGGAGACATTCCATAAGTTTTTAAAGAGAATTGGTAGAGATCAATTAATGGGCAATCAATAAATTAAATTCCATTTCTTAATTATGATTAAGTAGTTAAATCAAGAAAATTGAGATACCATTTATCATTGCTTTTATGACAGTATTACATGAATTAATCAACATTCAAAAAAAGAATAAGTAAATAAAAAAACTGGAGAAGATTCCTTTATGTCAAAACATTCACATATGATGACGCAACCAAATCCGAAGCGCTGGAAAGCACTAGCGTTGTTGTGCTTTGCAAATTTCCTTGTAATGATGGATAGTGCTATTATCCAGGTTGCCTTGCCGTCTATCAAAGATACTCTAGGATATACGGAGGCAAACTTACAATGGGTAATGAACGCCTTTCTTATTTTGTTTGGAGGGTTATTGCTTTTAGGAGGAAGATTATCGGATTTATTCGGCCACAGAAGAATTTTTATGTGGGGGGTTTCAATCTTAACCGTATCATCTTTATTTGCTGGTTTAGCTTGGAATGAAGTGTCGCTTAATGTAGCGCGAGCAGTGCAAGGAGCAGGTTCCGCGTTGATAGCACCAGCTGCACTTTCCATTATTATGATTTTGTTTAGTGCAGATAAGAAAGAAATGGGAAAGGCACTTGCATTTTGGGGTCTTTCCGGAGCAGCGGGTGGTTCGCTTGGTATTGTTCTTGGCGGTATCCTTACACAATTACTTAGCTGGAGATGGACGCTACTATTCTATGTCCCAGTTGGTATACTAGTCTTGATATTGTCGCCAAAACTCCTGCAGAAAGGCACAAAGAAAAAAGGCAAAATTGATTATGCGGGTGCAATTTCTGTTACAGCATCATTAATTATGATTGTGTATGGGATTGTAACTGCAGAGCGAAATGGCTGGCAAGCACTCTCTACTATATTACCTTTAACAATCGGAGCCATTTTGTTCATCATTTTTATCCTTATTCAATTATTTAGAAAAGAACCACTGATGCCACTTGGTATTTTAAAGACACCAAACTTAGCAGCAGGTAATGTTTCACTTATCTTGTTATCAGCATCTTGGTTTCCACTTATTTATTTTCTTATTCTATATTTACAGCAGGTTCTAAAATTTGAACCTTTTATGGCCGCAATGGGTATGTTACCGGCTCCAATTCTAATGGCCATATTTATGGTTGTTCTTGCAGAAAGAGTAATGGCGAGAATTGGTATGAAAGTTACGATGGCCATTGGATTTGTTTTACTTGGTATTTCCGGGCTCTTATTTTCTGGAAATACGGTTGACGGGAAATATTGGAGTGATGTGTTCATCGCTTTACTATTGGCTGCTCTCGGTAATGCGCTTGCCTATCTTCCCGCAACCACTGCAGCAGTATCGGAGGTTAAGTCAGAAGAATCTGGACTTGCTTCTGGCTTATATAATATAACATATCAGGTTGGCTCGGCAGTCGGTTTAGCTATGTTAGTATCCATTGCTGCTGCAACTGCCGCTGCAAGTACAGAAATTCCATTAATCGCTCTAAACGAAGGCTATCAGCGTGCATTTTTCTGGGGTGGAGTAGTTGCATTTGTAGGTGCAATCTTGGCAATTCTGTTTATACGCTTACCAAAGCAAGATAGGCAAACAGCTCAAAGATAAAGTTTTTAATATTCCCTATTGTTTACAAATATATGGGAAAATGGGTAAAAATGAAGTACGGCAAATACATGATATATAAAGTAGTTTTTGCCATTCCTTAGTATCAGTACTATGCGTAAACTGTATAACTTTTTTACGACAAACGAGCGTAAGTCCAGTAGGAAAATTGCGCTCGTTTTTTTATGTATCATGCAATTTTTTCGCATCATATAGATTTTTAGATTAAACTCTATAAATTATCGTAAAATTTTACATATATAAGTCTATACAATATGGGTTTTTGTAAAGAAGAATCTTTGCTCTAAAGATTTTGACCTTGTAAAAAGGTATAGGGAAGGAGCTTAAATAAAAAGGTGGATGGTTAAAATAATGAGTGATTGGATGGTTTCTAATGAATAGATTTAACTTAAAATAAGATTATTTAAAATGATCTGCTAAGTAAATGAAAAGGACTGTTATAGGTGGATTGGAGACCAGACCGAAAAGCAAAAAAAGCTATATATAAACAACTTGCCGAGTATATTGAAAATGGAATAGCAGATGGTACTTTTCCATCCGATAAACCTTTACCATCTGAAAGGTATTTAGCGAAGGAGCTGAACTTGAACAGAAGTACTGTAGTTGCAGCTTATGACGAATTGGAAGCAAATGGACTTATTCAAAGAAATAGAGGAAGCGGGACTACAATCAGTAAAGATATATGGGGTATTGCCAAGAAACGTATTCCGAGTTGGAATCGGTATATCGAGGCAGGGTCTTTTTTGCCAAATCTACCAGTTACGCAAAGAATTAGAAAAGAAGCGGTTGAACATAAGCTAATTAATTTAGCTAGCGGTGAATTGTCGGAAGATCTTTTTCCAGTGAAATTTTTAAGAGAAATTACTTCGACACGAAGTTTTATTGGAAGCCTAGGGTATGATCACCCACAAGGTAGTGCTATATTAAGAAATACTCTTACAAAACATGTAAAAAAGTATCGAGGGATTGAAATTAAATCTTCTTCAATTCTTATTACATCTGGAGCACAACAAGCGCTGCACCTAGTCGTACAGTGTTTGTTAAAACCTGGAGATGCAGTTGCAATTGAAGATCCTTCATATAATTATAATCTTCCAATTTTTCAATCAGCTGGCTTAAAGATTTATTATTTGCCTGTCGGTAAAGATGGTATAAATCCTGATGATTTACTGTCATTATATAAGAAACATCGGATAAGAATGATTTTTTTAAATCCTTCTTACCATAACCCTACAGGCACTTTAATGAACGAAAAAAAACGGAAGGCAATTTTAGAGATTTCCTCCGAATATGGAATTCCTGTAGTAGAAGACGATCCCTATAGTTTAATATCTTTTACTGGTGACAAAATCCCTACACTAAAATCAATAGATATGAATGGAAATGTGTTATATATTAGCTCCTTGTCTAAAATTGTCGCCTCAGGGTTAAGAATTGGTTGGATTATTGGGCCAACATCAGTAATCGAAAGATTATCTGATGCAAAGCAACAAATTGACTTTGGTCATTCCAGCTTTACACAATGGATTGCCAATGATTTTTTGGAATCTGAAAATTTTCAGTTTCATATTAAAGGATTGGCAAAACAATTAGAAAAACGGAGAAATCAAATTGTAGCAAGCCTTAACTTTTATTTAAAGGATGAGGTGGAATTTTCTATTCCACAAGGTGGCATTCATATTTGGGTCAAGTTAAAAAAAGATTGTAATGAGATGCAATTGCTTGAGGAATCCATTAAAAGGGGTGTAATCTACGTTCCAGGTTCAACAATGGGATCTAAAAAAGGGTATGCTCGCTTCACTTTCGCTAGGGAAGATGAAAAATCAATTGATGAAGGCATTAAACGCTTTTCAGAGGCCCTTCATTTTCTTTAAGTAACAATGATATTTCCGAATTGTAAAGGGATCATTAGTTGTTCATGATTCCTTTTCTTTTTATAGTAAATGGATGGTCAAAAAAGTATAGAATTGGATGGGCATAAAAAATTAAGAATCTTTATGATGGATATGTAGATAATGTAATACATGATTCTTGTTTAACAGTTTTAATTTTTTCTTTCTATTGATACTTAATAGTTTATGTAGTTAAATAAGACAACCAGAAATTACACAAGGAGTTGATATATATGACGTGGACAGCTGTTCTTCTAATTGTAGGTGGGATCCTTCTAAAATTGTTAACGAGTCCTCCAAGTGCAGTTGTAGGATGGGTTGTAAGTAGATTTGCGCTTCACCCAAAACTAGATTCAAAATACGCTACTATAACATTTAACGGAAAGCAATTAGACGAGGAAGAAAAAAATAAACTGATTAACAATTTCAATGAAGCGTTATTTTTAGAGAGATATCATATATTTCCAGGCAATGAAGAAATTTTTCTACACCCAGAGACGAATGTAATTCCATTTGTTATCAACGTAAAACGAAGAAAAAAAGAAGTAAATTTCTTTGTTTACAGTCACGATGACCATGTGGATGTAGTTAAGCAGCGGAAGAAGAAAATTGCTTCTTATAGTCTGAGTTCTGAGTATTTACAAGAGTTTTCTATTACAAATAGCATAAAGGTATAAAAGAAAATGCTCTATAAAGCTATTTAAGGGATTTCGATAAAAAGAATCCGCGGTTCAAAAAAGAGAAATACTTTGAAAAAAGTAATACTAAGTTATATTGATTATGAGGTTTTAACAAACTCTAACGGATTCGTTAATATATGTGGATTTAAGAATAGTAATTATTAAAGTAAGAGTGCATTCCGGAGTGAAAATGCACTCTTCTTTTTGTATTAGTCTATTTTCTGGATGTAAAGGAGCCAGTTTATTAAATGAAGGATAATTGTAAACAACTTGGAAAAAATATACCCTAAACATTCTTTAGGGGTGATAGAGTTGAACAAAAGTACTCTTTTTCTGTCAAGTATCTTAATTTTTGGAATATATCATGCAGAGGTTTGTGGAAAAACAGACGTCCCTCCATCTTTTGAGGAATTTTTTACAGAAGGAGGGTATAAGACAGTTGAGGATGCATTAGACAATTTTGAACAACATTATAAACAAAAGCCTAACTTACCGCTTAGAGTACCTCCAATAAGTTTTACCCATCAGTTTGGGATATTTCACGACTTAGATGGTGATTTCAACGATTTTTTTGAAGTTGTGTATTGCATAATAAAAGTGCAGACTAGTGCAACGAATTTGTACAGAGTCTAGCACTTTTTTAGTGCAAAAAAATAGACTTGCCAGCCACCCCAAGTCACTCTACTGTTAAAGTGTCGAATTTTACCAGTGGAGGTTTGAAAGGATGCTAGCAATGTCTGAAATTAATTGTATCAAAACTTTAAGAAATGAAAAAGGATTGTCTATTTCTAAAATTGCAGAAACTATGAATGTAAATTGGCGTACCGCCAAAAAGTATGGTGATGGCAATCAGTTACCTCAAGAAAAAAAGCATATTAAAAAAGGGATGATGTACGAAGAAAAATGGGGAGAAATCGTTATAGACTGGCTTGAAGAAGATCTCAAACTAAAGAAAAAACTACGTCGAACAAATAAAAAAATAGTTGCGGATTTAAAAAGGATGGGGTTTAAAGGATCGTATCGAACGGTCTGTAACTTTATTCAAGAATGGCGTGCGACAGAAGATGATGAAGTAAGTAAAGGGCATGAGCGATTACAACATCCAGAAGGTGAAGCGCAACTAGATTTTGGCGTAATGGAGGCTGTTCAAGACGGAGAGATTGTCGATGTTCATGTTTTAGTTATGACGTTCCCAGCTAGTAATACTGGTTTTGCGATACCGATGCCTGGAGAAAATTTGGAGTGTTTCCTAGGTGGGTTACAAGAGCTGTTTAAGCAAGCTGGTGGAGTGCCAATTAGTATTCGAATTGACAATTTAACACCTGCGGTCAAAAAAGTACGCAAAGGTGATACAGAAGCTGAATTAACAGAAGCATTTCGCCATTTCCAAAACTATTATGGCTTTAAAGTGCAAGTGTGCAATCCATCCAGAGGTAATGAAAAAGGAAATGTGGAAAATAAAGTAGGCTATGTACGATATAACTTCTTTAGCTTACCACCAGTCATAAAAGACTTTGAAGATTTAACGGAACAATTAAAGCAACAACTGAAGGAAGATCGTGACCGACCACATTATGAAAAAGAAGAACTCATTGAGGATTTATGGCAGCAAGAGCAAAAGCAATTAATAAAATTACCAGAAGATCCGTATCCAGTATTTAAGCAGTTTCCGATTAAGTTTAATAAGTATAATGAGTTTAAGTTAGACAAGCATTTTATTCATGTGCCTAGAGCGCGTAACTATGTGCAGTTATATTGCATTACGTATTGGGATTCATTCAAAGTGATTACAAATGAGGGAGAAATTTTATTATCAGATGCAAGACCTTATATGAAGAAACGACGTTTCATTCCATGGAAAGATATTTTAAAAGATTGGTTAAAAAAGCCTCGTGTTATTGGGCATTCACGTTATACCCCTTATTTACCGACTCGTATAAAGGAGTATTTAACAGTTCCATCCTTGGCATTAAGGAAACAGCGTCTAAATGAATTACTCACTCTTTTAGTGACTCATGATATGAAAGAAATTGACCAGAATTTTTATGAACTTATTGGAAAAAATAGCGATGATCAAGAACATCCTTACGGTGTAAAATGGACTGATTATGATGCGCTATCTCCTAAAGGAATGGAGGCTTCAAGTCATGAATAATGCCATTTTACAATTGTGTAAGCAATTGCGGTTAGCTCATATCGCTGAAGCAATACATGATGTTCCATTTACAACACCTGAAGAATATATTTACCAACTTTTATTAAAAGAACAAGATGGTCGGGAACAAGCAAGGATCGCAAGAAACTTAAAGAATGCCCGATTTATCGATACGAAAACATTAGAGGGCTACGAATGGCACAAAGATATTTGTTTACCTAGTCATCTATCGAAAGAAGAACTAGTGCAGCTCGATTTTATTCGAAGAAAAGAGAATGTAATTCTAGTAGGGGCGCCTGGAACTGGTAAAACACATTTAGCTTCAGCACTGGGTAGAAAAGCTTGTGAGCAAGGTTTTGAAGTACGTTTTTATCGAGTTTCGCATTTAGTAGAAGAATTGGAACAGGCTTTACATGTGGGGAAATTAAAGCAATTTCGAAATAAATTAGAGAAAATTGATTTAATGATATTGGATGAAATGGGTTATCTTCCATTTGGTAAAGAAGGAGCGGAGTTACTTTTTCAAATCATTTCTGAATTTTACGAACAGAAGAGTTTGATTATCACGTCAAATTTAGAATTTAGTCAGTGGAATCGTATTTTTTCAGATTCACGTTTAACGGCAGCTCTGGTGGATCGTTTGATTCACCATGCCCATATTATTTCTTATACGGGACAGAGCTTCCGTTTAGCCAATGCGTTGTCGAGAAAACAGTAAAAATATTGGGTGGCAACACTCTGTATTTTTCATTGCAATTCTCTGCATTTTTATCTTGCAAAATACAGAAGTGAAATATATTAATGATCAAATACCAGAAAATCATTATAAAATTTATGTTCGTTCTAAAAAATATAAAATAGAATTTGATGATAAATATGTATTAAAAGTCTATAAATTAAATAATGGGAATGATGCTCTGTATATGGAACCAAACTTTCCTTTCAAAATGTTAGCATTCGAAAATGGTAACTGGCAATATGTGTTGCATATTGATAACAGAGTAGATGAAGTAACACCTGAAATCTTAGTTCAGATAGCGAATTCAATAAATTATGATACTGAAAACTAATATAAACTAAAATGTACTTTTGGAAATAATATACAATTCACATTTATTAGCTCATTGTACGAAACCAGCCATAAAAAATCCTTCAACAATCGAACGCATTTCTATTATAAGAAATGCGTCTTTTTTAATTTAAGGGTATATTCTAGCATAACTTGGTTACTTGGAAATTAATATACTTAAACCTAAATAAAGATAAGATTAAGAATTAAGCAAATAAATCTAAGGGGAAATCTAGTATTGAATGAATATTTGAAAGGATAAAGTATCATTTTTTATTTGATGTATTGTACAGGTCGTTCATTCATACATACAATTTTCTAATCGAGGGAATATTATTCTTACTTATTAAAATAGGAGGTAGTTTTATGGAACAAGCCGATAAAATATTAAATCCAATGAATGTTATGAAGCCACTTAATTTAAGTACACAAGAATTAGATGAATCTCAACCTTTTACGGTTACTGAAATGGGTAAACTTTGGACTACTTATATGGGAAACAGTATGTCAAGCCAAATTATAACTTATTTTCTTCAACATTGTGAGGATCAACAGATTAAGTCGTTATTGGAAAATGGCTTAGCATTAACTAAGGACTTTTTACAGAGAATTGAAAAGTTTTTTAAAAATGAAAATTTCCATATACCGTTAGGAATAACTAAAGAGGATGTAAATCTAGATGCTCCACGTTTATACAAAGATGAATTTTATGTTCACTATTTAAAATATGCAGCTAAGGCGGGCATGAGCATTTACGCAGTAGCAATTCCATTGGTCATGAGGGAGGATATAAGAGAATTTTTCGCTTATGCAAGTCAATGTACCACAATTCTATTAGGACAAATAAATAATGTTTTATTTGACAAGAAATTAATTGTAAAACCTCCAATTATTCCAACACCTGAAAAAAACGATTTTATAACTAATCAAAGCTATCTAAATGGTTGGTTTGGAGATGTTAGACCACTACATGCATTGGAAATTATTCACCTTTACGATAACATTGAAAATAATACAACAAGTAAAGCGTTGTTATTAGGATTTTATCAGACCGTTAAAGATGAAAAGATAAAGACTTTGTTTAAACGAGGTTTAGAAATGACTGATAAGGCGGTGAAGCAATTTACTGAAAAGCTCCATATTGAAAACTTACAAGCACCTTCATATATAGACCATTTAGTTACAACATCCACTATTTCTCCCTTTTCAGATAAAATAATGTTATTCCATAAATTTGACATGTTTTCTATAAAGATAAGAACAATGGGAAATTCAATTGCGGTTAATGGAAGAAGAGATATAAGCGCGTTATATGGAAGAGCACTAATTAACAATGGCTTATTTGTTGATGATGCTGCAAATATCTTAATTGATAAAGGATGGCTGGAATCACCACCAAAAGCATTTGATAGAAGTTAAATTTTTAAAACCTCCTTGTCAAAAGAATCTAGGAAGGGAATAGAACAATGTGGCAAATAAAAAAGAACTGGTGTTATGGAATATCTAGTTTTTATTAAAGAAATTGAAAAAGTGATTGTACATGCTAATCGTTATTCGATTCGAGCGAGATTATCGAATAATATTAGGAAGTAAATAAAACATTTTATATTAATCAAACTTAAATCTGCTGAATAAGACTCTCTTTTATCAATTTCCTTTTTAAAGAGGGTCTTTTAATTTACCGTAAAAAATGGCTATTCACGGACATTTTTAATCAAACTTTATTCCAAGAATACATAATAGAACATAGCCTTTACAATCTTCAATGGGCTTTAAATCGCGGTAATGAAAAGCACTCAGTGAGGGGGTTATGAGCATTTAGTCGAAGTAACTTACTAGTGGTGAACTCTATTTCTAGTAAATGAGTTTTTTTACACAAAGAATTTAATTACTGAGGTTAGAAGAGAAAAAACCAGCTTAGGGGAATATCCTAAGCTGGTCTACAACTAGCATTATTGAACAACAGTCTTTTTAGCCCTAGTTGGCCATAAATAACCGATAAATGTTCCAAGTAGAGCTGGTATGATCCAGCCAAGCCCAATATCGTAAAGTGGTAAATTATTCATGAAAAATAACTTAATGGATTCGAATAGAGGTAATGACGCGCCAGGTAAAGTATCCACTAACGTGCTGTATCCATCGAAGAAGCTTACACAAAAAGTGAAAAACATTGCTGTGGCGTATACACTCTGCTTAAGTTTAAAGAAAGATGAACAAAGGGCTAATAAGATTAAAACTATAGCTAAAGGATACAGTAACATTAATACGGGTACTGCATATTGAATAATATTGTTTAGACCGAAGTTGGCAATAAAAAATGACAGAAGACAGAGTATTAGAACAAATAATTTATAACTTATTTTCGGATAAATATGATTAAAAAACTCACTGCAAGACGTAATAAGTCCAATGCTCGTTTTTAAACAGGCGAGTACGATAATAATCGCTAATAAAATGGCGCCGAATGATCCGAAATAATGCTGAGCCACTGCAGCAAAGATTAAGCCGCCATTATCATATGTTCCGATAGTTGATACGCTTGAAGCACCCATATAGGTAATGAGTCCGTAAATCAGCATCATTAGTATCATGGCAAAAATACCTGATTTCCAAGTAGCTTTCGCAATCTCTTTTGGATTAGTGATACCTTGTCCCTTAATTGCTTTTATAACCACGATACCGAAGGCGAGAGACGCAAGAGCATCCATCGTGTTATACCCTTCTTTAAAGCCCGTTATAAATGCCAGGTCGCTATAGTCACCAGTTGGAATATCGAAATGACCCATTGGTTTGACAATGGCAATGACAATTAACATGAATAAAAATACTAAAAATGCAGGAGTTAAATATTTGCCGATATAATCGATAATTTTTGCTGGATTTAGAGAAAAATAATAGACAATTGCAAAAAATACAAGGCTAAATAACCCGAGGTATAAACTGCTATGTACTGGATTGATATACGGTTCAAAACCGACTACAAAAGGGACCGTTGCTGTTCGTGGAATTGCAAAAAATGGTCCAATGGTTAGGTAAAGTGCCACGGCAAATATGACTCCAAATAAAGGATGAACACGACTTGCTAAATCTCGTAATCCACTACTCCCCGATAAACCAAAGGCTAAAATCCCCATAAATGGCAGCCCGATTGCGGTGATCAGGAAGCCAATTAATGCTGGCCAAAAATTAGTTCCAGCAAGTTGTCCCATTTGGATTGGGAAAATTAAATTCCCTGCACCAAAGAACATTCCAAACAGCATTGTGCCAATGATGGCATAGGTAGAAAATGATATTTTTTTTTCCATACTTGTGCTCCTTCTAGATGAATATCGTATATTCTATCACCTTTTTTATGTATAAGCTATAGCAATAAAATAAATAAAGGATGTGTTTAACCGAAGTGGATTTGATTTCTTGCTTTACTAATACCTAGAGGAAGTAATTCTTTTCATAACAGGAAAAACCGATTAAATATTGATGGAGGGAAGATATGAAATTGATGATAAAATAATCATAATGAGAAGGAGAGAGTATTGATGACCTTATACACTATTACTTCTAGGGATAATGGTTTTAGTATCTGGAATTATTGAATTCTAAGAGAATCGAAAAGTAATTGCTATTATTTCTTTCCTATCAGTAGAATTTGTTTTTTTTGTTGGTACATATATACTTTTTATGTAATAATTATTTGTATAATTGTAAGATTAAAATTCATATGTAGTGGAAGTGGGGATCATAATGGCAACGGGAACACATACAGTAGAAATTCCAATAGATGTACAAGCAGTTTGGGATTATGTCAGTGATCTTGAAAAATGGGCAACAACAGTACCAGCCTATAAAGAACATGAAATAATAAATGAAAAACAATCTATTTGGACATTTGAAGGTAGTGTGAAAGGTATTAAAAAAACAATACAAGCACAGGTAGATATTACCGAATGGAATGAACCTTCAAATATTAAGTTTGAACTGAAAGGGTTATCTGATAACTTTACAGGAAGTGGACACTTTACTACAGAAGATGTTAATGGGAAAACGACAATGACTTGTACCGTGGAAGTCCAGGCAGGAGGATTATCTGGTGCGGTGTTGACACCAATTATTAAATGGGCTGTTCCTAAAGTAACTTCTCGTTTAACAGAATCTATTGCACGTAAAATTGCAGTATTTTCTTAATTTCCTTATATTGGAAGGCAATTCTTTTTGGAGATGCCAAGTTGAAAGGGGCTGTCAAAAAATGACGGCCTCTTTTTTTGATGTACTACTCATAATATACTAAAACTTTTTAATAATAGGGATATTAAAAAGTTAAAGATCAAAGTGAAGAGACATTCTAGATATTGTGGAACAGGCACTTCAGAGTTTTTAGGAGAAAGTGTAAATATAAATCCAACTGAAAGCAGAAAAATCATGGAGGTACTTGAAAATACTGGATTAGTGTAGAGTGAATGCCTTTCAAATTACGACCAAGATAATCCGACAAATACGTTCAGTAATAAATTTGTGATTATTAATATTAGAGAGTAGGTGTGATTCCACAAGGATTTCGAGCAACGATTGCAAATCTGCTGGAAGATGATTGTCTCCTGGTAAAGAGTTAAATAAAATTGAGGAAGAAATTTTTGTAGCATTAGCCAAAAAACAATCGATAGAGGAAAAAAGGGAGGTGGCTCCTTAAAATATTCGTGAGACAAATGAAAAGAAGCTAGAAGAAAAAAACTTATCAGAAGAGGAAGACTTCTTGTGTTTAAACTATCTGATTGAAAACTCATTAAAATTACCAAATTGATAATGTTGAATCTTGATTTTTTTATTGACATTATACCCATCGGGGTATATGATGGGTCTATCAGCAAAAACTACTGTAAGGAGGCAGTACTTTGAATTCATATGACGATAAAGTTAAAAATCGAATTAAGCGAATAGAAGGTCAGCTTCGCGGTATAGTAAAAATGATGGAAGAAGGAAAAGATTGCAAAGATGTCATCACTCAACTTTCTGCTGTTCGTTCAGGCGTCGATCGTACGATAGGTTTAATTGTAAGTCAAAATCTACTTGAATGTATCCGAGAAGCAGAAGGTGACGAAGAAGCTGTGAATCAATCAATTCAAGAAGCTGTGAATCTGTTTGTTAAAAGTCGTTAACTATTATCGACTTTTTGTTTTAAATAAAAATATACCCATACCGGTATAAGGAGGGGAGATAAATGGAAGCTTGGTTGCTAACTGCATTAGCAGTTATTTTTATTATTTGGCGTATGAAGCCAGTAAAAGGAACAAAAACAATAACAACAGCTACGCTAAAAGATATCTTAAATGATAAAAATAAAGTTTTTGTGGATGTTCGAACACCAGGTGAATATAATTCACATAACATTCGTCAGTTCAAAAACATCCCTTTAGGATCTGATTTTTCAAAACTTCCAAAAGACAAGGAAATTATCGTGATTTGTCAAAGTGGAATGCGTAGCGCGCAAGCTTGTAAACAATTAAAGAAATTAGGATATGAAAACGTCACAAATGTTCGTGGTGGCATGAGTAAATGGAGAATATAGGTGAAGAAAATGAAAGAAATTACAGCAATAGAAGTTCAACAACGTTTAGAAAATGGAGAAATGTTAAATTTAATCGATGTTCGTGAGGTAGATGAAGTGCAAGCAGGTCATATTCCTGGTATTACGCATATACCACTTGGACTACTTGAATTCCGTACACATGAACTTGATAAAAACAAGCCGTATATTATCGTTTGTCGTTCAGGCGCTCGTAGTAGCAAGGCAACACAATATTTACAAAGTCAAGGTTTTGATGTAACAAATATGGTTGGCGGTATGCTTGCTTGGGGAAGGAAAGTAGATTAATTTTTTTAAAATAAAATAATACCCACTTGGGTATTTAGGGGGTTTTTAAAATGACATTAAAAGCAGATGTAAAGCTAGATGCAAAAGGTCTTGTTTGCCCTATGCCAATCATCAAAACAAAAAAAGCGATGATTGATGTAAATGAAGGTCAAATCTTAGAAGTACAAGCTACAGACAAGGGTTCAATTGCCGACTTAAAGGCATGGGCTGAAAGTATGGGCCACCAATATATAGGTTCTACTGAAGAAGATGGTGTATTACATCATTACATCCGTAAAAGTGGCGATGATATTGGTTTAGAAAAGAATTTTAAAAATACGATTGCTAATGAAGAAATAATCGACCGTGCTGTTAATGGTGGAATTATTCTTGATGTTCGTGAAGAAGCTGAATATGCATTTGGTCATATTGCCGGCTCGTTGTCTATTCCAATAGGTGAGTTAGAAGAGCGCCTAGAAGAATTAGATAGGGAGAAAGAAATCTATGTAATTTGTCGTACAGGAACACGCAGTGATTTAGCTGCACGTAAACTATCGGAAAAAGGATTCAAGAAAGTGTTTAACGTTTTACCAGGAATCAGTTATTGGCATGGGGATTTATCTAAAAAAATATAAAAATTAAATTAATTGGAGGAATTTTATTATGTCTAACAAAGTAGCTATTATCGCGAGCAACGGTGGTTTATTTGACGCTTATAAGGTATTTAATATCGCAACGGCAGCAGCCGCAACTGAAAAAGAGGTAGCCATCTTTTTTACTTTTGAAGGGCTGAACTTAATTCATAAACAAGCAATGCATCAGTTACCAATGCCAGCAGGTCGTGAACATTTTGCAGAAGGGTTTGCAAAAGCGAATGTACCAAGCATTCCACAACTAGTCGAAATGGCACAGGAAATGGGTGTGAAATTTATCGGATGTCAAATGACGATGGACGTAATGGGTTTAGCGAAAGAGGATTTTATTGATGGTATTGAAGTTGGAGGCGCTGTAACATTCCTTGAATTTGCGAAAGATGCAGCACCAACTCTAACATTCTAACTAGATAGTTTAGAAACTAGTGGAAGGGATATGCCCTTCCACTTAAAAAACAATAATTAATACCTACGGGGGTAATTTGATATGGCATTCATTAAAATGACAGCAGCACAAGTAGCGCGTAAAGTTATTGAAAATCAAAAGTTATTTATTTTAGATGTACGAAATCGTGATGCATATGAAGACTGGAAAATTGAAGGACATAACTTTGATTATTTAAATGTTCCTTATTTTGATTTATTAGACGGTGTTGAAGAAATCTTAGCAAAACTTCCAACAGATAGAGATGTGTTAGTTGTTTGTGCAAAAGAAGGTTCTTCGCTAATGATCGCAGAAATGATTTCGGAAGAAGGACGAGATGTGTTCTATCTCGAAGGTGGTATGGATTCTTGGAGTTCATATCTTGAACCAATTAAAGTAGGGAACTTAACTGGAGGCGGTGAACTTTACCAATTTGTTCGTCTTGGGAAAGGTTGTCTTTCATATATGGTGATCTCAGAAGGAGAAGCTGCCATTGTTGATGCAGTTCGTTTTACAGACGTTTTTATAAACTTCGCAAAAGAGAAAAATGTAGAAATTAAGTATGTTTTTGATACACATTTACACGCTGACCATATTTCAGGAGGACGTCAACTTGCACAAGCAACAGGGGCTGCTTATTACTTACCACCAAAAGATGCAGAAGAAGTAGTATTCGATTACACACCACTTGAAGATGGTTTAATAGTGAAAATTGGTGCTTCTCAAATTGAGGTGGATGCCCTTTACTCACCAGGACATACAATTGGTTCATCGTCATTTATCGTTGATAGAAAGTATTTATTAACAGGGGATATTTTATTCATCGATTCAATTGGACGGCCAGACTTAGCAGGACTTGCAGAAGATTGGGTAGGTGATCTTCGAAAAACTCTATACCGCCGTTATCGTGAATTAACAGAAGACTTAATTGTTTTACCTGCACATTTTATGATCATCGATGAGCTGAATGAAGACGGAACAGTTGCAAAAAGTTTAGGTGATCTATTTTTAGAAAATCATGGACTAAACATACACGATGAAGATGAATTTCGTCATATAGTAACAGATAATTTACCACCACAACCAAATTCGTATCAACAAATTCGTCAAGTAAACATGGGTAAAATCAACCCTAGCAATGATGAACAAACTGAAATGGAAATCGGTCCAAATCGATGCGCGGTACGGTAAACATAAGTTTATGAATATTAACGTTATTATTACATGCAAATAAATACAATTAGGGGATAGTATGGATCCTTTAAAAGGAGAATTTAAAATGGAATCTATAAAAATACTAGATGTAAAAGGAATGTCATGTCCAATGCCAATTGTACGAACAAAAAAAGAAATGGACACTTTACATTCAGGCGAAATTTTGGAAGTTCATGCTACCGATAGAGGATCTTTAGCGGATATGCCTGCTTGGGCAAACGCTGCGGGACATACGATTGTGGATCAAAAAGAAGAAGCAAATGTAATAAAGTTCTTCATTAAAAAAGCTTAAAAGTAAGTTGTTTTTCGACTCACTTTTTCCACTGGGATTCAGTAGTAGCTGATACAGTCTATTTGAAAGAAGGAAAACAACATGGATATTTTCCATATGTTACTTTTGTTCGCAATCGGTTTTATCGGGTCTTTTCTTTCTGGAATGCTCGGAATTGGTGGTGCGATTGTAAAATACCCCATGCTGTTGATGATTCCACCACTGTTTGGATTTCAGGCTCTAACTGCACATGAAGTTTCGGGTATTAGTGCTCTAGATGTTTTATTTGTATCCCTAGCAGGTGTTATAGGGTTTCGGAATGGGGGATATTTAAATAAATCGTTAATTATCACTATGGGTATATCCGTCTTAATTGGTACATTTATAGGTAGTTTCGGATCTCAACAATTATCGGAAGCTCAAATAAACATTGTATACGGGATTTTAGCATTACTAGCTGCAATTATGATGATTATTCCTAAAAAACAACTTGATGATATCCAATTTGATAAAGTGAGCTATAATAGGCCGCTTGCAGCTAGTTTAGCATTCATTGTTGGAATTGGTTCTGGTATCGTTGGGGCTGGTGGGGGATTTTTATTAATTCCAATTATGTTATTAATTCTACGTATTCCTACACGAATGACAATTGCATCAAGCCTAGCAATTACGCTTATCTCATCTATAGCTGGATCACTCGGTAAAATAACAACAGATCAAGTGGAGTATCTTCCAGCTATTATTGTGATAATTGCTGGATTAATCGCAGCACCATTTGGTACTAAAGTTAGTAAAAAAATGAATACAAATCTATTACAAGCTATTTTAGCTGTTTTAATTTTAGGTACAACACTAAAAATCTGGATAGATATTTTATAGGTGATGCGTAACAACGAGACTTTTATTAAAAAGAAATTAGGATTATTTTATTAAACAATTGAGTTCTTTTCCAGAGTAAAGGATCTATGCTTTTTTATATAAAAATTGTTAGACCCTGAAATGTTAAAAGCGTATTAAGACAGTACTGAATATGATTTGAGGAAATTGTTGATACTTTTATTGTTAGTAAAAACTTTTAATCACCTTACCGGAATGGAGAGTTTCTAAAACATGCTGATGGAGCGTTTAATTCTGGTAGCAATGTGGCTGTTTGGCTTTGTTGGCTTTATTTTGTTTATTCCACGCAAAGACCTGCGAAAAGGATTCATGGCATTTTCGATTTTTCAATCAATCACCTGGCTTTGTAATATGTTTAGTTTTAATTATGGTTTGTTAAGTGCTCCAGTCCGGGAGTTCCCAAAAGCGACTGATCTCGCAATTACAATCAGTTATTTATTTTATCCCGTATTATTTTCCATATATTATGTCCATAAAAGAGTAGAATGGAGTTTCTGGTCTAGATTTGGCTACTTTTTTGTTTGGGTCTTTATCGTCACTTTGTTTGATAATGTAATCGAGAGATATACAGATTTATTAGAATATGGATTCTTAACTTGGTATGGGATGTGGATGTACATTGGCTTTCTCTTTTTTATTAGTCAAGTATGCTGTAATTGGTTCTTTAAGGATAAATCATTATTTCAAACGGAGCAGCTGAGATTAAATGAGAATTGAATGGTGGATCTTATTATCGGCATACGTTGTGGGAATAGGACTTCTTTTCTTCATACCGAAAAATAAAATTCGGCTTGCAGTAGTGGCTTTTTTGTTCAAACAGGTTATTACTTTTCTTTTTGGATTAGTGGTTGTAGAGTTGGTATTGATTGAATATCCAGTGCGATTATTCCCTTCAATTAATCGGACGAGCTTCACTTTTGAGTACTTTTTTTTTCCAATAGTATGTGCAATTTTTAATGTATGGTATCCAAATGGTCGGAGTACGCTTATCCAATGGGGATATTATGTTGTATATAGTTCCATTTTGACTATCCTTGAAGTCATTATGGAAAAACATACTAATCTCATCAAGTATGTCAACTGGGAGTGGTATTATTCTTGGATAACATTATGTCTTACATTTTATTTTACGCGTCTATTTTGTATATGGTTTTTCAAAAAGGGCAGACTTGCTTCAATGAAACCATAGGCTGAGTTACAAATTGAACATTTATTTAAGAAAGAAATTAATTAAAAATAATTTGATTACCAATCCTGTCAACATAAGACTATTATGGCCATTACTCAAGTAAAGTTGCAACTCCAAGTTTATTTATACCTGCAATTTTATTTTGTTAGTACGGTTTCCTAGCGCTACCTCAAATAGGGTTCAGTCTTATTATTTAATTCTCAATGCTGTTTGACGAAACTGTTTTTCCATGGTACATTATTTCCATATTACAAAAAGGTGTGGTGAATTATGTCGGTAGTAGGTATCAACTAATTGTTATTAGTTGAATAAGGTGCTTATTTTCTGGTCAATGCCAGTTTATTAAGAATGCCTTTTTTCAAACATGTTTCTTTAACATTTTTGAATACCTGCTATCAGACTGCTTCTATTTCCATATATTCGTTTAGTGTAGAATGTAAGACATTAAGCTTTGAGGGTGGATTCTATCCTGTCATGTTTAATTTATTTAGGTCTTATTTATTCATGCCTATTCGAGATATGACCTTGTTTTGTAGCAAGGTTATGCCCGCGGAAGCTTTCTGTCCAATTTGGTTGTCTAAATTGGAAGGTAGGGAAGGCTTTAGCGGGCTTATTTTATTTGGAATGAGGAAGATAAAATGAATAATATGACCTTTGAAAAATTACACTACCACGAATTAAAAGATAAAGTTAAAAACCATTGTGTTAGCAGTTTAGGTAAAGAGTTAATAGAAAGATTACAGCCAAGCTCGAATATAAATGTCGTTCGTAATCGTTTAAATGAAACGAGTGAGGCGAGAGAGTTATTGGACGCTGAAAAGCACTTGCCATTAACCGGCATTACCAATATAACTAGCCATATTGAAAAAATAGAAAAGGGCATGGTATTAACACCAGCAGAGTTACTAGCCATTTCTGATTTTTTAAGAGGCTGTAGAAAAATTAAAAAGTTTATGGCGGATAAAGAATTTTTTGCGCCTGTACTTTACTCCTATGCACTTTCTATAACTGATTTTCGAGATATCGAAGAGGATATCCTATTTGCAATTAGAGGAAATCGAGTTGATTCTGGAGCTAGTAAAGAGTTAAAACGAATTAGGAATCAGATAGAGAAAACAGAACAGAAAATCGAAGAACGTTTGAATAAGTTTTTGAAAAATGGAGCCAATAAAGAATATATCCAAGAATTTTATATCAGTAAGAAAGATGATCGTTTTACGATTCCAATTAAAGCATCCTTTAAGAATGATGTAGCTGGAACGATTATTGAAACATCCTCTAAAGGATCTACAGTATTTATTGAACCTGAGGCTGTCTCGAAGCTTAATGTGGAATTAGTGAGTTTGAAATCAGAAGAATCCGTAGAGGAATATCAAATATTAGCAACGTTAACCGGTGCAATTCATGAATCGCTTCATGAAATAGGTATTAATATTGAATGCATCAGTCAGTACGACATGATTTTTGCGAAAGCCAAATATAGTAAAAGTACCGACGCAATTGAACCGAAAATCAATAATTATGGATATATAAAATTAATTAATAGTAAACATCCATTATTAGAAGGCAACATTGTCCCGTTGGATTTTGAAATCGGTGAAGATTATAGAAGCTTGATTATTACAGGTCCTAATGCGGGTGGGAAAACCGTCGTATTAAAAACCATTGGAATTCTTACTTTAGCTGTCATGTCAGGGTTTCATATTACGGCCAAACAAGGGACTGAAATTGCCATCTTTGATCACGTGTTTGTTGATATTGGGGATAATCAAAGCATAGAGAACGCCCTAAGTACTTTTTCCTCCCATATGAAGAATATTTCAGAGATCGTGAATAATGCTAATAATAATACTCTGCTTTTATTCGATGAAATTGGAAGTGGAACGGAGCCGAATGAAGGTGCTGCCTTAGCAATCGCAATTTTGGAAGAGTTTTATCATATGGGATGTATTACAATTGCAACAACTCATTATGGAGAAATTAAACGGTATTCTGAAATGCACGATGATTTTATGAATGCGGCCATGTTATTTAATAGTGCTGAATTGAAGCCGATGTATAAGTTATTAATAGGGAAATCAGGAGACAGTAATGCACTTTGGATTTCAAGCAGGATGAATATCCGTGAAAATGTTTTGAAGCGGGCTCAATTGTATATAGAAAATAAAAATTATAACTTGGAAGTAATAAATGAAAACAAAATAAAAAAACCGGTACATGAAGTGAATCAGCCATTAGAGGTATATCAATATGAAATAGGTGACCGGGTAAAATTAATTAGCCAGGATGATTATGCAATCGTCTTTGAACCGAGAGATAAATTTAATAACATTAAACTGTTTTATAAAGGTGAAGTATTGGAAGTAAATATCAAGCGGATTCAATTAGACATTAAAGCAAGTCAATTATATCCTGAAGGGTATGATATAAACACCTTATTTACCAATTTTCAAGATAGGAAGCTGCAGCATGATCTGGAGAGAGGTTCGAAAAAGGCACTGCGAAAGGTTCAAAAGGAGATTAGAAATAGAAAAAATCTAGAATAGTTGTCTAAATTGTATGAAGTTGATCTTCCACTATCGGAGAGATGTCCAACAAAGCAAAAATCTTCTGCTACTTTACGTAATTGGGAAAAGATAAGGTACTATTGTTCATCGAGGAAATATAGCCAATAATTATCGTATTGTGTTTCGTATCAGTATATAAAGTTTTTTGCCAAACCAACGGATGTTTTAGTAAAACAATAAAATTCCTTAAGGTATAGGTAAAGAAAGTATTTTGATCAAACTTTGATTAAAATACTTTCTTTTTAATTAATCTTAAGTAGAGCATTTGAGTTAGTTTGTGATTAAACTAACTTCTAAACCACCAATAATTAGGTTTGATATAATCTAGGAATGTATTTGATAAGCTAAAACTGAGCCACCATCGCAGTTGAAAAGTGAGCCACTTTTATATGAAAATAATCCTAACTTCATAGAGTTAGGAGCGTATAGAGGTGATTTCATTGGAAAAGAAACAGAGAGTGCTAATTGCCTTTCATCAAGATGATAAAAGTCAGCGTCAAATTGCGAAGGAGCTTGGTATTTCTCGGAATACTGTAAAAAAATATATTGAAGAGGATCTTGAAAAAAGAAAGCAAGATATTCGAGAACTACCTATTACAGATAACTATGTAACGCCTCCGTCGTATAAGAAACGAAAAGGCAATAAAAGAGCATTAACACCTACGGTGATGAAACGTATCCGAAAAATGTTAAAAGATAATGAGTATAAACGGCAACATCAGATGCACAAGCAACAACTAAAAATGATTGATATTCATGAAAAGTTATTAGATGAAGGTTTTGAAATTAGTTATACCACTGTTAGAAATTTTGTAAATAGTGAGGAGAAACGTCAAAAAGAAGTGTTTATTCGTCAAAAGGCAACTGCTGGTCATGAGATTGAATTTGACTGGGGTGAAGTAAAATTAATCATTGATCAAACATTACGTTCTCTTTCAATGGCGGTCTTTACCCTACCATATAGTAATGAAAGAATTGCATATTTATATGAATCCGAAACAATGGTGTGCGTACAAGATGCTCATGTAAAATGTATTGACTATTTAGGCTTTGTACCAGAAGTTTTTACCTACGATAATATGCGGACAGTTGTAAAGAACTTTATTGGGACTGAACGTGAGATTACCGATGGTATGAAAAATCTATCGATGCATTATCATTTTAAAATACGACTATGTGAACCGAGAAAAGGAAATCAGAAGGGGCATGTAGAGCGAAGTGTAGAATACATCCGCCGGAAAGCATTTGCCCATCGAGATACGTTTACAAGTCTAGAAGAAGCTCAGGCTTATCTAACAGAAATTATCATGAAATTAAACTCTCGTAAGCATTATAAGAAAAACCAAACGCACCATGAATTAATGCTAGAAGAGCGTATAGCTAGGCAAGTAAGCGCAGAAATTATTCCATTTGATGCCTCTGAGTTGTATGAATTTAGAGTGGACAAATATAGCACGATTACTTATAGACAAAATCGTTATTCTGTTCCAGAAGGACATGTTGGAGAATGGGTGAAAGTAAAAGCGAGTGCGGAAAAAATTCTTATTTTTAGTGAAAATGCCTGTATCGCGACACATAAGCGAAGTTGGCAGATCCATCAATGGATTATGGATATTTATCATTACTTACGTACATTTGAAAAGAAAAAAGGTGCATTGGCTCAAAGTGAATGTTTGAGTCAAGCACCAACAAAAATAAAAAAATTATACAAAGATTATTATATTGGAAATGAGCGAGATTTTCTAGAGTTACTTATTTATCTAAAAGAACATAACAATCTAGAAAAAGTCTTAGCAGCGATTGAACAACTCGAAAAGAACCCTATGGTTCAAATAACAACAGAAAAAATTATTTTCATAGCTAGTCAAGGCGAATACATCCATAAAACTGTACATTCCAAAAATGAGGTCACCACCCAATCTCTCGAAAATCTTTCAGCCATAACGGCGTTATTTGAAACGAAAAAGACAGGGGTGCTTCACTAATGGATAAAAGACAAGAAATGATTGAGATGTGCAAGGAACTTCGATTACCAAGCATTCGGGGATTTATTCAAGAAGATGATATGTGGAAACAATATCAGACAGCAGAAGATTTCTTATATCACGCACTAGTGCAAGAAATGGAAGATCGAGAAGTGCGAGCAAAAGCGAATCGCATTCGATCTGCAAATTTCCCTGAAAAGAAACTATTAACTGAATTAGAGTTTGAGAGATTACCGCAAAATGCGGCCTCTCGCCTCCCACATTTAAGGAAATTGGACTTTATTCAAGAAAAACAAAACGTCTTATTAATTGGCTCACCTGGAACAGGTAAAACCCATATAGCAATAGGTTTAGGAATTGAAGCTTGTTTGGCAGGATATAAAGTATTTTTTACAACGGTATCATCTCTAGTAAACCAATTAAAAGAGAGCCGTTCTGAAAGAACGTTACGTTCATTTGAACTGAAGTTTGAAAAATATGATTTAGTAATCATTGATGAATTAGGTTATATCTCCTTTGATAAAGAAGGAGCCGAGTTATTATTTACTCATCTTTCCCTTCGGGCAGGACGAGCATCCACCATCGTTACGAGTAATTTATCATTTGATCGATGGGAAGAAATATTTCATGATCCAGTTTTAACAGCAGCTTTAACGGACCGACTAACACATCGAGCATATATGGTAGACATGGTAGGACCATCTTATCGAATATTAGACACAAAGGAATGGTTGGAAAATAGTCAGGTTTAAGTGGCTCAGTTTTTAATTAATAAATGGCTCAATTTTTACTTGCGAAATACATAGGAAATTTGTTTTTGGAGGTAAGGCGTTAGACTTTAGAAGTTTTCATAAATTTCCTGGATAAGCCATATCACTAATTATAATTACTGAAAGGTGTTAATGTGAAATGTGGCTATTCGGGTTTCTATGCACTTCTTTAGGAATATTAATCGGTGGAACAATTGCTTGGTTATTTAAAGGATTACAACAGAAAATCGATCTTGTTTATGGCATTTGTGCTGGGATTATTTTGGGCTTAATTAGTATTGAAATTTTTCCAGAAGCGATTGAATTAGGAGGATGGTTAATTACTATAGTTGGATTTACTGTAGGGATGATTTTATTCGGATTATTACATAATGTATTGCACTATATTCAAGTGTTTAAAAAAACTTCAAATATATATATTCGTTCAGGTTTATTATTATTAATTAGTTTCGCGGTTCATAATTTACCGATGGGAATTACTCTAGGGGCTAGTCAAGAAAAGGAATTTACAATTTCCCTATTACAAACACTCTTATTCCATAGTATCCCCGAAGGAATTATTTTATTTACCCCTTTAATTATGGCGGGTATAAATGTTTTCCTTGGATTTTTAATCACCTTAATTATATCCAGTCCAGTCCTCCTAGGTGTTTATATTGGGGGGGTATTAGGATTTAACCACCAATATTTCTCTGCGTTCTTAATTAGCATAACGATAGGAATAATTTTAATGGTCACAGTATCAGAAATATTATATCCAGCATTATTAAAATCGTCTCCATTAAAAATAATTACCTTTACTTTAATCGGGTTTGGGATAATAGGGTTATATATTAAATTATTCTAACCAGTATCCTAGTTTTTAGGGATTAGACAGTTGTTCAATCCATTCTGAAATGCTCCTTAAATTTAAAATTATACTGTAAAATTAGCAAATGCTTTTGAATGGTTATGAATAACATCACTTTTCCTATTATTTGTAGGTAAATGTATAACCTTCATACAAATACAGATACTATTTTCAGTGAAAAAACACACGGAATTTAGGAGTGTATAATCTAATGATTGAAAAACCTAAAATGAGTTCCTCTGAACTTGGAGCATTATGGATGACATATCAAAAAAAATCAATGATTTTACGGATATTGGAATATTTTATTGTGAAATCGGATGATCAACGAGCAAAGGATCTCATGTCTGAGCTATGGAATCAGCTTCATCCAATGATTATTGAAATGAAAACTACCCTTGAAAATGAGGGGGCGGCTGTTCCAGATGGTTTTACTAAAAAGGATGTTAATTTAGAAGCGCCAAAGTTATGGGAGAATGGTTTTGACATTATGTTTTGCCGAGTACTAAAAGAAATAAGTATGGGGATGTACGTACTCCACTTAACGATGTCTTACCGTCAAGACATTATAAAACTTTACAGGGATATGTCTGAAATCACAGAAACCTTTTATGGTCATTTCACACAGTATTTGCTTGATAATAACCTCTATACACGCCCGACTTATGTCTCCATGCCAACATCAACCAATTATATATCGGATGAAGATTATTCAAAAGGATCTAATATTTTTGGAAACAAGCGTACATTAAATACTGTTGAGTTTGGCAATCTATATCGTACAATTGAAACAAATATTACTGGTATGCAACTGTTAAATGGTTTCATCCAAACTTCTATAGACGAAGATGTAAAAAAGTATTTTATTCAAGGGATAGAGCTTTCCAAGGAAATTTTACGCGAGTCTTCTAACATTCTTCTTGAAGATAGTATCCAACCACCTGCAACACCTGGAGGAACCGTTATAAACTCAACAATAGCTCCTTTTTCAGAAAAGTTAATGATGTTCTGTAACTACCTGTTGAGTGCATTTTCCCTTGGAGGCGGTGGCTTCAGCGCGGGCTTTAGTTTACGTAAAGATCTACAGACTAAAAATGTAATATTTGCTAAAGACATATATCAATATCAGCTGAACGGTATTAAGCTAATGATGTCTAAAGGATGGTTTGAAGAACCACCAAAAATGGATTTATAAAATTTTTGGATGTAAGATAGGATAAGAGCGTATTTAGCTTGAAATTGTAGATTATCTCCCGGTGTTTTTTACACCGAGACAAAGCCCTTAAAATATAATAAACTAATTTTTCCAGCAAAATGGGCGCAATTATAGGGAATTGTGCTCTTTCTTTATGAGTTGGGAAATATACTTCTACTAATGGAGGGAACTCTTTAGGAAGAAGAAATGCCTTTTTTATGGAGGGAAGAGGTGAGTTAATTACAAATCGAACATATAGTTTTTTCTCTGGGGTTGCTATTTCTACACTCTTTTGTTGCAATAACAACGTCGTAGTACATGACGTAGATAGTGTAACAAAAACCGAGTAGGGGACATGTCTGCAATTTTAGTACATCCTTATAGATGATATGAAGTTCATTATAATTTATCCGGCTGCCATTCTTTTCATTCTCTGTGATGAAATCTCGACTTACGAATGACTAAAGAGCACGATTATAACTAAATCGTGAAAAGCTTTTTTCAATGACTGTGTGATATTAGAGGTGAAGGTTAAAGGCAGAACGTTTGTGGATGAGTGGGGAAAAAACGAATAGAGCAAATTAAACAAGAAAATAATTTTTTTGAGGAAGAAAAATAACAAGATTGTTTTGGTAAATAAACTTCCTGTGCTATCAGTAAAAGTTATAATAAATTATCTATAACATTGGCTGGAAGTTTAGGATTCAGAAATCCTATAAAATATTTGTACAAATACATCTAATTCCTTATTCCAGAAAGGGGTGCTTTCCTTGAATAAGGAAGGTGCTTTTTCCATTAAAGAGCTATTTAATGGGAGAAGAATCTCGTGAAAATTGAAGCTTATGGTTATTACTAGTATGGTCTTGTGAAGGATTACATTAAAACAATAGTGGCAATTAAGTTGAAGGGGTAATTTATAAAATACAAATAATCCTTAATTGGTTAAATATTCTTTACTATATTCCCTAAGAATACCTCGTTGTTAATTAGGAAATTCTATAATTGTAGAGACTTTTACACATAATTATATTTATAGATTGGGGATTAATAAATGGAGTCACTATGGTTAGAGTATGCCTGGACATTGCTAATTCTAATAGGGTTAGAAGGGTTATTATCCGCTGACAATGCCCTAGTACTTGCGGTTATTGCCAAGCATTTACCCGAAGAGCAGAAAAAAAGAGCTATAAATTACGGAATACTTTTGGCTTTTGTTTTCAGATTTGCTGCGCTTTTTGCAATTTCCTTTATCGCAAATGTCTGGCAGATACAAGCAATAGGAGCAGCCTATCTTCTTTATCTGGGGTTAAAGCATGTCATTAAGGCGAAGTTCGGGAAAGACAACAAAAATATCCATAAGGACGACGAAAAAGAATCTGCTGGCAAAGGTTTTGGTGCAACAGTAGGCAAGATTGCATTAGCAGATCTCGCTTTTGCAGTTGATTCAATTCTAGCTGCTGTTGCTCTTGCCCTTGGTCTTCCGGATTCCCCTCTTGGCGATTTTGGTGGAATGGATGGAGGGCAATTTATTGTTGTTGTTCTTGGAGGTATTGCTGGACTTATATTGATCAAATTTGCAGCAACTTGGTTTGTGCAACTACTTGATAAACGACCGGCATTGGAAACGACAGCATATGCGATTGTTGCCTGGGTTGGTGTAAAACTGGCAATAATTACTCTTGCCCACGAAGATATCGGTATCTTGGATCCTCATTTCCCTCACAGTACTTTATGGACCCTGATTTTCTATGGAGTATTAGTAGGTATTGCTTTAATCGGTTGGTTTGCTCCTAACAATAAGTCAAAACAAAATAAAGAGACGTTATAGGTAGCAAAGGTATCAAAATTGAAGATGATTACTATTATCTTTTATAGTTATTGTTCTGTTAAAAGCGCTTTTCTGTTTCTGAAATAAGGAAAGCGTCTTTCTTAATGGAAAGGATCATTTTCTGCAATAACATCTTAAATATCATAAATATTTACTAAAAATTAAGAGTGTAGTTTAGAGAAAAAGTTATAATAAATTTATTGTAAGATTTTTGAAATAAAAAAATTAATATGAGAAATTTACAATGATACTTCATATTAGTAAAGAATTAAATAAGAGAGGCAAACAGTATATTGACGATGAACTTTATCGAATTAATCTTCAGTATTTTCCAAAAGATTTAGGTGGTATATATGAAGAAATCTGTCTATTTCTTAGGGATGATGATGGAATTGTTCGTGGAGGAATCCTTAATGAAATATGTTGGAATTGGTTAGAGATTCGTATATTTATGATCGATGAGGAAATAAGAAAATTAGGGTATGGAAGTTTATTAAAGAAATTGAGAAAACAGCTTTTGAAAAAGAATGTGATTTCATACCTTGAGTTTCCAAGCATTGGACTTTTATAAAAAGCATGGTTATCAAGTATTCGGAAGTTAGATAATTTAGGTCGAGAATTTAAACATTATTACTTAAATAAGATTTAAAGAACTTGGAAATAAGTTTCTTTATTAAAAACGACTTTGGTGATGAATTTTATTCAAGATATTTCTTGTTCATCCAAAGTAGGTAGATAAACTGTGTTCAGTGGGACTATATAGAGTGGATTTTTGATGAAGAAAAGAATACAGAATATTGGGCTTTAGAAAATGGAAAAGAATTTACACTAATTATGAAGCAAATGCACTTGTTAAATGGTTAAACAATATAAGATTTAAAAGAGTGCTCGCTAAATTAATCAGGAATCCTCAATTAAAATTAATTGAATAATTTCTTAAATCATTGCAATTTGAAAATATTTAAAAATTATTATGGGAAGATAAGTGATTAGTTATTGGTCTATTTGAAATTTTTCTAGTTTACATAATATAAATTATATGAAGTTGAGTCTCGTTTCAAAAGTATACTTCAAATAGTGAGACAGAAACTGAAAATCAACTTAATATCTTATTTTTTCATCTAAATTTACATTATATTTCAACTCTATTTTTTTGCAGCGTTTAATAGATTCCAAAAATCGTCCTGGACTTCATAATTCATCTTTTTTCACTGTAGCAATATTATTTACTCCAACTAATTTCATTTCTAATCGATTTCATATAAATTCCAATTTATTTATTACAATATAGTTTCCATTCCAAATCCCTTCAGTAAATATCTTCCTTCTTAAAGCGTTTTAGGTATGTCAACCATCAATTATGTCCATATTTTCTCTTTTGGTAATATGCTGATTGTTATACTGATTAGTTAAAAAATCACTTATTTAATCGTTTTTTAAAATAATTTCTCTATTAATCTAATTTTTTAAAAATATTTTTTCGAATAATTTGTAGAAAAAGTATTGCAATTTTGTGAACGCTTAAATAAAATGAAAATTGTAAAATCTATTAAAATAGAATTTTGCAATCATTAAGCAGTAAATTTAAACAGAAAATGGGGGTATGTTTATGGCGAATAATCAACAACCGAATATTGATTATGACAAAATCGCGGAGATGGAATCGTTCAAACAGCTATCAAAGAGGAAAAATACTTTTTTATGGTCACTAACAGCTATTTTCCTTATTGCTTATTTGTTACTTCCTGTTCTAACTTCGTATACTCAAATTTTGCACCAAAAAGCAATTGGTGAAATTACTTGGGTATGGATCTACTCTGCAGGTCTATTTATTATGACTTGGGGTCTTGCTCACCTTTATGTATCAAAAGCAAATTCATACGATAAAGAAGCAAAATCGATTATCGATGAGTACGAAAGAGGTGTTAATTAATGAGTATTACTGCTGTTGTTATGTTCTTGGCAATTGTAGGTTTAACACTGGCTATTACATGGTGGGCTTCTAGAAGAACGAGTACTGCAACCGACTTCTATACTGCTGGTGGTGGTTTAAAAGGTTGGCAAAATGGACTAGCTATTTCGGGTGACTATTTATCAGCTGCCTCTTTCCTAGGTATTGCTGGATCTATCGCATTAACAGGATTTGATGGATTCTTCTTCTCTCTAGGATATTTAGTAGCTTACTTAGTGGTTTTATACATTGTTGCAGAGCCATTACGTAACCTTGGTAAATTTACTTTAGCGGATATGATTTCTGCACGTTTTGACGCTAAGAAAGTCCGTGGAACTGCTGCATTAAGTTCAATTGTTATCGTATTATTTTACATGATTGCACAACTTGTTGGTGCAGGTGCACTTATTCAACTATTATTAGGTATTGATTATTGGATTGCAGTACTTCTTGTAGGTTTCATGATGACAATCTATGTTCTTTTCGGTGGAATGACTGCAACTTCTTGGGTTCAAATTATTAAAGCTTGTTTATTGATGCTTGGTACAGTAATTATTTCATTCTTAGTATTAGCTAAATTTAATTTCAATATTTTAACTATGTTCTCACATATGACAACAGCAACTGATGCTGGTCAAGCTTATTTAAACCCAGGATTAAAATATACAAATGGTATTGATACAATTTCAATGTTGATTGCCTTAGTACTAGGGACTGCTGGACTTCCACATATTTTAATGCGCTTCTTTACTGTTAAAGACGCACAAACAGCACGTTCATCTGTTATTTGGGCTACTTGGATTGTAGGTATATTCTATGTATTAACTATCTTCTTAGGATTCGGTGCTGCTGCTTTTGTAGGTAAAGAAACTATTATAGAAGCAAATGCTGCAGGTAACATGGCTGCCCCACTTCTTGCGCAAGCTTTAGGTGGAGATGTTTTATTCTCCTTCGTTTGTGCGGTTGCTTTTGCAACGATTTTAGCCGTAGTGGCAGGACTTGTACTTTCTGGTGCTTCAGCATTATCACATGATATTTATGGTCAAATTATTAAAAAAGGTAATGTAACTGAAAAAGAACAAGTTGTTGCTGCACGTGTAGGATCAATTATTATTTCAGTTATATCAATCGTTTTAGCATTAGGAGCTCAAAGTTTAAACGTAGCGTTTTTAGTATCATTAGCGTTCTGTATCGCTGCCTCTTCAAACTTACCAGTAATTATTTATACAATTTACTGGAAGCGTTTCAATACTACTGGTGCAGTAGCAGCAATGCTTACAGGTTTAATTTCAGCACTAATACTTGTGGCAATCTCTCCGAACGTTTGGAATCCAGAAGCTGGTAAAGCAATCTTTGTTGGGGAACCATTAATTTTCTTAACTAACCCTGCCATTGTATCTGTTCCACTTGGATTCATAGGTGGTTTGATTGGTACACTATTATCTAAAGAAACTGATGAAGCGAAATATCGCGAAGTTGATGTTAAAGCTCAAACTGGTATTTCAGTACATGATGTTTCTCACTAAAATAATCAAGAAGCCGTCCAAAAGTCATTTGGAACGGCTTTTTCTTTTTCGAGGAGATTATGCTCTTAAAATTCTCATTAATAATTGATATAGAGGAAGTATCTTGAAATTCTTCAAGATAGACACTCCCTTTTTTTATTTCTGAAATTATTGTACGGTACTATCCCCTATTCCTTGACAGTAAAACAATGGTTAATAAAATAAACACTGTACCAAGCCAATCAACCCAGCCAAAGGATACCCCTAAAAATAATACTGCAGTGAGAGCTGCTGATAGCGGTTCAGCACAAGCTAACAAACTTGTTTCTGAGGCTGTTAAATACTTTAAACTTTCTAAATAACTATAAAAGGATAACACGGTGCCACATATCACAATAAATAAAAAAGCGAAATTTGTAGAAAGATACCATTCTCCTTCAAATTGCCATGGTGGGTGGATAAAACTAAAAACAACTCCCCCGATAATCATTCCCCAACCTACTACAATCGTTGAACCCCATCTTCTTAAGAGATTTATAGGTTGAATCGTATAAAATGCTAGACCAAATGCCGAAAGGATTCCCCATAAAAAAGCCTCTGTTGAAATAGACAATGTATTTATCCTACCATGTGTTACGAGTAAAAAGGTACCGAATAATGCCAAAACAACTGCTGTAATTTCCTTTTTTGTCGGTAGTCTTTTTGCAATTAAAATAAAATAACTAGTTACTAGTACAGGTCCTAAATATTGCAATACGGTTGCAGTTGCAGCATTACCATGTTTGATTGCAGCTAAATATGTATATTGAACCCCTATCATTCCAACAATCCCAAAAATAGTAACACCTATTATATCTGCTTTATGCCGCCATATATCAAAAATGCGAGTGCCTTCCCTTTTATAGGCAATTAAGGTAAGCAAAATACCTGCAGATAATAATCGGACGGTCGTTAACCATTCCGTGCTTATTTGCAAGGCTTGAAATAGATATTGAGAGACAGTGCCTGAAATGCCCCAAAATAAAGCAGCAGTTAATACGAGTACTATCCCTTTAGTACGATCTTGAAGAATCATAACTCTTACTCCTTAAAATAATAGTAAAACAATGTAATGTTAGTATGTTTTCACGTTAATTTCAATAATTTTTTATATTTAAAAAATGACAGACAGTAAAAAAGATACGTAAAAACGAGATTGTTTTTACGTATCTTTTTTACTGTTAAGAAATTTCGACTTGTGGATAGCGCCCAGCCCCTCGAGGTCGTGGTCTGCCCTCGGTCGAAAGCTGGAAAGATGCTTTCGATTCGACCCCCTCCGCAGCACATGGATGTGCAAGTGCCGACAATGCCACACGATGTGGCGTTTTTGTCGGCCAGCGCTTGTCGGGGCTACGTAAATTTATTCTGCATCAAAAGCGATAGCAACAGATGCAGGGCGCTTGCGCTTTTCTTTTTTACTTACTTTCAGTTTCTTGTTTTGGTATTACTTTGACAAGTGCTAATTCACCATCGTTAGAAATATCTATTTTTAAAGATCCGTTTGAGTATCGATCAGCTTTAGAAAGAGATTTTACTTCTACTAATTCTTGAATTTGTTTTTCTGTTTCAAGCAAAATAGCATCGTCTACTTCAACAGCTTTCACAGCAAAAATACGGTGAGGATTTGATTTTAATTCTTTCAAAACAACTACTCCCCGTTTAGCTCTACCGCTTTTCTCAATTTCAGCTATGCTCATACGTTTTACTGCACCTCGATGTGTCACAATAATCACATCTTGTCCATCGCCTTGCTTTAATACATTTACAGCTGATAAGAAATCCCCATCTTTTAAGTTAATTGCTTTTACACCACCAGTTTTCACTCCGGTAACTGGCACTTCTTCAACATCAAAACGAATACTGTAGCTGTAGTAGCTTGTTAATAATATCTCATTATTCGATGAGACTAGAGCTGCATAGATCATTTCGTCGTTGGCTTTTATATTCATTGTCTTAATCGGTTTTGAGTAGCGAGTGACAGCGTATTCAGAAAGCAAAGAGCGTTTAATTTGCCCTTCTTTAGTAGCCGTTAATACGAATACGTCATCTTGTTCAAATTGCTCAATTCCTATTACTTCAATAATTTCCTCGTCTTTATCAATTGGAACAATACTTGATATATGTTGGCCAAGATCTTTCCATCGAATATCTGGCAATTCATGGACTGGCTGATAAATGTAGTTGCCTTTGTTTGTAAATAGCAATAAATGATGCTGTGTATTTAACGTTTGCTCGTATAACAGATAGTCAGAATCCTTCATGGCGAAATCTTGTCCATTTGAAGCGGCGTGAGAACGGATGCTTGTTCGTTTAACATAACCGTCTTTTGTCACTGTGACAACCACTTCTTCACTTGGCACTAATACATCAAGTGTAAGCTTAATCTCTTCTATTTCAGCTTCAATTGTTGAACGACGTGGTTCAGCGAATTTTTTGCGAATTTCAAGAAGCTCAGATTTAATTACTTTAATTAATTGCTTTTCATTTTCTAAAATATCATTTAACTTAGCAATCGATTTTTGTAGTTCATCTTGCTCAGCACGCAAGTCTGTAATATCTGTATTTGTTAATCGGTAAAGTTGCAAGCTTACTATTGCTTCAGATTGCACTTCGGTAAAGCCGAATTTAGTTTCCAAATTAATTTTCGCATCACGTTTATCTTTTGATGAACGAATCGTCACAATTACTTCATCTAAAATAGAGATTGCTTTAATTAAACCTTCAACAATATGTAAGCGATCTTTTGCTTTTTGAAGGTCATAGCTTGATCGTTTTGTCACCACTTCTTTCTGGTGGTCTATATACGCATCTAACATTAGCGGCAAGGTCATTAATGTTGGTCGACGATTGTGAATCGCAATCATATTAAAATTGTAATTGATTTGTAGTTCTGTTGTTTTGTATAGATAATTTAAGATTCCTTGCCCTTGAATATCCTTCTTAAGCTCAATAACAATCCGCAATCCAGTACGATCTGATTCATCACGGATATCCGCAATTCCTTCTAGTCGTTTATCGACTCGCTGCTCATCAATTTTTTTTACTAAATTCGCTTTATTTACTTCATAAGGAAGCTCAGTAATAACGATCTGTTCTTTGCCGCCTTTGATTGATTCAACAGCTGCTTTTGCACGGACAATAATTTTTCCTTTTCCCGTTTCATATGCTTTTTTAATGCCGTCGATACCTTGAATAATACCACCTGTTGGGAAATCAGGTCCTTTTAGTACAGTCATAAGCTCGTCAACAGTACAGTTTCTGTTGTCAAGGCGCATTAATACAGCGTCCAGCGCCTCTGCTAAATTGTGTGGGGGAATATCCGTTGCATATCCAGCAGATATTCCGGTAGAGCCGTTTACAAGAAGATTTGGAAACCTTGACGGTAAAACAGTCGGCTCCATATCTTGATCATCAAAATTAGGTACGAACTCTACTGTTCTTTTCGTAATATCGCGCAACATTTCAGCTGCGATAGCTGACAGACGCGCTTCAGTGTAACGCATCGCAGCGGGTGGGTCTCCATCAACAGAACCATTATTACCGTGCATTTCAATTAGCATATGGCGGGATTTCCAATCCTGACTCATACGAACCATTGCTTCATACACAGAAGAATCACCGTGTGGGTGGTAGTTACCAATTACGTTTCCGACTGTTTTAGCGGATTTACGGAATGGTTTATCATTCGTATTGCCTTCATTAAACATTGCAAACAATATACGTCTTTGTACAGGTTTAAGACCATCTCTTGCATCAGGCAATGCACGGTCTTGAATGATGTATTTACTATAACGACCGAACCGATCGCCCATCACTTCCTCTAGTGGTAATTCTTGAAAACGTTCGGTTGCCGTCATACTTCTAGTTCCTCCTCATGTTGGATGAATTCGCTATCTAAAATATTCAAATCATCTTCCATTCCAAAGTCAACATTTGATTCTATCCACTTACGACGTGGTTCAACTTTGTCGCCCATTAGTGTTGTAACACGACGTTCTGCACGTGCACCGTCTTCGATTGTTACACGAATTAACGTACGTGTTTCAGGGTTCATAGTTGTTTCCCACAATTGGTCAGCGTTCATTTCGCCTAAACCTTTATAGCGTTGCAGAATATAGCCTTTTCCAACTTTTTTAATTGCTGATTGTAATTCTTTCTCCGTCCATGCATATTCGATTACTTCTTTTTTCCCAGCACCCCTTGAAACTTTATATAGAGGTGGTAACGCAATATATACTTTTCCAGCCTCAATAAGTGGTCGCATATATCGATAAAAGAATGTTAAAAGAAGCACCTGAATATGTGCACCATCTGTATCGGCATCCGTCATAATAATTACTTTGTCATATGCAGCATCCTCAATTGTAAAATCTGCACCTACTCCAGCACCAATTGTATGGATAATTGTAGATATTTCTTCATTTTTCATTATATCGGCAAGCTTTGCTTTTTCCGTATTTATTACTTTCCCGCGCAGTGGCAAAATCGCCTGGAATGTACGATCACGACCTTGTTTTGCAGAACCGCCTGCCGAGTCGCCCTCAACAAGATACAGCTCATTTTTAGCTGCATTTCTTGATTGAGCGGGTGTCAATTTTCCAGATAAAATAGTGCTTGCTTTTTTACTCTTTTTGCCGTTTCGGGCATCTTCGCGTGCTTTACGCGCTGCTTCCCTTGCTTGTTGAGCGCGAATTGCCTTCCGTACTAGCGAAGCTGATAACTCAGCATTTTCCTCTAGTACATATAAAAGCTGCTCAGAAACAACTGCTTCAACTGCAGAGCGTGCTTCATTTGTTCCGAGCTTGCTTTTAGTTTGCCCTTCAAATTGAAGCAGATGCTCAGGAATACGTACGGAAACAATCGCCGCAAGTCCTTCGCGTATATCTGTCCCCTCTAAATTTTTATCTTTCTCTTTCAATAAGCCTACTTTTCGAGCGTATTCATTAAATACACGCGTCATGGCAGATTTCGCACCCGTTTCATGTGTTCCACCGTCCCGAGTACGTACATTGTTTACGAAAGAAAGAATTGTTTCTGAATAGCCATCATTAAACTGAAATGCAAATTCAACTTCAATTTCATCTTGATTACCTTCTACGTATTTCACAGGATGCAGCACATCTTTTTCTTCGTTTAAATATGTAACGAATGCTTCAATACCGTTTTCGTAGTGGTATACTTCCGCTCTTCCTTCTCCGCGCTCATCAATTAATTCGATTTTTAAACCCTTTAATAAAAAGGCTGATTCACGTAGACGTTCTGCTAAAGTATCATAATTAAACTTTGTAATAGAAAAAATATCATGATCCGGCAGGAAGTGTACTTGTGTTCCAGTCTCTTTTGTTGCACCTAAAATTTCTAATGTAGTAACAGGCTTGCCGCCATTTTCAAAACGTTGACGGAATACTTGTCCATCACGATAGATTGTTACTTCTAAAAATTTTGAAAGGGCATTTACAACTGATGAACCTACACCATGTAAACCACCACTTGTTTTATATCCACCTTGTCCAAATTTACCTCCGGCATGAAGTATTGTAAAAATAACTTCAGGTGTTGGTTTGCCCATTTTATGCATACCTGTTGGCATACCTCGTCCAAAATCTCGAACACTTAAAGACCCATCCTCATGAATCTTAACGATGATATGTGATCCAAATCCAGCAAGAGCTTCATCAACTGCATTATCTACTATTTCATAAACTAAGTGATGAAGGCCTCGGCTATCTGTGGAACCAATATACATCCCTGGCCGTTTTCGAACAGCTTCTAATCCTTCTAATACCTGAATTGCATCGTCATCATAAGCGATGCCTGGCTGATTTATTGCCAAATCAAATCCCCTCCAAAATACAAACGTCCGTTCTGTTTCTGTTTTAATCGTACTGACAATAGGTTTTTCTGTCAATATTTCGCATGTCAGGATAAGCTTATTTATTGTATCAAACTAAAGTCAAGTTGCACAAACAAACTTTAATTGAAACTTATTTTACCTATTATTTAACAATTGAGTAAATAAGAAAAATGCTTAATGTACAATTATTCACGATAATTTTTGCTTTTTCCTTCAACTTCATTCATATTATTAAAAAAATATCTGTTATGATAAATGTAATGACTTTATAAATACTAGAAATTATACTTTCGTATGTACACAAAAAAGTGTAAAATTGTTATTGCTACATACTAGTACCAACTATTAATTTTTGAAAGGATTAAGCCTATGGTTAATGCAATTATTATACTTTGTGCTTATATAATCGGGTCAATTCCATCCGGTTTATGGATTGGCAAGATATTTTATAAAATGGATATACGTGAACATGGCAGTGGAAATTTAGGCGGGACAAATTCATTTCGTGTATTAGGCAAAAAAGCAGGTCTCGCTGTTACCATTTTAGATATATTAAAAGGGACTGCAGCAACCCTACTTCCACTGATTCCATATTTTTCTGAAACACAAATACATCCGCTTATCTTAGGAGCAGTTGCGGTTGTTGGACATATGTTCCCTATATTTGCTAGCTTTAGAGGCGGCAAAGCAGTGGCAACTTCCGGTGGTGTTTTATTAGGGTATGCCTGGCCGTTGTTTATCATTTTAATTATCGGTTTCTTTATTTCATTAAAAATCACGAAGATTGTTAGTTTATCATCAATGGTTGTATCGATTATTGGTGTAATTTACAGCATTATTTACGCCTTTCTTACAGGTGATTATTCTTTATTAGTATTAGTCATCATATTAGCATCATTTATTTTCTATCGCCATCGAGCAAATATTAAACGAATTAAAGATGGTACAGAGCCAAAAGTTAAATGGTTATAGATTTGAACTAAGACAAGTTCTGAAAGGATGCAATCGACATGAAATTAATAATTTCTGATGAGGCTTTTCAATGGTTTAAAAGAGAAATGGAAGTAGTACAAGGGAAATCTATTCGTTTTTATGCGAGATACGGTGGATCTTCCCCTTTCCATGAGGCATTTTCACTTGGGATGACTCAAGATGAGCCGCATGACATTGGTGTTGAAACGGTCAAAGAAGGAATACATTTTTATATTGAAAAAGATGATTTATGGTTTTTCAATGATCATAATTTACATGTGAAATTAGATGTAATGATGGATGAACTTAAATACGATTATATAAAAGAATAAAAATTACGGCCGTTTGAACTAACTTTTACGACGGCCGCTTTTTATTACGGGAATGAATAAGGTTTTCTGCGAAAGATAATTTGCTTAAGTTTTTAAGTTTAATAAAATTAAAGGGATGTTCAGAAAATTATCCTTTCTGATCACCCCTTTTTTACTTTATGGCGAATTTTAAAATCGTTTCACATTAATAATTTCTTTTTCAAAACCAAGTTTTGTTACCATATTATTGTAGGCTTCAAGAACTTCTGGATAGGATGATTCAACCAGGGCTTCATCTACCTCCCCTTCAAAATCATAGCGTGCAGGTTCGAATGCACTACTAAAGGATTGTAACTTCTGTAAAAATAGTTGAACCTCGTCTAATTGCTTTATTGCAGAATCGATATTTGAATAAATTTGAAATGAATGTTTGTTGGCAAAAAATCTCTCAAATAGGTCAGAGCGCTCCTTCCCTTTTTTATGAGCCAACCGTTTTAAATCTTTCATACTATTAAGTACATTCCGCGCTTGTTGAACAATCATTTCTTCTGTATTCATAAATATTACGACCTTTCTTAAATATTAATAACTTTTTTAAAAACATAAATGTATTGTCATACTCTATACTATCACTTTTAATAAAATAAAACATTTATGAAAAACTACAATACTTCTATACATATAAAAAATAGTAAACCCCCAGTAGAGAGTAATATCTCTTTTGGGGGTTAATTGTTTTTATTAACAAGCTCAATCGCCTCATTTACTTCTGTTATAGGCTGATGGCACATGAAATTTTCACAAATATAAAATGCGGCGCTTCCTTTTAATTTTTTATAATTCATAGTAAATGGTGCAACATCTTTTAGTTCTTGAGGATCTTTACATACTAAATACGTAATTTCTGGATGAAAGCCATGGTGCAACTCAGTTAGAAATGGTTGTTGCTTATTAGTAATTTCACCGACTACAACTACTTCTTTCATTTTCATTAGCGTTGTTAAATAGGCCATTAACATGTAAGAGTGGCCCATCGGATAATCGTTAATTTGAAATGCAAACGCTTCGAATATTTTATAAACCGACTCTTCTAATTCAGAATCTCCAGTTAACCGTGCGAGCCTGAGCAACTGCAGAGCCGCTACGCTGTTTCCAGATGGCATTGCTGAATCATAAGTCTCTTTTTGACGAATAAGTAATTGTTCTGAATGAGAACTGTAAAAGTAAAAGCCTCCATCGGTTTTATCCCAAAATAATTCAAACATTTGTTTAGTCAAATTCTTTGCTTTTTTAAAAAAGAAATATTGTGGGTCGCTTCATATAATTCAATATAGCCCCATAACATATATGCGTAATCATCAATAAATCCTTCCTGCTTTACTTCCCCATCGCGATATCGCACCATAAGCCTGTCATTCACAGTTAATGTGGTTTCAATAAATTGTGTAGCTTTAAGTGCTGCTTCTAAGTAGCTGTTATTATTAAAAACTTTAGAAGCTTTGGCAAGGGCAGCAATCATAAGTGCATTCCATGCAGTTAAAATTTTATCATCCTTATGTGGGTGCACGCGTAATTCACGATATTCAAACAATTGTTTACGGGCACTTTCAAGGCGTTCTAATAACTCGTTTATCGTTAATCCATTTTGCTCTGCAAGCTGTGGAAATGATGAATCGATTAAATTAGGGATATTCTTACCATCAAAATTCCCGTCTTCTGTTATCCCGTAGGCTGCATTGTATAGCATTCCAAGATCATCACCAAGTACTGAAATAACTTCATCAAACGACCATAGGTAAAACTTGCCTTCTTCCCCTTCAGAATCAGCGTCTTCTGCCGAGTAAAATCCACCATCTGGAGAAGCAAGCTTTCGAAGTACGTAAGTTATGATTCCTTCTACAATTTTTTTATTGTCTTCAGAATTTGTTACTTGAAAACATTCTGTATAAGCAATAGTTAATAACGCATTATCATAGAGCATTTTTTCAAAATGTGGTACTAAGTATTCATCATCTGTGGAATATCTTGCAAAACCAAAGCCTATATGGTCATAGATTCCTCCTTTTTCAAGGGCATCTAGTGTTTTTACCGCCATATTAAGAGCTCGTTCATCATTTGTGTAATGATAATAACGAAGTAAAAACATGTAATGATGAGGTGTAGGGAATTTCGGTGCCGAACCAAATCCTCCATAAGACTCGTCAAACATGCTTAAGAAGGAACGAAATCCATTATGCACCGAAGTTTTAGATAGTATATCCTCCTCTTTAGCTTGCATAGTACTTTGAAGAGCTCTGTGTACTTGTTTTGTAACATCTTCAATTTGTTTCGCATCATTTTTATAAAGATTATATAGCTGTATAATTACTTCTTTAATACCGGGGATCTGTGGTCTACTTTCTTTTGGAAAGTAAGTTCCTACATAAAATGGGACCTTATCTTCGGTTAAAAAAACATTCAGTGGCCATCCACCATGTCCATTCATTAATTGGCAGACAGTCATATAAATGGAATCAATATCAGGACGTTCTTCACGGTCAACTTTTACAGAAATAAACCTCTCATTTAATAATTTAGCGACTTCCTCGTCTTCAAAGCTTTCTTTCTCCATTACATGACACCAATGACAAGTACTATATCCGATACTAACAAATACAGGTTTGCCTTCTTTCTTTGCTTTTTCGAAAGCTTCTTCTCCCCACGGGTGCCAGTCTACCGGGTTATAAGCGTGTTGAAGCAAATAAGGTGATTTTTCAGCAATTAATCGATTGGGTTTTTTATTTGTTGTCATAGAATCACTTTCTTCTTGTATTTACTATTACTTTACCCATTTCCTTATAAGCAGAATCAAAAAATAATGGAAACTTTAACTGTATATTTTACAAATAAAAAAGAAACCATTAAGAAAATTTATCTAAATGGTTTCTAACATTAGATTGAAATAAAATTCTTTTTTTACTAAGCCATTTCTTTTCGAGTCGTTTTAATATACTTGGTGAATATGTAACGCACTATTGGCCCCATGACAACGATTTGTAAAGGTAATGCCATAATGAAATTTTTCCCAAATATTGATAAGTACTGTGATACAATTAAATTTGAGTTAAAACCATTGTGGAAATAAGTTGTGGCTAAACCATAAATCGACATGAAAAAAGCCATACCAATAACCATACATGTCGAAATTGCTAGGACTTTATACAGTACTTTTGTTGTATTTGCTGTTAATTTCAGTGCTATTTTTTTAGCATTTGGCCCTACTATATACAGGTCAAGTATTAATGCAATAATAAACCCAATTAAAAAGTCAGATATTCCTTCTAGGAAAGTCATTTTTCCCAAAGTGCCATTAAGATAAAAATTATATAAGGTCATAATTAACACCATTCCAAAGCACATAATCATACCAAAATACAGACTTTCTCTTCTTGTTGTTGGCATAAGTCAACACTCCTTTCTATTCACAAGGAGTATTATAAAGAGTTGAATAAGCGCTTCGTAAGTGTACATTTTGTGACAGCGATAAAATTAAATTTATAAATGCTGCCTTTTTATTATTTGGAGATATTAGTTAACCGGGCATTATATAGGCACTTCTTAAATAAATAAAAACGAGTTTTAATCACTAGATCAACTCGTTTTTATTTATTGGATTTCAACTGTTCTTTCAATTGCTGTTGCATATGAATTGCAGCTGCAATTGCTTTTTTGTCATGTTGAATTTCTCCAGGTTTACTAGCTTTGCCTATTAAGTATCCTTCGAAGGACATGCCAAAAAAGTCGAATATATATTTAAACTGCTGGATTAATGGCAATGCTTTAATTGAAGGATTATCCCCTCCCACCACAATAACAAATGCTTTCTTTTTTGCTAAATCTGCTCTAAAATTCGGGTATTTTTTATCTCTTAAGGATTGTGACCAGCGATCAATGAACAACTTCATCGTTCCGCTCATGCTATACCAGTAAACAGGCGTTGCAAAGACAAGAATGTCATGCTTTAAAACTTTATCTAAGACGGTATTATAATCATCGAAAACTTCTTGAAACCCTGCTTCTGAATGTCGTTCATCTTTAATCGGTAGTATTTCAAACTCATTTAAATAAACTTTTTCAACAGGAATTCCATGAATAACCTGATCCGTCAACCATTCCGTATTCCCATTCTCTCGAGTACTACCATATATAACCGCTATGGACATATCACTTCTCTCCTTTAATAGCATGTTATTCAAAATCATTTAATGTAAGAACTAAATAAGATTTGCTTAAAATGCAAATGTAATTGAAATCATCTGATTAAAAAATAATAGCATGTGTATCATAAAAATGAACACAAAACCTTTTCATTTGTGTACAAAAATATGTAAGGAGATTAGACATGGATTTTAAAAATATAACAGTAGCTGGAAGTGGAGTTTTAGGTAGTCAAATTGCATTCCAGACTGCATTTAAAGGATTTAAAGTATCTGTTTATGATATTGATGAAGAAGCAATTGATCGTGCCAAAAACAGAATTATGAATTTAAAAGTTCGGTACCAACAAGACTTAGATGCAGCAGAGGAGGATGTTAATTTAGCATATAATCGAATGGCTTTTTTTACGGATTTATCTGAGGCTGTTAAGGATGCAGATTTAGTAATAGAAGCAGTACCTGAAGTCGTAGATATTAAAACAAATTTTTACAATCAATTGGCTCAAGTTGCTCCCGAAAAAACCATTTTTGCAACAAACTCATCCACTCTATTACCTAGCCAGTTCGCCGAAAGTACAGGGCGGCCTCATAAATTTTTAGCTCTGCATTTTGCTAATGAAATTTGGTTAAATAATACGGCAGAAATCATGAAGCACCCGAATACTGATAAAAAAGTATTTGAAGATGTCATTGACTTTGCTAAGGCTATTGGAATGGTTGCGTTACCACTACAAAAAGAACAGCCGGGCTATATTTTAAATTCATTATTAGTACCCTTTTTAGAAGCAGCACAAATGTTGCTATTAAAAAGAGTTGCTGATGTTGAAACAATAGACAAAACTTGGATGATTGCTACAGGTGCTCCTAAAGGGCCTTTTGCAATCTTAGATATTGTAGGTATAAATACTGCATATAATATTGCAAATGCAAAAGGAGAAGCTGGTCAAGAAGAGTTTAAAAAATTAGCTAACTTGTTGAAATCGGAGTATATCGAAAAAGGAAAACTTGGTGCAGAAACGAAGGAAGGCTTTTACACTTATCCTGACCCAAGCTATTTAAATAAAGATTTTCTTGAGTAGAAATCAAAAATAATGTGGGGCGACACCTTTGTCGCCCGCATTAGAGAAATTAATCCAGCATTGTAAACAGTCGACTATCGGCTAAATTTGTATTGATTGGAAGGTCATTAGCATTCCGCCCATATTGCCACGCCCAAACATTTGCATCACAATCTGGTGTAATCGGCTCAAATTTAGGTGCATCCTTTGCTTTTGTAACACCTAATTCTGGTTTGGCACTCCACAGCACAGCCTGATTCGCTACTCGTCTATCTTGACTTGCTGCTTCACAATAAGCTTCAACAAACTCACCTTCAGTCGGATCGTGGTAAAAACCAGGTTTATAATCTGTATTAAATAAATAATCTACATACCCTTTTATCCATGCACTATCTACATCAATAGAGCTGCCTATAGCTGCAAAAACAGGTGTACCCTTACGTATACCAAGTCGTTTGGCATGATATGCAGCATTCATTGCCACTACTTTTGCATGACTTTCGCCCACTGCCCGTCGGAAATCATTATATATTGGGAGCAGTTTAGTACCACTATTATGAAGAAGGTTAATCTCTTCCCTTGTTAAACCCTCTGCCATTCCTTCAACTCTAGTTAAATACCTTCCCCAAAATTCAGGTTTCCCATAATTATTTAATACAGAGTTATATAGCTCTCCTGTTATCGCCTGTGAAGAGTCTACACCCCAATGATAAGTAACCATTTAAGTACCTCTTTTCTTGATGATTTTAATTGTCAAAGTTCACTTTAAAGTTCAGCAAAACCCCTCTTAAATATTAATTAGGTAAATGACCTCGATTTTAAATCTCCATCTATTTATATGAAACTGTTAGGAAGTGTGTGAACAATGAGTGATAGGAGGTAATATGGGGATATGTTTTCAAATAAAAAAGGCGATACCTTTAGTTTGTATCACCTGCACAATAAGATAATTTGTTGGCGTCAATTTCTCAACTCATACTTAAATAAATCCGCATATTCTTTTGAAGTTTTAATTTGCACTGTTAGGGAGCCTCTACTATAGTAAGTTTTGATTAATAATGGAATTCCAGTTGTATTCTGAAAACGATAATCTAATCCACCGAATGAGACTGTAGCATCTCTCCCTCTCGGAACATATTTAACATCTTTCGAATGATGATGTCTTTCAATTGTTTTTACATCTAACTGATCTATTGCATTGAAAAGTGTAGAGGAAGTTTGGCAAATACCACCGCCAATCCCCATTACTAATTTTCCTCGAACAATCTCAGGCGCTTCCTGATAGCCTGTAGTAACATCTCTTGGACCGACTGTAGTATTAAAAGAAAAAATATCTCCGCTCCCCACAATTACGTTATTGATTGCAATTGAAGACAGCTCAATATTTTTACTTCTACCTATATTCGCTCCATTAAAGTATGTGGTATAGGATGCTAGTGCTACCTCATGTAAATGCGGGACATCCTCAGCATCATATCCACTTTTTATATAGAGCAAAGGAAGTTCTATTTTTCCCCCGGTAAATAAGCGTTCAACAATTTTTTCTACCAATTCTTTTTCATTAATTACAACCATTGACTTCCCCTTTATAATACTGCCATCTTCATCAATGCGATCTAATATTATTGGTTTGTTATAACCAATTTTTGTTTCGGACCCGTTAGCAAAGCTGTGAACCCATTCAGTTATTTCCTTTAAGTATGTTTCGAATTCAGTTTCTATTCTATAATCTTCTCTCTCAAAGGTTTTTACTACATTTTCCGTAACTGGATCAATTAATTCTATTGTACCTTGAGTTTCTAATTCCTTCTCAAATGGTTTAGTTTCAAATGCTGTTGCGTTAGAATCGATTTCATATATGTTGTTTATTGTTAAAAAGATTGATAATAAACATACTTTCTTCATCATCATTTCCATATAATCCAACCTTATCCGCTTTGATAGATGTAATTTCTATAACTTATCGTGCCCCATAAATCATCATTTATGAAAATAAAAAAACCTTGTACTTTTTTGATATGTACAAGGTGGCACATCTTTATTCAAATACTCCGTCTCGAACGATTGTTGACTGAACTTTAACATTTACTTTCAAATTTTTATATATCTCATGCCATTCTTCTTCTGTTAATTTTGCATTTCTAGTATCTGCTCTATATTTTTCACCGAAACCAAAATGATCTGAATGTAATTCAATGCTCTTGTTAACAATTCTTGAAATTTCACTTTCTAATATTTTATTAATGCCTTTTTCAAGTTTTTCAACTATTGTTCGATCAGCTGTTGAAATGCTTGAATGAATTTCTAGAAGACGGCATTGGACTATTACTTTTAAATCAAATTCAGGTACAGCAGGATCTACTAATTTCATCTGTCTATAAGATTTAATTGAGTCGATTGAAATTGGAATTGTTTCAAGGTCATCTTTTGCAGATAAACCCTCACTTGGCAATTCTAGTTCTAGAGTTCCGTGCCTAAATTTACCCCTGGCCATCATTAAATATAGAGTGTCTTCAATTGGAAACTCGCCTACCATCGCGCCCTTATGAAAAAGAGCAGTTCCTGAAATTTCTATATTCTCACCATTTTTTTTTACTATTGGTATTAGAGGATCCCGAAGTGGACTATAAAAATCCCGTACTACTTCATGTAAAGTAGAAGAAACTGCATTTTGCTGTTCTATATTATGCTCAATAATACCATAGATATGCTGTCCAATATCTGTAACATTTGTATATTGTCCCTCAATTAAAGTCTGTGCTCTATCTTCTACTACTGCTACATAAATGCTGGTGCTTATTTCTGAATTCATAATAAGAGCATGAAGCATTTCATCCAAACCTTCTTTTGCAATATCCTCACCGAATAATACGACCCTCATTTGACCAGCCACTATTTTTTTAGATGATTCAAGGTTCACTTTTAGACGGGTTTTTTCGCCTGTTGCTTCTGTTTCAGTATGTGTATTAACCGTGCTTTGATAATCCGGATTTACTTGTCTAACGACAGAAGTTACTGTTACTTTATCCTCATCTCCGGCATCATACCCTATTAATGTAACTATTCCTACTCTTTCTAATATTTTAGGGTCTGCACAGCCGATTACTAAGACAATGGATAATAGCAATGAGACTATTAGTTTAAATTGTTTCATCGTTTTGCACCTTTCGCTTCGTAAAGAGCTTTTTAATTAAGGCAAATATAAACAAAATAAAAGGGTAAATAAAAACAATAATAAAAGCGATTTTTGAGAAAATATTATTAACCATTTCAATTTGTGAACGTGTGTTAATAAATAGGGTCAAAATAAAAATAACAATTGAGAAACTCCAAACAAATTTATTGGGAGATATGCTTTTAATTCTTATTACCCCCCTGTAAGCTGCCCACAAATATATACACAGATTCGGAAGTATAATAATCATCCACCCACAAATTATGAGAATTTCAATTCTTTCAAAAAATGGTAGCTTGATCATACTAAGCATTGATAAAGTTGCCCAAATCAATTTATTTAACTGTTCACCATTAAAATACGTTAAGGCAATAAGCATTGTTGTAAGATAAACAAATAAAGTGGTAAGCAGCCCGATGTGAACATACTTTCCAACTTTACTCTTTTCTTTTACATTCGGATAAATAAAATTGATTAACTCAAATCCTGCAATTGTAAACGTCATGGAGTATACGCCCTTTAACAAATTAATCATATCGTTGTCTAATATTGGTAGAAGGGAATTTATATTTGCATATTTTAATGGAACTAATAAAATAATTGGAATAGCTAAAGTAAAAAGAAAATTTATTGTACTAATACCTATAATAATTCTGAAACCGCCAGTAAAAGTATATATTACAATTATAAGTAGTGAAATGTATAGGAAAGATGAAGCGAGATGTGGAAACACCCAAGTATTTATAACTTCTTTATAATTTATTATTATTGATACAAAAGCGAAAGAACAATATAACACATATAAGGTATTTAGAAAATTACCAAAATGCTTTCCAAAGATCATCTGATGAATGCCATATAAATCTTGGTCCTGAAACATTTTCAACGTCTTTATCATAATAAAGGCAACAAAATGCGCATATATAAAGCTTAGTATGACTGCTATCCATGCATCCTGCTTTGCATCTTGATAGACTACTCGTTGAAACCCGTGAATGCCGACTCCAATTTGACAAGCATTAACAATAATGATGAGAAGGAAAGCATTAATCTTCTGATTAACACTTATATGTAAAGAGTTTTTCAACCTTACACCTTCTTCCCGCCATTTTGTTCATTTATTGGGTGCTCATTATTTCCATCTCTAGTGTTGACTGATTTTCTTTTAATTAGTGGCAAAGGCAATCTAATAATACTATCTGGCCAATCCTTAAATCTCGGTGGATAATAAGGAGCAGTATAAGGTGCACCTAGACTTGATTGTTTTAATAAGTGAATCAATAATATGCAAAATGCCAGCATAATACCATAATAACCCCAAAAACCTGCCAATACGATTATCGGAAATCTCAACACCCGGATAACATTACCCATTGTATAGTTCGGTGTTGTAAACGACGCTAATGCACATAATGCGATAATAATAATTAGAATGTTGCTTGTTATTCCAGCTTGCACCGCAGCAGTTCCTAAGACAATACCTCCAACGATACCAATTGTTTGACCAACTTTTGTTGGCAATCTTAAACCTGCTTCTCGCAGTAGTTCAATTATTAATTCTAAAAAAAGCGCCTCAATTATTGGTGGGAACGGAACTTTTGCCCTCGATTCACTTAAAGGAACTAGCAAAGGCTGTGGAATTACTTCATAGTGAAATGTTAGAGATGCAACATATATCGGCGTTAAAAAAATGGATAAAAATACAGCAACGAATCGTAGTAAACGAACAAATGTAGTGATTGGCCATCGTAAATTTTGGTCCTCTTTACTTTGAAAAAACTCAAAAAAAGTATAGGGACAAAGAATAGCCATTGAACTTCCATTTACGACAATTCCAACCTTTCCACTTAATAATCCATCAGAAAAACGATCTGGCCGTTCTGTTAAAAGCATTTGAGGGAAAATAGAAAATGAATTATCTTCTATTAATTCTGCAAGTACTGCACTATCAATTAAATCTGCTATATTTAGGTCTGAAATTCGTTGTCTCACTGTATTAACATGAGTTTCTGCTGCTATTCCATGGATATAGAGCATAGATACTGTTGTTTGAGTATGTCTACCTAGGGTGAATTTTTCATTACATAAATTGGGGTTTGTAATATATCTGCGAATAAGGGATAGATTTGTATTAATATTTTCATTAAAAGCAATTTGCGCTCCAATTACTTGAGATTCGTTTTCCGGAGCTGCTAATCCCCGTGATTGATAAGAAGAGATTTTAGCAATAACAACTTCAGGCTGTCCGACAATATGGATTAACGCTGCCCCAATTAACATTTCATTAATACTTTTATTTAATTTGATCGATAGGTTGATCTCAGGTATTGGTAATATTGAATGAATTTCACTAGGTGTAATACTTTCTTTATCTTTTAATCCATTTAATACTAATTCATTTAAGCTTTGTACATCCACCAAATTATCAATATAGACAATTGTAATCGTTGGCGAAACATAGCGAATAATTAAATCTGCTGGTGAATGTGTTTTATCTTTTACGGATTTAATAAAATCGTTTTTGTTAGGATATATTGGTAAATCTTCTTGGTTTTCTTGATTTTGCTGATTTGGTTGTTTATCTTTTATCCCAGCCAATTTTTTCTTTAAGTTTTTTTTCATACTTTTCACATTCTCTCCAGATAGTATCTTGTTACTTATATTTAGCTTTAAAGGAAGTATCTATACAAAAAATTCTTATCAAAATAAAAGAAAGGTCCCCTCAAAAATATGTTGGAGGGAACCTTTACTACATTGAATTTTAATCTGACCATTATAGTAGCATTGCTTTTAAATGAATACTAAAAATTAAAGAAAAGAGGTTGTTCAGATAATTTTATCTGGACAACCCCATTCCCTTTTATTTGTTTATAATTTAAATTTTTCTGCCGCATACTTTAATTCTTGAGCCATTTTTGCTAAAGTTTCAGCAGAAGCTGCAATTTCTTCCATGGAACTTGTTTGCTGCTCAGAGGCTGAGGCAATTTCTTGTGTATTACTTGTTGCTTCTATTGAAATTTCTGAAATATGGGTAATATCTTCAACCATTTTTTCTGAACTAGTCTTAATTAATCGACTCTCGGATAATATTTCTTGCATATGATTAGATACTTTTTCAACCGATTGAGTGATATTATCGAACTCGATGCCAGCTCTTTCAACAATAGCTTGACCATCATTGACAGCTATTTTCCCATCATTCATTGCTTCGATTGATGATGCAATTTCTTTTTGAATTTCTTTTATTAGCTCGCTAATTTGCCCTGATGCTTGGCTCGACTGCTCTGCTAACTTTCTTACCTCATCTGCTACTACCGCAAAGCCTTTTCCATATTCACCAGCTCTTGCAGCCTCAATGGCAGCGTTTAATGCAAGTAAATCAGTTTGATCAGCAATACTTGTAATAACAGAAATAATCTCATTAATCTCAGATGATTTTTTTCCTAGACTATTAATTGTTAAAGAGGCAATATTTGTTTTTTGCTCTACAGTTTTCATTTGACTAATAGTACGTTCTATTACTTCTGTTCCTGATTCAGCGGCTTCAACTGCATCGTTTGCTAACTCATTTGTTTTTTGAATGTTATCTGAAATTGCAGTAATTCCGCTTGATATATTCGTTACTACTTTTTTAGCATCATCAGTAAAGTTTATCTGTGTTTCTGTATTTGATGCAATTGCCTGTATAGAAGCTGAAATTTGTTCAGCTGCTTGAACAGTTTCTTCAGAACTTGCTGATAGCTCCTCGGAGGATAAATGGACTTGATCTGAAGCAGTTTTTATTTCAGTTACTAAATGTTTTATATTGTCTATCATAGAATTGAAATTATTTGCAAGTTGCCCTAGTTCATCGTTAGCTTTAACATGCAATTTTTCAATCGTTAAATCACCATCCGATACTTTACCTATACCTTCTACAACTGCTAAAATCGGTTTCGTTATAGTTCTTACAATAACAATAGATAAAAGGATGATTATGATAGCTGATATCGCAATAATAATAAATGTTGTATTCTGAATTGTTTTTGAGTCTGCAAGCACTACATCTTCAGGTGTGTAAATGCTTAAACCATAGCCAACTGAATTAATTGGTGCATAAGTAATAATATAATTTTCGCCACCGTATTTAAAACTTGAAATACCTGTTTCCTCCATACTTTTTTGTAGAGAGGAACTTAAGTCCCCAATTTCTGCTTTTTTAACATGGACACCAATTAGCTCCTCCATTGGAGACTCTTGAATAAATCCTTGTTGATCAAGTAAAGTAATCATGTTGCCAGAACTCTCAGACTGTTCAGATTCCTTTAAATATGTATCAACCAATACTTCAAAAGTCGCTGATCCAGCTAAAACCCCAACAACTACTCCATTATTATCTACAATAGGAGTTGCAGAAACAACAATACGATTCCCTGTTGCTTTTGATGTTAATACTTCAGAATAATTAGATTTACCACCTAATCCAGCGGCAACATAACTTCGGTCACTATAATCTGACCCAATACTGTCTGCCATTGTATGCGCAATTACTGTCCCTTTGCGATCAACGACAAACATTGTTTCGAATACATCAGAACGTTTTTCAAGCATTGAAATATATGGTATAATCCGATTTGAATCCATTGATTTCATAATATCACTAGCTGCCGAAATCTCCATTTCTGACATACGGGAAGTAAACCACTGATCAATTGATTGTGCCTTACTTAATACAAGATTGTGCATTGCTTCCTGTTCTTTTGCAATTAAAATTTTACTATTATTGTTTTGAATAAAAAGAGATACAACGAGTAATGGAATAATTGCTACAAGTAAAAAAAGAGCACTAAATTTAGTTCGAATGCTACTCTTTTTTTGCTTCTTTTGTTGTATTGAACCCACTAAAAAACCCCCCAATGTTGTTAATGAATAAACATAATTAAACTGTAAATAAAAAATTCACCATCCTTTTCTCCCATACCTTTACCAAATATATTATATACATAAAGTAATAGGAATTAAAGTTAATAAAAGATATATAGTAAAATAGTCTTGATATTAATAATGTAATGAGTTGTATCAAAAGTATTGTGGAAATTCTGTTGGATCGTTTTGGATTCGACTGCGAAAAAACCCCATTATACTTAAACTATAATGGGTCACATAAAAATCATTTAAATTTCTTATAAATTTTTTGAACAGGGCTTATTACTTCATAATAATCAACAAAATCTGTATAATTGATTGATTCCTTATTTCCAAGGCAAAGGACACCGAACTTTCCTAAACTATCATGGAAAAGTTGATGTACTTTATTTTGAAGTATTTTATTAAAGTAAATTAATACATTTCTGCATAATATCACATGGAATTCATTAAACGAGCTATCGGTTACAAGGTTATGCTGGGCAAATACAATATTTTTTGATAAAAATGAATGGAATTTCACTCCATCATTTGTGACTTTATAGTAATCAGAAAATGCACGTTCCCCACCAGCTTGTAAATAGTTATTAGTATATTTTTTCATATACTCTAATGGGAAGCATCCACTTTTAGCTGATGTTAATACCTTCGTATTAATGTCCGTTGCATAGATTTTTGTCTTTTCATAAAGACCCACCTCATGAAGAAAAATTGCCATTGAATAAACCTCTTCACCAGTCGAACAGCCAGCGTGCCAAATTCGAATGGATGGATATGTTCCTAGCAAAGGAACAATTTTATCTTTAAACTCTTTGAAAAATAAAGGGTCACGAAACATTTCAGTTACATTAATCGAAAAGTCCGCAATTAATCTTTGTAAACAACTAGAATCATGTAATACCTTATCAAGTAAGCTTGTAATTGTCTTTAAGTTTTCAGCATGTACACGGTGCCAAATTCTCCTTCTGATAGAAGGATATGCATAATCTCGATAATCGTAGCCATATTTTAAATACAGTCCCTCTAATAACAAATGAATTTCAATCTTTTCTAATTCATCTTCAAGATTTACCTCATATGCGTTGATTCGGTTCATTCTTTAAAAATCCCCTTTAGATTTAATATAGCCATACCTTTATTAAGGAAATTAATTGTTCCGGTTCAACTGGTTTTGCAATATAATCTGATGCACCGATTTCTAAGCATTTTAAACGATCTTCCTTCATTGCTTTTGCTGTTAGTGCAATAATCGGAAGTCTTTCAAACTCAGTATTGGATCGAATTTTTTCAATCGCCTCATAGCCATCCATTTCAGGCATCATAATATCCATTAATACAAGGTCAATATCCGAATTTTCATTAAGTATTCTTAGACTCTCTAGACCATTTTCAGCGAAAACAACTTCCATTCCCATCATTTCAAGAACACTAGATAAGGCAAATACATTTCGGATATCATCATCAACGAGTAGTACTTTCTTACCTTCCAATTGATGCGTTGAGCTAATTTTTTCGGTAGTTGAACTTTCATTATCCTGACTAGTTTTCAATTCAGATAAATAAAGTTCAAGCTCTGCAACCAAACGTTCAGGAGAATGCTCATTTTTAATAATAATTGTATGTGCAAACTTATTTAACTCAATTTCCTCTTTACTTGTTAAATCACGTCCTGTATAAATAAAGACTTTTAGCTGTTCATAAGCTTCGGTATTCTTAATTTCTGCTAATAAATCAAAACCACTTTTATCAGATAATCCTAAATCTAAGATAAGGCAGTCAAAATGATCTAATTTTAATAATTCGATCGCTTCTTTTCCTGACGATACAGCCTTAATGACAAAATCCATATTTCCGATTAATTCCATTAAGCTATTACGTTGGTTTACATCATCATCAACAATTAATAGGCGTTTTATATGGCCATTTTCAGGTGGATTTTTTTGTACATTATCCATTGGTTTCTCTTCAAAATATAAGTTTGCTTTAGCAATTTCTTCGGGAATTGTTGCTGCTGCTTCATTTTTTGCAGTGTCAATCACTTCTATTTTCTCTTCTATATAATCCGAGATAAATAAAGTAAACTTGCTTCCCCTGCCTTCCTCACTTTCTACTAGAAGTTCTCCTCCTAAAAGTGTTGCAAGCTCTCTACTAATAGACAAGCCTAGCCCCGTACCTCCATATTTACGGCTTGTAGTTCCATCCGCTTGTTGGAAAGCTTCGAAAATTAAGTCAAGTTTTTCTTTCGAGATGCCGATTCCCGTATCAAGTACGGAAAACGCATAAATTGGTTTTTGGCTGTTGTCAATTAGCCCAATTTCCAAATGAACTTTACCTTGCTCAGTAAATTTAAATGCATTTGATAACAAATTGTTAAGTATTTGCTGAATCCTTACTTCATCACTATAAATCGTATTTGGGGTTCCCTCTTTTACTTCAACCGTTAATATCACATTTTTTTCTTCTGCGATAGCCTTAAAATTATTTTGAACAAATTCAACCAGGTGGCTAATGTAGACTGTACCTGGAATAATTTCGGTCTTACCTGATTCGATTTTCGCTAAATCTAATATGTTGTTTATCAAAATTAATAAGTCATTACTAGATGAATAGATTGTTTTTGCATACTCAACTTGTTTTTCTGTTAAATTTTGTTTTGGATTATCAGCTAACAGTTTAGATAAAATAATAAGACTATTTAAGGGAGTTCGTAATTCGTGGGACATGTTTGCAAGAAATTCTGATTTATATTTTGAACTTAATGCAAGCTGTTCCGCTTTTATTTCAAGTTCTGCTTTCGCTTTTTCAACAGTACGATTTGCTTGTTCAAATTTAATATTTTGTTCTTCTAATCGTTTTGCCTTTTCCTCTAACTCAGTATTTGTTTGTTCAAGTTCCTCTTGTTGTATTTGAAGTTTTTGTTCAGATTGACGAAGTGCCTGGGTTTGTTCCTCAAGTTCTTCATTTGTCGCCCTTAACTCTTCTTGTTGATTTTGCAATTCTTCTGCTTGAGCTTGAATTTCCTCCATGAGTAATTGAGATTCTTCGAGTAATTGTGTTAATTGAATTCGTCCAACCACACTCTCAATAACTATCGCTAGATGATCAGCAAATTCTTCTATAAGGCTTTGCTGAGCTGGACTTATTGGCTTAAGTGATGCAATTTCTAAAAGTGCGTTTACCTCACCCTCAAAAATAATCGGCAATATAAACACCTGACTTGGTGCCGTTTCACCAAGTCCAGTAACAATACGGATGTAATCAGGCGGCACTTCTGTTAAAAGGATGGGTGTCTTTTCTATAATGGCTTGTCCAATTAATCCTTCTCCAGGTTTAAGTGTATGACGAATGCGTTTATTTTCTTTTAAACCATAGGCAGATATGAGATTAAATTGTTTAGATTTTCGATCATCTAAACTTTTTACATAGAATACAGCATGACTTGAGTCTACTAGCGGAACAATATCCGAAAGTAATCTATTTCCTAATGTTTCGAGGTCGTGTGAACCAGTTAAATGAGCGGAAATTTTGGCTATATTTGATTTTTTCCATGTTAGTTCCTTTTCTTTTTCAATTTTCTTATCTAATGTATCAGTCAATTGATTAAATGATCTAGCGATTTCATCAAATTCATCATTTGCTTTCATCTCAACTTTTGTCGTAAGATTTATTTTCCCATTTGCAATATCACTCATCAGTTTAGCCATTGAAGTCATACGGCTTGTTATGGAAGATATACTTTTAACAATAATCAACATAACTACAATAATAATAACTACTAAAATAAATCCAAATAAAATGATGTTATTTTGAACTTCTGTCAACATCATTTTTAATGAATTCTCTAGATTTCTGTTATATGATAAATGGATTTCATTTAGAATTTTAGAGAAATCTTCGTGAATCGAATTAGAATTTTCACCAATTAAGGCTCTGGCTTCATCCTTTTTATTCTCACTTATAAGTGAAATGACTTGGTTGCTATAAATTTCAAAATCATTAATCGTATTATTCAATGTATCAACTAATTCTTTTTGCTCATCTGTCTCGGCATTTTCCTGTATCATATAAAGATTTTCTTTTATGTTGTCAGTTTTAATTTGCAATTCAGCAATTTCTTTTCTTATCGCTATGTCATCACTATAGTTAACTAAGTTTCTTAAAATAATCCCTTTATCTTTTATATCCGATTGAATTTGACTAGCTAATACTGATAAATTAAAATTTCTTTCAATATCATTGCTTGCATTATTCAGAAAAGAAATTTGTATCCAACCGCTTCCAATTAAAAGTAAAAGTAAAATTGGTAATGTGCTTAGTGCAATTAACATCCTTGTTCGAACCTTCATTGTGTTACACTCCGATCAAAAGAAAGAATCGATAATTATAGAACATTCTTTTTGTTCATGCATGTTTCATAGACCAATGCGATTGCTTGTACACGGTCAGATACACATAATTTTGAAAGGATGTTCGTAATATGATTTTTTACTGTATGTTCACTTATAAATAATTTTTCAGATATTTCTTTATTGCTAAGGCCGTCTACAATTAATGAAAAAACTTCTGATTCACGTGTAGATAGTGCATGATGTGTTTTAATATTTTGTATAGCTATTTGAATTACATCTTGGTTAAGTTCATTTTCATTCTTTTTATTAAGAAGGATGACATTTTCATTTTGGTATGATGAAAAGGAAGAGGAATTGCTAGAAAATAGTTTATTTTTTTCCTCGCACTCAAGGATATAGTTTAATAAATTGTCTGGTAATTGCGGTCGACTAAAAATATATCCTTGTACTTCCTCACATTGTAAATCAATTAGGGCATTTAGCTGTTCAACAGTTTCTACACCTTCTGCAACAACGTTTAAATCTAAATTTCGTGCCAGCGTAATTATCGATTCGACAATTGCTCGACTATTTTTCTCTTTGTTAGCCACATCTTGAATAAAGGACCTATCGATTTTTACAATATCAAATAGAAAATTGCTTAAATAATGCAAGGAAGAATAGCCTGTTCCATAATCATCGAGGGTTATTTTAATATTCATTTCCTTTAATTGCAGCAACGTTTGTTTCACTGCCTCTTCATTTCCTAGAAGCGAGGTTTCTGTTATTTCAATTTCGATAAGATGCGGATCTACATTATAATCTTTTAATATTTGTTCTATTTCTTTAATTAAATTTCTTTGGATGAAATGTTGAGCTGAGAAATTAATGGCGATTCGCAATGGTATGTTATGACTTTCCTTCCACTTGTTAATCTGTTTACATACGTTTATCAATACCCATCGATCAATTTCAATAATTAAATCAGATTCTTCGGCAAGAGGAATAAATTCAGCTGGAGAAATTGTCCCCCATTTAGGATGGTTCCATCTTATAAGGGCCTCCGCACTTAACACTTTACCTGTTGATAAATGAATTTTCGGCTGGTACATTAATGTAAGTTGATTGTGTTCAATTGCTTTTCTCAAATCATTTTGAAGAAGGTACGTTCGATATGATTTAATATTCATACCAGAATGATAGACAGAATAATTGTTTTTGCCCTGTTCTTTTGCTCGATAAAGCGCAGCATCTACATTTTTCATAATGGTGTCAGAATCTTCCCCATCATATGGAAAAATTGATAGCCCTATACAGGTTGTCATATAAAATTCGTACTGATCAATATAGAACGGCTTTTTAAATTGTTTAATAATGGTTTCAGCAACTTCTAGACAATCTTCTGTTCCACTATTTGGGAGTAAAATAATAAACTCATCTCCCCCAACCCTTGCAATAAAGTCCTCTTCCCTTATTATTGAAGAAAGTTTTATTGCTATTTGTTGAAGGAGCTTATCACCGACTAAATGACCGAGGGAATCATTTATGTATTTAAAACGATCCAAGTCTACATACATAACTCCTAAGGTTTCATTTGTTTGTTTAGCTTTAGAAATTTTCGCAACAAGTTGATCATTGAACATTCTTCTATTTGGTAGGTTTGTTAGACCGTCATGGTAAGCCATATACTCAATGAGTTTATTTTTTTCTTCAAGAGCATTTGACTGAGAAATAAGCTTTTGACGCAATAAATAAATTTCTACGAATCTCTCCACCTTCGATTTTAAAATTATAGGATCAAAAGGTTTTAAAATATAGTCAATAGCTCCAACAGAATAACCCATGAAAATATATTGTGAGTCTTGATTATTTGCAGTTATAAATAGAATTGGAATATTTTTTGTTTTTTCACGAGCTTTAATAATTTTAGCAGTACTAAATCCATCCATTCCAGGCATTTGTACGTCCAATAAAATTACTGCAAAGTCATACTTTAATAAATATTTAAGAGCTTCTTCACCAGAATATGCTTTCACTAAATTATATTCGTCTCGTTCAATTATTGCTTCCAAAGCCACTATATTTTCTGGGCGATCATCTACTAAGAGAATATTAATTTTTTCATTTTCCATAGTTCAAGATCACATCCTGTTTAGATTTTGGAATTTTCAAATATTTAATATCAGCATACCATAATAATCCTATATTTGGGAGAAGTTTGTAGATAATTTACAAATACATAATGAATAATTAGTATTAAAAGCTATTCATAATATTTTATAAAAATCAAAAAAATGTTCTGATTACAAATTATTTATTGAATATTTGTAATCAGAACTATAATATTTTTCTGCCTTATTATATTTTGGTGGAACTGATAAATAGTTACACAGACAATGTATATCCTTTCATATCATAGCTGATAATGATTCTTTCAATATCTCCACTTGATGAAAAAACAGATGCGAATTCAGAACTTAAGATTATTGAATAGCCATTTTGATGTATATGTTTAAGTTCAACTCTTATTTTTTTTCTAATCGTTTTTAATTCTTGGATGATATTTTTTGCTTTATATTGATCATCCTGATGGATAAAATCTAAAAATGAATTCCCAATTATCTGTTGAATGGAGTACCCTAAAATCTTTTCTAAAGTTGAGGAAACATACTTGATTTCCCCCTTATTATCCAATATTTGAATAATCGTTTTCGAATGTTCGTTAGGAATATCATTTTCATTTGCAATGGCTCTTACAGTTGTTAATACCCCCATTGTTTTGCCATTAAACATATGAGGGGTAAATTCTACACAAACATAAACTTTGTGACCATTTTTATGAATTAACACGGTTTCAAATTGAACTATATTCCCATTCATGACATCTTTAAATAATTCTCTTGTTCTTATAATTTCCTGAATAGGCATTAATTGAGCGAGACTAGTACCAATTAAATCAAATGGAATATAACCAATTATATTTTCCATATCAGCATTAGCTTGCAAAAAGAATCCATCTGAATCTAATATAAAAATTCCTTCTTTGTTATTTTCAGAATTAGTTTTTGATAAATAATTATTGATAGTAAGAGACATAAAGTGTATCTCCTCTCTATTAAACTTCAAATAGTCCTACTAAATTTATTGAATAAATTTATAATAGATTTAAAAACTCAAAATATATATCACCTATACTTCTTATTTTTTATAGGAGACGCTTCCTAATTTTCCAATTATCTATATTTGTGCATTGGGATTCATAGTGGGAGTAAAGTAAAAAAGACCTTCCAAAATTTTGGACGATCCTTTAGATATGACGTAACAATTAACCATAGAGGAAAATTTATTTCAAAAGCAAGGTGGTGACTGTTAGAAAATTTATATTTTAGTCAGCCCTTTCGGTTAATGGAGATTTTTAAAGGTAATTTTCATGTGCAATTAAAATTTAATAGAACAAATTATTGGCTAATTCTACCTATTTAGTTTATATAATATCATCTTCTGCATTATTAACATTATTCAAAATCTATAATTAAGAATATCAAAGAATAGAGAATGTGGTACAATATACCTAAGACACAGTTAATAACTCTAGGTTGCATCCGTAGACAATCCCGTTAGACATACTATAAACTATAGCACTTACAGAAAAATGTAGCGGTTAGGACATTACATCCCCATTCATTTTTCAACAAATACATGTATAATAACATCAATATAAATAAAAACTCCAACTTTAGAAGAACACCTGCTACTTATTTAATATGTATACTGAAATTAAACCTTGTTTATTTGCACTGGAATTGCAATTGCTTTGTGCTTTTTTATACTTTGTTATTTTTATGCTGATTGTTGTTCTTCCTCATCTAAGCCAAGTACTTCAATAATTTTATCCATATACTTTTTCCCGCTACGTTCACCGTGTAATATGAAGTTTAAATAAACTTTACTTACACCAACTTTTTCACAGAGCCATACTTGAGTTTGGTTCAGGTCCACAAGACGTTTGACAATTTTTTTGCCTAATGGAGTCAGTTGTCTTTGTTTCATCTTCTTTACTCCTTTCTGCATTATCAAGGTGGTGATTTCTTGTTATTTAGGCATTAAATACTCTTTGTTTTCGCTGATGTTCTTCATTAAATTTTAGCTAAAAACACTCGAGATTACAGTAACAAAAGTTAAACATAGTCATTCAATTTTTTAATTTAATCATATATCAGATCATTCCTTTCTATTTACTTGTCAATGTTCATAAATAAATATAGTAGTGTATAGTAATGGATTACGTTGTGATAAACTCTAGTTGATGAATTTGTTTTTCATATCTTAATTTTAGTTCCAATATTGAAACAAATCAATAACAAAGTTATTGTTTTTGAAACAAATTTAGCACGGAGGTTCTAATATGAGTACAATGGGCGAAAGAATAAGAAAACTACGAAAGCTACACGGATTATCACAAGATAAACTTGCTGAATTAATTGAAAAGACCAAAAGTAATGTTAGTGGATATGAAAATGATAAATTTGAACCTTCAGCACAGACAATTATTGCCTTATGCAAGGTATTTAATATTTCTGCTGACAGTCTCCTATTCGGAGCAGATGAAGTAGTTCTAAAAATAGAACAAAGTGAATATATAAGTATAATTAAGGATGAAATTGAACTTGTGAAGAAGATAAAAAAGTTAAATTACGACGAAAGATTAAAAATCGAAGGTATAATTGACGGTATTCTCATTTCAAAAGAGTTATCACAAAATAAAAATAAAAACTCATCTTTATTAATAAATGGAGAAGAATCCGCAACGACTGAAACGGCTTAGTTTTCGTTAAAATGATTAACTTATTTATCTTCTTTCCCCCTTCTTTCTTTAATTATTTGTGCAAGGAAGACATATAATATACCCCCGCTTGGTTTCTTAGAAAAATTCCTTGCATAATTATTTGTCATAATTTTTCTGAATATTTTATTTAAAATCTAAAATATTAAAACAGTACGAACACCATTGGTGGATTCGTACTGTTTTCGTTAATCACTATTTAAAAATTCTGTCGTAATATCATAGCCGCGCATATAATCAGGAGAACCAGGAAAACTTTGCATAAAGCCATGTATATTTCCATCGAATCTAACTAGTCTGACTTCAACTCCCGCCTCCTTTAATCTTTGGGCGTAAAGCTCCCCTTCATCGCATAATGGATCATATTCAGCTGTGAAAACAAGAGTTTTAGGCATTTTAGTTAAGTATTTTTTACTAGTTTTTATAGGCGAAATATAGTCAGTTTCCTCATTTTCGTTGTAAAGCGAAAGATTTTCTGCATTTGAAATATCGAGTCCGTACTTTGCGTTATATAATTCCCGCGATTGATATTCGCTGCCCTTTATTTGATTATTGATGTCTGTAATAGGATAGTAAAGTATCTGCTTAGATAATTTAAAATCTCCTGTTTTAATTGATTTTAATACGATAGCTGCTGCTAAATTAGCACCTATGCTTGCCCCACCAATAGCAATGTCGATTGATTTCCCCTTATATTCTTCTGCATGCTCTACTATCCATTTTGTAACAAGGTAACTATCAGAGAATTGTGCTGATGTATTTTGATAATCGACAGCAATAACTTTATATCCAGATAATGTTGAAATAAGACGGCAGGAAACATCATGTGTTTCTAAATTACCTTGAAGAAGATCTCCGCCATGAAAAAATATTAATAATGGATAATTTTTTTCTTCAGAGGGAGTATATATTCTGATAGGAATTTGTGGAGCAGTTTTGACATTACTATCCTCTACTTTAAATATTTTCGGTCGTTTTTCTAATGGGGAATTTTCTATAGAAATTCCTTTACTTCGACTTTCAGGATGTTGTTGAAAATATTGCTCTATATAATGATGTAGCGGCATAACATTACTCCTTTACTTTTTTCGATGATATTCCGATATTTGTATGACTCGGACATTTTTTGTATTAAGTTCATGATAAATTCCTCTACTATCAGTAAACGAAATATATTGATCACGTTCACTTTGAATAAGTCGTTCAGCCATTTGTTGAGACTCGACATAGATAAATCTTCTTACGTAATGGTGTTCGTCAAAAAAATAAGTAACTTTAAATTCCTGCACTAAAAAGGACCCCCAAAATATAAGAAAATTTTCTTAATATTTAGCATAACCAATGGAAAAATCCTTATTACTAATTAATACAAGCGACTTTATCATTGTTATGTATCAATAATACAGTAATTATAATTATCTCGATGCTTGTTAGTTCATGATTCTATTGCCAATAATAGAGAACTTTATGCATTATAAATAACCTGACAAAATAAAGGCAAATCGTATACATACAAAGGTGTTCAAAATAGCGTTTTAAACTAAAATATTATCGCCTAAAATAATAAAAGATATGGCAGCATCGGGAGCCCTTTTACACTTTTTATGTTGTTATTTCCCTTATTCTCTACTAGTGAACTCCCTAGTCAACTTATTCCTGTAATGGAAAGGATATAAAAATGAATAAAAGACATCTTATGGTCGCGTTTTGTACCTTCATTATATTCTGTATCCTATGGATGACTTATGAATCACCATTTATCCAAGCTTTGGACACGTTAGCATCTAATTTATTGTATGGAGTACATTGGATTACGATGTTTCACTATTTCGGCGAGACAAAGTTTATCTTTGTTATTTCATTTATTGTTTTAATATTTATTGGGATTCGAAAGCGTGATTATAAATTGATGCTTTTTGTATTTATGAATGTAGGTATTGGATTTGGATTGTATCAATTTTTAAAATACTTAATTGAACGTCCTCGCCCTGATATCATAGATCAATTTTCAACCTTTAGTTTTCCTTCAGGCCATGCTTTACACGGTCTAGTATATTTATTAACAATCGCATATGTATTTGATCATACCTCTGATAGAGTTATCAATTCTAAAAAAAATTCGCGAACCGTTTGGATAACTGCAATTATACTCATTCTATTTATTGGACTGTCTCGAATAACAGAAGGTCGTCACTATGCTTCTGATGTATTAGCCGGCTGGATGCTTGGTTATAGTTGGTTTATCTTAAGTGTATGGTGGTATGAACAAGGGAATCCTTTGAAGAATAAGAAATTTTAGGGTTTTCAAATGTATAGCGAAATTCCAAAAGAATCTCACTAATTTGTAGGTTCCGTTTATTATCCTTAAAGTTAATTTTCGTTTAGGCAAATTAAAAATAAGATTTAAATAAAAAATTTTTTTCACTTCCACCCAAAAGGTACTGTTTTCCCATCACGAACCATCTAGTCAATCGCCTCATATTCTAGGTCTAAAGGAAACGAGGGGATGTTGTATGGGTGTTGAATTAACTGCTCTTCATTGGATATATGTCGTGTTTATTGTGTTAATCATTGGCTTTATGGTGAAGCGTCGAGATACTTCACTTATTTGTATAATAGGTATTTTTGTCTTAGCGATTGTCGCAACAGGAGATTTTACTTCTTCTATAAGCAAAGTCTTCAATAGCTTTGTTTTTGCTATTACCGAGCTCTTATCGACTATATTAATCATTTCAATTATTGTAGCTATGAGTCGTATTTTAATGAAAACAGGTATTAACGAAGTGATGGTTGCTCCCTTTACAAAAATCATTAAAAATCCAACACTTGCCTACTGGACAATCGGGATTTTAATGATGATTATTTCATGGTTCTTTTGGCCATCACCTGCAGTTGCACTGCTAGGGGCAGTATTGCTTCCAGTAGCTATTCGCGCTGGATTGCCAGCACTTGGAGTTGCAATGGCGATGAACTTATTTGGCCACGGGATTGCACTATCAAGTGATTTTGTAATTCAAGGTGCACCAAAGCTAACAGCGGATGCTGCTGGTATTCCAGTAAGTGATGTTATATCTGCAAGTATACCCCTAGTTATCGTTATGGGTGTTGTAACAACAATCGTAGCGTTTATTTTCTTGCGTCGTGATATGAAACGTGGCTCGATGGAAATGGTTGGTACATTTGAAGGAGAAACTAAAGTAGATAAAGTAAATGAAAATTTACTTTCATTAGGACAACGAAAGTTCTTTGCCTTCCTAATTCCAATTGCATTTGCGCTCGATGTTGTTGCCATGTCTCTATTTAACCTATCAGGGGGAGATGCAACTGCGCTCATTGGCGGCACAACCGTTTTCATCCTAATCTTATTAGCTCTATTTGCACATAAAAATGATGGTCTAGAAAAGACTACAAGTTATTTAATCGAGGGCTTTCAATTTGGGTTTAAAGTATTTGGGCCTGTCATTCCTATTGCAGCATTCTTCTATTTAGGAGATTCAGGATTCTTAACAATTATTGGGGAATATCTTCCATCCGACTCTCATGGAATCGTCAATGACCTCGGCATTGCATTAGCATCTGTTGTGCCTTTAACTTCTGAAGTAGCGGCTGTTACGTTAACAGGCGTTGGTGCGATTACCGGTTTAGACGGTTCAGGTTTCTCAGGTATTACATTGGCCGGTTCAGTAGCTAACTTGTTTGGTAGTGCTCTCGGTGAAGGAATTGCTACTTTAACGGCATTAGGTCAAATTGCTGCCATCTGGGTTGGCGGAGGTACATTAGTTCCTTGGGCATTAATTCCAGCAGCTGCAATTTGTAATGTAAGTCCCTTTGAATTAGCTCGCCGAAATTTATTGCCTGTTGTTATCGGGTTAATAGTAACTACGATTGTGGCGATGTTTATTCTTTAAAGCTTAAAGCAAAGGTTTACTTGAATGAAATCTTAGTAAAAACCCACTAAATAAAAATGCATGACAACATTTTATCTCTTGTCATGCATTTTATTATAAATTACTTAAATTCTTCTGTTATCAAGTCACTATTAACCCCAATTGCAGCACGACTTCCTTGACTAGCAGCAATTATTAATTGTGATGGACCAAATGATATATCCCCTGCTGCGTAGACGCCTTTTACATTTGTTCTACAGAACTCGTCCATAATAATTCCACTGTTACTATTCATCTCACACCCTAATGAATTTGCAAGATGATTCGGTTGTTCAAGTTCTGTCGAAACAAAGCCTCCTGTCCTAATAATCTCTTCCCCATTCTCAAAAATCACCTTTTCTAATTTCCCATTTGCCCCACTTAACTTTGCTATTCGTTCTACTATAACGCGAATGCCTTTTTTCTTAAATAACTGCTCCTCAGCATCCGAAATTATTTTACTGCCATTTGTACAAACAACTAAGTCTTTGCTCCATTGATAAATCGTCATTACTGCATGTGCAGCCCTTTTATTTTCAGAGATTAAAACTAAAGGTTGATCTCTTAGTTCCCAGCCGTCGCAATATGGGCAGCTGAATAAGCTTTTCCCATAGTAATTTTTAATCCCTTCAACATTAGGCAAAGTTTCTTTTAATCCTGTTGCAATGATTATTTTCTTACTTAAATGGGAATTACCTTCTTCCGTAGTTAGTCTGAAAAAGCTATTCTCCTCTTTTATTTCTACAATTTTTTGCTTTTTTATTTTTACTGATGGATATTTACTTATATCCTGATAAGCAAACTCTCTGAATTCTCTTGGAGAAACACCATCTCTAGTAATAAATCCATGTGATTCCTGAGTAACAGCATTTCTCGCTTGATCATTATCAAATAGAATAACGCTTCTTCTTGCCCTACCTAGTACGAGAGCAGCATTTAACCCAGCAGGGCCGCCGCCTATTATTGCACAATCTAAAATCATTTTTCTTCACCTCTTAATTATAGATATTATAGATATTTATAGTCTTTAATTGATGTAAAAAAATTAATTAGCCATAGATTTGATTTGATTTACTGTATTTTCATTAACTTTTTGAATAACATTTTCAATAGATTGTGTTCTTAAGTAATTTTCCATTTTTAGTTCTGCTTCATTCATCACTTTTTCAATGAAACAGTTTTGTCGATCGTGAAGATTATTTTCTAAACTACAATTAAATAATGAAGAAGTCCCCTCAATAGCGTCGATAACATCTAAGAATGTTATATCCTTTGGATCCTTTATTAATTTATAACCACCCTTAACCCCTGTAACAGATTCAATAAAACCAGCTTTAACTAAGTTAGTTAGCACCTTAGAGAGGTATGTGGGCGATACTTTCTGAACTTCAGCTAAAGGTTTTACCCCGATTGTTTTTTGGGAAGGTAAAAGTGCTAAATAAACAATTGTATGTAATGCATAATTAGTTGCCTTTGAGTACTTCAATTTTTTCACCTCTATTATTGTAGATTTAATGAGTCTATAATATCTCTAATAATTAAATAAGTCAATTTATTAAGCTCCCTTTTTAAAATAAAAGTTAATCCCTACAAATAAGAATGCATGACGTTTTTGGTTCGTCATGCATTTTCTTTAATTACCATTAACGTATCGACCATGAGTTGGAATTGCAACTGTATCAAAATCAATAGCTAAACATTGCAACTGAAGTTTGAGATCATCACCTTCCATTGGTGCACCATGGCCAGTAATTGCAACAGCTGGTTTTAATGATTCTAACTTTTTCACTGAATCCCATGCTTGCTGCCAATCTGTAGTTAAATATCTTGGAGGACCGCTAATTTCCTTGTCTTGGACCAGCACTTTAAAAAGGGATTCTTGTTTAACGGTAACGAATGCATCCCCTACAATTAAAGAACGGTCGGATTCTCTAAAGAATGATACATGTCCCGGCGAATGTCCAGGTGTATGGATCCATACCCAATCTTTTAATGGCGGAATTGTTCCATCTACGGGCAATGGTTTAACATGGGTTCCTAGATTGATTGGATCATTTGGAAAGTAAGGGGATATTTTTGCAACAAGTCCACCCTCAACAGTAGAATCTGGTTCAGGATAGCTTTTTTTCCCTGTTAAATAAGGTATTTCTGCTTCATGTGCATACACGGGAACATCCCAATGCTCAATTAATTCGACTATTGCTCCAACATGGTCAAAATGCCCATGAGTTAATACAATTGCATTTGGACGTGCATTTTCACCGAAACGGTTTTCGGCTTCTTTAATAATAGCTTCAGCTGATTTAGGCATCCCTGCATCAATTAATGTCCAGCCTGTTGCTTTCCCCTTTTCTCCAACCATACATAGATTAACCACTTGAATTGTATAAGCGTAAATATCTGGTGTTACCTCAATTCCGATTCCACTCATCAGTGAGGTCATTGGAATATATTTATAATCTTCACCATAATTCATTTGTTCACTCAATTTTAAACAACCTCCTTTTAAAGGTAGTTTCTCTATATAGAAATTGATTATTCAAAGAAATAGAAAAAGCTCACATCACTGTGAGCTGTCTGATTTATCATCCAGTGGTATGTTAATTTCAGCAGATCCTTCCAAGAAATTCGGATAGCTATTGAAATAGACGCGTACTGGGTTAACTGCACCTTTTAAATCAAACGAATAAGTTGCTGTTGTGCTATTTTCTCTATATCTAAATGAATGTCCATCACTATAAAATTTATTTCCATTTGCATCAATAACAGTACTTAACAATTGCTTATGATCGTTTTGCGGCGACTTATATGATACATCGAACATATCAAAGTCTCTTAAGGATAACTCAAAGTCTTTGAGAGGAGGTATTTTTAAAATTTCTTGTTTAAGGAAATCAATTTCAATATAGTCTTCCCCTTTAGGTAAAGCCTCGACCTCATCGATAACAAGTGTTAAGCTTTGTGGTTCTCTAAAATAATTGCTTTGAATAAAAATACTATTGTCATTTTCTCTAAATCCTCCAAAACCGGAGAATCCATTCGTTATTTTGCCCCATTCTTCACCATTTTCATCTAAAACCTTTAACTTATTGATTTGTAATATTTGCATTGTATTTTGGTCATCCGCTGTTATCTGTACTTCTGCACGCAATGGAGAAATTTTAAGGGATTTTATATGAATAATTTGATCGTCAATCTCCAATTGTTGATTTATCTCATAGGTTTTAGTCGGTACAATTTCTTTTTTCAATGTAAAAGGTACGGTAAAGGAAGTATTATTGGCATCGTCAAATGTCAGTTCAAGCTGAAAGTTTGGATTTGAATAATCTATTTTATTTGTTGCAACGACTTCTAGCTTTTCTTCTATTATTTTCGTTGAGTCTTTTGCTGCCCAAGAATAAGTTGTAGCTGCCTCGATGTCTTTATCATTTTGTGTAAGTCTAAATTTTTTCGTTTCAAGTTCTGAAATATCATAAGGCGCTTCTAATTGATAGAAAATAATCATTCCGGATTCATCTGCTATTGTTCCGAGAATAGTTAATATAAGGTCATTTTTTATTTCTACAATATTAAGCTCTTCATAATATTGATTATCTAATATATCTTTTACCCCTTTATCCTGTGTAATCATTTCAACGAGTGGAGCAAACCCTGGGATCTTAGCGATTGTTTGTGCAAATGCTGGTGAAACACGTACGGTTGTAACAAATGCTATAAGGAGAAGCATAACAATCGACACTTGTTTCCATGTTTTTATTTGACGTTTTCTTGAATGGAGGTGTTTTGCATATGCCTGTTGCCGTGCTGCCTGTATTTTCTCCTTAGGGATTTCAATTTTTTCTAACTCCCGTTTTAATTTCTCAAAATCTTGCTTATTAAAATTACTCATGATTGACCTCCTTCCCCAAAAAAATATCTTAATTTCCGAAGTGCATTATGTAGGCGAGATTTTACTGTTCCTTCTGGGATATTTATTTCACTTGCAATTTCTTCATTTTTTAAATCCTGAAAATATTTTAAGTAAATAAGATGTTGTTGTTCTGGCGATAGTTTAGAAATTGCTTCGGAAAGTTCTAAATAGGAACAATCATTGTGTTGTCCGATTTCAATTGATTCATGTAATTCCAAACGTTTCTTTTTCTTCTGCATATCATGACATACATTTAATAACACTCGAATAAGCCAAGTAGATAAATATTCCGGCTTTTTAACAGTATGGAGTTTTTTTAAGCTGCGGTAAGTAAATTCCTGTATGGCATCAAGTGCATCATATTCATTTTTAAAATAACTAAAAGCAATCCTATAGTGCGTATCTTCGTACATTTCTAAAAGTTCGAGGAAGGCTGATTTATCACCATCAATTGCTTTTTTCTCGCGTTCAAAGTTTTGCATATGTCTCCCCCTTTAATCATTAGACTTTCTATAATAAAAAAACGTTCATTAATTAATAACTTTTTCTATAAAGTAAAAAAGGGGCTGCTTTTGAAGCCATTTTAGGATGAGCCTACTGATGAAAATGACACGATTATTAAAGAAGTTGCTGATTACAAACAGTTGAGGGGCTGCTCAGAAATTTTAATTTCTAAACAACCCCAACATAAATTGTATTTATATTTTGAAAATTCTTAAGTAACCGTTACACTTTCTATATATGGTACTCAATCATGTCATCGACAAAATGCCAGTCGTATGGTGTTTCTTGGTATACGTAGTAGTTTAACCAGTTGTAGAAAAGTAAATGTGAATGGGCACGCCATGTGTTTTTTGGTGTTTTTGATGGATCGTTATTCGGGAAATAGTTTACTGGAATATCTACTGGCTCCCCTTTTTCAACATCGCGAATATATTCATCTGCCAACGTTGTTGCATCATATTCTAAATGGCCAGTAATCATAATATGCTTTGTATCTTTTGATTGGATAATAAATGGTCCAGCTTCTTCAGAGTAGCTTAATAATCTTAAGTCAGGATGGCTGCGTACATCATCAATAGATACAGAAGTATGTCTTGAATGAGGAGCAACATACTCATCACTAAATCCTCTTACTAAATCAACCGTAAGATCTGTAATGACATGCGAATAAATGCCAGAACATTTTCTTGGCAGTTCAAATTTGCCGATATTAAAATGATGATAAAGTGCAGCTTGTGCTCCCCAGCAAATATACATGCAAGATGTTACGTTAATTTTTGCCCAATCCATAATTTCTGTAATTTCTTCCCAATAGTTAACATCTTCAAACTCCATACGTTCTACTGGTGCACCTGTAATAATCATGCCATCAAAACGACGGTGCTTAATTTCATTAAATGTTTTGTAGAATGTGTCTAAGTGCGATTTTGAAACATTTCGCGACGCATATGTTGCTGTGTTTAGAAACGTTACATTCGTTTGTAAAGGCGTGTTCCCTAATAAACGTAATAGTTGCAGCTCTGTTTTCTCTTTTTCTGGCATTAAGTTGCAAACTAAAATGTTTAGTGGACGAATTTGTTGCGTTCTCGCGCGGTCTTCTTCCATCACGAAAATTTTCTCTTGTCGCAATTTTTCTCCAGCAGGTAAATTCTTTGGTATATTTATAGGCATTCTTGTTCCCCCATTTCTTATAATGCCGTTTTCATCTCTCTTTTAAATCAAATAAAAAACCCCTCATTCCAGCATGAGAATGAGAGGTACAATGTAAACGCGCACTCTTATCTCTCAAGACATAACGTCTTGCTGGAAGTAGCACCTTTCTAACTGCTGTTAGAGGTTGCTGAAGCTTCATAGGGCCATGTCCCTCTGCTTCTCTTGATAAGAAAGATGAAATTAAGCTAATACTAACATGGAAAATTAATATTTGCAATATTCGAGATTTATTTTTTTGTTAATATTTTTCTTGCCACATAGATTGTTCTTTTTCTTGTAATTGATACTCAAGAGTAGTGTCCCAAGAATCCAGCAGTGTGTTCCAAACTCGAGCATGAAAAGAACTTTTTTCTTTATCAAAAATAATAAACTCTAAACATGGGATATCATTGATTTGTACATTTTCAATAGCATCGATTGATGTAATGAACAATTGATCTGATTGCTGATCGTCTTCATAATTGTGCTGCAGCTTTCGTATTTCAGGTAAAATCTTGTCGTTATCAATATTAAGCTCCTCCTCATGTGAGCTATATCGATATATTTTTTCAGGAAAATCTTCAAAATCCAAAATTTCTTCAATATCCCCACTAAAAAATGACTGATGAGTTGGGCTATATAAAAGCTCTACGGAAGTTGTATCTTGATCTTCTTCATAAACGCCATTTGCTAATTGTTTCAACCCTTTTTCAGTTAATTGATAACAATCCTCAACTTTAGTGATAAGCCCTGTTTTATGCATTTTGGATAATAAATCTTGTACAAAGAGCTCTTCTACTAAAAGAATTTCGCTTAATTGCTCACTATTTTTAAATTTCGCTTTTTGTAATGAAATAAGCAGCATTTTCATTAAAATGTCCATTTTCGTACGAAGTACTGGTTTATATGAAACGTTTATTGTATGAACAGGAAAGCACCAAATGTCTTTTTGAACAATCGTTCCAGTAGTTTTGCTTTCAAGCTGCTCTAATAATTTCTGTTGTAATAATTGTAGCTCCATCGCTCCTCCTTTATAACATTAATTAATAACTGTTTTTTCGTATTCTCTATAGCCGTTCTGGTTTTTAACTACATTTAATAAATTTTTATACATGTTTCGTGTTTCTTCGTGCTTTGGACGTCGTGTAAACATTTCTGTACTGCCAATTAATACGAGCAATTCCCGTGCACGTGATAGGGCGACATTTAAACGGCGATAATCCTTGGCAAAACCAATATCACCATACTTATTGTCATTGTTTCGAACCATGCTGACCAAAATAACATCCATCTCCATGCCTTGGAATTTATCAACAGATCCTGTTCTAATATGCAGGTGAGGAAGATGCAATTCTTCTTCGATTAATCGATTAATCCGTTTTACTTGTTCAGCATAGAAACTTATTACACCAACTGATTTTAAAGTGTCTTGTTCTATAATGCCTTGTTCTTTTGCTTGTTCAGTTGCATCATTTAAGTCAAGGAGCATATTGCGAATCATATCAAGTTCTGCTGTGTTAAATAAACTTGAGCCTTCCTTCATCCTTTCCTCGAAAAATGCCGGCTTATTCGGTATATCGAACCATAGTAAATGTTCGCTGCGATTTACAAATTTGCTATTTAATTTATGGTCTCTCACTGCATCTGAATCCGTTAGGCCGCACTGAAGAGAGTCATTTTCACTCTTATAAAATGACGTAATTGTTTGCATAATATTTTCGTGCATCCGGTATTGAATGGCGAGCATTTTTTTATTCGAACGCGGCAAGTTTTTATATAACCGTTCAAATAATGATTCTTCAAGCAGTTTTTCTAGTTCTCGTTTTTCTTCAAATGTATCGCTTTCTTTTATGACCGTTTCTAAAGTTTCTTCGAATGTATCATCGCCTATTAATGGCGGTAATTGGTGATGGTCCCCTACTAATACGATCTTTTTACCCTTTAACATTGGCAGCAATAGTTCTGGTGGTGTTGCCTTCGACACTTCATCGATAATAACAACATCAAAAATCGGGTAATTATCCATAAATTCTTTGTTTGCAGATGCAACACAGGTTGTCCCAATTACATTTGCATGTTTTACATATAATTTGCGAATTTCATCTAAATCGTGATCAGTAGATTGTTCAAGCAATTCTTTCCACTGTAATTGTAAACTTTGCGTGATTGGAAGCATTGAAATTTTTAAATCCAGTTTCTCTATTTCTTTTTGATGACTTTTTATTTTTTCATTAGTTTTTTCTAGTTCAAGCTCAGGATTTAGTTTTGTAATTTGCTCTAATTGTTCATATTTCTTTTCAAGGAGCAAACCATCTAAATTAAGTTGTTTTAAGTCAGCAATTGTTTCTTTTAATAGCTGTTGACCATTTAATAATTCAGTCTCTATACTTTGCTTTTCATTTACTTTTTTCTCTAATTGCGAGTCAATTTCTAGTAACCGTTCTTTATCTTGTTGTAATTTTTTAATATCTTCTTCAAGTAAAGTACAAACTGATTGCAGCTCACTTGTTGAAGGAATGACCGAGCCTTCTAAAATAGGATGAAATGCTTCTAGACGATTATGATATTGTTCAATCTTTTGGTTCAAGCTATCTTCTTGTACTTTTAATGAATTAATGGAAGATTGATCTACTCCGGTTTTCTCCATAATTTGATCGGTTACTTCTTCTTTTATTTTTGAAAAAACGAGGAGAGATTCATCAATTAGCGCCCGATATCGATATGATAACTGATCTAGGAAGCGTTTTCTCATATATAACCCTTGAATAGAACGCAATCCATTTTCCTTATTAATCTTCTTTTGAGCGAAGGCATAGCTTAGTTTAGTTAAAAAGTCATTTATCTCATCTAAAGAATAATGGTGATTTGGCGGCAAATCTACAGTTTGCACTTGTATTCCAAGGGTAGTATGACTATATTCAATTGCTTTTTCTAATCGATTCATTATTTCTTTTAATGGTTTAAATTTTATTAGCTGCGTATGGATTTTTTCCATATCAGCGAACAGTTGATTCAAAACATATCCGCGGCGTAGCTGGTGTTTTTCTATTATCTGTTCAACTTCATAAACTTTTTTCAACGATTGGATTTGTTCTACCGTATTCTCCACTTTATCAGAGCTAAAATCTAATTTTTCTAATCGGTTTCGAATATTTTCTCGTTGTTTTTCTACTTGATCTAATTGCTCTTTTAATTGTAAATACTCGATGGTATGTTTACTTTTTTGAATTTTTTCCTCTGCTTTTTGTATTTCCTCATTTATTGATTGTAATGAACCAATTGATGTTAGTTGTTCATTTAGTTCATTTATTTTTGCTGTTAATTTTTCTAGAGAATTTGTTAATGTTTCTATTCCTTGTTCTGTTTTCTCACGTTCTTTTTTTAGTGGAATGATTTGTTTTTTGAGCTGTGAAATCTTTTCTGCCACTTCTTCAAGCTCTATTTTTGCTTTTTGCTTCTTTTCAATGTCCTCAAGTAATTTTAATTCTCTATTTTTTAATAACTCAATTTGACTTTTACATTGAGTGATTTCTTCTTTTAGTTCTTGTTCTTTTGTTTGATGATGGTTAATTTCATGAATAATAGCCTCGTATGTTTGTTTCTTCCAGTACTGTGCAACATTTTCTTCAATAAACTTTTTTCCTTCTTCTTCAATACTTTCTGTACGGCCATATCTTAAAATACGTATATCTTTATTTGATAATAATCGGCTTAGTGCATTGTCTACTGCCAAATTCGATTGAGAGGCAATCAAAGTCCTTAAACCAGCTTTTGCATTTTGGTAGCAAATTTCAGAAATAACAGTCGTTTTCCCCGTACCTGGAGGACCTTGTATAACGTATAGATCATCTGCACTCATTGCCCCAATTACTGCATCTCTTTGATATTCATTCAAATTATTATGAAACTCAAGCTCGATATTATTTTTCCGTTCAGCAATAGTTGGCTTATCTTCGAACAGAATATTTTCTAAATTTGGATTTGCTGCTAGACCATCTTTTAGTCGTTCAAATCCTTTTAGGAGACGATTTAATTGCGATTTTGTGGAGGCATTGCTAAACGTAATATGCTCCGAAGCGAAATCGAAGTTATGATTACGAACATCTTTTGCAAGTCTAGGATTAAGTTCAATATCTACAGTAAAATCAGATCGATTCACTTTTACGACTTCCCCAATTTCTTTTGGGAATCCTTTCGTATAAACACTTAAGCCTTTAAGTTGTTTCCACTCTTTATTATCAATACCTTTACAGCGCAATGTAACAGTTGAAAAGTCGTGACTGAACTTGACCGAATCAAAAGTTGCATCAATATCGTCCACAGACGCATTTTTATAAAGCACCTTTAAATAGCCTTCCCAGCTTGTGATTCGCTTGTTGACATAGTCAAAGCGTTCTTGGGCAACAGGAAGTTCTGCTATGCAAGAGATAAACTTTTCGGAATATGTATGGCCATTAATGCGGGAAGGTACAAAATGAATGCGCATTTTTTGGCGACGGTTAGTTTTTATTGGTGTGTTTTTACCTCGTGTACGAAAACTTTTTGCGACGAGTCCATTTTTTAAATCGAATACGCAATCCATTATAACAACGCGTTCGCCAAATTTCTTAGCGAGTTTTTCATTTGTTTTATTATCAAAATAAATTGTTAATGAAATAGAAGTTTGTTCGATTGATTGTTTTTCTAAATATACTTCGAATGGTTTTTGTAAATTAAAAAAGGCATGTTCATCTTGAAAATGTTGCTTTATTGCTTCACGAGCAGTATTGGTTAAAACAATAAAACACTTTACTGAATCTTTTGCATTTTGTACCATGAACATACCTCCATTTCTCTTTCGATTTTTCTCACAAACGTCATTATATCAAGTTTCTTAAGTTAGCGGTAGTTTTGACAAAACGTTAAATATAAAGTAATGCAAAAAGAACCTTTAATCCAAACAAACTTAGATCAAAGGTTCTTCTTTATACTTTAATATATGAATACTAATTATAGTTTATAGCTTTTAGCTAAGAACAGGTTCTTTTTCACTTAACCCAAGAGTATGTGCTGTTGAATTATGAAGTTCTTGTAGAAGCTCTGGGTGATCCATAAGCTTTAAGCCATATGAAGGAATCATTTCTTTAATTTTTGGCTCCCATTCTTTATGTTGATCTGGGAAACATTTCTTGATTACTTCAAGCATAACGTGAACAGCCGTAGAAGCACCAGGAGAAGCACCAAGTAATGCTGCAACTGAGCCGTCACTAGCAGTAATTACTTCAGTACCAAATTGCAGTGTTCCTTTACCGCCTTTTTCTGTATCTTTAATAACCTGTACACGTTGACCTGCTATTACAATATCCCAATCCTCTGATTTAGCATTAGGGATAAACTCGCGCAACTCTTCCATACGTTGTTCTTTTGATAATAGCACTTGCTGGATTAAATATTTTGTCAATGACATTTCTTTAACCCCTGCTGCTAATAACGTTGTAAGGTTATGCGGTTTAATTGATGCAAATAAATCCATATTTGAACCTGTTTTTAAGAATTTTGGTGAGAATCCTGCGAAAGGTCCAAATAACAGCGATTTTTTATTATCAATATAACGAGTGTCAAGGTGCGGTACTGACATTGGTGGAGCACCTACTTTTGCTTTACCGTAAACTTTAGCGTGGTGTTGCTCTACTATTTCTTGGTTATTACATACCATAAATAAACCGCTTACAGGGAATCCACCGATATGTTTTCCTTCAGGAATACCAGTTTTTTGTAGTAATTCAAGGCTACCGCCTCCAGCTCCAAGGAAAATGAATTTAGCATTATAGTATTTTGCTTTACAGCCATCAAGGTCATGTACTACTACTTCCCATGAGCCGTCATTAGCACGTTTAAGTTTCTGAACTTTGTGTTTATAGTTAACTTCTACACCTTTAGACTCTAAATGTTCAAATAACATACGTGTTAAAGCACCAAAGTTAACATCCGTACCGTAATCAACTTTTGTAGCTGCAATTGGCTCATTATCTTTGCGGCCATTCATGATAAGTGGAATCCACTCCATCAATTTTGCTGGGTCATCAGAAAATTCCATTCCTTTAAATAAAGGATTTTTCACCATTGCTTCATGGCGTTTCTTTAAGAATTGAACATTTTCTTCGCCTTGCACCATACTCATATGAGGTAATGGCATAATGAAGTCTTGAGGATTATTAATCAATTTTTTATCTACAAGATAAGACCAGAACTGTCTTGAAACTTGGAATTGTTCATTAACATTAACCGCTTTGCTAATATCAATAGATCCGTCTGATTTTTCAGTAGTATAGTTAAGCTCACATAAAGCAGCATGTCCAGTACCTGCGTTATTCCATTCGTTAGAGCTTTCTTCCCCTGCTTTTTCGAGCGATTCAAAAACTTTAATATCCCATTCCGGTTTTAGCTCTTTTAGCAGTGTACCTAAAGTAGCACTCATAATTCCGGCGCCAATTAAAATGACGTCTGTGTTAGTTTTTCTATTGCTCATTTTTACCAACCTTTTCCCCTAAATTTGCAGCAAAGATGCAGGTATCCCACCTAATCAAAGCCTAGCTTAGGAACACATCTTTTCTGTATCGTTTTATAACCATTCTATAGTATACTACATTTATTTATAGATTAAAATATATACTATTATATGATATATATAAGGTAATTAAAAAGTGGTAAATAGTGAGAAATAATATAACACAACCTAGTAATTAACGAAAAAACCTTATCCTAAAGAATGTGCTAGGATAAGGTTTTGTAATGTCCAATATCGAAAAATTGCTTAAAAATTTAGTTATGTGTGTGCAATTTCTAAATATTTCGCTTCCCATTTAGGATCAACTTTACTTAAAGGATAAGGTCTAAAGTTATCCTTTTTCACTAATGTATGAACTGAAGTACCAGTTGCAGCAACTGATCCGTCTTCATGCAATATTTCATAGCCATATGTAGTGCGAAGCTTTGAATGTGATTCTACCCAAGTTCGAACAGTAGCTACTTGTCCATATCTCATTGCTTTCTTATATTGAATCGATAGATCAAGTACTGGTGATAAGTAGCCTTGTTCCTCTAATCCGGCATAGTCAAACCCTAGATCTTGAATGAGTTTAGTACGCCCAATTTCCATCCAAACTAAATAGTTTGCATGATACACAACACCCATTTGATCTGTTTCTGCATAACGAATTTCTATCTGTTTTTCACTTACAAACATTTTATTCACCTCTAATTATTAGTATAGCGCAATAACTGTTTTATTGGGATTTTTTTAAATGTCTTTGTATGTATCTTTATCAATTTTAATAATTAGGACCACTAGTCTTTACAAAAAAATTTAAATTCTATCCTAATTCTTTTTTTAACTGTAATGCAAATTTTTCAATAGTTTCTCTATCTTGATATATCGTTATCCCGATGCCTGATCCGGTAGATCTTCTACAATTAAATTCACCTGCGTCAATCCAAAATTGAAATCGATATATTTTATCATTAATTATTTCACTTTTATTTTCAAAAATCGAAAATGAAAACGAAGGATCAGTTGCATCCCACACGCCACCTTTTAATAATTCATCCCAGTGATTAAAAATCAATTCATAAATCATCTCAACATCTTCTCTTAAGGTTAAAAATTCAAATTCTAATTGGTGTTCCCCGCTATTAAATATAATTTTTATTTTACTCGATAAGGACTCGACTTCTATTATTTTAAACTCCAAGCTAGTTTTAGAAGCCTTAAAAAATCTATCATTTAAAACTGCCATTTATACCCATCCCCATTATTTGGTTTTTAATTTATATTAACACACAATTAAATAAAAGAACCTAATGTGGATTGTTTATAAAGTCATAAAGCGATTTACACATATAAATATAAAAAATGTGAGAAACTAATGATAAGAAGGTTTATTATAGCCTATAGAATATTTCCTTTCTAGCAATTCATTGGAAGTTATGGTAGCATGAAAATCTATACAAATAAAGGACGTGAAATTAGCTTGATTAAAATTGAATTTCCAAAACCCGATGTTGTCATTTATCAACGTAAACAAGAATTAAAAGAAGGCGATGTGCCAATTACACCTTTCCACGGATTTATAGATTTCCATAAAATTACTCGTGATAAAGGCGGCATTTTCTTCTTTTATAATAAGGCAAACGAGCTGCTTTTTGTTGGAAAAGCACGGAAGATTCGTCAGCGTATTAAAAAACACTTCGAAGATAATGTATCACCGATGAAAAATCATCGTGATGAAATTTATAAAATCGAAGTGTATGAAATTGAAGACCCAATGGAACGTGAAATATACGAAACCTACGCAATTAATACATTCCGCGCAAAATATAATATTGATAAAGTGTTTTATTAAAATTCAAAAGCGAATCGAAAATAAATTTTCGACTCGCTTTTTTATTATTTTTCATGCTCAAGCATTTGTGGTATTTGATTTAAATCATTCAGTATAAACTCTTTGTTTCTCATTACATCGTTAAACCATGAATCAATAGCTTTCATTATTTGTTCTACAGGCTGTTCTTTGTTTTCAATTGAATAAACTAAATAGTCGATTACCTTTGTTCTTTGTTCATAGAATTTAATTCGCATGTGGAAATCTCTATTAACCTCAACTTTAAATATCTCTCCTAAACGCACAATTCCTGAATTGACATGCTGCTCTGCATATAAAGAAGAGCCCACTATAGCAATCTTCTGTGGAAAGGAGTAAGTTGTTTCTTCTTTAAAGTAAGATGCCATGAGGTTTTCTGTTTTTTTAACAATCAATAATAGCTGTTCTTTTTGCTCATATGTTAAGGATTGAGTTTTCTCAAATACTTGCACAATTGTATATGCTTCATCTAATAAAGATTTCGCTTTTTCAAAGCGTTCTGGATCATGAGGTTCGTTAAGCCTACGATAAATAGTTTCTGCAACAAATAGCCGCTGTAAATAGCCTGTTAATAAAATCATTCCGTTATATTGCTTCGTAGCTTTATTTGCCATATGAAATGACCCCTTTCCAAGTTTTATTTTTTGAGCCATTTCCCTCAAGAAAGTTCCCAATTAAATTTGAAGAGATTAATTAAAAGTTAGATGTTCTCAAGTTCTGACTTTTGATGAGTTGCAAGACTTACAATAACAAAAACGATACAGGAAACAAATACAGGTATCGTTACAGTATGCATCCCAAAAATATGCGGAGATAATCGATCAATAGAAATATACAAAACTAGGCCGGTAATCATGGAAGCAATAGCTCCATATTTATTTGCTTTTTTCCAATAAAGTCCAAATACAACTGACCATAAAAAGGCAGACTCCAAACCACCAAATGCAAATAAATTTAACCAAATTAAAAATTCAGGAGGCTTCATTGCGAAGAATACAACAGCTAGTCCTATTATTGTTGTAACCCAAAAACTTCTTGTCTTAATTTGCTTATCTGTCGCATTTGGGTGAATAAAATTTAAGTATAAATCCTTTACTACTGTTGAACTGACTAAAATAAGCAATGCATTAACAGTTGACATAATTGCAGCCATTGGAGCAGCAAGTACAATTCCAGCTAGTAACGGCGGCAATACTTCAAGTGTAAGCATAGGCATTACTTTATCACCAATTTCAATTCCTGGTATTACCGGACGTGCAAGAACTCCGATTACATGCATCCCAAACATTATCGTTCCAATGCCAATTGTGCCTATAAGAATCGCGCGATGTAGACTTTTTGAATCTTTATAACTCATAGCACGAACTGCAATTTGTGGTAATCCTACTACACCAAGACCAATTAATATCCAAAAAGTAGAAACATAAAGTGGCGTAAGTGATCCATCAGATCCAAAAGGAGACAGCATCTGTGGGTTTTCATTTACTAGGGAATTCATAATATTATCTAATCCCCCACCTGCTATAATTGTTCCGATTAATAAAATAATTGTTCCAATTAGCATAACTGACCCTTGCATTGCATCTGTTAATGCTACTGCACGAAATCCGCCGATAATAACATATATTAGTACTGTCACCGCAAAAATAAGCAGCGCCACTGTATAACTTAAGCCAGTCAACGATTCAATTAATCTTGCTCCCCCAACCCATTGAGCAGTCATGGAAGCAAATAGAAATACAATAATGCTGATTGCAGAAAGTACTACTACAGTATTACTTTCATATCTTTTTTTAAGAAAATCTATTAATGTAATCGCTTCATAACGACGTGAGAGGATGGCAAATTTTTTACCTAATATCATTAATACAAAATATCCCGCTGGCAGCTGTGCCATTGCAAGTAAAACCCAGCCTAAACCTAAGTTGTAAGACACACCAGGTCCACCAATAAAGCTTGAAGCACTGCCATATGTAGCCATCATAGTCATAGCTAATAGAAAGCCGCCCATTTCACGACCGCCTAGAAAATATTCCTGTAAAAAGGATTTGGATAAGCGTACATGTTTGTTAGCCCAAAAGCCTATACAAAAAATAATAATTAAAAAAATCAAAAGTGGGATAATCACTTGCCAATGAATCATAGGTGCTCCTCCTCATCGTCAAATGGAATATCTTTGAAAAACAATTTGATTGCAAGCCAAATAAGGACAATCATAAAAATAGTGCCCGCAAAACAGCTATAGAAAAACCAGGCAGGAAAACCAAAAACATACGTATATTCAGTTGGATTACCTGAACCCAAACCATAGGCAAACCCAAACCAAATTGCGAAATTAATCACGACAAGCACTATACCAATCAATGCTTCACGGTTTGCAATTTTAAAACGTTTATCTTGCAACCTATTTCATCCTTTCATTTCCTAAAAACTTTTATAGAATTTATTCACTTTTCTATCATACTTTGTCACATATAGAAATGGAAGATTTTCTAATAAGTTCATTTCTTTCTCATTTTGTTACGAAATACGTAAAACATTGAACAAACAGAGTATTTATTTTTTTCATTTAATATAATTTGATATACTTATAGTGTAATTAGATAAATGGAGGAATTACTTAATGAAAAAACTTTCAGCAATATTTATCGCCTTCACTTTAGCTTTCTCAAGTGTAGGAACAGTTATTCTTTTAGATGATGTTCAAACGGTAGAAGCAAAATCGTACAAGTCTGGAAAGAAAAGCTATAACAATAATACAGGTTCAAGTAACTATATGCAAAACAACGATTCCGGAACAAATTCAACAGTGAATAAATCCACTACTACAACAAATAAATCGAATACTAGCACTACAAAAGCGGGCGGCTTCACAACTGGCGGTCTTATGAAAGGCTTATTTGTTGGTGGTATAGCTGGGCTGCTATTTGGTAGTCTATTCTCGGATATGGGGTTAATCGGTAATATTTTAGGATTTGCAATTAATGCATTTGCTATTATTTTCATCGTATTTATTTGTATAAAAATTTATCAAATGTTGACTCGTAGAAAGAATAAAGAGGTAACAGACACTTGGAAAAGATAACATTATCAGAACAAGAAGTAATTAATGCACTTTGTTTGTTTCATGCAAAGTTTAGAAATGTAGAACCACAAGCTGTTGAAGTCGAATTAATGTATGACGATGCTTCAGGGTTTACTGCTGAAGCTTATGTAAATGGACAAATGGATTTTTATAATACAGTTAATTTTATTACAGCTATTCGTTTATATATTGATGAACAATTAAATCGTGATTCTATATCAGCACGTATTGTTTTAGACTTGCATGATGATGAAGGAATTATTGCGAATATTGAGTGGTAATAAATTACTTACTGAAAGAGGGGATCAAAAACTTATCATTTTTGGTCCCCTCTTTATTGTTATTTTCTTTCTGTTTCTGTGAAAATACTTGAAAATCTTTAGTATAAATAGCATTTTTCCAGTATTTAAACATTGATTGATTATTATGAAACATATTACAACTCGTCTATTTGCTTATTAACCTAGTACATAGTATCAATCCTATTAGGTTAAACCTAATACCCTTCATTGGATTTACATACTGGAATTTCATAACATCTACAAGAACAATGATTTATCATCAAAAAAACCAGCTCCGTGAGGATACTGGTTTAAAATTATTTCATAATTAATTACTTGTAAAATTTCACACGATCCTCAAGTGGTTGGAATTCCTTTTCACCTGGTGTAGCTGTTGGATTACCAAATGGCATTTGTGCAATAAGCTTCCAATTATCAGGGATGTTCCATTCTTTTTTCACTTCATCATCGATTAGCGGATTATAGTGTTGTAAAGATGCACCTAATCCTTCTGCTTCTAATGCTGCCCATACAACTAATTGATGCATACCTGATGCTTGGTTTGACCAAATTGGAAAGTTTTCAGCATATAAAGCAAATTGTTCTTGAAGTGATTTAACTATTGCTTCATCTTCGAAGAATAAAACAGTCCCATAACCAGCTTTAAAAGAATCCATTTTTTGTTGAGTTCCTGAAAAATTTCCTTCTCCAACTACTTTTTTTAATGTTTCAGTTGTAATATCCCATAATTTATTATGTGCTTCACCTGATAATACAACTAAACGTGCAGATTGAGAATTGAAAGCTGACGGGGTGAATTTTACAGCAAATTCTACAATTTCTTTAATTCTTTCTTCTGATACTTGTACATCTTTATTAATCCCATAGTAAGAACGTCTTTCTTTAAGTACAGTGTAAAAATCTTTCTTCATAATTTACTTCCTCCTAAATTTTCATTAAATTACTTGTACGCTCTTTAGTAGAATTGTTCATCCACATATTTGGCTCCTATAGTAATATTCCTCTTATTTTTTAAAATAATACTACGATAGAACACCTTTTTTCTGTGAAGCACACTTTTATTTAGGGCGTAATATAAAATGTCTTACTATTTCATCTTGTATTGGTTGCCTACTTTTTTGCAGAATTTGGACGATTTAATCCAATATGGTAAGCGTTATAAGTGAAAATATTGCTTAGAATCACTCTTCATTTTGCAATCAATGGAAAACCGTTCACTTTACTTTTATAATAAAAAAATCTGCTCTTCTAAAAACTATCATGAGCAGATTAGTACTAATATTTTTTACGAACAGAGCTTTAATACAGCCCCTTCACTATCTATAAAATAATTGATACATAGTTAATAATTAATTATCCAACTCTGTATTATTAAATGTAACAGTTTCTCTTATGTTAGTAATGGAGTCTTTTAAAAAATAATAACTAATATTGCCATTGATTAATTCAACAAAAAATTCGATTTCTGCATGAGTGTTGATTGGCCATTTAGCAATTGCTAGTAATCCTTCTGGAGGAGGAACTTGTTTTAAACAATCCAATATTTTTGGATCATTGAAGTTTAAATAAAAGTAACGGCCATCTCGAAACTTTGCAAAAATGCTATATCTTTTCTTCATAATTCCTCCCTATACTTTTCTATTATCATATATATACTTATTTTATTTTAATTAACAGTATGTAAATTTTCCAATAAAAAATTTCTATAATATGTAATATTATCGTTTTTTCATGATGCATCATAAAAACTCACTTAAGGATGTAGAATAAACCGAGATCGTCATTTTAGACGATCTCGGTTCCTGAACTAAAATGAATATCAAATAGGTTATGAGCTATTTTATATAATCATTTTATTAGTACATAAAATTATTTTGCAACATCAACAATACGGCCTTCAACTGTTGGTGTAATATCACCAATTGATTTTAAATGTTCTACAAGGTTTTCCCAATCGGATAAACCTAAGTCTGTTACACGACCATCTGCATAGGCAACAGCAAACATATCATAGCCGTCGCCACCCTTAGCAGTAAATGCATTAGTAGCAATTGTGTAAGTTTTATCATCTTCAATTTGAACATCATTACCGCTTGCATCTTTATAAGTAATTGATACAATACGTTCTCCAGCAGGTTTTGAAGAATCGAATTCTACTTTAGTTCCTGTAGATACGTGTAGGAAACCTCCATTCTCATCTGGATAGCTGCCAACACTAACTTCAAATGCTGCCTTTAACTCTGCACCTGTTACATCCATAATCGCTAATGTATTACCAAATGGAAGTACAGTTATCGCTTCTCCAACAGTAATTGGTCCTTCGCCAATACTTGCACGAATTCCACCACCATTTTGTACAGCCATAATAACTTCTTTATTTGTATATTGTTTTGCTTTAGAAAGCATACCGTCAGTAATAATATTACCAAGTGCAGTTTCGTTCTTGCGGACACTTAATTGATCAGTATTTCCTTCATCAGATACACGTGGGTTTTCTAATGCAGAGATTGCACTTACACCGATTTCTTCATTTTGTACTGAATCTACCTGATCTTTATATGGTTTTAAAATTTCTAATGCTTTAGGATCATCCGCATAGTTTGCTAACTCTAATAATTTACCTTCGAAATCAACAACTACACCTTTATCATCAAATGTTACATCAAGTGTACCTAAGTAATCACTATATTGGTATGCTTGTACGATTAACGTTGCATCTTTTGCTTCACCCGTTGTATTTGTATCAACAACAACTGGTTCCTCTAATTTAGTATGACTATGACCGCCTACTATAATATCGATGCCTTCAACAGATTGAGCTAAAATTAAGTCATTATCATAGTCAGCACTGTCATCGTAACCAATATGAGTTAAAGCAATAATTTTATCCACACCTAAATCTTCAAATGCCTTTACCGCTTTCTCAGCTTCTTCAATATAATTCTCAAAAACGATGCTTCCTGGAGAAGAGATATCTTTTGTTTCAGCAGTTGTTAAACCAAAAATACCTACTTTCTCTCCTTCAATTTCTTTTACAATACCACTATAAATTTTTCCATTTTCAGGTTCACTAGAAATTAAATCATTAAATAATCCAGTAAACTTGGAGTCTTTTGAAAAATCAACATTTGAAGATACAAATGGGAAATTAGCTGCTTCAATAAAATCAACTAATGCTTGGTGGCCTTCAGGGCTTGATCCTAAATCAAATTCATGGTTTCCAAAAGTCATGAAATCATATCCCATATAATTTAGGAAGGCAAGGTCGGCTTGTCCCTTAAATTCATTAGAATATAGAGTCCCGCTATTTGCATCACCTGCATCTAGCAATAAAGCATTAGGATTTTCTGCACGAACTTCTTTTACTGCAGTAGCACGTTTTGGAGCATTTTCAACACGTCCATGTGTATCATTGCTGTGCATAATTGTTAAATCGAATGTAGCAGTATCAGATGTAGTCGTATCAGGTTCAGTATCTTTAACAGAGTTTAAAGCTCGTGTAATTAAAGTTACTGCTTGTCCACGAGTAACAGGTTTATTTAATGAAAATGTAGTTTCAGAAGTGCCTGTTGTAATACCATTATCGTAAAGGGCTTTTACAAATGGCTTATAGCTATCAGTTACATCAGTAAAAGGCAATTCTTCATTATTTTTTGGTTGTAATTCAAATGCTTGAGCAATTACTTTTGCCAATTGTCCACGTGTAATAACATTGTTTACTTTGAACGTATTATCGTCGTATCCACCAATAATTTTAGATTCTGCTAATGCTGAAATTGCTTTGTAATATTGATGTGATTTTGGAACATCAGTGAATTTAGGATCTGTAGCAGTTGCCCCATCAAGTTGTAAAACTTGAGCAATAATTTTAGCTGCTTGTCCACGAGTTAGAGATTCATCTGGTCTAAATGTCCCATCCGGGTAACCAGAAATTGCTCCTAATTCTACTAGTTGATTAATAGAAGCATAGTAAGAGGAAGATGTAGATACATCTTTAAATGAAATGGACTCCGCTTGAACAGGAGTTAATAGTAAAGCAGAAGCAACAATAGAAGATGCTACAGTTGCAGTGTAAATTTTGTTTCGATTTTTGTCAAAATTCATTCAATAAGCCCTCCAATATTATGGGAATTTAGAAACAGATTCCTATTAACTATTTTACAAGAAAGAATTAAAAAATACTAACTATTATAATGTTAAAATTATGTAATTTCTGAAAATAATTCTTTTGTACTATTTATAAAAATCGAGTAGAGGAAAAATAAGTTGACTTATTTTCGCCCCTCTCACAACACCGTACGTACGGGTCTCGTATACGGCGTTTCAATTTATATCACAGTGTGAACTTCTAAGTAACGTTCTAAAGCAGAGGGTATTCCCCTCTGCTTTAGTCTTTTATTAGAGATTGCTCTATGAACAACTTTCGATAATCCGATAAATCGATAACCTTTCCTACAGAATGTTAAGCCTTTGGCTTCTTCTTCGGGTATACCTAATTGGATTAGCGACCTTATCTGTCTTCTTGGTACCTTCCATTGTTTCCAAATGATTACCCTTATTCTTGAGCGTAGTTTCTTATCAATTTTACGCATAGCCGTTTTCATGTTTGCAGTTCTAAAATAATTTACCCAACCAAATATTACTTGTTTTAGTTTCAGTATTCGGTAGTCTAACGGAATGCTCCAGTTTCGTTTTGTTAGTTGTCGAAGTTTCCTTTTAAATTTCTGTACTGAAATTGGATGTGGTCGGACTTGATATTTCTTATCTTTTGAATCGTAGTAATATCCAAACCCCAAAAATTTCAAGTCTTTTGGACGAGCGATTTTACTCTTTTCTGTATTGACAATCAACCCTAATTTCTTTTCTATAAATTTCACGACTGATTCCATTACTCTGTTTGCAGCTTTCTCACTCTTCACAAAGATAAGAACGTCATCCGCATATCTCACGAATTGGAGTCCTCTATTTTCTAGTTCCTTGTCCAGTTCATTCAACATTATGTTACTTAGCAGTGGGCTAAGGTTTCCTCCTTGTGGGGTTCCAATCGGTGTTTCTTCATATTTCCCCTTTACCATGACCCCACTGACCAAGTATTTTCTTATTAAAGAAATGACATCTCCATCATCGATTGTTTTGGATATAATTCGCATGAGTTTATCATGGTTGACTGTGTCGAAAAATCTTTCAAGGTCAATGTCCACTATCCAATCATATCCATCGTTCAGAAATTCGAGGCTTTTTATGATTGCCATCTCACAACTTCTATTTGGTCTAAAACCGTAACTGTATTCACTGAACTCTTTTTCAAATATCGGACTGAGTACTTGATGAATTGCCTGTTGAACTACCCTATCCACTACTGTTGGTATTCCCAGTTTGCGCATCTTTCCATTTTCTTTTGGGATTTCCACTCGTAAGGCAGCTTGTGGTTGGTATTTTTTGGTTCTGATGCGCTGACGTAGCTCATCCTTGTTCTCTTTCAGATACTTTTTAAGTTCATCAACCGTTATTCCGTCGACTCCACCTGCACCTTTATTTTTATAGACACGTAAGTAGGCTTCATTCATATTTTGATTGCTTAGAATCTTTTCTAATAGTTGCACACTCGTTTCTCCTTTCCTCTTACGTAGTAAGTAATATCTCCATTTTGGTTATCATTTGAGATACGCTCATACTTTCACCATTAACACATTCGGAGTCCGTTACTTACGCATTTGTGGCGTTGAAACACTATAAATTGTTCAGCCCTTCATGACCAAAGGTCATTACTATGGCTTCTGCTGACTTCTTGCGACTAACCGTTTTCGACTGTAACTATGTACATCCGCAAGACCTCCCAGGGTAAGACAACTATCTTTCCTCTTTTACTCGCCTGATTTACTCTGCAAAGTTACGCACATCTTTTGGACTTTAACTTGTTATGGAGTCTTATCCCTTTGTAGAGCCTTGGTATCAGATTTCTGTTCGTCGAGCCAAGATTTTATTCCACGCTTCCTCCAGCCCTTATCTCGCGATAAGTACCTTGCGCTTCCTTAGTGGTTGGTCGATGTGTACCTCCACAGTGGACTTTCACCACCTAGATAGTTGCCATGCCTGGCACACATAAAAAAACAGGTTGAACATGTCAACCTGTTTTTTTGGACGGATAATTGTAAACTAAAAGTATTTTTCAGTGTACGATTACCTTCCCTATTATTATTCAGCTGCTTTTGCACGAAGTACCATTTGAAGGATACCACCATGACGGTAGTAGTCTACTTCTACTTCTGAATCGAAACGAGCTAGAGCTTTGAATTCTTTAACTGTTCCGTCTTCAGCTTTAGCTGTAACAGTTAAAATATCACGTGGTTTTACATCGTCAGTGATGTTTACAGAGATTTCTTCTTTACCTGTTAAGCCTAAAGTTTCTGCGCTTTCACCTGGCATGAATTGAAGTGGTAATACACCCATCATTACAAGGTTAGAACGGTGAATACGTTCGTAGCTTTGTGCAATAACTGTTTTAATACCTAGTAAGAAAGTACCTTTTGCAGCCCAGTCACGAGAAGATCCCATACCATAGTCGTTACCAGCTAATACAACTAAACCAGTGCCATTAGCTTGATATTTCATAGCTGCATCGTAAATGTACTCAACTTCACCAGTTGGCCAGTAAGTAGTGAATCCACCTTCTGTACCTGGTGCTACTTGGTTACGGATACGGATGTTTGCAAATGTACCACGCATCATTACTTCATGGTTACCACGACGAGAACCATAAGAGTTGAAGTCACGGATTGCAACACCGTTTTCTTGTAAATATTTACCTGCTGGAGTGTCTTTACCAATTGCACCAGCTGGAGAAATATGGTCAGTTGTAATAGAATCACCGAACTTAGCAATTACACGTAATCCATCAAGACCTTTGATTGCTTCAGGCTCTTTAGAAAGACCAGTGAAGAATGGTGGGTTTTGAATGTATGTTGATTTTTCATCAAATGTGTAAAGAGACTCAGTTGATGTTTCAATAGCATTCCATTTTTCGTTAGCAGTAAATACAGTTTCGTATTCTTTTTGGAATAGTTCACGAGTTACTACTCTGTTTAAAACTTCGTTAACTTCTTCAGTTGAAGGCCAGATGTCAGCGAAGAATACATCGTTGCCATCTTTGTCTTTACCTAAAGAATCTTTTTGTAGGTCGATATCTACAGTACCAGCTAAAGCGTAAGCAACTACTAATGGTGGTGAAGCTAAGTAGTTAGCTTTTACTAGTGGGTGTACACGACCTTCGAAGTTACGGTTACCAGAAAGAACTGAAGTAACGAATAAATCTTTTTCTTTAATAGCTTCTTCGATTTCTGGAAGTAATGGACCAGAGTTACCGATACATGTTGTACAACCATAACCTACAGTGTTGAAACCGATTTGGTCAAGGTAAGTTTGTAAACCTGAATCTTCTAAGTAACCTGTTACTACTTTAGAACCAGGAGCTAATGAAGTTTTAACCCATGCAGGTGGTTGAATACCTTTTTCTACTGCTTTTTTCGCAACTAAACCAGCTGCTAAAAGAACGTATGGGTTTGATGTATTTGTACAAGATGTAATAGCAGCGATTGCTACAGCACCTGTAGGCATTTCTACATCGCCATCTGCAAATTTAATTGTAGATGTTTTTGAGAATTCATCTTCAGTTAAACCGAATCCTTGTACGCCCATTGGAGCAGTAACAGCTTCATGATAACGAGCTTTCATTTCTGAAAGTGGAATTAAATCTTGTGGACGTTTTGGACCAGAAAGGTTTGGTTCAATTTCATCTAATTTAACTTCTAATACGTCTGTGTATACAGGCTCTAGAGCTGGATCGAAGAATAAGCTGTTTGCTTTTAAGTAGTTTTCTACTACTGCGATGTGCTCTTCGTCACGACCTGTTAAACGCATGTAGTTTAATGATTCTTCATCGATTGCGAAGAAACCACATGTAGCACCATATTCTGGAGCCATGTTTGAGATTGTAGCACGGTCAGCAAGTGGTAATTTAGATACACCAGGACCGAAGAATTCTACGAATTTACCTACTACGCCACGTTGACGTAATACTTGTGTTACTTTTAATGCTAAGTCAGTTGCAGTAGCACCGTTTGGAAGTTCACCAGTTAATTTAACACCGATAACTTCAGGAATTGGGAAGTATGAAGGTTGTCCAAGCATACCTGCTTCAGCTTCAATACCACCAACACCCCAACCAAGAACACCGATACCGTTGATCATAGTTGTGTGTGAGTCAGTACCTACTACTGAGTCTGGGAAAGTTTCAAAAGTGCCATCTTCGTTTTCTTTAACGTGAACAACTGGCGCTAAATATTCTAAGTTTACTTGGTGTACGATACCTGTTGCTGGTGGTACAGCACGGAAGTTATCGTATGCAGTTTGAGCCCATTTTAAGAAGTTGTAGCGTTCTGCGTTACGTTCGAACTCTAAATCCATGTTAGCTTGTAATGCTGAAGCATTACCATATTTGTCAACTTGTACTGAGTGGTCAATTACAAGGTCAACTGGAATTGCTGGATTGATTTTATTTGGATCTCCACCTAATTCTTTCATAGCTGAACGTAAAGAAGCTAAGTCAACTACTACTGGAACCCCAGTGAAGTCTTGTAATACTACGCGAGAAGGTTTGAATGGTACTTCACCTTCTGGATCTGCACCGTTGCCAAATTTTGCAAGGTTGTTTACATGTTCTTCTTTAATTACATAGTTGTCATATTGACGTAATACAGATTCTAATAATACTTTAATTGAGTATGGTAGGCGTGATACGTTCGCGATACCAGCTTCTTCAATCGCAGATAAACGGTAATAGTTATATGTTTTACCATTAACTTCGAATGACGAACGGCTGTTGTGTAAGTTGCTTGCCATTTGTGTACTCCCCCTAGTTAATAATTCGAAAAGGCTAACAAAGCTTCTTTTCTCCAATGACCATCATATCGTATTTATATACATAAGTAAATTACATTAATTTTATCTTTTGTGATAAGTTATTTTTATGACCTTGTAATTCACTCAGCAAAAATCAGTATATCCGAAGTTGCTAAAAAACAAAAGAAGTTATGCTTAAACTCTATTATCGCCAAAGCTAAATTGTTAAGTCACTTAGTATATTCCCGTCGTCATCCAGAACTTTAATGTTAAAGTGATTGTTTTCCTCTAATTTTGATCGTTCGATAAACCAAATATAGTATCCTTCAACCTTATACAGTTTTAATACATCCTCTGAAAGTGTAGATAAGTCGATCATGTCAGCATATTTTTCATTGACTTTTATTTTGACTTCTCCATTTGGTTTAATGAGTCCAAACAATATTTTACTGTCTGAATAGGCAGCCGTAATTTTATTTTCATCTAGTGGATCAGGTAAAGGAGAATATGAACCATCTCCTTCACTCCACCCTTTTAAATTTTTTATAACAACACCTGTACCAAAGTAATTGCCATTCGACAAAAAGAAGTATCGCTGTTCTTTTTCTGTTTTTGGTCCCTCAATCCACTCATAATCAGCGTCTGTTGGCAATGCTTCTTGGGGTGAATCCTTTCCATCACCCGAAAAGTGAACAAAATATAAATTGAATAAGTAACCTAATAATAGAATAGCAGCAACAAAATATATAATTCTTGTAAAACGACTTCGCATCTAATTAACCCTCTTTCGTTTTTACTGTTTCATCCATTTAGCAATAAATAATGAAACTACACCATTTAGCTGCGGCATTTTATTAGAGAATTTCAATGTGAAATATAATGTTTTCATAAAATGAAGTGTGTTTGTACGTGCTCTAAAGTATTGTGGAGTATAACCCACTTCCATTAAATAAAATTGCAACTTATCAAATACTTGTTCTACCCATTCAACTAAAATTTCTTCTGGAAAGTCATGAATCATTAATTTTTCAAAAATAGCTACTAACCGTTCTTCTTCATCATCAACAAAAACAGCTTCCTTCCAGAGACTATCCTTAATGCCTTGCAGAAGTTTTGGAGCAAGTCTTACATCGAATGATGGATGGCTTACTACCGCATTCGCTAAGTCCGCACCGTGTGCGATTGCATGTGCCCACCCCTGTTCTTCTCCAACAAAACCGCGCACATCCATTTCACTTATTAAATATGGCGTACAAGCTTCTAAGATATGGCAAGCTTCTTCGTTTGACAAAAAGTGCAGCTGACTATCAACACGGAGTAAAACAGAAAGCCATAAAGCAGAAAATGATCTAGTAAATACCGTATCCGTATGTCGTTCTCCAATTGAACAATATAAATAGTCTTTTCCATAAAGTGTGAGGGAAAGCTGCTTCATCTGTTCCATTGTCATTAATTGTTCCGATAATAATTCAATAAATAAACGATAATTTAATTTATCTCTAAGTTCATCATCTGGATGTCCAATATGTAAAAGCATGTTTTGCAGCAATTCATTGCCATTATTAACCATATATTGCTGACGTTCATTAATATTCATATTTAGTATTTCTAGTAATGTGTTTTTCAATTAAAAATCCTCCTAAAAATCAAACATATCGTTTCAATTGTAAACTTCGAATCACTATTTTACTAGGAAAGTATTCCACCCTCCTCTTTTTGTAAAGATTAAAAGTTAATCCTTATAAAAAAGGCACCTAATCCTACTTAAAAAGTATTCAGTATTCGTGGGTTCTTTTTTTGCAAGGTGTCTTTTTCTAATAATAACGATTAAGATTTTGATTTTTTAGTGAAAATAGGAATATTCACAAAGATTTAGGAGGGGCCCATTGATGGTAATATTAAAAGTTTTTTCAAAAATTTTTTCAAATAATAAAACAATACAACGGATGGTGCAAGGTTCAAAATCAGGAAAATTAATTCAGTTAAAACCAAAGAGATACAAGGAATCAATACGTTTTGAAAAAAATATGGTTCTTGCAGGCGATCAAAATGAAGAAACAGTTATTGAAGGATTAATTATTGTTCCCAAAAATGTATCAGTAACAATTCAAAATATAACAATTGCAGCAACAGCACAAATGTATATTGAAGGAGACGCGGTTCTAAATAATTGTCGTTTTATTGGAAAAAAAGCTGATGTACTCGTTACTGTAGATGGTGGTAAGTTAAATGCATATGCTTGTGTATTTGAGCAGGCAAAGGAAATGGCAGTATCAGTCATTAATAATAGTAAAGCGATATTTGAACATTGTACCTTCTCCAAAAACGGCAAGGTCCAAATTTTATCAGAGTCTTCTCAAATTTGCGTTGAGAAATGTACATTTTCTGAAGCAAAGCATGCATTTTGGATAAAAAACTACTCGCTTTTACAATCGAAAAACATCCATGTACATCATCATTTGAGTACCCAAATAATAGTTGAGGAATCCAAGTACTTTGATTATGAAAGTACAATCGAGCACGGAAAAGGCATTGGTCTACAAATATTACAAGCTGGAGAAGCATCGTTGCAATCGACACTTTTCCGCTCTAATGCCCTTTCCCAAATTTGCGCACACGGCGGCTATTTAACTGCAAGAAAATGTACGATTCAGAATGGAAATGATGTAGGAATATCCGTTCGAGACAATGGCGATGCACAGATTTCTTATTGTGATGTAGCAGATCATAAAAAAGCCAATGTTCAAGCTACAAAAAAATCACGAATGAATATAGAATTTTGTCATATAAATGGAGGCGAAGGATTCGGGATTCAAATTAGCAAAGAATCAATTATCAATATTCTAGAAACAGTAATTACCGGTCATCGCTCCACACAGTTAACAATTTCTGATCAATCAATCTGCTCCATTAAAAAAAGTAAAATAAAAGAAGGGTATCATGTAGGTATTTGCATCGAAGATTTCGGCAACTGTGCTATCGTAGAAAGTGAAATTACAAATAATGCAAACTCTGCTATTACAGTTTTCAAATCAGAATTAATAGTCTTTAAATCGGTATTAACTCAAAATGTCGGCAATGGCATACTAGCGATGTCAGATTCAAAAGTTGATGTAGATTCTTGTAAATTCTACGATAATGAAATGCCCCATATTGCATGTAAATCCAATGTTCATCTTTTAATTGCACAAAGTGAATTATTTAATGGAAAAAGTCTGTTTATAGTAAATGATTGCGAAGTGGTTGCGATAAATAGTCAATTTTATGATAGTCATAATGTACAAGTTGAAATTTGCGACCAGTCAACAGCAAGATTTGAGCATTGTCAAATATATAATGGCAATTCATATGGAGTAAAAGTGCTGCGAAACTCCAGCTTCTATTTATTTGATAGCCAAATTTTTAATCATGAGCTTTCACAAATAGTAGTAAATGACAGCTCTGTAATTTTGAAAAATAGCGAACTGTTTGATGGCTGTCGTAATGCCCTCTTTATACAAAATCATAGCGAAGTATATATTCAGGATTGTTTTATATCAAAACATATCCAGCATCAAATATGGGTTGATTTTGAGTCTATTGTCGATTTAAAAAGCGTACAATTAACAGATGGAAATCATTCAGATATTTTTGCGCAAAATCAATCATCTGTTTTTGTTTCGGATAGTATGATTCGGAACAATAAGTCTAGATATAATATTCAAGCTGTTAACTTTTCAAAAATCGAATTATCAAGAACGATAGTTGAAAATAAAGTTGGAGACGTCTATTACAGTGAAAATCATAGTTTTATAAAACAGTTAGATTTTTGATTATTCCGCTAGAAATTTGTTTCATTTACCCCGTTCACGGTAAAATGTTCTAAATGAAGCAAAAGTAGTTTTCGAAAAGATGTTTGTATGAGAAAATGAATTTCTGGAAAGGAAGATCGAAAACTATGACGACTTTAGAAAAAATTACACCGAAGTTTGACCCATGGGAAGCTTACTTAGATATAGAACAACACGGAAAATTAACTCTTAGTAATATAGAATTCACAACAACTACTTTATGTAATATGCGTTGTGCCCATTGTGCTGTAGGCTATACATTACAACCGAAGGATCCAGTAGGTTTGCCTATAGAGTTAATCTTAAAAAGATTAGATGAGATTCCTCATTTAAAAACATTAAGCATTACTGGCGGCGAACCGATGTTAAGCAAAAAATCTGTTGCTAATTATGTGAAACCCATTTTACAATATGCACATGAACGTGGCATCCGAACTCAGATGAATTCAAACTTAACAATTGACGGGGAACGTTATTTAGAAATTGCACCATATCTGGACGTGCTGCATATTTCTCATAACTGGGGTACGATTGAGGAATTCGTTGAAACAGGTTTTGCGATGATGGAACGGAAACCCACATTCAACCAACGTGCTGCCCTTTTTGATCGTATGATTGAAAATTCTCGCATGTTATCTGAACAAGGTGTTATGGTATCAGCTGAAACAATGTTAAATAAAAAAACTATTCCATACATCGAACATATACATCATCAAATTGTACACGAAATGAAATGTGCACGTCATGAAGTTCATCCAATGTATCCATCTGATTTTGCTTCTAGTCTTACTTCACTTTCATTAGAAGAAACGCGTGATGCAATTCATCATTTACTAGACATACGAGATGAATCTGTATGGATGCTCTTTGGCACGCTCCCATTTTACCCTTGTAGTCAAAGTGAAGAGGATTTAGCTTTATTAAAACGTTTACGTGATGCTAAAAATGTTACATTACGTAACGATCCAGATGGCCGTTCAAGATTAAATGTAAATATTTTCACAGGAGATGTTATTGTAACAGATTTTGGTGATACACCTGCTTTAGGGAATATTAAAACAGAATCGCTGACTGATGCATTTGATAAATGGCTTGACACTGATTTAGCAAAGTCGTTAAACTGCCATTGTCCTGCCGTAAAATGCTTAGGTCCAAATGTATTAGTTAAAAATATGTATTATCAAGATTCAAAGTTTAAAAGTGGTTCGGTAAAATAACTTTAATTTTTGAATAGATAAGATATTCTAATATATCTTATCTATTCTTCTTTTCTGTACTCTTTTACTAAACTATGAAAAGCTATAAATTATTCTAATAAAATAATTTAAATTAATTGTAACTTTTTTGTAATATAATCGTCATATTTACATCAGGAAAAAGTAAGGAGAATTATTATAATGTGTGGATTTACAGGATTTATAGGCGAAGTAGAAAATGCTTCTACTGTTTTAGAAAACATGATGAATCAAATTATACATAGAGGTCCTGACAGTGGTGGCAGTTTCATTGAAGGGAAAGCAGCTCTAGGTTTTCGCCGACTGAGTATTATCGATTTACACAACGGTTCGCAACCTTTGTATAATGAAGACCAATCGTTAGTATTAATTTTTAACGGTGAAATTTATAATTTTCAATTAATACGAGAAGACCTTATTTCAAAGGGACATATTTTTAAAACAAATACTGATAGTGAAATATTACTACATGGCTATGAAGAGTATGGAACGGATTTAGTAAAGAAACTTCGTGGTATGTTTGCATTTGTCATTTGGGATCGAAATAATCAAACACTATTTGCTGCTAGAGACCATTTTGGCATTAAACCTTTTTACTATGGTCAAATGAATGGAACTTTATTTTTCGGTTCAGAAATTAAAAGTTTTCTTCCCCATCCAAATTTCGTGAAGGAACTTAATGAGCAGGCATTAAAACCATATTTAACATTCCAATATCCAGTGTTAAAAGAAACGTTCTTTAAAGGAATTTTTAAACTTCCAGCTGCTCACTACTTAACATATCAAAAAGGAAAATTAACTGTAAGTCGTTACTGGGAGCCACAGTTTAACCCTGAAGAAAAAGAGTTAGATTCCTTTGTTGAAGAGATAGATGATGTAGTTCGAGAGTCTGTAAAAGCACATACAATTGCAGATGTTAAAGTAGGTTCGTTTTTATCAAGTGGAGTCGATTCAAGCTATGTGGCATCAATTTTGCGTCCAGATCAAACATTTACAGTTGGGTTTAGTACAGAGAATTTTTCTGAAATAGACAATGCTAAACAATTATCCAATGAGCTTGGCATTGAAAATGTAAGTAAAGTATTAGATCCAATAGAATGTTTTAATGATCTAAATAAAATTCAATACATGATGGATGAGCCACACTCAAATCCATCGATTATTCCATTGTATTATTTAGCTCGCTTAGCTAGTGAGCATGTAACAGTTGTACTTTCCGGTGAAGGTGCAGATGAACTTTTTGGTGGTTATGATTTATATTCAGATACTCCAAATATGAAAAAATATAAAAATTTACCTGCTTTTGTGAAAGCATTTGGTTCACTCATCCCATCTATACTGCCAAATAGTAGAATTGCTCATTTTATTAAACGTGCCAATTCCACTGTTGAAGAAACGTTTATTGGACAAGCACGTATTTTTGAAGAAGATGAAGCGGCTGAAATTTTAAAATCAGATTTCTTGCAAGCACCTTCTGTAAAGGATATTGTGATGCCAATCTACGAAAAAGCTAAAGGATATGATGACGTAACAAAAAAACAATACCTTGATTTACATTTATGGTTAGTAGACGATATTTTATTAAAAGCAGATAAAATGTCGATGGCACATTCCATAGAACTACGCGTTCCTCTATTGGACCGCGAAGTGATGGATGTTGCATCAACACTTCCTACTCGCTTCCGTGTAAATGAACAAAATTCAAAATTTGCTTTTAGGAAGGCTGCGAACAGTACATTACCTAAGGCTTGGGCGAATCGTAAAAAAATCGGATTCCCTGTTCCAATTCGCCATTGGCTTCGTGATGAACAATTTGTTTCTCAAGTTCGTACAGCTTTTCTAAGCCAAACAGCAAATTCTTTCTTTAATCAAGATAAAATATTGCAATTACTTGATGAACATGTAGCTGGAGAACATAATCACCAACGTAAGATATGGACAATTTACATGTTCTTAGTTTGGTATGATGAATACTTTGTTAAATCAAATGAACAAGCTAACAAGGAATTACCTAAACCATTATCAGTGTAATAATAATGAACAAGCCGAAAAATCCTTCAAGTGGATTTTTCGGCTTGTTTTGTTGTATAAATGAAAACCCCCTGCTATGCAGGGGGTTCCGGAAAGCTTATAGCTATGGACATAAAAAAAACTCCAGTCGTACAATAAAGTCAGGTCTGGTCAACCGACTTCGTACGAAAGGAGCTCCAAAATGGATAAGAAAAGTTTAGCACATACAACGTGGAATTGTAAGTATCACATTGTGTTTGCACCGAAATATAGAAGACAAGTGATTTATGGTCAAATAAAGGCAGATATAGGAAGAATCCTGCGACAATTGTGTGAAAGAAAAGGCGTGGAAATCATAGAAGCAAGTGCATGTCCCGATCATATTCATATGTTAGTAAGTATTCCACCGAAGTTAAGTGTTTCAGGATTTGTAGGTTATTTAAAAGGGAAGAGTAGTTTAATGATTTTCGATCGACACGCCAATCTGAAATATCGATATGGAAACAGAAAATTTTGGTGCAGAGGATTTTATGTGGATACAGTAGGAAGAAATAAAAAAACAATACAAGAATATATCAAAAATCAATTACAAGAAGATATCCTGGAAGATCAAATGACAATGAAAGAATTCATTGACCCTTTCACAGGAGAAGAAATCAATCGAAGAAAGAAATAAAAAAGCCGCTTTAGCGGCAAAGTGAGGAAGCGAAGTGCGGTTGGCGGACCTTTCAGAATGTCTTTAGACAGGAGCCAGTAACCCAGCGTTTCACGCGAAGAGCAAACCACCAGTTATACTGGTGGTTTTGACTTGAATTAGAATGCAATTCTTTTTGCTTCATAAACTGCGATATGTTCTTCGTATTTAAATGTCAACGCAATTTCATCCCAGCCATTTAGCAGCATTTCTTTATAATACGGATCAATGCTAAACTGATAAACTTTATCGTCTTCTCCTGTTACCGTTTGTGCTTCTAGATTTACTTCAACACTATATGGTTTTTCCTGTCCTTTTTGTAAAATCTCATCACACTCTTGTTCTGTAAGTTTAATAGGCAAAATTCCATTTTTAAAACAGTTATTATGGAATATATCTGCAAAACTAGGTGCAATTACAACTCGGAAGCCATAATCTAAAATTGCCCACGGAGCGTGTTCACGAGATGAACCACATCCGAAATTATCCTGGGCAACTAAAATTTGAGAGCCCTTATATTGTGGTTTATTTAAGACGAAATCAGAAATTTCATTTCCTTGTTCATCAAAACGCCAATGATAGAAAAGATAACGCCCGAATCCAGTACGTTCGATTCGTTTTAAAAATTCTTTTGAAATAATTTGGTCTGTGTCGACATTTTTACGATCTAACGGTGTTATGACACTTGTTACTTTATTAATAGGTTCCATCGTACCCCTCCTAAAAACTTATACTTCTTGCTTTACGTATTTTCGAACGTCTACGAAATGACCTTCAATAGCTGCTGCTGCTGCCATTGCAGGACTTACTAAGTGAGTGCGGGCCCCGGCACCTTGACGTCCTTCAAAGTTGCGGTTAGAAGTTGAAGCACAGCGTTCACCTGAAGGGATAATGTCTTCATTCATTCCAAGACAAGCTGAACATCCTGATTCTCTCCACTCAAAGCCGGCTTCTTTAAAGATTTTATCCAATCCTTCAGCTTCTGCTGCTGCTTTAGTAGAATAAGAACCTGGCACTACAATTCCTTTTACACCCGGGAATATTTTTTTACCCTCTACAATACTAGCAGCTGTACGTAAATCTGATAGACGAGAGTTCGTACAAGAACCGATAAAGACATGTTGAATTTTAATAGATGTAATTGGTTGGCCCTCTTCCAAGTCCATATAAGCAAGCGCTTTTTTCAAGGCTGCTTTATCTGATTCGTTATTATAATCATCAGCAGTAGGAACTGTTTTTGAAACACCTGTACCCATTGAAGGATTAGTTCCCCAAGTAACAATAGGTTCAATTTCTTCTGCATCGATTTCTAGAACAATATCGTAAGTACTTCCTGGATCAGAAGCTAAACTTAACCAGTAGGAAGCCGCTTCCTCAAATTTGTCTTCTTTTGGTGCATAACGGCGTCCACGTAAGAAATCAACTGTTGTTTGGTCAGGAGAAATAAGTCCTGCCTTTGCTCCTGCTTCAATTGACATATTACAAATTGTCATTCGCTCTTCCATTGTAAGCGAACGAATTGCTTCCCCAGTATATTCAACGATATGCCCAGTACCAACACCAATTCCCCACTTAGCAATGATGGCTAATATAATATCCTTAGCAGAAACACCAACACCAAGCTTACCATTTACACGAATTTCCATAGTTTTTGGTTTATTTTGCCATAATGTTTGAGTAGATAATACATGTTCAACTTCCGAAGTTCCGATACCGAATGCCAGTGCACCAAAAGCACCATGAGTTGATGTATGAGAGTCGCCGCAAACAATCGTTTTCCCTGGTTGTGTTAGCCCAAGTTCAGGACCAATTACGTGAACAATTCCTTGATCTGGATGCCCAATATCAGCTAATTGTATGCCAAACTCTTTAGCATTTTCAGCTAAAGTTGTAATTTGTTTTTTGGCAATTGGATCATTAATTGTTGGTAAATTTTTTGTCGGGACGTTGTGATCCATTGTCGCAAAACATAGATCTGGACGACGAACCTTTCGACCTGCTAGTCTTAAACCTTCAAAAGCCTGCGGTGATGTAACTTCATGAATTAAATGAAGATCGATGTATAGTAAATCTGGTTTACCAGTTTCTTGATAAACTACATGTGAATCCCAAATTTTTTCAATAATATTCTTTGCCATAATCTTCACCAATCCTTAAATATAAGATTCCATAATGCTATCAGCTACGAAATTAGTATCGATTTCAGCTATGACTTTATCCGTCCATTCATCAGTAGTTAAAGCACGGCTGCTGTCCTTTACTAAATCTGCAGTGAAGTAGCCATCATCAAATACAGCACTTACTGCACGTTCAATTTCTGCTGCCTCTTCTTTTAAACCAAATGAATACTTGAGCATCATTGCAACTGATAAAATAGTAGCTGCTGGGTTAGCAATTCCTTGCCCTGCAATTTCAGGTGCCGAACCATGGACTGGTTCGTATAAACCGAAACTATCGCTGCGAATTGATGCTGAAGGAAGTACACCCAATGAGCCCGTTATAACTGAAGCTTCATCACTTAAAATATCACCGAACATATTGTCTGTAACAACAACATCATAATAACCTGGGTTCGTAATTAGTTTCATTGCAACTGAATCTACTAGATTATGTTCCACCTTTACGTCCGGATATTGTTCTTTCTTTTCTTCTACGATTTGGCGCCATAGTCTTGAAGTTTCTAAAACGTTAGCTTTATCGACAGAGCAAAGCTTTCCTCTGCGAAGTCTTGCAAGTTCAAAAGCATTCTCAACAATACGTTCAATTTCACCACGTGAATAGATATTTAAATCGCTTGCTTCAGTTGTCGTACGTTTTTTCTCACCAAAGTAAATACCACCTGTTAATTCACGAACAATCATCAAATCAACATTTTCCGCAACTTCGCGTTTTAATGGAGAAGCATCAAGTAAGCTTGGAAATGCTTTTACTGGACGAAGGTTTGCGAATAAATCAAATGTTTTGCGAACTTTTAGCAAGCCTTTTTCAGGACGCAACTCTGCTGGATTGTTATCCCATTTTGGTCCTCCAACTGCTCCTAAAAGAATCGCATCACTCTCCTTACACAATTCAATTGTTTCTTCAGGAAGAGGATTATTGAATTGATCGATTGCTGCCCCGCCGATTGCAGCATATGCTAAGTGAAAATCATGCTTATATCGTTTTCCTATTACTTGTAATACTCGTACTGCAGCAGCAACAACTTCTGGCCCAATACCGTCGCCTGGTAGCACTGTAATTTTCTTTTCCATTGAAAAAACACCTTTCTTTTTGATGTCTAATTTCGCGTTATGTCAGCGAATTAGCAAACTATGTTTTGCATTTTCGAGAAATACGCTATTTAATAACGCTTCGTTCTAAGATGATTTATAGAAATGCCATCAAACGTATTAACATTTGATGGCATTTTACTGTTGATTTGCAAATAGTAGTACAATTAAACTTCAGTTGGTTGTTTTGTACGAATACTTTCCTGAATTAAATGACGATTAATCGCATTTAAGTATGCTTTAGCAGTTGCTTCTAGTACATCCTGAGATGCGTCTCGACCCGTTGAAGTAAAACCGTTATAACGCAAGTTTACAACTGCTTCACCTAATGCATCTCGACCTTTACTTACAGATTTAACTCGGAAGTCAAGGATATTAACTGTCGCATTAACTAATTGCTCAAGTGTATTGAAAATTGCCTCAACAGAACCTGCCCCAGTTGCAGCAAGTGTCTTTAGTTCGCCTTCTGGAGTAATTACAGATGCTGTTGCTGTCGGAATGTTTTCCGTACCGTAAGAAACTTGAACTGATTTTAATTCGTATAATTGAACATCTTCAACTGATACTTGTTGCTCAGTAAGAAGCGTCATTAAATCCTCTTCTGTAATTTCTTTTTTACGGTCAGCTAATTTTTTAAACTCTTGGAAAGCTTTGTTTAATTTCTCATCAGATAATTCAAAGCCCATTTTTTCAGCACGATCGCGGAATGCAGCACGTCCTGAGTGTTTACCTAAAACTAAAGGAACTTCCCCCTCACCTATTAACGCAGGTGAAATGATTTCATATGTTTCTTTATGTTTTAATACACCATCTTGGTGAATACCAGATTCATGGGCAAATGCATTTTTCCCAACTACCGCTTTATTAGGTTGAATTACAACACCAGTTAAGCGGCTTACAAGTTGCGAAGTACGTTTAATTTCTTTTAGATTCAAACCTGTTTCAACTTGATATAAATCATTGCGAATATGCATTGCAACACCGATTTCTTCAAGTGAAGCATTACCAGCACGCTCTCCAATACCATTAATTGTACATTCTACTTGGTCTGCACCATGTTGAATTGCTGAAATTGAGTTTGCAACAGCCATACCTAAGTCATCGTGGCAATGTGCTGAGAATTTAACTTTATCTGCGCCACGTACATTTTCGCGAAGGAATGAGAATAATTCACCATATTCTTGAGGTGATGCATATCCTACTGTATCAGGAACATTTATTGTCGTAGCACCAGCTTCAATTACTTTTTCGATGATACGTACTAAAAAGTCTCGGTCTGAACGGAACCCATCTTCAGCAGACCATTGTACAAGCGGGAAGAACTTTTTCGCATATTTAACAGCTTCTACAGCCTGCTCTACAACTTGATCAGGAGATTTTTTTAATTTGTACTCCATATGAATTGGACTTGTTGCCAAAAATACATGGATATGAGGCTGTTCAGCTATTTTAATAGCTTCCCAAGTCGTATCGATATCTTTTTGTACACAGCGTGCAAGACCTGTAACGATGGAATTTTTCACTGTACCGGCAATACGATTTACTGCTTCAAAATCACCGGGGCTTGAAGCAGGAAAACCTGCTTCAATAATAGTGACGCCAAGACGCTCCAATTGCTTTGCAATCTCAATTTTTTCTGCAGTATTCAAATTGATGCCAGCTGACTGCTCTCCATCACGAAGTGTTGTATCAAAAATATCTATCTTTCGCACTACTTAATCACCACTTGTTTCTTACCTTCATTAATGAACGGCATCATTTCTCGTAATTTCGCACCTACTTGTTCGATTTGGTGGTCAGCACCTGCTTGTTTGTACTCTGTATAGCGTGGGCGATTTGTTTCGTTTTCTTTAATCCAATCTTTTGCAAATGTACCATTTTGAATATCTGTTAAAACATCTTTCATACGAGCTTTAACTGACTCATCGATAATGCGTGGACCTGATACATAGTCTCCCCACTCAGCAGTATCAGATACTGAATAGCGCATTGTCGCCATCCCACCTTCGTACATTAAGTCAACGATTAATTTTAATTCATGAAGTGTTTCGAAATAAGCAAGCTCAGGTTGGTAACCAGCTTCAACCAATGTTTCAAAACCATATTTTACCAATTGAGTTGTACCACCGCAAAGAACTGCTTGCTCACCAAATAGATCAGTCTCAGTTTCTTCTTTAAATGTCGTTTCTAGCATACCAGCACGAGCAGCACCAATACCTTTACCGTAAGCCAATGCTAGATCGCGTGCTTCACCAGTAGCATCTTGATAGATTGCGAATAATGCAGGTACACCAGCACCTTGAACGTACGTACGACGAACTAAGTGTCCTGGACCCTTTGGAGCTACTAAAAATACGTCAACATCAGCTGGAGGCACGATTTGACCAAAGTTAATATTGAAACCATGAGCAAACATTAATGAATTGCCTGGTTGTAAATTTGGAGCGATTTCTTCTTCGTAAACTTGTTTTTGTCTTTCATCTGGAAGTAAGATTTGAATAATATCTGCTTCACTAGCCGCTTCAGCTACAGTTTTAACATCTAAACCGTCTTCTTTTGCTTGGTCGAATGATTTACCAGGACGTACACCAACTACTACGTCAAAACCAGATTCTTTTAAGTTTTGTGCATGGGCATGACCTTGTGATCCGTAACCGATAATTGCGATTTTCTTTTCTTTTAATACTGCCTCGTTAATTTCGTTTTGATAATACATTTTTGCCATTTTAATTTTCCCCCTAAAATTAGTTTTTTTGTTTGATTAAAAGATATATAGACTAACTATCTTGTAAGAGAACTTACTTAAGAATAGAAAGCTGCGGTGTGTCGGATGGCTGTGATTCACGAACAGTTGCAGTAACACCTGTACGCGTTAATTCTTTAATGCCATATGGTCGAATAAGCTCAATAAAAGCATCGATTTTGTCTGGATGACCAACAACTTGATACGTTACAACATTTTTAGATGTATCAATTATTTGCGGTCGGAAAGGCTCAACAATTGCATTCATTTCGAGCCTTAAGTTTGCTGGTGAAACTACTTTTACAAGTGCCAGCTCCCTTAGGACAATAGACTTTTCAGTTATATCATTAACTTTTAAAACATCTATTTGTTTAGATAGTTGTTTAATTAGTTGTTCTAGTTTTACTTCATCTTCGACATTAACAACAAAGGTCATTTTTGAAATATTTTGTTGCTCAGAATGTCCTACAGTAATAGATTCGATATTGAATTGGCGCTTCATAAGAAGACCGGTAACTCGGTTTAAAACGCCGCTTTGATTTATTACGGAAACTGTAATTACACGCTTCAAGGTTTTTTCACCCCAATCATTTCATGTAGTGCTTTACCAGTAGGGACCATTGGATAAACATTTTCAAGCTGCTTAACACGACAGTCGATTAAAACTGGTTCATCTGAATTTAAAGCTTCTTCAAAAATAGCTCCTGCTTCATCAAGAGTATTGATACGATATCCTTTAAGTCCATAGGCATCTGCGAGTTTAACAAAATCCGGTTGTACAGGCATAAGTGAATGTGAATATCTGTTTTCATAGAATAACTCCTGCCATTGACGAACCATTCCTAATGCACAATTATTGAGAATAACAACTTTAACTGGTAAATTGAATTCTTTTAAAAGCGCTAGCTCTTGGGCTGTCATTTGGAATCCAGCATCACCGACAATGGCTACAACCTTTTTATCGGGCTGTGCAAATTGTGCACCTATTGCTGCTGGGAAGCCGAATCCCATTGTCCCTAGACCACCTGATGTTATCCATCTATGTCCATGATTTTGACGGTAATATTGAGCAACCCACATTTGATGTTGACCAACATCAGTAGTTACGATTGCATCACCGTTTGTAATGGTATGAATCATTTGAATTGCTTGTTGTGGAAGGATTTCCTGACCATCTTCTTCATACCAATATGGATAGTCATTTTGTTTTCGATTTAAGTAATCAATCCATGCAGCTGTATCTGGTGCTTGGAATTCCTTTTTAAGCAATGCTTTTAATGCTTCTTTTGCATCAGCCACAATCGGAATATCGGTAGGGATATTTTTCCCAATTTCCGCCGGGTCGATATCAATGTGAATTATCGTTGCATTTGGTGCAAATAATCTTGTATCGCCAGTTAAACGATCATCAAACCGAGCACCAATATTAATAAGTAGGTCTGCATTTTGAATTGCATCATTTGCTACAACAGCACCATGCATTCCTGCCATTCCGTAATTTAAAGAGTGGTTGCCGTGAATACTTCCTAACCCTAAAAGCGTATTAACTACTGGAATTTTGTATTTTTCTACAAATTCAGTCAATTCTTCACGTGCCTCTGCAAATAGTACACCTGCACCCGCTAATATTAGAGGTTTTTGTGCTGTGCTAATCGCTTGGATTGCTTTTTGAATTTGCAAATAATTAGGTTTATAGTTTGGTTGATATCCCGGCAAATAGATTTCTTCATTACGACTTGCTTCACCTAATGCTTCATCAAAAATTGAAGCAGAAATATTTTTAGGGAAATCGATCAATACAGGACCTTTACGGCCACTATTAGCAATATGAAACGCCTCTTTTACAATGCGTGGAATATCATTAACATCTTGCACTTGATAATTATGTTTAGTGATCGGTGTTGTAATGCCCATAACATCCGCTTCCTGGAAAGCATCTGAACCAATTACAGATGTTGCAACTTGACCAGTAAAAATAACTAATGGAATTGAATCAATCATTGCATCTGCAATACCGGTTACTAAATTCGTCGCTCCAGGACCAGATGTTGCAATTACTACACCAGGTTTATTTAAAACACGAGCATAACCTTCGGCTGCATGGATAGCCCCCTGTTCATGTCTAGTTAAAATATGTCGAATTGGATTTTTGTACATTGCATCATAAAGATTAAGTACTGCACCACCAGGATAACCAAAGACAATATCAACATCTTGTTCGTGAAGTGCTTGGATTAAAACATCAGCACCGTTTCTTGGCTTATTTTTTTCTTCGATTTGATGTTGAGGATTGGCATCTATTTTTTCACTTGTTGACATATTAGCAGTCATTTGTTTACTCCTCCTTTTTAATAAAAAAGTGAAAATAAAAAAGTCTTTTTCTCCAACGCAAAGAAAACCTTTGCATAGGGATGAAAAAGACTTTCATGGTACCACCCTTGTTCGTAGCATAAGCTACCTCCGGAATAGCGGGAATTATTCATCTCCACCGAACATTCCAAATAATAAGAATATTCGATGTGCAACTAGATGAATACACTATTCATTAATAACGAGCATTTCGTAATATGCCCGGAGCTATCTAATTGCAAACTTGCGTTTAATAGCTCACTCCGAGGGGATGTCGGATATAGTTGTATCATCGGCTTCCAGCTGCACCGACTCTCTGGTAGATACAATGCTCTATATCCTTTAACCTCATCATCGATTATTTTATAAAAATTTCATTTTTTAACATTCATGCTGAATATTATATTTTCATGATTCCGCCTTTAGAAGCGTTTGTTACAAGTTTTGAATATCTTGCTAGCCAACCATGTTTAATTTTTGGTTCGAATGGTTTCAGATTTTGACGTCGTTCATTTAAAACTTCATCAGATACTTCAAGATTAATTGTTCTATTTGGTAAATCAATAACGATTGTGTCGCCATTTTCAATTAGTGCAATTGGACCACCTTCTGCTGCTTCAGGTGAAATATGTCCAATTGAAATGCCACGTGATGCACCACTAAAACGTCCATCCGTAATCAATGCCACTTTTGTGCCTAATCCTCGTCCCATTATTGCTGAAGTTGGTGCAAGCATTTCAGGCATACCTGGGCCGCCTTTTGGTCCTTCATAGCGAATAACAACTACATGCCCTTCTTTTACAGTGCCATCATCAATTGCAGCTTGTGCTTCATCTTGTGAATTAAAAACAATTGCTTCACCGACAAATGTTTGAATTGACGGATCAACTGCGCCAACTTTAATTACAGAACCTTCTGGTGCAATGTTGCCGAATAGGACTGATAATCCTCCAACTGGACTATATGGATTATCTTTCGTACGGATAACATTATCATTTGTAATTTTATGGTCCTTCACAAGTTCACCCATTGTTTTACCTGCAACAGTAATTCGTTCAGGATGAATCGCACCAGGAATTTTAGTTAATTCATTAATAATTGCACTTACCCCGCCAGCTTTATTTATATCATCCATTGAAATATCAGATGCTGGCATAATTTTCGCCAAGTATGGCACTCGAGCTGCTACTTTATTAATGTCTTCCAAGTGATATTCAATTCCAGCTTCGTTAGCTATCGCTAAAGTATGAAGGACTGTATTAGTAGATCCTCCCATTGCCATGTCTAATGCAAATGCATCATCAATGGCCTCTTTCGTAATAATATCGCGAGGTTTAATATCTTCTTTAACCATGCGAATTAATTGTTTAGCTGCTTCACGAATAAGTTCATGGCGTTGTTCGCTCGTTGCTACAATTGTACCATTTCCAGGAAGTGCAACACCTAGCATTTCCATTAAACAGTTCATTGAGTTTGCAGTGAACATGCCTGAGCAGGAACCGCATGTTGGACATGCATTATTCTCTATATCTTTAAATTCTTCTTCAGTCATGTTTCCTGATTTATATGCACCAACACCTTCAAACACAGATGTTAATGACAATTGCTTACCAGATGCCGATTTACCAGCTTCCATTGGACCACCTGAAACAAATACAGATGGAACATTTGTACGAACTGCAGCCATTAGCATACCTGGAGTAATTTTGTCGCAGTTTGGGATATAAAATACACCATCAAACCAATGTGCATTAATTACAGTTTCAGCGGAGTCTGCAATTAACTCACGGCTAGGCAATGAATAACGCATGCCAATATGACCCATTGCAATGCCATCGTCAACACCAATAGTATTGAACTCAAATGGAATACCGCCAGCTTCGATAATTGCTTCTTTTACAACATCTGCAAACTCACGTAGGTGCACATGCCCTGGAATGATGTCGATATATGAATTACATACACCGATAAATGGTTTTCCCAGATCTTTTGCTTTTACTTTTCCCGTAGCATATAGAAGACTACGGTGAGGAGCACGATCAACTCCTACTTTAATCATATCACTTCTCATAATTGAAACGCCCCTCATGTTCCCTACTACATTATTAAACTAAAAGTAGATTTTATTTACGCAACTACTTAAATATTAGTTACGTGATTATGTTCACTTAAAGCTGTGAACTTTTTAAATTGTTGTTATCATAGTACATAAATGGTAATTACGTCAACAGTATTTTTGAATTATTTGCACAATTTAAAAAAGTCGAATTTAACTGTAATCGTTTTCACTCTTAATAGAGTAAGTAATTTTCTGCTTCAACTAATTTATTTGAAAATTTATCTAATTCAAATTTTAAAGAAATTATAAAAAACTTACTGTTCAATTTATATAAAAGTACACCCGATTTTACAGACTAATTATCATGAAAATGTTACTTCCATCTACTCTTTTACTATCAATACTATTTGCATGCATAGTAATAAAAGTTTATGCAATTTATACTTTATTTGTGGTGACATCAGTCCAAACATCCTTCATTTTAGTTCTAATAGCTAAAATTCTTAATAAAAGGTATCCATGGACTTTTTATTTGAATATTAAATTATCTTGTGCAGTTGGTTATTCTAACTATACTATTCAAATTTTTTATTCTTTCTTCTAAATAGTAAAAAGAGTCAATTCGAGATGTTATTTCGGATCGACTCATTGTTTTAATATTTATTGTTATCTTAATAGTAAAAGGACTGTCTAGAAAATTATTCTTTCTGGACAGTCCTCTCTATTTTTAATTTATTTTAGTTAGTAAAAAATCAGCTGTGAGGTTCAATAGTATGACCGTGTGTAAAAAAGCAAATAATATTCCTTGTCGGTTTAGTTTTTTCATTTTCATTTTATCCATACAATCCACCTCATTAACTTTAAATTTGTATAACTTGTGACAATTATATGACTATTTTATAAAAAATGCAAAGGAATTTGAACATTTTGTGAATTTTTGTTTTAGATTTGTTTTCATGTTGTGCATTGAAGTTAGCTCTTTGGAGCATATTAACTATGTGAAGTGCTGTATTAACTAAACAATGAAGCGCTTTTATAATTATTTTTTACGACTGGGTAAAGTTAGTACAGGCTATCGTAAAATGAAAAGGAGTTGGCGTTTAATATGATAAGCTTTATTTGGTATTTAATTATCGGCGGTGTACTTGGCTGGCTTGCAGGAGTTATTATAGGCAGAGATGTTCCTGGAGGTATTATAGGAAATATTATAGCAGGGATCGTTGGTTCCTGGATTGGAAGTGCAATACTTGGTAACTGGGGTTGGGAAGTTGCAGACTTTTATGTATTCCCTGCTTTACTCGGTGCAATTGCTTTAATTTTCATTGTTAGTGTAATTATGCGTTCAATGAGAAAAGCAACCTAAATAGTATTAAAAAAATTATAATGAAAATAAAAGAACCCACTTATCCTCTGAGTTATAAGCTTTACAAAGCTTATGTTCCCCTCAAAAAAGGTATGGTGGGTTCTTTTTTAATTCCTTAGTCTACTTTAAGCTCTTTTTCTTTTTTTGCAAGAGCGACCTGTTCCAGCTCCTCACTTACATCATTATATAAATGATAATAATATAGAATGTCCTCAACATATTGTTCACTGTGATTGTAATTATAAATAGCCTTCTTTAGTTCTCCTTCTGATACTCCAGCCTTAGATAAGTAATTCGCGGCACTGAAAATTGCATCTTCTATATCAAATGGATCAGCAATACCGTCTCCATTAGCATCGACACCATATCCCCCAAAACGTTTTATTACTTTTGGATCTTTTTTTTCGGAATCGGATATTTCTCCTTTTCCTAGACCACTGCATGAAGGATGATCCCAGCCTACAAAAGTACAGGGCATAAATTGCATGTGACCTTCAGCGCCAACTGGAGAAACTAATGTATTCATTGTTGAGAATCTTGTTTCAACACGGTGATGTGCAGCAAGCAGTGTCCACGGTACTCCATACTTCTCTTGGGCTGATATATAAATGGGGATGTATTCTTCTGGTATAGCTATATCAAAGTTAGCTTGAATATCTCCATGGTCATTATTAACAATTTCATTTATAAGCGGGATATTTTTTAGCTCCTGCCAGGCTAAAAATGAGAAAAAATATATCGTGATAGATACAGGGATAAGCAGTATAATTAAAAATAATTTTACTCCTGGACTAATAAGAGGTTTTTTGGGTTTCTTTTTCGATTTTGTCATAAATGCCACCTATACTTAAATTTAAATAAAACAAAACAGTTGTAATTCAATTAGAAAAACTTTTACAATACCAATCTATACTAATTTAATATAATTCTGCAAGGAGATGAATTTTATGTTAAAAGATTTTAAAGAATTTGCAATGAAAGGAAATGTACTAGATTTAGCTATTGCCGTAGTAATTGGAGGAGCATTCGGCAAAATCGTTACATCATTAGTAGAAAATGTTATCGTTCCGTTGTTAGGGATTGTTACTGGGGGCATTGATTTAACTAATAGTCTTATTTTTGGACCAGAAGGTAATTTGAAAATTGGTGTCTTTTTACAATCAATTATTGACTTTTTAATTATTTCCTTCTCAATTTTTATGGCACTTCGATTACTTTCTAAACTTAGCCGTAAGAAGAAAGAATCTGAAGTTGTAGAAGAACCTTCTCCTAATTTAGATCCTAAGGAAGAGCTATTAAAAGAAATTCGTGACTTATTAAAAGAAAAACAATAGTAATGATGTCACGTGCTTCTGCCGTGAAAGGACTTTTTTGGCTACGGCTTTTGCTGTTAAACATTACTTTTTCTACGAATTTACACAGTAAAGCAAGTCAATTTACGCACCTTTTTAAAAATGGCCTACTATTTTTATAGTAAGTCATTTTTTATTTATAGCTCAAATAAGCAAGGGCAATTTGAAAAGTGCTTAATTTTATTACCTGATACTGTTGTTTTTAGAATATTTACATGATAAATTGTATAAATAATCGATTCATTCTTAATGTTTCGTTAAATGTACATATATAGAAGAAAGAGTGAGTATAGTGACAAATCGATCAATTGAAACAAAATTAGTTCAATTAGGGAATTTAAGTGATCCAAGAACCGGCGCAGTAAACCCGCCAATTCATATGTCTACTGCTTATAAACATGAAGGAATCGGGCAATCTACAGGCTACGATTACACCCGTACAAAGAACCCAACACGCGAAATTCTTGAACGTGGAATTGCTGATTTAGAAAATGGTGATGCAGGCTATGCTTGCAGCTCGGGTATGGCGGCAGTGCAACTAGTTTTATCCTTATTTAAACCAGGTGATGAAATTATTGTGCCAGACGATATTTACGGTGGAACTTATCGTTTATTAAAAACTTTTAGTGAGACTTACAATATTCGTCCAGTCTATTTTTCTTCTGTTGAAAATATTGAAAGTTTAATTAATGAACATACAAAAGCAATTTTCCTAGAAACACCAACGAATCCACTTATGCTGGAATTTGATTTAGATCAATTTGCTGCAATTTGCAAAAAACACAATTTATTATTCATTGTAGATAATACTTTTTATACACCATATTTCCAACGTCCAATCGATCACGGTGCAGATATTGTCTTACATAGTGCGACAAAATACATTGCAGGTCATAATGATGTACTTGCAGGACTTGTTGTTGCAAAAGGACAAGAACTTTGTGAGAGATTAGCATTCTCTCATAATGGAATGGGACTTGTACTTTCTCCAATGGATAGCTGGCTGGTAATCCGTGGCTTAAAAACTTTACATCTTCGCTTAAAGCAGCATGATGCTAACGGTAAAAAAGTTGCTGCTTATTTAGAGAGTGAACCTCTTGTAACTGATGTGTTATATACGGGAAAAGGTGGGATGTTATCTTTCCGAGTTAAAGATCCTGAAATGGTTAACCCGTTTTTACAAAGAATGAAATTAATTACGTTTGCAGAAAGTTTAGGCGGAGTTGAAAGTTTTATCACCTACCCTGCTACTCAGACACACGCTGATATTCCTTACGAGGAACGACTAGCTCGCGGCGTAGATGATCGTCTTTTACGATTCTCTGTAGGTGTAGAAGAAGCAGAAGATATCATTGCAGATTTAAAACAAGTTTTTGATCAATTAAGAAACGAATTTTAAAATTTATATAACTGAAAACGTCGACAAAGAAGGTAATCAACTTTGTCGACGTTTTTCTATTGCTTCAATATGTGAATATATGTCTAGCGAAAGCTACCCAGCCCCCGATACTTGGTCTGTCCTTAAGTAGACAGCAAGAAAAGCCTATCCTATTAGGGCTTCCGTCGCATACGGGCGGCTTCGCGATTCTTGTTAATGATCGTATTGGGAGTGCTCTGAAATCTGACTTAGAGCTTCTCCAGCTTCATTTACAAAGATATTTTCTCTTGCTAAGTCAGCCATTGCACAAATACCAACAATCTCACCATTCTCAACTACTGGTATGCGGCGAATTTGGTTTTCAGACATAAGACGAGCACACTCATGAATGTCAGTATCTGCAGTACAAGTAATAACATTAGTTGTCATACAATCATGGCAATGTACTTGATTACTGTCTTTGCCCTCTGCTACTACAGTAAGCACGATATCTCGGTCCGTTACAATGCCGACTACTTTTTTACCTTCACATACTGGAACTGAACCACATTCAATATCACGCATAATCTTTGCAGCTTCAGTTACAGAATCGTGTGGTGTGCAGACTTTAATATCTCTTGACATAATGTCAGAAACAGTTTTCATAATATCTACCTCCTTTTGTAATTTACTTTATTATTTTCTTCAAATTTAAATAAATTATTCTCATAAAAAAACTGCTAGTAAGGATAATATTCCTTATTAGCAGTTTTAAATATAATAATTCTATTTTTCAAGTCGTTCTTCAATTAAAGTTTCCATATCAATCGCAATAGTATCGTATGGAACACCTTCTGGGTTCTCATCATAGCCTAAATAATCTTTTACAGCAATTCCGTTTTCATCGACTATATAAAACCTTGCACTGTGTATAACTTGATCATCATTTGCAGGCTTTTTTGTTATTGCTTTAAAAGAATTAACAGAAAATTGTTCAATAAATTTTTGATCATAGCCAGTTACTAAATTCCATTTTGACTCATCTGGAACAGAAAAGTGATTTAAATATTCAGATAGAACTTCTGGTGTATCATTTGCAGGATCTACTGAGAAACCAACAATATTATAGTCTTCAATACCCCGCTCTGCCAATTTTTCTTGAATTGTCGTCATATTAAATGTCATTGGCTGACAGATCGTTGTACAGTTTGTGAACATAAACATGGCAATCCATGGTTTACCTTTTAAACTTTCAAGCGTTACTGTTTCACCACGATGATTTGTGGCTTTAAAATCTTCAATTTTATAGTTAATATTACCTTTAAATTTATAATTGCTGCATGCACCTAAAATGGTTGCGATAAAAAGTATTCCGATAAGACAAATTAATTTTTTTTTCATAATGTTCACTCCCTCTAGTACTATTCTCATCTTATCGAAATACTGTAAATAGTACAACCATCCGAAATGAAACTTAAAGTACAAATTTGTGAAACTAAATTTCACAATTTTATATAATTAATTTTGGTTGATTGATAAGAGCGCTGTGTGAATTGCCTCAAGCTTAGCCTCAATACGGTACAATAAATAAAATGAGACGAGTATTGGAAAACCTATTTCTTGAACAAGCATCACCCATTCCTCCATCACTAACTCCCCTTTCCAACTGATAATAGAAGAAGCCGACAAATTCCAATATAACTGGAGATTGCCGGCCTTTAATCAAATTGTCAAATTAAGCTTAGCTTTGAGATAAATCAATTTCTGAAACATTGCGATCAACAATTCGCGCCTCATTGATTGCTACTAAACCATGTCCTTCATTATGAAATACATCTTCACTAATAATTGTTTGCATGGCAGTTACAATTTCAGAAGCAGTTAAATTTTGTTTAGGATCATTTACCGATATAGTCATTGTTTTCCCATTTGCAGTATTAAATTTTAATTCTAAAACTTGTGACACTGATTTTTCCTCCTTTCTTTTTTAGTAAACTACAAAACATTACATTTCAATTGATTGTGTTTGATTTTGCTGTGCTTCATGAAGTGGATAGCTAGAAAGGCCTGAGATTGCTTGTACGACTGAAGCTAGTTGACTAGCATCCAAATCCGGACGAACATTTCGATAAGTTTTTGATGTTAGTACAGTCTTGCCTAACTTATCAACTCCAGTCTCATAGCTTAGTTTTAATGTTGCACTTTCAAAGTTTAATGCTGCCATGATTCCCCACCTCCTTTCACCTAGTTATATATCTTTTTTACAAGCAAAAAGGGACATTACTAGTGAAAACTTCTTGAGTTCCTTTTATAATAGTTACTAGCGAAGTTAAAGAGGTGAGCGTTTTGAACTTAGAAGGTTGGTTTTTATGGTTTATATTATTTTGGGTTTTTATCCTAATCATTCTGATGGGTATCGGCGGATTTTTCATGTTCCGGAAGTTTTTGAAAGCACTACCAAAACAAGATGGAAAGTCTGATTTAGACTGGCAAAATTATTATTTAGAAAAAACCATTCACTTATGGGGAGAGCATGAAAAAGATTTATTAAATGAATTAGTCAGCCCTGTTCCTGAATTATTTAGACAAGTAGCAAAAGAGAAAATAGCAGGAAAAATAGGAGAAATTGCTCTAAAGGAACGTGCTAAATCAATTACTAACGATTTAATTATTAGAGGATACATTCTAGCTACACCTAAACGCGACCATAAATTTTTACGAAAAAAACTTAATGAAATGAGCATTGATGTCACGCCATACGAACGTTATTTTGAGTAATAAAAATTCAAAATGTGAACGAAAAAAAGATCGTCTCGATGTCGAGGCGATCTTTTTTAAGCAATAGAGTGCGATTTTTTAATTTTTTTATACTGAATAAACATCGCCATTCTCCATGGCCAAATCATAGAGAATGCTAGTATCCAAAACATGCCTCCTAGCTCTCCCACATCAATCGAACTAGACATAACAGATTTTGCAACAATTCTAATAATTAATAAACCAGCCAAAATAAAGAAAAAAGCCTTGGAGCGCTTTAAGTAAATGTCATTGTTACGAACTTCGAATTTTGATGTCGCAATTAATACTGTTGAAAATATAATTCCCACAATAACTGCTTCCAATATTCTAATTGGTGCCACACGAAATGGCTCAAAAATAAACATTAATGCTCCTGTCGACATTGCAATCGGAGGGATTAGTATTTTTCTTGCACTTACCGGTTTTTTTTGAGAACGTACACGGACAAACATAACAAACATTCCCATAAATATTGCTAAAAATGTAGAACCAATAATTAAGTAATGAGAAGGAATCTTTGCGAGCATGGATTCTTCCCTCCTCTTTTATTCTCTCTTAAATAAATAACGTATTGATAATACCTCATTTATCATATAATTTCCACATAAAATTATCAATTACATCGCAATGGTATCATTAAAAACTCTTCTAACTCTCATTAAAAAACAATAAATCCTGCCGAAAAGATTCCCCTTATCGAACAGGATTTTTAGATTTTTTTAAGGTTCATAAGTTCCTAAAATATTATCGACAACTCTTTTTAATTGATTCGGTTCAAAAGGCTTTGTTATAAAATCTTTTGCTCCCTCTTCAATCGCTTCTACAATAATTCTTTGCTGACCTAGTGCTGTTACCATTATAATATTAGCATTTGGATATTGCGGAATGATTTCCTTCACCGCATCAATACCCGACATAACGGGCATTGTTATATCCATTGTAACAAGATCTGGTTGCAGTTCTTTATATAGCTCTACAGCTTCTCTACCATTTGAAGCCTCACCTACAACTTCAAAACCCCATTCTTTGAACATATTGCCAACCGTTACTCGCATAAAAAGTGTATCATCTACTACCAATACTGTAGGCATTATTCATTCCCCTTCATTAACTTCAAACTATTGATAAAATGTAAATAAAAATTTTTAGAAACCAGTAAAACCACCGAAAATAGGCAATAAAATACGAGTGATATATTCTAATCCATTAAAAAATAATAGAACACCCACTAGAATCATTATATATCCACCAATTTTAACAATTTTTTGACTATTCTTACGTATCCAGCCTAATTTCGAGATAAAGAAAGAAAGTACAAAAAATGGTATAGCAAAACCAAAATAATATGCAAGCATGTACCACATAGCCGATTCAGGGTTTGAACCAGCAAGGAAGATAATAGACGCTAATATCGGGCCTGTACAAGGTGTCCAGCCTGCAGCAAAAGCAAAACCAATCAATAAAGAACCAAAATATCCTGATGGACGATTTTTAAATTGGAATTTCCGATCTTTCATTAAAAAATCAATTTGAAGTAATCCTACAATCATTAAACCAAATACAACAATTAATATCGCACCAATTTGACGAATTAAATCTTGGTAATTTAAGAAAAATTCTCTTGCCAACGATGCACTGAAACCGATTGCAATGAAAATTATAGAAAAGCCAATTAGAAAAAATAGAGTATGTAATATTGCTCGTTTTTGCAGCATGCCCTTTTCATTTTTGAGCTCATCGTAGCTCATACCTGTAATGTATGATAAGAAGGCCGGATAGAGTGGTAAAGTACATGGTGAAATAAAGCTTAAAAATCCAGCACCGAATGCTAAAAAGACATTAATATCTGAATACATGATGTTGTTCGCTCCTTACAATTAATGTCTCCATCGTACCAAATATTTCGCAAAAAAGCGTTGACTTCATTGTGAAAATTTATTGACAGAATTTTAGATGTAAAGAAGTCAGATGTAAGACCAATCTGTTTTAGAATATCATAAATAATACATTCTATGTAATTAAAAGGATAATATTTCTCACTTCTTATTAGCCCTAAAAGAGTCTACCTATTAACTATATAATTCCTCTCTACCAAATCGTAAATTCCAAATTGGCTCAAAGCGATTAATAATTGCATTTTTAACTTTTTTTGTTTCATCCATATTTTTCATTGGGCAAATTTTAAAGTAAACTTTTCCTTTTGGAAGCGACTCTGTTATCTTCGCATTAACATGACAGTGAGTTGCTGTACCATCTTTATAGCAGCATTTAGGTGAAATATTTCCAATATGCTGATTAAAACGCAGCTTAAAAGAGTTTGCACAAACTCCTGCAAAAACAAGTTCTTCATCTACAGTAATCATATAGAGTCCCGATTTGTTTAGGAGCGACTCATTTCCTTTTACAACAAATTGTGAATAAACTAAATCCCCATAGTTATTCAAAAAAAGTTTATAAACAGGATCTTTATTTTTCTTTAATGTAAATAATACTTCCCCAGCTGGATAATCTAAAAACTGTTTATAGTTAGATTCAAAAATATCCTTTATATTCTTATATCTTGGCTGCAGTAGTAGTTCACGGATAGTTTTTTTGTCAAAATGTGAAAATATATCCTGAATTCCAGTTTTCAAAATATCTAAATCTACACGGTAAAAAGAAAACTCCCTGTCCCCTATCTTTACATACATTCATACTCCCCCTGTATTATTGTAAGTAAATGACTTCGAATAATTGATATTTAAATGTATATTCTACAAAACTATTTAGAATCCTCCATTTTTAGTAATATTGACTAAAGACAATTTTTAGATCTTTAAATTAACAGTATCCGATATATGATTACGTTTCCTAGATTCAATAATCGTAGAAGCTGTAAATAATAAAATTGCAAGCCAAATAATTCCGAAAGATAGAAATTGCGCTTTTGTAAACGGTTCTTTATAAAGTGCAACACCTAAAATTAAAACAATGGTAGGTGTAAAATATTGCATAAACCCGATTAAATACTGAGGAAGCAATTTTGCTCCTTTTGCAAATAATATAAGAGGGTATGCAGTTACAACTCCCCCAAGAATTAATAATATATCGGTTTGCCAATCTAAATGTAAAAATGTCATCTTGTTAGTTGACATAAGATAAATATAATAAACTAAAGCTAATGGCAATGTAAATAATGTTTCAATCGCTAGACCACGGGTTGCATCTATTGTAATTTTCTTTTTTAACACACCGTAAACAGCAAAGCTTAAAGCGATAAGTAATGCAAGCCAAGGAATATTGCCATAGCTAATCGTCAATACTAGCACACCCGCAAAGGCAATAAATACTGAAAATAATTGTACTTTTGATAATTTTTCATTAAAGAAAATCATCCCAAACAATACTGTAATTAGTGGATTAATATAATAACCTAAACTCGCATCTACAACATGATCATGTGATACAGCAAAAATGTACAAGTACCAGTTGCATGATATAACAAATGATGCAGCTAATAACGACCAAAATAACTTTTTATTTGACCACAATGTTTTTAAGTCTTCTATTATCAGCTTTCTTTGTCTAATTAGTAGAACAAAAAGAGTTGTAAAGATAAATGACCAAATAACTCGGCTTATTAATACTTCCATGCTGTCCACGTGCTCCAGCATCTTCCAATAAAGCGGGAACATTCCCCATATTCCATACGCTGCAAAGGCAAAAAGAAGCCCTTTTCGTTCACTATTCATTTGTTACACCTTCTTATAAAAGTTTGCTTAAAGCTACACCCATTATAGTACTGGAAAAATTTGAAGTAAATGCATTTTTCAAATACCTCTCTGAATATTAGAATTATTATAAGTTATTAAGAAACACGTAACCAATAAATGATTACGTGTAGATAAAATTATTCAACAATGCCATTTTGCAATAGATACATTTTATGATATAACCCTTTTTGAGCAAGCAGCTCTTGATGAGTACCACGCTCAACAATTTCTCCAAGATGCAGAACTAAAATTTGGTCAGCATCTTGTATAGTAGATAGGCGGTGTGCGATTGCAATAGTCGTCCGTCCCTTTCTCATCTTTTCTAATGATTGTTGAATTGCAACCTCTGTTTCAGTATCAATAGATGCAGTTGCTTCATCTAATACAAGCACTTTTGGATTTGTTGCAATTGTTCTTGCAAAGGCGATTAATTGTTTTTGCCCGCTTGAAAAAGTAGATCCTCGCTCTGTTACTTTCTGCTCATACTTATTTGGTAATTGTTCGATAAATTCATCTGCTTGGACAAATTGAGCGGCAGCTTGAATATCTTTATCGGTTAAATCCGTATTAAAAAGTGCAATATTTGTTTTGATCGTACCGTAAAAAAGAAACGGATCCTGCAACACTAAGCCTATTTTTTTTCGCAGTACATTTTTGCTATAAGATTTGATTGATTTACCATCAATTAAAATCTCGCCTTGCTCAAACTCGTAAAAACGCATAAGCAAGTTAATAATTGAACTTTTACCACTGCCTGTATGACCGACAAGCGCTACAGTTTCACCAGGATTCACTGTAAAGGAAATATTTTTTAAAACATCCGTTTTGCCGTCATAACTAAATGTCACATTTTTAAACTCAATTAATCCACTTTGTATATCGTCGGTTACATCCATTTGTTTCGGTTCTATCTCTGTTTCATCTAATAATTTGAAAACTCGGGAGGCTGCTACAACAGCCTGTTGATATAGTGCCAGACGCTCCATTACTTGATTAATAGGTTCAAAAAAGCGACTTATATACGTAATAAATACAAAAATAACACCTACCTCAATAGCTGTCTTAAAAGAGGTTATCCCGAAATAAAATAGTATAATGACAACCGCTGTAAAGTAGATTAAATCAATAACGGGTCTCAATAGAATACTATTTAACTTAGTATTATCCATCATTGATATAAAGTGCTCATTATTTATTTCATCAAACTCATCATTAAAGCGCTGTTCTTGGCGAAAAGTTTGTACAATACCCATGCCAGATAATGTTTCTGCTAATTTTGCATTCAATAGGCTTAGTTTTTCTCGCATAGTCATATAAACTACGGAACTATGCTTTCGGTAAAAATGAATAACTAGAAAGATAAGTGGCAGCAATACGAGAGCAAATATTGCAAGCATTGGGTTTAATAAAAACATTGCAACATAAACTCCTATAATGAGAAATGCCGCCTGCACAAAGGAACTTAATACAGAAATAAATAACTCTTTTATTGCTTCTGTATCGTTTGTAGCACGAGATACAATTGTTCCTGCTGGAGTATCATCAAAATAGCGCATCCCTAACTGATGAATCTTTTTAAACACATCAATTCGAAGCTGTTGAATAATTTTTAGTGCGATTTCTTGAAATTTCACCAATTGAAAGTAGGAAAAAATTACATTAAGTAATTGTATTATCAAATAAGATATTGCTAAAAAGAGAATTGACTTTAACTCAAAATGATTAATTGCTAAATGATCATCTAAAAACACTTTAATAATGTATGGTCCTAAAACGTCCCCGATAACTGTAAGGAAAAGTAAAAATAATGCAATTGATACTTCCTTTTTATAAGGTTTTATATAGATTAAAAGCCTTATTATAATTTTTCGTTGTTCTTTATTTGAAAAGGTAGGTTGTTTATTCATTTAGTTCCCCTCCCTTTTCAACTAAATTTTCAAGCTGTTGCAGCTGATACGTTTCATAATACCAGCCTTTTAGTTTCATTAGTTCTTCATGTGTACCTTTTTCGACAACTTCCCCTTCTTGCAGCACTATAATTAAGTTTGCATGCTCAATGGCACTTAGTCGATGTGAAGTTATGATAGTAGTAGCATTAGCTCTAGCTGTCTTTAAAGATTTTAAAATAGCTTCTTCTGTTTTTGCATCTACAGCGGATAATGAATCGTCTAATATAAGTAATTCTGGTTTCATCATTAAAGCTCGTGCAATAGATATTCGCTGCTTTTGTCCTCCAGATAAGGATACACCGCGTTCCCCCACTATTGTTTTATAGCCATTTGCAAATCTTAAAATATCCTCATGTATGTAAGCTAGTTTAGCAGCGTATTCTACATCTTCATAAGCAGCTGTAGGATTTGCAAAAGCGATATTCGTATAAACACTTGATGAAAATAAGAAATGATCTTGTGGCACATAACCAATCGCCTCTCGTAAACATAGCTTTTTATAATCATCGATTTTATGGTCACCAAATTTAATTTCGCCTACGTAACCTTCAAATTCTCGAAGTAATAATTTTAATATTGCTGTTTTGCCGGAACCTGTTTTCCCAGCAATACCCAACGTTTCACCGCGTTTAAGTTCAAAATGGACATTTTTCAATGCAGCTTTTGAACCATCAGGAAATTTAAACTCCTTAACGTGAAAGTAGATATCACCTTCTGGTAGAATATCCAATGCACTATCTTTGTCATCGATATCAACAGGAATAGATAATAATTGTTCAATTCGGTTATACGATGCAGAGCCGCGCTCCATAATGTTAAATAACATGCCAAATGCAAGCATCGGCCAAACGAGTAAGCCTAAGTACGTATTAAAGGCAACCAAGTCCCCAATTGTCATGGATTCTTCATAGATAAACTTTGCCCCGAAGCCAAGACTTAATAAGAAGCTGATCCCGATAATTAAACTAATAGTGGGATCAAATAATGAATCTATACGAGCAACTTTCATATTTTGATCTACGACATCGTTTGAAAGCTTGGTGAAATCTTCAATATCTTCTTCTTGTTGACCAAAAGTTTTAATTACTTTTATCCCTGATATACTCTCTTGTGTTTTATCATTTAAATTAGAAAATGAAGCTTGGGCTTGGTGAAATCTCTCATGCAATAGCTTTCCATAATAATTAGTAGTTACTGCCATGATCGGCATGGGGATTAGCGCGATTAACGTTAGTCTCCAATCTATTGTAAAAGCCATGGCTATAATAACGAACCCACCAGTAGTAATTGAATCAAATAATGTTAGTACTCCAGAACCAGCTGTTTGCTGTACTGCAGAAACATCATTTGTAGCATGTGCCATTAAATCTCCAACACGGTGTTTCTGATAAAAAGATGGGCTCATTTTCGTAAAGTGACGAAAAAGTTTTTCACGGAGAGTTTTAGCAAGATAGTTAGATGATCCAAAAATCATTAAGCGCCAGTAGTAACGCAGAATATACATAACAATTGCAACCACTGCAATTACGACAATCCACTTGATTAATGATTGTAAAGTCAGCTCTTTAAATGCAATTTCATCAATCACATAGCCAATTATTTTTGGAGGAATTAGATTTAAAATTGCCACAAAGGCTAACATAACGAGTCCAATTATATATTCTTTTTTCCTCTCTTTAAAAAACCAATCGAGCTTCCAAAATAGTTTCATAACTTCACCAACTTTCTGTAATCATATAAGGCTTTCACTTTCTTAAATTTTCAGTCATTTAAGCAAGCTTACCCATTTTAGCAAAAATTGAGAAATATAGGAAGTGTAAATATAAGTAATTTAAAAACGGAAAAATCAGTTTGAAGACCATAGCATAGACTATGCAATTGGTAAATTTTAATGTATTCTTATAAATTTCATTAACTACTATAATAGTAAAGAATTAAAACAAAATACATAGAATGGAGTCAACAATGAAAAGCAGATTATTTTTTACAACATGTGCAGTAGCAGCAATCATTGCACCAATTCCAACTGTTGAAGCAGCAACAACAAATTTCACAGATATTCAATCCTATTCTTTAGAAACACAGCAGCATATTGCTAATCTAGTAGAAAAGCAAATTATTAATGGTGTTACACCTACAACTTTTGCTCCAAAAGAGGAAATTACTCGTGGACAAGTAGTAAAAATGCTTGGGCGTTTTTTAGTAAATAGCGGAATTGCAACTGTTCCTAATGATTGGGAAACAACTCAATACTTCATCGACATTTCTCCACAAGCTAAAGATCGTGAATTGTTAAAATATGCCGCGGTTGTGAAATCAACAGGTGTATTTAATGGTAAGCTTGATGGATCATTAGATAGTGCGGGTACAATTTCACGTGAAAACATGGCACTTGTTTTAGATCGTGCAACTCAAGCCATGCGTGGTAAATCTTTAGTAGATATCGCTATTTTTTCAGAAGATAATGTAGTTGATTTATTTGATGCGAAAGAAGAAGCTCAAGAAGCAATCCGTGCTCTTAATGCTTTAGGCATTTCAAATGTGACGGAATTTAATCCAAAAGGCAATGTACAACGTGTTCATTTTGCCACATTTTTATCAAAAGCTATGCAATATATGGCACCAGACTATACTGAGTCTACCATTACATTAAATGCAAGTGAATTAGGTTTTTCAAGCTTCTCTGAGGTAACAAACCTTAATGAAACATCATTAAATATTAATTTTTCAACAACCGAAATTACAATTTCAGGGGATTTTGCTCCTGATGATTTTGATACTTTCTTCGAATGGGTCGACCTTAAAGGCAAAGATCTATTTGGCAATGAACACTTCGTCTCCATTGATTTACAGTTGAATGAAAAATTACAGTTAGAAGTAGCAATTGAAAAAAATACGATTTCAGAGAATTTACCAGCACAAGCATTGCTAATGGATTCCTTTACAAAAGCAACGCTCAAATCAATAAGCGGAAGTCGTGAACCAGTCACTCAAGATTTTGTGAATCGTTCCGTATACTCCGTTAGCAAAAATACGAATACTAATGAAATTATGGAATTGACCCTAACTGGTGTTGTTCAAAATACAGGAAGTAAAACAGTAACTGATACAATTCAATACTATATAGATTTTGCTGGTAATATCGTATTAAATCAATCAGCACAAAACTTTACATTAGATTATCGTTACTATAATACGGTTAGCGGTGACATTTTCTTTAATGATGAAGTTATAAAGGATAGAACATTCTATTATTTACCAGTTCCATCTTACACTTACTGGGATTTTGCTACCTTCCAAAATGATGCAACAATTGATGAAATTTTAGCATTCTATCAAACAGATGGAACAAAGAAAAACTTTGATTTTACCAAAAGTAAGTATGTTTTAATTATCGATGAAAATAAAAATGTGTATGGTACTCTTGATTTATCGGAATACGATGGATTTTTTGAAAAATATACCTTTGAATTACAACCACCAATGGATTTAACAAATAGTGAAATTTATGGATTTGGTGATGTCATCTTAGAAAAACAAAGTAATGGCAAAATTTTAGCAACTGCAGTTGGCTTTGATGTAGTTAATTCGCTAATAGTTATTGTAGATGAAGATGGAAGCGAATATTACTATGAAATTCAACAAACATCTAATGGCTATAAATTAGTTGAAGTCGATGAGGAATTTTATTATTAATAAGTAATCAAATAAAGGTCTATCAAAAAGCGATTATACTTTTTGATAGACCTTTTTCACTTTGTTTATTAAACTTTTAAGGCTGATGGCAAATCATAGCGATACATCTTATGTGCATCCGTACTTCTTTCTAAAACCCTCATTACATCTATATTTGGTTTTGTATAAATGATTGGATAATCTTTTTCGCCAAGTTTTTCATTTGGTTTAAATGGTAAAATTTCCTCTTCTATTGAAAACTCCCCAATAACACCTTTCCGATTCCCTCGAGCATCCAGGCGAATCCAACGATTTAGAGATGGAATAAAAACCGCATTTAGAGCATGTAATGCATATCCGTTCTGATTATTTCCATGAATTAAGAGGCGTTGATAACAAAATCCGGTTGGTATCGTTTGTGATCTTAAGATTGCGGCAAGCAGGTTTGCTTTTGCAAAGCATACCCCTTCCCCATAAATCAAAACATCAGATGCTTTACAAGGAACATATTGACTTTCGATATCTAGCGATTGAGAGATCTCGTCTCTTACATACTCATAAGCTATTCTTACTTTTTCAACATCATCTTGTTCATCAGAAAATAACATTGTCGTTTTTTGTTTAATAGATTCATGTGAAAAGTCAACAACAGGTAGCTCATTTAGATAGTCCCCTAGTTCTATAGATTCTGCAATCAAATTCATATTACCAAACACCTCCAAACATATACATGTTAACTAAATTTGTATTTATTATACATCTAAGAAAAATATAATTACTAGTAGGTAATATTATATTTTGGAAATTTGATAGAAAGGTAATCGAAAAATGTTTAATTAAATCGAACAATGTCTTTCGACTAGTTCTAAAGATATAAACGTTGTGATAAAAATAAAAAAAGACTATCTTTAGTACTAGATAGTCCCTTCTTAATACGTTTATGTTGTCACTTTAAACACTGTTTTAATTTTTTGAATAATACCGCCTGTGCTATAGGTTAATACACTTCGCTTGTAAAATGAAAGGCTTATAACATAGGCAACGACCACAGTTATAAAAAGAATAGATAATGAAATGATTGGCTCAATTGTTGATATATCGGTTGCACCAATTCGCATAGGCATTACCATACCTGAAGTAAAAGGGATATAAGAAAACACTTTGATTAACATTGTGTCGGGATTCCCAATGCCAGATATCATGACGTAAAATCCAACTAACATGACTAAAATGGCCGGAGTCATTACTTGAGAAGCTTCTTCAACCTTTGAAACAAGTGAACCAAAGAGGGCACCCATAATTAAATATAAGAAAATTGTTAGGAGTAAAAATACAATTACATATAATACATAGGAATAGGATATTTCATTTACAAAAGATTTAACTATTTCCCATTTTGCCCCTCCGTCTGTAAATCGCAGGAATCCATATATTACTCCGAAAATAATAGCAAATTGTGTTAAAGCTATTAAAAAAACACCAATTAGTTTTGATTGAAAATGTATGCCAGGTTTAACACTTACAAGCAGCATTTCTAAAGCTCTTGAACCCTTTTCTGATGCAACATCTGTCGTTATCATAGATAAAAACGTCATTAGGAAAAAGTAAATAACGATTCCAACGAAATATGAAGCCCATAAACCTGATTGCTTTTCATCTTCACTTTTCCCATCCGCTAAATCCTCATTTAAATTCGTATTGATAATGATCGGTTCGGTATCCAGTAAATGTTCAGCCTCTTTTGCTGTAATTTCTAATTGCTGTATCCCATAAATTTTCGATGCGTAATCTATAAGTGATGAGATGGTAGATTGATCAGTTAATTTCAATGGTGTATAAGTAATAATATTTGCCTTCAAATTTTTATTTTCTTCAGAAATTTTTACAACGGCATCTAGCTCTTCCTGTTCCAGTTGCTTATAAATATTTTCTGACTCACTTGGATAAGTAAACGCTATATCGTTATTTGACGAAAAAATTGAATCTAATTCAATAGTTGTTTCATTTATAAGAGCTACTTGTAATGCCTCATCGTTAATAAAAATTGATTTTATTTCAGACCAATACATAACAACTGCAATTACTGCAATATATAGTAGAGTCATTAAAATAAAAGATTTTTGACGTAATTTTTGTTTATACAACGATTTGATTAAGATCCACAGTTTATTCATTGTCGCCACCAACTTTATGTTTAAAAATTTCATCAAGCGATAAGTAATCTAAACTAAACTTTTCGATATAGAGGCCATTCGAAACAGCTTCAAAAATTGATTGTGCAAAAGACTCATTTTCTAATTTCAGCACATATTCATCACGCTCTTCCTTAGCCTCTAATACACCTGTCATTTTCTCTAACTTCTCAATGGGGTAATCAGTTCGAATTGTTAATTTTGTTTTTCCATACTGTTTTTTCAGCTCCAACAAACTACCCGAAAATAGAGAAACACCTCGTTTTAATAAACATAAGTGGTCACATAATTCCTCTACATTATCCATTTGGTGACTTGAAAATAAAATAGTCGTTCCACGTTCTTTTAAGAGCAATATTGCATTTTTTAATAAATCACGATTTACTGGATCTAAACCACTAAATGGTTCATCTAATATTAAAAACTTTGGTTTATGAATAAAACTTGCAATTAACTGAACCTTTTGTTGATTTCCCTTTGATAATGTCTCTGCCTTATCGTATCTTTTTTCCTCAATATCGAATCTTTTTATCCAAAAATCAAGTTCACTTTTTAATTCCTTACGATCCATTCCTCTTAGTTCGCCAAAAAATACTAATTGTTCCTCCACCTTCATTTGAGGAAAAATACCTCGTTCCTCAGGTAAATATCCAAGCAAATCACGATTTATTTTTTTAATTGGTGCACCATCCCAAGTAATATTTCCTGAAGTTTGTTCTTGTAAATCAAGAATCATTCGAAAGGTAGTTGTTTTACCTGCACCATTTTGACCAATAAGGCCGAATATTTCACCTTTCCCAATTGAAAAATTCAAATCGTTAACAGCTGTAAAATCTTTATACTTTTTAACAACGTGTTCTAAGGTTAACGTCATTTCCTCTATCTCCCTTCTCACTAATGTAATCTATTTCCAAACATATATATGGAGAACAAGTATTTTGATATGTATATACTGTTATACGGGTAAATTTGCGATAAGTTTCAACATCCTTTATTTTCCTAAAAATAAAAACACCTGTAATTACCATTATGATTCGGTAATTACAGGTCTACTTCCTACTTTATAGTCTTTGAACGATAAGTACGGAAAGGCCTAGCAAATCAGCAGTCGTAAGTGTTTTGTTATTTAATTTATTTAGCCATTCTTTACTAATCGCTTTTTGTGAAACACCTTTCTCTATTATTTCTTTTACTGAATTTTGATCTTTTAAAACTTTATTTAAAACATCGATTAAAGTTGGACTTGAAATTGCTGAATTAATCTTTCCGTTATTAGCAATAAGGCTCAATCCATTTTCACCTTCTTCTGGTCGTGATTGTCCATCAAGTACGTAGTTTATTAGTTGATTAGCGATTGCTTTACAAATTACTTCAAAATACCTTTGATATAAATTAACGTCTGTTACTGAATCCACAAAGCAAACTTCTATTAAAATTGCTGGTTTCAAAGTACGGTTTAAAAAAGCTAAATCGGTTCTTTTTTTAGCTCCCCGATTTCTTAAACCGCTAGCAGAAGAAATTGCCTTACTTATTTTTTCAGCAAGATTTTTATTACTATCGCTTAAATAAAGAACTTCTGTTCCTTTAGCAGAATTTAACCTCTCTCCAGAAGCATTAAAGTGAATACTCACATCCACTTTTCTAGTTGTGCCATTATGTCGAGATATTAAGTAGTTCAAATTTTGTGATTGTGTTCTAGAAGTATTATCTTCTATCTTCGTCACCCCAATTTTTTCACTCTTTAATATTTCCACTATTCGATTTGTTACTTTTCTCGCCTCTCGTACCTCATCTATAATATCTCGAGCACCTGTCCCTATTCCATAGTGTCCCGGGCTTATTGTTATTAAGCTCATTATCCAAACACCTCCATCCCATAAGACTTTTCATATCTATAATTGTTGGAGTGGAATTATAGTTTGCAATATCTTAAGGGTGACTATTTGTATAGTATGCCTAAAACTCTTTCAGAGACGGGCTAATTTATTAAACTATGATAAGTTGCAGTGTTTTCTTACTGTCTCCGATTAAGAAAAGATATGTTTACTTAAACTATATATTTTAAATAATAAAAAGGAGACGTAATTTAATTAAAAATATAATCTATTCCAACTATTAAATAAGTTGCTTTAAATAGTTCTTAATGAAAGCTATTGTATCTGCTATTTCTACTGTGAAAATTTCATTCTTTGTAAAAAAACTATGAACGAGTCCTGCCGCAGTATGTAGATCAACGTTAACACCCGAATCTTTCAATCGTTTAGCATATGCATTTCCTTCATCCCTTAAAACATCATTTTCTGCAACGATAATACATGCCGGTGGTAAGTTGCCTAAGTCAAAAGCTCTTAATGGTGCTGCATAAGGGTGTGTCTTTTCATTTTCATTGTTCAAATAGTATCTTCCAAACCACTCCATATCCTTCTTCTCTAAACCATAGCCAACTTTAAATTGCTCGTATGATTCAGACTCATATGATAAATCCGTCACTGGGTAGAGCAAAACTTGGGAATGAATACTAGGTCCTTGAAGCTCTTTATTGATTAATGTTACGACTGTTGCTAAATTCGCGCCTGCACTATCTCCCATTACGGATATTTTATTTACTAAACCATTAATCATTTGCGCATTCTTATAAGTCCAAAGAAAGGAATCATATGCATCATAAACTGGTATTGGAAATTTGTATTCAGGTGCTAAACGATAGTCGACTGAGACAATAATTGAATTTGTTTCAAATGAAAGTAACTGACAAGATTCATGGCAAGTCTCAATACTATTTAATACCCATCCGCCGCCATGATAATAAACAATAATTGGAAATGGGCCATTGCCAAGTGGAGTATATATACGAATTTTTATTGTTTCTCCATCTCGCATGGAAATAAATTTATCTTCAATACTTTTTAGTTGAACATTACGTTCTAACTGTTTTTTTGAATTAGTCTGTCGTAACCGACGCACTTCTGCGGGTGTCATTGTATGTAATGCAGGTTGTTTATTTACGATATCTAAATATTGCTTTGAAACATTTAATAAATTAGCCATGCTAGCCACAAATCCTTTCTACTTCTAATTCATATAATACCCACCTATTTAGTATGTTTTTATTATAAGTATAAAGATAGGTATTTATCAATAAGAAAGGACTTGTCCAAAGGGAAAAATTTCTAAACTGTCATTTATTATTTTTAATTATTTGTTTTTGTTGGGTAAAACTATAAGTAGGCGGTTGTAAAAATTAAAAAAAACATCCTGTACATAGTTTAATGAACTAAGAAATAATAGGCTTTAATTAATTTGTACTAATACTATTTCTTTTGAAAATACTAGGTGTACAACTAGTTCAAGTGTTTTTTAGTACATATGTTAATAATGCATTAAATAATACAAAGGAGGAGAAATCGTTCATGTTTAATAGACAAATGGGTCGCCGAAGAAAACCGATTTGCTGTCCACCTAATGTTCTTCCAACTCAAGTAGCACCAGCACGCGTTTCACCCACACAAGAAGTAGTAAGAACTAATATTATTAACACAGTTGTACCTCATATCCACCCTGTGCACGTGACAACAGTAAATAGACATATTGCACACAACCAACACTACTTCCCACGTACAAATTCAGTTGTAAACCAGTTTGCTGAAACTCAAATGAATTGTGGTACACCAGAAAATCCTAACCCAAATTGCTTCCCTATTCGTAGAAGATTTTATTAATTTTTTCTAATATAAAAGTAGATTACCTGTGCCTTTAAAGCGGTTAGGTAATCTACTTTTTGTTTATAATCTCTTTAATTTTTCATACTCAAGCTGTAATTTTTCAATTCTTTTTCTACCTTCCTCACGACTTCTAACAGTTTCAGCTTGAATTTGTTTTGTTTCTTCTATGCCAGCCATAATCGTTTGCCAAGTAGTTTCGATTGTTTCAATTTTTATACTTGGGTTTCCTGCAGAACGAGCAATGTTTACGCTATTCGAACGAATGTTTTCAGCATTTCGAATTAGCATTTCATTTGTGCGTTTATCAAGCTCCTCCATCGAATCTGCAACAAGCTTTTGGCGCTGAATTGTTACAGCATGGATAAGCCCTTGTTTAAAAATCGGTATTGTTGTAACAAATGCAGAATTAATTTTCCCAATCAAATGGTTATTCCCTTGCTGAATCATACGAATTTGTGGAGCAGTTTGAAATGAAACCTGTTGAGCCATTTCTAAATCGTAGCGACGCTGTTCCAATAACTCTATTGAGCGGCGTACTGTTTCAAGTTCCATTATTGCTTCCTGATCACCTTCATTAGCTTTATTTTCTAGTTGTATAATTTGTGGTTGAAGCTGTTCAAGTTTTACTTCAATTGCAGCAACATGCTCACTTAAACTTTGGAAATAGTTTAAATTTTGATCATACATTTGTTCAAGCTCGACCGTATTTTGTTTCATCTCTTGTTCGTATTTTTGTATCTCATTGTATATCTTATCAACTTCTTTATTCATTGTGTCATATTTAGATAAAATACGTTCAAGCTGCTCTTTACTTTTATTAAATAAGCGTTTTAAAAAACCTGCTTTTTTCTCTTCTTTAAAATCTTGTGGATCAAAACGATCCATTATTTTATTTAGATTATTAATTAGCGCACTTGATTTTTCCAATTTACTTGTTTTAATTGTTGCCAGCATTCGATCTGAAAAGCTAGAGATAGCTGTTGCTGTCTCGCTGCCAAATTCGAGAACAGCAATTTGGTCTTTTATATCGATTTTTTCAGCTAGTGCTTGTACTTGGGGTTCTTTTTTCAAAGCAAGCTGTCGTTTTTTTATTTGAGACATTTCTTCTTGTGATATAAGTTGTTGTGGTTTAGTTTTGTCAACAAGTTCATTGATATCTTCTCTATTTTTCATATCTAAGTCTTCGAATAATGAGTTTTTGAAGTCAGACATAAGTATCCCCCGCTCCTATTTCAATTATGGGTAAAACCTTTAATACATCTATTTGGGTTAAATTGCGTATTATAAGTATTTTACAAATATTCTTATATAAAACATACGAAATAGGCGATCGAAAAGTTTCATTCATTTAGAATAAGACAGTTTTAAAAAGATTAAAGTGCCTCACCTGAGCCGCCGTCAATATTGATAGCAGAGCCAGAAACATAGCTTGCTGCATCTGATGCTAAAAATGTGATGACATTCGCTGCTTCTTCTGTATCGCCTATACGACCTAGTGGAATCGTCTTACCTACTTCCTTAGAGTATTCTTCCCAACTTTTCTCAGGCATTGCATTTTGCCAGCGCTCTTCGATTTGTCTGCTACGAATAAGACCAATACAAACCGCGTTTACACGAATATTGTATTTACCTAAATCCTTACTCATAGCTTTCGTTAATGCTAGTCCAGCTGAACGACTTACTGTTGTTGGCAAACTTGATTCAGGTGGAGTTTTAGCTATTACTGCCGTTATATTTACGATAGAACCACCTTTTTGCTCTTTCATATAAGGCAATGCAAACTTTGAACAATGAATCGCCCCAAACAATTTTAAGTTTAAGTCAGAATGCCAAAGATCTGTATCAACTTCTTCAAACGAGTTTGCAGAAGAAGTACCTGCATTATTAATCAGTATGTTTAATTTTCCAAAGTGGGCAACCGTTTCTTCGATGATACGGTTACAGTCCTCTTCTTTTGAAACATTTGCGACAATCGTAAAAACCTCAGTTTTAACTTGTTGTTCAATAAGTTGTTTTGCTTCTTGTAGTGTAGTTTCATTCCGTGCAGCAATGGCGATTTTTGTCCCCTCTTTTGCGAGCTGTAACGCTGTATACAAACCAATCCCTTTACTTCCACCAGTTATAATCGCAACCTTATCTTTTAATCCTAATTCCATGTTTTTGTCTCCTTTTTATTAAGTTAAATAAATTATATAAGATAAAGTTTGAATTGTGTGAAATTTCAATCTTTACATTTTAACATTCGACAAAATCAAAAAACACTGTTGGAGTTTTTCCAACAGTGTTTTTAAAGATAAATCTAATTAATAATCTGACTTTTATTTACAGAAGTACGCACCAACAATGATTAAAAGAATGAATAATACAACAAGTAAAACAAATTCGTAGTTAAATTTTCCTGAGTATCCTCCTACTTGATAACATCCATTGTAATGCATGTATTTCCCCCTTTTTTTTACTAATACAATATATGTTAGGCGAATTGCCTTCATAGGGGACAAATGTACAATTTTTATGGTTTTAAATCTTAAATTTAAGCAAAATAAAAATGGATTCCCAAAAGAGAGAATCCATTTTTATTTAATTAATATCCAAAACCATTGTTGTTGAAAAATGCTGTACCAACGATGATTAATAGGATAAATAGAACAACAAGTAATGCGAAGCCATTACGATTGTTGTTGTAACCACCATTGTAATAATCGCCTGCTCCTCCAACATTTGAGTAACCCATTACATATTCCCCCCCTTTCCTCTAAGTTAGTCTATTTTATGTTGAATTTTGAACCATGTATTGGACAAGAATGTAGTTTTATTAAGAAAAATAGTGTGACAAGTTCTATTTATTCAGTTATTTTTTAGTTCCTTTATAATAAATGCGAAGCTTTTTTGTTGAAGGATGATATTCGTTTACTATGAAATTATTTTTATAAAAAAAGAACCTCGAAAGTAAAGGTGTTAATCGTTACTCTTTAATTTTAAATTCATATTTTGTTTCAAATTGATATTTTCCTTCTTGAAAGGTTTTTTCAACAAACGTAATTTCATTGTTCTTATTAATAAGTACGACTGTAGAACATCGGGTTCCATAGTTAGGCATTTTAATAAATATTGGCGATAATAATCTTTCTAGTTCAATACCAACTCCTGTGTCAGGCAAATCCTCATCATTGGCTACTGTTATATCATCAACAATTTTAAATAACTCCTCACACTCTATACGTCCTGGATTTGATTGAAGATATTCATATAACCTCTGTTTCCCTTTAACAACTTTTGGCCAAGATGTATTTAAAGAATAGTTACTTAAACTATGAGTTCCTGGTTGGATTTCATTAATTTCGTCTAATATATTGTTGTAATGCATTAGTTGATTTCCATCACCAACTAATACATTATAGCCCCCATATAGTTCTCTACTGTTTTTTAATTCATCTATAAATTCTTTATTTGAACGAGACTCTGATAAAAACATTCTAACGATTTCTCCGCGAGATTTAGTTCTTTCAGGCAGGCTGGGATCACGAAAGTTAGTTATCGCAGCGAATCTACCTTGTCTCGAAACACCGAGCCAAGTCCCCATTTGCAATAAATCACGTCCTGCTAAAATATTTGGTTCATCATCCCAAAACCCAGCCCTCTTTGTAGGTCGAGCATAGCTTTCATCCCGATTTGCAACTACAATTAATTTATACAATGGATGATCCTGAAAATGAAAATTAATAAGACACATATGTTCTATATCCCCTTATGGCTAAATTTCTCTTAATATAACACTTCTCTCCTCCTGTAAGGAAGAGTACTAAAAAATAAACCAATATTTTAAAGTTGACATACATGCTATTCTTTTCTCCCTTTTAATTTAAATCATCAAATTTTTATAGACTATCTTTTTTGATTTATTTTTTTGTTAAAAAATTCTTCATTTACGTACAAAGAAATTCAAAATATCAAATAATTCATCATTTTGTATAAATTTTAAACCGCTAGTGCGGAAAAGAGTATATAATCAAATATATAGATTATTTTCTTCAAGGAGTGTTCAATGTGAATATAACAAATAATCGTGCTTATAATTTCAATGCAGGTCCTTCTGCGTTGCCACTAGAAGTACTTGAAAAAGCACAAAAAGAATTAGTAAATTTCAACGACACTGGTATGTCAATTATGGAATTAAGCCACCGCAGCAAAGATTATGAGGCGGTTCATAACAATGCGATTTCTCGATTAAAATCATTATTTGCAATTCCAGATAATTATGAAATTGTCTTTTTACAAGGTGGAGCAAGCCTACAATTTACAATGGTGCCAATGAACTTTTTAACTGCCGATAAAACAGCTAGCTATGTATTAACCGGTTCATGGTCTGAAAAGGCGCTAAAAGAAGCGAAATTATTTGGACAAACTGGAGAAGCAGCTAGTACTAAAGAGAATAAATATCGTAATATTCCATCAATAGAAGAGATTAAATTCAACTCTGATGATGCATATGTTCACATCACTTCTAACAACACTATTTACGGTACTCAATGGAAGGAATTTCCGAGCACTGGAGATGTACCATTAGTGGCGGATATGTCTAGCGATATATTTTCTAGACCAGTAGATGTAAGCAAATTCGGAATTATTTATGCTGGTGCACAAAAGAACTTAGGTCCCTCAGGTGTAACAGTTGTTATTATCCGTAAAGATTTACTTGAAAAAGCAAATACTAATATACCGACAATGCTGAAATATACGACTCATGTCGATTCAAATTCTTTATATAACACTCCTCCAACATTCGGTATTTACATGTTAGGCGAAGTTTTAAAATGGATTGAAGAAATAGGCGGACTAGAAGCGATTGAGAAGCATAACGAGGAAAAAGCAAAAGTAATATATGATGTAATTGATAATAGTAATGGTTTTTATACAGGTCATGCTACTGTAGAATCACGCTCATTAATGAATATTACTTTCCGAGTTGCAGATGAAGAATTAGAAAAACAATTCTTAGTTGAAGCAAAAGCTGCTGGATTTGTAGGGTTAAATGGTCACCGTTCTGTTGGTGGATGCCGTGCTTCTACATATAATGCAGTTCCATTCGAAGCATGCCAAGCACTTGCAAACTTCATGTTAGATTTCCAAAGAAAACATCAATAAGAAAAAAATCGACTCACGTTTGAGTCGATTCAGACTGTAGACAAGCTCGAAAATTTTGAGATTATCTACAGTCTTTTTTTACGATTGAATAACTTGTACAAAGCTTGAAGCTGCTATTGATTTTTCAAGAACTACTATACTTATCATTCTTGCATTTTTCTAAGTTTAATTAATTCAATCTCTTTTAAGCAGCGGAAACTGTCTTCTTTTTTATCTTTTTATTTTGAACATAATTCATTACAAAAACCGCAAGTACAATTACAGTACCAATAATATCTGTAATTGGCTCTGGTATTAGCATCAATAGTGCTCCAACTCCAAGCACTATTCGGATAATCATATTTAAATGTGTTGCGAAATATCCTTCAATTGCAGCTCCAATACCTATTACACCAACAATTGAAGTCAACGATACGATGATGATATCTGCTATGGATGCCATCGGGAAATCAACTGCGTTCATTGGAAGACCAGATGGATTAATCATTAGCATTGCAGGTTCATAAACAAATAAATAAGGAACTATGAAGCCTGCTAACGATAATCGAACAGAAATCATACCCGTTTTCATCGGATCTCCCCCTGCAAGTCCTGCGCCAGCAAATGAAGCAAGTGCTACCGGAGGCGTGATATTAGCGAAAATACCAAAGTAAAATACAAATAAATGAGCGACAAGAATTGGAACGCCAAATTCAGCTAGTGATGGCGCTGCCATTGTTGCTGTTATAATATAAGCTGGAATAGATGGAAGACCCATTCCTAAAATAATCGATGCAATCATCGTTAAGAACAAAGTTAAGAATAATGATCCTGCACCAAGATTTGTAATAGCAGCTGTAAGCGTTGAACCAAAGCTTGTTAAGTTTACTACACCAATAATAATCCCTACAACACCACAGGCAACAATTGTTGATAGAGATTGTTTTGTACCATCTTCCAAGGCAGATAAGATATCTTTAAATGACATTCTAGTATTCTTTTTTAACGCTGCAACTACAATAGTTAACACAATTGTATATAAGGCAGAATATGCAACAGGAACACCAGAACCAAGGAATATAACGAGACCAACTAAAGGTATTAGTAAGTGTCCTCCTTCTTTAAATACCTCTTTTACACGAGGCAGATCTGGTTTTGGAATACCTTTTAAGTTTGAGCGACCTGCGCGGAAATGTACTTGCATTAATACCCCTAAGAAAAATAGAACTGCTGGAAGTGCTGCAGCAAGAGCAATGGTACCATAAGAAATACCAGTAGTTTCAGCCATAATAAATGCACTAGCACCCATTACTGGCGGTAAGATTTGTCCACCTATGGAGGAACTTGCTTCAACGGCACCGGCAAAGTTCTTTTCATAACCTATTTTTTTCATTAATGGAATGGTAAATGCACCTGTTCCTACAACGTTTGCTACTGCGGAACCATTAATACTACCCATAAATGCACTTGAAATAACTGCTACTTTAGCCGGACCACCTTGTTGATGTCCCGCAAGCGCTAATGCTAAATCATTGAAAAATTGTCCCATTCCGGATTTCGCTAAAAATGCACCAAATAATATGAATAAGAAGATATATTGTACAGAAGCACCAATAGCTGTTGAGAACAAGCCTTCTGTTTTTAAATATAATTGACCGAAAATATCACCAAGATCGAAGGGGCGAGTCATTAGCATATTTGGAAGCCATGAAACATGGCTAAAAAAAGGATATGAAAGGAAAATAAGTGCTAGAATTGGCAATACCCAACCAGTTACACGTCTTGCGCTTTCAAATACCAAAATGACAGTTAAAATCGCCATAATAATATCGACTGTGTTTGGAATTCCCCCTCTTTCAGTCATAATTGCTTCATATTGGGCGAATAAATATACACATGATAAAATACTAAGTGCAAATAGAATCCAATCATAAAATGGAACTTTTGTTCGATCTTGTTTTTTATATGTTGGATAAATTAAAAAACAAATAGCTAATGCAATGAGTAAATGTACTGTCCTTTGTAATAATGTTGGAAGAGGATTGTATGTTGTATATACATGGAATAAGGAAAATAATATTCCTAATGCAGCAATAAAAATAACAATTGTTTTATTATTAAATTTTCGAACATTAGAATCTGTATCATATTTTTCTAATACTTTTTTAACATTTTCTTCCGAAATTTCATCAACGAAAACTTTCTTTGATTCTATATCTTTTACAACGCTCATAACTTCCCTCCCAATAATAATTCCCATAGATAAATTCGTCTGATTGTGATATGTACAACGTCATAATCATTTGCATAATTATAAATGGGAATTTCACGATCCTCACTAATAATCGTTGTTTCAACATTTTCTGAAACAGTTAAATATAGTTCTGGATAGCGTATGTCCATTTTCATTTTGACAAATCCATCTGTTAGTTCTGTATCTTTAGCTATACTCGGTACACCTGCACCAAATGTTTTAAAGTGGGTTTCCAATAAAAGTATTTCATTCCCTTGTTGTTCATATGTTTCGATCCATTCTTCTTTCTCAACAGAGTGAATCCATTTTAATTGAAACGAATCTTCTAATAAAAAATATGTTCGGTCCTCAAATTCGAACACAAATACAGGAATCTTTATAAAAAAAATGGCAAGGAGTATAAGGACCCCTATACCCCATAACCATCTTTTCTTATTACTTTTGTTCGTCATAGTAACGTTGTGCTCCTGGATGTAAAGGAGCGATTAAACCTTCTTGAGCTTTCTCTAATGTAATTTCTTTTGCAGCTTGGTGAGAGTTTGCTAACTTATCTAAGTTTTCAAAGAATGCTTTCGTTAATTTGTAAACATCGTCTTCGCTTAAATCATTTCTAACAACTAATGCATTTGGAACAGCAGCTGTTTTAATCGGTTCTTCATTTCCGTATGTTCCAGCTGGAATTTCATAAGAGATAAAGTATGGATGTTCTTTTGCAATTTCTTCAACATTTTCAGATTCAATTGACACTAATGTAATTCCAGTTGTTTCAGATAGTTCTAATACAGAAGCGTTTGGTAGACCACTTGTTAAGAATGCCGCGTCAATTGTACCAGCATTTAATCCATCTGCCGCTTCAGCATAACCTAAGTAATCTACTTGAATATCATCATAAGTAATACCATGTCCATTCAATAAAGCGCGGGCGTTTAATTCAACACCTGAGTTTTGGTCACCTACCGCAACACGTTTCCCAACTAAATCTTCTATTGTTTCAATACCAGAATCTTTTTTGGCAATAATTTGAACTACGTTTGGATATAAATTCGCAATCTGCGAAACATTTTCAATTGGCTCTTTAAAACTTTCTTCAGCATTAATTGCTTGTGATAAAGCATCACTCATTACAAATGCCATTTCAATTTTTTCTTGAGACATCAAATTTAAATTTTCTACAGATGCCCCAGTAGTTTGAGTTCTTGAGTTAATACCGAATTCAGTTGAGTAAATTTCCCCCATAGTTGTACCCAGAATATTGTAGGGTCCAGACGCCCCACCAGTAGCAATTGTCACAATATTTGTTTCTAACCCATCCCCTGAACTTTCATTTGAAGTGCTTGGCTCATTTGTAGTGCCAAAATCACCACCACATCCTACTAAAAATACTGATAATGCTATTGATGAAAATAATGCAGATTTTTTCATATATTAGCCCCCCTTGTTTGAATGAAAACGGATACAAAATATGATAAAATAATACCCATTCATCAAAAATTTTACAGTAATGTTAACAAATTGTGAAATTTTTGAGTAACTAAAATATAAGATATATGAAACTGAAAATCAATATTATATTTTAAAAATTAAAACAATTTGAATAATATAAAAGAAATATAATGATAGTATAACACTATTTTTGATAATTATTTTTGAGTTTTAGTTGATTTATATTATTTTTTTAAGTCTAGTAGATTAATGATTTCCCTCGTTTTACTCCAATTTTATAAGAATCACATATACTACATTAGTTTACATAATAATATTATTAAAAATCTGCATTAAAAAAAGAAGGGGAACCAAGACACTCCCCTTCTCTCTATTATATTTATTAAATACTTCTGCTTAATTTTATTAATAAGCTCTTCCAAACCATACTGTGTGTCTTGCTTCTTTTCCACAATTGATGCAAGTATGTTTTTCAGTTGGTGGGTTGAATGGAATGTTACGTGTTGTGAATTTAGTTTCTTCTTTAACATGTTCTTCACATGCATCATCACCGCACCATCCAGCTAAAACCCAACCTGGAATTGTTCCGTTTTTCTCAGAATCAGTTAAATGTTGTTGTAATTGTTCTAAAGAATCAATATGAGTATGTGAGTTAGCGTCACGGAATGCTTTAGCTTTATCATATAAACGTGTTTGCATAACTTCAAGCTCTTTTTCGATTGCTTCAACCACAGAAGCTAACTGAACAGTTTGCTTTTCAGCTTCATCACGAGCTTTTAATAATACTTGATTGTTTTCTAAATCACGTGGCCCAAGCTCGATGCGTACCGGTACACCTTTTAATTCCCACTCGTTAAATTTGAAACCTGGCGATTGGTCTGAATCATCAAGACGAACTCGGATACCTTTCGCTTTTAATGCTGCAAAAATTTCGTCTAATTTCTCAATAATTGCAGGGTTCTTTTTCCATGGCCCAACAGGTATTAAAACAACTTGTGTTGGAGCAATTTTTGGTGGAAGAACTAGACCTTGTTCATCACCATGAACCATAATAACTGAACCGATTAAACGTGTTGAAGTTCCCCACGAAGTTGTATGAACATGAACATGTTTATTTTCTTTGTTTAAATATTTAATATCAAAGGCTTCAGCAAACTTTGTACCTAAATAGTGAGATGTACCTGCTTGAACCGCTTTCCCGTCTTTCATCATTGCTTCTATTGAATATGTGTCAACTGCCCCTGCAAAACGTTCAGATGGTGTTTTTTGACCATCATATACAGGAATCGCTAGGAAACCTTCTACTACTTCTTTATAGATGTTTAACATCTGCATTGTTTCTTTACGAGCGTCTTCTTCATCCACGTGAGCAGTATGTCCTTCTTGCCATAAGAACTCAGAAGTTCGGATAAATGGAAGAGTTTTCTTTTCCCAGCGGAAAACGTTTGCCCATTGGTTAATTAACAGTGGAAGATCGCGATAGCTTTTAATCCAATCTGAGTATAGGTGCCCGATCATTGTTTCCGAAGTTGGACGAAGAGCAAGACGTTCCTCTAATTGCTCTCCTGCTGCTTCTGTTACCCAAGGAAGTTCTGGTGAAAATCCTTCGATATGATCTTTTTCTTTCTGGAAGAAAGATTCAGGTATTAACATTGGGAAATATGCATTACGGTGACCAGTTTCTTTAAAACGGCGATCCATCTCCCCTTGGATATGTTCCCATAATTCGTAGCCATCTGGTTTGAAGGCAATACAACCGCGAACTGGTGTGTAATCCATTAAATCTGCTTTTTGAATTGTATCAATGTACCATTTTGAAAAATCATTTGTTTGTTGAGACATATTTATTCCTCCTAAAAACTTTTTACAATTTAGACCTTTCATTACCCTATTTAAAGCATAAAGATAGTCGTTTCATAAAATTGGTAGTTAGTCTTATTTTCACCATATTCACTGCTATTAAACGTAAGCAAATAAAAAGCACAAAGCGTCCTCAAGCAAAGGACGTCTTTGTGCTGAATCGACGTGGTACCACCTTAGTTCGGCCATTGCTTTCTTCAATTAAAAAGATAGCGCTTATGGCCCTCTATCGTTATGTAACGGTAACGACTCGGTTAGTTTTTCTAACTTCTCCGTGATAGGGTTCAATAAGAAGCGGTGATATAGCTCTCAGCAACTGCTACATTTTCTGTTTCACAATTCTTATTTACTTGGTCACATCATTGATTTTATATTTCTTATAATGTATCAAATAAAGAAGAATAATACAATGTTGGTAAAAGAATTTTTATCAAAAAATTAATGGAAACTTTTAATTTCTATCAAATAAAGTTACCAACCATAAACAATATTAAATCCTTTAAAAAGCTATTCCCAAATAATAGTAAATTATATGTAATAAAGTATTATATTGATCTTCAAATATTTTAATTTTCACTATAATTTATACTTCTGAAGTCATATTTAATAAGACTCATACGAAATGGTAATATTATATCGAAAACATATGGGAGGTGTATATTATTGAAATTATCAATTAGATGGCGAATTATTGCAATTGTACTAGTAATTATTGTACTCGGCCTAGGTTCTTTAGCAACTATTAGTTCATTAACAATTTCTTCAAAAACAGAAGAAAGTGTTGTAAATCAGAGTGGGATTATAGTTAATCAGTTATCAAACTCTATTACAACTTTTTTGGATGGATATGAACAAAGCATGAAAAAAATGTCTGCTTCGCCAGAAGTGCTAGATTATTTTAAAAACTCTACTACATATAACGATGCAGCGGATATAAAGTTCCGAAGCGAGCTAGCTACATACCTTTCTGTTTATAATGGAGCCTCTTCGATTTATTTCACAGACGGTGATAAAATTATTACTGAACCACATTTTGATGAAATTTTTGATTTAGATGTTCATTCCCGTTCATGGTTCAATGATGCAATTGCTAATCCAGATTCCTTTATTTGGTCTGCTCCATATATCGACTCTTCTACCGGTCAATATGCAATTGCTGGTTCAATAGCTGTAAAAGAAGGCAATGAGGTTGTAGGTGTATTAGGCGTTGATATTCTATTATCAAGCTTAACAGAAATGATTTCTTCAATTGACTTAGGTTTTGAAGGATATCCTGTTATTCTTGATGCAAGTGGTACAGCTATTGTTCATCCATCTAAATTCGGTGAAAATTTAAGTTCAGAAGAATATGTTGCATCAATCCTTGCTGATTCAAATCAAACAAGTAATCTTGAAACATCTGTTGATAATGAAGAATCGGTATTAGTTTATAATAAAATCCCTGAAATTGGCTGGACTGTTGCGGCTATTTATAATGTAGATAATTTACAAGAAAATGCTCAAAGTATTCAACATATTATTCTTTTATTTACAATTGTCATCTTAATTATTACATTTATTGTTCTATATTTCTTTATTACTAAAACCATTAAACCAATTTCTACATTAAGTTCTTTAATGGGTCAAGTATCAAACGGCGACTTAACAGTTCATATAGATGTAAAATCTCAAGATGAGATCGGGCGTTTAAGTCATCACTTTAATGAAATGATAGATAATATGAAACGAATTATTGGAGTTGTAAAAGACTCTTCTCTAAATGTTGAAGAACGCTCTCATCATTTAAGTGCCCTAGCTGAGGAAACAAGTGCATCCAGCATTGAAGTTTCAAAAGCAGTAAATGAAATTGCAGTCGGTGCTACCACATCTTCTGAAAATGCTGATGCTGTTACAGAATCATCAAGTAAGCTTGGCGATAAAATTAATGGAATGCAGGAACAGTCAAAGGCCTTGCATGATATTACTTTAGAAGCTGGAAAATTAAACGAAATTGGGCAAGAAAAAATGAAAAATTTACTTGGTTCATTCGACTTATCTAAAGGCGAATTAAATGAAATGACTGCTTCAGTTTCTACATTAGAGAAAAAAGTTGCAGCAATTGGATCAGTTATGGATACTATTTCAGAGATATCCGCACAAACTAATTTACTTGCCCTTAATGCAAGTATTGAAGCAGCTCGTGCAGGAGAACATGGCAAAGGCTTTGCAGTTGTTGCAGAAGAAGTTCGTAAACTAGCAGAACAATCTGCATCTGCAACAGAACAAGTAAAAACAACAATCCTTGAATTACAGCAAAAGTCACATCAAGTTACATCACAAATGAAAGAAATGGAAAATACATTTAATGATCAAGGAATAGTTGTCGAGGATACTGGTGCTCTTTTTGCTAGTATTTCGAATTTGATCAATAATATGGAAGTTACATTTACTAATATCACAACTGAAATTGAAGATATTGTAAAATATAAAGATCGTGTTGTTGAAACTATTGAAACTATGGCACTTACAGCACAATCAACTGCTGCAGCTTGTGAAGAAGTTAGTGCATCAAGTGATGAGCAGCTTACAGCAATTAATTCTGTAGCAGATGCTTCTGAACAATTAAATAATTTAAGTACAGAATTGTCTATTGCGGTAAGTAAATTTAAGATTTAATAGTTAATTAAGAGGCTGTCCTAGTACTATGTACTCCATACTTTTAGGGCAGTTTTCTTTATTTATTTTGTATCTGTCGCTTCGCTTTCGATACAGAATGAATTTGTATCTGTCGCTTCGCTTTCGATACAGAATGAATTTGTATCTGTCGCTTCGCTTTCGGTATATCAAAGAGGACGTCTCACACCCTTTTGAGACGCCCTCTTTTTGTTATATTCCATTTTTCAACTTCTCTATATAATCTGAGGAATTTTGATATACTTTTTCAATCTTTTCTTCTATGAAATTGGAGCGTTCAAATAAAATGGTACGTAAATGGTCAATTTGACGGATTATTTTTTCCATTAATCCCTCGTTACAATCTACTCGATTTAATACATCTTTTTGCGATTCCTCTATATATGAAACTTGACTAACCATCTGATCGTTCAATTGGTACTGTTCATCTAATTTCTCTTTCATTTGTTCATTCATAAATGCAACTTGTTCAATTCGTTTCATCATTGCTTCGTTTATAACAGCCAATTCTTTTAATAATTCAATGACTTCCCTTTGCTTATCTTCCATTAAAGCATGGTTTTTAACTATTTCCTTTTGAGAATTACTAATTGAATTTACTTGGTTAGATAAACTATCATTTATTTGCTGTTCATGATTTAAAATCTGCTCGAATTTTAAGTTTTGGGCTTCAACTTTTTCTATGGAATTCTTAACCTGATTTTTTAATTCACTGAAACGAAGATCAAAGCTCCCCCATTTCATTAATTGTTGCTGGTTCCATTGAAGTTGAGAATTTTGTATGCGTGATACTTTTTGATGTACGGTTTGAATGGAAGCTCGATGTTGTTCAAGCATATCGGATAAGTAATCTCTTTTAAATTCCATTTGATTCGGTTCAACTAATTCGTTATCGTTCATATACACTCCTGGGTGATTAATGTATATTCCCATTGATGACTACACCCCCTTATATTCGCCTCATATAGTTTATGCAAATATTCTATATAGGCTACTTCCTAGGTCTAGCCTCTATTCGATGTTAAGTTCCTTTTTAATTAATGAAATATTTCCATTATGGTCTTCAAATTGACCATTTTTGTATTTATAGTCTTTCAATAAATGTCTGCAATCCCAGTAATTTTTTATTGATTTTCTTAGCTCTTGAATATATTGCAGTGACTTATCATTACGAATAATAATTTCTTTACTAGTTTCCGCTATATGTCCATGTCCTGGAATTAGCATATTAATTTTATGTTTTGATAATATTATATCTGTTTTTCTTAGTGTTTCCTCATACTTTTCACTACTGAAATAAATAAACGGAATTTCCAAATCCGATAAGTAATCCCCTGCTACCCAAATTCCAAGTGGTTCGATAATTGTATAGATAGAATCATTCGTATGTCCTTCGGCTTTATAAAATGTTAAAGTAGTTTTACCTATTTTCAGTACTTGGCCATCGTTATTGACTGTTATATCGACAGGAGGAAAAAGGATTGGGTAGTCACGGTCTATATAATACTGATCATCAAATTGTTTTATTTGATTTAATAATTCTTCTTTATTATCTCTATCTTTAAAAATTTTACTTGCAATTACAGTTGCACCTAAAAAAGCACCATATCCTATAAAATGATCCCAGTCAGAATGAGTAAATAGCAGATAAATAGGCCGATTTCCTTTCACTTTATTTACATGTTCCTGAATCTCCTTTACTTCATTCGGAAGTAAATTTGGATCCACGATCAATAATACGTCTTCTGTTTGTATGACCGATGACGTGGTTTTATATAGTTCGCTTTGAAACACTGTAATTTGTTCGTTTTGAAATTGAATCAATATTCTTCCCCCAATAACTCATATTATTTTCAGATGCCTTTCCTAGAATTAGTATTTTAAACTTTAAAACAGTTTTTTTATAGTTAAAACTCTATTTGTACCTGCTGCCTCCCTTTACAGTACAGAAAAATGGACGTCTATACTCTAAGACGCCCATTTTTTGCTTAGTTATTTTAATTTGAAGTTTTTAACATACTTCTCCAGCTTTTCAGCCATTTCTGTTGATTCACTGGAACGGCTTGATATTTCTGAAATACTAGCTGTTGTTTCCTCTGCAGCAGCTGAAATATTGTTCATAGTATTTTCAATCTCATGAATCGAATGTGTAAATTCATTGATCATTTCTACAATTTTATTTGATTTTTCTGTTTCAGTTGAAAGTAGATTAGAAATGCTTTTAATTTCATTCACTGTTTGATCCACAGCGATAGAAATATTCCGAAGTGCTTTTGTTGTTTGTTCGACTGTTTCAGCACCCTTTTCTATATATTTATTACTCTCAGAAGAAGAAATCATAACGTTTCCAATTCGTTCCATAATATCTTTTATAAGTTTTTCTACTTCAGATACTTCTGAATTTGATTGCTCGGCAAGTTTCCGAACTTCTTCTGCTACAACTGCAAAACCTTTACCGTGCTCTCCAGCTCTAGCTGCTTCAATAGATGCATTTAATGCTAGTAAATTAGTTTGAGAAGCAATGGTTGAAATAGTAGTTGTGATTGTTTGAATTTTTGTTGTAGATTCTACCAATTGCTTAATAGTATCGCTTACTTCTTCTGAACCATTTTTTATTTTTTCCATGTCGCTGCTAATTTCTTTAGCACGCTGCTCCCCTTCTGCAGCAATTTTCATTGTCTTATTTGAGTTGATTACTGAAAGATCTGCCTTTCCTTTCATATTTTGCAAGTCATCTGCCAATGTTGTTAAAACATTTGAAGCATTATCGGCATGTTGCATTCCATCCGTCATGGCGACGGTAACATTTTCAATACTATTTGCAACTTCTTGAACAGTATCATTCATTTCTTTTAAAGTACTTGCTGTTTCATTTGCGTTTAATGTAAGTTGATGGGAAGTTTGACTCATCGTTGAAATCATATTTTGTAAATTCAGCGTCATCTGATTTAACGTATCAGCTAAATTACCAATTTCATCCTTACTTTTTACATTAGTTTTTTCAACCATTAAATTACCTTGTGCAATTTCCTTTGCTTGCTTTATTAGTTGTGAGATAGGTTTTGTTTTTCGACCAATTAATAATGCTGTTACAAGTGATGCTATTAACATAGGAATTAAGCTAAGCAGAATTCCTTTACTTACAACACCCCAAGTTCTTTCAGTAACAATGTCTGCATTAAAATCTATTGCGCTAATAGCAATAATTTCCTTAGCTGGATCATGGTCTTTGTAAATAGGTGCATATCCTGATAAACGTTCCATTCCTGCAAAATCATATGGCTCTGAATATGTTGGATGCCCCATTTCTAATAGTGCTGAAATGGCTTTTTCATCTATTTGAAAAGCATCTCCGGGTTCTAGTCCTTGTTCTCTAAGATTTTCATCAACTGCTATTAAATTACCATTTAAATCTAATATATATTGAGCTTCAAATATATCTTTATGAGCAGTAGTCCAATTTAATTGTTCTCCTATTTTCATTTGTAATTCAGAATTTCCAGCTATAGCACCTGCTAATTCCTCTGTATCTATTAGGCCAGTAGTTATATTAGCACATCCATAAGCTTCTATTCCAGCAGCCTCATATAATTTATCATAGGCTGTAAAATAAGTAGCAATGGAAGTGATTAAAATCATGACCACAAGTATCCCCGCTATAATAGTGCCTAGTTGAAAAGTTAAAGTGTGTCTAATCTTACTAGTTCTTTTGTTCATTTTATTAGAAAGCCCCCTATAGTACTAATAACACAACTGTCATAATCATACTATGAAAAGATGTATAGAGAAACTATGTTTGAAAATTTTTTACTTTTTAGTATTAAGATGGTATTTTTATTGACATAATGGGAACTTTGCTATATAGAAGCTACAATTTGTTTAATATTTTCTAAAACTACTATTTTAGAATAACTATAACTACTTATCTGGAGAATAATATCTAAAATCGATTTATCATTTTAGTTTACATAATAAATTTACGGTAATTAAATGATTTATGAAAATCACCTTTACGCAAATTTCCATTAGGAGATATTTATAGATCAATGGTTACATTGGCTACCCATTTAAAATACTTAGAAATACAGCGAATATTAAAAATATTGCAACACCAAAATAAGAGATAGACCACAATCGTTTTTGCGTGCTTTTATATTCCCTCAATCCAAGGATAATAAATATACCACTCAATAAAGCTAGTGATAATTGATTAAAACGAAAGTCATCAGTTACAATACTATAACTACTAATTCCAATGACTAAAACTGTAAGAATAAGCTGAAGTAACAAGTAAATATCAAATTTTCTATTCTTCATTTTTTCTCCTCTTGAATGCTTACCATTAACCAGCACACTAATTTTTAAAAGTACATATATCTGAATTTAATATTAAAGTGATTATATCATGTTATTGCTATCCATTTATAGAAAAAAATGTAAACCAACTACAACTATTTCATACTTATGTTAAAGTTCCAGATTCGTAACGTTAATTAAAAGGTAATAAAAAAATGGTTCTATGTCAAATGTTGGGGTGAAGTGATATTACACGGCACCCCGATTATCCTAAATGAATCCCAATTTTCTTAGATAAATTATTTAATAAAATTTTCGCTTTAAAGTGTTCATAGCTTCTAAAACCATAAGCATTGCGCTTCAAAACTTTTGATTTATTATTAATTCCTTCTAAAAAACCATTTGAATATCCAAAACTTAAACTATTTAAAATTTCAACTTGCCAATTTTTTAGCGTTTGAATAGCCTTTAAAAATGCCGGAATATTTGCTTCTTCTACCTTTCGGTAAAAGGCTTCTAATCTTTTTTTTATTTCTATCAAATCATTTGAAGTTTTTGCCCAATCAAACCATTCGCAGTAAGCTTCTTTTAATTCATAGGCTTGCTTTAGTTCCTTCGACATTCCTATGTAACGATTTAAGTACCAACGATTCGTTTCTGTTAACTTATCAAATCGTTTATATAGTACGTGACGCATTTTCTTACATTTCTTTCGATCATATGCATGCCATTCTTTTTGAACATTTCGACGTACTTCATCTAGTGCCCAGTAAATATAACGACAATAATGAAAGCGATCCGCAATAATAATCGGGCGATTTAACGCCTTCCTAACTGCTGCTTTAAAGCTTGGATTCATGTCCATAACCACAATTTCTACATCTGCACCGTATTTCATCAAGTAATCCTTAATGGTTTCTTTTCTACGATTTGGTAAAATATCAATTGGTTCATGTGTTTCCGCATTGGCAATAATTAATTGATAAGTTCCCGCATCGGTATCTGCTTTATATTCATCAATCGCGATACATTTTGGTAAATGAACCCCTTCATTTAATTGTTCCTTTACTACTTCTTTAAAGCGACGAATCACTGTTGAGCTTGATGTACCAAGTACTTCAGCTGCTTCTTTAAATGTTTTTGCCTTTATTGAACGGATTCGTACAACTTGATTCCATTCTTTCGAGAAACGTTGATATTTATCCACGAAAGGGGATTTTTCTGAAAAACGTTTCCCACATTGGCATACATAACGACGACGTTTATAAAAAAGGACGGTTAATCGTTCAAACCATTTTAAATGATTAATTTTTTGAATTCGATAATCATGGACTTTTGATGTTATATTCTTGCATGCTGGACATTGATGTTCTTTTTTTGGTATGGAAACGTGTAGAACAATACGTTCCCCCATCTCCTCCACCTTATGAACAGTTACACCTTTTAATCCTGGAATATTCATGTTAAAATTCATTTGCACGTATCACCTTTCATTGCTTGTTTCTCGACAATTCAAGTATATAGAAATCGGTGATTACGTGCTTTTTTATTTATGAAATTTTTTCAAACCCCAACAAATATTATAGAGCCAAAAAAATCACCACTAAAGGAATACCTAAAGAGGTGATTTTTATAATCAGGTTCATTTTTTTAATTTCTTAAATTTTTGTACAGTTGCTTTTCGATCTCTGCTCTGACTAATCGCAGAGATAACCGCAACTCCATCTGCACCAGCTCTTATTACTTCATTTGCATTTTCAGTAGTGATACCACCTATTGCGACGATTGGAAAGTTAGGGAAATTGTATCGAGCCCTTGATAAAAAAGATACCCCAGCTGCCGGCTTTGCATCTGGTTTCGATATTGTTTCAAAAATAGGGCCAATTCCAACATAATCTGCACCACCCTGAACTGCAGCGTACATTTCTTCCTCTGTATGCACTGAAACACCAACAATTTTTCCTTCAAATTGCTTACGAATATATTTTAATGGCAGATCATCTTGCCCAACATGAGCACCATCTGCATTTAATGTAAGTGCTAAATCAACATCATCATTTACTATAAAAGGCACATTATATTGCTTGCATAATTTCTGGCATTGCTTTGCAAATTTTATATATTCATTGCCTTTTAATCCTTTGTCTCCCTTTTCACGGAACTGAAAGAAAGTTACACCTGCACTTAACGCTTCTTCTAATACAATTAGCGGATCTTCCTTACAATTTTCTGCTCCCATAATAAAGTAGACCTCTAGATCACTTCGTTTCATGAACCATCACCTCATAAATGCCCCGCAGCTCTTGGTAGGCAAAATGATTTGTTGGACCATGACCATGTCCGATATTTAACGGATGTTCTATTGCAAGCTGTACAAATTTTTTTGCTTCTACAATTGACTCATGTAGAGTAAATCCTCTACCTAAAAATGCTGTAATTGCTGATGAAAACGTACATCCAGTTCCATGTGTATGTTTCGTATTAATTCTTTTCGTTTCCATCGAAAATGATGAACCGTTTTCAAAAAAGACAGTATCAGTAGCAGTATCAGCTTCTTCAAAATGACCACCCTTCATCACAACACACTTTACACCAAGTTGTAAAATACGTTTGGCGGCGTTAAATATATCCTGTTCATTACGAATTTTTACGCCGCTAATTACTTCTGCCTCGGGGATATTTGGTGTCAATACAGTAGCAAGTGGTAGTAATTTTGTATTTAATGCATGAACAGCATCGTCTTGCAATAGTGCTGCACCGCCTTTTGCGATCATCACAGGATCTACAATTATGTGTGCTGTTTGTTGCTGCAAAATTCTTGCTACTGTTTCAATAATTTCAGTAGAAAAAAGCATACCTGTTTTCAAAGCTTTAACATTAAAATCTTGAAAAACTGACGTCATTTGCTGCGCTACAAATTCAGGTGTAGTCGGATATATTCCTTGAACCCCACATGTGTTTTGAGCTGTAAGAGCAGTGATAACAGATGTTCCAAATGTTTTTAATTCCTGAAAAGTTTTTAAATCTGCTTGAATGCCAGCCCCACCGCCACTGTCGGAGCCTGCAATTGTCAAAACTACGTCCATTGCTCTCCTCCAATAGAAGCCTCATGGATTCCGTTAATAACTTCCATTTGGAATGACCCTAATAATTTTTTCTTTGAGGCATTTTCAGCTACTTTTTTATAGTCTGTCAACACGTTTTGTAAATTTTGAATCTTGTTTCCCTCTAATGTTAATGTGGCGGCGCAAATTGCACTAAGCAGGCATCCAGTTCCAGTAACCTGAGTCATTAGTTCATTTCCACCAGGTACCCACTCTTCATTTTTCCCATCTGTTACATAATCTGCAGCACCTGTAACAATAACAAGGCAGTTATATTGATGGGCAACCTGTTTAGCAACTGAAGCTACATCCATACTCCCTTCTCCACTATCTACACCTTTAGAATGCCAATTAACACCTGCAATAGTGGCAAGTTCCCCCGCATTACAACGAATAAGTTGGATATTAATACTATTTAAAATTTCATTTACAGCATTTTGGCGGAATTTTGTAGCACCTACACCAACTGGGTCTAGTACAACAGGTATATTCAATTCATTTGCCTTTTTTCCCGCAAGTTTCATCGTTTCTAGTGTTCGTTGATTTAATGTACCAATGTTAAGTAATAAAGCGTTGGCAATGGACACCATTTCTTGTACTTCATCCATTTCATCTGCCATTACAGGAGAAGCACCAATTGCCAACATTCCATTCGCTGTAAAATTAGCAACAACATAATTTGTAATACAATGAACTAACGGATTTTTTTGACGTATTTTAAACATACTCATAATATTCCACCTCTTTCTTCCAATTTTCTAACGTCCAGGACATCTCCCAAAATTTCCATTCATAATAGCAGCTCTTTTTAAAATGAGATTTAAGAAGGTAGATCTTTAAGGGGTGTTCTATTGCAAAGCGATTCATCATCGCTTTTTGAAAGTCGATTTTTTCTTTAAGTTCAGGACTGCTGTATATGTCTATCCATTCTTGATACAATTTCACTCCAGGTTTTGAATCTTTGTATTTCTCCCCAATCTCCTGATAAATCCATGGACATGGTAAAATTGCTGCGAAAGCTTCTTCCACACCACCATTGTGTACTGCATTATACATATGGCTAACATAATTGTAGGTAGATGGTGCGGGTTCAAAATTATTTATTTCATCTTCAGTTACACCTAACTCTTTAAAAACAGTACGGTGTAAAACTAACTCAGATTCATTAATATAACTACAAGAATCCAAAAAGAATACAATATCATCATTTGTTTCTGCCTTAGATGCAGCAATGGCTAAAATTTTAGTGTAGTGCTTTAAATAGTAAGCATCTTGCATCATGTAATACTTAAATTTTTCAATAGGCAGTGAACCATCTACTATACCTTTTACAAATGGATGATTAAAGCTCCCTTCAAAATAAAGATCCGTTTCTGTTCTTACTTCTTCACAAAATATCATGAATGTCCTCCTTTTTTGGTGGACGTAAGAGAGAAAAAAACGCTCTTTTTGTTTTATGACAAAAAGAGCGTTTTTCCTATTAGAAAGTGGTTTCACTGCTAGGTAATCAGCGAATTCTTCCCAAAATGGTTTAATTGCTCCCTACGTCAGTATTAACTGTCAGGTTCAAAGGGTCAGGTTTTAACCTTCTCAGGCGCAAAAGCACCCCCCCTGCAATTAGAGATATTTAGCAAATAAAAAACTCTCCAAAATGGAGAGCATTTTTACAGCACAAATAAGCGAAATTTTCACTTGTAATGTACTTTGCTCCCTACGCCAGTATTAACTGAACAGGTTCAAAGGGTCAGGTTTTAACCTTCTCAGGCGCAAAAGCACCCCCCCTGCAAATATTCTAATTAATAATATTCTAGCAGTTTTTTTTGAATATTCAAGAGGATTAAGTTTCAGATAAATTAATCAACTATTTATACCATTAATACTACTTTTTTAAACAATGCATTGCTTCTTCTGCTTCATCCCATGGGACAACATAGCCTTTTCCTTTCACGCAAAAAATACTTGATGATGTATATTCAGGGTCAGCATTTTTATCATAATTAATTTGTTCAATTACTTCTTCAGAATTATGGCAAATATCGTAGCCAGAAAATTGAATCGATAAAGCACCTTTTCCATTTGTGTATGCCGAAAAAATAGTATTGTAATTCATAAAGGTAGAGACAGGTGCTTTCCCAATAATCGTTACCTGATTTTCTGACATAATTGGAGGTTCAAAAGTGCCAAAAGCTTGTTGAATATCTGTCATTATTCTTCCAATAAAATCTAAGGGAGCTTTCATCTTAAAACGATAATAGGGTTCGAGCAATATATTTTCAGCTTGTTCTAGACCTTGCCGTAATGCTCGGAAGGTTGCTTCACGGAAATCTCCCCCTTCAGTATGCTTGTTATGTGCACGGCCAGTTAACAATGTAAATTTGATATCCGTAATTGGATATCCCGTCAATAAGCCATGGTGATCCCGTTCAAATAAATGCTTCTCAACTAGTCTTTGATGCCCAATTGACAAGTCATCTGCGTGACAAGCATTGTCAAACAGAATACCTGAACCTCTCGGAGCAGGTTCCATTTTCAAATGAACTTCAGCATAATGTTTTAGTGGCTCGAAATGTCCGTAACCCGTAACGGTATTTTGAATTGTTTCTAAATATAAAATTTTCGGTTCTTCAAATTGCACATCAATACTAAATCGTGTTTTTGCTATATCTTCTAAAACTTCAAGCTGAATGATTCCCATAACATGCACATGTATTTCTTGAAATTTCTCGCTCCAAACCACTTGTAATGTTGGCTCTTCAGATTCAAGTAAGCGAAAAATACGCAATATTTCCTTAATATGCTCTGCCCCTTTGTAGACAACTTTTGCCTGTAAGGTTGGGACAAGTTCAAATTGTTCATTAAGATTTGCGTTGTCACCTAGAACATCCCCAATTTTTGCATATGTAAGTCCTTTTACTGCAAATATCTCACCAGCATTAACTTGCTGAACTATATTAAATTGAGTTCCATTATAAAGTCGAATTTCTGTTACTTTTTCAGTTAAATCTTCAAATTGAAACTCATCTCTAACTTTTAGCGTTCCACTTAACGCTTTTATAAATGTAATTCGCTGATTTTGTTCATCATGGCGAATTTTAAACACTTTTCCTTGGAAAGGTGCATCATTGTCAAATTTAGTTTTTGTAAGTATTGCAAATTGGTTAAAAAATTCTTTGACTTTTATATCTTTTAAAGCTGAACCTGCCATACAAATAAATGCTTGTTCGTTTTGAATCATCTTCAATAGCGCAGAAAAATATTGCGATATGTCTATATTATCTTCCATATAATGCTCAAACAGCTTCTCATCACGTTCCGCAATCCATTCTAAAATACTTTCCGGAATCGATTGATCATTAATCTCCTCCCTCTATAAATGTTGATATATCAACGGTTTGACCCGTTTTATCTAATAGAAAAAATATTTTTTAAAGAATAATATTTTAGTATTTTACAATACTTCAATTCATTTACAGTTTGAGGATACGCTTCGCTAAAGTTAATTGGTAGTAATTAACTTTCCGTTCCAATATGTGATGCACAATTGGATCTCTGCAATGCTTATGATGACGTACCCTCCCATGTCTCTTGGCGTCTAGCGCATACATTCCTTCGTTCGGTCTATTCATAAGGCAGAGGCTGGCGATGCTCCTTTAGGGACTCGTAGTCGGATGGAATAAATAATGCCGGCTTCTCCGTGTCATCCTTTTGTAATTTAATCGAGCTAAGGTGTAGCTTAGGCTGCCTCTACGAGACAATAAAGGTCTTTCATCATAAGTTGTTCATCAAACTGTACTTTCTTCTTGCATAGAGCGTGTAAAATCTTCAGTAACTTACCACAAAGGACAACCATCGATTGCTTCTTTCGAAGTGGATTAACTGTGCGTGTGGTGTAATATTCATGTAATTGCTTAAAGGCTTCATTATGGCGAATCAACGGTATCATAACTCGGAATAAGAGAGAACGAAGCTTTCTTCTTCCTCGCTTTGAAATGCGTTTCTGACCTTTGTGTTGCCCAGATGAGTTTTCACGTAATGTGAGTCCCGCTAGTTTGATTAATTGGCGTGGATGCTCATATTGAGTGAAGGAACCAATCTCTGAAAGAAGATCGACGATTGTTACATCGCCAATACCAGGCACAGTGGCTAGATACTCATAATCCGTCATTTGTTTCGTTAATTCAATTAATTGTTCTGTTAGACTATCGAGCTGTTGTTGCATCAATTTGCGTTGACTAAGGAGTGTGGCAATTTCTATTCGTGCCATCGTAAGACCTTCTGTCAACCCGATTGAAGATTGAGCAGCCTCGACTAATTGTTTTGCCTTCGGCAATTGAGGTGATTTTAATCCCTCTACCTGACGGTATAAAAACAATAATTCTTCGGGAGATTTACCGAGAATATCAGCGGGTAGAGGTGTCTTTTCAAGAACCGCATACGCCATCTTTCCGAAACTTTTAAAAACAGACATAAATTCTGGGAAAAAGCGATCCAACCATCGAATGAGACGATTTTGTAATGCATTGAGATCTTCTTGTATCTTTGAACGTAACGTGGCACCGTTTCGTAATTCCGCTTCCACGCCTTCTAGAATACGTGGATAGCTAAAACGTCCATCACGTATTAGACGCGCAATTACAAGTGCATCCTTTTGATCGTTCTTCGTTTGGAGATTATCGTCCAATTCTTTGGATTTGTTCACATGGCTCGGATTCACCATGATAAACGGAATCCCATGTTCAAAAAGATAGACAGCGAGATTCATCCAGTAGTGGCCTGTAGGCTCAAAACCAACTAATATTTCGCTTTTATCATGCGTAGTAAGTAAAGTTAATAACTTTTCATAAAATGCATCAAACCCATTTCTTGATTGCGTGAAAGGGAATGACTTTTGAAGCACACGGCCTCGTTCATCAATTGCGCAAGCATAATGTTTGTGCTTAGCGATATCGATACCTACGACGAGTGTATTTTCAGTGACTTGATTAATTTTCTGGTTCGTATTAAAATTCATAGACGGAGTCCTCCTGTGTGATGATGGGTCAATGGCTGTTGACACTCATGCATCATACTAGAGGGCTTTTTTTATTTCAAGACCCTGAAAATCCTTCTAACAGGAATGCTCCTTTAATAATAAAGCATCCGTTGAAAATTCTTTTTTAATGCTTTGCATTACCTCTTCAACAGCTGCCCCTTCACGGTCAATTTTATTAATGAAAATAAATGTTGGAACATGGTATTTCCTTAAAAGATTCCAAACTGTCTCAGTATGTCCTTCAATTCCATCAACTGCACTGATTAATAGAATAGCGTAATCCATTATACTAATTGCCCGTTCCATTTCTGGTGAAAAATCCATATGTCCTGGTGTATCAATTAAAGTATAAGTATCTCCTTTATAATGAATTCTGCCTTGCTCAGCAAAGATGGTAATTCCACGTTGACGTTCAATCGCATGATTATCTAAATATGCGTCCTTATGATCAACACGCCCTCTTTCTTTAATGCTCTCCGTATGGTAAAGCAGCTGCTCAGAAAAGGTTGTCTTGCCAGCATCTACATGGGCAAGTACGCCAAAAGTTTTATACATATTATTACTTCCTTCTTATTTACAATAATAAAAGTATTGTATCAAAAAATAATCCGCCTCACCTATGAGACGGATCATTTTTCTAAAAGCGCAGTGTTATAAGCAACAGATGAAAAACTAAATAAAATAAAAGAGATGTAACTTTGTCTTATTATAAAGCATCTGTTTGTTCTGGGCCTTCAGGTAAGTATTTCAATAAACCAATATCATTTAATCCATTATAAATTTTCGTTGTATAGCCGAGATTTTCATTTGATAAGTAAGATGCTTTCGAAGCAATCAATTTTTCGATTGTTGGTAAATATGTTTTATCAACTTGAGACCAAAGCTTATAGGATTGGATTAAATCCTCTAACGTTAAATGTTTGTAGTCATCCCCTACAAACTCATACTCTGGACTAATTTTATACCAAATGTCACCATTATCGCGTATCCATTTATCTTGATCTCTCTCTATTGCTGTTTGAATAGCTCTTGCAGTTTCTAAATACTTTTCATCACCAAATTCTAAGTAGGCCATTAATAAAATATTCATCCCTCCAAGAACGTGATTCATAGATGAATGTGTTGTGACTTTTTGGTTCACAGGAAAGTAGTCAGAAATATAATATGAATTATTATCTACTTGAATAATATGTCCCTCCTCTTTCCTTGAAACCAATAAATCCGCATAATTTCTCAAAGGCTCTTTATAATTTGGAATATTAAATAGTTCCCCACTATTGTAATAGAAGAGTGCGATTTGTTCGTTAAAGCGTGTATCAATAAAAGGAGCTGTAATATTATACAAACTTTTTAAGTAAGTGCTAGTAACTTCCGTTTGCCAATACTCTTTACCCATTTTAAAGTTTTGTAAATTTACAAATGAATTATAGACAAGATTCTCGAAATAACGATCTTGTTGATTTTTATATAAAGTAAGTGCCCGATCTTCTTTTACAAGCAATAAACTTCTACCATAACCTAACCCACTTTCTGGCATTGGTTCAGTTGTAGAAACCATTTTATTATAAGGTCCATCTGCAGTGTACCAGTTATTTCGTTTCTTAAAATATCTAGCTGTTTCCTGCATCCAGCTTTCGCGATTTAAATCTGATTTAAATAACGGATGGCTCGAATCTACATACCAATGATCGACAATGTCATTGCCAACAGATTGCAATCTATAGACAGACATTAATGTTGAACCTATTTTAGCATAAGATAGAACTTCTGTTTCAGATAGTAAACTGCGCATGGTACTTTTTCCACCGTCTTCATAATCAAGGGTTAGTTGCTTTGAATTATATGCCTTTCCAACCATCCGTTCTTCAACGGAACCATCATCCTTTACATAACTTAATAAACCTGTTGGATAACTCGTAATGTCAGTTCCCTTACTTGTATCACTGCGTTTAATAGGATAGTTATCAAAACGAGCCAAAGAAAAATCGACTACATCATTTTCTTTTTGAAGTATATCTACGATAACAGTCTTCGAATTTGGATTAACTAACTGGGAAAATAAAAAATAGTCGCCATTGTCAAATGATCTAACTGTTACTGTTAACTTTGCGTCTTGCGCAACTGAATAAGTATAAATATTGTCTCGTGAAAAACCATTATCAATCCGTTCATGGCCAGTATAAATTAATTCATCTTTCGAACGGATATATATCGGATGTTCATCAAAGGACAATTTAATTAAATTTACTTCTGAAGGTATAATGCTAAAGTTTTTAGAAGTCTCAATATTTTGTAATTTATACTCATACTCTTCCCCAGAAATTTTCCCTGTTAACACCAATGCTTTGTAAAGTGCACTTGCAAATTCTACTCTTTTAACGGAGTTAGATGGTTTAAACTCTCCGTTATTTGTAAAAAGCAATTTATGTTGTAAAGCAATTTGAACAGCTTCTTTAAAATTGTCATTAATTGCGGCCTGATCACTAATCACAATTTCCTCATTAATTGCTTCTAATTTAAAAGCCTGAATAAGCGCATAGGCAAATTGTTCCCGTGTCATTTTATCGTTAAGTCCGAAGACATTTTCACTATTGCTCGGAACTAAATCAATTTCTAACGCAGCAAGAATTTTTGAGGCATCTTTTGTTTCCTCCGTTATATCATTATAAATAGGATTAAAAGGGATATCCGGAAGTTTAAGAGCTTTTGCTAATGCAATGGCAGCCTCACCTTTCGTTATAACGACATCTGGACGAAATTGTAAATCGCGATCCGCTTCTATAATCCCCAATTCCATTAGTTGAAAAATCTCATTTTTTGCCCAATATGTATTAGGTATATCTAATAATCCAATATCTGTTGACTTTTCTTCTATATTTTCCGCAGAGGCGGTAGTACCTGCTACTGAAAAAATAATAATAAATGTTACTAATAATTTAATTATGAATTTTTTCACTGCATGTTCCCCATTCCTTAAATACTGTAATTTTATCTTACCAAATTATATCCAAAACAGTAAATTAAAAGCCAGTAACGGTTCCTAAGTTGGGATTATTTGTATTTTTTAATAGGTAATTTCGATATGAGTATTATTAATCTCAAAACTTAAGACTGTTTATCCACCTATAACCATTTTGAATGGTAATAAAATAATGTCACAAGGTCTAAGTAATTTTTGGCACATTCCATATCATAACTATCAAAATGAAATATTCATTACACAATTTCCTACCTAAATTTATTAATATTTACTATTAAGTAGTATAATAAACTTCTATATTTCAACTAACTACATAACAAAGGCAAAAGTCTAATCCAAAACTAAGTAGAAAGCCTATTGAAATAAGTAATGATTATCTAATAATTTGTAGCTTATGGGTAAAAATATCAATTTTAAATAAAGATAAAAAATTACTATAAATTTTTTAAACGTTGGTATTATCGCCTTTCTCACTAATGCACCCCTTAATATACTGTAGTATCAACAATGAAAGGGGGGAAAATAATGTCACAATATAGTAAACGCAAAGTTTCAGATCTTTTTCACGATTGCGGTTGTGGACACGATGACAACCACGGTCATAAACATGATAAAGACGAATTAGAGCGCATCATTCGTTTGTTAAAGAAAATTCTTGACGAAATAGACGACAAGAAAAAACACGACCATAACGGAAATAACGGCAATCAATGTGATGCTGTAGTGTTAACTTTCACTAGAAACGACCATGAAATTGTCCTAGCAACTACAAGCAACTCTATCTTCGATTGTCCTTTAAGCCCAGGAGATAGCGCTGCTGCGGCGATTGCATGTCTATCTGGCAAAGGCTTTAAAATTGAAGCATTCACACAACAAGGTGAGTTCATCACTTACACATTGGTAAGATGTCGTTAGTAGTTGACGAAGCCAGGGGGATCTCTCCTTGGTTTCTTTTTTAGTTGATTTAAACCTCATCTTTTAAAATATCTACATTTAGTTGTTTAATAAATTTTTAAATTTAAATTTACCTCCAATATCTACTCCATTCAAAATAGAAAATCGGTTCCGTTCCTTCAAAATCAAAATAATTATTTTTATAAACACCTATTTTTATAGAAAGAGTATGACCATTTTATAAAATCCGCTTAGTTAAAACAAAAAGACCCAAAAGGCAGCTTAAACCCTCTGAGTCCCCACTCTTATGTTCGTAATTTTTTAAAACTTCATCGTACCCGCTTTTGCTGCGTTGACATGCCATGAAAGCGCTTTTTCTAGATTGTGTGGTGTATGTGCATTGCCTGTTAATTCAACGGCTTCATTATAATAATCCCATAATTGTTGTTTAAAGTCAGGGTGAACACAGTTCTCGATAATTAAAGGAACTCGCTCTTTTGGTGCTAATCCACGTAAGTCTGCTACACCTTGCTCAGTAACGATGACATGTACGTCATGTTCTGTATGATCGTGGTGTGCAACCATTGGCACGATGGATGACAATTTACCGCCTTTTGCATACGATTTCGTTACGAAAATACTTAATCGTGAGTTACGAGTGAAGTCTCCTGATCCACCGATACCGTTCATCATGCGAGTACCGCCAACATGAGTAGAGTTTACGTTGCCATAAATATCTACCTCTAATGCTGCATTGATAGCAATTAACCCTAAACGGCGAATCACTTCTGGATGGTTGGAGATTTCCTGAGGACGAATAATAATTTTATCGGCATACTTTTCGATATTGCCATATACTTTCTTTTGCAGCTCTTCCGAAATAGTGATTGATGTACAAGATGCAAATGAAACTTTTCCAGCATCAATTAAATTAAACACGGCATCTTGCAAAACTTCAGAGAATATAATTAAATCTTCAAACTCAGAAGTCTTAAATCCTTCCAATACAGCATTTGCTACAGATCCTACACCGGATTGCAACGGAGCCAATTTATTCGTTAGTCGGCCTGCTTTAATTTCACTTCTAAAGAAATCTAGCAAATGGTTTGCCATATCCTGCGTTTCATTATCAGGCTCGACAATTAAAGATGGAGCGTCTTGTTCATTTGAAATAACGATTGCTTTAACCTTGTCAGGATTTATTTTAATGCCGATGTCACCAATACGGTCAGTTGGGTTTAATATAGGAATTGGTTTACGTTCACCTTGAGCATCAGGTATATAAATGTCATGTACACCGACTAGTGATTCAGAGTGAGCAAGGTTTAATTCAATAATTAGATTTTCTGCATATTGAGCAAAAATCGGAGAGTTCCCAACTGATGTTGTTGGAACTAAAAATCCGTCTTGTGTGATAGCTGTCGCCTCAATTATGGCAAAATTAATCGGTCCAATAATACCTTGTCGAACCAATTCTGCATTATGTGAGAGGTGAGCATCTACATAAAGTACTTCACCTTTATTAATTAAATTTCGAATTGCAGGATCACCTTGATATGGCCCCCGCTTACGAATTGCCCCTGTTTCAGCTAAAATTTGGTCTACTTCAGGCCCCAATGAAGCCCCCGTATATACATCAATTTTAATTTTCTCATTTTTTGCTCTCTGTGCTAAAGCCAGTGGTACAACTTTTGCATCCCCTGCACGTGTAAATCCACTCATTCCAACAATATCGCCGTCTTGAATTAATGCCGCTGCATCTTCTGCCGAAACAATCTTGTTTACTAAACTGCTTATTCCGATTCTTTTTTCAATTACTTGTTCCATTTCCTTTCCTCCTATTCTATTTGGTTATTAGAATGCTAGATTCCTCCACCATTTCTATTTATGCAAGAAACAAGGAAAATAGAACCAATTTTATCGAAAAATTCGTAAAACTGTCAGGATGGGATTTTCTGAAAATATTTAGAGTAGCCGTTACGAAAGATAAATGACACTTTAAATGCCTAATTCGGAGAAGTATATTTCCTAACGAAAAGAGACCAGTCAGAAATTAGGATTTCCAAACTGGCTATATATAAATTAATATTTAGCTGTTAAACCGCCATCTAAGATGAACTCTGAACCTGTTGAATAACTTGCGTCCCCTGCTAGGAATAATACTAGTTTGGAAACTTCTTCAGGTTGTGCTGCACGTTTTAATGGAACATTTTCAGCTAATTGATCGGCAACATCCGCTACATCTGATTGACTTACCATTGGTGTTAAAATAACTCCTGGATGAATGGAGTTTACACGAATTCCATATGGGGCAAGTTCAATTGCAGCTGATTTTGTCATGCCGCGTACTGCAAATTTTGAGGCATCATAAGCTAATGTTCCCGCACTGCCACGTAGTCCGTTAATCGATGAAATATTAATAATAACACCATTCCCAGACTTTTTAAGTGACGGCACCACAGCTTTCATTCCTAAAAATACACCAACTTGGTTAATGTCGATTACTTTTCGATATTCTGCCTCTGAAAGCTCTTCAAAAGGTTTACTGATGACAATCCCAGCGTTGTTTACTAATACATTGATTGGACCATAGATTTCCTCAGTTTGTTCCACAATTCTTGTCCATTGTAATTCTGATGTTACATCATGCTTTAAAAATGTCGCGTTATCACCAAGTTCAGCAGCTAATGCTTGTCCATCTTCGACTAAAACATCCGTAATAGCTACTTTAGCACCTTCCTCAACAAATGCCCGAGCGTGAGCTGCACCTTGTCCACGTGAACCACCTGTAATTAACACAACTTTGTTATCAAATTTGCCCATTTAACATTCACTCCATTTTATTTGAATTAGTAGAAATTCTACAATTCATCCTATTCGAAGTAGAATAAAATATGATAACAGGTAATTTTAATATTTTTTTATAGAAAGATATTGTTTAGTAAAGTATTGTGATTATCAATGAATCAAAATTAATTTTTATAGAAATTGTAATCCATTTTTAATGTGGAAACAGTAAAAACCAGCCCTTTATTTCAAAGAGCTGGCTTGTTTTTATTTCGCGTCTGTTCGTTCCTCACCTTTTGGCAAGTATTGCAGCATTCCAATATCTTTTAAACCGTTATAGATTTTAGTTGTATAGCCTAAAGTTTCACTAGAAAGATAAGAAGATTTCGAAGCAATCATTTCTTCAATTGTCGTTAAGTAAGTTGGATCAATTTTAGACCAAAATTTATAGGCATTGATCAAATCTTCAAGTGTTAAATGTTGATAGTCATCTCCTACAAGAGTGCCATCTGAAGATATCTTATACCAAATATCCCCATTATCCCGAATCCATTTATGCTGATCTTTTTCAATTGCCGTCATAATAGCTCGTGCTGTTACTAAATATTTTTCGTCGCCGAACTCTTGATATGCCAATAATAATAAGTTCATTCCACCCAATACATGGTTCATGGAGGAGTGTGTTGTCACTTTTTGTATTATTGGAAAGTAATCTGAAATATAGAAGGAGTCTTCATCCACTTCAATTATATGACCCTGTTCTTTTTGGGAAACTAGTAAATCTGCATAGTTCCGTAATGGCTCTTTATAGTCTTTAACGTTAAATAATTCACCGCTGTTATAGTAAAACAGTGCGATTTGTTCGTTGAAACGTGTATCTATGAATGGTGCTGTAATATTATATAACCCTTTTAAGTACGTACTTGTTACTTCGGTTTGCCAATATGTGCGGTCTCCTTTGAAGATATCCAAATTAACAAAAGAGTTGTGCACAAGATTTTCAAAATAACGATCACCTTGTTGCTTATAAAGTGCTAATGCGCGATCCTCTTTCACAAGTAATAAGTTTCGACCATAACCATGTCCACTTTTTGGTAATGGTTCTGTTGATGTAGCCATTTTATTTAATGGTCCTTCTGCAGTATACCAATTATTACGTTTAATATAGTACTCTGCTGTTTCTTTCATCCATTCTTCTCTATGACTATCCGTCTTAAATAATGCATTATCCGAATTCATAACCCAATGTTCGACAATATCATGTCCTGATGAAGAAAGTGTATTGATGGATAAAAATGAATTGCCAACTTGTGCAAACGACAATGATTCAGATTCAGCTAATAGATTGCGCATTAAGCTTTTTCCGCCATCCTCATACTCCATTGATAATTGTACTGATTTGTATGCTTTGCCAATCATTTGTTCTTCAATTGAGCCATCTTCTTTAGTAATACGAAGCAAGCCCGTAGGATAAGAAGTAATATCCTGTCCAAAAACCGTTTCATCATCACGAATAATTGGATAACGATCGTACCTATATAAATGATTTGTTTGAACGTTTTGTTCAATTTGAATTAAATCAATTTTTTGATGATATCCAGTTAGATTATCAAATCGAGTGAAAACAAAATAGTCTCCATTATTAAATGTACGAATTGTAACAGTTGCTTTTGAACCTATTGTTCCCACTAAGTAAATAAATTGATGGTCAGTTGCATGTCCAAAATCTATGCTGTCTTCACTAATTAACTTTAGCTGCTCTGGTGCACGCAGATATATATCTTCTTCTACCAATGCCGGAATTTTTGCAAAATAAACAGTGTCATTACTTAATTGAAAGGATGGCGAGTAATTCGTTTCATTTACCAATAATTTCTCAGTTTCAGGAATTCTATGTATCTCATTTAAAAAGTTATATAATACAGAAGCAAATTCAGCTCTAGTAACATATTGAGAATTGTCTTCATTATTAGTTGACATAATAATATTATTTATAAAATCTACATTTAAATTCTCGTTATATGTATAAATTAAATAACCCTGTACAAGCTCACCTGTTAACTCTTTATATGTAATTGGCATTGTATTACTTTCAGTGTTTATCTCCCTGTTTTGGAAAAGATTTTTTACTTCTTTATACCTCTTTGAAGATTGAGAGATTTGGAGCGCTCTATTAATTGCCTGTTCTGCTTCGCCTTTCGTTATTCTTGACTTTGGACGAAACTGGAAGTCCGGATCCACCTGCAAAATATCTAGTTCAAGTAATGCAGCAATTTGATTTTTTGATTGGTGGTTTTGGGGAATATCAATTATTTTAATGTCATCATTTGCTGCTTGTGCATTACTTGGTGCAGCAAATGCTAGTACTGCGATGAGTATAAGAAATATATGTTTTACATACTTTTGCACTGTCAGTCCTCCGTATGTTAATTTTTAATTCTTTTTTATTATACATAGTCTTGCTTTATTCAACAAATAACGATGCACTTAGATTAATAAATTTAAAAAACGCTTGGAAAATTAGTTCCAAACGTTAACATTGCTGTTATTTGTTAGATGGATGGCAGAAACAATTTAAAGTATGGTCATTTACCATTCCAATCGCTTGCATATAGGAATAACAAATCGTACTCCCAACGAATTTAAAGCCATCTTTTTTTAGTTTTTTGCTCATCTTATCGCTTATTTCAGTTGTAGTAGGTACATCTTGCACAGTTTCCCAGTAATTTATAATCGGCTTATTATCTACAAAGCTCCAAATATAATTCGAAAAAGAACCATATTCTTGTTGAATTTTTAAAAATGCTTTCGCATTTGTTACAACGCTTTGAATTTTTAACTTATTTCTTACAATTCCGGTATTTTCTTTTAATGATTGTAATTTTTCATCTGTATACTGAACAATTTTATCAGCTTCAAAATTATCAAAAGCTTTTCTATAGTTGTCTCTTTTTTGTAGAATAGTCCACCAACTAAGTCCTGCCTGCGCTCCTTCTAGACATAGCATTTCAAATAACAGGCGATCGTCGAAAACAGGAACTCCCCATTCTTTATCATGATATTCAATATATAATGGCTCTTTTAATATTACCCAATTGCATCGATTATCCATTTGCAACATCCTCTTTTAATCTTTAATTAAAATTTTTATTCTATTTAAAGAATCCTCAAGACACAAGTACTATAAATCTCCATAATTAAATAATATATAGCAAAAGGTGACGAGTTTATTCCCGCCACCTTTTTATTATAGATTTACAAGAATTCTTCCTCTTGCATCCCCTTTAAGGAGTGTAGGCAGAACATCTGGTAACTGTTCCAGAGTAACCTCTTGTAAAATTAGATCTTCTAAGTTGGACGGTTTGAAATCTGTTGCTAAACGATTCCAAACTTTTAATCGTGTTTCCATTTCACAATATACCGAATCAATTCCTAGTAGGTTTACACCTCTTAAGATAAATGGAAAAACAGTAGTTGGAACACTTGTTCCTGCTGTTAATCCACTAACTGCAACTGAGCCACCATACTGAATTTGGCTTAATAGGGATGCGAGAGGTTCACCACCAACTGGATCTATCGCAGCAGCCCATTTTTGCTTTCCTAAAGCTCTAATCTTTCCATCGAAAACTTCCTTACGTGAAACTATCGATGTAGCGCCGAGATTTTTCAAATATTCTTGCTCGAATTCCTTACCAGTACTTGCTTCAACCTCAAAACCGAGAGTTGATAAAATCGACACAGCAAAACTTCCTACACCACCGGTAGCCCCTGTTACAAGCACCTTCCCCTTCTCTGGAGAAACTCCATTTTCCTCTAATCGTAGAACAGACAACGCTGCTGTAAAACCTGCCGTACCTATAGTCATCGCTTCCTTTAATGTTAGACCTGCTGGAAGAGGAACAATCCAGTTAGCCGGGATGCGAGCATATTCGCTATAGCCTCCAAAGTGTGAAACTCCGATTTCATAGCTCGTTGCAATAACCTCGTCCCCTTCTTGGAAACGGGAATCTTCAGATGAAACAACTACTCCAGCTAAATCAATACCCGGAACAAAAGGATAATTTTTTACAATGTTGCCATTTGGTATAGCAGCTAGACTATCTTTATAGTTAACACCAGAATAGTGAACTTTAATTAACACTTCCCCTTCTGGCAAATCTTGAAGTGAAATCTGCTGTGGTTTTACAGTAAATTGTTCTTCCTCTTTATTTACAACTAGTGCGTTAAATTGTTGAATCATAATTATTCATCCCTCTACTCTTTTTTCAAATTAACTTTCTAGTTTTACAAGTTTATAAGATTATATAGTAAACCTATCTAACAAATGTAATAAAATCAATACCCACTGGTTCAATTCCATCTGTTCGAAGTTTTATATTAATTTGTCCGCGATGATGCTGTCCATGTAATGCAATATGAGTAAGAATTTCTCTAATTGTATTTTTAAATTCTGTTCCTTTACTGTTTTTATAAAAAACTATCTTATCTAAGTCAGTATTGTTTAGTTGGGAAAGAAACTTTGTTGAAACTTCTTGATTTTCTTCAACTAATTGTGAACAGACTTTTAAATCAACTTCTGTCCAAATAGGAACGTTCGAACTGTCTAAACCTTGCAGTCTAGTAAACCAAATTTTTTCTGCTAATAAAATATGAGAAAATAATCGGATTATTTCTTGGTTTTCTACTTCCGCATTTTGCAGTGTTTTAAGAATACGTATATTTGCCCAATTTAAATGTTCAAACATTTTTTGAATAGTTTCTATATAAAACCACTCCTTTTAAACTTCTTGATATACATTATTTTTACATATATCCGTCAAAATTGCTAAATTTATTAATTCCAAAAAAAGATTGTGTTAAATTTTCACTTTAACACAACCTTATCCGAACTAACTTAGCGGCTCATTTTTCATTCTTTGAATAGCATGTTTTCTACGTTCATTTTTATCCTTAATATTTTCTCGTTCTTCAGGAAGCCCAAATTCCAATCCAATTTCTGACTCACGGATATTTTTTTCTGTATTTTTTATGATTGTTTCTTTGCTAATAAACTTTTTCGGTCTGCCTGCTACTTCTTGTGGGTTTTGTTTCATTCCAAAAACCTCCTATGTTTATTTTTTATTTACTATCTTAGTTTGTAATTGTTTTTTTCATTTATACTTGAAGCCTACTCTAAGTAAAAAACACAACTTGACAAAAAACGTGTAATAAGTCGAGATTAAATCGACTATTACACGTCTCTTAAAAATTATTAGATGGCTATTTACTAATGGAAAATAATCGTTTTATTTCCTTCAACAATGATACGATTCTCTAGATGCCATTTAACAGCTTTTGTTAAAACACGGCGTTCAATTTGACGACCAATTTTCTTTAATGTTGGCACATCATCACGGTGGTCGACACGTTCAACATCTTGTTCAATAATAGGACCTTCATCTAAATCATTTGTAACATAATGTGAAGTCGCACCTATTAATTTAACGCCTCGCTTATGTGCTCGGTCATATGGGTTTGCACCTATAAATGCAGGTAAAAATGAATGATGAATATTAATAATTCGATTTTCAAAATGGTTGACAAAATCTGGTGTTAAAATTTGCATATAACGTGCCAAAATTAATAAATCTACCTTATATTCTTTCATTAGTTGGATTTGTTGTGCCTCAACTTCTTTACGAATATCTTTGTTTGCTGGTAAGTAGTGGAATGGGATGCCATAAGACTCAGCAATTGAACGTGCTTCCTCATGATTACTTATGATGACAGCGATATCAGTATCCAAGTCGCCATTTTGCCACTCCCATAATAATTCCAGTAAGCAATGAAGCTCTTTTGATACATAAATTGCAGTACGTTGGCGTTGATTGCGATAATAGAAGTTGTAAGTCATCTCATAGTCGCGTGCAATTTGTTCAAATTCCTTTTCCATTTCCTGTGCTTTATCTTGAAGATGTTCGCAATGATACTCTATGCGAATAAAAAATTTTCCGTTTTCAGGATCACTTGAGTATTGGCTTGATTCAATAATATTCGCATTATGCTTATATAAAAATGTAGATAAAACCGATACAATTCCTGGTTTATCTGGACATTTTACTAACAATCTTGCTCGATTACTAAGCTGTAGATCTTGTTGTTTTGTTACATTTTTCACTTGCTCAACTTGCATTACAAACGACACTCCTAATCTATTTCTGTTAATTTTTTAATTATCTATTATTTTCAGAAAATGAGCAACAATTTTCACTGATGATTTATTGTTTACATAAAGTTAATGAAACATTCCCATAATATCATTAAAAGGAGATGACAACATGTACGACAAAAAAGAATTTGATGAATACTCAAATTATGATGACAGGGATATCCAACATGGTAAAGCTGCACCGCAAATGGGGCGTTCTAACAAAGAGGAGTATGGGACAGAGAAAAATTTTAAAAGCCTATTCTCTAAGAAGAATTCAACTAATAAAAAAGGAAACAACCAATAAGTTATGTAATGTGAAGTTGCCAAATGGTTAGACCAATCTTTAATCACACCATTAATTATTAAAAAATAATAACCAAATTCCAAGGCCTAGTTCAGCATTTTTCTTGAATTAGGTCTTTAATCTCTCTTTCGTTTTTACTTAGCTTCCTCTATTTTGGCAGCAATGACATTTATAATTTTTTACAATTATTTGTTCTATATGCTTTCCAATCACCAAAAGGGACTTTTCTTTCTAATAAATTATCCTGGTTCGCAATATAGACATAGGCATATGTAGAGTTGTTATCTGTGTAGATTAGTTGTTTAACCCGATTGTATAAGTTGTTATCTCCATTCTCCTTATAATCCTCTAATTCATCTAGCAGCTTTATTTCGCTTTCTGTTACAACATACAGTTCCACGTAAGTTCTATGTTGTAATGAAGGAACCATTGCTGGATAACCAAAACCCGTGTCATATAATAAGCCATTTGTCCAACAGCTGGTCTCTATACACGTAGCGTTAGTTAATAAATGAGCATTTACTTCTCCTTTCATTAAGGTTCCATAAACGAAAACTTTTATCACTTTTGCCACCTCCTAATAGATTATATCGAAAATGATATTTTAACATTTTTCATAAAGTAATAGAGTTTTGACGATTTTTTGAACAAAATATGAATTTTTTATGAACTTTTCTTTCATTTTATGATAGAATAAATATATATTATAAATCGTACATCGGGGAGGGTTTACGAAATGTATAAATTTTTCATTTATCTTTGTTCTACAATCTTAACAATTGGTTTAATTCTTTTTGGTCTTAGCTTTTTCACAAATATTTCCCATTGGATTGGGATTGAAATGGTAAAAGGTAGCGTTTATTTATTTATTTTCGGTCTTTTTATGCAACTAATGGAACACGATATTGCTAGAAAAAATCAAACAGAAACAGCATAGATGTACTCTAAGACTGTAGAAAACTAAAATAGTTTTCTGCAGTTTTTTTATATCTCTAAAAATTAAATACATCAATTCTAAATCTATATAAAAAATTATGGACCAGTTGGATGAAAAACATTAATGAAAAACTGGACATGGCTTGGGGCAAGTGCTAGTGCTCTAATAAAATTTGCATTTTGTGCAGTTAAAGCAAGTTCTGAATTTGCTGGTACAACCTCTTCTACTAAAGCATCTTGATCATCCTCAATACTTACCAGCACATCATTTTCTGACAAATTACGCGCAATGACGGTCATTAAAAGTGGCGACCGTATTGGACTAGAGGGTGATGCATAAATGAGAGTATAGTCTTGGCGAATGGGGATATTTTCAGTTATCTCAATTTCTTCTTGAAAATCAAAGGAATCTTCTTCAGCAGTTAATTCCCATTCTTCATCAAGATTCGGCACCTCTTCAATAATTAGCTTCTGTTCTGCACCAACAATCGCATTTACACAAAATTTTTGATTAATAATTAGAGAATTTCGATCAATCACTATCTCACTTTCAATCCGCCCTATTTTTCCACCATCATTCCATGGTTCACTCGATTTCTTCGGCTCTCCCATTTTACCGCCCCCTCCTACTAATAGATGTTTTTAGGGGACAGCTTGTGAGGGCTCTTAGCCAAAACAAAAATTTAGTAAGTTATAAATGTTTTTACATCCCTTCACTTACTTTTCAATAAAGTTCTCAAGCATTTCTTTTTTAAAGATGAGCAAAATAAAATTGGAGGTGATGAAGAATGGCAAAAAAAGAAAAAACAACATTTAGAAAAATGAAGAAACCTAAGAAAAAGAACAACCGCGAAGAAATTTCACAAGAGCTAAATTATGAGCGAGCTTTGAAGAAAATTGAATATCAAGATAATAAGATTAATGATTAGTTTGGTGTACAATTGAAAAATTATGTAAATAAAAATGCTTCAAATCTTTGGCATTAGATTTGAAGCATTGTAAATGTGCTTGAAGTGGACATGTATTATCTTTTCCTTCCTCAAAGCAATATTTTTATTTAAAAATAAAGGTTTAAAATTAAGTTTAAGCTTTTAAAATCATTAAATTAATCTAAATCAGTCATATTAATCAATATTTCCCTTAATGCCTTTAATTCGGAATGAGTGAACGTAACACCCTTCCCCATTTTGCTATGATTGTCTGACCAATCACGTAAATCATATTTCGGTTCACGATCATTCCAACTGATTAAATTTAATTCTTTTTTCCATCCAGTACTACCTTCCGATATTACGCCAACGGTTTTAATAATTTCATATTTAACTTCTGCCATCTTTTTACGACCTTTCTAATTATATTTAACAATCACTACAGCTAGATCAACTTTTTTCAAAGAATTCTCTTTTTACAATCATACGGATGTTAATATTTATATAGCCTATTCTAATTCCGCAAACTCCCACTGTGGATTCCAAACGACTTCCCATAAATGACCATCAGGATCTTGGAAATAGCCCGAATAGCCACCCCAAAAAGTATTGTGAGGTGGAACTGTAATGACTGCACCTGCTTTTTCTGCCTGATCCATTACAAAATCAACTTCTTCCTTACTACTCACATTATGCCCAATTGTAAATTCAGTTGGACTTTTTTGTGTTTGGATAAGTTTCGTGTCATGTGCAATATCTTTTCGTTTCCAAAGAGCTAGTTTTAATCCGGATTGCAAGTCGAAAAATGCAACTGCCCCATGTTCAAACTCTTGCCCAACCATTCCATCTGTTGGTAAGCCAAGTCCTTCTTGATAAAATTTCAAAGATTTCTCCAAATCATCTACCCCAATTGTAATGACTGATATTCGTGGCTTCATCCCATTTCTCCTTTTCAATTAATCCTCTATATTAAAAGTTAATTTAATCAATTAATCAATTATTTTTTCTTTTAATTTTTAACTGTGTAATTTCATACCGCATTAGTTTTATTAAGGAAAATGAATACTCTTTATGAGCTTGTTGTACAATCAAAACAAAAAAAGCATTTCTCACTGTCTGAAAAATGCCTTATTTATTAATAATCTCACTCAATGATTAAAATCTATTAACTTTGTGCCTGCATATAGACTTCTTCATATGGTTGAACGATAACAAAGCCATCTCCTTCAAATCTCATTTGTATAGATTCTCCACTGCCTCTACCAATGAATGTTTTGAGTGAAACATCCGTTTGAAATTCAGGTTGGAGATTGCCCGACCATGCTACAGTCGCATTTGGATCTGTAATAACTGGTTTTCCTGGTGTTACACGCAATGTGAGTGGTTCATAATGAGATGTAATGGCAATCATACCGGTCCCTTCACACCGAACATTAAATAAACCGCCCGCCATCATACCTGCTACTTTTCTCATAAGCTTAATATTATGTTTAATAGATGGCTCAAATGCTAAAAGGTCATTTCCGTTTACATAGATTGCTTCATTCTGTAAATGAAGAATAATGATTTTCTTCCCACTGTCAGCAAGATATAATTTGCCTTGCCCATTAGCTTTCATAAGGGAAGCGCCTTCACCTGTCAATGCCTTTTTAAACATCGCTCCAATGCCATGTTCTAAAACGCCTTCTCTCTCAAACTTAATCTTTCCATTATAAGCGACCATTGAACCCGCTTTTGCCCATACAAGACCATCGAGGTTTACTTCTAACATACGAGGAGTTTCTAATTCAAAAAACCCTTCACCTTTATCCACTTGCTCAGTATTTTTTATAAATTCAGCAATCGAATATTTATTCATAATAAACACCCCACCCTTTCATTTCTAACATATACGTTGCACACAAGCGTATGGTTTCAAAAATTTTGAAATACATGTAATTTGCAGGAAAATATAATGAACAATCAAGTGAAGTTTGCTATTCCAATAAACTAGATAGTAATCAATATACATTTTTGTTAGAAACTATTCCTATGTATAATAGAAAAGAATGATGAATTACGGAATGAGGACAACAAAATGAAAGAATATTATTATGATAAATTGATGAATATACATACCCAAGGGAGCAAAATGGATATTAACAATTCGATTGTTTATCATCCATATGAGCCAACTCCATATAGTGCACTTGAAGTATTATTTAAACATTATGAAGTAAAAATGACTGACAACATTGTAGATTTCGGATGTGGAAAAGGACGGTTGAATTTCTATATAAATTATTCGTTTAATGCAGTTTGCACTGGAATTGAAATGAATGAAACGTTTTTTAATCAAGCCATTCAAAATCAAAATAGTTATTTTAGGAAATTCAAAAAGCATAAAGGGTTAATTCAATTTCTCAATTGTTATGCAGAAGACTATGTAATTCAACCTAAGGACAATAGATTCTATTTTTTTAATCCTTTTTCAGTACAAATTTTTATAAAAGTCGTAAACAACATTTTGCTGTCAGTTGAACAAAGCAAACGTGAAATTGACTTAATTCTATATTATGCTTCAGATGATTATCAACATTTCTTAGAAACTAATACATTATTTAATCTTTATAAAGAGATCACTCTTCCTGGGCACTATGAAAAAGACAGCTATGAAAGATTTTTAATTTATCGTCTTGCTTAGAATATATAATAAAAAAGAGCATGGGACATTCCCAATACTCTTTTCATATAAATTAATTATTTATATTTTGTAATTGTTTTTGTTTAAGAGGCTCAATATCAATTTCAAACCCTAAGTCTTCTAGCATTTTTTTATCTTGTTCGTTTGGTTGACCTTCTGTAGTCAAGTAATCACCAAGGAAAATTGAGTTTGCAGGGTACAGGCTTAATGGTTGTAATGTACCAAGGTTGACTTCACGACCGCCAGATACTCGAATTTCCTTTGTTGGGTTAATAAAGCGGAATAAACTTAATACCTTTAAACAATATCGTGGGTTTAATTCGCGTGTCCCTTGAAGCGGAGTACCATCGATGGCATTCAAGAAATTTACTGGTATTGAGTCAGCATCAAGTGCACGTAAACTTCTAGCCATACTAATAACATCTTCTTTCGTTTCACGCATCCCCACAATGACTCCCGAACATGGAGAAATTCCAGCTTCTTTCACTAACTCAACTGTTGTTACACGGTCATCATAAGTGTGTGATGTTGTAATATTCGCATGATGATTGGCTGAAGTATTAATATTGTGATTATAACGATTAACACCAGCTTCTTTAAGTCTTTGTGCTTGTTCTGGTTTTAAAATTCCTAGGCATGCACATATAGTCATATCTTTATATTTCTCTTTAATTGACTTCACAGCATCTACTACGATATCAATTTCCCTTTTTACTGGACCACGACCACTTGCAACAATACAATACGTACCGACATTTAAAGATGCTGCACGTTCAGCTCCAGCGACAATTTCTTCCTTCGTCATCATCGCATATTTCTCAACTGGTGCTTTTGAAACGATAGATTGCGAGCAATATCCACAGTTTTCGGGGCAAAGTCCTGATTTTGTATTAATAATCATATTTAATTTTACTTTATTTCCAAAATACGCTTTTCGAATTTTATAAGCTGCATGAAGCAATGACAACAAATCTTCATCCAGGCTTTCTAATATTTTTAATGCCTCTTCATTTGTTATCTCATAGCCTTCCAATACCTTATTTGCTATAGACATATAATTCATCTCAAATTCCCCACCTTTAATATTTTTTGCACTCTATATCCAAAGACTCCAGCAAAAACAGCTAAGATTAAATCCTTTGGTAGTGGTGGCATCATCCAAAGCCAAGCCATGGAATACGAAAATCCATCCGGCGCTCCGAACCATAACATATAGGCTATATACATCCAATTCGTACCTATTAGATAACTAATAACTGTTCCGGTTAGAGCTGAAACAATATACATTTTCTTTGAAGGGTTCTTTTCAATCATTTTCCCAACTACATAAGCAACGAAAATAAAGGTGACGATAAATCCAAAAGTTGGGCTTAAAATTTGTGAGAACCCGCCACTAAATCTTGCAAAGACAGGTGCTCCAGCCAAACCTATCAGCATATAAACTGTGATAGAGATCGAACCTAGTTTGCTACCTAGTATTAGACCCGCCAATATCGCAAAAAACACCTGTAAGGTGATAGGTACACCCCCTACGACCATAAATGGAGCAAAGGATGTTATGTTGGCTCCTATCATCATTAGCGTGGCAAAGATTCCACAATAGACTAAATCGACTGTTTTCATTTTTACTCTTGAATTGACTGTTCCTGTTTCCAAATCTCCCACCCCTGTAAGATTTTGTATTACAAAATATATATTAGAAGAAAATACACTTTTGTGTCAACCTATTTTGATTTACGGTTAACACAAATCTCTTTTAATCAAAATAAAAAAAGACAATCCTTCAGTTTGAAGAATCGCCTTAGTACTAGAGAAAGTTCTTATATGAAAATAGTTTTCAATTTCCCAATTACCTGCAAAATTTCATAACTTTTTACTTTAAGTTTTTTATTTTGTATGATCATCTAATAAATCTCGACTATACAGTAGTGGCGTGAATCCCTTATTACTGCTAAAATCATATAGTTAGCTACCGTGTATGTAAAAGGAGATCCATAAATGAATATTATTTTAACTACACTAAATGCAAAATATATCCATACAAATCTGGCGCTGCGTTGTTTAAAAGCAGCTGCTCAGCCTGAATTCAATCCAAAAATTATTGAATATACAATAAAAGACCCTGCATTCAATATCGTTTCGGATATTTTTCAGCATAAACCTGATGTTGTTGGATTTAGTTGTTACATTTGGAATATTGAAGAAACGATTCGAGTAATTCGCATGCTTCGTGTCGTGTCCCCACAAACGAAAATAGTGCTTGGTGGACCTGAAGTTTCTTATGACGTACATGATTGGCTTCGTCGAATAGAAGAAATTGATTTCATCGTCATGGGTGAAGGTGAGACTTCTTTTAAAGAATTACTAAAATATTTTAATGGGGACATTGAACTCGAAGACGTACCTGGGATTTGTTACCTGCAAGGAGGCAAAATAAAAATTCATGCTCAGCCTCCAAAAATTGACTTGCGTGAGCTGCCAAGTCCATTCCGCTTTGAAGAGGATCTTCCTCACCTAGGGAAACGAATTCAATATATCGAAACAAGCCGTGGTTGTCCTTTCAGCTGTCAATTTTGTCTTTCTTCAATTGAAGTAGGTGTTCGCTATTTTAATCGTGAAAAAATAAAAGAAGACATTCGCTACTTAATGGCGAATGGTGCAAAAACAATTAAATTTGTCGATCGTACATTTAATATAAGTCGAAGCTATGCAATGGAAATGTTCCAATTTTTAATTGATGAACATGTACCAGGAGTTGTATTCCAATTTGAAATTACGGCAGATATTATGCGCCCTGAAGTTATCCAATTTTTGAATGACAACGCACCAAAAGGGCTTTTCCGATTTGAAATTGGGGTTCAATCAACAAATGATTTAACGAATGAACTTGTAAAACGTCGTCAAAACTTCGAAAAATTAAAACGTACTGTAACAATGGTAAAAGAAGGCGGTAAAATTGATCAGCACCTTGATTTAATTGCTGGACTGCCAGAGGAAGATTATAACAGCTTCCGTCAGACGTTTAATGATGTGTTTGCAATGCGGCCTGAAGAATTACAGCTTGGTTTCTTAAAGCTTCTGCGTGGGACAGGCCTTCGAATTCAAGCAAAAGAGTATGGCTACAAATATGTCGATGTTGCACCATATGAAATCTTTTCAAATAATGTTTTAACTTTTGATGAAATCATTCGCATAAAACAAGCTGAAGATGTGCTGGAAAAGTACTGGAATGACCATCGTATGGACAATACAATTGAATACTTAGTTACCGAGATATTTGAAACACCATTTGACTTTTTCCAAAACTTCGGTACTTATTGGGAAGAAAAAGGCTGGTCTAGAATTGGACACCAACTTGAAGATTTATTTACAAGGCTCGAAGAGTTTTTATATACACAAAACGTAGAGCAGCTGCCAATTATTCGGAGTCTAATGCAGCTTGATTATTTATCCAAGCAGCAATTCCAACCAAGAAAAATATGGTGGAAAGAGCGACTTTCTGAGGAAGAGCAAAAAAATATTTATCAAGCTCTGAAAGAGACGCCTTCATTAGCTGGTAGAGAATTCGCAGAAATGAATGTTAGCGAAAGAGACTTCTTTAAACATTCCCTTATTACTCCTTTTGCCTTTGACTACGAAGCATATAAAAATGGACAAATTGTTGCGCAAGACACGTTTTTACTAACATATTTCCGCCAAGGACAAACTCCTTATTTTGCAACATTACAACTTCAAAAGAATTAAAAAGGTAATGCTATTCAAGTGGTCGTCCAAAAATTTTTGGAGCGTCCACTTGACTATTTATATCAATTTAAAAAGGTGATTCCCTATCCATTGAAATCACCCGTAACTTCTTCATAATTAACTAAATTTAGCTAATAGCTTATTAAATTTGTCCCGTTCTTCCCAAAAACAGCCATGGCCGCTATATTCAAATGGCACAAGCCTTGAAATTCTGATAGTCTCATTCATTTCCTTTGCTTGTGAAAACGGAATTACTTTGTCATGAATACCATGAACAATTAATGTTGGACAATTAATTTTTAGCAGATCCTCATACAGCTTCTCATTCTTTAATAAGTTAATGACCCCAGCAGTCGACCAGCTTGCAGCTTCCATCCCTATTTGGAAAAACCAATCTGAAAATCCCTTTGTAATATACTGGAAGAAAAATTGATCAGTCACACCCTGCATCATTTTAGCACGATCATTTAATGTTTCATCTAAAAGCTGCTTTGCTGTCTCTGCTGTAAAACCTGTAGGTGCTGCGGCAGAAAGTAAAACAAGCTTTGACACACCATACCCTTGATAACGGGACAAATAACGAACTGCAATTCCTCCGCCTGTAGAGTGTCCAACAAGTGTTATATTTTGAAGCTGAAGAGAACGAATGATGATATAAAGGTCGTCTGCTAATCTATTGTAATTATAGCCGTGAAAAGGTTTATCTGATTTACCAAAGCCACGCCAATCTATTCCAATACACCGATATCCTAACGTTGGCAAAATATTAAATTGGTACTCAAATTGTTTATGGTTTAATGGCCAGCCATGAATAAACAAAAAAACCTTCTCGCCTCCGGGGTTAACATCCTCTACATAGATATTAACACCTGTTTCTACCGGTACAAAATATCCCATTTCATCCCCAATCATTCTTATAGTTTCAACATTAAGATATTCGTTTCGAGATGGAACAATGACTCTATATTTTTCGGTATAAATTTATTAAACATTAAGAATAAATTGCTGGCACTAAAGGCCATATACTCACATCCGCCCTTTTTGAAAAATGCATAATCACTTCATTAGTTGCAGGTGAAATATTTAATGCGGATAATATCGTATTTTTATGAATTTCTACTTCGACATCTTGTAATAACCATGAACGATGTAAAATATTACATCTTAATGGAACACCTTTTTTAGTAATAGTAAAAAGACAATAGCGCTCCACAAGCCATTCATCCAATGAACCTTTCGCGGCAGGATTTGGTTTAGAAATTGGCTTATAATTACATATCAACTGTGCACCACTGTTCTTTATGGATTTGCTGTGAAAGTTCACTAGTTCATTATGATTATCCATATAAATTTCTAAATAGTAATAAGGTAAACGGAAAAAAAACCTCGCCGCAGTAGAGGCAATTAAGTTTGCAGCTGTAAGACTAAAAAAATAAATACCTGGCCGCCCATTTACGATTACATATGTTCGAACGTTGTAACCTGGAAATTGCCTTGCACCAGGTATTGATGGAAAACCTCGCAGTTTCATGGAGCTAGTGAGATAAGGCACAACTGAAATCCACCCCATCCCGTCGTATGTATCTATAGGTAAAACATCTGGAACATATTTTTGTAAAACTTGTTGGTTTACTGGGTAATGTATAAACAGAGAATCGGTCCATGTCTGCTTCATGATATATGGCAATGATGGGAGGTCTCTTTTTCGAGTATTATAATTATGAGAAGCCTTTTTTGTAGTGAAACGTTCATCCATGTCAAGTCTACCCTTTCAGTATTTTAGTCATCGCTAATGTTAGCTTTCTCCAAAAAGTCCCTCAATAGACATTTTTGTATGAAAAATGATGCATGTATTAATATGCGGGAATCGTTTAGTTAAAAAATGATAATAATTAAAAGTGGAAACGTATCTGTAGAAAAAATAAAAAAAGGAGGCTTTTTAGATGAATGTTCAAAGAGCACAAGAAATAGCAGAGTCACCTACTTTAGCGAACGTAACATTTAATGGAGTCCGCGTATACATCCAAAACGTCGACGAAAATAAAGGTACAGCTAGAATATTTCCAATTGATGATACAGAGAATGAACAAGAAGTTGCTTTATCAGATTTAAGAGAGCACTAATTCGTAATTAAAAAAAACCACTTGGAAATGCATTCAAGTGGTTTCTACGTATTTTAAATTTTTCATTTTAAAAAGTATTACTTTTTTACTTCATAATGCAATTCAACAAATTGATTGAATTTTTTAGTTCCTTTCAATGATAGCTCTAAGTGATAATCTCCTTCTCTAAATAACGGAACTCCTTTTCCGATTATAGTTGGAGCAACTGTTATGATAAGTTCATCTACCAACTTTTCTTGTAAAAATGAGTATAATAGTTCTCCTCCACCAACAATCCAAATATTTTTCCCATCTTGGCTTTTTAGTTTATTTATAAATTTAACAACATCATCATTTATAAATTCCACATCTTCTGTGTTCACAGAAAAAGATCTAGTAAACACATAGCATTCTTTGTTTTTATATGGGAATTCCTTTAAATCTTGTTTCACTACCCAATCGTATGTTCTCTTTCCCATCAAAACCGTATCTACTGTTTCATAAAACTCGGAAAATCCATTATCCCCCTCTCCTTGAACTTGATAAAGCCAATCAAGTGACTCATCTTTTGTTGCAATGTACCCATCTAAACTGGCAGCAATAAATAATAATAATTTTCGTTTATTGCTCATAATTTCCCCTCCCCCTCAAAAAGAATGTATGTTCGTCTATATTTTAACAAACTTTGTTACTTAAATATATTTTAAAGATACTAGTTTCTTTTGTTTCTTTGAAATAAAGTTGCGGTGTTTATGAAAAAGATACGATGTTTAAAATAAAGTCGCGATGAAATGCTCCTTTAGATTGTAGTTGTCTAAAGGAGTGTTTTTTATGTCTAAATGAGCAAGAACATCTAAAATTGAAAAGTGGATTAAAGAAGGTCGAGGCTCAGGTATTGGAGTAGACTATAAGCCTTGGTTAAAAGATTCAAGTTTGATTTTGAAATAAAGTTGAATTGTTTATAAAAAGTTATACCGCTCACACTTGACGTATCGACAATTCTCGATATAATGAATTGTATAATATTAATTATGTTGAGGATTAATCCTATATGGCTTCGAAGAAAGAGTGCGCACTTGACAATTCGATAATTCTCGATACAATGATTTGTATGAAACAAGTTGATATTTTTAAAGCATTATCTAATGAAGCAAGGCTGCAAATTTTAGAATGGCTTAAGGAACCCGATCTCCATTTCACTCCCCACGAAGGGATTGATATGAACAAAACCGGGGTATGCGTTAGTCAAATTACAGAAAAATTGGAAATGACGCAATCGACGGCATCTCATTATCTCTCGATGCTCTTACAGGTTGGACTTATAAAGGCTAACCGTATAGGTAAGTATACTTATTACAAAAGAAATGAAGATGCCATCAATGGGATCGCCGAGTTCTTGAAGCAAAAGAGATAACTGAGTGAAACTGAATTCCTTACGAATTCTTTGGGAGGATTCAGTTTCATTTCGGCTAGAATACATAGTTAGTATTCATGCAATATATTTTTTTGAATAAACATATCGATAATTAACGATATATCGATATGAAAACGAAATTATAAGGAGTGACATCATTTGTCTAATACTTTGAAGATTTATATCTTGGCAATCGTTAGTTTTTTAGTAGGAACTTCCGAATATATTATTTCGGGAATTTTAGATACGATTGCAGATTCACTTGAAATAACTTTGGCTGCAGCAGGTCAATTAATTACAATATTCTCACTTGTATATGCAATATTTACACCTATTCTTATGGGAATAACATCTAGTATTGACAGACGTAAATTAATGATTTTTTCATTAGGTTTGTTCGTAATAGGTAATATCTTGGCATTCATCCTACCAGGTTACGGATTATTTGTAGTAGCTCGAATAGTTATGGCACTCGGGGCAGGGATGGTTGTTGTTACAGCATTAACTATCGCTGCAAAGATAGCACCAGAAGGTAAACAAGGTAGCGCTATTGCTACAGTAGTTATGGGGTTTACGGCTTCATTAATCATAGGAGTACCTCTTGGAAGAATTATTTCTAGTTTATTAGGTTGGAAAGTTATTTTTGGTGGAATAGCACTGCTGGGAATTCTTGCAATGATAATAATTAGAGCATCTATTCCCCTTATTAAGGGTGATAAGCCTGTACGACTAGTTAAACAGTTGGCTCTTCTTAAGAAAAGAAGGGTTACAATTGGATTAGCAATTACTTTTTTCTGGCTTGGAGGGTATTCAATTGCTTACACTTACCTTTCACCTTACTTGTTAAATGTATCAGGAATAGAGGAAAAACTTTTAAGTGGTGTATTGCTAATCTTTGGTATAGCAAGTTTATTCGGTTCTAAATTTGGTGGATTTAGTACAGATCGTTGGGGAGTTCAAAAAACATTGTTAGGTGGAATGTCGTTACACGTCATTATGTTAATATTATTATCTCTTGTAACAAATTCTTATATTAGTGTTTTAATAATATTAGTACTATGGTCATTTGCTGCATGGTCATCGGGACCAACACAACAATATAACTTGGCTACAATCGAGCCAGAGTCATCAGGTATATTATTAGGCTTAAATCAGTCAGTAATGCAATTGGCAATGGCGGCTGGTGCAGGAATTGGAGGTATTTTTGTTGAGAAAGTATCACTTTCTTCAGTTACCTGGATAGGCGCATTAGGAGTTACAATAGCTATTGTAGTAACTTTGGCACTTTCCCGAGCACAGTTAAGCAAGATGCCAGAAGAGTAAAAAAAAATCATAACCCCTTAGTTATTAGGAAACCAGGTTTAAAATAATAAATTAGAATAAAAAATTATTTATGAACTGGAATAATGAAGAGTAATTGATAAGTAAAATGATATGCTTAATCCAAGGTAAAAATAAATTTCCTCTACAACTAATAAGGAAGTTTGCGAAATATGGATTATGGAAATGATCAAACTTTTTTATAAAAAATTTATAATTAGATAAAAAGAGTAACTCCATTTTGATCAATCTTTTTTCAAAATGGAGTTTTGGTATGTCCTGTTAAATAAGTATTGAAGGGTCTTTTTTAATTAATTTTTATTTTAAAGCTACATCTTTTAGAAATTTTGCATTAATAAATTTTTATCCTCTATATCTATGATATAAAATTCTAACTCTTATCTAAGATACTTATCCCGAAAGCTGATTACTTCCAAATAGCAGCTAGTCATAAGACTAAAAGCTTCCTACTATGCAGGAAGCTTTGACGAGAATTTACTCACACAATAAAATTTGGCGTTCAAATAGATGCTTTCTTGCAATACATCGATCCTTTATTACAAAACCTGCATCTACAATCATTTCATCAATCGTTTCAATCGTAACAAAAACAACTTTATTTGCAATACGACGGGCATGTTTAATAATATCAAATTGTTCCTCTGGTGAAATATGGGTCGCAAGATTATAAGGCAAATCAATAATAGCAACATCATAATGTTCTGTTACTTCTGAAATGGGTCCCTTAGTTACCATACCCACAAGGCCAAAATAGGCAATATTTTCTCTTGAGCCAACGCATACAAGAGGATTAATATCTCTGCCTACTATATCAATCCCCATTGAAAGAGCTTCAACTAATATTGTACCTATGCCACAGCAAGGATCTATTGCTTTTATATTTACTGGTTGTGGAATTGCAATATTCACAACTGCTCGAGCAACTCGTGTATTAAGTGCTGTTGAATAACTATTTGGTTTATGTATGTGCTTCCTCCAAATAGATTCACTTATCGTATATTTGCCAAAATACCAGCGTTCGTCAATCTGTATAAGACCAAACACTGCTTCTGGATTATTCAAGTCAGGCTCTCCATCGATGGATATTCCTATTTCACGCTCAATTGTTCGACGCTCTGGATGAGGTATTTTCTTTGTTTCTCCAAAATCTATGTTGTTCAAGCATACAACTTTATATGTTTCTACACTTATTTTCATTTCCTTAACCAAATTCTTAATGTCAACAATGCTGTCGCCTTCATATAACACTTCAATTTGTTCGCGAATAAAAGGACTGCGGCTTGGATCGATATCAATATTGCTAAATAAATAGTTCAATTGTGTATCGAAGCCAAAAAATGAACGCATCTCCATTCTGCATAATTCGTACTCATCTTTATGATGTACATATGTATAAATATAGTTGAATTTACTATTTCGTTGTTTACTCAATTAATTATCATCCTTTTAAGAAAAATAGACAGCCGATTTTACGACTGTCTTTATACTGAAATAATACTTGGAATTAAAACTTTGCAGTTCATTCATAACAATAAATTATACACTAAAAATAGAAAGGAATTCAAAACTGTTCTTTTCCTAATTTTATTGGAGCTCAATTTGCCCTGTTATATCCACCCTATTTAACGCCTGAGAAGCAAGTCGATCAGCTTCTGCATTTAATTTACGAGGGACAAGTTCGTATTCTGCTGTAATTCCTAAATCCTTTAGTTTGCCATCAATTCGATCTGCCCAATCTGCTAGATCACGCTCATATGCTGGCCACTCTCCATTCATTTGATTGATGACTACCTGGGAATCACCTATAAATTGTACAGTTTGATGGTGCACATTTAATAAATCAAGCTCTACAACGCCTAAATGCAATGCTGCATATTCAGCTTCATTATTTGATGTAAGCCCTGACGCTGGAGCATTTCTTCTCAATCGATATGACTTGCCATTCTGCTCATAATAAATAACAATGCCTAATCCTGAAGAACTTGTTTGAATATCGAAACCACCATCAAAATAAACACGGACATTATGCGGTTCAGTCTCAATTTCCTTAATATATTTTTTTAATTCTTTCATCATCCATGTACTATCATGCTCATCAATAAGTGTCATATTTTTTGCTCGTCCAGTTTTTTCAATATCTTCTGCTATTGTTAAAGCGTGGGCAGGAGATAATTCTTCAGAACGAAAGACTGTTTCTGCACCATTTTTTGTTTTATATGTCCATTCAATTGTAATTTTCATAAAAGGACCTCCTAGGTTTTGTACATCAAATGTCTAATTAGCCATAGTATAACCCTCTTATTCATTATTCGTATCAAACTTTTTCTTTGTTGTTTTACAGAAAAACTAATTTACTTATAGAAGTTTGTGTACCACTGTACTAATGAATAAACAGACAGAATAGGCAGCTGCTACTTACTTAAACAAATACAACTCGCCTCTCTCGTTAAACGCATTCTTATAGTCAAATGCATAAGGAGTAGGTCCATGCTGAAGATAATAGGTATATCTTTTGTAAGCCTCTTCCCATGATACTTCTTTTACCTCTTCAGTCCACCACACCACAAATGAAGGTTGTTTCTCATGATGTGATTCAATCCACTTATTCCTATCTCTTAATGCTCTCATATGCTGACCTGAGTATGTAAATCGATATAAGGATTCAAGACTTTTCCATACTGTTAGTGTAAGAATAGGCGCTCCTTCTCCTTTAATCAATTCCTCAGGGAATGCTATTCCATATGGTGAAAACTCCCTTACAAGATTTCCTGATAGATCAGCCTGTCGTATTACCTTATAGCCGACTTCGAAAAACTCACGAGAAGCTGGATGTTCGTCAGGATATTTCAACCTACCAATTGTATAGATCGCAACAAAAGCCATCTTTATCTCTCCATCTCTTGATTTACTTTTAACTACATATATTCAAGAAAGATTTAACCAATTACTATTAAACAAAATTGTTAACGTGATTACACTATTCCCTGCCAGTTTTTCGCTAATTTTATAAAGTTAAGGTTATATTAAAAAGTAATAGTTTGGCAAACTCAATAGGTGACAAATTACCCTCTTTAAGCTTTTTATCCCAACAGCCATTAGAAACATTAAAATGTAGCATTATTATATAAATATTAATATTTGCTCATACTTTTGATGAAACATTTTGAAAGTTTAAATCGTATATTTATCAATGTTGAATAAGTTAGGAGAATTTCAATTGGAATCAAAAGAACAATTAATGAATTATTTACAAGAGATTGAAAAGTGGGAAGAGGATCAAAAGGGTTTATTTTTCTGGGAAAAGCTTGGTCGCCTTCCTTTTAAATTACTTGATAAAATAACACCGAAATTTATTCAAGAAAAGCTTGGGATACTGGTTTCTGAATTGGGCAACTACATTCAAACTGGTGGAAAATATTTAATTAATAAAAAATCCATGATTAAGAAAATACAAGAAAGCACCTTATATCCAATTGAATCGATAGAAGATATCGGTAGTATGCCGCTAGAAAATATGATTTCCCTAGGTGAGAGATTGCAAAATGAGCGGATGAAATTAGCGACAGTACAAGGTGCTTCCACTGGGATTGGTGGTATATTTACTTTAGTTGTTGATATACCTGTTATTTTAGGAATCGCATTAAAAACATTGCAGGAAATTGCAATCATTCATGGATATGATCCAAATGAAAAGCAGGAACGTGTATTCATTGTAAAATGCCTGCAATTTGCTTCTGCTGATATCGTTGGGAAAGAAGCCATCTTAAAAGAACTTTCACAGATAAATGAGAAAAGAGATTCATCAGAAAGTATGATTAGTCAACTTAAAGGATGGCAAGAAGTATTTTTTACATACCGTGACCAATTCGGTTGGAAAAAGCTATTTCAAATGGTCCCAATTGCAGGAATGATATTTGGTGCATTTTCAAACAAAGCGATGATTGAAGACGTCTCCCAAGCGGGAATCATGTTATACCGTAAAAGACGCATTTATGAAAAGCTGCAAAGCCTAGAGGAACAAGAAAATAGCATTTTCGAATAAAGGGCTGACAGGTAAAAAGAGTAATTGAAGCTATTAACTCCAATTACTCTTGTTTACTTTAAATTATTTTTTATTCTGGAATATAAGGTAATTCTAAGTTCTTTGGTATATTAATGACATGTGTTTCTGTATAGGATTTTAACCCTTCTTCTCCATACTCACGACCTACACCCGATTGCTTGACTCCCCCAAATGGGAAACGAACATCTAAACCTTGTACTGCAGCTGTGTTTATCATCGTTGTACCAGCCTCTATACGGCGAGCTACTTTAATAGCATGCTCTTCTTCTCCCCATACTGAACTAGTTAGTCCATATATGCTTTCATTATGCAATTCAATCACTTGTTCTTCATCATCAAATGGAAGAATTGGTACAGTAGGGCCAAACTGTTCTTCAACTACAATTGGATCGTGATAATCTGCCCCTAAAACTAATGTTGGCTGAAGGAAATAGCCACTTTCCATAAGTTCTGGATTTAATACTTTTCCTAATTTGACAATTTCTGCGCCCTTACTTTTTGCATCGTCAATGAGGCTTTGTACATATTTTACTTGATTTTTGTTATTTACAGGACCTACTGTAACATCTGGATTAAAAGGATCTCCAACCCGAATCCATTTATTTGCAGCTTCAATATATTTTTCAACGAACGCATCATAAATGGAACGATGTACATATACACGTTTTGCTATCATACAAATTTGACCTGCTGTAAGGAAGTTCGAAATAACCATCCTGCGTAGAGCGCGTTCATCATTTACATCAAAATCTTCTAAAACGATGGCCGCGTCGTTTCCTCCTAATTCCAGCGTCATCTTTTTAATAGTATCCGATGCAGCTTTCATTATGCTTTTTGCAGTTTTTGTTCCACCTGTAAATGCAATTTTCGCCACTTTTTCATTTGAAGTAAGCTCCACTCCAACATCAGCTTCACCATGGACTAGGTTAAGTACTCCAGGTGGAAATTCATCAGCTATTATTTCCACAACACGGCTGACAGCTAAAGGTGCAAACGGACTTGGCTTTAAAACCATTGTATTTCCAGTTAAAAGTGCCGGAGCTATCTTTATTGTTGATAAAGAAATGGGATAGTTCCAAGGAGTAATCGCAGAAACAACTCCTATTGGATCAAAAGTTATGATTGTTCTGCCATTTTCATGTGTTTTTTCCTGAGGTGTTATAACGTTTTTTACATGGTCACAAGCAAATTCCATCCACATAAGTGATATTGCAATCTCACCTTGAGAATCATATAAAGCTTTGCCATGTTCTCTTGACAGTAATTCGGCAATTTCGGGTGTAGCATCTTTAATTTTCTGAATTGCTCTCTTCATTCTTGCGATTCGATCATCAACGTCACTCCATGCCCAATCTTTAAATGCATTGTAAGCAGAATCAATAGCACGAATTGCTTCTTCCTTTGTATTAATTGGAGCATAACCTACTATTTCATCTGGATGAGTGGGATTTTCACGAGGCAGCTTTTTTTCAGTCTCCACTTTTTCGCCATTTATAATAGCAAATACCGTAATTGGTTCATTTGTCATAGCAAACCCTCCATAACCTATTTTAATTATCAATCAATTTCTAGTATGGTTTTGGGTTTCTAGAATATACTATTTTTCTTTGTGTCATTTAAAAGCGATACACAGCTCTATAAAATGCTATTCTATTTAGGATTTTTACTACTTGAATAGAATAAGCTCATTACTTCCTGTTTTTATAATCTGCTAAAAGAAATCTTTTATCACCAACTTCAACTAATTCTATATTCTCTTTTTCAACATAAAATGGATTAATTAAATTTAAAGGGAGATGAATGGATGTTCGCTGTACATTTTTATGAAAAAAATAACCTACTATTAAGTCAACTCTTAAATCAAGTACCTTCTATTAATTCTGAAATTAAAATTAAAGGTCGTAAGGGGAAAATTGTCAGCATAACTGAAATTGATGAAAATAAATTTCATATTCAAGTAGAGTTAGAAGCAGTAAAAAAACAAACTACTCTAAGTTCTATTGATAAAAAGAAAAAAAGATAATTTGTTGATTCGATACAATTATTTCTCAATAAAAATTTCAAAAAAAGTCCTATTAAAACATACATCCACGTCGAAAAGGGTCCGTTCCAAAATAACAATTTGGACGAACCCTTTTTTGTTGTTATTATGTTGTATTTTTACTTTTTACTATTATACGTTTCCAATTTTGAAAGGATGTACTTACTAATATTTTCATCTCTTTTTTTAGTTCTTTTCCTATTACTAGTCGTATATCATTAAGCATTTCCTCACCATTTTCAAATATATCGATTATGACCGCTTCTAATAGGGCTACTATCCAGACAAATAGTAAAATAACAGTTATTATCACATCAATCGAATATTCTAATTGATTTTGTTGTGAAAATATCATCTTCACTAAAAAGAAAATTACACTAAATCCTAAGGTAATTGATGGATTATAAAGTATAAAGCTATATGATATTTTTTTTCCTAAATAATATAAAAAACAAGCTATTATTCCCATTAACACAATACATAAAATTAAACTGAATGGAAAATTCATAAAAAAACCTCTCAAAAATTAATTTCCTTAATTTTATATTCCCCTAAATATTTGGAAATTATTCCATAAAAGAACTATATTCTTTTTGAACTCAATGTATCACTAAAATAAGTATAAAGTTTTGTTTCCATCATAAAATATTAATTGTATAAGGTGGCAAAAATCGTCGTTTTTTTGCTTTAAATGATAAAAGGTGGTGTACTTAAGCAAATTCACAGCAACATAACTTTTTAAAACTTATTACTTTACTAGGAGTGAATAAAGATGAAACTACAAATCAATTTATTAGCTTATACCATTGCAGCTTTCCTAATTTTTGCAGTAATAAATAGCTTTTCTTTTACAACCTATGCTAATGAAGACCATCATAAGTTTAAAGATGAATATGAAAAGCTAGACATAAAAACGAAACAACAGGTCGATGATATTCTAAGCTCACTAAAAGAAGATTTAACTGCTCTAGGTGTTGAAGTACCTAAACATAAAGGAAAACATAATGGTTTTGAAAATTTAGATGATAAAACGAAAGAGAAAGCTGAAAATATTATTAAAGAATTAAAAGATGGAAAATTAACAAAAGAAGAAGCAAATAAAAAATTAAAGGAACTTGGGGTAACACTTCCTGAAAAACATGGAAAATGCAGCGTTTTTGAAAATTTAGATAGCAAAACTAAAGAAAAAGCCAAAAAGATCTTCAAACAAATGAAAGATGGGTCAATATCAAAAGAAGAGGGAAAGAAGCAATTAGCTAAACTAGGTATAGAAATTCCAAAACATCCTATGCATGAAAGTTATGATAAGTTAGATGACGAAGCAAAAGCAAAAGTAAAATCCCGTATTGAAGAAGCTAAATCTGAATTTGAAAAAATCGGAGTTACCTTCCCTAAAAAATACGAGTATTTTTTAAATTAATAAGGTATCCGTCTTAAGAAATTCTCTTGGGACGGACATTTTTGTTAACTGAAAAATAAAATGTCCCAAAGGTCTACATAAGTAAACTTTTGGGACTAATTTTTTAATTATTTCTTCTTATCATCATTATCATATAATTCAGTGGCACGTTCTTTTTGCACTTCTGAAAACTCTTCTTCTTCACCAAATTCAGTTTGATAATTTGTGTTAGTAAATGCATTGCTAAATTGATTGTTTGCAATTTCTACATCGTCTTCCTCAAATGCCTTAAACAATAAAGGTATACATAATAGACCACTTAGACCAACAAGGCTATATACAGTTCTCGATAATATTGAATCCTGCCCACCAAATAACGCAGCAACTAAGTCAAACTGGAATAATCCAATAAGTCCCCAATTAATTGCACCAATTATTGCTAGGACCAAAGCAATTCGATAAACAATTCCCATATTAGAACCTCCTGAAATCTTCAAAATTTTTACTCAATAGCATATTGTGTTCTCTTATTATTCTCAATTAATATTTCTTTTATACTGCAAATTTAATCAAATAAACGCAGCCTGTATTAAGCTGCGTTTTCATTTGTTTTTATTCAGTTTAATTCGATTCTATAGACATCTCGATCATTTAATTTTTGAATTGGACGATTATTTTGTAAGAAGATGGAGCTAAATTGATTAATTTGTTCATTTGACATTTCAATTGGTTGTTCTAGAATAAACCAATTAACTCCTTCAGTACAAGGAGGAGTTGTTAATGAACCAACATATTGGAAGACACTTTTTTCCTCAGGTAAAAGCTGTTGTAAATTAATTGGATTTTGAAGGATTTTAGCAGCTTCATTCCCATCTGCCGGCATTTCTTCCCACATTTCAGCTAAAAGTTTATTCTCTTCCCCACTTTTAATAAACAATCCAATTACCGCCAAATCACCATTTTCTGATTCATGGAAAAGGTGTGCCTCCATATCAAAATATTGACCATTTAACTGGTGCTCACTTGGAGAATGGAAGTGAATTGCAGTTAAATCATATTTTTCATCCTCAATCAATAGTGAATTATCCACTGAAGTAGAATTAGCTTGAATTGTATGACCGTTATTTTCAATAGAAAAAATAGCTTCCTCGTAATTTAAATGAATTTCTTCATTCAATTTTTGTTTTGCTGTTTTAGCAACTTCAATATTAATTGGTGACTGCAACTCTCCTCTTCCACAAGCCTCATATGATGAATCTACATTGACCCATTCAGCAGGGCCGTTTGCACCCTCATAGGACCAATATACATCAGTAGCTGTTAATTGTTCTTCATTTTCAAAGGATGTTTGTACTGGCTTGTTGATTGAATAATAGCCTACAATCGTAAAAACAATTATAATTGCTAAAAAAGCATAAACGTAGTTTTTTCTCATGATCCTTCTCCTTTTAATGCTCTTTTCTAACAAATTAGCCAATAAACACTTAGTTCTATTCAATAAATCATAATTAAATTTTAAAAATTGGGCTGTCCAGAACGTATATTATCTGAACAGCCCTCTTATTTCGCAATAAATATATGAATGTATAGTAGCCCACGATCATCATTCTTTTGAAGCAGTGTACGTTCCATATATTTTACGGAAAATCCTTGTACACAAATTTATTTCAAATAAAATAATCCACCATTAATAATTTCAACTTTTATTCTAGGATTAAATCGCTCTTCTAGTGCTTTTTTTTCGATTTCATAGCTTTCTGGTCTCGTTTCTTCCCCTTCATAAAAATAATCTAATACCTCTTGTTCTCTTATCCAACGTTTTTTGGCATCTTCAGCCCACGTATGGTCATCTTGTTGTATAATTTTTTGGATCATTAAATCTAGTCGTTCAAGTGCACGACTTGGCTTTATAATATATTGTAAACAAAATGCATCTTCCGGCATTTTTGGATCTAAATTCAACTCACAAATTGATTCATGGAAATTATCCTCAATCGCTCCATTGATTAAATTAATCCCTAGTGAATAAAGCCTTTCCTTCGTTTGATCACAATAATAAGAAACCTTGTAATTTACACAGAAATATGGTGTTAATGTAGTAAACTTCCCACTTGAGGAGTCTTCTTTTTCATACATTTGTACAAATGAGCCAAGTTCCTTTGTCGCTTTAAATATTTGATTTAAACGAGCTGAGCCAAAATGAATTACTTCTCCAAATAATTGTTTTTCAACTTTCGTTCGATCTGTAATCAAAGTAAGCCTTGCTGGATTAGGTTCACTATTTGTACTTTCGATATATTTCCAGTAAAAAGGTCTATTCATTATTTTTTTATCTATATCAATTGTTAGCTGAACTGTTAAATAATGTTCTTCATCTAATAAAATGTCACAATTGGTTTCTTTAAAAAAAGTGTATAAATAGTCATGAACTTGTGCTGCAAACATTTAATGCAATTCTCCTTTCGTTCATAACAAATTCTCCCTAGTTACGAATCGTGCTATGATTTTCTGTCTAGCTTCACACGTTTGCCGCTCGCGTCGCTTCGTTCCCTCGGTCGCAAACGGAAAAAATGTTTTCGATTCGGGAACTCCAGCGCTTTTCGTGGCAGAGCGTACGTCTACGCTTTTCTTGTTAATATGTCGTCTAGATCTCCTACGACTTTTTCGAAGACATCAATTTTTTCACCTAATAGGCTGAGAATTTTTTGTTCTATCGTATCCTCAATTGCTAAATTATAAATGTGGACATCTGACTCTTGTCCTAGGCGGTGTACACGCCCAATACGCTGTTCCAGCTTCATCGGATTCCATGGCAAATCATAATTAATTACATGGTGGCAAAATTGAAGGTTAATCCCTTCCCCACCTGATTCAGTAGCAATTAATACTTGATCACGTTCTCTGAACAATTGTTTAACCCAATCACGTTTACTTTTACTAAATTTACCGTTAAATAAAACACTCGTAATCCCTTTTGTATATAAATACCATTGTAAATAAACTTGTGTTGCACGGTATTCTGTAAAAATAATTACTTTATCATTTGCTCTATTTATAATTTCATATGTTTTTTCAGCTTTTGCATTGATTTCTAGCTTCATTAATTTTTCAATAATTTTTTCAATGTAGTCTGACTCTTCCTTAGTTATACATTTTTGAAGCATTTTATTAAGTGTTAAGAAAGTTGCTTCCTTACTACTACACATTTCCTTTAATAAAGTAACCATTGTAAAAGAACTAGAAAATACGGATGATATCGATTTTAATTCATAGAGCATATCATACACTTCTCGTTCTTCCTGAGTAAACTGAATTGGGATTGTCTCCACTTGGCGATTTGTCCATTCAATTCCAGTATCTTGTCTTCGATTTCTAACCATAACTTGATTTACAAGTTCTTTTAAATATTTTTCATCTTCGCTGTTTTTAGTAGTAGAGAATGATGATTGAAATGTTTCATAATTTCCTAAATGTCCTGGTTTAAGCAATGATACTAGATAAAATATTTCAAATACATCGTTTTGAATTGGCGTGGCTGTTAATAGTAAACAAAACTTCTTCTTTAAACTTTGTACAAACTCATAGATTTGTGTTTTATGATTTTTTAATTTATGTGCCTCGTCAATAATAATCATGTCGTAATCTTGCTCGTAGATTTTTTCCCTATGTGGACTTTTTTTGGCTGTATCCATGCTCATTACAACGACATCATATTGTTCTATAGGAGTATTTTTTCTATATGAAATTGCGGGAATAAAAAAACGTACATTTAATTCAGTTACCCACTGATTTTGCAAGGATGCAGGGACAAGAATAAGTGCTTTTTTCACTAACCCCCGTATCATGTATTCTTTCATAATTAACCCAGCTTCAATTGTTTTACCAAGTCCAACCTCATCAGCTAGTATCGCCTTGCCGTTCATTTTTTCGATAACAGTTTGAGCAGCTTCTACTTGGTGAGGAAGTAATTGCAAATTAGTTAAAAATTTAGGAGCTTGAAGTCCTGAAAATTCAGGAATTAAATTCATTTTTTCAATATCATAACTCATTTTGTAAAGTGTCCAGCTATCCCACGGACCATCATTGTCAAATCGTTCAATAAAATTTTCTCTCCAATTAGACGACCTTTCAATTATCATGACGTCACCTCACTTTTGGTACCTATTATTTTGTCCAAAAATGATAAACATATGAATAATAAATCAATTCAAACTTGTATTGCGAAAAAAAACAATTAAAACTAGGACATATTTTAAATATGTATTATTACTTATGTATAAATCCTCAGTCCGCAATCAAAAAACATCTAAATTAATAACGCAAAATAAAAAATGGCAGCAAATTTCTTTGACTGCCTTCTCCTTCCTATTTTTGAGCTTCGGCTACTTTTTTCACTCTTTCAACAAATTGAATCACTACTTTATCAGATGCAAGCATTACAATAGGTTTTAAAAACCATTTTAATGGCAGATTGGTTGTCATATATTTAAAAAGTGTTGTATTGCCATTAATTTTTCTTAGCTCGTATTGGGAAGTTATTTCAAACATTTTAGCAAGATTAAATTCTATTTTTAACTTTTTAAAATTAGGCTCATTCTCATATTGTAATGTTTTTACTTCATATTCTTGTAACTGTTTACCTTCGCGATATTTTTGCAGATAAACACTGCCAATCTTATCTTTTGTTAGCTTAATTGGTTCATGGGCTACAACCTGAGGCATAATTTTTTGCATATCCTCTAGATTGCCATCAAAATACTTCCATACTTGTTCAATTGGCGCTGATATTACAATTTCTTTTGTCCAGGACTTCATTCGAATACCTCCGAAGCATATACCCTAATTGTAACCATTAATCTGTAAAGTAACCTAATAAACTTTTCCCATAAAAAATAAGAAAACCACTAAAAAATCCTTTTAATAAAAAGACTACCTAGCAGCATAGACATCTCAACTTATAATTAATTAAAAATTATATTTATATTATATACAATCCCTTAATTTTCAAATTTTCAAACTACTTAACAGTTATTTACTCGACTTGTTCATTTCTATCAATCTAAAAAACTCGTCAATTTTCGAGGTTTTGTCGATGCCTCTTTGCCAATTAATGGAATATCATGATAAGGATATTTTAATTATTAAAACAAGTCTTGAATATTCCATTCGTCTTACCTTTTACGATGAATATTGGCTTCGGCTGAACAAATTTTTTTCATTTTACAACAAGAAATAATTTTGGTCATAAAATTCCTTATATTTGTGACAATTTTGTGAATTTATACTTTTTAACCACAAACCGACATTTTTTTTATATTTTCTAGTATACAATAGCTAAAGCCACTACAAATTTTAGTAGGAAATTTACTATAATACAAAATTATGGGGGATTAACTGATGAAAAGTAAATTTTATAAACAAATATTAAAACTATTAATTGAAATGAAAAGAAAAGATATGTATAAAAAGGCACATAATTTAGGTTTTACACATCCTGAAACTGTAACTTGTAGTCAAGAACTAGATGCATTATTAAATATTTATTCTCATCAAGCAGCATAAAGAGGAGGAATTTATATTCATACTTTACATATCGCTTATGACGATGACCCCAGTTAGGCAAGAGTAAAATCTGCTTAACTTTTTTTTTGAAATGAAATTATTTGTTAAATACAACAACGATGAATGAATTTCAAATACTTCTAAATTGCTCGCACTATTGATATACCCTAAGGAATCTAAATTAAACATAAAAATTTAAATTTTTTAATTTTATTTGAATGAAACGAAAGAAATGTCCTAAAAGTTCTAGACATAAAACTTTTAAGTATTTCTTAATGTTTCTATTATAAATAAACAAGTTTTTGTAGTACTATGTAATTCCTTTTAAAATGCTATTTATATTTTCTTACAATATCAAGCCACTTTTCTTTTGCTACTTTTTGATCAAAAGTACTAATTACTCGATAGTTCTCATCATCTAAAATTCGGTAATGCTTTGTTAAAGTATGCTGCTGAAGTTTAAAACCTCGGTGTTTTTTTACACTTTTCCACCAAATAACACCGCCCATAGTCTTATTCATTGGTTTTATATCGACATCATAAATACTTAGTTCAATCATTTCCATTGGATCTGCACCCATTTGTTTATGTAATGTGGGACTATCACGAAATAACGCACAGATAGCTATTGCCGTAGTCCAATTGGAAAGTGTTTTGCCTTTTTCAATATGTACTAGCATTTTTTTCGTTATTCCTAAAATTTCTGCCATTTTTTCTTGTGTATATTGATTTTCAGTTCGAATCTCTTTTAAATTTTCTGAAGTAATCTGTATAATCAAATCTTTATCCATTGCTGAAAACACCTCACCACACATATTATACAGTAATTTCCATATCCGAATATAATTTTTAAATAATTAGACGTATTTTTCTTTAAAAAGTTACGAAGTGCCGTTTTTAAGGATTGTAAGAAAGCACCTGAAGTTCATACTTGATATTACCTCAATTTTAAGTTTTTTATACATAAAAATCGTTGAGCTAATATGATAATTGCATTTTTATACCTTTACTTTATAGAAACAATAAAACAATTACACTTAAAAACTATCTTTTCTTAATTCAACGTCAAAATCTATTGCCTCCCACAAATACGACTAATGTATTCAGTAATATTACACTTCTGTATTTTAAATTAAAATAAAAATATGCTTTGAAACTATTAATTAAATAAGTTCGTATAATAATAGAAAAGGAAAATGAGGGAGGATTTTAATGAAATCTATAACAAAAAAGCGCACAAAGGCATTTATCATTGACCAAGTAATTTCAACAGTAGTGGCTTCTGGGATTGAATATGTATTACGTAAAAAGATAAAAAATGAAGCTTTTCATACATTAGTAACTCCTACCGTTGTCATGTGGGGACTCGAATACGCCCAGCTGCGCAAAAATGGACAAACAGTTGGCTATAAAGCTTTAGGACTGGCACTAGAAAATGAGGATGGTACACCTTTATCTTCATGCCAAATTGCAAAACGTATGCTCTATCGTGATTTTATTAGTACTTTTGATTATATTAAAAATCGTGAATCCTTTGAGATAAATGAAGGAACAATACTACCTCATGATCGTGTTGCTCGTACTATAGTAAAGGAAGTGTAAAGTAGAATGCACTTCCCTAAAGTTATTAGAGAGGCTCTATTTTATCATTGAGGATTGGTTTACCGAAACAGTAATAAACCCTTTTTGGGACAAGCTACACATCAAATATAGGGACTTATTCAGAAATTCATTTTCTGAATAAGTCCCTATCATTTTTTGTCTCAATGCTTATTTATAGGATTATCTATCTCTCTGCCTGAATAGTTTTTTGCTGCTTCTACAAAGATAAATTCTTGTTCTGGATAGCGATAAGCAGTAAGTTTACCACCAAAGACAACCCCTTGGTCAATATTAATTGTATTATTTACAATTAACGGCTCTGGCTTTGGGTCATGCCCCCAAATAATAAGTAAGTCTCCTTTATGTTCTTTAAACCAGTCTTTTCTAATAGGTTTCCCTGTTTCATCCATACCCGAGACATCGCCATAACGGCAAAAATTCTTTATCTGCGAGTTTTCTTTCCCTATATATTCATCTTTAATGCCTGCATGCGTGCAAACAACCTTGTCTTTATTATTTTGTGTAAAAATATAATGAGAAGGTGATTCCATCAATAATGTTTTGAATTTTTTTTTAAAGTTTCCGTTTTTTGCTTTCCATACTTTTTTTCATATTCCATAAATTCAATTTCGACATTTTCGTCCCCATGTCGAAGTTGTACTTTTCTACCATCAAGCCAGCGCGCAATTTTCCATCCATGGTTACTATCAATCATATAAGCAAGTCCAGCTTTTACATGTTCTAAAAAAAACATCATGCATTTAATCGATTCAGGTCCCCTGCTCATCACATCTCCTAATGAAACAATTTTTCTACCATTCGGATGTGTGTACAATCCATTATCATTTTTTTGATAACCAAGTTTTGATAGAAGTTCAAGAAACTCATCGTAGCAAGCATGAATATCTCCAATAAAATCAAGCCCATTTCCTACATCGATTCTCAAAAAATCGTCTCCCTTTTTGCTTATGGTTTCAAAATATTTCTTCGATTCTGTGTCATTTAATTTAGAAGAGGTACTCGATATAATTTATCGTCATTTTGCTGCGGCTCTCCTCGTCCGTCAGTATTATTACTAATAAAATAAAGGAAATTATCCTCAATAAATACATCTCGAATTCTACCAAGCCCTGTTATAATTTCACGCTGTTCACCTGTTTCTAAATTAAATTCCAGCACAGCATTTCCTCTTAGTGCAGCTACATATAATTTGCCATTATAATAGTCCATTCCTGATGGAGCCCATGTTTCATTCTGTCCGGAAGTAAACAATGGTGTAACCATACCATTTTGTTTTTCTAATCCTTCAATAATTGGCCAACCAAAATTTTGACCTGGTTCGATCTTGTTTATTTCGTCATTTGCATTATTTCCGTGCTCACTTGCATACATTCCTCCATCTTCTGCCCAACTAATACCTTGTGGGTTACGATGACCATAACTATATACATACGAATTTGGAAAAGGATTATCGTTTGGTATTGTTCCATCGAGATTTAATCTTAATATTTTTCCACCTAAGGAGGATCTGTCTTGTGCAATGGATGATTGTAATGCATCGCCTGTTGTCGCAAAAAGTTTTCCATCTGGCCCTATTTCAAGCCTTCCACCATGGTGATAACGGCCACTTGGAATTTTATCTAAAAGCAAACGGTCTTCCTTCCATCTATTATTATCTAACCGTAAAGTAACGATGCGATTAAATTGTCCTGAACTATCAACATACGTATAGTAAGCAATTGCCTCATTCGATTCAGAAAAATTAGGTGTTAGAACAAAACCTAATAAACCTGCTTCAGCAGCTGTTGCAAGCTCCTCTTTAAGGTCAACTTGCTGACGAACCGCCTCACCGTTTTCAATCTTTACAATCGTTCCTGGTCTTTCTGAAAGATAAAAAGTTTGTTCATGTTTATTAATTGACCAAGGAATATTAAATTCCTCTCCCATGACTTCAAGACCTTCAATCGGTTTACTCACACTAATCATAGTATTATTTTTAGAAACGACTTGGGATTCTTCTTGTTTTAAAATAGAACAGCCCGTCAAAAAAATTGTAATCGACATAAATAAAACAAAATGTTTCAACCTGTATCATACCCCTTTTTTATAGTTACATGAGCAGTATTCACAATTATAAAGGATTCCATAATAAGTAAAATTTCTAAAATAAAATAGGAGCTGTTCAGAAATAATTTTCTGAACAAGCTCCTTTTCTAATGGACATTCTTTACAGAATTTTTCACTTCTATTGATTTGCTTTCCCGAACGTTTTTTATAAAGAAAGATAAAACGAAGGCTATAATAGCAATAACTAATCCAAATGTAATCGAATGTTGAACCCCTTCAACCATGCCATTTACTGCATTTCCACTTGAATCAGACGAGCTGATTGACATAATTGTTACTGCAATTGCTGTACCTATTGCTCCCGTTACTTGCATCAATGTATTCATTATTGCAGTGCCATCTGCATAGAGATTGCGTGGTAATTCATTTAAACCATTCGTTTGAGCAGGCATCATGACAAGCGAAATTCCTACAAACAAAATGATATGTAATGCGATAATTAAATAGGAAGAAGTATTAGCATCTATTCCACGTAAAACAAAAAGGGAACTAATTACTAAAATCAACCCCCCTGGCACCATCTGTTTTGGTCCAAATTTATCAAATAGATTACCAGCAACAACTGACATGATGGCATTAATTATGCCGCCTGGCAACAATATAAGTCCAGCAAAAACCGGTGCCAACAATAATACCTTTTGCAAATAGATTGGCAGGATAACCATTGTGGATAATATTGTCATCATGCCTACTAATACGATAATTAATCCAAGTATATACATTGGATATTTAAATACACGTAAATTTAGCATTGGCTGATCTAATTTTAATTGGCGAATGACAAAAATAATAAGCGCTAAAGCACCTACAATAATTGAAATTAATACTTCTGTAGTAGCAAATGTTCCAAGTTCACCAGAAATACTAAAGCCATAAACAACGCCGCCAAAACCAATTGATGAAAAAATAAATGAGACAATATCAAATTTCACTTTTTTTACTTCATTTACATTTTGAATGAATTTTAAACCTACAAACAATGAAATGAAGAAAAATGGTAGTGCAACCCAAAATATCCAATGCCATGATAGCCGGTCTAGTATGACACCTGCAATTGTTGGCCCAACTGCTGGTGCAAATACGATAACAAGTCCGATTTTTCCCATAGCAGCCCCACGCTTATGAATTGGATAGATTAATAACATGACATTCATCATAAGCGGAATAATAATTGCAGCTCCGATAGCCTGCACAACTCTGCCGATAAAAAGAATACTAAAAATCGGTGCAATTCCGGAAATGATTGTTCCAGCTATAGAAAATACTAATGACGCTGTAAACAATTGACGCGTTGTAAAACGTTGCATTAAAAATGCAGACACTGGCACTAGAATTCCAAGTGTTAATAAGTACCCTGTTGTAAGCCATTGAATAGTGGACGTTTCTTTTCCAAAATCAACTCCCAATTGAACAAAAGCCATATTTAAAGCCGTTTCGTTAAATAAACCGATAAACGCTGCGATAATAAACGCAGCAATAATCTTATTTCGTTGTTTATATAATTGTTCCATTATACTCCCTTTCTTTCCAAAAAAAGTCTCGTTATACAACTTACCAGAAATAAATGATTTTGAATAGTCTATCAACATTAATTTTTTATTAAGATTATAATATATTTATCAAAAGTAAAAAGAAGCCCAAAAAAGAGACTGTCCCAGATGTTATATATACAAACTTCTGGGACAGTCTTCTTTTTATGAAAATACTTTAAATTACCTTTTGTACCTGTCGCTTCGCTTTCGGCGCAAAAGGGGCTGGGACATAAGTGGATTTTTTGTAAGAATTCGCTTTTATCCTTAATAAGAATCTGATAATTTTCAACTTAGCAAAAAAACGTCATTTTTCTCATCAAGAAAAATGGCGTCTTTTAGTTTTGTCCCATCCTCTTTGGATTAGCAGAATTGTGTTTATCTTACTAAATAATCAACTGATTTCCCCTCTAATACTTGAACAATGTTTTTTGCCGTTTTCGTTCGCAGTTCAACAATTGCCTCTTCCGAATAGAAAGCACTATGAGGCGTAATATAAACGTTAGGAAATTTGATTAATTCACTTGAGGAAGGGAGCGGTTCGATTTCAGTTACATCCAGAGCAGCTCCAGCAAATTTCCCGCTTTTAAGACCTTCAATTAAAGCAGATTCTTGTATGATTGGTCCACGAGCGGTATTAATAATTAATACACCATCCTTCATATTAGCAATACTTTCTTTATTAATTAGATGGTACGTACTATCATTTAATGGAACATGAATCGATAAAATGTCTGAGACTTGAATAATCTCTTCTAATTCAAGTTTTTTTACATGATATTTCGCCATCTCCTCTTTGCTAACAAATGGATCGTATCCTACTAATTCAAAGCCAAATGTACTAACTTTCTCAATAACTCTGCGCGGAATTTTACCAAAACCTAATACACCAAAAATTTTATTGCTAAAGCGATAAATAGGTGCTGCAATATTAAAGTCCCAATTCCCACTTTTCACAGCTTCATTTAGCTGCACAATTTTGCGTGACCATGCCAACATAAGCGCCACTGTATGATTTGACACCTCTTCAATGCCATAATCAGGAACATTTGCAACGATAATTCCCTTTTCATGGGCTGTTGGAAGATGAATAGTATCAACGCCTACACCATATCTTGAAATAACTTTACAATTTTCTAGACTCGAAAGAACCTCAGCATTAATAGGTGCATATTGATTTATTATTCCATCTGCATCTCTGCAAACTTCAATAACCTCTGCCGATGTTTTGCATTGTGCCTTCACAAATTCAATTTCTAATGGTGAATTAGAAAAAACTTCTTCTTCAATAAGCAGGTCATGATATTCATAGTCAGTAATTACAACTTTAAATGCCATAACTTAGACTCCCTTTGTTAATCTCAGTTTTTGCAATTCCTAACCCCTCTGCGCCTAGTTCAGACATTACTGCATCAGGACAATATCGTTTAATAATATTCATACCAATTGCAGCTCGGCGTACTCGTTCACGAACTAATGTTAAATTCATCGCTTCCCACTGTTGTCCAGAAGGATAAACATCCGGATGATTTCGAAGACCAAATTTTATATAAACAGGGGCTAATACTCGTATTAATTCCGGAATTTCATAGTATCTGAGGAATCCACCAAAGTTATCAGGAACCTCTACGTAAATATCAATTGGTATATCAACCACTTGTCGTATGGCCGCTAATTTATGCAAAGTCAAGGATGATGGAACATTATACGTATCTGCCCCGATGTCTTCCATTAGTTTTACTGAAACCGGATTACATGCACCCATTTGAACTGAAACCTTTACCACGAAATCTTTAGGTAGTAAACCTTCCTCTTTCATCTTTTTGGACATTAGAAGCAGTCCCTCATCAGCAATTAATGCACCCCGCAACCCTAAATCTGCACCACGTTTTAAATCCTCCATGGCATATACTAACTGGTTTGCACCTTCATGTCGTAAAGCCTGGGATTTTCCTGCATCTGTTAGTGGCCCAGCGCTAATATCCCATGTTCCTCTTGGTCCAACAAATAAACTAAGCTCCATCCCTCTTTCAGCTGTTAGTCTACACATTTCAATTATTTCATCATCTGTCTGCAGCATAATGCCACTGCCTTGTGAAACTCGATGTATTGTTAAGTTGTACTCATCAATCGCCTTTAATGTTTCTTTTAAAGCCAGTGGACCTTCGACACTCGGCAATTCAATACGATATTGTGCACCATCCGGAAATCTTTTTTTTGAAGAAGGCAAATCAGTAAAATCTGTATATGGATAACCTAATTTTTCTAATAGTTTTTGAGATTCATTCATTCATTAAACACCCCTTGTTCAATAATTGAATCTATAATTTTTCCTACTTTTTTCCGCGTTTCCTTTTCATATATGCTAAATGGTTTGCGTACACCAGTTGATTGCTCATTAAACCATCGATAATATACCCCTTCTTTAAAGGTAGAAAATAATGATGTATTAATATCGTAAATTTCCATTAACGATGATAGTTGACGATGCAGCTTTTGAACTGTATTAAAATCACTTGTTTGTAAAGCTTTTAATAAATTTACAGATACTTCAGGTAAAAAATTAGCAGTACCGTTTATACTTCCAGCAGCACCAATCATATAACCATTAACAAGATGCTCGTCAAATGCTGTAAAAACAGCAAAGCCTGAATACCTTTCTTGAATTACATTTACCACTTTACGAATTCGACCAAAATCAGCAACAGTCTCTTTAATACCTCGAATATTCCTATGACTTTCAACTAATGCTGTAATAACTTCTAATGGAATCTCCTGTTTTGTTAATTGTGGAATATTATATAAATAAGTATCAATTGATACAGCATTTGCGATTTCACTAAAATACTCAATCATCTGCTCATTTGATAGTTTCCAATAATAAGGATTGACTGCCATTATTCCTTGTGCACCAATACTTTCAGCGTATTTCGCTAAATCAATCGATTCCTTTTAATACAGTGTTTCCCACACCAACCAAAACTGGTATTCTATTATTAATATGAGGGATTAAATTACCTAAATATTGTTTTTTTTCAGATAAAGTAAGAGATGAAAATTCTGACGAGCTTCCTAATAAAAGAACACCGTCAACACCTGAATCAATTAAGTAATCCATATGTTTTTTATTTAGATCAAAATCTATTTCTCCTTGTTGATCAAAAAAGATAACAACAGGTGGGATAATACCTTTGAACATTTTCGCATCTCCTCGTTACTCTGCTTTTACAAATACCGTTTTAATTGACGTATAAAATTCCTTGGCAGCCTCCCCTTGTTCACGCGTTCCACTGCTTGAAGATTTCATCCCTCCAAATGGCGCCTGCAGCTCAACTCCAGCACTCTCAGCATTAACTCGAACTAAACCAGCCTCAATTTCATCCATAAAAGTTAATGCAGAACCTATATTCGTTGTAAATAATGAGGCACTTAGTCCGTATCTTGTATCATTTGCAACTTCTACTGCTTCGTCAGTTGAATCAACTTTGATTAACGCAATCACTGGTCCAAAAATTTCTTCTTGTGCTATTCTCATGTTTGAAGTTACATTTTCAAAAATAGTTGGCTCTACATAGAAACCACTTGAAGATGTTTCAACTGGTTTACCACCGAAAATAACATTTGCACCTTCATCTTTACCAATTTGAATGTATTCAAGAACTGTATTATATTGACTTTCGCTTGCACAAGGCCCCATCCAAGTATCACTTAATAATCCATCGCCGATTGTAATTTTGCTTGTCTCCTCAAGCAAGGCGGATTTAAATTGTTCGTAAATACCTGATTGAACGATTACTCGGCTCGATGCAGTACATTTTTGACCCGTTGATTTGAAAGCACCGCTTAATACTGCACTAACTGCACTATTTAGATTTGCATCATCTAATACAATTACAGGGTTTTTACCGCCCATTTCTAATTGATACTTCACGCCATTTGCAGATGCAGCTTTTGCTACTAAAGCTCCTGTATTTTCTGAACCTGTAAATGTAATACCATGAATATTTTTACTATTGATAAGTGCATCTCCAACCTTTGATCCACTGCCAGTAATAAAATTCAGGACACCTGGTGGCAGCCCAGCCTCATCAAAGCATTTCACAATTTTAGCAGCAGTAACTGCTGCCTCTGAAGCAGGCTTAAAGACCACTGTATTTCCATAGACTAGAGCAGGTGCAATTTTCCATATAGGAATAGCAACTGGAAAATTCCATGGTGTAATAATGCCTACTACCCCTAATGGAACTCGTTTTGTAAACATCAACGCATCTTTGTCAGAAGAAGGAATCACATCTCCTTCCTTACGTGTACCTTCGGAAGCATAGTATTTTAAAATTGAAATGCCTCTTTGAGTTTCACCAATTGCTTCAGGAAGAGTTTTTCCCATTTCTTTTGTTAAGTTTTGTGCAACATCTTCTAAATTTTTCTCAAGTATTTCTGCAACCTTATACAAAATTTGTCCCCGATTATATTGTCCTAATTGACGCCAACTTTTTTTAGCATCATTTGCTGCTTGGATTGCATCATTAACATCTTCTATTGTAGAAGATTGCACTGACCCAATAACCTCACGATTTGCAGGGTTAATGCTATCAATTAATTGTCCGCTTCCACTTTCTCGCCACTCACCGTTAATATAATTTAAGAATAAATCTGCCATTCTATTTTCCTCCTAGTGGTTTTGATTAACTTTATTTTTCAAAGTACCAATCTGAGCACTTGAAATATAGATTTCATCTCCAACTTGGAGCGTAAAATTATTTGGTGGTACAATACATGTTCCTGTCATTAAAATTGTACCTGGAACAATATCATTCTCTTTTACTAGATAGTGGACTAATTCATCAAGTTTTCTTTTAAGTTGATTCACAGAAGCCTTTCCAGAAAATAGCTCTATATTATTCCGATAAATTTTACAATTTAATTCAATTGAATATGGATCATCAATTGCTTCAGGCATTAATATGGCTGGACCAATGGCACAGGACTTTTTCCACACTTTTGCTTGCGGCAAATAAAGTGGATTTTCTCCTTCGATGTCACGGCAACTCATATCATTACCCAATGTATACCCAATAATTTCTTCACCTTCTCCAATAATTAGTGCTAGCTCTGGTTCAGGAATTTGCCAATTTGAATCTTTTCTAATGTAAACTTCTTCATCTGGACCTACAGTACGCCGTTTAGTAGATTTTAAAAATATCTCTGGCCTTACCGCATCATAAACTTTGTCATAAAATGTTTCACTATCAAGTCTTCCTTCTGTCGCTTCATAGTTTCGTGCATCTTTACTTTGTAAGTAGGTTACTCCCGACGCCCACACTTCTTCAGCTTCTATTGGTACTACTAATTGGAGTGAATCAATATCAACATTTGTATGTCGTGTTAGATTATTTTTCTGTATAAAAGTTTCAGCAGAGTATTGATTTGTTTTTAAACTATTAAAGAAAGTAATATAATCAATATTGCCAATCTCAACAAATTCATTATTAGTAGTTATCAACGCAGATTTAATAAACTCCCCTTGTTTGAACCGAATAAATTTCATCTGAATTCGTTCCCTTTCAAACTTTTATTTTTTTTGGTAACCTAAATCATGTGATAATTCTTCGACACATTTTTTTAAACAATCATAATTTAACTTTTCAACTTCACTATTATAGAAAGATTTTGGTGTTGAAATACTGACAGCTGCTATCACTTCACCTGAATAATCATAGACAGGCATTGCAATACAAATAATGCCAGGTTCGTTTTCTTCGTAATCTATTGCATAGCCATTTTTTTTAACAGCTTTAATTTCTTCTAGAAATTTTTCATGTGACACGAGTGTATTTTCAGTTCTTTTCTCAAATACATAGCCGTCTATAACTGAATTTAATTGAGCTTCATTAAGAAAAGCAGCCAATACTTTTCCAACACCACTTGAATGCAAGGGCACTCGTTTGCCCACTCTTGAATAAATGACCAGTGATGAAGTCCCAGTAATTTTATCAATATAAATTGCTTCTTTTCCTAAGAGCGTTACTAAGTGAACCGTTTGATTTGTTTCCTTATTTAATTTTTCTAAATGAGGTCTTGCAACATTTCGAATATCCATTTGGCTAACGATTAAATAGCCTCGTTCATAAAGCTTCCAGCCAAGTGAGTATTCATTTGTTTCATTATTTTGAGAAATATATCCATACTCTTTTAGCGTGTTTAATAATGAATGTACTGTGCTTTTATTTAAGTTTAACTTCAGACTTATTTCTTTAATTGATAATTCACGGTTTGTTTCATCAAAAAGTTCAAATATTGCTAGAGCTCTTGATACTGACTGAATAATCGGCATATATTACAACTCCTTATGGAAGCAGCGCGTGGGAATCGTGAGAATTATGTTTGTAAAACAGTTCTGCTTCTTCAAAAACTTGAATAGGTACTACTCCTCGTGAAGCATCCGTATGTCCAACCATTCTATTTACCGCTGCGACCAACTTTTGTCTTTGTTTAATTTTAGATAAACGATCTTGATATAATTCTTGGCGATCCTTTTCTAATTTTAAATCTTCTACATATATTAAATTGCTTCCATTCACTAACTCATTACTATTAACTAAGTCGATTCTTTTATTTCTTAATTGCAAGTGCAAAATGTCCCCCGTTTTTAAGTATCCTATACCTCCACCTTCCATTGATTCCGGTGTCATATGACCAATTGCTGCACCATAAGTTACACCTGAATAACGTCCATCGCTGATGATTGTACATATTCTTTTTAGAATTCGATTGGCATTTATATGCTGCATAGGAGTGAACATTTCTGGCATACCAAAAGCGACAGGACCTTGACCCGCAATAATAACAGCAATCTTTAAAATTCCTTCCTTCGCCAATACATCAAACATTTCATTATAAGCGGCATCTTTTAAGTCTTCAAATCGATCCGGGGCGTTGTATTTTAATGTTTGAATTAATTTATTTTGATCAAATAAATGATTTTCTTTGATTTTTTCTATTAAAAGAGAATCTAGCAGGCTTTCATTTGCTTGATCTTCATTTTCAAAATAAAGAACAAAAGCAAGTTTATCATCAAACTGGTTTAATTGAGGGGTTGGCATTCCGCTGATTTTTACTACTGCACTTTCAAAAAAGTTACCGCGTAAAATATCAACCCCGCTGAAAGGGCGTCTTGGTTTAGTCAAAATAATAGGATTTTCTTTCACTTTTTTAGCAGGTAAAGAATCGGAATACTTTAATCTTGTACCCCAGGATGTTCCAGTAACCGTTAATGCATCCTGATCCATTTCTACTCCGTTGTTTAATAATTCAAAAAATAATGTCTCCATGCCTCGACTATTACCGCTGCAGCACTGCATTGCTAATGAAAATATATCTCGCCCCTCTGTAAGACTATAATCAAATAAATCTGGAATCGGCTGCTCTTTATGAATTTTTTCTACATCCCATAATGTAAATTGATATCCCGCATAAATCATTGCAGCGACCATATGCATCATCAAATTAGTTGAACCACCAGAAGCACTATGAATACGAATTGCATTTTTAATATTTGCATGAACAATATCAGCAACTCCAAACTCCGGTTTATTAATTAATAATGCAAGTGCATCTATTGTTTCATTTATTTGTTGTTGATTTGGCGGCTGTGTTAATAATTCAACAGCTGGATGTACCAACCCCAATCCAGCAACTAAGTGACGCGAACTATTACCTGTACCATTAAATGCACAAACTCCTCCTTTACTATCACATGTTGCGACAGCTAACCTCATTTCAAAATATTTATGTTCATCCTTTGTAATAATCTTTCTATCTACTGCTCTTTCAAAAACACCCTGGAAGGCTGTGTTTGAAGAACATTGTAATATATAACTCATCGTATCTTTTAAATCATCTGCAATATCCTGATGACCCATCGTTACTGCTTTATCGTACATTTTATTCAATTTAACAATAACATCTTCAGGTATCGTACCACCTTGCAATACATGCGCTGGTGCAAATGTTGCAAAAAAAGGTGCATCTCCTCGTGATTTACGTAATCGATCTAAGTGAGCAAGCGCACTTACTACACCTAAAGGCTGTTTATCACATCCTTGAATAACAAATGCACCATGATAACTATGCGCTTCCAGTTGATTTACAATCATTTGGGCAACTGCATTCCTACTTTGCAATGAATAGCTCATCCCTTGATTACTTTGAGCTGTACCATCACACATTACCGGTGTAGAAAAATAAAATGGTACCCCGCCATTTTGCCAAATACGAATAGCTGCTCTTGATGATGTCAAATAATCCATAATATGTGCAGGATGATCGGCCGAACCTCCGATAATTGCTATACGAGGAGCATTGCTTTCTAAACGATTATAAATTTCTTCTAATGTCCAATCCGGTACCCCTCCCTCATAAAGTGGGCCTAATATTTGTTTTGCACGATCCAATAATCCTGCTACTGTTATTGGTTCATTAGCCTTTCCTTGTACGTTTGCTGAATAAGGGTTAATGCCCTTTTCAATTTTAGGAAATAACAATTTACATCCCCCCGATGTTATTTATAGAAGAATTAGTGATAATGCTGGAATAAACATAATAATTAAAAGCACAATGACCATAGCAACAATGAAAGGTATAATAGCCTTAGATAATGCCTCTAAAGACAACCCTGATATTCCGGCACCAACAAATAAGTTAACTCCAACAGGTGGAGTAATAAAACCGATTGCAAGCGCAACAATCATAATAATTCCGAAATGAATCGGATCAAAGCCTACTAACTTCGCAACTGGTAATAGAATAGGTGTTAAAATAATAATTGCTGCAATAGTATCCATAAAGCAGCCAACTATTAAAAGTAATAATATAATCAATAAAATAACAACTGTAGGATTAGATGAGATAGATAAGAAACTTTCTGCAATTTTATTTGGAATTTGCTCCATAGCAAGTAATTTACCGAAAGCAGTTGCAGTTCCTACTATAATTAAAATTGTCGCTGTCATTAAAGCCGACTCAATAAATATGTCAGCAAGTTCTTTTAATTTTAGTTCGCGGTAGAAAAATACACCGATAATAAACCCAATAAATACTGCAACAGCAGCGGCTTCAGTTGGTGTAAAAACACCACCATAAATTCCACCCAAAATTATTACAGGGATTAATAAGGACCATTTTGCATTCCATATTTCTTTTAAAATATTAATAACCGAAATCTTTTTACCATTTCCTAAATAACCATTCTTTTTTGAAAAATAGTATGAGTATACCATTAACCCAATACCAACTAAAATCCCAGGTAAAATACCAGCAATAAACATATCTCCTATGGATACACTTCCTGTAACACCATACATTACCATAGGGATAGAAGGAGGTATAATTACTCCAATTGACCCCGCAGATGCAACTACTGCTGTAGCAAATTTGCGATCAAATCCTTTGCTGACCATAGCTGGAATCATGATTCCTCCTACCGCTGCTACAGTTGCTGGACCAGAACCAGAAATTGCTGCGAAAAACATACAAGTGACAATTGCAGTTAGTGCTGTTCCACCAACTACTGACCCAACTAGAGATTCAGCAACATTAATTAATCTTCTAGAGATGCCTCCACGCCCCATAATTTCACCTGCTAAGATGAAAAATGGAATTGCTAAGAGGGGAAATGAGTTAACAGAGGTAGTAAGTTCTTTCATTAAAAATTCTAAAGGCATTGCTCCATCAACTAACAGTGCAATCATGACGGATAATCCAAGCGCTATTCCAATGGGAACTGCAAATGTTAGCAATAATGCAAAAGATGTGAATAATGTAATCGCCATTTAACTATGCTCCTTTCCATTAAACTAATAAATGCCTACCTCTTTGTTGTTGTCTTGATGCTGATCTTGCTCCTGATTAAGCTTTTGTTGTTCATCTTCAAGAGGACTTTCATTATCTTTACCTTCTCTAAACAGCTTTATTTCATAGATGCTTCTTTGTATTAAACGTATCGTTGTTAGTAACATTCCAATTGGCATTCCTAAATACATGATTGACATTGGCACCCCTAGAGAAGGAGCGACTTGACCTGTACTCTGGATTGCATTCATAATAGTAAAACCATAGTAAGTTGCGTAAATAGCAAAATATAAAAATAAAACATTGGCAATTAGATTAATAATCAGTTTACCGCGACTTTTAAACAATGATAAAACGGCTTCAACGCGAACATGTTTAGCACGTTTTACCCCGTAGCTTATTCCAATATAAATAAGCCAAATGAAACAGAAGCGTGCAAACTCTTCAGACCATGTTAATGAATTTTGCATAACATATCTCATAAATACTTGAAGGACTGTAATGACTGTCATCGCCACAAACAATACTAATAAAATCATTCTTTCAATATTGTCATCCAACCATTTAATGATTTTCATACATTCAACTCCTTCCAAAACTAGAAAAGCTGGATAAACCAGCTATCTAGTTACTTATTTGAGAAATTTTCAATTTCGCTTAAGTATTGCTCAACTATTTCTGTTCCCACTTGATCCTTGTACTGCTCGATTACAGGTTTTACCGCTTCTTTAAATCTTTCCAATTCTTCATCGCTAATTTTTGTAAATTCCATTTGACCTTTAAGTTCCTCTAAAGCTTCATTAGCTGTTTGGCGAGTAAGCTCCCTATTGTACTCCCCTGCTTCGATTGCTGCACTTCGAATAATTTCTTGCTGCTCAGCTGATAACTCATCCCATATTTTCTTAGAAACCAAGAATAAAAATGGTGAGTATACATGATTTGTTTCAGTTAAATATTTTTGTACTTCAGGATATTTTTCTAATAGAATTGATGGATAAGGATTTTCTTGACCGTCAACAGTTTTTTGCTGCATCGCCGTAAATAATTCCGTAAATGCCATTGGTGTTGGATTAGTACCTAACGCTTTCCAAGTATCAATATGCATTTCATTTTCCATTACACGTATTTTTAAACCCTTTAAGTCTTCTAATGTATTAATAGGTTTTGTATCATTTGTAAGCTGTCTGAAACCATTTTCCCACCATGCCAATTGAACAATCCCTTGTGCTTCAGTTTTAGCCGCTAAATTCTCCCCAAATTCACCTTGTAAAATAGCATCAACCATTTCTGTACTTGTAAGTGTGAATGGTAAATCAAATACCCCGTACTCTGGAACAAATGATACAAAAGGTGCAGATGATGGTATCGTAATTTCTAAAGTTCCAAATTGAAGCATTTCAATTGCTGAACGATCATCCGCTATTTGCCCCGAGTGATAAACTTCTACTTTTAGTGTATCTGTTTGACTTTCAACCAACTCTTTAAATTTCATAGAGCTATGATAAAGTGGATGTTGGTCATTTAAACCTAAACTAATGCGCAATGTTCTTGCTTCTCCACTACTTTCAGAGGATTCCCCATTACTCCCTGAGCTTGTAGTACCTTCTGTCGAGCCTCCCCCACAAGCTGTTAAAACTGCCACGATTAATAAAAGCAATAACGTGAACAAAAAATTTTTCTTCTTAAACATTTTTATCCCCCTTTGTTTTATAATATAAAACGTTGTTCTCATTTTTACTTAAAAAATGAAAGCGCTTTATTCCATCGCCTAACAGAATTATATTATCTGAATATTTAGACAGTCAAGTTAATTTTTGTATATTATAGATAAAAATAAACTTTTCGAGTATTTTCGATACATTTCACCATCCCTTCTCACTCGGCGTTATAAATTCAAACTCTAAATTGTAAAAAATTCCCGTCTCTACTACCCCATTAATCAGTTTAAGTTTTTTATGCACCCGTACTAAATCATTTACATTTGAGAACTTTACATCAACTATATAATTTTGATTGTCAGTAACTAAGATTTTTTCTTTATTTTTTCTAATAAAACAATAGCCTCCCATTTCTTCTATTGCTCTAACAGTCTTTGTAAAGCCAAAAGGTACGATTTCAACTGGTACAATAAAATCATCTATTATATCTGTAAATTTACTTTCATCCGCTAAAATTAAACAATTCTTTGCATTTAATAAAATTTTCTTCTCTCTAAATAAAGAACCTCCTCCGCCTTTAATTAATATTTTTTTATTAATAATTCTATCTGCACCATCAACCGCACAATCAATCTCGTTTATTTGATCTATTGATACTAATTTTAATTTATAATCATATGCTATTTTTTCAATGAACTTAGATGCAGGTATAAATTGAACATTTAATTTTTCATCTTTAATTCGTTCTGCAACCGCTTCCACAAAATAAGCCATTGTAGTACCAGAACCTAACCCAATTGTCATTCCATCTTTTACGTGTGCTGCACCAATTTTTGCAATATTTTTCTTATCCTCAAGGTTTTTAGATTTATCAAAAAAATTTACCATTCTGCAACAGTCCCATCTTCATGCCGCCACACAGGGTTTTTCCAATTATGTCCAATTTTTTGTTTCCCCCTTATAACCTCTTCATTTATTTCAATTCCTAAACCTGGATTCGTTGGATTTGAAACATACCCATCTTTATACTCAAATACAGTTTTATCTACTAAGTAATCTAACAAATCGCTGCCTTGATTATAATGAATCCCTAAACTTTGCTCTTGGATAAAGACATTATACGAAGAAGCATCCACTTGTAAACACGATGCTAGTGCAATTGGACCTAAAGGACAATGCGGCGCTACTGCTACATCATAAGCTTCTGCCATCGTAATTATTTTTTTACATTCCGTAATACCACCAGCATGAGATAAATCAGGTTGAATAATATCTACATAGCCATCTTGTAAAAGTTTTTTAAAATCCCACCTAGAAAACATTCTTTCTCCTGTAGCAATTGGTATATTGCAATGTAGTGCAACTTCTCTTAAAGCCTCATTGTTCTCTGGAAGGACTGGTTCTTCAATGAACATAGGATTATATATCTCTAATTCTTTTGCTAAAATTTTAGCCATTGGTTTATGCACTCTGCCATGGAAATCAATACCTATACCAAAATCCTTCCCTAAATTTTCTCTAATAATTGCTACTCGTTCAATTACAGCATCTATTTTATTATGAGAATCTATTATTTGAAGCTCTTCTGTTGCATTCATTTTTATTGCAGTAAATCCATTATCTTTTGCTGCTTGAGCCTGTTTTAATATATCACTTGGACGATCACCGCCAATCCAAGAATAAACACGAACTTTTTCCCGACATGCACCACCCATCAAGTCATAAATAGGCGCATTATAATATTTTCCTTTAATATCCCAGAGTGCTTGGTCAATACCTGCAACTGCACTCATATGAATAGGACCGCCTCTATAGAAGCCTCCGCGATACAATACTTGCCAAATATCTTCAATACGCATTGGATCTTTGCCAATAATATACTCGCTTAATTCATGAATTGCAGCCTCTGTTGTAAAAGCTCTTCCCTCAACAATGGGTTCTCCCCAACCTACTAATCCATCATCCGTTGTAATTTTTAAAAAGAGCCAGCGTGGTGGTACAATAAATGTTTCAATTTGTTTAATTTTCAATACCTTTCACCTCTTTAAATGTGCTCGAAAATTTATTTGCCAATGATTTAATCCCATCAAAATCACGATTTGCAATTAACTGATTATTTATTAAAGCTCCACCTATCCCAACAGCAATCGCACCATTACTTAAAAATTGATTTAGATTTTCTAAATTGATTCCTCCTGTGGGCATTAATGGAATATGTGTTAATGGCCCGAGAACATCTTTAAAGTAAATCGCTCCTAAAGCTGCACCTGGAAATACTTTCAAAATATCTGCACCGGCTGAGTATGCATTTAAAATCTCAGTAGGGGTTAAAACTCCTGGAATCGATATTCGACCGTATTGATTTGTTAGTTGAACAGTTTCTTTGTTAAAGGTAGGAGAAAAGATAAAATCAGCATTTGCATCAATTGCCGTTTTGGCTGTAAAGGCATCTAATACCGTACCAGCTCCAATTAATAATTCATCCCCATATTTTTCTTTTAATTTCGCAATAAAATAATAACTATTTTCACTATCAACTGTAATCTCTATCACTTTCACTCCACCATCTACTAATGCACGAACTACTTGTTCTAAAATAGAAGGATCAATCTTTCGAATAACTGCTACAATACCGTTTTGTTCGATGAATTTTAATTTATCCCATTTCCTCATAAAATCCCCCCTAGCGTATAACATCTGTTTCAATTCTATTTTCTAAAAATCTGTACAAAACATCAGAAGTCGGTAAGCCTTCAATATCACCATACTGCTGGATAACCAATGCCCCCATTGCATTGCCAATTCTTGCACATTCTATTAATTCTTTGCCTTGTAGCAAACCATGAGTAAATCCAGCGTCAAATGCATCACCAGCACCTACTGGATCTACAATCGTTTTCACTGGAAATCCTGGCACATGATGCAATTGGCCGTTGAAAACGTATGCTCCATCTGCACCACACTTCAAAACTATTACCTTATTACTTTGTGAATACAAGCTTTTACACATAGCTAATCGATCAGTTAAATTTGTTAAAAAAATAGCCTCTTCTTCACCAATTAATATATAGTCTGATAATAAAGCGATTTCATGAAGTACTTGAAATGCTCTTTCTTTTGACCATAGTTTGAATCGAATATTTGGATCAAATATAATTTTTACGTTATTTTGTTTAGCTAATTTAATAGCTTGCATTGTTAACTCATAACAACTTTTACTTAATGCAGGGGTTATGCCAGTAACATGTAAAAATTTTAAATTTTCAAACGAAATATTATCTAGAAGTTCTTTTGACATAAAGCTAGCGGCTGAATTTTTTCGATAATAATATACATTTAATTGATCTGGAGTAATTTGCTCTTTAAATAATAAGCCTGTTGGTCCTTCATCTGAAAAAATAGTGTTATTAGTAATTACTCCTTCTCCCTTGATTCTTTTTAAAATAAGAGAACCAAAACTATCATTCCCTAACTTACTTATCCATTCCACTGTTTCCCCTAACCGCGCAAGTCCAATTGCAAAATTAGATTCTGCACCTCCAATTTTAGGAAATATGCTTGTTGTATTTTCTAAGCTTCCTATTTGGTTCGATTGAAAAATAACCATCGTTTCACCAATTGTCAAAACATCCCGAATAGGCTGCATTTTATTCCCCCTCTTTAAAATTCGCTTTTTTTACTACAGCATGACCTCCGAATTGATGACGCAAGGAAGCTACAACTTTACCTGCAAAAGTATCATGACGTAAGGATCGATTACGCATCATAAGAGATAGAGCAATAACTGGAGCGGGTACATTCAAGTCTAGAGCAGTTTCAATTGTCCATTTTGCTTCTCCCGATGCATGCATTTCACCTGAGATGTTCTCTAATGATTGGTCTTCACTAAATACATTAATCATTAGCTCCATTAGCCAGGATTTAATTACAGAACTACTGTTCCATAATGTTGCTACCTCTTTATAGCTATACTCAAATTCGCTCTCGTGGAGAATTTCAAAGCCTTCAGCAATTGCCTGCATCATTCCATATTCAATTCCATTATGAATCATTTTTAAAAAATGCCCGCTGCCAGCTGGACCTGTATATAAGTAACCATTTTCAGAACTAATTTTTTTTAGTATAGGTTCAATCCGGTCAAAAGCTTCCTTATCTCCTCCTATCATTGAACATAATCCATGTCTTGCTCCTTTCAATCCACCACTTGTTCCACAATCTAGAAAGTAAATTCCTTTCTCCTTATAACGTTTATACCAATACTGAGAATTTTTATAATGAGAATTTCCAGCCTCAATAACGATTATATTCTTTGGCAAATTGTTTAATAATTCTTCCAGCATCTTTTCAGTTTCTTCCCCATGTGGCACCAATAGAAATAAAGCATCTGTTGGTGAAAGAGATTCTACAAATTCAACTAAACTATGAAAAAACATAAAGTTTCTTTTTTTAAACAATGAATTACACTGAATTTTATCCATTATCGAATGATCAATATCGTAACCGACTACATCAATATTGTTCTCAAGCATATTGCATGCTAAATTAAATCCCATTCTTCCTAATCCAACAATCCCTATTTTCATAAACATTCTCCTTGTGTTTAAATCATTAATTGATCCATCAAAATAACTGTTACAATTCTCAGAACTCGTTTCTTTCTTAAAAATAGGTCGTTTTTAATCCAATTGACCACCAATTAATGCATCCATAGAAGGTGTAGCTGCAATAGCCAAATGATTTTCCATTAGTTACATTGGATATCAAAACTGCTATACACTAAGCTAGTAAACTAGTACGTGTATAAATGACACTTTCGTATACTGAATATTCTGACTAGATAATACATAAAGAGATTTTGTGCTGGTTCCTATTCCTAAATTTCCTGCATAAAATTCAACTCTAAAAAGGTCAAAGTCCAATTTTATTTCTATTTTCGAAGCATTACAAAAATTCATTGTTTCTAGAAATGAGATATTTAAAGCAAGTCCCCTTATAAAAATCGTAATTGTTCAAGTAAACTCTCTTACTTGAATAGAAAAATGCCCCCACAAATCCCGCTTATTAATTCTAATAAAAACCAACTAAAATTCTTTTTTAACATGTAGATGAAATTAATCGAACTACTTAGCAGCAGTTACATTTCTACTACGATTACTGAGTGAATAGGTAATCCTAGAAACAGCATTGTAGATAATGAAAATAATCCTCCCCCCTACTAAATTTCCAACCTAATGGCTGCAAAAAATAATCTAGTAATCCAATTTAACCCTCTCCTCGTTAGAATAACACTTATGTGCCGATAGAATTTTATTATAAATAAGAGAATTAATTATACATTAAACAGAAAAATGGTATCAAATTGGATTTCGTAAATTTTATCTTATAATTTTAGGAAATACAATATAATCTTTGAATGATAATTTCTTGGACAAGTTTGTATTAGTAAAACAAAAAGACGTTTTTTCCCACTTTAGAAACGACTGAAATAATTGTTGAAAATAATTTTTTAAAAATTACAACCCTCTTTTAGCCCTATTATAAAATTTTCTAACTAAAAAAGATGAAACCAAAATGGCATCATCTTTTTTCACTGCTCCTCTATTAATCGATTTACGAAAGACTTGTTATTTTATACAGCCGTTTTCCGAGCTCTTCCTTCCATTTTTCAGCCAACTCTTCTACTTCCAAAAGTTGTTCTATTGCTTCAATATCTTTTGGTCTATGAAAATAAACTTCATTTCCAAAAAGAATGGATACGCGTTTAGGATGTTGTTCTATTAATGTAATATTAGAATCTTTTCTTACCATTCCTTCTTCTAAAACTCGACATAGATATCCGGTATAGCCTGTCTGAACAATTCTTTTTAAAATATGAGGATTATTTATTCTTTTTGTAATCGTACTACATGGAACACGTCCCTGTGTTATTTGAATAACTGCCTCACCTAGTTTAAATATGTCTCCAACATGAACATCGCTTTCTAACATATTCGTTGAAGTAATATTTTCCCCAAAGGCAGAAGTCGGTAATGATTCTCCAATTTCCTTTTCCCAAAAAGAATAATGTTCATATGGATAAACACATACTGCACGGTCAGGACCACCATGATGCTTTTTATCTGCTACTCCATCCCCTATAAACCCTTCTTTTGTTAAGAAAGCTTCTTCTACTGTTTCCTTGCAAATTGCAGTAGAAAGAAGTTGATCATTGCTATATTTCATTTGTTTTGGTAAACCAATTGAAAAAGTTTTTAGTTCAATCACCACAGAGTCCTCGCCTTCTCTCTTATAATCTTTTCTTATTATAGCAAAGTTTAACAATGAATAAAAAAGCATCTAAACAGAATTGTCTAGATGCAAATAGTTAAACAATTTATTTTAAAGAATATAATAAGCTATTTTGTATTCGTAAAACCACCGTCAATACGAATTACTTCACCGTTAATATATTCTGCTTTCGATGTTAATAAAAATGTAACGAGTTCTGCTACTTCCTCAGGTGTTCCTAAACGTTTTTGAGGAATTCCGCGAGTTGCATTTTCTTTCATTTCAGGGTTTGCTTCATAAAAGGTTTTTACCATTGGTGTTTCTGTTGGCCCAGGTGCAATAGCATTTACCCTTAATCCATCCTTTGCATATTCTGCAACCATACTTTTTGTTAAACCAACAATTCCGTGCTTTGTTGCAGAATAAGTAACAACAGAGTCTTGTCCGATTACACCAGCACTTGAAGCCGTATTGACAATTGAACCCCCACCATTTTTTATCATTACTTCAGCAACATAGCGAACACCATATAGTGCTCCTAGAAGATTAATCCCAACAATTTGATCAATTTCTTCTGATGTCGTGTCTAAGAAAAATTTACCGCTGCCTGAAATACCCGCGTTATTAAAGAAATAATCGATGGAACCAAATTGTTTAACAGTTTGCTCAACGTAATTTTTCACTTCTTTTTGTTTAGATACATCCGCTTTAACAAAAATGGAATCGACACCTAGTTTCTTAACCATTTCAACTGTTTCATGTCCGCCCTTCTCGCTAACATCCACCACCACAATATTGACTCCTTCTTGTGCTAAGCGAACAGCAGTAGCTTGTCCTAACCCGCTGCCTCCTCCAGTAATAATAGCAACTTTACTCATCACTAATACCTCCAATTTAGTACTTGACATGGTGTGACTAAGATTGAAAATTAAACCTATTTTAGTATAAACAGATTTCTAATAATCATAATTTATTGCTTAAAATAATCGATGGGATTGGTGTTTACATATTACGCCATAAAAAAACCCTAACAAAAAATTGTTAGGGAGATTTTTAACAAAGTATAAAAGGAAGCTATTTTTAATTAATCTAGCATTATAATCTAATCGTCCAACCAAAAGTATCTTCAATGGAGCCATTTTGGATGCCTGTTAATGTATCGTACAGCATTTGTGAAACTTCACCAATTTCACCTTTATTAATAATCAATTTATCATTTAAATATTTTAATTCTCCTACTGGAGAGATTACTGCAGCTGTACCAGTACCAAATACCTCTTCTAATGTTCCATTATTATGTGCCTCAACAACTTCTTCAATAGAGATTCGGCGCTCTTCAACAGGAATATTTTTAGACTTTAATACTTGAATCATCGAGTCGCGTGTAATCCCTGGTAAAATACTTCCATTCAGTGCAGGTGTAATAACCTTTCCGTCAATTTTAAAGAAGATATTCATACTTCCTACTTCTTCAACGTAACAATTTTCTTTACCATCTAGCCACAATGTTTGAGCATAGCCTTCTTTACTTGCAATTTCCTGGCCTTTTAAAGCACTTGCATAGTTTCCTCCTGTTTTTGCTGCACCTGTTCCACCTCTTACAGCACGAACAAATTGTTGTTCCACCATAATTTTAACTGGATTAATGCCTTCTTTGTAATAAGAACCCGAAGGAGACATGATAATAATAAATTGATAGCGATTTGAAGGATGCACTCCTAAATTTGCTTCAGTAGCAATAATGAATGGTCGGATATATAGTGAAGTCCCTGGTGCATTCGGTACCCATTCACGGTCAATTGAAACTAATTGTTTTAATGCTTCTAACGCATATTCCTCATCAATTTTTGGAATACATAAACGATCATTTGAATTATTAAGACGTTTAAAATTTTGGTCTGGACGGAATAAAAGAACTTCATTATCTACTGTTACGTAAGCTTTTAAACCTTCAAATACAGATTGACCGTAATGGAAAATCATTGCTGACGGGTCTAATGAAATCGGTTGATATGGAACAATGCGTCCATCATGCCATCCGATTCCCTCTGTATAATCAAGGATAAACATATGATCTGTGAAGTAATGTCCAAAACCTAATTCATCAGGTGCTGGTTTTTGTTTCGGATTTGTAGTTAACTGTGTAGTAATATCTAACATTTTCTGGCCTCCAAATAATACAAGTTGAAAATTCTGAAATTAAGGACGGTAATAACCTTTTGTTTATCCTTAAACAATTCCATATCGTTATTCTACTATTTTACTTTAATTCTAAAAATAATACATCAAATAAAATATGAAAATTGCAAATTTTAATAAATTTATTATATGAAAAATAGTTTATTTGTGAAACCTACAAATATTCCAAATTTCACTTCTTTTTTAGCTTCCCTTTCTCCAACTTACTATAAGGTACATTCATATAAAAAAACGCTTTGAATTAATTTAAATTCAAAACGTTCAATAACTTTTTAATTGAAATGTGCATCCCTATAAAGGAAGCAATTTCACTGTTTGTTTTGCTTGTAAATCCTCAATCATTTGCAGCCACTCTTGTGGTTTGTTAGATAATACAGAATAATAATCTTTTAAGAAATCTACAATTAAGCTGGCTGGAATTTCTGTAACTTTATCGTCGGTTGGTATAAAGCAAAAATCTAATCCTTTCACTGCTTCCCCATCATTTTTCCAAGATGGATGAACGTATGGAAAATCAAGACGTTGGTAACCAAGATGTGATAATACTTCACGACGAACAAATGGATTCATTGGCTTAATTCCGCCAAATTCAAAGTCTTCTCTTTCGTATGGATCATAAATTTCTGCAAAACCACCGAATAACACTTTACCATTTTCTTTTGCAAGCTGGTTCAAGTCTTGCTGGCGGTTGTTAGCTAAAAATCTACCAATAGAAAGTCCTGGGCGGCCAATAATTGTAAAGTCTGTCATAGCAATATTCCATTGAGGATAATAACGATACTCAGTTGCTCCTACTACTTCATCATTATGGACTGCAACAAAAACTCGAATGCTTGGATCCTCCAGAGGTTCCTTCCAAAGATCAAATTCTAATACTTCTTCTGGAGGAAATACTTCACCTAACAATGTATGCATTTTAGCAAATAACGGATCTTCTATATTTGTAATTCTGATATAATCCATCTATTATTCTCCTTTATGTTTTGTACTTTTTCTATCATATTACTTAATCTTTATACACAAAGAAAGAAATTTTTTCTAAAGTTGTTAATGATAAGAGAAAACTATACCTTTAACACTTCCATTGTAAAGACAAATTGTTTATGTTAATCATAGCTTTCATTTGCTGCAGTAAATCTAGCCCAAGTATTCCATCTAACGTAAAGCCATAATTCATAGCACCGATTTCAATTTGATAGTTATCTACTCTCATATTACCGATTTTAATTGAGTCCACTACTTTAGAGTAGACAAACTCTGATCCACCAACCCCATAAACTTTGTAAATTGGATCATTCTCTTCAGCAACTATTCCGATAGACTCCGCTAAATCGCATGAAATGATTGTACTTGCAGAACCAGTGTCGACTAGCACTCGTTTAAGAAGCACCGTTTGACCTTTAAACAATATTTCCATATCTGTAATTAATAAACCTTTATCAATAGTCAGCTTTTTCATTACTGAGCACACCTACCCATCTACCTTCATACATAGACGATTATTTTTCACCAATATATGCTTGTACTACTTCAATCAACACTCAGGTATTTTTGTACAACAATACAAAAAACATCTCCTTTTTAGAGACGAAATAATTTGCATAAAATTAATAAAGTTTTGTTTCAACTAGTCCAGGTACTAAAGAATAATCAAATTCCTTTAAATAAGGAATTTTTAATCTTGCTTTATCTATTTGGCTAAAATCTAAATCACATAAAAGAATCTCTTCTTTTGTTCTCGAACATTCGTGAACAATTGCTCCTTTAGGATCAATCAATTTCGTTTTGCCACAGCTTCCTTCACCTACTGTGTTTGCTCCCAATACAAAAACCGTATTATCTAAGGCACGCGCTGGAAGCTGGATATCCCATCGTTTCTCAGATGCAAGTCTTGTCACTGAAGAAACAATAATCAATTGTGCACCGCGCAATGCTAATATTCTGCTTAACTCAGGAAATTCAATATCATAACATATCAATGTCCCAATCTTTCCTATCGATGTTTGAATAGGGTCATACTTACGTTCACCATGTTTAAAATGAAGCTGTTCTTTATCCCAAAGAAAGGATTTATGGTATGTTTTAAGAATTTCACCATTGCTCTCAATTACTGATAGTGCAATAAAAAAATCTTCTCCCTTTTTATCAATAAAAGGCACGACAAGTACTACAGAATGTTCCCTTGCAATAGCTCTAAACTGTTCAACAATGTCCTTAGTTTCTTGCTGCAATTTTGCAAATACTGGTTTTGTAAGATGATAGCCGCTTGACCAAAGCTCTGGTAATACGATTAATTGAGCACCCTTTTTTATCGCTTCATATACAAATTTTTTCCCTTTTTCTCTATTTTTATCAATTTGTCCTGAAATCGATTCCATTTGAATAGCTGCAATCTTCATATGAAGACCTCGTTTCTAAATATTTAAAATTAGTATGTACAAATTGAGATAATTTTACATATCTTTTATTTGATCAATTTAAACTAGGTTGACGTTAAAAAAATGCTTCGTTATATTAAAATTAAAAAGAATGGCGTGATAATTTTGAATAATCAGTATTTCATAGATTTATTGAATGAATATCACCTTCAAATAAATAAAATGAAAGAAAGACTTTGGAATGAAAAAAGCGATATTTATATTTCAAACTCTGAATGGTTAATCATTAAGATAATTTTTAAAAGTTCACCTACAATTTCAAATGTTTCAAAGAGAGTAAACATTTCCCGCCAGGCTACCCATAAATTTATAAAAAGTCTTGAAACTAAAGGTTTACTTGAGATAAAGAACATACAAAATAATAAAAAGGAAAAGTGTGTTCAGTTAACAAAGCTTGGAGAACAATGTTTTGAACAATATGAAGTTTTAATGGAGAAGATTGAGAAAGAAATTTGTGAAAAAATTGGTCAAGATAAGTTTGAAGTATTGATTGAAATCTTAAAAACCAATTGCGGATTAGAAAAGTAAAAAGTCTCCAGCTTAAGCAGGAAAAGTGTGTAAATATTATATGAAAACCCGTAATAAATGCGCGAAACTGAGTTGAAATTCCAAACCGCGTTAAAAGTACGTGAAACCGCAGAAAAAAGCAGAAAAAATGCATAAATATAATATAAAAACGTGTAATAACTACCAAAAACCACGTAAAATAGAATTTAATTTGGAGATTAATTTAGGTACGTGCTTGACCTTTCCTTATTCATTCCATTTCTTCCTCCAAAAATTGACCAATTAAAATATTTTTCAGTTTAACTGCATTATCACCTTCCAATTTGCCATACCCCTCTTCTTCATTATTGCTAATAATAATTACCTCATCGTCATCTTCAAACCAAATTCGATAGAGAAAAAGCTTTTCGGACATATTTTCTTCATATGTAAAAAATAGAGTAAGTTGTAGATCTTCCTTTGCAGACATTTCTTTTGAAGAATTCGGCTTCCATTTTACTTCATTAAATATACTTTTCAATGAATCCAATGTTATAAGATCCACAAGGATAACCTCTTCTTCATACATTTCATCTTCATCTATTTTTTGTATATCAACCCTCGTTAAATGAGGGTCAGCCTCATCGGAACAGGCTCCTATACTAACTCCCATTATGAGGAGCAACATAATAATTTGAATTTTTTTCACTTAAAATACGCCTCCATTTTCTATTACCAAAAAGGGACTTTGATGATCCATTATATGGAATGTGCATTTAGAATAAAACTATTTTAAATGTGCACATTACTTTTTAGGAGGTGATTATTATGAGCAAAAATAATAAAAGAACAATCAATGTAAGAACTCATAACAGTTTCGATATTTATAATTGCAATAGTAATGACAAAGATGAAAAACGAAACGAAGAATTTGCAGCTGATTTTGACGATGAGTTGCAGGATAAAAATATTATGACGAGTAAAAACCAACAAACTTATAAAAATAAATAAGATAAGATATCTAAATAAAATAATGCGTATAAATATTCTTAAAAATCTTCTTATCTAGGCAAGACCAAATATATCCATAAAAGGTGAGGGCTATATACTCGCCTTTTTAAATTTCTTCATTCTGCTTTTTTGAGTATAAGTCAACGAATAAATTTCCATTAGCATCAATTTGAGCTAGGAATACTTCATTTGTCGATTTTGCTCCGTGTTTTTGAATTTCATTTTGGAGCCAATTATTTGAGTAACCTAAAATCGTTAAATTTTTATCCAAAATATGACCATCGACTATTAATAAACTTGGTGCGTGCTCCATTTGCACTTTTAAACCCAATAAGCGAGGTGTTATTGGCTCAAGATCAGATTTTTTCATTACACTTAGTTCACCATTTGTCTCTAAGATGGCCATTTCTACATCCTCAATTTTAAAAATCCCTTCTTCACGTAATAGCTTCATTAGTTCATCAATCGCAAGTTGATTTTTCTTCATTGTTTCTTCTAACACTTTTCCACTTTTAATGAGAATCGCAGGCTTTCCATCAGTAAGTTCCAAGAATTTCCTCGATTTCAATCCTAAAAACCCCATGATGATCGGAAAAATTCCCCATAGACCTAATGCAATAAGTCCATCTGATATGTGTATATTTTTGTCTATAGACATCGTTGCAGCAATTGATCCTACTGTAATTCCTACAACATAGTCGAAAAATGTAAGATGTGAAAGCTGCTTTTTCCCCATTATTCTTGTCAGAATAAGCAAAACAATAAATGCTGTAATTGAACGCAGCAATATTAATAAAAATTCAGGCATTCATAATACCTCCGTAATTTTCCATTGTTGAGGAAGTATTTATATTATTGGATATCAAATCAATTAATATACAATAATTGGATTTTGTTTTGGATCATTAATCTTCAACTAATTTTTTAATAAATTTGCTACTTTAAGTTTTTCTATACAATAATAAATTACTGTGTTACCTTGATTTAGGCATAAATTTATTTTACATAAGGAGGCAAATAATATGGGAAATATATCAAGATTAAAAGTAATTGCTGGAGTAGCAATCGTAGTGCTCATTTGGGGCACTGTTTGGCCAATTTACAAAATAGCTTTAAATTATGCGCCTCCCATTTTATTCGCAGGATTAAGATCTATTCTTGGAGGACTTTTATTTTCTGCCTTTTTACTTCCAAAGTGGAGAGAAATTCGTTTTAAGGAAGTTTGGCATATTTTCATAATATCCGCCATATTTAATGTAATTATTTTTTATGGTCTTCAATCTATAGGTCTTCAATATTTACCTGCAGGACTTTTCTCAGTCATAGTTTATTTACAGCCGGTGCTTGTCGTTTTACTTGCTTGGCTTTGGTTAAAAGAACCCTTAACTACAATGAAAATATCAGGCATTATTATTGGCTTTTTAGGGGTGATTTTTGTCAGCTTTGATGGCATCACAGGAAAAGTATCAGCCATCGGAATTTTATTAGCTCTTATTACAGGCATTGGTTGGGCTATTGGGACTGTATATGTTAAGAAGAAAAGTAGTTTAGTCAATGGATTATGGTTAGTAGCAATGCAAAACATAATTGGTGGTATTGTTTTTATTATTATAGGGATGGGGACAGAAGATATAACTTCAATTGATTGGAATTTACCTTTTATCGCTACGCTTCTTTATGGTGCTGTTTTTGGTGTTACGTTAGCATTTGTTATCTATAATAAGTTAATGAGTGCAGGTGAAGCTAGTAAAGTAAGTTCGTTTACCTTTCTAGTACCACTTATTTCAGTCCTAATCGGTACACTCTTTTTAAATGAACCTTTTACATATTCACTTCTAATTGGCATGGTTCTTATATTAGGCAGTATTTATATGATTAATAGAAAAAATATTCCACATTAAATAACATGGAGTGAAGAATCCTTAGTAATTCTTCACTCTATTTTTTATAAATTAAACTATCGAGAAACAAAGGCAAAAATGTGATAGCTTAAGATTATCATTTGCTTATATGCTTTATCATAATGTTCAACTGACTTATAACGAATGAAAATATCATTTATAAAAATTTGATATTATTTGTTTAAACTTTAAAATATGTATGTTTTTTTTGTAATTTTTACTGTAAACGCAATCAATATGAACAATATGTGAAATAATTCACTAACTATTTTAATTTGATAATTTTGGGTGTAGAATGGTCTCAATGATATATAACACGATGTGTTTATTTGAAACACCCATTCAGTGTTATATAACAAAGTTTCTAGGTTTGACATAAGTTCCTATATTAAAACTTAAGGAGGCGACCCTTAATGTGGGTAGTAACAGTATTTGAACAAGAAGCATACCGTATTTTTGAATTTGAAACAAAAGAAGAAGCTTTAAATTTACTTCAGAAAATAGAAAAACCAGCAATTCTTTCCTATACTCAATTAACTTTAGCTGCGTAAAATAATATTAGGGCTAATCAGAAAATAATCTGATTAGCCCTCTTTTATGTGAAAAACAATATTGACTCAAGCAAACAATTCTTCAATATTTCACCCCAAGTAAATTTTTAAGTTTAACTGTTATTCAATAAATAATAAAACAATATTGCAACGAGAATGTTTGGGAGTCCTATTAAAAATGAGTTCAAACTGATATTTTGTCTTTTTACTCTACCTTCATCAGATTCAGTTGTAAAATTTGCTCGCATTCGATCTCCACTAACCATTGCACCAGAAGTAATTAAAGAAACTCCTATAAAGAAAAGTCCAATAATACTTGTAATAGCAGAAACTTTTTGGACATCCCATATTCCAAAAGAGACTATTGTAGCTATTAGAGATAAAAGAATTCCAACTAATAAATATTTCATGAGCTCCCCCCTCTCTTTTTATACGACTGAATATTAAGTTAGTTTCAATGGTAGTTAAATAAACAGAAAAGAAATATATGAACACGTCTATTAGATTTTTTCTTTGTTAAAAAACACCCTGAAGGAAAGATACGGATAACTTTCCTTCAGGGTGCTAAATTTCAATTGACAATTATCTCTCTATTAATTGCAGCAGCTCACCATTTAAACCGTTAAAGAAGATTGTTTTATCCCCTGATGCCGCTGAAATACGTGGTGGTTCCGGAAATTCGATTCCCTTTGATTCAAGCTCTTCAATTGTCTTTTCTAAATTATCTACCGCAAAAGCTAGATGATCTACTACACCATTCGTTGCAGGATTTTTTATATCAGTTAATTCTTCAATTAATTCAATTTCAACATTCGGTTGGTTTTGAACATATAAAAAACCTAATTTTCGTTTATCTGTATTCACTGTAGTGCGTACCTTAAAATTCAAGAACTTCTCATAAAACTCAATGGATTCCTCTAAATTTTTCACAATAATTGCTGTATGTTCTATTTTTTTAATTACCATTATGTATTCCCCCTTGATTTTATTTTTCTCAACATAGATTTGACAAGTATTAATAATATTTTAAAGGAAAAGATGTAAAAAAACACCAATGCTAAGAAAGCAATAAATTTTAATATTGGGAATTTATCATCAAAAAGTAAAGCAACAAAGAATATGAATGAACAAACAAAAGACCATTTTACATTTTGTATCATTTTACTTCTTCCCGATAAAATAATATTAGTCCCCTCTCTTAAAATGTATATTAATATTAATTTCTTGTCGTTGCTCCCTATTTATTTTATTCGATAATAGTAGTAAGAAATCCTTCATTTCACGTAGGGACTCGACATATACTGAAAACAATTAAATTAAAATTTTCGAACATTCTTATAATTATATTGACAATCCTTAATTTTTATTGCATATTATATGAAAATTAATTATTTAGCGTAACGAAGATTAGTACTTGGAATACCTTTTGAAAAGAGAGCGATGTTCATCGGCTGAAAGGCATCGTGCAAAAAGGACCTCGGAACCTACTTCGCCAGCTTCTAGCAAAACTAGACGCAGACTCAAGCGTTATGAGATTTAAGTGGGATTATGTAAAATCCAATGTAGGTGGTACCACGGAAAGCAACCCTTTTCGTCCTAATTTTTAGGGCGGAGAGGGTTTTTTATTTTCAACAAAATTGCTATGTTGACTTAGTGATTTTAACTAAAAGGAAATTATGATGTACACAAAATAATATTTTAAGCCGCCCTTGGGTTAGGAGGAAATACCAATGGAGAAAAAACGAGTTGTGGTCAAAATCGGGAGCAGTTCACTAACTAATTCAAAAGGAGAAATTGATCACAACAAATTACAAGACCATATTAAAGCACTTGCCACACTAAAACACCAAGGTCATGATGTTGTACTTGTATCTTCGGGTGCCGTTGCAGCTGGATTCCGTAAACTTGGATACCCATCACGGCCAGTTACGTTAAAAGGAAAACAAGCAGCAGCAGCTGTCGGCCAAAGCTTGCTTATTCAGTATTATTCAGAGTATTTTTCAGCTCACCAAATTACAGCTGCACAAATTTTATTAACACGTACCGATTTTTCAAAAAAAGAACGATATAAAAATGCTTACGCAACATTTACTGAATTGTTAGAACGCAACATTATTCCAATAATAAACGAAAATGATACGGTTTCTGTAACAGAATTAACTTTTGGTGATAACGATATGTTATCGGCTTTAGTGAGTGGACTTGTCCATGCCGACCAATTGATAATTTTAACGGATATTAATGGTCTTTATGATGACAATCCTATCAAAAACCCTAATGCCAAACGTATAAATTGTCTAACAGAAATAACCGATGAGATTTTACAAAATGCTGCTGGTTCTGGCTCAAAAATTGGAACTGGTGGAATGCAATCAAAACTTTTAGCTGCACGAACTGCCCTCCAATCAGGAGTAAACGTGTTTATTGGGAATGGCAAAGGTGCAAATAAATTAATTAATATAATGCAAGGTTTCGGTGACGGTACTTATGTTAATAGTGAGAATCATGCCATTGTACCGAATCAAAAACAATGGATATTGTTAACTGAGGTATCTGGAAAGCTGTATATCGATGAAGGTGCTGAAGAAGCGCTCCTGATAAATGGTAAAAGCCTTCTTCCTGCTGGAATCTATAAGATTGAAGGAGAATTTTATAAAGGTGATGTAGTTGAAGTTTATGGACGTTCAAAACTTTTAGGGCGTGGTGAGGTACTGTATTCAAGTAATGAGCTTAGCTGTGCATTAGGAAAAAGAACACATGAAATTGGTGGAACAACCTCTGAAGTTATACATCGAGACAAATGGGTAAAAGCTTAAAAAATTTTTAAATAAATATTAAGGAGGAATCAGCATGATGAAAGTGACGACTGAAAGTGAAGTTAGACAAAAAGGGAGATTAGCTAAAGAAGCAAGCCATATTATGAATTTAAAAACAACGAATGAAAAAAATGCTGCCTTAATTAAAATTGCAGAACAATTGCTATTAGATCAAGATAACATTATTGAAGAAAATAAAAAGGATTTAGTTGCTGGAAAAGAAAAAGGTTTACCAGATTCCACACTTGATCGTATTATGCTAAATGAATCTCGTATTAAAGCAATGGCGGATGCAATCCATGAACTTGTTGCTTTAAATGATCCAGTTGGTGAGCTGCTTGAATCAACCACTAAAGAAAATGGTCTACTAATCGAAAAAAGACGGGTTCCTATTGGCGTAATTGGCATGATTTATGAAGCGCGGCCAAATGTAACAGTTGATGCGGCAACTCTAAGCTTAAAAACTGGTAATTCGGTTATTTTGCGCGGCAGCTCCTCGGCACAATATTCAAATAAAGTTCTTATTGATACAATTCATCGTGCACTTCATAAAACGGGGCTTCCTATTGATGCCGTTCAACTTATTGAGGATACAAACCATGAAACTGCAAAAGAACTGTTTCATTTAAATGAATATTTAGATGTATTAATTCCTCGTGGAGGGAAAGCGTTAATAGATTTAGTCGTTCGTGAATCTTCTGTCCCAGTACTTGAAACCGGTGCAGGCAACTGCCATATTTATGTGGATACAACTGCAGATTTTGAGATGGCGTTAAAGATTATTATAAATGCTAAAACACAACGCCCTTCTGTTTGCAACGCAGCTGAGAGCTTATTAATTCAGCGAGAATGGTTCGAAAAACACGGAAATAAATTGCTGCATGAACTTGATTGTTCTGGAATTGAAATAATTGGAGATGAAGCGACTTGTAAAGTATTAGCAAGTGCAACATTAGCTACTGAGGAAGATTATGCTACTGAATATTTAAGCTTAACATTGAGTGTAAAAGTTGTTGAGAATGTGTATGAAGCCATTGAACATATTAATAAATATGGTACAAAACATTCGGAAGCAATTATAACTGAGGACTTAATAGCTGCTAAAACTTTCTTATCAAGCGTAGATGCAGCAGCAGTTTATCATAATGCCTCAACCCGTTTTACAGATGGCTTTGAATATGGCTATGGGGCCGAAATTGGGATAAGTACTCAAAAGTTGCATGCTCGCGGTCCAATGGGCTTACCTGCTTTAACCTCCTCAAAATTCTTTATTTATGGCAACGGACAAATACGAGCTTAAGATATGTACCAGGTACAAAAGCAATCCGAATTATTCGGAATTGGAAATGTACCTGGTATCTTTATTTATCTGTTACTGTATATTTTATGTCAACTACTTCCTCTGTCTGGTTGTTAAAGGTGATATCAACAAAAACACCAAACTCCCGCTTATCTTTTGTTCTTAACCAAAACTTAAATTTTTCAATAGATGTAACAGCTCCTGCTTCTCGTCCCATATGAAGATAATCAACGACATCTGCTCTTGGATATTTTTCCATGATCTTTTGCATTGCAAGTTTTCCCCATTTTGCATAAGCCGGAGCAATTTCTTGCGCACTTGCCTCATTATTTGCAGGTACAGTTAAAATTTTTCCGATCACAATTGTACTTAAAATTAACATGACCGATACTGCAACTTTCAAATGATATCAAGCCTCCTCTTTTTGTTAGTCTTTTCTGTTTTGAGAAGGATATTCGTTTTTGTCTTTATGTTTTAATTAACAATGTTACTTAAGCTAATGTTCAACAAAAATAGGTTCTATGTCAAATGTTGGGGTGAAGTGATATTACACGGCACCCCGATTATCCTAAATGAATCCCAATTTTCTTAGATAAATTATTTAATAAAATTTTCGCTTTAAAGTGTTCATAGCTTCTAAAACCATAAGCATTGCGCTTCAAAACTTTTGATTTATTATTAATTCCTTCTAAAAAACCATTTGAATATCCAAAACTTAAACTATTTAAAATTTCAACTTGCCAATTTTTTAGCGTTTGAATGGCCTTTAAAAATGCCGGAATATTTGCTTTTTCTACCTTTCGGTAAAAGGCTTCTAATCTTTTTTTTATTTCTATCAAATCATTTGAAGTTTTTGCCCAATCAAACCATTCGCAGTAAGCTTCTTTTAATTCATAGGCTTGCTTTAGTTCCTTCGACATTCCTATGTAACGATTTAAGTACCAACGATTCGTTTCTGTTAACTTATCAAATCGTTTATATAGTACATGACGCATTTTCTTACATTTCTTTCGATCATATGCATGCCATTCTTTTTGAACATTTCGACGTACTTCATCTAGTGCCCAGTAAATATAACGACAATAATGAAAGCGATCCGCAATAATAATCGGGCGATTTAACGCCTTCCTAACTGCTGCTTTAAAGCTTGGATTCATGTCCATAACCACAATTTCTACATCTGCACCGTATTTCATCAAGTAATCCTTAATGGTTTCTTTTCTACGATTTGGTAAAATATCAATTGGTTCATGTGTTTCCGCATTGGCAATAATTAATTGATAAGTTCCCGCATCGGTATCTGCTTTATATTCATCAATCGCGATACATTTTGGTAAATGAACCCCTTCATTTAATTGTTCCTTTACTACTTCTTTAAAGCGACGAATCACTGTTGAGCTTGATGTACCAAGTACTTCAGCTGCTTCTTTAAATGTTTTTGCCTTTATTGAACGGATTCGTACAACTTGATTCCATTCTTTCGAGAAACGTTGATATTTATCCACGAAAGGGGATTTTTCTGAAAAACGTTTCCCACATTGGCATACATAACGACGACGTTTATAAAAAAGGACGGTTAATCGTTCAAACCATTTTAAATGATTAATTTTTTGAATTCGATAATCATGGACTTTTGATGTTATATTCTTGCATGCCGGACATTGATGTTCTTTTTTTGGTATGGAAACGTGTAGAACAATACGTTCCCCCATCTCCTCCACCTTATGAACAGTTACACCTTTTAATCCTGGAATATTCATGTTAAAATTCATTTGCACGTATCACCTTTCATTGCTTGTTTCTCGACAATTCAAGTATATAGAAATCGGTGATTACGTGCTTTTTTATTTATGAAATTTTTTCAAACCCCAACAAATATTATAGAGCCCAAAAATAATAACAAAAAAACCGCCTCGCGACCCCGAGACGGTTTATGTAACTTTATATGTTTACGACACACGCATAAGGCGAATCGTTCCTTATAAAGTTGATCTTTTAACCAGTCACCCTCTGGCTTGTGGATAAAAGCCTGCTAACTATTGTGTATCGCTGTACAGCATTAATAGTTGCATCTATAACAAATCCTTAAAGGTTTGCATAGCAAAATTAAAGTAAATTTAAAAATTTTCAATTATGTCTGGATACAGTACCCACCAGTCCTTTAAGGGCGCTCCCGCTTTCTTATAGACAAGCTTTTGCCTTTTCAAGTTGCAAACGAACTTGATCAAAGCCTGTGCCCCCTAAAGAATGACGGCGACGAACTGCAGCTTCAGGCTTCAATACGTCATAGACATCTTCTTCAATCAGATTACTTTCTTTTTTCATATCTTCAATCGGTAAATCTAATAAATAGATTCCTTTTTGAATACATGTAAAGACTAGCTTTCCTGTAACTTCATGCGCTTCACGGAATGGCATACCTTTTGTTGCCAAATAGTCTGCGAGTTCAGTTGCGTTTGAAAAATCGCTATGAACTGCTGAATGAAGTCTTTCCGTGTTAACAGTCATTGTACGAATCATACCCTCAAAGATTTTCAATGCACCGATAATCGTATGAACTGTATCGAACATTCCTTCTTTATCTTCCTGCATATCTTTGTTATAAGTTAATGGTGTTCCCTTCAGAACCGTTAACAACCCTATTAGGTTCCCATAAACGCGACCAGTCTTGCCGCGAATTAGTTCTGCCATATCAGGATTTTTCTTTTGAGGCATTATCGATGATCCAGTAGAAAATGCATCATCTAATTCAATAAATTTAAATTCATCTGTAGACCAAATGATAATTTCTTCTGCAAATCGTGATAAATGTGTCATTAATAATGATGAATTCGATAAAAATTCTACGATAAAATCACGATCACTTACAGCATCCATTGAATTTGCATACACTTTACTAAAACCAAGCAGTTCAGCAGATTTTTCACGGTCGATTGGGAAAGTTGTACCTGCCATTGCACCAGCACCTAATGGTAAAATATCAATACGTTTCATTGATTCATTAAAACGTTCCTTGTCGCGTTCTAACATCCAGAAGTATGCCATTAAATGATGTGCAAAACTAATTGGTTGAGCACGTTGCAGATGAGTGTAACCTGGCGCAATTGTTTCAACATGTTGCTCCGCTTTATCCAAAATTGTTTTTTGGAAAGTTTCAATTAACCCAACTACTTCAACTACACGTTTTTTTAAGAATAAATGCATGTCAGTTGCAACCTGATCGTTGCGGCTGCGTCCAGTATGAAGCTTTCCTCCTACTGGACCGATTAGATCCGTTAACATTTTTTCTATATTTAAATGAATATCTTCGTTTGCAACACTAAACTCGAGTTCTCCAGCCTCTGCTTTCGATTTTAACTCATGCAAGCCGCCTAGAATTTGTTCTACATCCTTAGAATCCAATATTCCTTGATGGCCCAGCATTGTTACGTGTGCAACACTACCTTCAATATCTTCCAATACTAACTGCTGGTCAAAACCAATGGATGCTCCAAATTCATCAACCCAATTTTCAGCCGATTTTTGAAAACGTCCACCCCATAATTTCGTCATGTTACACACCTAACCTTATTTTAAGCTGCTATAGTCAATCATTATTTCAGCTTAGTAATATCTTCGAATTATTTTTCTACTGTAGCGGGTTTCTTTGTATTTACTTCTGCTGCTACTACTGTAGGTAGACCCCATAATTCAATAAAGCCTACTGCCGATGCGTGGTTGAATTGATCAGCTTTAGAATACGTAGCAAGTTTTTCACTATATAAAGAGTTTGGCGATTTACGCCCTTCAACAATTGCATGACCTTTAAATAATTTCACACGAACTGTACCATTTACATATTTTTGAGTTTCTTTTAAGAATGCCTCTAATGCTGGACGAATTGGATTAAACCAAAGACCATCATAGATGATTTCAGAAAGTTTTTTCTCAATAACAGGCTTGAAGTGAGCCATCTCTTTTACAAGCGTAATATCTTCTAATTCCTTATGAGCAGTTAAGAGGACTTTTGCTCCTGGAATTTCATATACTTCACGAGATTTAATACCAACTAAACGGTTCTCAACATGATCGATGCGACCAACACCATGAGCTCCCGCAACTTTATTTAGTTCTTGAATCAAATCGGCAAGTTTCATTTCCTGACCGTTTAATGCTACTGGTTTTCCTTCTACAAATTCAATTTCAATGAATTCTGGTGTATCAGGCGCATTTTCAATTGATACTGTTAAACCATAAGCTTCTTCTGGTGGTGCTACCCATGGATCTTCCATTACACCTGCTTCATTTGCACGCCCCCAAAGGTTTTGATCGATAGAGAATGGAGAATCAATTGTTGCAGGAACAGGTACACCATGTTTTTGAGCATATTCTATTTCTTCATCACGGCTCCATCCCCATTCGCGAACAGGAGCTAAAACTTCTAAGTCAGGATTTAATGCTTTAATTGAAACTTCGAAACGAACTTGGTCGTTCCCTTTTCCAGTACAACCATGAGCTACTGCATCTGCACCAGTTTGGTTTGCAATTTCAACTAATTTTTTAGAAATTAATGGACGAGATAATGCTGATACTAACGGGTATTTTTGTTCGTACCAAGTATGCGCCTGTAGAGAAATAAGTGCATATTCTTCAGCGAATTCGTCTTTTGCATCTACCATATATGATTCGATCGCACCAACTTGAAGTGCTTTATTTTTAATGAATTCAAGGTCTTTACCTTCACCAACGTCTAAGCAAACAGCGATAACATCCCAACCTTGCTCTTTTAACCAAGGAATTGCAACAGATGTATCTAGACCACCTGAATAAGCTAAAACTACTTTTTTATTTGCCATTGAAAATCCGCCTCCGATACTCCGGTATGTATTTTTATACATAACATTAAAACTTTATACACGAATAGTAACATGGAATAAAAATAAATACAAGTGTATTTTTATAAAATTTTAGACTTTTAAAATAAGTAAAAAGGGGAAGCCTTAAAAGATTATTTAAGTACTTCCCCTTTGCGGAAAACTGTAAAGAAACTATTCAAATAAATGACTTGCAGTTTATAAATTTTAACTGCCTAGTAAACGACGTCTATTTATTTTTTATTAAAAAAACCTCTTCCAATCTGTTCAACGAACTTTGGTGCAATTGCATAAAGCTTGCTTGTAATTGCCATTACTCGGGGCAAATTTACCTCTCGAACAGGCCTATTCATCAACTTAATAACTTCATCTGCTACTTTTTCCGGTTTTAATAAGAATTTTTCAATAGAGTTTCTATAATTATCGGTTGAATCGGCTTTTTGTAAAAATGGTGTATCAATAGGACCCGGATATACTACTGACACCTTGATATTATAAGGTTTTAATTCCATACGTAAGCCATTGGCAAAACCAGTAATTGCATGTTTCGAGGCAGCATATACACTTGCTTTCTTCGTTGCAACTTTCCCCGCTTGAGATCCTATAAAAATAATATGGCCAAAATTTTGTTCGATCATATTTTTTGAGAGCCGGCTTGCTAAATAAATTGGTGCTTTTACATTTACATCAATCATTTCATCAATTTCGCCATCTGCTAAATCAAAAGCGTTTTGAAACACCCCTACCCCTGCATTTAAAATGGCGATATTAATAGAAGGAAGTTGATTACATAGTTTATCAATTTCCTCTACATTTGTTATATCGGCTTTAAAAACATGTACACCTAGGCTTGAAAGTTGAGCAAGTGCGGTCTCATTACGTCCAGTAGCATAGACTGCAAATCCTTGCTTTATACATTTTTCTGTAATTATCCGTCCTATACCACTCGTTGCTCCTGTTATAAAAATATTTTTTTTATTCATTGCTATGTATATTCTCCTTCACACTTCCAAAATATAAGTGGGTAATTTAAAAAAGAGTATAGATAAATTCTATACCCTAATCTTAATCGATACCTAGAAGTTTATACATTTCATCTTTTGATAAAAGGAAATCAGCCAATGTATATCGATCTAACACTTGTAAATATGCGGTCAAAGCCTCATTTAATGCAAATTTCAACTGACAAACAGGTGAAATTTTACACATATTGTTCGCTTCATCAAAACATTCAACTAGATGGAAATCTTCTTCTGTATGTCGAACAACCTGTCCAATATTAATATCTTCAGGATTCACATTTAGACGAATTCCACCTCCACGTCCTCGAATTGTTTCGATTAATCCTAGTTGACCTAAATCATATGTGACCTTCATTAAATGATTCTTCGATATATGATAATTATCTGCAATTTCTTGTATAGTCGATAAACGGTCTTTACCTTTAACACCAAGATACAATAATACACGCAATGAATAATCTGTATATAAAGTTAAACGCAATATCATACACCACACTTTCATAAATAATTATACCATTTTTTTTGCATGATTTTTACAATCTGATTCGAATTTTTCAAAATTCAAGTATTAAAAAAGAAGTATTTTAAATACTGCATTTGTGTCTGATTTGTTAAACATATATTTCAAATATTGCTTTTATTATTAACCGGGAGTATAGTGACTTTTGAAAGGACGTGAACAATATGTTATCACAAAAAACAATCGACATTATTAAATCAACAGTTCCTGTATTAGAGCAACATGGCGTTACAATTACAAAAACTTTTTACAAAAACATGTTTGAAAAACACCCAGAACTTCTAAATTATTTTAACCGCGCTAACCAAGCTCGTGGCCGTCAACAAACTGCTTTAGCTAATACTGTATATGCAGCAGCAGCACACATTGACAATCTACAAGCTATTGTGCCTGCAGTAATGCAAATTGCTCATAAACACCGTGGTCTTGGTATTTTACCTGAACATTACCCAATCGTTGGAGAAAATTTACTAGGTGCAATAAAAGAAGTATTAGGAGATGCTGCTACTGATGATATCATTAACGCATGGGCAGAAGCTTATGGTGTAATAGCAGATGTATTTATTTCAGTGGAAGAGGATCTATATAAAGAAGCTGAAAAAGACGGTGGCTGGAGATTATTTAAACCTTTCAAGGTAGCGAGAAAAGTTAAAGAAAACGACTTAGTTACTTCTTTCTACTTAGTACCTGAAGATGGATCGAAATTGCCAGAGTTCAATCCTGGTCAATATATTACAGTGCGTGTAACGGTAACTGGAGACGAATATACTTCTAACCGTCACTACACATTATCACAACCATCAAATAATAATGAATTCCGGATTTCAGTTAAACGTGAAATTGACTGTGACCCAAATGGTGTTGTATCAAACTACCTTCACACAGATGTAAATGAGGGTGATTTAATTGATGTAAGTGCACCTGCAGGTTTATTTACTCTTGAGGAAAACAGCAACCCTGTTCTATTTGTGAGCGGAGGGATTGGTGTAACACCTTTAAACACGATGCTTCAAACGATGGAGTTTGGCCGACAAGTTGCATTTGTTCAAGCTGCACGCAACGAGAAAGCGGTTGCATTTAAAGAACAGATTCAAAAGAAACTTGAACAATTAAATGGTTCATACTTTGTTAAATATTCCGATACTGAAGGATACATCACAAAAGAAGATTTAGCGCCTTATATAAAGGAAAACACAGAGGTTTATATCTGTGGTCCTGCACCATTTATGGAAACAGTTATCTCAATTGCAAGAGATTTAGGAGTACCAGGTGATAACATTCACTTCGAATTCTTCGGACCAGCAATGTCTTTAGAAGCATTAGCGAACGCAAACTAAACGAAAAGTGACACAAAAACCTTAATCATTTCTATCACTAAAAATTACCCCCAAGCAAAGGCTTACCTTTCCTTTGCTCGGGGAATTTGTTTATATACGTGAATAAATATTTATACCATCCACAATCTCATGGGTTACAAATCCATCTCTTTCTAAGCAGTCTAGCTGCCCTAATGTTTTTGATAGTGTTAAACCTAGCTGCTTTTGATATACTGAGGCATATAATTCCATTGTTACCTCAAGCACTGACTTTGGCTTGTTTAAAATTTCTAATACTTGCAGAGCTCGAAGCCTATCCTTTTCTAGACGAATTGTTATTAATCGATCAATGTCTTCAATTTCATTTCCATGACCAGTATATATTTTAGAAACATGTAAATCATGTAAAATCTTTAAAGAATCCTGATATTGGATTAGTGATTTTGGACGAGTTTCAGATAAATCGACTGGAGGCTCTACTAGAGGGTTGGACGCCACATTCTCTAGTAATAAATCCCCACCGATTGCTTCATTTGTAGATTGATCTAAAAATATTAAATGGCTTTGTGCATGACCTGGAGTATAAACAGCTTTTAGTCCAGGATGTCCTGGCACTTCATCTCCATCATTAATAAATGCTGTTAATGGCGTCGTACCAAACAACTCCATTTCTCCACGTACTTGTACAATTTTTTCAATATACTTTTCTGGAACTGCTTGCAACTTCAGTTGCTTATGATAAAAATTATTTCGGTATGTAATAAACTCTTCAGTTTTACGCATCCAGTGATCAACATATTCATGTCCAAGAATATCAGCATTTGGGAATGCATCTACCCACCCTGCGTGGTCTGGATGATGATGTGTTAGAACAACCTGCTCGATATCTTTCATATTATAACCAGCTTCATTAATACCCCATTTTAATGCTTCGTAGGCTTCCTGTGTTTTAGGACCAGCATCGAAAAGAGTCAATGTATCGCCTTTTACTAAAAAAGCATTTACGTCCCCTATTGGATATGGTGTTGGTAAAACAATTTTATGTATATTCACTAAAAATCCCCCTCAAACTATGAAAAAAACTTATTCTCCGATAATGAATAGCTATTCACTCATTTTATCGCTTTTTTTGTAATTCGTCACGTAGCAAAGTTGACATATTTTAAAAGTGTGCATATAATTTTGATAATTCGAAATTGTAAATATGCGTTGATGAAGCCAAGTAAATGGATATATGGTTAAAGAGAGTGCTACACCTTGGTGCGAGTAGCATAGCCCAATTTATTCATTGAACCTACTTCGGAGCAGTCATGAAAACATGACCGTCATCTCAGCGATAATGAGAACTAGAGTTGTGCTAAATTAATGGCAAACTAAGGTGGTACCGCGGAAACGAACAAGCGCTTTTCGTCCTTATAAAGTAAGGATGGAAGGCGCTTTTTTATTCGTCCTTAGATAATGTTCAACTTATTACATAACATCATTTAAACGGAGGCGATTTTACATGCAGAAAATTTTATTTGTTGGTGCTGGTTCAATGGCAGAGGCTTTAATTCAAGGATGGATACAGCAGGAAGTAATACCAGCTGACCATTTATACGTAACAAATCGTTCTAATGCTGATAGACTTCAATTTCTAAAATCTCAATACAAAGTAAACATTTTAGAAATGATAGAAGACATTTTTAACATGGACTTAATTATACTTGCTATGAAGCCAAAGGATGTAAAAGAAGCAATGGAAACAATTCGGCCTTATATTTCTCCCGATGCAGCAATTTTATCTGTTGCTGCAGGAATTGCCATCGATACAATTGAAAATGGTTTGGGAAACAGGCCAATTGCACGTGTAATGCCAAATACTTCTGCAACTATCGGTATGTCAGCAAGCGGCATCGCATTTAATTCTCAAGTAACGGATATCGAAAAAACACTTTACTTGCAAATGCTAGAAGCAATTGGCATTGTTATAGAAGTAGAAGAAGATAAATTACATGCTGTCACTGCCCTTTCCGGCAGCGGTCCTGCTTATCTATATTATTTGCTGGAGGCTTGGGAATCAGTCGGGACTGAATTTGGCTTGACCAAGGAAACAGTTCGAAAACTGATGGTCCAAACAATTGCAGGTTCAGCTGCAATGCTTCAATCTGTAAAAGAGGAGCCTACTGCACTACGTAAAAAAGTAACGAGTCCAGGTGGAACTACTGAAGCTGGTATACTTGCACTAGAAAATAACCGCTTTAATGAAGCCGTTTTTGCTTGTATTAAAAGTGCAGAAGCAAGATCCAGAGAACTAGCTAAAGGTGAATAACGATGCCGTGAATTTTGGCAAACAGTAATAATTTACTTCAAAATAAGAAATTCGAAGGAGTAGACTGTCATGGCAAAACTTTTTGAACCATACTCAATACGTAATGTAGAACTAAAAAATCGTATTGTTATGTCACCAATGTGTATGTACCAAGCTAAAAATGATGGATTCGTAACAGATTTCCATATAACACATTACACTTCAAGAGCTGTTGGTCAAGTAGGACTTATTATTTTGGAATCTACAGGAGTTATTCCAGAAGGACGTATTAGTGAAAACGATCTTGGAATTTGGAGCGACGAACACATTGAAGGCTTATCAAAGATAGTGAGCAATATAAAAGCTTATGGTGCAAAAGCAGGTATTCAAATTTCACATGCTGGAAGAAAATCAACAGTTAATGGCGACATTTATGCACCTTCAGCAATTGCATTTAATGATACGTATAAGACACCTATTGAAATGACAAAAGAGGATATTTCGAAAGTTGTGGAAGCATTTGCGAATGCTGCAGTTCGTGTATCAAAAGCTGGGTTTGATGTCATTGAAATTCACGCTGCTCACGGTTACCTAATTAACGAATTCTTATCACCTCTTACAAACAAGCGGACAGATGAATATGGTGGTGCACCTGAAAACCGCTACCGTTTTCTTCGGGAAATTCTTGATGCTATTCGTGCTAAATGGCAAGGTCCATTATTTGTCCGAATTACAGCAAATGAATATGCTGAAGGTGGTTTAACCCCTGAAGATTTTATTCAATTTGCTCGTTGGATGAAATCGCAGGAGGTTGATTTAATCGACGTTAGTTCAGGCGGGAATGTCCCTGTGCCAGTCGAGTCTTTCCCTCTTTATCAAGTACCATTTTCAGAAACAATTAAACACGGTGCAGAGGTAGCAACAGGTGCTGTTGGCCTCATTACTTCTGGTGAAGAAGCAGAGCAAATATTACAACAAAATAAAGCGGATTTAATCTTTATCGCTCGTGAATTACTACGAGACCCTTATTTCCCATATCGAGCAGCCCAGCAATTAGATGCAGCAATTGAAGCTCCAAACGATTCCTACAAACGCGGATGGTAAGAATTTGTTGAAATATTCTTTTTAAAACAAAATATTTCCTAGTAAATGTCATTTTTTACTATTTTACGTTGTCGAAAAGAGTAATTTTTCCTATTTTATGTTTCTTTTTCTTACACTTTTCTCTTTTTTTCGCGTTAAAACGCGTGTGCATTGTAGAGATATGCACACGCGTTTTTATATTTGAATTAGTATAAAGTTTTGGGAAGCCTCTAGTTTAAGCCATTCAGTGCATCAATTCGTTTTACATCCCATGTTTTAGGCAGAAATATTTTTATAAAACTCCTGCTCGTATTCTTTTAACAATGGAATAGGTTGTATAAAAAGCCATTGGACCAAGAACTGCAGCAATTATTAGCCAAAGATTTAAGGCATTTGCTGCTTTTAAACCTTCATAATTCGTAGCAATAAAAATGATTATCCCAATGAGCAATATATAGCTTAACACATTTGGAAAAATAACAAGCAAACGCAAAACAGCAGGACTTATTCTCGTTTGATTCATTGTAGTCCCCTCCCCCAATTGATCATACAACAAAACTACACAATAATTCTATATTTTTCTTCATATTTCTGCTTTAAGTGGAATATTTTCAATTTTAGTTAGAATAATATAACTTATATATAAAGTATTTAGGAGTACTATTAGGAACATATGGTTTTCAACGTCTTAGATATTTTCAATAAAAATACCAAATTTCATGCTAATGTAAGTAAGAAATTTGGCTTTAATCATTATATATTACTATTGAATTTTACTTAAAATGATTTATAGATCACTTTTCCAGTAAAACTTAGATCATATCCATTTAATTGTTCTAGTTCAGAACGAAACTCATTAGAATTTATAGATTCTATAATTACTTTGTGCAATTCTTGGTTTTCCTTTGTCTTTAAAATAACTAAATCATATTGCTCCTTGATCATTGGTATAAAATCGACATTAACCATTTTAGCGACATTTTCAATCCCTACACCTGCATCAGCTTGTCCACTCGCCACAGCTGAATGTATTTCGCAAGTAAAAATTGAGCCATTTATTAATTAAAAACTGAGCCACTTAAACCTGACTATTTTCCAACCATTCCTTTGTGTCTAATATTCGATAAGATGGTCCTACCATGTCTACCATATATGCTCGATGTGTTAGTCGGTCCGTTAAAGCTGCTGTTAAAACTGGATCATGAAATATTTCTTCCCATCGATCAAATGATAAATTACTCGTAACGATGGTGGATGCTCGTCCTGCCCGAAGGGAAAGATGAGTAAATAATAACTCGGCTCCTTCTTTATCAAAGGAGATATAACCTAATTCATCAATGATTACTAAATCATATTTTTCAAACTTCAGTTCAAATGAACGTAACGTTCTTTCAGAACGGCTCTCTTTTAATTGGTTTACTAGAGATGATACCGTTGTAAAAAATACTTTATATCCTGCCAAACAAGCTTCAATTCCTAAACCTATTGCTATATGGGTTTTACCTGTTCCAGGTGAGCCAATTAATAAGACGTTTTGTTTTTCTTGAATAAAGTCCAATTTCCTTAAATGTGGGAGGCGAGAGGCCGCATTTTGCGGTAATCTCTCAAACTCTAATTCAGTTAATAGTTTCTTTTCAGGGAAATTTGCAGATCGAATGCGATTCGCTTTTGCTCGCACTTCTCGATCTTCCATTTCTTGCACTAGTGCGTGATATAAGAAATCTTCTGCTGTCTGATATTGTTTCCACATATCATCTTCTTGAATAAATCCCCGAATGCTTGGTAATCGAAGTTCCTTGCACATCTCAATCATTTCTTGTCTTTTATCCATTAGTGAAGCACCCCTGTCTTTTTCGTTTCAAATAACGCCGTTATGGCTGAAAGATTTTCGAGAGATTGGGTGGTGACCTCATTTTTGGAATGTACAGTTTTATGGATGTATTCGCCTTGACTAGCTATGAAAATAATTTTTTCTGTTGTTATTTGAACCATAGGGTTCTTTTCGAGTTGTTCAATCGCTGCTAAGACTTTTTCTAGATTGTTATGTTCTTTTAGATAAATAAGTAACTCTAGAAAATCTCGCTCATTTCCAATATAATAATCTTTGTATAATTTTTTTATTTTTGTTGGTGCTTGACTCAAACATTCACTTTGAGCCAATGCACCTTTTTTCTTTTCAAATGTACGTAAGTAATGATAAATATCCATAATCCATTGATGGATCTGCCAACTTCGCTTATGTGTCGCGATACAGGCATTTTCACTAAAAATAAGAATTTTTTCCGCACTCGCTTTTACTTTCACCCATTCTCCAACATGTCCTTCTGGAACAGAATAACGATTTTGTCTATAAGTAATCGTGCTATATTTGTCCACTCTAAATTCATACAACTCAGAGGCATCAAATGGAATAATTTCTGCGCTTACTTGCCTAGCTATACGCTCTTCTAGCATTAATTCATGGTGCGTTTGGTTTTTCTTATAATGCTTACGAGAGTTTAATTTCATGATAATTTCTGTTAGATAAGCCTGAGCTTCTTCTAGACTTGTAAACGTATCTCGATGGGCAAATGCTTTCCGGCGGATGTATTCTACACTTCGCTCTACATGCCCCTTCTGATTTCCTTTTCTCGGTTCACATAGTCGTATTTTAAAATGATAATGCATCGATAGATTTTTCATACCATCGGTAATCTCACGTTCAGTCCCAATAAAGTTCTTTACAACTGTCCGCATATTATCGTAGGTAAAAACTTCTGGTACAAAGCCTAAATAGTCAATACATTTTACATGAGCATCTTGTACGCACACCATTGTTTCGGATTCATATAAATATGCAATTCTTTCATTACTATATGGTAGGGTAAAGACCGCCATTGAAAGAGAACGTAATGTTTGATCAATGATTAATTTTACTTCACCCCAGTCAAATTCAATCTCATGACCAGCAGTTGCCTTTTGACGAATAAACACTTCTTTTTGACGTTTCTCCTCACTATTTACAAAATTTCTAACAGTGGTATAACTAATTTCAAAACCTTCATCTAATAACTTTTCATGAATATCAATCATTTTTAGTTGTTGCTTGTGCATCTGATGTTGCCGTTTATACTCATTATCTTTTAACATTTTTCGGATACGTTTCATCACCGTAGGTGTTAATGCTCTTTTATTGCCTTTTCGTTTCTTATACGACGGAGGCGTTACATAGTTATCTGTAATAGGTAGTTCTCGAATATCTTGCTTTCTTTTTTCAAGATCCTCTTCAATATATTTTTTTACAGTATTCCGAGAAATACCAAGCTCCTTCGCAATTTGACGCTGACTTTTATCATCTTGATGAAAGGCAATTAGCACTCTCTGTTTCTTTTCCAATGAAATCACCTCTATACGCTCCTAACTCTATGAAGTTAGGATTATTTTCATATAAAAGTGGCTCACTTTTCAACTGCGATGGTGGCTCAGTTTTAGCTTATCAAATACAGCTGAAGCTACGGAAAAGTGACTTGCTAATTCCTTGTTATACCCTTTTAGTGAATCTGCAGTGATGCCATTTATTCTAAGTTGCTCGTCTAGTAAAACCCTTGCTCCTGAACCTTTTTCACGATTAACAATTGTAACCTTAGATTGAGCTAAATCCTTCCACCCTTTTATGTTTAGAGGATTTCCTTCTTTTACATAAATCCCTGCTGTTCTACTAACTAAATTAATAAGTATAAAAGGATGGTTCACTAATACACGTTTAACATAGGGGAGATTATATTCACCTGTGTCGCCATCATACAAATGGACACTCACAACATCACATTCACCATTATACATCGAAATAAGACTGTTCAAGCTGCCATTGTATGATCTTAAAGGAATAAGAGATGTATGTTTTTCAATATATTTGCTTAAAATATCTAACACAATGTCCTGACCACTAATCACTACTTGGTTTTTATTATACTCCTTATATTCCCACGAGGAATCGCTTTCTTCTTGAACAATCCCAGTTCTATTTTTCAATTTATATCTTTCAAGCTCTTGTTGGTCCACCCTCATTTGCCTGCCCACTTTATAAGCGACTAGATCCTCTTTTTTGATTAAATCATAAACTGTTAATTTAGATATCTTTAGTAATTTAGAAACCTCTTCTATAGTATATGATGGGTTATTATTCATTCGATCTCTCCTAGTAGATTATTAATTGAATATTGAATATGGAAGATTGTTTTTTCATTAGATCCCTACCAATTATATTATAATAAGATATAAATAGTTATGAATGATACTATCCAGCAATATGTATATTTTAATTGTGCTTATTTATTTTTTTAAAATCAACACAATTATCAAAGCAAATTAAAGATAAAGATTTTTTGTTTTAGTTGGGCTTTAAGTCTGCTAAAATCTCCCCTTTTACATCTTGTAGCGGGCTTAGAAGATTCCGTACAATGCCTTATTCTAAATGGATGGAGAAAGTATGAACGATGTTGTTGTAGTTGTTGTTTTTTCCAAAACTCACCCTTTATTTTTTTCACTTATTTATTTTTATAGTTAATTATAATAAGATATAAATAGTTATAATTAATTATAAATAATATCCACTTAAGGATGATAGGGGCTAAAAAATGCAAAATCGCTTTAAATTCGTCAGCATTTTTTTATTTTTACTTTTGTTTACGGTAGCATGTTCTAATAACGAGAGTATAGATCAATCTTCAGACAATAAAACACAAACAGCGTCTGAAAGTAAGGAAAATGAGAAATTAACTATTTCAGCAGCAGCTAGTTTAAAAGATGCAATGGATGTTATTCAACATACATACGAAGAGGAACATCCTGAAATTACGTTGCAATTCAACTTTGGGGGTTCTGGTTCATTGCAGCAACAAATTTCTCAAGGAGCGCCGGTTGATCTATTTTTCTCAGCTGCAGAAGATAAGTTTGATTTACTCGTTGATGAGGGAACGATAGCAAAAGAAGATGGAATTGATCTTCTTGGAAATGAACTCGTACTAGTTGTTCCAAAAGAGAATCAGTCCATTAAAGGATTCGAAGATCTTGTTACAGAAACAGATAAAATTTCAATTGGAACCCCTGAAACAGTGCCTGCGGGAAAATACGCCAAGGAATTTCTCGAAAATAAGGATATATGGGAAGATATTGAGTCAAAAGTAGTGTATGCAAAGGATGTTCGGCAAGTATTATCCTATGTTGAAACCGGTAATGTTGAAGCTGGAATTGTGTACAAAACAGATGCATTGGTTTCAAATAAAGTAGAAATTGTTGCATCTGCAGACCCTGCAACCCATACACCTATTATTTATCCTGTCGGAATCATTCACGATTCTAAACATTATGAAGCAGCAAAGGAATTTTATGAGTATTTACAAAGCGACGAAGCGTTAAAGGTGTTTGAGGAATATGGATTTACTATTAAATAAAGATTTTATGCAAGAATTTTTGAGCCCAATTTGGTTGTCGATCAAGATAGCGACTATATCAGGTATTGTCGTTATCTTGCTTGGAACATTGATTGGCCGAATTTTTGCTAGAAAATCTTTTAGGGGAAAAGCCATTTTAGAAACAATTCTTATGCTTCCAATGGTTCTCCCTCCTACAGTTGTTGGATTTATCCTTATTGTCATCTTTGGAAGGAATAGTATAGCTGGACAGGCTATTGAATGGCTTTTTAATCAACCTATCATTTTCACTTGGTGGGCTGCTGTTATTGCATCAATTGTTGTAGCATTTCCGCTTATGTATCAGTCTGCAAAATCAGGCTTTCAAGGTATCGATCTTGAGATTGAAGAAGCAGCTAGGTTAGATGGAGCGAGTGAGTGGAAGGTTTTCTTGTTTATTTCGGTCCCTCTAGCTTCAAAGGCTCTTATTTCTGGAAGTATTTTAAGTTTTGCACGAGCATTAGGTGAATTTGGTGCCACCCTAATGTTTGCTGGCAACATTCCTGGAGAAACACAAACGATTCCTACAGCAATTTATATAGCTATTGATTCTGGTAATATGAATATGGCATGGATGTGGGTCATTTCAATCGTCATTATTTCTTTTTTAATGCTGCTGACAGTCCGAGTAAAACAAGAATAATGTAATCGGTGAGTTTATATTTCTTAAAAAGTATTACTGTTGTACTTCATTACTTATGCTTTCTTCCCATTTTAAACTCTCCTTTTAAAAAAACAAAAAGCCTGCCATAAAATAGAATGTATAATACAAGTTCTATTTTATGGCGGGCTCTAACTTCTTTATTAATCCATTTCACCACATATAAGTAAGAACGGAAGTTAAGCCAATTTGTTGTAATCCAACTACAAGCACCTTTATATTACTTTTATCGCTGGTTACTGTAATTCCTCATGTTCAAAATATGGAATATCACGATCAGTTCTACAGTTTTCGCATATATGAAGTATTCTTGTTTTATTCTGTTCATTCCCCTCAAGTTCCTCTGTTTCTTCATAACCACAAACTTCACATACCTTCATCATGCTCCTCCTCCCTAACATAATCTTTCCGACATATGCTAATTCATCACGTTAAATCCTATATCTTTAACAGCCTGAAGAAAGTCTACATGGGAGGCAGCCTTGTCATCATAAGTAAAGGTAGCTGTTTTGTTTGCCAAACTTACTTCTGCTTCGCGAACTCCCCATACCGATTCTAGTGCTTGAAGGACTTTATTAACATCTTCCTCATTTTCTAATCCTTCTATTTTAATGCTTCCTTTTTCCAATTTACCCGATCTCCTTTTTAATGTAGCTCTCGCTTATCCCTCTGAAATACTTCACCCATACCTTCTAATAAACCTAACATAGTAAAAAGTGATGTTCTTACTTCTTCGTTTCGAACACTATTTCCAAGTTGCCATAAGCTGACTTTTTCATTCTTATCGATTCTTTCCCCTAATTTTTCTAGACCTCGAGATACTCCATCCAACATGATTTGCAATTCATCAGGATTCAATTGACCAAGGAATTTAATAGTGTTCATGCCATTTTTTATCATATTATGCATGCCCGGCTGATTGATTTGCTGTATAGCAATTGCTCCTACATCAACGCGTTTTTCAAGCAACCCATTTAGAGCGTCTAAGACACCCATATCTTGGAGATGTTTTATAATCCCGATTGTTGATATAATCGCTTCTCGATTACTTGCTAGTGCAGCAATAATATCTGCAATTGCTTGTGATTGTTCCTGTTCCGGAGTAGGAATCTCTTTTCTAATTTGCTTGATTGCTTCCGCCATATTGGTCTCCTCCTATTTCGAACAATTCCGTGATTGGGGTAAAATCATCCCGTTTCCACTTCTCTTCCACTCGTACACTAATTTGCGGCATACGATTTCCAAATCGATGATTTACCTTTGGCAACGGCGGTTCTCCCTTTTGTTCCAATACTTCCATTTTGACACCCATTTCTTTATAGTTCGGTGTATGGGTAATTAAGTCATGATAACTACTCGTTAGACGGTTAACAGCTTCCACATCTTCCCGTGTATTCATCGTCAAGTACAATTCATTTCCTGTTACACGGTCCGTGACAATGGCTCTTACTTTAACTTGACCATAAGGGGATGTAAGTCGTACTAAAGAACCATCTTCAACGCCTCTTTCCTTTGCAAGTTCCGGTGAAATTTCAAGCCAAGGATGGGGAACTTTATGTGTAAGCCCTTCAGATCTGTACGTCATATTTCCTTCATGGAAATGTTCTAACAATCGACCGTTATTAAGGTGTAGATCATATTCATCTCCTGCTTCAAAAGGAGGCGTCCAGTCAACTGGTACAAGACGCGCTTTGCCATCTGGAAAAACGAATTTTTTTTCGTATAGAAGTGGTGAATCCGTACCATCTTTAGAAACTGGCCAAATTTGACTGTTGAAACCTTCCAGTCTTTCGTAACTTACACCAGCAAAATATTTCGCAAGGCTTGCTGCTTCATCCATGATTTCACTTGGATGTTGGTAGTTCCAATTCGCTCCAAGAATATTCGCAAGTTCTTGGAATATCATCCAATCTGGTTTGGAGTCTCCAATAGGCTCAAACACTTTATAAAACCTTTGAATTCGACGTTCTGTGTTTACAAAGGTACCATCCTTCTCAAGGCTCGGAGCTGCTGGTAAAACAACATCAGCAAATTGAGCAGTTTTACTAAAGAACACATCTTGGACAACAAAAAATTCTAATTTCTCAAGCATAGAATCCACAAAATTTACGTTTGAATCCACCAATGCCATCTCTTCACCGAATAAATATAAAGCCTTCAGTTTGCCTTCCTTAACCCCTTCCAGCATTTGATGATTATCCAAACCTGGGTCCTTCGGTAATGTAACTCCCCATGCTTCTTCATAACGTTTTCTAACCTTGTCATCTTGAATAGGTTCATATCCTGGCAACCATGCAGGCATTGTACCGAAATCACAAGCTCCTTGAACATTGTTATGTCCTCTTAGCGGGTAAGCTCCTGTTCCCGGCCGTCCAAAATTTCCAGTGATGAGCAGCAAGTTAGCGATTGCAGTACTCGTATCTGTTGCACCTTTATGTTGCGTAACACCCATCGCCCAAAGGATGCAGGCTGTTTTAGATTCATGGAGCATAGTAGCTACTTGAATCATGTCATCCTTTGATAGACCTGTTGCCTTTTCAGCATAGTCGAGTGTGTATTTATTTAAAGATAGAATATATTCATCCAAACCGTTTACCCGGTTTTTTAAGAACTCTTTATCTTCCCAGCCTTGATCTAAAATATATTTTGTTACAGCGGATATCCAAATAAGATCTGTACTAGGTTTCGGATGAATAAACAAGTTCGCACGCTCCGCTAATTCGTTTTCCCTTAAGTCTGCAACGATAAGTTTTTGTCCGTGAAGCTTATGAGCACGTTTAATACGCGTTGCAAGAACAGGATGGGATTCAGCTGGATTAGCGCCAATAACTATAATCAATTCTGATTTTTCAATGTCTCTTATTGTTCCAGAATCTCCTCCAATTCCAACTGTACGTAAAAGAGCTGCTGTAGCTGGGGATTGGCAATACCTTGAACAATTATCAACATTATTTGTTCCCATAATAGCGCGGGCAAATTTTTGGAATAGGAAATTTTCCTCGTTGGAACATTTAGATGATGCAATATATCCGATGGAATCAGGTCCATATTGTTCTTTAATGCCTGTTAATTTTGACGCAATTAATTTAAGGGCCTCGTCCCAGGTTGCTTCCACAAATTCATTTCCTTTACGAATTAAAGGTTTTGTTAAGCGTTCTTCACTATTAACATAATCCCAACCCCATTTTCCCTTTACACATGTAGAAATCCCATTTACTGGCGCATGTTCCTGGGGCTCAATTTTTAAAATTTTACGGTCTTTTGTCCAAACTTCAAAGCTGCATCCGACCCCACAATACGTACATACCGTTTTCGTGCGTTTAATTCTTGCCTTTCTCATCGCCGCTTCCATTTCGGAAATCGCAAAAATTTCTTTGTAGCCTGGTTCTACTTCTTTTGTTAAATCAATCATTGGTTCTAAAATTTTTGGTGGAATATTTGTTAAATAACCAGCTTCACCGAGCATCGATTTCTCCATCAATGCATTACATGGGCAAACCGTTACACAATGTCCGCAACTTACACAGGATGATTCATCAATAGGTACATCGTTGTCCCAAATGACACGTGGTTTCTCTCGGTTCCAGTCAATAGTTAATGTTTCGTTCACTTGTAAATCTTGACAAGCCTCCACGCATCTTCCACATAAAATACATTGATCTGGCTCATACCGGTAAAATGGATGTGAATGATCTGGTGGGTATGGCTTTGCTTCGAATTCATATTTTTGGTGTTCAATTTCCAAATATTCAGCTGTATTATGAACGACACAGTTCCCATTATTATTGTCACAGACTGTACAATACAGCTCATGATTCTTTAATATTCTAGACATTGCTTCATATTGAGCATCTTTTACAACTTTAGAACTTGTATCTACATTCATGCCAGGTTGTACTTTGGTTGCACATGCACGAACCATTTCTCCATCAACATTGACAAAACATGTATCACAAGTTTGAATGGTTCCAAGATTGGGATGAAAACAGATACTCGGTATATAGGATTCATTTGCCTGTGCCACTTCCAAAATCGTTTGTTCAGAATGGACAGTAAATTCTTGCCCATTAATTTGGATGGAAAATGAAGTTTCTTTCATATGATTACTCCTTATTTACAATATTTAAATAATTATGGATGCTCCTACAAAACAGTTTTCCTCCAAAGTATGTCCAATAAATAAAGGGATAATCATTTATATTTACCTACACTATTAAAAAACGGCAGCTAAACTCTTATCATTTTTATAAATCAATAGGCATAAGAAAAAGGATTAAAGGTTAATCTTATAAGGGATACTTTATTTAATTCATTTTTGAAATTCATTAAAAGGAAGGTTTGAAAAAATGGATAAGGAAGTATTATATGAACGTGTTCAAAATATGATTGTTTCTTCAACTAAAAAGCCGAAATATACTGCCCTCTCTACAGTAAAACTTGCAGATATATTTGGTGTAAAGTCTGAGGATGTTGAAAAAAGATTGGAGGAATTAATTAAAGAAGGGCGCTTAAATAAATCAACGCTGCCTGAGCCGCCAAATTATGAAATCTATCAATTACCCCAATAGCGAGGAGAATATATTTTAAACCATTATAATTTTTACTTGGTATAAAAGGGATTGCAAGTTCATCCTAAAGATGTATCACCAACAATCGTATATGAATGATAACAAAAAAAGTCGAATTCCTATACAAATAGGAATCGACTTTTTTAGATTGGCTCGGTATGTTTTTAAAGATGTGTCGGTTCAAAGTGAGCTGTACCAACTGATTCTTTTCACCCTCCACTAATAGGTGGGATAAAGGCTAGTGTATCTCCATCTTTTACAATGATGTCATCTGTTGCAAATTCCTCATTTACAGCTGCCATCATATTTTGCAAAGAAAGTTGTGGATATTGATTTTCCATCCACTGTTTAATTTGACCAACAGTATAATCTGACAGGTCAATATTCAACTCTGATTTACCAATTGCTTCTTGTAAGTGAGCAAATAATAATATATTAATCACGAGCGTTCTCCTTTCTTGGTAGGTAGATTTTCCGGATATGGAACATTTTCTAATTGATCGCCAATCCATTCTGTTCCATCTTCCCAATACTCCTTTTTCCAAATAGGAACGATTTGTTTAATGCGCTCAATCGCATACTCATTCGCCATATAGGCAATTTTACGATGTGGTGATGACACCGCAATAACTACGGCAATATCCGAAATTTCTAAATAACCAACGCGATGTGTTATCGCAACGATTGCTTCCGGCCACTTTTCTTGTATTTCTTTAGAGATTTGCTCAAACATTTTAATTGCCATTTCTGGATAGGCTTGATATTCCAAATGGAGTGTTTTCTTCCCCTTCGTCATTTCGCGTACTGTTCCGATGAAAATCGTAATAGCACCAGCGTTTCGGTCTACAACTTTTTGTCTAACTTCCTCAACGTCAATTGGTTTATCTACGATTTCAAAAAAAGATATACTCATATTTTCCCCCTCATTTCTGCCATTAAAAATTCCATATACTGTGCTTTATCATGAATTGAAAAAGTTGGGTAATCTAGTGACTTGTCTAGTGGATAGGTTGGCCAATAGATTACGCAGCTGATATTGGACACTTTTTGAAGTAAAACTTGATCTTCTATTGTTCGCAAAAGGACAACCTTTGGATAGTGTTCGTTCTTATATCCTTCAATCAATATGATGTCCATTTTAAAAGAAGCATAAATTGCTAGTATTTCGTCAAGTTGCCAGTTGCTACGATGAATACTCATACGCAAAGTACCATCTCCTTCAACTGCTGCTATCCTTGCCCCAGCCTTCTCATGACGAACGCTATCTTTTGAATCGTTCATAGGAATACCACCATGTCCATGATGCTTTATTGTTCCTACTTTTAGACCTTCAGCAGTAGCTTGTCTAATAAGTTGTTCCATTAGCGTCGTTTTTCCACTATTTTGATAACCTACTACTTGTATGATTTTATGATGTTGTTCCAAGGCCACTCACTTCCTTGCAAATCTTCCAACAATAACACATCTATTTGCATTCCTTTTTCGTATCCCCGGGATCCTCCAGGCAGTACAATAAAGGCATTCGCTTCCACTAAGGAAGAAACCGCGCTCGATTTATCAAAACCAGAAGGAACTGCAACTAATTGTCCATTATCGTATGAAACTGTTGCACGGACAAAACGAGTAAATGGATTCGCTTTTGTAAAATCGGCACCTAAAACAGCCGACGCTCTCCGTAAATGTGGCTGCTTATTACTAAATGCTGTGCGAATTATTGGACGAACAAATAATTCAAAACCAACATAGCAAGCGGAAGGATTACCTGAAAGTCCAAATAAAACTTTCCCGTCTCTAGCCGCCACAGTTGTTACACTCCCTGGCCGCATTGCTACTTTATTAAACAATACTTTCGCATCAATTGCTTCATAAATTGCTGGCAAGTAATCATAGTCACCTACAGAAACGCCTCCTGTAGTAATTAATAGATCTACTTCCTGTAAGGCGTTTTTAACAACATCAATACATACATTCAAATCATCGCCAAATTTCCCAAAGTATTTGGCGCTTGCTCCAGCACGTTCAATTTGAGCCATAATCATATACGCATTACTATTTCGAATTTTGCCTGGTTGTAGAGACTCCGCTGGTTCGAGCAACTCACTCCCGGTTGCAATGACACCTACAATCGGTTTTCGAAAAACAGGAACTTGATCGTAACCGAAAGTAGCAAGTAAAGCTATAGCACCTGGATTAATATATTGTCCTTTTTCTAAAAGGATGGCCCCTTTTTGAACGTCCTCTCCCTTGTAGGAAATATTTGTTCCTGCTTCAAAAGTCCGTTTAATGGACATATACATCTCGTTATTTTCTTCAAAGGTATGTGCTAATTCTAGCATGACAACTGCGTCACACCCTTTTGGGATAGGGGCACCCGTCATTATGCGAACTGCTTCTAGGTAACCAACTGTTTCTTCAAAAACAAAGCCTGCACCAATTTCTCCAACAACTTTAAAGGTTACTGGATGATCTGAACTTGCTTCTAGACTATCGATTGAACGAATAGCAAATCCATCATAAGGTGAACGATCAAAAGCTGGAACATCAGCATCTGCAGCGACATCTTCTGCAAGAAAACGCCCATGGGCTTGTAGTAATGGGACAATTTCTTTTTTTTCTTGAAATGCAAATTCCATCACACGTTGAACAGCTTCCCCTACTGCGATTGGTTTTCTTTTTTCTAACATCAGGTACACTCCTTTATCCTAATAAACGATAATAAATGCTTTTAGCTTTTTGTATATCCTGTATACCATGAATGACCACTCGTCCATCTTGGAAAACGACCACCCGATAATCTGGTGTTTGACAAGAGAGTAAATAAGGATTTATTTGTATTTCACCATAAGGGCGAAGTTGAACAGCGAGCTGCTCTAAATTATAGTGAGTAGGTTTAGGTGGACGAATTTGTACGGCATCTCTACCACATAAAGTTTCTAGTTTTGTTCGATTTTCATAGGATAAGTACGGAAATGTGGGGTTATGACCACAAGAGGGACAATCATCATTGCGCATTTTTTCCACATTTATTTCATAATGTTGATTTTTCCAAACGTCAAAAGTTAAGTAGGATTTTCGTCTTGCATCTTCATCACCTACTAAAAGTTTTAATGCTTCTGCTACTTGATACGCTGCTACGATTTGAACAGTTGGACTTATAATCCCTACCGTATCACATGTCATCCCTGTGTTGGGCATCACTTTTAGCAAACAATGTAAGCAAGGTGTTTTGCCTGGCACTATCGTATAAGTCGCACCATAACTGCTAACACAAGACCCATAAACCCATGGAATTTGATATTTTTGGGCAAGATCATTCATCATAAAGCGAACATCAAAATTATCCGTTGCGTCTATCATAATATCTACATCTTCAAGCAGTTCTTGTAATTGCTCCGTACTTGCATCAACAATCAATGCGTTAATGTTCACAGTTGAGTTAATACTTTGAAGCCTTTTTTTTGCAGCGATGGCTTTTGGAACTTTTTCTTTGGCATCTTGTTCGGTATACAGTTGCTGTCTTTGTAAATTACTCCACTCTACATAATCACGATCAATAATCGTCAACTTTCCAACGCCTGCTCTAACTAAAGCTTCTGCACTGGCACTGCCCAATGCACCGACACCTATGATTAAAACATGCTTTTCTTTTAGTAATTGCTGTCCTTTTTCACCGATTGGACTGAATAATTGTTGTCTAGAATATCTATTATCCATAAAGTATTTTGCCTTTCTTTCTATGAATTTTCGTTTGACCTTTTCATTTATAGCATTATAATAAAAGCATTGTTTTTCAATAAACACTAAATTTTAACTCTTTAAAAAGGAGGTCCCTTGCCTTGCACCCTACACATAACCAACTTCCTATAGTGGCTGCCATTTTAACAGTAAGTGATACACGCACAAAGGTGGATGATCTCGGTGGTCAACGAATTCAATCGCTCCTTCAAGAAGCTTCATTTGAAGTAATGGACTACCAAATATCAAAAGATGAACCATCTGATATATCAAAGCATGTATTAAAATGGTGTGAAAATCAAACAATCAATACAATCATCATCACAGGTGGCACAGGATTTACACCTAGAGATCAAACTTACGACACCATTGTCCCCCTTTTTGAAAAAGAAATGACGGGGTTTGGAGAATTGTTTCGTTCATTAAGCTATGAAGAAATCGGTCCAAAAGCTATGTTCAGCCGTGCCACAGCCGGCAGTCGCGCTAAATCCGCCATTTATGTATTGCCAGGTTCCGTCAATGCAGTGACACTTGCTATGACAAAACTAATTCTTCCGACTGTTCAACATTTTGTTGGTGAGTTGAATCGCCTATGAAAATTGCTGGAGTTGTCTTAGCTGGCGGTCAATCTTCAAGGTATGGCCAACCAAAAATGTTTGAATTGTTCGCTGGTCAGCCTTTGTATAAAAACAGTCTCATTGCCTTACAACACAGTCGGCTAGAACCTTTAATTATCGCTACGAATGCTAGCTTGCAAAAGAAGTTTGCAGAAGAACACACCCAAATGATCATTGAAAAACAGCCTCATCAAGGACCACTGTCTGCATTGCAAAACATCATGACAAATTTTCCAGATAATGAATGGTTTTTTGTAGTAGCCAGTGATATGCCTTATATGAATGCAGATTTTGTCCAAACTATGCTTACATATATCGATGACCGATATGATGCGATTGTTCCTAAACAAGATTCAAGATTACAACCTCTTGCTGCTCTTTATCGTCGCACTGCTTTACCAATAGCAAATCTATTAATCCAACAAAACAAAAGAAGTATGAAAGCCTTGTTAGATCAAGTGCGAGTTTGTTATGTTGAATTCGAAGAAGAAAACTCAACATTTATCAATATCAATACTCAACTAGATTGGGCACAAACAGTTAAAAAGGAGTCTAATTATGAATAAATTTACCCACTGGAACGAAGAAGGTCGTCCTAAAATGGTCGACATTTCAGAAAAAGAAATTACAGAACGTACAGCAATTGCTCGCAGTACAATATCTTTATCCGATGAAGTCTATCAAGCTATCCAACAAGGCGGCATCAAAAAAGGTGATCCTACGCAAGTAGCACAAATTGCTGGGATAATGGGCGCCAAAAAAACGGCTGATATTATCCCAATGTGTCATCCGATTATGTTGCAAGGAACAGATTTCCAATTTGAATATAGCAAAGCCGACGTTGGATATGAACTACACATTCAAGCTACTGTAAAATGTAGTGGTAAAACAGGCGTTGAAATGGAAGCTCTAACGGCTGTATCCATTGCGGCATTGACTTTTTACGATATGTGTAAAGCTGTTGATAAAAATATGGTTATTAAAGAAACATATCTTGTACAAAAAACGGGTGGAAAAAGCGGCACCTTTACCCGTAAATAAACAAAAAAAATCCGGCATTTTGTTGCCGATTTTTTTTGTTTTTAACCACCGATGTGCGACATTTCGATTTTGGATTTTTTCCTTTTTTCCATCGTCTGTTCATTTCGTTCATCTGAATAGCGGTCAGTTCTATTTTCCCACACATTTGAAATGCATTGGATGATGGATGCATCATCTTCCCCATTTCTTAATAATTCGCGTAGATCTGTTCCATCTGTTGCGAATAAACAAGTATATAATTTTCCTTCTGCTGAAATACGGGCACGTGAACAAGATGAACAGAAAGAATCGGTTACAGATGATATAACACCGATTTCACCTTGATTATCTTGATATTGAAAACGGGTTGCAACTTCCCCTTTATAATTAGGCTCAACAGGTTTCAATGGAGAAATTTGTTGCACTTGTTCAAGAATTTCCTTCTTCGACACAACGTCATCCATTTTCCAACCATTTGAGTTGCCTACATCCATATATTCGATAAAACGAAGAATATGTTGTTTTTCTTTAAAAAATTGGGCCATTGTAACAATATCTTGTTCATTTTTTCCTTTTTGAACAACCATATTAATCTTCACTTGTAAGCCTGCTTCTGCGGCCTTTTCAATACCTTCTAATACGGTTTTCACTTTTCCGCGATGACCATTCATTTCGAAAAAACGTTCTTCATTTAGCGAATCTAGGCTAACTGAAACTCTCGATAATCCTGCTTTTGCCAAATCATGTGCATATTTTTTCAATAAAGTGCCATTTGTTGTTAAAGCAATATCCTCTACTCCATCAATACGATTAATGCGTTCAATTAAAGTTGGCAAATCACGACGCAGTAAAGGCTCACCACCTGTAATCCGTATTTTTTTTACACCTAATGAGACAAAAATCTTTACTAATCGTTCGATTTCTTCAAAACTCAATATTTTTTCGGAAGGTAAAAAAGCAAAATCTGGGCCAAATATTTCTGCAGGCATGCAATATTGACAGCGAAAATTACAACGGTCTGTTACTGATATCCTTAAATCTCTTAGCGGTCTTTGAAATTGATCTTGTAGATTAGTAATTTTTAATCTCCTTCTTTCATATTAATGGGTTGGTTCAGGTAATATAATACGCTCTTTATGTGTATAAATATTAAGGGTATTTTGACGAATAAAGCCAACCGTCGTAATACCTAGTTGCTCTGCCAATTGCAATGCTAGCTCGGTTGGCGCCGATTTAGATAATACAATCTCACACCCAATTTTTGATACTTTTAGTAAAATCTCCGACGAAATCCTTCCACTGAATACGATAATTTTACCTTTCATGCTAATGTCATTTCGTAAGCAATATCCGTAAATTTTATCTAAAGCGTTGTGACGTCCGATATCCATGCGACTTAACACAATCCCATTTACATCACATAGCGATGCATTATGCACTCCACCAGTTTTTTGGAATGTAGCAGCCGATTCTTGCATATCCCTCATTAAACGAAAACAATCATCTGGTGTAATACGAACATGAACATCTTCCATCTTTTTCGATGCTAATGCGTCATTTGCAAAAACAAAACCTTGTCGGCTCATACCACAACAAGAAGTGATGTAACGCTTGTTTTGAATTTGTTGATAGAAAGGATTAATACGTTTTGTTTTAATATGCACAAACCCTTCTTTTTCTTGATACCAAATATCTTCAATATCATCAAAACTGCTAATGATTCGCTCCGACGCTAAATATCCTACAACCATATCTTCTACATACTCCGGTGTACAAACCATCGTAACAAATTCTTGCTGATTAATCTTAACTGTGACAGCGTGTTCTGTCACAACGCTATCCTCTACTTCTAACATTTTATTGTTTTCAATCCGTATAATTTCCCGGTTTACTATTTTTTCCATAAAGGTTCCTCTTTATTCACTAATTTTATCCTCAAAAATAAATACTGAAATAGCCAAATCTTCTTCAACTTTAATATCTGAAAATAAATGGAGCAGTTTTGTACCCATCAATTCTTCCATACCTTCTGGAGTTTTTCTCGAGTATAGCTCTTGAATCATACTTGTCCTTGAAGCATGAACCATTTTTAACCCTTCTGGTTTACTGGCAATAAATCTTTCTGTTGGTGTCAGATTGCCATACAATGTTGAAACTGCCATGTTTTCTACAAAAACAGTATGAATACGCTCCGGTCCTTTACCAAATAAATCTTTGCGCAGTTTACGAATAATGTCGTTAAATTCATGCACTTTTTTTGACATTTTGACGATTCCCCTTACGTAATTAAACTTTTTTTATTTTTATTATCGGAGACCACCCTTACAGTTTGTTAATAATATAGCAACTTTTAAAAAATTTAAAGTGAAAGTATTTTTTGATTATTATTACTATTAACAAAATGCATGATAAATATTGTCCATTTTGAATGTAAACGTTATAATAGGGTGGTTACAAATGGAATTGATTTATTTTGATTCATATGTGACTGTTTTACCAAATTAAGGTTGAACTATTCGCATAAGAATCATAATGATTGAATTCTATTATTAAATCTAAAAAAATAAAAGTAGATTGAGTTTTTAGCACGGCTTGCTAAGAATTTTATCCACCGTGAATAAACAGCATGTAAAATTCATGCCGTTTCATGGTGGATTTTTTTATTTTTTTGAGCATGTCAACAATATGATCACTTTGTTAATGAGTGTCTTTATCACTTAATAGGGACACGACACGATAAGTCTAGAGAAGAGATTAATTAGACCATTCTTACAATTTATTATCGGGAATAACCATCTCAACATACTCTTTTCGGCTTTACCATAAGGATTAACCTAGTGTCATATAATAGTCAAATAGCAAAAGGAGGAATTTACCTTGACTAAAATTAACATTAATGGGGTATCCTATGAACTAACAGAAGGAGCTACAATCCTTGATATCATTAATCAAAATGGCATTGAGCATCCACAAATTTGTCATGTGCCATCAGTTGACCCTATCCAAACTTGTGATACTTGTATCGTTGAAGTAGATGGACAATTAGTTCGTTCTTGTTCAACAAAAGCACTAGACGGCATGAATATCCAACTTCAGTCAGACAAAGCGAAAGCAGCACAAACAGAAGCAATGGACCGTCTACTAGAAAATCACATGTTATATTGTACTGTTTGTGATAATAACAACGGGAACTGTACACTACATAACACAGTAGAAATGATGGAAATTGAACATCAAAAATATCCTTTCAAACCAAAAGTGGAACCACATGAAGTGGACATGACCCACCCATTTTACCGTTATGATCCGAACCAATGTATCGCCTGCGGACAATGTGTAGAGGTTTGCCAAAACTTACAGGTTAACGAAACATTATCCATCGATTGGGAAGCAGAAAGACCACGTGTTATTTGGGATGACGGCGTTAACATTAATGATTCTTCATGTGTAAGTTGCGGACAATGTGTAACTGTTTGTCCATGTAACGCTTTAATGGAAAAATCAATGCTTGGGGAAGCTGGTTTTATGACTGGCTTGAAACAAGATACGTTAGATCCAATGATCGATTTAATCAAAGAAGTTGAACCAGGTTATAGCGGTATCTTCGCTATTTCTGAAGTCGAAGCTGCTATGCGAAGCAAACGTACGAAAAAGACAAAAACAGTTTGTACGTTCTGTGGTGTAGGCTGCTCATTCGAAGTTTGGACAAAAGACCGCAAAATTTTAAAAGTACAACCTTCTGACGGTCCTGTAAATGCGGTTTCTACTTGTATTAAAGGGAAATTTGGTTGGGACTTCGTTAACTCTGAAGAACGTATTACAAAACCATTAATTCGTAAAAACGAAGAATTTGTTGAATCAACATGGGATGAAGCATTAGATTTAATTGCTTCTAAACTTGGTGGTATTCAAAAAGAATTTGGTCCTGGTTCTGTTGGTTTCATCTCTTCTTCAAAAATTACGAATGAAGAAAACTACTTAATTCAAAAAATGGCACGTCAATTATTTGGAACAAACGATGTAGATAATTGCTCACGCTATTGTCAATCTCCTGCTACAGACGGTTTATTACGTACTGTTGGTTTCGGTGGGGATGCTGGAACAATTAAAGACATTGCAAAAGCTGGACTTGTTATTATTGTTGGGGCAAACCCTACAGAAGGTCACCCGGTATTAGCGACTCGCGTAAAACGTGCTCATAAGTTACACGGTCAAAAATTAATCGTTGCCGATGTTCGTAAGCATGAAATGGCTGAACGCTCTGATATCTTCATGCGTCCAAAACAAGGTACGGACCAAGTTTGGTTAATGGCCGTAACAAAATACATCATCGATCAAGGTTGGCATGATGAAGCCTTCATTAAAGAAAATGTCCATGACTTTGGAGCTTTCAAATTTGTACTTGAAAAATACACACTTGACTATGCAGAAGAAGTAACAGGTATTTCTAAAGAAACGTTAATCAATGTTGCTGAAATGATTCGTGATGCAGACGGTACATGTGTTCTTTGGGGTATGGGTGTTACACAAAATACAGGTGGTTCTTATACATCAGCTGCTATTTCGAACCTACTTTTAGCTACTGGTAACTATCGTCGCCCAGGTGCAGGAGCTTACCCTCTTCGCGGTCATAATAACGTTCAAGGTGCTTGTGACATGGGTACATTACCAAACCTATTACCAGGTTATCAAAAAGTAACAGATGATGAAGCACGTGCTAAGTTTGAAAAAGCATATGGTGTGAAAATTCAACCGAAACCAGGTCGTAATAACCCACAAATGTTAGATGCGATTATGGAAGGTAAAATGAAAGCTATGTATTTAGTTGGTGAAGATATGGCGTTAGTGGACGCTGATGCGAACCATGTAGATAAAGTTCTTTCATCATTAGACTTCTTTGTTGTTCAAGATGTGTTCTTATCACGAACAGCTCAATATGCAGATGTTGTTTTACCAGCAGCACCATCTCTAGAAAAAGAAGGTACATTTACGAATACAGAACGTCGTGTTCAACGCTTGTATCAAGTTTTACCAACACTTGGTGAATCAAAAGCCGATTGGGAAATCCTTCAATTAGTTGCTAATCGTTTAGGCGCAGAGTGGAACTACAGTCACCCAAGCGAAATCTTTGACGAAATGGCTAGCCTTTCTCCAATTTTCTCTCAAGCGAACTACGATGTATTAGAAGGATGGGGCAGCTTCAACTGGGGTAGTCACGATGGTAAAGATACACCTTTACTATATGAAGATGGCTTTAACTTCCCTGACAAAAAAGCTCGTTTTGCTTTAGACGATTGGATGAAACCTGTTGAATATGAACCAGAGTACGATTGTCATATTAACAACGGACGTATGTTAGAACACTTCCACGAAGGTAACATGACAAATAAATCGAAAGGTATTCAATCGAAAGTACCTGAAATTTTCGTAGAAGTATCGCCTGAAATGGCAAAAGAGCGTGGCATTGAAGATGGAACGTTATTACGTTTAGTGTCTCCATATGGCGCATTAAAATTAAATGCCCTAGTAACAGATCGTGTTCAAGGTAACGAACTATTCTTACCAATGAACTCTACTAGCAAAGATTCAGCGATCAACTTCTTAACTGGTGGAGGTGCCGATGTGAATACATCAACACCTGCTTATAAACAAACAAAAGTTCGAGTAGAAGTATTGAAAGCAAAAGGAAAATCACCACTTCCTAGAACAAACCCAAGAAATAAAAAACGTCACCCACAAAATGGTGTTGAAGTACAACGGAAATGGAATCGTCCGGGCTACGTTCACTTAACAACAAATTAATGAAGGAGTGAAAGAATGGCTGCACCAATTAGTACGGTTAAAAAACAACAATTAACAGAAGAACAAATTAAAGAGCAGAAGTTAGAGAACTTAAAACAACTTCTTTCCGAAAATGAAGATACAATAAATGAAATCTTTTCGATTTTAGGAGATTTAAATGCTATCGGTGCTCTTGAAGCTGTGACAAAACTACTTGAAGCAAAAGAAGAAGTTGCTCATATTGTATTAGGTCAGGTAACTCGTAAGCCTGTTACAAATATCATCAACAACTTAATGGGGGCTGCCGGTGCTTTATCGGCAATGGACCCAGAAAAAACAACAAAACTTATCGAGAGTTTAACTACTGGCTTAGATGAAGCAAACAAAGCGGTAGACACTGACGAAAAAGTCAGTGTCTTCAAGCTTGCAAAAATGCTAAATGATCCTGATGTGAATCGTGCCATGAACTTTGGCATTCACTTCTTAAAAGGACTTGGCAAAGGCTTAAAATAGAAAGGAGGGTATGAAATGTTAACAAACGATAACATTTTAAATGCACTAAAGCATGTTGAAGACCCAGAACTTCATAAAAGCGTTGTTGAGTTAAATATGGTTCGCAATATAAAAATTGACGGCACCCATGTTTCTCTTGACGTAATCTTAACAATCAAAGGTTGTCCGTTAAAAGCGAAGATTCAACAAGATATTGAACAAGCTTTAAAAAATATTGGAGCTACAAGCGTCTCCCTTCAATTCGGTTCTATGACGGATGAAGAACGTCGCACACTAACAGCTACCCTAAAAGCTCAAAACGTAACAGATCAAGGGATGCCTAAAATGCTGCAACCTAATTCCGGTGTCAAATTTATTGCTGTTACGAGTGGTAAAGGCGGTGTCGGCAAGTCGACTGTTACAATTAATTTAGCAACTGCCCTTGCCCGTCTTGGAAAAAAAGTTGGTATTGTCGATGCAGACATTTATGGCTTTAGTATTCCAGCTATGATGAAAATTGATCAAAAACCAACAATGATTGACCAAACAGCTATTCCAGTTGAGAGCAATGGTGTGAAAGTCATGTCGATGGGCTTTTTCTCTAAGGATAATCAACCTGTTATGTGGCGCGGACCAATGCTTAACAAATGGATTCGCAATTTCCTTGCCAACACTCACTGGGGTGAATTAGATTATCTCCTACTAGACTTACCACCCGGTACAGGAGATGTTGCCATCGATGTAGCTGCAATGATTCCACAAGCAGAAGAAATCATTGTGACTACCCCGCACAATGCCGCTTCCCATGTGGCAACGCGCTCAGGTCTAATGGCTCAACATACGAAACATAAGATTTTAGGTGTTGTTGAAAATATGGCTTATTTTGAAAATGCAGATGGTGAAAAGAACTATCTATTCGGTCAAGGTGGAGCAGAGAAATTGGCAGATGAACTTAATACACATATCATTGCTCGAGTACCATTTGCTAAGCCGGAGGAAAACACAGGTTCTTCGGTTTATGACGAAGACTCAGTTGTTGGTGAAGTATTTACTCATCTAGCAGAAGATATTATTTATCGATAATATAAAAAATGGTTCGGTTATAAGACCGCTTCCATATAAGACAAGCATTCAACCAGTTGTAGGATTAACCCTGCAACTGGTTGTTTCATTTTAATTGTATTTACTCATTATTAAATATTGAATGACTACTTAACTACTCCCCCTCTAATTTTGCCTACATTATTTCTATTTTCCATAAAAAAACACCTTCTAATTGAATTCTAGGTATGTAGACCCTAATTCAACCGAAGATGTTTATTATTTATCTATTATTAAAAAATGAACACGTATTATATGTTGAGTGGTATTCACTAACATAATCCTATTAATTTATATAACCAGCTCTTCTTAAAACTTGCATAAAATAAAAGCGATACGTATTTTTTACAAAAGTGTCTAATGGCAAACCAACATTCAATTGATACTTCGTAAAAATAAAATAAAATCTTTTATCCCATTTTAAACGTAGCAATTCGCCTGCATCTTCACCATATTTCTCAGTAAATTCTATAATTAAAGGTTCAATCATATCTTTGCAATAGTCTTTTAAATTTGCAAGAGCGTCGATATCTTTCTCCCTTTGAAAACGCGTAATCCAATCTATTAATTGCTCGTTCATTATTGTTATCCATCCTTCTAGTTATTGAGTTCTTTCTATATAATATAAAAGTTTTTTATTGTCTAATTTTTGGCGAATAGCGTTCATATGATTGCTGTTTCATTTAAAATTAAATATTACTCTTCCATCAATTCATCATTCTTCCATGTAAAAACTGAAAAGTCATTTGCTATAAACGTATTCGGGAAAATTTCTTTCGCCTCATTTAATAAACTTTGTAGATCATAAGGTAAAAAGCGAGCACTTATATGATTTAAAATAATGTTTTTAGCTTCTGCATCTCGTGCTACCATTGCGGCTTCAATATTTGTTGAATGCCCATAGCTAGCTGCAAGATGTGCTGTATCATGGTCGAAGGTTGCTTCATGAACTATAATATCCGCACCTGTACTTAAAGTTTTCGAGCTTTCACAATATTTTGTATCTCCTAAAATCGTTACAATAAAACCTTTTTTAGGTGCTGCCGTTACTTCCTCACTATAAACAACAGTACCATTCTCAAGTGTCACATTTTCCCCATTTTTTAATTTTCCTAGTAAGGGACCCTTTGGGACGCCAAGTTCACGTGTTTTTTCGACTAATAATTCTCCTGGCAAAGGTTTTTGTTCTATACGATATCCATAACAAGGTAATACATGCTCAAGTTCCTTGGCAACAACTTTAAATTGATCGTCCTCAAACACAACCCCCTCTTGAACTTCTACAAATTCAAGCGGATATGTTAAATGCGTCTTTGAGATTTCAAATGAGGCTGTAATCCATTCTTTTAGCCCTTTAGGTCCATAAATAGTTAGCGTGTCTTCACCACCTAAAAAAGAACGAGAGCTTAAAAATCCAGGCAACCCAAAAATATGGTCTCCATGCAAGTGTGTTATAAAAACTTTTTCTATTTTTCTAGGTCTAATGGATGTATGTAAAATACGATGTTGAGTTGCCTCCCCGCAATCAAAAAGCCAAATTGTTCCACGCTCATCTAAAAGCTTTAACGCTAGAGCACTTGTATTTCGTTCTTTAGAAGGCATTCCTGCTCCTGTTCCTAAAAATTGTAGCTGCATTAGTAGCCTCCGTTCTACTCATTATCTTTACTCTTTCAAATCATCCAAAAAGTCTTTACTAAAGCTAGTTTTAGAAGCATAATTTGACTTCTTGCCGATTTCAATCCCTTTTTGGATAGCACCTTTACCGAATTTCTTTTGAATTTTATTAATTAAATCATAAATTGGTTCTTGCTTCGCAAAATCCTCAAAATTAAATATCGAAAGTTGTTCAACAGATTGTTTGCGATCGATAACATTTGAAATTGTGACGCCAAGGAGACGAATCGGTGCACCATCCCATGTTTTATAAAATAGTTTTACCGCTTCTTCATAAATGACATCCTTATGATAAATTGGATTATGGAAAGTTCTGCTTCTCGTATGATTTTGCCAATCCGCATCACGAATGAGAATGCTTAATGTTGGCCCGCATAATTTTTTCGCATCTAAACGTTCCGCTACTTTACTAGCCAGCGTGTCAAATGTCTTTTCCAATATTTCATTATCTGTTTCATCATTCGGAAGTGTTGTCGAATTACCTACACTTTTCGTTTCATAAATCGAATTCGGGTCTACTTCACGATTATCTTCACCATTTGCTCGTGCTCGTAAACGAACACCATTTTTCCCTAAAGCTTGGCGAATCACATGCTCCTCAATATGGGCTAAATCCCCAATCGTATTAACTTTTATAGATGCCAACTTTTTTGCAGTGCTTTCACCTACACCATGCATCTCAATAACAGGCAGCGGCCATAGCTTTGTAGGGATATCCCGTTTTCTTAACACTGTAATTCCCATAGGCTTTTTCATATCAGAAGCAGTTTTTGCTAAAAATTTATTTGGTGCAATACCAATCGAACAAGGCAAATCTAGTTCATTTAAGATTCTTAACTGAATCTCCTTTGCAATTTCAATTGGGTGACGATTATCGGTGTTCTTTGTAATATCAATATAGCCTTCATCAATTGATACTGGTTCTATCAAATCTGTATAACCTCTCAAAATAGAAAACATTGCTTTTGAAGCAGCACGATATTTTGGAAAGTCTGGTGGGAGTAGAATTAAATCAGGACATTTTCGCAAAGCTTCAGCAACATTCATTGTTGTATAAATACCTTTTGCTCGGGCTTCATAGGAACTTGTAACAATAATCCCTCTTCGCTCCTTAGGATTTCCTGCAATTGCAATCGTTTTTCCCTTCAATTCAGGATTATGCGCCTGTTCAACTGAAGCATAGAAGCTATTCATATCAACATGAAATATAATTCGTCCTTTTGACAACACCTTCATCCCCCATTCTTTAAAACAATCGATGTCTACATTAGATATTATCATAGTATTTACTCTATTTTCTTATACAAAGGTTATTTATTTTATCACCGTATGATGAAAAAATTTTTTCCAATTTCTATTAAAAATGTGATTGACAAAGATATGCAACTATTATATCCTCTTTCTGTAAACCTATTATAATTTTAGGTTAACGCAAAGGAGGGTGTATTTTGAAATCAAAAACTTATGCCTATGCTATTACAGCAATGGGTGCAGCAATTATAGCGGTATTAGCACAAGTAACAATCCCACTGCCACTTGTTCCGATTACAGGGCAAACGTTGGCAATTGGCCTTGTCGTTACAATTTTAGGTACAAGGTATGGAACTCTTTCTGTTATTTTATATATTTTACTTGGGGCAATTGGTGTACCTGTATTTACTGGTTTCTCAGGTGGACTTTCAATATTAGTAGGTCCGACTGGTGGTTATATCGTAGGATTCGTCCCAACAGCATTAATAATGGGAATGTATTTGGCTAAGTTCGGTGTAACTTACCCTCAAGCAATTATTGCAAACATCATTGGAATGGTTATAACATTGTCATTTGGAACAACATGGTTAAAAATTGTTGGTGACTTGTCTTGGACTGCTGCTTTTATGGGAGGGGCTGCTCCGTTTATTATTGTAGGAATTATTAAAGCAGCTGCTGCCGCTTGGCTCGGCGTACTTATTCGCAAACGTTTATTAAATGCACAATTACTTCAGCAGCTAGCATAATTATTTATTTTACTCTAGTTTATACGATAAAAAACGAACTACTCGTAAAAAACGAATAGTTCGTTTTTAATTGAGACGAACTCTGAAAATCACATTTTAAAAGTATAAGCTGAGCAAAACAAGTCTTAATTCATGTCAACAAAAAAACTTGTCATCCCAATTCATTTAATACTATTAACTAATTCTGTTCCATACGAGTTATCTATCGCACAAAGCCATTCGCCTTATAAATTTTTCTTAAATACATAAGTTGCACTTCTATCCATTGAATATTGATTATCCATATTATCGGCTTCTAGGAGGTTTGGGAAATTACTAAAGCTGTATCACCTGATTCTAAAATAATCATTTCTCCCTGTGTTGGTTCAAGAGTATTGTTAAAGTATTTTGATATTGCTATAAATGCTTTTTTGATTTCATCTTTACCTTGTGCAATTGTACCTGGTTTTACGACTAAGATTGCATTCTCCGTATAGTAATTCATCAACCCATCAAAATCCTCTTGCTTTATCGAAAGGTCACATTCTTAATAACCTCTTTCAATTCGTGTTCCAACTATAGCCTCCTTATATGGCCGATAACTAGGAATAATGCTTTTTAATATTTAATCGAAAAATAAGTCCAATTATATACCCTTTGATTTCCAACAAGCTGATTATATGATTGATCTTTAACAAACACTTTTGTTGAAACGTCTTCTAGTGTTTCAAGAACAGCTGGTTTATCATCAAAATAATAATCTAAATTTAATTTTTTTATAATATCTGTTTTTTCATGATCCTGCATACCACAGTAAAAATGATCGTCCTTTACAGGAAAACCTTTTTCTTTTATCCACTGTCTTGTTTGGGAACAATATTGCTTTGGACGTGAAGTAATGTAATAAATTTCATGCCCTTCATTTTCAAGCTTATTTAAAAATTCAATTGCTCCCTCATAAGCCGGACAATCTGTAAAATAAATTTCCTCTAGAAGATTTGACCACATTTTGCCGCCTTCTTCTTTGTCTAAACCAAATGCTTCGTGTATTTCTACTGTCTTTAATTCACGAAAAACTTCTAAACCAACATTCAGGTTTAATTTTTGATTATAAATATGAAATGCATGTTCCCTTAGATTAATGAGAGTATCATCTATATCAAAGCCAAATTTCACAAAAGCTCCTACTTTCCTTATGAATAAATTACAAATTGTGTTGCAAATGTTTGTTCCTTTTCAATTTGAATAGCTTGAAGTTTTTCTACTGCCTTTTTGCGTTCTGTTGCACAATTCATCAAATCAACTGTAGAAATTGTTTGTTTTGTTAAGATTGTTGCCAATGTATCTGCGTCCTTCATTGCACTATTTAATCCGAAGGCCCCTGTTGGAGTCATCGTATGGACAGCATCTCCAATTAAAGCTAAGCCATCTTTTCCCCAACAATCAGTAGAATTACTTTGAACGTCAAGCAACACAAAGTCACTCCATGACTTTATATGGTTCCGCACAGTCGTTTCTAACTGTGGAAATGCTTTGGCTAATTTATCGATAAATGGAGTAAAATGCTGTTTTCGAAGAGCAGGAAATGATCCTTCAGGTATGTTCCACCCTATTTGAATATAGCCCTTTGCTTGAGTAAACAAAGAGAGCTGCATTCCATCTATTAAAGCCATTTTTATTGCTGGCTCCCAATTTTGCGGTGCAGGTATTTTTGCCCACAATAAATCATAACCATGTTTTCGGACTGTTACATCAATTCCAGCCCTTTTTCGAACTATTGAATGACGTCCATCTGCGCCAATGACTAAGTTGCTTTCAATAAAAATTTCTTTTCCTTCTTTGTTCGCTTTAACACCTTTTATACAATCTTCTTCGTCTTTTATTAAATCTGTTACAGTTGTACCTGTCATTAATGAAAATTGCGAGTATTTTTTTGCTTCATTAATAAGTACGGCAAGTAGATAGGATTGCGGAACATGGATACCTAAATGTCCTATATTGGGGGCAGGTAAAACCGTTTTGAATAATTCCCCATTTTCCCAATACTCCAATCTTTCCATCCGCAGCAGACCAAGCTCCTCTATTTTCTCAAACAAACCGTACTTTTTTAATATCTCTTCGCCTTCTTCATTTAAATGTTCTCCGCGAAATTCTTTTGCAATTTCTTTAAAACGTTCTAATAGAATTACAGATATATTTTGTTTCGCCAATAAATAAGCAAGTAAAGCTCCTCCAGGTCCAGCCCCAACAATACATACATCCGTTGTTAATTTCATTTCGTTTTACCAAGCTTAGGGTATGCTGTAATACATAAATCAGGTCCGATTTTTTCAACTGAATCTATTTCTAGCTGAAGAGCTTCATCTATAGTATCCACTTCTATACCTGTAAATGGTGTTTTTGATTTGCGCCCTCCAAGTATTTTAGGAGAAACGTAAGCTAGAAATTTATTAATTAAACCTGCTCTTAGGAAGGATGCATTAACTTCTGCACCACCCTCAACTAATACATCTGTAATTCCATTTTTATACAATTCATTTAACATTTCTTCTAAATCTAAGCCATGATCGTTTTTTGTAACAGAAATAACCTTAACACCTTTTTCTTGTAGTTGACTTACCTTTGCCGCTTCCACATTAGGACCACAAACAATGATTGTTGACGCGTCTATTGTATTGACAATATTAGCATCTAACGGTGTTTTTAGTTCACTATCTAAAATAACACGTATCGGATTCTTCCCTTCTCGGTGGGGAAGTCTTGTTGTTAAGGAAGGATTATCAGCCAACACAGTTCCAATTCCCACCAAAATTGCATCTACTTCATTGCGTAATTCATGTACTTGGAGTCGAGCTTCTTCACTAGTAATCCATTTTGAATGGCCCGTATGTGTTGCAATTTTACCATCCAACGTCATGGCAAATTTTGAAATAACAAATGGTCGACTTGTTAACATATTATGAATAAATCGTTCATTTAGCTTTCTTGCTTCTTCCTCTAATACACCAACTTCAACTTGAATGCCAGCTTCTTGTAGTAGTCTGATGCCTCGTCCAGCAACTGATGGATTTGGATCCATTGTAGCAACTACTACACGGCTAACTTCAGATTCCTTTACTAAATTGGCACAGGGTGGTGTTTTTCCGAAGTGCGAACAAGGTTCTAATGTAACATACAATGTTGCACCTTTTGCATGCTCACCCGCCATGTTAAAGGCATGGACTTCTGCATGCGGCTCTCCTGCTTTTCGATGAAGGCCAGTCCCAACAATTAATCCATCCTTCACAAGGACTGCTCCAACTACTGGGTTCGGATTTGTATTACCTTTTGCTGAAGCAGCTAAGTCTAATGCTAACTGCATATATTCACGATCGGTTTTCATATACGTGCTCCTTAAACAATTAATTCTTTTTCTAGAATATGGCCAGATTTTTTCACCTTTGTTTCAAGATAATGACGATTTGTCTCAGTTAAGCCACCCCATAATGGAATATGATTATGGGCAAGTAAACCGTGTTCTTTTAACGCAGCCAGCTTCTTCGGATTGTTTGTAATTAATGTTACTGGCTTTGAACGTAATGACTCAAGGACACTAATTGCTTCTTCATAATTTCTTGTGTCATCTTCAAAGCCTAATGCATTGTTTGCCTCAACCGTATCATAGCCTTCCTCTTGTAATAGGTAAGCTAATGATTTTGAAAACAAACCGATACCTCGACCTTCATGGTTCGCTAAATAAAAAATAGCGCCACAGCCGTGCTCAGCTATCATTTTCATTGATTCATGAAGCTGGTAGCCGCAATCACATCTTTGACTGCCAAAAATATCACCCGTATGACAAATACTATGCATTCGAATAATCGCATCTTCCGCATTAGTAAAATCACCGTATACTAGAACTGATGATTGCTGTTTTACTGCTAAATTGTCATTTGTAATGGCATCAAGAACCATTTCCTTTGAAAGCTTTTTATCTATATTTAACCATGTATACCACTGAAACGTTGTTTGGAAATCTCCTTGTTTAATAGGCAATTTCACTGGGCCTACAAGGCATAAATTTTCATTATCATTAAATGGAACTAATGTCATTTTATTAAAAAGTATTTCTTTCGTATTTGAAAAGTCTTTCATCTATATCACCTATCCGTCGTTAGTTTGCACTCTACTACTCATCATAAAACTACTATCATAGCCGTTATTTTCCAAAGAAAAACCTACTAAGTTAATAAGTTTTATTTCTCTGTAATATAACTATAGCTTATGTAATTGATGAAATCAAAAGCTGTGCATGCACACAAAAAACTTAAAACGAAAATTAACAATAAAAGGCGCATTCCAAAAATTTAAACGGGATAGGCATTCTTACGACAAGGAGGTTTATAACTACTACTTTAGGGAAAAAGAATCTATTTAATATTTACATTGTAAAAGGACTGTTAAGAATATTATTTTCTAAACAGTCCTTTAAGTTTCTATATTAAAAGTTTGTAAAATTACATTCTAGCAAAGTAATTGTAAACATCATTTAATGTTTCACAGCCTATTTTTAATGATTTTTCAAGATAAATACTCCAAAGCATTGCCGTCATTTTTGCGTCTCCAAGAGCATTGTGCCGGTCAACAATTGGAATACCGTTATGTTCACAAAGCCGCTCTAACGCTACGTTTTGAAAATGTGGTTCTACTATTTTATAAAGAAAGGATGTATCAACAATTCGGTGTTTAAAGGATGTTTTAAATAATTTAGCACTTGCAAACTGCATAAAAGTTCTTTCATGTGTTGCATGGTGTGCAACAAGAGTAGAATCTCCAATAAACTCAAAAAATTTAATTAAAATATCAGCTAATGGCGGCGCAGTACTTACCTGTTCATTTGTAATCCCTGTTAACTGTACGATATTTGGTGGTATCTCTTTGTCATATTGAATAAGAGAGTAAAATTCTTGCTCTTCTAACATTTTAGCACCACACATTTTTATCGCACCTATAGAGAGAATACTATCTCCTTTTTCAGGAGAAAATCCAGTTGTTTCAATATCAAATACAACAACATTTAAGCCATTTAAGGGAACATGCATAGCATCTTCTTTGTTTATTTCCTTTTGCAGATGTCTTAAATATGCCATTTGATGTGAGTTTTGTATACCACCAATTCCTTGAGCTCGTCTTCCTTGTATTCCCCTTAATAGTTGCATGAATGGTTCAAACGCCATTATTAACACCCTTTTCTAATAAAAACATTAATTTTTAGCTAATGTTAGTTCAATGACTTCATCATGAAGTCGTTTCCCACATTTTAAAATTTGTTTTATCTCTTTTTTTTGTTCTTTAGATAGAATTTTTATATTTAAATAATGGGTATCATCGTAATTTTGTGCATTTAATAGTGAAAGCCGATATTTAGTAAGCGTTATAAAATTCTCTTTACAATCACGAAGCATCTCTTTATATTCATCCTTTCCTTTAAGACGATCTATTCTATCAATCGTTGAGGTTTCAAAAATACCTTCTTTAATAGATAATAACCGTACTGCATTTACATATGGCAAGAAAGCTGAATATTTCAAATTCACACACCCTTGATATACTCCATGTTGTTCTACAAGTAACTGCCCCATTGGTCCAATGACATTTTTTATATGTTTAACATTTGCAATAAAACGTTGCAATAAAGTTGGATGCTGTAGTTGATAATGAAAAATAACAGATTTTAAGTCACTAAGATATTCGGTATTTCCGTACAATACTCTTCCATCATAAAAGATTTGCAAATAGCGTATAGATTCCCATCTTTCATTTTTCATCCATTCAATTAATTGTATTTTCCATTCCTCTACCGATTTACGCCATGTTGGATTGGAACTCATAATGTTTCCATTGCAATAAGGGTAACCAACACAATTCATACCATAAGATATCTCTTCACCAAGTTCCTTAAAGTATATGTCATTTTCTTCATTTGAAATTTCATAGATTAAGCCATGATCCTGGTCACTAATTAACCCTTGTTCGAAACGCCCCCCACTACCAGTAATAAACCAGGTGAATTCACACGGCGGGGTTGATTGTTTCATCTTGCCTTTAGCAACTTCAAGTACTTTAAGCATTACTTGGTCATGAAATTTATTAAGAGAAATACTTGTATTCATGAAGGAGGACAGTGCTTCATCTTTCCATTTTCTAATAGATTCATACGTTTCCACTATCACACTTCCTTTTATAGAAAAAGCCTCTGTTCCCAGAGGCTTTTTTCTTATAGTATAAAGTTTTCAAGTACATTATGAAAATTTTTCTTTAGTAGCAGCTGTCGTTAATTTTGCTTCCTCTAATGCCATTTGCTCTGGGTAACCATAGCTTCCATGTTCACTTATATCTAAGCCCATGATTTCTTCCTCTTCTGTTACACGAAGACCACCCATCACTTTATCCATAATTTTTAGGATAATGAATGCAACAACAAAAGCGTATATACCTGAAGCAGCAACGCCTAATGCTTGAACTCCTAACTGTGTAAAGCCGCCGCCATAGAATAATCCAGCTTGCCCCCAGTCAATATCAGTTGATAATGCAGGCAATGCGAATAAACCGTTTGAAAGTGTACCCCAAACACCTACAGTACCATGAACCGACAATGCAGCGATTGGATCATCAATTTTAAGTTTTTCAAATAGTTGCATACTGAATACTACCATAATACCGCCAATTAAACCGATAACAACAGCAGCCCAAGGAGCTACAAATCCACAGGAAGCTGTTATAGCAACCAAACCTGCTAGAGCTCCATTTAATGTAGTTGGCACATCAGCTTTACCAGTTTTAGCCCAAGCTGTAAACATTGCTGCAACCGCACCAGCTGCTGCCGCTAATTGCGTATTAAGAATGACAAATCCTAAGAATCCATCAGCAACTCCGAAAGTACTTGCACCATTGAATCCAAACCACCCTACCCAAAGGATAAGAACACCTAAAGTAGTATAAACTTGGTTGTGACCTGCAAGAACGTTTGAAGAACCATCTTTATTATATTTACCGATACGTGGTTTTAAGATCATCGTTGCAGCTAAAGCAGCCATTGCACCTGTTAAGTGAACTACTGTCGATCCTGCAAAGTCTTGTTTACCATGTTCAGCTAACCATCCGCCCCCCCAAATCCAGTGAGCAACTACAGGGTAGATAAAAGCAGAGAATAATACAGCGAAAATTACATAGACTGATAGTTTTGCTCGTTCAGCAAAACCACCAAATGCAATCGTTAGAGAAACTAACGCAAACATTACTTGGAAAGAGAAATCCACAGCTGGTGTTAATCCACCATCAGCAGCCGAGGCATCACCATAAAAGAAATTCGATAATCCAATAAATGCGTTCCCATCACCATAAATAAATCCGTATCCTACAGCCCAAAATACTAAAGTACCAATACCAGCTGTAAAAATTGTTTTACCGGCAACATGGCCAGCATTTTTCATTCTTGTTGAACCTGCTTCGAGTAAAATAAATCCACCTATCATAAAGAATACTAAAATTGCACCAATCGCTACCCACAGGTTATCCATAAGTACTTGAACAGCTTCCATAAATCATTCTCCCTTCTCAAATAAAAATCAACATGTTACGTTATATTATTCAATAATGTAAGGAAATGTAACATGATTTATTTACATTTATTGTATCGCATATTTATTTAATGTCAATAAGATTTTCATAAATTATTTTCAAAGATGTCAGAAAATATGACATAACTCTTAGAGCAAAAGGAAAATAGGTATAAAGAAGTTCAAGCATCATAAATAATCGGGGATAATGTATACGATTTCATAAATTTTCATTAAATTTATCTTACGTCTAATGAGGAGGAACGATTGTAATATAGTAAAAAGGGAACCTTTTATTAAAGAATTACAGTTTCCAAAACCCAACCTTATATGTAACATTTTGTTACACCGTGATAATATTATTTTGTTTTTAGAAAAAATAAACCAATTAGTCAGCCAGACTATAAACAAACTCGAAATTTTAAGAAAATATGGATTCGATGGCCGATCTTGCGAGGGATTAAAAAATCCTTTATACAGGAGATATTTATGCACCAGGAATCGAAAGAAACTCATCAATTTTCCCAAGATAGTTTAAAAAAATACCTGATGATTATTCTCTAACTATCAAATAGTCTATTAACTACCCAAAAATTTATAAAAAATTACAAAAGGCATTCAGAATGAAATCTCTCTGAATACCTTTTTGTCGACCTATTTAATTCAATATCTTCACTTTTACTTTTTTAACGCCCCACTGCATCGCTTGATCATGGGAAGGAATAAATACGTCTATTTTATTGCCCTTTATTGCTCCACCAGTATCACCAGCTATCGCTTCTCCATAACCTTCTACCCAAACTTTCGAGCCTAGTGGAATAACATTTGGATCTACAGCAATTACTTTTTGATTTGGATTTGATCGTAAATCAATGCCAATAGCTGTTGTACCAGAACATCCTTCACAGTACGCAGTGTATGCAGTTGCTGTAACTAGCATTTCTCCCTCTGCGCCTGCTGGTTCTGCCCCATCATCTAAAACAACAGTAGGTTGCTTTGGTTGCGTTTTGGTTATTTTTGTTCGTTCTGGTTGGCTTGGTTGCTCAATTTTAACAGCTTCTTCATTCTCTTCAGGTTGTTCTACAATAATATTGTTTAAAAGAAATTTTATAGTTGTGGATGCATCCGCTACTACGCTCATAGGTTTTTGCTTTTCATCTTCACTTACCACCAAAACATCCCCTGGATGAATAACATCTGTCGTTAAATTATTTAAAGTTTTTAATTCATTTAACGAAATATTGTGATTTACTGCAATTCTAAATAGGTTGTCCCCTTTTTCAACGGTATACGTTTTTGGCTGCTCCGCTGTTTTATAAAATATCCTATCTCGGTACAATGCATCATCAAAAACCTTGTCCATTCCTAAATTATTAATATAAAAGAAATCATTTTCTTCTCCTGTATGCATAGCCGAGCGGAATAATTCCATTCCATAGGCATTGGATGTTAATAATAGCGTGAAGATTAAACTTAATAGTGTAATTTTTATTTTCAATACTTTGTCCTCCTTACAATTAAACTAGAAATTTGTATGAATATGACTAAGTATTGTCCCAAAATTTACATATTTATACATAATAATATAAAAATAGAAGTATCACCTGATTAAACCATTAAAAAATAGTGAGGATTATTCCCTTACGCAAGTATTCTAAGATTCACTCTGTCAAAAAGTTATAGTAGACTGTTATATAAGAATATAGTGGTTTTTGGAGCTTTTTTATAATTTATTAACACCCTTTAGGTCTTTAGAAAGTTGGAGTGAATATGAACATACACATAATAACCCCTTATGAAGCAATGATCCCAATTATCAACGATTGCATTCCCTACTTTCCTGAATTAACTATTAGAGTATCTGTCGGAGATTTGGAGAATGGTGTAAAAATTGCATTATTAGATGAACAAAAGGATACTGACATTATTATCAGTCGAGGCGGAACAGCAAAGTTAATTAAAGCGGCAGTAAACATTCCTGTACTGGATATGCAAGTATCAGGCTATGACATGATGCGTTCCCTTACATTAGCTTCTAATTTATCGAATAAAACAGCCATTGTTGGATTCTCAAATATTACTTCTGCTGCACAATCAATTATAGACTTAATGGAATTGCCCTTATCAGTTTATACAGTACAAAACTCCGAGGAGGTTGCCCCTTTAATTGTAGAATTGAAAAATAAAGGCTATCAACAAATCGTTGGCGATTTCATCACTTATAAAACAAGCAATGCGTATGGTCTTAAAGGATTGCTAATTCAATCAGGAAAAGAATCCATTATGAATGCACTTGAAAACGCCAAACAGCTGTACAGTTATTTGAATAAAAGAAACAATACGTCAACTATTTTTGAACAAATGCTTTTAAAAAAATACGACAATTTATTAATGCTTGATGAGAGAAATGAAGTCGTCTACGAGCATTTCACAAACATGGTGCTGGAGCCAGAAATCGCGGAACAAGTTAACATATTAAAAACCGCTATTGAAATTAATAAAAATGAAGGTTCAAGGAAATATGTTACCAATGGTTATATCATTGAAATAAATGGTTATTTTTTCGAAGGAAATCAATATAAACTTTTTACGTTTAAAAAACATCCATTAAAAAACTTTAATCAACAAGGTTTATCCGTAATGACAAGTCATTCCTTTGAACCTTTAATAATACAATCCGAACGAATGCGAATTGTTTTTGACCAACTACAAACTTATTTCCAGCAGAATGAACCAATCTTGTTGCTTGGAGAAAAAGGGACAGGGAAAGATTTTATCTCTACTTTTATTCATCAACAAAAAGAGATTGACGGTTTACTTTTAACAATTGATTTCGAATTATTTGATGTAGACCATATCGATACAATCCCACTGCAAAATGTTAGAACCATTAAATTTATCCGTATAGATACAGTGAAGGATGTAAATAACATAATTCCATTTATAAAAAAATGCATGAATTTAAATATCCATCTATTTATAATGTCTGAAAAAGATATAAACACTTCACTTTTTAATCCATTACATTTAAATAAAATTCAATTACCTCCCCTACTGGAGAGGCAAGAAGATTTTGAACCATTTGTACATTATTTTATTTCCAAAAATCATGAACAACTTGGAACTCGTGCAATAAAAATTAAAAACGAATCCTTAAGTATTTTACAAAAAGCTAATTACCCTTCTCACATTGACGATTTGAAATATATAGTGAAGCAAATTACTCTTGCAGAAAATGATTATGTTATACATCAAGAAACTGTTGAAGAAGTATTGCAACAAGAAAAAGCTTCATTAAAATCAATTTCTTTCAAGGGTACTTTAAAGGAAATTGAAAAGGAAATTATAGAAATAGTTTTAAAAGAAGAAAATTATAACCAATCTAAAACAGCTGAACGATTAGGTATTAATCGGGCAACTTTATGGCGAAAACTTAAAGAGTAATCTTTAAGTTTTCGCTTTTTTAGTTTTATACTTTTGCATTTTTAAACACCTAACTAAATAATCTATCAATTTAGAAAAATAGTGTTGTGTTTTATAACACAATCTAGTAAAATATACTTAATGAAAACGCTTTATTTTTAAACAAAACCTAAAAAGGAGTAAATAAGATGAAAATTAAACGCACTCTTGACAAGATTCCAGGCGGAATGATGGTTGTTCCTCTACTACTTGCAGCTACAATCAATACTTTCTTCCCAAACGCTCTTAGAATTGGTGGATTTACAGAAGCATTATTTGTAAATAGCTCAAGCGCATTAATTGCATTATTCTTATTAATTGCAGGTACTCAAATTACTTTGAAATCGGCTGGATCTTCAATTAAAAAAGGTACAACTCTTTTAATCATTAAATGGCTAATTGGTGCAGCTGTCGGGTTAATTGCTATTTTCCTTGCAGACGATGAAACAGGTTTATTTTTAGGTTTAGCCCCTATTGCGATTATTGCTGCAATGACAAACTCCAACGGTGGTTTATATGTAGCACTTGTTGGTCAATATGGGAAAGAAGATGATAAAGCGGCATATCCAATCCTAGCCTTAAATGATGGCCCATTTTTAACAATGGTAGCTTTAGCAATTTTTGGCGCAATGGGATTCACTAACGGTCTATTCTCGCCCGTTTCATTTATCGCTGTGTTAGTACCTGTATTAGTTGGGGTTGTTATCGGAAACCTAGACCACGAAATGGGTGCTTGGCTACAAAAAGGCGGCGATATGTTAGTTCCATTCTTCGCCTTCTCACTTGGTATGGGTATCGACTTCTCGGCAATTATCGAAGGTGGATTAGGCGGTATCGCTCTTGGGGTATTAACAGTACTTCTTACAGGCGGTATAAGCTATTTTGTATTTAAAGCATTCGGTTGGAACCCAATTGTCGGAGCTGCTGAAGGTTCAACAGCCGGCAATGCTGTAGGAACACCGGCAGCAATCGCAGCGGCAAATGCAGCATTTGCACCCGTTGCTGAAATTGCAACAGTTCAAGTAGCGGCAAGTGTTGTAACAACCGCAATATTACTGCCTATTTTTATTGGGTTCTTAGTTAAACGGTTAGAAAAATCTGGCGGTGTTGCAAAATACAACGAACCAAAAGTACAATAAAAAATTAGAGAGAGAGCTCCATGCAGCCTCTCTCCTTTTCTACTTAAAGACAGCAAGAATTGGAGGAAAAAAGAAATGAAAATAGCGATCGTAGCTGATGATATAACGGGCGCTAATGATAGTGGAGTTCAACTTGCTCGTCACGGATTAAAAACAGCAGTATTATTTGATATAGACGAGAAAAATGTAAAAAACTATGAGGCTGTTGTATATGACACAGATAGTCGTTCCATTAATAAAGTGGAGGCTTACAACAAAGTAAAACAAGTAGTTCTATCTTTAAAAAATGCAGGCTTTACAAATATCTTTAAAAAGCTGGATTCCACTATGCGTGGAAATATCGGTGCCGAAATCGATGCAGTTTATGATGTACTAATACCTGACTTTGTCATGATTGCTCCTGGTTACCCGAAAAATAATCGTACTATTTTAAACTCTGTCCATTATTTAAACGGTGTTCCATTGGGAGAATCAGAAATTGCAAAGGATCCTAAAACGCCAGTAACTGTTTCTTCCTTAACTGAACTTTTAGAAAATCAAACAGCTCAGCGAATAGAAACAATTACGGTAAATGACCTTGCTTTAGGTAAAAATCATATAGAAGAAATGCTGAAAAAATTCTACAATGAGAAAATTCCATATATTATTGTCGATTCAACTGAAGAAGCTCATTTACAGCAAATACTTAATGATACGAAAGATTTACCTTATCACTTTGCATGGGCAGGATCTGCTGGTATTGCAAATTATCTTCCTGCTTATTATGAAATTCGTGAAACAACACAAACTTTGCACATTCCTAACAATGAAGGTCCAATTTTAACTGTCATTGGAAGTGTTAATAAAAATTCTAGATCTCAATTGAAGAATCTTTTAGATCAGCCAAATCTGCACTCAATCGCATTTGAATCTTTTAAAGCTGTTTCTTCTCAAATTGAACGCATCGAAGAAATTGAAAGAGTTTATAATGAAGCAATACAAAAAGCTAGTGAAGGCTTGGATATTGTGATTTATTCAACTGCTGAAAAAGAAGACATTGAAAAAGCATGGAAAACTGGCAATAAACAAAATCTAAGTAAAACAGAAATTAGTAATGAAATTGTTAAAGCTTTAGGCTCAATTTGTTCCTCTTTACTAAAAGAAGGAATATTTAAAGGTTATTCTTTAACCGGTGGAGATACGGCTAAACAATTTTGTCTGCTAAGTGATATAAAGGGCTTTGAACTGTTAGATGAAATTGAAATCGGTGTACCAATTTCAAAGTTTCTCGGAATTGATGATGTATACGTAATAACAAAAGCAGGCGGATTCGGGACTGAACAAGTCTTTATTAATGCATTACAAAAGTTGAAGGGAGAACAATAAAATGAAACCAATTATCGGAATTACAATGGGTGATGCAGCTGGTATTGGACCAGAAATTATCGTAAAAGCTTTAGGTTATAAGGAATTATACGAAACTTGTAAACCATTAGTTTTTGGAGATGCTAAAATGCTGGAAAGGGTTGTTCCAATCGTTGGTTCTTCAGCTACTATTCATGCCATTCAAGATCCTAAAGATGCAAAATACGAGTTTGGAACAATTGATTGTATACATTTAGATTTATTGCCTGCTGATTTACCATTTGGTGAAGTAAATGCTAAAGCTGGTGATGCGGCATTTCAGTTTTTAGCAAAGGCAATCGAATTTGCAAAGGAGAAAAAAATCAACTCTATTTGTACTGCTCCATTAAATAAGGAAGCATTGCATTTAGGTGGTCATATGTACCCTGGACATACGGAAATATTGGCAAAATTAACAGATACAGAAGATTTCTCTATGATGTTAACTACACCTAATTTACGTGTTATCCATTTAACAACTCATATTGGATTAATTGATGCAATTAACAGCATTACACCTGAAAGAACGTATACAGTTGTAAAATTAGCTCACGATACACTTAAAAATGCAGGCTTTGAAAATCCTCGAGTAGCTGTTTGCGGTATTAACCCACATGCAGGAGAAAATGGCTTATTCGGCTATGGAGAAGAAGAAGAAAAACTTGAACCTGGCATTAAAAAAGCTCAAGATGAAGGGATTAATGTAACAGGTCCCCTTCCTGCGGATACGCTATTCTTTAGAGCAGGCCGCGGTGACTTTGATATTGTAGTAGCTTGTTATCATGATCAAGGACATGCTCCAATAAAAGTAATGGGTATTGAAGATGGTGTCAATATTACAGTAGGTTTAAAAGGCGGTATTATCCGCACATCAGTAGACCATGGTACTGCATTTGATATTGCTGGGAAAAATATAGCTGGTGAAAAAAGCATGATTGCCGCAATCAATTCAGCTATCGAACTAGCTCCGAAATTTTAATTAAACTTAATCCCCTTGTTTTTTCAAGGGGATTTTTATATTTATTTCAATTTAAAAGATCTTTATCATAGCTAGGAAATATATATATTCCTTGGATCATTTCATAATCATAATATTTTTGTACAAATTTAGCTTGATATAAATATTCCATTAAACAAATTTCGTCTTCATTTGCATTACATAATACTCCTGAGACACTCAGCCCATTTTTGAACGATACGCCAATCGGCTGACCTATTAACAATTTGATTTTATCAAGCATCGATTAGCTCCCTCCTTCATCTATTTTATGAAGGAAAAAGTTTAATCACTGTGCGAATGTCGTGACAGAAAACTTAACATTACAATTAAAAAAGGAATTATCGTTTTATATTACTCCTTTTTAGTACCTCTCATTAATTTTTCAAAACGCTCCATCATAGGATCTTTTTTTGGTGTAAATTTAAAAGGATTTTTCTCCATACCAATCTCTAATGATGTTTTCTTTTCTATAAACATACCTAGCTTGTCCCCAGCAGATGCTGTTGAATCGTTCACAATACTTTCCTTTGGGCCATCGAAATGCGGTGTTGCTTCTACATGTTGATTTTCTGAATTTCTAGGCAAACATATCCTCTCCTTTGTTTTTAATATAACTACCAAGAATCCGTTTTATACAAAAAAACTTCTACACGTTATATGTTCTAACATAAAAAAAGAGCATACTCTCTTCCGGAAAATCATTAATTCCTATACAAATTTCAATTAATTATATTTGTAGATATAACGGACAAATTATAAATAATAGTTTTTTTTATAAAATCTTTTGACATCAACTTAAAAATAAGGTAAATTACCAAAGGGCGAACATTTAGCCTGACATATAAAAAAATATTCGTGATTTAGGGGTGCTTTTAAATGGATAACGTATTTGATTATGAAGATATTCAACTAATTCCAAATAAATGTATTGTAAACAGTCGTTCTGAATGTGATACTTCTATAACATTTGGTGGATATAAATTTAAACTGCCTGTTGTACCTGCTAATATGCAAACAATTATTGATGAATCAATTGCAATTAAATTAGCAGAAAACGGTTACTTTTATATCATGCACCGTTTCAATCCAGAAACACGTGCAGAATTTATTAAAAATATGCATTCACGCAAATTAATTGCATCAATTTCTGTCGGTGTTAAGTCTGAAGAATATGACTTTATCGAACAATTGGCAAAAGAAGAACTAATTCCTGAATTTATTACAATTGATATTGCACACGGTCATTCAAATGCAGTAATTGAAATGATTAAACATATTAAAAAACATTTGCCACAAAGTTTTGTTATTGCAGGTAATGTTGGAACACCTGAAGCAGTAAGAGAACTTGAGCAAGCTGGAGCAGATGCAACAAAAGTTGGTATTGGACCAGGTAAAGTATGTATAACTAAAATTAAAACAGGATTCGGTACAGGCGGTTGGCAATTAGCTGCACTTCGCTGGTGTGCAAAGGCAGCAACAAAACCAATTATTGCTGACGGCGGAATTCGTACACACGGTGATATTGCAAAATCAGTTCGTTTTGGAGCTTCAATGGTAATGATTGGTTCCCTATTTGCAGGCCACGAAGAATCTCCTGGTCAAACAATTGAAAAAGACGGCAAAAAGTTTAAGGAATACTTTGGTTCTGCTTCAGAATTTCAAAAAGGTGAAAAGAAAAACGTTGAAGGCAAAAAAATGTATGTTGAACATAAAGGCTCATTGATGGATACGCTTGTTGAAATGGAGCAAGATCTACAATCCTCTATTTCATATGCAGGCGGCAAAAAGCTTGATGCTATCCGTACAGTTGATTACGTAATTGTTAAAAATTCAATCTTTAACGGTGATAAGGTTTATTAAAAGAAAATGTTAGCGCTGCTTCTACCCTTACTCGTCGTAAAAGGACTTTTATGACATTGTCGGTACTAATACATCAATGTAACTCTACAAGCCGAATCATGAAGCTTTACCAGCTTTCAACCGGGGGCATACCGCAATCTCGATGAAGCTGGATTGTGTGCTAGACATTTTATCCACAAGTGAAAATTTTAAAATTTCCTAGTAAGTGAAAAGAAACGAATAGATTTTCATTCCATGTAATCTACTCGTTTCTTTTTATATTTTCGTAACTTCTTCAACGTTATAGAAACTTCATTTTCTCACCTTAGCTCCTATCGAAGTAAAAAGATTATAGACACAAGCATATCTCGAAGAACGATGCTATTCTGCTTCTTTGAGGTTTTGATTTTAATCTGTCACTACTTTTCAATTGCTCCTACTATATGAATATATTCCTTATACCATTTCTCCCACTCATCATTATTAGGCAATTGATTTGCTGTACCATTTACTACATCCTTAAAAACATTTAAACACATATGCCAACCAGCCAAGTCTTTAGGTGTATGATTAGTAATTTCTTTTATAAATTCTTTTAATAATAAAATAGATCCCGTTTCAGTAGGATGAACTTCAAATCGAACAATATTCTTTCCCCATTCAAACTCAATGACTGATTGGTCCTCAAAATCAGTTATTTTCATTTTTTCAAAATTATTAGATCCATCATTATAGTTAAAAATAATCTGTCCATCTTTTCGTAAATCTGTTATTTCGAGATGGCTCATCCATTTCGTCAACTGGTCATTTTTAGTTAATACTCCCCACACAACTTCAACCGGTTGATTAAATGACCGTTCATAAACTGCAATATACTCATTGTTGCTTTTTGTTATAGATGCTAACAATATACATCCCTCCTTTCTATTCATTATAAACAATTTCCAACAAGAAAAACCCAAGCGCCCTGCATCTGTCGCTATCACTTTCGATGCAGCCTTAACAATAAAATAACGTCCATCATAAAGGATAGACGTTTTAAATATGAAATCGTTTTAAACTAAAAATGGTTAATTAAATAACTTTAAATGATTAAGTGGATATATTCTTATTTTAGATTCCCCCAGCAAGGAATCAATTGGAATTAGTCCGTAGTGGCGGCTATCTGAGCTTCTTAATCTATTATCACCCAAAACAAATAGATATCCTTCAGGTACAACTTTTTCACCTGTAATCTCTTCTAATGTAAAGTTTTCCGTTACCCTTCTTTGAAAAGGATTTTCAGTATTCCTATTTACATATGGTTCTTCATATTCTTCCCCATTTATAATTAGAACATCATCTTTCATTTCTACCGAATCACCAGGAAGACCAATCACCCGTTTAATATAATATTCATCCTCATAAGGCGCCTTAAAAACAACATGATCGAAACGGTCAATTTCACTAACTTTGCTAACAATAATAACATCTTCACTCTCATAAGTAGGCATCATAGAAGCCCCTTTTACTATAAGAGGAGAAAAGAGAAATTCTCGACAGACAAAAGCAATAACAATTCCAAAAAGAATTACTACCAGCCATGATAAAAAATCATTTTTGGGTTTTGAGACTTCATTCACGATTATTACCGCCTATCTATTTTTATTTTTTACATTTTCAAAAATCGCTTTTAAAATATTTACGCTCAAATGAAGAGACCCTCTTCTTTAATTATGTTGCAAATTATCCTTCAATGCAATCCAAGTACGTTTTTGCTCAACAAGAACCGATACAGGGCGGTCGTAAAATGCGGATAGATTTGACTCTGTCAGCATCTCAGCTGAAGGGCCTTGTGCAAAAACTTGTCCTTCTTTCAACAATAATGTATGTGTAAAGCATGGCAAAATTTCTTCGACATGATGTGTAACGTAAATAAATGTTGGGCAATCTGGTTCGGTTGAAATTTTTTCAATAAATTGAAGAAGCTCTTCACGGGCAATAATGTCCAAGCCATTACACGGTTCATCAAAAATAAGTATTTTGGGTGTAGCCATTAACGCTCTTGCAATTAATACCCTTTGACGCTCTCCTTGCGATAGAATACCGTATTGCGAATCTTGCAAATGAGAACAGTTTAGCAGTTCTAGATAGTGTTGAGCTAGTTCAACATCTTTTTTTTCAACCGCTTCATATAGACCGATTGAAGCAAATTTTCCACTTAAGACAATGCTTAAAACACTTTCAAAATCTTTCATTTGCATTTGAAGAGAGTGACTAATTAATCCGATGTTCTTTCGTAAATCAGGTATATAAGTTTTTCCAAAAACTTCTCCTAAAACTTCAACTTTTCCTGAGGTTGGAAACAAATATCCATTAATAATATTTAATAAGGTTGTTTTTCCTGAACCGTTTAATCCAAGTATCGACCAATGTTCCCCTCTATTAATATTCCAATCTATATTTTTTAAAATATCCTTTTTATTCTTGCGAACATTTAATTGCTGTATCGAAATCATTTTATGACACCCCATTTTTATAATAAACCTTCTATATGTTTTTTAACGCCAGGCCATTCTTCAATTGTAATGCTATACATTACCGTATGTCTTGTTGAACCATCTTTTCTTATCATATGATGACGAAGAATTCCTTCTTTTGTTGCCCCAATTCTTTCAATTGCTTTTTGTGAACGGAAATTTTCATGGTCCGTTTTAATCTGTACTCTCTGCCAGCCCAACACTTCAAAACAGTAGGTTAATAATAAATACTTGCAATTTGTATTTACAGCTGTTCTCCAATAACTGGGAGTAAGCCAAGTAAAGCCGATTTCTCCCCTTTTATGATTTTTATGTATATCCATTAATTTGGTAGAACCAATAATTTGATTTGTTGTTGAATCTATAATAACAAAAGGAAATTCACTACCTGCTCTCTTTGCTCTTAATGCATCTTGGACATAATTCATAATATCTTCCTTGCTTTGAACAACGATTGACATATGTGTCCATATTTCTTTATAGCAAGCGGCAGTAAAAATGCCCTCTACATCTTCTATTTCCATCGGCTTTAACGTAACAATATGATTTTGCAACTGTTCCATAATAACTCCCCTAGCAATATTATTTTTTATACTAATATTACCAAAATTAACTACACCGTTAAATTTAAAAATGAGGGAATTTTATAAATACTTAAAAAAGTCGTTAATTAAAGAAAACAAGACGAATAAAGAGACGGGGACATAAGTGAACTTTTTGAAAGAATTCGCTTATATTATTAATAAGAATCGGGATAACTTTTGAAAATTGATAGGAGTGAAGGGCGAGTATAGCTGTCAGCTGCGCCTTTCGCTACAGAGCAATGTTGTTCTGTACCGAAAGAGAAGCGTCAGGTACAAAGCTTCCTGCAGGAACAGCCGGTGACTCGAGACCCCGCAGGAGCATTCAAGGAACATGCCTAGGAGCGCCACATCCATGTGGCAACGGCTTCGTGATCAACATCGTGTTGGCCCGAGGAGGCTCTGGGCCATCTCTGAATGCGCGTCCCCGGAACGGAAATCAATTTTCTTGGTGTCAAAAAAACGTCTTTTTTCCTATGAAGAAAAATGACGTTTTTGTTTTGTGCCAGTCTTTTTTGTATTATTTGTTGCGTACTGTTTTTAATGCCGTACTCCAAGAAATAACTTGATCCAGCATATCATTTACAGATTGTGTTTGTACTTCTTTTGGTTTAAAATCTATACCATTTTCAAAATCTGTGAATAAGGACAATGCAGGGTGAACACGAACGTCGGCTATAAGAAGCTCACCACAAATTCCACGTAAATGTTCAGCTGCACGAGCACCACCAACAGATCCATAACTTACGATACCAGCAGCTTTATTGTTCCATTCCTCACGCAGAAAATCTAATGCATTTTTTAATGCACCTGTAATCGAGTGATTATATTCTTGTACAATAAATACAAAACCATCACATTCGTTAATTTTAGATGACCATCCTGAAACTCCCGATGCATCCCCACCAGGTTCACCTAGGAATGGTAATTTAAAATCTGCGATGTCTATAATTTCATAGGTTGCGTCCCCGCGTTTATCTGCTATTTGTTTTACCCATTGTCCCACTTGCGGACTTACTCTTCCTTCACGTGTGCTCCCTAAAATGATACCGATTTTTAACATTTCTTTCCCTCCATCTTTATTAGTTTTTTTATTATTACTTCCAAAAACTTTACTAAAAAAACCCATTAAATTGTCCTCCATATTAAAGAACTTTTACAACAATATTACTTTTTCCTTCAAAGTCGTAAAATATTCAATCTAAAAGTGTAATAGAATAATCATAAACTTAGATTATATGAATACTTTATATTTACTTTGAATTAAAACCAACCTTCTTCAATAGGTAAATCATGTTATCAGTCTCTTCATCAGTTAAAACTTCAAAAAGTTCTTCAATCTTCTTTACATGTTCAGGAAAAATTTGATTCATTAATTGTTTACCTAACTCTGTAATACTAGCATAGGTAATTCGCCGATCAGTTGGACATGCTTTTCTTGAGACATATCCCTTCTCCTCAAGTTTATCAACAACATAGGTGATACTGCTGCTAGCAATTAATATTTTCTTGCCTATTACTTGAATTGGCTGATCGCCCTTATGATACAACAAATCTAAAACTGCAAATTCAGTTTGGTTTAGGCTATAGTTTGCAAAATCTTTTTTTGTTGCTTCTTGAACTGATTGTGCAGAACGAAGTAATACTGTGAAGGCTTTGAGCTTTCTATTTTCTAAAGACATATCACTGTCTCCTCCCAGCTAATACCTCGAAACTAAATATCTTTATTTCGAGATAAAATATATCATATGATTTTAATGAAGTCAAATATCATTACTTTCTAATTTGTACAAAAATTAAAAAAAGATTCATCTCAAAAAATTTAGAGATGAATCAATACATTCCTATATCTAGTCATTTTTACTAAGAATGCTTTTTTGTAACCTTTCAATTGTATCTTTGATACGTGGATACCCTTCTATTTTAGGAATTTCCTTTACTGATGTATGACTTCTATGTTCTGATGCATTTGCGATTGATTCAAAAACTAATAAATATTTTGCAAGTACTTCGTCATCTAATACAGGTCGCTTTTTCAACCTCGAGCATTTGTCTAATAAAAATTCCAACTCCTGGATGGTATAAATAATCGGCCAATAATATTTTATTGCACTTTTATCTTTAGGAATTTCACCAACCGCCGTATCATATACAGTTTTTAAGTTATTTATGTTCGTTTTCATTTTATTAAATTTATTGGATTTACTATAAGTTTCATTTGAAAATAGCGCGTATAATACTTGAGCCTGGCTTCGTATTGTTTTGGAAGTTAAATGTGGCAGCCTGCTGGAAGCAGATTTTCGACCAACAAACCAAACTCCAATTAAACCAATTATCACTCCAATTGCAACATCAATAATCCGCGCTGATGCAAAATAAGAAAACGAATAATTATTTACCGATGCAACTTCGGCCATTATTAAAGAATTTGGTGTAAAGAATAACGCAGCTAGACCATAATTTTTTACAATGAACAGTTCTGTTATGAAAGTTAAGAGGAAAATTAATAAAGCGATTGTATAGCCAGTTGGATGGAGTACGAGAATTAGACTCGCAATAATAATTCCAAAAATTGTTCCAAAACTTCGTTGAATAGCGCGATGAAATGTTGCTACAGCAGTTGCTCCTGACATAACCGCTACACAGGAAAGAGGTATCCAAAACGAGCGGGCAAAGTGAAACTCATAGGCAATAATTGCTGCCAAAATTGTAAAGGCTCCAAACCTTAATGAATTGATAAAAATAATTGAATTTTTATCAAACTCCCCCAATATTACTCGTTTAACTGAAGGAGATACGATATGAACTTGTTCTTTAATATCATTATTAGATTTTAATAGACTATCCTTTGCTTCAGTAATTTCCTTATAAAGTAGTGCTGTCTTTTCATCCATATCATTTGGTTGGGGCAACTGAATAATAGCTGCATCTTGAATTGATTTTGAATCTAAAATTCGAGCGATAATTCTTAAAGATTCTCCTATTTCTGGAGGGATTTTTGGCTGATTGATAAAATGTTCCACAACCTGTAAAAATAGTTTATTTGAATAATTATATAAAACATATAAGTGATGATAAAAATTAGTTGTTCTCCAAGGGATATACCCAGATACAAGTGTTTGTTCTGCTTCCTTCAATGTGGCCATGACGCGGTACTGAAACTCAATTTCTTTGTCAGTTCCAATTGAGTCGATAAAATTGGCTAGTTCAATATAGGATCTTTTAACAATATTTTTTTCTGAAGCGTGTGGCTTAAAAAACCAACCACTCATAGCAAGCAACCAAGAAAAAACTCCACCAAGAAATGCTAATCCCGCTCTAATAAAGGCTTCCTCTGGTGCAATCGGCATACCAGTTGTCATAGCAAAGATTAGTACGAAGAAAAGTGCTGAAGGACCAATTAACCTAAAAGCTCCAAAAACAAATGTGGCCGTGGCACCAATCACCCCCATTAAAATTGCCGCAGCGATTGGATACGGAGCTGCGATTGTACCTAAAAATACACATGCAGTAATCGCAAGAACTACCCATGTTAACTTTTTTGCTAATTGGGCATACGGGATAGGAAAAGTATATAGAAAAGCAAAGCCTCCTAACCCTGCAATCAAACCGTATTGGAGATTATCAAATAAAATACCAATAAAGACCGGAAGCCCTGCTGCTACCCCTGCCTTAAATGCTTTTAACCAGGGGAATGGCTTTTTATTTACTTTAATTGCTTCCATTAAGATAGTTGATAATTTTGTTGTTTCCCCCATTAAATTCTCTCCTTAAAACATAAATAAAGAAGCTAATTCCATATTCCCCTATACCCTTTAACCATAAACAAGAAAATTAGGAAAATGAAATTGCTCTTATACCGTTAAATAGCTATTATAGAACCGCAAGATTTTCTATGTATTTATTTTTATTATAACACTATTTTAATATACAATTTTAACAAGTAGAAAAACATGTTAAAAATTAACTTTTTAATGATAAAATATAGAAAATGGGGGGAAATTATATGGGACAGCTCATTTATTCATCATTGCTTCTATATAAAGATTGGAAAGTGTATTTAGCTGCGACAACTAAAGGACTTTGTTTTATCGGGATGCATCATTCATCCTTTGAAGAATTAGTACAATTCTGTAATAAGCAATTTCCACATTGTGAAATAATAGAAGATAAAGAGAAGTTAATACCTTATGAAAAGGAACTAATAGAATATTTCGAGGGTAAAAGAAAGCAGTTTACCTTTTCCTTTGATATAAACGGCACCGCATTTCAAAAGAGAGTTTGGGAAGCTTTATGCGATATTCCTTTTGGGCAAACAAAATGCTATTCAGATATTGCATATGAAATTGGAAAGCCAAATGCTGTTCGGGCTGTTGGTACGGCTATCGGTGCAAATCCTGTATCTATTGCAATCCCTTGTCATCGCGTTATTGGCAAAAACGGAACATTAACAGGATATAGCGGTGGGCTTGATGTGAAAGAAAAATTATTGAATCATGAAGGTATACAGTACAAAGTATGAAATAAAGTTTACAAGTAAAAAAGCTGTCCAGAAATTTTTATACTCTGGACAGCTTTTTTTAGTTATACGATATATCCATTTTCGTCTGTTTGTTGAATAGGCGCTGCTATTTTTGGTTTTCTAGCAAAGCATAAAATTCCCGCGATAATTAATAAAATACCTGGTAATGAAACTACTCCTGATGTAACAGCACCGATAATAAACAGGATACCAGCCAATTTTGGGTTACCATTTACTTTAACAGCGCCCACAATAGCTAATATAATACTAATCACACCAAACACTACAAATATCCAACCGAGATTACTTATAATCATAATGAAATCTTGCGTAAAAGTCACACCTTCTTGTATTTCAGCATCTGTCAATCCTGTACCATACATCGACCGTTCGATTTCACTTTCAAATAGCGGATCATTCACAAGTAAATTACTGCCAAAAATCATTAATACGATCATCCCGATTGATAATAAATTTAGTACGACAGAAATAATGCCTAATACTTTTTCCGCTGTTCTTTTTATCATTATACTTCCTCCTTGTTAATGTATTTTTTCACATTTTCAATTACATCTTCAATTGTGCTGACAATCACTCCATTGCGTTTAATAATACCAACAACAAACAAATTGCGATAAATGAATTGATTTTCTGTTCCATCTTCAATCAATGCATTAATTTTTTGTTGATTGTCACGTCCAAGCTGTCGGACATCTGAAAATAAAGCAATAATTGGACGATTGTAAGTAGAAAATACTCCAATTTCTGCTGCAACACCAGAATCAATTTCTATTCCATCAAGAACAGCAACTAACACATCGCTGTCTCGCAGTTTTTCCATATCTGCATCTGCAATCGCTAAACTATTAGCAAATGCCTGCTTGTCATTAATCGCATCATTTTCCTGTGGTACATATAAATCTAGCGTAGGAATTGCACTTCGCAATTCCTTTGCTAATAACTCATTTAATAAACGATCCCCTATTGAAAATAAACCGTTTGCTAAATATGCCTTCATATTAAAACCGCCTTTTTTATGTATTAAACTACTATAGTAGCCATCCAATCCAAAATAAAGCTAAGCCGCCGATCAAATTAGCAATGCTATAAATAGTTGCTTTCAACCATTGCTTATCATCTATCAATTTAACAAAATCAAAAGAAAAAGTTGAAAAAGTTGTAAATGCACCTAATACACCAATCGTTAAAAATGAAATAACATTCCATTGTTCTAATGCAGCTTGACTTGCAATACCTAAGAAAAATGATCCTAACAGATTTACGATTACAGTTGCCCAATAGGATGCAAGCCGGGTTTTAGAGATTACTTGCTGGACACCATACCTTAAGGAAGCACCAACTCCGCCTCCAACAGCTACCATTAACCATTCCATAGACTTTTACCTCGATTCAGGAAATATCCAATAAAAGCAGCTATAAAACTCACAGCTGTCATGGCAATTCCATAAACGATTCCAAATATTACATTATCTCGCAAAAATAAAAACCAGTTTTGAGAAAAAGTCGAGAATGTTGTAAATGCACCTAACAAACCCGTTGTAAAAAATAGTTTATAAGTACTTTCTTTTTTCTCAAAATAACCATTTAAACTTCCTAATATAAAGCTGCCTAAAATATTTACAACCCATAGCATAATAGAAGTAGATGTTAAAGTTTGCACCGTAAAACGCAAAATCGCTCCAACCATACCTCCTATAAATACTTGCAACCAATTTGTCATAATAGTCACCATCAATATAACCTTTTTAATATCTTTTACATTATAAAATACAATTAATACCTATTCAAAAATATTTAGTTATCCATGAAGTCAACTAAATTCCTTGTTTACTAGCTGACAAAAGGTGGTAATATATTTAAAAATTGATGGCTTATGTAAACATAACTTAAATTTGTTGTTCGCAATATCAATACGAATCAATCAAAGGGAAAGTTTCAATATTGCTAAAAATTTTACGATAAGTTAATTATTTTAATTCATGCACTTATTTTAGTAAACTATGGGGTAGATTGGATAGATTGGGGTTAAGCTTTATGGATATATCTGAGCTGTTTGAATTATTGCGTATGCTTGATTCCGAGCTGTACACTTACATAAACAAATATGGTATGTATATATACTTGTTACTATTCTTAATTGTCTTTGGAAAAACAGGTTTTGTGGTATTTACCTTTTTACCTGGAGATTCCCTCGTTTTTGCAAGTGGCACTATTGCCGCATTGGATAAATTAAATGTATTTTTCTTGTTTATTTTATTTTTCATTGCAACTACTTTAGCAGATAGCAATAATTACTTAATAGGACGATTAGTGAATAAATTTTCATCTAAAAACATTATGAAGCTTATCCCGCAATCAGCTATAGAGAAAGCAAGTGATTTTTTAATTGAATATGATAAAATCGCGCTTACATTTTCAAGATTTATTCCATTAATGCGTACTTTAACACCTTTTGTTGCAGGCTTTACAAACCATCCATATCGTAATTTTGTAAGTTATAATTCCATTGGTGCTCTTATTTGGACAACTGTATGGTTAGGTACTGGCTTCGCCCTCGGGAATTTACCATGGGTTGAAAACAACTTATTGTTTACACTTTCATTGATTACTGTCATTATGTTCATTCCAACCATTTATGGTTTTTTTACGCACCTTAAAAAGAAAAATGCCTCCATTACAAAAAGCAATTAACGAATTGCAGAATGTTAGTTAAAAATATTATACAGAAAAAAAGAAGCTAATCGGATAATTAGCATTTTCCAAATAGCTTCTTTTTTTATGCGTTTACGTTGTTTTCATCCTCCAGCATTTTATGTAAATACTCAATAATTTCTTTTATTCCATCTAAAGAATTTACTAAAATTTTAGGATCAACACAAGTAATGACGCGATTTTCTAAGTTTGCTACTGCTGTAAAGTAGCGAGTTTTTGAGTAGTTAACGAGCCCAACTTGCTGAATTTCGCTTTCTGTAAAATTCAATATTTCCTTCGCCTCATTTACTACTAAACCATAATTTACAACATCCGTATTTAGTACGATAATTCGGGACTGCTCTCCATCAACTGCATTATTATAAAGGATGCGGTTGAAGTCAATGATAGGAATTAACTCTTTACGGATTCTAGTAAATCCAAGTAAATAATTTGGTAAATGTGGGATAGGAGTTATGTGACCAAGCTTTTCAATTGATACTACTTGCTCTACTGGTACTGCGTATTCCTCATTACCACAACGAAATATGACTGTTTTATCAAATGCCATTCATTTCACCCCTGCTTAGTTTATTTAGCTGAGCATTTTACTACCTCAACTAATAAATCGGCTAATTTTTCTAATTCTTCAATCGGCATTCGTTCTTTTGTAGTATGAATTTCCTCATAACCTACAGATAAATTTACAGTCGGTATTCCGAATCCTGCAATTACATTTGCATCACTACCGCCTCCTGAAATACCCAACAGCGGTTCGCGTCCGACATTACGCGCTGCTTCCATGGCAACTTGTACTACTCGGTCAGACTCTGTTACTGAAAATCCAGGATACATTAATTTTACATCGACTTCAGCTCTACCGCCTAAATCTTGTGCTACTAGTTCAAACATTTCTTTCATATGTGCAGTTTGTGCATCTAATTTTTCCTTCTTGATTGAACGAGCCTCAGCTAAAATATAGACTTCATCACAAACAATATTTGTTGCTTTACCGCCCTCAAAGCGGCCAATATTAGCTGTAGTTTCTTCATCAATTCTACCTAAATTCATTTTAGCAATTGCTTTTGAAGCTAACGTAATCGCTGATATTCCCTTTTCAGGAGCAACACCTGCATGTGCTGTCTTACCGAAAATTTTCGTTTCAATTTTTGCTTGGAATGGTGCTGCTGTTACAATGCCGCCAACTTTTCCATCACTGTCTACTGCAAATCCATATTTAGCAATAATTTTGCTTGAATCAAGTTCCTTTGCACCAGCTAAGCCACTTTCTTCACCGGCAGTAATAATAAATTGGATTGTTCCATGCTTAATATTTTGTTCCTTTAAACGTCGCGCCATTTCAAATAAAGCAGCCATTCCTGCTTTATCATCTGCACCTAATATTGTTGTGCCATCTGAATAAATGTAGCCATCTTCTCGTATTTCAGGCTTGATGCCAACACCCGGTACTACTGTATCCATATGAACCGTGAAATAAATTGGTTCAACATTCTTAGTACCTTTTAATGTAGCAATAATATTTCCTGCACCGTGACCGTTACGTGTATGGGCATCATCTTGAAAAACATCAAAGCCCATTTCCTCTAATTTTTTAATCAAAATCGGTGCAATCACTTCTTCATGCTTTGTTTCTGAATCAATTTGAACTAATTCTAAAAATTCATTTACTAAACGGCTGTTCATACTAAAAACTCCTTATCATGCTTGATATTTACTTATTTTACGCTTCCGTTTTAGTGAAAACAACCAAACTACTTTATTATATGCAAAATCTCATCCTTTTTAGCTTTTATAGCGGATTGTTCTTTTTCAATAATTTCCTGCTTTTTCTTTAATTTCATAAGCGTATTTCTTACATCTCCAATTACCCTTGTTATTTGATCTTTAGATGTAGATATTTTGGAATGAATTGACCAGGCTGAAAAAATATCATCGAAAAAGTAATCTGCGAATTTTACAAATCCATCCGTGTTCACTTGTAAATTCTTTGCATCTAGTTGTTCTATATCTAATAATTCATTTTTAAATCTTTGTAGAGCAATTTGTGCATGATGAATATTGTTTTCTGATTCATCCAATTTTTCGTGTTTTAGATGTGTTGCAATGAAACCACCACCAAAAAATGTATCCCATGTAGAATAAGAACTTGCAGAATTCAAAGAATCTTGTGCGTTATACAATTTATTAAGTGCAATCTCTCCAGCTGACTTCGCTTCCTCTATTTCAATTAGTAAATTTCTACAGTTCAATTCAGCATCCATAAGCCCTTGGAGCTCGAAGGCTTTTTCTGGTTGATTTTCTTTTAACCATAGTTCTTTTTTAATAATTACCATTTCAAGCTGCTGTTTTAATTTTTGTTCATTCAACTGGCTTAGTTCCTGTTTTGTATACTCCAAATCATTGGATAAGTCTTGATTCATAAGCTTGGCTTCATTTAATTTTAATTCAAGAGCTACCGCCTTATTACTTTCTTCTTCCCGAAGCTCATCCTGTTTTCCAGTCCAATTTCGATACAGGTTGATAAATGAAAAACTATCCAAATATTGAAGTTTTTCTTTTTTACTTTGTAATTGTTCAGTATATTCTTTAATCTCACGCTCAGTTTTTAAGATCTGATCTGTTAATGTTTTTTCCTTCACCTTAAGTTTTTCTAGTTTTTTTAACTGCAAATAAATACTTTCTTGTTCTACTTGTAATCGTTCCCAATCCATATTCCATTCCTCCCTTAATTTTATTACGGTTACAGTGTTAAATAGTTTCAAATAACTGGTAAACTATAAATTTCCCTACATACAAAAAAGAGTCGTCCATTTTTTTGGACAACTCGTTATTTGTAGAAAATAAAATTTAGATGACCTATTGTTAAGCATAGCACTTGCTCTTTTCTTATAGAGGGATGTTACCGTGTTTTTTGTTTGGTCGTGATTCTTCTTTATTTGCCAGCATATCTAAAGCTTGTATTAGCTTGATACGTGTATCGCGCGGATCAATTACATCGTCAACCATTCCTCGAGATGCAGCAACATATGGATTTGCGAATTTTTCTTTATATTCTTCAATCTTCGCAGCACGTGTACTTTCTGGATCTTCAGATTTCGCAATTTCATTGGCAAAAATAATATTTGCTGCTCCTGCTGCTCCCATTACTGCAATTTCTGCATTTGGCCATGCAAAGACTAAATCAGCTCCAATGGCCTTTGAATTTAATGCAACGTATGCACCACCATATGCTTTACGAAGAATAACTGTAATTTTTGGAACAGTTGCTTCTGAATATGCGTATAAAATTTTCGCTCCATGACGTATAATGCCGCCATGTTCTTGTTTTACGCCTGGGAAAAAGCCAGAAACGTCCTCAAACGTAATAATTGGAATATTAAATGCATCACATGTACGGATAAATCTTGATGCTTTATCAGATGAATCGATATCCAACCCACCAGCCAGCGCCTTTGGTTGATTACAGACTAAACCAACGGATTCCCCTGCAATACGCGCAAACCCAACTACAACATTTTTCGCAAATTCAGAATGTACTTCCATGAAAGATCCTTCGTCTACTACTTGTTCTACTACATTACGAACATCGTATGGTTTAGTAGGTTCAATTGGTACGAAGTCGATAATATCAGGACGATAATCATCCCCTTCAGGACGAGGAAGTTTAGGCGCTTTTTCTTTATTGCTTTGTGGTAAATAGCTTAGCAATCTTTTAATTTGTTCAATAGATTCTTCTTCAGATGGCGCGCGGAAATGGGCATTTCCACTAATTGAATTATGTACTTTAGAACCACCTAAATCTTCAGAAGAAATTTTTTCACCTGTCACTGTTTCTATAACTTTCGGTCCAGTAATGAACATTTGGGATGTTTTATCTACCATTAAGATGAAATCTGTAATGGCTGGTGAATAAACAGCTCCACCTGCACAAGGACCCATAATAACCGAGATTTGTGGAATAACACCTGAATATATTGCATTACGATAAAAAATATGCCCATATCCGTCTAATGATAATACCCCTTCTTGAATACGTGCACCACCTGAATCGTTAATACCGATAAAAGGAGTTCCATTTTTCGCAGCCAAATCCATTACTGCAGCGATTTTTTTTGCATGCATTTCACCTAAAGCACCGCCAAAAACTGTGAAGTCCTGAGCAAATAAATAGACATTGCGTCCATTTACTTTACCAAAGCCAGTTACAACTCCATCGCCTGGTCCAATTTGCTTGTCCATTCCGAAATCGGTAGTTCTATGTGTAATAAAAGGATTAATTTCAACAAAAGTTCCTTCATCCAACAATAAATCAATTCGTTCACGAGCAGTTAATTTCCCCTTCTCGTGCTGTTTCTCGATACGTTTGTCTCCCCCGCCAAGCTCAATTTCACGTTTCAAATCATACATCTCATTAATTTTATCGAACATATCCATTATTTACATATCCCCTTTGCCGCTTTTATCACATAATTCATATAAAACACCAAAAGAATCCTTCGGGTGTAAGAAAGCTACTTCAGCGCCTCCTGCACCTGGATTTGGTTCGTCCGAAAGAATACGTATACCTTTATCGCGTAATTCCTTCATTCTTTCTCGAATACCAGTAACCCCAAATGCTATATGTTGTATTCCTTCCCCGCGTTTCTCGATATGCTTATAAATTGCACTTTCTTCACTAGTCGGCTCTAGCAGCTCAAATTTCACATTTCCTGCATCTATAAAAGCTACTCGAACATTTTGAGAAGGAACTTCTTCAATTTTCAGTAATTTCAAGCCCAATGTTTCCGTATAATATGAAATTCGTTCATCTAGGTTTTTTACTGCAATACCAATATGATCCACTTTCTCCAATCATAACACCCCTTCTGTTATAGTACATATATATTGTAACGAATTTAAAAACAATAAGCTATGCACTTGAGAAAATTTTCAAATTTGATAAACTTAGTTTAAGAAAAGAAGGAGAGAACGAGAATATGAGTAATAAAAAATTCCAAAAGATAGTAGTTTATTGTATGATCGCAATTATGGTAATCTCAACTTTAGCATTCGGTCTATCATTCTTCTAATACGCTTTTTATGATTACAGCTTGTCTGTAATCTTTTTCTTTTTATCTTTACTTTTCAATCCTTTAAACGATTGTTTAATCATTAAATATTCATCCATTTCCTCAATAAATTGATATAAGGATGCCATCGCTAAAAATTTTTCATGCGTTTCAGGCAACGGCATTTTAGCAAACACTTCTTTTACAGTTTCCAGCTTCTCTCTAAAGTGTTTAGCCGTATTGCCAGAATGCACATTTTCTGATAATTCCTGCATAAAGTCGGCAACTAAACTTGCTTGCTGTACCATAACAGGTAATGTTGTAATTTTAGGCAAAACCCTCTCGATAATTTCCAGCTGCTTTTCGCGCATATCAAAGTACAAATAATAGAGATTTTCTTTTCTAGTGAAATGATTTTCTACATCTTTATACGCTAGAGACTTTGCTTTATTTAATAATTCAGCTGCGAGTATAATCTCTTTTCCATCCCATGAGGCATCTCCATTGCGCAAATATTTGACAATTTCTGAAAATATCGAGCGGTATAACTCCTCAATTTGCTCCAAATATTGATCCATTTCCTTTTGAAAATCACCCATGTACATATTAACAGCAAGAGCTGTTCCAAAACCTATAGCCATTAATCCTAACTCATTAAGAAGTAAATCGTAAGTAAAATTTGCTTCTGAATAGATATGCATAATAATAACTACACTTGATACAAAACCTGCCGCTACACCAAGAGACACAATTGTCGGAATAAAAACTAAAATCATTAGCGCTAATACTAGAGGATTATATCCAAAAAATTCTAAAGCAATAAATGAAAAAGCCATTCCAATGATACTTGCTACAAGCCTTGTATAAACAGCATGCAAAGATTTTTTCTTCGTTGTTTGAACGCAAAGAATTGTTAGAATAGCTGCTGAGGAAAAGAATTGCAGGTTGAAATATTCTGCGATTACAATTGCTAAGCCAGCCCCGACAGCTGTTTTTATTGTTCGATAGCCGATTTTAAACTTTTTTATATCGACTTCCTCCTTTAGGAAAAGCGCAAGAGCTCTTTAGCTGTTCATCTGTTAATAAATACACCGAGTGAAACCTAATCTATAGACTCGAATTAACGCGAAGCTTTTCCAGCTTTCGCCAAAGAGATGTAAATTACCATGAAGAACAGAGTAGCTTGTGCTAGATATTACTAAAAAACTTTATGATTTCTAAATTATTTTGTAAAAAACGAACATGTCCCTAGAGCGATAAAGCACTAAGGACGTGTTCAATTATTGGTGTGTATTACACTTCTTCACAATATTCTTCAAAGTTTGCTTGTAGATTTGTAATAACAGACATTGGATCATGACCTTCAATTTCATGTCGTCCGATATCTGCTACAACTTTTCCATCCTTTAATAATACAAAGGAAGGTGAAGAAGGAATATGATTGTCTCCGAAGAAATGACGAGCTGCTGCAGTTGCTTCTTTATCTTGACCTGCAAAAACTGTCACTAAATGATCTGGTCGTTTATCATAATGAATAGCGTTTGCTGCTGCTGGTCTTGCAATACCACCTGCACATCCACATACTGAGTTCACCATAACTAAAGTTGTACCAGGACGTGCAAAGGCTTCCTCTACCTCTTCAGGAGTGCGTAATTGCTCATAACCTGCAGCTTCCATTTCAGCACGTGCCGTTCTTTTAATTTCTTCCATAAATAAATCGAAATCCATATTCATAATTTATCGCTCCTTTCAAATACCCATTTTATCACAAAGAGACAAATTTTAATGACTTAAAAGCTTAAGTTTCAACTTTCCTTAAAACAGGATTGCTTTAACTATTAATCAATGTAAAAGAAATCCCCACTTTAATAAAACAACTTATTTACTCCTTGTGTAACGGTTATTTCACCTTGCAAAATCGCACTTTCAATTGATTTAACCTTCGTTTTTTTACTAGCATCATTAAAAAAAGAATCGATTAAATGATCTGTAATCATTGAATGGAACCATTCTTTCGTCTGTTCAAGACGTCTTATATCCCAGTAAGATGATTTTTTAATACTTGTTTCAAATTCACAGATCATGTCCCATACTTCTGTTAAACCTGTTTTTTGAAGGGATGATACAGGGATAGCTCTACTCATCCAGCCCGGTGTTGAAGGTTGAAGGAAATGTAAAATTTGCTTATATTCACGAACAGTTTTTTGTGCTTTGCGAACATTATCACCATCACTTTTATGTACGATAATGCCATCTGCCAATTCCATAATCCCTTTTTTCATTCCTTGCAGCTCGTCCCCTGCACCTGTTAGGACAAGTAAGAGGAAAAAATCAACCATTCCGCGAACGTAAGTTTCACTTTGTCCTACCCCAACTGTTTCGATTAAAATGACATCATATCCAGCAGCCTCACAAAGCAGCATTGTTTCTCGTGTTTTTTTATGCACACCACCGAGAGTACCTGCGCTTGGAGATGGTCTTACAAAGGCATTTTTGTTGCGGCTTAATTCTTCCATGCGGGTCTTATCCCCTAAAATACTTCCACCTGATAAAGAAGAACTTGGGTCAATTGCAAGTACTGCAACCTTTTTTCCCATATTACAAAGAAGTGTACCAAAGGCTTCGATAAATGAGCTTTTCCCCGCACCCGGTACACCTGTTATCCCAATGCGAATACTATTGCCAGTATAAGGCAGCAACTCCTGTAACAGTTGCTGTGCCTGTTCTTTATGCTCGCTGCTAGCGCTTTCGATAAGCGTAATGGCTTTTGACAAGGAAGTGCGTAAGCTTTCGCGCACCTCACAAGCTAATTTTTTAATATCTATAGCCTGTTGTTTTTTTTTACGAAACTTTTTAGGTGTAATAGGATTTAGTCCGTCATGACCACCTTCAACACCTGCCATCACGTTAAGAGAACTATTATTTATACCTTTGTTTTGCTCCTCCATTATTCAGACACTTCCTCATAGCCTAAACGTTTGTAAATTTCCTCGATAATTTTCATTGCTGAAACAGGTATCACGCTTCCAGGACCAAAGATTGCAACCGCCCCAGCCTCATATAGGAATTGGTAATCTTGAGCTGGAATTACCCCACCAACAATTACGATAATATCCTCTCTGCCTAATCTTTTCAGCTCAGCTACAAGTTCCGGCACTAATGTTTTGTGACCTGCAGCAAGTGAAGACACTCCTACACAGTGTACGTCATTTTCCACTGCCATTTGAGCTGCTTCTTCTGGTGTCATAAACAATGGAGAAATATCAACATCGAATCCTAAATCGGCATATCCTGTAGCAACTACTTTAGCACCACGATCGTGCCCATCTTGACCCATTTTTGCAACTAAAATACGTGGGCGGCGACCTTCATTTTCTAAAAATTCCTCAGTCATCTGTTTTACTTCAGAGATTAATTCATCGTCTGAGAAATTTGAAGAATAGACACCTGAAATCGAACGGATTATCGCTTTGTGGCGTCCAGAAACTTTTTCGATTGCATCTGAAATCTCGCCTATTGAAGCACGTGCACGGGCAGCATCAATTGCAACCGCCAACAAATTCTGTTCACCCGTTTCGGCAGCATGGGTTAAGCGGGATAAATGCTTTTGAACCTCTTCTTCATTGCGTGTTGCTCTTAACTTTTCTAATCGTTCAATTTGATTTTGGCGAACTATCGTATTGTCGATATCTAAAATATCAATAGGCTCTTCAACATCCAGCAAATATTTATTTACACCAACAATTGTTTCTGTTTTAGAGTCAATTTTAGCCTGACGTTTTGCAGCAGATTCCTCGACTTTCATCTTCGGTAAACCTGTTTCAATTGCCTTGGCCATGCCGCCAAGTGATTCGATTTCTTCGATTAAAGTCCATGCTTTATTTGTAAGCTCCTCAGTTAATTTTTCAATGTAATATGAGCCGCCCCATGGATCAATTACCTTTGTCATACCCGTTTCTTCCTGCAGGAATAATTGTGTGTTACGAGCAATACGTGCAGAGAAGTCTGTTGGCAGTGCAATTGCTTCATCAAGAGCATTTGTATGCAAAGATTGAGTATGACCCATTGCTGCTGCGTTCGCTTCAATTAAAGTTCTTGTCACGTTGTTGAATGGATCCTGCTCTGTTAATGACCACCCTGACGTTTGTGAGTGTGTACGCAGCGCAAGTGATTTCGGATTTTTCGGATTAAACGTACTCATCATTTGCGCCCAAATACGCCGTGCAGCACGCATTTTAGCTACTTCCATGTAGTAATTCATTCCAATTGCCCAGAAGAAGGACAAACGAGGTGCAAACGAATCTATATCAATACCAGCTTTTAAACCTGTTCGAACATATTCAAGCCCGTCTGCCAACGTATAGGCTAGTTCAATATCATTCGTTGCTCCAGCCTCTTGAATATGGTACCCAGAAATAGAAATGGAATTAAATTTCGGCATAAATTTACTCGTATATTCAAAAATATCCGCAATTATTTTCATGGACATTTCAGGAGGATAAATGTACGTATTGCGCACCATGTATTCTTTTAAAATATCATTTTGGATTGTACCCGCTAATTTGTCTGGCGAAACACCTTGTTCTTCTGCGGCAACAATATAGAATGCCATAATAGGTAATACTGCACCATTCATTGTCATCGAAACGGACATTTGATCTAGTGGGATGCCATTAAATAAAATTTTCATATCCTCTATCGAATCAATAGCAACTCCTGCTTTCCCTACATCCCCCTTGACTCGTGGATGATCAGAATCATAGCCGCGATGAGTAGCTAGGTCAAATGCTACAGATAACCCTTTTTGACCCATTGCTAAATTTCTGCGATAAAATGCATTTGATTCTTCTGCAGTTGAAAACCCTGCATATTGACGAACTGTCCAAGGACGGACAACATACATCGTTGGATATGGTCCACGGGTATTTGGGGCAATTCCAGCAACGTCATTTAAATGATTTGCACCTTGTATGTCTTCTTTCGTATAAAATTCACTAACTTCAATTCCTTCATTTGTTAAAAAAGAACGGTTTGGCTGCAACTTTTCATCTAGCAAAACTTTTTCAATAGCAACGGAATTAAAATTTGGTTTACTCATCGTTGAACCCCCTTCAAGCTTTCCAAAACCTCTTTAAGCTTTACAATTAAATTTTGGCCGGCAAAAATAAAGCCGTTTAAGCCGCTATTTAACCATTCTGTTTCTTCTTCTTTAAACTTGCCAGCTACATCTAAAATTAAGTTTTTAGGTTTTTGAGCTAGTATAGAAGGAATTAACGATTTCGTATCTTCATCATTTCCCGCCACAATCACATAATCGTAATTAACTTGTTTTAGCCATCCAATTGCATCTTCAATAGTTTCAATTTCACCCGATTGTTTAAGGATAATTCCCGCAGTTGCAAAGAATCCTGCGACGAAATCTGCACGGGCTTTAAAATTCTTCAATTTTCCGATAGTTAAAATTGCAATGCTAGGTTGAACTTCATTATATTTTTCGCGCAGATTCTCAAACGGAATAGCTAATCGCTTTATTTGTGAATGCTGTGGATTCGTTGCAAGTGGAAGTTCGTCGACTGGGTTTGCGTAAATATTTGTACCGATTAATGAGTGTTTTCTTGTTTCGACAGCCTTTAATCGACTATTATAAACTTCCTCAATTGCTGCTTGTAATTTACCTGATTGAGAAAATGCATCAATTCCACCTGCATCCTCTATTTCAATAAACAATTGCCAAGCTTTCTCTACATATTCTGCTGTTAATGATTCAATAAAATATGAACCTCCTGAAGGGTCCAGCACATCTGCAACAAATGATTCTTCTTTTAATACCAGCAAAACATTCCGTGCAATTCGAATGGATTGTTCAGTAGGTTCAGATAATACATCATGTGGGTGAACCGTTATTAAATCAGCCCCGCCAATCAGTGCTGCAAAAGCTTCATTTCCTGCACGCAATAGATTTACATAAACATCTAATTTTGAGAAACTGCGCAGAGATGTTTCAGCAAATACCGGGATTGCAGATGGGTTGTTAAAACCATACGCCGATGAAAACGCTTTCCATAATACTTTAAAAGCACGAAGCTTTGCAATTTCCGAGAAAAATTGTGTATCTACTGCAAAATTTACGAAATATTTTTTTGTAAAGTCTTCAAAGTTCTCTTCTAGCTGGGCATATTTCGCTGCTAATGCCAGGGCGATTGCCAGCTCTTGAATAGCATTTGCTCCATCATTATGGTAAGTAACTGTATTAGCTGAATAAGTACGAACCTTTTCAAATCCTTCTAAAGTTACTGGAGTTTCCGAAATAATAAAGCCATTTATCTTTTGTTTGTTGCTGTCATCAATTTTGTTAAAAACCTTTAATAGCGAGTCATTTTCATTTTGCACATAAAATTTGAACGAATTTTCAGATATGTAGTTCACCAATTGACTAAGACTATCATCATTCCATTCAAATGGCATACGACTATCTATTGTAAGTACATCATTTCCCCTATTTAAACTATCTTGAATGTTTGAAAAAAATTGTTCTGGAGTTTTTCCATAAATCTGTTGTGCAGCTAAGAAAGTAGCTGACATTTTCAACGAACGAATTGTTGAAATTTGTTTCTCCAGTTGTCCACCCATCTTCTCAACTAACATTTCTTGAGTATAAAGTGGCTCTAATGTAACTCCTTCAATTGTTTTCGAGAAAAGTGTTTCGAACGGTTTCCCCTTTAAAGCTTTTATTGCTTGTTCTTTCCAATCGTCATAATTGACAGACGGAAACTGAATATCCTTCATTTTATTTGACATATTCTCGCTTAAAAGCTTCCCCCTTTAACTGTTTATACTTCATATTTTACCTTAGAAAACGTTACCATTAAAGTACAAAATAAAGAAGGAAGCCCTATTTCATAAGGCTTCCTAGCTTCTTAGTAGACTGACATCGTTTCTTTATTTACGTTTTCGAGAATTTCTTTCACTCTATTTAGAAATTTCCCACAAATCAATCCATCTAAAATTCGGTGATCTAAAGATAGACATAAGTTTACCATATCTCTAGCAGCGAACATGCCGCCATTCATAATGACCGGTCTTTTCACGATTGATTCCACTTGAACAATTGCAGCTTGAGGATAATTAATAATACCCATTGATTGTACAGAACCAAATGAACCTGTATTATTTACCGTAAATGTTCCACCTTGAATGTGTTCTGATTTTAATTTACCAGTACGGGCAAGGATAGATAGCTCATGAATTTCTTTAGCAATCCCTTTAATGGATTTTTCATCAGCATTTTTAATAACAGGAACAAATAAAGCATCTTCTGTCGCAACTGCGATTGAAATATTAATTTCTTTCTTCTGGATAATTTTATCTCCTGCCCAAACGGAATTCATCATCGGGAATTCTTTTAGCGCACGTGCAATTGCTTTAATAAAGAATGCAAAGTACGTTACGTTAAATCCTTCTTTTTCTTTGAATTCTCTTTTAATGTCATCACGATAAGCTACAAGATTAGTAACATCGACTTCCATCATCATCCAAGCATGAGGAACTTCATGTTTGCTTCTAACCATATTATTTGCGATTGCACGACGAACAGCAGTAACTGGAATCTCGATATCGCCAATAGCACTTTTAACAGTTGGCTTTTCATTCGCCATTTCGCTGGATTGTACTTCTGAACTAGGATTCTTCGTATCAGGTGTTGCTTTACTTTGTGGAATACCAGACTCAATTAGTTTTAAAATATCTTTTCTCGTTATTCTACCTTCTAATCCAGTTCCTTCTACTAGCTGCAAATCGATATTGTGCTCATTTGCGAGTCTAAGAACAGCTGGAGAATACCGTCGTTTTTGCTGAGGTTCACTTTGACGTGTACCAATTACAACTTCAACACTTTCTTGTGGAAGAGGATCAGTGCCCCCTGCATTTCGAATGGCTTCGCTTATATTTGTTTTTTCTGAAAGCAATTCCCCTACTTCAATTGAGCATACAACTTCCCCAACCGGTAGAGTTTCCCCTTCATTCGCAATCAGTTCTTTAATTGTTCCGGAAAAAGAAGATGGGATTTCCGCATTCACTTTATCAGTTACAACTTCAGCAAGCGGATCATATTTGTTCACTTTATCGCCGGGTTTTACGAGCCATTTTTCGATTGTTCCTTCAGTTACGCTTTCACCAAGCTGGGGCATCAAAATGTTTTGAATCTGCATATTCCCTCAACCTCCTTTATTAAAACGCTGCTAAATCTCGCATTGCTCGCTCTATTTTTTCAGGATTTATCATGAAATATTTTTCCATAGTCGGTGCATAGGGCATTGCTGGTACATCTGGCCCCGCAAGACGTTGAATAGGTGCATCAAGATCAAATAAACAATGTTCTGCGATAATTGCTGCAACTTCACTCATGATGCTTCCTTCCTTATTGTCTTCCGTGATTAGTAAGACTTTCCCTGTCTTACTTGCCGCTTCACAAATTGCTTCTTTATCCAGCGGGTAAACTGTACGAAGATCTAAAATATGTGCTTGAATCCCATCATCTGCAATTCTTTCTGCTGCTTGTATTGCAAAATTGACAGCTAAGCCATATGTGATGACTGTAATATCATCTCCTTCGCGTTTTACATCCGCTTTTCCTATTGGCAACACATAGTCATCTGTAGGAACTTCCCCTTTTATTAATCGGTAAGCTCGCTTATGTTCAAAGAATAAAACTGGGTCTTCATCTCGAATTGCCGCCTTTAATAATCCTTTTGCATCATATGGTGTAGAAGGAATGACGATTTTCAAACCTGGTGTTCCTGCAAATAATGCTTCCACTGATTGAGAATGATAAAGTGCGCCATGAATTCCTCCACCGAAAGGAGCTCGCACGACTATTGGACAGTTCCAATCATTATTTGAACGATAACGCATTTTCGCGGCTTCAGAAACAATTTGGTTTACTGCAGGCATGATAAAATCAGCAAATTGCATTTCTGCAATCGGACGCATTCCTACCATCGCAGCACCAATTGCCACACCTGCTATTGCACTTTCTGCAAGTGGAGTATCTAAAACACGATATTCACCAAATTGCTCATATAGGCCAGCTGTTGCTTTAAACACTCCGCCTTTTCTCCCAACATCCTCACCTAAAATAAAAACGTTTTCATCCCGTTCCATTTCTTCTTTTATTGCTAAGTTAATCGCTTCAATGTAAGAGATAATTGCCATTAAGCTTCATCTCCTTTCTCATACACGAAATTCAATGCATGCTCTGGCGCTGCATAAGGGGCATTTTCTGCATAATCAGTAGCCTCGTTTACAATTTCAGCAATTTTATTGTTAATATCAACAATTGTTTCATCTGATGCAACGCCTGTTTCTATTAAGTATTTCTCGAATAATTTGATTGGATCATTTGCTTTTCCTTCAGCGATATCTTCAGCTGTTCGATATTGACGGTCATCATCATCTGATGAGTGTGCTGTTAAACGATAAGTAACGGTTTCTATTAAACTTGGTCCCTCTCCTCTTCGTGCACGATCGACTGCTTCTTTTACAACCCGATACACTTCAAGAGGATTTTTGCCATCTACCGTAACCCCAGGCATTCCATAACCAATTGCCCGATCAGATACTTTTGCACAGCCTAATTGGCGTTCAACAGGTACTGAAATAGCATATTGATTGTTTTCTACCATAATAACGACAGGTAGATTATGAACTCCTGCAAAATTAGCTCCTTCATGGAAATCACCTTGGTTGGTAGAACCCTCTCCAAGTGTTACGAAAGAAACATAATCTTTATTTTGCATTTTTCCAGCAAGTGCCACACCAACAGCGTGCGGTACTTGAGTCGCAACCGGTGAAGAACCTGATAATATTCGATTTTTCTTTTGGCCAAAGTGACCAGGCATTTGACGTCCTCCAGAATTCGGATCCTCTGCTTTAGCAAATGCTGATAACATTAATTCCCTTGGCGTCATGCCGAAATGTAAAACTACACCCATATCTCGATAATATGGGGCAATATAGTCCTTAGTATTGTCTAATGCAAATGCTGCACCAACTTGAGCTGCCTCTTGACCTTGACAAGAAATAACAAACGGAATTTTTCCTGCACGATTCAAGAGCCACATTCTCTCATCTAGCCTTCTCGCTGTTAACATTGTTTCGTACATTTGTAAAACTTCTTCATTAGACAACCCTAATGCTTCATGATGTAACTTCTCGTTAGTCATAGAATCATCCCCTTTCATTCCTTTATCATTATAACTTAACTAGATTTTCAAATTGAGGAAAATTCATTACTATTTAACAGCCATGTAAACCTTATAAACATCTATTAAACTTTTACCTTTAGATATGAATCGCTCGACCATCTACAGCCAATGCTGCTTCACCAATTATTTCACTTAACGATGGATGAGGATGAATTGTTTCTCCTATTTCCCATGGGGTCGCATCTAAAAGCATTGCTAGTGCTGCTTCAGAAATCATATTAGTAACATCAGGCCCAATCATATGAACCCCTATTATGTCATCTGTATCTTTATTTGCAATAATTTTTACAAATCCTTCGGAGTTTCCATATACTAAAGCTTTCCCTATTCCTTTGAATGGAAACTTCCCTACTTTTATCCCATGACCTAATTCAGTAGCTTGCTGTTCTGTCAAACCAATACTTGCAATTTCAGGATAACTATAAATACATCTAGCGATATTTTGACTATTTAAGTGAGATATTTTTCCATTAACAATATGCTCCACTGCCGCAATTCCTTCATGCGAAGCAACGTGTGCAAGCTGCATGCCGCCTATTACATCCCCAATTGCATAAATATGTTTCTCTTTTGTTTGATAAGCATCATTTACTTTAATAAAGCTAGAATCAGTTTCAATTTCAGTATTTTCTAAACCAATTCCTTCGATATTCCCAACACGACCAATAGAAATTAGCATCTTTTCAGCTTCTAAAGTCTGTACTTCATTATTGACAGTTGCCGATACAGTTATTCCATTTTCAATTTTAATTGAATCGGATGTGATTTGGGCATTTGTTACAATATTTATTCCTCTGTTTTTCAATAGTTTCTCTATTTCACTAGAGATTTCTAAGTCTTCAGTCGGTAGTATACGATTTCCATATTCTACAACTGTAACTTCAACACCAAAATCTGCAAGCATGGAAGCCCATTCGATTCCAATTACTCCACCACCAACAATAATTATTGATTTCGGTAATGTTTCTAATTGTAGTGCATGATCGGAAAACATGATTGTTTCACCGTCAACATCTATGCCATTAATATTGCGAGGTCTTGAACCAGTAGCAATAATGACATTTTTCGGAAGCAGCATCTCATTTTCCAACCCTTCCATTTCAACCGAAATGGTGCCTGGCATTGGTGAAAAAATAGATGGACCTAAAATGCGGCCAGTTCCATAGTAAACATCTATTTTCCCTTTTTTCATTAAACTTTTCACACCGCTGTGCAGCTGATCAACAATAGTTTGTTTTCGGTTTTGAATTGCTGAAAAATTTATTTTAACATCTGAAACATCAATTCCAAACTGTTGTGCATTTTTTGATTGCCTAAAAACTTCCGCACTGCGAAGCATTGCTTTACTTGGGATACAGCCCTTATGCAAACATGTTCCACCAATTTTTTCTTTTTCTACAATTGCAGTTTTTAAACCTAGTTGAGAGGCCCGTATTGCAGCCACATATCCTCCTGTTCCACCACCAAGGATAACCAGATCATATTCATGAGCCAAACAAATCACTCCTAACAAATAATTAGGAAGCAAAGAATTTCTTTACTTCCCATTTTATTTAATGCTTCAATTATCTATCATTTAGAATTGTTTTTCCATTTTTTAAGAATTGTTTACGGGATTTTGATACACGTTCAATTCTTTCTTCTGCTAGACGATTTGCTGCTAAATAGGTTGGGATATTATCTCGTTTTGAAATATCGAATATCTTTGTAATACTATCATAAATTGTTTCAACGCGCTTCATTGCACGCTCTCTATTATAGCCATATAACTCATCTGCAACGTTTATTACCCCGCCTGCATTGATAACATAGTCTGGAGCATAAACAATACCCATCTCATGAATAATTTGACCATGCCTTGAATCTTTCAATTGATTGTTTGCCGAACCTGCTATTACTTTAGCTTTTAATTGAGGAATTGTATCATCATTAATGATTGCACCTAGAGCACATGGTGAAAAAATATCAACATCTTGCTTATAAATATCTTCAGGGTCAACTGCTATAGCACCAAAATCATCTACAACTCTTTGAACAGCTTTTTTGTTTATATCCGTAACAATTAATTTCGCACCATCTTTATATAAATATTCACATAGCGTATACGCAACATTTCCTAATCCTTGAACAGCTACTGTGCGTCCTTCGAGGCTATCAGAACCGAAAGCTTCATTTGCTGCAGCTTTCATTCCAAGATATACCCCATATGCTGTTACTGGTGAGGGATTACCTGATGAGCCAAAAGTCGGAGAGATTCCCGTTACATAATCTGTTTCTTCATGAATTAAGTCCATATCCGTTACGGTTGTTCCAACGTCTTCCGCTGTTATATAACGTCCATTTAAACCTTGAATAAAGCGGCCTAGTGCACGAAACATTTCTTCATTTTTATCTTTAAATGGATCACCAATAATAACTGTCTTACCTCCACCAAGATTTAAACCTGCAGCTGCATTTTTATAAGTCATACCACGAGCAAGACGTAATGCATCTTCAATTGCTTGATCTTCTGAAGCATATGTCCACATTCTCGCTCCCCCCAAAGCTGGCCCAAGCGTCGTATCGTGAATAGCAATAATGGCTTTTAAACCCGATGTTTTGTCTTGGCAAAAAACAAGTTGTTCGTAATCATATTTCTCCATATACTTTAAAATTTCCACAAACAATTCCCCCTTAAATTGAAAGCGTTTTCTTAATCGGATAGATTGTTTTTAGCTAAAAAAAACATTATATTGCTAACAATTTATCCGTTTAATTTTACAATACTTTCTAAACTCGGTTTACGCAACTAATAATGTTCAATTCAATGTTTTTAAGAATTTTCTAATTATTTAAAATATTATTCTGAATTAAGTATTTTAGCGGTGTTTCTTGACTTTCAATTAGGCAGTTGTACAATAATAATTAGTTGTAAGGGGGTAAGACAAATGGCAAGAATGTTAGCTTTTATCGTCATGCTAATCCCTGCCTTAATGGCTGGAGCAGGTATTAAATTTATGCGAGATACATTATTTGGGAAGCTGCTTGAACCTTTTCCATGGTTATGGCTGCAATTTGCAATTGGGATAGTTTTCTTTGTTGCTGGTTTAGGGTTTTTTGCAGGCTTTTTATTACATCGGGACCGCAAAAGAGGAAAGGTTGCTCCAAAATTTCAAAAAAGCTCAAACGAAAAGCGTAATCGCCCTGCTTAGCCCCGACAAGCGCTGGAAGGCCCGAATCGAAAGCGTCTTTCCAGCTTTCGACCGAGGGGCAGGCAGCGACCTCGAGGGGCTGGGCGATGGAGCTAGACACTGTTCAAAAGTAAGTATTATAGCTTCTAATAAAATAGATAACAGACGTTCAAAGAGGATTTTCATTTGCCATACCCAATTGAACGTCTGTTTTATTTATGTTTTTTTTCGATTTTTGCAACACGATCTGGGAAATCAGTAATCCACCCAATCACTAATGAATGTGGATCAAATAGAAAAGATTCCGTCCCATTTATTGCATAAAATCTTATTCCTTTATTTGCTTTTGTACATGCTTCTAAATACTTAGTTTTATAATACTTTTTATTTGCATGGACTGCGTCGAAATGAGTTGAAGTTATTAAATCATTCCAATTAAATGCTTTTGTTACAATAAAAGCGGTTTCAATATCCGGTCTTTGCATTTTTACAATTCGTATTAATTCATCATGAAATGAAGAAAAATGACTGCCTTCAGGTAAAACCATCCTTTGAAGCATGTCAATGAGCGGCTTTTGATTATTTAATAACGATTCCTTTAATTCAATATTTAAAGGCATTTTATACGTATTAGCCCAATCAATAACTTGTTTCAATGTTGGTATACGTTCCTTTGAAAATCTTCTTAATAGTGGCTTCCCTAATGTAAAATTTGATAATTCATCATAAGTGCATTCAATAATATTCTTTTTTACACCAGTTAATCGAAACAAATTAAAGTCATGGTACACAACCAACACATTGTCTTTTGTACATTGTACATCTAGCTCTATTCCATCTGCCCCAAGCCTTCTTGCTTTTTCAAAGGCTTTCATTGTATTTTCCAATGTATAACCCGATGCTCCCCGATGTGCAAATATCGGTATCCTCTTTATCATTAAATATTCAACTCTCCAAACTCTAATAAAAATGTACCTTGCGTTATTCGACTAAGTATTGAAGATTTATTACCAATTTGAATATATGTCCCAGGATAGGCTTCCTTTTTCACTACAATTTGCTCTTTTCCAACATTTTTTAGGTTTTGCATTAATTCTTTAATTTCAAAATCGATATGCTGTGCATGTTCTTCTTTTTTTGCCACTTCCGATTCTAATTGATCCAAGCCTCGAAGCTGTTCATCATTTAAACGGTCTTTATACTGTATGATTTGATTTATTTTGGAAGTTAATTGGATGATTTCCTCTTGTATTGATTTTAATAATGCAGCCTTATTTTGTATAATTTCATAAGCTTCTTTTTTATTTAAACTTTCAATGATAAGTTCAGTTTTTCTTTCCATTTTGTTTCCAGCAACCGCTGTAACAATCATATCTTTTGCAACCGCTTTCCCGCCTATTATTTTCCCCTTATTTTCATCGAGCAAAATGGAATTTGCAACTAAATAAGAACCAAGTGAATATTTCCCTATAACGATATCTTTTTTGGCAAATAGATTTGCATCGTTGACATGTTTAACAAAAATACTGCCGCTAGCATCAACTTCTGTTACACCCATTCCAAAAATGCCGCCTTTTATAAAGATGTCACCTTCTGTTGATTGAATCAATTTTGCACCTGAAATTCCTTCCGCGCCCTCAATTGAAATATCACCAGTGGCGATGACCGAATAACCATTCATTACTGTCCCCTTAATCGTTACAGAGCCATCGAACTTAATATTTCCCGTTTCAATTCCTACATCACCTTCAATCGGTAAGTGGTTATTCACAGAAATAACACCTTCACGCTGTTCAACTACTCCACTTGTTTTAGCATATAGTATCATTTTGCCATTTTCTTCAACTTCATAAGCGGACTTTTGATCATATTTTAAAGGTACATCTTTGCCAGCAAGAGCAGGAATGCTTTCTCCATGGATATTTTTTCCCTCGATGCCAGGCTGGGCCGGTATTTTTTCACCTAGCCAGTCGCCTTCTTTAATTTCGTAAATAAAATTCATTTCAAAATAATCAGCCTTGCCATCTTCACGAATAATTGGTTTTCTTTCAGGGATTTCAAGATATTTAACGACTGCATCTTCACCTTTTATCGGAGGTGTTCCTTCTGCAATTAGATATGCTTTCCCTGGAACAATTTTATTCACATCTAATTCAAGAATACCATGGGTTATATTATATTCTGAAAGAGCTTCGTTAATTTGGGAGGTCAATTTCTCTTTATTTTCACGTATCATTTCGATTGTTTCGTGGATAAATAGTGAAGCAGTCATTTTATCCTTTGAAATTTCAACCGATATATTAGGAAGCCAGTAGCCAATTTCAACAGGTTCAATCGTTTCTTTATTTAGTGCGCTTTTTAATAAAGCAAAATTCGTTAGTTTAATACGAGGATTACTGCGTAAAATTGCGTCGAAATCCTTTAATGGAAATCCACTTTTTACAGTTTTTATAAATACTTTTTCATTTTCTTCTGTAATTTCAACTAAATCGTTTGTAAAAATTATCACCCTAAATCCCCCCTTGTTTTTAGTATAAACAATCGAAATAAATTTGTTGAGAGGCAATTTACGTAATAATGAAATTTTTAGGACTATTTTCCAACCAGTCGATGAAACTAAATACCCTTTTTTCTGTATTTTTTAAACTTTTAGATCATTAAATTGTCTTCTAATTTAAGAAGCGATCAACTCTTTCCGAATGTTGTCAATGTTTATCACAATGATTTTGTATTTTCGCAGTTTTTCTTAATATGACAATTACAAACTATTCATCTTCTCCTTCCAAAATAATGGTAAAATATAAAATATACGAAATCTTTTTATAGAAAGGTGTGTGTATTCATGAGGTATTATTTTGATTTTCTTTTAGCGGTTGTCTTAACTTCTTTATCTTACTTCGTCGGCAGCTGCCTCTTTAGCAATGGCCTTTCTCTGTTGCATGCCTTTATTATTGGTAGTGCTGTAGTGTTATTAGGTGCTGTTACAGAAGCACTAAAAGCCCCTATATGGTTAATTATCTTAGTACCCTTCCCAATTGGAATGATTATACTTTTCTTATTTTTAGATGAACCTGTCCAAATATGGTTTATTACATATTTGATGACATTAGCTTTTTACTCAGTTATACACGTTTTCATGAGCTTCTTTTTCAAATTCCACTCTTTAATTCCTGCTTGGAAATTATCTAAATGATAGATTTAGTTAGGAGAATCCCTTAGAGAGGTTCTGTTTGTTAGCTGCAATTTATATCACTCCGCTTTAAAGTACTAGCTATATCTAGTAATTTATTACCTTCCTAGCTATATCAAGTCTTATCACCGATTTCACTCACAAAGATTTATTAATTACTCAAAAATTTCCAAGCTTCAAAGTTTTACCCAAAAGTTACTTCCTTACCTTATATCTATAAATCTACAAACTACACCAATTCTGTACTCTCCTTTTTACTTCTTTCGATTTCTTTATTAAAACGAAGTACAAATACAGCTTTCCCTATAAACAATTTTAATAAGGATTGACATTAGAAAATAATGCCATATAATTATTGTTAACCGGTTAACGATAATTTTTAAAAATATTTATTAAAGATAGGTGAGAATAATGGATAGTGTTAATAAAAAAGAAGAAGCATTAGAGGCTCTACAACATTTAATTACAGAGCGAGAAGCAGCTGAAAAGAAAAGAAGAATAAATAAAGCAAGTCAAGAAGAAGCATTAGTGTCAGGCTATACACTTACTCAATTACATATCATTGCAGCAATCAAAGAAAAAGGGTTAGCTAACAATACCTCTCTTTCTGAAAGCTTAAAGTTATCAAAGCCAGCTATAACTAAAGCTGTGAGAAAGTTGTTACAACATAATATCCTTGTAAAAATACAGCAAGAAGATAATAAAAAAGAAGTTTATTATCTTCTTACAAAATCTGGGGAGGAGCTCGCGTTACTTCATGATCAATTACATGAACAAGCAAGAAATCGTTATTTAAGTATTTTGGATAATTTTAATACGGACGAATTAGAAATTATTATTAAGTTTTTAAATACTATTACCGAAAATATAAAGCAAAATTAAATGCCCTAAGGAGAAAGAATATGCCAATAAATATACCTCATATCAAAGTATTTGTGTTGTATTTGTTAAGTATAGCCACTTTTTTTGCCTCATTGAATCAAAACATTTATACACCAATTATCCCACTTATTCGGGATACTTTCAGCGTCTCAATCAATTGGGTAAACTTTACTGTTAGCAGTTTTATTTTTATTATTGCTATGATGCAAATCATTTTAGGAACGGTAATTGATTCTAAAAATCAAAAAAGATTAATATTAATTAGCCTAGTTACTATCAGTATTTCAACGATAATATGCGCTTATACTCCTAATTTTATACTCTTTATGATTGCTAGAATCATTCAGGCTATTGGGACTGGAATTATTCCTTTAGTAACAATAAACATGATTGCACAATTATTCGAAGGTGAAGCAAGAGGAAGAGCTATGGGAACGTATCAAATATTGCTAACACTCGCTCCAGCAATTTCTCCAATATTGGGGGGATTAATTGGACAGTATTATGGATACAGAGGAATCTTCTTATTCCTCTTTTTAATTTCTGTTTCATTGCTTATTTTGATTGCTTACTTCCTTCCAGATGATGAGAAAAATAATGCTCAAGGAAAAACAATCAGCTTTTTCAAAAACTATATTGCTATTTTTTCTAATTATTTAGGTGTAAGTATAATAATTGTAAGTTTCTTCGTATTCTTTATTTACTTTGCAATTCTTGTGTATCTGCCAATATTACTAAATGATCATTATCACGTACCTTTGAAAATCATTGGTTTTTTATACTTACCGTTAACTGTTAGTATGATTTTGGGAAGTATGTTATTCAAAAATTTACAGAAAAAATTATCATTAACTATATTATTTATAGCTGTTTTATTATTAATGCCATTACAAGTAATATTATTTAGTTTACTACATACTAAATCAATCATTGGATTAAGCATAATATTATTTGGATATGGCATGACAGTAGGATTTTCCCCTCCCTTATTTTCAACTATTATAAGTAATGAGTACAGTGAAAACAGAGGAACCGCCCTAGGTCTTTTTAATTTTATTCGTTATCTAGGAATGGCAGTTGGGGGAATGCTTACTGGATTGTATAATATCTTGCCTAGTACTTCCGTATTCTTCTTTTTGGGAATCTCTCTATTTCTCGCTTCAATATTACATTATCGAAATTTAAAGAATAGATTTTCCTAATATATATGTTTTTTGAAAAATAATTTTTTATGAATAAACAATCTGCTTCTTAATAAAGAAAAAACTAAAAACCCTAACTTATCAAGGTTTTTAGGATTTCCAATAGTCTTTAGGTGCTTAGAAGTAATATAGCACACGATTTTACGTATTTTACTTTGTTGAAATAAAATTCCTTTTTAACTGCACAAAAAAGCACCTCCATTGATTGAATTGATATAAACCCAATAAATAGACGTGCTTGATAGTTTTTAGATATTCATTTAGAAATTTATTGCTTTGAAAAGTAGTTTATTGCTTGCTTGATTAAACTTTATATAACAACCTTAAGAAGCAATCAACTCAATACGAATTTTATCCGCAATCATGGCAATGAATTCTGAGTTAGTTGGTTTTGATTTTAAATGATGTACTGTGTAGCCGTTGATATATCAAGGTTTCAGACACTTTAATTAACTAAAATGTTCAAGTGTTTATTGGTTTCAGTATACAGTATTTATTGCTTAATAATTCTACTGTATATGAATAGTATAATGGTAAATTTAACAATTTGCAAATGTTGTCAATTAAATCTACATGTATAAGAAGTTGTACGATTTGAAAAAAATAAAGAAGGCATTTCTGCCCTCTACTCTTGGATTTTATTTAGAATGGAAGCTAGAATGAACATTGTATTCAGAGATGCATTATCATTCTAGTAAATGTCAAAGTAACAGATTGATAGAGCATCCTAATTGGTAACACGGCTTAAATCGACCTATATACTTATCCAATTATTTTCTTCTTTGCATTCGAGAACTCTTCATCACTTAATAACCCCTCTTGTTTTAGTAAAACTAACTTCTCGAGTTCTTCAGTCAATGAAGTATTATCCACAGTTTCTTCGATAAAAACAGGTTTATTTGAGAAATCTTTTAAATCTGAATCTTTAGTTTTTACATCCATTTCTGAATCGTGTTCATCTGCTTGTTTAATTAGGACACTAATTAAGTTATGGCAGTAATTTGCAGAATCAATTTCTTTTTTTAATAAATCCTTTGAATGAGAAATGTTTGATTTATAAAAATTAATAGTTTGTACTGGACTTTTAGTATCATTTACAATAACTTGAAGTTTTATTTCACTTATATTTTCTTTAGTAGTCTGCTTCCCAGATAACCCTCCTATGATTGCACCAACTCCACCTGCTAAAACACTTCCTAAAAGCGCTCCACCAATTTGACTACTCCTACTAGTAGATGTAATAGTATCTCCATTAATTATAACTTCTGATTTTAGAATATCACTAAAACTATACTTTTTAGGGGATTTCTCATGCCAATAGAAACATATTTGTTTTGAATTTTCATCTATAAGTAATTTTTCATTTCCGTTCATTGAGGTAAATTCTTGTGTTTGGTTAAAACCCTCAATGCCTTTTATGGTATCACGTATAATATATTGCTTTCTCCATTCTGCTTGCCTATTTTCTTCTTCATTTTTTTTATTTGCCCAATACACTACTATCGGTGCTACAACCGCCCCAGCAATAAAGATTATCCAACCTCCAAAATTGTCTGGGAATGGACTACCATGAGAAATCCAACTACCTATCAAAGCAAAATAAGTAATTATTGAAAATAGTAAAGATATTAAACCTATCATTGAATAATTCAAAATATCACCACTCCAATATAAATATAAGTTTTTAACACTCTAATATTTATACTAATATATAAAAACTAGTTGGAAAACTATTATTTTCAATTTAAAACTTATTTTACTTCTAATTATCAACTCCCCCATCCATCTCCCCATCCGGAATCTTTTGGTAGATAAACATCGCCTAATACTTGACTAATTAAATATCCTTCATCAGATTTAGATGAAATTTCTACAACATAATCATTTGCACCGCCAGTAGCTTCTAAATTAGTAAATGTTATAGTTGTATCAGTAACTTCTACTTCTCGTACAATGTCAAAGTAGTTTTCTATTTTCAACCTAACGTTATAGCCTTGTGTTGCTAGTGGGTCTGCTATCCAATTAAAAGTTATTTGACCATCAGCAACATCATCAGTAGCAGGTACAGTAGTATATGTGATAGTTCCTACATCAGTAAATGTTCTGTTAGGGTCTGCTGGCTCTTCTGGCTCAACAGGTGGTTCTTCTGGCTCTTCTGGTGGCTCAATTCCATCATTATTATAAAATGAATCATCAACAGTACCATCATAATCAGAGTGATTTAAATTCGTTTCCCACGCAATATCTTTGTCATTTGGATTACTTGTACTTGTTACTTTTACATTGATTCTAACTAGTCCCTTTTTGATGAAGTCAAAGCCAGTATACTCATATTGCCTATTATCAATTATAATATCATGCTTGGTTATAATATCTGTAAATGATTTGTAGATTGCTCTAGTAGTTGCATTGTCTTGAACAAATAAAGCCAATTCCCCTTCTGCTAAGACAACTTGTTTACCTTCATCTAATCCGAAATCAGTTGTTGTTTGAACAATGCAAGGTACTTGTTTTATATCATATGCTACATATTTATAGTTTTCTCTATCTTTAATAGACAGATTAAACTTAATATAATGCTCTGCACAGCGAATAATTGCTTTGTACGATTCATAGCGTTTTGTTTTCACTTGGTTGATGACATAATAATCTTTGCCATTATAAATGATATGGTCTCCACGCTTTAATTCTGTAATTGTAGATACATATTTATCATCAAGTTCATTCATTGGTGTATTAGAGATGATTGCTTCGGTCTCAATGTTATTGACTTTAATAGTTGTTCCTGCTCTATCTAAAAAGACTTTAAAATCATTATCTTGAACACCTAATATATTTACTTTCATTTTATCATTCCTTTCGTATAACCTTTATAAAAAAAGGAAAGAACTCGACTAAGATTGCCGAGTTCCTCATTAATTTTTATTGAAACAGCATGAAAAAGTTACTATCATTTGAATCATCAGAAATAGGCATTGTTCTAATTTTGCGTTCTAGTTGGTCTATACGAGCCATTAGGTTCTCATGGAATGCTGAAATGGTCATATCATCTTGTTTATAATCCTTCATTAGTTCTGGATTGTTTGCAACAGATTCGAGGATTGCTAGAGCAGTTTGGTAAATTGCTCTTTTCGATTTATTTGAATTTGGATTATATTCGTCATAGTGGTTAAGACTATTTTCAGCAAGGTACACTCGAAATTCTTCATGTGTTAGTTCAATTCCTTGCGTTTCTAATTGTAATCTTTGTAGATTATTCATGAAAACACTCTCCTTAAAGTTAGATTAATTTATGAATAGATATAAAAAACATCTGACCTCTATTGATATGAGGTAGATGTTCGTTGATTTATGATATTAGGGAAATTATTAGTGTTTAATTGATGAAAATAGTTATGAGGTGGTTTTACAAAAATTTTGCTCATGTGTAAAGGGGTATTACTAGCGACATAAACATTTGTTCGGGGTATCGCAAACTGTATATTCATTCCTATATATTAATGAAAACATTGATTTTTCCCTACCCTCAATAGTATATTGATACATAAATATGAATATTTATACTAAAAAACAACTTCCGATAATCAATCTTATGTCTACTAGACATATATAATTGTATAAAATAATGTATAATAACTAGCAGACAACTTTATATAGAATTGTGTACATGGTCAAGAATCTACAGACATTTCGGACAAGAATCTCCGGATAAATTTATTTTATTTGCTATGATAACAAGTATAATATTAAAGATAAATGTCCGGACATTCTTGTCCATATACAAATTGTGGTTCTATCTAAAATACAATTTTCATTTAAAAAAATGCCAAGTCGGCTCTAATTTAAAGTACTACGCCTTAGTTCCGACCACTGTACTAATATTATATACTTTGTATAATTTTTGCATAACCTTCACTCTCAGTCAATATCCACCAATTAAACGGATATTTGAACCCTAAAACGAGACATATATACAATTATTTTCTTTTTAGACACTTAACATATCCCCCAAAGACTTTCTCTATTAAGTAGTACAGGCGGGTGACTACGGGTCATACCTTTCTACTTTAATCACTAAATATTTCCTACTTAGAAATTAAACTGCTACTTCTTTTCTTTCAAAAGTCTCTTCATTTTTATCTTCAATATTCATACTCTTATTATTCACTTTTTTGAATTCACTCTCACTCTGACCACTCAATCGTTCCATTTCTTGAGCAACATCTTTCGTATATGGACTGTTTTCTAAGATACTCTCAATACTAATAGCACCAATCTCACTCAATGCTTTCAAGTTCTCGATAATATCCTTCTCATTAGTTGGTCTACTATATTGGAATACAATATCAAGTGAATCAAATGCTTCTCCATCAATAACAATCCCCATCTTACTTAACAACTTTGCAATCACTTCAAATCTACGTTCCATTCCTTCTCTAACATATCTTTCATTAAGACCTGCTTTAATGTCAGCCAGTTGGAACAATAGCTTCATAGACACTTCACTAAGATTACTTACATCAGTATTATTCAAACTAACAGCAGGTGTATTAGATACATCTAACAAAGCTTGTTTCAATGTCTTATAAATTGTTTCAAATGACTGATAATCTAATTGATTACTAACCATCTTGAAGTCACTACCATCATCTAATACTATCCCACCACCAACGATGTGATTAGGCAATCCATCACCTTTCAACTGCTGTCCAGTTACAACAGGTATTGGATTATGATGTTTATAGAATGAATCAGCAAATTTACTTAATATATCTTCCATGTTATCCAATATTCCAATAAAGTCATCCAAATCACTTCTACCAAATCTTGAATCTAATTCATTTACATTCTTATAGCAGATAGGGAGTCCACTCACATTTTTCTTATATTCCAACAAGTAGAACTCATCTTCTCCTGTACCTGCATTTGTATAGGTTTCTACTCGATCGTCATAATATACAGTATAGTAATCACTGTAATCAGCAACATAATATTCAATGAATGCAATTAATTCATTCTTATAGTTATAAACAGGATAACTATCTTCTGATGCAATTAATTTGCTTTTAATAACACCATCTTCAACATAGATATATTCATAAGCATTACCATACTTTACAATAGAATCTAAAATGTCAAAATCAATCTTATTGTACTTACCTTTCTTATAAACTTTCTTAAATTCCGCAACTATATCTTCGTTACCAGTTAAACTAACTGGATTCTTTAATAGATAGCTTGTCTGAAAGTTAAGAATGGTTTTACTATATTGCAGAACAATCTTTCTAGGTTCATATAATTTACCATTATATTGCTCTGTACCTCTATTCAAGATTGCATGTTGACCACTTAAATAATCTTTCTTGTCTAATATATCTTTTATCCTTTGTTGATGATATGGCATAGACACTTCCTCTACAAACCACTTATCATTACCATTGTGAGTTTTAGCTATATATTCTTGAATGTCCATTTACAACACTCTCCTTCAAATTTATACATACCATTTATTTGCTTTGATACCTTGTACTGCTAATGAAAATGAGATAACCAGGTCATCATGGTTGTTCTCACCTTTCTTATTCCCTGTCTTTCCATCACTCTCTACAAATATCTGCATTTCCGCTAATGTTTCACGACAATTAATCATGACCATTCCTTGTTCAAAATACTCTTTGAAATCACTTATCAATACTGATTTCGTAACTTGACTTGTCTGCCAACCTAATTTCATTTGTTTCTTGCCTGTTTGTTGATTAAATACCTTATGCTTATATAGATTCAAATACTCATACTCTTTTCTTAATCTCTCTAATAATGGCAATCCATATGAGTTACGTTCTACAACCATAAAGGTATAATTATAAAACTTTCCAATACAATCAATAATCTCTGCAAATAAATAAACTGGAACTTTGTTATTGTAGAAACTAGCAACCTGTTCACCATCTGAATCAATAATCGAAATTGTCGAATTGTCAGCACCAGAACCGCTTGATGTATCGACACCACCATAGTATTTAACATTGGGTTTAGGTAATTTATAAATAAAAAGCCCCTTATTCACATAACGTAACAAGAGGTCTGGAATCCCTTTTAATTCACTTTTGTCTAATGCTCTAGGTAGTCTATTGATTCTCTCCAACACTTTGCTTTGGTCAAAAACGCTGAAACCACTACTGATAAATGATTCCATTGGATTAGATGGGAACTCTTGATAGAACTCTTGAATCGACATATCTAGTAACTTCCATTGTCGCCACATAAGTTGTTTTAAACTAGCACCATTCTCATATAAAATCTTTTCGTCTTGGTCTAATTCATCTGGTCTTAACCTTTGTCCTCGATTCGTTGTCCTGTACCATTCTTCTGCTTGGTCATATTCGTGTTTGAATTGTTTAATATAAGCACTTGAATAGAATGGGAAGAAGAAGGCTTTATACTTACTTTTCCCTTTAAATGCATTCATGAATATCTTTTGATAGTGATTGAATCCATTTGATGTTGTTTCAATTACAATTCGACTTGATTCATTCTTTGCAAGTGCCTGTTCAGCAGATAACAGCACCTTCTCTTGATTTTGATAGAAAGCAAACTCTGACAAAAGAATGTATTGATACGTGGTTCCCCTTCCGATATCTTTTACCCCTGCTACAGCACATTGAATCCTACTTCCATTATCTAAAACAAATTCATCTCTATTACTTCTTTTAATCTTAGGGAATGTATATTTTTCATGAGGAAGTGAATCATACATCATCTTTAACTTCTCGAATAAAGATGTAGATGAGTCCGATTTATACGATACTAGCAGATAGTTTGTATTCCTATTTAAACAAGCATAGTAAAGACATAAACCCAATGACAGCGTAGAGAATCCTATCTGTCTGGCTTTGGCTATGATATTAAACTTAACCATGTCATTAATAAACATCTCCTGTTGCTCATTGACCTTGAATGGAACTAAATCACCATTGTTATCAACGATTCTGACAAAGTTTTGTAGCCATAACTTCGGACTGTCATTGATTATCTTTAACTTGTCTACCTTTTTTACTGCCATCTTTATCACCTCTAATCTAGTATTAAATCATCAGCATCTTCATCTTCTTCCTTAACTTCAATGCTTTTAATTGCCATCTTTGCATAACTATCAATTTCTTTTTGTAATGCCATAAACAATTTAACTGCCTTGTCATCACCTGTTTTAGCATTAGCAACAACAACTTCATATACTTCTTGTAAGTCATCAGCACTTCGACCTTGTAACATAAGAGAAACGAGGGCTTTATATTCCTCTGACTTCTCCCAACGAGTGTAAGGATTCATGGTCTTTTTACCAACCACTTTAAGAAATTCTTCTTCTGATTTCTGTGGCTTCGATTGGTCAAACCTTACTTGTGGAAATTTGTATTTAAAATACTCTGCTCTATCCCATTGGACTGACTTCAACGCTTCGTGTATATTCATTTAACATCTTCTCCTTTGATTTAATTTCAAATAAAAAAGACAACCAACTGAATGGTTGCCTTGTTCTTTAATCAAATGGTAATGAATCAATGTCTTGCTCTTGTTTATATAAATAATCTGTCTCATCTTCTTCATTATCATCTGCAAATTTGCTTCTAAATTCCTCTGTCATGTAGTGTGGAATTTTTTCTTCTTCTATTTCTATTCCATCAACAATTGATTTGATTTCTTCATCAGTATTAATTTCATAAGCATACGCATTATCTTCTTCGTCAAGGTCATAACCAACTATATCAACTTTCTTTTGTAATTCATCTGGTGTCATCTCTTGTTCTCTCTTAGATAGTTTATCATTACCTAAGTTAAAGATACTACGTTTAATCTTGTGTTCGTTGCCACCTTTAAACAACTCTAACACTTCTCTTTCCCGACTTAATAACATTTGTCTAGCATTGTCTCGTTTTTGTTTATCATTTCCACCCATCATCTTAGCGAACTTCTCTCTAGACATTTTATCAAGTGTTGGAGATTCAGTTGTAAGGAAGATTTCAATATCTTCAACAGATAACTTACTACCATTTGATATGAGTTGTGGTCTTTCTTTGATTCTTGGTTCTCCTTCTGACATAATAGTAGTAGTTGCTTTCTCAATTGCTTTCGTTCTAGCAGTTTTACCTAGTACAGATGGTCTATAACCTTCTGCAACCTCTGGCATTTCACCTTGTAAGAAATAAGTATTTCTTTCTTGTCGAGGTCTGCCATCTTCTGCATAGTATAAAGAACCATCTTCATTTCTTTTATATTCACCATGCAGAATTTCAATGATACCTTCTTCTTCTAACTTCTTGATGTTACTCTTTGCTGTACTAGGAACAACACCTAATACATTCTCCCATTCTTTAAATGAAATAGAATACTTTTTACCAGAAGGTAATTCAAGTTCACTTCTCCATGCAATATGAGTAAGCACTTTTAATCTTTGACCAAACTTTATTGGCTTACCTTGTTTGGCTAAATCTAAAACTTTCTTAGTAACTGGTGTATATCCAGTGAATTTAATTCCATCTTGGGTTGCTAAAACATCTTTTAAATCATGTAAGATATGGATAGTAAGAAATGGTGAATCCTTAATATCCTTACCAATATAATCTACTTTAATATATCCTTTTTGTTGTAGAGATTCGATTGATTCACTTACTTTATCTCTACCTCTACTTATGTTTTTATCAATCTGTAATTCTGCATTTAACATATCAACATTTGTCTTTGTGATATTTGTGTCAAAGGCAGTAACATTAACACCAATTTGTACAAGTACAGCAATCTCAACATCAGTAAGATAATACTCTGAATCGTATGCTCTTGATACGTTGGGTAATCTATAATATGGTGGTACTTTTTTAAATTCTTCCTTATGTTCTACTTCACCTAACACATCATTTGTGCTATCATTATCTATATAATTACTCATAACATCTAACTCCTTTTAACATTTATCAATTTGGCTTGGTAATAAAGGGGGCATGGCTTAAACAATGGCAGTTGTCTAAGCCATTTTATCTGCTTTGATTTCTTTACCTCTATCACGATATTCTTGTAGTGCTTTTTCAATCTCTGGTGTTCTTTTAAACTGCCAGAACTTACTGAATGTTTTTTCATGTAGACCACAACAAATATAATTAAACTTTTTTTCCATTTTTAAATACTTAAATAAATTTGTTGAATAACAGTAAAAGTATTCTCTTTCATCAAACATTTAATCATCTCCTAGTAAAGTAGAATAACTGACATGGTTAGCACTCGTTAAAGCCAAAGAGAATACTTTTCCTTTGAGTTTCTTTTTACTAGACACATATTTCCCCATCATATCAATTCTATCATTCTTGAACTTCTTCTTCAATGTAAACTTACCTTGTGGTAATGATAGGTCATATCCTAGTATCTTGTCGATTTCCTCTAACAATATATCAGTTTCTAAATATCCATCCTTGTTTATAATTATCTTCTCATTTAGTTTGTACTTCTTACTGATTTGCTCAAAATCTTTTTGAGTGTACCGTTCCTGCAACTCAATCAATTCATCAAAGTCTATCATTTTAAGCCAAGCATTTTGTGTTTCCTTAAACTTCTTAATGTAATGTCCTTTGTATGATGAATCAATCGCTAATAGTATCATCTTACCTTCATCTGATTCTGGTAAAGGTAAATTATAATAACTCCACACTTGTAATAGTGTTGAACCCGCCCATTTTTCTGTATAGTTGGTTTTGTTGATTTTAAATATTGTGTTAAGGTTTGCCGACTGCTTGTTTATGTTATCTCTGCTTGACAACATTGTCACATGATTATCCCAACATTTACCCTTCAACAAAGGAATATCAACTCCTATGGCTTGCTTCTGTTCGTCTGAATCCATTACATAGAAATTATCAAAGGAGTAAAAATAATTAACCTCATAGCCTTTTACTTGCTCCAGAACTTTGCAACTTAACCATGAGTCAATATCATCTGACATACACAGTTGATATTGACTTCCATCTGTATCATTTATCCAACTAGGCATTTTCTCTCGAATATCTTGTCTCATAAGATTCGTGAAAGCGAAAAATCTCACTCATCTTTTCACCAATAAAAACTTGCAATATTAAAATTTAAAACTATAAATAAAATGCGAATTTTACCTACTCGCATACTCTCCTTTTACTCCACATTGGTAAAAGGAGTTTCTATGTCTTTCTTTTCACTTATGTCACCTAGCCTTTCATTTTAACTATTTTGAATCTATATATTTTCTATATTTTGCAACTTTATTTTCCGACATTTCCCACAAATCATTTTCATACTTGGAAAGTAGCGAAATTGAACAATCTATAAAATTAGCTATTTCTCTTAATCTAATTTTTTTCTTTCTACGTTTGATGACATAAACATCTTTCTCATTCATTTTTATTTATCCCACCTTTACAAAAAGTTGAATTTACACCAATTAAAAAAGAGTGGGAAAAATCCCACCCTCACTTATTAAGCACCTAGAGTAAACTCTGCAATTGCTTTTTTCGTAGCAACTTCTAAAGTTGCTTCAGCAACAACTTGTCCTGCCACACTATCACCAGTTTTACCTAGCAACTCAAATACAGGTTGACGTAAATATGCAACGCTTAGAGCATTTAAATCAAACGCTACAATCTTATCAGTAGGAACATGTCTGTCTAACACGAACTTTAATTGTCCATAGTTAGTGTTGATTGTTTGAACAACTAGACCAAACTCGTTTGTTGTAGCAACATAGTTGTATTTATCTTTGTACAGTTCATCAATTTGTTCTTTTAAATCTGCATTGACAAGAGCGTAAACTTCTCCTGTTGCAACACCTTGTTCCCATAACTTACGAGCAAGTTGTTTAACTTCCGCTTCTGTAATAACTCCTGCTGTAGCTCCAACAATTTTATTGTCAGCATGGACAAATTGTAGAATACCATCCATTTTACGGATTCCAGTTACTTCACCATTATCCTTAACACCGTTTATAAGGCGCTTCTCAATATTTACTTTTAACTCTGCTAATCTGTCATTAATTTCAGAACTAAATAAATCTCCAACAGCACTAGTTGCTTGTGCTGTACCAGAAACTTTAGCAGACTTCATGAAGATTTCCATCACGTTGTTAAGTTCAGCACGAACACCTTGAGAAAAGTTAGTTGCTTCTGAACCTTCTGCTACTGATACATCATCAGTAAGGTCTAAAGATTTTTCTCTCCAAGTATGAATCTTAGCAGTAGCGTCTTTTTGACGACCATTTGCTAATAATAATGTAGCGAAAGGTGTGTCGATTGGAGCGACCATTGCAATCTCTTTACCTAAACTAATATTTTCTTGTGTAGTTAATTTTGTAGAATCTAACATATTATCATTTCCCCTTTATTAATCAATCATTATTATTTGAAAAACTTAGACAACTTTAAACCAATCATAGATTTTGTATCTTTGTTCTTTTCAGCCAAAGAATACTTGTCTGTTTGTCTATGATTCTGTGGCACATATCCACTAGATAGTTCTCGTTTACCTAAAACTTCTTGAAACTTTTGAATCTTCTCTTGTAATTGTTTGCTGTTGTGTTCTTCAACATTAATAAACTCTGCAAAGTCCTCTAACCCTGCCATTCGTAATTCAAGGTTGACTTCCTTGTTCCAGAGTTCTTTCATTTTTTCTTCTCTTGCAACATCTTCTGGTGAAGGTTCTGCATTTTTTGCTTTCAACTCTTCAAGTTGTTGCTTCATTTCTTCAATTAAGCGTTCTGTTTTCTCACCTAATTTTTCTTCAACAGCTTCTTCTGTTTCAACAACTTCATCTTTTTTTTCCTCAACCTTTTCAAACACTTCATCTTTATTAACATCTTCCATTTTTACATATCCCCTTTCATTGATTTAACATCACTTTCAAATACAGTTAATCTATTATCTATGTTTTCCACTTTAGTTCCGATTGTTTCCATACGAGTAGTTAGTAATTCTAAGGTATCTGTTGTCTTTTCTAAATGTGTCATTAATCTATCTTCTCGTTCCTTAGATTCCTTTCGAGAGTTGATTAAGAGCCACACAAATAACACTGCAAATATGCCTTGCGAAACAAACATATCTAAAGGTAAATGTTCCATTGAACCACCTCCCTAATTGATAAATGCTCTGTGAAAACTTCCTCTTGTGAGGACTGGTTTATCATTGTATGTGCCAGAATATTCATAAACTAAAAATTTTGAATCGCCTTCTGGAACAACATAATCATACTCATAAACCCCAACATCTGTTTTGTTCTCATCTGTAACAGTGATACTTTCAATTTCTTCAAATGAATCGCCATCTAAGATTCGTAATTTTACATCAATTGGATTTACTAGATTACCACTAAAATTTCTAAATCGAACTATCAAGCGTATTGTGTCGCCAATTAAAGCCATTTATTTACTCTCTCACCTCCACAAGAGTTTCATTTTCTAAAGCATTCAATCCATATTGATTTGATAAATATTGTGACAATGTACCATTCTCTAGATGGCTTACGATTGCTTTTATTTCTTCTGGTTTTAGATTAGGTGTTATTGCTCTACCAACAATCACATCAACAAATGATAATGATTGTCTTAATGACTTAATTTCTCTTTGAACATCACTTGTTATAGGTTTTATATGAGATGTAACTGTTTCTTCCAATAATCTAACTTGTTGCTTAATTACTTCAATATTTGATGTAATTGGTAAAATATAAGATGAGATTTTTTCGTTTCCAACTTTAACAATCTGCATTTCTCTACTAACACCAGAAACAATATCCCTAACAAATGTTGTTCCTACTTTAACTGATTTGATTATTTTTTGTGTGTCTGCCGAAAGCCTATTAATAGAAGAAACTATTTTTTGATTTGCTACTTTATTTAGCATTACACTAGATTTAACATTGTCCATGTAAGAAACTACGTTTCTAGTCCTCAATAACAACTACTACTCGTTCTTCAAAAGCTTTCAGTGAAGGGTATGCACCATCTTTAACTGTCCATATATCATTTGATAGATAATAATAATTACTTGCTGTTTGCATGTAATCAGTATCTCTAGGTAATACACCAGTTGTTGTGCTTGTAACTCTTCCTAATGTTGTTTTGTCGTATTCACAATTACTAAATACTGCATCATAACCAATGGAAGTTGATATTTTTCCATAGAAACCACCAGTTCCATTCCACCCATTATTTGCAGTAATTGTTCCTATTGCAAAACATCTGTGAAACTGTGTATCTTTTGGTTTTGTACCACCAGAAGAAACAGGATAGCCAACAAAGCCACCATAGTAATCTAATGTACCAGTTATTAAATCAACATCTGACCAACAATCGTAGAATGTAGCACCACTTCCTGCATAAGATGTAAATCCACCTGCATATCTGAAACCACCAACTTGCTCTAATCTACCAGTTGTATAGCATTCATCAAATCTAGTGTTGTAACTTGAACCAACTATTACACCTGCATAATGATAGTTAGTAATAATGTCTGCATTTTCTATACCAAGTTTTTTAATGATTGCACCATTTGTTCTATCAATTAAACCAGTTCTAACATTCACTCCAACAGCATGTCTAATCTTCATGTTGGAAATCTTCTTGCCATTACCATCTAATTGACCAGTGAATACTCCACCATTACAAAGAGGTGTCCATTCAGAATCAGATAAATCAATATCATCCATTAACTTGTAACAAGCAGTCAAATCATTATTAATTGCTTCTAAATCTGCTCTAGTTGTTATTTGATAAGGGTCATTTACTGTTCCAGTACCTAACATTTAACTCAACTCCTTACCATTCACCCCAACCAGAATCTCCACCAGTACCTTCTTCAACAACAACTTGAGGAATCTGTATTTGGTGTTTTACTGTTAGTTGGTCGCCTGTTCCTTCCATTGTGAATGATGTAAAGTTTTCTTCTGAAAAAGCTGTACCATCAACAGCTACATCATAGATTGCACATGAAGCAAATGTTTGAGGTAATGTGATATCGCTATCAGAACCAGTAACAACAATCTGTAATTCTAATGTCTGTGAACCTGCTTGATGTGTAAATGTCACTCTACTGTCTGTTGTATCTGCTCTAAGAACAGCAACACCATTGTCATCTCGAAGTTCAATAAACTTCCAATTTGCTTGAATATAATCTCTAATCGCTTGATAACCTGCTGTTTTAATTTCTGCCAACAATATCATTCCTTTCTGATTGGATTAAAAAAGGTACTAACCATTTGGCTAGTACCTTGTCATTACAAAAATTGAATTATAATCATAAAAAAGTAGGAAGAAATTTCTTCCTAATGAATGAAGTAACAAAATTAACAACATAGAATTTTTAGGAGGTCTATGTTGTTGCAGTTATTTGCTTAGATAAAATTACAGGTTGTAAATATCACCCACTGATATTTACTCCCCTATATTCATTAAAGTGATTCTGACACCCAAAGTTACACCTTTTTGGCAAACTGATATTTTTAAGTCCTAATTCTCTTTCTAATCTTTCTCTTTTTATTATCTCATTACTGTCCGATTTTTGTATGTATACATACATTATATTTCAGAACGATAAAAATTTATGTACATATACATACAATTTTTTCATCATTTAGAACTTGTACTTATTTTTATATTTTTCGATTTTTACATCTTTATTATACTAAAAAATGATGAAAGAAGCACTCGTACTGATTTCTCATTTTTATAAATTTAATTCTTTACGTCTTATTATTGCTTGATGTTCTTCTGCTTTTATGCTACATGAAGATTATCGTCTATATTCAAAATTCAATCCCCCTATATATCTAAGTTGTTCAGTGGTGAATGCTTATGATACTTACGACCAATTTCTTCATCTGTAAAATCAAGATATGCTTTCATGGTTGTTTCTACACTTGAATGTCCAAGTAAACGTGATAATGTAGCAAAATCACCATTTTCCAATAGATAATACTTTGCAAAATTATTTCTTAATAAATGAGGATGAACTTCTAAGCCTATAATCTTACCTTTTTTCTTAACAGTTCCTTCAAAATTCGTAACATCTAACCTTGTCCCTTTTGTTGTAGGAAAAAGATAGTCAGAATCTGAGTACCTATCTCTATGCTTAATCCAACGTTTCAAATCAACCGACATTTTGTGTCCAAAGAATACATAACGCTCATGACCATTTTTTGTTTTTCTGATTAGAATTGATTTAGTACGAAAGTCTATATCCTCTGGCATTAACTCACAACATTCGTTTGCTCTAATTCCTGTATCTAAAATAATTCGTAATTGAACCCATGTCCTGTACTCATGGAATTTTGTTAAATCAAAACTGCCAAACAGTAATTTCAATTCTTGTTCATTTAGTAATTGTTTCTTTTTCCGTTTCGGTTTAATTTTCTCGATATTTTCTGTTGGGTTTACGGTAATTTCTCGTTCTTTCATCAAAAAGTTAAAAAATACCCTTATATTCCTTAAATAATTTGCAATGGTTGTGTCGCTTATTTGTTTGTTATAATCTGTTCTTTTTTCGGGATGATTGATAGATAATGACTTTTCCGTAGTGGTTACAGTATACTTCCCTCTTTCCCTTAGGTATTTGATGTAATGTCTAATGTGGGATGTTTTTACTTTTGAAGCGTCATCAACACCTAACTCCTGTTTCAAATAATTAAGGAATAATGTTAGTGACTGTTCATAGCTTTTTAACGTCTTTTTTGATAAGTGTTTCGAATCGCAATACAGTAAAAATGAATCTAGTTGTAAATCTAATTCAGTGATATTTCTTTCTAAAGAACGCAAAAAGACACCTCCAATTTATTAATTATTTTTGAAACCAATAAATTGAACGTGTCCAAAATTTATAGACATTTATTTAGTTATTTATAGGTCTGAAAAGAAGTTTATTGGTAAATTCTTTAGGTGTAAAGACAATACCAACCATCTACAAATGCACTCACACCAACCTTAAGAAGCAATCAACTCAATACGAATTTTATCCGCAATCATGGCAATAAATTCTGAGTTAGTTGGTTTTGATTTTAAATGATGTACTGTGTAGCCGAACATTTGAGAGATAGATTCATAGTTTCCACGGTTCCATGCGACTTCGATGGCATGACGAATTGCACGCTCAACACGTGAAGGCGTTGTGCCGAATTTTTTTGCAATTTCTGGGTATAAGATTTTCGTTACTGAACCTAATAATTCGATATCATAATATACCATTTGAATTGCTTCCCTTAAGTATGAATACCCCTTAATATGAGCTGGAACTCCGATTTCTTTAATAATTGAAGTAATTGTTGTATCGAGTTGACGTTGATTTACTTTTGCTTGTCCTTCAGGCTGCAAGATGCTTTGTCTTTTTACACTTTCCGTTTTTTGGCCAGCACAATGAAGGATTTTTTGAACGAGTTGATCAAATTCAAACGGTTTTAACATAAAATAAGAGGCACCATAAGTTACTGCTTGCTTCATAACATCTTCTTGTCCAAAAGCAGTCAGCATAATGACTTGTGTTTTTGCGAGCCGGTCATCGCTGTACATTGCCTCAAGAACCCCTAATCCATCTAAATGAGGCATAATAATATCAAGGAGCAGAACATCTGGTTGATAATCTTCCAACATTTTAATACAAAGCTTTCCATTCGATGCAGTTGCAACAACTTCAATATCTGGATGGTTTTCAAAATATTGTTCCATCGTTCTTACTAAATCCCGGTTATCGTCGGCTATTGCCACTTTTACTTTCGCCAAAAAAATTCCTCCTTTGATTATACTTACTAGCTTTCTACTTTTTTTGTACTTCCTCTCAATTTACGTCACAGTTTTTACATACTTGACAAGTTTATTTTCGACATTGCTTTAAAAAAACCTTTTCATAAAAAAAAAATAATTATGTAGTATTAGAGTTTCATCGTTTATCGACATATTTTTCATTATTCCAGTTCTGGTATAATTTATTATAATTTATTTTCATAAAAAAAAGAAGGAATGGGGTTGTCTTTAATTTTGATATGCTCCCTATTAGGTAGACAGATGAAAAAATAAAAATTCATCTACCTAATAGGGGGCTTTTTTTATGACCTTTTATAAGTATCCAAAAGAATTTATGTTAAAAATCATTCAACTTTATTTATCAGGCGACTACTCATTTGAAAAACTTGGGCAAAAATTTCAAATTCATAAAAGTACCTTGAAAGAATGGTATGTAAAATATGAAGTATTTGGTGAAGCGGTTTTTGAGCATGGTTTTCCGCAACGGAAGTACACAAAAGAACAGAAGTACCAGGTGGTGGAAGATTATCTATCTGGTCATTATTCATTACTGGAGCTCATGAAAAAACATCAAATTTCGGGTAGAACCATTTTAATGAACTGGGTAAAAAAGTATACTAGTCATAGTGAATTAAATGATTCGGGTAAAGGAATGAGCCAAACTATGACAAAGGGACGAAAAACAACAGTTGAAGAGCGAATTCAAATTGTCGACTACTGTTTAAAGCATCAAAAAAACTATCAATTAGCAGCGGAAACATTCGATGTTTCCTATCAACAGGTGTATCAATGGGTGAAGAAATTTGAAGCGAATGGTGAAGAGGCGTTACATGATCGTCGAGGTCGTACAAAAGAAGAAGCTGAATTAACAGTAGAAGAAAAATTGAAACTAGAAATTAAACGAATTGAACGTGAAAATGAACGTTTACGCGCAGAAAATTTATTTTTAAAAAAGTTAGAGGCGATCGAAAGGAGGCGTCGATAACACAAGTTCGTTTACAACAGCGTTATGAAGCAATTCAAGAACTACATGAAGAAGAACAATTAGCGATTATTTTATTATGCGACATCGCAGGTATTTCACGCGCCGCTTATTATAAGTGGTTAAAACGAACACCTACTGCTCGAGAAACTTTAAATCAGTCGCTATTAGAAGGAATTCGACGACTTTACCAACAAGTATCTGGGACTTATGGTTACCGTCGTATAACAATCACAATTAATCGTTACAGAAAAATAACGAATTTACCGCCAATTAATGAAAAACGTGTTTATCGTTTAATGGAAATTGATCAGCTTAAAGCTGTCATCCGTAGAAAACGAAAGCAGTATAAGAAATCCCCTGTTCATCATGTGGCAGAAAATGTGTTAAACCGAGAATTTACAGCTGATAAACCTAATAAAAAATGGTGTACTGACGTGACAGAATTTAAATATGGGAATGGAAAAAAAGCCTATTTAAGCGCAATTATTGATTTACATGATGGTTCTATTGTGAGTTATGAATTTGGCCACTCAAACAATAATGCATTAGTATTTAAGACGATTAAAAAAGCGATAAAAACCTTACGTGAAGGTGAACATCCATTAATACATAGTGATCGTGGGTTCCAATATACTTCAAAGAAGTTTAAGGAAATCATTGACGAAGCAAAACTGACTCAAAGTATGTCTCGAGTTGGACGTTGTATTGATAACGCCCCAATCGAATCATTCTGGGGTACATTAAAGTGCGAGAAATATTATTTAAAGAAATACCATACATATGAGTCACTGAAACAAGCGATTGATGAGTATATTCATTTTTATAATCATTATCGTTACACAAAAAAATTAAACGGCTTAAGCCCTTTAGAATTCCGAGCTCAAGCCGCTTAAAATCTTTTTATTATTTATACTGTCTACTTGACGGGGAGCAGTTCATTTTTCAGACGACCCCCTTCTCCTTATTTCGGTTCTTTCTTTAACATTTCATTTACGGTAATGGCTGCACCTCTTGATGGTTGTTCAACAAACATATGAGTAACCGCTCCAACGAATTTCCCTTTTTGAATAACAGGACTACCGCTCATTCCTTGCAAAATTCCACCGGTTTTTTGCAACAGCTCTTTATCCGTCACAATAAATTGCAAAAAGTTATCCTCGATTTTTACAATATCAATTGCAAATGCTTCTACTTCGGAACCTTCTATTGCTGTATATAGCTCAGCTTGACCAAGCTCAATTTCTTCCTCATGCATAATTTCGATTGGCTTGCGCATGCTTTGTTTTAAATCACTTTCCCAATTGCCAAAAATTCCGTATAAGTCATTAGACTTAACATTCCCTAGTCGGATGTTATTATTTTCAATAACAGAGATTTTATACCCTGGATTTCCTGGTTTACTTTTCTTAATTTGTTCTATGGAGGCTAAAAAAATTGATCCATCAGTAAAACTTGGCGGCTCCTTTAGTACACCATCAATTATTTGATGACCTAATGCACCATATTGTTTCGATTCTGGATCTATAAAAGTTAATGTACCTATGCCATCTGTCTCATCTTTTATAAACGGCAAAATATTATTTGCCTGTTCATTGGTCAATGAAATATCACGTTGCTGTTGCGTTTTTTGTTTTACCGAGATTGTTAAATCATTTGTAGTGAAATGTTGTTTTAATTTTTCAATGGATGTGACAGGTAATCCGTTCACTTTTGTTATTACATCACCTTTTTTTAGCCACTGTCCATTCGGAAGTAAAACATCATGTGCAACGTATACAAATGGCAATTGCAACTGTATACCTATTGATTCACCCATCGGTATTAATTTTTTCGCCGATGCATAAACGCTTGGCGATAAAATAAAAACAGTAAGTAAAACCAAAGTTAACAGATTACGCAAATGGCATTTCATAGTCCACCTCCTTAAGATTTGTACATTTACTATGTGTCAGTTGTACATCATTAATGAGAGGTAAATATTTGTCGTCAGGAGTTTCACATTACAAAAATATGGATAAAGAAGCAGTCTCGATATTCGAGACTGCTCTCTTTAATAAGCGAAACAGAAAAATTAATTTATTGTCTCATTAATTTTTTTGAAATGATTAAACTAAATTAAAATGTTTTTCATTTCTTGTTTTCGTATGTCTGCTAATTTAAGCAACTCTGATGCATGCTGTAGGGTCAAATCAGTAATTTCAGATCCACTCATCATTCTACTTACCTCTTCAATTCGAGCAGCTGCATCTATATTAGAGACTGTTGTGTACGTACGGTTTTGTTCTACTTGTTTTCGGATTAAATAATGTTGATCTGCCATAGCAGCAACTTGTGGCAAGTGAGATATACAGAGCACTTGAGACTGAATGGAAATTGCAGCAATTTTTTCGGCAATAGCTTGAGCTACCCGTCCACTAACTCCAGTATCTACTTCGTCAAAAATAATGGACGTTACACCGTTAGAAGACGAGAAAATGGTTTTTAATGCAAGCATAATTCGAGATAATTCTCCGCCAGAGGCAATTTTCGGTAATGATTTAGGCGGTTCGCCAACATTTGTTGATATATAGAATGATACATAGTCTTTCCCATTCATATCAAAACTATGTAAGGATTCAAAATTTACGATAAATTTTGCTTTTTCCATATGTAAATCACGAAGCTGATTCATAATTGCTTCACTTAATTTTAAAGAGCATTGTTTTCTAATTTTTGTTAATTTCAGAGCAAGCTTATGGAGTGTTTCCTCCATTTCTACAAGCTTTTTCTCGTTATTTTGAATGATTTCATCGCGGTTTTGCAAAAGAATAATTTCTTCTTTTATTTTTTCGAAATAATCCAGTATCTCCTCAACAGTCGTGCCATATTTACGTTTCATTGACTGGTATTGCGCCAACCTTTGCTCTACTTCATTTAAACGGTCAGGCTCGAATTCAAGCTCGTCCAACACATTTTTAATTTGATGGGAAGCGTCCTGTAATGCGTAAAATGATGTTGCGACCAATTCAGCAGATTCTTTAAATTGTTCATCAAGCTCGACAATATCTTCTAGTGCATTCATCGCATTTCCTAAATGATCAAGACTTTTTAAATCACCTGAAATTGCTTCATATGCCAAATTTGCCCGTTCAAATATTTTATGGAAGTTTAATAGACGGCGACGTTCATCGAGCAGTGCATCTTCTTCACCAATTTTAAGATTTGCTTCTTCAAGTTCATTAATTTGGAATTGATATAAATCTATGCGCTGGGCAATACGCTGCTCATCCATGTTTAATTCTGCTACTTCGCGTTTAAAGTCACGATAAGCTTGGTAGCACTGCACATACTCTTCTTTCACAACTTTTATCTCATTAGCAGCAAAGTAATCCAGTAAATGAATATGCTGTCTTTCATCCATTAGCTCTTGGCTCTCATGCTGACCATGAATATCAATTAATGTAGAACCAATATCGCGCAAAATTGATAAAGGCACTAATTTTCCATTTATACGACAAACGCTTTTTCCTTTTTCATTTATATCTCTGCGTAAGATAATTGTTCCTTCTTCACTCTCAATGCCCGCTTCTTCTAGCTTGGGGTAAATAGGGTGTTGTTCATTCGCAATTAAAAACAGCCCTGTCAATTCGGCCTTTGTAGCACCATGTCGTATAAACTCATGTGATGCTCGTCCACCAGCAAGAAGATGAACAGCATCGATAATAATAGATTTTCCCGCACCAGTTTCTCCCGTTAACACTGTCAGACCTTCAGAAAAATTTACAGTTAAGTCGTCAATTATTGCAAAGTTACGAATACTAAGCTCTTTTAACAAAAATATCCACCTCTTAAAGTAAATCTAGTAATCGATTTTTTACAACTTCACGATCTTCTTCTCTACGACAAATGATTAAGATTGTATCATCACCTGATAGTGTTCCTAATATTTCCTTCCATTCTAAATGGTCTAGTAGTACTGCAATCGCATTACCATTACCAGGCAATGATTTTAACATTAAGAAATGCGAAACTCCGTCAATGCTGACAAATGAATCTGACAACGCTCTTTGTAGTTTTTGCAGCGGATTAAATCGTTGATCTGCTGGCAAGCTATATTTATAGCGGCCATCTTGAAGAGGAACTTTTACTAAATGCAATTCCTTAATATCTCGAGAAACTGTTGCCTGCGTTACATTATAACCTGCTTGCTTAAGTCGATTAACTAAATCATCCTGTGTTTCGATTTCATTATTTGATATGATTTCACGAATGCGCATATGGCGTTGACCTTTATTCATTTCCGTCACCTCTTATGAATATATATGTATATTTATACTAACATTTCAAAGTAAAAACCACAAGAGAAAGAGGATATGACGTAATTTGCCACATCCTCTTATACATGGAATATTACAATTCACTATTTCAACTCACTATGAGCTGTATCAACTACACCTTTAAAATTTGTAAACGGCTCAATTTCCTGACCTTCTTTAGGGTTTACTAGATGGAATAAAAATTCGATATTGCCTTCTCCACCTGTAATTGGTGAATAGGATGCATCTTTTACGACAAACCCAATATCAGTAGCCATTTTCGCCGTTTCTTCGAGTACCTCAAGATGTATTTTTGGATCTCTAACAATCCCTTTTTTCCCTACATTTTCCTTGCCGGCTTCAAATTGTGGCTTCACTAATGCCATGACATCTCCACCAGGTATTAAAATTGTTTTTAATACAGGCAAAATAAGCGATAACGAAATAAAGGAGACATCGATTGTAGCAAATTCAGGCAAGCCGGCAGTGAAATCTTCAGGCTTTGAATATCTGAAATTTGTTTTTTCCATTACTGTTACACGTTCGTCCGAGCGAATTTTCCATGCAAGTTGATTGGAGCCTACATCAAGTGCATAACAATGTTTTGCACCATTTTGCAGCGCACAATCAGTAAAGCCTCCTGTTGAAGATCCGATATCCAGCATTAGCTTTCCTTCCACTGACATATCAAATACTTCTAAAGCCTTTTCAAGTTTTAATCCACCGCGGCTTACGTATTTAAGTTGTGAGCCTTTTACTTGTAGAGGGGCATCAACAGGGATTTTCTCCCCAGCCTTATCGATGCGCGTTTCATTTGAAAAAACAAGTCCAGCCATGATGGAACGCTTAGCTTTTTCACGAGTTTCACACAACCCTCTCTCTACAAGTAAAATATCCACTCTTTCCTTTATTTGTTTTGTCATACCATCTTAGTTCCTATTGTTTTGTTACTCTTTAGCATCTGTTCAATACGGGCAACCGTTTCATCTTTTGTAATATGAACTTCCTCTAAAAGTAAATCCACACTACCCTGTTCAACGAATTGGTCCGGAATTCCGATGCGGTCAATTTCGATATCACGATAGTCATTATCCGTTGCAAATTCAAGAACAGCACTGCCAAAACCGCCTTGCAATACACCTTCTTCAATCGTTAAGATAGGCATCTTTTTGGACATTAAATCATGCAGCATAGCCTCATCAAGTGGTTTTATAAAACGGGCATTTACTACTTTTACATTTATGCCCTTCTCAGAAAGCTCCTCTGCAGCCTCTAATGCCATTGGAATCGTTGTGCCAAATGTTAGAATAGCTGCATCTTGCCCTTCTCGTAAAACTTCCCAAGAACCAATCGGAATCGTTTTCATTTCTTCATCCATTGGGACGCCGTATCCGTTTCCGCGAGGGTAGCGTAAAGCGATTGGACCGTCATTATATTCAATTGCTGTTTTGACCATATGCTGACCTTCATTTTCATCTTTAGGCATCATTAAAACAATATTTGGAATATGTCTCAAGAAGGCAATATCAAAAACCCCTTGATGTGTTTCCCCATCAGCTCCAACAAGCCCAGCACGATCTATTCCAATAAAAACATTTAAATTTTGCCGTGCTATATCATGCAAAACCTGGTCATACGCTCTTTGTAAAAACGTAGAATAAATTGCTAAGAAAGGTTTCATTCCTTGCGTTGCAATTCCAGCAGCCATTGTTGTAGCATGTTGTTCAGCAATGCCCACATCAAAGAAGCGGTTTGGAAATTCTCTTTGAATTCCTTCCATTTTTGATCCAACAGGCATAGCTGGTGTAATAGCAACTATTCGCTGATCATCCCTCATCAATTTACGAACAGATTCTGAAACTAAGCTGCTCCATGCTGGTCCTTTGGCATTTGATTTAACAAATGCGCCTGTTTCCATTTTATATGGACCTGTACCATGCCATGTTCCAACTGTATCTTCCTCCGCTGGTTTATACCCTTTTCCTTTTTTTGTAATGACGTGAACAATGACAGGACCCTTCACTTTTTTAGCATATTCTAATGTTTTATCTAATGCTTCAAAATCATGGCCATCAATTGGTCCTAAATATTTAAAGCCCATTTCTTCAAAAAATACGCCGGAGACAACTAGGTATTTTAAGCTATCTTTTACTCGTTCCGCTGTACTTGCAACTTTACCACCAAGGACAGGAATTTTTTTCATTAGTGACTCTAGCTCTTCTTTTGCTTTTGAATACTCCTTCGCTGTACGAAGTCGACCAAGAATATTGTGAAGAGCTCCGACATTAGGCGCGATTGACATTTCATTGTCATTTAAAATGACGATCATATTTGTTTTTTCATGTCCAATATGGTTAAGTGCCTCAAGTGCCATTCCACCTGTTAAAGCACCATCACCAATAATTGGTACAACGTAATTATTTTCTTTTTTAATATCACGTGCAATGGCCATCCCCATCGCAGCAGATAGAGATGTTGAACTATGGCCAGTTTCCCACTCGTCATGCTCACTTTCACTACGCTTTGGGAAACCGCTAAGTCCTTTATATTGACGCAATGAATCAAACTGACTTGCACGCCCAGTTAAAATTTTATGAACATATGCTTGATGGCCAACATCCCATAAAAATTTATCTTTTGGACTATTAAATGCTTTGTGTAAAGCAATTGTCAATTCTACGACACCTAAATTTGGACCGATATGTCCCCCCGTTATTGAACATTTTTCAATAAGAAAAGAGCGAATCTCTCTTGCTAGAGATTCTAACTCCATTTTATTCATTTTTTTCAAAAAGGATGGACTAGTGATTTTGGTTAAATCCATCTCTCACACACCTTTTCATGTAATTATTCAAACATAGCTTTTTACCATTATAACAGTGAAAACTCTTATTCAAAAGTTTTTATATTATCAATTTCGCCTTGGCTAACCAGCTTCCGGATTTCGAACTCGTATTTAGGTCAGCAAGATGTTGGTCACTCAGATGTTGCTACAAAAATTATGTTGTAACAAAAGTTCACTTATTTCTTTCTAAATGAAAATAAAATTAATTATGCCGATGCACTATATATTGAGCAAAGTCTTTTAAAATTGATGTATCTTTATCAATGCTATCTAGTGCAGTTAGCGCTAATTGATAATGTTCATCAAGCTTTTTCCTTGCTCCTTCAAGAGTTAATAATGCTGGGTACGTACTTTTTTGGCTAGCAACATCCTTGCCAGCAGTTTTGCCAAGCTCCTCAGAAGTACCAACAATATCAAGAATATCGTCTTGAATTTGGAATGCAAGTCCAATGTGATGTGCATATTCAACTAATGCCTCACGTTCTTTAGCAGTTGCACCTGATAAAACAGCCCCTGCTTCAATGCTAAAGCGTAAAATAGCACCTGTTTTATTAATATGAACATGCTCAAGTTCTGGTAAATTCAATGAACGCTTTTCACCATCGATATCTAACACCTGTCCACCAACCATACCTTCTGCACCGGCTGCAATACTTAATAAATTAATTAATTCTATTCGATTTTCTGCTGAAACGTTGTCCATTCTTGCCAGAACACCAAAACTTAACGTATTTAATGCATCCCCTGCAAGTGTCGCCAACGCTTCACCGTACACTTTATGATTCGTAGGTTTGCCGCGTCTTAAATCATCATTATCCATACTTGGCAGATCGTCATGAATAAGTGAATATGTATGAATCATCTCGACTGCAGACCCAACAGTATATGCTTCATGTTGTTTATTATGGAACAAATGACAAACTGCTACTACAAAAAGTGGACGAATTCTTTTGCCGCCCGCTTTTAATGAATATAACATTGATTCTTTTAATTGGTTGGGTGCTTGAATTTTTTCTACTAAAGAATATAGCTCACTTTCGATAATTGGTAAATTGTCAGTAATAAACTGGTTTAAATTATTTGTCATAACTAATCCACTCCGTTTGTAGGATCAAATGGCTGCTTTTCTCCATTTTCGTTCACAATTGATATTAACTGTTTTTCAGCACTTTGTAATTTTTCATGGCAAAAATGAGATAATTCCATCCCTTTTTTATATAAATCAATCGCTTCTTCTAAAGGTACATCACCTTGTTCTAGCTTGCGGACTATTTCTTCTAGTTCAGTCATGGCATCTGCAAATGATTGTTTATTTTCCATCCATTACTCCCCTCCTTCATTGTCCTTCGTATTCATAATTTTCGCTTGAGCTTGGCCATCGTGGAAATGAATTGAAATTTCCTCACCTTCTGTTACTTGCGAAATGGACTTGATGACTTTCCCATCTTTATATGCAACACTATATCCCCTTGTCATAATCGCCAGTGGGTTCAGTGCCTGCAATGTTCTAATGATTGAATGATGGGCATCCTTTTTCTTCTCTAATATAGTATAAATGGAACGAGTTAATAAGTTGATAGATTGTTCTAATTGTTTATCATAATACTGAATTGTTTGCTTTGGTGAATGTCGTTTTATTGCAGCATCTAATTTTTGCAATTCATTTTGTTTTTTCATTAAGTACATTTGGGATGAGCGCCCTAATTGCATATCCAGCTGAATTAATTTTTCAGTAAATGGTCGGTAAATTCGTTCGGGTGTTGCTAATGGATATGCATTTTGAAGCTTCTTTAATCTACTACGTTCAAAAGTTAACTTTGCAGTTATAATTTGATGAAGCTGTGATTTACTCGTCAATACTCGTTGATACAACTCCTGCTGATTAGGAACTGCTAATTCGGCGGCTGCTGTTGGTGTTGCTGCACGTAAATCTGCAACAAAATCTGCAATTGTAGTATCTGTTTCATGTCCAACTGCACTTATAATAGGAATTCTACTTTCAAATATAGCTCTAGCCACAATTTCTTCGTTGAATGCCCATAAATCTTCTATCGATCCGCCTCCGCGTCCTACAATTAGGACGTCACAAAGCTGTTGTTTGTTCGCTAAACGAAGATTTTCAACTATATTAGGCGCAGCATTTTCTCCTTGTACAATCGTTGGGTATACAATAATTTCGGCTAATGGATAGCGCCTTGAAATTGTAATGCAAATATCTCGAATGGCAGCTCCAGTAGTGGCCGTTAAGACACCAACTGTTTTTGGGAAATTTGGAATTGGTTGTTTAAAGTTTGGATTAAATAATCCTTCTTGCTGTAATCGTTCTTTTAATTGATTAAAAGCAACATATAAACCACCAACACCATCAGGCTCCATCGTTTGAACATAAAGCTGATAAATACCTGATGCTTCATAAACATTTACTTCACCGCGGATATAGACCATCATGCCTTCTTCTGGCTTAAATTTAAGTTTGCTCGCTTGAGTTCGAAACATGGCAGCAGTAATACGGGCCGAATCATCCTTTAAAGTAAAGTAAATGTGCCCTGAACTATGTATTTTCACATTTGAAAGCTCACCTTTTACATATACCTCACGTAAATGGGGATCTGCATCAAATTTTCGTTTTATATATTTCGTTAATGCTTTAACTGTTAAATACGAAGATGTCATGAGCACGACTCCTTCAATTGAATTTAGAATTAATATGTATGATTTCTTTTAAGGATTGCGATTTCGTTCCAATATAAAAGCTGTTTCTCATCAGAAAAACAGCTTCTGTCTTTTTTATTTTACATGTTTTTAGGTTATTTGTCCTGTAATAATGTATTTTCCGCTGATTGAACTGTGTTATAAAGCAACATTGTAATTGTCATCGGACCAACACCACCAGGAACCGGCGTAATATGTGAGGCAATCGGTTCAACCTCTGCAAAATTCACATCACCGATTAACTTATTATTTTCATCACGATTGATCCCTACATCTATTACAACAGCTCCAGGTTTCACGTGTTCTTTTGTAATAAAGTTAGGACGCCCTACAGCTGCAACTATAATATCTGCTTGTTTTGTAATGGATGGCAAATCAGGTGTTTTAGAATGTGTATATGTAACAGTCGCATCTTTTTGAAGTAAAAGTTGTCCCATTGGCTTACCAACAATGTGGCTGCGCCCAACTACTACTGCATGCTTGCCGGCAACATCAATTCCTGAATATTCAAGTAATTTCATAACACCAAATGGAGTACATGGCAGATATGTATCTTGACCTAACATCATTTTCCCAACACTTACTGGAGAAAATCCATCTACATCCTTTTCAGGTGAAATCGTAGCGATTACTTTATCTTCATCAATATGTTTTGGCAAAGGCAATTGTACTAAAATACCGTGAATATCATTGCGATTATTTAAAGAACGAATTTGTTCAAGAAGTTCTTGTTCTGAAACTTCCTGTGGCAGTTTAACTAGTTCAGAGAAAATGCCAATTGCTTCACATGATTTTTGTTTATTTCTTACATATGTTTGAGACGCTGGATTGTCTCCTACTAAAATCACAGCTAGGCCTGGCGTAACACCTTTTTCTTTTAATTGTGCTACTCGTTCGGCTACGGATTTTCGAATTTCTTGACCAATTTCTTTTCCGTTAATAATGCTACTTGCCATTTCGTTACTCCCTTTCTTACGACTATTGTTGTGTGAATTTTGATAAAACACCATTTACAAATTTGCTCGATTTTTCATCGCCAAATGTTTTACTTAGCTCAATCGCTTCATTTAACACGACACGGCTAGGGGTATCTTGCATATATTGTAGCTCGTATATTGCAATACGCAGTACTGTTCTTTCTATTTTTGGCAGTCGTCCCAGTGACCAATTATCCAAGTTTTTTTCTAATGCTGCATCAATTTCCTGTTGCTTCTCAGTAACACCGTGAACTAACTGCTCAAAGAATGGATCGGATTCATCTTCGTTTAATACGTGGCCAATCGCTTCTTGTAATGTTAGATCTGTGTTATCTAACTGAAACAGTACTTGCACCGCTTTTTCTCGTGCGTCATGTCGTTTCATGTATAAATCTCCTTCTTTAATAACATTAAGTCTTATAATAACATATTTTAGCTATTCTTACACCGCTTCAAACAATTCAAGTGAAAATTTGAATGAAGAAGCTTTATAAATCAATTATTACCATATTGACTAATGTTTTAGTATTTCATTATGATGGTTATGGAAACGAGGTGGTAATTTTGTGGAAATGGATTGTGTTTTATTCAATGGCATTTATTCTTGGCATATTAATTGCAATGTTTCAATGGCCATTTTGGATTGCAATCGCTGTTTTAATATTTGCATCATTCATAATGATAGGTGATGTATTGTTTACTTTATATGGTACAACGAATATAAATAGAGTTGAGAAATTTATAATAAAAAAGAAAAAAGAGCCAATCTATGCATTTATATATTCACAAGGATTTGGAAAAAAAGAAGATCAGATCATAGCAATAGACGCTATTTTAAAGAAATATAAACAGCAACATATTGCTCACTACTATCGTTGTATTCAAGAATATTTAAAGGATAACCTTGAGCTCGCACTGGACGAAGCAAATAAAATTGGCAAGGAGCCTTTAATGGGTTATAGCAAGGCGCTTGTGCTCGCTAAAATGGGAAAAGAAAATGAAGCACTTTCAAATACTCCTTCGAAACCTTGGATGCAAGAGGCTATTCGTGCTGCTATAGCTATCAGTAAAAATGACGCTGATGCATTTGAGAAACATGCAAATAATGCGATTCATTCAACTAGAGGAATTCAACGTTTAAGCATCATTTATTCTTTTAATCAAATGCGTAAGTGAAGGTAATGAATCACATGTAGCTGCGAGGATAAAGGTACAACAGCATGTTCAAATGAATAAATAGAATATGCTCTTTTTCCCGCATACGAATAAAATGTTACTTAAACACTTGTACTGCCATTACAGTTTTTACCACATGTTATTAAGATTGTCTCTAGTTGTTTTATCAATCATCGGTTCAAATTTATGTTCAAGATCCCAGTATTTAGCTTTTGATTTTTACAAAAAAGGCATTTTCCATATCCCCCTATAGGGCTTACTTCTTTAAATATAATTAAATATTTTACTGTGCAGCCCAATTTTGAATATTAGCAAAAACGGTCTTCGTTATTCGTGTCCCGCGATTTAAATTATTCTTATGTTCTGCAGTGTGTATTGCTCTTGCAATGTTTTCACCTGGTATATACACTGGTGATCCGCTTTGACCTCTACTTGTATCTGCATCATAATAAACTGCTCTTGAATTTAACGGGGGTAATTTAATTGTTCCAGAATGATACCATTGTGTATATAATGGTTTATTTGCATCGAGATCATCTCTATCAGCCGGATATCCCGTAACCCTTGCGAATTCCCCACCAAAATTTGAATTAGTAGCTACTCCATAACCGAAAGTACCAATAGTTGAGGGAAAGGTTCCAGATATATTAATAACAGCATAATCGTAATTTCTATCTGAATATTCCGTCCAACCTGTTACAGAATAAAGATTTTCTGATTCAAATGCACCATACGGGAAATTGTTTGAGCCATTAGCACCAGGTCTAACTGTTATCCCAGTTGCCCATCCACCATTCCCTTTACTATATACACAATGTCCTGCTGTTAATACTGAATCTCTATCTATTATAAAGCCTGTACATCGAGAAGCTTTACCATCTGGCCACCTAACAAATAAATAGGAAATGGCATTATAAGGGGGAATAGTTGTGTTTGTATTTTGAACTCTTCTATCTTTTGTTGCAATAAGACCATATGGTGAAATTATTTGCTCTTGTTTATTACTCAGAAGCTTCCCTTCATTATCTGAGAAAGTTATTTCATATGTTAATTCATCTTCTAATACCTCATCATTTACTGTTTCATTAAAATCTGATGAAATATTATAAACTTTTGATTCTTTCGGAATAATTGATTTTACTTCAAGGGAATTTTTAGTTATTAAGCTAGTAGTAGGAAGTAATAGGTCTAAATTTTCGTTATTAGAAACTGGTGTATCTTTTTCCAAAGATTCCGCATTACTCTTATTCGAAATAAATAAACTACCTATTATTATTGAAAAACTTAGAAAGAATATAAATCCTTTTTTGTTTAGCATTATTTCTACTCCGTTCTTTCAAATACATAAATATTTCTTCACATATAAATGTAAGTTATATAAATCTTGAAATCTCATTCACTTCCTGCGTGTTGTTTAACATGTTAACTTTGAAAAATCATCCGAGATGATGACAGAATTTCTATGAAATACATTCACCTTTAAATGGAGGTACATACCAAATAATCAGGTTTAAAACTCGTAAATACAGTTCTTCATCCTCTTTATAAAAAGGTTCCTTGTATATTTTATTCTATTTTTTCTACGGTTATAGTAATAACTTGGCCTGGAGCACTTTCCATAACTTCGCCATTATATCCAACTTCTATCTTATCACCAATACTAAATGTTTCATTAGTGTTTTCAGGAATATCTATAGACACAGTGCCAGATAATTTCGTTCCTGTTGATTCTTCAACATTAACAAGCGCACCATTACTAGATAATTCTTCAATTGTCCCGATAAATGTAGCTTTCACTTCTTTATCGCCGCTTCCTGATTTACAAGCAACTAATAAGCAACACAATAACACTATAATCACTAACTTTGGATTAAATAGTGATTTTGTAACCTTAACTATCCCCATCAATTTACCTCCGTTTTTTTATTTCATAAAGGCAGGCTTTTAAAATAACTTTTAAGTTTTTTCTTCATATATAATTACTCCTATAATAAATTTCCCTCTATTAATTTCAGACTAGTTTAATAGTACATCATGTTTATTGTATAATTAAGGTCATTTTTCATAATGTGCAAAAGTTCAGTACTAAATTCCTTTTATTCCTTTAACTGCTAGCGATATAAATAGTAAACCTGCATTGACTACACTGGTCGCAATCCTCATATCTGGTACCATGCCGACAACATCAGTCCTGACTTGCAAGAGACGTTAAGGCTGCCAAGAATGGTGTAATCAAAGGAATCTTGCGTATCCAGTGTCTTTCGCAAAACAATATCGTCATAGGCATTGTCCGGAAGTACTCTTTTAAGTGTTTAAAAGAAATCGGGAATATCCATTATAAGATGCCGATAAACCGAATTAGGCGATAGTTCCTCAGCTAATAAGCTATTTACATTCTCTAGAAAAACCACTGTTATACTGCCCTATATTTTTAAATTATCTGTTAAAAAATAACATCATGCAACAAATATCCAACTTAAACTAACGGTGTCAGCCTACAAATAAAATGGACTGGCACTTTATTATTTCTTTTTCATTTATAAAGTCATATGTGTGTAACAACATTCCAAAAAAGTGTACATTATGTAAAATATTGGTTTTTCCTACCAATTTTTGTGTTATAATGACATACAAAATGTAAGAAAAAGTTAATACTAAAAAACATGGCCATTTAACTGAGCCAAAGAATAACATCGAGAGGGACGTGATGGTTTGAAGACTTTACTAATTATTGTAGGAATTATTGCGGCAATTGTAATTTTACTTATCATAGGTTTGATTACAGCAAGCAAACGAATTGAGAAAAAGAATAAAAAATTACGAGAAGAAATGGAAATGGCTAACACTTTGCCGAAGGAGAAACAGCATTTACTTGCCTACGGTGCCAATCTCTCTCTTTACCGCTCTGAGTCGCCACGCATACTTGCAGTGAAGGTAGATTATGAGACTTTGAAGGAAGGGCTTTCTGCATCCTGGGACGTTAGTAATACGGAGGAGGCTGTACAAACCCTGGAATGGCTACTTACGGAAGGGCATCGTACGAGATATGATCAGCTTCTTATAGCGTTAAAAGCTGGCCAAACTTTTACGGAGGATGAAGTTGGGAAATCGCAGGAATGTTATGAAACAGCCCAAGAAGTAATAATGAAAAAGCTTTCCTTTACGACGTCCGATTTTGATCAGATAGACACCATCGCTGCCTGGGATTTTGACCGAGCTGTAAATATTGCAAGATGGAGCTACATACTTGGTTATCTAACTGAAGAACAGGCATGGGGCTATATAGAGAGAGCTGCTGATGCTGCTAGCCAATTGTTCGAATCCTGGAAGGACTATTTTATTTCATTTGCATTTGGCCGAGCCATTGCTTACGAGGGTGACATTTACGATATACTTTGGAATGGACAAAAACTGCTGAATGAAAAGGACTCAATCTGGAATGAATTTAGCATTAAACGATCCAAAACAAAAAGCCAAGTAATTTAGGATTGGACAAGGTCTGAGAGAGTTTGCTGCCCTGCTATACATAAGAGCCACCAACCATTGGGCTAGATTACCTATTCTCACAGACCTCTTGCCCTGTTCTCCCAATTTTTCGCCTTTACTTATGATATTGTTCTCCCACATAATTCCGTTATTTCTTAGGTATCCCTTTCCCATCATTTAAGATAGTCTACCGTTATTTTCGTTTGAACTCTTCTTTATTAGTCTACCTAGTGAGTCAAACTCAGTAAACTTCTGTCTTGTCTTGACGAGTGAATTTGACATCATGCCATTCCTATAAAACTCATAATTCCACGTATCACCATTGTTTTCGACTTTCTCTACTAGATTTCCTTCTTCATCATAGGAGAATTTCGCATCTTTTGTTTCTAGTAGTCTACTGCCTGGGCCGTATACGCGATCTGATTTCTCACGTGTTTCATATAGATTGCCGACATCGTCTACACTTCGGTAAAGGAAATCGAATTGACTGTCTTGGTTGGCCCACACTAGGTTGCTAAATTCGTCGTAACCGTAAGTGACTTTTACTCCGGTTAGTTCGTTGACCATGCTGCGGAGGCGGTGATTGACATCCCAGTTATACACGCGTCTTCGCGTATCACGGTTTTGACTTTTTACTCGATGGTGTGTGGGTCTGCCGGTGATATCATATTGCCATTTACTAATGACATCGCCCGGTAAGATTCTTTCAATCTCCTGACCTAGTTCATTGTACTGCATAGAAGCATTCCACTGGTTTTGATCAGAGTGAGAAGCGGTCATTTGCATGACATTGCCCATTTCATTACGAGCGACTGTAATGTTTGCGCCAAGGCTACTCGTAATTTGAGAACGGTTGCCTAGTTCATCGTAGCTACTTTCAATCCAATGGTCGTTTTGCCACTCTTTGATCACTTGACCGGATACGTCACGCTCGAGCTTGACGGTCACATGGTCGTTTGCCGTCTCTTTTAACAAACCATTTTTGTCATAAGTAAATGTTTCCCATGTATCGTCATAATAATACGCTCGAATGACATTTCCTAGATTGTCATGTTGGTAGGCTGTCCAGCGATTGCCTGGACGTTGAATTCTCTGAACCAAGCCTGCTAGACTTCGTTCATACGTTTTCTCCATCTCATCAAAGCCGATTTCTTTAATGATATTGCCTTTTGCATCCCGTTCAAACCGATACGCTTCGCCTTTTTCGTTGAACACAGCGGTTAACTGCTCTTCTGTATCATAGGCGAATCGGACTTTCTTCCCACCTTGTTCTCGGGATGTAAGGCTACCAAGAATCGTATAATCAAAGGATACTTGGGTATGGTTGTCTTTCGCAAAAACAACATCATCATAGCCATCATACTGCAATTGTACGTCGTTGCCATCTGATAGCTTTGCACGTGTAAGACCATGCAGTACTAATCACTTAATTAGCGTTTTATATACAATGAAGAACAATTCCATTTCTAACGCAAAAAAATATGTAAAGAAAGGGCTTAAAGACTCCTCTTTACATATTTATAAGTTTAACCCTAAATTTAAAAAATACTACTTCTCCATCTATATATTGCACTTAATATCTATAATTAACACTTTCATTAACCCTGTTCTAGCGGAAGATTAAGTAAATAAATATACCTACTACAATTCCTAACTAAAAACATATGTAAAGTAGAGCTTATTTACTTCACATATGTTTTGGAAATAAAATTATAATATTACAAATATCATCCAGTTAATAATACAAAATCGGATGTAGACTACACTATTCAAGTAAATCTTTTGGTGTTATCCCACGGTTATTTGCCTTATTGAGATCTGCTCCATTCTCTAATAAATATCTAATCGTTGGTGTTTCACTACTATTCTCCATTATCGCTCTCCATAATGGAGTATTACCTATGTTATCTACTGCATCAATTTCAGCGCCATTCGATATAAGAACCTTTGCAATATTACATCTGTCATAAATAGCTGCAAAATGTAGTGCGGTTAATCCAAATTTATCTTTAGCATTAACATTACATCCTTTATTTACAAGATAAATAACAATATCGTCCTTTCCTTCAACGATTGCGGACATCAAAAACGTACGGCCATCCCTATCGACACTATCTAAACCATATTTTTGTAAAAAATCATTGATATTTTCTAAGTTTGATTCATTTATTAATTTATACAACTGCGTATCATCGAATTTATTCATCTTCTCTTCTTTCCTCCCCTACACGGTTTACCTGATTTATCCTCATTCTTGTGAGATTGATTTAACACTGGGTCCTCAATGTGGTACAAATCAGGGTTATTCATTCTATCATTAAATTCTTTTTGCGTTAAACCTTCAGCTTCGGCTTTCGCAACTTCACGCCAGTGCTCATGACCTGGTTTATGACCGATATCATACAATCCATCTGCAATACTATAACTTCGTCGTCTTCCACCAGGTATAGGTGTACCCTCATTGCTATCTAAAAAACGGCCATTTTTTATTTTTGCTTTCTTTTCAATTGCCATTCTAGTAGATTTTCTAATATAAGGTCGTCTTAATAAACCAAATACATCAACTTCAAATAATGGATCGCTTACGTACCCATACAACGTAGGATTATTCCCCGCAAGCCCAATCGGGTCAATCTGTGTATAATTCCCCTGTTCTGGGTCATAGTATCGGAATCGGTTATAATACAATCCAATTTCCACATCTTCATACTGTCCCTGATACCTAAATGGAATGAAATCTTTCTCGCCTGTAAATTCTTTCACTCGACCATAAACATCAATCTCGGCTGACCAAATTCTATTCCCCTCATCATCATAAGCTTCGACAGGAGTTCCTAGATAATCACTAATAATGCTATAATGGCCTTCACTTGTGATTTTAGCTGAAGGGACAAAGCCATCATTAAATACCCATGTGACTAGATTAGGTTCAGCCGGATCATTCTGCGAATCAAACTCATGCAGAATCGTATTCCCATCCCACACGAATCTCTTGATTTTTTCGTCAGAACTCTTCTCTATCCGCCTACCCAGAGTGTCATACTTGAAAGTTACTTCCAACTTATCTGGCTTGATGACCCTCGACATCATCCCATTGCCATAATACTCGTACTTCCACGTATCACCATTGGTTTCGACTTTCTCTACTAGATTTCCTTCTTCATCATAGGGAAATTTTGCATCTTTCGTTTCTAGCAATCTGCTTCCAGCACCATAGACGCGATCTGTTTTTTCCCGCGTTTCATACAAATTCCCAACATCGTCCACACTGCGGTATAAGAAATCAAATTGACCACCCTGATTAGACCAGACGAGGTTCCTAAATTCATCGTAACCATAAGTCACTTTTACACCTGTTAACTCGTTAACCATGCTGTGTAATCGGTGATTAACATCCCAATTATAAACGCGTCTTCGTGTATCGCGATTTTGGCTACTTACTCGATGATGTGTTGGTCTACCTGTGATATCATACTGCCATTTACTAATGACATCTCCTGGTAATCATATTCTTCGGTAATAATTGCTAACTTAAAGGACCTTTAATATTCTTTCACCACATTTATTTTGAGTTATTCATTGTATTTCACCATATAAAAAAAACACCCTAAAGTTAGAATTATTGACTCTAACTTTAGGGGTGCGGGACAGTACTAAGTGTCCCTTTTAGTATCACTATCTTTCTACTTCCAATTCAGTATTATAAATCAACAAATTCCGGACTACGTACATTTCCTTCTTTAACTAATAGAACACCTTTAATTTTTTCTTTTCTGCAAGCATCCACGAAAACTTCATCTACAACAATCTCTTCTTTTGATTCTTTCATTCTTACTATATGATATCCATTAAGGGATCCTGGAATAAGAGCAATAAAATTTAAACTAATTGGCCCATCAGGTATGGATTTAACTAGTGGTTCATAGTCTGATCTACTATGATCTAAACAAGGAATTAGATTTAAAACATTCATTACAAAGTATGAATCATTTATTTCTCCGGTTTCTGTAGATTTTATAATTGCAGGAATAAACTCACAATCTGAACCTAATCTTTCTATTAGCCTTTTTAACTTTAAACTTACTAATTTGCCACCGACTGTTGGTAAGATATCATACTGTTCTAGATATGGATCGAACCTATCTACCACGTATAAAAGTTTTTCACTCTGAGAATAAGGTATTCCTTTTTCCAAATCAAATCTATTATACTTGTTTTCATCAGAATAAAAGAAATATACATCTCGTTTGTAAGAAGCTAACAATCTGAAATAACTCATCTTATACTCATCCTTCACAATGTAGTCTGGTTTTGCCAGTCCTAAGATTTTTTCTTTCCCTATTTATTATATCTTGCATAGCTTCGTGGTATTGCTTAGAAGTCCATTCGCCTGATTGACCTAATTGTACTAATTTATCTAACTCCGCACGCATAAATTCATTATAAGCTTTATGATGGTTATTATATCCTCTATGGACACTTCTAGTCGAATGATAATCTCTACTAGTAGGTAGATATATCGTATTACGTATATTATTTACATCATATCCACTTAATTTAAAAATTTCATGAGGATTTGCTCCATCATATAATGATTTCGGAATAATATGATGTAATTGATATCCTTTAGGCTTAGGCATATTTCCATAACTCCACCCACTTGCTGGCATTGACTTACCAAACGCTAGCCCAAATGGATCTGTTTCAATAGTTGGATTATATACATAACCATAAAGCGAAGGATTACCACCAGAAAGTCCAATTGGATCAATCTGTGTGTACATTCCATCACTTGGAGAATAGTATCGGAATCGGTTATAATACAATCCTATTTCTACATCTTCATACTGCCCTTGATAACGGAATGGAATAAAGTCTTTCTCGCCTGTAAATTCTTTCACTCGTCCATATACATCAAGCTCAGCGGACCAAACCCTATTACCATCTTCATCATATGCTTCAACAGGTGTTCCAAGATAATCACTAATAATACTGTAATTACCTTCACTCGTAATTTTAGCTGAAGGGACAAAGCCATCATTAAACACCCATGTGACTAGGTTATCACTATCTGGTTCAGCCGAATCATTTTGCGAATCAAACTCATGTAGAATCGTATTCCCATCCCACATGAATCCTATTGTCTTCTCTTCAGAACTCTTCTCTATTCGCCTACCTAGTGAGTCATACTTGAAAGTAATTTCTGTCTTGTCTGGTCGGATGACTTTTGACATCATGCCATTGCCATAGTACTCGTACTTCCACGTATCACCATTCTTTTCGACTTTCTCAACGAGATTTCCTTCTTCGTCATAAAAGAATTTGGCATCTTTCGTTTCTAGCAATCTGCTTCCGGCACCGTAGACACGATCTGTTTTTTCCCTTGTTTCATACAAATTGCCGACATCGTCGACGCTGCGGTATAAGAAATCAAATTGACCACCCTGATTAGACCACACTAGGTTACTAAATTCGTCGTAACCGTAAGTGACTTTGATACCGGTTAACTCGTTGACCATACTGCGTAATCGATGATTGACATCCCAGTTATATACGCGTCTACGAGTATCGCGATTTTGACTCTTTACTAGATGGTGTGTTGGTCTACCTGAAATATCATATTGCCATTTACTGATAACATCTCCAGGTAGGATTCTCTCAATCTCTTGGCCTAGCTCATTGTACTGCATGGAGGCTGTCCACTGGGCTTGGTCGGAGTGAGAAGCGGTCATTTGCATGACATTGCCCATTTCATTACGAGCGACTGTAATGTTTGCGCCAAGGCTACTCGTAATTTGAGAACGGTTGCCTAGTTCATCATAGCTACTCTCAATCCAATGGTCATTTTGCCACTCTTTGATCACTTGACCAGATACGTCTCGCTCTAGCTTTACAGATACATGGTCATTGGCAGTCTCTATTAATAAACCATTTTTGTCATAGCTAAATGTTTCCCAAGTATCGTCATAATAATCCGCTCGAATGACATTTCCTAGATTGTCATGTTGATATGCTGTCCAGCGATTACCAGGTCGATTAATTCTCTGAACCAATCCTGCTAGACTTCGTTCATACGTTCTTGTCATATCATCAAAGCCAATTTCCTTGATGATATTCCCTTTCGCATCCCGTTCAAACTGATACGCTTCGCCTTTTTCGTTGAACACAGCAATTAACTGCTCTTCTGTATCATAGGCAAATCGAACTTTCTTCCCGCCTTGTTCTCGGGACTTCAAGCTGCCAAGAATGGTGTAATCAAAGGAAACTTGCGTATGATTGTCTTTCGCAAAAACCACATCGTCATAGCCATCATACTGCAACTGAACGTTGTTCCCATCTGAAAGAGTTGCTTGGACAAGCCTATTTAGGTAATCATAACGGTACTTCTCAGTGGCTCCTAACGGATTGGTCGTCGCAATACAATTTCCACGGTCGTCATACTCCCATGTGGAACTTGTGCCATCTGGCAATGTCAGTTGAAATAAGTATTGATCAGCTTATGGATCAAACACTAAATACACGACACATTAATTTCATCTCTAAAAACACAAAAACATAGGTAAAGAAGTGCTAATAGCATCTTCATACCTATGTTGTTTGGAAACGCTATAATCTTGAGTTCCTCTGTTACTAACCTTAGCAGTAGGCTCACTAGTTCAAAAAGAATCTTGAATTTTATAACCTGATTCTTGTGCCAACTTCTTAATTTCATCAATTCTATTAAGAAAACAACGATCAGAACGTAACAGTCATTTTCATTAAAAGCAAAGAGAAAAAAATCCATATACTATGGAATTTATTACTCCTATAGCTACAAGAATATAGGAGTATATTAAATGGCTTATTATAAGCCTGTGTACATAATATCATAGAGGCTTGTTTAATCGACTAATCCTTTTAATTTTGAATTATCAATCCAAGTGTGTATTGCATAATAAAAGTGCAGACTAGTGCAACGAATTTGTACAGAGTCTAGCACTTTTTTAGTGCAAAAAAATAGACTTGCCAGCCACCCCAAGTCACTCTACTGTTAAAGTGTCGAATTTTACCAGTGGAGGTTTGAAAGGATGCTAGCAATGTCTGAAATTAATTGTATCAAAACTTTAAGAAATGAAAAAGGATTGTCTATTTCTAAAATTGCAGAAACTATGAATGTAAATTGGCGTACCGCCAAAAAGTATGGTGATGGCAATCAGTTACCTCAAGAAAAAAAGCATATTAAAAAAGGGATGATGTACGAAGAAAAATGGGGAGAAATCGTTATAGACTGGCTTGAAGAAGATCTCAAACTAAAGAAAAAACTACGTCGAACAAATAAAAAAATAGTTGCGGATTTAAAAAGGATGGGGTTTAAAGGATCGTATCGAACGGTCTGTAACTTTATTCAAGAATGGCGTGCGACAGAAGATGATGAAGTAAGTAAAGGGCATGAGCGATTACAACATCCAGAAGGTGAAGCGCAACTAGATTTTGGCGTAATGGAGGCTGTTCAAGACGGAGAGATTGTCGATGTTCATGTTTTAGTTATGACGTTCCCAGCTAGTAATACTGGTTTTGCGATACCGATGCCTGGAGAAAATTTGGAGTGTTTCCTAGGTGGGTTACAAGAGCTGTTTAAGCAAGCTGGTGGAGTGCCAATTAGTATTCGAATTGACAATTTAACACCTGCGGTCAAAAAAGTACGCAAAGGTGATACAGAAGCTGAATTAACAGAAGCATTTCGCCATTTCCAAAACTATTATGGCTTTAAAGTGCAAGTGTGCAATCCATCCAGAGGTAATGAAAAAGGAAATGTGGAAAATAAAGTAGGCTATGTACGATATAACTTCTTTAGCTTACCACCAGTCATAAAAGACTTTGAAGATTTAACGGAACAATTAAAGCAACAACTGAAGGAAGATCGTGACCGACCACATTATGAAAAAGAAGAACTCATTGAGGATTTATGGCAGCAAGAGCAAAAGCAATTAATAAAATTACCAGAAGATCCGTATCCAGTATTTAAGCAGTTTCCGATTAAGTTTAATAAGTATAATGAGTTTAAGTTAGACAAGCATTTTATTCATGTGCCTAGAGCGCGTAACTATGTGCAGTTATATTGCATTACGTATTGGGATTCATTCAAAGTGATTACAAATGAGGGAGAAATTTTATTATCAGATGCAAGACCTTATATGAAGAAACGACGTTTCATTCCATGGAAAGATATTTTAAAAGATTGGTTAAAAAAGCCTCGTGTTATTGGGCATTCACGTTATACCCCTTATTTACCGACTCGTATAAAGGAGTATTTAACAGTTCCATCCTTGGCATTAAGGAAACAGCGTCTAAATGAATTACTCACTCTTTTAGTGACTCATGATATGAAAGAAATTGACCAGAATTTTTATGAACTTATTGGAAAAAATAGCGATGATCAAGAACATCCTTACGGTGTAAAATGGACTGATTATGATGCGCTATCTCCTAAAGGAATGGAGGCTTCAAGTCATGAATAATGCCATTTTACAATTGTGTAAGCAATTGCGGTTAGCTCATATCGCTGAAGCAATACATGATGTTCCATTTACAACACCTGAAGAATATATTTACCAACTTTTATTAAAAGAACAAGATGGTCGGGAACAAGCAAGGATCGCAAGAAACTTAAAGAATGCCCGATTTATCGATACGAAAACATTAGAGGGCTACGAATGGCACAAAGATATTTGTTTACCTAGTCATCTATCGAAAGAAGAACTAGTGCAGCTCGATTTTATTCGAAGAAAAGAGAATGTAATTCTAGTAGGGGCGCCTGGAACTGGTAAAACACATTTAGCTTCAGCACTGGGTAGAAAAGCTTGTGAGCAAGGTTTTGAAGTACGTTTTTATCGAGTTTCGCATTTAGTAGAAGAATTGGAACAGGCTTTACATGTGGGGAAATTAAAGCAATTTCGAAATAAATTAGAGAAAATTGATTTAATGATATTGGATGAAATGGGTTATCTTCCATTTGGTAAAGAAGGAGCGGAGTTACTTTTTCAAATCATTTCTGAATTTTACGAACAGAAGAGTTTGATTATCACGTCAAATTTAGAATTTAGTCAGTGGAATCGTATTTTTTCAGATTCACGTTTAACGGCAGCTCTGGTGGATCGTTTGATTCACCATGCCCATATTATTTCTTATACGGGACAGAGCTTCCGTTTAGCCAATGCGTTGTCGAGAAAACAGTAAAAATATTGGGTGGCAACACTCTGTATTTTTCATTGCAATTCTCTGCATTTTTATCTTGCAAAATACACCAGTCAATGCTCGATAAACAGTTATCCATCCAAGCGGGTCAAATTGTGTATTTGTATCCTTTACATATCCATACAAAGCCATTCCACCACTTAACCCAATCGGATCAATTTGTGTGTACGTTCCAGTGCTTGGGTCATAATAGCGGAATCGATTATAATACAATCCAATTTCGACATCTTCATACTGCCCTTGATAACGGAAGGGAATAAAATTCTTCTCGCCTGTAAATACTTTCACTTGACCATAAACATCAAGCTCGGCTGACCAAACCTTATCACCTAGGTCATCATAAGCTTCAACAGGTGTTCCTAGATAATCACTAATAATGCTATAATGGCCTTCACTTGTGATTTTAGCTGAAGGGACAAAGCCATCATTAAATACCCATGTGACTAGATTAGGTTCAGCCGGATCATTCTGCGAATCAAATTCATGTAGAATTGTATTCCCATCCCACACGAATCTCATCGACTTTTCATTGGAACTCTTCTCTACCCGTCTACCTAACGTGTCGTATTTGAAAGTTACTTCCGTCTTGTCTGGCTTAATGACTTTTGACATCATCCCATTGCCATAATACTCATATTTCCACGTATCACCATTGTTTTCGACTTTCTTGATGAGATTTCCTTCTTCGTCATAGGTGAATTTGGCGTCTTTTGTTTCTAGTAGTCTACTGCCAGGACCGTATACGCGATCTGATTTTTCACGTGTTTCATATAGATTGCCAACTTCGTCAACACTGCGGTATAGGAAATCGAATTGACTGTCTTGATTCGCCCAGACGAGGTTACTAAACTCGTCGTAACCGTATGTGACTTTTACTCCAGTTAGTTCGTTGACCATGCTGCGGAGGCGGTGATTGACATCCCAGTTATACACGCGTCTTCTTGTATCGCGGTTTTGACTCTTTACTCGATGGTGTGTTGGTCTACCTGTAATATCATACTGCCATTTACTAATGACATCCCCAGGTAAGATTCTCTCAATCTCCTGACCTAGTTCGTTGTACTGCATGGAAGCAGTCCACTGGTTTTTGTCGGATTGTGAGGCGGTCATTTGCATGACATTACCCATTTCATTCCGAGCGACATGGATGTTTGCGCCTAGGCTACTCGTAATCCGTGAACGATTGCCAAGTTCATCGTAGCTACTTTCAATCCAATGGTCGTTTTGCCATTCTTTGATCACTTGGCCGGATGCGTCGCGCTCAAGCTTGACGGTCACATGGTCGTTTGCCGTCTCTTTTAACAAACCATTTTTGTCATAAGTAAATGTTTCCCATGTATCGTCATAATAATCCGCACGAATAACATTTCCTAGGTTGTCATGTTGATACGCTGTCCAGCGATTACCAGGTCGATTAATTCTCTGAACCAATCCCGCTAGACTTCGTTCATACGTTCTTGTCATGTCATCAAAGCCGATTTCCTTGATGATATTCCCTTTCGCATCCCGTTCAAACTGGTACGCTTCGCCTTTTTCGTTGAACACAGCAATTAACTGCTCTTCTGTATCATAGGCAAATCGAACTTTCTTCCCGCCTTGTTCTCGGGACTTCAAGCTGCCAAGAATGGTGTAATCAAAGGAAACTTGCGTATGATTGTCTTTCGCAAAAATCACATCGTCATAGCTATCTGATAGATACCTATAGCTATTACATACATAAGCAATTATTATTCGGTTGGTAAAGAATCGATTTATTTGGCAACACATCTTCAAAATAGAAAATGACTTTGAAATAATATTTTCAAAGTCTTTTCTAAAAAAACTATCTACAATTATTTATTCATATTGTATTTTGGCGCTAATATAATTCTACTTTAAAACCGCCGACAAATTCACATTAAGGTTAGAGTCAACTATACCTAAGCCATCCGATTAAATCTCATCGACCTTTGATTAAGTATTTAGTGCCAAAATTTGCGGAGGGTCAGTACCTGCTAGTTAAATTGCTTAGCAATCTTCGGATATAAAGAGTAAATGATTCCGTTGCAATGTCGAAATACTCTTAATGCATGTTATCAGGCTTACTAACCAAAAAATATGTAAAGAAGATATATTGTTTCTTCTTTACATATTTTTTTAGAATCTGTAATTAGCTTTATCATATTATTAGAGTCATCCAACGATCTAGCTAGCAAATATTCCAGTTCATCTATTTTCACATTCCCTCATAAGCATCTCCATAAGACTCGAAAGTTTCAGATAACAAAACTAATTTTTACCTTTTCTGGAGTATAATCACTCTAACGGTTCTGTGAAGTTTTGGCAATTATCTAACTCTCCCCTGGTGCTGAACGGATTTCTAAGAAACTATCATAGCAATAACCTAAGCGAGACTTGTTCATATCAATACTAATGTATTGGTTTATTTGTTCAGATTCAGCAAAAAGATACCATTCATTACTAATATTTCCCTCCAACTCCTCCCAAATAACATCATCCTCTGGGTAATGCCTTTTACTAGTTGGAATAAACTCACTTGAAGAAACTATTTTTATTACATAAGGTTTATCTAGAACATTTCTAAGGAGTCATATTTGCTAAAAAGTAACTCAAATCTTCTGAGCTAATACCCTTGTTAAATCTGTCTAAATATAAACACCCTACATTTAATGCTTTATTTTAGACCCTCAACTCACGTATTATTTTAACTATTCAGAATAATTGGAAGGGGGATTTTATTGAAAGTCCTTTTTTATCTTTTCTATTTCTTCTATCGCTTTTTGTTTCCAATGCTCCTTTAACCTAAAATCTTTATCATAAAAATCTGGGTTATGAAGTTGAGATATTAAATCAGCTAACTCAAACCACTCTAAAATATTTATTGACATATTCAACATGTTTTCTGGACTAAAATCCTCAAGATCATGATCATAAAATAATACTGTTGGTGGTGATTCCATATCATCAAGATCAATTATCCAAAAGTCGCCTCTACCAGTTTCGGCGAATATCCAATGACTTTCTTTAAATTCACTAAAATCTTCATGATACTCGTCATTGTATCTTTTCGCTTTTTCATAAGATAAAAATACATGATCTTCTTCAATTTTATTATCGGCAAGTTTTTCATATAAAAATAAACAATCTTTCCTCGTAAACTCACAATCTTTGGGAATCCTATCTCGGTATTCTAAATTTACAATTACTTCATCAAAACTTCTTTTCTGTTGCATAATATTCCCTCTTTTCACAAAGCACATATAATTTGAAGTTTAAATTTCTTAACACTAAAGATTTATTACAAGAATCGATTCCCCTTTGTATTTCTTAGTTGGTCAAAAAACTTTTTAATATTTATAGGACATAATTAATCATTATTGTGAAATCGTGTTTTCCACTTATTTCCTTAGAGTTTATCACTAATTAAATCATTTATATCATAATTTCCTAATGGGCTATAGTCTGTTAATCCCTTTGCTTGCGATTCATTAATTGGAACTTCATTATCAAAAATATCAACTTTGCGACATGAATCACCAACACCGTAAGTGAAAAACGTATTCTCGAAATCTGTAGGAATATAATTTATATGACGACCAATTATTCTCCAATCACCTTCAATTTTTCTATCGAATAAAGTGTAGGAGTCTAAGATTACTAGCTCAATTAACCTATTTGATTGTTCTATTTCATTTACTTTTATTTCAGGTGTAGGTGAAACAAAATCTAAAATTTCTGCAACATTCCCTATTGAAACTTTAGACAGAATCCTACCGAAACAGTAAGTATTTTTTTCATTCAAAAAACAAAATATATCTCCAGTCTTAATAAAACGGATCATAGTTCTTTTTTTTTTATCCCATCCCCAAATATTAAAAGTGTTTTTCGACATTTTACAGCGGAATCCCAAAAATGAAAGAGTATATTAGGTGAAAAAGTAGCACAAGTAATGTATAAAAATGTATCGTTTTTGGAACAAGACTCTGTTTGTTATACCCATGAAAACAATAATTGTTTTTCATTTTTCACTTCTTCAACAATCAATTTAAACCTACAAATATCCGACTCACTTCCATACTCATATAAAAGGAATTTCTAATTTAAAGCTTTTAGATTGCAAATGTGCATTTTTTAATTGGTTGGAACAATAACCTTGTTCAATCCAAAGAGCTGTATTTTTCATTAGTTTCCACCCTAGGCACCCTATCCTTTGAAAAATCAATGATCCTCGCCAAAGTCATTGGACTACCCCTAGCTTAGTAGAGAACTAGTCATATCCTAAATTTAAACCCAACGCTTCCACATCGTTTGATGTTCATCACTAACAGTACGGTATGTAATTTCCTATTTCACAATTTCTTTCCAAACTTCTATACTATCGGAGTCAAATGAATTAATTACTATATCTAAAAACTCTGATTGGGTGTTTTGAGATCTGTGAAAATATGCTGTTCCTAACGCTTGAATAAGGTTAGTAAAAGATTCTGCTACTTTAATTTTTTTATTAAATGGCGTCTCTGAGCCATAAACGTAAATATTTCCACAATTGACATCCATAATGAATGTAAAATAATCCCCCATTGCAATACATAAAAATTGATTTGAAAGACTATTTACATCTTCATTTGACAAATCTTCTTGGTAACTTATTAATTTTTCTAGATAATCTGTATTACTACCAAAATGTACTCCTAAAATACTAAAATCACCAAAATCATAGTTTAAAATTAAATCTACAAAATCTGCAGGGAATTTCACCCCAATCCTTCTCTCTACATCTTCAATGTTATCTTTCGTCCCAACTTGTTTCTTTAATCTTAAACCCGTAACAATTGGTTCTAAAGGAATAAAATCTGTATCTAAAATTGTGGTTATTTCCTCAATACTTAATAAAACATTATTCATAACATCACATCCTTTATTTACAAATCAACTTCATTGTTCGTATAGGATTCTTTCGTACTGGTTGTACAAATCCTTAGTTAATTCGTATTTTTTGCTTTAAGGACGAATTATGTATTTATTAGCCCACGTATTAAACTCTGTATTTTCAGACTATTACAGCTTTACCATTCCCGTTTCCTCAAAGCATCTTCGATATCAATATCAAGCTCAAAATATTGTAGAATCTCTTCTACTGTTATTCCGATAGAATCCCGCGCGACAGTTTCAATTTCACTATCATTTTGATAAAACTCATTCTGTAATTCATTAATTGCTATCGTCATTTCATCTAGCTTTTGTTGAACTTCTTCAATTGAATGCTTACCTTCTTCAAGAAAATGAACTACCTGAGTAATTATCAATTTGATTTTATCCACTAAAACGTTGGATAAAAGGCATCTTCGTACATATCCAATAGGTATTTGAATTCAGAATCTAGTTTCTTCACTATGCTTTGATTTCCCCCTAATTTTGTATCTCGGTTTTGACTTTTTACTCGATGGTGTGTTGAACTGCCCGTGATATATCATATTGCCATTTACTAATAACATCGCCGGGTGGGATTCTCTCAATCTCTTGACCTAGTTCGTTGTGTATCGTGGCTATTCTTTGGTTTTGATCGGTAACAAAAAGAGTAGCAATAAACTCCAAAGTCCAGAATTCACGCTACTCTAAATGAAATATTAATTTACATGTATGACTACCATATGAAATCTTCTCATTTTGGAAAAGCAATCTAATTTTAATCAAAAATTTATATCAAGTTTTAATCTGCATCTCCTACTACATATTCAATTTCAATATCTAATAGATCATCGGGGAATAAATTACAATTTATATTTCCGTTCAAGATATCAAAAATAAATTCAGAGAATGAATTTTTATATTCATAGGATTCTCCAGTTCCACCATCATACACCAATACAGACCATTCTTCTGGGTTATTAGAAGTAATCCAATTTAATACATCTCCATTATCTGTTACTCCCCAAGGTAACAAACCGCCTTCTACAGGAAATAAACTATGTGGGAAATCATCAGGAAATTTTTGCTTTGATATAATATATGCATCATTTTCTTCTTTTGACCTTATAAAAAAATTAAGGTTTTCATTATCAGAAAAAGGTGAATAAATCCACAAAAAGCCACAAACTCCACCTGTTCCATAGGTAGAAATAAATTCTTTATAATCTGCTGGGAATTTTGAACCTAACTCCTTCTCGGCTTCTTTCCATTGAGATATATCTCCTGAACCATAAATTTTTTCAGGTACAGGTAAAATAGTTTTTAGTCTTTCTAAAGACACATTTAATCTCTCCAATCACTTTGTAATATTCTTTACATAACATCAGACTATTTTTTACAACTATATTTTCTATTCACAATAGTAACATCTAATGAAAATCCACCTGTTCCTTTTGCTGACAGTGTTACTCCCCTAGGCATTAAATCAGAACCATCATAAATAGGTACTGCTCTATAAGAAACTGTTTGACCATTTTTTACTATATCTCTTACCGCTAACTCAAAGTCCCTCATAACTGGCGAGTTAACTGGATTATGAATTAACGTCACTAGATTTCTAGAATCTTTCCCTGAACCACCTAGTATTTTTGCCAATAAATGTCCACGTGCATGTCCAGATTTTTGCCCTCCGAATCCAGGGGGTCTAATATGAAAACTTGCAGGAGAACCTGTCCCAATCATATCTGAAGTAATCGTCGCTGATACACCGGTTGGGCGGCCTAAGTGATCTAATTCACCATATATTATGTGACCACCTGTACTATTTAACCCAAACAAATCGAGCCATATATTCGGATCACTAACATATCCATACAACGTTGGATTATTCCCCGCAAGTCCAATCGGATCTATCTGAGTATAATTCCCTTGTTCTGGGTCGTAGTATCGGAATCGATTATAATAAAGACCTGTCTCTTGATCCTCGTACTGTCCTTGATAACGGAATGGAATAAAGTCTTTCTCACCTGTAAATTCTTTCACTCTGCCATAAACATCAAGATCAGCGGACCAAACCTTATTCCCCTCATCATCATAAGCTTCGACAGGTGTTCCAAGATAGTCACTAATAATACTGTAGTGACCTTCACTTGTGATTTTAGCTGAAGGGACGAAGCCGTCATTAAATACCCATGTGACTAGATCAGGTTCAGCCGAATCTTTTTGCGAATCAAATTCATGTAGAATTGTATTGCCATCCCACACGAATCTCATCGACTTTTCATTGGAACTCTTCTCTACCCGTCTACCTAACGTGTCATATTTGAAAGTAACTTCAGTCTTGTCTGGCTTGATGACCTTAGACAACATCCCATTGCCATAGTACTCGTATTTCCACGTATCACCATTGTTTTCGACTTTCTCTATGAGATTTCCTTCTTCGTCATAGGAGAAATTGGCATCTTTTGTTTCTAGTAGTCTACTGCCAGGGCCGTAAACACGATCAGATTTTTCACGTGTTTCATATAGATTGCCGACATCGTCGACACTGCGGTATAGGAAATCAAATTGACCACCCTGATTAGACCATACGAGGTTACTAAATTCATCGTAACCATAAGTCACTTTTACACCCGTTAATTCGTTAACCATACTGCGTAATCGGTGATTGACATCCCAATTATAAACACGTCTTCGAGTATCGCGGTTTTGACTCCTTACCCGATGGTGTGTTGGTCTACCTGAAATATCATATTGCCATTTACTGATAACATCTCCAGGTAGGATTCTCTCAATCTCTTGACCTAGCTCATTGTACTGCATGGAAGCAGTCCACTGGGCTTGGTCGGAGTGAGAAGCGGTCATTTGCGTGACATTGCCCATTTCATTACGAGCGACAGTAATGTTTGCGCCGAGGCTACTCGTAATTTGGAAACGGTTGCCTAGTTCATCGTAGCTACTTTCAATCCAATGGTCGTTTTGCCACTCTTTGATTACTTGGCCGGATGCGTCTCGCTCGAGCTTGACCGTCACATGATCGTTTGCCGTCTCTAGCAACAAACCATTTTTGTCATAGCTAAATGTTTCCCATGTATCGTCATAATAATCCGCACGAATAACATTTCCTAGGTTGTCATGTTGATACGCTGTCCAGCGATTACCAGGTCGATTAATTCTCTGAACCAATCCCGCTAGACTTCGTTCATACGTTCTTGTCATGTCATCAAAGCCGATTTCCTTGATGATATTGCCTTTCTCATCACGTTCTAACTGATACGCTTTACCTTTTTCATTGAACATAAACGGTTAATTTTTTCTCTAATACACAAAAACATAGGTAAAGAAGTGCCAATAGCTTCTTCTTACCTATGTTTGGAAAAGTTATTTCGTAAATATTCTCTACTCGTTCAATTGTAGTAGGGCTCATAAATTTAGAAAGAATCTTGAATTCTATAACCCGCTTCTTGTGCCAACTTCTTAATGTCACCAATGTCAGATGATGGAACGGTGATCAAAACGTAACAATCACTATCAATATCTAAACTTGCCAATGAAATTGCCTGTTCCTTTAATTTTTCTGAAATGGCATTTAAACATTGGGTCGTTGTCAGATTATCCAACTCTCCATCTTCAAATTCCTCCCAATTCATGCACGCCATTTTTTTTCTATCTAGCAATTCATCAACAACATCACAAATATATAACCCAGATTCTTTCCAATCGAGTTCAAATGCTAAATCATGCTCAAGAAGTGCATCAACCAAAGAAATCCACGCCAATTGATCAATCGGTCTGTCTATTCCTCTTTCATCCAGTCGGTCTTTGAACTTCTCGAAATATGCTTCTGGCTTTTCTTTAGCTAATGAAACCTCTGAAAAAATTTGTTCCTCCATATCACAGGAAAGCTTTTGCACAAGTAACAATAATGCATTCATACACTCATTCCTTTTCCTAACTTTTGAAGTAGCTGATACTTTATTTTGTGCGATTCGAAATAGAATACTTTAACTTATAATTCGTTGTGAATCAGGTACCTTTTCATTTTGAATTACGAATTGCAATACCTCATCCTCTTCGAGTTTATATCCTGGCTTATCCTTTGGAATATCAGCTAAGAGTGTTTGTAGCAACGGATGCTCTATTTTAGGTGTGGTTAATCCCTCTTTTTCTCTTATTAACTGAATACAATAATAATCGTAAGGTATACAATCAAATGATAATATTTCACTTGATTTATGTGGCGTGTCGCTTAGACTATAAATGTGAAAATCACAAAGTTCATAAAGATGCTCTCCAAAATCGTTTGTATCGTTCCAACTGCTCATTAATTTTTGGTAGACATGATCTTCTGGTAAAATATTAAATAATTCGGGCATTTGTATTTGATAAGCTAAAACTGAGCCACCATCGCAGTTGAAAAGTGAGCCACTTTTATATGAAAATAATCCTAACTTCATAGAGTTAGGAGCGTATAGAGGTGATTTCATTGGAAAAGAAACAGAGAGTGCTAATTGCCTTTCATCAAGATGATAAAAGTCAGCGTCAAATTGCGAAGGAGCTTGGTATTTCTCGGAATACTGTAAAAAAATATATTGAAGAGGATCTTGAAAAAAGAAAGCAAGATATTCGAGAACTACCTATTACAGATAACTATGTAACGCCTCCGTCGTATAAGAAACGAAAAGGCAATAAAAGAGCATTAACACCTACGGTGATGAAACGTATCCGAAAAATGTTAAAAGATAATGAGTATAAACGGCAACATCAGATGCACAAGCAACAACTAAAAATGATTGATATTCATGAAAAGTTATTAGATGAAGGTTTTGAAATTAGTTATACCACTGTTAGAAATTTTGTAAATAGTGAGGAGAAACGTCAAAAAGAAGTGTTTATTCGTCAAAAGGCAACTGCTGGTCATGAGATTGAATTTGACTGGGGTGAAGTAAAATTAATCATTGATCAAACATTACGTTCTCTTTCAATGGCGGTCTTTACCCTACCATATAGTAATGAAAGAATTGCATATTTATATGAATCCGAAACAATGGTGTGCGTACAAGATGCTCATGTAAAATGTATTGACTATTTAGGCTTTGTACCAGAAGTTTTTACCTACGATAATATGCGGACAGTTGTAAAGAACTTTATTGGGACTGAACGTGAGATTACCGATGGTATGAAAAATCTATCGATGCATTATCATTTTAAAATACGACTATGTGAACCGAGAAAAGGAAATCAGAAGGGGCATGTAGAGCGAAGTGTAGAATACATCCGCCGGAAAGCATTTGCCCATCGAGATACGTTTACAAGTCTAGAAGAAGCTCAGGCTTATCTAACAGAAATTATCATGAAATTAAACTCTCGTAAGCATTATAAGAAAAACCAAACGCACCATGAATTAATGCTAGAAGAGCGTATAGCTAGGCAAGTAAGCGCAGAAATTATTCCATTTGATGCCTCTGAGTTGTATGAATTTAGAGTGGACAAATATAGCACGATTACTTATAGACAAAATCGTTATTCTGTTCCAGAAGGACATGTTGGAGAATGGGTGAAAGTAAAAGCGAGTGCGGAAAAAATTCTTATTTTTAGTGAAAATGCCTGTATCGCGACACATAAGCGAAGTTGGCAGATCCATCAATGGATTATGGATATTTATCATTACTTACGTACATTTGAAAAGAAAAAAGGTGCATTGGCTCAAAGTGAATGTTTGAGTCAAGCACCAACAAAAATAAAAAAATTATACAAAGATTATTATATTGGAAATGAGCGAGATTTTCTAGAGTTACTTATTTATCTAAAAGAACATAACAATCTAGAAAAAGTCTTAGCAGCGATTGAACAACTCGAAAAGAACCCTATGGTTCAAATAACAACAGAAAAAATTATTTTCATAGCTAGTCAAGGCGAATACATCCATAAAACTGTACATTCCAAAAATGAGGTCACCACCCAATCTCTCGAAAATCTTTCAGCCATAACGGCGTTATTTGAAACGAAAAAGACAGGGGTGCTTCACTAATGGATAAAAGACAAGAAATGATTGAGATGTGCAAGGAACTTCGATTACCAAGCATTCGGGGATTTATTCAAGAAGATGATATGTGGAAACAATATCAGACAGCAGAAGATTTCTTATATCACGCACTAGTGCAAGAAATGGAAGATCGAGAAGTGCGAGCAAAAGCGAATCGCATTCGATCTGCAAATTTCCCTGAAAAGAAACTATTAACTGAATTAGAGTTTGAGAGATTACCGCAAAATGCGGCCTCTCGCCTCCCACATTTAAGGAAATTGGACTTTATTCAAGAAAAACAAAACGTCTTATTAATTGGCTCACCTGGAACAGGTAAAACCCATATAGCAATAGGTTTAGGAATTGAAGCTTGTTTGGCAGGATATAAAGTATTTTTTACAACGGTATCATCTCTAGTAAACCAATTAAAAGAGAGCCGTTCTGAAAGAACGTTACGTTCATTTGAACTGAAGTTTGAAAAATATGATTTAGTAATCATTGATGAATTAGGTTATATCTCCTTTGATAAAGAAGGAGCCGAGTTATTATTTACTCATCTTTCCCTTCGGGCAGGACGAGCATCCACCATCGTTACGAGTAATTTATCATTTGATCGATGGGAAGAAATATTTCATGATCCAGTTTTAACAGCAGCTTTAACGGACCGACTAACACATCGAGCATATATGGTAGACATGGTAGGACCATCTTATCGAATATTAGACACAAAGGAATGGTTGGAAAATAGTCAGGTTTAAGTGGCTCAGTTTTTAATTAATAAATGGCTCAATTTTTACTTGCGAAATACAGGCATTTCTCCAGTTTTCCATTTATGATATAGACATGTCATGAAAACATGATGAGTTTTATTCTCAGAATAAAAACCTGGATCTTTCATGAACATATTAGTTGCATACTTGTATGTTATCTCTGCAATATCCTCATAACCCCACAATAAAGAAAGCCCGATAAGTCCCCCTATTTGCCTGTCTGATACATCTCCTCTACTTGGATTACTTTTGATCATTTGAACTAACCAAAAAAGTTGCTGCTCTAATAATATCCATGCTGATGATTCTCCATTTAGTATTCTATTTTTCGCATTCATTTCTAGGTGAACTCCTACTAAAAAACCTAAGCTGTCAGCTAAATGATTTGCTTCATTTTTTTGCATTAAGTCTTTCATTTCATTTAGTCGTTCATCTAGTATTTCTTTTACTTCTTCATCTGAAATCACGTTTTTTTTGTACTCTTTTATAGATCGATTAAAATACTTCCAGTATTTGTTTGTATACATTCTTTCACTCCTTTTTTGATGTCATTTCTCAATAGAGAAATTCCTTTTTAGGGTCTATTTTGGCACCATGTCTTAATTTTTTTAGTTTAGCTGTATAGCCGTTACTACCATGAGTAACACTATATTTAACTTCAAAACTTGACATACCATATTTGTTTATATCATCTCTAATAGTTTTTACAGTTGATACAATTTTCGGATCAATTTTTTGCCCTCTTAAAGTACGTCTATTATAAACTTCATCAAAGATATCTTTGATATAATTATTACCTTTTTGCTTTTTCGATAATCTTGCAGTATTGGCTTTTACTTCAAACACAAATACTTTTTTCGTAAATGGATTCTGAGCTATAATATCTGTTCCATGATTTGAATTATTTTTTATGGTCATGTAAATATTGTAACCTCGTTTTTTCAGAAGTGCTTCAAACGCATTCTCAGCAGCATCACCTTTTGCCGTATTCAATCCGAACACATCAAGCCAAACATTTGTATCCTGCACATACCCATACAAAGTCGGATTTTCACCTGCAAGTCCAATAGGATCAACCTGCGTGTACATTCCCTCACTTGGTGAGTAATATCGGAAACGATTGTAGTAAAGCCCTGTATCAGTGTCTTCGTATTGACCCTGATAACGGAATGGAATAAAGTCTTTCTCACCTGTAAATTCTTTCACTCTACCATAAACATCAAGCTCAGCTGACCAAACCTTATTTCCCTCATCATCATAAGCTTCGACAGGTGTTCCCAGATAGTCACTAATAATACTGTAATGACCTTCACTCGTGATTTTAGCCGAAGGGACAAAGCCGTCATTAAATACCCATGTGACTAGGTTATCCGTTGTGTCAGACTTGTTCTCTGATTCAACTTGATTTTCTAGTTTAGCCGAATCATACTCATGTAGAATCGTATTCCCATCCCACACGAATCTCATCATCTTCTCTTCAGTACTCTTCTCTATTCGTCTACCTAACGTGTCATACTTGAAAGTTACTTCCGAATTGTCTGGCTTGATGACCTTCGCCATCATCCCATTGCCGTAGTACTCATACTTCCACGTATCACCATTGTTTTCGACTTTTTCTATGAGATTTCCTTCTTCATCATAAGAGAATTTAGCATCTTTCGTTTCTAGTAATCTACTGCCTGGGCCGTATACGCGATCTGATTTTTCACGTGTTTCATATAGATTGCCGACATCGTCTACGCTGCGGTATAGGAAATCGAATTGACTGTCTTGGTTTGCCCATACGAGGTTACTGAATTCGTCGTAACCGTAAGTGACTTTGACACCGGTTAGTTCGTTGCCCATGCTGCGGAGGCGGTGATTGACATCCCAGTTATATACGCGTCTTCTTGTATCGCGGTTTTGACTGCGCACTCGATGATGTGTTGGTCTGCCTGTGATATCATATTGCCATTTACTAATAACATCTCCAGGTAGGATTCTTTCAATCTCTTGACCTAGTTCATTGTACTGCTTGGAGGCTGTCCACTGGTTTTGGTCGGAGTGGGAAGCCGTCATTTGCATGACATTGCCCATTTCATTACGTGCGACATGGATATTACTCCTAGGTTGCTCGGACTTGGGAGTGATTGCCTAGAACATCATAATAACCGCATTGTACTGTAATTGAAGGTTGTTAGATTTCAACGATTTATTATGAAGGGTAAACAAGCATCAATTTTTCAATCCCTAACAATATGTAAAAATTAAAAAGCGGCTTGAGCTCTTTAGAATTCAAGGCTCAAACCGCTTACTCAGTACTATACACTTTATAAGATACGTTACATTATTCCCTATCTTCTAGTATTTGAGGTTAGGGAATTTCAAAAATATTACAATAAATTTCATTGAAACTTTTAAATACTTGTAGCATAATAACAATTTCTCTACCTATTGTTAAAGTTCTCTAAATCGGCTAGTTTGATATCATAATCTTTCTTAATAGGTAGAAATAAATATTTTAAAGTTTTATGGTTCAAAAGATGTTTTATTTTACCATCTTTAATACTTGTTGTTCCAATTATACGAACTTCTTGTAAATTAGGTAGTTGATGTAGAAAATCTAATGAGGGTATTTCACCGCAGTTTTCTATTATTACTTTTTCTATGGTAGAGACAGTTCCAATCGAACTCCAATCTTTAATATTCTTACAATTTTGAAAACCTATTGAATTTAATGATTTTCCTTCCTCAATCCACTTCAAAGAAGTCATTTTTGAATTATAACCTATTCCTATGTGCTCTAAAAAAGGCATGTACCTAAGAGCTTCGAATTCAATTATTTTAGTTTTTACAAGGCCAATTCTTTTAGCATTAGTAAATATATTGAACTTTTCAGATGAATCATCACTATAATTATCAATAAATAAATACTCTATATTCTTGTTTTGGAAAATTGAGCTGCAAGTTTTTTTATCGTAATTTAAGTAAACACACCACAATGAAACTAACTCCTCAAAAGGAATTACTTCATCAGTTTTCCCCAAAAAATTAAAATATTCTAGTGAACTATAATTTTTCAAGTCCTTTAAGGAGTTATAGTTATAAGAGTTTAACCTAAGACCTCTAATATCTGAAATCCCATTAAGATTTTTTATACTCTCAAACTTATGATTAATACTATCATGTGAAACTGACACACTGTCTATTTCTTGCATTTTTATATCCTCAACATCAATTACCTCTATATCTGGATTTATGTTAATAAATCTAAAACTTCTATCGAAATAAACTTTGTCAAAAACCATAAAATTTCTCCTCGATCTCCTTATTTTTTACAACCAGGACTTTTTATTTTATTTGCAAGATCTTCTCCTGCATCTTCAAAAGCTTTTATTATATCAGCTTCTGTTTTGAAAAAATCTAATTCTTTACCATGTGGAACTACCAGTACCTGTAAGGACTCCAATTGATAAGATGATAATTTTCCTGAACCTAAATGTTGTCTTAATCTTGTATATAAATTATTAGCCTTACCAACATACCATTTAGTAATACCATCTCTTACATCAATTGTCCTAAACATATATGCTCCACCGGATTTTTTACTTTCTCCCAATATTTCTTTTAAATACGCTCTATCAACCGGATTTGTAGGGGCTAATCCAAAAGCATCATATAAAATATTTGGGTCCTTTACATACCCATAAAGCGTAGGATTCCCACCCGCAAGTCCAATCGGGTCAATTTGAGTATAATTCCCCTGTTCTGGGTCGTAGTATCGGAATCGGTTATAATACAATCCAATTTCTAAATCATCATACTGCCCCTAATACCTAAACGGAATGAAATCCTTCTCACCAAAGAACTCTTTCACTCGTCCATAAACATCAAGCTCAGCTGACCAAATCCTATTACCCTCGTCATCATAGGCTTCCACTGGCGTTCCTAGATAGTCACTAATAATACTGTAATGACCTTCACTTGTAATTTTAGCTGAAGGGACGAAGCCATCATTAAATACCCATGTGACTAAATTTTCACTTTCTAGTTCAGCCAAACCATTCTGCAAATCATACTCATGTAGAATCGTATTGCCATCCCACACGAATCTCATCGTTTTTTCGTCAGAACTTTTCTCTATCCGTCTACCTAAAGAATCATATTTGAAAGTAACTTCTATTTTGTCTGACTTGATGACCTTTGACATCATCCCATTGCCATAATATTCGTACTTCCACGTATCACCATTATTTTCGACTTTCTTGATGAGATTTCCTTCTTCGTCATAGGTGAATTTGGCGTCTTTTGTTTCTAGTAGTCTACTGCCAGGGCCGTATACGCGATCTGATTTTTCACGTGTTTCATATAGATTGCCAACTTCGTCAACACTGCGGTATAGGAAATCAAATTGACCACCCTGATTAGACCATACGAGGTTACTAAATTCATCGTAACCATAAGTCACTTTTACACCTGTTAGCTCGTTAACCATACTGCGTAATCGGTGATTAACATCCCAATGATAAACGCGTCTTCGACTATCGCGGTTTTGACTCCTTACTCGATGGTGTGTTGGTCTGCCTGAAATATCATATTGCCATTTGCTAATGACATCGCCAGGTAGGATTCTCTCAATCTCTTGACCGAGTTCATTGTACTGCATGGAAGCTGTCCACTGGTTTTGGTCGGAATGGGAAGCGGTCATTTGCATGACATTGCCCATTTCATTCCGAGCGACTGTAATGTTTGCGCCAAGGCTACTTGTAATTTGGGAACGGTTGCCTAGTTCATCGTAGCTACTTTCAAGCCAATGGTCATTTTGCCACTCTTTGATCACTTGACCGGATACGTCACGCTCGAGCTTGACGGTCACATGGTCGTTTGCCGTCTCTAGCAACAAACCATTTTTGTCATAGCTAAATGTTTCCCAAGTATCATCATAATAATCCGCACGAATAACATTTCCTAGATTGTCATGTTGATATGCTGTCCAGCGATTACCAGGTCGATTAATTCTCTGAACCAATCCCGCTAGACTTCGTTCATACGTTCTTGTCATGTCATCAAAGCCGATTTCCTTGATGATATTCCCTTTCGCATCCCGTTCAAACTGATACGCTTCGCCCTTTTCGTTGAACACAGCGGTTAACTGTTCTTCTGTATCATAGGCGAAACGGACTTTCTTCCCACCTTGTTCTCGAGATGTTAAGCTACCAAGGATGGTGTAGTCAAAGGAAACTTGCGTATGATTGTCTTTCGCAAAAATAACATCGTCGTAGCAATCATACTGTAATTGAACGTCGTTGCCATCTGAACTATTTATATTGAAAATTAAATTCTAAAAATTGCAAGTGTATCCATTTTTATACAAAACCTGAAAAAAGTAAATGGCTTGAGCCCTTTAGAATTCTATGCTCAAGCCAATTTATATTTTTTACTTTGTGTAATTAACAATAAGATTCAAATTATTTAAAGATAGATATTTTACATATTTTAATAATTTGATGTGCTGAACAAAAATTACAGAAATAGTTTTAAGCAATCCCTCTTGCTTTTATATTGCAACGGATTCAATGCTTTTTACTGTAGCTGATTTTTTAATTAAGCCACATGAAATCCTTCACCTTAATAGCAGGAGGTAACCTGTTGGTAGGTGAACGTTATTCCTACTTTGGTTTATATCAATCCTAACTAGTACTGTTTTTTGGTTTGATTCCTGGTTCTTGTTGTAAATTGTATAAACGTTTTTAGATTAAAGTTCAGAAATATAGTATTAAGAAGGGCAACAACCCATAAAATTAAGAATTTATTGCATTTTAATAATATATTTGAAAAAGGTAAAAGCTTTTTGCAAGTTAGACACCCTCTAAAAAGTTATCATCTAACTGAACAATTATTTCTTTATAGAGTTTTTGAGTATCAATATCTAGATTTGATTCATGAAGATACTCATTTAATATTTTGCAAATAGGATATTTAAATTCACTCGGTATATTTTTTATATTAGCGTTTACAACCCATCTAAATAATCTCATAGACTTTATTTTAGGAGGTATGCTCGCCATTGAAATAATATAGTTCCATTTATTTGGATACTCGTCAAATTGGGGTAATTTAATAAATCCTGTCGCTACTGCAAGTCTAATTTTATTATTATCATGATTTATAAATTGTAGAAAAAAATTATAAATATCTTGGGTATTCGCTTCAAATTCATTATAAAGCTGTCGCATAGACCAAAAAACTCTACCAGAAATTTGACCTAATGACCATAGTACTTGTTCTAAAACCTTTTCATCTGACTCATACCGATACCCAACATTAATTAATTTTCGTATGAAATCTGGATTAGATAAAAATTCTGAAATTGGTGATCCAGTCTCTAATCTAGTTGCTTTTTCAATAGTTTTAATCAATGATAGTGGATTTTCTGGAGTAGAATCACACAAATCTTCAAGTGCTTTTGTTACTGCTTCTAATTTCTTTATGTTGGACATTTTATTTTACCTCCTCTATCAACATTTACTGTTTTTGCTTTCTTCATTTGACTTTCTATTTCTGCCTGTGTTAAGAAAGTCCTACCTTTAGCAATTTTGTCAGGACCATTATATTGATGATAAAACCCTTCTGAAACAGGTCTTGTAGCATTATATAAATTAGCATCCGCTTTGAATGCATGATACAATGCTGACCCCTCAAGATTTCTTGCTGCAATTCTGTCTGGAAGGGCATCTAAATAACTTACTTGACTAAATAATTTTTTTGAAGTATTCCCATTACCATTAGCATGTTCTATAAGCCTCACTTGTATTGGTCTATCGGTTATACCATGATAAACTATATTACCAAGATCATCTTTTAACTGGTAATATGACCACAAACCAAATGGATCAAATGAATTATTTGTATTTCTTACAAATCCATATAGTGTTGGATTCCCACCCGCAAGTCCAATTGGATCAATCTGAGTATAATTCCCTTGCTCTGGGTCGTAGTATCGGAATCGGTTATAATACAGTCCGATTTCGACATCATCGTACTGCCCTTGATAACGGAATGGAATGAAGCCTTTCTCGCCTGTATAATCTTTCACTCTACCGTAGACATCAAGCTCAGCCGACCAAACTCTATCACCTTGATCATCATAAGCTTCGACAGGTGCACCAAGATAATCACTAATTATACTGTAATGGCCCTCACTTGTGATTTTTGCAGATGGGACGAAGCCGTCATTAAATACCCATGTGACTAGATTGTCTGCCATATCAGCATCTGTTTGGTTAGAATTCTCCACTAGATTTTCAATTTTATCTGAATCATTCTGCGAAACATACTCATGAAGTATCGTATTCCCATCCCACACAAATCTCATCGATTTTTCGTCTGAACTCTTCTCTATTCGTCTACCTAGTGAGTCATACTTGAAAGTAACTTCCGACTTATCTGGCTTAATGATTTTTGACATCATGCCATTGCCATAATACTCGTATTTCCACGTATCACTATTCTTTTCGACTTTCTCTATGAGATACTATATCCATTTTTTAATCACTATCAATACTATAAAAGTTTAAACGGCCTGAGCCCTTTAGAATTCAAGGCTCAGGCCGCTTTTGAACAATTATTCACTACTTTCGATTCAAGACTTTTTTTAGTAATCTGAAAAACACTTAATATAAGCCAAATACTTATATTCTTTACATAAACAAATCTTGTAATTCCTCATATTCTCCAAACCAATATTTTAGTGCGTCTTCATTTATCCCATCTTTCCCTTTCCACCAATCGACGGGATATAACCAATCTGAGCTATGTCTAGATCTTGGGGCTAAACCAAGATTTATGAATTGATGTAAAAAACCTTTATGCTCTTCTGTTTCTAAAATACTACAGAAACCAAGCGTCTCAAGCAATGCTTTTCTTTGTTCTTCATTTGATTTAAAACCTTTAATTTTTCCAATCTTTTTTTGAACTTTAGATGGTGTATCATTAGTTTCTGCATTTCTAATAATCTCAATAATAAACTTAAAAATATCAAAATCTTTCTTTGTCGGCTTTACATGGGGAAGCTTATTATGCTGTTGAAGTATAAATGAAAAATCATATATGTTACCTGAAATAATTCCACCAATACCGAAACGAATTTTGTTAACAAATGTAAGGTCCACCAAAGAATCGGGATTATTTCCACATATTTCACAAGATATAAAATCACTTTTAAAATCATGGATAGGAAATTGTTTCATAATCACATATACTGGTAATCCCGATCTCCAATCTAAATGTTGGTTACTTAAACTTGCTAGAAACAAATCCACTGTGAAACGTTTAGAACATTGTTTCAATTCAGTAATTGCATTCTCAATAGCTTCATTATGCGTCTGTTCAATTTTGTCAAACATATAACCTGCAGTTTTAGCATACTGAAAATCTTCCTCTAATGTTTTCTCTGGATTCAACAAGCTATAATTTAATAAAATTTTTAAAGCTTTATTATTATAATTCATTCTTCAGAATACCCCTTTAGGTACATTTTATTTTTTCAAATTCTAATTCATCTAAAGTCGGTAGCTTATTTACACTTCGACCATTCAGTAACTTATCAGCTGCATTTAATCTACGTTCTCCTATAATTGTTGATTGCTTCGCTTCTGATATACCATGAATTTTGTTTCCACGAACATTTGGGCTTTGCCTTCCTAATACATTCTTTTGTTGAATGCCTCGTTCTTCAATACCTCTTACCGTATCATAGTCTGTCCCTTTTGGAGTAACTACTTCAAGTTTATCTCCTGCTCCAAATCTATAGCCATCTGCCCCCTTTGTAGCTGCATGACGTCTTCCTACATCAAACATTGAAGCATTATCTGATGCACGACCATGGTAATATGCATTTCCAGAACTATCAATCAAACGATAATTCCAATCGAGACCAAATGGGTCAACAGTGTTATTAGAATTTGAAACATACTGATAAAAATTATAGACTCTACTGTTTAAGCGAATTGGATCTTGCTGTGTATACATACCCTCTTCAGGTGAATAGTAACGGAATCTATTATAGTATAATCCTGTTTCTTCGTCTGAATACTGCCCTTGATACCTAAATGGAACAAAGTCTTTCTCTCCTTCATACCCCTTTACTCGGCCATAAATATCAAGCTCTGCAGACCAAACTTTATTACCTTGCTCATCATAGGCTTCAACAGGTGTTCCAAGATAATCACTAATAATACTATAATGACCTTCACTCGTGATTTTTGCAGAAGGGACGAAGCCATCATTAAATACCCATGTGACTAGATCAGGTTCAGCCGATTCTTTCTGCGAATCATACTCATGTAGAATCGTATTCCCATCCCACACGAATCTCATCGTTTTTTCAACTGAACTTTTCTCTATCCGTCTACCTAACGTGTCATATTTGAAAGTTACTTCCGTCTTGTCTGGCTTAATGACTTTTGACATCATCCCATTGCCATAATACTCATATTTCCACGTATCACCATTGTTTTCGACTTTCTCGATGAGATTTCCTTCTTCGTCATAGGAGAATTTGGCATCTTTTGTTTCTAGAAGTCTACTGCCAGGGCCGTAAACACGATCTGATTTTTCACGTGTTTCATATAGATTCCCGACATCATCGACGCTGCGGTATAGGAAATCGAATTGACCACCCTGATTAGACCATACGAGGTTACTAAATTCGTCGTAACCATAAGTCACTTTGACACCTGTTAGCTCGTTAACCATACTGTGTAATCGGTGATTAACATCCCAATGATAAACGCGTCTTCGAGTATCGCGGTTTTGACTGCGTACTCGATGATGTGTTGGTCTACCTGTGATATCATATTGCCATTTACTAATGACATCGCCGGGTAAGATTCTTTCAATCTCCTGACCGAGTTCATTGTACTGCATGGAAGCCGTCCACTGGCTTTGGTCGGAATGGGAAGCGGTCATTTGCATGATATTGCCCATTTCATTACGAGCGACAGTAATGTTTGCGCCGAGGCTGCTCGTAATCTGTGAACGGTTGCCCAATTCATCATAACTACTCGCAATCCAATGGTCATTTTGCCACTCTTTAACGACTTGGCCAAATACGTCTCGCTCGAGCTTGACCGTCACATGATCGTTTGCCGTCTCTAGCAACAAACCATTTTTGTCATAGCTAAATGTTTCCCAAGTATCATCATAATAATCCGCACGAATAACATTTCCTAGATGGTCATGTTGATACGCTGTCCAGCGATTACCAGGGCGATTTACCCTCTGAACCAATCCCGCTAGACTTCGTTCATACGTTCTTGTCATGTCATCAAAGCCAATTTCCTTGATGATATTCCCTTTCGCATCCCGTTCAAACTGGTACGCTTCGCCTTTTTCGTTGAACACAGCAATTAACTGCTCTTCTGTATCATAGGCAAATCGAACTTTCTTCCCGCCTTGTTCTCGGGACTTCAAGCTGCCAAGAATGGTGTAATCAAAGGAAACTTGCGTATGATTAAAATCACATCGTCATAGCTTTCATACTGCAATTGGTCATCATTACCATCTATATAGAAAATAAAAACACGAAAAAACAATTCTATTTCTAACAAAAAAACATATGTAAAGAAAGAACTTATGATGTCTTCTTTACATATGTTTTAGAATAATCAGCTTTTTTATCAAGTGTATAATAAAGAATCGGTTGTAATACAAGTCCTGGCATAAACAGAATGGTTATATCGAGGCAGTTTGTAACGTATAAAGATACATTGTCTATTTAATTTTTTACCATTCTCTTTCTCTAATAGCTTCTTCAGTATCGATATCAAGCTCAAAATATTGTAAAATTTCTTCTACTGTTTCTCCAATTGAATCCCGTGCAACCGTTTCAATTTCACTATTATTTTGATAAAACTCATTCTGTAGCTCATTAATAGCTATAGTCATTTCATCTAACTTTTCCTGAATCTCTTCTATTGTATGAGTGCTTTCCTCAATAAAATGAACTACTTTAACAATATGCAATTTAAGTTTATCTACTAAAAACGTTGGAAAAAAAGGATCTTTGTACATATCCACTAGATATTTAAATTCAGAATCAAGTTTCTTCACAATGGTTCCTCCTCGATGTAATCAATAGAGTCTAAGCTAATGTTTATTAGAAAAATTTTTATCTATTCTATTACCTACTCATATTTCGGAACCCCATAGTGCCACATTTCTTCTACTGTTTTTAACGGATAATTATCTACACCAAGCAATCGTAGTTCTTTTAATGGATCAATCCAACGGCTATTCTCAATCGATAAAATTAAGCGACGCACCAATTCATAACCAGTATTGTATCCAATAATTTCATAGTTATTTATGATATTTGAGTCATTTCTATCAATATTATATTGAATAATTTCATTACCCATAATACCCTTATCACCGACTATAGGATCAATTTTCACCAAATTATATATTAGTTTATCATCACTGATTTCTGACCGACTCCCCCACTGTCCCCTGTCACTACTAATAAAAATCTCCGGTATAGGAATATTCAAGTTAGGTTGTACATTTTTTACTTTCCCCTCAGAACACTTTTTAAAAAAATCGTTTAGAACCATACATACCCCAAAAGGTTTCAAATTATTTAAATCGAGTGACTTCTCGTTAAAATTATTATTTTCACTCGAGATATTAAAAAATGCAACGTACGGAATATCTAATAATTGAGCAATGGTATACAAATTTTCTTTTAATTGTATTGAATGAACATCATTTTTCTTCCAACTAAACCTTTTTAACATACTAACATCCTTTCTTATCTTTATTTGCAGGTTTGAATATTCGCTCGTTTTTTCAATTCTGCTTCTGCGGCTTTTTTATACTTGTCTCTTTTGAGATTATTTTTTCCTACGGGACTTTGCTTGTTATCAACTTGATCTCTACCATATTTTTTAACATTTTCCTCGAATCCATATTGTTCAAGGCCACGTGCTGTATTCTTACCTTCTACACCTTCACCGTGATATACAATTTCAGGACGAACATCTGGAACTTTAGGATTTGAGGGATTAAATCCTTCAGAATAACGATAATTAAGTACTTCTAGAGCAGTTCGTCCAGTTCCCGGCATACTCGCGTAACCTGTATACCGCTTACCATTTCTTATACCCTCATAAGTAATATGTGTTCTCCCAGCTCCTGTACTTACATTTAATCCAAATGGATCTATCCAAATATTAGGATCAATAACGTAAGCATATAATGTTGGATTTCCACCAGCCAATCCAATCGGATCTATCTGAGTATATATACCCTCAGCTGGTGAGTAATATCGGAATCTATTATAATACAATCCTATTTCCACATCTTCATACTGCCCTTGATAACGGAATGGAATAAAGTCTTTCTCACCTGTAAATTCTTTCACTCGTCCATAAATATCAAGCTTAGCCGACCAAATTCTATTACCCTCATCATCATAAGCTTCTACGGGGGTACCAAGATAATCACTAATAATACTATAATGACCTTCACTCGTGATTTTAGCTGAAGGGACGAAGCCATCATTAAATACCCATGTGACTAGATTATCACTCTCTAGTTCTGTTGCATCATTCTGCGAGTCATACTCATGGAGAATCGTATCCCCATCCCACACGAATCTCATTGTCTTCTCATCAGAACACTTCTCTATCCGCCTGCCTAGTGAATCATACTTGAAAGAAACTTGTGTCTTGTCTGGTCGGATGACTTTTGACAACATCCCATTCCCATAATACTCGTACTTCCACGTATCACCATTGTTTTCGACTTTCTCGATGAGATTTCCTTCTTCATCATAAGAGAATTTGGAATCTTTTGTTTCAAGTAATCTACTGCCAGCACCATAGACACGATCTGACTTGTCTTTTGTTTCATATAGATTGCCGACATCGTCGACACTGCGGTATAGGAAATCAAATTGACCACCCTGATTAGACCATACGAGGTTACTAAATTCATCGTAACCATAAGTCACTTTTACACCCGTTAATTCGTTAACCATACTGCGTAATCGGTGATTGACATCCCAATGATAAACACGTCTTCGAGTATCGCGGTTTTGACTCCTTACCCGATGGTGTGTTGGTCTACCTGAAATATCATATTGCCATTTACTGATAACATCTCCAGGTAGGATTCTCTCAATCTCTTGACCTAGTTCATTGTACTGCATGGAAGCCGTCCACTGGCTTTGGTCGGAGTGAGAAGCGGTCATTTGCATGACATTGCCCATTTCATTACGAGCGACTGTAATGTTTGCGCCTAAGCTACTCGTAATTTGAGAACGGTTGCCAAGTTCATCATAGCTACTCGCAATCCAATGGTCGTTTTGCCACTCCTTGATGACTTGGCCGGATGCGTCGCGCTCGAGCTTGACCGTCACATGGTCGTTTGCCGTCTCTAGCAACAAACCATTTTTGTCATAGCTAAATGTTTCCCAAGTATCGTCATAATAATCCGCTCGAATGACATTTCCTAGATTGTCATGTTGATATGCTGTCCAGCGATTACCAGGTCGATTAATTCTCTGAACCAATCCTGCTAGACTTCGTTCATACGTTTTTGTCATATCATCAAAGCCAATTTCCTTGATGATATTCCCTTTCGCATCCCGTTCAAACTGATACGCTTCGCCTTTTTCGTTGAACACAGCAATTAACTGCTCTTCTGTATCATAGGCAAATCGAACTTTCTTCCCGCCTTGTTCTCGGGACTTCAAGCTGCCAAGAATGGTGTAATCAAAGGAAACTTGCGTATGATTGTCTTTCGCAAAAACCACATCGTCATAGCCATCATACTGCAACTGAACGTTGTTCCCATCTGAAAGAGTTGCTTGGACAAGCCTATTTAGGTAATCATAACGGTACTTCTCAGTGGCTCCTAACGGATTGGTCGTCGCAATACAATTCCCACGATCGTCATACTCCCATGTGGAACTTGTTCCATCTGGCAATGTCACTTTACTTAAGTTTAGATGCTTATCATAAGTTAAGCTTACCATATGACCTTGCGCATTCGTTACTGTGTCAATTAAATGATCCTCATTATAGGAGTATTCCGTTTTCGTGCCATCTTCTAAAATCGTTGCTTGTAATGTCCCATTGTCATTATACAACCATTGACGACATCCGCCCTCAGCATTCACCGCTTGAATCAGTCTATCCTTCTCATCGTATTGATAGGAAAGGGTACTGTCTGCTAGTGTAATCGTCACTGGATTGGCCCATTCATCATAGCTGTATGTTGTTACACGACCATCCTCATCTACTTCTTGCAGTAATTCAAAGTCTTTATTATATTCATAGCTGACTTCACTGCCATCTGGATGCACTATTTTCGTACAGAGATTATCTTCATTAAAATAATAAAAACTCTTATGGCCCAAACTATTCGTAATTTCGTTATAGCCCTCGTGATAAGAAAGCTCCCCCGCTAGTACATTGCCATCGCCCCAAGTTTTGATCACGCGTGCCCCTGTTGTCGGGCCATCATATTGCCAGAAAAAGGAGTTGTTATTGCGATCTATTTTTTGCGTCATTAAGTGGTTGTTATATTTGATAGTCGTGCTTTGCCCTAACGCATCTTGGATTTCGACTAAATCTTGTTCATTATTGTAACCATAACGAACTAATATTTTTCGCTCCATCTGCTTACACAGGGCGACTTCAGTCATTCGGCCTGCCTCATTCGTCGTCACCTCAAGTATTCTACCTACACTGTCGGTTACTTGAGACAAGTTGCCTTGATCATTGTATGCAAAGTGAATTTGATGATCTTGTTCGTTTCTTACCGCTTTTAATCGGTAGGTTGTCTCGGTTGTTTGTTCAAATACATAAATCAATCGAGTATCATGCTCAAACAAATGGTACTCCTCACCTGTATTTGTTAGCGTCATTCTTTCTCGTTTATTAAAATACGGCAAGTTTATAGGCAACATCGGGAAGCCTACTGCACGACCATCTGGTACAACAATCCCAATTAAGTCTTCTTCTTCAAACAATTCTAAAGCTAAATCATATTTAAAATGCATCCCATGACCTGACAAGCCAATCCGACCACTATCGCTGTACCAAACACGTTCCCATGAAAGTGGGATGGGACCAGGCAGTTCAAAATCGACGCCCTCATAAACCATACGCCCTGTGATTAAATCAACGGGTTCAAAACCATATTTACAGAATTTCTCACTTAATCCTTCTGTACTCTTAAACTTCTTTAATACTTTGTGGTTAAAAGTCGTTAAAGCGGCATTAGCTATTTTAATATTTTTCATACCATCAAGCGCCTTCGAAACGGCTTGTACTTCATCCATCATTTTAGCGACTTTATCTGCAGCCGTTTTCACGGGATTCGATGCTTTATTGGCTAGTTCCGTGACTTTATCTAGCGTTTTAGATACTTTTTCATAAGCAGCTTTCATGCCTTTAACTGCTGCTTTTGATGCACTTGCTGCCTTATCCACAGCTTTTGCAGCTTGACTTGCTTTCTCTGCTGCTTTTGCCGCTTTGTTGACCTTATAGGCTGTTTTGGCCGCATCACCAACAACTGGGATAGCACCCACTAAGTTCATGGCTGCACCTGCATAATCTCCTCGTGCCAAGCTAAGTCCTGCATTTGCAACATCCGCAATCGCACCTATACCAGGAATAAGCCCAGCGACATCGAGCGCTAAACTAACGCCATCTAAAATACTGCTAAACAAGCCTTTCTTTTCTTTCTTCTTCTCTTTCTTTTGTGGGATGATGACGTCAACTTTTTGCGTCGCTTCAATCGCTTCTTGATTTAATTTTGGAGGTTGACTTTGCTTCTCGGTCCCTTCTTGATGTATGAGCGTACTCATTAATTGGGTATCAGCCGCAAGGATTACATGACTATTTTCTTGCGCTGACACGGCTATCCATTCTTCCGCTTCTATAGATAGCTCTTTCATTCCACTCATTTCGAGAGTTTCATCCGCTGCTAGCATAATTGTACTGTTGCTTAGAAATGTAACTCCTTCGCCATCATCCATTTTTAATTCCAATACCCCATCTACCGCACTGAAAGTAATATCTCCCACACCTAATGTCATGTCTTTCCCGAAATTGGTTGCTAACGACTTAACGGTAGAATCCGCCATTTTTTTCGATGCTTTTTGCTTCCCCTCAGGTGTGACTGGATCCACACGTACTGAGTTGATGACAATTGCTTCTTCTTCAACGGCACTTGGAAAATGCAATTGGACACGTGCACCTAATTGAGGCATTAAATACATGACGCTATTGGCATCTGCTGAATAAGCAAACCAATGTGCTTTTTCTTTATCTTGTTTTTCATCAATATCTAAATGGATTTTGACAGTATTTTGTGTTACATCAATAATCTTACCTGTAAATGCTGCACCAATAAAATCTAAATTGCGTACCAATCGCTGACGAATACTTCTCTCTGGTTGAGCAGTATATTGAAACTTCAGCACACCAACGTCAAGGTTGATTTCTCGAACCGTTATGATATAGGTTCTTCCTTTTAATTGTACCAGCGTGCCTAACTCATAGGCTTCCGTGCTTTCAAACTCACAAAAGATATAATCTGCTTCGCTCACATCTGTGCCATCATTTTCAGTAATCAACCAATACGCATCCATATCCTTACGTAATTGATAAGGCAAATGGTCGATGGTTACACTTTTCTTACTTTGAGGTGGACCAAGCCAAAAACGAGGACCCTTACCTTGTAGATCAGGAAAAACAACCGCATGCAAATAAGATGCCATTCTTTTAATAAATGCCCAATCTGTTTCCATATATTGAATCGAAATATGACCAATCGCTTGATCATCAGAAGCATTATCGATGTAATCCCCATGAGGATAGGCTTCCACAATGGTATCCATTAACTGCTCATACGTCATACTCGCATCTTGAAAAGAACGTGAGCGCTTCACAATATCCATATTTGCTGTAAACGATACAGCCTCAACTGTGACATAATGCACCCCTTGTGATGCCTGTAACTCCGCATTTTCAATTCTTCCTGAGAATAATATGTCTCGATCCCGTCCAAATTTCACAACGACTTCATCTGTATTACTAACCCGTTGAATGTAGTTTTGAGCTTGCTCTTGTTCAATTATTCCAGTAAAATACAATCTCGCATGGTCATTGCCTCTATGTTTAATTGTTAACTTATCTAAACGAACAAGTGGATAAGGCCATACGAGATCAATATCCGCATAAGTACTGACCATGTGTACTTCTTGTTCTCCTGGTGACTTCATAACTTACCTCCTTTCAATCAATTTGATTATTTAAAAACCTTGTTTCGGTATGTCCAAATCCTCTTGCCCGTCATGGACAATTTCGATTTTCCCTCCACCTGAGGAGCATTGAGTATGACAGCGGTTTAATAACGCTTGCTTCCCTTCTATATGAACATTTTCCATCCCATCGATCCAATCAATGGAACATACTGGTGTACACGGTTTTTTCAATTTCAGGCACACACCGAATGTCGGGATGTTTTCAGGATTTCGATCTCCTACATTCATCATGGCTTTCCCTTTAATATAAACGCCATGATCTTGAGGCAAATTTAAATAATTCAGATGGCTTCCATGCTCACAGGAAATGATTGCTCCATGTACTACATAACTAAATTGCTCCTGATCCGAACTCTCAGTCTCCAAATTTTCCACAACTTTAGCCATTAGATATCCTCCCTTTCGTATCGAACTGTGAATAACTACATATTGACACTGTCCTAAAAACTAGCAGGCAGTAATTTATCATTATTTAGCAAACATGAACTATTGTTTTTCTAGCCTTACTCTTTGCAGCTGGAATCCTAGAAATGGTCGTCGTAACATACTTTCTGCCACATCTAAATTGACAATTGTGAAAGATTCCTTATCGGTGTCGACTTGAAAAATACAATCAAGTTCCACTTTCTTTGGACTAATCACCAGTTCTTTAATTAATCCGTCCGGAGTATAAGTCGTCTCATGGGAAATACAGTTCTTCTTCACAATATCTATAAGCCAATACAAACGCTGTGTTCCTTTCTTTACATCCGTAAACACAATGGCTGTAAAATCGATGTTATCCTCGTATTTCACTAACAGCTTTTTCAAATCATCCGACACAATTCTTTGGGGCTTATCTAAATAATCCAAATATAGTGCATTCTCTTTCTCTACTACTTCCGCGAATACAGACGAATAGACAAAATCATCATCGAATGCTTCACTTGTCTTTAAAGGAATAATTGGATTTTGTATACTTTGATCTTGCCGAAGAATAAAATACTCCATCTTTTCCTCCTTTTACCACCATCACTTTTGCGTATCTAATATTTTTTTGCCCCAAATCACATATGCGATCAAAGTTAACTAATCCAATGAATGTCTTTTATTTGTTCTGGGCTAAATTGAACCTTATGTTGATCTCGTTTAAAGAAGGTAGCCCCTTTTAAATTCGCGCCTGTAAAATCGGCACCTGTAATCTGCGCAAACTCAAACCTAGCATTTTCCAAATTGGCATTTCGAAAATCAGTACCAAGGTAGCACGCAACTTCACCACCCGAAAGCCTCATCGTTTTCCCCTGTGCGTGAGTAAAATTAGCGCCTACTAAATTGGCATTTCGAAAATCAGCATCTTGAATGACTGCATAAGAAAAGTCAACATTCGATAACTGACAATCTACAAAACTAGTACCAACGCAAACACTTTGTTTCAATAAAGCACCTTCTAAGTCACTGCCGTTAAAATTCGCATAGGAAAAGTCCAGTTGGTTGAAATGTTTATGCTGTAATTGTAGATTTGAGAAGTTTTCAAACGTATATGCTTTATTAGGCTCCCTTTGCTCCAACCATGAAACAAGATTTTTTTCCACCCGTTCCCGTTCGTCAAAGATCGCAACATCTTCACTAAACCCTTTATATTCACCGACACGGAATCTCAAGCACGCCGCTCGTTTGAAATTCATTTCAGGTACGCATTCTTTTTTATAGCGAAAGAGATAGCGTACCAATTGAATAATATATTGATGAAACAGGATCACTGTTTGTTGAATGATGCAACGAATGTCAGCAGTTTGGATGGTAAGATACGGTTTTCTTTCGTTTTCAAGCGTTTTTTGTAACTCTATAATCGCCTCACTAAGCCATTCCGCTTCAAACTGTGCCGTGCATTCTACCAAATCGTAATACCATGTTTCGCCATATGCTTCTAACAAATAAGTACACTTGTTTTCTAGTAATGATGTTCTCAGGCAGGATAGATGAATAAAGGCAACTGGCGCTAACACTTCCTGTTGTTGCTGGTCTTTAATTTTCGCAAACAGCTGTGCAAGTGAATCAATGATTGGCTGCAGCAACGTTTTCTTCTCTTGGCGGAACTGCTGATCTACCTTCTCTAGCACCTTGCCAACATGAACTGACACGCATTCATCCATAAAATGCTGTAACGCTTCTTCTCGTTTCATGATTCATGCCCTCACTAATTTGCTCGTACTTCTGTTCCTTTAATCTCCATTTTGTCTTCCATCTTGATGGAATTTTCTTTACAAGTCATCTCAATTTTCTCATTCGCATTAATCATAATTTGTTTAGCATTAATGACGACCTTCTCTGTTGCTTTTAAGTTAATATTTTTATCACTTATAATTGATATGCCATTGTCATCCATAAGTGTTATCATTAATCCTCCACCAGATATGACAATCCGATCTGGTGCAAGTAGAATTTGTTTTCCATGCTTTGTTCGGAGTGTTTTGACATCTGGATCAACCATTCGCCCTGGGTCTTGGCGACTATCCATTGCTGGTGCAGCACTTGATTGGCCACCGCCACCAAGGCTTGCTTGATTGCTTTCTGCTAACATCGCACCAGATTGTGGCGGCGCCTTAGCTACTGAACTAATCGCAATCCCTTCATCCTCACGATTGCTTGGGAAGTAGATTCTTACATTATCAGATAACTCTGGCATCACATACCAACCTGTATTGTCCTCTGAAGCATAAATCGTTGAATACGGGAACCAGTAGGCAGTATTTTTATCTTGATTCGCATCGAAATCGACGTGAATACGAATTTTATCGCCTGAAATATCAATTACTTTTCCTTGAATAGAAGCACCAATAATCGCTTGATTATAGGTAGTGCGGACACTAAAGCCGTTCTCAGGAGTTAACGTATAAATATGTTTGAATAAACCGTCTTTGATCGTCGAGAAGATTTTATATACATACAGTTTTCTTGATTGGAAAGTCACTTCATTGCCTATTTTGAATGGTTGAGTCGATTCAACCTCATAGTACATGTAGTCACTATCGCTAATCCCTTGAAGATAATTTTCACTGGAGATAAGGTAGTTGCCGATTGACTTTTTGACTCGATAATTGATTGCATCGATTTCCTTTGCACCCTCAGCTTGATAAGGTACACCAAAATAAAACTTCGGTGCTGGATAAACCGTTTCTGGCACTAATCCTGTATTGAATCGCGATGCCATTCGTTTAAGAAACTCCCAATCTGTCTCTAAATATTGCATCGTAAAATTGCCAAGTTTAGCCCCTTCGGTTACACAATCTATGAAATCTGCACCTTTTTGATCGGCAATACATGCATCTATTAATTCATTGTAGGTCATACTTGCATTTTGGTAGGTTTGGTTCTTCTTTTTCACATCTAACACATACGTATGGGAAACTGCTTTTACCTCTAAATAATAGTTATTCATTATCGATTTCACTTGTACATCTAACGCCAGCCCATTAAAAATGGGAACCGCTTTTCCATCACCGACAATTTGCAATACTTCAATAGCTGTTTCTACATCTGTTGTATATACATAACTATCTTCGAGTTCACTTGGAATCAGACCCGTTAAATGCAACGTAGCATGCTCATTCATTTGTTGTGTTATTTCAATTTGATGGACGCGAATATTATAGGGCATCACAATAATATCCTTATAAGTTAAGGCTGTTTCTTTCCCAGATTGATTGCCATTTTCGCTTGTTTTGTATACCTTATCTACTGATTCTTTCTGATTTGCCCCAGCAGTTATTTTTGCACTGTTTCCATCCAACGAATGATTAGCAAGTTTTTTCGTATCCATCCGGTCCATCAGACAACACCTTCTCCATCTAATATTTTGTTTTCAATCGAGATAGATTCCATCATGCCGTAAGCAAGTGGCTTCCAAATATTCATCTCTTTTTTCAAACAATTTACCGAGCCCATCGTTACATTCTCGCCTACCATAAACAAAAACATTAAGTTATAAATCTTGCTATCTAGTGCTGGCGTGATGAAATCAAAATAGCCAATTTGTACGCCATTTACTTCTTTCATGCCGATATCTAACATTTCTGCGTTTGGCTGTAATTTCCGAAGCATATTCATCATGTTGTGAGTGAAATCTTCTAATTCCTCCGGTTTAATTTCTTGTTCCATCATTTTCATCGTGACATTGATTGATGTACTTTCACTTGTATAGATATACTCGGGTCTACGGCTTGATGGGTATTTAATATCCATCAATTCAGGTGTCATCATTTCAAATGCTGTGGGGATGTACATCAGGATTTGATCGTCATAAAAACCAATTTTTACAAACTCCATCGTTTCATCCTCGATCGTTAGCTGACCATCTTTGATCGCTTTGACAATGTCAGTATGTAACAATTGGTTTTCGATGTTCTCCATTCGTTTCTTCTGCCTTGCATGTTTCGTCATCTCGGCAACTTGTTCATCCATAAAATCCATTTTTGACACTCCTTTGTTCCGATTAATATCTATTAATCGTGTTTTCTCAAAACCTAGTATTTGCTTCCTTACTAGCTAGACACCTTTGTTAGCTCTCACTCATCACAATCCCTCCAAATTGGCAATTGTAATTGTTTTTTATCATGGGAAATTTACCAGTAAATGAGCCTTCTCATAAGGTGAAATCTTGATAGAGGTATAAATCTAATGCTGGTGTTACGTGACAGTAGAAGATGGGATGGCCATTAATGTTCATCATGCCATCCATCTTGTCGCAGGTGCATTTTAGTAGAATTGACCCTCAATCAACTAGAATTGTTTTTCTTCCCATTCCACGCCTATCGGATCTTGTAGAGCTTCCCCCCATTAACTCCTGTAAAATACTTACTAAGTAACGGTGGAGCTGCCAATTTGGGTAGTCCTTGTAGTCCATCTCAAAGCGATTTGCTATATAATGAAGTAAAAGCTCTCTTTCAACGGTTGCATTATTTAAGCAAAGCATGGCAAACATCGTATCCTCCATCCCTTTACTTCCGATTGTTAGCACTTCTTTTGCAAAGTAGCGCAAAATCGATGGATGAATAGTGCTTTGACCGATGCCAGCATAATGAGTATGAATCACATTAAGGGTATTAAATTCAGTAGCAAAGTCCTCAAAATTTTGATAGTCCGAACGTAGGCGAGAACCTTTTTTTAATTTAAAACGGGCAAGCTCAAGTTCATTTGGTAGAATCTCTGTGTTGTCATCCAACAGCAGTTCGGTATCAAATCGCAGAAAATCCTGCTCCTGTTTTTCAGGGTAACAGCGTAATTTTACAATCGTTTCATTCCCTGACTCTTCATAGGCAATATTACAATCTTGCTCTATATAATAGAGATGACCATGTAACTTGACGATTCCCCTTGTAACTGTAAGACTTCCATCATTGACAATGACATTGGCTCCTGTAAGTATTCCATCGGAGTAGTCCTGGACATAAATATCCATTATATGTCGTGGATAGTCTCGTAAGTTTTCAAGCATTTCTAGTTTCAAAATCCGTCCTTTTTGAAAGGTAGGATAACAATTGATTGGCACGCTTTTCCCCCTTCCTGCACTTACTTCATCCCATTAAAGAAATCAAGCTCAGATAATTCATTTTCAAAAGCAAAATAATGTTTCTTTGCCCAATAGAGCTGTTCGTCTTTCCTAGCGATAGGGAGGACATGGAAGCCCCAATTATTTTCATCTGCAAAGACAAAGAACTTTACCTCGCCGTTTCCAATCGTGTCTGTTTCTTCCTGAGGGACTTTTTCGCCGTAAATTTTTTCGATTTCTTCATAAAGAACATGTGTATAGCTTTTCGTATCATTCCAGTAAATAAATTTCCGTCTGATATCCCCTTCATTGCCGCGAAGGAAAAACTCCACTTCTTTCACAGTCATCGGTCTTGATATTGACCCTCTCACAAGGTTCATTCGTTTTAGTGAGCTGATTAATACCTTTTCTATTTGTGTATGAGTATAAGCATAGACCGAATAAGGAGTGATAGGAGCTTCGTTTGTAATATTTGCTTCAATTTTTCCTAATTTGCGATCGCTAATATACCGAATTGCACCACGAAGGCAGGCTAATTTCAATTCTGGAACCTGTCCTGGCTCCTCAGATTTTTGTCGAAACTCGATGATTTTCCCAGGAACGAATTCTTTCAGTGCTTCACGAAATACATCGATTCTGCATGATTGTCCAGTCAATTTAATGATGGAGTAGTGCTGTAGTCGGCCTTCTTGGAAGAAATCATCTAAGAACATTCGGACGATTTCATATATATCTGCTTTAATTAAGTGATTCATTTCCTGTATATTAAAGACAAGATTTGGGTAGTCATAGACATCTTTAAATTGACCATTATCATAAATTGATAGGAACCATCGATCAACGGCAGTCACTCGCAGATCATTTTCCTGCGAATCGACTTGTTCCGAATAGAAGCGGTTTCGAACAACGCCCGTTTTTCTAAAGAATTCCTTCTTCATAGACTCAGCCAGCTCCCATAAAAAATAAAAATTATGGCGAACACGCTGATATTCTTCACGGCTTCGATTTTCATAAAGCTTAAATTTTGTAGGTAAAATTTCATCCACTAGCTGATACTGCTGCTCAAGTTTTTCGTATACTGAACTTACACCGAATTCATCCACATGTCGGAATATATCTGCACCTGGAATTTCTATTAATTGATCGATGTCCAATACATTTCGGTTTGCAGTGTAATAATGGGCAAAAGTAATTTTTAAATATTGAAAAATACGGTAGGTAATATTATTGCCCCCAAAATTCGTTTCTCCGTTCTCATATGTTGTTTGAATATCAAGTTTATATGAAATGCGATTGTCACGAATTTGGAATCTGCATGAGGATAAATCTGTTGTTCCGCCACCACAATCTATTACGAGGGCGTGATATTCCTCGTTATCTAAAAATTGATTCTTCTCTATTTGATTGGCAATCGTATTGTAGAGAACAGCCATTCCTTCATCTAAAGCATGGTCAGTTTCAATCGTATACTCAGGCAATAATTGTTGAAACATATCTAGAAATTGTGATTTCAGTTTTACTGGGCTTGATATATGCAAATGACTAAAGCGGCATTTTAGTTGATGTTCGGCCGTTTCAATAATGTACTTCAGATAGCAGCGAAGTAGTTCCTTACGGGTTACCTTTGCTGTATTGCCTTGGCTGTCCATAATTTCTTCTTCCCTCATGTAATCATTTACCCAACGCTTTATTCCATGGAATACGGTTGCATGACTACTGAAGCCATTTTTCTTCATTGCTTTTAATGCCTCAAACCCATAACTATATTGAATATTGTTGGGGTCCTCGCAATTCGTCACTGCAATTACTGTTGGCAATAACTCAATCCATTCGGTTTCTTTCTCAGTTGTTTGTGGGAAGGAAATGTAATTAATTGCATTTAGTCGTATTCTTCCCATTATGAGATCATGTTCACTTGGAGCGTTTACATAATCATCATCAATGTATGCACCTGCTGTCGTATTTGAAGTGCCAAAGTCAATCGCAAGAACAGCTTTTGTCGGCTCTAGCTGGCGAATTTCGAGTTCTTCGACAGGAATTTGATAATACCGTAGATTTGTAGGCGGCAATACACGTTCTTGATAATAGGCTTTGTATAAGTAATCGGAATCCTCTTTCCGAAAGAAAAGCAAACGATACTGGTGATTATTTGTTTCTTTCATTTCTAATTGCCCAGAAGTCACAAGTACAAAGCGTCCTGGCTTCTCCCCATCTTTTAGAAGATTTAATATCCCACATAACTCCATTTTTTCGTTGATGATTAATACATTTGACTCGCCAATTCCACTGCCTGCCTCAACACAATATTGATCTCTTCTATCCACTTTTAATCCCTTATATAAAATTAGCTTGGCAGGTACTTGAATGTTCGGATTATCTGACATTGGAGTTCGCAAATAATTTTTTAACGCCTGTTCAAGGTTTTGAAAGCCGTCTTCTTTAAAGTCTTTAATTAGGAGATTATCCTTCGCCCCTAAATATTTCAAAATCGTCTCGATTAATGCATTACGATCTAAGTTGTAGATCATCCCAACGACAAGTTTTTCTTTATGACAAATATTCCGAAGATGAAAGGTCGTCATTTCCTCTAGTTCTTCACGTGTATACGTTAGATTACTTGTTCTTTTTTCTGCTCCCTGATACAGTTTGTATGAATAGCTACCCATCTTTAAATCCTCCCCTAATAAAGCGCAATTCGATCTATTCGCATCGTTTCCTCAACATCAATGATTCCAAAATGATATTGCCAATAAATTTCGATATGAAAAAACACCGGTAAAAACAAATCCAGAATTAAATTAATTTTTGCCCATGCCTCTTCTGTTTCTTTTTGACCAATATAAATAAGCAATTCATCTTTTTTAGTGCAATTGGCATATACAGTTGATTTCGGGAAGATTTTATTGATCGTATCTTTTAATAAATAAACTGTCTCGCCTGTTTCATGAAGACGAAGAATATTAATCGCAATGATCTCTTTCTCAGGCCTCTGGAAATAAATAAAGCTCTTCTTTACTTCTTCTCCATAAGCTCCTGATTCAATATCTTTTATTAAAAAGTGGATATAGAATTCTCTTTTATTCATCCCTTGCATCACATCAATTTCTGCAAGCAAATGACTGACTATATCAAATAGTGTTCTTTTAAGCTCCTCGTACCCACTAGCATTAATATCCAGTAATCCATGGAATATGGAATGAAAACGATAATATGGATTGATTTCTATGTGTAATTCAATTAATTTTGTATTTAAATCTTCATAGCTAAGTTCCATATATGGTGAATAGACTGCAGCGGGCGAGAAGCGGAGGTCTTTCTTTTTAAATCCAGCATTCTCTGCCCTAATGACTAGATCCCAAATGTAATTCATATGAAGACACCCTCACAACGATACTCCGGGAAAACTCTTTGAACCTCTGAAACAAGGAAACTAATCAAATCATAAATAAGATAATCGCCCTCTTCGTCCGTTTTAAATGCCATCTGGAGCACTTTTTTATGCTGATTGACTCGAATGTTTTCAATCACAAAGGGATTCATATCATATGTAAAAGATTCCTTTTCCCCTCTATCCAAAATTTTCATATCAACTAGTTCAATCCGTGTTGCTGCCTCGAAAGAATCGACCAATCTGAACAGTTCACCTTTTGTTCTAATGGTACGTGACTGTAGACTTGCGTAACGGTTAATAAAAGTTTCCTTCCTCTTGTTTGAAACAAGCTTATAAGGATAGTTCCCCTCACTTGTTTCTTTTGGTTGGGCAATTTTAAGTACTTTCCACTTTTTTGATTCCTCTTCCGGAGAGACAACTACTAAAGAATCTTGCAGCCGTTTCGTATACATTATGTTTGTTTCAGTACCATCAATTAAGAAGCCGTTTTCTATCCCGTATTTATGAAGTGATAAAGTATGCTCATAATTGATTCGGTCGAGTGCAGGATATGGAAACCCAGTAGTTGGAACGTCCAAACGCTGAATATTCCAAATTGGTATAACATTTGTTCGCTTATATGGCTCCCATTCTTGAAAATGAGCTGAAATCTCTAGGACAACTTCATCCTCTTGTAGTTCTCCATCGATACTTGTCAAATAAACGTCAAAAAACTTATTGGCATATGGATGATGAACTGTTCTCCAGGAAAGATCATTTTTTATAAAAGAAACATATAATTTTTCGATTTCATCAACATATTTACGATTTTGTTGCAGTTCAACCTCAATGTTATATACACCTTTATTTGTCATCATTTTCCCGTGGAATGAGGGCTTTCTTGAAATCAACTTCTGAAGCATAGGAAAATCACAGGCAAGGAAAAGAGTATATAAAAACACGTCCCGTTTTCCACTCAATGCCGTAATGGCACTTTTTGTGTCAAAGACCGGTGCAACTAAATCCTCTTCAACCATTGGAAAAAGATAATCATGAATCGGATCAATATCTTCCCGAGGACAAATTGTTACATAAATATTTAACATTTCTTCAGAAGTATCAATTTCACTGAATATTCGCTCTTCTAATTTCACTTTCATTTCTTCTTGATAGTTAGCGAGATTCGTAAACAATCCTGACACAATATTCTTTAATTCTCTTCTCTGTTCTAAGTCTTCCATACGATTTAGTCGATCTTGTACAATATCCTTTAATGACATTTCAAAGCCCCCTTTCCTTAACCTTCCTTGCTAGCTTGTTGAAGAGTCTGCTCCTGTTCAGCTAAAGCCTTCTTTTCACTAACAGCCATCGCCTTATCAATTTGGTTGGCATCTTGGTAAAGCTGTTGTGCCATAGAAAATGAAGCGATTGCCTGCCCATAATTTTGAGAGGCTAAAAATTTATCCCCTTTTTGCTCTAGGCGATCTGCATCTGATACCTTCGTTTCTTGCTGCTGCTCTGACAATTCTGATTGCATTAATTCCTGAATTTTTGTTATTTTACGTTCCATCGCTAACACTTTTTCTAGCATATCGATTTCCTGATAAATTTCCTGCGCACCTGCGAAATCAGTCATTGCTTCTGCAAGATTATTCATTTTCTCATTTTGATCTCCGCTTTTTTCAAGCTTTTCGGCATCAAGAATTCTTAGTTCACGTTCTATTTCTGCTATTTTTGTTTCAGCTTCTGTCATTTTCTCTTGAATGAGTTCCTGACCACTCGTATAGGACACTTCAATTGCCTCTTTCTTTGCTTCTTCAAAAATAGCAAGTGCTGCAACATAATCCTTTGCTGCAAGCTTTAGCTCTGCATCTTTCATCGCATCGAGTACCCCCTGCACAGCGGAAGCCTGTTCGATTTTTTTATCCAAATCTTCCTTGCTAAATTGCTCTAAAGCCTTCGATTCCTTTTTTGCTTTTTCATAAAATTCGATTGCCTTTACATAATCGCCCTCACCGAGCATCGTATCCCCTTGTGCAATTAAGTGGGTGATGCGCTGTTTTTTCGCATATAATTCGCGATGTACAATGTCTTTTATCCTTTTCGCTGCATTTTTTGCTTCGCTATATTCCTTCGATGCAGCTGCATAGTCTCCATCTTCTACATATGTATCACCATTGTTGCTATATTCGACCATATCAGCAGCCCATTCAGCTTTTTGCTTTATATCTTTCACGATAAAAAATGTCCCGATTCCTCCCAATAAAAGGATTGGAATAAGGGCAAGCGCAATCCTTTTGAAAATCTTTGTCCGTTTCTTTGGGTCCTCCTGAAATACTTTATTGACCATAATGGCAGCAGCTGTGTAGTTTGGGATCCTTTGTTTTTGCTTGCTTAGGACAATCTCCTCAAGTGTATCAACAAGCTTTTGCCCATCTTTTTCCTCAGTTACTGCATCCAACATTTCAGTACTTTCGACATTTTCCCAAAGTCCTGCGGTACATAATAAAAGGATGTCCCCATCATTTAACCGCATTTTCTTTGATACAAAAGGGTTGAATTTGTTCGGCATCCCCATATAGGTAAGCAAATTGTATCTTTCGTCATGCGTGTCGATACGATCCAAAGAAATTTTCTCTTCATTGGCAAATGTTTGTGCAAGACTTAAATCATCACTTCTTAAATGAAGAACGTCATTACGGTAAACATATAAACGGGTATGACCTGCAACTGCCCAAACTATTTTTGAGTAATTTGAAACAACAACAGTGACACTAGCTTTTAGTCGGAAACGTTTACTTTCGATTTGAAGTTGTTTATGTGCTTTCCGCATATAATTTTTAAGTTTACGTCTCGACATCGTTGGCTTTTCAAGAAATTGACCAATAATGCTTTTCACGACAAGCTCTGCGCTTTCAATTTCTTGATCTGTATCAAGTCCATCTGCCATCACCCAGCAGGCAAAGTCATCAAGCTCAACAAAGGCAAAATAATCCTTATTCTGAATGGAACTCCCTGCTTCGGACAGGAACGCTGTTTCAAACTTGCTGTTTTCCTTTCTCAATGTTACCTCCAGCTCCTTTCGTTCCAGACTCCCTGTTTATCAAATGTGCCTTGGCGTAATTGTGCCCAGATTTTATCGAGCATGCTCGATAAATTACATTTAAAAATCTGTGGCGTCCGCCGGAGGCATTAACTTCATTCAGTGGGAGGAGATTAAACTCCAACTGAATGAAGTTAATACACAGCAGGGCTTACCATAACTTTTCCAAAATAATGATTGTTGCATTATCCTGATGCTTAAGCCTTTTAGCATCAATTCTATTAATAATTTCTTCTGCTGCATCATTTGGCGACAATGGTTTTTCAAGGATTTCGCACAGCTCAAGTTCTGTTAAACTGTTATAAACACCGTCAGTGCAAAGAATGATTTTATCGCCTTTCTTCAAAGAAATGGGTTCTCCAATTTCCATGCTTTTGAATCCCTCGAACCCTAAATAGTTGATGAGTCTTTTACGCATTGGGTTTTCCATTGCTTGTTGTTTCGTAATTTGCCCTGCTAAGTATTGTTCTTCTAATAGCGAACTTAATGTATGCTTCTCATTGACATTGACTAAATGTCCATTTCGGTATAAAGCAATGATACTGTCGCCAACCGCTCCCCAATGCAACTGATTATATGAAATAATGGCACAGGCTAATGTTGTTCCACCGCTTGCCCCACTAAGATTTTTTAGTATTGCTTCATTACTTTGTTTTGCTGCCCGAGAAAAAAAGTCCTGAAGCTTTATATAACGCTCCAGTTTCATGAATTCCCTCACAAAGGTTGTTACAGCCAGTGTGCTAGCCATTCTTCCATTTGCTAATCCACTAATTCCATCCGCTACAACGGCCAGTGTATGCCCTTCTGAGATAACAGTTGAAAAATAATCATCTTGCTCTTCTCTTTTTCCGATTGTTTGACCATTGCCAATTAATAGTTCTTCCTGTAAATCTGGCTTTAGAACTAGTCGTCTGACGTAAAATAATACAAAAATAATACAAATTAGACTTAGTAATACGATATACGGAGTGAAAGTTTGTTCAGCAAACATTTGTCTTAAGCCTCCTGGTGCTGATGGTGATGTTCCCATTCAAAATGTACACCGCAAAGGGGCAAGAAAATAAACTTGCTGCGCCCAAGCTGAATCACATCATAGCCTTGAAGTTCTACTGGAGAATAGACGGCCTGATTATTGTGATAGGCAAGTCCTGATGCATCACCAGGTAAAAGGTAAAAATTTCGCTGTTTCGGATCATATACAATCACAGCATGATTGCGTCTAGAAATGGTATTATCACCTAAAATCCGAATATGCATTTCATCAGAACGGCCAATGAAGTTCTTCTCCGCATAAATTTTAAAATCTTGGCCGAGTGGTGGGCCTTCAATACAAACTAACCATCCAGTTACTGGCTCAACACCCTCTGTTTCACCCAAATAAGGCATAGTTTTTTCATCTTCACTTGCACTTGAATTCATTGCTGCAACTTTACTTGGATTCAAATTTGTTTCAACTGCTACATTGCAGTAAGGACACAAACTTCCATGTCTTCTAGAACTAAACATATGACCATTTTTACAACGTGTTAAACTCATCTTTTATCACCCTTTTCCGAAGTATCATTCATTTCACTAAAATTCGTGTATTTGCTAGGTAGATCATGTCACCAAAATGAACTTCACTTGGCTTATCACTCTGTATTTTCTGTGGTGTACTTTCATTAAGCCTTTTTATACCAACCCCATTCTCAGACTCTAAATCTTCGATAAACCAGCTTCCTGATGAGTAGTTTAAGACCGCATGTTCTTTACTTATCAGTGAGGCATACTCGACATCTGACAAGTCAATATCTACCTCGTGGCCAGGGGAACTTTTCCCAATTAACATCGATGGAATACCTTGGATATACCATTCCTTTAAACTTTCGCCGTCATAATCTAACAACACGAGCTTATTGATCTTTGTGTCATTGAACTCATCATTTGGACTTTTCTTGGTATTCTTCATGATTAACCAAGCAAGTGAGATGACTAGCAAAATGGAAACAAGAATTTTAAATGGCAATTGAGAATTTATGATATATGTATAAATAAGAGCAAAGATGATTGTCATTATGATGAGGCAATCAATAACAATGACTACCCCAGGTTTATTCTTTTTTTCATGGGAAGAACCATCTAAATTCATTACTCAACCCTCCATTTATCTTCTGCCAAAATACTGGTTAAAAATATCCGATGTATCCAATGGATTTTTCTTTTGTTGCTCATTTTTATTTCGAGTTGGTTGTTTCGTTTTTGGGTTAAAACCAAAAAACTGTTCAAAGGTTTGATGTACTGCAGATGGGTCAAATCCTTGGTGATAAGTTTCACCATGCACTTTTGTTGACTGACCACTTTCCCTCTGTTCGTTGCTGTTTTTTACTCCAAGTTTTGCATCGTATTTTTCCCTTAGCTCGGGTGAATACAATGTTTCATAGGCTTCTTTTATCTCTTTAAAACGTTCAGCTGCATCTGGATTTCCATGATTGACATCAGGATGGTATTTTTTGGCTAGCCTTCTGTAGGCATTTTTTACTTCATCCCTTGTTGCATTATGTCTAATACCTAGTCGATCATAATAATTGTTCATTAGTTCAAATCCTTATAGTTTTTAGTCAAACCACTTTTATGGAACAATAAGAGGCTATACGCCTCTTATTGTCATTCTTCAAGCTATTATTGGAAGTTTCCGTCGATTGCCACTTCGTCTGTTTTGTCTTTTTTCTGTTTAATTAATAACTCAAAGCGCCCAATACCTTGGGAATCTCCAAAAATCTCACGATAATCTACAACAAATGCGTGTGGTAAAGTGATTTTACGTACAGTTTGTCCTGCTGCTTCTACTTCTAGAGTAACTTCACGATAAGCCTCAAGTTTCTCTGCTGGAACTGTAGACCATTCTGCTAGTTTAATTGTGTCGTCAGCTCCGTCTTCTGTTGTTGCAGTAAGGATTTTTCCTTTAATTTTTAGCGTTGCACCAACATCTGTTGAACGTGCATTCGTATCATCTGGAGTATCAGTGCCAAACACTGCCTCCTCAATATTGCGAATGCCTAGCTCAATTGTTTCTCCTGCTCCTTCTACTCTTAATCTAAATCCCATACAAAGTTCCTCCTTAGTGATATTAATCTTTTTACAAGCTTATTTTGCTTGTGATATTTATGTTGAAAGGACTGGTTTAGTAACCACGCCTTTTAACATCTGTAAATAATGTTTTATTGCTCTGTCATCTGACTCTAGTAATCTACGACTTGACCGCAGATGTCGCTTTTGTAATAGTAACTTCAAGGTTTTTCACATTTCCATTGAAGGCAATATCGATTTGACATAGATTATTGCGTTCATCAATTGTATAGCTTATGTCATCTCCGTCTTGAAGAATGGAGTTAACATATTCTTTGGATTTTAGCCATTTGCTCTTTTGACTGCTTGGGTTATTGCTAAAGAATTTCACGATATTATCATATTTGAAATCGCTTGTTTGGAATCTAAGGACACGTTCGATATATGTACTCACTAGTGTCTTATAAATCGAATCAAAGCCAACCCCGTCATCAATGGATGCAGCTAAACTTCTAGCCTTATAAACTGTAATTCTCGTAACATCTTTTTTATCCACTTGTGCATTATCTGACGAGAAAATAAAGCCAAAGCTTTTTTGGTTAATTGCATCCTTTATAGAGTTCGTAAATCCAGAAATTTCCTTAGCCATTGTTGTTGTTGCGTGTAAATTATGATCTTCTGCTTCTATGTCAAAACGTACACCTGGATATTCCCTTGTTACATTGCGGAACTTGTCCTTCAGATACTGAGGACATTGATAAGCTGCAACAATACCCGCCGCAATGTAAGCAGCTTCCACATATACACCTTCAATCCACAATTTTAGGATATCTTCTTTATCCTTTGATAGTTGAACACCATTTTCCGTTTGCTGCATTCGACTATCAATAATAACTCCAGACTTATCTTTCGGAATAATTGTAAAATTCGGTAAACAAGGAATGGCAAATTCACTATATTCCTTTCTCTGAAGGACAGCACATTTTTCAATAAATCGATCGATGCCTGTCGTTGCAACACTGTTAAATGTTGTTTCCTCTCCAGATTCAAAGCTAAAGAACAGCTGTACTCGATAATTTTTCGCAATCTCAAGCAGTGTCGATAAAGACTCCATCCGATTGCTATCTTTTTTAACGGCTGCTTCATTCCCTTGGAAACGAAGTCTTCTAATCGGCGCCTTGCCATTCGTCTCCCATTCGATCATTGGAACAATGCCGAACCAAACTGTGTCTGTAAAGTCGTTCTTTGTATTGACAGTATTTAAATACGCCTCTAGTCTATTGCTATTTTTAATTAACATGTCTAATCGAGTATTTAATACTAATAAGCTAGGCTGCATCCCTCGATTTTTCGTTTCGTACTGATCGAAGAAAAGCTTTACCCCAAGAATTTTCTCCACAAGAGGCTTCACGGTTTTTACAAAATCATCTTTCGCATTCTTATAAAATTCCAAATACGTATTGTAATTTTGTACTTCTAACTCAACATCAACTTCATTTCTTACAGCTGGAAGCGGAGAAAATGTTCGTACAACTAAATCCTTTACATATGCAGAAGGTGTCTCTGTAATTGCCTCATAGTCTTCTTCAAATACTGCTTCTAATCTCATTTGGCTATTTTCATCCAACACAAGTAATTCTTTACTTTCTTCCTTTGGAGCTTCAATGATTTTTAGCTCACCATCATCACCGATGGATAAAACTCCAATCTGTAAAGCCTCTGATTCATCATTATTTTGAGAAGCACCAAGCAACAGTCTCGTTTTTATGTCTTCGATTGCAAGAGGCAGCATTGCCATCACATTATTGTAATTTTGACTTGCCTCTTCAAATTTCATATTCAATTTATCACCAATATCAAGTCGTTTCGGATCGCCTTCGTCTAGTTTTTCATACTCATCATGCAAATAGTGAATCTCTTTTCGAACTTGGCGAATATCCTCCATTACCTTTTTTGGCGAAATCATATCAAGTAAGTTTTCAAATTTAAAATCTACGTTTGCGATTCCTTGACTTCGTTTCGTATCAATCAGTGTAAATAACATTTTTAGAAAATCATTATTTTGATCGATTTTTATTTCTGATATTAATTCCTCAGATATCCCTTCTGGTTTTCTTAATGTATAAACAACCTTTTGGTTAGCTGCGTTGTAGAAGGAATAAACAGTAGGTGAAAATTTAATTAAAAAGTCATCAAAGCTCTTAACAAGTAAACTTTCATTAATTTCCTTTACCTTGTCATCACTTAAACTATCAATTCCTTTTACATCTCCTACAAGTGTAAGTAAATCTAACTTTTCTGGATTTATTTCCTCAAAAAGCATGGTTCTGTTTGTTTGATAAATAATTTCCATAATTTTACTCGCCACATAATTTGCATTCTAGTCATTCTATGAAGTTTTTTGCAAATTTAAAATGGCTCCTCCTCTCTATTAATAACCTTTAAAAAGTTTGAGTATTGACATATAATTATTTGCCATTAAAGTTATAAATTGTAAGTTCAGTAAAATATCGCAATTGAATTATACATAATTTTTCCAATCGAAACTATAAATTGGTAAAAATTGAATAATAAGAACCATTTTTTTCAAATTTTGATACTAATTTACTAATTTTTCCTATTTCTAAAGATGTATTCTATTGCTTCACAAAATGTTACTTACAAAAAAAGGAGCCGAATGAATCAAGCTATGTATTTATTGTTATCTCAATAAAATAAAAGGGTGTGGAAAAGTGAGAAAAGTACAGTGGATTGTATTGTTGTTTTTTATACTGAGTTTCTTTATCAGTCCTAATAGTGATGCAACTATTTATGCAAGTGAGCCAAGTGAGGTTGAGGTTGTATTCGTTATTGATACTAGTTACTCAATGCGGACTACCGATAAAGAGAGAATTTCGACAGAAGTATTGAATATGTTTATGGATTTAAATGAAAACACAAAAACAAAAGTAGGGTTTGTCTTCTATAATGATAAGATTGTAGCTTCACAGCCGCTAACATCTCTAGAAGAAGGAAACGCCAAATCTATTCTGAAGGATCTATTCAATTCAATTTCTCGAACAGGTTATACAGACCCTGGACTTGGACTAAAAAAAGGACAGGAGTTATTTGAAAATAATGATGAACAAACTAAAAAAGCAATGATTTTCTTAACTGATGGTGAAATTGATTTACCACAAGGTTCGAAACGAACAAAGGAAGAATCACAAAATGATATTACTAAAGTAATAAAAAAGGCTAAACAAGATAAGTATCCTATCTATTCTGTAAGTTTAGCTGGTGCAGGAAATATAGGTAAAAAGGAGCTAGAGCAAATAGCTGTAGAGACTGGAGGATCTCATTTTGAAGCAAAAAATGCAGTGGAACTTCCAGAAATATTTCAAAGCATTTTTGTCAAACTAAGTCCATCGACGACTCACTTTCCAATCGCAACGGTAACTACGAATGGAAAGGTCCAAGTAGTGAATATTGATATCCCATACGGAATGTCTGAAGGAACCATCACCCTACTTTCACAATACCCAATTGATGAAACGATTTTATATGGACAAGCTACTCTAAGTGAACAGCATCGATCAAACCATTACACAATACTAAAGATGAAACAAATTACTGGAAAATCTTTATCATTGAACTTTAAAGGCGTCATAGGGGACATGGTGCAGGTGAGCTTTCTTGGCAATTATGATTTTTTGCCATCCCTTGAATTACCTGAAGGAGAATTAGTGAAGGATGAGCCGCTATTAATTCGCACAACGCTTATAAAAAATGGCAATAGCGCTCCTTCTAAACTTGCAGCTGATCTTAGTGGTGAATTGATTGTAAAGCATTTAAAAACAGGGACAGAATTACGGCTTCCTATGAAAAATACAGGAACCTCTTTTGAACTTGAACAATCTTTCTCATTGCCAGGGATCTATGAGGCAAAAGCATTAATAAAAGGGGAAAACTTCCAAATCGAAACACAACCTAAATCTTTTGAATTAATTGATTCACAGCCATTGATAGTGAAATCCGAACCTATCACAATTAATAAATGGAAGGAAGATACATCCATTAACTTAAGTGGGTATTTCTCCGGTCCTAACCAGGACAAGCTCACTTATGAAATTAAAGCGATAGGTGATGACAAAAAGATAACTGCAACAATAAAGGAAAATCTTTTAACTATAACACCTATTGAAAAAGGTAAAACATCCATTGATATTCGTGCGGTGGATCAGTCTGGCAAAAGTATACTCTCCACATTGCATATTTCGATTGAAAGCGGATGGAATCCAACCTACATCATGGCAGGAGTCGCCGCTGGTTTTATATGTATTGGACTAATTACTTTATGGTTGGTTCGTAAAAATTACTCATTTGTTGGACGAATTGAGGGAGTCTTTTATCATACAGAAGGGAAAACTTTCCTTTCAAAAAAATACTGGTCCCTCGCTTCCTTTAACTCTAAAAAACAATTGACGTTGTTAGAGTTATTTTCCCGCTTAGATATCGAGGAAACATTAATACCAGGAGCAGAAAGAATTATTTTGCAAGCAGGTAGTAACGGGGTTCTAACGATTAAACATGACTCCAAATGTATCATCCTTAAAGGTGGAACTATAGTACCTAGAAATCAAAAAATAAGTTTAAGAAACAATGAAAAACTCTTTATCACATTTGAAGATGGAAAAATGGAAGTCGAATTGTTATATAAAGCAGCGGAAAAACACGAAATACTCAAACAATATTCTTACTCAAGCTGATAAATTAAGGAAAAAAGCCCGATTCAGTGTACTACTGGTAATCGGGCTTTTTTTCTACTTTTTGAATTTTATTTTTTAACTTTATTAGAATATATTCCAGCTTAATTAACGGAGTAAATGAAGCGATGGAATTCGGTCTTTCAGCAGCTTGTAATGACAAACTCTTCATTATTTTCTTCAATAACCAAGGAGAGATGGAGTAATCTTTACTGCTTAGCGGTTCTAGGCTATCTTCTATTACTCTTGAAGGGGCATCTGCTGGTGGTTTGCCCTTTAAAATATAATAAAAAATTGCAGCCATACTATATATATCTGAATAAGTACCCTGCTTTGATTGATTCGAATAAAACTCTATAGGGGAATAACCTTTTGTTGTGAATATTTTACGATCAGAATTTGTTTCAATATATGCAGCTGAACCAAAGTCGATCATTTTCAGAGTGCCGTTTTTATCAATTATTATGTTTTTTGGCTTTAAATCACGATGAATAATTCCCTGATTATGTACATAATCAAGTGTATTTATTAAGGGCAAATATACTTCTTTTAAAAACGCCGATATTTGGAATGAATCTTGCTGTCTATAATTCTCTAAAGTATAACCTTCGCAGTACTCCATCACTAGATAGATCGTTTCATTTTCTTCAAAATGGTCAATGTATTTTATAATGTTTGGATGTGTAAGGATTTTTAAAAAATGAACCTCTTCCAAGAAGGATTGCTTTAATGTATTGAGCTTTTTTTTATTTGTTGAATACCCACAAACAAGAGTTTTTCCGTCTAAATCTCGAATGACAAGTGCTTTTGGATAAAACTCTTTAATGACCACACGTTCTCCACTTTCTATTGTTTGTGCTAAATAGACAATTGATAAATCACTAGAAGATATCGTCGATAGAATTTTATATGTTTGATTTAGTTGTACATTCTCATTAAGACTAGTGTCATAAATTATCTCTTCCAAAACATACCCCTCATTTTCAGAATTAATAATTATATCTTATCAAGTGAATTAATTAAATGGAAATAAAAAAATATGCTGCGCTTATTTTTAATAAGTATATATTTTATAAAAATTGTTTATGTATAAGGTTTTTACTATTAGAAAGCAACATAGCAGAAGGTTGCTCTACAGCTCCAACTGGATTTAAAGGACACAACAAAATGTGCATCTTCCAAGAAGAAATCTTTGTTCCAATATTTTTATTAGTAAATTTAAAGACTTTAACGAAGTTTCCCTCTTTTTCTATTAGAAATAAAAAATGGACTTCTTTACGAGTCCATTTCTTATAATTATTATTGTTCTCTTTCTCTAGCAGATGCCTCATCCTTAATCTCTTCTCTAAAACCTTCAATTGCATGTTTGCGTTTCTCATTTTTCGCCTGAATTTTTGCTTTTTCCTCAGGACTTGAAAAAGCCATTGTTTCCTCAGCAGCTTCAATATTTTCGATTGTGTTTTGTACCATACTTTGTAACTTTTCTACGTTATCTGAGCGATCATCTGGATTTGGTTTTTGACGATTCATTTTATTTTCCTCCTATAATATTTTTGACATTACGGCTTTAGTTTGGTTCTATTTACTATGTTTATACATATTTTCATTTACAGTTTTATTAAAGGTATCGTCTGAAAGCAGCAAATCTCTTTAAAAAGGGAGGATATAAGCAGTAAAGGGACTATCCAGAAATCTTCACTTTCTGGACAGTCCCTAAACAGATTTTTTTAATTGTAATTACTCATCATCTTTTAAATTGTCGAATTGAATTGCTGTAATATGGACGTTCACTTCATTCGTATCTATTGAAGTCATATTAAAAATGGCTTGACGAATGACGTTTTGAATTTCCTTTGCTACTTTAGGTATTGAATACCCATATTTCACTGAACAGTATACGTCAATAGCAATTTGTCCTTCGTCATCTATTGTTGCTTTTACACCTTTAGAGTGTACTTTCTTCCCAAATCGTTCTGCTACACCAGATGCGAAATTACCGCGTGTTGCAGCAACTCCTTCAACTTCAGTCGTCGCAATTCCAGCAATTACTTCAATTACTTCAGAAGCCACTTCTATTTGACCAAGTTCTTCTTTGCCAGAAGGAGTTGGTTGTATGAAAGCTTTTGTTACTTTCTCAGCCATCTTCTTCATCCTCTCTTACTTTGTGAAGCTGTTGACAAAAATTACAGATTTCACAAAGAAAACTATATTTAATATTTGATTTTATTATACACCATTTTTTACATAAAACAGGGTTCTAAACAATATTTATTTAGTCTGTAAGAGTGTTGGATTAATCTTTCCATATTTGTGCAAGAAGCTCGTATGATTTCTTTCGTTTTTCTTGGTCAAAAATCGCACTATTAATCATAATTTCATCTACTTCTCGAGTGCTGATTAATTCAGTCAGCTTGTTATAAACAGTCTGAGGTGAACCGTAAAATGTATATTTTAATTGTTGCAGCACAACCTGCTTTTCTTGTTCCGACCATAAAGTGGACATATCTCTTGGCGGTTGTGTTTTTCCCCTCTTACCTTGAATCATTCCTAAAAACTGTTGGAAAATTGTACTTGCTAAAAATTCTCCCTCTTCATCCGTTTCACCGACCATCGCATTAACCGCGATCATGGCATAAGGTTTTTCAAGTACATCTGAAGGTTTGAAATTTCGTCTGTAAGTATTTAATGCATCATCCAATAAATCAGGTGCAAAGTGACTTGCAAATGAATAAGGCAATCCTAATCTACCAGCTAATTGAGCACTATAAAGACTTGAACCTAATAGCCAAATTGGTATATTCATGCCTTTTCCCGGAACTGCAATTACAGGGCGCTCAACATCTTCAAAGTACCCCATTAATTCATCAACTAATCGGTCAAATTCATAGGCTCCTCGATCATCGCGTCTTAATGCTCGGGCTGTTAACATATCTGATCCAGGTGCTCTTCCTAATCCTAAATCTACCCGACCTGGATACATTGATTCTAATGTTCCAAATTGCTCTGCAACAATTAATGGTGAGTGGTTTGGCAGCATAATGCCACCTGCCCCCACTCGAATCGTATTTGTCGCTCCTAATAAATATGAAATTAAAATTGGAGTTGCTGAACTAGCAATGCCTTGCATATTGTGATGTTCTGCAACCCAATACCGATAATACCCGTTTTTTTCTACATGCTGAATTAATTCACGACTATTTTGAAAGGATTCGGCAGGTGTTTGACCTTCTAACACAGGTGCTAAATCCAGTACTGATAACTTTGGTAACAAATTGTTTCTCTCCTTTCATTCCATAGTTTTAGTATAGAACTATTGGAAGAAGGATTCATTTATTTAGCTCGGAATAAAAAAATACGTTCTGTTAATCACCTAATAAAGTAAGGACTGCTCAGAAATTAATATTCTGAACAGCCCCTATTATTAGTTAAAAAGTTACTTTGCAACTTTTTCTTTATTCGTATTTAAAATATCGTTTTCTTCCAAGAATTTTGTGTTAAATTTGCCTGACTGGAACACTTCATTGTTCATTAAAGCTTGGTGGAATGGAATTGTTGTATGGATTCCAGGTCCAGCTACTTCAAATTCACTTAAAGCGCGATTCATTCTAGCAATTGCTTCTTCACGTGTATCTGCATGAACTATTAGTTTTGCTACCATTGAGTCGTAATACGGCGGAATTGTATAGCCAGCATAAACAGCTGAATCAATGCGCACACCGTTTCCACCAGGTGTTACATAAGTTTCTACAGTACCAGCTGATGGCATGAAATTCTTATATGCGTTTTCAGCATTAATGCGGCATTCAATAGCCCAACCATTCATTTTAATATCTTCTTGTTTAAATGGAAGCTTTTCACCAGCCGCTATTTTTAGTTGTTGTTGAACTAAGTCAACACCTGTAATTAATTCAGTAACAGGATGTTCTACTTGAATACGAGTATTCATTTCCATGAAGTAGAATTTATCAGCTTGGTAATCATAAATAAATTCGATTGTACCTGCGCCTTCATAATTACAAGCTTGAGCAGCTTTTACCGCAGCAGCTCCCATTTCAGCACGTCGCTCACTTGATAATGCAGGTGAAGGTGCTTCTTCAACTAATTTTTGCATACGTCGTTGAACTGTACAATCACGCTCACCTAAATGAACTACATTGCCGTATGAATCAGCCAATACTTGAATTTCACAGTGGCGGAAATATTCAATGAATTTCTCTAAATATACGCCTGGGTTGCCGAATGCTGCAGCAGCCTCTTTTTGTGTAATTTCAATTCCTTTAACAAGATCTTCTTCTGTACGAGCGACACGAATACCTTTACCACCACCTCCAGCAGTAGCTTTGATGATAACCGGGTAACCGATTTCACTCGCCCATTTTTTCCCTGTTTCAATATCTGGAACGATGCCTGTACCAGGAACAAGCGGAACACCAGCTTCTTCCATTGTGCTACGTGCAACGTCTTTAATACCCATTATTTTAATCGAATCTGATGAAGGACCGATAAATTTAATGCCAGCATTTTCACAAGCCTCAGCAAAATCAGCATTTTCAGCTAAAAATCCGTAACCTGGGTGAATTCCATCTGCTCCAGTTTTTTCAGCTACACTTAATACTGCTGGAAAGCTTAAGTATGAGTCTTTTGACAATTTTGGTCCAATACAGTAGGCTTCATCTGCTAATTTGACATGAAGCGCATCACGGTCAGCTTCAGAGAATACAGCTACAGTTTCAATACCGAGTTCCTTACAAGCACGAATAATACGTACCGCAATTTCCCCACGGTTAGCAATTAATACTTTTTTCATTTTAGAACCACCCCTTACTCAGGTTTCACTAAGAATAGTGGTTGACCGTATTCTACTAATTGACCGTCTTTCACTAGTACTTCAACAATTTCACCTTTAATCTCTGCTTCAATTTCATTGAACAGTTTCATTGCTTCAACGATACATACAATCGTTTCTTCTCCAACTTTGTCCCCAACTTTTACATATGGAGCTGCATCAGGAGATGGAGCTTGATAGAAAGTACCCACCATTGGAGATGTTACTTTGTGAAGTGATGCATCTGCAACAACTGGTGCAGCCTTTTCTTCAACGACAGGTTCTGCAGCTTTTTGAACTTGTACTGATTGTGTTTCCTGTACAGGAGATTGTTCTACAACTGGAGCTGCAACTGCTTCTTCTTTTTTCGGAGCAACGACTTCAGTAATTACTCCATTATTTTTTTTCAATTTAATTTTAGCTCCGTCATTTTCATAGACAAATTCATCGATAGATGAGTTATCAACTAATTTAATAATTTCTCTTAATTCTTGTACTTTAAACACTATTGACACCCCTCATGTTTTATTAACTACAATTACCATTTTATATTTTTTTCGCACATTTTGAAACACATAATTTTAAATTTTATTCAAGTATCATAAAAAACAGTGCTTTCGTTGTGAAAAACGAACGCACTGCGTAATTTCTGCACCTTATTTATTACATCATTTTATTATTCTAATATAACATTTTAATAGTAATTTGATTGAACATTTACTGTTACATCACTAATTTCTTCCAACTCGGATCTTACAACATAAATAATTTCGTTTGCTTGTTGTTTTGAAATTTCATCTGATAATACAGTAACTTGAGCTTTGTCATCGTTCACTCGAACTAGCGCATCTGAATAACCAAGCGATTCGATTAACATTTCAAGCATTGCTTCAGAGGATTCTTGCTCAATTAATGCATTCATTTGATTGAACGCTTCATTTTTTTCTTCTGCAGTATATTGATCTGATGCAATTTTTTGAGTTAATTGATCTCTTAACTGGCTTCTTTCGTTGCTAATTTCCATTCTCATTTCATCAAATAAATAACTTTCTGATGTTGTTGCTGTTATTTCTTCGTCATCTACACCTGTCAATGTTGTCTCCTGTAATGTGTCATCTGTAAAAATTGTTGCCAAATCCACATTACGATCTGGTTCAAATACATAGTAAACTGAAATTACGGCCGCTAAACTTAGTAGCGTTAATAGCCATACTGTTCTTCTTTTTACTTTCATTGTTCATCTCCTTTACTCTCCATCGGTACAATCATAATTCTGTGAGTAGGCATTTGCATTACTCGACTAATTGTTTCTAACAGTTTCTTTTGAATTGCTGGGTCAGACGCCCCTTCCGATACGACAAGCAATCCTGATACGGCTGGTTTAATGTCACTCGAGCTAAATAGTAAACTATCTTTGTTTGAGCCCGTTGAGGAAGATGTTTCATAATGGAAATAGACCTTTACTTGTCCAACTCCTTTAATTTCACTAAGGGCTCGTTCAAGTCTACCTTCTTCAGAAGTCGTATCGTATTGCTCATCTTTTGGATCATTAAACGTTACAGAAATGTACGCAATGAACGCTAAAATTGCAATCGGAATGAATATTAGTTTTTGTTTTGTCCATTTCTTTTCCACCTCACGTTCTTTTGCGCCCCCTTTCTTTCAAATACGCCTTGGCGTGTTTGGGTCCAGATTTTGAATCGTCCTTGTTACAATTAACTACCTTTACAAAATCTGTGACATCTCTTTAACTTTGTTCAGTTTTTTTGTACAGTAATTCAATCCAATTTCGCATGGTTCTTGATGCAGCAGTCTTTACTGAACAAAGTTTAACGTATCACCACATTGTATGAAGCTAGTCCCAAGTCTATGCTTTAGAGTTTAAGAAAATCTAACATTGTTGTTAAAAAAATAAGTAAGGTTGCTAGTTTTACATAAACTAGAACGTCCTTTTCATCTGCTAGAAGTAGTAAACATTTTCCTATTAAAATAATAGCGATTAACTTTATCAAAAACTTTTCCCCACCCCTAGTTGCATAATGACCATTAAGATTAACCATATGAACACAAAGGCTATTCCCAACAAAATCGCAACAGCACATAGTAATAGCAAAGATTTTCCAACGTCATCTAGCAAACTACTTACAGTGCCACCTGTAAATGGTTCAACAACTGCTGCTAAAAATTTAAATGTTAATGCATGAATGAGTAATTTTCCTGCTGGATAAAATGCAGCAATCCAAAATGCTGTCATTGCACTAAATCCCGCAATCGTTGTAGCTGTTGATTGGTATTTATGAAAGATAGAAAAACCTTCAACAATAAGCGATCCAACAATCGGTATCGTTTGTTCGATTACTTTCTTTACAGGACTCGCAATAGCTTGGTCAATTGTAAAAAATGCAACACCAGTAAAAGAAAGTACAGTTACCATTGCCAGTAGTGAAGCAGTAATTAATGTCATTACTGTTCCACGAATTAAATCAGATGCTTTAGAAAAAGAGATATCCTGAATAAACCTTGTACAAAAATCAAGAATAAGCGCAACAGTTACTGCTGGAATTAAGATTTTTTTGCACAGTAGCATGAGCATCTCAAAAATGAAGAGAATAATCGGACTCCAAGCTATAAATGAAAACACAGAATTTAAAACAACTAAAATTGACGTTAAAATTGGCGTAACGGCTAAAAAGAAATCAGATGCAATATTTACAAGTTGACCCATTGTTGAAAATGCTTCCATCACTGTCTGTCCAAGTGTTAAAACGAGGACAACTACAAACAAAGTATCAATCCATTTTTTAAATTGCGGTACAAATGCTTCAATAATTAAAAAAATTACCGTATACGTAAAAATTAAAATGATGGATTGCCCTGCTATTTTCAATGGATCCAAAAAAATATTTAGTAGATTATCCATGGTCAAAGCCCCTTATTGAAGCTTTTCTAAAATTGACGAGAAATTCGAAAGTACTTTTGCAAATTCACTGCTCCAATAAATCAACAAAACGATGCGTATTGAAAACATAACGAGTCCGCCAAATGTTTCATATTCCTCTTCCTCACACAATGACTGGAAGAACAATCCTATCTGATAAAAAAGTGCTGAGTACACAATTTGAGGTACATAGGGCACTGTTTGTACATATGAAAGGAGCTGTTCTATAAAAGGAATGGCAAGCATCGACAGTAGGAAATAAAGTAGTATGAAAAAGAAAATGATGACTATTAGCGCATGTAGTTTATGAATTGTTTCTTTAATAAATATTAGAAGTAGAATTAAGATAACAGTATAAATTAAAAATGTCATAGGTTACCTAGTTTAAATTTAGCCATTGGAAAAATGTAAGAATGTCGTCAAAGAAAAGCCGTAAAAATCGTATTAGTTCTGCTGTAATGTATAAATATGCGATGAAAAATATAAAGAATGAAAATTCCTTTTTGCCGATTTGCTCGAAGAAAACATGAAGCAAAGCTATGATGAGCCCGACTCCTGCTACTCGTAAAACGTCCTGCAACTCCATTACGACGCCTCCTTGTGTAAGGCAATATATGAGCTTGTTCCAAAAAATAGACCTACAATCTAGAAAAAGATATTTGAATCTATAATAAAGCTTGCAGAATTTTACAGAATGTAGGCAATAAAAAAGGTTCTATGTCAAATGTTGGGGTGAAGTGATATTACACGGCACCCCGATTATCCTAAATGAACCCCAATTTTCTTATATAAATTATTTAATAAAATTTTCGCTTTAAAGTGTTCATAGCTTCTAAAACCATAAGCATTGCGCTTCAAAACTTTTGATTTATTATTAATTCCTTCTAAAAAACCATTTGAATATCCAAAACTTAAACTATTTAAAATTTCAACTTGCCAATTTTTTAGCGTTTGAATAGCCTTTAAAAATGCCGGAATATTTGCTTCTTCTACCTTTCGGTAAAAGGCTTCTAATCTTTTTTTTATTTCTATCAAATCATTTGAAGTTTTTGCCCAATCAAACCATTCGCAGTAAGCTTCTTTTAATTCATAGGCTTGCTTTAGTTCCTTCGACATTCCTATGTAACGATTTAAGTACCAACGATTCGTTTCTGTTAACTTATCAAATCGTTTATATAGTACGTGACGCATTTTCTTACATTTCTTTCGATCATATGCATGCCATTCTTTTTGAACATTTCGACGTACTTCATCTAGTGCCCAGTAAATATAACGACAATAATGAAAGCGATCCGCAATAATAATCGGGCGATTTAACGCCTTCCTAACTGCTGCTTTAAAGCTTGGATTCATGTCCATAACCACAATTTCTACATCTGCACCGTATTTCATCAAGTAATCCTTAATGGTTTCTTTTCTACGATTTGGTAAAATATCAATTGGTTCATGTGTTTCCGCATTGGCAATAATTAATTGATAAGTTCCCGCATCGGTATCTGCTTTATATTCATCAATCGCGATACATTTTGGTAAATGAACCCCTTCATTTAATTGTTCCTTTACTACTTCTTTAAAGCGACGAATCACTGTTGAGCTTGATGTACCAAGTACTTCAGCTGCTTCTTTAAATGTTTTTGCCTTTATTGAACGGATTCGTACAACTTGATTCCATTCTTTCGAGAAACGTTGATATTTATCCACGAAAGGGGATTTTTCTGAAAAACGTTTCCCACATTGGCATACATAACGACGACGTTTATAAAAAAGGACGGTTAATCGTTCAAACCATTTTAAATGATTAATTTTTTGAATTCGATAATCATGGACTTTTGATGTTATATTCTTGCATGCTGGACATTGATGTTCTTTTTTTGGTATGGAAACGTGTAGAACAATACGTTCCCCCATCTCCTCCACCTTATGAACAGTTACACCTTTTAATCCTGGAATATTCATGTTAAAATTCATTTGCACGTATCACCTTTCATTGCTTGTTTCTCGACAATTCAAGTATATAGAAATCGGTGATTACGTGCTTTTTTATTTATGAAATTTTTTCAAACCCCAACAAATATTATAGAGCCATAAAAAACACTCATAAATCTGGAAATAAAAAAAGAGTGTAAACAAAGTCGAAATTCACTTTGTCTACACTCTTAAACACCCATAAATGAGTGCTATGAATAATTAAATTAATCTTTAAGAAAATTATGCTCTTGAAACGTACGATCCGTCAGATGTATTGATAACTAGTTTATCTCCTTCGTTTACGAAGAATGGTACTTGAACAACTAATCCTGTTTCAAGAACAGCTGGTTTCGAACCGCCTGAAGCAGTATCACCTTTAATACCTGGTTCAGTTTCTTTAACTTCAAGAACAACTGTATTAGGTAATTCTACTCCTAACATTTCGCCTTGATATGATTGGATGTAAACTTCCATATTTTCAAGAAGGTATTTTAATTCTTCTTCAATTTGAACACTTGATAGCTCAGTTTGTTCATATGATTCCATATCCATGAATACGTGTGAATCACCTTGAGCATATAGGTATTGCATTTTACGGTTGTCGATTTGTGCTTTTTCTACTTTTTCACCCGCACGGAAAGTTTTTTCTGTTACGTTACCATTACGAAGGTTACGTAATTTTGAACGTACGAACGCTGCACCTTTCCCTGGTTTAACGTGTTGGAAGTCCATTACACGGTATAATTGGCCATCAATCATAATTGTTAGACCCGTACGGAAATCATTAACTGAAATCATGAGTATTCCTCCATCATAAAATAATTAATTCTTTGCTCGAATGTGTTAATTTTTCATTTCCTGTTTCTGTAATTAAAATATCGTCTTCGATACGTACTCCACCAATACCAGGTAAATAAATACCAGGTTCAATTGTAACAACCATATTTGGTTCTAATACTGCCCCTGAACGGAATGAAAGTGCCGGCCCTTCATGTATTTCTAAGCCGATGCCATGGCCAGTTGAATGACCAAATTCCTCTTTATAACCCTTTGAAGCTAAATAGTCTCTTGCTACAGCATCTGCTTGGATTCCAGTCATACCTGGCCCTACTTTTTCTAATGCAAGAAGCTGCGACTCTAAAACAGTATTATACACTTCAACTAATTTTTCTGAAGGTTGCCCTACAGCAATGGTGCGAGTAATATCAGAAACGTATCCATTATAAATTGCGCCGAAATCAAGTGTTACGAAATCTCCTTTTTCGATCACTTTGTCAGTTGCGACACCGTGTGGCAGTGCACTACGAGTTCCGCTTGCAACAATCGTGTCAAAGGATGATGCTGTTGCACCCTGTTTTCGCATGAAAAACTCTAATTCATTCGATACTTCAAGCTCAGTTACACCTGGCTTAATGAATTTTAAAATATGTGTGAATGCATTATCTGCAATTTCACATGCAACCTTAATAATATTAATCTCTTGTTCGGTCTTTATCAAGCGAATTTTTTCAATTAACCCAGATTGCGGTACTAAATCAGCTTTAATGAGCGATTTATACGTTTCATACAAACCGTAAGTCATCGTATCTTTCTCAAAACCTAAAGACTTAATACCCATCAATTCTACTTGATTTGCAACCTCGTCAAAAATTAAACCTTCATGCTTGATGATACGAAAATTTTGCACTTGTTTTTTAGCTTGCTCTGTGTAGCGGAAGTCAGTAATAAAAACAGCATCTTCCTTCGTTACAACTGCTGCCCCTGCGGACCCGGTAAAGCCCGTTATATAGCGGCGATTATATTCATTAGTAATTAATAAACCATCAAGATTATTTTCTTCAAGAGCTTTGCGCAACTTTTCCAATTTTAACATATGAAAGCCCCTCTCATGATTGTTGTAAAAACTTTCTTAAAGCAAGTTCATATCCGAAAGTACCTAGTCCGCAAATTTGTCCGACACATTCAGCTGCTAGTTTAGACTCGTGACGAAACGATTCACGTTTATGTATGTTTGAAATATGCACTTCAATAACAGGTACGTTTACAGCTGCAATCGCATCACGAAGGGCGATACTTGTATGTGTAAAAGCTCCAGGATTAATAACAATCCCGTCTACTCCAGTATCTTCCGCCTCATGAATCCAATCAATTAATACCCCTTCGTGATTCGATTGTTTAAATTCAAGTGTTGCATTAAATTGTGTTACAATAGATAAACATTTTTCTTTTACATCATCTAACGTTTCAGTGCCATAAACTTCAGGCTCACGCTTCCCTAAACGATTTAAATTTGGACCATTCAACACTAACAGCTTCATTCGTCATTCTCCCCTTTTACGAAATTTACCACTTTTATTTTATCATAGAGTCATTATACGGCAACTTATTTCGTTCGTTATGGGCTTTGTAATGATAGGCTGCAGTTTCAAAAACGAATCTAGCTGTAATAATCACAGTTACAATAAAAGGAATCGATAATTTCTTAAATGACTTCAGTTCTGCAGGTAGGTCGTAAATTACCCATTCACAAATTAAAGCTAATACTCCTCCTATTACTATTGATGTTATAAATGCAGGGACAAGTTCAACAAACTGCATGATAAAATAGAGAATAAGTATAATCAAAAAAATAACAATAGCTAAAAATAGCCATTGAATAAGTGGATGACTTGATTCAAGAATATCTAATCTTTTAGTGTAGCCGACTGGACTCCATTTAATAAAATGAAGATAAGATAATACTTTTAACGAAAATGTTAAAAAAATAGAAGCACATAAACTTGTAATGATAGCTAAATATATCAAACCCAACACCTCTTTTTATTTAATTTTCGCCAAATTTTACATTTCGTATGCGTAAACGTAGAGGTTTTGAGTAAAATTTAGTACAATGGACTAGTTACTAGTTTTATATTTTGAGAGAGTGGTGTACATAATTGAGCAATGAAGCACCTGTATACGGAGGTCAAGCACTATTAGAAGGTGTTATGTTCGGCGGCAAAGATCATACCGTGACAGCAATCCGTCGAAACGATAATTCAATAGAATATTACTATGCTAAAAAACAGAAAAAACCAATTTTCCAAAAGTTAAAGAAAATTCCTTTTGTTCGTGGAGTTATTGCATTAATTGAGTCTTCTGGGCTTGGCGCAAAGCACTTACAATTTGCAAGCGAACGATATGATGTTAATCCTGGTGAAGAAGAAGAAAATGAAGCAGAAACATCCAAGCTGCAAATGATTCTAGGTGTTGCAGTTGTTGGGGTGCTCTCCTTCTTATTCGGGAAATTTATTTTCACTTTAGTACCGGTATTTTTAGCAAATCTTTTTTCTCCTTGGATCTCAGGTAAATACCCGCAAATTTTCTTAGAAACAGGATTTAAGCTAATATTACTTCTTGGATATTTATACGTCATATCGATGACACCGCTCATTAAACGTGTTTTCCAATATCACGGAGCAGAACATAAAGTGATTAATTGTTATGAAGCTGGCATGGATTTAACCGTAGAAAATGTCCAAAAACAATCAAGACTACATTACCGATGCGGATCCAGCTTTATATTATTTACTGTTATTATCGGGATGTTTGTTTATTTCTTCTTCCCAACAGACCCTTTATGGCTGCGAGTTGTTATTCGCATTTTATTAATTCCAGTAGTTCTTGGAATTTCATTTGAAGTACTTCAAGGTACAAATGCTCTAAGAAATATTCCTGTGTTAAGATATCTTGGCTATCCTGGTCTTTGGCTGCAACTATTAACAACTAAGGAACCAAAGGATGACATGGTCGAAGTGGCAATCGCTTCGTTCAACAAACTTCACGAGGTTGAAAAAAATCCAGAAGTAGCGATGGAATTACATCACGACTAAACTTAAGGGCTATCCAGAATGTGAATTTCTGGGTAGCCCTTCCATTTTAAAATTAATTACTCCGTTATTCCATCTTGTTCCCCAAAACCTCTTTTAGATGGACATTTTATATTTAGAACTTCCATACTTTTTCAATTATTTTACCAGTAAACATTTACATTCTCCGACAATTCCGATAATATTGCCATAATAACAATCTAGGAGTCTTTCAACATATGGAACTTGATATTTTTAAAGTTTTTTTACTAGTATTTTTCGGTTTTGTCGGGTCCTTCATTAATGCCACAGTGGGAGGCGGAGGTTTAATTACTTTACCTGCTCTTTTATCTGTCGGTCTTCCCCCTTCAGCAGCTATAGCAACAAATAAACTTGCAGCATCAATGGGTAATTTAACAAGTTCTCTGACATTTTTAAAAGCTGGAAAAATCGATATGAAACTATTAGGACCCGTTTTACCTTTCGTATTTGCTTTTTCTATGTTGGGTGCTTGGACTGTTCATTTAATGGATTCGGAATTACTAACCCCTTTAATCATTGTCATGTTAATTGCTGTTTTAATTTATACTTTAGTCAATAAGGATTGGGGAAAACTCGAAGAACGAAAACCATTGAATTGGAAACGGGGCATTCTGTTTTTTGGTGGATTGGTGCTACTAGGCTTTTATGATGGGTTTTTCGGTCCTGGTACAGGATCATTTATTATTTTTATTTTTTTAATAATGGGATTTGATTTTTTGCAGTCTGCTGGGAATGCAAAAGTACTAAACTTTATGAGTAATATTGCTGCACTCATTATGTTCTTAATTTTAGGAGAAGTTGTTTTTACATACGGTTTAATTATGGGGGTTTCCATGATTGCTGGTGCATTCTTTGGAACAAAATTTGCCTTAAATAGAGGGACTAAATTCGTCAGAATGCTATTTATAATCATGACTTCTGTTCTCATTGCAAAAAATATTTATGATTACTTCTTTTCTTAAAATCAAAAAACGGCAATCTATTATGCAGATTGCCGTTTCAGACTGTAGACAAACTCGAAAATTCGAGTTTGCCTACAGTCTTTTTTCTTTTAAAATAAAATTAATAACCCTTTTTGAATAAGTTAGTTGATTTCCGTTTCGGCGGACGCTTTCCGCGGGCGTGGGCCAATCCTCCTCGTCGCTACGCTCCTGCGGGGTATCGGCCGTCACGCTTTTCCCGCAGGAGTCGCCGCCTACACTACAATCAACTACTTCTAAATATACGTTGAGGTGAATGGAAATGATGTCGAAAAATCAAATAAATGAACGCGATCAAATTGAGATGATTACGATTGAAGAACTTGTACCAAAAGACCATCTTGTTAGAAAGCTTGAATCAGCCATTGATTTTTCTTTCATCTATCCACTAGTAGAACCGCTGTATTCTAAATTAGGTCGCCCGAGTGTTGACCCAGTCGTATTAATCAAAATGACATTTGTTCAATATGTATTTGGAATCCGTTCAATGCGTCAAACAATAAAAGAAATCGAAACGAATATGGCGTATCGATGGTTTTTAGGATTTGGCTTCCATTCAGAAGTACCACACTTTTCAACCTTCGGTAAAAACTATGAACGTCGTTTTCAAGACACAGATATCTTTGAACAGATTTTCTATCGAATACTTAAAGAAATTGCTGATAAAGGATTACTAAGTGCTGACCATGTTTTCATCGATTCAACGCATGTTAAAGCGAGTGCGAATAAACGTAAATTCGAGAAGAAGATGGTACGTAAAGAGACTCGGGCATATGAAGCTAAACTTCAAGAAGAATTGAATCAAGATCGGATTGATCATGGGAAGAAACCATTCCCACCAGATAAATTTGAAAAAGAAGAGATAAAGGAAATTAAAGAAAGTACGACAGACCCTGAAAGTGGCTACTATGTAAAAGATGAACGAACTAAGCAGTTTGCTTACTCATTTCATGCGGCAGCTGACCGCTATGGATTTATACTCGGATCAATTGTGACACCTGGTAATGTTCATGATAGTCATATGCTTCAACCACTTGTTGAAAAGGTAATGGAAAAAGTGAAAAAGCCACTTGCTGTTGCTGCCGATGCTGCTTATAAAACACCTGCGATTACTAAATTCTTATTTGAACATGATATTCAACCAGCACTTCCTTATACACGACCAAAAACAAAGGATGGATTTTTACGCAAACATGAATATGTCTATGATGAGTATTATGATTGCTATCTTTGCCCGGAAGGGCAAGTCCTTAAATATGCGACAACGACTAAAGATGGGAAACGCCAATATAAATCAAACCCTACTCAGTGTGTAAACTGTCCTTTACTTACTCAATGTACAAGTAGTAAGGATCACAGAAAAATCATTGAACGTCATATTTGGGCACATCATGTAGAGGAAGCGGATCATCTTCGTCATCAAAGTGATATCAAACAAATATATGCTAGACGTAAAGAAACGATTGAACGTGTCTTTGCAGATGCAAAAGAAAAGCATGGTATGCGATGGACAACCCTACGTGGAATTAAAAAATTGTCTATGCAGGCGATGCTTACTTTTGCTGCCATGAATTTAAAAAAGCTTGCTAATTGGACGTGGCAAGCTTCAGAAATGGCCTAAAATATAATACTCGAAGAGTGTTTTTACCCCAAATAAGTCGGTTAAATACCCAATAATCTATTAAAATTACAAAAGACCTTCAGAATAAGCCCATTCTGAAGGTCTTTTGTCAACAACCTGAAACGGCAATCTATTATGCAGATTGCCGTTTTTATAATTGGAAACTTTATAACTTTTTATGCTTGCGAACGCTACTTGGCTCTCGGTCGAAAGCCAATAAGCTTCGCAACCTGTGCATTCAAGCTCTTGTCGGGATTAACCAATATGCTTACGCATTGCATTTCTTATAATCCGCATTTTAACTGAGCTCCACAGCTTGTACAAGTATTACAGCCGCCTAATTCTTCAACTGTACCTTGTCGGCAAACTGGGCAAGTATTCCCTACTTCTGAGCCAATTGTAACATTTGTTGTTGTAAGCGGTGCAATTGTATCCACCAACACTACTGGTTGCTTTTCATTAACTTTATCTTCTAACACTTCATCAAATGCTAATTGCTCATCATGGGAAGATTCAGCTTTTAATGTTAATACTTGAGAGTCACGGCTTCCATCTACGTAAACCGTACCACCTTTTGCTCCACCTTTATATAGACGCTCATATACTTGTTGTACTTGTTCTACAGTGTAGCCTTTTGGTGCGTTTACCGTTTTAGAAATCGATGAATCTACCCAACGTTGTATTACACATTGTACATCCGCGTGTGCCTCTGGCGTTAATTCCATTGAAGAGATGAACCAGTGCGGTAAATTGTTTTCATCCGCTTCTGGATGGGCATTTAAATACTCCTGTACAATTTCTGCTTTCACCTCGATAAATTTACCAAGGCGGCCTGAGCGGTAATATGTGAATGAGAAATATGGTTCAAGACCTGTTGCAACACCTACCATTGTTCCAGTTGATCCAGTTGGTGCAACTGTTAATAGATGTGAATTACGGATACCATTTTCTAGAACACCGAGACGAACATGTTCAGGCATCTTTTTCATGTAACCTGTATTAATGAAGGCTTTACGAAGACGTCTTGTTTCTTCTTCTGTTTCGCCTTGAAGGAATGGGAAGCTGCCTCGTTCTTTTCCAAGTTCAATTGATGCTTCATATGCTGTTACAGCAATTGTTTCAAAGATTTTATCAACAAGAATATTTCCTTCTTCTGATCCATATTCTTTTTCGCAATATATTAGTAAATCCGCTAGTCCCATTACACCAAGACCAACACGACGCTCGCCTAAAGCTTGTTTACGGTTTTCTTCTAAGAAATATGGAGTTGCATTAATTACGTTATCCTGCATACGAACTCCAATGCGTACCGTTTCACGAAGAGCATCGAAGTTGATTGTCTTCGTATCCTTCTCTGCAAATTGAGCTAAATTCACTGCAGCTAAGTTACAAACTGAGAATGGTGCAAGCGGCTGTTCACCACATGGGTTTGTAGCAACTACTTTTTGTCCATATGCACGAGCATTTGTCATATCGTTTGCATTGTCGATAAAGAAAATACCTGGTTCAGCTGCATAAGTTGCACATACATTAATTAGGTTCCATAATTCTTTTGCTTTAATTTTGCGATACGTACGGACTCTATAGCCCATTGCTTCCCATTCTCGTACATCCCCTACTTCATGCCATTTTTCGTTGTAAATAGCCATTTCTTCAGGAGTATAGTTTGCAACATCTGGGAAACGCAATTCATAGTCTTCATCATTTTCTACTGCTGCCATAAATTCCTTTGTTAATGTTACGGAAATATTGGCACCAGTTAAGAACTCTGGATTATGGACGCTATATGTCCCGCCGTCACGAAGTTTTGATTCAGCTTCTTTAATAATTGCTTCGTTAAAGCCACCTAGTCCAGGTATGTTTTTATAATTTACAATGCCTTGATACATTGCTTCTTCTTGAGTTGTTAAAGGCTTAAATTTTAACTTTTCTTGAGCTAGTCGAATAATTGACTCATCGTTTGTATTCTCGATTAAATAACGAAGAATACGCGGGTTTTGCATCTTTGAAATAATGAATTCTACAATATCGGGATGCCAGTCAGCCAACATGATCATTTGTGCTCCACGGCGGCTTCCACCTTGCTCTACAAGATGTGTTAGCTTAGCAATATCATCAAGCCACGATACAGAACCACTTGATTTTCCATTAACACCACGCGCAAGTGTGTTTCGAGGACGCAGCGTTGAACCATTCGTACCAACACCACCACCGCGGCTCATAATTTCCATTACTTGCTTACGATGATCACTAATGCCCTCACGACTGTCAGGTACAAATGGCATTACGTAACAGTTAAAGAACGTTACATCTGTTTGGGAACCTGCTCCATAAAGTACACGTCCAGCTGGAATAAATTTTAAAGATACGAGTTGTTCATAAAATTTATTAAACCACTTTTGTCTATTTTCTTCTGTTTCTTCAACAGCAGCCAATCCAAAAGCGTTGCGTTTTGCAATTTGCTCATAAAAAACTTCAAGAGGTTTTTCGATTACATCTAAGGAACGAACAATAACACCTGTTTCTTGTTCTGTTGGATTTTCTAATACATGGCGGTATTCTTCTTCAATTAAAATTTCCGCTTTTTTTGCTTCCATATCAATTGATTGAATAAATCCTAAGCCTCGAGCAGGAAATTTTGGATCTTCCTTAATTGTTAGTACAACAAAATCTCCAGGCTTTAATGTTTTCTTTTCCGTATCCTTAAATGAATATCGGTCAATCATTACTAATCTGGAAACACCTTTATGTGTGATATGCATATCAGGTGTAACTGGATGTACTTGAGGAAATTTTTCAATATCTTGATTAAGCTGTTCTATGAGGATGGTTGTTTGTGTTCCGCTAGCCATTACCATCTGCCAGCCTCCCTTGCTAATATTATTCTTTGATAACACCTAGTACTATTCATTCTACCGACACACACAACATATTGTGTATCAGTAATATAAATAGTACTAGATGTTGTTTTCTTATATTCACTAGAAAAGATTACCTCATAAAAATTATCAATGCAAGGGTTGATTTTTTTTAAATTTACTCCAAATAGCTTGGTTACTAGCTTTCTACAATTTAAAAAATTTTTTCGAACAAAAGAAACAAACGTTCTTATTACTATTTTCTAAAATTCCATTCATCATTTAAATATTTTGTTTCTTCTAGCATTTTCACATATTGTTGTTGTTTTTCTGTTAATTCATACGGTACTAATTCAATATCCAGCGCTTTTTCAAATCCAGCTTTAAAGCTATCTACACATTGTGGAATTGTAATTTGACGGTCAGTTAATTGATTTATTGCAACTGCTTTTTCCGGCAATTTTTTTCGCATTCTCTCTTTTGCTTCTGCTGATGAAAAATTAAAAACTGATAATAGTTTATCTTCATCAAGATCAAGCAAAATCGCACCATGCTGTAAAATAACACCTTTTTGACGTGTTTGGGCACTACCAGCTACCTTTTTCCCCTCCACAACGAGTTCATACCAGCTAGGAGCATCAAAGCAAACTGCGCTTTTTGGTTTCTTTAAATCAGCAAGCTTTTCTTCCGTATCTGGAATGCTAAAATACGCATTCAGACCTAGATTTTGAAACCCGATTAGTAAACCTTCACTCAATACTCGATAAGCCTCTGTCACTGTTGCTGGCATATTTGGATATTGTTCCGATACGATGATGCTATAAGTTAATTCACTTTCATGCAACACTGCTCGTCCACCAGTAGGTCGTCGAACAAAGCCGAGATTTTGTTCCTTTATCGCTTGAATGTTCACATCTTTTTCAGCACTTTGGAAATAACCTATTGATAGTGTTGCTGGATTCCACTCATAAAAACGTATAACAGGTGGAATTTCACCTGCACTATGTAAATCAAGCAACGCTTCATCCAGCGCCATATTATAAGAAGGACTGCACGGTCCAGAATTAATAAAATACCATTTTGATTTCATGATCTCATCTCCTCACACTGAATATCATTTTATCAAACTGATTGGACTATCGCTACTTTCTCTTTTATAATGGAATACGTAGAATGAAAGGAGAAATATGCAATGTCGTCTGTACTTATTACAATTGCGATTATACTAGGAGTTATTATCGTATACATTCTAGTAAATACGCTGCGACTTAAAAAAGCAGTGTCAAATTTAACTCAAGATCAATTTATTCAAGGGTACCGAAAAGCCCAACTAATCGATGTCCGAGAAGTAAAAGAATTTGAAGCAGGGCATATTTTAGGAGCACGCAACATTCCTTCCACACAGCTCCGCCAACGCTATAAAGAAATTCGACCTGATTTGCCAGTATATTTATACTGCCAAAATTCAGGGCGCAGCGCACGTGCTGCACTTTTCCTAAAGAAAAAAGGCTACAATCAGCTTTACCAATTACAAGGCGGATTCAAAACTTGGACAGGTAAAATAAAAACAAAAGCATAAGTTGATGAAATATTTTCTTACTATAGTCTGTATAGGCAAAACAGATAAAGTTAGGTAAGAAAATAATTATCATTTATTGTTTTTTTAAAACACTACCTTAGTCCTAACAATCATAAAAAAGTTCCTTAAGTTATTTTTATTTAGCAACTTAAGGACTTTTTTTATAGTTTTGTATTATCCTTTTTTACTATACTATAGTAGAAACTCATATATAAAAATTTTAGTTTCCTATTATATTTTTAAGTTTTCATTATAATACTTCTTTACTTTAAATAAAAATTATATCGTTTTATAAAATTATTTTTTATTATTCGAATATTTTTTTAAAAAAAGAATCCATGGTTTACGCCCATAGATTCTTTTTGCTTTATACTAACGATTCTTCTTTTTTATAACGCAATACCGGTGTACGGGCTGCACGAGTTTCATCTAAACGGCTTACAACGGTTGTATGAGGAGCGTCTTGAACGATTGAAGGATTTTCTTCAGCTTCTTTTGCAATTTGAATCATTGCGTCACAGAAGGCATCCAGCGTTTCTTTCGATTCTGTTTCCGTCGGCTCAATCATCATTCCTTCTTCTACATTCAGAGGGAAGTAGATTGTTGGTGGATGATAGCCAAAGTCTAATAGACGTTTTGCAATATCTAATGTACGAACGCCGAGTTTCTTTTGACGGCGGCCTGACAATACAAATTCATGCTTACAATGACGGTTATATGGAAGATCATAATATGGTTCCAGGCGGCGCATCATATAATTTGCATTTAAAACAGCATATTCAGTAACTGCTTTTAAACCGTCTGGACCCATTGAACGAATATATGTGTATGCACGAACATTGATTCCAAAATTTCCGTAATAAGGTTTTACACGACCAATTGATTGTGGGCGATTATAATCAAAGTGGAATGTGCCATCTTCTTTTTTCACTAATACCGGCTTCGGCAAGAATGGAATTAAATCCGCTTTTACCCCTACAGGACCAGAACCTGGGCCACCGCCACCATGAGGACCCGTAAACGTTTTGTGTAAATTTAAGTGGACACAGTCAAAGCCCATATCACCTGGACGAGCTTTTGACATTACCGCATTTAAATTTGCTCCGTCATAGTAAAGCTTTCCGCCTACCCCATGAATAATCTCGGCCATTTCTAAAATATTTTCTTCAAATAAACCTAAAGTATTTGGGTTTGTTAACATTAACGCAGCTGTATCTTCACCTACAACACGACGCAAATCCTCTAAGTCTACTAAACCATCATCATTTGATTTAACTGTAATCGTTTCAAATCCGGCTACAGTAGCTGATGCGGGGTTTGTACCGTGAGCAGAGTCAGGAACGATAACTTTATTACGGTGACCTTCGCCATTTGCTTCGTGGAAGGCACGAATCATCATTAATGCCGTCCATTCCCCATGGGCTCCAGCAGCAGGCTGAAGTGTTACTTCATCCATTCCAGTAATTTCAACTAAAGAAGTTTGCAAGTCGTAAAGAAGCTCCATCGCACCTTGAACAGTAGATTCATCCTGCAACGGATGGATGTTTGCAAATCCAGAAAGTCGAGCAGCCGCTTCATTAATTTTTGGATTGTATTTCATCGTACATGAACCTAGAGGATAAAAGCCTGAATCAACTCCATGATTACGACGAGACAACGCAGTATAATGACGCATAATATCTAGTTCTGCAACTTCCGGAAGTTGTGCCGCTTCTTCACGTACATACCCTTCTGGCAATAGTTCAGATAAATCAAAATCCGGTACATCTAAATCCGGTAAACTATATCCTACACGACCTTCTTTTGATAATTCGAAAATGAGTGATTGGTTTTCGTTATGCATTGTAAGCCCCCATTTCTGCAACGAATGCGTCAATTTCTTCTCTAGTGCGTAACTCTGTTACAGCGATTAATGCATGGTTTTCAAGTTCAGGATATAGTCGTCCTAAATCAAACCCACCAATAATCCCTTTTTCTAGCAATCTTTTATTTATTTCAGTTACAGATTTATTTGTTTTTACTACGATTTCGTTAAAATGTGCACCTTGGAACGGAATAACAAAACCAGCTGTTTCAAAAGCATTTTTTGCATAACGTGTTTTTACGATGTTTTGCTTTGCCATCTCTTGAATTCCCTGTTTCCCTAATGCAGTCATTGCAACCGATGCAGCAAGAGCTAATAATGCTTGGTTTGAACAAATATTAGAAGTCGCCTTTTCACGGCGAATATGCTGTTCACGTGCTTGTAAAGTTAATACATATCCACGGCGTCCCTCTTGGTCGACTGTCTCCCCAACTAAACGTCCAGGAACTTTGCGCATTAATTTTGTTGTAGTGGCGAAATATCCGCAATATGGTCCCCCGAAGCTTTCCGGTATACCAAATACTTGTGCGTCCCCTACTGTTATATCAGCACCTAATTTTCCAGGGGGAGTTAAAATGCCAAGTGCTAACGGGTTAGCAGAAACAATGAATAACCCTTTTGCTTCATGAGTGACATCCGCGATTGCTTTTAAATCCTCAATTTGACCGAAGAAGTTTGGATATTGCACCATTACAGCCGCAGTCTCGTCATCCACCAAATTTTTCAAAGCCTCAATGTCTGTGGCGCCATCTTTTGTCGGTATTTGGATAATTTCAATTGATTGTCCATAAGCATACGTTGCAACAACATCTCTATATTCCGGATGAATTGCTTCAGAAACAAAGATTTTTTTCCGACGAGTGTGACCTGCTGCGAGCATTCCAGCTTCAGCTAATGAAGTACCGCCATCATACATCGAAGAGTTCGCTAAATCCATTCCTGTTAACTCCGCAATCATTGTTTGGAATTCAAAAATTGCTTGCAGCTCACCTTGGGAAATTTCAGGTTGATAAGGCGTGTAAGCTGTATAAAACTCTGAGCGAGAAATGACATGATCAACAATAACAGGTCTATAATGGTTGTAAACACCTGCTCCTAAAAAGGATACATTTGCTTCTGTATCTTGATTTTTCGCAGCAAGCTGTTTTAATTCTTTTAATAAGCTCGATTCAGATTTTGCTTCTTTAATATTATACAAGCCGTTAAATCGTACACTTTCAGGAATATCTGAAAATAATTCATCAACGCTTTCAACACCAATCGTGGCAAGCATTTCTTTTTTGTCTTGTTCCGTCATAGGAAGATAACGATGTTTCATTTCTTAGTAACCCTCTTTCCCGGTTTATTTTGAACGTTTATAAAAAGGTGTTGCTACTGTCAAGGCTTTTATTTTTTTATTGCGAATTTCAACTTCTACTTCTGTACCTAATTCTTTGAATTTTGAATCAATTAGAGCTAAACCAATGTTGCGTTTTGTTAATGGTGATTGTGTACCAGTTGTGATTTCTCCTATTTCAACACCATCTTTATATACTTTATAGCCATGTCGAGGTATACCTTTATCGACCATTTCGACACCAACTAATTGTCGAGGTAAGCCACTTTCTTTTTGAGAAATTAATGCTGCCTTACCAATAAAATCGCTCTCTTTTTGTAATTTCACAGCAAAGCCAATGCCAGCTTCAAGCGGCGAGATATCCTTTGATAATTCTTGGCCATATAGTGGAAGACATGCTTCAAATCTCAGTGTATCACGGGCTCCCAACCCAGCTGGGACAACACCTTTTTCTTTCCCTGCCTCAAGAATTTTTGTCCAGATAACAATAATTGCGGAAGGCTCACCGTAAATTTCAAAACCATCCTCACCCGTATAACCAGTACGTGAAACTAATACAGATTGACCTGCAACTGGAACATCTTGTTCGAATCTAAAGTATTTCAATTGCGATAAATTAAATTCTGTTAAGGTTTGAAGAACTTCTTCAGAAAGTGGACCTTGCAGTGCAATTTGAGCGAATTCGTTTGATTTATTAGTTACGGTAACATCGCCTTCAATATGGGTTTTCATCCATTCAAAGTCTTTTTCAATATTTGCTGCATTTACGCATAGGAGGTAATGATTTTCTTTAAGATAATAAACAAGAAGATCATCTACAACTCCACCATTTTCATAGCACATTGCGTTATACTGCGCACCACCAATGGCAATTTTAGAAATGTCATTTGTTAATAGCTTTTGTAAGTATTGTAATGAATCACTGCCTGTTACAAAAATTTCACCCATATGTGATACGTCAAAAAGCCCTGCACGGTGGCGAACTGCATCATGTTCTTCTTTAATGGAAGAAAATTGAACAGGTAATTCCCAACCACCAAAATCAATCGTTTTGCCTCCATATTTTGCATATTCTTCAAATAAAGGCGTTCGTTTTAATTCAGTACCCAACACATACTCCTCCTTTAAAGCAAATCTTCTTAATTAAACATTGTCATTCATACAAGTGCATTACTGAAATCAAAAAGCAAGGGATCTCTGACTCAGTAATTCATAACTAAGACATAAAAAAGGACAGAAGAATCCCTCAAATTTGAGGAATCCTCTGTCCTTGCACCTGAAAGTTACACCGATTCATTTGTTATAATACGCAACATCGAAAATCGGCTTTCCCCTTTGGTGGCTGTAAATTATAAAACGACACTTCAATCAGCTTGATGAAGTAATAATTACAGCACTCTCCAGAGATGCGTCCTGTACGAGTCTTTTTGCCTGAGAGATTCATAGTGGTTTACTACTTGCTCCTTCGGCGACGCTTTTCACGTTCTCTCCCCGTACAATCATCCGCTCATGATTCAAAATTCAATGTACAAATAAGTCTGCTCTTAGCCATATCCTAACATTGAACATAATGAAAAGGCAATCTTTTTTTAAAATTAACCTATACACGAATGATAAAACTTTTATCTAACAGATTGTTCGCCTTTTAGTCGATTTACTTGAAAAGCAATATATTCAACTATTTGTCTAATTGGACGCCCTTCTGTTAATACTCGAATATGACCTGCTGCTCGGTAAAACTTCCTTCTTGAATGAAACAACTGTTCTAACTCCTCTTTAGTAGAACGTTGAACAATAGGGCGATTTTTATCATTTTTAATTCGAGTATAAATATCTTCAAACGTCGCATCTAAAAAAAACACTAATCCCGTACGACGCATAATTTTACGATTCTCTTCATTCATCGATACACCGCCGCCTGTCGAGATGATGCATGCCTCATTTCGAAAATTACGCAGAAACTCTGTTTCCAGCGCTCTAAAATATGGTTCACCGAATTTTTCAAATATTTCCGGTATCGACATTCCTTGTTGTCGAACAATTTCATGATCCATATCGTAATATGGCATTTTTAAAAAAAAGCTTAATCGACGTCCGATTACACTTTTGCCGCATCCCATGAAACCAACTAAATATATTTTTCTCATGCTGTCACCTTCTTTACTACCAAAAATGTTTCTACTTACCACCAATTTCTTCTAGTAGGTTTATCGTAGCACGAACATTGGCGAATTCCAATGAATTATATGTTTTTATTTAATACCTTTGATATAAATTAGCAAAAAAATTAATATGTTTTTATATTTTGAACTATAATCATTGAAAATACACATATATCAATATTCCAAGTTATTTATCTTAAGCTTAAGTATTAACTTATAGTACGAATATACAATTTAAATAAGCACGATTTTCCCCGATTGATTACTGCTCAATTGGGGTACTTTTGGGGTACTAGTGGGGTACAACAATATTTATACCAAATTATTTCAAAACTTCGGGTAGGTGCTATTTATAATTGAAGAAAGCCACTCATTTAATTTCTAAAAATGAGTGGCTTTTTATTTTTCCATTTTTACAATATAAAAATATTTACAAATAAGAACATTTGTTCTATATTTATAACAGAAAAAGAACAAGCATTCACTTTTTTAGGAAGGGGATATCATTTTGGAATTTAAGGATGTTACCAAAGAAAATATTGATAGAGTTGAACTAGTAAGAAGCACATTACCTCCATCTTCACAAATTCAAGCTTTTCAAAATCAAGATACTTTTATCATCTATTCTGTTTCTGGTCCAATAAAGCATGCAAGTATATCAAATGCTGTACGGGCAATCACAGAAATGGAAATAAGTTATATCATTTCTAATTTCATGAAATCCTCAATCGATAGTGCAGAGTTTTTTATTAATGGTAACGGGATTATTCATATTCATATTGAAGAAAAACAACATTCTTTTGTAAATTGAAAGGAGATTTTCATAATGAGTAATACTATTAATCCTCTTAAAAAACCTGGATCTACAAAAAAATCCAAAGAACAGAAACATTTACCGCGAGATGAATTTGAATTAGAGGAAATTGCATACATACTATCCGAAGCTCTGGAACAAGGAAGTATAAAAGTATTCACAATCTATAAACAAGAAAGGCCATTAAAAGGTATAGTTACTAAAATGGATGGCAATACAAAACTCATTCACATTAAGGACCAAATGCATCAGATACATAAAATTCACTTTTTAGATATACTAACTATTTCAGAAGTTGAATAAGGGTAAAAAAATATGAAAGTCTACTTATGGGCTCATATCGAAGGTGTTTATCTATTGAATGAAGATTTGTCGATGTGGAGTAAGCCTTACTTTGTCACACATCCGCAAAGGACATTGTTATTAAAAGAGCGATTTAAAGAAGGTATGGATAATATAGACCTTTTATGTACAGTTAATAATGAAGAATTACAACAGTTAGTAAAAAATTCTGTGATTAATTGGAAACCGATGCTGCCATTTATGAAATATGCCGATGACGAGTTATTTGGTTTTGCTGATAATTATATAGCAACCGCAGAATATGAAGAGACCAGGCTCACATTAGTGTGAATACCTGGTCCCATATTAGGAAAGCTCTCGTATACGGATTGAGTATTAATGGAAGGAAGTAGTTGAAATAAATAAAAATGGTCAAATGATATTAATCATATCGCTAACGGTACATATATTAGTATGGAATAGGACTTTTATTTCTTGAAAAATGTAAAATAAAATGCGATGATAAATGTAATCAAAGGAAAGGGTTGGAACTATTATGAAATTTGTTCAGGTAATATACGGTTACATGTTGCTAATGTCTGTTGTTTACCTTCTTACTAAGGGGATTTCGTTAATTGTTCCATTTGAATTTGTTTATTTTTTCGTGTTTTTATTAGTATTCACGATTTTATTTCTCAGGATTCACCCTCATCCGAAACGTCTACACTATCCATTTGCGTTTCGGATCGAATTACCTTTCCTGCATCGAAATTACTAATTTGAAGTCGTTCTCTGACCAGTTCGGCTTCTTTTTTTGTTGTCTCTTTTTCCCATTGGCTTTTTTCTTTATCTAACTCAAATTGCGCCCGATCATTTCCTATTTCTTTCGCTTTTCTATCTAATTCCATGATTTCTAATTCTTTTTTAGCTTTTTTGATGTCCACTTCACCTTTTCTGAAAGATTGGTAAAAAGGTAATATACCTTGTAATTTAATACCACCTATGCTAATTTCCCCGAATATTGCACCACTTAAAGCAATCATAATTGCAATTGTGGTAATCGGATTAGCTGTAACCAATTCAATAAGACCAGGACTTTGTACATTTGATTTGATTATAACTTCTTCCTTATTATCTGTGTGATTTTTAATGACAGAATATAAATCATACCATTCATTTTGATTAAGTCCTTCTTTTTTAGAAATCTTCAGGGTGCCGTGACAAAAACCTTCTTGTATATAAATTGGTGATAATAGTTGATTTATATATTCCTTTTGCTCTTTTAAATCAAAAATTGTTTGATGAGCAGATAAAATCCAATAAAGTTTTTCTGATATTTCATTTCTAGGTACTTCCTTTATCCACTGTACACTTCTCCGTTTTAAATAAGGAGTAACTGCATACTGAACTTCAATTTTTGATTCTAGTTTTTCTTTTGGTATCTCGTATACTTCACTAGTAATGATTCCTATAATAAAATGAGTCGACTTTTTTGAAGGAACTAGAATTATATCGCCAATTTTCATTTCATTTACAAATTTATTTGTTCTACTAGCTCCATGTGAGATTTGTTGAGAGCTCCATCCCTTAAATATTTCACTATAAAGTGCCTTATAATGTTCTATAGTAGTACCTGCTATACTGTCGGAATCTCTACTTTTGATAGCTTCCAAGGTTATTTCATTATCTGATACTGCAATAAAATTATTTATAAGAAAATCATCATAATATTTCCCTCCATCCGCTCTAACAAGCCAGTATCCTATATCATCTGGAATGTGTAAAATGTTTACAGAATCTTCCATCTAGCATCCCCCAAAGTGAATTTTTTAACTGAATAGTAAAATTTAGTAGTTTAATAAATTGTACCTAAAAAAATCTAGCGTAACAATAAAAGTGAATAACTAGTTTATATTTTTATGTAGCTCAACCCAAAAATCACAAAATAAAAAACCGCCGTCGACATTAAATGTGAATAGGCGGTTTTTTACTTACTATTTAATAATTAATATACGACTGATGAAAGTTGGACCATTTCTATAAAAATCGTAATCATCAGTATTTTTATTATCCTCTAGGAGTTCCCTGACTTTTTTTGTTTTAAATTCAGGTAACTTAGAACGATCAATAGAATAAAGATAATACTTAAAATTGCTAGGCATTTCTACTTTTACAACATCAGGGTAAACATAAGTATAAATTTCCTTAGTGTCAGTATTCTCAAGTTTAATAGTAATTAATAATCCACTTCTTGTCTCAATTAAAGATGATTCTATTACTTTATGCGAGATTGTTTCATCATTATCTGGAATGTTTGGAAACATACTTAATTGAATAATTTTCCCTGGTACTAGATCAGCTGCTAACCAATTAATTTCATTCATTTTAAATTCACCTCCTGGGAATTATTATACCAAAATACATTTTTTAGTGTTTACTATTTTGTGGGAATTCTAATAAAAGATTATCAAATAAAAAAGACCATCCTCCACAATTGGATAAGACGGTCATTTTAACTTATTAACTTTAATGTTCAGCTTCAATTGCATCTGCTTTTGTAGAATGCACAGTTCCGAATGGATGATTAGGTGGAGCATATATCGTGTAGAGTTTTAGTGGTATATTACCAATGTTTGTTACGTTATGCCATGTTCTTGCAGGTACCATTATTGCTGAATCTTCGTATACGTTCCTTTTAAATGCTAAATTATCTTTACTCTTCCCCATTTGCACAAATCCTTGCCCTTGTTCAATCCGTAAAAATTGATCAACATCAGGATGCATTTCTAGTCCAATATCTTCACCTGGATTCAAGCTCATTAATGCAACCTGTAAATGATTACCCGTCCATAAAACAGTACGATACGCATTATTTCGCTTCGATGCTTTATTAATATTAATAACAAAAGGATTTGGACCATAGTCCTTTAAAGCCACTCTATTACTATTACTATTACTATTACTATTACTATTACTATTACTAAAAGGATGATTATAATTTAAATGATTTCTACTCACTACGTCATCGTAATACGGATAGTAATGTATTTCGCCACCAAAATTATTCATTTGAGAATTACCGTAATATAAGTTATGGTATGGATAACCATACGGATAATAATACAATTTATTCAATCCTTTCCTAAATACATCGTATTATTATATGCTCTTCTTAGAGAAATGCCTTTAAATGACTTAATGTAAAAAACCAAAAAAACAGGCTTTACTCACTGTGAATACCTGGTTACGTTTCATTATTTTTTAGCTAAATGGACGGCTACCTCATACGCAAATGCATTCCAGTCGCCTTCTTTAACATTACCTTTCTTGTACTGTTCTTCCCAATACGCTCTATCGAGTTTTAATTCTTCAATGTTTAGGGCAGTTTCTAAAAGTAATTTTTTAGTAGCTGGGGAATTTGTACGCGTTTCATATTTCCCTTGCATTGCTTTACTTGAGAATTCCAATTTAGATTCACCTTCTTTCAAAGACTTACCAACGAATTCAGCTAAACATTTAGCAATTGCATAGCAGATTTTCTCGAAATTTCGTTTGTAAATTGCTACATCAACAGCGGAGGACACAAAGCATACTTCAATTAAGATTGCAGGCTTATTCGTGCCATTTAAAAAAGCTAAGTCTTTACGTAACTTAGCTCCTCGATTGATTAATCCACTTACATCACTAATCGTTTTTGTAATTTTTGCAGCAATATCTTTTATTGTTAGATAAAGCACCTCAACACCTACACCTCTATCAGTACGACTGGATGAATTGAAATGAATCGATACATCAAGTTCACGGCTAGTTGAGTTGTGTTCATTGACCAGATATTTTAGGTTTTGGGATTGATTTTTTGACGTATTGTCTACTACTAGGTTTGTTGTAATTTTATTTGCTCTTAGTATTTCTACTACTCTATTTACAACCTTTCGAGCTTCGGTCACTTCATCGATTAAATCACTTGCTCCTGTACCTGGCAACCAATGGCCTGGGCTAATTGTTATCATTTCACATCATCCTTTTTCGGTTTGACATAAGTAAGGGCTTGAGAGCTGTCAGAAACACCGTTTGTTGTTGGGTCTACGATAATACCTAGTAAACCTAAAATACTTAATACTGTTTCCGATATATTCGTGATTTGATCATTATAAATAGTAATATCAAAATTAAAAATGCCCGCTATTTGATTAGCAAGCACGAGTAATAATGCAATTAGTGATACCCAAAATTGTTTATGCTGTAGACGTACTTTCCAATTGATTTTCATTTAACATTCCTCCTAATTCATTTTAATAATTAGTCCTAGTAAGGCTAAAATAACTGCACCAATGACTGTAGTTGATACCCACCAAATTATTTTGTCGATTTTATCTAAACGATGATGAGCGCTTTTTGTACTCTCTAAAGCTTTTGTTGCAATATCTTCCGCATTTTCTGCAGTCAACCGAATATCCCTTACATCATCAATTTTTGCTTCAATTGCCCCTAATCGCTCATATATGTTTCTAACTAAATCCTCACCCATTCCAACACCTTCTTTTACATAAAAATAGCACTGCTCGGCACAGTGCGTTTCTTAACTTTTGATTATGCTGACTAAATCTAGCCCTTTTTCAACTCTGTTATTATTTATTCGATCTAATCCCCTAAGGCAATATTCCTCTTCCAGCTCAAATCCAATCCAGTTACGATTAGTATTATCACATGCTACTGCCGTGGTAAAAGCACCCATGCAATTATCTAAAACAGTATCACCCTCATTTGTGTATGTTTTTATCAAATACTCAAACAGACTCACCGGTTTTTGTGTTGGGTGCCAAGTTTTGCTGTCACGAGGAAAATTGACCACAGACTTAGGGAAATTTTTCTTTGTAACAACATGTGGATTTTTCAATGTTTCATTATTCTTGCCTAAAACTTTCATTCTAGGTGAATTTTTAATGATAACTTTTGGTTTAACGTACTCTACACCTTGTGGATTATAAGTTGGTAGCTTCTTATAAAATACACACACATTTTCATGATTTTTTAGAGGCATTCGATTAGCGTTTGGAAAGCCTGTAACATGATTACCTTTTTTCCAAATCCACTCATATCTAAACAATTTAAAATTAGAAGCGATTAATTTACTTGTGAAAGGTTGGCTTGCTGTTAACACAATTGCTCCATTATCTGTGATCACGCGTGTATATTGCTCCCATAACTGTTCAAATGGGATGATTGTATCCCATGAGCAATTTGTCGTTCCATAAGGCAAATCACATAAAATCATATCAATTGACTTGTCAGGTATATATTTCATACCTTCTAGGCAGTCCATGTTATAAATAGTGTTTTTACGAATTTTCATATCTTTCTTCCTCCCGATGTAATATAATGAATATCGGATAGGAACAAATGTTCTTATTTTTGATTAAGAGGCTTGGGTTACAGTTACCCAGGTCTCTTTTTGACATAAAAAATAACGCTAGCTTTATGCTGCGTTTTCCTCATCTAATATTGTATAAACACATTCTTGAAGATTACTTAACTTCGGTACCTGTTCACGTGTGTATTTTCCTTCTTGAACAGCTTCTGCCCATATTGCTACAAGTGCACTTTGTGTTGTAAACATTTACACATTACCTCCTGCAATTAATTGTGATAGTTCAAGTATTGCTTGGTTATAGCGTTCTTCTTGTGCTGCAGTGTATGTCGTTAATTCAATAACGGAAGCTTTTAGTTGCTCGTTTTCTTGTTGAAGTTTTTCAAGTTCTGTGGGTTCAACAGGCGCATTTTTAATTGCGTCAATTTCTTCTTGTGTCATTAGTGTTCCATCGTCTTTGTAACGCACATTTGTTTCCGGGTTGTTGGTTTGGTCTGTGTCAAGTTGAATATATCCATCGGGGATATTTTCAACTGAATCAACGGTAATACCGTCACTAAAATCTATGCCGCCGTTTTCGAGTTGCTTGTAAACTATTAACATATCAACCCCTCCTTTTATTGTCCGGCTCTGTATCTAGCATTAATAATTAAAATGTTTTTCGTTGTTGCAAATCCCGGTCTTATACCTCCATCGTTCGGACTAATTCCTATTACAGTAGTCTTTGAGTCTGTATTTGTTGTGTACTCTATACAATTAAAATACTGTGGCACTACAGTAGGAGGCTTAAATTCTTTCGGCACAAAGAATAATGGCGTAGAAGTTGATAAAGCTCCCGGTAATGTCAACTGCGCTCTAATTTCAACAATATTATTAACGTCTTTAGATATTTTGACATCACCCGTCACCCCGTTTAACAATACCGGCGTTAACCACTCAACCCCTTCACCCTTACGCACCATATCACGCTCAATAACTGCAACATCATTCTTTAGTTCAACGATGTCCTCGACATTTTGACCAACTACACTTGCTAGATTAGATTGATATTCAATCGTAATCGGGTTGGTTGGTGCTGTAACCTCAAATGGATATAACGGTTCGTAGTCTACTGTGTAAACTGCTATTTTATCAAAGTTAGCAATAGGTATATAAACCTTGTCATTGCCATATGTCACTGAATCTGATTGGTGTATCCAATTAGTATCTAGCTCGCCATTTTTATAAACTGATAGAATTTTAGAAGTCTTGTATTTCAACCTAGATTGTTCGTACCCCGGATGTATACTGTTTATAAAAGCGTTGTTACTGTCATAGGCTACATTTGCTTTCTCTCTCACAATCCGCCCTTCTGAAACTTGTAAAGCGTTATCACCTTTTGCTAGTTTTAGCACGCTGTTGATTGCTTGTATAGGCTCTCTAACTGGGCTTGCTAGGTCAAAAACTAGTTTGTAAGGTTGCCATTTACCACTTATTGGAGCTTGTGTTGTTGGCAACGTTGTTGTGTATTGGTTTCCGTCTACGGGTGTAACCGATATTGCTCTCCAATACTTTGTCCCCGTACCATTGTACGGTGTAGGTGAAGCGGTATTGGTTGAGGACATTTGCCAACCTAAGAAATACGCCTTAATCTCGTCTGCTGTAGGTGTGTATGAATCACCCCAACCACTATCAGTGTTGGCTATAGAAATGTATAATAAGTTATCAGTAAAAAGCACTGTTGAATCAGCATTTTCCCATGTTCCGCCTATCGGTAAATCTGATAATATAGCACCATTATATTTAACTACTTTTTGACTTCCATAAACGCCTCCACTTATAGGGGTTGTGACTCTTTTCCATCCAGTTGCACCTTTAGTGCTATATGTCCAACCTTCACTTCCACCTAACGAAACTTCTTTCTTTGCTCTCAACACACTGTACTGCCCTTTATCCTCCGAAACAACATCACCTTTATGGAACGTACCTAAAAGCGTGATAGAATCGCCCGTTGTTGGGTTGTCGATTGTTGGGTTTGTTATGCCTTGAACGTTTGCGACAAAAGGTTTTGGTTCTGTACCTTCATTTAACATAGGTTCTTCAAAAGTAAAAGTACCATTTGTTAAATTTGGGTTTCTGAAATATATTCGAATATTAGTTTCTGTACCCGTATTAAATGTTATAACTTGGTCACTTGTATAGTTTTGTATTGGCGTTCCATCAACTTTATAAATAGCAATGCTGGCATTGTGTTTTACATTGAATGTGTAATCAGTGTTAGCTTTAACTGGAAAAACAACATAATGACCATGATTAGCTCCGTCTGAAACAGTCAAAGTTACTTTTGAAGGTGAATTTACAACGAAATCACTAGAAAAGCCCCATGCCCCACTATCAAAGAGCGCTCCAATATCGTTAACAATCGTATCACCTTCAAAAGCTGTTACTCTTGCCGTGCTGTCGTGTTCGGTTGTGAGTGTGTTCTCGCCACTATTTAATGTTGCGTCAACTGGTGGTAATGCCGTCAAGTCATTAGTGAGTATCGCTTTAATACTATCAGCATTATTTTTTAATTGAGTATCGATAATATCAGCATTTTGATTAAACTGATTAACATCATAAAAATCATCCACATCAGGCTTGATTAAGTTGTAATTCGTTGTATTCGTCGCCATTAAATCACGTCCTCTCTTAATGACTTATGTGTATAAATCGAAAGTTGAGCATGTGTGTACTGAGCAAGTTTGCTGTGTTGGTTGTATCTCAATTCGACAGTTAGTATCATATTTTGCGGTGTAATACGTTCGAGCAATAAAAACACCGCATCAAATTGACCTTTAACGGTTAATTCGATTTTTATCGTCAGACTTTTATTGGCTGTATCACGAATCAGGACGTACTTTCCTTCCCCTAACAAACTATTCAATAGTTGCTTTAACATTAAATGTGTATATGGAAGTTGTTCCTGGTACCGAGACAATACTCGAAATCTTCGCGTTTCAAGTGTATCGATTTCCGGCACATTCATTTTTAACATTTTTTCATACCGACTTGCCCCATTTTCGTTCATCGTGACAATAAATTGATTATTCAAGCTGTCTTCAATTGCTTGCCACGTACCTTCTAATGGTTTCTTTTCAATATTAGCAATCTCAACAATTTCTTTTATTTCATGAAGTACTGGCGGTAAATAATTTAATAAATCAACTTCTTTAGCCAACTACAACACCTCTAATCGGGATCGCTTCTTTGTCTAATTCAATGTTTAAGGATTGTCCATTTAACTGAGTGTTTGCAATATCCAACACACCAGCTACACCCAAGAGCCTTGTTTCGATTTGTGAAACTCGAACAACCACTCCTTGGTGATCCTCTTCATACGTAGCAGCCTTTGCCCACTCTTCAGCTAATTCTTTTAAATAACCGTCAATGACTTGTAAAACATTCGCTTGAATATCTGCCCATGTCCACCCAGTTTGATAGGTGATGTTGAGTGTGACATCAATAGTTGTTTCCTCGACTGGCGACACCGTGACAACGTGGTCAATCGGTGCAAGCCCAACTCCCTCTCCTTGCATTTCAAGTGGATCAATTGCTTGTTGAACTGCATCTATTAACGTTTGGGATGGTTTTTCAAATTGGGAATTAATAATTGTTAAACCAACTGTTCCAGCACCATATTTCGCTCGATAAACTCGTACACCACCTACACCATTAAGCGCACCAACTTTCTCTTTATAGTCAGCTCTATTCCCACCAAAAGAAACGGATTCAAAACTATTAAAATAGCGTGTTCGAAAGGCTTCTGTATCTTCTTCATCTTCTCCTGGAATAAGTACTTCAGTTAACTCGGCACTTTGAAGTCCGTCAATGTATTCGATTGGTATTAATGTACCTAGATACAAATTACCAATGTTTCCTGGAGTTTCACATTCAAGAATAAACTCTCCAGTTGTGATTTGTTCAATCACTGTATAATTCAAATCATCTAAACTAAATCGACTACCAATAGGCACATCCATATTGAAGACACCTTTAAGCTTTGCGTTGGTTGCTGGATAAGGAGCAAGTCCTCGTTCAGCTGCTCTACGAATTAAAAACTCTCTTGGAGCTGTATCAGCAAACATCATATCGTTATTATTCTTAATCGTGACAAGCATTTGAGCAGTTTCAGCGCTGTTCGCTGCCGTTGCATTATAAATAATGCCACCTTCTCGCTTGTCCAAAGAATCATCAATTCCAGCTAACTTTTGAGCCATCAAATCCTCGTAGCTTGTATTTAAATCAATTGGTTCGGCCATTAATAATCCACCTCTCTTTCAGCTGTAATGTCACCAAAAATCGTATGGGCTGTGAAGGTTACATGAACTTTATTTTTATTAGTCGTTACTTCGAAGTTATCAACCTCTGTAATGCGATCATCTTGCATTAGACATTCTCGTATTCGGCTTTTCGCTTCACTAGCAACATAGGCAGTAGGTTGTCCTATTAAATCTTTAAACTCCACTCCATAGTTCCATGAGTATATAGGGTAGTCATAACGTTCAATGCTAAGCATTAAAAAAATCGCTTGTTGTACAGCTTGTAATTCATCTACAAAGCCGACACAGCGATTTTTATCTAAATTTAATTTATATGTTTTTGAGGGTTGGACTTCTTCTTCGAAATCAACTTCTAGCCCATCGTTTACAATTTGTTGCGGAATCATCTCATCACTCCTTATCAATGATGATGTATTGTTGGCCACCATGTGCCCGAATCATTGTGACTTTATCATCTTTCTTTAAGCCATTATAAACAGTACAACTTTGCTTAGAACCATTAATTGTGATATCAACCTCATAATCCTTTACAGCTTTAGTTAACTTTAAATGGTCTTCTTCTAGTACAAATTTCTGATCAATTTGCACTTTAAAAGGGTTTGCTGAAACAACCGTACCATAAACAACAGTTGATAACTTTTGTGCGTTTACAGCATTGATTGCAACTTTTTTTATTAGATTTAGAAAGTCATTCATATCACGCAATGAATTCACCGCCAATCAATGATAAGTCCATTCGATGATCTGATTCATAAAAAGTATGTTTTACTGATTCAACTATCATATAATTCGCAACAGTTAAATCACCAAGGTACATCTGTACACCTACTTGAGACCCACCACGTACTCTTATATCACCAAATACTTTATTGATGTGTAGTTTGCGAGATTTACGATTATATAGAGACAAAAGAGCATCAGCTTTTGCTTTTCCATTTTCTTTTTCTTCTAGCTTATCTGTATATTGTAAGACTCCCCAACTATTTATATTGTCACTATCTTTAGCAATATACACTTCACGTTTACCAGCTTCCTTATTTTCACGAATCAATTTAATCTGGTTATACGTATTTTCATCAATAGATGTTGTATATTCGAATGTCTCACCAGAGTCTTCATTGATTAATAAATTTAACTTCAATTCCTTAATGTTACGAAGGCACAACTTTCCATAATCATCATACAAAACATAGATTTCTTTAGTGTTTTTGGTCGTGTCAGATAAAGCATTATCCATAATCGTAAACAACTCTTGATCATCTTCAGTTCTCGAAGCTATGACGTGTTTTGTATCTGCTACAATGCCGGTTTTTAAATGGAAGTCTTTCGCAATCTTCAATAAAAGTTGACCTGCAGTTTTATTTCGATAAATATACGTATTTTTATTTTTAAAATATCGAAGTTGATCATATGCCGTAACACTTATCATTCGATTATTTGTTCTTTTCTTGGTAAATACATACCCTAGAAAAATTTGCTTTCCATCGTAGTCAAAACGTACAGCATCCCCTTCATGGAAACCTAGCATCTCATCTTTGATAACGTCGAAAGTAAGTTTTCCAGGAGAACCTTTTCTATGAGTCTCCCAAACTATACCTTCTTCAACAGCGCATTCAAAGATACGCCCTTGAGAAATAATCAATAATCGACTTTTAGCCAAGCTTAATCACCTGCCCTACTCTGATTAAATTTGGGTTTGATAGTTTATTGAGCTTTGCTAACTCTGTATATTTCGACCCATCTCCAAGATAACGTTTCGCAATTATCCACAACGTTTCTCCTGATTGTACTTTATGTGTTTTCGGTGTGTTTTTTCTCGTAGTTGCTCTTTTTTTCTCAACAGTAACCTTTTGCTTTGTGGTGTTGTTGGATGTGCTAGATTTTAGATTTAAACGCTTGGTTCCGTAAGGACGATACTGCTTCAATTTGATACTTACAACGATGTCAAAGCCATTTTCTGCGTCTTCCTCAATCTCATAATCTTCAATAGAAACGGTCATATTCGTATCAAATAGTAAAAAACCATTCGGCTTCATTCGATTGACGATGAATGGAAATGGCTCTTGTGATAATTTAAGTTGTTCAATTTTTTCTAGATAAAAAGATGCAGGTTGAAATCCGTTTGGATAAATAGCAAAGGGATATCTGACATTCGGAAACTCTACTTCAATATCGATGTCTGTTAAACCAGGTTTTTTTAAAATATTTACTTCGCTTTCATTGATTAATGTGATCGTCTCATTTTTATTATTTATTTTCAATGTCATACTAGATGGGGCAACAGGTAATTGCACACCATCTAAAAAAAAGTTATACAATGCTGTTGCCTCCTTCTGCTAACATTTCTGCAACTTCTTCTGCTCTTTCTCCAAAGCGATCGATTACACCATCAATATCTAACTCAGAATTGATATGGTTTTCATTTCGCATATCGACCTTGATTTGAGCTGTTGTATAGCGATTGATTGTATCACGTTCAGCCAAGTCTCTAAGGTATTTTAAGTCTTCTGTGGCCATGTCCACCGAGTCCTTTAATTTGCCAGTGTTATCAGCCGTATCTCCTGCCAAGTCATTACCTGATCCCAGCGAATCTAAAATCGATTTCATTAATGCCTCTTGGTCTTTTTGCCAAGAATCATCTTGTTTTGGTTGATCAAAATTAAACAAATTCGCTCCCCAATCATAAGCGTTCATCGCATTATCAAATGGTGAAGTATAATCGAATTTAGGCGCCTCCCAGTAATCTTCTGGGGCTTCTCCCACCCATTCATTAATCTTGTCTGTCATTTGACTATAATCACCTACAAGAGATGCTCTAGCACTTATCTCCCCAAATTTTCCAAGTTCAATTCCAGGAATCTCATTAAGCTTTTCAATAAGCCAGTTAAGACCTTTTATAGCCCAATTTGCCCCCTCAATGAACATGTTAGCAAGATTTGTAGCTGCACTATCAAATGATCCAATCATACTTTTAGCCATATCGAGTGCGTTTATAGCTAAATTCCCAAACAATCGCTTAACTGTATAAATTGGATTTTTCCAGACGTTTACCCAGAACTCCACGAACATAAGCACTAAATTCAGCATAAAGACAATAACGTTATAGAAGGTTGAATACATAAATGCAAATCCCGCAACAATTATTCCAGTTGCACTTATCGATGTACCAGCGAAGTGATTGATTACTGCAATTGCTGCGTAAAATAAGCCGATTAATAATACTAGAGCTGCGATTACCAAAACAATAGGATTAGCAGCTAGAGCAGTATTTAAAGCCCACATTCCAACGGTTGCTAATAATGCCCATGTCCTAGCTAAAGTAAGTGCTGCAACAAGCACTAATAAAGCTCCTCCGACACCTAATATTATCGGACCAATAATACTCCAATTATCATAAATAAACCCACCAATTGAAGCTAATACTTGAATAACACTTAGCGTCACTTGTGCAAGAATATATAGAGATTTCTTAACATCATCGACAAAACTTTTGAAAGTTTCGCTATTTGCAATTTTATTTAATTCTACGAGAACTTCTTGAAACGCCCACAAGGCTTCATTTTGAAATGACGTCCATATTTGCGACCATGTAACTGGCATCTTGTTAAACTTCTCATTTATATCATCTGCAGCAGAAAACATGGCCGATTTTACAATTTCGGCAGTTATTTTGCCTTCACTTGCCAATTCTCGTATTTCTGATATTGAGACATCTAAATAATTAGAAATGGTTCTAATTATATTTGGAGCAGCTTCAAATACTGCATTTAGTTCTTCTCCTCTTAGTACACCAGATCCTAGTGCTTGAGTTAATTGTAATAAAGCTGAGTTCATTTCTTCTTGACTCGTACCTGCAATACTAAACTGTTTATTCAGCAACTCTGCGAATATAACAGCTTCTTTATTTGAATCAAAAGCTTCTGCAGCATTCATTGAGAGTTTTGCTACCATATCAGCTGTTTTTGAATATGAACTATATGACCTCTGAGCACTTTCATAAATAATTTGTTGGAGTTCTGCTGTTGTTTGTAATTTATCATTCATCATATCTAAACGAGCTGTAGTATTTGTCATTTCATCAGATATAGATATAGCATTACCTAGTACTTGGATTGTGAAATATGTTCCCGCAATAGCACCGATAGTGCCCAACAAATTACTAGCTAGCTTATCTGCTCTATTAATATCTTGATTTAATTTTTCTTGTGCATGTTCAGCTTGTTTTATTTCTCTTTCGATTTGATTAAAGTTTGCCTCAACCTGTTGTAGTTCTCGTTGGGCAGCGTTTAGCGCTGATATATCAACGGCATTGCCCGTTACATCTTCCAACGTCTGAAAACTGTCTATAACCGTCATCATGGCCATATTCATAGCTCTGAATTGTTTGGACATCATATCGTTAATTTGTATTGCGGTTCTTATAGTAGCCATTGTTTCACCGCCTTTTTGACAAAATAAAAAGCACTCTAAGGTGAGTGCTTGCATCCTTTAATAATAACTTTCGTTATATGTTATTCTAGCGAATCCGAAAGTATCGTTTTGAATCTCATATATTTCTACTCTTGAAACTCCTTCACTTACTCTTTCGTATCTTTGCATAAGACCATTATCTTCAGTTTTTCTCATGTCGTCGTAAGTATCAGAGATTCCGAATAGTTGTAGAATAGATTCGTTATCAATAAACCCAAATGTCGACTCATCATAACCCCAATATGATCCTGAATTGATACTCAATCTAACAACATTATCGTCAAATAGAATAAATTCATATTTTCCTTCTTCATAGGTATACAAATCTCCAACAATACTTTGGTTAGTGCTAGGTACTTTCCATTCATATGGTTCAACAGATTGTGGTTCACCTAAAATAGAAATTAACTCAGATGAAGTAATGTTTGAAAACTGTTCGGCATCGATTATTACGTCTTCTTCGTTTACTTTAGTTTGTTCATTTCCACAACCAAACAGAAGCAATATGAATAATAATGGTAATGGTAGAATATATTTTTTCATCAATACCCCTCCTTCACCATAAATATACAGAAAAGGATAATAGTATTCTACCGTTTTTTCCTACCCTTTCCTTTCGAACCTTTTCGTTTTGCCTCGTTAGCTTGTTTCTTCTCGGCTTCAATTTTGACTTGTATAGATGCTATAACAAAAGCCTTTTCAAGACGTGGAAGGTTTAAATATTGTGACGGTAATAGCCTCAATTTATGTAAAGCATAATGAGCAATGTTTGCCTCGCTATCACCGTCATCAATTAGTTTTTTGCTTCTTCAACAAGTTCTTCCATATCTACATCAAAGCCGTTTACTTTTTGAGTTATATTTTTTACTTCCGTAAGTTCACCAGGAAGCAACATTTTTTTGAGTAAAGCTTCTGCTCCCATCACCCCATATGATGATTGTAGTTCTGCATTGTTTAGATCAGGGTATTTGATTGTTGCTACCGCATTTTTTAATGAATATAGTTCAAAATCAATTTCAGGCATCATTAAACCCTTTTTACCCGGCACCGGCATACGTTTTGTAGATGCTTTTCTATTTGCTGCATCCACTTCTCCATCAATTGCACCGAATTTCCACGGAATCGGGTTTCCGTTTTCATCTTTAAAACGCTTAGAAATTACATGTTCTTCAATTGTTACCTTTTCAACATTTTGTGCAAAGAAAGCTTGTAAGTTACTCATATTCTCATCATTTCCTTTCAAATTTGGAATTAAAAAGAGCCCACCGTAGTGAGCTTTTTTTATTGCATAATATCTAAAATTGAAAATTGTTCTGGCATTTCCCAATCTTCAAATGTAAATTCGAATGAATCTTCTAAGTATTCTGCATCAGCGTCTAACAAAGCCAATATTCCACCATCTAAGTTACAATCCTTTAAAATAATTGTTTGTCGACCAACTGTAGAAGATTTATCTTCATTCGTTAATTGAATATCAAAATATAAATCTTCCCCTGTTTCTTTGTATCGATACAACATATCTCGGAAGATTGAAGTGTTAAAATGGAATGTTGCACTGCCAGTGTATTCAGCACCAGTTGACTTATTTCCTTTACCTACTTTACCTAAAATCGGAACCTGCGTTTTAGTTTTGGCCATGTCCGCTTGAATATTAATTAACTGAGCGAAGTTATAACGTTGGTTTCTAATAGTCACAAATGCTTCACCTTGAGAGCCACTGATTGAATCTCTCGCATGCATTGTTTCAGCAAAGAATTGAATATTCAACGGTAATAACATCTTCATTTTTTTCATGAGTCCATTCCCTCCTAAGCTACTGTCGTAGTGATATAAAGTTGAGACATAGCAACTGTGACGTCCACAACTTCATTCATAACTACTGATTTTTTAGTATTTCCTTCAGATATAGCCAAAGCCTCTTTATCGTAATTCTCTATTGCTCTTAATCTCTGGAGCTCTAATCGGTGAGTTAAAATATCATTCCATAAAGAAACCCGGCCAGATTGATCATTAGGAATCTGCCCCAAGTATCTACTATTAAACAATTGAGCAGTATCAATCGCAATCTGATCAAGAACACGAATGACTTGGTTTAAACTGAAATCCTCATTCTTTTCAGTTGTGAATGACGTAAATGTATTAATATCCTCTAATACACGTGTTTCAATTCCTACTCGATGGAATACATATTTACCATTTTTAATTAAAGTTGTTAATTCATTTTGAGTTTTAGCACCAGTAAAATCAGCAGTATATTCACCATCATAGGTTTTATTTGTATTGGATTTATTTACATCAACACCTGCTTGGGCTCCAGCTGTCCAGAATACTAAACCATAATCAACTTCTGTTGCTTTATTATGGATATCAATAACCCCTTCATGATCAGCAGCACCTAAAGCATGACCAACAAGTTGGAATTTAGCACCCACTTCATCACGTAAGCGTTTTGTATATGCAATATATAAATTTTTGATTGCCGTTTCAGTAGATAGACAAGCAAGTACGTTAAAACCATAAGCTTCGAATTCATCTAGCGCCTTTTGGTGAGGCGTACCTGTTGGTGCTGTTCCATTTGAACCTCCTGCAAAATTGGTTCCGGCTGTTTCAGCAAGAGTCGCATCTGTTTTAGGTATCACATAATCACTTTCAACTAAATCTGCCGCACTTTCTATAGCCAGTTGCTCATCAACTAATAATGTTCCTAAATAGGTTTGAACATCAAATTTTGTTGGATCATCTACATTAGCAGTTATAACAGTTTTTAAATCATTACCTCGAACACCTTTGTATTTTGCTGTACCATAAGTATTGGAAGCTGCAACAGCACCTTCATTTACTTTATAAACAAATGCTGTATGCGCATTTTTGAATACATCGCGTAAACCTTTTAACTTTTCATGTGTGTAATCATAGCCAAAAATCTTTAATGAGTTCTTTTGGAAATCCTCAGCAGTGACTGTAAACACAGCATCATCAATACCCCAATCAAGTTCCATAGGAAGTGCCACATAGCCACGATCTGATAAATTTACAAATGCACGTGCTGCACTTACGAAGTTTTGATAAGTACCAGGAAGTACTTTGTTTTGCGTTACAAATGTTCCTCCACCTAGCATTATTTCTTACCTCCTTTATAAAATTCGTTGAGTAACTTCTCCACTTCTTTGTGTGTGTATGTTACGTGATCTTTAAGTAATGCATTAAGTACATCGCGACGATCAACATACTTTTTGCTTTTTAAAAGCTGTTGTTTAGTGAATTTTAAAGACGCTACTGATTCGATTACTTTTGTAACCTGTTCAGTAGTCGCCTTTGCTTTTTCTTTGATTTTTTCAACTGCCATGTTTTCACCCTTTCGGAGTAGAGTGTTGTTCTAACGATTCCATAAATACTTTCGCTTCAACTTCTTGTAAAAAGAAATTGAAATGAATAAAGTTATGTGCGTTACCGTCTACGATTTCGCTGTTTGCACCTGTGCCGAGCATCATAGCACCATTTAGCAACGTAATTTCACTAAGTGCTTGTTGTATCTTTAAAGCATGGTTAGATGCATCTGTACGTTTGTTTTCAGATAAAGCTGAAAAATATTGAATATTAAAAAGCGTAGTTACTCTCCAACGATTACCGATTTGTCGAATGTTTTCTAATGATAAAAACAAAATTAAAAAAGCAGGTGGCGTAAACCCCTGCGGTACTTCATCAATATAATTTGTATAGCCCTCTCCAAATATGTTGTGAAGCTTGATGGAGATAGCTGCAATAATGTCGTTAATTTCCACCGAAAGCCTCCTTCAATAAATTAGTGACTTTCTTTTCTATGATTTGAGGTGCTTCTCTTTCAACTTCATCAGCAGATATAGTCATCATAAAACGACCATTTACCCAACCTTGATGATTCCTTGTTCGATGACCAAACTCTACATATTGAGAATATTCAACTGGATTGAATATAGTAATTTCGTATACATTCCCTTTTTTGGTAACGTTAGTGTCTATCGTCCAACCTCTACGTAAAGTTCCTCCAACCGTTCCGTCTTCATATTGACCAACTGGAGTTCGCTTTATTACCTTTCTCAACATGCGAGCTGCTATTTCTTTAACTAATCCCTCAAGAAACTGTTCATATTGTTTTTCAAGTTTAGTAGTACGCTTAAATAATTGCTCTAATTGTCGAAAGTTAACCTTACCCCATTTAGCCATTATGCATACTCCTTAAATAACTCTAATCGGATTTGTTGATGATCCATGAAGATACCAGGTTTACCACTACGAGTATATTCAGTTGTTACACCATCTTGTGTGACAATGATTTTACAGCCTGCAGGTACGTCATATTCATTACCTAATGACAATTGGATTTCTTCTACTATCGCTGCAGGTCCACCAGTATTTGAAGCAGCAGTCAATGTTTTATGAGATAACTTGCATTTTAGATTTTTATAGAGGGTAACTTCATCGTGCTTTGTAATATGTGTAATTGGATTTTTTACCTCTCGCCATGCTTTCACCGTACAAGTACCTCTCCAAAGCATTTCTAAAGCTTTACGCCTAGTGGTTACCATACTAACACCCTATAACGAGCAAAATCAGTTTCGTTATGACGTAAATAATTTAAAAATGTATTAAATTGAGCTTCTGGAGTGGTGTTTTCATTTACTGCGAATGTAACATTCGTGTCCCCGTCTTGGACTTGTTTTGCCATTAAATCAAAGTTTAATGTTGCAATATCTAATTGACCCATAGACTTTTTCGTAAGAAGAAATTCTCCAACTACCATATCGATTGCGATTTCTTTTAAACCGTTTGGAATACTTGATAGGTTTGTTTGATTTTTAATATGGTTTGTAACTTTATCAATCGTAAAATACAAAATAACATTATCCGAACTGGAAGGCTCACTAGATACCGTAATACCTAGTGAGCTTAATCTTTTTTTCACATCTTCGAGCATTTAATCACGCCCTATTCTGTTTTTTGAGCTTCTTCGATCTTCTTGATAATGCCCTCTTCTGTAGTAGCTTTACCAATATCAATTCCATGTTCTTCAGCATAAGCTTTTAGCTCTTCAACTGATTTCCCTTCAAATTCATTTGGCTGTTTTCCTCCACCTTCGTTTTCTTCGATGGTTTCAAGGACTTCCATCATATTTTTGTTTAAGTGTTTTTCATCAATCATAAATTCTTCGCCAACAGAAAAACGTTCACCGTTATAACGAACAGGGAACGAACCTTTTTTTACTGAAACTAAAAGTTTTGTCATAAATTATGCCCCTTTCTACGCAATTGGTTGCGCTTGGAATACGTTATTTGCTTCTGGGAATGAAGGGATTGCAGTTGCTGCAGCTTTAGCCCAAGTTGAAACAGGATCTAATCCTTCTTCATAAATCATAGCAATTACTTTTCCTACTTCTGAAACTTCTTCATTTCCTTTAAGTAACATACGCGATTCTTCAGGTGTTGGACCATATAAAGTTTCACCTAATGGACCATCACCGAACATAACAAATTTATTTTCAGGGAAGTAACTATGAGTAGTATAAGTACCATCAGCATTTTGCACACGATATTTTGTGTTTGCGCTAGATTCATATACAGCGATAGCAGGCAATCCTTGTTGAAGTAAGAATTGGTTTAAATCTGCTAGATTCGCAACTCGGCCAGAACCCGTTCCATATAAATAACCGATGAGCTTCGTATTTCGTAGCATTATACCAGCAATCTTCTTAGAAGTTAGAGCACGTGTTGGAACTATATCTAAAGCATCGGCCCATTTTTCTAAATCTCCAAGAATATCTTCTGTACCAGTCCCCCAAATTTCAGTACCAGATAACGCTTCTTTATGATCTGTTGGGACACCATAGTCAACAGTAATACTTGAAGGTGTTGTATTCCCGGTGTTTAATTCAAGTGTTAACGTACCTGTTGAAATTGCTTGCATACGCATTAATTCAACACGTGAACGAACATCAGCTACCGCTTTATCGATTAAATTGAAAATGCGTTGAATTAAATACTGCTGTTCTTGTTGGGTACGTGGATTTTTTAAAGCAATCAAGTCTTTTTCTTTAATTTGATATTTTTTCTTAATATAAGCAGCTTCTAACGCCTGTTTAGCAGCCTCTACTGAACCGATTTCTGCTTCAGTATCAAATGCATGTACTTTTGCAACTACAGGCAATTCATTTGCTCCTACTAAATATTCAAATTCTAAAGTATCATATTTTTGTTCAGGGAATAAAGATTCCCCAATAGTGTAGGATTGGTATTGACGCTCTTTCAAATAATTTAATACCGTCTTGGAATCAAAAAGTTCTAATACATCTGGCATATTGTTTTTCCTCCTGTCATTTCAAATAGATTAATATTATCTGAATGTAATTTTAGTTAATGCAGTTTTTGCTTCTGCAGAGGCAGCTTCAGGTAAACGTGCTTCAAGGATGTAAGCTTCAACAATTAGTGAGCCAGGTTGTGGTCCTTCTGTTACATCTACATCTGTGTAAAGAATACCTTGAGCTGTCGCGTCATTTGCAGGTAGTATTGTACCAGCCTTAACAATTTTTCGACCTTTCTCATCAGCACTTACACCCTCATCACTAACTTGATACGAAAATGCTTGTACCTTTGAAGAAGCTAAAAAGTTTATACGTTTTGCTGTTTCCACTGGTTTTACATATGGCATTTGAATTTCCTCCTTTTATCCCCATGGATTGTTTTCAGTGCTTGGTGCTTTTCCTCTTTCGTTTAACATTTTGGCGAAATCAGCACCAACATTAATTGGATCGCTACCGCCACCAGGATTACTTGGCGGCACAGCACCCTTAATATTTGGTTTTGTTTCCTTTTCAGGCACAAATAAAAAAGACTTCGAATCTTTCAAAGTCTTTAACTGGTCATCTAGACCGCCTTTAATTGTTCCATCTTCATTGAGTTCAATTTTTGTTTTGTCTACTAGCCCAGCAACTAAATCGGTATCATGTACTTGATTTGTAAGTGCTAGTTTAATAGCAGTAGATAATTGAACATCTTTCAATTGCTTTTCGTAATCTGTTTTCGCTTGCTTGTTTGCATCTTGTAACTCTTGAATTTTTGCACTCAATTCTTCATTACCTTTTGCCTTTTCTTCTAGATCCTTTAACTGCTTGTCACGATCCTTTATTTGAGTTTCCAGCGCTTTTTTAGCATCGTTCACTTCATCGAAACGTTCTTTCGGTATCATAGTACCGTATTTATTAACAACAGCAGTCGCATGTTCTTCACTTAAACCTAATGCAATTAAATCTTCTTTTTTCATTTTTAATTCCTCCTACGTTTTTTACGTGTTCGACACGATAGAGTTAGACCGCTTTATTGTTTAACGCCTACAAGTTAGTCAATAAAAAGGCGAAAATAAAAAGCCGTATTGCTACGACTTAAAATCAAACGAATTATCTTTTAAAACTTGATAAAGTACCTTACCAACACGATTAATCATGTCTTCATCTTGTTCTTCAATACCCGCTTCAAGGAAAATTGCATGAGTCAATTCATGAATAAATGTTTGCTCTTTTCTTTCCTTAGACGATTCAGCATTTATTTCAATAGTGCAAGGTACATATAGAATTTGTCCTAATAATTCATGTTTGTCATGTAATCCACTAACCTCATCTACTTTATATACAATACCAGCTACCATCACTTCACTCGGAATTTGCATAACTTACCCCCCCTTAACAAAATAATCAGGTGGACGACAAAATAAAAGCACTCAACCTCTTATTATTGGTTAAGTGCTATTATTCAATGACTTCGATATTTTTTACTTCTGTTTCATCAAAATTAATATATTGACCTTTTAATTTCCCTTCAGTTGGGATAATCGTTAATTCTTCCACACCATTTTCACTATCTCCAGGAGAAGTCCAATGGTCAACAATACCGATTAAGACTTCTTCATCAACAAAAGTTACTTTAACTTTTTTCTTGTAATTTAATGCAGATATTTTTGAAAACATCTTACTCCTCCTTCCATATTGGTACTATATGAGTTCTATTTTTAGAATGATGTATTTTTATAAAATTGGCTTTATGTGTTCCGTTTAAACTAACAGCTACTCCTATATCTTCTGTTATTTTAATTCGTTCGGTATTTTTTCTTCTACCTTGTTTGTCTCTTTCGACTTCACCAGTACCTGCGTATTTATTAAATAACTGTTGAACATCGATATTATCGTAAAAGTAACTTCTACCTTCTTTACGAGTGGATTCCATATGAGGTTCCTGTTTTTCCGGATTTATTTTTGAACCAAAGGTACCATCATTTAATCTTGATTTTACATAGAAATTATCTTGAATCTTATTCCATTCATTGTCTCTAGTATACTTAATTTGTTGGAATTCATCAAAAGACTTAATAGCATTATTCCCAAGAACCTTTTTGTATTCGTTATATTGCTCCCTATCTTTAGAAACGTTTCGTTCCATCTTTTTAGTGAGACTTATTTTATCGGTTCCATACTTTTCTACCTGCTCTTTATACCATTCCTCGTATTTCATATTGCCAGGTATATGATATGTTTTACCGTCTAAATCACGTGCAATTCGAGAGCCATAATCATCCTCAAAATAAGGTGCTGTTGTTGTCCTACAACGTGGATGAAATGGGTTAGCAGTTACACCAGGCTCATAGTCACTCATTTTAAAAACCTTACCATCCATTGCCCTACAGATACTACTCGTTTTATGGTCCAGAGTTGCAACAATTTCATATTGTTCTACATCTAACTCTTTATAAGCTTCTTTTTGTGCTGAAGCACTAAAAAACGCTTGCTCTGTTTGTACTAATCGAGCAGCGTTGGATCTTGAAGTATTCATTTTCTTTTGAATAGCACTAATTATTCTTTGAGGACCTTTACCACGAGCAAATGATTGTGTTAATTCTGTGTGTAAAGTGTTGATAAGTAAGTTTTTATCGCGCCAAATTTTAGCGGAGAAAGTTAAATTGTCTGCTGTCCAAGGTTTACTAATGACTTTTGTAAGTAATTCCTCATTAAGCACTTGTACAGTAAACCCTATTTCAAACGCCTTTTGAACTTCAAAAATAGAGTGATAGTATTGGTCATGATAGACCTCTTTCATCAAGCGTTCAAAACCTTCAATTTGCCCTCCATACAACTTTTCAACGTGTTGTTGAAGTTGTAATTGCAAACTCTCTAAACGTGAAATATGGACGCGAGAAGAGGCATTTTCGAGTTGTTTTATCCACTGTTGGTTAATTGCATTCTTTTTACCATAGTCGATATACTCTTCAACAGTCCAACGAAACTCTCTTAATTCATCTGATTTTAATAACCTTTTAGCTTCATCAAGAGTGATTTCATTGTTCTTAGCAAATCGGTTATACCATTTAGCAATATCCGCTTCAATGGCTCGCATTGTTAGAATATATACTTTTTCAAGGTCTCTGTAATAGGACATTGCTTTTTTATGCTGTGCGTCTTCTAGTATTTCAAAACGCCTTTGCCAATACTCCCTACTCTTGACCATTTGCTCCACCGCCATTCAATTTATTGAATGTCGTTTCATAGTTATCCAAAAGATCCATTTCTTCTTGTTGTTGTTGTTTTAGGCGTTCTTCCACACCATCATGATACCAGGGATGGTTTTCTCGAATGGTTTGATCATCTAGAATACCAATTGAGTCTTTTGCCATTGTAATTTTTTCATTTTCGTTAATAATCACAGCACGATTAAAGGTAAAATTAACTGGTTCTTCCGTATAATCTTTACCTGTTGTAATCAAGATGTAATGACTTATGAACCAAAAAATTTGTTCTAGTGAAGCCTGGAATTCATTTTCGAAATCATTGCAATCTAAATCTAAATCTGTGTAACGAAATTTAAGCGCAACACCTGAAGCATTACCTAAATTTTCGTTTTCAGTTGTATCTACTCCTCGACCAAACTCATATATAGCTTTTCGTTCACGGTCAAGCTCTTTCTCAATAGAATCAGTTGCTACATCATTTTTAAGTGATTCTAAGTCACCATCATCATCTAATTTAACTACCCGATACCTTGCTAGTTCCTGAAGGAATTGTGTTAAATCAGTCCCCCCATAGTTTCTTAATTTCATAATGACATTTGGTATATCTAATAGTAAATCTGCATGAGTACTAGTTTGAGCGTTATAGTTATCTACAAGCGATTTAATGGACACAATTAATGGTTCTTCATACTCGTTATAGCGAATTGGGATTAACGGGATACGTTCCCACAAATAAGGTTTATCATCAATCGTGAAATGGAATCTTTGCTCAATTCCTTTTAAGTCATCTGGTTTCAATTGATTTAATTCCAACGTATAATATTGAATACCTTCACTATAATGATATTCAACACATTTAACTTTCTTTTTTTGTTTATTAATAATACGTTCTTCTTGATATACTCGAATAAAACTTTCGGCAAAGTTTTCTTCTATATCCCTCCAAAAAGGAATAATTTCTTCCGAATTATATCGCTTAAATTGTAAATTACCCTCTTCATCAATGTAAGGATGTAAATAAGCAATACCTTTATTAATTGCCTCACGTCCAGCAGATTTCAATTTTTTCAAAAGGTTGTAATCAAACCGTTCATTTAGCATTTCTGTATATTCCTTTACTCTCGTTCCAATGGTTGGCTCGTTCGATAATAGATAACCGATTTTTTGGTCAACTAACTTTTTTACAAAGTTATGTTTTAGCTTCTGGTTGCTTTGGTCGATTACTTTAAGTTTTCGTTCTTTTTTATCAATATCCATTTTGTGGCGATAATAATTACCACCTTCAACCATTTGTTTATACTTGTCACTTTTCTCCCAATCAGTTATTTCCATAATCAAAAATTCATCAAGAGACATGCCTTGATTTGCCATTTGTTTAATCACCTCCATTACACTTTCATGCCAAGGCGCTCTATACAAGTCTTCAATCAACATAATTCGCACCTCATTTCAATACAGATACACCATTACCTTTGAAAATAATCGTATTTACAAAGTATCGATCACCATCCATTTGATGGTCATTCTGTTTAATAGGTTTATCTTCACCACGATCTGCTGCTTTTTCATCCCACATGTAAGAACTAAATTCACGAAAAGTTTCTTTACAACAATCGTTATATTTAATCAATTCATTAATCAAAGCATTTGCAACGTTACGAATACCCTCAATCACATCATTTTTCGCTTTTTTAACCGTCATCCCATTTTTCTTCAAAACAGCTATAAAAGATGCAGCAGAAGGGTCAACAATAATTGCTATTACACGAACTTTCCCTATGAACTTAACTAATTCTTCATAATATTCTTGGTCAGTTTTTTGCTTATTTTCTTTACGGCCATCATAATGGTACTCTTTAACCTTGTACCAGACGCCATCATAAAAACCCCACAAACCAAACGTTGTCGGGTTTTGTGTTCCATAATCAACGGAAACATAATATTTGGAATAGGATCTATCAATTGTTTGAACAACATGCTTTGCTGCATCAAACATGTCGTAAATAATACCTTCAGCAAGTACCCATAAACCTAAAATGAAACGTTTATAGAACACGCCATGATACATGCGCTTGTATCGTTCTTTTACTTTTTCAGAAAGAGATAGGTTATCATCCATTGTGAAATGAAGATGTAACATGTTCTTTTCTTCTAGTTGATCTAAGTATTCAAGCTTAAACCAATGATACGGTCCAGCTGGGTTACAGTTGAACCAGAATTTAGCACCATCAACAGAACATCGAGCTGTTGCTTGATTAACAAAGGATTGAGGCATTAAGGCGACCTCATCGAAGAACATACCCGCAAGGGTAATCCCTTGAATTAAATCTTGTGAAGCTTCATCTTTACCGCCGAATATATAAAAATAGTTCACTTTGCCCTTACGAGTGACAGTGAACATGTTTTCAGAACGATATTCTTTTACTTTGTAACCACGTGATAGGAGCATTCGTTTAAGTGGTTTGAAAACGTTACGTCGGAATGAACCGATTGTTTTACCAGACATCCCTAAGTTTTCATCTTCAAATGTCTCCATCGCCCACATGACGAAAGATAAGGACATTACAACAGTTTTCCCAGCACGAACTGATCCGTCACAGATTAAACCATCTTTATCTTTATGTGGTGAACCATCTTGCCACCATTTAAGGACTTTGAGTTGTTTTTCGCTAAAGGGCTTAAATTTAAACAATGCTGGGCGTTTCTTTTTACTCATCCCAGTTCACTTCCGTTCCTTTTAGCGCCTCAATGAAGCCGTCATCTTCGTATTGTTCTCCTTCGTCTCCATTTTCCTTACGAATTGCAATATTCCGAAGTTCAATTTCTTTATTAGTTCGTTCGATATTCAATTGCATTTGTTCAAGCTTCAATCTTCGTTCATCATCTTCAGTAGTTAAATCTAGGAATTGTTTTACTAGACTTCTATGTTCGGCCATGGCTCTTGCTTGTGCTTTGATATATGATTCAAAACGTTCATGAGCATAAACAACTTTATAATCTGTTTTTTCAAGACCTTCAGCAGACATCTCTCCACTGACATCTTTTAAATGGTCAAATGGATCTTCTACCCACATAATTTTTTGTGCCCGAATTATTGCTGAGAAACTGATTTCAATTTGCAACCATATCTGGTCCACAATGTCGAACTCTTGTAAAGCCTCCATGATTTCGATTTGTTCCGGAAAGAAGAACTTACTTCTTAAACCATGAATCATCGCAGCTCTGTTCCGTTTGGTGAACTGATTTGGCGGATTAGGATTACCACTACGCTTTTTTACTCGTCCATCCTTCTTCGGAGGCTCATCATTAATGACTTCAACAGTGTTTTGGCTATCATCAATTTCTTTTGTAGTACTGCATTTTTTATTTGTAGTACTGCGTTCGCCATTTTGTAGTACTACATTCCACTTATCACGACTTTTCCAAGCTGAAATAGTCTTTTCTGGAACATCTAATATCTCAGCGATTTTTCGGTTAGTAATTGCACCATCATGCTCTTTATATATTTCAAACGCTTTATCACGATTAGGATCTCTTGCTCTAGCCATATCTCATAACACCACCTCCGTATTGACAAAATAAAAAGCCACGTCTCTTCAACGTGACTTTGAATTATTAGTTTTCTTTCCAACCATTATCTTCTAAATTGCTAATTGCTTTATTGAAGTCTTTTCCGTTATCAAATTTATCTATTTCAAGATTTATTACGATATATTGTTCCTCTATACTGATTTCTACAGATGATACTAATGACTCTGCTTCAAACAAGCCTTCATCTTTTAACATATCCCCTTTCCTCGGGATAAAAGGAACATTCTCACTATCATAATACTTCTCATAGCGATATAAAGAGCCACCAAACTCGATAAATTTTACTAAAATTAACTCCACTATTATCTCCCCTTTCTTTAATAAAGCTAATTTTAAATCAAAAGGAGAAAATTGTATTTAACACATTTTTGATATACCTTCAGCAGCAAGCACTATCATCTGAGCGAAGGGGTGACACTCGATAATGCTCACTGCTCAAAATAAATCAGTCTAGCATTGGTTTGATTTTGCCTCCACAATTGCAAGTGCTTTTATAAACTTTGTTTCCAGGTTTACTTTTATCTTTATCTATGTCCGCAGGACGTTTGCATTTCTCGCATTGTAATACATATCTCATTTCTTCACCTAATCCCATAACGTTCTTTAATTCCATTTATTCGGCTTTCAACTTTATTTAACAACACTTGTTCATCTTGCAAATCCTTTTGTGTAGCTCCCTCTCGTTTGAGGTAATGCTGCAAAGCATGTTTAATAATCTGTAAATGTTTATATCTAATTTTTAAATCGAACCACATACTTGCCATCCCCTTTTTATGTTTTCAAAATCGCACCAAACTCCGCCCTATTAGTTCGCTATTATTAGATGGCTGTTTGATGCAGTTTTCAAAGCATAATAAAAAGCCACATCGTAATTGATGTGACTTAAATAATTTGACTGCCATAAACCACTTTGACAGTCGTGTCCGCCCCAATCTCCCGAAGAGTCATTTCCATAGCAAAAGTACGGACGTTCCTAATCCTATATTCGGCTACCTTATACTCACCGCCGTAGTGAGTGAATGTTGTTTACGGTACAACGAACAAAACCTTTGTAGGCAATCTACTATAAGTAAATCGCAAGTCAAAACCACTTAAAAGTGTCAGTTGCTTATGACGAGATAAGCATAATGGTGAGACAGACAAGGATTTGCACCTTGTATGGTTAACATCTCATTCGGTTGCGCCTGTCGTCTTCTTACCATTTAGGTGCGACATATTTGCTCGGCGTTGATATAGCAAAGTTAACCTTACCGAATTGTCTAACGTACTGTTAATTCCGTTATAAGCGTCTACCTATTCCGCCACTGTCTCGTTATAATATAAAAGCAACCACCTTCCTCAAAGTGGTCGCTTTGCTCATAGAACAGATATTGTGTTGTAGTAAAAACCGATATATTTAGCAATTGCCTTTCCAATTGAAAATTTGTGAATATAATAATCAAAGAATAATATTGAATTTTTTATTTTTCGCTTTATAAATATTAAATAATAATTAAATATGTTTATATATATTATTTCATAAAAACCACCCCTCTCAGATACTGGGACGATCGTGTTGTCGCTTCTTCGATGTATAACTTTCGGCGCGTGTCGTCGGTCGTCTTGTCTTTCTCCTTTTTGAAGAAGATTTTGGTAAGACCGAAATATTAACCGCTCCGTCCTACCTCACAGTATACAGATAGTTTTTAAAAACACGAAATCCGTTAAATCTGTTAAAAGTGTTAAATTTGGTAAGTTTGTTAACTATTAATTTTTACAAACTGTGCATTAAAATTCCGATTTAATTTCAATATCCTCTATATCATCAATCTCTAAAATCTCCAATACTTCATCTAATTCAATATCACCATCATTGTATTTTCTAAGTGTTACAATCAATTCCACTGTGGCATTAGCCACAACTTTTGCTTTAACCCTTTCCATTATTCTAACTCCCTTGTTTCGCATTTTGTTCATTCGCTCACTTCAACATACTATCAACAACACTGTCCTTAATATTCTTAATCGTCACATGACTAAGCGCCATATGTTGACCAATCCAACGTAAAGATTTCCCTTCCAGTAACCAAAACAGTACTTCTGTTTCTCTTGGTTCCGTTACCTTTTCGATACGTTTTTGAACCTCTTGAATTTTATAAATATAGTCATTGATTTTTCTCAAATGGTTTGAACGTCTTGCCATCTCTGAGAATACGACATCACTCGTACCTCCACTCGCCTTTGGAAGAGTTGCTTCAATGCCATACTGTGCCGTTTTTGCCCCTTTAATCGGCAATTCTGATTGAAGTTCCTCAATCGTATTTATCATCCAACGATAGTCTTTAATCCATTGATCCAACAAATACTTATTTACCTGCCCTTTGCCCATTTACACGCCCTCCTATTATTTGTGGTATAATAGATTTGTATATGTCGAGGGCTGTGGCGAGAGCTGCAGTCTTTTTTCTTTTCAAAAACTATCAATGTGTTATAAAATGGTAAAAAAGAAAGAAGGTGACTATATGGGTTTTACTATGCTATTTTCCATCGCTTTAGGTTGTGCTATTGGTTTACGTATTTTAGAACGAATGATTAAGGCCTAAAAGGAACTAAGTGCCTGATAGTTGGCGATATCAGGCTACCACATCGCTTCAATTTTTCTTCCAGTAGCCTCTTTCCATTTACGATTGTAATTTTCCATACCTTCCAAAGCACCTTGTTGATATTTACTTTTATTCCCTTTTACATTGTCGATTTGATGACTGTATTCGTATGAAGCTAAATATTCAAACCGTTTTAATTGTTGCTCCAAAAGTTGTGCCTTCTCGGCTTGTTTTATAAGCCATTCGACTAATTCGCAGTCTTGGATATCTGTTGAATGTTCGTAGTTCCCTGCAACACTTTCTTTTAGTTCTTCTGCTCGTTCAAGATATTTTTCCAAAAAACCACCCTTTCTTAGGTAGCACTTAATCTGCTACGATACTTCTTTACTAGACCTCCCAAAAACCCCACCAGGTCTCGGCTTAATCTTCCCAGCCATTTCAAGGTCCATGATTACCAATGCAACATTTGCCGAACTAATTGAAAACCTTTTACCAATCTCACTAATAGACTTGCCGGCATTCCACATCTCGATAAAGACTTGAATTTGATCATAAGTAAAATCAAACTTTAAATTCTCATGCTTTTCACCAGTGAACAGAAGATATTTAGCGTGTTTCGGTTTGCCCCTACCTCTTACACTCACTTTTAACCCTCCTTTAAGATACCCATTCAACCGTCACCACAGCTTTAGGACTGTCTGAGTACCACTTCCTAGCAACAAGTTCAATAACTTGGCTATCGTCATGCCATAAAACCTTGCTTAAACCGTCTTTAATACCCTTTGCAAGATTATCGATATCTGGTTTAGTTGTTGGTCGTAATTTACCTTCATGAATAAGCTTCATTTTTGGTCCCGTTTGCTTATCTTTTGGAATTTTGCGATATACATCGATTGTTAATTTAATAGGTTCTGTAATTAGTGTTTCAGGTGCGTATTGTGAAGCAACTAATCTCACGAATGATTTATAGTCTCGACTCTCTTTTGGATCTATAGCTTTCACACCTTTGCACATGCGAGAAAACTTCGGCCGTTGCTGTGCTTGTACATCTCCTGGTATTTCAAATTGTATTTTGCCCATGTTGCCCTCCTTTCCCTTACACATAAGATATTACTAAGGTATCTATGTGCAAGGGTGTGAATTTTGTTATTCTTTTTGCGGAATGTTGTTTATTCTTGCCAACATAAAAGTTTTGGTTTTTCATACTTAAAGTCTTTTAACCATTCTGCAAAAGTCATTTCATCAAATGTACCTTGTTCATTTTCAAAACGGTATTCCGTCTCAAATGGTATTTCTTCTACTGTTATATCTTGTAATTCATGTTCTTTATAATCTGCACGTCTTAAATGTTCCGCTAAAGCTTCCTCTGCTGTTTCTGCTGCGATATACTCAACCCAATCTAGTCCTACTGAAAATACTTTAAAATTCATTTCACTTGCTCCTTTCTTTTTGCGAATTGTTCAGTATTCTGTACTGCAAAGCAAGTATGGTTTACCTTCCCATTCCACTGCTAATAATTCGTCTGCTGGAACTTTGAACACGCTAGATTCTTCATGTTCCATGTATTTTTCTTGAAGTTTTTCATAGCGCTTATACTCGGCTTCATCTTTGTTTACTCTTTCAATAGTTATTAATAGTTTGTTTGGCTCTGTAATCTCATAAGGTGAATCAATTGCATCTTCTTCTGATAATCCAGTTTCATTTTTATACCACTCAATCGCTTCGTCCATAGTTTCAGCAGCTACCCAATCATAATCATTTAATTTAAAAATTTTAGCCATTTTCATTCCTCCCTTTTATTTCACAATATTGTTCATTTGAATTGTTTTTTGCGTAATGTACAGCATGTTATGTTTTACTTAATCAACAACAACCTGTTTACATTTTGTACATCTGATAAAACCTTTGATATCCTGATTCCAATTAGCATCATTACCACATTTACAAGGGCTTTTTTTCAATGCATTAAGCCAAATTTCATCTAATCTTTCATGTAAACTCTTTGACAAGTTAATTCCTCCTTACTTCGCAATTTTGATTCAAATACACATATCAGATTGCAACATCTCCAACGCTATATACACCTTCGACATCAACTACAACAACATCACCCATCATAGAGATAATGAGATTGTGTCGCTCCTCTTCACAACGATAAATCAATTTGTTAATCTCATCTTCAAAAACTGTTTTCAGGTACTTATATTCGCGATTTTCGAACTGGATCTTTGATGTAACCTTTTCAAATCTATCAGCAATATCGTCTAATGATGTGAAACTTGGAACAGATTTCACTTTCATCAGTACCCTTCCTCCTGCCGCTGGTGATTCACTTTGTTTTTTTCGAAGTATGCAGCTTCGATTTGGTCCAAAGTGAATCCGAGCATTTCTCCCAATCCTACAAACATTCTCACTGTTTCAACATAATAGCCAAACGCTTCACTAGGCATTGTCATTTCATTTTCTAAAATTGAATCGGTCAAGTATCCGATAGAGTTAAAGAGATACAAGAACTGTGTTGAAATATTTCGATATTTTATAGATTGGAATTGTTTTGTTAATTCAAGTCGTACTGGCAAAGTATTTGTTTCTCCAAACTCTGTGAAAGTAAATTCTTCCAATCCAATCGACAAAATGAAGTGAAGACAGTCAACGTATTCTTCTAACACGTAATTTCGTGGGTGATCATCATTATTAGAACAGAAACCGTCACAATGAGGACATTCACAAATTTCTTCAAATGCTGTTCTTGGCTCCTGGTCCTTACTCCAAAACTTAAACCCTCTCCACTCATTTGCACATTCGCCGAGTTCAACCTGTAAAGCTAGTATTTTCTTTGCTAATCGACTTTCATTTTCTTGCACTGGGTGCTCGTTCATGATGTGTTCATCCAGCACTTGTTGTGCCTCGAATAATTTTTGTAGATTCATAATCAAACCCCTTTCTTCAATTCTTCGATAATTTCTATATCTGCTTTTTCAAAAGCTAAGGAACCTGACGGACTATAATTTCCAGATTCCCAATCTGCTAGAAACTCTTCGCGATCGTCGATGTATGAACCAAACATGTCATCTTGCTCTGCTTGATAAATGAAATCGCGAATCTTATCATCGATTGATTTATCACTTTCATCCCATGCAAAAACGCCGTAATTGTTTTCACCAACGAATCTTCGTTCATACACTATTACTTCAACACCATCTAAGTTCTGGTAAGCCTCAAGAAGTGCTTGTAATTTTTCGTCCGATGGCAGAAAATCCGTGTATTCTGCTTTAAGTTGTTCAATTGTTTTACCAGTTGTCGTGAATTTTGCTTTAAATAGTTTTTCAATCATTGTTTATCCTCCTTTAAAATGGTAAGTCATCCCCACTTACTTCAATTGGTCCTTTCGAGTTTGCAAACGGATCTTCACCATAATTTGTAGGTTGGCCAACATAGTTATGTTGAGTATTTTGACCGCCATATTGCCCTGTATTTGCGTTTTGATTACTAGATTGATAATTTGTATTACCTTGGTAGTTTGGAGCTGAATTTGAGCCATCTGACGTGCCACGTGGTTCTAAAAACTGTATTGAGTTTGCAACAACATCAGTCGTATACACACGTTTACCATCCTGCCCCTCAAAGCTACCAGTTTGTATTCGACCTTCAATCCCTATCAAACTACCTTTCCTCATGAAGTTCGCAAGATTCTCTGCTTGTTTTCTCCAGGCTAGGCATTGAATAAAGTCAGCTTCACGCTCTCCTTGTTCATTCGAAAATGCTCTGTTTACGGCAACTGTGAATCGGCACATTGCAACTCCAGAAGGGGTATACCGTAATTCTGGATCTTTTGTGAGTCTGCCGACTAATACGACACTGTTAATCATGCTGTTTCCTCCAATAGATGTTTGTGTTCATAGATGTTGCCTATAACTTCTAATGGATATTCATCTATTGTTTGAAAATCATATTCAAATAAGTTTTCTACATAAAATCCACCATCATCAAATATGACTTTGTAAATACCTTCATCTGTTGCGTGTCTGACGATATCGCCTTCATAAATCTCAACTCCATTTGTATCTAATAAACCCGTAAACTCTCCCATAGACTCAATATCACAAGTTATCGGGAATGTTTTAGTAAATAAAACTGCATCTTGTCTCGACTGATTTATGCTTCTAAGAAAATCATCTGTATAATCTGTTTCATGCCACCCATACCCATATACCCATTCGTTTGTTTCTAGGCTAAAACCTCTAAATTTAGGTTCTCTCACGCAATATCCCTCCTATCCCAAATATCAATCACTTGATATCCTTGAGCTAATAATGCTTTAAATTCTGGATGCCCCATTGGTACAGTTGCAATAACATTACATCCGTCCTCATAACCGACCATCGTCGCGAATCTCTTAAACTTGTAAAAATCTTTGTGAGCATTAAATTTATTAGTTGTCGGTGCTTTCTTACGTTGACTAGGGATATCGATTGGAATGCCGTTTTTCGTCATTTGCATTGAGCCACCAGCTTTCGGAATGTGACTTCGTCTCTTTCATCAAGTGCTTTATCGATTGCCATTTGAAGTTGTGTTTCTTCGATTTCATTTACTAGTTTTATTGTTTCAGAGGAAAGGATAACGCCATCTTCATTCACTAGGCGCCCTTCTCGAAATAATTCTTCTTTTGCTTCTTTGAATAAGCTTTGTAAGAACATTTTCATTAAGTCATCAGAGAACATCTCAAGCCCCCTCCTTTAACCTAGCGATTGTTAGTGCACGCTTTAATTCTTGATCAGATAAATCTTGCACCGGTACACCATTAACCTCTGTAATTTTTAGTTGTTTAAGCTGCTCGATATAAAACATCCGTTTAAAACTATGCTGAAAGTTTTTCATCCTCTTCACCCTTTGCAAGAAAATAATTGCAAGCTTCTTCTAGGGTGCTAAAGTTCTTATGTTGCTGTAGCTTGTACATCCAGTTTGTATATGCCTCTTTGTACTGCTCGTCACCGAACTTGTGGTGGTTGAAGGCGTTTAACACTAGCATGTTGATGATAAAATTTTCGTTCATGAGCCACTCTCCAACCCTAGAGCTTGACGGGCTTTTGCACCATAATCCATCGTTATATGACTACAAACATTATCTTCCTGTGGAAAATACGTTTTTGTATCTGCATAAAACTCAAGCGCTTCACGTAATTGAGCATTTTCTTTTTCTAACTGTTGCTTATCAAACTCGCATTCTCTTAATTTACGTTTAGTAAAGGCCATTTTCCGATTCAAACTAGCAAGTGTGGTCTTCTGGTTGTAATGTCCCATCACTATTCACCCTCCTACAACTTTCCGTAATCGATGATTTAAACTGATATCCTTTTCGATGGTTTTTGTGTAATCACTAGCCATTTCAATCATTCGAGATGCAGCAGCTTCATCGAATGAAACAAGTAATTCTAAAGGTGATAATTCAGTACTTATTAACATCGGTTTAGCATTTAAATAACGGTAGTTTGTAACCTCTGCTACAATATCTCCCTGCCACTTATGAACTTTCACTTCATTGCCAATTGGTTTAAATAGATCATCTATGAATAAAACATCAACATGGCACATCTTATTGACGATTTCATCTTTCTTTTCAAAGTTGTTTGAAGCAATTTCTCTCATACCGTCTTGATAAGGGAAATAAGCGACTGGTACAACTTTTTCTCTCATTAGGCCGTTTGTAATAGCCATTAAGAGATGTGTTTTACCGCAACCAGGTTGTCCACTGAACATAATGCTGTTTTGTTCAGTATTTTTAATTTCATCAAATGCTCTATAATAATCGATTGCCATTTGTCTCATTTCAGCAATTACTTTGGGTTTACCATCAATAATGAAATTCTTAAATCCTCTGTTTTTAAATTTGTCAGTAATAGAGCTTGCATTAACGATTCGTTGAATACGTCGCATTTCTACACATTCACATTCAATCCATTCATCAGTATCATGCTTCAATTTAACTTCTTCAAAACGGTTTTCAACACGTACTAATGTTGTTTCACCAGCTCTCTTTCTTTCGATATAGCCACCTTCATCCTTACATTTAGGACAGAAGTATTCTGATTCATCGGCTGGAGAAATTTCTAAGTTTTTCTCTGATGTCATTTGGGATCGTGCTTCCATTGACTGCATGATTTTCTCGAATTCCTTGTTTGTTGTTACTGCTTTGAGACTTTGCACCTTTTTTCACCATCCATTCATCGTAGGTTCTAATTTTGTCTTCAATTCGCCAGGTATCTAATATCCCTAGCACATAAGCGAATGACTTCCCTTTTTTAGACCCCTCTTTTATAGCTTCTAAGATTAAACTAGGTTCATAGAATTCAAGAGCTTCTACCATTTTGGACAAATCTTGAGGCTTTGGTTCCCGAATCATTTTTCGGAACATATCTTGAATTACTAAAAGATTCATATCAATGACTGGAGACTGACCAGACGACTGACCGACATTTTTTTCTTTGTCTATGTCTGTCTCTTTCTCTATATCTATATCTATCTCTTTCTCTGTCTCTATCTCTGTGTTACCGTTTGTTACTAGTGCGTTACCATCTGTTACTTGGGTGTTACATTGTAACGCTTTAGCTTTTTCCCGATGCTTTCTAACCCTTGCAGCACTTGAGCTTTCACTACCGATTGACTTCATTGTCTCAGGTAATAAATACTTATCTTTCTCAACTTCTTCAAGTAGGCCATTGGCAATTAAGAACATGATTGTGATTTTGACATTCTCAGGATCTTCATCAATCTCAAGAGCTATTTCTTCATAAAAATCATCTTCTACACCTTCGTAATACAAGATGCCCTCATCTTTTAGACTAAGTAACTGCATTTTTAAATAAATAATTGTGTAGGTATCTCCACCGGCAATTTTGCGTAATTTCTTTATGCGTTTATCCCTGAAGAAATCTTCCTTCAACTTCAACCAGTAGTATTTTTTGCCCATTATCTGCCCTCCTAAAGCAAGGGGAATGCTCCCCTTACCTAAACTAATTCACCCTGCGTTTCTTCTTTTTGTTCTTGCCCTTCTTCAATAATCGAGTAGTCTGTAACATCAATAACAGTGCTCATATCTTCTGCAATTTCTGTTTTAATCGTTTCGTCTGCTTCTACTACCTTTTGAAGTTCTATAGATTTTGGAGCATATTTAAGTACTTCTTTCAGTACTGTCTTTTTAGCCATCGCGTCATAATTTGTTTTCCAAGGGCTAGTCCAACCTTTTTGGACTGCTTGAGAGAATTTATGAGCATGTTGTTCAATTCGTTCTCTTGTCCAGTAAACAAAGTCGTAGCCGCCATTTTTTAAGTGATATACAGCGTAATAACCAATTGGCTCTCCAGTAGGATTATTAGAAGGGACATGAATCAAGTCTTTGTGTAATCCATAGGCATATCTAAATTCGTCTTCTTCATAAACCTCATGAGCATAAATAGCTTTATATTGACCACTACGAACCGCTAAGTCGATTAATCCTTTATAACCGAGTTGGAACTGTACTTGCTTTCCGTATGGGATTAAATAAGCTTGCCCGAGCCCTGTATTCGGTTCTACACCTAATTGTGCAGATTGCATTAGTGCAGCAATAAAGCTCATTTGATCACATTCAAGTAATTTTGGATTTTGTCGAACTGATGTAAGTGCGATGCGAGCGATACGGTCTGCATCCATGTGTTTTGGTAATGCACGTTGTATTTCTGGACCCATACGTTTTAAAAGTCCGTTTAATGATGCTTCTGGGGACACCTGTTTTTGCAATTGGTTTTGTGCTTTTGCTTTTAATTCAGTTGTAGTTGCCATATATTAAGCCTCCAATTTAGTAATATTTAGTCTTCTAGATGTTGATGGTTTTACGAATTTCTCATATACTTCAGGAACTTCCGATTTTAATTTCTTGCTATCAACACGATTAGAAACTATCGTTTTAAATGTGACTTTGTGACGTACAGAATGCCCTTCTGTTGCATTTTTGAGTTTGAGTTTTAATTTATTCTCATACTCTTTCTTCTGCTCTTCTAACACACTTATTTCTTGTTTGATAGATTCAAGTGCATCAAGTAAAATATCATCTTCCTTTGATAGCATTACTGCTGTTCCGTCATCCTCTGGATACATTTTTTTCAGTAATTCTGTAGTAGCTTCTGAACCATCTATTGGTGGTGCTTCATTTTTTAAAACATGATAAGTCCAGAAATCCCTTTCTCTTTCAATAAGTATTGAAATAAACTCATCATCTCGTTGGATTTCCTTCCAAACGAATTTATTGCCTCCTACTAGAACTGCTATATATGCTTTTTGATAGCCAGTAACCGCTAAATAATGATGTACTTGGCATAAGTAACTAGCCGGGATGTCCTCACCATCCCATTCACCTTTTACATATTCAGAAGCTGTTTTACATTCCAAAAGCGCCTTTTCACCGACAACTACTCGATCTAAATTGGCAAACATAAAGCTATGTTCTGGATGAACTAGCATTTTGTTCATTCTACGAACTTTTTTGCCTGTTCTTTTTGCAAATTCTTGAGCAACAAAATCTTCTAAAGCATTTCCGAAATAAACAGCTTCATTGTCAACTTCTTCGGAGTATTGACCTGTTTTTTCTAGAAACACTTGATAAGCACTCTTATACTTATTGAAGCCCATAATCGCCCCAGCATCGGAACCGCCAATACCTTTTCGACGTTCCTCTAACCAATCCTCACGCTCCATATCTAGAGTCGATATTTTAGCTAGTACCATTCCCTTACCTCCTGTGTTATAATTTCCGTAAATAATTGTTTTCTGAGCCACTGTTGCAGCAGTGGTTTATTTTTTTACCTTGTATTCAGCTTTCAAGTAATCTTCGAAGTACCTTGGTAGATTTTCGATGTGGATCACATGTTCACCGAATACGTAATATTCATCGTTTGATACAATGACTTGTCCGAAAACATCATAGTTAGGATTTTCGATGTTGTTATTGTCGGATGTATCAATTACGACAAGTTTCGGAACCTTACAACGTTCGATTCGACCAAGAACAAATGGATTCTCTACTTGAAAATTCACTTTAATTTCCTCCTTTCCGATAGGTCAGGTACAACGCCGAACACTATTAGCATTGCCGTTGCACCATTCTTCCCACCAATCTATCTACAATACTGTCTTCGCAACTGGGGCTACGCTGTAACTGTCGCTCGCTCAAAGAGGTCTTGGCGTACTGTGCTCGGTATTATAGATAGATTGCTAGTCCCATCAAGCAGCCTATAAACTTAACTTTCTATGGCTAACCGACCAATGAAATGTTTATAAACTGCTGGATAGGAGCGAGACTTGCTCGCAACCCAATTTAATATTCTTTTGCTGTTTTTAAATGCTCGTCTATACCGAATAATTTAAAGTTTTCGTTTATAGTAGGAATTACGACTTGTTTCTTTGCATGCCCCACTACCTCAACAGGTATTGGCATTACACCAGTATTTGAGTAATAATGTTTCCTTTTGTTTATTTCTTCTTCTGTGTAAATACCAGCTGTTTGAATATCCGTTGTATAACCACTATTATTTGGTCCCCACCAAGTATATTGATCTTTTTGTTTCGACCATTTAAGTGATAGAAGATAATATTTTTGCATTCTTATTCTCCTTATTTCACGATTTATGGTATAATCGTGTTAATAGATTGATTTACATTTGCTGTTTAATCGTTGGCGCGATTAAGCAGTTTTTTATTTGATTACCAGAACCACCATTAAGAACCCGAATAATAATGCTCCGTAAAACCAAACGTAATCTGACCAGTGTGCATCTCCTCCGAAAAAATAATGATTTATACGTTTCATCTACTCACCACTTTCGAATTGAAATAAGTCGTTCCTTGAGTGATAACTTGCTCCATTTAAACTTTTTCCGCAAAACGCTTCACCACCCCACATATAACACCTTGTTTAGCTAGTCTCTTCGCTGTTATGTAAAAATTCCTTTGTTGTTCTAGCTTTTGGATTGTTGCTATTGAATTTTGTAAGTCTCGACCAAGTTGTGCAGCTTCCTCTAGACGATTTTCTTGCGTATGCATGCCAATCATCTTGATTAGATCATCAATACACGATTTTTCTCGCTGAATTTCGTTATTTAATTTTGTTAAATCCATAAAACAAATCCTCCAATATACATAGGTACTGCCTGCATTAGTTGCATTGCATTGTTTATTACATCCGTTCCAAACATCATCGATGCTGCGTGTATTTCCGAATTTGTTACACGTATCCAGTTCATAAATGTTCCGATATCGATAATGTGTCTTCCACTTTCCATTTTGCTAACAGTGGATTGCGTCATATTTAGCTCATACGCAATATCCTCTTGCGTCATTTTCGCTTTCTTTCGGAAAAACTTGAGCATCTTGTGATACTCCTGTGTTATTTGCATTTTCCTCACCCCTTCCACTTCCAAATATTCCGAATTGGAATATATTCTTTTGGTGAATACCAAGTTAACTTGGTTGAGATTAATATAGAGATACAGACGTAATTGTTACCTCTTTTTGAAATGAATGGTACTTGCCCTTGTCGATTGCCCTCGACTATGCACCTGCCCGTGCTATCTTATTTAACTTGTCCATTCATTTAATACGATTTCTCGAATAGCTTCTCGAGTTTCTTTCGCAAGCCATATTCGCTTGCCTCGTTCTTTTCCACGTCTTTGCCAACGTAATACTCGTGGATCGTGTAAAAAATATTGTTTTAACATATCCTCTTTAAATTTAGTGATTCGGATGAGGTCCTCTAATTCGTAAAAGAGGACATCATCTTGTTCATTAACCTCAGTCTTTTTAACCCCCACTTTTATTTGCCCTCCTAATTCAAAGGCTGTTTGCCCAACAGCCTCCCTCTATATTGCTTTTTGCTGTGCTAAAAATTTATTAATAAAATACAATTGCCCTCGTCCAGTAACTTTAGGTGTTTTCATAATTTGAACTCCGTTAGAACGATTGATTGTAGATTCCTTAATTTCGAAGAGACCTAATTCCATTGATCGCTGAGTTGGTGAGTTATAATCTGAACCAGGCTTTTTGATTAAATAACCATTATTTCTTAACCATTCGAATAATCTTTTCTCTCCGATTGGTACACCGTTTTGACTTATTAATTTTGCTAATTCTCGAATTAAAATTGATGAATTACTTGCACTTACCGAATCTGCAAATAAAACTTTTGGTTTTTGTTCTTCAATAATTAGTTCTGCTGCCCTACGTTTTTCTTGCTCTTCTTTTAAATTTGTAGCGAGCTGAATAATTGTGTCTGGATTTAATAGAACTTTTTCGATTGTATCTGGTGTCATATATGCACCATGTTTTCGGATAGAAGGTAAAACCTCCTGCTTAATCCACTTTTTAAAGAGTTTTGCACTCGGTTTCCTACTAGCGAAAATTAATTCATACAAACCTGATTCATTTACTATATTTGTTTCACCTTGACGCCCTAAGTTGAACTTAGACCGTTCATCATTTTCTAATCGACCTACTGCCATTGTTGGATTCGATAGTTCTAAAACTTTACAAACATCTGTTGCGACAAACCAAGGTTCCTTATTAACTTCTACAACCCGGATATCATTACTCTCAAAGTTGAAGATTTGCAATTGATTCATTCTAGTTCCTCCTATGCGGTTTTTTGTGCATTTTTTACACAAATTTTAGTAAAAAAAATAGTCCAATCTACATCTAATACTTCACTTATTTTTTGTGCAACTTTAACGCTTGGACGTAGACCATTTTCTATTTTAGAGTAATAGGAACGTTCAATACCAATTTTTTTTGCTACTTCTTGTTGAGAATAACCTAAGAGAACTCTACGTTCTTTTAGAATTTTACCAAACACTTAATCACCACCTTGTGCATTTATTACACATAGTATATAGTGCATTATTTGCACAGTCAAGTAAATTTGTGTATTTTTTTCACAAAATATTTAATGTGCAAGAATTTCACTTATAATATACATAATTAAGTTTAGTATGAAAGGTTGTGAATAGATGCAATACGGTGACAAGTTAAGAAATTTAAGAGAAAAACTCGGTCTTTCTCAAAAAGAGTTAACTGACCGATTGAATATAAATAGATCAACATATGCGAGATACGAAACGTCATCTACTCAACCTGATTTTGATACATTAAAAAAACTTGCCGATTTTTTTGAAGTTTCAACAGATTACATATTAGGACGGGAAAATAAATTATCACATAAATCTCAATCTGAAAAAGAAGAAGCTGAATTCCAAGCATTTATCAACGATCCAGAACTTGAGATGTGGTACAAAGAACTTCCAAAATCAGATGAAGAAGAATTAAGGAAATTAAGGACTATTTGGGAAATGATTAAGAATGATAAAAAAACACCGTAATTCACCCCTATGTTTATACATGATAATTATCGTTTCTTAAAAATTTGAAATGTATACATTTTACATGTTTAAGTAATTAAGGTGGAGGTATAGTAATGGTTATAGTCGAGGAAGTAGAAATTAAGCATCTATCAAAAAAAGCATTGGGTATTTCTTCTAATAAAGATGTAGCAATAAAAAAGATAAAAAATATTGAAATTGAAAACTTTAGGTCTTTAAAGGATCGTAAATTTGAATTGGGTGATTATATCACTGTAGTGAGTGGTAAAAACGGTACAATGAAATCTACATTAATGGGGTTAATAGCTCATCCTTTTGATTCCATTGGTAAAAGTGAGGACCCTTTTGGAAATAAATTGAAAACTGATTTCAGTGATGTATTTAATTTTTCGGTAAAATACGACATAGAAAAATATAAGTATTATATTTCATTACAACTGAGTGATGATAGGATCTTAAGAGAACCAGTAAATCTATACTATAATAAAAGTGATAGTCGCTTTAGATTAGTTCCAAGTGGAAGAAATAAAGGGGATGGTAATTTTCCGCTTAACACATCTTTTATAAATTTAAAAAGATTATTTCCTATGGTTGATACAAATTCTAAACCTATAAATTCTATCACATATTCTAATGCTGAATTAACTTTTATTGCCGATTTTTACTCTAAGTTATTGCAAAAACAGTCATTCAGCTCAGTTGAAGCAATAGCTGATACTTCTATTAAATCTACACTTGGCCCTGCAAATTCATATTATGATTATGAATCAATCTCATCTGGTGAGGATAACCTTGGCCATATTATAAATAAGTTATTGGGTTTTATGAGAAATTTAACTAGTAGTAATAACTTGTCAAATGGAATACTTTGTATAGATGAATTTGAAGCTAGCTTACATCCTGTTGTACAAGTAAGATTGTTTAACTTTTTATTAAATTGGGCAAGAAAATATAACGTTCAAATTATATTATCTACTCATTCTCTATACTTAATCTCACATATTTTAACTCTACAAAATGAAATTAATAACAATGATATTGTTATTAATATGATTAGCACTGCATACGTTGAGAATAACAATTTTAATATTATAAAAAATCCATCTTATGAGTTTGCATATAAAGAATTAACATTAAAAAATTATTCAAATACATCAGAAGAAGAAATTCATCGTATTGATGTTATATGTGAAGATGATATTGCTAAAGATTTTATTGATAAAATCTTAAAAAGTAGAGACATCAAGAAGTACATAAACTACATAACAAACCTTTCAGATGGCATGAAAGGTAATTCATACTCGGCATTAGCAAGTCTTTGTATTAATGGTCCTAAGTTACTTGAAAATTGTATAGTAGTTTTTGATGCGGATGTACCTCAAGAAAAATTAGATAAAATTAAACAATTTGATTACTATATAAAATTACCAGACCCTGATAACTTACCAATAGAGAAAAGAATTGTTAAATTTATTTTAGATCTTCCAGGGAATCATAACTTTTTCAGGGAGTTCAATGAAGAAAAAGATAAATTCCTTAGTGATTTTACTGACTATGATATTCAGTTAAATCAAACTGATTATAAGAAATGTTCTGTTACTCCATATAAGAACTGGGCAGAATCCGATATCAAACAATTTAAAAAATTTATCACATTCTATATTAGAAATAATGAAGAATTATTAGCAGATTTTAAATCAAATTTCATTAAACTATTAAACAATAGATTAAAATCTAAGTCTCTACCACCAATTGTGGATTAATATATGGCCAAATTTTATATCTTTTGATATTCTTAAATTTGAGGTGATAGAATGGCCAACTTGTCTCCCCTTCGCTATCCAGGAGGTAAAGATAAAACTTATCGATATGTTCAATATTTAGTACAAGAATACAATATTTCAACTTACATCGAACCCTTTGCTGGTGGAGCAGCAGTTGCCTTAAGACTCCTTTTTAATGGTGATGTAAAACGTATAATAATAAATGATTATGACAGAAGTATTTATGCACTCTGGAATACTATTTTGCTTAATTCGGAAGAATTAGTTCGTTTAATAAAACTAACAGACATAACGATGGAAGAATGGTATAAGCAAAAAGAGGTTCAAAAAAATAAAAACTCAACAGATGAACTTTCACTAGCATTTTCAACTCTATTTTTGAATCGTACTAATCGTTCAGGAATTATAAAAGCAGGAGTTATCGGTGGAAAAGAACAAACGGGAAATTACAAACTTGATTGCCGTTTTAATAAAACAGAAATTATTCAACGCATTAGAGATATTGCATCGAGAGCTAACCAAATAGAGGTCTATAATATGGATGCTAAAGATTTTATTAACAAAGTTATTAAAACAACTAAAAAGTCTTTAACATTTTTTGACCCACCATATTATAGTAAAGGACCAGATTTATATACTAATTTTTATACCCATGAAGATCATGTCGAATTAGCCAAAACTATTCAAAGACAAATGAATAATCGCTATTGGATATTAACATATGATATAGCTGAAGCTATTGAGAAACTATATAGTAAATACAATCCGCATAAATATTATCTTAACTATTCAATAGCTAAACCAACGCAAGGACAAGAGTTTATCTTTTATTCTAAAAAAATTGAACCTGGACCAATTGAATTGTTCTTAAATGTCATTTAAACCCCACTACCAAATAGTGGGGTTTTGTTTTATACTAAAATAGAACATACGTTCCTATCGTTTTAGTGAATTGGAGATGGTTATATGCGTTACACAAATCATATGGAAGATTTTATTAAAGAAATGTATACGAGAATAAATATTTTGGTGCCTGAACAGCTTCAGATTTCTATTATCGCAAAAAGTCTCAGAGTAAATGTTTTATATTGGAACGAAGGAAGTCGCGCCCTTTTTTTAAGGGGGAATCCGTACATATTTTTAAATAACCGTTTAACCAAGCAACAACAATGGCAAGATTTTTGTCATGAATTAGCTCACGTTTTAATGCATTGCGGTCATCAAAACCGATTACCTCCCCTATTTATTGAGTATCAAGAATTGAAAGCAAACAGCTTTATGTATCATGCGTGTATTCCAACTTTCATGTTAAACGAATTAGCTATTAATGATTATTTTTATTCAACAGTTTTAAGAGTTTCAAAACTATTTCAGGTTGAGTATGAGATTGCTTTAAAAAGGTTAACACAATATATGCAAAATAAACGTTTTATTCAATATTCGCATGGAAAATAGCTGCAACATTTGAGAAATTTAAATGTAAGGGGCTTTTTTAACACACTAAAACAGAATGAACATTCGAAAATTTAAAGGGGGTGATGCATAACGATTGCCGAAAATTAGCACCTGCCCGTGCGAAAGGGGTAATCGAAATGGCAAGACAAAAATTAATAAAAACTAAAAAGGATTGCATATACGAATATAAAGAGTCGGATGGCACTACTAAATACGCATATCGATATAAATATTACGATAAACTTCAAAAACGACGTGAAAAAACGAAGCAAGGTTTTGCTACAATCGCTGAAGCTGAACGTGCTTTAATTGAAGTTAAAGCTGATATTTTAGATGGTAATGAGAGTTTTGTTGAATCAGATAATTATACAGTGGAGAATTGGGCTGAAATATGGATTTCTGTAAATAAAAATCAATGGCGTCCTGGTACTTTGGATTTATATGAGAGACGATTCAAAAAACACATTAACCCTCTTATTGGTAAACGAAAGCTAAATAAATTAACCAACATGGTATTACAACAAGAGTTGGTGAATCCCCTATTTAAAAAGGGCTTATCTCGACAAACTGTAAAGGATATAACACGTACAGTCATATCAGCTTTGAACAGTGCTGTGGAAGAACGTATTCTAAAAGAAAATCTAATTACTAAGCTTGATTACGGTAAAGCTCCATCTAAAAAATCAGATAACTATTATAACCAACAAGAGCTGAACGAATTTTTAAAGTTGGCTTATAAACATGATTCAACTACTTATTATACGATTTTCCTAACTCTAGCCTTTTCAGGAATACGTAAAGGAGAATTAGCAGGATTACGCTGGGGCGATATAGACTTCAATCAAAACACGCTTACCATTGAGAGATCGAGGGTAAATAAAAAAGTTGGTCCACCAAAAAGTGATAATGGATATCGAACAATTAAGGTTAATGATAAATTAATTGAACAACTAAAAAAATATAAAGCTTGGTGTATTAAGAAAAAATGGTCAATCGGAAAAACACTTGAAAAAAACGATTATGTATTTATCGATAGATTTTATGGTAATCCAATCAGTGAAACTTATATAAATGATGCATTAGACAGTGTATTAGAAAATAGCGACTTACGAGATATAACTCCACACGGTTTACGTCATACTTATGCATCCATATTAATTGCGAACAAAGTTCCAGTTGTTACTGTAGCTAAGTTGATTGGAGATCATCCGATGACTGTGAGTAATGTATATGCACATTCTTTGCAGGAAACTGAAGAAGAGACAGTTGAGTTATTCGACAAAATTTTGCTTTAAAATTAAGTTTTGGGGTACAAATTGGGGTACACTCGAATTTGTACCCTCTTAAACTATTGATATAACTAGTAGTTTAGAATTTTACCAACGAATTATATGTTTTTATTTGAGCTTCAAACGAAATAACATAATAGGTAATAAAAATGGTAGTTAAAAAGAGCAGCATTATTGCAACCGCAAACGTTGCACCTTCTTCATTCTTTATATAGTTCAACAAAAAAAGTTCTCTCCTTTTTTAAACCATTTTGGAATTCAACTTTAATGGTAAGAAAACTCTCATTTAGTTCGAACTTAGCATCCTTTATTCCTATAATCATGGCGATGTATCCTTTATTGTTTGTTTGAAGTCTAATAATATCACCATAACGATCTAATTGTCTTCTATCAGTGGAATTAATCTGCTTTATCTCGACTTCATCCATTCTTTTTGAAACTGTTATTTCTTCAATATTAAGAAAGTATTTTTGAACATCTTGAACGAACAATTCCCAAGCCACGTGCTCATTAGAAAGTAGTGAATTGTTCATTTGGCTAATCCAGAAATATATTAGGATTAAATAATGACTGAATAATACAAACACCGCAACTTGAAAAAGGGCTTCCATCAATGTATAGCCCTGTGAATTTTTTAAACTTCTCCTTGTTGATTGATACATTTCTTCCTTTCTCCGCTTAAGTTTTTAAATTCAATACAAATTTTCCTTCCGTCGTAAAACCAATAATATTCGACATCATCAATAACATTGACGCCACTTGTCTTGTAATCATTATGAATTATTTTTGCCGCTTCATATGCAGTTTCTGAAGCGTGAAGCTCCAGCTTTTTATTGTATAATAAACTTTTCATATTATGACTAAGTGGAATTAGCAATCCTGCTATTATAAACAAAATAGAGATTGAAAGCAAAGTTTCAACAAATGAAATACCTTTACTATTCATTGAGTCTTAATCTACCTTTCTGCATATTGACAATTAACCGTTTTTCTCCAAATGGGGTATTAAATAATACAGTTCCGAATTTCCCGATTTCTCCCGAAGGATAAAATTCGATTTTCTTTAAATTGCTATATATATTTAATTCAATTCCTTTCGGAAAACTTTTCTCCAAAATACTATTTCCACCTAACTCGTAATATGCTTTATACGTATTGGTGTCTATAAATACAAAAGTAATAGTTCTATCCTCCTCAATAGCAAGCGCCTGGACTCTTTGTAAATCTAACATTACTTGGTTAAAAAATTGTTCGACAACACGCTTCTCAGTTAATTTAATCGTAAATTGAAACACAATCGAACTGATTGTCACTACGATAAAAAGCACTATCAACATTTCTATCAGTGTATAGCCATTATTATTTTTCAAAATTCCTTTCATCACGCTGTATTACATCCTACTCGCTTATTGCTTATCCTTATTTCCGTCATTGTTATTTGACACTCACACTTCCATCACTTTGAATGACTATCTCATCACCATTGGGGCATGATGTTTTGTCATCATTTAAATATTCATTGTCGACTAAATCCTGAATAGTAGGCGTTGTTTTAAAGTCGATTTTATAGGCTTCCACTTGTCCTTGTACCATCTGAACAAGTGCGGAACAACCTTTTTCATTTATAGACTCAAAATGTCTTGTCACATTCGGAATCGTTATTAAAATAAGCACGGATATGATTAGAAGGACAATTAGCATCTCTATTAATGTAAATCCATCCTCATTACTTGCTTTCAAAAACTTCACCTCTTTTAAATAATTTCGATTAACTCATACATTGGCAGCAAAATACTTAAATAAGCCACCGCAATACATATACCAATAATTAAAAAAAATAGTGGTTGTACAAATGCAATAGCAGTTTTAATAATGGATTGAAGTTTCTCATCTAACAGTTCACAATAAATAAGCAGTTCCCGTCCAAGATAACCACTCTTTTCTCCATGTTTTATAAAGTCTTCAAATTTTGGAAAGAACACAGCCATAATCGACACCGTATTTGAAAGGGAGTCTCCATACTTCACATTTTTTTCAATGACTGTTGTAACGTATGAAAGTGTTTTGTTCAATTGTTGTTCTTGAATAACAGCTAAGGCTTGTTGAAGTGAAAAGCCTGCAACAAGAAGTCCTCCAAGAACGCTAGAAAAATGTCTCGTAAGTTGTAATTTATAAAAATAACTTATTATAGGAATTTTTAATAGAATGTTTATTTGTTTTTGTGTTCTTTGCATTTTTATATAAACGGAGAAAATAATTGAAATGGAAACAGCGATTCCTGCAATGATAAAAAGAAAATCCGGCAAATGAAGAAAAATTATCGATACATTTATACTAGATGAATTTTCATTTGTATTTGAAGTTATTATTTCTGTAATATTAGGAAGGAAGTACTTACGGAAGGCAATAAATACACTTGTCAAAATGACTATTAAAAGCAGTGGATAAGCTAATAAATTGATTAGTTTTTTCCGCATCCTTTCATTAAACTCCATTTGCATTGCAGCATTTTTTAGTGCCAATGCCATTTCTCCATTCTCTTCTGCGATTTTAATTGGCATTAAATATTGGTTAGGCACTGCTAGACTTTGCAAAATATCTACTACATTGGCACCTTCCCGTAGATTTTCCTGAATTTTGCCACGCCAAAATTCCACTTTTTCCACATGGTAGGGCAGCAACATATTAATGGAATCCGAAAATGTATAGCCTTCTTCTAACAAAGAACTCATTCTATTAAAAAGGGAAGGAATTTGTTTGACTTTCCCATTACCCTTTCGAAATCGAATGGCTTTTTTCAACTCAAAAGGTAGTTGAAACATGTTTCTCATTCACCTCTATACGATTCATTTGATGGGACAATGTTTCAAAGCTTGGCAGTACATATTCCTCTCCTTGAATAGTGGCAGCTATCGCTTCTTCCAAATAAGTATCGCTTAATATTTCAAATAATGCTTTTCTCTCTTCTGTATTGCCTACCTGTATTAAACATTGAGCAACAATTCCAAGAAGTGCTTGTCTCATCTCTTCAATCGAGACACCAAGATCCATTAATCGGAATAAGCAATTAACCGTGTCCTTTGCATGAACAGTTGATAACACAAGATGACCAGTTAAGGCTGCTTGGACTGCAATGTTCGCTGTTTCTTGATCCCTTATTTCGCCAATCATAATAACATCTGGCGAATGTCTTAAAATTGCTTTTAAACCGACAGCGTATGTTACCCCTGCCCTTTCATTCACCTGAATTTGCAATAAATGTGATTGATTACTTTCTACAGGATCTTCTAAAGAAATAACATGACGAGCAAGTGTTTTACTGCAATAATGAACGAGTGAATATAGACTTGTCGTTTTTCCAGATCCTGTAGCACCACAAAATAACAGGAGGCCTTGCTTGTTGGATACTAATCCAATTAACTTTTCAGAGAACTTTGGATAATAGCAAAGTGAAGAAATAGGATGACGAGAGTTTTGAAGCATGAGGCGAATGACAAGACTTTCTCTTCTAAAAACAGATGGCAGTGTGGATACACGGAAAGCAAATAATCTTTTTAGAAATTCCCTCTGAAAGGACCCGCTTTGAGGCTTTCTTTTTTCGCTGATATCAAGAGAAGATAAAAACTTAAAGTAAGATATCATTCTTTCTCCTAATTCAAATGGGATATTTCCAGCAGGAAACAGCTTTCCATATTTTCGAAAATAAATTGCATAGTTATCGTTTGTTGGTAATAGATGGAGGTCAGATGCACCGAAATGCAATGCTTTTAATAAAAGTTGTATACTTTTATTTTCTACTACCGATTCAATGTCCATAAAAAACACCTCTTCTCTGTAGTAATATTAGTGACCGCAAATTAATTAAACACAGTATATAATGCCTTTTTAAAAAGGAAAACCCCTTTTCCCAACATTTTTATTTGGAGGCATTTTTCCCTTTAATATTTAAAATTCCCCATCAAATTTGCAGAAAATAGCTTTTTATGAATCGAAAAATAAAATTTCCATATTAGTTTAAAAACTAAAAGTAGTTTTTTTCATTTCTACTATCATTTCAAAGCTAGAATAGCTAAAATATAAATAAAGTACCAAAATATAACATAAGAGGTGATTTTAATGCTTCATCCGTTAAAAGTTACGAGTACATTAGCAGATGAAACGAGATATCAGATATACGAATATATGCTGCAACAAAAAAAGCCTTTCACTGTTCAGGATATCGCTGATCAATTTAACATTCATCCAAATGTTGCTAGATTACACTTAACTAAGCTGTCAGAAATTAATATTATTTCCGCTGATTTTGTGAAATCTGGTAAAGGCGGCCGCCCAGGTAGAGTTTATAAAGCTTCTGAGCAAGGTGTTGTTTTAAGCTTTCCAAAACGAGAAGATCATAAATTATTAAAATGGACTTTACAACTGATCGAACAACTTGGTCCAAGCGCAATAGAAACTGTAAAAAAAATTAGCTATGACGATGGATATGAGCAAATGAAAAATTTACTTGCTAGAGAACAAAAAGTAAATTATTTAATGGACTTCGAAGAAAAACTTGCGATACTATCTTCATCAGCATCGATGATTGGATATATCCCTCAAATCGAAAATACAAATAACGGAAAGAAGATTCTATTTACAATTTATAATTGTCCGTTTAAAAATCAAATATCTACAAATAATGAAATTGTCTGCTCGCTACATGAATCTTATTTAAGAGGCCAAATCGACGCACTATTTCAACAAAATGATTTCATCCAATTCGAAAGCATGATTCATGATTGTGACCTTTGTAAGTACGAAATTAATATATTAAAATAAATGTATAATAATTTCCACTTGATTGTCACAAACAAAATTGAAGTAGCAGTTTACATTATTGTTCAAAATCATTTATAATAAAAGTTGAGATTATTGTATCGCGTGGTAAAAGGAGGGATTCTTCATGAGTAACATGTATAAAGTTATGGCATTCTGGACAGGTATTTTTGCCGTTATGTTCTATCTAGGTGATATGTACGAGGTTTCGCTATTATTTGTAGGTAATACTGTATTATTCTTATTATTAGGCTTTTTAAACCTAACAGAACGCATGTACATGTACATTTTCGGAGCTTATTTAACTATATTCTTCGCTGGATTTACGTATTATACTACTTTTATCCATGTACCTGGTGCAGGTCATTAATAAACGACATCGACTGGCATATTCAGTCGATGTTTTTTATTTTCTCAAAACACACACTTTTAACGTAATTTCTTAGTAAAAAAGCATGCTCGAAAATGAGCATGCCCTCTTACTTACTAATTAAAAACCGTTTAAAAACGGATTACTATCCATTTCTGCTCCAGGAGTAGTATAAGAACCGTGACCCGGGTAAATAATAAACTCTTCTGGTAAAATTAAAAGCTTTTCATGGATAGACTTTAGTAAAACTTCCATTGAACCTCCAAGCAAATCTGTTCGTCCGATACTTTGTTCAAATAATGTATCCCCTACAATTGCAAATCCATCCTCCTCAAAAATATAAGAAATACTGCCAGGAGAATGTCCAGGAGTAAATACAACTTGAAAAGCAAATCCATTAAGCTCAAATTTTTGTTCACTTCTAATTACATGTTCTTCATCCGGTTTGGTTACAATATAATTTGGAAGCTCTGCATATCTTCCTGAACCATTTTTCATCGGGTCGCCTAACCAATCTACTTCTTTTTCGTGAATATATAAAGGAATATTGAATATTTCCCTTAGTTCATCAACGGCACCAATATGATCAAAATGTGCATGAGTTAAGAAAATTGCAATTGGCTTTAAATTGTTGGAACGGATTACTTTAATTATTTTTGACGCCTCTTCACCTGGATCAAAAATAAGACAATCTTTTTGTTTATTACTTACAATATAGCAGTTAGTTTGTACTGGTCCTAAGCTAAAAACTTTTACATTCAACACCATTATCACCTCTTGAATATTATACATGCATTAGAAGAAAAGTACATTCTACGTTCAAACAATGTCCATTATTTCTTCTCGACAAACTGTTGAAGGTGCTTTACAATAAAGAAGGAATATTGTTTTGCGACATTCATTTTCTGATGTCGAAAGGAGTGTCTTATTAATGAACTTATTAATGGTTATTTTCGCTTTAGTGGCAATTTTTGCAGTAGTGAACATATTCCAAGCAATTAAAGAAAAGAACATTCTTTCTTTAGTATTTAGTCTTGCTACTGCTGCTATTTTTGGTTGGTTCGTAGTCATGACAGTTTTAAATCAAGGCTATCCACCAAAATTACACTAATTTTATTGAAAAAACGAGGTATCAATATGGTATCTCGTTTTTTCGTTATTTACTAATAAACATTCTTGCAATTCAACAAAAACGGCGCAGCACAATTGGCTACGCCGTTTTTTTATTCTTTAACAGCATTCTGTTCCTGACTTAAATTTATTGATTCATCATCATAGAAACGCAATAGATCTCCATTAATGATTTCATCTGAATATTCAAGCTCAACATTTGCTCTGTCGATATACGGTTGACACGCTTTTATATCGATTTCTTCGCCAGTATCACGATCATAACATACTTCACCAGCATAAACATATTGATCCGTTACAAAACGACCATCACGGAAGATAACAAAATCTTCATGCTCTTTAGAGAAAAGATCTGCACCTAATTGCATATCGTTTGATGTATCAATCCCTAAAAGGTGTAAAATTGTTGGTCTAATATCAATTTGACCAGCAGCTTCATCCATTACCTTACCTTCACCAGAGCCAGGAATATGGATAAATAATGGTACTGATTGAAGTAATGCACTATCATAAGCTGTAATTTCATCTTTTTCTAAATACATTGCCATCGCTTTATTATGATTTTCTGAAATACCATAGTGATCTCCGTACATAACAATGATTGAATTATCATATAAGCCTTTTTCTTTTAACTGTTCGAAGAATACTTTAATTGATTCATCTAAGTAGCGTACTGTTTGGAAGTATCGATTCAATGTGCCAGAATTAGAATTGTATTCTGGAATCATAATATCTTCTTCTTCTAAATAGAACGGGTAGTGATTTGTTAGAGTGATCATTCTTGAATAGAATGGTTGTTGCATTTCAGTCATTAGTTCAGCAGATTGCTCAAAGAATGGAATATCTTTTAATCCCCAGTTCACTGAATTTTCTTCATTCACATCATAAGAATCGATATCATAGAATTTTTGAATATTCAATGATTGGTAAATCATATCACGGTTCCAGAATGACTTGTTATTTGCATGCATTACATTAGTAAAGTAGCCATTTTCGCCAAGCTTTTCTGCCATTGAATTATACGTATTTCCACCATGAGTGAAGAAAACTGCACCGCGTCCTAAACCAAATAACGAGTTCTCAACGATAAATTCTGAATCTGATGTTTTACCTAATCCAGTTTGATGGTAAAAATCACTGAAATAATAAGTATCTTTATCATTAACTAATGAATTTAAAAACGGTGTAATAACTTCTCCGTTCATTGTATTGCCTATGACAAAGTTCTGTAATGACTCTAAAGAAATGACAATTACATTACGACCTTTATATTTGCCAAACATTTCTTCATTAACTGATGCTTGGTTTGCCTGAACATAGTTGCCAACCTCTACAAGTTCACTGCCATCTGCTAATGCACGTTGAGCGGAAGATTTAGACTGAATATAAATGTCATATAAGTGATAATTATACGTTCCTATATTTTTCACTAATAACTCACGATCAAAACTGCGTGTTAATAGCTGTGGGCGTTCAGTTTCTGCTAATCCTAAATTTAGGAATAAAACAGCAATTGAAAGTACATAGTAAGCACGACGAAATTCTTTTCGAACCGGCATTTGATCTTTTACTTTTGGTAAAAACTTAACTGCTGCAATTAAAATGATAACATCAATAAAATATAAAATATCGAGCCAAGTAATAATTGCACCAACCGATGTGCCTAATTCACCAAAATTACTTGTTTGGAATAAGACCGGCAATGTTATAAAATCATTATAGAACCGATAAAACGCAACGTTCGCAAATAACACAATCGATAAAAATACGCTTATTGATATTACATATCGGTTGCGTGCTTTTTCTGATTTAAAAAATAGCGATAAGCCATATACAAACAGTAGGAAGCTTAATGGGTTTATAATTAAAATAAATTCTTGCATTGAATTTTCAATATCCATCTCGAAACTTGTGTGATATACAATCACTGTTTTAATCCAAGTCGCGAGTATGGCAATAGCTAATATCGAATGTTTAGGCCACTTAAAAGACTTCATTCCTAACATCCCTTTCTACTTAATTAATATAAAGTTGAAATAATTAATTCAATTAAATTTACAGTAAATTAATGCTAAAACAAGAAGCAAACTATATCTTAAGCCTTTTTCCGTCTGCACGCAATAAAAACTTAACAAAACATAAATATGCAGAAAATTAGCAGTACAGAAATAAAATTTACAAACTTTTCTAGTCCTTAGATATATTTACGTTTTATTTACAAAAAGGTTCCCAAATGAAAACAGTGGATGTAGATGTCCACTGCTCTATTTCCAATATCAGTTAATGTTACATTTTTGAAAATTTTATACGAACAAGGGAATTTTATCAACTAATTGAAACAATTTCTAATAATAAATGCTTCATTCTTCCCACACAAAATGAATTTTTTGTGTTTTTCCTGTATCCACGTATTATAATTAATAACTTTTTAATTAAATATTTTTACCAGCTTAATACTTTTAGGACTCTGCATTTTTTTCCTGCATTTCTAATTTGGAAGCCTCTTGTCTTATAAGGTGTATCGCCATTTGAAAATCCTTCACATCAATTACCCTTGCTTTAAATAATTCACGGATTTCATCTTCCATTAGAATAAGATCTCCTATTCGGTCTCTAGTATATATGTAAGTTCCGTATTGTTTTAATAAGTCATAGATATCTTTCATTGATTTCATTTCTTACACTTCCTTTCGGTTGTTAGCACAATCGATTCGTTTGCTTTCAGTAATAATTAGATCAATGGGCAAGTCATGCGGTTCATAAGGTATAGATTCAACTATTTGAATGTCAAATGCTAATGAAATAAGAGGACCTTTAAATTGCTCTAAATAACGGTCATAATAGCCACCGCCATAACCAATTCTATATCCATAGCAATCAAAGACGATTCCTGGCACGATTATACAATCAATTTCTTCAGCGGCGACATGTTCTGTAACCTCTGGGATTGGTTCTAGCAAATCCATATATACACTTTCCAGTTGTTGAAAATGTTGTATCGCATAGAAATCCATTGAACGTTCCTTTGGATTACACTTTGGAACGACAACTTTTTTATTATTGCTCCATAAGGATTCAATGATCTCTTTTGTATCAACCTCTGGCTTATTGGAAATCGTAATAGCAATCGTATCTCCTTCTATTATAGAAGGCTCTTTTAATAATTGTTTTTTTATATTAAATGAGGATTGATAATAAAGTTGATTCGACATCCTATTTAAATACTGTCTAACTATTTTACGCAGTTCTTTTTTATCCACATTAATCATTCCCTAATCATTAATAAGTAAAAAGGTAATGGAACCAATAATTAAAAAGCCAAAACCACTTGTGGTTTTGGCAATAATGCTTACTTAGTTTCACGGTGAAGAGTATATTTCTTCTCGCGAGAGCAATATTTTTTAAGTTCAAGACGCTCTGGATTGTTACGTTTGTTCTTTTTAGAAATGTAGTTACGTTCGCCACAATCTGTGCAAGCTAATGTAATGTTTACGCGCATTATTAACCCTCCCACTCTATATCGATAATTGTAATCTTGAGCATGATTTATACGACTAAATCATTATAACATAATCTGAAAAAAAATCTAGCATCATTTATTATTAACTTTTCGTATGTTAAAATAAGTTAAGCTAAATTGCTAGCTGCATTAGTAGCCAACACGACTTTTATCGTATTATTACTAACTGGTCGGCATTAGTACATGTCTTTTAAATTCTGAAGGTCTGAATTTTCCGCTTTCGACCGCGGGACATATAGTCAACTAAAAAAGCTAGCGGACTTAGGCTTGTATCATTCAAAAGTTTATCAGTAAAAAAGCTCTATGTGGAGGAACAAAAGTGGGATTATCAACTATTTTATTAATCATCGGCATTGCTTGTATCATACTATCATTTTTCCTAAAAGATTCATCAAAAAAATTGGAAAAAGATTTAGAAGAATTATCTATTAGTATTTATCAAGAAACAAATACATTAAAGAAAAGATTAAAAGTAGTAGAAGAAGAACTGTTCCTTGAACCAAATTTCACTGTCAAATCTCCAGCTGCCACTAAGCAGCCAATAGAATCTAAAAGTACAGTGTTTGCAGAACAATTAAATAAAACAAGTAATGTCAAGATGAAGCAAATTAATGAAATTTTAGTAAGTCAAGTAATTGAATTAAACAGACAAGGCTATTCAATTGAAAAAATTAGTAAAATGTCTACTCTATCAAAAGATCAAGTTGTAAGTATTATACATAATGGAGGCAATCGATGAAAAGGTCATCCGTTCGCGCTTTTGGGATTGCTTGTTTTTTAATCGGAGCATTGCTTACAGTTTCTAATCTATTTCACATTCCCTTAGGCCTAAGTAACGACAGTGATAAAAGCATTAAGCAATACGAAGAAAAAATAACGAATCTTGAACTACAATTAAAAGAAGCAGAAGAAAAAATAAAATCACTTGAACTAAACACTCAAACCAAAGAAATACAAGCTGCTTCAAGTGAAAATAAATCAGAGAGCAGTAATGAAGAAAACCAAACAAATCAGTCTACTGCCATCGAGGAACAGCCAGCGGAAGATATCGTTACAGGAACTCTATACATATATTCAGGCTTGACACCTGCTGAGGTTGCCAAAAAAATAAAAGACTTAGGTGTTATTAACAACAGTGTCGAAATGGAATTGTTTTTGGCTCAGCCCGAATATGCAAGATCTCTTCAAACAGGTCAATATAATTTAAACTCATCAATGACTATTGAAGAAATCGCAAATATGATTACTGGTAAAAAAACTGAATAAAAGATGAGGACTGTCCAGAAAAGCAAATATCTGAACAGTCCTTTATTTATTTAGCATTAAAAGGGTTAAGGTGATGATTCAGTCGCAAAATATCTTGTCGGTCGTACCCTTCACTAAAATAACTTCGAATAAAATTCGCAAATTGTTCCGTCGCTGCGCTTTTGAATCGATTTTCTAAATAAGCTAAACCTATTTCCCGCTTACAATCCTCCCCATCAACATTAATAATATGAACTTTATATTGATCAAGTCCTTTAATATGTGGTATTAAAGAAACCCCTAAACCACTTTCAACCAACCCTGCAACTGTATGAACCTCTTCCCCCTCAAATGCAACATTCAATTTAAATCCTTCTCTTTTAAACAATTCATCTACAGTTTTACGTAATGAATTGCCTTTTTTAATTGAAATAAATGGATCATTTGCAAAGTCTACTACCTTTGCATTTTTTCTCTTACTTAATGGATGGCCTTCTGGCACAATTAAAAATAATTTGTCATCCCAAAGCTTTTCCCAAATAACGTCACCATTAGTATCTAATGAGGAGATTAAACATAAATCTAGCTCCCCCAGTTCGAGTTTTTTTAAAATGGAGCTAGAATTGCTTTGAGTTAGTTGAAACTTCATATGTGGGTATACTTTCTTGACATTTGTCATGAGGGATGGAATTACTTCAAGCCCCAATGTATGCATAAAGCCAATTGACACTTCACCATGACCCGGAGACACTAAATTTGCAAGATCTTCCCTTGCACGTTCATATTCTTTTAAAATAAAATCTGCTCTCTCTAAAAAAAATTTACCATATCTGTTTAATTTTATAGCACGTCCTTGCCGATCAAATAAATCGACACCAAGAGACTGCTCTAATAATGAAATCGATTTGCTTAATGCAGGTTGTGTTATATGCAATTCTTCAGCAGCACGTGACATATTCTCATACTTTGCTACTACCTTAAAATATTGCAATGAATTAAAATCCATTTAACGTTCTCCCTTATTACTTTTATTTATAAGACAGATAAAAACAATGAATTATCATTATATAGGTCTTTTTATTATAATAAAGTTACTAATGAAGTTCAAAAAGATGTAAAAATTTAAAGAGGCGAAATCATCATGAGCTATTTACAAAGAGGTACGAAGCAATTTAAATTAGCTAACCTTGCTTTATTTGCAGCCGGGTTTATTACATTTGCTAATCTTTATATAACACAGCCATTATTCCCACAGTTTTCCGAACAGTATAATGTATCCCCCGCAGTCGCGAGTCTTTCGCTTTCTTTATCAACAGTAGCTTTGTCTATTAGTCTAATATTGTTTGGTTCCTTATCCGAGGCATGGGGCCGAAAACGGTTAATGACGTTTTCTATTTTTGCAGCATCCATTTTAACCGTTGCACTTGCCTTTTCTCCATCCTTTGAAATGCTATTATTGTTGCGTATTGCCCAAGGGTTTGTATTTGCCGGCGTTCCAGCAATTGCAATGGCATATTTAGGTGAAGAAGTCGAGCCCTCTAGTTTAGGTGTAGCGATGGGGCTTTACATTAGCGGCAACTCTGTTGGAGGTCTAGCTGGTCGAATTATTATGGGAACAATGACAGATTTTTTTGGCTGGCAAGTTGGCATGATCACGATCGGATTACTAAGTTTGGCAGTTAGTGCTTACTTTGTTTGGGCATTGCCTTCATCAAAAAATTTCATAGCAAGACAGCTTAATCTTAAAGCATTAACGAAATCGCTATTTTTCCATTTAAAGGATCCAGGTTTAATTTGTTTATTTGGTGTAGCTTTTACACTTATGGGAGGATTTGTCGCACTCTACAATTATATCGGCTATAAGCTATTAGGTTCACCGTATAATTTAAGTCCTGGTGTAGTTGGTTGGATCTTTATCGTCTATTTAGTAGGAACATTCAGCTCTACTTGGTTCGGTAGTCTTTCAGATAAATTTGGTCGACAAAAGGTACTGCTTACCGGCATCTGCATTATGTTTACAGGTGCTTTGCTCACTTTACCAGTAAACCTATTTATTAAGATTATCGGCATAGTAATTTTTACATTCGGTTTTTTCGGTTCACATTCAATTGCAAGCGGATGGGTAAGCTTCCGCGCTAAAAAAGATAAAGCGCAAGCCTCCTCCCTCTACTTATTTGCCTACTATTTTGGCTCTAGTGTCGGCGGTACAACTGCTGGTTTTTTCTGGTCAAGCTGGGGTTGGAACGGTGTAATCGCTTTTATTAGTGCTTTTTTGATTACTTCCTTTACACTAGCTGTTACACTTATAGTATTAAATCGGAAAACTGAAACACTCGAAAACCACTTACAATATTAGTTGGAAAAGAGGGATTAGATGAAAGTTTATGACTTTGATGTACTTACAGAAAATGGTGAGAGCTATTCCTTAAAGCGTTATGAAGGGAAAGTGCTCCTAATTGTAAATACTGCTTCAAAATGCGGTTTTACAAACCAATTTGATGAATTAGAGAAGCTCTATAAAAAGTATAAAGAGCAAGGACTTGTTATTCTTGGTTTTCCTTCAGATCAATTTAAACAAGAGTTAAGTTCTGGCGTTGAAGCAGCTGAAGCTTGTCGACTCACTTACGGTGTTACTTTCCCAATGCATGAAATCATCAAAGTAAATGGAGAAAATGCCCACCCTTTATTCAATTACTTAACAGAAGAAACAAAGGGTCTATTCGGGAAAAAAGTGAAATGGAACTTTACGAAGTTTTTAGTAGACAGAGATGGAAACGCAGTTAAACGGTTTGCCCCCGCCGACAAGCCTTTTAAATTTGAAGATGAAATTCAAAAATATCTATAAAAAAGACGCAATAAGTAATGTACCCCAATTGTTAGATACAAAGCCTAACAATTGGGGTTTTTTTAATAAATAATCATTAAACAATAAATTTGTATAAGCTATGTTTCATCAGTACTGAGCATTTTCCCTTGCTTTAAATAAAACCATTCAAAACTTCATGCGCTTTTTTATCTAGGTTAATGCCCTTTTCTTCCTCTGTAGGATTGTTTGCGATGCGCTGTAGTTCATCTTCCAACGCTATTTTCACAAAGAACGGCACGTTAGGAACTAAGAGCTGTAAACATGCTGCCTTTAAATCCACAGACTCTTCAAGATTTCCAAAAACATCAAAAAGGAATGGTGTTATTTCTGTTGGGAATCGAAGCATTACTTCAGCAATTTGATTTGTTAATGAAATTTTTCCATCCTTTAACAATTGAAAAAGCTGTAAAAGATGAGGTTCAGCGTTGTCGCTTGTTAATGTTAAATGATTCAATATTTTTTCAGCCTCGATCATATGTTTCTCCTCAAACTGCTTTCGTAAGATATATTTCATCTAAAAATGTTTCAATCATTTTCGTACCAGTTTTCGTACCAATTGATTCAGGGTGAAATTGCAACCCATAAGTTGGATACTGTTTATGCTGAACAGCCATAATTTCCCCATCATCACTTGAAGTTGCGATAACTTCTAAATCCTCATGCAATGTTAAAGGATCTATTACAAGTGAATGATAACGCATTACTGAAAGATCCTCATTCAAATGTTTAAATAAACTTTTTTGTTTATAGTCCAAGTTTGAAAGTTTACCATGCATGATGTTTTCCGCACGGACAATTTTGCCTCCAAATGCTTCGCCAATCGATTGATGGCCCAAGCAAATTCCAAGAATCGGAAATTCTTTATATAATTCTTTAACTACAGACACCGTAATACCCGCTTCAGAAGGGGTGCCCGGCCCAGGTGAAAGAACAATAGCTTCAGGATTTAAATTGCGTATATCATGAATTGTTAATGCATCATTTCTTACTACACTAACTTCTTTTCCTAAACCTGAAATTTGTTGATATAAATTGTATGTGAATGAATCGTAATTATCGATAAGTAAAATCATCTTTGTACCTCCAATAGTGCTTTTGCTTTATTTAGCGTTTCTTCACATTCTGATTGTGCAACGGAATCATAAACAATTCCAGCACCAGCTTGAACATACGCTTTCGAATCTTTTACAATCATTGTCCGTATTGCTAAGGCAAGGTCCATATTGCCATTGATAGAAATATAGCCGATTGCGCCGGCATAAACTCCACGTTTTGATTGTTCGAGATCATTAATAATTTGCATCGCACGTATTTTTGGTGCACCTGACACAGTTCCTGCAGGTAAGCAAGAAGTTAGCACATCAATTACATGAACATCTTCACGCAATTCACCGATTACTTCTGAAACAATATGCATTACATGCTTATATCGCTCGATTATCATGTATTTGCTTACATTTACAGACCCTATTTTACTCACGCGACCGATATCATTTCGTCCTAGATCTACAAGCATACGATGTTCTGCCACTTCTTTTTCATCTTTTAAAAGCTGCGCTTCAAGCTGTAAATCCTCTTCTATGGAATTGCCTCGAGGCTTTGTTCCTGCAATAGGATTTGTTGTAACCATTCGATCTTTAACCTTCACTAAGCTCTCCGGAGAAGTTCCTAAAATTGTGTAATCATCAAATTCAACATAAAACATATATGGTGATGGATTTGAAGTACGCAATTTTCTATACAGCGCAAATGGATTACCAGTAAAATTCGCTTTAAAGCGCTGTGACAGTACTACTTGAAAAATATCTCCTCTTTCAATGTGCTGCTTTGCCCTTTCAACCATTTGGATAAACTGTTCTTTCTCTATTGATGGTTCAAATTGTATAGAAATTGGCTGATCCTCTGTAAAGGTTATGCCCGTTTTTATTTCCTTCTCAAGTTTGCTAACTGCATTTTTCATTTCATCTTCAGTACGGCCTGTTTGAAATAAATCAATTGCTGCTATAAATACTTTTTGTAGTAGATGGTCAAATACAATAAACGTATCATAAAAATAAACATGCACATCTGGCATATTTAGTTCATCTTGCAATGAATCTCCTATTTTTTCATTGTAAAAAGCTGTATCATAACCAAAATAACCTATTGCTCCTCCAAAAAACGAAAATGGGTATTGCCCATTTTGAATCTGTATCATATCACGTAATTTTTTTAATACAGAACCTTGTTCAAATTTGAGCTCACTATTCTCATACTGATAGTAGAATTGATTATTGTCCCCTTTTAACTCTGCAATTGGATTTACCGCAATAAATGAGTATCTACCACTTTCTTCGTGTTTTGCGGACGATTCAAATAGTACCTTATGTTTCCCTTTTAAACTCCCAAAAATAGATATTGGGGTCATCATGTCTCCTTGCAACTCATGAATGACGAAATTTTTCACTTCAACAGTCATCTCAACTCTCTCCTTCTCATCTCAACTCTTCTATGCACCTAAGAATACGCTAACCCCCATAACTGCTCATCGTTGAAAATACCGCTTCGTACTCTCGACATAACTCACATTATTTAAGCCCTAAAAGTAATACCCGAATCGATAAGACTTCCAGCATTCCATTGGACGCAAATCCACTTCGAGGGACTTTGATAGCGTAATCTAGAAATATAAAAAAGGCCTTCCATCACAAAAGGACGGAAAAGCCGTGGTGCCACCTTCATTGACTAAATCTCAAAATACAATTGCTCTTCTGTTGTTAGCTAACATAAGAACATACGATTTAGTCCACTCAACTGTTGTAACGTAAACAAACGCTAGTACCTACTAATCTTTCAATACTAGAGCTAGAAAACCCATTCATATTATGTCATGCACTAGCTTACACCAACCGCCAGTTCTCTTTGCCACTTCATAATACTACTCTTTTTCATCATCGCTTCGTATTCGATTACAATCATTTTATTATAAATTTTTCTGCTATTCAAACAATTTCGCAAAAAACTTATTTATAATCTATTTAAAAAGCTAGCCTTCGCCACATATACGCGACAAAGGCTAACTAATTAACATAATGTCTATTCAAATTATATTCAATTACTCCAAAGCATATCTCATCACTGAATTAATTATTTAAATCATAACGTTGACCCTTTTTTAAATATAAAAGATACTCTGCTATATTTGTCGCATGGTCTGCACAGCGTTCAATGTGTCGACTTACGAAGGATAAATAAGTAATTTGTGAAATGCTTTCAGGCACAACTGAGCTTAATCGCATTAAATGAGTAATCATACTACCGTACATCTCATCTATTTGATCATCAAGCTCTGCAACTTCTTTTGCCTTTGCTATATTTTCCTCTAGAAAAGCTTCTACAATTTGTCTTAACATTGTTGTAGTTTTAAAAAACATATCTTCGAGTAGTTCAACTGAAGTAATAAATCGTTCTTTTCCAATATGAATGGTTTCCTTTGAGATATTTACTGCGTAATCTCCTACACGTTCCATATCTGCTGCAGCCTTTAATAGTACAACAAGCCGACGCAAATCAGTAGCAACCGGCTGTTGTCTAGTCATTAGCTTTATAACACGATCATTAATGGATTCTTCCATACGATTTATTTCGACATCTCGATTAATAATTTCTTGCGCCTTTTCGATATCTTTTTCAATTAATGCAGCAAATGAGTCTTCTAGATTTTGGATACTACAATCACAAAGAATAAGAAAATCTTTTTGCAGTTCATCAATTTCATGATCAAAACGGTCACGAATTCCCATATGCTTCCATCCCTTCTTATCCGAAGCGGCCAGATATATAATCTTCTGTACGTTGGTCAGTTGGGGTTGAGAAAATTTTATCCGTATTATCAAATTCTACAACTTCACCATTCAAGAAAAAGGCAGTTTTATCAGAAATACGAGCTGCTTGCTGCATGTTATGTGTAACAATTACAATTGAATAATTATCTTTTAACTCTTGAACAAGTTCTTCCACTTTTAAAGTAGAAATTGGATCTAGAGCAGATGTTGGTTCATCCATTAAAATAACATCAGGTTCGATTGCAAGACAGCGTGCTATACAGATACGTTGTTGTTGACCACCAGATAAACCGTATGCATTTTGGTTTAAACGGTCTTTTACCTCATCCCAAATTGCTGCTCCACGTAACGATTTTTCTACAATCTCATCAAGGATTTTTTTATTTTTAATCCCATGAATTCTCGGACCGTATGCAATATTATCGTAAATTGATTTTGGGAATGGATTTGGTTTTTGGAACACCATCCCAACACGTGTACGCAATTCTTCAACCTCATATGATGCATCAAAAATATTGCGTCCACGATAAATAATTTCACCTGTTGTTCTTGCAGAAGGTACAAGCTCTACCATACGATTTAATGCTTTAATGTAAGTAGATTTACCACATCCAGAAGGTCCGATAATAGCAGAAACCTCATTTTCTTTAATACTTAAATTAATATCTTTTAATGCATGATGGTCTCCATACCATAGATCGAAATTTTTCGTTTCGAATACAGTGCTTTTTTCTATTGAAGGTGAAGCCTCACGATCAACTTGTGAAGGAGATTTTATAATTAATTTTTCATTTTCATTTTTAGTCTTTAGATCTACCACGTTTTACACACCCTTAATATCGTTTTTGGAATTTATTGCGAATAGTTATCGCAATAGAGTTCATAATCACAAGGAAAATCATCAGTACAATAATACCTGCAGCTGCAACATACTGAAATTCTTCTTGTGGTCGTTTCGCCCAATCAAAAATTTGCAATGGCAGTGTTGTAAATTGACTTAACAAACCATCAGGCAAGAATTGTAATATTACTGGAATACCTAATACAACGAGTGGTGCTGTTTCACCTACTGCACGGGATAGAGCCAAAATACTTCCTGTTAAAATCCCTGGTATTGCAGACGGTAATACAACTCTTGTGATAGTTTGCCATTTTGTAGCACCCATACCATAAGAAGCTTCTCTTTGCTCTTTTGGGACTGCACGAATAGCTTCTTGAGCAGCAACAATAATAACTGGCAAAATTAATAAGCTCATCGTAAAGCCAGCAGCTAAAATACTTTTTCCTAGTGCAAACATACGAACGAAAATCGTTAACCCTAGTAATCCAAAAACTATCGATGGTACACCTGCTAAATTCGAAATATTCATTTGAATAAAATCTGTAATTTTATTTTTCTTTGCATATTCTTCTAAATAAATCGCAGTTCCAACACCAATAAACATGGATACCGGAGCGATAACAAGCATTAGATAGAACGAACCAACTAATGCAGCTTTTATTCCTGCTTTTTCAGGGAAACGGGAACCAAAATTATTTAAGAAGTCCCAGTTTAAATAGCCAGTACCTTGTGAAATGATACGAATTAATAACAGTACTAAAGCAAGCAATGCCAATGATGTTGCAAATAAGAAAATCATTTTCCAGATTTTATTTAGATTTAATCTTGTCTTCATACGCTTCATTACTACAGTATTATTTATATATTTCATCTTAATACTCCTCCCTGAAGCGCTTCGAAATGTATTGTGCTAATAGATTCATTAATAATGTGAAAATAAATAATGTAAAACCTACTGCATAAATAGAATAATAAATTGTTGTACCGTAACCTGCGTCTCCTGATGATACTTGAACGATATATGCAGTCATCGTTTGAATCGAATCAGTTACATTAAAGTCAAATCTTGGTGTAGCTCCTCCAGCTAGGGATACAATCATTGTTTCACCAATTGCACGTGAAACTGCTAAAACAACAGAAGAAATAATCCCTGATAAAGCTGCAGGCAACACGACTTTTAAAGATACTTCTAATTTTGTCGCACCTAAAGCTAACGCCCCTTCACGAATTGAATTCGGAACTGAACTCATCGCATCTTCTGATAAAGATGCAACCATTGGTAAAATCATAATACCAACTACAATCCCTGGGCTCAGTGCATTGAATATTTTCAGCGACGGTATCAATTGTTGTAATATTGGTGTAATGAAAGTTAAAGCGAAAAATCCATAAACGATTGTTGGCACACCTGCTAAAACTTCCAATATTGGTTTAATGATACGACGTGCTTTATCTGATGCATATTCACTTAAGTAAATTGCCGCAGCAATCCCTAATGGTACTGCAACAAGTGCTGCGATTACCGAAACTTTTAATGTACCTAGTACTAAAGGTAAAATACCATATGTTGGTTCATTACCTGAGAAAGGCATCCATTCGGTTCCGAAAATGTAATCGGTAATTGATACCCTCTGAAAAAATTCAAACGTTTCAAAAATTAGCGTGAAAACAATGCCAATTGTTGTGAAAACTGAAATTAAAGCAGTAATAATTAACAATATCGGCATAGATTTTTCTATAATTTTTTTTCCTTTTTTATTGCGAGATTGTGCAATCAATTGTTGTACTGATTGACCCTTCTCTAAACCATGAGAAGCCATAATACAAACTCCCTTCAATATACGTGAGAAAAGACTAAAGTGCTAGGTTAGCCCCGTTAAGCGCTGAACGGCAATAGTACCACTCCCTGTGGCAATACCGCATTAGCACATCCTTGTTTTTCGGTGAATCTTAATGTGTACAGTTGACATTGACACACTATGGATATCCCGAAACAACCTCGAGGGGACGAGCGCTTTAGTCTAGACATTTTAGAAAATGTGTGAAGCACCCACCAATTTTATGAGGTATGGGCCCCACACATATATTTACTTGATGTAACTACTTGATGTAATGAATTATTTTAATCCTTCTAAAGTTGTTAAACCTTCTTGATACTTTTCATCTGGTAATTTTACATAACCAACAGCTTCAGCCATTGCACCTGCGTTTTCTAATGTGTATTTCATGAAATCATAGAATGCTTCATTTTCTTTTAACGCACTATTTTTTGCATATACGAATAATGGGCGAGAAAGTGGAGTATACTCTCCAGACTCAATAGTTTCGTTAGTTGGGGCAACACCGTCTACTGATACAGCAGTTAATTTATCTTGGTTTTCTAAGTAGTATGCATAACCGAAGAAACCAATAGCATTTTTATCAGCAGCAACACCTTGAACTAACACATTGTCATCTTCTGATAATGTTGCAGATTTAACTAATGCTTCGCCTTCTAAAATAACTTCATCGAAGTAATCGTAAGTACCTGAGTCAGTACCTGGTGAGTAGAATACGATTTCTTCATCTGGCCAAGATGGGTCGATATCAGACCATTTTTTAGTGCTGCCATCTTCAATCCAAATTTGTTTTAATTGATCTACTGTTAATTCAGTAGCCCAGTCATTTTCTGGGTTAACAACTACTGTTAAACCGTCGAATGCAACTTGAAATTCTGTATAATCAATTCCAGCTTCTTCTAATTTAGCTTTTTCTTCTTCTTTAATTGGACGTGAAGCATTTGAGAAGTCAGTTTCTCCAGCGATGAATTTCTCGAAACCACCGCCTGTACCTGATACACCAACTGATACTTGTACTCCTGATTGAACAGCTCCGTATTCCTCAACAAGAGCTTCTGTGATAGGTGCTACAGTTGATGAACCATCACCTGAAACGGAACCAGTTAATTGTGCTTCGCCAGTATCTGCTGGCTCATTTGCTTCGCTGCCAGTTGTTGTGCCTTGTTCTGTCTCTGTCTCTGTTTCTGAACCACAAGCTCCTAATAGTAAAGCTGAGCCTAGAGCCGCTGTCATAGTTAAGTACTTCCACTTTTTCATCTCTTATTTCCTCCATCACTTTCATAGTAAGTTTGTCTTACATGTAAAACTATAATAGTAGTTTGTTGACGTCATATAAACGAATTGTAAAGAGATTGTAAATAGTTGTTTTCTATTGTAAATGGATGAGAATTATAGATTGTATAGAATTAGATCGTCCCCTTAAACTTTGAACAACTCTTTTGTGACAAGAATAATTTGAACTTCAAAATTTAATTACTGCAGGAGTTATAGTTTTAAGAATATATTAAAAAGAAAATAGAGAAGTTGTTCAGAAAATCTATTTTCTAAACAAACTCCTCAAAATTCATCACATATTTACAAAGTTCTTCACACTACTTTGTACCCATGGCATCTACTTGCCCTCCAAAAGTACATGCCAACCTAGTAACTCCTTTAGATGACAATTTTATTCTTAACTTAGCTCGATCGGTATTTTCTGTCAAATTGACCATACCAGATGCTTAGCCTTTCGTTTTCGAAACAGAGTTTACTTTCTGATAAGCATTTTAAAATAATTTGACTGGTGCTACTAAATATGGTTCTATGTCAAATGTTGGGGTGAAGTGATATTACACGGCACCCCGATTATCCTAAATGAATCCCAATTTTCTTAGATAAATTATTTAATAAAATTTTCGCTTTAAAGTGTTCATAGCTTCTAAAACCATAAGCATTGCGCTTCAAAACTTTTGATTTATTATTAATTCCTTCTAAAAAACCATTTGAATATCCAAAACTTAAACTATTTAAAATTTCAACTTGCTTGATTACCAAGTACTTCAGCTGCTTCTTTAAATGTTTTTGCCTTTATTGAACGGATTCGTACAACTTGATTCCATTCTTTCGAGAAACGTTGATATTTATCCACGAAAGGGGATTTTTCTGAAAAACGTTTCCCACATTGGCATACATAACGACGACGTTTATAAAAAAGGACGGTTAATCGTTCAAACCATTTTAAATGATTAATTTTTTGAATTCGATAATCATGGACTTTTGATGTTATATTCTTGCATGCTGGACATTGATGTTCTTTTTTTGGTATGGAAACGTGTAGAACAATACGTTCCCCCATCTCCTCCACCTTATGAACAGTTACACCTTTTAATCCTGGAATATTCATGTTAAAATTCATTTGCACGTATCACCTTTCATTGCTTGTTTCTCGACAATTCAAGTATATAGAAATCGGTGATTACGTGCTTTTTTATTTATGAAATTTCCCAACAAATATTATAGAGCCCTAAATATTTATAAATAAAAAGCGTGCAGGCAAAGTCAATTGAGACTTTGTCCTGCACTCTGTATGTTCATTATTTATTCTGTAACCTTTTCTTCAACAGTATCTTCATCTATTTTCTCATCTGTTGTTGGAGGCAAAATTTCTTGTTTAACAGCACTAGCTGATAGACCATTTTTCGAATATTTTTCTTTCAATTCGAAATAATAATCTAACATTTCTCTTGCTATTTCGTTCGCTTCTCCTAAATGACTATCGAAATTTGTTGTTGCCCAAGGAATTAATACTGCATATGCTACCTCAGGATTATCATAAGGTGCGAACCCTACGTGGGCAATGTTAATCGTATTTGTACCAAATTCTTCACGAAGCGGTCCATAATAAACAACCTCTGCTGTACCGGTTTTCCCCGCTGCTGTGTATGGTGTATTAGCAAATTGGGCACGAGCAGACCCTTGAGAACCAACATATACTTGACGAAGCCCTTTTTTAACGTGATTAATTTCATCTTCAGTATTTGAAATACGATTTAAAATTTTTGGTGTTACTTCTTCAACTAATGGTCCCAACGTTTCTCCATCTGCAGAAGGCTCACGAATTTCTTTAAGTAAGCGAGGTTGAATACGATATCCTCCATTTGCAACTGTAGAAATATATTGTGCCATTTGCATTGGTGTATACGTATCAAACTGTCCAATAGCAAAGTTTAAAATTTTACCGTTGTTGTCCAATTCACCTTGGAAGCCCGCGAATTCATTTGGCAAATCTATTCCGGTATTTACTCCTAAACCAAATTGAGCATAGCCATTTCTCATTGTTTGCAATGTATCTGGCTGAATTCTTAACCCCATATTGTAGCTATATCTCGTCCCAGCAATCATCATTGCTATTTGGAACATATAGGAGTTGGATGAACGCTCTAACGCTTTTATATCATCCATAGGAATGCTTCCGTTACGGTTGAAAATCGAGCTTTTTGGTTCTGTACCAGCAAGTTTAATTGGTTGGTCAACTAGATGAGTACCTGGTTTAATAACTCCTTCTGAGTAGGCCATTAATAATGTAGCTGCTTTTACCGTTGAACCTACCTCATAAGCTGTTGTAAATGTTCCATAGGAATAATCAACAACATAGTTTTTACCTGTTTCACTGTCTTTCTCTATTTTTTTCCCAACAATTGAAAGGATTTCTCCCGTATTCGGATTCATCATCACGAAGAATGCGCGGTCAAGGAGTTTGGAATGACTCTTTGATTTTAGTTCCAGTAATTTCTCTTCAACAACTCTTTCAGCTTCTGCTTGAAGCTCAATATCAAGTGTAGTAACTAAATCACTGCCAGGTTCTCCTTCATATGTTGTAATTGTATCTACAACTTCTCCTCGTTTATTTGTTATATTTTTAACTACCGATTTTTGACCTTGCAATAATTCCTCATATTGGGCTTCAAAGTAACTTTCTCCTACCCGGTCATTACGTGAGTAGTCTCTAGCTAAATAATAGTCTAGTTTTGACTTTGGAATTCCTTTACTAGGCACAGTCGTTCTTCCTAAAATAGAAACCGACGATAATTTTACACGCTTCCAGTCTGTTGTTGTATTAACGCCTGGCAAATCAGAAAGTCTTTCTGATACTCGTGCGAATTCAGCATCTGTTACATTTTCACTTTTTATAATTTGTGGGGATAAATTGTAACCGGAGGCCATTTCACGATAAATCGCTAATACCTCTAAATCAAATTCAGTTAATTGATTTAATTCATCTTCTGTAATTCGTTCACGTACAAGACGATCAATCTCAGCTTGAATTTCACTATCTTCTAACTCCTCATTTGCTCGTAAAGCATCCTCTTCTTCTTTTGTAACTTTTGCATAAGCAGCATCTTTATTTTTTAAAATCCAGAAATCCTGTTTATCACGAAAAGTAACACGATCTGTTGGCTGTTCAATCAACATCGCGAGCTGTTCTGCAATCTCAAGCATCTCTTGAGTAGTCGTTGTTTGCATTTTTGTATATGTAATAGCATTTTCAGGCTCGTTATCAACTAAAATTCTGCCATAGCGATCATAAATGCGGCCACGTGGCACACTTGTATTGACCGCAACCTCTTCCTTTCTCTCTAATTCTTTAACATACTCTTCGCCTTTAACAATTTGCAAATATCCAAGTCGAAAAATTAACATTGAAAATAAGATAAAGATAGAAAAGAAAAGGACGTTCATACGAAACGATAAACTAGCGCGATATTTTGCCTTTACACTAGACGCACGTTGAGTTTTTACTTTTTTTCGCATTCGATTTCCCCTTTCCTATAGTTTGCTTGTCATTGATTAAATACATACATTAAATACATACATTCTAGTATATCATTTGCTCGATTGATAAAAAAGTGAAACAAGTACAACTTCTTGATTTGTAACGGTAAATTTTGAAAATGGTTCCTTTCTATAAAAAATATTTCATTTATAAGGAGGACTTGATAAAAAGTCCTCGCTACTCCAATTATTTAACGACAATTTCAATATTAGTTGTATCAAGAGATAATCTTTCTTTCAATTCTTCGGAGATTGACATTATAATGATTGAACCACTTTTTAGATTTTTAAATTTGTAACCTCTCGCTGTTACATTACTGCCATCAGCATAAATTTCTTCCCAATTATTTGGCGTTACATGAGTAATATGACTAAAATAATCTCCACTAATCATACCTTTTTCATACCATTCTTCAGATAAAACATTATAATGCGGTGACATACTAAATGTTAAGAGAACATCTACCTCTCCGGGATCGACCTCTATTCGGCCGTTGTTCGGAAGTTGTTGTTGATTTACTTTTATATCATAAGAAAAATGACTTTTTGCCAATTCAAGCATTTCTTCATTATTTAATTTCGACATCATCCGACCGATTACACTATGATAATACTCTCTTTCTTCCTCAAATCTGCTAATTTCAAATTCAAGCTCTGCAATTTTATTAGTTTCATTAATGTTTTCCTGCAATTGATTTTCATTATTTTCTTGTTGAACCTCGGTCGTAACTGCATTTTGTGTATTATTATTTGAAAACATAGTTGCACTCCAAACAGCAGTGCCTAACAATAAACAAATCATTACAGCGATTGGCATAAAAACTATTCTTTTCTTCTTTGACGAAGTGATCATTTTAGAGAGAATTCTTGATTTTGTACTACTATCTACAACACTATTTTCTTTAAAGATATATTGAAGGCTTTCTTTTACTTTTTCTTTATTCATCAAGAATTCCTCCCAAACTTTTTTTCAACATCGTCCTTGCCCGACTAAGTCTAGTTTTCACCGTATTTACAGAACAATCTAAAATTATTGCGACCTCATCTATTTTTAAATCTTTAAAGTAATACAAAATAATAACTTCTCGATATTTAGGAGTTAATGATAAAACTGCATTTCCTATTACTGCTTTCTCATCTTCTAAAACGACGAAATCATCAATTGATTTTTGAAAACCTAAAATACTAGCAAACTTATTCGTAAATAAATGATTTCGATATGACCAGCTTCGTAAGTAATCATAACTTCGATTAATCGTCATTTTATATAAATATGTTTTATATGATGAATCCCCTCGAAATTGCTCTTTTTTCTCAAAAGCCTTAATAAAAACATCTTGCACGATGTCCTCAGCCATTTGCTTATTTTTCACATATGAGTAGGCAACTTGAATTAGTGATTCAGCATGTGTTTCAATAAGTTCTTCAAATAGATCTGAAGCATTGTCAGCCTGTGACAACAAATCAGTTACAAACACATAAATGCACCCCTTATTTTTTATCTACACCTTAGACGGACTCGAAAGCCTTTACGTTTCAAAAATTGGAAAAACTTATTTTTATTATGAAGCTGTCATCTTCTATACTTAAAAGGTGGTATAATCAGAAATTATTGGGAGGTGTTGCTGATGCACTACGACACAATTATTATCGGTGCTGGTACAATGGGGATGGCTGCGGGATATTTCTTAGCCAAACAGGGAAAAAACGTGCTCCTACTGGATGCATTTAATCCCCCTCACGATCAAGGAAGTCATCATGGGGAAACACGTATTATCCGTTTTGCATATGGCGAAGGAAAAGCGTATGTCCCATTGGCATTAAGAGCTTTAGATTTATGGCAAGAATTAGAGAAGATAAGTGGAAAACAATTATTTTTAAAAACCGGCGTTTTAAATATTGGCTCACAAGATCTTTCGTTTATACAGAATGTCATTGAAAGTGCAAAAGACTTTAATCTTTCGGTAGATGTTTATAGTGCACAAGAAGTGAATAAAAAATGGCCTGGTATTACGTTACCTGAAGGATTTATTGGTTGTTTTGAACCTTCTGCAGGGGTGTTGAGGGTAGAGGCTTGTATTGATGCCTATAAAACAGCTGCATTAAGTGAAGGTGCAACTTTAAAAACAAATACTAGAGTTGTCAAAATTGTCCCTGGTGAAAAAGTATCTGTACATACTGAGGAAGAAGTTTTTATAGCTGATTCGATTATTATTTCTGCAGGTGCTAGAGTAAATGACATTTTAAAATCAGTTGATTTGACATTGCCAATTACACCATTGCGTAAAACTTTCGCCTGGTTTAATGCTGATGAAGCAGTTTATGGAAGCCATTTTCCAGCATTTACATATGAGGATGAAAACAGTTCATATTACGGTTTTCCTAGTATTGATGGTGCTGGCTTTAAGGTAGGACGCCATGATACTGGAGATGAAGTGTCGCCAGATGATGTTATTAGAGAATTTGACGAAGCTGATGCAACTGAACTTGTACAATTTAATGAAAAGATTATGCATCAGGTTGGCACTCTAAAATATGGAAAAACATGTTTTTATTCAAAAACACCAGATGAAGATTTTATTATCGATTCCCACCCTTTCCATGACAATATCTATATTGCAGCCGGTTTTTCAGGACATGGATTTAAATTTGGGAGTGTTATTGGAGAAATACTATCGCAATTAGTATTGAATGGTAAAAGTGAGCTGGATATTAGTTTATTTAAATTAATGAGATTTTAACAGGTAAATCGAAGTTTACAAAGTACTGTGGCAGAAATCTTTTAAGGATAAACTGAAATAAGGGGCTATCCAGAAACTTCTGGACGCCCCTTTCTCATTTGTTTAAGTCGATTATCCCCAAATTTCCTCAGCAATTTCTTTAACAAGGGCAAGTTTTTGCCATTGATTTTCTTCTTCTAAGATGTTGCCATCTTCAGTAGAAGAGAACCCACATTGTGGACTTAGACAAAGCTGATTTAAAGATACATATTTTGCGGCTTCTTGGATACGAGCTTTGATAGCCTCTTTATTTTCAAGCTCGCCAAATTTAGATGTAATTAACCCTAACACGATTTTTAAATCCGGACGATTAACGTGTTTTAAAACTTCAAAGCTGCCTGAGCGTTCATCATCAAATTCTAAAAATAGACCGTCAACATTTAAGCCACCGAAAATAACTTCAGCAGCATAATTATAGCCGCCGCTTGAGAAGAATGTTGACTTATAGTTACCGCGGCAAATATGCATTGTAATTGTCATATCTGCTGGTTTATTTTTAGTTGTTTCATTAATTACATATTGTAATGTATTTAAAAATTGTTGCGGGTCTTTCCCTTCAGCAACTAATTTTGCACGTGATTCTTCAGAGAATAAGCTTGCCCATGAAGTATCATCTAGCTGCAAATAGCGGCATCCTGCATCATAAAATGCTTGGATTGCTTTTTGGTAAGCTTTAATTGTATCTTCCACTAATTCTTTTTCATCTGGATATATTTCTGGATTTTTATCCGCTCGTGCATGAAGCATATTGGGACTTGGAATTGTAAATTTCACCGTTGAATCTCCAGCATGCTCACGAATAAATTTAAAATGATCTAAAAAAGGATGGCTGCCAAAATCAATTTTCCCTACAACACGAACCCCTTCCTTGCGAGTTTCAAGGTTATGAAAATCCAAACCACGCTCTTTTTCATAATACTCCATTCCCTCTAAACCGCCTAAGAAGTCAAAGTGCCACCAGCTACGGCGAAATTCTCCATCTGTAATAGCTAAAACACCCGCTTCTTTTTCTTTGGCGATAAGACGAATAATCTCTTCATCCTCAACTTTTTTTAACTCATCATATGTAATTTCATTATTTTGAAATTTTGTACGAGCTTCTTTTAAAGCTTTTGGTCTTAAGAAACTACCTACATGGTCATAGCGAAATGGCGCTGTTAATTGTTTTGTCATGCTTATTACTCCTTCTTCATAAAAAGCAGTCAAAGTTATAGGAATTTTAAATCCGTACCTTTTACTGATTGATAAATATAAGTTTACCTATATCTTTTTATTTTTTTAAATAATAATATAACATAAAATCGTTTGAGAAAACGAAGTATTCGGAAAATAATATTAATGAATTTTTACAAAAATCTCTTATTTCCATGCAGATAAATATTTATTTTTGTATATTTCCTTTTTTTCTTAATTCAATAAACAAATATCTCCTATTCCTCATCTTTAGTTTTGTCATATAATTTTTACTCGTTTTAAAGTTTAGTTTTTATAAAAGGTTAGATTATTTTATTTTGACAACGAAATTCACGAAAAAAGCTAGCAATGATCAAATCATCACTAGCATGACACTTCTCTTTATTGTTCTTCCTCTAAAAATTCCGCTACCTTATTTATCCGCTCCAGCATAGGTGGATGAGAAAAACGGAACAGTTTTACTAGAAGCGGTGGATTTACTTCGCTCAATCCTGACTTTGAAAGATTTTGAAATGTACTAACTGCTGCTTCCGGATTATTCATTAATTGCATTGCATAATGGTCGGCTCTTGTTTCTTGATATCTTGATATATAATTTGAAATCGGATTTGAAAAGAATAAAAGAAAGGATACTATTAACAATAGTAAAGGCAACGAATGAATATCCTTCATTTTATTAATCTTCAATACTGTTCCAAATCTAGATATCAGCCAAGGCATCAACTTTGCTATTAACCATAGACCAACCAGCATGGAAACAATATATAAGGCTATACCAATATAAATATGCTTCTCGACATAATGCCCCATTTCATGTGCCATTATGAATAATATCTCTTCATCTGTTAAACTATTTAATGTTGTATCCCATAAAACAATTCTTGAATTTTCTCCTATTCCCGTTACATAGGCATTTAATGCGTTTGTTTTCTCTGCCATATTGACCTCAAACACATGATCAGAAGGTATATTTGCCCGTTCTGCTAAAGATATTATTTTTTCCTCAAGTTCTTTATCTTTTAAAGGATAAAAATCATTATAAAGCGGATCTATTACAATAGGTTGAATATACATCATAAAAATAGCGAATGGAATGGTCAAAAGCCATGCATAAATCCACCATCTTTTCACACTTTTTTGAATTAGCCAATAAAGAACGATGACAATAATTAAGGTTGTACCAAAATTAATCCAAAAATCAATTACATAATCCCTCATCCAAGATGAAAAATTTTGCGTATTAATTCCATAATTTTTACTTAAATAGTATCGGTAAAAGTCCAATGGGTAAAAAGCTAAGGCTGTAAATAAATATAATAAGAATACATAAGCACCGTTTTTAAAAACTTTCCATTTCACTCCAAAATCAGCCCATTTTTCAAATATGCGAGAAAGACCTGTAAGTAAAATAAAAATATACAAAACCCATTCTAAAGGTGTTGCAACAAAGAATATAAAGTTCTTTATTTTGGAATATTCTTCACTTAGCAACAATTCCCTCTCAGTCATAAATGTCTCTGGATCTGCCACTGTTCCTTTCAATACATCAGGTATCCCGCCTGAATTCCCATGAAATATGTAATAGTACATTCCAACAGCATAAATGATAAATAATAATATGGATATGAATCCTAATTTTCTTGTCAAAGCTTCCACCTCAAATCTTTTCTATATTCTAGTGTAAGAAAAAATGGACAAGATAGAACTCATTTTTTCTACTTTTTATAAGGATTATGGTTTTAGTTGGCCCCTTTTGTGCCATGAAAGGCTAAGCGAATAACTTAAGTATAGATTTTAGAAAACTTTTTAAATGAAAAACACCATAAGTAATTAAGTCCAAGTTTTTCTGTTTAATGTCCATTCAATATTGATAATCATTTTCAATTAAGTTATAATTATTAACAGAAAAGTTTAATTTAAATTTATATATATTTTAATAAAACGAATCCTTTGAATGGAGAGAATAGGATGTCAGAATTATTTGATGTTACGATTATCGGTGGAGGACCTGCGGGATTATACTCTACTTTTTATAGTGGTTTACGAAATATGAAAACAAAATTAATTGAATCCCAAGCCCAATTAGGTGGAAAGGTTTTACTATATCCGGAAAAAATGATTTGGGATGCTGGCGGCCAACCACCTATTTTGGCACATAAGTTTGCTGAACAGTTAATTAACCAGGCAAAAACATTCCACCCGACAATATTAACTAACACAAAAGTTGACTTTATTGAAAAAGATTCGAACAATGTGTTTGTCATTACGACAAACGATGGATCAAAACACTACTCAAAATCAATTATTATGGCAAACGGCGGCGGAATTATTAATCCTCAAAAATTAGAAATCGAGGGCGCTGAAAAATATGAAATGGCCAATTTACATTACACAGTACAATCCCTTAAACAATTCCATAACAAACGTGTATTAGTTTCCGGCGGCGGTAATGGTGCAATTGATTGGGCTGTTGAATTATTAGATATTGCGGAAGAAATCATCGTAGCCTACCGCAAAGATCAATTATCTGCACATGAAGCACAGGTTGTACGCCTACAAGAAAGCAAAAAAGTTACGTTCTTGTTAAACACAACAATTGAAAGACTTATTGCAAATAAAGAAAAAACAAAAGTAAAGCAAGTCGTACTAAAAAAACATGATACAGACCAAACATTGCTTCATGGGATAGACCATATCATTGTAAGTCATGGATATAATCGCGATGCTTCATTAGAATTTGCAAATAATTCTGCTTTAAAATTAAAAGACAATTATTATTATGAAGGCACTGCAACAGGAAAAACATCACAAGAAGGAATTTTTGCTGCAGGAGACATCCTTTCTTATGAGGGTAAAGTTAATTTATTAGTAGGTGCTTTTCAAGATGCGGTAAACGCCGTAAACAGTGCTAAAACTTATATTGAGCCTACTGCTGACAAAATTGGTATGGTATCCTCCCACAACGAGAAATTCCAAGAAAAAAATCGTCAGCTTATTAAGCAAATGCTAGTACAATAACATAATATAATTATTCATAAAAAAACAGAGTGATTTTTATTCACTCTGTTTTTCATTAAAATGATGAAAACTCGCATTTGCCGGCATCTTACTTTTAATCAATGTAATTTCCTGTTCATTAAGATCTTCAATATATATTTCTGAACCCCAATGAGACGATTCAAAGAAGGTATAATCCTTCTTTTTCAGAAAGATTGAAAACCATTTAATTTCTCCTAGTTCATTTAAACTTTCATTTAATATGAAGTTCATTAATTGTTGATTTACTTCTCCTTGAAAACAGACCATTTCTATAGGATGTAAACTACCCTTTTCAAGATCAGTTTTTAAACTTAATTCTTCAATAATTTCAACTTCTTCATTCCATATGTGAAATTCTATAAAATCTGCAAATTTAATGAAGTAGTCAATCAAAAAGAACCAATATTTATAATTATGAAAGTCAACATTTGTCTCTGTAAGATTTACATAGATAAAAAAACGATTCATCACCCAATTATCCTCCTTCAATATTCTTTATTCCCTTTACCTATTTCTAACTATAAAAATATCATAACAAATATTTCCATATATTTAACAGCCATTAATTACGAATTATTATTTTTCGGTGGATTTTGTTTATTTCCTTAATAACTCTAATGGTCTGGAGTGAAGTATATAAAAATAATAAAGCTGCTTAGATTTACTACTCTAAACAGCTCTGTTTTTCTATCCATTCTTTTTTAAGGTGGATTCCATGTTTCTAAAAATTTAACTGTACGTTCTCTACCAATTTGCATTAATTTTTTCTTAGTTTCTTCATCTATACCAAATTGTGTCGCACTATAATCCTCGACGGGAATGAAAACGATATTCTTTTCATGTTTTCGAGAAATATAACGCTTATCATGAGCATTTTTCATCGTAATAAAAAGAGCCTCAAATAAGTTAAGTCCATTATAAATTTTTTGCGGCTCCATATCTTCTCGTGGATTATTTAGACTTAATCCAATTAAAGGTCTTTCTTTATGACCATTTTCAAAAATCCATAACGGAAAATTACTTAGGACTCCACCATCGACGATAATATTTTCACCATCTCTTCCCTTTAATTTTATAGGTTCAAAGAAAAATGGAATTCCACAGCTCATACGCAATGCTTTGGCAACGGAAAATGTTCTCCAATTAATGCCGTATGATGCTAAATCATCAGGAATAACAATCATTCGACCATTCGTTAAATCCGATGCAACAAGTTTTAATGATCCTTTAGGTAAATCATTAAACGTGTATATGCCTTTGACAGCTAATTTTTTATAAAACCACTTTTCTAACACTTTCCCCTTATATAAACCAAGTCGAAAATATAAATTTACCCATTTTAAAAATGGAAGAGTACGTGCCAAATTTGGAGGATCAAGCAATGATTTTAAATCAAGTTCATCAAGTATGTCTTCTATTTCCTTGGCACTATGACCTGCAGCTATAAAACAAGCTAGAATTGCACCTGCACTTGTTCCTGCTACTCGTTTGAAACGGTAGCCCTTTTCTTCAAACACTTGAAGTGCTCCTACATAAGCAAAGCCTTTTATTCCGCCGCCGGAAAACACACCATCAATAAGCATGTACCCTCTCCCTCAAGTTTGTCTCATTATACTTTAAGAAAAACAAAAGGAATTTAGAACTTTTTGTCGAGGAAAATAAAAAAAGTATTCAGTATAAAAACAAAAGTTTCTATACTAAATACTTTGCATCATTTATTCGTTTAATCTTGAAGGATTATGTTTATTATCAGGCTTGTCTTTATTTTCATTTTGGTTTTGTTTTTTTGCTTGATCATTTTGTCCGATTACGTCGAAGTCATCCGGGTTTAAATCAAACCCATGCCCGTATTCTTCACGATCAACATTATTTTTCTTTTTATTGTTCAAAACATTTCACCTCCGTCAATTCTAATGTGGACGATTTAACGTTCTATTATGCTTGCAATCGAAAAATTGATTAAAAAATAAAAATGCATAAAGCGTTTGCCCCATGCATTAATCAATTCTCTATTCATGGTTATGGTGATCATGGTTTATATCACTTTCTGATTCGATCTCATTAAATAAAACAGTATCTAAAAACGTAGATATAACAAGCAACAGGACAGCAAAAATAGAGATAATCACAACTTTAATAGGAATTGCTTTAAGGAGTTTTTGATATTTTTCTTTATTCAATAATGCGGCTGCTGTAATTGTACTGATGATATATAATAATGTGAAAAATAAAATACAGACAAGTTCATATTTAGTTGTCATTAGACTAAGCATTGTTCCCATCATGGAACCCATAAATAAAGCACTTAAGCTTTCTACAAAAACCTTTATTGATAGTTGATAGGTTACTAAACTGACAAAAATGATACTCAATAACATTGCAATAATCGTTGAAAAAACGATATCTGGAATCCAAATGGCTACAATTAACCCAATGAGCGTACTTTTTGTCATGGCCACTAACATGGCTAAACAATTTAAAATATGACTTTCTTTAAATTGTTTTCGAAAAACAGAACTTAATAACAATGACAACATTATTATGATGAGAAAACTAGCTTTTACCACCATAATATTCCACTCCAATCACTTAATACGCTATGTTGATTTTAATTTCTCGAACATTTCTTGAATCCAGTGACCAATTTTAATGATGGGAAGAATAGAGTTGTCAAGCTTGCCGGAGAAATGAGAAAAAAATCAACTAATAATTCTTGTAAATTAATTGAAAGGACAACTGTTGAAATGACCCTGCCTTCTGCATGTAAATTAAATTTTCTATCTCTATTATAAAATGCAGCAAAAGTTATTATTTTCAAGACTATTTATTGTATTCAACCACCGAACTAAATATTCGATTATGAGTTTGAAGAGGGAAAAGCATATTTAGATGAAGTTATTTTTAAGGTCGAGCCAGATTAAGGTTAACAAATTGCCGATTTTTTAATTGATTAGGCTGAAACTATTTGTCATTCCTATCTCCTTTTCTTTATGTTTTTTACATATTCAATGTTGTCAACAACTAACATTCATTTTAATTGTGAATTTTCAGTTACACACCTTTATGAAGTTATAAACTGATGGATGAAAGAAAATAAAGTGTTTTCATTATATAGTTGTTATGATAAAGAGTATTGATACTCTCCATACTTCCTAGAAAAATATGCTCGAAAAAAAATTTATCCTCCAATGTTACTTCTCGAACAAACTCAACTTTCCATCGTTTATAACAAATATTTCTAACCACAAATATTTTTTACTAATATAATAAATTCATTTTGACTAAATAGTATTTAATCGTTCACCCCTTTTATTTAAGCAGAAAATTTTAATCCACATATCCCCTCAACTTACTAATTATTGCTATTTCGTGAACCTTTCGTGAATAACTTTTGAATAACTTATAAACCTTTTGTGAAATCTAATTCACAAATAATGTTTTTACTATACTAATGATTAAAATAGAGTTATATTGTTGAACGGACGAAAAACAAGTAATGTTCTTTCAACAAATAAGGGAAGGTGAAAATCTAGATGAAAAAAAAATGGGCATTTTTAACGTCCATGATGGCACTTGTTCTTTTACTTTCTGGCTGTGAGCCTCTATTAGTATTAGACCCAAAAGGACCACAAGCTGAAAGACAAGCAAGTGACATTATGTTATCCATTGGCATTATGGCAGTTATTGTAGTCGTAGTCATGGCAATTTTAGCCTATGTATTAATTAAGTATCGAGCTTCAAATCAAAGTGATGACTACGAACCACCTCATATTGAGGGAAATCATATTGTAGAAGCAATTTGTGTAGGTGTTCCTGTATTAATTGTTGCTTACCTATCATTTGTATCTGTAAAAAGTAACTATATTGTTGAATCTGCCCCAGTAGGGTATGAAGATCAAGAACCGTTAGTAGTATACGCTTCTTCATCAGATTGGAAGTGGCATTTTAGCTATCCTGAAGAAGGTATCGAAACAGTGAACTACTTGTATATTCCAACTGATCGTCCACTTGAATTTAAACTATACTCATATGGACCAATCACAAGTTTCTGGATTCCACAACTTGGTGGACAAAAGTACGCTATGGCGGACATGGTAACTACTTTACATTTAGCAGCTGATGAGCCGGGTGAATATATGGGTCGAAATGCTAACTTTAGCGGTAAAGGTTTTGCAGAAAACACATTCAATGTAACAGCAATGTCACAAGCTGATTTTGATGAATGGGTTGAAGAAGTTCACGAAACTGCAGAACCAATTACAGAAAACGAATTTGAAAAATTATTAGAACCAGGTCATCTTGGACAAATGACATTCACTGGTACACATCTAGAATTTAGTCCTGCTCCAGAACACGAGCACCATGCAGAATCTGATACAGAAGTAGATTCTGAATCAGAAACACATGATCATTCACAACATGAAGGTCATGCAGAACATACTGACCACAGTAGTCATTAAATCTAAAAGAAATAAACTAGTTTAATAAACTAGCTTTTACTCTTGAAAGGAGAAAAAAGGATGGAATTCTTTCAACGATTTGCCATACCTCATCCAAGTCCAGCTATTTATGCCTCAATGGTTGCTATTGCGCTAGTTAGTATCGCAATTGTTGTTGGCTTAACATACTTCAAAAAATGGGGCTATTTATGGCATGAATGGTTTACAACTGTCGACCATAAAAAAATCGGGATTATGTACTTAATCTCTGCCCTACTTATGCTTTTCCGTGGTGGCGCAGACGCAATTATGATGCGTGCACAGCTTGCTACGCCGGAAGCTAAATTATTAGATGCACAACACTATAATGAAATCTTTACAACACACGGGGTTGTTATGATCCTGTTCATGGCAATGCCATTTATCTTTGCTTTCATGAACTTAATTGTTCCTTTACAAATCGGGGCGCGTGACGTAGCATTCCCACGCCTAAACGCACTAAGCTTTTGGCTATTCTTTGCCGGAGCTATGCTATTTAACATTTCATTCGTAATTGGTGGTTCTCCTGATGCAGGTTGGACATCGTATTTCCCACTTGCAGGGAATGATTTCAGCACATCAGTCGGAACGAACTACTACATGTTAGCTATTCAAATTTCAGGTATCGGTTCATTAATGACAGGTATTAACTTCTGTACGACTATTTTAAAAATGCGTGCACCTGGTATGACATTAATGAAAATGCCAATGTTTACTTGGTCAGCTTTCATTGCGAACATTATTGTTGTATTTGCGTTCCCAGTATTAACTGTTGCCCTATTAATGGGTACAGCTGACAGATTATTTGGTGCAAATTTCTTTACTACTGCTAACGGCGGTATGGATATGCTTTGGGCAAACTTCTTCTGGGTTTGGGGACATCCAGAGGTATACATTTTAATCTTGCCTGCATTCGGTCTTTACAGTGAAATTATCTCAACATTCTCAGGCCGTAACCTTTATGGTTATAAATCCATGGTTTGGTCGATGGTGCTTATTTCCCTACTATCATTCTTAGTATGGACACACCACTTCTTTACAATGGGTCAAGGTGCCCTTACAAACAGTATCTTCTCTATTACAACAATGGCGATTGCTGTTCCAACAGGGGTTAAAATCTTTAACTGGTTATTTACAATGTGGAAAGGGAAAATCCGCTTTACTGTTCCTATGCTTTACTCAATCGGCTTCATCCCACTCTTCACAATTGGTGGGGTTACTGGGGTAATGCTTGCGATGTCAGCAGCTGACTACCAATACCATAATACAATGTTCTTGGTAGCTCACTTCCACAACACAATTATTCCTGGTGTCGTATTTGCGATGCTAGCTGGTTTAACTTATTATTGGCCAAAATTCTTTGGTTTTATATTAAATGAAAAAATTGGTAAATTAACTTTCTGGTTACTTACTGTAGGTTTTGTACTTGCCTTCTTCCCAATGTATATCACTGGTTTAGACGGTCAAGCACGTCGTATGTACACTTATTCTGAAGCAACTGGATTTGGACCATTAAACATGGTGTCGTTTGTCGGTGCAGCATTAATGGCCATTGGTTTTGTTACAATCGTCTATAACATTTACTATAGTTTCAAAAATTCACCAAGAAATATTGGTAGTGACCCTTGGGATGCTCGCTCATTAGAATGGGCTACTCATACACCAGTACCAGAATACAATTTTGCTAGAGTTCCACAAATTAGCTCAAGCCAAACTTTCTGGGATTCAAAGAAAAATGGTCATGCATTATTTAAAGGTGAAATTGAAGACATCCATATGCCAAATAAGAGCGGAGTACCGTTCGTAATGGGTATTATTTTCTTCATCGTAGGATTCTCATTTGTCTTTGCGTTATGGGTTCCAGCAGTAATCGCTTTAATCGGCGTTTTCGTATGTATGACTCTTCGTTCGTTCGAACAAGATCACGGATACCATATTCATGTGAAAGAAATTAAAGAAACAGAAGCAAAATATGGGGAGGTGCTAAACAGTGAAGATCGACCACGCACAACCACTCGAGTATAGTACTGATCAAAATCAGTTAAATATTTTAGGTTTTTGGATTTTCCTTGGGGCCGAAATTATGCTGTTTGCAACACTTTTTACAGCATATTTCACGCTATCACACCGTACAGGTAGTGGACCAACTCCAGCGGAAATTTTTGAAATCACGCCTGTTCTTATTGAAACATTCGTGCTTTTAACAAGTAGTTTTACAATTGGTCTAGGGATTCATGCAATGAGACTTGGTCGTAAAAATGCGATGGTTTCTTTCTTTGCGATTACCCTTCTTCTTGGGTTAGTCTTCCTTGGAGTAGAGGTTTTTGAATTCATGCACTACTACCATGTTGGTGCAACTTATCAAACAAGTGCCTTTACAGCTGCCCTAATGACAACATTAGGAACACACGGTGGCCACGTTACACTAGGTTTATTCTGGGGAACATTTATTATCATCCAGGTAATTAAACGTGGGTTAACGCCACAAACAGCGAATAAAGCATTTATCTTCTCTCTTTACTGGCATTTCTTAGATGTAGTTTGGATCTTTATCTTTAGCTTCATCTATCTGAAAGGAATGATGTAATATGAAAGAATTATTTCCTGCTAAACAGGTGATGGGCTTTGTCTTTTCATTAATTCTAACTGTTATTGCCCTGTTAGTTTACTACACAGATATGTCATTCGCAGTCGGTATGACAATCTTGTTAGTTACCGCTTTTATACAAGCATTTTTACAGCTTGTTGTATTCATGCATGCCGGTGAATCAAAAGAAGGTACAGCGATATATACAAATATCCTTTACGGTGTCATTATCGCAGTTGTAACTGTATTCGGTTCATTATTGATACTGATTTGGGATATGTAGTAACAAAAAAGCTTGAGAGTAACCTCTCAAGCTTTTTCTTTTTATTAAAAGTTGTTTAAATTATTACTGGAATTCACTAAATTTTTGTCGGTTAAGCGTATAAAGAGACCAAAGATGAATAGGCACCCCGCAGCTTTAATTATTTCAACTCCATACCACATGGAAACGTTTACAAAAAAGCTTGAAGTGAAAAGAATGATACCTAAAATACAAAGCACTATAGAAATGTTTGTAAAAAACTTGAACATCTTAACCCCTCCCCATAATCGAACTATTTGTCTTTATTATAGAGTATGAAAAAAGTTCACACAATAGACAAATTCTATTTTTTCTCATTTTTCTTCGAATATTACATTTTTTTCTACATTTTTCAAAAAACTAATTGATTCCATTTTAAGACCCCCAATAATTAAACAAAGTAGTTATTGACAAAAAAATACGGAGAAAAAGCATTTTAGCTTCTACTCCGCATTTATATAAACCTTACAATAGAAATCAAAAACCAGCTCTATGACAATACTTTATTAAAACTAATTTCGTTAATTCGATTATTTAGTGCATGTACTACAACCGATGCATTTCCTAAATAATCGCAAAGAACATATTTGGTATTATTTTTTTGTGAGTATTCTTTAACAGTTTTTCTTATTCCGTTTATTAATAAGCCCGTAAATAAAAAATAAGGAACTATAAATATACGGTCTATTTCTGAATCGTTAAGTTCCGCGATTAGTTCTCTGAAATAAGGTTTACACCCTGTCAAAAAACAAATATGAACAGGGTGATTTATTTTTTGTTCTAATAGCTTTCCAATGAGTGATAAATCCCTTTTCACATCTAAATCAGAAGAACCTCTCCCTACCAGCAGTATTTTAGAATTTGCAGTAATCGGTTGATATGTTTGCTGAATTCTTTCATATAAAAGATTTGTTAATTCATTGTTTACCCCAATTGGTTTACCTAATTGCAACTTTACTTGCGAATAGTATTGCATTGCTTTTTCTAACTCTAACGGAATATCGATCTTTGCATGAGCAGCTGTTAATAGTAGAACTGGGATTGCACGAATTTGTGTTGCTCCAAGAGCCACACATTTCTCAAGTGCTTGAGCTATTGTTGGTTGTGATAGTTCTAAAAAACAATATTGCTGAATTGGTTCATTTCTTAAACTTTTACAACTTTCAACAAATTCAATCGCCTGAGAAACCGCACTTTTAATGCGGCTGCCATGGCAAATATAAAGTACCGCCTCCATTACATTCCACCTGCTGCAAGTAAATCTTTGTCTTGTTCAAACCACTTTAACTGTTCCCTTAGACGAACTACCTCTCCGATGATAATTATACTCGGGTTTTTCACTTGTTCATGTTCGGCCGCTTCATAAATTGTCTCTAAAGTAGCAGTAATAGTACGTTGATTTATTGTCGTTCCATAATGAATAAGAGCGACAGGTGTGTTTTTACTTTTTCCAGAAGTGATTAGTTGTTGTGTAATATATTTCAAATTTTTTATTCCCATATAGATTACTAATGTATCTATACCTTTAGCTAAAGACTCCCAATCCGTATTATCCTCTAACCCTTCCTTGCGATGTCCAGTAATCATAGCAAAGGATGAACTATAATCTCGATGGGTAATAGGGATTCCTGCATAAGCCGGAGCCGCAATGCCAGAAGTGATTCCCGGTACTAATTCAAAAGGAACTCCGGCCTCCTGGCATGCAGCAGCTTCTTCTCCACCGCGTCCGAAAATAAATGGATCTCCACCTTTTAAGCGAGTAACAATTTTACCTTGCTTTGCGTACTTAACTAACTCAAGATTAATCGTATTTTGCTGCATCGTATGACAGTTCGGCAATTTCCCACATGAAATTAATTCGGCTCCTGGTTTTGCATATTTCAACAGTTCCTTATTAACTAAGCGATCATATAAAAGAATATCTGCTTGCTCAATACATTTTAGCCCTTTCATCGTAATGAGATCTATATCTCCAGGACCAGCACCAACAATATAAACGATTCCCATACTAGACACCCTCCGCTTCGCTTATATTATTTTTATGCTTTAGTTTTGCAAGCTCTAGTTGGTTCTTTGGTAATGTTTGATACGTTGAATATAGTGCTAAACCTGTAAAAATAAGTCCCCCAACAATATTTCCAAATAGCACCGGAATCTGATTCCATATCCACCAGTCAAAAACATTAACATTAGCACCAAGCAGCATACCTGCTGGAATCACAAACATATTCACTACAGCATGTTCAAATCCTTGAGCAAAAAAGATTAAAATCGGCAGCCACATGGCAGCAATTTTTCCAATAGTCGATTGTGAAGTCATCGCCATAACTGCACCAAGTGTCACCATCCAATTACATAGGATTGCTTTTATAAAAACAACGATAAACCCTGAAGCACCTAGCGCTTGGTAATGAAGCGTTTTAGCTTCAGCTACAGCAATGATCTTTTGGGCTACAACACTGTCTGTAGTAGCGCCAAAATTAGTAATTGAAATAACAAATAATATTGCGTAAATAAAACCTCCGATTAAATGGCCAACAATAACCCAAAACCAATTACTAAACATTTCTTTTACCGTTGCTTTTTTCTCTAGTACAGCAAGTGGTATTAATGCAAAATTTCCTGTAACTAGTTCAAGTCCTAATAAAATAATAATGACAAAGGCAGTTGGAAACAGAAGCGCCCCCACTATCCCCAGTTTTGTTTGCATTTCAGCTGTAAATGCTAATGTGGTTCCAAACCCTAATAATGCACCAGATAAAATTCCCCGAATTACCATATCTTTAACAGGTAATTTCGCCTTGTCAATTCCAGCCTGAATCATATTTTCTATTACTTGCTTTGGTTTTACATATGACATATGTGCATCCTCCTAAACGGGTTCATTTAAATATTCGGGATTATCTTCCTGTTCTGTTTAAGGAAGAAGTAAGTAAACATCATCGCCATCAACTTCGACTTCAAAGGTTTTTACACATCCATGATCCGGTTCTTGTACTTTTCCTGTTGTAATATCAATTTTCCAATCATGCATTGGACAGAAGACATGCTGACCACTAATTAAACCTTCTACTAGTACACCGCCTCTATGCGGACAGCGGTTTTCAATCGCATAAAACTCACCGTTTTTTAAACGAAATAATGCGATTTCTAATTCACCAATTCTAACTGTCTTTCCAAAATCCTTTGCAACATCCTCAACTTTAACTAGCTTTACACGTTCTGCAACTTGTTTCATCGCTTTCCCTCCAATTTGTTATTGTTGTACTGTTACTCTTTCAAACAGTTCATTTTTTAACTTTTCACTTCGAATAATCTTTTTCCATGGATCTTCCTGAACTGATAAAGCCAGATCCAAACGCTCATTTAATTCTTTTCGTTGTTTTTGGTCCTCAATAATTGCTTTAATATTTTCTAAGCCCATGCGCTCTAACCATTTTGAAGTTCGTTCTAAATAAATGCCTGTTTCACGATAATATTGGAAGTATGCTGATGCATATTCAATGACTTCTTCAGCTGATTTTACTTTGCCAAGTAAGTCCGCAGCACGAAGATGTGTACCACCATTTCCGCCAACATACATTTCAAAGCCACCTTCAACACCAACAACACCAAAGTCTTTAATCCCAGATTCAGCACAATTACGCGGACAGGCTGAAACTGCCATTTTGAATTTGTGAGGAGAACCAACACGTTCTAAACGCTTCTCCAAAGCAATTCCTAAACTCATAGAATCTTGTGTACCAAAGCGGCAGAACGTTTCACCAACACATGTTTTTACAGTACGAAGTGTTTTTCCATAAGCGTACCCAGAAGGCATATCAAGTTCTTCCCAAACTTTTGGTAAATCGTCTTTTTCTATTCCGAAAATATCAATCCGTTGACCTCCTGTAATTTTAAGTAGTTTCGCATTATACTTATCAGCAACGTCTGCAATTTTTCGTAATTGATCTGAACTTGTAACACCGCCATACATACGTGGTACTACTCCGAACGATCCGTCTTTTTGTATATTTGCATGCAAACGCTCATTTACATATCGCGACTCATTTTCATCTTCATATTCCAACGGATGAATCATTCCTAAATAATAATTCAGTGCGGGACGGCATTTTGAGCAGCCATCACTCGTTTTCCATCCTAATACGTTCATTACTTCTCGAGTGTGCATTAACTTTTTCTCTCGAATCTCTTCAACTACTTCGTCACGAGATAAAGTCGTACAGCCGCATAACGTCTCTTTATGTGCGCTAGCATCAAAGTTGTCGCCGAGTGTTATTTCAAGTAGTTCTGAAATCATTGATTTACAACCGCCACATGATCTACAAGCACTTGTGCATGCTTTAATGCTTTCTACCGATGTACAACCTTGTTCGTGGATTGCTTGAACGATTTTACCTTTGGATACTCCATTACAACCACAAATGATTTCATCTGAAGCCATTGAAGAAACAATACTTTCACCCGTTTCTCCACTAACTGGCTGAAGCAAGCTCACCTTTACTGTATCCGAAATATCTGCTCGTTTTTTAATCATTGAAAACAGACGATTTCCTTCTCTACTATCACCAAACAACACAGCCCCAACCAATTTCTTTTCGTAGAATACCATTTTCTTATAAATACCATCTTGTTCATCAAATACACGTAGAGCTTTTTTGTTCCCATCTTCTATAAATTCACCTGCAGAGAAAACTTCAACACCCGACACTTTTAATTGAGTAGATACTATAGACCCTTTATACGGTTCGGTTTCGAGTCCACAAATATCTTTAGCAAGCACTTTTGCTTGTTCAAAAAGGGGAGCAACTAAACCATAAGCAATTCCTTGATGTTCCGCACACTCGCCAACTGCATAAATATTAGGTTCGCTCGTTTGTAAAAAATCATTTACAATAATTCCTCGATTTGCAGCTAGACCGGTATTTTTTGCTAGCTCGATATTAGGTAATATACCGACCGACATAACGACTAAATCACAATCCAACTCATCGCCATCTGAGAATTTTAACCGTTTAACTCGTTCATCACCAAGTATTTCAGTTGTATTTTTTTGAAGTAAAAATTTCATCCCTTGATTTTCTAATTCTGCTTTTAATAAAGCTGCTGCCGTTTCATCTAGCTGTCGATCCATTAAACTGCTCCCTAAATGCACAACCGTAACATCCATTCCTAAATTCAATAACCCTCTTGCAGCTTCCAATCCTAACAAACCACCACCAATTACCGCTGCTTTATGATAAAGTTTGGAAGCTGCAAGCATTTCATCTGTATCCTTTATGTCGCGAAATGTTGTAACGCCTTCTTTGTCAGTCCCTGGGATTGGCAAAATGAAAGGCCTTGATCCTGTTGCTAAAATTAGTTTGTCGTATGAGATCAATGTCCCAGTATTTGTAACTACTACTCGCTTCTCTATATCAATTTGAACCGCTTTTTCATTTGTATATAATTGAATATTATTGTCTTTGTACCAAGACCAGTCGTTTAACGTTATATCTTCTACCGTAGTATCACCCTGTAGTACTTTTGATAATAAAATTCGATTGTAATTTGGATATGGCTCTTCTCCAATAATCGTAATATCAAACAAATCTTTTGAGATTTCTAGCACTTCTTCTATCGTTTTTACTCCTGCCATTCCATTGCCTACAAGAACTAATCGCTTTTTACTCATCGTAATCCCCCTCTAATTTAAATTGACTGAAAATTCAAAACTCCATATGTCAGATAATATCACATAAGATGTATTTGTAAAGCATCTTTTTTCGTCTTTTTAAAGTAAACGGTTTCACTTTAGTCGTTTTTTCAAACTTTTCGCAATTTTTAATGTTATTTATGTTATTTTTTCTAACATAAAACATCTTTTATCTTCATTTCTGTTAAAATAGAGGTAACAATTATTAAGGAGGAGCTCAAATGGGTGGATTAGATAATAAATGCATTGCATTATTAGGAACAAGAAAAATCGAGGAACAAGTAAATATCATCCGACAGCTTGGGGGAACTGCCGTACATCGTCCTGCCCAAGGTACAGTTTTCTTCGATTCTAGCTTTATCGGAACTGAAATTAAGGAGATGATTAACGGGAGTTTTCAATGGATAATTTTTACAACTGGTATTGGAATAGAAAAATTATTTGAGATTGCAAACGAAATGGACTATGAACAGGATCTGCAATTAGCACTTTCTAATATGAACATAGCAGTACGAGGCTATAAAGCGATGAATTCCTTGAAAAGTAGAGGATTAACACCTATAGTACGGGATGATGATGGGAGTATTGCTGGACTAATTCGAGCATTTGCCGGGCATAATTTGAAAAATCAATCCGTTGCGGTCCAATTATATGGAGCTCCTTCAGTTGAATTAATCAATTGGCTCAAGGTGCAAGAAGCAAATTACCAAGAAATTATTCCATATCAACATATCTCACCCGACAAAGATGTTTTAGAACAACTATTGAATGAAGTGATTAACAAAAAACTAGATGCAGTAAGTTTTACAAGTATTCAACAAGTTCAGTTTTTATTCAAATATGCAAAACAACGCAATTTAAAATATGAACTACTAAGCGCATTTGAAAATAATGTAATTGCACTCCCAATAGGGAAAGTAACAGGTAATGCATTGAAAGAGCAAGGAGTCAATAGAATGCTAGTTCCCCAGGATGAAAGAATTGGCAGTGCGCTGATGACTTTAAACAAATATTATAAGGAATCAAATGTAAGAGTAAATTGATTACCACCTCTTTTATATAAAGTTTGAAAGATAACAAAAAGGCAAAATCCAAAATTGGATTTTGCCTTTTTTAACTAATTTTACGACTGCTGTTTCGCTTTTGTCGTAGAAATAATTCATTTGTTTACTCAGCTGAATTATTTAGCAGCTTGATATTTAGATTCTACAACGTCCCAATTCACTACATTCCAGAATGCAGCGATGTAGTCAGGGCGACGGTTTTGATAGTTTAAGTAGTATGCGTGTTCCCAAACGTCTAAGCCTAGGATTGGTGTTTTACCTTCCATTACAGGAGAATCTTGGTTTGGAGTTGAAGTGATAGCAAGTTCTCCACCATCTACTACTAACCAAGCCCAACCAGAACCGAAACGTCCAGCTGCAGCTTTTGCAAATTCATCTTTGAAAGCATCGAAGCTACCGAATTTAGCATCAATTGCAGAAGCTAATTCGCCAGTTGGAGTTGTAGCACCACCAGGAGTTAGGATTTCCCAGAATAAAGAGTGGTTAGCATGTCCACCACCATTGTTACGTACAGCTGTTTGTTTGTCAGCTGGTAGAGCGTCAATGTTTGAAATTAATTCTAGTAAATCTTTACCTGCAAATTCAGTGCCTTCAACAGCTGCGTTTAAGTTTGTTACATAAGTATTGTGATGTTTAGTATGATGAATCTCCATTGTTTTTGCATCGATGTTTGGTTCTAATGCATCGTATGCATAAGTTAATTTTGGTAATTCAAAAGCCATTGAAATTTCCTCCCTCAAAATAAGTAATCTTGATTACATTTCTAGGTTATCAAAATTAAGTAAACCATTCAATCAATTAATCCAAAACAATTACAATTCAGCCTTTAGACGGAAAAACTAGCTGCAAATTACTTTCAATTAATAGAATGGTACATATCCCACGATTATACTTTACACATTTAGTATGATAATTAAACATTTTTTCATTACAATTTAAATAGCTATTATAAAAATAATTATCATAATAACTTGTATAATCCCTTTTGTTACTACTGAAGTTAAAAAACCTACAAGAGAACCAAGCCCAGATTGAACAGCTTGGCGAAAACCTGTTTTCGTTACTAGTAGTTCTCCAATAACCGCCCCTAAAAATGGACCTACTAAAATACCTACAACCGGAATAATAAAGGGTCCAACAATTAACCCAATTGTACTTCCCCACATGCCCGCCTTAGTTCCGCCGAACTTTTTAACACCTATTAAATTTGAAACCGAATCTGCAGCAAACAAAAGTACGACAAATAAAATTTCAATTACCCAGAACAACCATCCTAAGTCTGCAAATGAGTAAAATAGACCATACATGATGAACCCGAGCAAAATAAACAATACAGATGGGATTATTGGATAAACCAGACCAATAAACGCAATTACAAAACTAGCTATAATTAGTATCCAAGCAATTATTTCCAAAAACAACATCTCCTAATTCATTATTACAAGTTTATACGTAAATATTTAATAAAACGTTTCACTCATTTCTATAATTTCCTATAAATAAAACCTTTTAAAATACAACTAGTCTCTTTTTCGCTGTGTATATTTCATGATACACTTTCCTTTGGAGGAGAAAATATGGTCAAACACTCGCAACTTTTTATTGATAGTCTAATACATCCAAAAAAATTAGCAGCATACCGTTTATTATCAATCGGCAAAATTATTCAATATGTTTTTCTATTAATTGCTGTTATTACAATTTTTTCATTTATTCAATTTATAACAGGTGTCTCAGAGAATTCCGTAGAATTAGTAGGATTAACAGAGTACGTAAAAGATATACAATGGCTCCTATACCCATTTGCGCTTCTTCTATTAACTATAACATCAACCTTTTTACTTTTTATAAGAATAAGTCTCTATGCGCTAGTAGGAATTGTTCTATTAAAAATATTGAAGCGTCGTGGAGAATATAGACATATGTGGCGAACTGCTTCTCTTGCCATCACCTGGTCCACTCTTTTAACAGTAATATTTTCTATTGTTAATGTCCCTTCATCCATTTCTACTATAATAGGAATATTAACTACCATTGCTATATTAAGTTTAGCAGTAACAAAATATCCTAAAATACCAATGAAATAATATGCATGAATCCCTCTTCTCTTCATATAGTGAGAGAAAGGAGGGATTTTTTTGAGATTTCTAATTTTTACGGTTGTCTTTTTTCTTATAGCAGCTGTTATTAAAATAGATTTAACGGAAGGTACTGTTCCATTAGCAGCCTTTAATGGTGAAGAGGAATTAGAATGTAATCAGCAAATAGCAGTAAGAACAGTTTCAGTCATTACAACTGATGGAGATTCTGTACAAAGTTTATTTGCAGCATATCCATCAAAAATCAACATTTCACTCCCTGAAAGAATGGCACATTTTTACGAGCTCAACCCTCACCTAATAAAACAAGCAATGATACCAGGTGAACTAGTAAAAATACCAATCTATGACGAAGCAGAAAGTAACTGCTCATAACGATAAGGTTAAAATATTAATATTAATCCCAAATGGTTCCATCCATTTGATTAAACTATATAAAGAAGGCGCAGCCTCCTCTTTTTATCAATAAGCTGCGCAATACAAGAAGAACTAGAAGCATATCCTTTTTGTGAGCGAGTCTTACACAAAGTCGGTGACAAAAACTCTGCATCGTATGTCTTGTCATCTTAACGAACTTCCTATTAATCCCTTTGCCCGCTCACCACACATACTTTTTCAGAATTCTTAAAAATACTTATAGTAATAACTTGTAGAAATAAAAAAATAGAGTTTCTTCCTTGTCCTTACTTTCCTACACTGATAAAATAACTATGTGATGGTACGATTCGAATTTATTACGTACCTTTTTAAAGGAGAGAATCTTCATGAGTGAACTTATTCACCGTTCAAAAACACGTCCAGTTCGTGTAGGTAATTTAACGATAGGTGGTAGTAATGAACTATTCATCCAAAGTATGTGTACAACAAAAACACATGATGTAGAAGCAACAGTAGCTGAAATTTTACGATTAGAAGAAGCTGGTTGTCAAATTGTTCGCGTAGCCGTTCCAGATGAACGAGCAGCAAATGCAATTGCTGATATTAAAAAACGCATTCATATTCCGTTAGTAGCGGATATTCATTTTGATTATAAGTTAGCACTAAAGGCGATAGAAAATGGGATTGATAAAGTACGTATCAACCCAGGGAATATTGGTCGCCGTGAAAAAGTAGAAGCAGTAGTCAATGCCGCTAAAGCGAAAGGGATTCCAATTCGTATTGGAGTAAATGCAGGATCCTTAGAACGCCACATTTTAGAAAAATATGGCTACCCTACTGCAGATGGTATGGTTGAATCTGCACTACACCATATTAAAATATTAGAAGACCTAGATTTCCATGATATTATCGTATCAATGAAGGCTTCTGATGTAAATTTAGCAATCGAAGCTTATGAAAAAGCTGCAAAAGCTTTTGATTACCCACTTCACTTAGGTATTACAGAATCTGGTACATTATTTGCTGGTACTGTAAAATCTGCGGCTGGTCTTGGTGCAATCCTATCAAAAGGAATTGGCAACACGTTGCGCATTTCATTATCCGCAGACCCAGTAGAAGAAGTAAAAGTTGCTCGTGAATTATTAAAATCATTTGGTCTTGCATCAAATATGGCAACTTTAATCTCTTGTCCAACTTGCGGTCGTATTGAAATTGACTTAATTTCAATTGCAAATGAAGTTGAAGAATATATTTCAAAATTAAATGTACCTTTAAAAGTTGCGGTTTTAGGTTGTGCTGTTAACGGTCCTGGAGAAGCGCGTGAAGCTGATATCGGTATTGCTGGTGCACGCGGTGAAGGCCTTTTATTCATGAAAGGTAAAACAGTACGAAAAGTACCTGAGGAAACAATGGTAGAAGAATTGAAAAAAGAAATCGACAAATTAGCCGCTGAAATGGCTGAAGAACGGGCAAAACAAGAAACTAATCTCTAAGCTAGGAGGTTTTTAAAATGACATCGTCTAATAATAAGCCTCGCTTTGGGATAGATATTGACGGAACAGTCACTACACCCGATACACTCATTCCGCATATTAACAAACGCTATAACACGAATATTGTATTAGATGATGTGATTGAGTATGATTTTTTATGTGCTTTTCCCCAACCAGTCGACCGCAATGAATTTTCACGCTGGTTTAAGGAAAATGAAGCACATATGTATTCGGTAAGCGACATTGCGAAGGACGCTCAATTCATATTAAATACGTGGCAGCATGATTATGAGCTTTACTATATATCTGCCCGTGACGCAGATGTATATCATATAACTCAAAAATGGTTTGAAGAAAATAAAGTCCCCTTCCACCATATTGAGTTAATTGGAAACCACGACAAACTTAGTGCTGCAAAAAAATATAATGTAGATGTTTTCTTTGAGGATAAACATGATAATGCTGTCATGTTGGCAGAAGAATTAAAAATTCCAGTTCTTTTGTTTGATACTCCATATAATAGAAAACCTATACCATCCAATGTTGTAAGAATAAACAATTGGTTGGAAGCAAATCAATGGATTAAAAACAATTTTTAACTTTATACTTTTTTATCTAATAGTAAAGGGGCCGTTCCGAATAGTATTTGGGACGGTCCCTTGCTTGTCCATATAATCAAATTTCTAATATTCCCCTGCTCCATCGGTCAACAAATATTTCAAATGATATTCCATAACGTTCATAAATTTCATGATAAACAAAATAGACTCCTAATCGCTCTAAAATGTCATCATCAATTTTCATTCCATCTTCCCTTCACCGTAAAAATTTACTACTCATTGCCTTAAAACCGTTAACTTGTACATTTTTAAAGAAAACGAAGTAGTTTTTACAAAATATTCATAAACACTGTGAAAAATATCATATTTCATATGTGAATTTTTCTTTAAGATGAAATGTGAAGAATGTTGTTGAATTGGAGGCTTTTATAATGCGACTATTAACTATTTTCGTAATGCTTGTATTTTTACAAATTGCAAGTGGCTGCTCGGATAAGCTAAACGAAATTAAAGAAGCTGCTTTAGAGATTGATGCGACAGCAGAAAAGGCTGCAAAAGCAATTTCCTTAGATGCACATACGATTCGAGCAGTTGAACTTGACCACAATAATAAGACTTTTACAATTAATGATCTTTTTATAACCATTTTACGCGATGTACAATGGGAATATGATGAAATAGACACTATACAAAGTTTAAAAGTTAATGGTAAATGGCAGGAATCCCTTTTTGAAGGCTATATAAATTCGGATATACAAAAATCTGGGCTTGATGAGAATGGAAACGTAACAATTGAGCTTGAATTTATTAATGGACAAATTAATCCTGAATCTACTTCCTTTAGTATGACTCTTAATAACAAAACGATTGTTGAAGAAAATGGTGAAAAAGCATATATTTATTTACTTGACTATTATACATCACTTTAAATTACAGACTTTCGTTAAATAGCATCAACATTTCAATTAATTGTTCACGGTAAAAAGTCAATTATTTTCAAATAGTTACCTGTGAATAAAATTTCCTCCTAAAAAAACAATACTCTCCATAAATACATAATTCTGATATACTTACTAGTAGATAAAGAACTGACAATAATAAGGTGGAAACGAGAATGTTCGATAAAATAAAGTCCCTAACAAAGGAAAAATTATTTCGATTTCTCTGTAGTATAAGTGATCAGTATCAGACAGGCGTCGCCATGATTAATTTGGAACATCCTGACTATCCAATTGTTTATACGAATAAAGCTTTTTCAATACTAACTGGATATGAAGAACATGAATTAATCGGCAAAACTATAAGCTCATTCAACGGCATCAAAACAGACGCTGAAATTGATATGGAAATAAGATACCACTTTTCTACTAAATCCCCATTTGAACTGAACATTTTACATTATCAAAAGGATGGTAGTGCTTTGTGGAATAGTATTACATGTCAGCCGATTCAAGGGGATGATGGGGAGCGTACATTTGCTATAGTTCATTGTAAAGATATTACAGAGCAAATGTTAAGTAAAATGCTCTCTAAATTGGAGCATGAAGTATATCTTGAACTCGAAAAAAGTGGAGAGTTAAATACGATTTTACAACTTATCACAGAAAAAGTTGAAAAATATTATATACGGGACATCTATTGTGCAATTCACGTTCTTCAACCCGATTATCAACTAAAAGCTCTTGCAAGTGGTTCCCTACCATTAGCCGTAATCGATTCGATAAATGATATCGAAATAAGTACCGTTACCGCCTATAACCAAAGTGCAGTGTATATTAAAAATTTAGCATTAAGTGATTCTTTTAAAAAATATAACCTTACTTCCTGCTGGTCGAAGCCGATTTTTAATAAAGAAAAGCAATTGCTAGGCTACTTTTCAATTTATATAAAAGATTATTTTGAATTGAAAAGTGCAGATCTTGAATTTTTAAAAAAACTATCACCCATTATTGCATTGTCAATGAAGTATGTTGAACAGCAACAGGAACTAAAGCAGCTTGCATATATTGATATGAGTACAGGAATTCCAAATTTCAACTATTTTCATAATACTTTAACCCAGTGGGTGGAGAAAAATATTGAGGGGTCAATATTACTAATTCAACCAAGTGAATATTCAAGCATTGTAGATTTATATGGCAGGAAAATTGGAGATGAATTAATACGCCAACTAATCAATCGAATAGAACCGTTCATAAATAATAAAAATCAAGTAATATACGGGAGATTTTCTAACTCTTCCTTTATATTAGCTGTGACACTGCCAGAGTATGAACTGGATCAATTTATAAGTCAATTGCTGCAAGTTACAGCAGCACCTATCCCTATTGCAAACCGTGAAATATTTATTACATTGAAAATTGGCATCTCCCCTTTTGACAATACAATGTCTATTGATGAAAGCGTTCGCCGCGCAGATACTGCTCTAACGAAAGCACGTTATCAAAAAGGGGCAGTTGTTTCCTTTTTCGAAGCTGAAACAGATGGAGAAATTCAACGGGAGCTCGACATATTGAATCAGCTACGATTTGGTATTCAGAATGAAGAATTTACCGTACATTTACAACCTAAAGTTAATTTAATGACAGCTGAAATTGAAGGATTTGAAGCCCTTGCAAGATGGTATTCTCCTGTTTTAGGCAACGTTTCTCCTGCAGAATTTATTAAAGTTGCTGAACAAGCAGGTAAAATACGTGAATTAGACAATATAATTTTAAAGAAGGTACTGCAATTCCAAAACGAGAGACAGATGAAGGGGTTAAAAATGGTACCAATTGCAGTGAACATTTCCCCTGTACATTTTTATCACGAATCATTTGTAAATGATTTTATTACGCTGGTAAATCAATATAATGTCAGCTCACAATTTATCAAAATTGAAGTGACAGAAAGTGTTGAGTTATTTGATTTTCAAAAGGCAAAGGAAATACTACTTGAGTTAAAACAGTTTGGATACGAAAGCTCAATTGATGATTTTGGCGTTGGCTTCTCAAGCTTAAGTTATTTGCAGCAACTTCCATTCTCAGAAATAAAAATCGATCGCAGCTTTATTAACGATATTAACGACTCAGGAATGTATGCAGTTGTACAAACAATCGTTCAACTCGCTTCAAATCTAAATATGCATGCAGTTGCAGAAGGAATTGAAACTTTAGAACAATTTGTTTTGCTGCAAAAGATGGGCTGTCGTACTGGGCAAGGATATTATTTCCATAAGCCCATGTCCTTTGAAGATGCTAAAAAGCTATTAAATTCTATAAAATAAGGTAAACAAGCTCCCCTCTTCCCCCTCTTTCGATAGCAAGACGACAGGCGACGATGAAAACTGGGTGGTGTAGTTTTATAAAAGAGATTGATCATTTAAAATAAAATTTGATAGTTTAAAATAAAGACTAATAATTTAATAAAGTTTGATTAAAAATCCTGTGTTGAAATACAGGATTTTTATTTATTCACTCGGGCCATTTAATTGAATAACATAGGTATTTAAAAAAGTACATTTATGTTAAAATTTAACTGAGCTTTTGTATTAATGCACTTAAATTATCGAACAGAAGAGTTATAGGAAAAAAACGCTGTTATTAAACCTATTAGGAGCATTCCTGTTAGAAGGATTTTCAGGGTCTTGAAATAAAAAAAGCCCTCTAGTATGATGCATGAGTGTCAACAGCCATTGACCCATCATCACACAGGAGGACTCCGTCTATGAATTTTAATACGAACCAGAAAATTAATCAAGTCACTGAAAATACACTCGTCGTAGGTATCGATATCGCTAAGCACAAACATTATGCTTGCGCAATTGATGAACGAGGCCGTGTGCTTCAAAAGTCATTCCCTTTCACGCAATCAAGAAATGGGTTTGATGCATTTTATGAAAAGTTATTAACTTTACTTACTACGCATGATAAAAGCGAAATATTAGTTGGTTTTGAGCCTACAGGCCACTACTGGATGAATCTCGCTGTCTATCTTTTTGAACATGGGATTCCGTTTATCATGGTGAATCCGAGCCATGTGAACAAATCCAAAGAATTGGACGATAATCTCCAAACGAAGAACGATCAAAAGGATGCACTTGTAATTGCGCGTCTAATACGTGATGGACGTTTTAGCTATCCACGTATTCTAGAAGGCGTGGAAGCGGAATTACGAAACGGTGCCACGTTACGTTCAAAGATACAAGAAGATCTCAATGCATTACAAAATCGTCTCATTCGATGGTTGGATCGCTTTTTCCCAGAATTTATGTCTGTTTTTAAAAGTTTCGGAAAGATGGCGTATGCGGTTCTTGAAAAGACACCTCTACCCGCTGATATTCTCGGTAAATCTCCCGAAGAATTATTGTTTTTATACCGTCAGGTAGAGGGATTAAAATCACCTCAATTGCCGAAGGCAAAACAATTAGTCGAGGCTGCTCAATCTTCAATCGGGTTGACAGAAGGTCTTACGATGGCACGAATAGAAATTGCCACACTCCTTAGTCAACGCAAATTGATGCAACAACAGCTCGATAGTCTAACAGAACAATTAATTGAATTAACGAAACAAATGACGGATTATGAGTATCTAGCCACTGTGCCTGGTATTGGCGATGTAACAATCGTCGATCTTCTTTCAGAGATTGGTTCCTTCACTCAATATGAGCATCCACGCCAATTAATCAAACTAGCGGGACTCACATTACGTGAAAACTCATCTGGGCAACACAAAGGTCAGAAACGCATTTCAAAGCGAGGAAGAAGAAAGCTTCGTTCTCTCTTATTCCGAGTTATGATACCGTTGATTCGCCATAATGAAGCCTTTAAGCAATTACATGAATATTACACCACACGCACAGTTAATCCACTTCGAAAGAAGCAATCGATGGTTGTCCTTTGTGGTAAGTTACTGAAGATTTTACACGCTCTATGCAAGAAGAAAGTACAGTTTGATGAACAACTTATGATGAAAGACCTTTATTGTCTCGTAGAGGCAGCCTAAGCTACACCTTAGCTCGATTAAATTACAAAAGGATGACACGGAGAAGCCGGCATTATTTATTCCATCCGACTACGAGTCCCTAAAGGAGCATCGCCAGCCTCTGCCTTATGAATAGACCGAACGAAGGAATGTATGCGCTAGACGCCAAGAGACATGGGAGGGTACGTCATCATAAGCATTGCAGAGATCCAATTGTGCATCACATATTGGAACGGAAAGTTAATTACTACCAATTAACTTTAGCGAAGCGTATCCTCAAACTGTAAATGAATTGAAGTATTGTAAAATACTAAAATATTATTCTTTAAAAAATATTTTTTCTATTAGATAAAACGGGTCAAACCGTTGATATATCAACATTTATAGAGGGAGGGACAAAAAATGAAGAATAAAGTCATTTTTATTATCGTTCCTATTTTTTCTATTATTGTTGGTCTTGTATTGAACTTTCAAGAATCTCTAATGGGTAGTCCAGCAACCGTTAAGAACTTGATTGTCACGTTTGTATATTTCACAATTTGGATTTTTATTTTAATAATTACTTTAAAGAGTAAGAATCGTAGGGTTATGAAGTACTATTCAACGTTTTGGTTACTAACACTACTTTTCACTATTTTAACGGGTTTTGTTAATGTGACAGGGGTTAATGTTGACTGGGCAACACCTTTTGTAGCACTGTTATTAACTCAATTTTATGGAATTGAACTATTGGTAGATAATTTCATAATAACATCGATTATTATATCATCGTTATCTTTGATGATGTTTATTGCCGCTGTATTTTCACTTAAGAAACCCAATTTAGTATGATTAACACTGGGAATATCCTTTATGAATAAATGTTATTATTTCTTATTTAACAATAGGGATGATTCTTGAATAACATAGGTGGAAAATGATCAAAGTTTTTTATAAAAATCTCATACTTATTAAAAAAGACTATTTCCATTTTGAACTATTTTTTCAAAATAGAGTTTTTGAAGTTACTGTTAGATAAGTATTGAGGGATATTTTTAATCAATCTATACTCCAAAGCTATAGGTGGCTCGCACTGAACACTCTCTTATTCATTAAAAAAACTCCACATGGATAACAAATTTCTTATCCATGCGGAGTTTTTTAATTTATTTTGTCAATTAAATCCTCTGCGATAAAGTTTACTAAATCTCTTAGATTATCTTGGGTAACACCGTGGCCATCCGGATATGTTTTATATGTAACAGTTGCACCATAGTCAGTAAAAACTTTTTGACTCTTTTGTCCCCATTGAATTGGATAGACATAATCATACTCGCCATGAGAAATGAATATCTTCAAGCGATCCATGGGCATTTTTTTATACTCGTCTATAACAAAATCGGGTAAAAAGCCGCTCAATGCAACAGTTCCTCGAATCATTTGCCCCATTACTAGAGATAAAGTTTCAGCAACAACTGCTCCTTGATTAAATCCAATTAAATATATTTTTTCATTATCTAAATTGAATGTTTTAATCGCTTCCATAATAAAACTTTGAGTAAACACAATCACTTTGTCGAATACTTCTCTTGTCGGTTTTCCCTCTTCTTCAAATGTATAGAAAGCATATCCTGGTGGATGTGTAATGGGACCTCTTAAGCTAAATATATGACATTGGTCTTTAAATTCTTCAACAAGCTGCAGTAAATCATCCTCATTACTTCCTAATCCATGAAATAAAAAAATAGCGGGACGACTTTTCCCATTATTCATAGAAGGAGTAAGGTGTTTAAATGTATAAGGTGAGTTCATATTTTTGTTCCTTTCTAAATGAAAATCATCATACAGAACATTGTATCAAAATTTTAGTCTATATGTATCTTAAAATGTCTCCTCAATTGTATGAATAAAAACATATTAATTCCTCAACATAAGGAAAATAGTTTTATCATTTAAATTACTACTGAAACACAAACATTCATGGTTTTCTTAGGAGGAATACTATATATGGCGTTCTATACAGTAATAAATGTTGCTGTTTTACTATTGTTGGCAGTATTTTTGTATTACCTCAATAAAAAACATATCAAATTTTCAAGTAGAGTTTTTATCGGCTTAGCTTTAGGAATACTTTTAGGACTGGTACTGCAACTTTTTTATGGTGCAACTTCAGACGAAATTACAAACACTGTGCTTTGGTATAATATTATTGGGACGGGCTATGTGAAGCTTTTACAAATGATTGCCATGCCTCTTGTTTTTATTTCTATATTATCAGCCTTCACGAAGATGAAGCTAGGCAATAATTTAGGAAAAATCGCAGGTCTGATATTGTTAATTTTAGTTGGAACAACTGCTATTGCTGGAGCTGTTGGTATTTTTTCAGCTTCACTCTTTAATCTAGATGCTTCTGAGCTTGTTCAGGGGGTAGCGGAAAAAGAACGTGGCGCTTCTTTAGAGGAAAGTTCTGCAGAAGTTGTTTCGTTGCCTGAGCAAATTATCGAGCTATTCCCAGCTAATCCTTTCCTTGATTTAACAGGGGCTCGCTCTACATCAACAATTGCTGTCGTTATTTTTGCTGCATTTTTAGGATTTTCCTATTTACGAGTTGTTCGTAAAGATGAAGAAACATCCAAAACGATAAAAAAAGCAATCGATGCAATTTATTCTTTAGTAATGGGCGTAGTTACAATTGTGATACGGTTAACCCCGTATGGAATATTAGCAATTATGGCACGCACTGTAGCAACAAGTGATTTTGATGCAATTTATAATTTAGGGAAGTTTGTAATTGCCTCATACTTGGCATTAATAATCGTATTCATTATCCATCTACTCATTATTACATTATCTGGTTTAAATCCAATTACTTATATTAAAAAAACAGCTGAAACATTATTGTTTGCATTCACTTCTCGTTCTAGTGCAGGGACATTGCCATTAAATTTAAAAACACAAGTTAATCGATTAGGCGTTCCAGACGGCATAGCAAACTTTGCAGGCTCATTTGGTCTGTCAATCGGTCAAAACGGATGTGCTGGCGTGTACCCAGCAATGCTTGCGATGATGATTGCACCAACTGTTGGCATCTATCCATTTGAACCTAGTTTTATTTTAACAGTTATTGTTGTTGTTGCAATCAGCTCATTTGGTGTAGCTGGTGTAGGTGGTGGCGCAACCTTTGCAGCAATTATCGTGTTATCAGCACTTGATTTGCCAGTCGCACTAGCTGGTGTTTTAATTTCCGTAGAACCTCTAATTGATATGGGACGCACTGCTTTAAATGTTAGTGGATCAATGGTTGCTGGCGTTGCAACTTCAAGAATAACAGGTGATTTAAATAAAAGTGTATATAGCAATCCTGCTTTAAAAGAACTAGGTGAATCGTAAAAAATGTCAATCAATTTGAAATGGACGATTTTGTATAGGAGTATTTGTTATTTGTATTTATTTCCCTATCTTGCAAGGAGGGATCGAAGAATCAAAAAGGCATTCCTCTAAGACAAAGCTCGGTATGTATAAATCGAGCTATTATTTTTAAGAATATAACCTTCTATGAAATATAGAGGCTGTACAGAAGTTTTACTCTCTGTACAGTCTCATTTTAAATATGTTTATATACTTAAGTCACAAAATGATTCCATTTCTTTTTTACTAAATTTATCTATTTTGGACTTTTTCAAATATTTCGATTGTAAATGTTGAATATTTCGATAAACTAATTATAAGATCCAAATATAATATTTAAAGATACTATTCTATTATTATGGTTCTAAAGGAGTGTTGAAGTGATGTATAAAGAAATTACAGTTGACCGGAGCTTATTATACATCGAACAGCATCATGTTGACACTTTCCAATCAATAGCAAAAAAATTGGATGAGTATAGTTACCTCGTTAAAGAAGGCGCCATTAGTAAAGAGGATGCATGGATTATCGCTTTTAATGCCTGGCTTATGCTACTGCCAGATGAATATCATATTATTCAATCTGTTGATAAAATGATATATTATTCAGCAAACTTTCTCATTTATAATGCTGTAAAAAAGGATGTTCACTTTCAAAACTTAAAATATAGAAAAGATGCTACTCCCGAGTTATTTTATCTATCTTCTTTATATATAGCAACAGGGATCAATGAATGGATATTGTTAGTTTTAAAAAAATATAATCTAATAGAAATGTTAAATAGATTGAAAAAAAGTAAATATTTTGATGCTCATAAGCGAACTGAAAAAGAAATCGAAATGTTTATCGTTGATCAAGCAAAGTTTGTTAAAGCAGCAGTAATGGAATTATCAACGAATTCATTGTCAGAGACTATTAAAAAATGCTGTGACGACGCCTATTTTTTATATAAGGAAAAGTTTTTAAAGTCAAAAAGTTAACAAATAAGAATCGAGTAGGAGGGAGTGATTAACTCCCGACCTCTCACACCACCGTACGTACGGTTCCGTATACGGCGGTTCAATTAAGATGAATAACGCAAAGTTTCGTAACGAACTTTCAGACTTTTCAGCCCTTGGCTTTCCCAATAGGAACTTTCAACCGAGTAAGATTTCTGACTCTTGTTTGAGGTTTCTTCCAATTCTTCCATAGACACATCCTTAATCTTCTTTTAATCCAGCTATCTAGTGATTTGAATATGGAACTCGTATCTGCTAATGCAAAATAACCACACCACCCCATTAGATATTGGTTTAACTTCTCGATTCTGTATTCCATGGAGTATGGCATCTTTCTTGAGGTAATCTCTCGTATTTTCTTCTTCATTCGAACTAAACTTGTTTTCGCAAGACGAACCTTTGGTTCTTTATGATTCGTGAAACTAAAACCTAAGAACTTCCGATTCCAAGGACGGTCTACTGCTGATTTCTTTTCGTTTACTTTTAAACGAAGTTTTCCTTCGATAAATCTTTGTACACTCGCCATTACTCTTAGTCCCGCACGTTCTGTTTTCACATAAATATTACAATCATCTGCGTATCGAACGAATTTATGTCCACGTTCCTCCAACTCTTTATCGAGTTCATCTAGAACTATGTTTGAAAGTAAAGGACTTAAAGGTCCACCTTGTGGTGTTCCTTCTTCTGTACTTGAAACCACTCCATTTATCATGACACCGGCTTGGAGGTATTTACGAATAAGTTTTAATAAAGGTTTATCTGAAATTCGTTTCGCTAATGTTGCCATTAGTCGGTCATGATTGACCTTATCGAAGAATTTCTCTAAATCCATATCAATCACCCATCGATAACCTTCCTTTATATAACCCTTTGCTTTCCGAACGGCGTCATGGGCGCTCCTGTTTGGACGGAATCCATAACTCTGGTCCGAAAATGTTTTGTCATATTCCTTCGATAAAATCTGCGAGATAGCTTGTTGAATCAAACGGTCTGTCACGGTTGGGATACCTAGTAAACGCACACCACCATCTGGTTTCGGGATTTCGACTCGACGTACTGGTTGCGGTTCATAGGTTCCATTCAAAATCTGCGATTTAATGCTTTCCCAATTTTCGAGAATGTGCTGTCGTAAGGTTTGTACGGGCATCATATCTACTCCATGGCTTCCTTTATTCGCTTCAACTCGCTTTAGCGCTTGTATCATGTTTTGCCGTTCGAGAATTTGATCCAACATCACCATTTCGTTCCTTTCCGTGATTAGCTTATCTTCTTATGCCCATCTGAACTCCACCCTCCGCAAATACCCTCGTGGGATTCACCACTACTTTCTAAGCGTGAGGTTTCTCTGTTTTCTGTGCTTATTCATTCTAGATGGAAAGCCAAGGGCTAATCTCTCTCAATTGTTCAGTCCTTCCGAGTAATTCTAGACCTACTCGTACTATGACCTCTGCTGACTTCTGACAGTTCAGCTACTTGTCTCCAAGTAGGTTATGAAGGGTACTTCACGTTTCTGTCAGACCTCCCCGGGTAAGCGCATGCACTTTCACACCATCTATCCGCCTCATTTACTTGATATGACCTTCGACAGAAGGAACTTTGTTTTGTAGCGCAAACTCATTCAATCATACCTAGCCTTATATGAGATTCGTGTTCCTCGGACCGGTGTTTTGCCTCCAGCTTCCTTCAGATTCCGCGTCGCCACGGACACCCTTGCTCTTAGCTAACCTCTACTTCTGTCTTCGGAGTTCGGGACTTGCACCCTATAGTTCATACGCATGCCGGGCGCACGCCTATAAAAAAAATCCGCACTATTGCGGATTTTTTATTACTTACATCAAATCATTACTTTGAGTCATCTTTAAAGGATAGAATTTGACTGAAATTAAACGTATCATCTGTAATTGGTTCTACCTTCGCAAGTGTATATGTCGAGCCTTTTTGTGAAAAGAAATCATAGGTTGAACCTTCATTACGTATACCGTTCATGACGATTGGATTAATTTCTTCCTCTGGGAACATCGTATCTAGCCCTAAATTCATTAATGCTTTATTGGCATTATAGCGGACATATGCTTTAACTTCCGAACTTAAGCCAGTGTCTGCATATAGATCGTCCGTATAGTTCATTTCATTTTCATAAAGTTCTAATAAAAGTTCATAGCCCCAAATTTTGCATTTTTCCTGCTTTTCCCCTGACAGCTTTTTAAAGAGATTTTGTGCAAAGAAGCCGGTTGCTACTCCATGTATGGATTCATCTCTTAAAATAAGCGATATTACTTCAGCACTATTTCTTAAAATACCTTGACCACCTAAATATAATGGATAGAAAAATCCGGAATAGAATAAAAAGGATTCTAGCATAACAGAAGCAAACATCGCTTTCCACAATGATTCTTCGTCATTTTCTTGTATACCTTCGTATATCTCGCTTATGCGATTTGCTTTAAATTGAAGAAATTCATTTGTTTTTACCCATTCAAATATTTCATCGATTTCATCATTGTTACATAGTGTCGTAAAAATATAGGAATAGGATTTTGCATGAATAGCCTCAAATGCACCAAATACAGTAAGTACCGCCTTTTCCTGAAGGTCTGGATTATATTTAGCAATTTCATTCATGCCAATATTTGTTTGAATCGTGTCAAGTAATGTAAGTCCACCAAACACTCTTTTATAAGTATTTTGATGTTCAAACTCTTTCCATTGCTTAATATCTTTACTTACTGCAATTTCTTCTGGAAACCACATTTGCTTCCATTGCTGGTCCCAAAAAATTTTTGCTAATTCACTAGTTGGTTTATTCCAATTGATTGCTTCAAATTGTTTTAAATTGAGCATGATACACAATCCTCCAATGATTGTAAACGTTGACGAACATAATAAACAGACTTGATTCCGCGCATCCAAGCGTAAATATAAATTTTCGCCAAGTTTTCAGTAGTCCAATTATTTGTCACATATAATGTCATAGATATTCCTTGATCGACATGCTTCTGTGCAGCTGCATACAAATCTATTAATTTATATGGATCGATATTATATGCTTCCTCATATAAATGCATATTGTCATTATTAAGGAATGGCATTGGATAAATTGTTCTACTATCCGCATAGTCACGAATTTCTACACGTTCTGTGATCGGCTGAATAGAGGCAGTACATGATCTGATATAAGAAATGCTGCCAGTTGGCGCAATCGCTAATCGATATGCATTGTAAACTCCATATTTCATTACATCTTCTTTTAATTGACTCCACATGGCTGCAGTAATAATTGGTACGTTTCCTAATGCTTTTTTTACTTTATCGGAAGGTGTTGTATTAGATTTTTGAACATATTTTTCAAAGTAATTTCCATTTGCATATTCACTTTTTTCAAATCCTTCAAAACAAATCCCTTTTTCTTTTGCAATAGTCATGGATGTTTTTAATGAATAATAATTTAAAGCCTCCATGAAGGCGTCAATAAATTCGATTGATTCAGGTGACCCGTAAACAACGTTTTCTGTTACTAAATGGCCATGCAAATTCATGACACCTAATCCAACTGAATGCATAAGATTATTTGCTTTTACAACAGATGGAACGTTAACGATGTTTGTCATTTCGGAAACACTCGTTAACAAGCGCATTGAAGTATCTACAAGATCTTCAAAGCTAGTTGATTTTGTTGCACGATGAATATCAAGAGACCCTAAATTACAGGAAACGTCTAAGCCATACTCGTTTGGCTGGTCCATATCAGTAATATTGCTTGTTGTTTGAACTTGTAAAATTTCTGTACAAAGGTTAGACATTTTAACTCTGCCTACGCCCTTTAGTGAATGATGATTATTTACATTATCGTCAAAAATCTCAAATGGATAGCCTGATTCGAATTGAGTTTTCTTTATTTCTGTGTATAATTTTCGTGCATTTATTTTCTTCAATTTACGAATATTTGGGTTATCTAATAGCTCGTAATACATTTCTGTCATGCTAATTTCTGACATTCGCAGTCCATATTCTTTGTAAATATCATAAGGGCTAAACAATACAATATCTTCATTTTTTCTCATTAACCCGAAGAAAATATCAGGGATAATAATGCCGGTTGAGAGAGTAGCTAGTCGAATTTTTTCATCTGCATTCGGCTTTTTTGAGGAAATAAATTCTTCAATATCTGCATGGAAAATATTTAAATAGACAACACCTGAGCCATTACGTTGACCGAGCTGATTAGAATAAGAAAATGCATTTTCAAGTAACTTTGCAACTGGCATAACGCCGCTTGCACGGTTTAATATGCCTTTAATAGGATCTCCTAAAGGTCTTATGTCTGTAAGTAATGTTCCTACCCCTCCTCCTAGCCGAGATAATTCTAAGCAATAGCCGATATTTTCTGCAATGGAATTCATTGAATCATCCATTGAAAGCTTGAAGCAGCTTACTAATTCTCCTCGAGCTTTCTTTCCGCTATTTAAAGCAGTTGGAGTTGCTGGTTGGTAGGCTTCCATCATATGGCGAACAGCACTTTCTGCTAAATTTGTATCACCTTGTGCAAGATAAAGTGCAATAATTGCAATTCGATCCTCATATCTCTCAAGAATTTCCTTTCCATCGCGGCTTTTCAGCGCATACCCCTCATAGAATTTACTTGCACTCATAAAGGAAGGAAAACGGAATTTATATGAATAAGCGATTTTATATATTTTTTTAATAAAATCCATCGTATATAAGCTTAGGAATTCTTTTTCATAATAGCCTTCATTAATTAAATAGTTTATTTTTTCTTCTAAATCATTAAAGTTGTGCATTCGCACATTGATGCTATGCAAGAAATATTTGCGGGTAGCTTCTCTATCTTGCTCTAAATCTAGCACGCCTGTAGTGCTATACGTATTTAAAACTTTATTGTTCAAGTTTAAGTATTCATTCATTTCTAAACTCCCACCAATCCAATAACTTTGTTATAGAATTCAATTATTGCATCATAATCACTTTGGAATCCCCGCAATTCAATTTTTCGTACAATTGGTATATTATACTTTTCACTAATTGTATTTGCTGGTTTACAAAAGACTGCTTGTCCAAAATTTGAATTCCCACTTGCGATAACTCCTTTACACAATTGAGAATTATGTAAAAGAAACTGTTCAACAATATTAGGTGTTTGACCTAACCCATCTGTATAGGTAAAAAGCAAAAAAGGTTGATTGACTACTAACCCTTGTGAAATTTCAATGTTGGGCAAACCTAATTTACTTATAATATACCTAACATTGCCTGTTCGACTTGCGAATGCTATCATACTAAAATCCTGCTGATGGCATCTTTCATTTCAGTTATGTCTTGAATTAGTCGTCCATTAATCTCTAATACTGGAACTGATAGAATACCAGCTTCTACTAATTTATTTTTAGCTTGCTCGTTTTGTTCGATATTAATGATTTCATAATCCCCTTCAAAACCAGCTTTATTTAGTTCGAATTTCATTAACATGCATTTAGGACAAATTGTTTTTGTATATAATTTCATCTATGTTCTCCCTTTCTTATATAAATAGAAAAGCTACCCCTAATTGACTAGGGATAGCTTTTTATGTAAACGGAAACAGACGGGTACTATTTATACCCAGCTTGCCTCCATTTCCCAGTCCCCGAAGAAATGTAGAATTTGTTTATTTGGCAGGTCTCCTGGCTTATGCTTCTTCCTACTCATCACCTTCCCATGCTGGCAGCACAGTGGTATCCGACTTTCGTTCACATTTACAGTTGCGGGGACAGCATCAGATTTTCACTGATTTCCCTTTTAATCTACATATAGTAGAACCAATATAAACAAAACACTATATATTGTATATGTCATCATATTATCATATTGAATTAAACTTAACAAGAAAAAACTAGCATTTCATATAAATATTAGAGTTTTATATGGATTGCTTCATAATGTACAGTCATTATTTCTTTGAATAGATGAACTTGTTCTTTATCTACGGCGACGATTACAGAGGTTGAAGGTCCACTTGTCTTCTCTAAAGGCAACTTACAGGAGAAATGTTTTCCTTCGAAAATTCTTTCACATTCTGCAGCGATACCTTTTGATCCAACTGGCCATATTTGTTTTGCAATACCTAATTTTAATAGTTTATATAACTCGTGCAACTTAGCTACATGCTGTGCTTGCTCCACTACCTCTTGACCTACTAATGGCTTCCCTACTACAAACCAGTGATAGAGATGATTTGTACTCACTTCAAATGCAACTTTTCCAATCATCATAATGCTTAAGGCTGATTGCATTGATTCAAAATTAGACTCAGTTGAGCCTTTTATAGGCGGCAAGTTCTCCCCAATTTCCTCAAATACTTGTTGAATTCCCTTCTCATAATCACTCCATGCAGCATCACCTGTAAAGTTTGATAAAAAAATATGAGTAGGATGTGCTCCCGCGCACCATTGCTCTAGTATTGCTACACGCGCAGTATAATAAGCAGTCAAACTATTAGACACATTAACAATATCAAATTCTTTCTCACCAATACATCCTGCATTATCAATTGTTACAACCGTGTTATGATCAATTTTGATGGCATTTCTCATACATTCGAAACCTTTCGTTCATTAAAAACTTTAGCAATAATCGGCATTGCTAGCATTGAGATAACAGCATTAATGACTGTTGCAACCAACAAATTTGGAACTGCACCGATAAAAAATGCAGGTGATATTATAAAATAAAATGGGATAGCGGACAGTATTCCATTTGCCACAATTAGAAACAACCATTTTATAATATTGAAGCCTTTTTTATGTAACATATTAAAAATAAAGACGATAATAAACATCTCAATGGCGATTATGATATGAAGTGGACCTGAAGGAAAACCTGAAGTTAAAGCACTGGCAAGATGACCTAGTCCACCTGCAATACCGGAAAAAAGAGGCGGTAAAAAGGCAACGCTTAAAAATGCAGGTGCAGAATCTAAAGCTGCTGTTGTGATGAAGCCTGGAACTTTAATAAAGCTCCCGATTACACATATTGCTGAAATTAAAGCAGTAAGCGTAATGAATCTTAAATTATTTTTTTTCATCTTATTCCCCACCTTTTAGTATTTCAGGAAGCCCATACCAAATTCTAATAACCTGTTCACTTTCAGCAAATAATTTTTGATACAATCTTCCGCATGTATCTCTAAGTTTTCTATTTTCCTTTTCAAGGGGTACAATACCTCTTCCAATATCCGTACAAATACAAATGACATTTGTTTGTTTATCTAATATTGATAGTTTATCGAAAATTTTTGCAGCATGTTCCTCTTCATCTAGCTCAATTGATTGTAAAATTATTTTTTCAAAGTTCCCTATGATAACATAATCTTCTTGCGAAAAGGTTGAAACTGGTATTTCGCCTTCAAAAACATATCGATTTTTTACGTTTAACTTATCCAAATATTCTTTTACAAATTTTCTTTTTCCATTATAGGCTCCACCGATAATGACTCGCATCTTGCTCCCCCTTCGAAATTTGCCCAAGTTGACCATTGTAATGTATAAATCAAACGATGCTGGACATCAATTTGTTGAAAAGACTCTTCTTTTGGACCGATCATTGAAAGTAAAACTCGAATCACACCTCCATGAACAATAAAACAATAGTCGCCAGCTGCTGATACAATTTGACGAAATTGATGAACTATTCTTTCGGTAAAATTAGCAAATGATTCTCCGTTAGGGGGGATGACTGTCTCCGGAGAATCAATCCATTGACGATACATCGGGTTTTCTTTTAATTGTTCATATGTCTTCATTTCAAAATCGCCAAAATTTATTTCTCTAAACTTTTCCAATGGATGAAAATAAGCTGTTGGGAAATAAAGCTTGGCAGTTTCCTTGCAACGCTTTAAATCGCTTCCATATACATTTGCAGGCTGTATTGGAAGCTGATATTCACATTTATTTATAACAATTGATTCATCTGTCCAGCCAATATATTTTCTTTCTATATTTGCAGCTGTTTTTTCGTGTCGAATTAAATGCACAGTAACAGAATGCCCCATAAAAACAATTCAGCCCCCTCATAAAGTGCACCAATTAAGTCCCCTGTCATACCACCAAAATTTCTGTTTGTCCACTGTCGATATAAATATATGAAGAATAGCATAGCACCAAAGAGGATAAGTAAACAGCTAGTAGAAAAAAAATAGGATGCAAGAATTAACAATAAAATATAAATGGCAATCGAAATCCATACTCTCCTATGTATTACTTGTGCTTTAAAATATGCGGCCAGCCCTTTTTCTTTTACAGGTCCAGTACTGAGAAAATAGATGAGTACTGCAATACGACTTAAAAATGGAATACAAATAAAAAATAGATAGGAGACGGATTCCAACTTGTTTAACACTTCATAAATAAAAGCAATCTTTAATAGGACAAGCACAACTAAGGAAATTGCACCAAATGCACCTATCCGTGAATCTTCTAAAATTTCCAGTCGTCTTTCTTTGGCTTGATATGAAAAATAGGCATCCCCCATATCCATCCAACCATCCAAATGAAGGCCGCCAGTCATAACGATATTTGCTACAACGATACAAACTGCTAATAATAAACTGGAAAACTGCAGAAAATGTTCATTTATAAAAATAATAATAGCAATTGTACTACCCATTAATAAACCTAATATGGGCATTGTTACATACATTGCCGTCACAGATTTTTTATTCATCGGGAGTTGCTTTTGAATCGGAAGGGATGTAAAAAATTGAAAGGATAATAAAAGACCATTTAAACTGTTTTTCAAAAAGCTGCCTCCCCGTTGTTTGAATTTTCTCCTGCTATTTCCACTGTCGTTTTAAACTGTAATCTATTTCGTAAGTTTCATCACTAATTGCTACAATCCATTGATGTAAATCACCTAAAATTTGTCGATATAAATTCACTTCAGAAAAGTCGGAAAGCTGTTCATCCAACACCTCGTTTGACACCAAAATTACAACTATATCTTGGCCTTTCCATGATATAATTTGTTGTTTAAATTCATTTAAATGGTGTTCTATTTGATTTAAACGATTTATTTTATTTAAACCTTGTGTTTTATATAGAACATTGGATAACCATGTTGTAATACAATCCCATAAAACGATAGAATTATTTTGAAACTTGTCGAGTTTTGTTGGAACTTCATCAGCAAGTTCCACTGTTATCCACTCTATTTCTGAAACTTCACGATCTTGCTTATGTCTTGTAATACGACTTTTCATTTCCTCATCGAATGCAACACCAGACGCAATATAAATTAAATGGCTGCTGTTATATTTTGTATATAATTCTTTAGCATAGTATTCTGCAAATGCACTTTTACCACTTCGAACACCACCTGTAATAAAAAGTACTCTTCCCATGGAAAATCTCCTATTCAAGATCCTGCGTTATGGACTAATTAGGATTGTCCTTTAGACGTAATTAAGAAGCCGTCTCAGTTTATTGAAACGGCTCTGCTCACCATCAAATGATTATTTAAATAATTCCGGATATACGGTTTTTGCCATTAACTCAATTGCTTCACCAATTCGTGGACCTTGGCGATTAACAATATCAGGGTCTATTAAATAAACTTGTTTATTTTGGATTGCTGTTATTGTTGACCAGCCTGCACGTGATAATATTTCAGCTTCTGGGTTTTCTGCATAATTTACTGTAGTAAGAATTACTTCCGGATTTACATTAATGATATCTTCCTCTGTAACTGAAAACCAACCTTCTTGCTCTGAAAATACATTTTCAATACCAGCAGCATCCATCAACTCTTGTTGGAATGTATTAGAACCAACTGACCATACTTCTGGAGCTGGTGAAATTTCAAAGTATACTTTTTTCTTTGTTTCAATAGTTGCAGTTTTTTCTTGTACCGCGGCAATTTGTGATTTTATCGTCTCTACAATTTGTTGTCCTTGTTCTTCTACGTCCATAACTTGTGCGATTTGTTGAATATCTCCATAAACATCTTCAATTGTAAGGGCAGATTCGATGACGAATACTTTAAGCCCTGTACTTTCTAATTGCTCAATTTGTCCTTCATTACTGCTAGATGCAAAGATAATATCCGGATTCATTTCTACAATTCGCTCGGCATTCACTGTTTCAAAATCAGCTACTTGCTCAATTTCAAGTACTTCTTCGGGATATGTATCATTTTGTGTTACACCGATAACTTTGTCCCCAGCACCTAGTTCAAATAAAATTTCTGTATTACTTGGCAATAACGATACTACTTTTTCAGGTACTTTATCGAATGTTAGTTCAATACCTCGATCATCAACCACAGTATAAGACTGTTGTTGTTCATTTTTGCTATCTTTTTGTGTAGTCGTTGTTTCTTCATTAGATGCACACCCAACTAATAATAATGATATTACAAGTAGTGCAAACCATAAATTTTTAAAATATTTCATCTTACTTCCTCATTTCTTTGTCGTTAAAGAGCCTTCTACAATAAAAAAGCCATCCGAGAATGGATGGCATTAACTTACAGAATATTCACATGGATATTCAACAAATTTTGCCGTACATTCTCTTTAGTTCCGAAGAGGTTTGTTACGATCAGAAAAAGACTGGTCTCCTGGCTTGTGTGTTTTTCTAATAGATGATTTCTAATTTGACTAAGAGCACACCCTTAAAAACTACACTTACAGTTGCGGACACAGCTTCGGCCTTTAACCGAATTCCCAATTTAGCGTTTTTTGCGCGTCTTTTCCCTGCAAACTTATTCACTTAATATGCAATGTACCATACTGCCCTCAATAATTGAATAGTTATTTTTGGCTACTAGTAGTTTGCAACAAAATAAAAGTATTATTTACAATTTGCACATTTACCGTAAATTTCAAATTTATGAGATTCAATTGTACAATCTGGCAACTTTTCGTTAATCATTTCCATTGGACAAATAGGTATTTCTTTTACTTTTCCACATTCCATACATATAAAGTGGTGATGGTGGTGTTCTGATTCACACTGCATTCTAAAGTTTCTTTCACCATTGAGCTCTGTTTCTTCTAATATTCCTAAGTCAACAAATGTTGCTAAATTACGATAAATTGTATCGAAGCTCATTCCAGGAAAATCTTTTTTCAAAACTGTCAATAGGTCCCTGGCAGTTAAATATTTATCAGTTTCTTCAAACATATTTAAGATAAGCTCTCGTTTATCTGTTTTTTTATAACCGTTTTCTTTTAATTTTTCCCAAGCTCGCGAAAGATTCACAAAAAACTAACCCCTTTCCGCCTTTATTTTTAATACGCTCTTTTTACCGATGATAACTAAAAATAAAATGATAATTGATGTTACGACTATTGTACCACCTGGAGCTAGATTAAGATAAAACGCACTCACCAATCCAATGATGACTGCTGCTTCCCCGAATAAAATCGAATAAAATATCGTTTGCTTAAACCCTTTTGCTATACGCATACTTGCTGCAACAGGAAGCGTAATTAAAGAAGAAACTAATAAAATGCCGACAATACGCATACTTGCTGCAATAACTAATGCGACTACAATCATAAATAGCAAATGAATCCATTTTGCAGGCAATCCACTTGCCTTTGCATATTCTTCATCAAATGATAATACAAACATTTCCTTGAAAAATGTAAATAGAAATACAAAAACAACAATTGCGATAAAAATAACAATCCACAAATCATGCCTTGATACTGCAGAAACAGAGCCAAATAAATAACTCATCATATCAGTATTAAATCCACTTGCCAACGAGATAAAAATCGCACTCAGTCCAATACCACCGCTCATAATGATTGGAATCGCCAGTTCTTCATAGTGCTTATACAGGCTCCTTAAGCGTTCGATCAATATTGAGCCGCTAACTGAAGCAGCAATTCCAAGGTAGATTGGATTTAATAATGCAAGTGAAGAAATCGATTGACTTAAATATAAGCTTCCTGCAATACCAGCCAGCGTAACATGAGAAAGTGCATCGGCGATTAGAGACATTCTCCTAACAACGATAAATACCCCTAAAACAGGTGCAATCACACCAATGATAAGCCCTGAGTAAAAGGCATTTTGTAAAAATTCATAATTTAATATAGCTGCGATCATTTATGCCTTCTCCTCTTTAATGAATCTTTCTTACTGCATGGCCTTGCCACTTGTCGAGCTGTTCTTGTGATATTGAATCGAAATCTTCCTTATATCCATGGAAATGAATCGTTTGATTTAAACAAGCAACATGGCTAATTCGATTTGACACAGTATCAACGTCGTGTGTTACTAAAATAATTGTTATATTTTGTTCCTTGTTTAATGTTGCTAACATATCATAAAATGATTGAACATTTTCATGGTCAATACCAACAGTAGGTTCATCTAAAATTAAAACTTTAGGTTCTGAAATAAGTGCCCGTGCGATAAAAACACGCTGCTGCTGCCCGCCGGAAAGCTGGCCAATATTGCGGTCGCTGAACTTTTCCATTCCTACTGATTTTAATGTTTGATGTACTCTTTCTTTTGCATCCTTTGGCATTCGTTTAAATAAACCAACTTTCTTTGATAATCCACTTTTCACTACTTCTTCGACAGTAGCAGGAAAACCTGAATTAAAAGCATTGGACTTTTGAGAAACATAGCCGATCCATTCCCTCTCACGAAATGAATCATTAGGCTGACCGAACAATTTGATTTCTCCAGCCATCGGTTTAATTATACCAAGTAATAATTTTAGAAGGGTAGATTTTCCAGAGCCATTAGGGCCAAGGATGGCAAGAAAATCTCCTTCTTTAACTTGAAAGGAAATATCATTCAATACTTGTGTATATTCATATTGAAAAGATACATTTTTCATTTCGATTATTGTTTCGCTCATTTTTTCTCTTCTTTCTAATTCATAATCATTACGATTTACAACTTGTTAGTATAGTTGATTCATAGCAAAATGTAAAGTGAGCAAGCTTGAAATCTTGGGTGTGGAAGAATTCTTAATTGATTAGTATTGAAAGGATGATTTATTGAAACAGATTGAATTTATTGAAGCGTTCTTATCAAAATCGGATAAGGAAATTATTCAATATGCAAAGCAATACGATGTTGATTTATCTATTGATGAAGTTCGAAAATTGCGTCCACTAGTAGATAAAGCTTCTTTTACTTGGATTATAACAGGTATACCTAAAGCATTTTTAAAAGAAGTTGAAAAAATTATTGGTAAGAAAAAGTTAAAGAAGCTACTGAAACTTTATGATTCATATACACAATAGACTATCTTTCTTAATAGTTTATATCTATTATTTGGGTTGTAACTAATGAACTACTCAACAAACTTTAGAGTCAAAATACAAAAAGGAATTAATTGCGTAATCAGTTAAAATGTTCAATACTATATATAAATTTTTCTAAACTTTTCTTTTTAGGAATATTAGTAATTCATTAAAATAATATGCTCCTCAAAATAAATATTTAAATTGTGGCAATGAATATAAACTGTTATTAGGGGAATATGATGACTAAAAATACAAGGATTTTAGCCAGTTTTATAATAGCATTTATTTTAGGATTACCTTTAAAATGGATTCAATATAAAGGTGAAGGAATCAGTTTTCTAAAAGTTTTTGAAATCGGAATACAGGGTATTTTATTTAATGTTTTGTATTTGATATTAGATACTATTATTATATATGTAATATGGTCCAGTATTCTAAAGTATAAAAATAGAAATTAGCAAATTCTTAGTTTTTATTAAATTAAAAAGAGCATGTCTTAATATTCAAGACATGTTCTTTTTCTATTTTTTGAAGCCTATAAATTATTAATAGTCATTTATAATTTTTTTGACAACTTGATCGATTTCGTCCACTTTATTTGATGTTTGATTTTGCGTCATAATCGCGAAGGTGTATGTTCTTCCACTTTTTGCTGTTACATATCCCGCTAATGTATAGACTCCAGTAATACTACCTGTTTTTGCGACAACACGGTTTTGCAGCGCTGTTGAGGTAAATCTTTTTCTAAGAGAACCACCTATTAAGCGATCTTGCTGACCACCGATTGGTAAACTTGAATATAGAATACGATAATTTGGTTCGTTTCTTACATTTAATAACAAGTAAGTTAGCTCATTTGGAGTAACACGATTTTTATGAGACATCCCAGAGCCATCTTCAAAGCTCCACTGATCCATATGTAATCCTAGTGATTCACCATATTCGTTTATTACTTTCAATCCCTCATTTATATGGCCATTGCCATATACCTCTTTACCCATTGTTTTAACTAAAATATCTGCAATGCTATTATTGCTTAATTTTACAAAAGTGTTCATAAGGGTCTTCAATGGGATGGATTGATTAGTATATATAAGCTCAGCGCTTTCTGGAACCTTTTTCCGTTTAACTGTAGATGTAGAAGGAAATTTTAAACCAGTACCGGCAAGCGTTAATTTTAATGCATGCAGCGTATTAATTGTTGGATCAAATAATGTTACCCATTCTTTCGCTGAGCTTCCAATTGGAATATTACCGGTAATAATAATTTGATTCGTATTATATCTTCGTACAATATTAATTGTATTCCTCTGACCTTTACTTACTGTTTTTGCGCGATTTTGAATACGCATTCCACTCGTATTAGGCTCAGCATTTATTTGTGGGGAGCGCCCTACTTTTGTCGGTTTAACATTAACAATCATTGTCCCTGCATCATAGTCGCTGTTTGGCGACATAGTTAAAGCAGTTGTTCGTGCTGCATAATAAAAACTTTCATCTTCAACAGCTATACCTGGAGTAAGCTGAGAACCTGAAAATGCAGTATCGTCTCCATAAATATTTCCTGTTATTTTATGAATGCCATTACGTTTTAAAACTTTTGCAAAAGTTAAGAAATTATTTTTATTAAGTGTTGGATCGCCTTCACCTTTTATGTATAAATCACCATATAATATGTTGTTTTGTATATCCCCATCAATATATATTTGTGTTTCAAAACGGAAGTCTGGACCAAGAACGTCTAGTGCTGCTGATGCTGTTAATAGCTTTAAAGTGGATGCGGGTTTTCTTCCAATGTCCCCGTTTTTTTCATATAACACTTTACCTGTTGTTAATGACCTTAATGACACACCAATATTCGAATTTCCTAATTGGGATTGTACTGTTTGATCCAGGCTTGATGCTGCTGAGGCTGAATGTAAAAATATAAAATTACTAACAATAAGAGTAAAAATTAATATGTATGTGAATATTTTGTTCTTCATAGATGCCTCCAATATAGCTATTAATAACTATCAGTTTATTATAAAAGTGCTATCATTTACTCTTATAGCATATTTTTAACATAATTAATAGACTACTATTTTTAAAACATTAGAAGAAAGGCAACAGACTGCAGTTGGCTTGGAATAAAATTTGCTTAAAAATGCTATTCAATTCTTATTTAACAGTAAATGCAAACTCCATTTTGATAAAAGATTGATCAAAATGGAGTTTTTTATTTTACTTATATATGAGATTTTTAAAATTGGATCATTTAATATGCTGTTGCTGCACAAATGCGCCTTGTTGTTGAAGATCAATGTCTCTATAAAACTTTTATTCTTATTTAAACCTTTTAGAAAAATAATAAAGGAGCATTCCTGTTAGAAGGATTTTCAGGGTCTTGAAATAAAAAAAGCCCTCTAGTATGATGCATGAGTGTCAACAGCCATTGACCCATCATCACACAGGAGGACTCCGTCTATGAATTTTAATACGAACCAGAAAATTAATCAAGTCACTGAAAATACACTCGTCGTAGGTATCGATATCGCTAAGCACAAACATTATGCTTGCGCAATTGATGAACGAGGCCGTGTGCTTCAAAAGTCATTCCCTTTCACGCAATCAAGAAATGGGTTTGATGCATTTTATGAAAAGTTATTAACTTTACTTACTACGCATGATAAAAGCGAAATATTAGTTGGTTTTGAGCCTACAGGCCACTACTGGATGAATCTCGCTGTCTATCTTTTTGAACATGGGATTCCGTTTATCATGGTGAATCCGAGCCATGTGAACAAATCCAAAGAATTGGACGATAATCTCCAAACGAAGAACGATCAAAAGGATGCACTTGTAATTGCGCGTCTAATACGTGATGGACGTTTTAGCTATCCACGTATTCTAGAAGGCGTGGAAGCGGAATTACGAAACGGTGCCACGTTACGTTCAAAGATACAAGAAGATCTCAATGCATTACAAAATCGTCTCATTCGATGGTTGGATCGCTTTTTCCCAGAATTTATGTCTGTTTTTAAAAGTTTCGGAAAGATGGCGTATGCGGTTCTTGAAAAGACACCTCTACCCGCTGATATTCTCGGTAAATCTCCCGAAGAATTATTGTTTTTATACCGTCAGGTAGAGGGATTAAAATCACCTCAATTGCCGAAGGCAAAACAATTAGTCGAGGCTGCTCAATCTTCAATCGGGTTGACAGAAGGTCTTACGATGGCACGAATAGAAATTGCCACACTCCTTAGTCAACGCAAATTGATGCAACAACAGCTCGATAGTCTAACAGAACAATTAATTGAATTAACGAAACAAATGACGGATTATGAGTATCTAGCCACTGTGCCTGGTATTGGCGATGTAACAATCGTCGATCTTCTTTCAGAGATTGGTTCCTTCACTCAATATGAGCATCCACGCCAATTAATCAAACTAGCGGGACTCACATTACGTGAAAACTCATCTGGGCAACACAAAGGTCAGAAACGCATTTCAAAGCGAGGAAGAAGAAAGCTTCGTTCTCTCTTATTCCGAGTTATGATACCGTTGATTCGCCATAATGAAGCCTTTAAGCAATTACATGAATATTACACCACACGCACAGTTAATCCACTTCGAAAGAAGCAATCGATGGTTGTCCTTTGTGGTAAGTTACTGAAGATTTTACACGCTCTATGCAAGAAGAAAGTACAGTTTGATGAACAACTTATGATGAAAGACCTTTATTGTCTCGTAGAGGCAGCCTAAGCTACACCTTAGCTCGATTAAATTACAAAAGGATGACACGGAGAAGCCGGCATTATTTATTCCATCCGACTACGAGTCCCTAAAGGAGCATCGCCAGCCTCTGCCTTATGAATAGACCGAACGAAGGAATGTATGCGCTAGACGCCAAGAGACATGGGAGGGTACGTCATCATAAGCATTGCAGAGATCCAATTGTGCATCACATATTGGAACGGAAAGTTAATTACTACCAATTAACTTTAGCGAAGCGTATCCTCAAACTGTAAATGAATTGAAGTATTGTAAAATACTAAAATATTATTCTTTAAAAAATATTTTTTCTATTAGATAAAACGGGTCAAACCGTTGATATATCAACATTTATAGAGGGAGTTGACTTAACAACTCCTAATACTTGTTATCTTATCTACTGTAGCTCTTTTAGAAGATCATCGAGGCGGTCAAATTGTGAGGCCATACCTTGGACTACACCCATATCCATTACCTGCTGAAGAGCCTCGATTGACGCGAATTGAGAACGTGTAATAAGTGTTGTCTTTCCTTCATGTTCAACAAAATCCACCGTAATTAGCATCTCTGGCATACCATCGACAGCATTACCTTCTTGATCTGCAAAAACATCTGTATAGACAATCTTCTCAGGTGCAATGATCTCTTGATAGACAAATTTCCCCCATGATTCTTGGCCAAAAAACTCACCTTGGTTCTCATCTGTACAACGCATGCAATAGTGCCATACGCCTTCAGGTTTAAAATCAAATTTGCGATTTTCCGTTTGCCATCCTTTTGGACCCCACCAGCTCTCCAAGCGTTCAGGTTCCGAAAACGCTTTAAATACTTGATCTCGTGGCGCGTTGAAGACTCGTTCTATGACAAGAACTCGCCCTTCTACGTTAGTTGTCATACCGTTTGTTACTTTGTTTTCGGACACTTCAATTCCTCCTACTATATTTTTGTAATAAGTACTTCTTTTCCGTAGTAATCTATTTCGTCACAATATCAGACTTTTCCTTGCAATTTATGTAAATAATAATCCAAGGCATTGAATTCTTTCATACCAGACACTATAGAAAAACTCCTGCTAATGATCTAGATTTTGGAATGGATGCTGCCGAAGCTTATATTTTCGCCGACTAGCATGTTTTCACCTAGACGAGTCCAGATTCACTAAGTGCACAGAGATGTCTGGATGTTTGTGAAATAAGAAAAAACTCTATATTTTTAATCTAATTTTGTTTTAAATGATTAATTTCTTTTATAAAACTACAACTACCTTTGTGAAAACGCAGCTTCCTAATTTCGAAACGCAAATAACTGTTAAGATTTAGGTATAGTGCTTAAAATATTTTAAAAAATAAAGTGAGAAAAGTCATTTTAATAACGACTTTACTCACTCTTTACTTAATTTAGTACGAATTAATCATATATTTTACAACTTCATCAATTGAAGGGATTGCTATTGAAGACTGATTTTGTGTCATAATTGCAAATGCATAGGTTTGCCCACTAGCTGCTTTTACATAGCCTGCCAACGTATATACTCCGGAAATACTCCCTGTTTTCGCAACAACTCGCTCTGTATAAGGCTTTGAATTAAATCGTTTACTAAGTGAACCACCTTGTAAACGATCTTTCTCTCCTCCTATTGGCAAAGCTGCATAAAACTCTTTATAGTTGGGTTCCCCCTGCATTTTAAATAAAAGCTTTGTTAGCTCATTTGCAGTGACTCGATTATTATGTGAGATTCCCGATCCGTCCTCGAGCGACCATTGATTTGCATCCAGACCCAGCATTATTCCATAATCTTTTAAAACACTTACTCCAGCTTCAGTCGTACCTTTTCCAGAAGCTTCTTTGCCCAGAGTCTTTATTAATATATCTGCAATACTATTGTTACTAAGCTTTAAAAATGGATTAATCAAAACCTTTAGCGGTAAAGAATGCTTAGTATAAATCATTGAAGCATCAGCAGGCACTTCTTTTCGATCTACTGCTGAATTACCTAAAAAATCGATACCACGTTGTCTAAATGTATTTTTAATCGCATGAAGAGTATTAATCGTTGGATCATAAAGTGTTACCCAGTCTTTAAAGGAGCTGCCAATCGGTATATTCCCAGTAACAACTATAGTATTTGTTCGGTATTGCCTCTCAATTTGTATTGTGTTTGACTGGTTCGCATTTACAGTTACCGCATTGTTTTGAATGATCATCCCGCTTTCATTCGGCCTAGCACTTATTATAGGCTGCCTTCCTACTGAAGACGGAGATACATCAATTATTATTGTACCAGCATCATAATCATTGTCAGGCGACATCGTTAATGCTGCTGTTCTTGATGCAAAATAATAACTTTCATCCGCACTTGCTACACCTGGAGTTAGTTGTGGGCCTGAAAACAAAGTATCATCCCCATATAAATTTCCATCAATCATTTTTATACCTTGATGCATTAACGTGTCTGCAAAGGCAACAAAATCTTTCTTTTGTAAAGTTGGATCGCCTCCTCCTTTTATATAAACGTCTCCTCTTAATACACCATCCACAACCAAACCATCGATATAAACCATCGTATCGAAGCGATAGTTGGAACCAAGAACATTAAGTGCTGCCGCTGCAGTAAGAAGCTTTAAAGTAGAAGCAGGTTTCATTCCAACATCTCCATTTTTCATATATATGACTTCCCCTGTTTCTAAACTTCTTACAGAAACACTAATATTGTCATTCCCGAGTTGTGATTGAACGATGTTTTCTAAGTTCGAATTTGCAGAAACAATCTTGTCATGATTAATAAGTAAAAGTGTTAGAAGTAAAATGACGACTAATTTCTTTTTCACCTAATCCTCCTGAGTAAGGTCTAGCTCCAGCGCCCAGCCCCTCGAGGTCGCGGTCTGCCCCTCTGTCGAAAGCTAAAAAGATGCTTTCGACAGAGGGCCCTCCGAAGCACACGGATGTGCAAGTGCCGACAATGCCACACGATGTGGCGTTTTTGTCGGCCAGCGCTTGAGGTTCACACGATGTGAATCATGCCGCCTGTCGCATGGACGCGACAAGAGGCGGCACGGGGCTTACGGGGCGCTTACGCTTTTCTAATAAAAAAATGCACTAAGCTTAGTTTGCTCAGTGCATTTTTTGTTAAACAGTTAATGCTTCAATTTCTTCAGGTTTATAGTTGCCTGTACGAAGCATGGCAATTTCATATTTATAAGGTGCTTTTTTATTTTTTGAGTCAGTTCCAACCCAAGGTGTTTCTAGAATTTTAGGGATTTCCTTAAACTGTTCATGATGAACGATATTATATAATGCTTCAAATCCAATATGTCCAAACCCAATGTTTTCATGGCGGTCTTTTGCAGCACCACAAACATTTTTACTATCATTTACATGAACTACTTTAATGCGGTCTATCCCTATTAGTTTATCAAATTGCTCTAATACTCCATCAAAATCGTTAATAATATCATAACCAGCATCGTGTGTATGACATGTATCAAAGCAAACGGATAAACGTTCATTATTTTTTACACCATCAATAATCTGTGCTAATTCCTCAAATGTTCTCCCAATTTCAGAGCCTTTTCCCGCCATCGTTTCTAGTGCAATTTGTACAGGATGATTCGTAGCTAACACTTCATTTAAGCCTTCAATTATTTTCGCAATACCTGCATCAACCCCTGCTCCAACATGGGCTCCTGGGTGTAATACTATTTGTGTTGCGCCAATTGCTGCTGTACGTTCAATCTCTTTTTGTAAAAAATCAACGCCAAGTGCAAATGTTTCTGGCTTTGTTGTATTCGCAATATTAATAATATATGGTGCATGTACTACAATATTTGAAAGCCCATGCTCCTTCATATGCGCAAGGCCTGCTTCAATATTTAATTCTTCAATAGGTTTACGACGAGTATTTTGCGGCGCACCGGTATAAATCATAAATGTAGATGCACCGTATGAAGCTGCTTCTTTACTTGAAGCAAGAAGCATTTCTTTCCCACTCATCGAAACGTGTGAACCAATCAACATTCTCAAGTTTCCTCCCATTATCTTCGTATGCTTTTTTGATATTAGGCCTTAAGCATCCTCAAAGCTTTTATTTCATACGATTTCTTTTTTTACGTTCTTTCTTTTTAATTTTTTCCATTTCCCAACGCATATTTCGTTTATAACCAGGTTTTACCTTTTTTGGTTTACGAACTTTTGCCTTTGCAATAACGTCTATCTCGTTTTCATGTTTTTCTCGATTTTTTCGGGCGTGGCGTTCTTTTAATTCAATCCATTCACCATTTTTTACGTCTTTTTGTTCGAATGGTATACCCATTTTTTCAACTCGAATTAATGCATCTTCATCCTCTGGCTGGAAAAGAGTAATGGCAGTTCCTCTATTGCCAGCACGAGCTGTCCGACCCACACGGTGAATGAAAAATTCAAGATCATCTGGAATTTCATAATTGATAACATGAGAAATCCCTTGTATATCAATACCGCGTGCTGCTAAATCCGTTGCAACGATATATTGAAACTCTAGATCTCTTATTTGTTTCATCATTTTTTTACGGTCACGCGGACTTAAATCACCATGTATTTGACCAGCTCGAATTCCTTGTTCTGCTAAAAATCCAGCTACTGATTCTGCTGTTTTTCTCGTGTTGCAGAAGATTACAGCAAGATAAGGATTAATCGCCTCAATGACGTCCAATAACCTACGATTGCGTGATTTCGAGCGAACTGGAACTAATACAAAATCAATGTTTTCTGCCACTGGTTTTTTATCATTCATATGAATATGAATTGGAGATTCCATATATTTTTTTAAGAACGGCTGTAATTTAACTGGAATCGTTGCAGAGAATACAAACATTTCAAGATTCTCAGGCATATGTGAAGCAAATCCATCAATATCCTCGATGAAACCCATATCAAATGCTAAGTCTGCCTCATCTACAACTAGAATTGGCGCCGTATGGACAAGCAATGCTCCTTCAGCAACTAAATCACGAATACGTCCAGGTGTTCCAACAACAATTTGTGGCTGTGTTTTTAATTTATCGATTGTTCGTTGTTTGTCCGTACCACCAATTAATAATTTCGCTTGGATGTTTGTTTCTTCAATTAGCTGACTTAATGCATCAAATATTTGTTGAGCCAATTCACGAGTTGGTGATGTAATCACTGCTTGTACTTCTTGTTTCTCTTCGTTAATACGTTGCACGATTGGCAATAAAAAGCTATGTGTTTTACCTGTTCCCGTATGTGCCTGTCCAATCGCACTTTTTCCTCTTAAAATAAGCGGAATCATTTCCTTTTGAATAGGGGTGGGTTCTGTAAAGCCAAGTTTCGCTATTGCATCTCTTAAAAATGGCTTAAAATCATAATCCGTATATTTCGACATATTTCGTACCTCCTAATATGCTTCATATTGTATCATCTTGGTAATATAAAGCACAACAAATCCACTGCCGAAGCCCAATAAACGCAAGGCTTTTAGAATATTTAATTAATTCAGGTTATGCAAAATATACCTTATTGAAGAGAGTGAAGTTGCAATTAAAATATTGTTTTATAAAAAAATGTTTTATAAAAAAACTTATTATCATACTTTTTAAAGAAGGAAGAATTAAAACGAGAAGATATTACATATTATTAGCCTTTTTAATTATTATCGGCATTATTATTTTATTAAATTTCCCTTACGATCAAAAAAATGAGAATCTCCCTTCTTACGCTACTGCTGAGGAATTAAAGGAAATTGAAGAAATATACACGAAAATTGAAGAAGTTAAATTAACTAAGAAAATAATTTATGAGTTAATAAAAAGCGGTTACTCTCCACAAAGAAGAATACAGTATACAGTTTACTCCTCTGATGAAAAAGTCCTTACAATTTCATTACCAAGCAAAGACATTGATGATAAAAATATACTTAAAATTAACGACATTATTAATACAATTTCAAAAGAAAATGGTCTTAATACATTTTCAGTTGAAATTATCGAAATAGGAAAAGGCATCTAACATATATTTTTAAACAAAATGTTATTTCTTTTGTCAAAGTAGTTTTAAGAAATATAAGTAAACGCAGCATCCCACTGTGAGCTGCGAATTATATTAGAAGAATTAGAAGCACGGCTAATTTGGTGAGCAGGCATTACACAAAGCACAAAAACAAGTCGTACAGATACAACGTGGCGCTGCGGCTTATGTGCTTAGCCCGCTCACATCCCTACACTATAAATCATTATAAATACTCCAATGTAATTTATTAAAACAAAAAAGTACAATTCAATCTAGCTGTTGAATTGTACTTTCGGATAATTAAATTAATAAGGCATAATCTTCTCTACCGGCTTTGGTTCTTTAATTTTCGGTAGGATTTTGTCTAATGTAACTGTTCTGTTGATTTCATGTGTTGATGGATCTTTTGGATCGTATTTTTCTAAAAACGAAATGACTTCTTTTACAATTGGCGTTGGTGTTGAAGCTCCTGCAGTTACAGCAACTGTTTCAACCCCTTCTAGCCATTCTAATTTTAGTTCAGATAAATCTGCAATACGGTGAGAAGGTGTATTGGCAATTTCTTCAGACACTTGAGTTAATCGATTTGAATTATTTGATCTTGGATCCCCTACAACGATTAATAAATCTGCTGAGCCAGCTTGATTAGCAACGGCTTCTTGACGAACTTGGGTTGCAAGACAAATTTCTTCATGAACTTCGATATGTGGAAACTTCTCCTTTAAGCTATCCATTATATGCTTTACATCCCATTGGCTCATCGTAGTTTGGTTCGTCACTAATAATTTATCATTCTTTAATTCTAGTGCATCTACATCATCCATGTTTTGAACTAGAAAAACATGGTCTGGCGCAACACCTATTGCCCCTTCTGGTTCTGGGTGCCCTTTTTTACCGATGTAAATGATGTCATAACCTTCAGCAGACTTTTCACGAATTAAATCATGAGTTACTGTAACATCTGGACAAGTGGCATCTATTGAAACAAGCCCTTTCTTTCTAGCAATTTCACGAATTTCAGGTGAAACTCCATGGGCTGTAAAAATTACAGTACCTTTGTCAACTTGCTCAATAATTTGTTTACGGTCAGAACCATCTAATGTGATGATTCCTTCCTTTTCAAAAGCATCCGTAACATGCTTATTGTGTACAATCATTCCTAATATATAAATAGGTCTTGGCAATGTTTTATCTAATGAGGCATTGCGTGCAATCACCATTGCATCGACTACTCCATAGCAATAGCCTCTTGGATTTATCTTAATGACTTGCATCATGTCAACTCCTTTTGCGGTTACATAAATTTATTATAACGGAGCGACACGGTTTATACAAAACTTCCTACTAATTTTTCACTAAAAGCATTAATCAAAATTATAAGGTGGTTGATAAATACGTGGAACTGAAGGACGTGTAGTGAGTGGTTCAGGTCTATATTTATCTTTTGATTTTACTGATGTAGAAGTCTTTTCGCTTTTCCTAGATGGTTCTTGACTGCCTTGTGATTTAGGTAAACTTTGAAAACCTTTATATAACTTCCATATAGCAGGTAAATTCCTGAACATTGGTGTTGCCTGTTGAATTAATGGTTGAAAGCTTTGTGCAGTTGATAAAAATCGATTAGCCGTTTCCATAAATGAGTCAAGTTTAGGTGTAGAGCCTCTGGTAGGTAATCCGCCTTGCGTCATACCTTGCATGCCTTGTATTCCCTGCATACCTTGTGTTACACCCTGCATTATTCCTGGACCCATATTTGGTGGAAACTGAGGAGGCTGTTGATATCCAAAGTTTTGCATCGGACCAGGGAAACTATTAAATGGACGACCTTGTGGCATTGGTGGTCTAAAACTTTGAGGACGCATATGATACTCCTTTCTTCGATACTTTTGTCGAAGGTTATTCTAAAATCTATCATATGCAAATGGGCTTAATTTTGTACAAAAGAAGTATTTAAAAGTGAAGGTGACGTCCATAATTTGGCTTACATTTTTTGAAAAGATAGTGGTGTTTAAGGTAGTAAGGTTTATACATTTATCCAAATACTTATTAATAAAATAAAGAGTCTATTCACAGATTTTATTCTCTGGAAAGACTCTTAATACTTAAACAAAATATTGATTTATAGGTCTACCTACTCCACCATAGTGTACATCAACTTTAATGAAATTGTGCTTTTCGAGAAAATCTAAATAACGTCGTGCTGTCACCCGCGCAACGCCGATTCCGGCAGCAACCTCATCTGCAGATGCGCCATCTTTTGAATCTTTTACAAATTTCAGCACTTTATCTAAAGTCGAACGATTAAATCCTTTCGGCAAGTCTGTCATTAGAACTGTGTTACTTTCAACAGCTTCATCTATTTCTACTAAATAGGGGTGAATCATTTCATCCAGTTCCTTTTGGGTTAAATCCTGCACATCTTTTGTCTTTAACTTAAATTTATAATAATTTAACAATGTTTGTTGAATACGTTCAAAGGTAAATGGCTTCATAATATAATCATATACACCAAGATGTAAAATTTGCTGAATAGTCTGCATATCATTAGCGGCAGTTACTGTAATAACATCTACCGGCAAGTTATTTGAACGAATTTTCCGAAGTGTATTGAGACCATCCTGCTCTGGCATAAAAATATCCATAATTACTAAATCGGGCTTTAATTCAACGATTTTTTTATATCCTTCCACCCCATTACTGCTCATCGCAATCACTTGGAAGTCATCAACCCGTTCAATAAATTGCCTATTCACTTCTCTTACCATAGGGTCATCTTCTACAAGTAGTACTTTAATTTTATCCAACTTTTACTCCCCTAACTATATTTCAAATGTAATAATAAATGTCGTCCCTTTATGTTGTTCACTTATGACTTCAATCGTACCGTTTCCTTTATTTACAATTTCGTTTACTAAAAATAGACCAATCCCTCTATTTTCCTTTGCCTTTGTAGAAAATCCGCTTTCAAAAATGTGAGATTGCACTTCCTCGGACATTCCTATTCCGTTGTCACTTACTAATATCGCCAATATTCCATCATTATCATCAATTGAAATAGTAATCTCTTTCTCTTTTTTATCAACAGCAACTAACGAATCAAAGGCATTTTCGATTAAATTTCCAAATAAAACAACAAAGTCATGGTGATCAAGTTTTGCAGGAAATTTTGTAAACCTGCTCTCTTTATCAATCGTTACTGTTATTCCCAATTCCTTGCCTCTGCTTATTTTACTTAAAAGTAAACCAGATATATTTTCATTATAAATTCTTTCATTTAAAAATTTCGTTACACTATCATGTTCATCTTTTACTTGTGATAAATATTGTAAAGCTTGTTTTGTATGGCCTAAATGTAGAAGTCCTGCAATTGTATGAAGTTTATTTTTATACTCATGTGTTTGTACACGTAACGCTTGTACAAACGCTTTAACTCCAGTAAGTTCTTCCGCCAGCTGTTTAAATTCGGTTAAATCTTTAAATACTGCAAGTGCTCCTACTTTTTTGCCATTAACAATAATCGGGATTCGATTACTAATAATACTATGGTTATTTACGTAGAGTTCCTGATCATAAACTGGCTGCCCGGATATGACAATCTCCGGTAATCTTGTATCGGGCAATACATCGAAAATATTTTTACCTATATTTTTAGCGGGATCACCAGCAACTCCTAAAAGTTCACTCGCCTTTTTATTAAAGATTGTAATATTAAAATCTTTATCAATTGCAATAATTCCTTCATGCATGGCGTTAAATGTTTCAGTTCTTTCGACATACATTTTCGATATTTCATGAGGCTCTAATCCAAACATCTGCTTCTTAATATGCCGCCCTAATGTATGGGCACCCCATATACTAAAGAGGATTGATATTCCAATCGTAATAATTATTTCATTTTTATAATCAGCCACTATTTGGATAAAGGATGGTAATGAGAAGCCAACCACGACTACTCCAATTTGCTTATTATGATTATTCATAATCGGAACAAATGCACGAATCATTGTTCCTTCCGCACCCTGTGCTTTAGATAAATAGTAATTCTCAGCAAATGCAGCATTGATATCCGTAGATTTACTAATTTCACCAATCTGTTCTTTTGAAGGATGAGAATATTTCACACGGTCCATATTCATAATGACGATATAATCCGCTTTATTAATATAGCGTATTTCTTCAATAATATTGTTTATATTTTGGGATGCTTCTGCAACATCTTCACTCTGCAAATTAGTTTTTATTTCGGGCAAGTATGCGACAGTTCGGGCAACAAGCATTGCGTTTTGGCCGATATTTTCTTCATTTTCCTTTAATAAACTCCCCATTACAAATGTACCTGCCACTAAAAATGAAAAGGCAATGATGAAAAATGTTAAAAACATTATTTTACCATTCACAGATAGTCTTTGTTTTTTCATTTTCATCCTCCCTATCATTAATAAATTGTTACTTCCTTTTACTTCTGTTTATAATGAAATATATATTAAATCTGATAATCTTGTGGTGAAGTCTATGAAATACTTTCTAACTGGTTCCTTTATTACCATCATTATATTAATCGTACTATTCGGGTATCGTCAAAATATTTTTTCAACATCTGAAATGCCTTATGATGATGAACAAATAGGTTTAAAAGATCAAATCACTATCCATTTTAGTCATGTTGTAGCAGAGAATACACCAAAAGGGATGGCTGCAGAAAAATTTGCTGAGCTTGTGGAAAAGAAAAGCAATGGTCGTGTTGTTGTACAAGTGTATCCAAATGGAATGTTGTATAGCGATAATAATGAAGTAGAAGCTCTATTAAATAATGAAATCCAAATGATAGCACCTACTTTCTCTAAGATGACAAACTCTCTACCAAATTGGCAAGTTCTTGATTTACCTTTTATCATAGAAAATAATGATGAATTAAAAAGAGTCTTAAGTGGACCACTTAGTAAAAAATTACTAGATGAATTAGAATTAATGAATATAAAGGGGTTAACGTTTTGGAGCAATGGCTTTAAACAGATTGCTTCAAATCAACCAATTACTGAAGTTGAAGATTTTGAAGGAGAACGCATTCGAATGATGCCTAGCAGTATACTAAGACAGCAATTTAGATTGCTCGGTGCAGAGCCTTATGCTTCCTCATTCGGTGATGTATATTATGACCTGGAAAATAAAATCATTGATGCACAAGAAAATACTATATCAAATATATACTCTAAACAATTTCACACGATGGAAAATCATATTACTCTTTCGAACCATGGAATACTTTGCTATGCAGTGATGATGAATGAAGATTTTTGGAATAGCTTGGATGAACAAATCCAAGAGATCATCATAGAATCACTTGAAGAAATGCAGCAATGGCAATACGACCAAGCAGAAAAAATAAATACGGAAAACCTGAAGCTGCTTGAAATGGATGACTCGATTCAAATTTATGAATTGACCGATGCGCATAAACATCAATGGCAAGCCAAATTACAACCAATTTATGAAATATATAATAATGAAGTAAATGGTGAGTATTTAGATGAATTATTACATGAACTAAATAAAGATACTTTTCTATCCAAATGAACTAAATGAACAAAATTTAACTGCCTATTTTAATTAGGCAGTATTTTTTATGTCACTTTTATTTTGTACTATAACAAAAATCACCCCTTCTAAAGCAGTAATATAACAGTTGAAAGCTTGATATTATAACATTTTCAAATGCAGTCGCATGATATTGAACGAAATGAACGATATAAACTTTAAAAACTAAACAGCTTTTTCTGAAAACTATCAGTTATGATAGTTTCAATGAAAGCGATAACATTATTTTTCGCAGCAAGGAAATAAGGAGGATGGATAGAAATGAAAATATTTAAAAATTTAACAGTTCAAGTTATAACTGCTATCATTTTAGGTATTATTGTCGGAGCAATCTGGCCTGAATTCGGAGCAGGTTTAAAAATATTAGCAGACTTATTTATTAAATTAATTAAAATGTTAATTGCTCCTATTATCTTCTTAACTGTTGTTATCGGTATCGGCAGCATGGGAGATATGAAGAAAGTTGGTAAAATCGGTGGTAAGGCATTAATCTATTTTGAGATTGTGTCTACAATCGCTTTAGCAATTGGTATTGCAGTTGCACTTATTATTCATGCTGGTAGTGGCTTAGATACTTCACATGCTGGCGAGTCAGATATTTCACAATATACGACTGCTGCAGCAGAATCTGAACATGGTATTGGAGCTTTCATTTCAAGTATTATACCTGATAACTTTATCGGAGCACTTGCTAATGGTGAATTATTACCTACATTATTTGCAGCTGTATTATTCGGTTTAGCAGCAGCTTCATTAGGGGAAAAATCAAAACCAGTTATTCAATTATTTGAACAGGTTTCAGAAATATTCTTTAAAATCGTTGGAATGGTAATGAAATTCTCGCCAATTGGTGCTTTTGGTGCTATGGCATATACAATTGGCAACTTTGGATTAGAATCATTAGGTAACCTAGGTTTATTAATGGCTTCTGTTTACCTAACAATGGCTATATTCATTATTGTTATTTTAGGATCTATTGCTAAATTCTACGGATTCAATATTTTTAAATTTATTGCCTATATTAAAGATGAAATTTTCTTAGTAATTGGTACGTCTTCATCTGAATCTGCATTACCTTCAATGATGCGTAAATTAGAAAGATTCGGATGTTCTAAACAGGTAGTTGGTTTGGTTGTTCCAACTGGCTATTCATTTAACCTTGACGGTACGGCTATTTACTTATCAATGGCTGCCTTATTTATCGCACAAGCTTACGGTGTAGATTTAACATGGATTCAAGTAATCACTCTTCTTGGTATTTTAATGATTACTTCAAAGGGTGCAGCTGGTGTAACAGGTTCAGGTTTCATTACTTTAGCTGCAACGCTTGCGGCTTTCCCAATGATTCCTGTTGAAGGTATCGCATTATTAATTGGTGTTGACCGCTTTATGTCAGAAGCCCGCGCTGTGACTAATTTAATTGGTAATGGTGTTGCAACTGTTGTTGTTTCGAAATCAGAAAAAGAATTTGACGAATCAGTAAACGAGAAAGTAATGGCGGCACATTCAAATTAAGAAAAAGCACAATTCAGATTATGATCTGAATTGTGCTTTTTTGTGGTCACTGCTAATCCGGTATTAATTTCGCACATAAACCTTGAAAAATCGCACATAAATTTCAGAAAATCGCACAAAAGACATGTACCTACTCTTAAGGCTTATAATAAAAACTGCTCATAAATCCCAATTTAGTCTTAAATAAAAATAAAAGGTTCTGTATTAATTTCAGATTGTATAAATTGAACAGATATTTTTGCACTTTCACATAGTGTTGTCATTTTTTCAGCAACACCTTTTATCATAACTTTTTCAACGTGATGACCTGGATCTACAATGTTTAACCCGATACTTTGTGCATCTTGTGCAACGTGGAAATACATATCTCCTGTTACAAAAACATCTGCCCCAGCCCTTTTAGCAGCATAGATATATTTATTGCCATCCCCGCCGACGACCGCTACTTTGGAAACCATTGTTGCCACATTACCAACTACACGAACACATGGTACGTCTAATTGAGTTTTAACGTGTTGTGCAAACTGTTCTAATGTCATTGGTTGTTTTAAAGTTCCAACGCGTCCTAAACCCATTTCATTCGTTTCAACTGCAAGTGTATATAAATCATATGCTGGTTCCTCGTATGGATGAGCGTTTAGCATCGCTTTTAAAATTTTGTTTTTTAAAGAGTGCGGAAAAACAACTTCAATTTTTTCTTCATCCGTTTTTTCCATTTCTCCAATATTGCCGATAAAAGGATCTGCCCCTTCAAGTGCTCTAAATCGCCCTTGACCATTTGTTGAAAAGCTGCATGAATCATAATTTCCAATATGTCCAGCTCCCGCTTTTGCTAATGCAAAACGAACCTTTTCTGCATAATCATCAGGTACAAAAACTGCCAGCTTCATTAAATTTTCATGATACGTCTTTTCTAGTATTTGACGGTTTTCAAGCTGCAGTGCATCTGCTAATAAATCGTTTACACCGCCTTCTGCAACATCCAAATTCGTATGAGCTGCATAAACCGCGATATCATTTTTTATTAACTTTTCATATAATTTTCCCGCAGGTGTATCTGTTCGAATATTTGACAATTTACGGAAAATTGGAGGGTGATGGGCAATAATTAGTTCACACCCTTTTGCAATAGCTTCATCAGCAACTTGTTCATTTACATCGAGTGTTACAAGCACTTTGGATATCGGTTTATTTAATGTACCGATAGCAAGTCCAATAGGGTCATTTTCCATGCAGGCAATTTTTTTAGGCGACCAGCTCTCAAACAGTTGGATGATTTCTTGTCCATTAGCGGTTTTCATTATTTAATACCTCCTCAACAAGTCCTATTAAATGCAATAGCTCTCCTCTTTTTGCAACAATTTCGGATGTTTGCTCTGCGTCTTGTATTGATGCTAAAACTCGCTTCCAATTTTCGATTTCCCTTGACCACTTTTCTATAAATACCTTTGATCTCTCAGCGATTAAAAATTTGCCTAACAGTATCTCAGCTTCCGTTAATGTCATTACTCCCTTTTGCAGTACGAGGATTTCATAGATTTTTCCATCCTCCTCTAGTATCACTTCATCTAAAATCGCCCATCCATTTTTTAAGGCCCATTGCCGAATAGTCTTTGCATGGATATTAGGTTGAAGAATAAGACGTGTAACGTGTTTTAATGCCTGTGGATCCTTTTCTAATATTGAAACAATTAAAGGTCCACCCATGCCAGCAATTGTAATCGTATCTACTTTATCTTGCTCTTCAATTGCTTTTAGTCCATCAGCAAGACGAACTGAGATTTGTTTATCCAAACCTTCTGATTTCACTTGACGAACTGCTGATTCATACGGACCTTTTACCACTTCACCTGCAACCGCTTTATTAATAATTTCATGATGAATCAAATAGCACGGCAAGTATGCATGGTCGCTCCCTATATCGGCTACTACCGCCCCAGTTGGAACAAATGATGCTACCGCTTCTAAACGTTTTGATAACTTTTGCGCGTTCATAAATTACCGCCTTTTTCTATATTTGTCGATTATATTATATTAAAAAAACACGATTTGTCGAAAATCATGCGAAAATCAATGCTTACTTATGTGGATATCCATAAACTTATACTTTCCTATCCGAAAAAAAATAAATCCTTAGTCGTCTAACGGCTAAGGATTGAGAAAATATTATTGTAATGAAGTAATATAGTCAGCGATTGCTTGAGCTTCCTCTGGAGTTTTCATACCTGGAGTCATTGGAGTGCCTTCGATACCGTTTACTAAAACATCAACAATATGTTCAGCATCTTTATCAACAAGGCTTGGCCCCATACCACCAGTTAAGTCACCACCGTGACAGCCGATACATGTGCTAACTAATTGTTCACCGCCAGCACCTTCAGCAGTAGCGCCGCCGCCTTCTTCTTCAGTAGTACCCTCTTCACCATGTTGCGCAATTTCTTCTTTATTTCCTACACCTTCTAATGACATGAAAAAGATGAGTCCGATACCGAATGCCATGATAAGAATATAAGGAATAATTGGATTGTTTTTCATAGGTTACCCTCCCTTTTAGTTTCATTCTTCTACATCTATTAATATAGAATCTAGTCAACAATCATTATTGTACTGCATTATCCGAAAAACGAAAAGCCCTAAACGACATCTTTTATGAGGTTTGTAACAAATTCGACAATATTAAGTCAAAGTTGTAAAATTTGGCGGGCAATTACTAATTTTTGTACTTCGGACGTTCCTTCACCTATTTCTAACAACTTTGCATCCCTTAAATATCTTTCCACTTCAAACTCTTTCATATACCCATATCCACCATGAATTTGTATTGCTTCGTCGCAAATTTCCATCGCTACTTCTGAAGCATAGTATTTTGCAATCGATGCTTCCTTACTGAAAACTCTTCCCTCATCTTTCAACCATGCAGCTTTATACACCATATTCCTTGCAAGTTCAATTTTTACTGCCATATCTGCGAGTTTAAATTGTGTGGCTTGAAAATCAGATAAGGCTTTCCCAAATTGTTTTCTTTGTTTAGAATAGGCAAGAGCTTTGTCAAAAGCTGCCTGCGCTATTCCTACAGCCATTGCAGCAATTCCTATTCTTCCACCATCTAAAGTTGTTAAAAACTGTTTAAAGCCGTTGCCTCTTTTTCCGAGTAAGTTTTCCTCAGGAACTTTCACATCTTCTAATATAAGTTCTGTTGTATTTGAAGCATTTAAACCCATTTTTTCATATGGACAGTTAATAGTAAATCCTTCACAATCTGTTGGAACGATAATTGCACTTATTTCTTTTTTACCGTCCTCAACTCCTGTAATAGCTGTTAATGCTAGATGCTTAGCGAAGCTAGCATTGGTTATAAAAATTTTCGTGCCATTGATGGTAAAGTGACCATCTTGTAGTTGCGCTTTCGTTTCTGTTCCTCCAGCATCAGAGCCAGCATTCGGTTCAGTCAAGCCGAATGCTCCAAAAGATTCTCCTGTGCAAATTGGAATTAAATATTTTTCTTTTTGTTCTTTTGTGCCAAATAAATGAATTGGTGCACCACCTAAAGAGATATGGGCAGAATAAGTTATACCGGTAGATGCGCAGGCTCTGCTTAACTGTTCAGTGACAATAGTGAAACTAATAGTATCAGCTCCAGCTCCACCGTATTTTTCTGGAAACGGTAATCCCATAATACCCATTTCAGAAAGTTGTTTAAACACGTCAATCGGAAATGTTTTTGTGCGATCTCTTTCTATTGCACCAGGAGCAACAACTTCCTCAGCAAATTCTCTTATCATTTTATAAAGCATCTTTTGTTCTTCAGTTAAATCAAAATTCATCTGGACACCCCATTTCGAAATTTTCCATATCATCATAGATATATTCTTGTAAGTGATGAAAAATTAGCTTTTTATTGGAGCGACCATTGAAATGATTTAATACAAACGATAACGAAATATTATTTTAGTATAGAAATTGATATCCGATTAAAATTACAAGACCTAAAGAACCCGATAAGGTAAAATATAATAATTTCAATTTTAATCCAGTTATTAACCAAATTACACAGTTTGAAATTAGCAATGAAAATAAAACGACAGTATTATTTGCAAAATATTCAAGGCTAATTTTAACTGAAAGAGCGAATATTAAGAGAGCAGCTGCTATTTGTAAAACAGGTGCAATTAAGCCATGTTTTTTTGCAAACGTAAAGGCGCTTAACATAAGTACAAGAGCAATAATGCCAACAAATAATACGATGAGCCATACAAATTCTGTTGTCATAAATAGCCCAAGAACAAGTAGGATTATAATGATGCTAATACTAATAAGAAAAATATTATTATTTCGCTTTTCTTTTGCTTTAACTGCTTTTTTATAACTTACTTCTTCCTCCAACTCAAGCTCATTGCCTTCTGAATAAAGTGTCATTAAAAAGTCGCAATATTGATCAGGTAATAGTTTATTTTGTTTCCAAAATAGTATTTCATTTAAAATTATTTTTTTTCGCGGATTTGGCATAAGCTTTTTCTCCAAAATTGTTTAATATTGTATGTATATTTATATTTTAACTTAATAATCATGAAAACACATCCATAGAAAGTATTACTCAAGCTTTAGAATTACTTTTTTATGTAAGCCAACTTCAATTTTATTTTCGATAATTTTAAGTAAATAAGGCACCCTTCAAAAGGATGCCTTAGCTTTATTAATAATTCAATTTTAGTTTTATTCTAAGAAATCTTTTAAACGTTTACTACGAGACGGATGGCGTAGTTTTCTTAGGGCTTTGGCTTCGATTTGGCGAATACGTTCACGTGTTACCCCAAATACTTTCCCAACCTCTTCCAAAGTACGAGTACGACCATCATCTAAACCGAAACGAAGGCGAAGTACATTTTCTTCACGGTCTGTTAATGTGTCTAAAACATCCTCTAATTGTTCTTTCAACAATTCATAAGCAGCGTGGTCAGATGGTGATTGCGCCTCATGGTCTTCAATGAAATCACCTAAGTGAGAATCATCTTCTTCCCCTATTGGCGTTTCAAGAGATACTGGTTCTTGTGCTATTTTTAAAATCTCACGCACTTTTTCAGGTGTTAAATCCATTTCTTCCCCAATTTCTTCTGGAGATGGCTCACGACCTAAATCTTGTAATAATTGTCTTTGAACACGTATTAATTTATTAATTGTTTCCACCATGTGTACTGGAATACGAATTGTACGTGCTTGGTCAGCTATTGCACGAGTAATAGCTTGACGAATCCACCAAGTAGCGTATGTTGAAAATTTAAAGCCTTTACGATAATCAAATTTTTCAACAGCTTTAATAAGCCCCATATTTCCTTCTTGAATTAAATCCAAGAATAACATCCCTCTACCTACATACCGTTTTGCAATGGATACAACAAGTCGTAGGTTGGCTTCTGCCAAACGTTTACGTGCTTCTTCATCACCTTGTTCAATACGTTCAGCTAGTTGAATTTCTTCATCAGCAGTGAGTAAATCTACCCGACCAATCTCTTTCAAATACATTCGAACAGGGTCATTAATTTTTACTCCAGGAGGAACACTTAAGTCGTTTAAATCAAATGCTTCTTCGCTCTCTTCTTGCTTAGATAACACTTCATCTTCAAACTCTTCTTTGCCTTCCACTTGAATACCGAAGCTTTTCTCGATATCTTCTGCAAAATGAAAAATTTCTTCATTTTCCAACTCGAATGGAGCAAGTTTGTTTGAAATTTCATTCATTGAAATTTCATTATCTTTTTTTGCTTTTTGTTGTAGAAGTGTTTTTACTTCTTCAACTGATTGCTCATTTAATACATCTTTTGACTGTTCTGACTTGTCCGCCATAAAACTTCCTCCTTCTAACAACCGAATCGGGTTAAATCGCCGATAATGATTTTCTTAATTGAATGATTTGTTGGGCGATTGCAAGTGCACGTTTATGCTCATGCATTTTTTCCGCTTCCTGTGAATCATGAAGCAATTTTTTTATTTCAGCTTCAATGCGATATTTTTTTAATTGTTTCAGACAGTCCGCGATTTCAGCTTCGGCATGATCTGGATCACTTTCTACTAACGCAGCTTCCATCACAATTTTTCTTAATTCCTGATCCTCGAGTATTTCTAAAAATCGGTGATAATCAGGAGAAGCGTGTTCCTCATAAAAACCGATTAAACGCACAAATACTGCTGCGTATTCGTCGCGGGCAAATGGTTGAGGTTCATCACTTTTCAATACTCTATCTACAATTTCGAAATTGTTTAGCATATGTGATAATAGTAATCGTTCTGCTCTTTCAGTTGCAGATAAAGTTTTTTTCGGTTGAAGATCAATTTGTTTTGTTTGATTTCTTTGTTCTACTCGGTTAAAATTCTTGGCATTATTAGCTTCGAATTTTCGAAACTGTGCATAAATTGCTTCCTCAGAAATATTCGTCTCACTTGCAAGCTGTTTAATATATAAATCCCGTTCTATTGGTGAAGATCTGCCAACAAGTTGTTCAAGTACTTCCTGGATATATTGCAACACATCATTTTCAAATTGAAAATTTTTATTGCGTCTCGCATGCATCATCATAAAAGTGATATATGCATGTGGCTTGTCTAAAATTTGCTGAACAAAAGATTCCGATCCGTATTTACGAATGTATTCATCGGGATCTAATTTTTCTGGCAAAAGAGCGACTTCAACTTTTAACCGCTCCACATATAACATTTCAGCTGCACGTTTTGCTGCTTCCCAACCAGCATTATCACCGTCATAACAAATTATAATTTGCTCACTCAAGCGCTTTAACTTTGTGATGTGCTGGGTTGTTAAAGAAGTACCCATTGTTGCAACTGCGTTATATACACCAGCTTGATTGGCTGCAAGAACATCCATAAATCCTTCCATCAGAATAACCTGACGATTTTTTCGGATTGAAGTTCTTGCCTTGTCCAAATTAAAAAGTACCTGGCTTTTATGAAAAATTGGCGACTCTGGACTGTTTAAATATTTAGCCTCATCCGCTGAATCGATAATACGACCTGAAAATGCAATCACCTTTCCATTTTCATCTCGTATTGGAAACATGATTCTTCCTCTAAAGCGATCATAATAAGTATGGTCACTTTCCCTATGGATGATGAGTCCGCACTCAGCCATTTCCTCTAGTGAAAAGCCTTTTCTCTTTAACAAAACAGACAGAGTATCCCATGCTGGCATAGACCAACCTATACCATTCGTTTCGATATGTTCCTTTGTAAATCCTCTTTTTAGAAGATAATTTAAAGCAAGTTCACCATCTTCCGTATTCACCAACAAATGATGATAAAAATCGGCAGCAAATTCGTGTGCCTCAAGCATTTTTTCTTCTTTTTTTGAATAAGATGGGCCAGAGTTTTGCATACTATTGCTTTGGATATCTAAATGTATACCGACACGTTCGCCTAACTTAGCAACAGCATCTGGAAATGGTATATTTTCAATATCCATGACAAAAGTAATAGCATTACCACCAGCACCACATCCAAAGCAATGGAAAATTTGCTTATCTTGAGACACTGAAAAAGAAGGTGTATTTTCACCGTGAAATGGGCATAATCCAAACCAGTTTCGCCCTCGTTTAGTTAATTGAATATACTCGCTAATACAGTCGACTATATCTACTTGAGAACGAATTTGTTCGATCGTTTCTTCAGGTATTTTCTGGTTCACTTTATCACCAACTTCAATTGCTAAATAACACAATTCGAGATAAATAAAAAAAATCCTTTAAATTACGACAAAAAAATAATGATTTTTATCAAATTTAACTCTTAAAAATATTTTTACCACAATTTTTTTATTATAAAACAACTAGATGAAAATTTCCACTTTTTTTAAAAAAATATAAAAAAGTTCTTTCATAGTACACAGTTACTAGTTAGGAATAATTAAGGCTCCCATGAAAATTTATTTTTGATAGTATTTTCTTACGAACGTACTATAGGGGCAGTGTAGAAATTTCACTTTTCTAGACAGCCCCTTCAAGTTTATTTATTTTGTTCTATTTTTTCAATAATATCATTTGCCGTTTCTTCTACGGCCTTGTTTGTTACATCTATTACTGTACAACCAATTTGTTCAACTATTTTATAAAAATTAGCTATTTCTTGTTCAATGCGAGATTTTTTTGCATAGCTTGCATCATCACTTAAACCTAATGCGATTAATCGTTCTTTTCGAATGATATTTAACTTTTCTGGTGAAATGACTAATCCAAAGCATTTTTTAGGATTTACTAAAAATAATTCTTCAGGCGGATTAATCTCTGGAACAAGCGGAACGTTTGCTACTTTATATCGTTTATGGGCTAAATACTGAGATAAAGGTGTTTTTGATGTTCTTGATACACCAATTAAAACGACATCAGCTAATAATAGTCCTCTAGGATCACGCCCATCGTCATATTTAACTGCAAACTCAACGGCTTCGATCTTTTTAAAATAGTCCTCATCCAATTTATGAACGATTCCCGCTTCCTCTAGCGCCTTTTGTTCGAGCTTTTCCTCAAAAAGCTCAATGATTGGACCTAATAAATCAATATATGAAACATTTTGTTGATGACAATAGTCTATTAGTAATCGTCTCTTCTTTTCTTCAACTAAAGTAAACACAATTATTGCATCTTGTACTTTGGCTATTTCTACAATTTTTTCAATATGGTCATTATTTTCGATATGAGGAAATCTTCGAATAATTGTGTTATCGAAATCTGGACGGAATTGTGATACAGCAGCTTTTACAACTTGCTCACCAGTTTCTCCAACTGAATCGGAAACAACAAATATTTTTAAATTTTTCAAATTAGCACTCCTTATAAATCATGCGTTTCTGCTAAAGAAATAAATGCTTTTGTAATATTCGTTTTAGTTAATCGACCAATTATTTCAAGGCCTTTTTCTGTTTCATTAACAACAGGCAATGAATCTACTTGTCTGTCAATCAACTTTTTGGCAGCCATAATTAATGAATCTGTTTTATGACAATACACAATATTAGGCATTCGCGTCATAATAATATGAACAGGAATTGTAGTTAATGCTTGCGTTCCAATACTTGTTCTTAACAAGTCTTTACGTGATAATACACCTTGTAAAAAAGAATTATCATCAACTACAAAAAGTGTACCGACGTCTTCTAAAAACATATGAACAATTGCATCATAAACTGTCATATTTTCGGATACAACAACAGGCAATGACTGGAAATCTTTTACTTTTAAATTTAACATTGACTCTGTTAGTGATGTCATCGATTTTTTACCAGAATAAAAGTAGCCAACACGCGGCCTAGCATCTAAAAACCCTGCCATAGTTAATATTGCTAAATCTGGTCGTAGAGTAGCCCTGGTCAAATTTAGACGTTCTGCAATTTGCTCACCTGTAATTGGACCATTCTCCTTAACGATTTGCAGAATCGTGTCCTGACGTTTATTGAGTTCTATTGGACTCACCCGCTTCAAATAGTGTTATACTGAATACTAAAATATTATATACTATTTTAAAGCTCATTGCGAAGAAATAAACTACATGCTACAATATTGACACACTTATGGTGCTTACCATAAAATATCATATAGAACTTCATATAAGGCAATGACAGGACAATAAGTATCTTTTCAACACCAGCGAGTAGGAATTGGTGAAAGCCTACATGAAAAGTGAAACGGCACCCTTGAGCCATTTTAGATAAAAGAGGATTGTTTGGCAAATGATATGTTTCGCAGAATGCGAGCGCTTAACTTCAACCAAACAATCAAGCGGGGTGGAACCGCGGGTGTACATACGCACTCGTCCCCGGGCGTTCAAAAGCCCGGAGACGGGTGCTTTATTATTTTATACAAAACTAGGAGGCATTTTCATGGCACAAAAATCAATGGAAACAATCGTTAACTTAGCGAAACATCGAGGCTTTGTTTTCCCTGGATCTGAAATTTATGGCGGTCTTGCAAACACTTGGGATTACGGTCCATTAGGTGTTGAACTTAAAAACAATGTAAAAAAAGCATGGTGGCAAAAATTCGTTCAAGAATCTGAATATAACGTTGGATTAGATGCTGCAATATTAATGAACCCTCGAGCTTGGGTTGCATCAGGCCACGTTGGTAACTTCAACGACCCAATGATCGACTGTAAATCATGTAAAGCTCGTCACCGCGCTGATAAATTAATCGAGGAAGCATCACTTGAAAAAACAGGTAAAGAAATCATTGTAGATGGAATGAGTTTCGACCAAATGAAAGCGAAAATGGAAGAACTTTCTGTTACTTGTCCTGAATGTGGAGCTAGCGACTTTACAGATATACGTCAATTCAATTTAATGTTCAAAACATTCCAAGGTGTAACTGAAAGCTCAACAAATGAAATTTACTTACGTCCTGAAACTGCACAAGGAATTTTCGTAAACTTCAAAAACGTACAACGTTCTATGCGTAAACGTACACCATTTGGTATCGCCCAAATCGGTAAATCATTCCGCAACGAAATTACACCAGGTAACTTTACTTTCCGTACTCGTGAATTCGAACAAATGGAACTTGAATTCTTCTGTAAGCCTGGAGAAGATCTAGAATGGCAAAACTACTGGAAAGAATTCTGTAAAAACTGGTTATTAAATTTAGGAATGAAAGAAGACAGCATTCGTCTTCGCGACCACGAGCAAGACGAATTATCTCATTACTCTAATGCAACTACTGATATTGAATTCCGCTTCCCATTCGGATGGGGTGAATTGTGGGGTATTGCAGACCGTACAGATTACGACTTAAAACAGCATATGGAACATTCTGGTGAAGATTTCACTTATATCGATACAGTAACAAATGAGCGTTACGTACCATACTGCATCGAGCCATCACTTGGAGCAGACCGCGTTACATTAGCATTCTTATGTGATGCATATGATGAAGAAGAGCTAGAAGGCGGCGACTCACGTACAGTACTTCGCTTCCACCCTGCTCTAGCACCATTCAAAGCAGCTGTATTGCCATTATCTAAAAAACTAGCTGATGAAGCAGGCGAAGTTTGGGCTGAATTACGTAAATCATTCCCTGTGGATTATGATGAATCACAATCAATCGGTAAACGTTACCGACGTCAAGATGAAATCGGTACACCATTCTGTATCACATACGACTTCGACTCAAAAGAAGACGGGCAAGTAACAGTACGCCACCGCGACAGCATGGAACAAACTCGCATGCCGATTTCGGAAGTTAAAGCGTATATTGAAAAACATCTTCAATTCTAAAAGTTATAATTTTTAATATAGCTATGCGAGTTCTGCACCGAAAGTGAAGCGACAGGTGCAAATCCCGCTTTATCCGAAGCTATTTCATTTACAGAAAAACACTTACAATTTTAGTATGACTTGGAGCTTATTTCGCTGTGCGAGGTAAGCTCTTTTTTTATTGTGACCGAAAATTCTAGTCTCCATTCTATTCCTTTAATGATTACTTTTTTTCAATTTTGTATACTACTGGTAGGGGGATCATAAAAAAGGGGGATAAAGAGATGTTCTTTCAATCTGCTTCAAAACTTAAAAAAGAAAATAAAAAAAGTTGCGATTCATTTGAGAAATTACAAACAATCGTCAACATTCTACTCAAACGTGAAGTTCCATCTTCAAATACAATGCATCATTTGTTATATCATGCAAATATGAAACTCGAACAGCTAAGAATCACCTATTCATACCATCGCAAACATATCACTCTTACAACAGCAGTAGGTGTTTACCATAAAGAGGCTTATGAAGAAACGTTCAAATATTTTAATCAGCTACAGCTTTTAGTTGATGCTTATATTTCTCTAAATATAGAAGAAAATCGGCAGCAAATAAACCACCGATTATCGTTTAAAGAACATTTTATAGAAAAACTTTCGAAAGAAATAACAGAGTTTAATAACCAACATATACTACCATTTTTAGAGGAAAAATTTTGGTATGCAATAAAAGAAGATATAATGCCAATTTTAGCTGAATTGAGATAACAAGTATTCATTACACAACAAATAAAATAAGGTATTTGCTATGAAAACGTAACACCTAAAGATTGATCATAGGTGTTACGCTTTTTTATAACTGTCGTTCAATTTGTAATTTTGCACTTAAAATCAAATCAATTAATTGTCTCTCTGAATATTGTTCAACCCGAGCTTCTGGAATAACAATTGAAATCGAAGCAAGAGGCCTGTTTGTTGGCAGCAAAATTGCTGTACTTACAGAATACGCTCCTACAACACGTTCACTGCGGGATAATGCATACCCTTGACTACGTATGGCTGTCAGCTCTTTTTTTAATGCATCCACATCAATAATTGTTTGATTGGTAATCGGAATTAATTGAACGCGTTCAAAGTATTCGTTCAACTCTTGGTCTGTTAAACATGCTAATAAGCATTTTGCAGAAGCGCCTGCATATAGAGGTGATGTATGGCCAACAAATGTTTTTGCACTTAATGGATGTGTAGTGTCAAGGTTGAATATACACCTACGTTCATCACCATCAATAATATTTATGCAAACACTCTCCCCGGTCTCATCATTGATTCTCTGTAAAATTGGCTTAGAAATTGTTAGTAAACTGGATTCCTGCTCTACTAAGTAACCTAAATACAATAGTGAAAGGCCCAGTTGATATTCTTTTGTTTTTTCGTCTTTATGCAAAAAACCTTCGTAAACTAAAGTCGAAACAAACCGCTGTAAACTTGAAATACCAATACCTGTTTTTTTATGCAATTCAGTTAAGGACAGTCTTGGTTGCTCTTTGCTAAATGCACGCAGCACATGTATCGCCTTATGAACTGATTGCATTGTATAGTTCTTTTGGAAGGTTATTTGATCCATCTTCTCACCCTGTCTATTTACCAGCTTTTTATTTCCATAAAAAAGTTTTAAGTTAATTACCATCTTTGTTTAGATAGCAAGCTAAAAAATCTTTCGTATCTTCTCCAAGCAGTGGTGCAGCTCGATTATATTGAATGTTTAGGTCTGAATATTGTAATGGATTTTTTATAAACCTCATTTTTCCATATTGTAAATGTTCAATTTCACCTATTAAATTTCGGTCTTCAACTTGTTGCTGGGCAAGAGCCTCTTCAATTGTATTTACTCGGCCAGCCGGAATTTTATGATCCCTTAGCAGCTCAATCCACTCATCTCGTGTTTTTCGCCTCATTATTTCAGAAATATAACCTATAAGTTCGTCTTCATTTTCCTTCCGCTTTATATTGGTGTAAAATCGTTTATCTTCTATCCAATCTGTTCGATCAATCATGTTGCAAAACTGAACAAATTGTCGATTTGTACCTACACATACCATTAACGGTCCGTCAGCACACTCAAATACTTGGTATGGCGCCACATTATTATGACTGTTGCCGAGTCTTTTAGAAATAAATCCACCATTTAGATAACTGCTTGCGACATTCGCTAAACTACTAATTTGTACATCTAGCAACGATATATCGATAAATTGACCTTTACCTGTAATATCTCTCATCCTAAGTGCAGATAAAATACCAATCACTACATAGAGAGAGGTTAAAATATCTGCGATTGGAATACCTACTTTCATCGGCTCTCCGTCCTTATCACCTGTGACAGACATAAGCCCACTCATTGCCTGAATAACAGGATCAAATCCCGGTTCCTTTGAAAGTGCTCCTGATTGTCCGAATCCCGTAACAGCACAATGAATGATGCGCGGATTTATCGATTTTAACACTTCGTATCCTAAACCCATTTTTTCCATATCGCCTGCTTTAAAATTTTCCAAAACGACATCCGCGTCTTTTATAAGTTCTAGGAATATATGAACATCTTTCTCATCTTTTAAATTCAGCAAAATTGATTTCTTATTTCGATTTGCGCATAAATAATACGTACTTTGACCATTCATATATGGGCCCCAGTCACGCATGCTATCTGATCCATCTGGATGCTCTATCCGAATCACTTCAGCACCCAAGTCACCTAAAATCATTGAGCCAGCAGGTGCTGCGTAAATTCTTGATAAATCCAAAATACGAATATCCTCTATTGGTTGTGGCATCGTATCACTACCTTTTCTATTCTAATTAAATTCCGCCTTTCTTTTCTCAAGTACAGCCTGAACACCTTCCTTATAATCCGGCAATTCTGTAACTAACCCCATGTTTGAAGAAATATAATCTAGAGAAGAACGCAGTGACATCGTTTGACTCTGATAAACTGCACGTTTAATCATTTGAATAGCAGTTTGTGGACCTTGAACTAATTTTTTTACATACTCTTGTGTGAAATGCTCGAGATCACCATCTGGAACGACGAATGTAACCAAGCCTTTTTCTTTCGCCTCTGCGGCTGTTATTACCCGTGCTGTCCAAAGCATATCGAGAGCCTGGTCAATACCAACGAGCTTCGGTAAAAAGTAGGCAGCACCATCTCCAGGTACAATACCTACTTTGATATAGCTTTCCGAAAACTTGGTAGACTCTGCTGCAATCCGAATGTCACACATAAGCGCCATATCGAGTCCTGCCCCAAATGCAAATCCGTGTACTTGAGCTATAACCGGCTTATCAATCTCTTCAAGTAAAAGGGGTACACGTTGAACTTTTTTCCACAATGAATTTTTGCGTGCAAGAGCAGTAGATGCAATGTCTTCTGAACTTTCGTAAAAACCTTTCCCGGCAGCCATTGCTTTTACATCTCCCCCAGCGCAAAAGCATTTGCCGTTACCCTTTACAATCAGTGCTCGAATTTCGTCAGAATCTCGCACAGCTTCCAACGCTTTAATCCAGCTTATAATCATTTCTTCGCTAAATGCATTCATACTTTCCGGTCTATTTAATGTTATCGTGGCAACATAATCCTTAATTTCAAATAATAAATCAGCCATTTGTTTCTCCTCCTATTGGTTGAATCACATTATTGGACTTTGTAATGAATTCCCATAAATCCATCTCTGATTGCAATAGAGTTTGAGCTAAGACTTTTTTCCAATAGTATGATGTATAGCCTTCTTCACGCCATGACCACAATCTTCGTGTATAGTAATGTAAGTTATGCTCATGTGTAACACCAATCGCTGCATGTACTTGATGTGCGGAAGTTGCAACAATTCTACTGGAATCATCGATGCGTAAGCGCGCTAAAGCAACCTCGTATTCTTCTCTACCTTCTGCTAACGCACTAATCATATTATCTACGGAAGTATTTGTGATAGCTGTTTCTCCTGCTAGAATCGCAATATGCTGTTGAATTAATTGAAAGCGATGTATTGGACGTCCAAACTGCTGTCTTTCTTTTGAGTATTGCACGGTTAATTCATTTGCTTTTTCAAGGGCACCGCTCATTTTCGCAATGTTTGCTGCTGTATTAATTTTCTTTAAGCTTTGAATGAGCTCATATGGCACAACAATTTTTTGAATAACTGCAGCATTATTAAATGTAATGCTATCTCTAGGTTCAGCTGCAAGGTTGATTTGTTTAGTTATGGCTGCATTTTCTAAAGGTATTTGAACGATATAGTAATCGTCTTGTTGTTTCGCGGCAGTAACAAGTTGCTGCATATGCCTAGCCCATGGTACATTGTGCAGCAGACCTGATAGACGATCTTCTTGCAATTCTAACATCTGCTCTTCATCGATTAGTATCGTAGCTCTTTCAGTAATAGGTGATAACCCGCTAGTTTCAAGTGTGAAATTAGCTAATGTATGTTCAACAAATGGTATAGGAACTGCATACCTTCCTACTAATCTATAAACATTAAAAATGCAATCGAGGTCCCCTCCAACCCCTCCATGCTCTTCTAAAAGAGCGAAATTCAGCATTTCATTTTCAGCCAATAGCTCCCATAAATTTTCTGCCCATTTTCCTTCTTCAAGTAAATCAACTGTTTCCTTATCAGCACAATCTTTAAAAATTTTATCAATTACTTCAATAAGCATATCTTTCATTTCACTCATCCAGCGACAACTCCCTTCGCTACTATGCCATATAAAACTTCAGAAGTACCTCCACGAATTGTAAATCCAGGCGAATGTAAAATTGCTTCAGCCATATATCGGTCAAAATTTTTATGTGCTTCTAAACATGGCATTGTTTGAACTAGCAAACGTGCCACTTCAGGAACTTTTTGCTCAAATTTAGTGCCAATACTTTTAACAAGTGCTGCTGGAATTGCAACCTCGCCGCCTTCCTCTAACATCTTTGCAACACCAATTGATAAATTTCGTAATCCCCACATTTCAGCAATTAGTTTTGATGCTTCCCCTAGCCCAATCAAATCTCCTTGCTTTTTTAGCTCTTCTACTAATTCATTTAATAGAGGGAAAGTACTTAAAATTCGTTCAGGACCGCTTCGTTCATAGGCAAGCTCCGCTAAACCCTGCACCCACCCGTTTCCTAAGGTTCCAACAACCATATTATCTGGCACAAAAACGTTTTCAAAGAATACATCATTGAAATGGTTTTCGCCAGTTAAATAACGAATCGGTTTTATTTCTACCCCGTCTGCATGTAAGTCAATTATAAGTTGGCTAAGCCCCTTATGCTTTTTCTCTGGATCAAGAGGTTCCGTACGAACGAGCGTCACCATGTAGTGTGCATCATGTGCGTTACTCGTCCATGTTTTTGCACCATTTACAAGCCAACCACCTTCTACTTTTGTTGCGCGAGTACTGACTGATGCTAAATCAGAGCCGCTATTTGGTTCACTAAGACCAATGGCAAAGAAACATTCACCCTTTACGATTTTTGGCAGGAAAAACTTTCGCTGCTCTTCTGTTCCAAATCGCAATAAAAGTGGCCCTGTTTGACGATCTGCAAACCAATGCGCCGCTACTGGTGCACCAACTGCTAAAAATTCCTCTGTCAAAATATAGCGGTCAATTGAACTTCTCCCCCCTCCACCATATTCCTCCGGCCATGTCATTCCAATCCAGCCCTGTTTAGCAATTATTTTGGAGAAAGAAGGATCACTTCCACTTAACCATGAATCACATTTTGTATTAAATGTTCCCAGCTCGATTTGCTTTTTTAAAAAAGATCGAACCTCTAAACGAAATTTCTCTTGTTGTTCAGTAAACTGAACTGTCGGTAACTTCATTTCCACATCCCCTTTACACGATTACGGTAATTATTATTATATATGCGTATATTTTTGATTTATGTCACCAAAGTAAATTTTCAGTTTTATGAGAATCATTTACAAAATAAAAAAACAATTCAGTATGTATCTGAATTGCTTTTTTCCTTCTTAATTGAGATGTGGGCGATTACTTCACAAATGAGGGCGATATTGCCACAAATCAGGGCGATAACCTCACAAAAGTGAGTGATGTTTTGGTTGTTTTATAAATTTTTTTACTAATTATCATTCTTCTTATTTTGTAATTCCGGTGTGCGTTCCAGCTGTTCAATAAAGGAGCGGGATTTTAATCGAATTCCGGTTTGCTCTTCATAAATTGTTGTAACAATTTTTTTAATAAAATGCTTCGTTCCTTTTTTTAAATCTAATTTGCCAACCTGTTCAATTGGTACAGTATAAAACATTCGGATTAATTTTAATTGTGTTGGGGTTAATCGAATAATATATGGATCTAAGTGAAAGCATCGATGGCATAAAAAACCGCCTTGAGAAAACGAAAAGGCAAATTCACCTTCTACTTGTCCACATGAAGCACATGCATGCAAAACTGGTTGAACACCTGTGTAGGGCAACAGTTTCCAATCTACAAAAAGAGCGATTGCTTCTGGATCATAACCTTCTTCAATAGCATGTAGTGCTTGCTGTAATACTTCAAAAGCAAAAGGCTGCGGACTTCCCTCATCTACTAGTCTATCCATAAGTTCTACAATATAACTCGCATAGGCGGTTGCCATAATTTCTGTTTGTATATTGCGCATGGAGCTAATATGTTCCCCCTGCTGCAACGTCCCCATACCACTAGTTCTCTGAACGACAAACATTCCATGCATAAAGGTTTGCGTTATACCAGCTAACCTACTTGTCGGCTTTTTTGCTCCGCGCGCCATTACTGCAACTTTGCCCGCCTCTCTCGTCATCAGCGTAACGATTTTATTTGATTCCCCATAGGAACGGGATTTTAATACAATGCCTTCCCATTTGTTTAGCATTGGCGGCACTTCCTTCAATTGAATTTCTACTTTCTATTATACATAAAAAAGAACACCTGCAAGAAATTCAGGTATTCATATTTATTAATTATTTTTGTTATTGTATTTCAATTGAGGCGCGAGTTACTCCTCTATTGAAAGATGCCTCTAATGCTTCTGAAATATCATCCAAGGTAAAATTGCAATTTAAAATATTACTAAATGGATATTGGTTTATATTGTTACTCAAAAATTGCAATGATTTATATAAATACCATGGCTGATATCGAATAATTCCTTTTATTTCTACGCCTTTTCTAGTCATAAGACCCGGATCAAATTCAGTTAATTTCCCAGGAGATATATTCCCTATAGAAATATATTTACCACCAGATTTAATTAAATGGATTCCCTCTGCAAAAGCAGCAGGTACACCTGTGAGCTCCATGACTACATCCGCACCAATGTTATTTGTATATGCTAATACCTTTTCGACACGTTCTTCCAATGAAGAGTAATCTGTCATGGATAAAGTTATATCCGCACCGAATTTTTTCGCCAATTCTAGTCTGTTCTCGACTGCATCAATTACAATAACATTTGCTCCAAAAGTCTTTGCTACTGCGGTTGCGTTCAACCCTAATCCGCCTGCCCCTTGGATGACAATTGTATCTCCATATTTCAACCCGGATTGTTCAATTCCATAATATACTTGAGACAGCGCACAATTGGCACTAGCTGCTACTTCATTTGGAATATTATCCGGTACTTTGTAAAAATATTGGTATGGATGGATATAGTAATGTGTTGCAAAAGATCCATGGAAATGAGGATATTCATGAGCTTCTTTGCTCCAATATTCATATGCATTGTCACAAATATTAAAATATCCCTGCAGACAATTTTTGCATTTTTTACATGTTAAAAAATAAGCGGCTGCTATTCGATCTCCCACTTTAATAGGTTGTCCAGCATAATCAGTCGTTACATCTTCACCTAATTCTATAATTTCGCCAACCATTTCATGACCCATTACACCTGATTTTTTTGTCGGATGAAACCCTTTCCAAATATGAAGCTCTGAACCGCATACATTTGTTCTAATTACTTTCACTAAAACAGAACCTTTTGAAGCTTTTGGCAGATCATACTCCTCAAAAATCATTTTTTCCGGCTCAGTCATTACTGCAACTTTCCCTTTCATTCCCATACCCCCATGCAATAGTCTTTCTTCTAACATATGAATGAAATGAAACAATTATTTTTCAAAGTAGATATACTTCAAGATTTGTTCAACAAAAAAAGCCTCAAAAGTATGCATTCCAAACTTTTGAGACTTTCTTTTAATTTTTAGTATTCATCTTCTCTATAGCCAAAGTCGCGTAAAAACGTAGATTTATTGCGCCAATCTTTTTGAACCTTTACCCAAAGTTCCAAATATACTTTTGAGCCGAGAAGCATCTCTATATCTTTACGTGCAAGTGTACCTACTTCTTTTAATAGTGCACCACGTTTTCCAATAACAATTCCTTTTTGGGAGTCCCGTTCTACCATGATTGTTGCCTGTACTCGGATCTTGTTGTCATTTTCTTCATCACGTTTAATTTTATCAATAACAACAGCAATCGAATGTGGAATCTCCTCACGTGTTAAATGGAGAACCTTTTCACGAATTAACTCCGAAATAATAAAACGTTCGGGATGATCTGTTACTTGGTCTGATGGGTAATATTGAGGCCCTTCAGGCAAATATTTCTCAATTGTTTCTAATAAGTTTTCCACATTATTTCCTTGTAGTGCAGAAATAGGGATAATTTCTGCAAAAGGAAGCTTTTCTTTATATGTTTCAATGATGCGAATAATCTCATCAGGGTGAATTTGGTCGATTTTATTTATTATGAGAAAAACAGGTGTTTCAGTTCCCTGTAGTAATTCAAGAATGAACTCATCACCTTTTCCAAGTTCCTCTTCAGCATTAACCATAAACATAATTAAGTCAACTTCTCTTAAAGTATCCTTTGATACTTTAATCATGAATTCACCCAGTTTATGCTTTGGTTTATGAATCCCAGGTGTATCAATGAATATCATTTGAGAATGTTCACGTGTAAGAACACCTTGAATTTTATTTCTTGTTGTTTGAGGTTTATCTGACATTATGGCAATTTTTTGGCCAATAACTCGATTTAAAAAAGTTGATTTACCGACATTCGGTCTACCAATAATGGAAATAAACCCTGATTTAAAGCTTTTGTTTTCCTGCATTATCTAAATCCTCCGGTGTAAAGGCGCCTGGTAATAACTCGCCCACTGTCGTTTGTTGTAAGTCTCCTTTTAAGTTCGTTAAGTAAACCGGCATATCTGGTGAACAAAACTCTGAAATCACTTGTCGGCATGCACCACATGGGGAACATGGACGGTCAGTATCTGCTACGACTGCAAGCCCAGTAAATTTAGTTACTCCCTCGGAAACTGCTTTAAAGATAGCTGTTCTTTCTGCACAGTTTGCTAAACCATAACTAGAGTTTTCAATATTACAGCCAAGATAAACTTGTCCATCCTCAGTTAATAAAGCTGCTCCTACCGGAAACTTTGAATACGGTACATAAGCTTTTTGTCGTGCTATTTTAGATTGCTCAATTAATGATTTCATATCCACTGTCATAATAATGGATACCCCCTCTTTATAAACTCTTTATTTTTAGATGTTAGCGCAAGAACCCAGCCATCTCGGGTGGAAAGCTTATCGATTCGGGCTTTTATCCGCACATGGATGTGCATGTACCAACAACGGCACACGTGACACTTGCACCAACTTATTGCTAATCAGACGCTTCCCGCTTTTCTTAGAACCATTTAGGAAGAAAGATAAGTAAACCGATTATAACACTTGCAAGCGCAAATACAAGTACAGCGCCTGCCGCAATATCTTTTGCTTGTTTTGCAAGTGGGTGAATTTCAGGTGAAGCTAAATCGACTATACTCTCAATAGCAGTATTCATCATCTCAGCGCCAATAACTAAGACAATGATAATAATTAATACTAGCCACTCTAAATAGCTTAACCCAGTAACTAACCCTGCTGCTACAACAATAAATGCACTTAAAATATGAATGCGCATATTCTGTTCTTTCATTGCTGAAAAAATGCCATAAAGTGCATAACCAAAAGACTTAAAAAGTTTACGAACGTCCATTAAAATCACGGCCTAAACCAAATGAAGATAAAATTTCATCCTGTTTGCCAAACATAACTTTCTCATCTTCTGGTGTCATATGGTCGTACCCTAAAAGGTGGAGAAAACCATGAACTGCTAGGAAGCCTAGTTCTCGTTCAAAAGAATGTCCATACTCGTTTGCCTGTTCTTTTGTGCGATCAGTCGAAATAATGATATCTCCTAATATTCTCGGAATATCCTCTCCAACGATTTCCACTTCACCCTCCCCTAATTCTTCTAAAGCAAATGAAATAACATCTGTTGGCTGATCTTTATCCCGATATTGACGGTTGATTTCATGAATCGCTTCATTCGTTACAAATGTAATTGATACTTCACTTCCATCCTCAATATTTAAAGTGTCTGCTGCATGTTGAAGAAGTTTTTCAACCAGTTCGAGATGTTCTTCTTTTACTTCATTTGTTTCATCTAAAAAATCAATATTTAACATGACTTCCTCCTAATTTAATCCTCTTTCGGATACTCAATTCGAGAATGGAAAATTCCATTTAATGTTTCACATAGTACTTTTTCAATAATCTTTAGTTCTTTTATTGATACATCACATTCATCAAATTGATGTTCTTGTACACGACTTTGAATGATGGAATGTACAAGTTCCTGAATTTTTTCGATATTTGGCTGTTTCATAGATCGAACTGCAGCTTCAACACTATCAGCAATATTAATTACAGCTGCTTCTTTTGTTTGAGGCTTTGGTCCTGGATAGCTAAATTTACTTTCGTCAATCTCTTTTCCCTGTTCTTTTGCTTTAAATAAAAAATATTTTAATGTACTTGTTCCATGATGCTGTAATGCAATATCTACAATTTCTTTAGGCATTTTATGTTTTTGTAATAGCGCCGCCCCATCTGTAGTATGAGATATGATGATTTCTGCACTTCTTTCCGGCGGTAAAGAATCATGCGGATTTATGCCAGACATTTGGTTTTCAATGAAAAACGCAGGTCTTCTCGTTTTTCCAATATCATGATAGTAGCAGCCTACCCGAGCAAGTAAACCGTCAGCTCCGATCGCCTCACAAGCAGCTTCTGCGAGGTTTGCAACCATGACACTATGATGGTAAGTTCCTGGAGTTTCCGTTAATAATTTTTTTAGTAACGGATGATTTGGATTCGATAATTCGATTAACTTCATTGTCGACAATAATCCAAATGCTGATTCAAAAAATGGCAATAATCCCATTGTTAAGGCGCCAGATAATAAACCAGACGTAATACCCGCAATGCCATAAAATAGCAGTTCAAATACTTCAAAATCTGATTGTGCCATTAAAAGATAAAATGCAATAAATGATGTGTTAACAATGGATACTATAATGCAGGCTTTTAATAAATCCGATCTTTTCTCAATACTTCTCATAAAGAAAATGCTTGCCAACCCACCAAAAATAATATAAAGTGCAATATCCATCTGCAGTACCGCAGCGTAACCTTGATGGAAAATAACACCTGCTGAAGCAGCTGTTAATATCGTCACTAATATTGCGACTTTTTCATTTGCTAAAAGTCGTAAAAGCATCGTTGCTAATGCAGTCGGATATAAAAATGCAATCGTAGTATCGAATTCGTTGGACAACATGCTTAATATCTTCATAAGAATAATGGACATAGAATACACTATAGCTGTAACAAACAAGGCATTTCTTCTTTTCGTAATATCCATTTCCGAACGATCAAATAAAATATACAAAAAGATCATTTGTAAAATAATGAATATTACTAGCCCTATAAGTGGTTCATTTGTCGTATTGTTATTAAGCAATCCTAATAATTCAAGCTGTCGATATACTTCACGGTCAATTAATTCCCCTTCTTGAACAATAATTTGCCCCTGTAAAATACGAGTTGGTTCAACTTCTTCACGGGTTTGTTGTATTAATTCATCCGTTTTTACCTTATCTAAAACCTCTGTTTCAGTAATTGCAGCTCGTCCTATAACAATTACAGAATTTAAAATATGTTCATCAATCGATGTATTTTGACGGATTTTTGTTTCTATTTCATTTCGTTTTTGTGTTACTTCATCAGCCCTAATAGATTCTGATAATAACGTATCTACAAGATTAACAAGAATACTTTTTGTACTAGTTAAACTTGATTCATCTGCAGTTAATAATGATTGTAATTGGCTTTTTGTAAAAATAAGTTGTGATTGGCTATCTGTAATATCTTTTAATTTTTCTTGCAATAGTTTGACTTGCTCTTCCAGTGTCGGTTCTTTTTCTTTAGATTTTATATCTTCTCGAACATCGGTTACTATATCAAAAAGTGATTCAACAAGTGAAACTCGATGCCCTGCTGTTTCTTCATTGAACACGTAAACAGGCTCCACTGCATTTTCAGCTTGTTTCCGTTCTTCTTCTGTTTTCACAGTATCTTCTACTGTTTTTACTGCTCGTATTGTTTCAGGTGCAAGCTGAAATGGTTGAATATCATATGTAGTACTCCGCACATTTCCTAGCATTAAAAAGAATTGCAGTAATCCAGTCAATAAAAGAACGATTATTATTAAAGTTCTAAAACTGAACATATTCATTAATTTATTAAAGTGCCTGTTCATTGTGCACCCCCACCAAGTCTATATGTACTAGTTTACCAATTTATGAGGATAATTTCATGGATAGTTGACAGAAAGTGAAAAGAGACTTATATAAATTGTACTTTTTTGCTTTTTGAATTTTTGTTTTAATATCACATTTACTTAAATTGAAAGGTACTGTCATGTAAATTCGCTGCATTTTATTAACAATAATTAAAAATCTGCTCATTTCTCCATAATTAGAATGAGCAGATTCTTATTAACGAGTTTGTAATTTTTTTGAACTGGACTTATTTGATTACCCATTTCAAAATCTTGGATTGCTTCATTTTAATTTTATAGTTCCTGCTCTGTGTAGGCTTGGATTACTTTTGCTACGAGTGGGTGACGAACAACGTCTCCAGCTTCGAGAGTTTGAAAATGTATATCCTTTACATATTTCAATGTACGTTCCGCAACAATTAGGCCTGATTCGGTATTCTTTGGTAAATCAATTTGTGATTTATCTCCCGTAATGACCATCTTTGAGCCAAAACCTAAACGTGTTAAAAACATTTTCATTTGCATATGTGTTGTATTTTGTGCCTCATCTAAAATAACAAATGCATCGTCCAACGTACGGCCGCGCATATAAGCAAGTGGTGCAATTTCAATTGTTCCACGTTCTATTAGCCGTTGTGTTTGTTCTGACCCATATATATCATGCAGCGCATCATATAGGGGACGTAAATAAGGATCCACTTTTTCCTTTAAATCACCTGGTAAAAATCCTAGTGATTCCCCTGCTTCTACAGCAGGTCGTGTTAAAATAATTCGTTTAACATGGCCATTTTTCAAACTTTGTGTTGCCATTACAACAGCTAAATACGTTTTTCCTGTACCTGCTGGACCGATACCAAAAACTAGGTCATTATGACGAATCGCTTTTATGTACTCGCGCTGACCAATTGTTTTTGCTCGAATTGGCTTTCCTTTATGATTTCTTGCTATTTCTTCCTCATATAATTCAGCAAAATATTCAATTGTCCCTTTATTCACCATTTCAATTGCGGTTGCAACGTCACGCAAATCTATATTAATTCCTTTTCGAATTACTTTAAGCAGTGCCAGCATAAGTTCGGTAACCTGCTGCTTATGAGCTTCTTCTCCAGCTATTTGAATTACTTCACCACGAGTAATAATTTGAACATGAAATGTTTCTTCAATTAGTTTTAAATTCGCATCAGACATACCAAGTAACATTACTGCTTCATTTGGGTTTTCAACTTGTAATTCCGATAATTGTTCTGACATAAATCAATCTCCTTGGTCAATTGGGTAATTTCTCGCAATATTTTCATTTACCAAAAATAGGACTTTCCCTTTAACTTTATCATCATCGAATGTAACGTGCAAAATGTTTTCTTTTTTTATAACCGTTTTCGGTGGTAAAGATTTTAAAATTTTTTCGTGCAATAGTGGCAAGATAAACGATTCGATTTGTTCTTCTGTTATCTCTTCCGTAACAGCAATATACTTTTGAGTCCTTTTGATTTCGATAAATCTTGAAAGCCATTCTGGTAAATCGACTTTTTGAAACGATTTTCCCTGCTCCTTTTCATTATTAATTTTGAAATCAAATGTCCACTCTCTATTACTAGCTGAAATGAATTTTACAGTTCTAGGAATCGTAAATTCTGTTTCTAGCCAGTAATCAGCATACACTTCACCTTCAGCACCAACTACTATAGATTTATCTCCAACTGTAATTACCCCTGAAACAAGTGTATCCCCTTCATATACAGTTGTATTCGGTGAAACGCGACGTTCTCCACTAGAAATTTCGAAATGTGTAATAACACCGCTTTTTGCAGCCACTAAATGATTTTTCTTATTGCTTATATTATCTTTATTATCAGTTATTGGTGCGAGCTGTGGTGCTATCGTCATGCTGCTGCCATTTTTTAGAATATGCACCCAAGATAGATCTCTAATCTCTTCCATAATAGTTTGTCTAATTTCAAAATCCGACTTCACTTGATGTTTAAAAATAGGCCCTTTTAAAGCTAGCTTCTCTTCAATAACCTCTTCAACCGCAACTCTCATTTCAGGTGTTTCTGCCTCAACACTTATTTTCCAAACAATTTGTGAACAAATAATCGGAATACTAATTAACAATAATAATCCAATTACTGTCCAGCTATTTTTTTGAAAAATTCGAGATACTTGTAAATAACGAATTTTAACCTTAAGTTCATACTTTTTTCTTGAAGCACGTACGATTGAAAGATCCTTTCTCGCAATTTCAAATTTTATCTCATTCTCTAGATGTGTTATATTTTTAATTTTAACTTTTTTTGAATGTAGATGCTGTATAAAAGCATTTGCTGCTCCTTTTCTTGTAACACTTATTTCAACAGGACGATTATCGTATTTTTTCATATGGACTCACCTGTCGTTTCATTTCAATATTTAACAGCTCTTCTACATGTATTATAAATTCTTCTTCTTTTAACACATCTATATGTACACGTTTTGCTTTTATTAACACAGAAAAATCCTCATAAAGAAATGAACAATGTTTTTCTGAAGCCTCCAGAAATTTATATGTTCCAATTATTCGCAATTGGCGACAATTTATCATTTCAATTAATGGATCAGTTTGAAATAACTTTTTCAATTAAAATGCCCCCTTTCGCAAAGTATATGCTTTGAAAAAGGGGGGCATGAATTTAATAATGTAAATAATAGTTTCGAAACCTCTTCATCATTACCGCTGCTTTGCCTTTGGAGGACCTAATATTTCTGTAGTAATAATTGCTTGCACCAATGCTTCTCTTGTAGTTGGGACAATGCTTCCAATTTCTTTCTGTTTAATCTTATCCAATGAATGATTTGAAGGTGCTTCTTTCGTTGACCGAACCGAACGATTAACATCAAGTGTTGGTCTAGTAACAGATCTAGTTTGATTCGATTCTACTTCATTGAAGGAATTATGAGATTTTGCATCCTCCAGTTTTTCTTTTGCTTTTCCAGAAGTTTGTGTATTTGTCGTATCACTTAGCTTCTGAAAAATTTCACTGGCAAAATCCTCGAGCGACTTTGTTGTCGTTCGACCGGTCTCTTTTTGTTTCGGTTGATCGAACATTTGGGTATTTGGTTTATTATTAAATGGAGGCATAGGCTTTTGCTGTTTCGTCTTTTTATTTCCACTTAATAAAGAGCTAATGACAAAAAGCGCCACCATTAACAATATAGTTCCCATCTCGCTAAACACTCCCTTCAAAGGTGTGTATTGTGATTATTTTTCAGGTGCATCAGGTTTATCGTTCGTTACCTTTGCAATTGAATCTCTCATGGAAGTATCTGCTTGAATATTTTTATAATTCATGTAATCCATAATTCCAAAATTACCAGAACGCAATGCCTCTGCCATCGCCATTGGAACCTCAGCTTCAGCTTCGACTACTTTTGCTTTCATTTCCTGAACTTTTGCAACCATCTCTTGCTCTTTTGCAACAGCCATTGCTCGGCGTTCTTCAGCTTTTGCTTGTGCAATGTTTTTATCTGCTTGCGCTTGTTCTATTTGTAATTCTGCACCAATATTTTTGCCGACATCAACATCTGCAATATCAATGGATAAAATTTCAAAAGCTGTTCCAGAATCTAAACCTTTCGATAGAACAGTTTGTGAAATTAAATCTGGGTTTTCTAATACTTTGGAATGACTTTCAGATGACCCGATTGTACTAACAATACCTTCACCAACACGAGCAATAATTGTATCTTCACCAGCACCACCAACTAATCGGTCAAGATTTGCACGTACTGTAATACGAGCCTTAGCTTTTACCTCAATCCCGTTAATTGCTACACCAGCAATAAAAGGTGTTTCAATTACTTTTGGGTTTACTGACATTTGAACAGCTTCTAATACATCACGTCCAGCTAAATCTATAGCTGCACAACGCTCAAAGGATAATTCAATATTAGCACGCTGAGCTGCTATTAAAGCGTTAATTACGCGGTCTACATTACCACCAGCTAAATAATGTGATTCTAATTGGTTTATTGTAACATTTAAACCTGCTTTATGTGCTTTGATTAATGGGTTAATTATACGTGCTGGAATTACACGACGTAATCTCATCCCAATTAATGTGAAAATACTAACTCGCACACCAGCTGCAAGAGCACTAATCCATAGTGCAATTGGAACAAATGTTAGGATTACAGATAATACAATGATAATTAAAACGATTGTTATAATTAAACTAATTGCTGCTGCATCGATAATCATTCTTCTTCAACTCCCTTATTTATTTCTCTTACTACAATGCGTGAACCTTCTACTTGAATCACTTCAACTTTTTTATTGGAACCGATAAAGCTTCCTTCTGACACTGCATCGATTCTTTCATTATCAACTACAATCGTTCCCGCTGGGCGAAGAGGTGTTATTGTTGTGCCTGCTTTTCCTAGCAAGTCGATACGATTCACATTGGAAACATATCCTTCCTCAGTAGTTGTAGCATCCCTCAAAATGAGCTTATTAAAGACATGTAAGTTTTTCCCTAAAAACTTCATTATTATCACCATCCCTATTACTGCAATAAACAGTGCGATTAAAATTGAATACGCCATATGAACCACACTTTCACCTGCAAATAATAAACTAATAATCATAAGCGCCCCGCCAATTATACCAATAATTCCTCCTGGTACGAATAATTCAGCAATAAGCAATATAAACCCAATAACAAATATTAAAATAGATTCATATCCTGCAAACCCAGCAACTGTATGACCAAAAAAGAATGCAGCGAAAGACAAAAGTCCAATTAGTCCGGGTATACCGAACCCTGGAGAAAACAATTCAATTACTAAACAAAGGCTCGCAATTGATAATAGAACTGTTACAACAATAGGGTTTGTTATAAATCTTGCCAATTTTTCTGCAAAGGTCGGTTCAATGGACACAATTTCACTATTAGAATGCCCTATTTTTTCAAGAAGCTCATCAAAATTTGCAACAGTTGCTTTTGAATATTCTACTTTAAATGCTTCTTCTGCTGATAATGTCAAAAGTTTTCCTGAAGGAGCACGATATTCAGGCAAATGCACTGACTTATCAGCCATTGCTTGAGCATATCTAGTATCTTTCCCTGAGGATTCTGCTGCTGCTACCATTGCACTAATCCATGCACTATTCGCCTTTTCATGTGCAGTATTTCCTTGTCCATCAATAATTGCAGCTGCACCAATTGTTCCATTTGGCACCATATAAATTTCATCAGCATGAAGAGCTAAGAAGGCACCTGCTGAATACGCTTTCGAATTAATAAATGCAATAGTTTCAATATCAGCTTCATCGATTAATTTTGCAATGTCTTCTGCAGCATCAACATAGCCGCCAGGGGTATGTATTTCTAAAACAATTGTTTCTGCATTCGAATCAATCGCTTCCTTATAAGCTCTTTCTAAAAAAGCTTTTAAACCTTTTTCAACTTCATTCTCAATTTTAACATGATAAACTTTTCCATCTGCATGAGCAGTTAAGGTTGGTGATAATAATAAAAAAGAAATAAATAATAATATAATCCAATGTATGCCTTTTGAATGTCTCATTTCCACCCTCCTTCCATAGAAACCCGCTGATAGTTTATTTACGGATTAAAATTGAAAAGGTTTCAAAAAGTATTTATCTTACTTTATTTTATACATTTTTCAATATAAATTCTAAAATTATCTATAATATATCTATAAAAAGATCAATCATTTAATTTTTCCATAAATGTAAAATACCCTAGTATCTGTAGATCTACAAATACTAGGGTATATCATTTTTTTCCTTAGTGAATCATAAAATTGCGTGTTATGAACGTAGGGATTGTCTAGGAAATTACCACTTACGTTTACGTGCAGCTTCTGATTTCTTTTTACGTTTTACGCTCGGTTTTTCATAAAATTCGCGTTTTCTTACCTCTTGAATTGTACCACTTTTAGATACAGTACGTTTGAAGCGGCGAAGAGCATCTTCAAGCGATTCGTTTTTTCTAACGACAGTTTTTGACATCTCTCTTTCCCTCCCTCCGAACACACGTCAATACACAAAAAACTCTGGTTACTTGTGTACTAAAGAATTATATCGTATCCTCTACCTACAGTCAATAGTAAGAATTCGATTTAATAGTTAGATTCGGAAGTTAAGCCATTCATGATTGCTACACCAGAGCTTGCACCAATTCGAGTAGCACCTGCTTCTATCATTTTTTGCATATCTTCTAGACTTCGCACTCCACCAGAAGCTTTAACACCGAGTTCTGGCCCAACAGTTTTACGCATAAGCGCTACATCTTCACTAGTTGCACCGCCAGTTGAAAACCCTGTTGAAGTTTTAACAAAATCAGCACCAGCTTCTACAGAAAGTTCACATGCTTTTACTTTTTCTTCATCTGTAAGTAAACAAGTTTCAATAATTACTTTCACTAAAGTACCATTTGCCGCATCTACTACAGCTTTAATATCATCACGAACGACTTCAAATTCTTTATCTTTCAAGGCGCCGATGTTGATAACCATATCTATTTCTTGCGCACCATTGGCAATTGCATTTTTTGTTTCAAACGCTTTTACTTCAGACGTTGTCGCACCTAATGGGAAGCCAATAACAGTACAAACTTTTACATTTGTATTTGCTAATAGCTGCGAGCTTAAACTAACCCAAGTTGGATTTACACAAACTGAAGCAAACTCATATTTTTTTGCTTCTTCACATAATTTTTCAATTTGATCTCGAGTTGCATCTGCTTTTAAAAGTGTATGATCGATCATTGAAGCATAATTTTGAGTCATAGATATTACTCCTTTTTATTTTTAAGTTGTCCGTACCTCTCCTATAATACCATTATTTTATAGAATTGCGAAATGACAGAAATTTAAAAGAAATTAAATAAGCTAGTTCTAATGACAACCTTTACGCTTATTAATAATTTTATTCATAAAAACAGGCAAAACCATAATTCGGTTTTACCTGTTTTTAGTAGTAATCTAATTGTTTTTAATAGATAATCTCAACTTATGAAGCTAAGAATTTTCTAGTTTTTTATTGAACTTGTTCTTCTAAAACTCTTACAAACTGACCTTCATTGTATGGATAGCCAGCTTTTACAATTTTCACTTTAATAAGCTTTCCGATTAACTCCTCATTGCCTTCAAACACAACACGTAAATAGTTATCTGTGTAGCCAACGAAAAGATTGTCTTGATCGGATTCTTTATATTGCTCTTCAGGAATTATTTCTAGTACTTCTCCTTCAAAGCGAGAAGCATATTCTTTTGCTAATTGATCATTTAATGTTAGCAAACGATGTACGCGTTCATTTTTAATTTCTTCATCTACTTGGTCTTCCATGCGTGCTGCAGGAGTTCCTGTACGTTTTGAGAATGGGAATACATGAAGTTCTGCAAATTTATGTTTTGCTATAAAATTATACGTTTCCATAAATTCTTCTTCCGTTTCGCCAGGGAAACCAACAATTACATCAGATGTAATAGCTAACTCAGGCAAAGCTTCATTTAGACGTTCTAAACGTTCAGCAAAGAAATCCATCGTATATTTGCGACGCATCCGTTTCAACACTGTATCTGATCCAGATTGAATTGGAATGTGCAAATGTCTAACAACAATATTTGAATTTTTTAATACTTCAATTACTTCGTCTGTTAATTGGGAAGCTTCAATCGATGAAATACGTAAACGTTTTAAACCTTTTACATTTGCTTCTAAATCACGAAGCAATTGCGCTAGATTATAGTCTTTAAGATCTTGGCCATAACCGCCTGTATGAATACCTGTAAGGACGATTTCATAATAACCAGCATCTACAAGTTGCTGTGCTTGTTTAATCACTTCTTGTGGATCGCGTGAACGCATTAAACCACGTGCCCAAGGGATTATACAAAATGTACAGAAGTTATTGCATCCTTCTTGGATTTTAAGTGATGCTCGTGTACGGTCTGTAAAATAAGGTACATCTAATTCTTCGTAAACACGATTTTTCATAATATTGCGCACTGCATTTATTGGTTGGCGTTCTTGTCTATATTGATCAATGTAGCCAAGCATTTTTTGACGATCTTGTGTGCCGACTACAATATCAACACCTGGAATTGCCATAATTTCTGCAGGAGATGTTTGTGCATAGCACCCTGTTACGCAAATTACAGCATCAGGATTTTGACGAACTGCACGACGGATCACTTGACGTGATTTTTTATCTCCTGTATTAGTTACAGTACATGTATTGATTACATAAACATCTGCTTGATGTTCAAAATCAGTACGCTCATATCCTTGTTCTTTAAAAAGCTGCCATATAGCTTCTGTTTCGTAATGGTTTACTTTACAACCTAAAGTATATAGAGATACGGTTTTCGGACGCTCGTAACTCATAATCTATATCATCCTTTCAATAGTTCACCTACAAATAATAACGTTTTTAATAATAACATAAAATTTTGTGTTGAGCCTACTTTTGCATCATTTTAAAAGAAAACCCTATTACTCGTTCTGTTTTCTGGTTAAAGTATCCGTATCTGATTATTATTACTGGTATAAGCAATTTTTTAAAAAATCTATTTTATCCCATTCTCTTATTCAATTGTGTCCCTAAAGTTCTTTCTACCCGATGTTAGCTTCTCAATGTTTATTTTTATATTAATTGAATCTTCATCTAATTCAATCTGACCATCTTTTTGTAGTTTCTTCCATGTCTTTATTTCCTTACGATATAAAATTTCTGATAATTTGAAAACGTCGACATTCATTTCAATAGCAGTCTGGTAGGTTTGTTCAATTTCTTTTTTTACTTTCTTCATAATAAGATTCTTAATTTTATCAGATGTTAAATTCCCTTCAAAGCTTCCTAATGAGGCCGTTAAGCGAACATTTATATCAAATTTGACATCATTTCCATTAATAATAGGATCTATTTTTACTTTTACATTGCGAAGAACTGCAGAAAAATATTTATCTTCCTCATAAATGGTTGTAATTTCTCCTCTTATCGTTTTATTTGATATCCATTGAAGACCGTTCGCTTGATCATCTTTAATATAACCTTTAAATTCATTTGGTGTAATAATGCCAATACCACTTATTTCAACGGAAGAAAGCGGTTCGTTCTGAGTTTTCCAGTCTTCCTTTAATTTTATATATGGAATATTCGCTTCGTGAGCAGGCTCGTTAAGATTAATAATTAAGTTTCTTATATCTAAAGGTTCTATATATGATTCCTGTTCGAAAGAATTTAAAGGATCTGCAATTTTCGTCAATGTAATCGATTTTTTTAATAATGGAAGTGCAAGCAAAAATTCATCTAAAGGTTCATCTGTACAATAAAGCCAAATATTGTACCTCGTATCACTAAAACCAGTTATTGTATTAATAACAGAGTCAATTCTCCCTTGTTTTAAAGCCGATTCACTAAAAATAATAAATGAAAAATGTCCCCAATAAACCTTTTCATCGATTCCGTGATAAAGTTTGAAAAGTGCTTCATCAAAAGTTTTTCCTGATGCAGATGACACTTGTGATTGAAAAAGATCTTGATTAGGTTGATCTGTTTTGGCGACATTTGCAAAACTAATAATTTGAATCGTTGCTTTATATTCTCCATCTTTAAAATCGATACCAGCACCGAAAACATAATACATACGTTCGTTTTCATCCAAATCCCAACAGCCAGCTAGTAAAAAGGGGATTAAAATAACAAGTAAATATTTTTTAGTCATTGGAGTTCCTCTCATTATTACGACTTTCATCTTGAGGGTCTAAAAAATTAGGTCTAAATTTATATTTATACTTTGGAAGTCTGAATAAAGTTTTTTTCAAATTATTAAAGCTTAAATCTGCTGAAATATTTAAATATGGTACTCCAAATACACGAGTATTCGCGACATATAGAATGAAAAGATAAAAACAAATAAAAAATCCAAACAATCCTAAAAATGCGGTTACAATTATAAAAAGTATTCGTATTATGATAACAAAGTTCTCAAATTGTTGGTTTACTAGGGTATAGGATGCAATTGTTGAAGTTGCGATCACTACTACCAATGCCGGGCTTGTAATACCAGAACGAATTGCAGCATCCCCAATAATTAGTCCGCCAATCACACCGATAATGCCGCCAACTTTTGATGGGAGACGTAAACCAGCTTCTCGGAGTATTTCAAACATCATAAGAATGATAAGCATTTCTAAAACTGCTGGAAACGGTAATCCAATGTTTGTTATAACAACTGTTGCAAGTAATTGTAAAGGTAATTGATCTTGATGAAAATGTGTCAATGCAAGCCAAAATGAAGGGAGGAGAATTCCAACTATACCACCAATTAGTCTAATAAATCTTTCAAATGTCCCATAAATAATTGAGCTTTCGTAATCTTCCCCTGTTTTTAATAAATAAAAAATATTTACAGGTGTAATAACGCCATATGCTACACCGTCAACTAAAATTAAAAACCTTCCGCGAATTAATGATTGTATGGCAAAGTCAGGTGTTCCCGTATAGTTTGTAGCCGGTAATAGCCAATTTTTTTCGTTTACAAATTCCATTAATGAATCAGCGCTAATAATAATATCTGTATCAATTTTTTTTAACTGTTTTTTTAATTCAGTTAAAATATCCTTATTGGCAATATCGTCAAAATAGAGCAGGGCAATTTTCGTTTTAGAACGTCTACCTAGCTCCATTTTTTCTACACATAATGAATTTGTTGGAATACGTTTCCGAATGAGCGCAATATTTGTAGCGAGATCCTCGATGAAATTATCTCTAGCCCCTCTCACCATTACTTCCATATTTGTTTCTTCGGGATTACGATTCGGTTTTTGTGCTATATTGCAAGAATATAACAACTGAGATTCCTCGAAAAATAGGATGAGATTACCGTTGAAAACAGCTGTAATGATATCATCATTTTTAGTTAATTTTTTTATTTCTGGAATAGGTAACTGCTCAATAGCTTCTTCAGTGATTGTTTGATTTGAAGAATTTAGATAAAGATTTTCAATATTAGGAAGAACGACAGTATATAAAATTTGCTGATCAATCATTGATTCACATTTTATTGTAAAAACCTTTGATTGTTGAAAAAAGTATTCTTGGAATATTACATCTTCAGATTTTTGAAAAAGTTGCTTCAATTTTGTAACCATTGGTAATGATTGTCCAGCTGTGTTCATTAATGTTTCACTACCTTCTGTTTAGTTTTATCTTGGACGTTGGACGAGTCTTTTTGTTATTCTTTTTACTGAATGCAGCAATTCCTCCTAATATAAGAGAAAGAGTAAAGAAATAAATCAATGTTGTAATTAGCATTCCACCACTGTTTAAATCAATAAACAAATTGTCATCTAATAAAAAGATGATTAAGCTAATAATGAAAAAAGGAGGAGCTAAATAAGACCATATTTTTTTTCTGTTTCCAGTTATATTTAATATGTCCGCTGCAATGAATAATAATAACCCAACTCGAATAAATGTACCTGTTAACCATTGATAAATTGATAAGAAATCCATATGTTCAATGAAACGACCAATTGTAACAAGTGACCATTCTTCATAAGCAGGATATCGTTGCTTAGTTGCTTCTTCTGGTCCAAATGCTGTAATTGCACCTATGAGTGGTCCCAATGTTAACCCCATTAAAATAAAGACCATAATTGCAAGATGATACCATTTGAATTTTTGTTTAAAATGATGCTGCAGAAAAAGAAGTAAAGTTAACTCAATAAATCCAGAAACCGGATACACTATTCCTTTTATGACAGGCAATAAACCATCTTCAAATAAAGGAAACAGGTAATTGTAATCTTTCACTTGAATATTTGCAAAAGCGACAAAAAAACCAAAGACCACAACAAAAAATAATACAAAAGCATTCACAATAACAAGTGTTACAATGTTTGTAGAAACGAGTAATAGACAAACAATTATATAAATCGATAATAGTAACAGGGGAGGTGTTTGAACTAAAAATGTTGTAGAAATCCATAAAACGGTTTCACGCATCGTGAATGCAGCTAAAATAAATAGAAATAGCACAGTGCTGTATAAAATAATAGATGAGCCTATTTGACCTATTTTTTCCTTTAACCAATGCTTAATTGGTTGCTGATTTGATTTATTTTGTATATAGATAATTAAAAATAGCCATGGTAACATACATAAAACTGCCAATATAACAGAAGCCCATCCATCTCTTTTTACATTGTCTATAATAGGTGGTAGGATGGTCACGTGATTTTTCAACCCAATAAATGTCATAACTAAAAAAACAACATGTAAAATACTAATTTTCCCAACCCTACTCATACAATCCCCCTAAAACTAATTAGTTAAATTATTAGTTTTGACATAATTGCAGAAAATTAGTATTAATTTGGAGATGAAAAGTCAGGACAAAGCAAAAAACATCCTTTTTTTAGATAAGAAAAAGCTCGTGGTACTTTATTTTGGAAGAAACTTCAAAGAAACGTACGTTGTGGGAATGTGTGATGCTTTTTAAATAATTTTTAAGCACCTATTCAAGAAGAAAGGTGAGGTAAACTCGCTCCAATTATAGAATTAAGTCGTGATAAGTTATTTTTGAGGAAAGATGTAGAGCGTCGTAAAGATGAATCAAAAGAGTTACATTCTAAGTACAGACCTTATGATGAATAAATGAAAAAGGACCACCCTCCACAATCGATGGAAAAGGCGGTCTGATTTGGTTATTTTTTTAACTGCGGATCAATGATTGCTTTTAACGCAAGTCCTTTGTAATCGTCTTCTGTCATTTCACGATTTTCATGTTTTTGACGCCAACTTTCATGAGCACCTGCTTTAATAGCGGCTTCCACAATCATAGTTAAGCGGGCTTTACTATTTAGCGTTAATTCTGTTTCAGCTTTTAAAGAGGGGCTACTAAATGCCATTATTTCATCGCTTTCCTTTGCATTTGCGTTCAAAGACTTACCAACGAATTCCACTAAACATTCGGCAATTGCATAGCAGATTTCCTCGAATTTCCGTTTGTAAATGGCTGTGTCAGCTGTAGAGGATACAAAGCATACTTCGATAAGTATTGCTGGTTTGTTCGTCCCATTTAAAAAGGCTAAGTCTTTACGCAATTTAGCTCCTCGATTGATTAATCCACTTACATCACTAATCGCTTTTGAAATTTTAGCAGCAACATCTTTTATTGTTAGATAAAGTACCTCAACACCTACCCCTCTATCAGTACGACTGGATGAATTAAAATGTACCGATACATCAAGTTCTCGACTAGTTGAGTTGTGCTCATTGACCAGATATTTTAGGTTTTGGGATTGATTTTTCGATGAGTCGTCTACAACATGGTTAGTTGTGATTTTATTTACTCGTAGTATTTCTACGACTCTTTTAACTACTTTTCGCGCTTCTGTTACTTCATCGATTAAATCACTTGCCCCTGTGCCCGGCAACCAGTGTCCTGGACTAATTGTTATCATTTTAATTCTCCTTCCTCATTGATACCTGTTTTTTCTTTAACTATTTTTAAGAGATTTTTAACGAATGGAGGCATTGGAGCGCCCATCTTTACTCCATTTTCAGCAATTGAAATAAACTCAATTGCAATATAAGCAAAGGCTGCACCATCACCGATGTAACCACCGAATATATCAAAATCTACATATTGCCTTGTCATAAATTCTAGTGCATATATCATGCCAATAAGCAACAAGATATAAAGCTTTCGAACAAATCCAGTCCAGCCCACACGACTATTAAGTTCTTTATTTATTCCTGCAGCTACAAGGCCTGTTGTATAATCTGCAAGCATAAATAAAATGAGGATTGACACTGCAACCCCCACTAAGTCAAACATATATGAAATTATTGCACCTAAAACTCCTGATGCTAAAGCTATTTTATTCTCCATTTTCTCACCTCATAAAATAAAAATAGCACTGCTCGACACAGTGCATTGCTGTTACATAATGTAAAAAATGCATAAAAAATAACGCTAGCTTTATGCTGCGTTTTTCCTTTTACGATTTAGTGCTTCCGTACGTCGAATTAATAAGGGTAATTAGTTCTGTATACTCTGGATCGCTTAATTGTCCTACTGTGTAAATAGTATTTACTCGAGTTTCACAAACCTCTTTTGAATAAGTTTGTGCACTGATAATTTTCTTCCAAATGTCACATATTTTCATTTACACTCTCTCCTTTACCCTAATGACATTACTTCTAACAATGCTGTTTGATATGTTGTTTCTGCGTAAATTAGTTCTACTACAGTTGTACCAGGCTCCATTATTGGAACAGGCTCCGCAGATATACGTTGTTCAACTTTATGTGATACTGTCTCACCGTCTTTTGTATATTCTATTATCTCATAGTCGCCTTCTATATATCTTCTCAATTCCTCCATCACCGTAATACCTCTCTTCTAATCAAATTGAACTGCAATTTTAGCTGTAGCGCCTCTGGGAGTGCCAGCCTCAATAACTGTGTATTTTAATTCTAAACTCGATGTGAATGAAATATCGACAGCCCTTTCATCAACCAAATTCCCACTAAATCCCCCGAATAAATCCTGGAGTTTACCCATTAATATACCATCGATATATAATTCCATCCTTACATAATTCGGATTTGTAGTACCTATATATTCTGTATTTAATACTGTTACTTTACCAGAACCAGTTATTTTTAATACAGACCATGTTCCCGTATCAAGACTAGACGCCTTCGACCCTGAATAAAACATTGTTCTTTTTCTTGGACTATTATTAGCTTTAATTGTTGCTACATCGGACTTTATTGTATTTATATTTGCATTCGCTGTAGAGACGTTTGTATTTATGGTATTTATATTGGTGTTCATTGTATTGGTACGTGTATCAATAGTTTCTGTTTTGGTCTTAATTCCATCAACAACCGTTTTTGTTGCATCGACTACAGCTTTTATGGCATCTTGCATTGCTTTTGTCGCCAAATCAATAATCGTAGCCATTACTCAACAACCTCCTCGTACCAAATTTGTGGTTCGCCAGCTGCTGATAAAGAAAATCCCCAGCGGTATAACACACTTTCATGCACGAATGTGTTAATATTTTTTATTTCTTGTTTTATCTCATTTATCTGTAATAATATTTCTCTCTCTAGATTTTGCAATTCAGCTACGCTTGCAAATACCAAAGAAGTGTCGATTGTTGCTGTGACGTTTGTTGCATTACCAACAATTGTAACAATATCTAGGTTACGTTCAATAATGTCCGTTCCGCCACCTGCAGGAATATATTCTGCTAGTGCACCTGCGTTTGCGTAACAGTATAAAATTTCTCCTAGATCTGGATCCTGGGCAAATACCCCGATTTCTCTAAAATAAAATCCTTCAGTCAAATCATTATTGGACCAAGTCGTTCCGACTGTAGCTTTGCCATCCGATTGTACTTTTAGCTTTGAAATGCTTAGTGATTTCTTTTCACTTATAAGTCCGTTCAAAGCCAAAATTGGTGTAGAGCCTAATTGACCATCACCCATTGCGATTCTTGTGTAGTGTAAATTAACACCTGTTTGAGCTTTTGATTGAAGGAGTTTACCTTTATTAGTAAAAATTAATCCTCCGAATGCCCCCATACTTAATTCACCTGCCCATAAACTTCATGTATTCCTTGGTGTACTATTCCAGCAAGCTTAAAGTCCATCTGCTCAGTTTGAAGAATAATAACACTATCTAAATGCGATCTAGTATTTTTCACAGTATTCAATGCTCGTAAAAATTCCTCAGCTCGCTCTTGAGTTACAGATTGATTACTTGTGACTACTCTGAATCGGTACGGATTACCGCCATAATCAAACCATTCTTCGACAGTGCCTTCATCAAAGAGCGTTTCTATTAAAATCTCGACTGCTGCAGGTGTACCTTTAATTTGATGGATATAGACACTCTCTTTAATTAATTTTCTCTTTGTCTCGATATCTAGTGATCTATCGTAAAAATCGACATGAAAAAAATAAGCAACGTGGTCTAACACGTCACTTTCTAACTGATCTATTCGAGGTAAAATCAAAGATTTATCAACAGCATTTACAACCACAGAGAAACCTAAATCCACCGCTTTTGAAGCAGCAATAATATCAGGATTATTTTTTAGACTTTCAGGAAGAAGGTCCATTAATTGAACTTCATAAATGGTTTTACTCATCCTCAAAACCTCCAAATGTCACTGTTTTTATATTGGCCACGGCCACTTGATTATCGTTCAATGTCATGTATGTTGGAGAAACAATTTCAACTCGTTTAGCTCCTCGCTGTTGTTTATTATCCTGTGTACCTACAAAAATCATTTTTGCTATTGCCTCGGATGGATTTATATCCCTTCCTATTTTTGAGCGTTGCCAAATGATGTAGTCATCAGTTGCAGCTTCCACTCTATTTCTCAAATCTTGCTCTACGCTGATATCTGAAGAGTTAAGATAGTAAACCACATCTAAATCGTAATTGACAATCTCCGGTGCCCCTACCTGCACTTTATCAGTTAAAGGTCTTCTGTTTTTGGCGCTTAAATATTCAAGTAGTCCATCTAAAAATGTTTGATCGGGAATTTGACCGTATTGCAAAAGAACTCGAATATCTATAACACCATCGCTAGGGGAAGTTACTTTAACATCTGCAACCAGCGGACTATATTGCCTTACAAAATATTCATATGCCCCCTCTGGACCAGCTGTCGAAAAACCTTCGGGAGCAAGATGAATTCTATTTTTATAATTTTCTTCACTTTCTTCCTCTACTCCACCGCCACTAGTTTCGATATTTTCAACAGTTGCATTGTAAGGTAAAGGATCTACTAAAATATTAATTTGCCCTGGGGTGAAATCATTTCCTATAGTTCCTGGCTGAGTGCACTCTGTTAAAACGTCAACAAACGTTGCACCTGCTGGGATAACAGTATTCTCTTTCGTAGCAAAATATATCTCATTACCAGGACTTACCCTTGTACCTGCAGGGATTGTTTCATCAGTCGGCCGCGCACTACTTAATACAAATCGCATTAAAACTTTAGCAGCTCGCGCTTCTAGTTGATCAGTTCTGAAAAAAGCACCAAGGTTCTTTAAGTTCGCTCCTCGAGCATATTTCAATAGATTTTGTTTAGCTGTATCATTCAGCATAACTCTCAATTGCATTTCTTTTAATGCTTGTGAGTACAAAAAAATTCGAATCGGATCCCCAGGGTAAAGTTTTTTCACTTCCCCCGTCTGCTCAAAATAAGCAGCTTCATAACCAGCAATTGCATCATTAAGAATTTGGTTAACATCTGTTTCAATAAAATTCACTTCTGGTAAATCGTTAAGATTAAGGGACAATTTCAATCACCACCTTAGGAAAAATCTTGCCGTTTTTAGGATTAACCTCAAAATTCACCTCTTTTACACTTGCTCTCGGTTCATATTTTTCTGTTTTTTCCGTATATTCGACTATCAATCTACCTTGAGCAAGAGGTATTGGTGCATCCAACAATTCTATGTTTATGCCGAAATCTCTATCAAATGGGACAGTACCTGCCGGAGTTGTGTAAAGTGTTTTTAAATTTTGATAGATTTCCGTATTTCCCTCAGCTCCAAAATCTATATTTACCAATGTATAATCTATCATCATAATCTCTCCACATACTCTTCTAATTCGATATCAACTTTGCCTGTGACAACTTCACCTTTATTCAGTATGACTCCCCACATTTGAGAAACAGACTTCACTACCCATTTATCAACACCTATCCTTTTATTTCCAATGACAAACGTTTCAGCAGTGCCAGATCTAGCCTTAATTAACCATCTATTCATCTCATCGCGTGGATGTACTCCATATTGCCCATTGAGGTTTACCGTAAATGAAACCGTATCTAAGTCCGGACCTATAAATTCAGATGTCGGCTTTTTCCCAATAACTTCATGTTTAGCCCACCTACTGGCAGTACTTCGCTGTAATTCCGAAAAAGTTAAAATACGAGAGTTACTTGTTTCAAAAACTATATCTCCATAAAATCCAATCATAAAATCACCTAACTTCCAATATTGGTTGCTCTGACGGTCCCAGTGGCAACAATATTTCCTTCTACATTAAAATCCCCTTTTACTGTGAGTGGTTTACTCGATTGGATAATCAGTTCACTAGAATCCTTCTTATATTCAATAAATGTTCCATCGCTAAACTGTTTTCTATATATTTTTTCATTTGCTACAGGGGGATGATGAACATCCGAATAAAAGGTCTTTAGACAAAAACCTTGTTCAATATCATTGCCTAAAAAGAGACATAATGCTTGTTGACCAATTTCAGGTATATCATAATCAGACGCCATTAGAGGTAAGTCACTAATGATTTGATTGTCCTTATCTTCAAAGAGAATATCTACAGTACCTGCTACTGCATTTACTGAATTGATTTTTCCTACTCTAATTAGATTTCTAACTAACGCTAGGGCTTCATTACTCAATTAATAACCCTCCAATACTCTTCTGATTTCTAAATCTGTTGTTGATCCACCACCAACGTTATGTGTTGCCTTGGTAATGTAATACTTTCCGTCAAAGACTCCAAATCCTTTTAAATTGATACAAGAAGCACCGAGCAATTCAATATTTAATGTTACAGAAAGTGAGCCTGTATACTCTGTTTTATTTAATTTTCTGAGAGTTTTCTGTGCTAACCTTCTAGCTTCATCTCCGGTTCTTACCTTGGCATTTAATTGATATACCTTGTCCTTTTCCTTATCAATGTCACGAATACTAAAAAGAAACTCGATATTTCTACCGAGCTTCGAATCATAGTATTTTACATTTACACCTGCGTAGGCTGTGTTGGAAAGAGTGGTTTTGAATGAATAATCCAACACTGTCGAGCTGGATTCATCATAAGTAGCAACAGCCTTTCTTTTTTCGAACTCTTCTTCATCAAAGATAACGATTTTGCGATCAGTTACCTTCATGGCCAAACCTTCTTTTTCGCACAACTCAGATAAAAAGGCAGAATCTGTTTTTTCTGTTTGCTGAACACTTGGATAACGAGGGTTATTGATACCAATAAATTGAACTGTCAAACCTGCCCGTTTCGCAATATCTGTAGCAATGGCTTTTAAAGTAATATTCCGCCACGACTTACTTCGCTCTGTATTTGAAAAGTTACTGTTTAGTGGTGAAGATATCGCATTTATAGTTATAACTCTTGGTCGACCAGAGAACTCTGGTTCATCTACAAAAAAACGACCACAAGGTAAATGCTGCTTGTCGCCGTTTTTTCTCCAGTTAGTTGTGTGAATAACAGTGTTGATAACATCCCCTTTAGTAGGAAACCAGGGTCCACTCCATTTTTTCTTCTCATCTTTGAGCGAAATACTAATATTATCAGCTTCACCCGATGCATTATCGGTATAAGAGAAACTAATAAGATCCGACGACACCTCTTTGCTTATGTCAATGCCGGAGTAATTTATCTCTATATACGATTTTCTAGCATCCATTAATCAACAGCTCGCTTCCAAGGAGGTAGATTTTCAGAAATCGAGGCCTCTATTTCCGGAATGATTAACGTAATACCTGCAGGGAAAATTGTGTAATGTACATAATCGATGTTTTGCTGCATTAACTTAGCTGTCTGAAGTGCGTCTCCCATTTGAAAATGGGCAATTGAATCCCATGTGTCACCGGAAACCGTTGTATAAGTACCCAATACAATTACCTCCTAGCTAAATTTTAAACGTTTCTTTTCTGCCTCGTATTGCTTCATAAATTTTTTAAACTCATTAAAGCCAATCCTTGCAGCTTGTTTAACTTCCGATTCATCAATTTTCCCATTACCATGATAATGAAAATGAAATTCATATCGTTCATCGCTATCACTGTATGAATCTCCTGTTTTATTGCCTCCATTTAGAAGGGCATCTAATTTGGATAGTGGTAGTACAGCTTCCTGTTCTGCCCCCTCCCCAATCATTGCTAAAGTTGGACCTGTTGTAATACCGCCTTTCGCCAACATTGGGATTTTCGGAATGCTCAATCCAAATGACTTACCTCCGACTTTTGGTACCCAATCTGGAATGTCTACACTTAAATCATTCAACCCACCTATTACAGTATTAGCAGCCGAAATTAAACCATTTATGGCTCCACGGCCTACCGAAACCACACCGTTAAACATTCCCCGGATTAATCCAGAAATAAAGCTCACAATCGTACTTACGATAGATTTTAGGGAAGAGAATGGACTTGACATCACTGATTTTAGTTGTCCAAAAATCGAAACAATATTGGACCATAATAATTGCAAGGAGCTCCATATCTTGCCGAAAAATCCACCTACTGTAGAAACTAAACTACCAAAAACATTTCGAATTGCTCCAAAAGCCGCAGCAAAGACATTTCTAACGGCACTAACAATAGACATAAAAATATTTACTCCAAAAGTACGCGCTATATTGAACACCTGAATAAATAAAGTGACTCCATTTTTTACTATGCCTATCATTTTTCCAATGGCTTTAAATATGGTTTGAACGATATTTCCTGCAATTCTATAAAATCCTGAAACAAATTGATGATAGTAATATTGAACATTGGTTGCTATTTTTTGTCCTAAACCTTTTAAGAAACCCCAGAAAGTTTTGGCCAACGCTTTAATGGAACCTATTAATTTACCAACAATAAGTAAATTCCATAGATTCCAAAGTAATTGAATGGCTCCACCTAAAAGTTGCTTCACTCCTTCCCACAATCCAGACCAATCACCTGTAAATAAGGAAGCGAAAATCTTAACCAGACCAAGGATAACGTTTAGAGCTCCTTGGATTACCCCTTTTACATTTGCCCATAAAGATTTCAGGATAAAAAGAGCTATAGGAGCTAAAACTTGAACAACTTTTGCTATAAATCCAAAAACATTTTGGACAGCCTTGACAATTTGGGCACCATCTTTTTCAAAAAACTCTCGTATTTGCCCCCATATACTAGTAAAAAAGTTAACTGCATCTAATAAAATAGGACCTATAATGCCCGCAATAGATTTAATTATCGGCGCTAATTTGCTTACAGTATTCAAAAATGCGTCTTTAATTTTAGAGAGAGTTCCCTGTATTTTGCTTGCGTCAGGTAATATATTGCTTATCGAACCCGCAAAACTTGAAAATTTTGAAAATGCTTTCCCAGCTTTGTCTAAAGAACCTTTCACAAACTTTTCGATTTTAGGCATATGGGTTGCGAATCCTTTTGAAACGTTGGTAAGCACTGGTAATAATTTTTGACCAATAGGTATTAATACACCCGTTTCTACCTGCCTTTTTATCCCTTGAAATGCCAAACTTAACGAATCGTATTTGATATTCTTAATTTGTTCCATTGTCATTTTCGTCATATCAAACTGACTTCTGACGTTGGCCATGGAAGTAATTACGTTCATTTCCAAATCTTCTGCTTGAGTACCAAATAAACCGACTGCGATAGCATTTTGTTTTGCCGGATCTTTCACTTTTTTTATTGCTTCAACTACCTGATTAAATGCTTTCTGTGCCGCTGGGCCTCCTGCAGCAAAGGTTTGAGTCATTTTTTCTCCACTCATTCCTAACATTTCAAAGGCTTCCATACTCGTTTTGGATCCATCCTTGGACCGTATACCGAATTCTTTTACTGCATCTCCAACTTTATCGAGGTTAAATGCACCATTTGCTAAACCTGTTGAAAAAATGTCGAACATTTGATTTGCATTAAAGCCTAGTTTCGCAAAATATGGTGCATATTCATTTGCTGAATCAATCAATTCATCTGATTTATTTAGACCATTCTTCGCACCTTGAGCAAGTAAGTTATAAGCTTGTTGGCTAGTAATTCCAAAGTTACGCATCATGGTGTCTGAAGCTTTGATAGATTGATTGATTTCTTCTCCAAAGACATCCCGATAGATAATCGCATTTGCTGTTGCAGTTTCTAATTCTTTACCAGCTAACTTTGTTACACTTTCTGCAGTAGAAATCGCTTGAGCAATATCTTCCCAATTCTCACCAAGATTTTGATTATAAAGATTCTTTGATATTTCTCTCATTTCGGCCATCTTAGACGCTGAAACATCAGTTGAAGCTTCTACTTGCCTCATGGCATCTTCGTATTCACTTGCTGCCGAAATCGCAGCTCCTATGCCAGCTGATAAGGTTACAAAAGCTGCGCCAGCAGCAATCGCTGTCGCACTTAACACTCCCATGGTTTTGTTAAGTTTTACCGAACCACCGTTTAAATCATTAACTTCATTTCGGGTATTTTGAAAGTTACGGGTAGTATTAGCAAAAGCTTTTCTCATGGATGAATTCATTGAAGCGCCGAGTTGAAAAGCAATTTGATAAGTAGTTGTATTACTCATTTTTTCTTCAACACCGCCTCTGCATCTTCAATGGTTTCTCCGAGTTCAAAGAAATTCATTTTGACAAAGTAATCCAAGCTCGTTTTTAGAGAAATAGAAAGACGAATGCAAAGTTTCCTTAACATTCGTCCATCAATTTGCTTTATATATTTGTGCCCTTCTCTTTTTATAATTCCTAGGCGTTCAAAAAACCCATCACCATATTTTTCACTTTTAAGCCCTCACTTGCCGGAAGATGCTCAAAGAACTCTATTGGCTTACTTGAAGCTTTTGCAGCAACAATTACGGCATATCCGATTGTTACTTCATTCATTACAGAAAACTGTCCAGACGTACTAAATTGTTTATCAGCTTCAATTAAGTCACTCGTAGTTAGATTTTCAAGGCCACTTAAATCAACTTCTGTATACTCTTTTCCTTCAAAAGAAACAGGTTTTTTAAATACAACTTTCATATTTTCATTTACTGCGTTCATAATTCAATCATTCTCCTTCTTAAATTAGATTTCTAACATCAGCAAGTAGATCTTCGCCGTCTACAATATAAATAGAGTTGAGCTTGTCCAGTTCTAAAAGTACTTTTCCATTCTCTTCTACTTTTAGATAAAGAACCTCAATGGTATTTTTAGTTTCTGTTTGAGTACCTGCCGCTAACTTTCCTAATTCCAAGGCCTTTGGAATACCTCTAATGGTAATTTTTAAACCTCTTTGTCGTATACCTCCGCCGGATACATCGTAACTTTGTTGTGCAGCTCTTAGTACTATAGATCTTCCTTTATTTTTTAGAAGACTAAATGATTTATCCGTTAATGTTCTAAACGGAATTTCCATCGTGATACTACCGAAGTGTCCAGGGGTTGGACTTTCATACTCACCTAGCATACCTGCACCCGAAACAGCTTCAGACATTAACTCTAATGTCGGTAATGTAACTTCTGCAGATACTCCAACTAATTTTTCTGTATCATCATATACGTTATAACTATGGACTTTCTCTGGAATTGGATTACTCATTATTACTCACCTCCGAAAATTGCTTCACTAAGCATATTAGGATCAAATTCTAATTCGTTTTCTATTAATTCTGCAGGTGTATAAAACGCCATTTTTTGAACAAATTTAATTTTCCCATTTAGGATATTTGAAATTGAGTTTTCTTCTTGGTTAAATTCAATTTTAGCTCCGGCAATTTGCCCTTTCGCCTTAAATCCATTTGCTCGAATATTCTCGCTGTCTACTACACTCTCAATTAAACGATAATTAGTAGAATCATCGACTTTATCGAAGTATTCCTGGATGAAAGAATTTCCCCACCAATCGAACATACGTCGTACAGCTATAAAGCGATCTTTAGGATCCATCACACTCGAGTCGTTAGGGTCAAACGAATAAGCAGCTGTATTATTACCCCAAGTTCTCCAACCGCCCATATTAATAGCAGTAACAATACCCATACCATTCAAGACGTTTCCTTGAATTTGGTCTAAAAATACTGAATCGCCATTATCATTCACCATATCGCTAATAGCGATTTTTAAGTTAGAAGGTGATTTATACGGAACGTTTTCGTTTTCTGAGTCTCTTTTTGCAATAGCTGCTGCAACAATCGTGCTAAATCGATATGTTTTTTCTCCTATTTTTGCTTTTGGCCAACAAACGATTGATGTTTTATCGTTGAATCCGTTGGCTTTTTTGTTTTCTCCTGCAATTTCTTTTGTTGTTCCAAGCACATCTAAAATATTAGTGGCATTAAAACTTCCATTAATCTTAGTAGATTTTGCAACCAATACGTTTCCTACTTCGGCTTGCTGTGAAAATCCAGGAGCCAACAAAGTATTTGGAACAACACCTAATGTTGGATAAATCGTCTGGATAAGCTCAAATCCTTTATATTTATTCGTAGCAGCATCATAACCTCCAATAATGTTGGCATTAGTTACTGCACTCGGATTTAACTCATCGAACGTTACCTGAATTTCTGTTACATTCGCCATTTGTCCAGATGACAGCACAGAAATTAAAGGTTTTCCATTTTGATTAAAAGAGACTAAATAATCTTGGCCCTTCATATAAGTAGTCGCTCCGTCCGCGCTTTTAACAACTAGCGTGGATAAAAGAACACCTTCTTTATCGATTAATCCTTCTTTGTTGGTAATTTTAATTGAAGTAGGTTCAGAGCTCTTTTTATGAATTGAAGGATCTAACACGTTAATAAATACAACAGGTCCTACTTTGAATTTCTTAAAGCTCGCGTCCATAACCTCACAAAGAGTGAAATCCTTCCAATTGTCCGAATATCCGAGTTTTTCTTTTGCTTCATCAAAACTTCGAATTAGTAACGGTTTATTACATACATCAGTTGGATTTTCTACTAAATTGATTGGCGCTGTCCCGAAAACCACTTGGACTGCAGAAAGTGACTCTTCCGGTTGTGGAATGGAAGTTGGCTTTTCAATAACCCCAATACCGTGTTGATAGACCATTATTTATTACCTCCATTTGCATAATTAAGAGCTTTTTCGAACAATAGTTGTTCTCGAGTGCCCTTTTGATAAATTCTGTTTTTTACTGCAGCAAAATCTTGTACAGGAATTAGAAGTTCTTTAACTGCTGCTTCTGCTTCAAGATGTTTTTTTACATGTTCAGGTAAATTCCCTTGAAAAACAGCATATTGTGAAATTTCCCCGTTATTTATTGTGGGTCCACAATAAATAAGTGTCTTAGGTTTAGATAAAACCTTAGACACTTGCTCAGTAGTTGCCTTTGCATTTTTTAGTATTGTTTCATTTTTATTCATATTAGATGTTCAACATCCTCTCGTAATGGTATAGGTACCTCCCAATTGGTTTCAAGACCTGCAAAATAGTAAGGAGCTGAGTCCTCTTCTTGATAGGTTGCACGAATTGGGTACACTAATTGAAATTGATCTTTTATTATGGGATTTCTAATTAGACTCTCATAAACTTTTTGGATAACAGTTAGTGCATCTGTGTACCCTTGATTATCTTCAGAACGATCAAATACCCCCACTATGAAAAGTATCCTACTTTGACCTGGTTCACTTTCTGTTAAACCTTCTACATCCGCAAATCGTATGCAAAGATATGGATATAGAGATACATCAGTGCTTTTATTTTTATGAAAATCATACGAAAGAAGAGTATATTAACGAAGAACTTGAAAGCTACCGGCTAGAACTAGAAGCAGAGCAAAAGGGGTAACATCATTAGCTTCCGAAGAGCGAAAAGGGAACGCAGGTTAAGAAACAAATCTAAAACACTCTAAAATAATTACTAAAATTCGCAAAAGGAGCAGACAAACAAGTCTCGCTCTTTTCTTATTAAGGTGGTAGAAACAATGAAGAAAGCAGCATTATATGTCCGTGTAAGTACGATGCACCAAATCGACAAAGATTCTTTGCCTTTCCAACGTCAGGAGTTGCAAAATTATGCTAAGTACGCTCTGGGTATTGATCAGTGTGAAATATTTGAGGATGCTGGGTATTCCGCAAAAAATACGGATAGACCTAAATACCAGCAAATGATGAATCGTATTCGGCAAGGCGAATTCTCTCATTTGCTAGTTTGGAAGATTGATAGGATCTCGAGGAATTTAAAAGACTTTTCAGAGATGTACGATGAATTAAAAAAATATAAAGTTACTTTTGTTTCGAAAAACGAGCAATTTGACACTTCTACAGCGATGGGAGAAGCAATGCTTAAAATTATTCTTGTTTTCGCAGAATTGGAACGTAAAATAACTGCTGAACGTGTATTTTCTATCATGCTTTCCCGTGCTGAACAAGGTTTGTGGAACGGTGGTTCTGTACCTATCGGATACGAATTACCGAGTGTAAGCGAAGGTGATAACGAGAAGCCATTCCCAGTTGTTTGTGAAAAAGAAGCTTCTGTTGTTCGTTATATTTTTAATTTGTACGAAAAACTTGCTTCTACATCAAAAGTGGCTTTTGTACTAAATAACAAACAAATCACGACTAAACAAGGTAGTAATTGGACGGCCAAGGCTGTTAGGGATGTTCTACGGAACTCTTTTTACATCGGAACATACGAATATAACAAAAGAGAGAGTGAAGGTAGCAGACGCTTAAAAGATAAAGAAGAGTGGGTAGTTAAAAAGGATAATCATACACCCATTGTTTCTAAAGAACAATACTATCGTGTAAATAAAATGCTAGATGATAATTACAAAGGTATTGGAGATGCACAGCGAGCAAATATTCATACTCATATCTTTTCGAAAATGCTCTATTGTGGTAAATGTGGTATGTTACTCACTTCTGGTTTAGACGTTGCTCGAAAAGATGGTTATCGCCCCTCAAGGTATACTTGTTCAACAAATAAACAAGTAGAAAACATACACAACTGTAACAACTTCGTGAGTGATATTACAATTACTCCTTTTATATTGAATTATATATCTAATCTCATTAGGTTTCAGGATAAAGCGACACCTAAACACACCGTAAAAGATATGGAAAGAGCGTTGCTACGAGGCGGAGCTTTTGTGGATGTACTAGGAATTGACAAAGATGCATTAAAAGAAACACTTACTATACTCATAAACAGTTCAAGCAAACAAGTGTACTCTCAAAACTCAACTAGTGAATCCATAAATATCAATTTTGAACTCGAAGAATTAAAAAAAGAAAAGGCCAAATTCGAAAAGGCTCTTAGCCGCCTAGAAGATTTGTATTTATTTAGCGATGAGGGGATTAGTCAAAAGGATTATATTTTTAAGAAACGCGAATTAATTGATCGTGTAGAAAAATTAGATGCAGAAATAAACGTAATATATCAGAATTCAGTGAACGAAACCCATAATAAATTTGTTGATAACGCGAAATATTTCTTAATCACACAAGAACTACAACAAAGTAGAGATGTTGATTATCGCGAAATGTTAGATGTAGTTGGAATTGAAGTGTTGGCAGATTTCGTTCAATCAGTTATCGATAGAATCATTATTAAAGATAAAAAAGTGGCCGCTATTACATTCAAGAATGGGATTACTCATAAATTTGCTTATAAGCCACTTCAGGAACGCAAAGCACACGGACGAGAGAAATTTTTATATCAGTCATACGAGGAAGTAGTACTTAATTATTTAAGAGAGCATGGTTCTGCCAGTCGTACTGAAATCGAAAATCTTACCAATATGAAACGCAGCAGCACGCTCGCACTTCTTAATGAATTGATGGAGAAAAATTTAGTTGAGAAACGTGGAAATTCTGTTGCTATAAGGTATTTTATTATAAATAAAAAGTAGATTCCTTTAATATTAGGAATCTACTTTTTATCATGGATTCTTCTTATAAAAATACAGTATCCATTTTCAGATTTATAATCTTCTATTTCCCGGAATCCTTCTCCATGATAAAACTGCTTTAGTTTTTCTATATCTTCACATTCTAAGTAAAATATCCGTCCACCAGCAAGCTTATGTATTTGGAGCATTGATTCAGTGGCTAATGCCAACAAGTCTCTTCCTGAAACTGCTCTCGTTGCTATAGCATCTTCAGAATAGTTTTTCCCCAGTTGACCTAGTAAATATCCTTTTATTTCATAATTTTCTCTTTCAGTTTTATGACCAAACCCTAATAATCTCTTCTTAAGGCTTGTACTGAATTTAGAGAAGTTTCTTTTTGAAATAATCAATGGTTTGTTGGATAGTGAATAGTATCCAACTAATACTGGATAACCTTTATATGAGGAAAATACTAAATACGTTCTAGCAATATCATTTTTTTCAAATTCTATTGCTTTATTATGTAAAAAGTCTTCAACGTCGTGTATTTGATCGCCGTTCCGAAGTGAACAAAAAGAGAGGAGAATTTGTTTAATTTCTTCCTCTCTTCTACCGGATCGGAGCATATCATACAATTGAACAATTTCTAATGCCACTTAAACATCACCTAGTTTTTACGAGCACCTAAAAAAGAGTCCATTAAATTGTTAATAGATCCAGTGTCTCGTACTATCTCTACTTTTTGCTGCAAAACATGTTCACGTGTTTTAGAATTTTCAATTGCATCAACTATTTTCTTGCCTGACTTAGCTGAAAATTTAAATTCAGTAAGAAAACTTTTAGTTGCCATACCCGCTTCACCTCATAAATAGTATACGTAATATTAAAAATAAAATTCGGGTTATTTTGGTAAATATAACTTTAACTTACGTTTAATTAAACAATAAAAGTGGTAATTTTGCAATACATATGGCTAAATATCTGTAATCCAATTCATTATTTAAAGAAATTGCCCAAGCCTTCAAACCTTGTCCTCATTGAATTTGTACGCAATCATAATATAATTTACTCACGCACAGCCTAATGTATGAAAAGCCACCGTTGACAAGGCTAGTACACCTCTTTCATTCAAATTCATATGAAATTGCAGACAACGCATAAAGTGGAGCTGTTTCTGCACGTAATATTCTAGGTCCTAAAGACATTGTTATTGCACCGGCTTCTATAAAGCTTTGTGCTTCCTTACGAGATATACCACCCTCTGGACCAAAAATTAATAAAATAGACTTCGATTCATTATCATACACTTTTTTTAGTTTATCCGCAAATCTTGTGCGTTCTTCTTTTTTAGCATCCTCTTCATCTGCAATAAAAACTGCATCATATTTTGAAAAGATGGATATTAATTCTTTAAACGAAATGGGATTCATAATTTCGGGAATATGTGTACGATGGGATTGCTCAGCCGCTTCTTGAGCGATTTTTTGAAGCCGCTCTGTCTTCTTTACACCTTTTTTATCATCCCACTTGACGATGGAACGTTCAGCCGCAAATGGGATTAGAGCATGCATTCCAAGCTCTGTTCCTTTTTGGGTAATCAAATCTAATTTATCACCTTTTGGAAGGCCACACGCAATATCAACTTTAATTGGCATTTCCGGTGATGGAATCGTTTCCCCAGTGCTTTTTGCTACCACTTCTTGACCTGCTTCGGCAATTTCACATATATGGGCAATTCCATTTTGTACAATAATAATTTGATCGCCTATTTGCATTCGCATTACTTTTAAAATATGGCGGGCATTGTCACCCGTAATCGTAACTTCATTATTTTCATTAAAAGTATCCTGTACAAAATAACGCTGCATTTTATACCTCCAAGGAGATTTAAATTAAATTATATAAATAAAATGAGAAGGAGTTGACCTCCTATAGGACAACTCCTCGCATTTATGGTCGGCGAGCAATAATCGCAACCCAATCTTCCATCATTAATACTTCCTCAATAGTAAAGCCTGAGTTTTCAAGCGCTGCTTTGACGTCGTCTTTCTTCGCTGTGATGATACCTGATGTTATGAATAATCCATTTGGTTTAACAATAGAGAAGGCATCATCTGTAAATGTCATAATGATTTCAGCTAATATATTTGCCACGACAACATCAGCTTGCTCTTTAACAGTATCTAATAGATTTCCATGGAAAACTTCCACTATATCTTGGACTTGATTTAATTCAATATTTTCACGTGCCGCCTTTACAGCTACTTCATCTAAATCTAGTGCATGCACTTTTTTCGCATCAAGCAAAGCTGCTGCGATGGATAATACGCCAGAGCCTGTTCCAACGTCTACAACGACGTCACCTGTTTTGACAACCTTTTCTAAAGCTTGCAAACACATAACAGTTGTTGGATGTGTACCCGTACCAAATGCCATACCTGGATCTAATTCGATAATTAATTCGTCCGTACTTACAGGTGTATATTCTTCCCAAGTCGGAACGATTGTAAAGCGTTCAGAAATTTTTACAGGGTGATAATATTGCTTCCATGCAGTAGCCCAATCTTCTTCATTTACTTCAGAAGTTGTAAAAATATTTTCCCCAAGGTTAATATCAAAATTGATAAGATTTGCGATTGCAAGCTTTATTTCTTCAACAGTTTCAGCTAAAAAACTAGAGGCTGGCAAATATGCTTTTACCACTACACCTTTTGATGGAAAATCATTTGGATTTAGTTCATAAATCTCACCAAATTGATCTTCTCTTTCTTTGTTTATTTCTGTTGAATCTTCAATGACAACACCGCTTGCGCCTGCTTCATGAAAAATATTTGAAATCGCTTCAACCGCTTCGTTAGTTGTTAAAAATGACAACTCCGTCCATTTCACTTGCAATCAGCTCCTCTTATTCATTTTGTCAAAATGGATAACAATCGTATCCATTTATTCACCCTTTAATGTTTTTTTTATTTTATCAAATAGTGAGCTACCATGTTCTTCTGGTATATCACCGCTAATTTCTGCAAAGTCACGTAATAATTGTTTTTGTTTTTCTGTTAGTTTAGTAGGTGTTACTACTTTCACAATTACATACTGGTGTCCTGTTCCATATCCATGAACGTTTTTAACACCTTTATCTTTAATACGGAACTGAGCACCTGATTGCGTTCCTGCTGGTATTTTTAATTTGACTTTACCGTGAATCGTCGGAACTTCAATTTCATCGCCCAGTGCAGCTTGAGGGAATGTTAATTTTAATTCGTAATATATATCATCGCCGTCTCGTTCAAAATACTCATGATTTTTCACGTTGAAGACGATATACAAGTCTCCAGCAGGGCCGCCATTTATGCCTGGTTCACCTTGACCAGAAACTCGTAGTTGTTGGCCATCATCTACACCTGCAGGAATGGTAACTTTAATTTTCTTGCGTTTTTGAACTGTACCAGCTCCATGACATGTTGAACATTTTTCAACAATAATTTTACCTGTACCACGACATGTGCTACATGTACGTCGATTTACCATACGACCAAACGGCGTATCAACGGTTTGATTAATTTGCCCAGAGCCGTTACATGTTGAACATGTTTTAGGACTTGTGCCCGGTTTTGCACCAGAGCCGCTACACGTATCGCAAGTTTCGTCCTTAGGAATTTCAATCTCAGTTTGCTTCCCAAATACTGCATCCTCAAAGGAAATATTCATTCGGTATTGAAGATCATCCCCTTTTCTTGGTGCATTCGGGTCTGAACGACGTCCACCGCCGCCAAAGAATGAGCTGAAAATATCTTCAAATCCTCCAAATCCAGCTCCGCCAAATCCGCCACCGCCGAAGCCTTGATTTGGTCCTTCGTGTCCAAATTGATCGTATTGAGCACGTTTACTATCATCACTTAATACTTCATATGCTTCTGCAATTTCTTTAAACTTTTCGTCAGCACCAGCTTCTTTATTAAGATCTGGATGATATTGTTTTGAAAGCTTACGATAGGCTTTCTTTATTTCATCTTTGCTGGCACTTTTGCTGACTCCAAGCACTTCATAATAATCGCGTTTACTCATCGCTCACACTCCGCTCTTTTTACATAACGTATATTGTACCACATATACAATTAGGTCTGTACATTGAAAAAGTCAAAGCCGAGAAACGGTCTTTGACTTTTTCTTTTTCTTAGTTATACAGTGCAAATACATTTCTAGTGTCGGCGGTTACCCGCTCCTCTAATTTTTAAGCTAACAACGTCCGTACCTTCGACACACTTGGATTTGCTTGTGTCGACATTGCCACAAAATCCTTTTGCGACGAGTAATCACAAAATAGCCGACCAGTTGTTGGGGCTCACACGATGTGAGTCATGCATCTGACGCTTCGCTTTCGATACAGATGAATTGTCGACGAGTGCCACAAGGAAGTGTGGCTTTCGTCGACGCGTAGCTTAACGAGCCGCCTTCGTTCGCTTTTCTAATGTCTAGCTATGAACGCTAGCCCCTCGACAACTTCGGTGCTGGCTACAAGGGCAAAACGAGCCCTTTTGCCAACCCCTCCAGTTGTTGTCGGAGCTTAACGAGCGTTCTCCGCTTTTCTTATTGTCTAGCTACGGCGGCTAACTCCTCGGTCACTTCAACTTCCTTCTGCGCGTGCAAGCACGCTTGGCGGAAGTCTCCAGTGCCTGTCGGAGTTTAGCGAGCCGCCTTCGCTTTTCTTATTGTCTAGCTACGGCGGCTAACTCCTCGGTCACTTCAACTTCCTTCTGCGCGTGCAAGCACGCTTGGCGGAAGTCTCCAGTGCCTGTCGGAGTTTAGCGAGCCGCCTTCGCTTTTCTTATTGTCTAGCTACGGCGGCTAACTCCTCGGTCACTTCAACTTCCTTCTGCGCGTGCAAGCACGCTTGGCAGAAGTCTCCAGTGCCTGTCGGAGTTTAGCGAGCCGCCTTCGCTTTTCTTATTGTCTAGCTGCGGCGGCTAACTCCTCGGTCACTTCAACTTTCTTCTGCGCGTGCAAGCACGCTTGGCGGAAGTCTCCAGTGCCTGTCGGAGTTTAGCGAGCCGCCTTCGCTTTTCTTATTATTTATTGTCGTCTTTTACTTCTTCAAAGTCAGCATCTACTACGCCGTCTTCTTTTTTCTCAGAACCAGCGTCTTGACCGCCTTGTGCAGCTTGTGCAGCAGCTGCTGCTTGTTCATACACTTTCATAATAAGTGGTTGTAAGACACCTTCTAATTTTTCTTTAGATGTTTTGATTGCTTCGATTTCTCCAGCTTCTAATGCTTTTTTCAATTCTTCTTTAGCATCTTCAACTGATTTTTTCTCTTCTTCAGTAATTTGCTCTCCAAGATCTGCAATTGTTTTGTCAACTTGGAATACTAATTGGTCAGCTTCATTGCGTAATTCAGCTTCTTCTTTACGCTTCGCATCTGCTTCTGCATTAGCTTCTGCATCTTTAACCATACGTTCAATCTCTTCATCACTTAATCCTGAATCTGATTGAATTACGATAGTTTGTTCTTTCTGAGTACCAAGGTCTTTCGCTTTAACAGATACGATACCGTTTTTATCAATATCGAACGTTACTTCGATTTGAGGTACACCACGTGGAGCTGGTGGAATATCTGTTAATTGGAAGCGTCCTAAAGTTTTATTGTCAGCAGCCATTGGACGTTCACCTTGCAGTACGTGGATGTCTACTGCTGGCTGATTGTCAGCTGCAGTTGAGAACACTTGTGATTTTGAAGTAGGAATTGTTGTGTTGCGTTCAATTAATTTTGTGAACACGCCACCCATTGTTTCAATACCAAGTGAAAGTGGAGTTACGTCAAGTAATACGATATCTTTAACATCACCTGTTAATACGCCACCTTGAACTGCTGCACCCATTGCAACAACTTCGTCAGGGTTAACACCTTTATGTGGTTCTTGGCCAGTTTCCTTTTTCACAGCTTCTTGTACTGCTGGGATACGAGTAGATCCACCAACTAAAATTACTTTATCAAGATCTGAAGCTGAAAGACCAGCATCTGATAACGCTTGACGAGTTGGGATAATTGTACGCTCTACTAAATCACGTGTAATTTCATCAAACTTAGCACGAGTTAAGTTTACTTCTAAGTGAAGTGGACCTTCAGCTCCTGCTGTAATGAATGGTAATGAAATTTGAGTAGAAGTTACACCTGATAAATCTTTTTTCGCTTTTTCAGCTGCATCTTTTAAACGTTGCATTGCCATTTTATCTTTAGATAAATCAATGCCATTTTCTTTTTTGAACTCTTGTACTAAATAATCTATAACTTTTTGGTCGAAGTCATCTCCACCAAGTTTGTTGTCACCTGCAGTAGCAAGTACTTCGAATACGCCATCCCCTAATTCTAGGATAGATACGTCAAATGTACCACCACCAAGGTCAAATACTAGAATTTTTTGGTCTTGATCTTGTTTATCTAAACCATAAGCAAGGGCAGCTGCAGTAGGCTCGTTAATAATACGTTCTACCTCTAATCCTGCAATTTTACCAGCATCTTTTGTTGCTTGGCGTTGTGCATCGTTAAAGTAAGCTGGAACAGTAATAACTGCTTTTGTTACTTTTTCACCTAAATAATCTTCAGCATAACCTTTTAAATATTGTAAAATCATTGCTGATACTTCTTGTGGAGTATATTCTTTATCTTCAATTTTCACTTTTTCAGAAGTACCCATTTTTGATTTAATTGACAAAATAGTATTTGGGTTAGTAATAGATTGGCGTTTTGCTACTTCACCTACTTGGCGTTCACCGTTTTTAAATGAAACAGCAGATGGAGTAGTGCGGTTACCTTCAGGATTTGGGATTACTTTTGGTTCCCCACCTTCTAATACCGCAACACAAGAGTTTGTTGTACCTAAGTCAATACCAATAATTTTGCTCATATTAAATTTTGCCTCCTAATTATTTAAACACCATTTAGTGTTGTTTACTATCAATTACACATTTACGAAATCAGCCAAAGGCTTTATTATTCGTTTACTGAAACCATTGAAGGTCGTAGCACGCGGTCTTTCAATTTATAACCTTTTTGAAGCTCGCGCAATACAATTCCTGATTCTTTATCAGAATCTGATTCTTGCATTACGGCTTGATGAACAGTAGGATCGAAAGTTTCACCTTCTGCAGCGATTGCTTCTAAACCTTCTTGTTTTGTAGCTTCAATAAATGTACGATATACCATTTCAATTCCTTTATATAATGAAACGGCATCTTCAGAAGTAACCTCAACCTGCAGTGCACGTTCAAGATTATCAAGAACAGGAAGTAATTCTGTAAGCAGTTTTTGTGCACGATATTTTTCCGCCGCTTCGCGATCTAGCTGAGAACGGCGTCGCAGGTTATCAAAATCTGCCCGCAGACGTAAAAAGCGATTTTCTTCTTCTTCCAGTTTTGCTTCAAGTTCTTTAATTTTCGCCTGTAATTCCTCTTCTACAGATAAAACTTGTTGCTCTGATTGCTCATTTACCTTTTCAGCAACCTCTTCATTAGTTGGTTCAGTTACTTCTTCTAATTGTTCTTTGTTTTCTGTCGTCTCAGACACGAATGTCTCCTCCTTATAACCCATCATTAAGTTTATTAGAAAGCACACGAGAAAGTCCGCTACGAATAATATCCAGCAACGAAACTACCCGTTGATAATCCATCCGAGTTGGTCCAATGATTGCAATGGAACCCTCCTGCTCTTTGCCTACTGAATAAGTAGCTGTAATGACGCTTAAATCCTCCATTGCTAAATGATTATTTTCAGACCCTATTCGAATATGGATTCCAGTATCACCAGGGTGGAATAATGAAATTACTTGGCTTTCCTTATCCATTAGTTCCATCAGTGCGCGAACTTTATTTAAATCGTGAAACTCGGGTTGGTTTAACATATTTGTTTTTCCGCCGAAGTAAATTTTCCCTTCATTTTGAACGGTTACAACATTTTTTAATGACTGGATTATGGAATCCGCCGTATTAATATGCTGTCTTAACACTTCAAAAGTTTCTAATTCCAATCTTTTTTGCAGCTCTATTAAAGGAGCTCCTACTAAACGCTCATTTAATATATTAACCGTTTTTTCAATATCTGACGGAGCAAACCCTTTCGGTAGCGTAATCGTACGGTTTTCTACATGACCGTTATCCGTTACGATAATTGCAACCGCAGTTTGTTCAGTTAATGGAACAATTTGAAATCTTTTTACACGATGCTTACCTACATTTGGTCCGAGTAATATCGTAGTATAAGATGTTAAATCTGATAAAATGTTAGCAGATTCACGAATCACTTGCTCCATTTCAACAATTTGATTTTGAAATAAAGATTGAATTAATCCAATCTCTTGAATAGACATCGTTTTTGGCTGCAATAAATGGTCAACGTAAAAACGATAACCTTTTTCTGATGGGACACGACCAGAAGAAGTATGTGTTTTTTCTAAAAAACCTAATTCCTCTAAATCAGCCATCTCATTTCTTATCGTTGCAGGGCTATATGTGATCCATTCCTTTTTTGAAATTTGGCGTGATCCAACTGGTTGAGCTGAAAAAACAAAATCATCAACGATAACTTGCAAAATTTGCAATTGTCGATTTGTTAACATTGTCATCACCTCTGTTAGCACTCTCTTGTTCAGAGTGCTAATGCTATAATTAAATTATCAAATCTCTCATATTATGTCAACGGAATCGCACATTCTACATTAAAAAATGTTGAAAGACTTCATTTCCTACAAAGCGCCCTTTTCGAGTTAGTCTCACTCCTGCTTCATCTTCAACTAATAATCCATCATTTACAAGTTGGCGAATGATATCTCCATAAATGCTTTTCATAGGGATTAGATATTTATTTTCAAATTCTTTAAAAGATACCCCTTCGTTTTTTCGCAACCCTAAAAACATTTGCTCCTCAATTTTTTCTTCTTGAGAAACCTGGTGGGAATGTATGACAGGTCTTTTTCCTTCTGTAATCGCCTCTAAATATCTTTTTATTGGACCATGATTTGAATAGCGAATCCCGTTCAAGTAGCCATGTGCTCCTGCTCCAAAGCCCGCATATTCATCATTATCCCAATAGATTTTATTATGTGTTGAAATATGTCCATCTAACGCAAAATTACTAATTTCATATTGACGAATTCCCTTTTCATCCATTTTTTTCATCAATAAGTCATACATATCTGCTTCAGAATCCTCTGTCGGTAGGTTTAACCTCCCTTTTGCGTATTGTATATAAAAAATGGTCTTTGGTTCGACGATTAATGAGTACGCCGAATAGTGCGGTAAATTTAATTGCAACGCTTTTTCTAAAGTATCTTCCCATTGAGCAAATGTTTGACCTGGTAAACCATACATCAAATCAATACTTATATTATGAAAACCAACCTGTTTTGCTTTATTAATCGTTTCATAAACGTGCTCATTGGAGTGTGTTCTACCCAACTTTTTTAATAAACTTTGATCAAAAGATTGAACTCCCATACTTAAGCGATTCACACCGCCATTTATTAAAGCTTGTAATTTATCTTCTGATAATTCATCCGGATTTGCCTCTGAGCTAAATTCAATCAGCTGTTTTGTCGGTAAAAATGTATTTATAAGCTGCAAAAGCCTTGTGATTTGATTTGCAGATAGTGCTGTTGGAGTTCCACCTCCAAGGTAGATTGTTTCTATTTCGTTAAATTGTTCTGGCATTTGTTGAACTGCCAAAGCAATTTCTTTTCCAATTGCTTCAATATACTCGTCAACTGGCTGATTTTTAAAAAATACTTTATTAAAATCACAGTAATTACAAATTTGATGACAGAAAGGAATATGTATGTAGACACCTCGCGCCATGTGTAATCCCTTCTTTCTTTTTAATCATTTATGCTTGTCGCTTCACTTTCGTACAGAAGTTCTATCGCATCTGTCACTTTTCTTTCGTTTCAACTTTATTTTAGATCAGCATGGTACTAATAAGTTATCCGTTGTCGCACGGATTTGACGAACTGCTAAACGAATATTATATCATTTTCCCTCTATTGTACCCTTTCAGTTTAAAAATTCAATTTTACCGCACAAAGCTAAAGGCCTTTCTAAGACGATGATAATATTGTTAAGTGTGAGAAATCTCAATAGGACTTTGTCTAAACATTCACTTAACCATAGAATAAAAGGGATGTCCAGAAAATCAATCTTTCTGGGCACCCCTTTATATTAAAATATTTAATAGAGCCGGATAGTTTGCTTTAAAATACTTTGCGCAATAAGTTAAATCACTGCTTTTACTTGATTTTTATGTATATCTAATAATAATTCTGTTGCTGAATAAGAGACTACATTTTTCGAAAATGCAATGGCCTCAGCTTTTGATTTAAATGAAAATGCACTAATTTCACGTTCAAGTTCATATTGTCCATTGTTTAAACGAATAGAATAAACTCTTACTACTGGATTATATGGCCGTGTTTGTTCAAAATTATCACTTGCAAATAAAACACCAATTGCTTCATTTTCCTCATCAACAACTGTATTAAGTACAAATAACTCGTCTTGTTTAAACCATTCTGGAATATTGACTTCAATGTTTTTTCTCATCGTTTCGTATCTCCTTGGCTGTAATTTTATGAAGTATTAAAAAACCAAGATTAAACATTCCTTAGTAAAATAGTTGATTTTGTTAGATATATTTTACTACAATACTTTCTCCTTTAGAAGGGCAATATTTAAACGATTTTTACTACACTTTTTCCTTATTTTATAAATGTGTTGCAATAAAAAACAACCTATCTCAATGTTTTCCCATTCCACCTAATTCAAAAGTAATGAGCCACCATTTTATAGTATTATTTTTCAACTTCTACTAACTCTTAATGATAGCCCTTTATTATTTGGCAACTGATTTTGTCATATAATTAAATAGTTTAATTAGGACTTATTATTGCAAAGAATAAATATAGCAGCTTTTAGTGGCTAAAAATTTCGGATTAATTCCAACGAGGTGTTTAGGATGGATGGGACAGTAATATTTATTGTAATTATAACTTTAATACTTCTAAGTCTTTTTGTTCTTATGATTTATGTACTCCTTCGAACTGGAGAAGATTCAAATTAATAATTTGACGTTTGACTATTTACCAAAAGACCGCTCCTCCCGCTGGATAAGGCGGTCTTATTGTTTATTTCTTTGCAGGTCAATAATGCCAGCATCAATAGTCACCCCTTGATATGAACTTCAAGCATAAATGTCTTAACTACTGCACTCCCACTAAACCAAATATGATAATATTTTACCATTATTTAATGTACTTGATTTGATTATCCAACTGTTTCGCTATTCCCTGGTGAATCACCCACTAAAAAAAAGTTTGATTGAATATGATGACTATATATTTGGGTTATGGGGGATGTTCAATGAAAAATCAAAATTTTAACCAAGAAACTCAAAATACTAATTCTGAAAGTCAAGCTGCACAACTTGCACTAATCGCAGCATTAATAACTACTCTTGGTGATGGCCTTGCAACAGTTGCTGCCGCCCTTGCAATACAGGAAGCACAGCAAAGTAACCAAAACATTAATAACAATAATAATAGCAATCTTCAATCGCAGATTGATCATCTCTCTAGAGAAATAAAACAAATAAAGAAGCGACTTGAAAGCATGGGAATTTAAATGTATAAAATGGTATAAAAATAAAACCGTACATAAAAAATTTGGACATAGCAAATCAACTGTAACTGAAGATTGCTATGTCCATTTATCTAATAGGATGGTAATAGAAAACTGCCGATATTATTAATTCCTTAATTAATAAAGCAGCGGGATATATCCGCTGCCTTAGAAATATTTAAATGAGTGAAAACTCGATAAAACCTTGGTATATTACTTTTTATTATTGTCATCCATCTTCAACACAGCCATGAATGCTTCCTGAGGAACTTCAACGGAACCTACTTGCTTCATACGTTTTTTACCTTCTTTTTGTTTATCAAGAAGTTTACGTTTACGTGAAATATCTCCTCCGTAACATTTTGCAAGCACGTTTTTACGCATCGCTTTTATTGTTGAGCGTGCAATAATTTTTTGCCCAATAGCTGCTTGAACAGGTACTTCAAATTGTTGACGTGGAATGAGTTCTTTTAGCTTCTCAACAATAACTTTACCTCTTTCATATGCAAAGTCACGGTGTACGATGAAACTTAAAGCATCGACTTGTTCACTATTTAGCAGGATATCCATTTTTACTAATTTTGATGGTTTATAGCCAATTAATTCATAATCAAAAGAAGCATAGCCTTTTGTATTTGATTTTAAATAATCAAAGAAATCATATACGATTTCTGAAAGTGGAATTTCATATTGAATGCTTACACGCGTTGTATCAATATAGTCCATTCCAATAAAAGTTCCACGCTTCATTTGACACAATTCCATTACCGCACCAACATAATCATTTGGCACCATAATTGTTGCCTTTACATAAGGCTCTTCTATATGATCAATTTTTTGTGGATCCGGCATCATTGAAGGGTTGTCCACTCTTAAAGACGTGCCATCAGTTAATTTTACATCGTAAATAACGGATGGAGCAGTTGTAATTAAATCAATATTAAATTCCCGTTCAAGACGTTCTTGAACGATTTCCATATGAAGCAATCCTAAGAAGCCACAGCGGAAACCAAAGCCAAGTGCTTGAGACGTTTCAGGTTCAAATTGCAGAGCCGAATCATTTAATTCCAATTTTTCAAGGGCTTCGCGCAAGTCATTGTATTTTGCAGTATCAATCGGATAAAGACCACAGTAAACCATTGGATTTAATTTACGATAACCTGGCAATGGTTCGCTTGCAGGATTCATTACCGAAGTAATAGTATCCCCTACTCGTGTATCGCCTACAGACTTAATAGAGGCAGTTAAATATCCAACATCCCCTACAGTTAATTCCGCCACCGGAGTAATTTTTGGAGTATGTACACCAACCTCTACTACTTCAAATTCAGCACCAGTTGCCATCATCCGAATTTTGTCTCCTGGTTTTACGGTACCGTTGACAATTCGAATAGAAGTAACTACCCCTTTATAAGCATCATATAGCGAATCAAAAATAAGAGCTTGTAATGGTGCATCAGGATCTCCCATTGGTGCAGGAATCTTTTCGACAATTTGCTCTAACAGCTCATCGATGCCAATCCCTGCTTTTGCAGATGCAAGTACTGCTTCAGATGCATCAAGGCCGATTACATCTTCAACTTCACCACGTACACGTTCAGGATCTGCTGCTGGTAAATCAATTTTATTAATTACAGGTAAAATTTCAAGATCATTATCTAGAGCTAAATATACGTTTGCTAAAGTTTGTGCTTCAATTCCTTGTGCCGCATCGACGACCAGTACCGCTCCTTCACATGCAGCTAAACTTCTTGATACTTCATATGTGAAGTCGACGTGTCCTGGTGTATCAATTAGGTGGAAAGTATATGTTTGTCCATCCTTAGCCTGATATTTTAACTGTACGGCATTCAACTTAATTGTAATACCACGTTCGCGTTCTAAATCCATTGAATCCAATAGCTGCGCTTTCATTTCTCGAGCTGTTAATGCTTTTGTTTTCTCTAAAATTCTGTCAGCTAAAGTAGATTTCCCATGGTCGATATGTGCAATGATTGAAAAATTCCGTATGTTTTCTTGTCGTTTTAAACGTTCTTCTCGATTCATGTCGTGTCCACTCCTAATCAAATACGCCTCCGCGTATTCTACTAAAAATTGTAGAATTAATGCCTTTTAGGTGATAACAGTCAAAGGCATACGCTGGAGGCTTTAACCTTCATCAGTATAAAGTCAGCACTGCTGAATATTTCAATTACTGTTACTTATAACTCATGTTGTTAAAACCCTACTTAGAAAAGCGTAAGCCCGCCCCAAAAAAATGCGTCTGCTCGTGAACGTACACCGTTAGTCCAGCCGACATCTCATTTCGTGTGTATCTCAGCAATTTTTTCGCCTTGCCCACGAAATGAGCCTTCAACTAGAGAGGCCGAGCTTACTATAACAGTTTTCTAAATATTTTATACTTCTTATTCAAGTAAAAAAGGCTAAACTAATTTGAATTATAGCAGTCAGACATTAACTTTAGCAATGTTGGAGTGAAAAAACACAAAAGTTCAAGAATCAGAAGTTTTGTTAGCTGGTGATAGAGCTTGACTATCGGCGTTAGCAACTTGATCATTAACGAATGTTTTAGATATTGCTTGTGCTAAAACAGCAATCGTACGATACACTTCATCCTCTGTATTATCAATCCCGCCAATTTCGATTAGCAATAGGTTTTTAGATAAATCTTGATTATAAACCCCATCTACTCCTGCGCCTTTCTTTTCAATTATTCCTCTCGATATATTTGGAATAATCTTATTTATAGACTGATTTAACGCATTGGCGTAGGAAAGATTAGACTTATAATTTGGATTTTCAGCACCTATGACAAACGCAATTTTTGCATACTTGACATCCTTATGCTTAATTGTACTTTTATCAGCACGTGTTGCATCACGATGTATATCTAAAATAAGGTCATAGCTATTTTCTTTTAATTCCTTACTTATATATGGTCTGACTGTATCGTATGCTGCTGACATCGTAACTCCTTTTTTCTGCATAACTGACATAACATCAACATCAAGTGTTTTTGCATTTAAACCATTTAGTCGAAAATAGTCTTCCATCACTTTAGACATTGTGAATAAATTAGCCTGATCATCATAGACCGCGATGGTGCCACTTTCACTTTCAGCGTAAGGCTTATAGGTTTCATGAGAATGCGTGAAAACAAACAATACATCAAATGGATCCATTGTTGGTGAAATATCTGTCGCTTTCGGCTCTGTTTCTGTAATTTCTGTTGATGCATAGACCATTTGCTTTTCTTCAGGTTTAGGGGGCTCATATTTTTCGTTGTTTGGAAAAGGCAATAGTCCGGTAATAATTGGCAACATGAAAAAGAAAAATAGAAAAACTGATAGAACTTGTATTTTTTTTAACATGACATCCTCTCCTTCCACTACCTTATGGAGAGAAGAGAAATTTTAGAACTAGTGAACTTTATGATTCATCCATTTAAACAAGCATTTACTTATGAGAATTGAATATTTTGTTATCCAAACATCTACTTCTTTTGGTGTAACAATCAATCTCTCAGGATGTGTTGCAAACACTTCCTCAAATAATTTGAGTCGATCATCAGTTGACCAAGTTGACCATTCACCAAAGATAGGTTTTATTAAATTTAAATCTACTCTTGAATTTGATTCCGGCGTCCATGAAGTAACAGAAAGTTTTCCTGACGGCTTGCCCTTTTCTTCTATCTTCGCAGCAATAGAACGGAATACATTATCGATTGCATCCGCAATAATTACTGTTGCATCAACAACAGTCGGAACACCAATTGCTGTAACAGGAACACCTAATACTTCTTTTGAAACTTCAGTTCGCTGGTTACCAACCCCGGAGCCAGGATGTATCCCTGTATTAGTAATTTGTATCGTTTTACAAAGTCTAGAGCTTCCCCTTGTAGCTAAAGCATCGATGACTAAGACGAGCGATGGTTTAATTCTTTCAGTTAAGGCATGAACAAAGTCGCTCGTTTCGAACCCTGTTTGACCCGTAACACCTGGAGCATACATAATAAAATGATCGCTTGGATTTTCAGATTGCTCATTTTGCATTGAATCGATGGCAAAAGGCCCAATCGCATCTGGTGTAATCGTTTTATTTCCCAATCCTATTACAAGAACTTTACTATCTTTATTGATTTTTATATCTTTATGGATATCATCAAGATACTTAGTAAAGGATTTTTCTAGTTGCTCAAAACCGTTGTGGTCATCAATTGTTAATGTTGGAACAGAGAGTGTAATATATGTCCCTTCTTTTTTTCCAATTTGTTCCTGCCCTCTTTTATCAACAATAACCTTTGTGACTTTTACCCTGTTCTCCTTAAACTCATCAATCGAGACGCCGCTCGTATCATGTAGCGCTTCTTTTTGCTGCCTGGTCTGATGCTCTACTACTTCCTTCGATTCGTCGATTAAATCGGTTCTACTCCAATTCACTTCTATCATAATTATCACCTCACTATTATGTTTGACAATCTGTCAAGTAAATATTCTTTGCATTTATGTATTGCAATTATACTCATCGTTTGGTAGAATGATTTTTGTTGTATTAACAAATGAAATAGTGAGAAGATAACTCATCTCGTACCTTATTTAGGAGGTGAAAGATATGCCAAACATTAAATCTGCAATTAAACGTGTAAAAGTAGCTGAAAAAGCAAACGTTGCTAACTCTCAAGCAAAATCTGCAATGCGTACTACTATTAAAAAAGCTGAACAAGCTTTAACTGCTGGTGCAGACAACGCACAGGAATTAGTTGTAGCAGCTAACAAAGCTCTTGATAAAGCAGCTTCTAAAGGTCTTATCCATAAAAACGCAGCTGCTCGTAAAAAATCACGTCTAGCTAAAAAAGCTAACTAATGAAACTGTAAAGATCAATTACCTTTATTGGTAATTGGTCTTTTTTCATTAGCTAAGAATTATTTATTACGGGAAGCTACTCAGTATAATTTTAAATAGTATGAGTTTGAATGAGCCGGCTGAGGGGCCAACACGATGTTGGCCGGAAGCGATGTCGGATGATCGACATTCTCGCTCACAAGCGCTACGAGTTAGGCCCCCAACAGTTTTTGCTTCTGGGCAGCTTATAGTGGTAGGCTGCGCCTTCTTATCTTATTTAATCGTCTGAAACGTTTAAAAGAGGTAATGTTTTTAATTCAAACATAAGAAAAACGCCAAAATGCTGATTATTATTCAACATTCTAGCGTTTGTACTTTGGGTTCTTTTTATTCTATGCTTTTTGAATAAGTAGCGTTCTTTTTATAATGCCTTCAATAAAAACATTTCTAAATAACGTTCTCTGTTTCCGCTGACGGATTTTAGCTGCAAATCAATTTCTGATAAATTTTTTAATGCTTTTAACAATCTTTCCTCACTTGGACGGTTTCGATTTTCAAGCATCAACTTCACTCGATATGGGTGTATTTTCAACTGTTTTGAAATTTGATTTGGATGGTAGCCCTTTTTTTGTAAATAATAAACATTATTCATCGTCCGAATATTAGATGCGAGTAAGCCCACAAGCATGATTGGCTCTTCTTTTTGTCTAAGCAAATCATGATATATTTGAAGTGCTTCAGCATGATTATGGGACAAATAAGCATTCAACATTTTAAAAGCATCATGCTCCAATGTTTTTGCCACAAGTTCTTCTACTAAGGAAGAGCTTATTTGCGTGTCGTTTCCTAAATATAGAGATATTTTTTCGATTTCCATCTGCAATTGCATCATATTAGCTCCAACCATTTCAACAAGCTTGTCAATTGCATCATCTGAAATATTTTTGCCATATGTACTTACCTCATTGCGTATCCAAATAGCTAAATCATTTTCCTTTGGAGTTTCCGCTTGAAGCATTATACTACTTTCTTTCATGAGCTTTGTAATTTTTTTTCGCTCATCTAATTTTTCATACGGCGCAATAAAAATTGTTACAGAAAAGCTTGGAGGTTGAACCAACCAATTCTCTAATCTTTTTATATTATGATCAATCTTTTCTTTCCCTTTTTCTGCTGCCTTTAAAAAAGAAGCATTTTTTGCAATAATTAGTTTACGCTCAGAGAAAAATGGAAAGGTATCAGCCTCATCAATGACTAAATCAACCGGGGATTCATCTAAATCAAAGCTCATTGTTTCCACTTCTTCTGTTGAGCTCAATGATATTTTTAAACGTTTTATCGTTTCATCAACAAAATACGACTCTTCCCCGAAAATGCAATAGACAGGAGCGATTTGCCCATTTTTAATATCGTTCCAAACCTTTGTAAACATTTCGTCAGCTCCCTTACAACATTTCGTATATAAGTATACACGTTTTAATGCAACTGTGTATAAATAGTGACAATAAATCAAAGATTAGATAATAGAATTTGGTTGATTCTATATAGATTTTTGCTATATATTGACTTATAATTATTCTGAGTAGGAGGGATAGGTATGTCATCACATAATGAAAACGTTGTAACACATAACCCATTCGAAGGCAAAAATGGCGCTTCAATGCGAAACCAAGCTATTGACGCTGGTGTAGGATTTGGTGTTTCATTCGTATTCTTCGCACTTATTTTCATTATCGCAACAATTATTGATGCAGTTGCATAATTTGTAATTGCATGAAAAAGGGGGAAGTCTCAAAGTTGTTGGGACTGTCCCCTTTTTTTAGCACATATTTAGTTGGAGGTAGTAACCTCTAACTTATCGCCTTTCACTTTTACTTCTATCGTTCCTACCTTACCAGTTGTAAATGTCCGCAACCCTAATGATTGAAATCTTGAAACGACTTCCTCATGCGGATGTCCATAACGATTGTTTTCTCCTGCACTAAAAATCGTTAAAACTGGTTTCATCTGATTTACAAATTGTTCACTGCTTGATGTTTTACTGCCGTGATGGCCTGCTTTTAATAGGTCGATATTTGTTAAGGATGGATATTTTCTCAAGATTTCTTCTTCCCCTTCATGTTCCACATCCCCCATAAAAAGCGCCTTAAACTCACCCATTGCAACATAAAGAACTAGGGAGTCATTATTCCCTTCATATTGTGTATCTACTGGCCACAAATACTGAAATGAAATACCTGCTTCAGCCCATGCGTTATTAGCAATTTGCTCTTGAATCGAAATATTTTTCTTTAAGGCGTCATGTACTAAATCGTTCATCACTTCTTTATAATAAGAGTTTGGAGATAGGTGTATCTCTTCAACATTTATTTCTTGTAAAATTTCTTCAGCACCCTCCACGTGGTCTGCATCTGCATGAGTTAAGATGAGTTTATCTATTTTTTGAATCCCTTTTCCTTTTAAAAATGGTACGACAATATCTCTCCCAATTTCATAAGGACTGTCACTTTGCTTCCACTTCTCCTGCTCAAAACGTAAAAGGCCTCCAGTATCAATCATATAAACTGCTTTTCTGTATGGCAATTCAATGACAATGCAATCTCCTTGTCCTACATTTATAAATGAAATAATTAATTCTTCATGAACTTTTGTACTAAAATTTAAAATACACACCGGGATAAGTAATACCGATAATACTTTAACTAATTTTGCACGTATATCTAAATAGTAAAATGTTGCTAATACACTACCGTATGCAATTAGCATACTGACAATAGAAGGTTTTCCCGGATTCCACATTTGATAGGGGATATCCTGGAGCAAATTAATACATTTTGTTAGCAAGGCTCGAGTTGGTTCATAACAGCTAAACATGAACTCTTGCAATACACCTGGAAAAAAAGATACTACGAGTAAAATAATATTAATTGGCAATATAACGAAGGAAAAAAGTGGAACAAAAAATATGTTAACGACTAAAGAAGATATACTAAGTTCATAAAAATGCAACAGTAATAGAGGATAAACAAGCAATTGACAAACAAAGGTGATAAAAAAGGATTGAACAATCCGTGAAGAATAGTATTGAATAAGTCGACTTGAATAAATTAAAGCTGCTGTAGCGAGATACGACAACTGAAACCCAATTTGATAAACCGACCACGGTTCTAAAATAACAAATAAAATAAAGCTTACTGCAAGTGCGTCATCAACTGGCAATCGCCACTTTATTCTGCTCAGAATGGTTAACTCAACCACTGATACCGCACGCCATACAGACGGTGCCCCACCTACTAATATCGCATATATCGGCAGCACTACGATTAGTACTAGCATCGCAAACTCACGCCTAATTTTTAAACGCAATAGTCCCTGGAAAAATAGTAAGGATACTATAGCTATGTGCAACCCCGAAATTGCGAAAAGGTGTGTAATGCCAAGTTTTTGGTACGCTCTAGTCGTATCATCATCCACATTTTCTCCTAAACCAATGAGCAATGCTTGAGCTTCACCAATTAGAGATTCGGGAAATGTTTCTTCAATATGCTTTTTTAATTTAAAACGCTGCAATCCTATTCTCTGAGGGATAGATTCCTTCGTTTGAATATAAGACCAATTAGAAACTTCCAATATTCCAATGGAGCCCTTACTTTTTAAATATTGTTCCATACTAAACGCATAAGAATGTGCAGGCTTTGACGGTTCTTTAATAGTACCATGGACAATATATTGCTTGCCAATTAGTGGACTTTCTTCAAAGACAACCTTCTCTGTTTCAGAGGCTAATTGATATGCTACATAAACTTTTTTGCCACTTTCATCTACCATAAATCCCCTCAGCATATCTCCATTAATTTTATACTCTCCTGTCCATGTTAAAGTTGCAGGAAGGTTTAATGTATGATCCACTTTATTGATTTGGAAGGAAAAATAATAATATGAAATGAAACATAGAAGCATTATACCTACTAGGTGTCTAAATGTAATTTTTTTATAAATACAAAAAAATAAAAGTAAAGCAAGCAATAATAAAAACCTTGCCGATTCTGTTGCTGCAAGTGAAGCAACGAGAACCGACAAGGCATAAAAAATACATTTATGCTTGAACGACATCAAATAATTCATTCACCTTCTTTTCAAAAGGCTTCAATTCTTCTTCTGAAGCACCGAGATTTCGAAGTTTATGCAGCATATCAAAAGCTAACTGCAGCTTTTCATCTTTCAAAAAGTCAATTTTCGCTTCGTCAAATGGAATGTGTACAACTTCAACATTTGCCTTTTTAAACAATTCCAACGCATACGGGTTGTTTTTATAATCTGTAGCATAATAAACGTTTTTAATGCCTGCCTGAATAATTGTTTTCGAGCAAGGCAAACAAGGAAAATGTGTAACATATAAATCTGCACCGTTTGCTGATGTACCATATTTTGCGCATTGTAGTAATGCATTCGTTTCAGCATGAATCGTCCGTATACAATGGTTATCAACAACGTAGCAGCCTTTTTCAATACAATGTTCATCTCCTGAAATTGAACCATTGTAGCCCCCTGCAATAATTCTTTTATCTCGAACAATCGTTGCGCCTACAGCAAGTCTTGTACATGTACTTCTAAGTGCCAATAAATGGCTTTGCGCCATAAAAAATTGGTCCCAAGTGATTCGCTCCATATGATTCCCTCCAAACTAGATTACTATTAGTTTAGATGTAAATACTAGTAGTTGCAATGCAGGAAATAGAAAAGTATTTATTTTACATCTATTAAGTCTTTTAATTTATCATAGGTTTTGTCTCCTATTCCAGATACATTTTTTAAATCTTCAATCGATTTAAAAGATCCAACATCCTCTCTATATGCAATAATAGCTTGCGCCTTTGAAGGTCCAATGCCTGGTAAAGTTGTTAATGCAGTTTCATCCGCTGAATTAATATTTACCTTACTTGCAGAACTAGAATTGTCGGAAGGCATATTAACGACCTGTGTAGGATCCATTTCCAAGGTGCCTACTTCCTCACCCTTCTTAGGGATATAAATTACCATTTCATCCTGAAGCCTTTGGGCATGGTTTACCAACTTCGATTCAGCCCCTTCTGTATAGCCTCCAGCCTTTTTTATGGCATCAATTACTCGTTCTTCAGTAGTAAGCTCATAGACGCCTGGAAAGTTCACAGCACCCTTCACATCGACTATTACTTTATTAACAACAAGCTGTTCCTGCTGTTCATCCTCGCTATTTAATTGTTCTGTTTGCTCTTGTGGAATAGTAGTAATAACCTCTAATTGTTGTTCATTAGAGTCAGTTTTTTGAAGGAAAAAATAAAGAAGAATAACAGAGACAATGCCGGGGAGAGCAATTGCCTTACCATACTTTTTAATCACTTGCTGAAAAATGAAAAAACACCTCTTCTCAGAAAGTAAATCATATGGAGTATAATAATAATATACATAATTTACCTTCTGTTGAAAAGATGCTTTTTTATTTAACTATATTTACTTTACTGCACGAATAAAAATTCTTTCACTTTCATTTGTAGGACTTTGCTCCATCCAGTCAGCAGTCACTACTATTTTTGAAAAGCCTATTTCAGTCAACCAATTTACATATGTGTCAATTGAAAAGGAGCGTTGAAGGTGTTCTTCATCAAATCGTTCAAACAATCCCGTTTTTTCATCCTTAACAAAAAACGTCATCTGATGGTAAACAGAATGTTCAAATTCTCCTTGTTCTGTATACCAGATGTAGGTGATTTCTCCATCATCATACGTAAAAGGACTTTCCATAAATATAACATCCATTTTAAAGAGAGAATGAACATCAAAAAATAATTGTCCGCCATCTCGCAAGCTGTTGTAAATTCGTTTTAATGTTTCAACAACCATTTGACTATCGGGTAAATAATTAATTGAATCAATCGGAATCGTCACAACGTCTAAATCCGAAAATCCTTCTAATTCATCCATAGACATTGCATAAAGCGGCAAGGTTACATTCGCAGCCTGCAAACGCTCATTGGCAACAGCCAGCATATCTTCAGATAAATCTATGCCACTTACGCTGTAGCCTTGTTGATGAAACATTAAAGAAAGTGTACCCGTCCCACAACCTACATCTAATAAATTTGGATATCGCTCACTAGGAGCATGGGATTTAACCCAATTAACATATTGGTCATAGGGTACATCTTGCATTAATTCATCATAAACAGCCGCAAATCGTTCATAACTACTCGTCATTCTACTGTTGGAATATCTAATTGAGGAGCATCTCCCCATAGACGTTCTAGATTATAAAATGCGCGTTCGTCTTTATGGAAAATATGGACAACGACATCACCTAAGTCAACTAAAATCCAACGTGCAGAGTCAAATCCCTCAATACGTTTTATTTCAAAACCATTTTCTTGGGCTTTTTCTTGAACTTCTCGTGCAATTGCTTGTGCTTGACGGTCTGAATTACCGTGGCAAATGATAAAATAATCTGCTAATAAAGAAATATTTTGCATATTTAATACAACAATATCCTCTGCACGCTTATCATCTAAAGCTTTATAGGCAATCTGTAATAAATTTTCTGTCATTCTTCACTGTTCCTCTCTTTTTTTCAATCCACAAATTTTCGTGTTATGAAATTACATCATTATAGCATTCAATCGAAACGGGATATATTTGCTGCTTTGTATGAACTAAAAAGGCAATAGAATGGCAAATACAAGCTTTCAAAGCCTCATCTATATCTTTATTTGCTAAAATTCGAAGTTCTTCTACACCAGGGAACTTTCGGTTTGGTTCAATCATATCTGCAATATAAATGATTTTCTCTAATTTTGTCATTCCAGCTCGCCCCGTTGTATGAAACCGAATTGCATTCAAAATATCTTCATTTATAATATTAAATTCATTCTCAGCAATCCATGCGCCTACTGGACCATGTAAAATTTCAGATCCCCAGCCAATTAGACGATGATCAAGTCCATTTTGTATTACTATTTGACGCATCCAATCTTCATCAGCATATTTTGCTATATCATGTAAAATAGCTGCTGTTTCAGCAGATTTAGCATTTTCATTGTACTTCTCTGCTAAAAAAATGGCGGTTTCCATCACACCAATAGTATGAATATATCTTTTTTCTGGCATACGCGTTTTTATTGCTGCTAAATAATCATCGCGTTCCATAAAGACCTTCCTTTCGAATATATTCCTCAACGCCTTCTGGCAATAAAAATTTTAATGTACCACCATTTTTTAATCTTTTTCTTATTAACGTTGAAGATAAATCAATTTCAGGTGCCTCCACCATTGTTACATCATATGTAGATGCTGATTGTGTTCCAGGACGCTTCAAACCAACAAATTCAACAATTTTTACTAACTCATCGACCTTATACCATGTATGAAGCGAATCAATCATATCGCCTCCAATGATAAAGTAAAATTGAACATCCGGCTCTCTTTCACAAAGCTCTTTCATTGTTTGATACGTATAGGAAATTCCACCAAGCTCCAGTTCAATCGTTTCAATTGTAAAATGGTCATAAGGTTCAATGGCGATTTCCACCATTCGTAGACGATTTTCCATTGTTGCATCATCAACTAATTGTTTATGTGGTGCAATCGCATTTGGCATAAAACGGACTTCATCTAGTTGCAACGCATCAAATGCCTCATTTGCCATTATTAAATGTCCGATATGAGGAGGGTTAAATGTCCCTCCTAAAATGCCAACTTTTCTCATTTGCATAACACCTTACTTTTTATCTGCTTTTGGTAACACAATCTTCTTATTATTGCGAGATTCTTTATATAAAACAACTGTTAACCCTATTAATTGAACAAGTTCTGCTCCAGTTCCAGTTGCTAATTGTTGCGCCACTTCATCTTTTTCATCTTCACAATTGTCTAAAATACGTACTTTGATTAATTCACGTGCTTCTAGTGCATCACGCAATTGTCTCAGCATTTGCTCATTAACCCCACCTTTTCCCACTTGAAAAATCGGTGTTAGATGATGAGCTTCAGCTCGTAAAAATCTTTTTTGTTTGCCTGTTAGCATAAATAAATGTTTCCTCCTAAATTAACTGTTTATTTTTGTAATTCCTCAGTTAATCTTTTTATCATTAAATTTGTGTTTGGATATTGCCCTAACCAATAATTAAAAGCAATCGCCCCTTGATGCACAAACATTCCTAAACCATTTACTATCTTGGCATTTTTCTTCTGCGCCTCTAGTAAAAAAGGTGTCATTAATGGATTATACACAATATCTGCAACAATTGCTCCTTCTTGCAGCTTTTCTAAAGATAGAGGAAGACTAAATTCACTATTTGCAAGCCCAGCAGAAGTAGATTGTATAATAATGCCGAAATGATCTAGTTGTTGTTCAGCATCTTTTAAAGAAATGGCTTGTCCCTCGCCTAATTCATTGACAATTTCTATCCCTTTGGAAATTGTTCGGTTGGCAATTGTTATATTCGTATACCCGTATTGTTGTAATGCAAAAGCAATGCCTCGAGCTGCACCACCTGCACCAATAATTAAAACAGCTCTTTGTTTATGTTCCTTCCCTACAGCTTCTTCAAGGGAATGAACAAATCCGGAACCATCTGTGTTGTACCCTTTCAGTTTTCCGTCTTGCTGACGAACAACAGTATTAACAGCCCCCATTTTTTCAGCAAGTTCATCTAGTTCGTCTAGAAATGGGATAATCGTTTGTTTGTGAGGGATTGTTACATTCCATCCACTTGCCCCTAATGTTTTTAAAGAAAAAACCGCCTTTTCAAGCTGCTCACTTTTAATATGAATCGGAATATACGCAGCATCGATATCCATCTCATTAAACCAAGCATTATGCATATTCGGGGATTTTGAATGTGCAATAGGATCCCCAATCACAGCAAACCATTTCTTCATTTCAAAAACCTCTTCTCTTAAATATCAATTACACCTATCGGCCAATCATCGCGTCGACTTTAGAATCATGTTTAAGCCCTATATTGCTGTAACTTAACCGTTGTTGCATTTGATGCGACGTATTTAGTAGGTCAACTTCCTTTCACAATCCTCCGTTAAATCTTATGACCCTTGGGAAGCAGAATCTTCACTCGGTATTATTCACTAAATAACCCAGGGGGAATGAAGATAGATCACAACTAGATTAATGAAGGGCGGATAAAAACCTCTACTCCTTTTGGTGCATGTGCTGCTACCACTACATTTGGATGCTGTACAGTTATCCAACCAAGCCCTGATATTACAATGTCCGTTTTCCCTTCTTTAACTGAAAACTCGTGACGAACTAGTTCAGGCAGCTGATCAATAAACTTACTCGTTGGAGGTGACAAAAGCTCCCCTTTATGCTCCTCGTACAATTCATCCGCCTTTTCAAGCTTCGTACGATGAATTGGTAAATCATTTGCAGCATAAACTGTAAAAGCAGAACGATCGCCTTTTATAAAGTCAAAACGGGCAAGTGCACCGATAAATAATGTTTGACCCTCATTTTGTTGATAAACTTTTGGCTTAATTTCTTTTTTCGGCATAATATATTTTAATTCACTCGAATCAATATGGTGTGCCATTTGATGATGATTGATTATTCCAGGTGTATCATAAAGAGCTGCACCATCATCAAGCGGAATTTCAATCATATCTAAAGTAGTTCCAGGGAAATGGGACGTTGTAATGACATTTCCTTCACCGGTAGCTTGTTTAATTATTCGGTTAATAAATGTGGATTTCCCAACATTTGTACAACCGACAACAAATACATCCTTGCCTTCTCGATACATTTCAATTGCATCCACTACTTCATGCATCCCAATGCCTTTATGTGCACTTACAAGCATGACATCAACCGGGTTTAAACCTAAATCCTTCGCTTCACGTTTTAACCAATTTATAACTTTTTTCGGTTTTACAGATTTCGGTAATAAGTCTACCTTATTCGCTACTAATAGCACTGGGTTGTTGCCGACAAATCGGTGTAGTCCAGGCAGCCAGCTACCATTGAAATCAAAAATATCAACAATTTTTACAATAAGGCCTTCTTGTTCACCAAGACCATTAAGTATTCGTAAAAAATCATCGTCTGTTAGGCTAACTGGCTGAATTTCATTATAGTTTTTCAAACGAAAACAGCGTTGACATATTACTGTTTCTTTTTCAAGAGAAGAAGGCGGCGCATACCCAACTTCCTTTGGATTATCTGTTTGAATTATTGCTCCACAGCCAATACAATTTGGCATTTCAATCATTACTGTTCCTCCCAAGTTTTAATTCCTTTACGCTTTAATAAATTAAAAACACGTCTTTCTACAAAACGATTAAAGCGCGTGACAAAACCGTCCGACTCCGCTACAGGTCGAACTAAAAACGTATATAAATTCAATCGATTGGCTCCCATTATGTCGGTGAGCAATTGATCTCCAACCATAACAACTTCATTACTTTTCAAGCGCAGCTGCTTCATCGCAGCATAATAAGCTGCTCCAAGAGGTTTTCTTGCCCGAGAAATAAAAGGGATTCCTAATGGATCAGCAAACCTTTTTACTCGTTCATCATTGTTATTTGAAACAATGATGATCTTCAATCCCGCATCTTCGAGCTCCTTCATCCAAGTAGCAATCTCTTCTGTTGCATCTGGTCTGTCCCATTCAATTAGAGTATTGTCTAAATCAGTAATAATCCCTCTAACTCCAAGCTTTTCCAACTTTTCTGGTGTGATTTCAAAAACTGTTGTTACAAATTCATTCGGCAATAGAAAATTATACAAAGCCTTAACTCCTTCAATAAATTTTATCCCGCATTAACGGGAAGTAAATTATTTGCATCAAAAGCGATGCGACTAAAGTTTTAACGACGAGTAACCGCAGGAACAGGTACAAAATTTCCACTTTAATTAAATATAAGTTGCAAAGCAACTGCTCGTAATTTGTACACAACTAAATGCGCCAAGTCCTGCTCTGGTCGCTGTGCTTTCGTCGCAAAAGAACTTTTTGGCAACGTCTGTGTACCCCACATCGTGTGTGAAACAACTAACAATCAGTGGAAAATACCCCACTGATTTGTAGGCTTCACTTTATTATTCGATTATATCATAATTGCAATCGGTTCACCCATCTTCACTGCATGACCTTTTTGGATATTTTCCGTAAAGTGAATAAAATTCTCCTCAAAAAGCATGACAACTGTAGAACCAAAAGAAAAATACCCTATCTCTTGTCCCTTTTTCCATGTTTTCGAAGTGTTGGTTAATTGTATTGAATTGACAAACATCGCCCCTACTTTAACAAGCGCAAAGTTTTTATTATTTTGATATTGGAGCTCGCTTATCATACGATAATTATGACTAATTGGTTTTTTCCCATAAGTAAGTCCTAATTGATTCACTGGGTAAGATTTTTTTCCAAGAACATATTGCCGAATTACTGTACCATCCAAAGGGCTATGAATTCTATGATAATTTGCTGGACTTAAATAAAAAACAATATAGTTTCCATTTTTATATTTTTCAGCAATTTGATCTTTTCCAAGTAAATCTTGCAACGTATATGGCTTATTTTTAACAGTAAAAACTGCATCACATTTTATCGTTCCAAATGCTTCAACCTTTGCATCAACAGGGCTGATAAATGTTTGCTCATGCAAATGTATCGGCCGAGCTCCCTCTTTTAATTGTCTTGTAAAAAAATCTTGTAAACTAGAAAAACTTTGCAGATCTCGTGAAACTTCTGATAGGTCAATTTCGTATACTTTACTGTATCTTTGAATAAAGTTTTTACTAAACGTGGAAGTTACAAGTCTTTTTAATACGAGGGAACTGTATTTTCCGTTCGTTAATTCAATTAAACGTTGGTAAATCTTCTCTTTCATACTGTACCCCCTAATAAAACATTTATATTCTTTACAATAATTTTAATGAAAGCGAAATTTTACAAAAACTTTGATTCACTTACAATTTACACTGTTTCGAAGTATAATATATAAATATATTTAGTGCAAAGGAGTGTTCCCCATGTTTCTTTTGCATATGGTGGATTCAACAGTTAAAAAAGTTAAATCTCAAGCTGCTAATTTGATTACAATTTTCAATTTATCGTTTGGTGGAGCTTCGATTATGGCGACATTAAATGAAGCCTATAGTTACAGCGTTCTATTTATCTTTATTGCTGCTTTTTTAGATCGCTATGACGGAAAAGTAGCACGGAAGCTAAATCAGGAATCCGAGCTGGGCAAACAATTGGATTCTATGGGTGATATTATATCATTTGGTGTAGCACCTGCTCTATTAATGTATGAAAATATATTGTCCGATTTTGGAATGGCCGGAATTATTTTGACAATTGTCTATATCGCCTCTGGAGCATTCCGTTTAGCTCGTTTTAATATAACTGAATCAACTGGGTATTTCGTAGGGTTGCCTATTACAGCAGCAGGAACTTTTTTAACGTTTTCCTATTTCCTTATTTCTTCAGTTGGACCACAATTTTATATGTTCTTATTCCCAATTCTTTCGGTTTTGATGATAAGTACATTTACATTAAAAAAAGTATAATTTTCAGTCGATGCATTTAACCAAGAGTGCATCGATTATTTTTTTGCGATATTATTGCTCTACATTTTCATTTTCTTGCCAACAACATCATATAATGTCGAAAAAGGCAGAAAGGATGACGTAACCTGAGCGGGATCTTTGCGTCAATTATGCAGCTTTGGTTAGATATTCCGACATTTTTAGGGTATTTAAAGGGGCAGGCTTTCCATAGACCATTTACAAAAGAAGAAGAAGCAAAATGCATAGAACGGTTTATGGCAGGAGATGAACAAGCGCGGCTAGATTTAATTGAAAGAAACATGAGACTTGTAGCACATGTCGTCAAGAAATTTCACCCACAGCATGAACAACTAGACGATTATATATCAATTGGTACAATTGGGTTGATGAAAGCGGTTAGCAGTTATACACCAGATAAGAAGACTAGATTAGCCACATATGCTGCACGTTGTATTGAAAATGAAATACTAATGCATTTACGGGCGCAAAAAAAAGTGCAAAAAGATGTTTCACTTTTCGAACCTATTGGAGTAGATAAGGAAGGACAATCTTTGCAAATCCGTGACTTGCTTCAGCTTGATGAACAGCCAGCAATCGATAAAATCGAACAAAAGGAAAGTTTTGAGCAGCTCTATTCTTATCTTAATACTTTGGAGCCTCGTGAACTTGAAATTATCGTCTATCGATATGGATTAAACAACAACGACCCCCTAACCCAAAAAGAGATTGCAAAAAAGCTAAAGATTTCAAGAAGTTATGTCTCACGCATTGAAAAAAGAGCTTTAGTTAAGCTATATCAGCAATTTAAACATAATCAAGCAGAGAAAGAATCGAAAAAAGCTGAAAATCAAACATATCGGGAATAATTACTTAAGCTTATAAAAAACAATTTACTTAGCTTTTCATCTGTTCATTGTATATGCCAATAAAAATATTGCTAACTAGAAATTGATTAAAAATTAGAGCTACCATACACGCCATTTTCTTACTACAACTATTTTTAAAGACAACTCCTAATGTTAAACTACTCTCTTTACTCTTGGCTGCTTAACAATTCATTTTGTTAAGCAGCCTAAATGTTTTTTACTCTCAGTATTCATACTAATTAATACTCGGCTTCATACTTCATAACTAAATATTTTTGCTCCATTTCGAATTTATTTTAGATTTAATTTGGTAATGTCTTCTATAATTTGAGAATATATTAAACCCCACACTTCTTATCAGCTATTTACTCACGCTTTCCAATGCGATAATCATCTTTAATCATGTTAACAGTCTCGGTTGTACAGGAGTGAATTTTACAGTAAGTTTGAAGCTAAAAAGTAAGGGGATACAACTTAACTTACGAAAAAACTTAATGTAACTGAATCAGCAATAACATTGTATGAAACTCTACTGTTTTTCAAAAATTTGTTATATATATGTTATAATAGTGTTATCAACTTTTAATAGGAATTGCAGTTATAGGGGGTGGAATTATTATGGAAGGCAATAAAGAGGGGACGAGACTATCTTTGAAGCATCAGATAATTGCTATTATCTCAATTGTAATCATTGGGTTAGCTATATTCCTATCAATAGATCTTTACATGGACCATAAATTCATAATGGAAATTTCCAATCAATGTTACGATATAAATGGGTTTCCAGTCGTAGAAAGAAGCTCTCTTTTTTCGGGCGATTTCACCTTCTCGTGTGAAAGGCAATAAAGAGGGGAACCCAAAGTTACACTCGGGCTCCCCTCTTTAACATAAACATTGTCTATAAAAACTTTTGGTTTTAATGATAAACTGAATCACTAGCTCCCATATAAATCACAATACCTAAAATAGTTGTAATCGCTACAGCACCCGCCATAATTAATAACATAGCAAATACCTCCTCTATGTGAATTTTTTAAAAATACCCTATACATCCATAATTATATATTACTGTGTATTTTTATTTACCGTCAAGGAAGTTTATGAACAAACGATGACGTTTATAATTTTTCAATCGTTTTTAATACAATTTCTGTAGAATGCTTTGCAGCAACAGGTAAAAATTCATCAAAACTAATATTTGATTCTTTTCCCGCAATATCAGATAAAGCACGAATAACAACAAATGGTGTATTAAATTGATAACATACTTGAGCTACCGCTGCAGCTTCCATTTCTACTGCTTTCATTTGTGGGAAATACTCTCTTACTTTTTCTACACGCTCTGGATTATTCATAAACGAGTCACCTGAGCAAATTAGTCCAACACCGTATTGATGTTCTCCAATTTCACTTACAGCTTCTGTTGCCAAGCCAATTAATCGTTTATCAGCTTCGAACGCAGCAGGCATCTGTGGCACTTGTCCCATTTCATAATTAAAGATTGTCACATCTACATCATGATGACGAACTTCATCGGAAATAACGATTGCACCTACTTCTAAATTTGAATCATAACCGCCTGCAGAACCAGTATTGATAACAATATCCGGTTTAAATTCATACAATAAAACGGTTGTAGACATTGCAGCGTTTACTTTTCCAATTCCACTTTTCAGCAGTACAACTTCTTTATCCTTATATGTACCTGTTGTATACTCACTATTTGCAATTGTAGCTACTTCAGTATTTTCCAGTGAATTTCGAAGTAGTTCCACTTCTTCTTCCATTGCACCAATTACAGCGATTTTCATTTTGTCTCCTCCAATTCTTGACACATATTTTAACATAAATAAAATATGGTCGTTCGTCAACGCTTATTGTTAATAGGTACCCTCCAGCTGTGAAAGTTTTTCTACTTTCGTTGGCTTCCAGCCTTCATTTTGCACCCATTCAATAAATATTCGATATTTTTCTGAACGATCGTTTGTAGAAACAACCGCTACAGAAGAATCTGCACTACCGTTATTTTTTACAGACCAATAAATAATATTATTTTCCTCAAGGTTTACTGCATTACGAAACGTTTCAAGCTTTTCTTCGTAATCAATATGTCCTTCTTCATAAGTTGAAATATGCTCTCCAGTCTGTTTAGTTGTGGTAGGTTTCCAATTGGGATCAATAATAACCTCATCTACATTTGGATCATCCGAGGACTGTACAATCTGTTGCGCCTGATTATTGTTTGGATCTTCTTCTACGGATTCATTATAATTCTTCTTTTGCTCCGTATCACCTGCAACCATATCATTAGTTTGTTCATTTTTCTCGTTATTTTGATTAGCAACATCTTCTTGTTCTTTTGTTTCATTTACTTGTGCTCTTTCATTTTCTTTATCATTATCATTATTAAAGACAGCAACAAGATTTAAAACTATAAGAATTGATACGACAGCGATTAATATATTTAAAAGGCGATCCATCTTTTTTCGCTTTTGACTACGTTGATGACGTTGTTTTTTTTCTGAACGTGTTGTTAAACTAGGTTCTTCATTAGACATGGGACATGAATCCTCCTTTGCCATAGATATCTTTTATTTTATCAATATTCGATAGTATAACACCATAAGTTCTGTCAATTTTTAATGTATTTGTTAAGCAAATAAAATAAATGAAAAGTATGAATTAAAAGGTATTTCCTTTTTTAAAAAATTTGAGCAACAATTAAGCCGCCTCAATAGTATATGAGGCGGCTTATGTTTGTTATGTCTTTCCATATCGATCGGCTATGTATAATAATTAGCCAGTTGAAAGGGACTATAATTATTTAGCTGTTTTAATGGAAACAATACGTACTTCCATATCTCCACCTGGTGTTGTTAACTTTACTATATCGTCAACTTTATGACCAAGCAACGCTTTCGCTATTGGAGAATCGTTAGAAATACGTCCTTCAAAAGGATCAGCCTCTGCAGAACCTACGATTGTGTACTCCTCTTCATCGCCATCCGGCAGTTCAACAAAAGTAACTGTTTTCCCTAAAGTAACGATATCACTTTGACCTTCTGCTTCTTCTATAATTATTGCATTACGCAGCATTGATTCAATTGCAGAAATTCGTCCTTCAACGAAACCTTGTTCTTCTTTAGCAGAATCGTATTCAGAGTTCTCAGATAAATCTCCAAAACTACGGGCAATTTTTATGCGTTCCACAACTTCTTTACGCTTTACAGTTTTTAAGTGTTCTAATTCTTCCTCTAATTTTTGTTTCCCCGCTAAAGTCATTGGATATTGTTTTTCATTTGCCAAAACATTTCACTCCTTAACTACTCACAATAATTTTACTTGAAACAATACTATACACCTTATTATTAATAATGCAATCGTTTTCTTTAAGATGTAATAAGAAAACCCGGTTAGTAGTTAAGCATATGAGGCAAAAATGACTAATAGAAGCTGTTTTTGTCCACTTAACTAGTAACCGAATTTTATTGTTTAATGTTATTTAATAAATTAGAAAAGGTACTAAATTATTCCAATACCTTCTAATCATATTACACTATTGTCATTGTTTCAAGAATTGTTTTAATTTTTGTTACCATTAAATCGATTGCTACTTCATTTTCCCCACCTTCAGGAATAATGACGTCTGCATATCGTTTAGTTGGTTCTATAAATAAGTTATGCATTGGTCGCACTGCAGTTAAATATTGTTCGATTACAGAATCAATTGTTCTTCCTCGTTCCTTAATATCCCGCTCAATGCGACGAATTATACGTAAATCGGAATCTGTATCTACAAACAATTTTATATCCATTAAATCACGTAACCGTTTATCTTCCAATACTAAGATTCCTTCTAGTATAATAACATCTTTTGGTTCAACATGTATAACTTCTTCAGCACGAGTATGATTTACGTAATCATATACTGGTTTTTCAATCGGTTTTCGTTGCAGCAAATTGTTTAAATGCTCAATTAATAAATCATTATCAAAGGCTAACGGATGGTCATAATTTGTCTTTAATCTTTCTTCAAAGGTTAAATGACTTTGATTTTTATAATAAAAGTCTTGTTCAATTACAACTACTGAATGCTCTCTGAAAACATCATAAATGGCATGTGTTACGCTCGTTTTCCCCGAGCATGAACCTCCTGCAATCCCGATTACTATAGGACGCTTTTTTGACATTTATTTATTCTCCTTTCGCATCATGTTGTATTTGAACAACGGACGCTCTACTTTAAATTTTACAATTTGTAATGGATGATTTGCTACTTCAATTTCATTATCCTCTTCATCCCAAATTTGACCGACTTCCATTTTGAACGACTCAATATCAGGCCCGAAGAATTCAATCGTATCACCTGGTTTAAAGTAATTTCGCTGTTGTAGTGTAACCATTTGAGTTTCAGTATTATAGTCAAGTACAAGTCCAGCGAAATCCCATTTCAATTTTGCAGCATGGGAACCAAACATTTGTTGTTTGTAGCTTGGTTCACCTTCGAAAAAGGCAGAAGCTGTTGCTCGGTTTGCACATCGATCAAGTTCCTCTAACCATTCTTTTTTAATTTTAAAGTTTTCAGGATCTGCACAATATGCATCAATTACTTTGCGGTAAACAGAAATAACTGTTGCCACATAGTGAATAGATTTCATACGACCTTCTACTTTTAAAGAGTCGATGCCTAGCTCAATCATATGCGGGATTGATTCAATCAATTTCAAGTCTTTAGGACTCATTGCAAATGGAGCATCACCTTCGTTAAATAAAGCGTTTTCTTGTCCATCTACATTTTCATATAAATCGTAGTCCCAACGACAAGATTGGCAGCAACCACCACGGTTAGAATCGCGTGCCGTCATATGGTTGGATAACACGCAGCGTCCAGAGTAAGCAATACACATCGCACCATGCACGAATGCTTCAATTTCAATATCTACTTCCTCTTTCATCTTTCTCATTTCTTCTGCACCGACTTCACGGGCTAACACTACGCGATGAAGTCCTTCTTGTTTCCAATACTTCACGGCTTTCCAGTTAGATAATGATTGCTGTGTAGAAAGGTGGATTTCTAACTTAGGTGCTACTCTGCGGCATGTTTCAATAATAAGTGGATCAGCTACGATAATCCCTTTTACTCCAGCACCTTCTATTGCTTGAAGGTACTCTTCTAGACCGGCCATGTTCTCATTGTGTGCAAAAATATTTGTTGTTACATATACGACTGCTCCGTATTGTTTTGCAAACTCTACACCTTCACGCATCTCTTCAATTGTGAAGTTATCTGCATTTGAGCGCAACCCGAATTCTTGACCGCCAATAAATACTGCATCCGCCCCATAATGAACGGCTACTTTTAATTTTTCTAAGCTGCCAGCAGGTGCCAATAATTCTGGTTTTTTAGTTATTACACGCTTACCATTAACGGTTTCACGAATTTTTTCATTTTCAATTAACTGTAACAATTCAAAGCCTCCGATCTTAATAAACTGTTTCTTTGAAGATAAATCCAGTATCTAATGGACGGTTAGCAGGTTGAATTTCTTCTATTTTTGCTAATAGCTCATCCTTAATTGCTTCATAAGCATCTTCACCTTTATCAAAGTAAGCATCAATTGCTTGTCGGTAGCAATTTGTTGTCGTAGTGATGTAATCTTCGCTTTGAAGCACTCCATCAAATTTTAATGAATCAATTCCACCTTCGAAAAGTTCCGTTAATTCATCAATTAAACACATATCATTTGGTGAAAAAATATGTGTACCGTTTAAGTCTTCGTAAATTGGATATTTATTTTTTCTCTCTTTGTCATGTAAGAACATGTTTTTATTTTCTTTACGATTTTCTACTTCCATTACTTCATTACGATATAAGAAATAATTTCCTAATAAAGAGCGTTTTGATTGGAACATACATGTCATGCCATGTACTTGAACTTCAATTTCTGGTCTTGCATTTTCTTTTATTTCTAACACTTCATCTAATGAAAGTTCACGAGCAAGCACCGCGCGTTTTGCTCCACGATCAGCCCAATAATTTGCTTGGAACCAGTTTGTAGCAATTGTTTCTGGATTCCAATGCAGCGGAATAGTTATGCCTAATTCACGAACTGACACCACAACGGCAGGATCACCAAAAATAAGTGCATCTACACCGATCCTTTGCATTTCCTTTAAATAATCATCTAAAGCATCTAGACGATCATTATGAAATAATGCATTAACTGCTACATATACTTTTTTGCCAGCTTCATGTATTAATTTTGTTGCTTCTTCAACTTGTGAAACTGAAAATTCACCAGCTAATCGCAAACCAAATTTTTGTTCACCAATTACAAATGCATCTGCACCTGCTTCAATTAATGCCTTAATATGCTCTATTGACTTAGGTGTTACTAATAATTCAGGTTTTTTCATTTAACGTCACCTCTTCAAACAAATTAATAAGCCGTCACCAATGGGGAAAAACGTACTATCGTATTCAGGACGCTGCATAACCCATTCAGTAAAAGTTTTTAAATTACGAATCATTGTTCTTTTTCTACGGGGTACTTCCTTTATATCTAAATTCGATAGCCCATGCATATACATATTATCGATATACAAAACACCACCTGATGGTACAAGCGGCGAATACTTTTCAAAAAAGCGCATGTTTTGACCTTTTGCAGCATCAATAAAAACAGCATCAAAAGTAGATTGAAATTTTTCAACATCCACTTCCAACGCATCACTCTCAATTATCGTAATTCGATTTGCTGCTTCCGAACGAGCAATAAATTGCTTCGCAGCCTGCAAACGTTCGTGATCCCTTTCAACTGTGACAACTTTACAATGCGGTAAAGCAGTTGCCATTCGTAATGCCGAGTATCCAATTGCTGTACCTATTTCTAATATTTTAGAAGGGTTTTGAATGCGTAGAAGCTGTATTAAAGCATCAATAGCAGGTAATTGCATAATCGGCACATGATGTTCTTTTGCATACGTTTCCATTTCGATTAACAATTCATTGCGCGGCTGAATAAAGGATTCAATATATTCTTTAGAAAATTCCATTGTGCGAACCCCTTTTAAATTAGGATAAAATTAATGTCTAAAAAAGAAAAAAGACCAAACGATTTGTTGGCACAATTTAATCATTACTATATGATTTGAAAAACACGATTTATTAAGAAAAACGCAAGCGACCTGTTTCGCTACGCGTTTGCTAACATCCCAACATGTTTTTGACATGACTCGCGTTGCATAAACCCAAAAGCAAGGTACCGAACAGATAAGCTTTTTCCGTTTTAATAGGGACGCAAATTACCCAATCGGCTGAGCGGCTGTAGACACTTACAAAAAATCACAACTTCTTACCTGGTAATAATCGATGTTTTCCTTACTGATACCAGTAAATTGTATTTTCCTAATCAGTACAAAAAATCACAATTTATAATATCATGAAAATAGAAGGAAAGCGAATAATCTTTATGACAAAATCGTAGAAAATTGCTTTACCTTCTTTAGAGAGGAATTTGGATCAAATTTACGTGTTTAAGTTAAGAATAAAAAACTATTAACTTAATCAAGTAGCTCTTACATCTCCTTTGCAAACTGCCGAAAAAAGAGAAGCAAGTATACGGTAATTACCGCATACTTAGCTATATGCTCAAGCACGAATACAATGATGTAGTGCTCTATTATTACTTAATGGGATTGCCTCTTGCTAAACCATCATAACTATTATTGTATAAATTCATCTACATTTTGCAAATGTTCTTCATAAGTTTTTGCAAAATGATTATTACCTTCTTTATCAGCTAAGAAATAAAGGTAGTCTGTATCTGTTGGATTTAATGCAGCTTCTATTGAAGTTTTTCCTGCGTTTGCAATAGGACCTGGTGGTAGACCAGTATTTTTATAAGTGTTGTATGGATTTTCCACTTCCAAATCCTCGTATAATACCCGCTCTTTATGATTTCCTAATGCATATAAAACAGTCGGATCTGTTTGTAATGGCATATCGATTTCTAAACGGTTATAAAATACACTTGCAATCGTTTCACGATCTGTCTGGGCAGTCGCCTCTTCCTCTAAAAGCGATGCAAAAGTAAGCAACTCATGCACGGACATTTGCTTTTCCTCAAGAATTGGGCGGTATTCAACAACAATATCATTTGTTTGGGAAATCATTGTTGAAATAATTTCTTCTAATGAAGGATGTTCTTCATAAAAGGAATAGGTTGCTGGATATAGATAGCCTTCAAGTGTAAAACGAATATTGCCATCCATAATTTCTTCTGTTAGCAATTCAGGATAAGTTCCCATCATTGCTTCGATAAATTGGCTATCTGTAACTTTTTCCATAAATTGAGCCGCAGTATACTCTGTATTTTTTTCGATAATGTTAGAAATTTGTTCAAGTGTTAATCCTTCTGGAACTGTAACTGTAAAAACAGGTTCACGGTATACTTTTCCAGTCTTCAAGCTTTCAATAATCTCGTCTAATGTCATCGCCTGAGTCATAGTATAATTGCCAGCTTGGAAACTTGTCTCATTTTTAAATTTTGTATAGTATTTAAAAATACGTGCATCTTTAATAACACCATTAGTTTCTAGTATTGTTGCAATAGTGTTTAACCCTGAGCCCATTGGAATTTCTACCGGAATTTCAGTAGTTGCTTCCGGATCTAGTGGTTCTAATGCAGATTTTACATAAAAGTATCCGCTAACCCCTACAATACCAACAATTAATAGTACAACAAGCGTTACAATTCCTACAATACGACGTACTACTTTTCCTTCTTTTTTACGTTCCTTCATCTTTTTAATCATCTCATGCTTTTTAGATTCCACCGATGTACCCCCTCATATCTCCTAATATGATACAAGAAAATACTGTAAGTGACAATATAACACATCTCTTTCACGTTAGAGACCTGTTATAACTGTACTGAAAGCATAGCACCAAGCACAACATTGAACTCTTTTTAATTAGTTTAAAAGTGGCATGTGTCTGTCTATGTCGAAGTCCAATAAAAAAACGCCAAGACAACGATAATTGCCGCAGCGTTTTATAAATTTTTATTGATTTATAAATTCTAGCTCTTTTTCAACCTTCGCCCACTCTTCATCACTTTCAATAGGTAAAAGTTCTTCCACTTCCCCATTTTCACCTGCAATATAGGCTGCAGCAAAAATTTCACCATCTTCGTCTTGGTCAGCAAACGTATAAAGAATGTAAGATTTATTAAAATCCTTTAGTTCAAAGCGGTGAAGCACCTCACACTCGATTTCTTCACCATTTTCATCTGAAATCGTGAAGTAATCTGCTTCATCTTCATCACCAAATTCGGCAATTAGAGTGTTTAAAACTTCTTCCACCATATCCCACTCCTCTTCTGTTTCAAGAGGGGTAAAGTGTGTCATTTTGCCATCCTCATCCACTTCATAGCGAAGTGCTGTAATTTCTTCACTTTCATTTCCATCTTCATCGACTATGGAATATAGCACATATGAAAAATCATCCGTGTCGAATGTAAACACAACTTTACATAACTGTTCTGAACCATCTTCCAATGATACTTTAAAATATTGTTCGTCCATTTTCGATCCTCCTAATAGTTAAAAAAGGTAGGCATTTGAATTTGCCTACCTTTTATTTTACTCAAAATTATTCTTCTTCATCATCAAATTCATCTTCAAGTGCATTTAACACATCTTCAATTAAATCCCATTCAGCTTCAGTTTCAATAGGTTCTAATTCCCCATCTTCACCATTTTCAGAAGGAACGAATGATGATGCAAAAATTTCAATTTGCCCTTCGTCATCTTCTTCAGCACCTACTAAAGAATAAAGTACATATGATTTGCCGAATTCTTCTGAGTCAAAAGTGTGAAGTACTTCGCAAAGTTGTTCGTTGCCATTTTCATCTACAATTGTAATATGTCGATGTTCTTGTTCATGATCGTGTTCATGTCCCATTATTGGTCACCTCTTCATTATGTTTAAAACTTGCTGCATTTTATGCACCAGGTTTCTTTTACCCCTGTCGCATTCGCTCTCGGGGCAGAGTTTTTGCCCCTTCCGCTTTGCTTTCGGGGCAGATTCTTGCCCCTGTCGCTTTGCTTTCGGGGCAGAGTTTTTGCCCCTGCCGCTTCGCTTTCGGGGCAGATTCTTGCCCCTGCCGCTTCGCTTTCGGGGCAGATTCTTGCCCCTGTCGCTTTGCTTTCGGGGCAGATTCTTGCCCCTGTCGCTTTGCTTTCGGGGCAGAATTTTTGCCCCTGCCGCTTCGCTTTCGGGGCAGAGAATTAAACTTTGCTTTTTGCAAAGTTTAATTCTTGCTATCTAAGTATCCTTGTAGGATCATAACAGCCGCCATTTTGTCTATTACTTTTTTGCGTTTTTTGCGGCTTACGTCTGCTTCTATTAGCATTCGTTCCGCGGCCATAGTTGTTAGACGTTCGTCCCAAAGTTTCACAGGCAGACCGAATGTCTCTTCCAATAATTTTTTATAATTCTCAGAAGCTTCACCTCGTGGACCTACTGTATTATTCATGTTTTTCGGATATCCTACTACAAATTCTGTAACAGCATATTCCTTTACAAGCTCTTTTATACGTTCTATACCGTAATCGCCTGTTTCTTCATCAATTTGTACAGTTTCAATCCCTTGAGCCGTCCAGCCTAATGCATCACTAATAGCTACGCCGACTGTTTTTGAACCGACGTCTAAACCCATAATTCTCATATAGTTATTATGCCTCGTTATTCTTCCTAATATAAAATTTCACAAGCTCTTCAAGTATTTCGTCCCGTTCAAGCTTACGGATTAAATTACGTGCGTCCTGATGGCGAGGGATGTATGCCGGATCACCAGATAAAAGATATCCTACAATTTGATTTGTAGGGTTATACCCTTTCTCTTCTAGTGAAGAGTACACCTTCAACATCACTTGCTTAACTTCTTGTTCCATTGATTCTTCCGGGAAACTAAATTTCATTGTTTTATCAAACGAACTCAAGACCAGCACCTCGCTTTCAGAAATAAGGAGATGGCATAATGCACATCTCCATTTTCTATATTATACCCTATAATACGTAGCAATCAAATAATCAAAGGACTTATTTCAACCATTATTTGTATAGGAAGAAAAAAATTATCTTTTAAATTGATTTAACGTAATCATACACAGAAACAAGTGCTTCATCAAGTTTTGATGCGTCCTTCGCACCAGCCATCGCCATATCCGGACGACCGCCGCCTTTACCGCCGCAAGCTTCCGCTACTATTTTAACGATGTTTCCTGCATGGAAGTTTCCACCAACTAAATCTTTTGTCACACCTGCACATAGCATAACTTTTTCACCATCAGTAGCCCCTAAAACGATTACCGCTTGTTGAAGTTTTTCCTTCAAATCATCCATCATTTGACGAAGTTGATTGTTATCTTTTGCTTCAACTTTTGTCGATAGCACTGTTACATCTCCGATTTTTTGGGCATTATCTAAAACAGCTCCAGCCTGTGCATTCGCAATTTTTTGTGATAATGATTCATTCTCACGTTGTTGTTCTTTTAGCTCATGTTGCAAGCTTTCAACTCGTGCCACTAAATCTTTTGGATTTGCTTTTAGCAATGCAGCAGTTTCCTCTAGAATGCGTTGTTCCTCTTTTACTGCTTCAAATGCGGCTTTGCCTGTAACTGCCTCAATACGACGAGTACCAGCACCAATACCACCTTCAGATACGATTTTAAATAAACCAATTTCTGAAGTTCGTTTTACATGAATACCACCACAAAGTTCAACAGAGTAATCACTTACTTGTACAACTCGAACGATATCTCCGTATTTTTCACCGAATAGAGCCATTGCACCCATTGCTTTCGCTTCAGCTATTGGCATTTCTTCAATCACTACTTCAATATCATCCCAAATTTTTTCGTTTACAATACGTTCAATTTGTTCTAATTCTTCTTTTGTTGCTGGACCAAAATGAGAGAAGTCAAATCTTAAGCGATCTGGACCTACATATGAACCTGCTTGGTTTACATGCTCACCTAAAACATCTTTTAGTGCACGTTGCATAATATGTGTTGCCGTATGGTTTTTAACAATTAAGTTGCGCTCATCACGATCAACTGTAGCTGTCACAGAGTCATTTAAGTGCATTTCTCCAGACTCAACAATTACTGTATGAAGTGATTGGCCATTTGGCGCTTTTTGAACATCTTTTACAGATGCTTTAAATGAATCATTGCCGATTGTCCCGTGGTCTGCCACTTGACCACCCATTTCAGCGTAGAAAGGAGTTTCTGCCAAGATGACAAGAACTTCATCACCTTCAGAAGCTACTTCAACATTTTGACCGTTAGCAACCATTGCTACAATAGTAGTTTCACTTTTTAGTGTGTCATAACCAACAAAATTAGATTCCACTTTTATGTTAGCTAAAACCTCTGATTGAACTTGCATTGAATCAACATCAGCTCGTGCAGCACGTGCTCTTTCACGTTGCTCTTCCATCGCTTTTTCAAAGCCTTCATGGTCAACTGTCATACCAGCTTCATTAGCATATTCCTCTGTTAACTCAATTGGGAAACCGTATGTGTCATATAGACGGAATGCATCGCTGCCTGGAATAACATTTAGACCAGCCGCTTTTTCTTTCTCAATTACTTCTGAAAGTATAGCTAAACCTCCATCAAGCGTTTCATGGAATCGATTTTCCTCATTTTTAATTACACGCTGGATAAATTCCGTTTTTTCTTTTACTTCCGGATAGAAGTCTTGCATAATTTCACCAACTGTAGGCACTAATTCAAACATGAATGGCTTTTCGATGCCGATTTGCTTTGCATAACGTACAGCACGGCGAAGCAAACGACGTAAAACGTATCCGCGGCCTTCATTTGAAGGAAGTGCACCGTCACCAATTGCAAAAGCAACAGTACGAATATGGTCTGCAATAACTTTAAATGGTGTATTAATATCTTCCTCGCTGCCAAAAATCTCTTTTAAATCGATTTCGCCTGGACGTTTGTACGTGCGATTTGCAAATTCCTCAATCTTTTCGATAATTGGCATGAATAAGTCTGTATCAAAGTTAGTTGGAACGTTTTGTACAACAGATGCCATACGCTCTAATCCCATACCTGTATCAATATTTTGTTTTGGCAGAGGAGTGTAAGTTCCATCCGGGTTGTGGTTAAATTGAGAAAATACTAAATTCCACACTTCTAAATAGCGTTCATTTTCGCCGCCTGGATATAATTCTGGATCATTTTCATCATTTCCATATTCAGGACCTCGATCATAGAAAATTTCAGAGTTTGGACCAGATGGACCTTCTCCGATATCCCAGAAGTTTCCTTCGATGCGTATTAAACGTTCTTCAGGAATGCCAATTTCATTTTTCCAAATATCATATGCTTCTTGGTCTTCAGGATGAATTGTAATCGATAAAAGTTCAGGATTGAAGCCCATCCATTTTGGATCCGTTAAAAACTCCCAAGCATAGTGAATAGCTTCTTTTTTAAAGTAATCTCCAATTGAGAAATTTCCTAACATTTCAAAGAAAGTGTGGTGACGCGCTGTTTTCCCTACGTTTTCAATGTCATTTGTACGAATTGATTTTTGTGCATTTGTAATTCGTGGGTTATCAGGAATTACACGACCATCAAAGTATTTTTTAAGCGTTGCTACACCTGAGTTAATCCAAAGCAATGATGGGTCATTAATTGGTACAAGCGGCGCTGATGGTTCTTGTGCATGTCCTTTTTCAATGAAAAATTCCAAATATTTACGGCGAATATCTGCTGCTTTCATTTTAAATTTCCTCCTAAAAAATAATTTGTTTTAAATGCTAATGATGAAATGCAACAAAGTACGTATTTGACAATATGAGCTTTAATAAATTTAGCCAATACTATTAAAATCCCACACATCTTGTGAATTTCCGCGGAATCATTTTATCATAACAAAATAAAAAGCCTTCATCCCTAAAAGGGACGAAGACTATAGTTCGCGGTACCACCCTAATTTATAAGAAGGCTAAAATCAATCGCTTTTATTCTTCGTTGTTCCTCAAACTGGTCACAACTTGACTGGCAAGCGATTTCTTTTCAGCATTAAAAGCTGAAATAAATAACCAAACTTATATCTCAAGCACTGTAACGTTAGTGAACGGCAGGGATTAGCTGCACTCTGGAGTAGCTTTCGGTTAATGCTTTACGTAAGATTCTTTCAGCCTTAGGAATCTCTTTCTAAACGAAAACAAAAACGTACTCTTTCCATCATAGTTTTCATCATATTCTGTTCTAAATTATATGAAAATGAATTCAGTGTGTCAATTATAACTATATTATTCATATCGATATAAATTCCAAAAGCCAATATCTTCAAATCCTAGTCGTTTATAAATTTTCCCTGCTTCTGGATTATCATAAAACAAACATAATTCTTTTCCTTCAGCAAGCAAATCTTTGCATAATTTAATCATACAATCAGTTGCTAAGCCTTTTCGTTTAAATTCCTCTTTTGTTGCTACAGCAACGACCATTGCAGAACGACTATTTTCAGCTGTTGTTGATGCTGTTGTTACCATCTCTCCATTTACACGAATAAAATAAGTTCTGCCCGTTTTCGTCTCCAAAATTCTTTTTTTTGATTCCATTGTAATTGTTGCAGTTTTAAATTCTGGAACACTTTTTAAGAGCCTAACATTTTCTTCGATTTCATTTATAGTTAATTCTTCAACATGTTGAAGCTGTTCATCATTCTTATCTAAATTGAGCTTTTGGCATTTTGCATAATAAAAGGAATTTTCACTTCGAAGCTTTCTTTCTATATGAGGGGCAAGTTGCTCTACGATTTCTTTTAATCCAGATAATTCGCGCATACTTTGATCAGAATTTATAATATTTGCAAACTCTTCAACATCAAATTGTCCTTTTGCATAAGGAATATAATTGTTTTCAAATTTTAAAAGAACTGCTATTAATTCACCTAAATCATTAAATTGCCCCCATAATGTCTGGAATTCAGCATCATAACCAAAGGCTTCTACATCCCCTATAATAAACAAATTTTCTGCTGCTTTTTTGTTAACGAGTTCCATTAATAACTCATGATCCTCTTTTGAAAGCTTCCTTATCATCCATCCGCCTCCCCAACCGTTTTAAGTTAAATTATTAAGAAACTATCATAATTATTAAAGAGTTTCAACATTAGTATAATTACAAACTTCTAAACTAACCTTTGCAGAACATATACTAGTTCTGCATGGAGGAATTTATCGGACGAGGACAAGATTGGGGCGAGTACATAGTGGACATATTTTCAATGGAATTTTTCACCGCATTGCTTTCTATTATTCTTATTGACTTGGTTCTAGCAGGTGATAATGCTTTATTAATTGGACTAGTTGCAAAAAACCTGCCGAAAAAACAACAAAAAAAGGTAATTTTTTGGGGGACTTTTAGCGCCATATTTATTCGAATTGCTCTAACTTTAGTTGCCGTCAAATTACTTGAAATTGATGGTCTTCTTCTAATTGGCGGTGTGCTATTATTATATATTTCTTATAAGCTGCTACTTACAGAGGAAGAAATCAATGTAAAACCTAATAAGAAAAATTTTTGGGGAGCAATATGTACTATTTTATTAGCTGATTTATTAATGGGGATTGATAACATTATTGCAGTAGCTGGTGCTGCGCACGGAAATTTTCTACTTGTTGCAATTGGATTGCTGATTTCAATTCCTATTGTTGTTTGGGGTAGTACACTTGTAACAAAATTGATGGAGGATTTTCCAATTATAATTGTCCTAGGTGCAGCAGTTTTAGCGTGGACATCTTCAAAAATGATTGTTCATGATGCGTATGTTTCCCCTTTCTTCCATTCACAAAATGCAATATATAAATTTGAAGCCATTGTAGTTATTACAGTAATTTCAATTGGATTAATGGTTAAATATTTTATAAGAAAACGAGAAGTCGCTCCGAAATAGGAGCGGCTTTTAATATTGATACACTTTTCTTGAAAGAAGGGTAATAATAATTGCCGGAATTGTAAAAACAGTCATTCCTAAAAACGCTAGGCCTGGAGTTATATAATATAAATATCCTCCAAACAATGTTAATAAAGCAGCACTTAAACTCATAGCCAATGCAGAATATAACCCTTGTGCGTTGGAAAGCTGTTGCTTTGGTAAATTATTTGTAATGTATTGGACAAATGCATAATGAGCCATTGCAAAACCTAGAGAATGCAAACTTTGCGATAAAATAAATACCCAAACATTAGGAATTGCAAATATCATTATCCATCTTAAAGTAGAACCAACTGCTGCTATGAGCAACAAAGTAGAAGTCTTCCACTTTGAAAAAAGATAATCGACTTTTAAAAAGAAGAGAATTTCAAATAATACTGCAACGTTCAAAATAATTCCAATATAAAAGGTATTCACTTCTAAATATTGCTGTAAGTATATGTAGCTGTAATTGTAATAGGATGCATGAGCACCTTGTAATAAAATTACAATAACCATAACAACCGGGAATCCTTTTATTTTCCATAAACTTCTCATTGAGAAGGATTGACTGCGATCTACTGCTGTTGGTTTTACAGATAATACATCAGGTGCAGGCATAAATTGAAGAATTAACATAATAGCTAAATACACAATCATGCACCATAAAATCGCCTTTTCCCCAACATATCCAATAATTATACTAAGGATAAATACAGAAATTACAAAACTAATAGAACCGTAAGATCGGCTTTTCCCGTAATGAATGCGTGTTTGTTGTACAAGTGTAGAAGCACTGCTTTCAATCGCTGGTAAAAGCGAAGGATAAAATAGACTGAAAATCATAGTGATAATAAATAAAGCTGTAAAAGAATTAAACGGGATGTAAAAAAAAGCAGCAAGCAACGAACTAGTCACTAAAAACTGGGATAACTTTTTATTACTTAAGTATTTAGATGCAAATGGGAATATGAACATTGTAGATAATGCTCTCGATACTAACCCAAATCCCATAATAAAGCTAACTTCCTGTACAGATAATCCTTTAGCTTCTGTTAGCCAGCCTGACCAATATTGAAGATATACTCCCCAAGTAAAGAAAAATATAAAGAAATTTTGAGACAGCCATCGTTGATTGTTCATCGTGTACTTAAACCTCCAATCTATATTGAATGATAGCATCAAGTCATTTAAAATAATGTGAGATATCTCATATTTTTCTTTCGGAAACTAAAATCTTTTTATAATATGGATACATTAACATGCGAAACTTCACCCATGTAAAAATTTGAATCTTTTGATTGGAGGACTTATTTTGCAGTTATTAATGGGTAAAAAAAAAGAAGATTATATTAAAAAATATTCCTTTCAAAATTTCTTCTCCTTTGATATAACTCCATACATCCAAGTGTATGAATTTGAAAAAGGTGAATTTATTTTTCATGAGGGTTCTCTACCAGAATGTCTTTATTACATGGTAGAAGGAAAAGCAAAGCTATATGTATCTCATCAAAATGGAAAAATATCGTTGATTAATTTCATAACTTCACCTAGTTTCATGGGCGAAATTGAATTATTAAATGCTCAAAAATATACAAGGGGCATTCAAACGGTGACAAAAACCATTTGTTTTTCATTGCCTTATCATGAATGTAAACAAAAATTATTAGCCGATTCAGTATTTTTGCGTGAACTTTGTTTATTTTTAGGAAATAAAATGGCAAGAACAACAACTAGATTTAGTCAAACTCAAGCATACCCACTTGAAAACCGATTAGCGGCGTTTATTTTAATGTCCTCCGATGAAAACTTTTATAAGGAAAAACATACTGAAATAAGCGAATATTTAGGGGTTTCCTATCGTCATTTACTCTATACCTTTTCCCAATTTTGCCAGTCAAAAATAATAAAAAAGAGTGGCAAAGGCTACGAAATTATTAATAAAAAAAAGCTTCAGGAACTTGCTCGAGAAGTCTATTAATACTATAAAAAAGGGTAATCCAGAAGTTTGGGATTCTGGATTACCTTTTTTAGTTATCTCTATTGTTAAGCATACTTTGCTATTGTTTGTTTTAATATATCACCTAAATTATGTAGATCCTGTTGTGTAATCGTCATTCTCACATGTGTTTCGTCTGCATCCAATGCTTCAGCTAAAAAGCCCCCAAATCCTCTAGCTTTACGGTCTACTTGCATTAAAATTTCTGCAGAACTTTCCGTTTGTGAAAGAAATACAATTTCTAATTCATCTAGTTTCCCTCTAAACATTCCACCTACAGGAACAAATTCAAATTCTTGAAGGAATGGGTAACGGCTTCTATATTTATATGACGCTTGCTCGCACTCTGCTTTACGTAGTCTAAATCCAATTTGTTGAACCTCTTCAAGGATTCGAGAAGCAAGCTGTGATGGGCGGATTTCAATATAGTCACGATCCTGAGCGTCTACCCCACTTCGAATGTCCAGCTCTGTTGCAACCCATACTTCCGTTTTCCCTACAGTAATTGGAACATCAAATGGTAAATTAAACGTAAAAGGTACAATTTTTGTTTCATTCGCCTGAATTACGAAAGGATCACTTACTCTAAATTGTTGAACAGGCGCCTTTGCAGTATATTTATTGTCATCTACTTCTTTTATATATGTTGTATATAACGTTAGGTAAATGGCATCAATTTGTTGTTCTATGTTCCCTCCGTAAATTTCAACCTCTCCACGAATTGTTTCACCAGCTACAAACGAAGATTTTTCTAATTTTGTATCAACTCTTGCTGCTCCGACACCAATACTTGCCAACATCTTATTAAAAAAAGACATAGTAAAACCTCCAAAAAATTATTTTCTTCTTTTTACGAATCTACAATAGAAAAAGTTTCAAATTATTGGGAGGGATATAAATTTTGTAAAAACTTTATGGATTGTTGAATTAATTCTTTTAATACTTCCTCATCGATATCTGCTAGCTTGTTGATATAGACGCAAGCCTTTCCTTTTGTATGCTTGCCAAATCGTTCAAGTATTTTATCGCGTTCAGGATCACCTGTAGCAAAATATAAACTTATTTTTGCTTTTCTAGGTGAAAATCCTACTAATGGTGCATCACCTTCATGCCCTGTTTCGTATTTATAATGATATGAGCCATATCCAATAATACTCGGCCCCCACATTTTTGGTTGAAAGCCTGAAGCATCTTCAAATATTTTTAACAACTTATAAGCGTCATCTCGTTTTTTCGGACTTTCTACTGCTTCAATAAATTCTATTACACTGTTATCCGTTTCTTTTGTCTTCTGTTCATATTTTGCCAATTGTTCATTCTCCTTTTATAGATGAATAAGAAAAAGGAGAACTTTACTTATGGTTCTCCTAAAATTTATTTAATATTGATACTTCACTCTAATCGCTGCGTCAATCGTAATTATACCTGGTTCAATTGGTGTTCTAACTGCTTGTTCAGTCATTGCTACGGTTCTATATAATATGGGTCTTCCTGCACTTTCTTCCACAATCTCAATTGGCTGCGGCATATAGGGCAGCTGTAAGGATACTGCAATCGCCTGCACCTTGCTGTTGGCATTCTGAAAAGCTAGCTGAAGTGCTTGATTTTGATAAATTTCTTCATTGTCTAATTTAAATTCAAGTTGGGAAATGCGGTTCGCTCCACTTCTCAATGCGGTATCAATAACCAATCCTACTTCATTAATATTTCGAATCTTTACTGTAAGACTGTTTGTCACTTCATAGCCTCTAAAAACTTGCCGTCCCTCTATATAATCGTAACTTGGGAATACATTATAAAATGCAGTCTGAATATCTTCACGCGGTATATTCAATGCTAAAAGTGATTGTATAACTTGATTCATCTTCACTGCATTTTCTCTTTGAGCTTCTGTCACTTCATCCGCTTCTGTACTTACCTCTATTTGAACCTCCGCAAAATTTGGCTGTACTTCAATTTGTCCATTACCTATAACAGTAATGGTACGTGCTTGTCGGACAGTTTGTTGAAAGACGTTCGAATTAACCAACTGATTCCACCTTCCACTCATTTAATCATGTTACTATATGCATATTAGGCGGAAAATTTGTCACTTTACAGAAACGTCTAGACATTCAACTAAAACTTCCATAAAACATCAAATTGATCTTAAGCAGTTTGTCCTTTGAACATTAAAAATGGTATAAGTTTTGACCGTCAAAGCCCATTTCATTAGCATTGAAATTAATATATTCTTTATTTTAATCTTCCTGAAAATCATAGGGGGAAACCCCTTCCATTCCAATTAGCGGATGTATATAGGGCGCAGTTTCAGCGTTTAAAACCGGTTCTAATACTTCACCTTTCATATAAAACATTGCTTGCTGTTCTTTAACTTCCCCAGAAATCTTGCTTTCTGATTGGTTTTCATGTTTCAGTGAATCTGACTGTACTTCTACAATTTCTAAGTCTTCAACTTCCATTGGATTCAGTCTTGCTTTTAGACTCGTTAAACGTTGTAAATCATCAGTTTTTGCTAAACCTCCAGCAAATACATCCGGTTCTCCGCAAAGGATTAAAAAGTTTTTTGCACGTGTAATGCCCGTATATAAAAGATTTCTTCGAAGCATTTTGGAATAGCTACGGACAATTGGCATAATAACGGTTTGGAATTCACTGCCTTGAGATTTATGAATAGAACAACAATAGGCAAGGGTAATTTGATTTAAATCTCCACGCTGATATGTTACTTCATTGCCATCATAGGAGACAACGAGTAAGTCTTGTTTTTCCACCGTTTCTTTCGCACGAATGATAGCAACAACTTCCCCCATATCACCGTTAAAAATATTACTTTCTGGTTGATTGACTAATTGTAGAACCTTATCGCCAATACGGTAAACAACATCTCCAAAAACTAATTCTTTACGAGAACCATCAGCATTTGGATTCACAAGCTCTTGTATTTGCTTATTTAACATATCGATGCCTGCTGGACCTTTATACATGGGCGCAAGCACTTGAATATCACGAATTGATTGTCCTTTTGCAATGGCACTTTTAACGACCTGGGTAACGACACTTGCAACTTGAGGAGCAGACGCTTTTATAAACGAACGATCAGTTGTTTTTTCAGCAATTGTATTTGGAATATTTCCTTTTTTAATTTGATGGGCAAGCTCAATAATAGTTGACCCTTCAGCTTGTCGATAAACATCAATCAATTCAACTGTTGGAATCTGTTTAGAGGCAAGCAAATCCTTTAAAACTTGTCCAGGACCAACTGGAGGCAGTTGATCTTGGTCGCCTACAAACACTACTTGGGCATCCTCGCCTAAACTTTTTAAAAGCTGATGGGCAAGCCATGTATCAACCATAGACATTTCATCAATTATAATTAGTCGCCCTTCAACTTCTCTTTCAGTTTCCTCTTCCTTTTCTTGTCCATTAAATCCTAACAACCTATGGATTGTCATTGCAGGCAGCTCGGTTGATTCTGCTAACCGCTTAGCTGCTCTACCTGTTGGCGCTGCAAGAACAATTGGGAACGGTTCTTCCTTTAGTGCATATTCTTTTGGGTTAAGCGACAAACCATGCAGCTCAGCATAAACCTCCACCAACCCTCGAATAACAGTTGTCTTCCCTGTACCTGGACCTCCTGTTAGAATCATGACTGAGGAATTAAGTGCACACTCAATAGCCTTCACTTGAGTTTCCGCATACGAAACTTCCAAACGTTCTTCTACTTCGCCGATTGCTTTTCTTATTTCATCCTTTGTAAAGCGTTCCTGTTTATCGTTGTGATTCAGTAAATCTAGTATTTTAGAAGCAATTCCTATCTCACTATAATAAAGCGATGGGAGATAAAGTCGTGTCTCTTCTCCACAAATTTTACTTTCCTCACGCATTTCAATAATCGCTTTAGAAATCGCCTCATACTGTATTTCTTCACGCTGACTTTGTTCGAGCATTGTTTTCACATGAGGCAATACATGCTCAGCATCTAAAAAAACATGCCCCTCTGACAGTGCTGCATCTGTTAACACATGTAGAACAGCAGCTTTAATTCTGTCGGGATGTGCTCCTACAATACCTAGTCGTGCCCCCAGTTCATCTGCTCTGCCAAAACCAACACCTTCTACATCTTCGATTAAGCGATAAGGATTCTCCGTTAATAAGTGAATTGTTTCTTCACGATATGTCTGATAGATTTTCATCGCAAGCTGTGGGCCGAACCCCCAGTCATTTAATTGAATCATAATTTTTTCAAGCCCAAGGTTTTGTTCCAATGTTTGCTTAATCGTCATCTTTTTTTCTTCGTTTAAACGTGGAACTGCGTCTAGGGCTTCTGGATCTTCCATTATTTTTTTAATCGCATCCACACCTAATTTTTCAACGATTATTTCCGCTGTCTTTCGGCCAATGCCAGGAAATAAATCGCTTGATAAATAATGAATAATTCCTTGTTCTGTAGCAGGCACCTCTTTGACAAATGTTTCAACTTGGAACTGCAAGCCGTATTTAGGGTGACTTTTCATCGTACCTGTAAACCGGTATAATTCATCGTCATTTAGTTTCGGGAAATACCCAACAACAATTATTTCTTTTTCGTTGTATTGTAAATTCGTTTCTTGTATTTTTACTCGAACAATTGAATACATATTTGAATCATTATGAAATATTGAAACAATTGGACGGCCAAGGATAAACAATTTATTTACTTCAAATAAATCCAGATTTTCTGCCATCCTTCTAACTCCTTTACTACCTTTTTCGTATATTTGATTTTACCATATACACAACTAGCTGTCTTATGAAAGAAAGGCCAAGCTTCCTTACAGCTTTCTATAGACATGCTTCAAATTTCTACTTTTATTCTGTAGCAAAAGGAAACTCGATATTTTTACTGACGGATGATATGATAATTTAAATATGATTTTGAAAATGAATCGTTTAATTGTTATTTATTGATTAGAGAAGGGATTCGTGGATTTAGTGGAATTTAGACCTTGCATTGACTTACATGACGGAAAAGTAAAACAAATTGTGGGCAGTACTTTAGGGCATGAAGATAAAACAATAATTGAAAATTTTATATCCGAAAAAGATTCTTCCTATTATGCAAAAATGTTTGCACAGGATCATTTGACTGGTGGTCATGTCATTATGTTAGGATCTGGCAATGAAGAATCGGCGTTACTGGCATTACAAGCCTACCCAAACGGTTTACAAGTAGGCGGCGGCATTACTGCTGACAATGCAAAAAAATATATCGATGCGGGGGCGTCTCATATTATTGTTACGTCCTATATTTTTCATGGTGGGCAATTAGATTTAGAAAGATTAAATACACTAATAAATGCTGTTGGCAAACAGCATATCGTTATTGATTTAAGTTGCAGAAAAAGAGATGGAAAATGGTTTGTTGTAACAGATAAATGGACAAAATTCAGCGACTTTGAAGTAAATGAAAAGACAATTCCATATATCGAACAATTTTGTGACGAGCTATTAATTCACGCTGTTGATGTTGAAGGAAAACGAAGCGGAATGCAGGAGGAATTAGTTCAAGATTTAGCACAATGGACGTCTATCCCTACAACGTATGCTGGCGGTGTTCGATCATTAGAGGATTTAAAAAAATTCGAAGAGCTATCTAATGGAAAATTGCATGTTACGATTGGGAGTGCATTAGATATCTTTGGCGGCAATTTAAAATACCGGGATGTAGTTGCTTATTGCAATAACAATAAAAAATTGTAGCAGGCAAAAAAGTACATCTGCGGGTGAGCAATTAATTATTAAAAATGGAAAAGCGTGCGATTTAGAATGATACTAAATCGTACGCTTTTTAATTGATCTAAATTTTTATAAAAACATTCCTGCGATTGAAGCACTAAGTAAAGATGCTAAAGTTCCTGCCACTACAGCCTTTACCGCTAAATTAGCAATAATTGGTCGTCTACTTGGAGCCATCGCACCTAATCCACCAATTAAAATTGCCATCGAGCTTAAGTTAGCAAAGCCACATAAGGCGAAGCTGACAATCATTACTGTCTTTTCCGAAAGATTTGTTATTTCAGGTGCAAAGTTTGAATACGCAACAAACTCATTTAAAACTAATTTTTGCCCTATAAAAGAACCTGCTTGAACAGCTTCATCCCAAGGAACTCCAATAGCGAAAGCTAAAGGCGAAAATACGTAGCCTAAAATTCCTTCAAGCGTAATTCCTTCAACTCCAAAAACGCCTCCAATTCCACCGATAATTCCATTTATTAATGCAATTAGGGCAATAAAAGCAAGCAACATCGCACCGACATTGACAGCAAGTTTCATCCCATCACTGGCGCCGCGAGCAGCAGCATCTATTACGTTTACTGAATCCGCATCTTTTTCTAATGTAAAATTCGAATCATCGACTTCCTCTGTTTGTGGAAGCATTAATTTAGCCAATATTAACCCTGCTGGAGCTGCCATAAAACTTGCAGCAATCAAATATTCTAATGGAACTCCTAACAAAGAATAACCAACTAATACAGAACCTGATACAGATGCTAATCCACCTGTCATAACAGCAAATAATTCAGATTTTGTCATCTTACTTAAAAAAGGTCGAATAACTAAAGGAGCTTCTGTTTGCCCTACAAATATATTCGCTGCAGCATTAACGGACTCTGCTTTACTTGTTCCCAAAACTTTTGATAGTCCCCCACCTAGAATTTTAATAACTAGCTGCATAATCCCAAGATAATACAATACTGAGATTAATGAAGAGAAGAAAATAATCACAGTTAACACGCTGAGGGCAAAGACCATACCACCTGTGAAATTTGAATCTGCTAAAGGACCAAATACAAATGAAATTCCTTCATTTGCATAGCTAATTAAACCTTGAATTGCATTTGATATGCCTAATAAAACTTTTCGGCCCAATTCCCATTTTAAAACGATAAATGCAAATATCAATTGAATTGCTAAACCTGCCAGTACAGTTCTCCAATTGATTGATTTACGACTGCTCGATAAAGCAAACGCAATAACAAAAATGACTAAAATGCCTAAAAGGCCCCACAAAATATTCATTAAGACACCTACTCTAAAAACTCATAATTTTATTTCAATTATTCAGGATGTTTCATAATTAAAATATAGGTATTATAGTACCAAACGAAAGCGCTAATACTTAGATAAAAAATAATTCGAAGTTTTCATAGTTCACTTAGTATTTTAAAAAGGCAGAAAATACTCTCGTTGCGTAACTTATTATTTATCCAAAAGTTAATTTCATGCTTCATAACTGACTTTTTTCCAAATAAAAAGGGGCTGGGACATAACTAGCTTCAAATAAAGAGAAAGGTGAATTTGAGTTCCCTCAAATTCACCTTTCTCTCTTTTTTCACATTAGTTCTTCTGTTCCCTTAGTTAATGGCCGTGAATTTTCTTAAATTCACGGCCATTAACGCAAGACCCATTTCATTTTCAACCTTCGATTTTCCTCGCACAGAAAATCGAGTGAAACGCAAATTAGCCTTCAAGAATCCAAAAACTGGCTCCACATCGATTTTGCGTTTTCGGTAGATGGCACTCGTTTTCTCTTCTGAAAGCTTCATTCTTACATATTCTTTTTGTTGTTCCCATTTTTCATTTACTATTAATTTTCGATTGTTGCCTTCTTTTGCTTTTGTACACAATGAACGGAATGGGCATCCAGAACAGTCTTCGCATTCGTAGATTTTGAACTTCCGTTGGAAGCCTGTACGGTCATTACGGATAGAATCATATTGAAATTCAAGACGTTTCTGATTAGGGCATGTATATGTATCTGTTTCTTCATCATATTCCCAGTTGTCGGGATTAAATTTGTTCTGTTTGTACTTTTTCTTTTGTTCCTTCAAATACATGTTATACGTAATTAGTGCTTCTCGTTTTCTGTTCGAAAGGATATCATGATAATTTTGTTCACTACCATACCCTGCATCTGCGACAATGTATTTCGGTAGTTCGAAATAATGTTGCTCAATTTCATCTAGAAATGGAATTAACGTACGTGTATCTGTTGGATTTGAAAATAAACTATAGGCTAAAGCGTATTGTCCCTCTGTCGCGATTTGTATATTATAACCAGCTTTCAATTGCCCGTTTTGCATATAATCATCTTTCATTCGCATAAATGTCGCATCGCGATCTGTTTTAGAATAGCTATTACGTGCGCCAAAAGTTTCAAAGTCTTGTTGGTATTTCTGCTTTCGTAAGACAAAATCAATCAACTGATTACGCACTTGTTTCGGATATTTGCGTGCACTTCTTAAAATTTTTCGTTTTTGGACATCTGATGAAGCCTCAATTTCCTTATCATACTCGGTTACGATATCGTCAACTTGTTGAACCAAATGAGCGAGTTCTTTTAATGATAACTGTTCATCGCTTTCACGTTCGATTTCAGGGATAATTTCTTTCTCAAGTAATTCATTGTATAGCTGGTTGGACTTTTCAATTAAACTTTGATGATATTTCTCAATCGATTTCTTCCATACAAACGTAAATTTATTTGCGTTCGCTTCAATCTTTGTACCATCGATAAAAATGGCTTCTTGATGGATTAGTTTTTCTTCAATCAATTGGCACCGGAATTGGACGAAACATTGGCGAATCAATTCTTTTACTTTTGGATGGACACGAAAACGATTGATTGTACGGTAGCTTGGTTCATACCCTTGAGCTAACCACATCATCCGAATACTATCTTTTAATAACGCTTCAATTTTGCGTCCTGAGAAGACAGATTGTGTGTAGGCACATAAGATAATTTTAAGCATCATGCGTGGATGATAGGCAGGACATCCCTCATTTCGGAGAAATGGTTCAAATGCTTCTGGAGGAATACTTTCCACTAAATGATGCACGTGGTAAGCAATATCATTTTTTTGTAATTTTACTTCTAATTCTAAAGGCAAAACGATTTGATTCATGTTATAATTTTTAAACATAAGGATCCTTCTTTCTGTATAATTTTGTTGTGGTGACTTAATTTTATCAGAAGTGGTCCTTATTTTTTATTTAAAATAATCAAAGCCGGTGAAATTTTACTTATCGTAAAATTTCACCGGCTTTTTCATCAGAGACGGGTTTTGTCCCAGCCTCTTTCCGTTTTAATTAAAGCGTTGACTAATCATATCATAAATATATTTTGCCTGATCAAAGTTAGGTTCTAGTGTATATGCTTCTTTTAAATGATTCATCGCCTTTTCTGTATCTTCAGTAGCAACCGCATATAATACCCCTAAATTATAATGTGCATCTGCGTTTTTTGAATCTTGTTCTAGCACATACTCTAACTCGCTTTTTGCAAGATCAAACATTTCTAACGAACATAGCAAAATGCCATAGGATAATCGTATTTGCAAATCATTAGGTGCAAGTTCAGCTGCTCTCTGCATATAAGGAAGAGCTAGTTTATGCTTTTCATCCCGTTCAAATGATTTTGCTAACATATAGTAAGCATCTGCACCTTGAATTCCATGTTCGATTGATTTTTGATATAATTTTGCTGCTTCTATGTACCGTTCAGCATTATAATATAAATTTGCCAATCCATAATAAGCAGTAGCTGCTGATTCGTCTAGAGTAATTGCCTTTTGGAAAAAGCGCTCAGCTCGTTCAGTATCATTCATTGCTGCCAATAAATTTCCAAAATTCACATAACCAATTGGATTACTAGGATTGTTTTCAATTGCTTCGGTAAATGCTTTTGCTGCATCTTCATAGCGCTTTTCTTGAAATGCTTTTATTCCAATCTCATTATAGTCCATTATTTCACCTCATCAGAAAACTAGGCTTATCGCCAATATTTTGTCGATAAGCCTTAGTAGCATTAATACAGAAAAGAAATTTTTATATATTCTTATCTATAAATAATTGGAAAATCTAAAATTAGGTCACTTAACCTACGTACGTTAATTTTTCACTATTTTTGAATACTTCATCAATTGTTCCGCCGCCAAGACATTCTTCTCCATCATATAAAACAACTGCTTGACCAGGCGTAATAGCACGGACAGGCTCTTCAAAAGTAATATGAGCTCGGCCATCTTCTAAAAGTTCTACTACTACTGGTGTATCGTCTTGACGATAACGGAATTTCGCCGTGCAGCTAAATTTAGAAGGCTTTGGCGTATTTGATGTGAAGCTCATTTTGACAGCCATTAAAGAAGTCGAATATAATGCGTCATGATGGAAGCCTTGACCAACGTATAAAACATTCCGTTCTAAATCTTTACCTATTACAAACCATGGGTCGCCTTCTCCACCGATTCCTAATCCATGGCGTTGCCCAATCGTGTAATACATTAAACCATCGTGTTGCCCCATCACTTTACCATCAAATGTTTCCATTTTGCCAGGTTGAGCAGGTAAATATTGACTTAAAAATTCTTTGAAATTACGTTCCCCAATGAAGCAAATTCCTGTTGAATCTTTTTTCTTTGCGGTAGCAAGTCCAGCTTCCTCAGCAATTTTGCGTACTTCTGGTTTTGCAATATCGCCAATTGGGAACATCACATGTTTTAATTGGTCTTGTGATAATTGATTTAAAAAATACGTTTGATCTTTATTGTTATCTACACCGCGCAGCATCACAACTTCCCCATCACGTTCTTCCACTCGAGCATAATGGCCAGTTGCTAAATAATCCGCACCTAATTTCATTGCATGTTCAAGAAATGCTTTAAATTTAATTTCTTTATTGCACATCACATCAGGATTCGGTGTTCGGCCAGCCTTATATTCTTCAAGAAAATAAGTAAAAACTTTTTCCCAATATTGTTTTTCGAAGTTAACTGCATAGTAAGGGATGCCAATTTGATTACATACTTTAATCACATCATCGTAATCTTCTGTTGCTGTACATACACCAAATTCATCTGTGTCATCCCAGTTTTTCATAAAAATTCCGATTACGTCATAACCCTTTTGTTTTAATAGATAAGCCGCAACAGACGAATCGACCCCACCAGACATTCCTACGACAACACGAATTTGTGATGGGTCTCTTGTTTCTACCATTGTCTTCACCTTTTTCTTTTAATTCGCAAGTCTTTTAACAATTTTCGCTGTACGCTCAGCCGCTTGTACAATCAATTCGTCTGTTAAACCTAAACCAAAGCTAAAACGAATCGAATTGCGAAGTTCTTCAGCATCACGTCCAAACATTGCAACTAAAACATGTGATGGATCAATGGAACCAGCAGTACAAGCAGAACCACTAGATGCATAAACACCAGACATATCTAAGTTCACTAAAAAGGATTCTACATCCATTCCTTTAAAGCTAATATTTAAAACATGTTGGAGTGTATGGCTCTCATTGCCATTCACTTTATAGTCAATGTTTTCATTGTCTAAGACTTGTAAAAATAATCTACGGAACTGTCGATACTTCTCTTGTTTCAATTGAATTTCTTGTTGGGAAATTTCCACAGCCTTTGCAAAACCAACTGCAGCTGGAACGTTTTCTGTACCAGCGCGTCTTTTCTTTTCTTGAGACCCGCCGAAAAATGTTGCAGTTAATGGGGTACCAGTTCTTTGATATAAGAATCCTATACCTTTTGGACCATTTAACTTATGACTTGATACACTTAAAAGATCTACATGTAAAAGATCTACATCAAGTTTCTCAATGCCAAATGCTTGTACTGCATCCGTATGGAAAATTGCTTGGTGATCCTTTAACAACTCTCCAATTTCTGAAATTGGCTGAATTGTACCGACTTCGTTATTCCCATACATAATTGTTACGAGAATTGTATCGTCACGAAGTGCAGACTTAAATTGATTTATTGAAATACGGCCATCATTGTCAACAGGTAAATATGTTACATCAAAGCCTTCTTTTTCAAGCTTTTCACATGCATTCATTACTGCATGATGCTCAATTTGAGTCGTAATAATATGCTTCCCCTTTGACTTTTGGGAATACGCAATACCAAAAATGGCGGTATTATCAGCTTCGGTACCACCACTTGTAATAATAACTTCAGTATCTTTTGCACCAATTGCTTTTGCTAGCACTGTGCGAGCATCATCTAAAACCTTTCGCGCTGCACGTCCTGCTGTATGAATACTCGAAGGATTACCGTACACTTCATTCATTGCCTTTGTCATCACTTCGATTACTTGGGGATGCATTGGTGAAGTCGCGGCATGGTCTAGATAAATTGTTTCCATTCTAAATCAAAAACTCCTTTTACTATTGCAACATTCTTTGCAGGTATGAAATCTAGTTTAGCACTGGATATCACTTTGCTTCAATTTTTATGATTCCAGGAGATTTTCATACCTTATGAATATGCATTGTTTTATATATAAAACATATAGCCATCAAATTCTGTTTCATCATTATATTTAGCTAAATCTTCAATTGTAGTTGTATCAAGAACATTTTTTACTGCATCACGAATGCGTATCCATAACTGTTGTTGTGCGGCTTCTTCATTCTCTATCCCTTCAACAGGCTGAATAGGGCCTTCCAATACTTTGATTACATCTGCAGCAGAAATTTTACTAGGTGGCAATGCTAATAAGTAACCACCATATGCACCTCGTACACTTTTTACTAAACCAGCTATACGAAGTGGGGATACTAGTTGCTCTAGATATGCTTCAGATAAATCCTTCTCTGCAGCAATTTGTCTAAGTGGTGTTGGCCCTTCACCATAATGCTTAGCTAATTCAATCATAATTGTTAGTCCGTATCGACCCTTTGTAGAAATTTTCATTATAACACCTCTATTTTTGTTGTCCATTTATATGCTCAAGTATACCATAACACCTTTTATTCCTCTTGGAAAAGGTCTAATATTAATATAATAAAGGGAAACTTTCATAAAAAGAATTGTATAATTCCTTATATATTAATATGAAAGTTCCACTTATTGGGCCTTTAATTATGCGTAGGCCTATATTAAATCTTTTAACGCAAGTTTAAGGTAATAAGTATATTTGGAGGAAGTAAACATGAAAAACGAACCTTTAGCTTACCGAATGCGTCCTCGCAATTTAAATGAAGTCGTCGGACAGCAGCATATTATCGGAAAAGATACTGCACTTTATAAAATGATAAATAACGGTCATGTTCCTTCAATGCTCTTATATGGTGAACCAGGAATTGGGAAAACTTCGATTGCATATGCAATTGCAGGAAGCTCAAAATTGCCCTTTTTTTCATTAAATGCTACCCATGCAGGAAAAAAGGATGTAGAACAAATCGTCTCAGAAGCACGACTTTCAGGGAAAGTTATTTTATTTCTTGATGAAATCCATCGTTTCAATAAATTACAGCAGGATACATTGTTGCCTCATGTTGAAAATGGCTCTATTGTATTAATTGGTGCAACGACTGAAAATCCATTTCATGATGTCAATCCTGCAATAAGATCTCGCTGCGGAGAAATTCTTCAATTGAAGCGGCATTCGCAGGAGGATATTGCACAATTAATAACAAATGCACTGAAGGATGAAGAACGCGGACTTGGAAAATTTGATATTGCCATTACGAAAGAGCAGATTGAAAAAATTGCACTGGCAGCAAATGGTGATGCAAGAAAAGCTCTAACTTTATTGGAGTCTGTTTACTTTGCATCGGATGAAAAAGAGGGTCAATCTATTGTAGAGGACCACGTTATTGAACATTTATCGAAACGAATTGGAGTCTATGGAGATAAAGGTGGTTCACATTTTTATAATTTATTATCTGCACTCCAAAAATCAGTTCGAGGCAGTGATCCTAATGCGGCCCTATATTATTTAGCACATTTACTAGAAAATGGCGATTTAATAGCCGTATGCAGGAGACTGCTTGTTATGGCATATGAAGATATAGGTCTAGCTAATTCAGCTGTTGGTGCTCACGTTTATGCAGCGACTGAAGCTGCCAAAACATTAGGTTTGCCGGAAGCAAGAATTCCTTTAGCGAATGCAGTAGTAGAAATGTGCCTTTCTCCAAAGTCAAATTCGGCTTACTCTGCACTTGATGCAGCCATTGCAGCAATCCACGAAGGAAAAACAGGTGATATACCACTACACTTGCGCGATGGCCACTATGCGGGCAGCATCGCTTTAGGACACGTTGGCTACCAATATCCACACGATCATCCAATAGGAACATTTGGGGGTTGGGTAAATCAACAATATTTACCCGATAATATAGCCGATGCAGAATTTTATAAACCCGTCATTGCTGGTGAAGAGAAGCGTATGGCCGCAATCTACGAGAAATTGAAATCTTTTAAGAACAATCAGTAAAAAGAAGGAGTTGCCCACATAATTACGTGGCCAACTCCTTCTTTAGGATTATTTAAATTTAGAAGTATCTTTTGCAAATATCCTGCAAGACTAGTAACTTAAGCTAAAAATGAAAAAAATCGATTTCACAATCTTTCCGTATTTCTAACATTATTTTTTATAAATTTTAGCAAATTTACTAAAAGCGTTAATACAATCAGTTGCTCGATTGTTTTGTTCTAGGATTACTCGTTCAAATTCACCTTGTTTACCCTTATAATATTCAAGCTCTTCATAGCTTTGAGCAACTTCCATCAAAAATTCGGCACTAGCCAATTTCCGAACATCTGGTATACAGTTAGCAGCAAGCGTGTACAACTGTAAAATATCTTTTGTTACTTCCTCATTTTGTTCCTTTTTTAAATGATGGTATGCAACCGTATGGAAATAAATTAATCTTGAGGCAATATCCATAAACAGCACCCAATACGTACTTTGTCTAGGTACTCCCTCTTTTGTAACATGACTATTAAAAAAGTGAACTGTACTATTTATTAATTCATTAAGCTCATTATAAGCTTTTTCCCATTTCTGTGCTGAATCAATATGGTTAAATACAATTTCATCCATAGTTTCTTTTAACTGCAGTAGATTTAATGCTTTACTTGTGACTGAAATTTTTGCTGACATTTTAAATCTCCCCCTTGCTCCCCTTATTCTTTATGTAAGAATACTATAACAATAATATCCAAATGATAATCCTGAAAATAAAAAGTGAAGAAAAAAGTGCGATATATCCTCGAAAAAAAGTCGTTTTTTAGAATAATCCTACTTTTATTCTTCAAATCTTATCAATTAAATTATGTCGAAATATATTATTTTATGAAAATAATTTTAATATTTCATACAAATTATTACTCAAATGGTTTTTTACGTGAAAACATCTATTTGTACATGACTTATACAAATGGATGTACCTAACATAGAGCAGGAAGCCCCCTATAACGAGGCGGCATTTTGACATGAGCTTGTTAAATCAACTATTTTAAAGCCAATAAAAAGAAAAAAGCTGTTCAGAACATTGTGCCTGAACAGCCTTATAATATTTATTGCTGTACTCTTGTAATGTGGATGTCTTTTAAAATTTGATTGATTACCCAGCTTGCTGCTATTAAGCCAGCTACCGATGGACAGAATGCGTTTGATGATGGCGGCATTTTAGCCTTTCGAATTTGAGCATTTGGATTTCCTACTTCCTCCACAACATCAGGGCGAACTACGATTGGAGATTCATCTGAGAAAACAACCGTTACACCTTTTTTTATGCCTTCTTTTCGCAGCTTTGTTCGAATCACCTTTGCGAGTGGATCTGTATGTGTTTTTGAAATATCTGCAATTTGAAATCTTGTAGGATCCATTTTATTTGCTGCTCCCATGCTTGAAATAATTGGGATACCTCTTTTCAAACATTCCTTCATAAGATGGATTTTGTACATAACTGTATCAGATGCATCAATAACATAATCAATTCCTTGATCGAAGAACTTCTCATAAGTTTCTTCTGTATAGAACATGTGCATATCAATTACTTCACATTCTGGATTTATATCTGCTATGCGTTCCTTCATAACAGCTGATTTTGATTTTCCAACTGTAGAAAGATAAGCTACTAATTGTCGATTTACATTTGTAATATCAACATTATCTTTATCAACTAAAATAATGCGTCCAACGCCACTGCGCGCACATGCCTCCGCAGCAAACGATCCAACTCCACCGACTCCTAAAATTGCTACGGTTTTATTTTTTAATTTTTCAAGTCCTTCTTTTCCGATAGCGAGTTCGTTTCTAGAAAACTGATGTAACATATTTTATGCCTCTCAATCTATATTTTACTACCCGGAATTATAACATATAGCATTCTATACTGTAAATTTGTATCGAAATAATGGAAATATACATAAATCGGAAAAGATATTGCTAATTTCCAAAAGCTAACTATTACTATCAAGTTAAATATAATGCAAAATAAAAACTCTTCCACAAAAAGTAGAAGAGTTTAGGCAGGACGAATCCCAAATATGCCGCATGCTGACAACATCGTTTTGAACCCGCTTCCCTTGCAGGTGGGTACCCGCTTCGTCTCTTTAAACTTCCCTCGTCCAGTTGCAGGGCTTGTTTGCCAAGACAAAATATGGGTTCCCTACGATTTATTGTTCGGTCAAAACAGTTAAAAGCTTTTCAAACATTTCAGGATTCGTGTTAAATTTATATTAACATTAATTATCTGAATTTTCAATCTAAAATAAAGAAAATATCAAATTTTTTTCAAAAATAGACTGATTTAAATCTTTATTCCTAGATTTTTCATATTACTTTATATAAATCGAACTAATTTGAGTAGATAGATAAACTCATCTAATTCTCACTAGATTAGATCTAAAATTATTTTCATATAAAGAAAACTGTCCCAGAAGTTTGTTATACATACTTCTGGGACAGGCTCTTAAAAATTAGTCTTCTTTTTTCTTCTTTACAGCTAAGCTAAGTTCTTCTAATTGTGCATTTGAAACTTCGCTTGGGGCTGATGTTAATAAACAGCTTGCAGTAGCTGTTTTCGGGAATGCGATTGTATCACGTAAATTTGTACGTCCTGCGAGAAGCATTACGAAGCGGTCTAGACCGAAAGCTAAACCTCCATGTGGCGGCACACCATATTCGAATGCTTCTAGTAAGAAACCAAATTGTTCTTGAGCTTCTTCTTGTGTAAAACCTAAAAGCTGGAACATTTTTTCCTGTAAGTCGCGTTCAAAAATACGAAGAGATCCTCCACCTAATTCATAGCCGTTTAATACGATGTCATAAGCTTGTGCTCGAACTTCTGCTGGATTTGTATCCATTTTTTCAATATCCTCATCAAAAGGACGTGTGAATGGGTGGTGAGCAGCTGTATAGCGGCCGGCTTCTTCATCATACTCAAGCAATGGCCAATCTGTAATCCATAGGAATGCATATTGAGATTCGTCAATTAAACCTAATTCTTTACCTAGTTTATTACGTAGAGCACCTAATGAAGCTGCTACAACTGAAGATTTGTCGGCAACGAACAATAATAGGTCTCCAGCTTCAGCATTAGTAGCTTTAATTAAGTTTTCAGCAATTTCACCTTCAAAGAATTTTGCAATTGGTCCATTCAATCCTTCTTCTGTAACTTTTAACCAAGCTAATCCTTTCGCCCCATAAATAGCTACAAATTCAGTTAATGCATCAATATCTTTGCGTGAATATTTGTCCGCTGAACCTTTAACGTTGATTGCTTTTACTTCTCCACCTGACTCGACAGTTGATGCAAAGACTTTGAATGAAGAATCTTTTACAATTTCAGAAAGCTGTACGAGTTCTAAACCAAATCGAACATCCGGTTTATCAGAACCGAAACGATCCATTGCTTCTTTATATGTCATGCGCTGGAATGGAAGTTGAACATCTACACCTTTTGCTTCTTTCATTACTGTTTGAATTAAACGCTCATTCATTTCAATAATTTCATCCATTGACATAAATGAAGTTTCGATATCGACTTGCGTAAATTCAGGCTGACGATCTGCACGTAAATCTTCATCACGGAAGCAACGAGCGATTTGGAAGTATTTTTCAAAACCAGATACCATTAATAATTGCTTAAATAATTGTGGTGATTGCGGTAATGCATAAAACTCACCTTCATGTACACGGGACGGTACTAAATAGTCGCGAGCACCCTCTGGAGTTGATTTTGTTAAAATTGGCGTTTCCACTTCTAAGAAGCCTTCATTTTGTAAGAAATTACGAATTGAACGCGTAATATCTGAACGTAATTTAAACGTATTGTACATAACTGGTCGACGCAAGTCTAAGTAGCGATATTTTAAGCGAATATCTTCCCCAATTTCTACTTTATCATCAATTGCAAACGGAGGGTTCTTCGATTCGTTAATAATTGTTATTGAAGATGCAACTACTTCAATTTTACCTGTTTTTAAATTTGGATTTACTTGACTCTCATCACGAAGTACGACTGTACCTTCCACTTCAATTACATATTCGTTACGAATTTTATCGGCGATTGCTAAAGCTTCTTTGGCTTCATCACCAAATACAACTTGCACAATGCCAGTTCGATCACGAACATCAACGAAAATTAATCCGCCTAAATCACGGCGTCTTTGCACCCAGCCTTTAAGTACAACTTTTTGTCCTTGCTGTTGTTCATTTAATTCACCGCATGCATGCGTTCTTTGAGCCATTATTATTTCCTCCATTTATTACAAAGTGAATTATTTGTTTTCAAGTAAGTAATTTACTAAAACATGGAATGGGACTTTTTCTTGATTACCAGATTCCATTTCTTTAACATTTACTGCGCTTTCTTCAAGCTCTGATTCACCAATAACGATGACAAATTTGGCACCTAATCGATCGGCAGATTTCATTTGTGCTTTCATTTTGCGATCCACATAATCCATGTCAGCAGAAATTCCCTTTGCACGGAATGAACTAATTAATTCTGCTGATTTTAATTTTGCTTCATCGCCAATTGCTACAACATAAATATCTAAGCTATCTTTTACATCAAGCTCAATTCCTTCAGCTTCAAGCGCTAAAAGTAAACGTTCAATTGACATTGCAAAGCCAATACCTGGTACTTCTGGTCCACCAATATCCTCAACTAAACCGTTGTAGCGTCCACCACCGCAAAGAGTTGTAATAGCGCCAAAACCGTCAGCAGTACTCATTATCTCAAATGCAGTATGATTATAATAATCAAGTCCACGAACTAGATTTGGGTCTACTTCATATGGAATGCCTAATACTTCTAAATATTTTTTTACTTGGCCGAAGTATTGGGCTGAGGATTCTGTTAAATAGTCTGTTAAAGCAGGTGCTGTTTTCATTAGCGGATGATCATGGTCTTTTTTACAGTCTAAAATACGCAGCGGATTCTTTGCTAAACGATGTTGACAATCCGTACAAAATTCACCGATACTTGGTTCAAAATGATTGATTAATGCTGTTCTGTGAGCAGCTCTAGTTTCTTTATCACCTAAAGAGTTAATTACCAATTTTAAATCCTTTAATCCGACTGTTTGATAAATATCCATTGCCAATGAAATGACTTCTGCATCAATTGCAGGATCTGCACTTCCAATCGCTTCTACACCATATTGTACGAATTGACGATAACGGCCAGCTTGCTGACGTTCATAACGAAACATTGGTCCAATATATGATAGTTTTACTGGTTGATCGGGATTTCCGAACATTTTATGTTCAACATATGCACGGACAGCAGCTGCAGTTCCTTCTGGTCGAAGTGTTAAAGAACGGCCTCCACGATCATCGAAAGTATACATTTCTTTTTGAACAATGTCTGTTGTATCTCCTACTCCACGTTGAAACAATTCTGTTTGTTCAAAAATAGGAGTGCGAATTTCTTTATAGCGATAGACACGGCTCAAATCACGAAGTATTGATTCAACCTTTTGCCACTTAGAAGTTTGCTCCGGCAAAATATCTTGCGTTCCTCTAGGTACTTTAAAAGCCATCTCTTTATTCTCCTTTCTACCTTTCAACATTTTTTCTAGATAGATTTCTTAGCCGTTTCATAGTTATTCTAGATTGTACGGAGTGATTCAAATAGGATTAGAACTTCGCCATTAAAAAAAGCTTTCATCCCATGCAACTATGCAAGGGACGAAAGCTATAATTTCTTCCGCGGTTCCACCCTAGTTGATGTACATATAGTACACCCTCTCGTATACGGATAACGGCCGTTTCCGTTTTTCCCTACTAACAAATGTGCTTTCGAAAAAAAACCTCACAAGTGTTGTTCACAGCTACTTACTGTAGGATAGATTTCAGCCAAGTCTTTCCTTCTCTTTTCAGCAGTGGTAATTGCTACTTTCTTGATCATTGGTATTGTACTGTATATTCACAATATATCTTATCTTAAGTGTGTGACTTAAAGTTGTCAACCATTTTCAAAAAAGAGTAGATTTTAACCCTTAATTGATTTTACAATAAAAGAGAGATTTTGTTAATTCAATTATTTGATAAAGTGAAACTTCAATCAGTAAGATTTTTAGCAGCACGGGGATGAACAGTGATACATTACTACCTATTAATACCAGATAAAACAACAAAGGAGGCAAATGATGTACCGAAAAAGGTTCCATTTAATTCTTACTATTATATTATTCTATTCATTGATTTTCGCTTCTACATATGAACCGAATAATGCATTTGCTTTCGATGACAAGCAATCAGATTTAATCGTATCTGCTGAAAAATTATATTTAAGAGAAGGGCCTGGATTATCTTTTCCAATTATTAAGACTTTAAAACAAAATCAAGAGCTTACTTTTATTGAGAAACAAGATGATTGGTATCATGTTCAAGTTGGAGATGAGGAAGGATGGGTTGCCTCATGGCTAACTTCAACAAAAAAGACAGAAAGTGAGCCTTCCATTAACAAAACTGCAATCTCACAAGTAGATCATCTTAACTTACGTTCAGAACCGTCTGTGAATTCTGCTATTTTAAATCAATTAAATACTGGAGATGAAGCAGAAGTTTTAAAAGAGCAAAATGGTTGGCTGCAAATTAATTACAATGGAACGACCGGATGGATTTCTAGTGATTATGTATCAGTCAATGACAATGTTGGCAACGTAAATAGTAATTTAACAGAATCTAGTGAGTCAGATACAGAAGAAGGAGAGTCTTCTTCGAATTCGAGTATTGAAATAGATCCAAACACATTCACAGTTGTTGTTGATGCATTATATGTTCGTAAAAAAGCGGATTTATCTTCAAAAAAATTAGGTGTTGTCAATAAGGGTGACCAATTCGAAGTACTAGAACGCAATAATAATTGGGTGAAAATTCAAAATGACGAAGTAAAAGGTTGGGTTTATAGCTTTTATGGAACATTTACTGTAAACCCTGATCAGCATACATCTTCAAACAATGAAGCAAATCCCGAGGGTGATTCTTCTAATGTAGTAACAATTATTTATAATGGGACAAACCTTCGAGAGGAGCCTTCAACTTCTTCAAATATTGTAGTGCATGCGAATGCTGGAGAAAAGTTTAGTATTATTTCTTCTAAGGACGATTGGTATGAAGTTAAAATAGATGAAAATACTTCCGCATTTGTTGCAAATTGGGTTGTTTCGACAAATGATCAAAACACTCAGGGACAAGAAAAAAAGCAAGAAGAGCGTAAAAAAGGTACTTTAAAAGGGGTAACAATTGTTCTTGATCCTGGACATGGCGGAAATGATATGGGGACAACGGGTGTCCGTGGAACCGAAGAAAAGGATATTAACTTAAAAACCGCTGAGTTACTTAAATCAAAATTACGTTCTGCTGGTGCAGAGGTAATTTTAACGAGAGAATCTGATGTTTACGTTGACTTACGTAAACGTGTTTCTATTTCACACCAGTACGCTGCGGATGCTTATATAAGCATCCATTACGATGCAACCGAAGATAGCTCCATTTCCGGATTTACAACATACTATACTAATAATTATCAAAGCCAGCTTGCGGAATATGTACATGATGGACTAGCAGAAAAAGTAACATTGCGGGACCGTGGTGTACAGCCTGGAAACTATTTAGTATTACGAGAAAATAAACAAAAAGCTATCTTAATAGAATTAGGTTATTTAAGCAATCCTAATGAAGAACGTATAGTTACAACAGATTACTATAGAGAACAAGCTACACTAGGAATTTATCAAGGTATACTAAATTATTTTGATGCACAACTTGAAAATTAATAAGGAGTTGCTCCATTTTTAGGAGCAACTCCTTTCGTTTAATCATTTTTCAAAAATACCAGCTCTTTTAATTGCTTTAAATCAAAAATTATTCGGTCCATCCAATGAAAGCCAGATAATTTGTTCTGTATGAATAAAGAATGGAACTTGACCAATTTCTAGCACAATGTATTGAGGCAAAACATGCCTTAGAATTCCCTGCTGTACAATTTTATCAGATGTTTGAACAGTTATTTTCTGTCCTATTAAATTTTTTGCTGTTTCGTTAAAATAAGGACTAATTACTTTATCTAAACGAGCCAATCTTCCACTCCTTTTTCTATATACTGGTTTTATAGTATGGGAGTAAAGAATTGTTTGCTACTACTCTTTAGTTTTAGATTCGACAATTACCGTAACTGGCCCATCATTAATTAGAGAAACATCCATCATTGCTCCAAAAATACCCGTCTCAACTTTTAAACCATATTTCTTTAGCTCTTCATTAAATGCTTCCCATAACGGGCGAGCCTGTTCAGGACGTGCTGCATCTATAAAACTTGGCCTTCTACCCTTTTTTGTTTCTGCATATAAAGTAAATTGTGAAACTGATAAAATATCTCCACCATGGTCAATGATAGAATGATTCATTTTACCAGTCTCATCTTCCCATAATCTTAGCTCTGCAACTTTTTTCGCTGCATATTGTACATCTTCCAGAGTGTCGCTATGAGTTAATCCTACTAATAATACATATCCTTTATCAATTGCACCTGTTACTTCGCCATCGACAGTAACAGATGCTTGTTTACTTCGTTGTATAACTACTCTCATCTTTTACCTCTATTTTGATTAATTTATTACTCGTTGAACGGAATAGATATCAGGTAATTGTTTAATACGTTCCACTACTTTATGCAATCCAGAAATGTTCGAAATCGAGATTGTTAAGTGAATGGTTGCAATTTTATCGTGATCTGCACGACCTGTCACTGCTAAAATATTTGTTTTAGCCTCAGTAACAGCATGCATAACATCATTTAAGATTCCTGGGCGATCAAATGCAGATACTTCTATATCAACCGGATATTCTTTTCTAACCTGCGTCTCGCCATGCTCCCATTCTACTTCTATTAAACGGTCAGCATGCTGCCCATCTTGAATATTCGGACAGTCTCCACGATGGACTGAAACTCCGCGTCCTTTCGTAATAAATCCAACAATTTCATCGCCGGGAACAGGTGTACAGCAACGTGATAATCGAATAAGTAAATTATCAATCCCTTTAACAATAACCCCTGATTCTGTTTTACGTTTTTTTGTTGAAGGGTTTTGCATTTCCTTTACAATTTTTTCAAGCGCTTCTTCCTGCTCGCGTTCTCTTCTTTTCTTTTCTGCTAAACGATTAACAATTTGTTGAGCTGTTATACCACCGACACCAACTGCGGCAAATAAATCCTCTTCATTCGTGTAATTTAATTTATCTAGTACACGCTTCATATTGGCCGGAGAAAGAACTTCTTTACTATCAAAATCTTGAGACTTGATCTCTTTTTCAATGAGCTCTTTGCCTTTTACAACATTTTCCTCACGCAAATGTTTCTTAAAGAATTGTTTAATTTTATGTTTTGCTTGAGAGCTTTGAGCAATTTTCAGCCAATCTCTGCTAGGTCCAAACGATTGTTTAGACGTTAAGATTTCAATAATATCCCCTGTTTTTAAAAGAGTATCTAGAGGAACCATTTTCCCGTTTACTTTAGCTCCGATTGTCCGATTCCCTACCTCTGAATGGACACGATATGCAAAGTCGATTGGCACCGAGCCTGAAGGAAGCTCGATTACATCCCCTTTTGGCGTAAACACATATACCATATCTGAGAATAAATCGAATTTTAAAGATTCCATAAATTCTTCCGCATTGGACGATTCGTTTTGGAACTCTAAAATTTCTCGGAACCAAGTTAATTTTTGGTCGATGCTCTCCTTCTCGTTATTAACGGTTTTCCCTTCCTTATACGCCCAGTGTGCAGCAATCCCGTATTCTGCGATTTGATGCATTTCCTTCGTACGAATTTGCACTTCTAATGGGTCGCCATAAGGTCCAATGACAGTTGTATGCAATGATTGATATAGATTTTGCTTTGGCATCGCTATATAATCTTTAAAACGACCTGGCATCGGTTTCCATAATGTGTGTACAATTCCTAAAACGGCATAGCAATCTTTTATGCTATCTACTAATATACGTACTGCCAGCAAATCATAAATTTCATTGAATTGTTTATTTTGTAAAACCATTTTTCGGTAGATGCTATAAATATGTTTTGGGCGACCATATATTTCAGCATCAATTTCGACATCATGAAGCTGTGACTTTATTTCGTTCATTACGTTTTCTAAATAGGCTTCTCGTTCAACTCGTTTTCTTTTCATCAAGCTGACAATTCGATAATATTGTTGAGGATTTAAATACCGTAATGCTGTATCTTCAAGCTCCCATTTTACTTTCGAAATTCCTAGGCGGTGAGCAAGTGGTGCAAAAATTTCTAATGTTTCATTTGAAATGCGTCGTTGTTTCTCAGCAGATAAGTGCTTCAATGTTCGCATATTATGAAGACGGTCAGCAAGTTTAATTAAAATAACACGGATGTCTTGAGCCATTGCAACAAACATTTTTCGATGATTTTCAGCTTGTTGCTCCTCTTTAGATAAATATTTAATTTTACCTAATTTTGTAACGCCGTCTACAAGCATGGCTACTTCTTCATTAAACTCTCTAACTAAATCGTCCCTTGTAACTGTTGTATCTTCTACAACATCGTGAAGAAAACCAGCAGCTACCGTTTCCGGATCCATTTGAAGTTCAGCTAAAATGCCTGCAACTTGTATAGGATGGATAATATACGGTTCACCTGAGCTGCGAAGCTGTTCTTTATGTGCTTCATTTGCAACTTCGTATGCTTTCTTTACAAAAGCAACATGTTCCTCATTCATATATACTTTGACTTTCGCGAATACATCTTCGGGCGTCAATATTTGCTCTTTCGCCATTAGTTGTCCACCTTGCTAAAAAATTTTCAGATTAGATATATAAACTTAATTGTATAAAAAATGTGTATAAAAAGTAAAGATAAGGCCTTAAATCCTTCATGAAAACCGACAATTTCGAACAATTTTCGAACATTATATGTAATTTACATGTTGAGTGTTGTCCTTTTTGTTCTCATATCCGCCAAATTTTCGGGTTTATCCGCCAATTTTATCAATTTATCCGCCAAATGTCTTTCCGAATTAAATAGCGCCTATTTTTGTTCTTACCCTCATAATGAAAATCTAGCCTTTTTAATATTTTATTGACTGTATCTTCACTCTCAATTAAAAAGAAATCTCGAAATTCTCTATTTGTAATCCACTCATTTAGTAGTAAACGATAATCATGCAACACTTGTAATAATGCTTCCTTTCATTCAACTCCACAAGAACAGATAAATTTGCCCCGTTTGTATTGCATTGTTCTGCCACAAGTACAAATTGCACCTTTTCGAATAGATGGAATTTCAAAACGAGGCTTATAGACACCCGGATAATACAATTTAAGAAGTTTTGCTTTAATAATTCAAAGTGAACATCTGCAATTAAAGGTTTCTTATATTTTAATAATAACTTCTTCACTTCTGTTCGCAAACCAATTGCATGGAAAATAGGAATTTCTCCAGGTATTTTACCAATAACTGTTGTTGGTTCTGCGATGACAACTCCTTTGTGAACAGGAACAGATAATCCTAATCTCCCAACCACTCCTTCAATAAATTCAGCATGGCGTTTTACTTGCTCAATCGGACTTTGGAAGCTTTCAATTTCTCCAGTTTTTTTCTTACGTATAAACTGATGCTTGTCTTCTTCATACCAAATAAAACCTGAAACATTTTTATTTCAATGATAAGGATGAAATATTCACAGGCAAGTAATGTATCAATTTGATGGCCTAAAGTTTCGTAATTATGAAAAAAAAACGTATTTTCTGGCAAATCAATTTCATGCCAGTAGGCGTCAACTCTTAATTCGCCTTTATAGCCTATTTCAGCACGTTTTAGAAGACCTGATATCATATCATTTGTGCTCTACGACTTAATGCTTCCCAATATGGCTATCTTTGATGGCATTAATCGTTCAATTACAACCAAAGGCATCCCCCCCTTTAATTGTACTTAAAAGAGAGGAGATGAAAGAAAATATTGGGTTTTAATGGAATTTCAATTTTTGAAGTGTTTTAGAAGTTTACTAACTAATCCTTACAGAAAACGAATGATCTATACGTAATCACAACCTCGCTAGATATTCATTAAATATAATAAACCTCTTTCAAAACTAATAGCTTTGAAAGAGGTAGATATTTGTTAGTATTCGATTAATGTTTTTACAGGGTACTCGCCAATTTTACCGCGGCCATTTAACTCTTTTAATTCAATGATAAATGCGCAGCCAGCTACAACGCCGCCTAATTTTTCGATTAACTGGATTGTTGCATCCACAGTTCCACCAGTTGCTAATAAATCATCAACGATTAATGCCTTTTGACCAGGTTTAATTGCGTCTTTGTGCATTGTTAATACGTCTTTACCATACTCTAAGCCGTATTCAACACGAACTACCTCACGAGGTAATTTCCCTTCTTTACGTACTGGGGCAAATCCTACTTCAAGAGCATATGCGACTGGACAACCAATAATAAATCCGCGCGCTTCAGGACCAACAATAATCTCTGCTCCTACTTCTTTTGCGAATTTTACGATTTCATCTGCTGCATATTTGAAAGCTGGACCGTTATCCATAATAGTCGTAATATCTTTGAAGCTAATTCCTTCTTTAGGCCAGTTTTCAACCGTTGTTACATATTGCTTTAAATCCATTATCAATTTATCCTCCTTAGGAATACTGATATTCCTTCATTCGTTCATTAAACCATTGTTTCAATTCTAAGTAAGGTGCATACAAGAGCTTCTGCTCGATTTCTAATTGTTCTACACGCTTTTTATAGATTGATGCATCAGTGAGTGCACGTTTTGGTGCATCACTATTTATAGTTGTCAGACCATTTTCTATTTTAACAAATCCTAGTTCAAAAAACACGTTTGTCATAAATTTAATTACTTCAATATTTAATCCTATGTGCTGTGATAGTTGTTGCATATGGTTTTGTAAATGAAATGCCGGCCGTTTCTTTAGAAATGTATAATACCATGCAAAATGTTCTCGAGTAGGCATGCCATTGAAAAATTGCGAATCCTGCGTAAAGAATACTGCATAAATTCTTTTCGGCTCATATTGCTTAATTACCATTTCTAGCATTTCAACATTTTGAGGCAAATCTAACAGCACGATATAAGGAGACGAATAGTCTGTCCCTTGCTCACCTACTAAATAGATTGGTTCATTTATGATTGCTTTAAAATATTCCACTGTATTTTGTTGGAATGCTAATAATGCACACTGTGTTAACGGTAATGTATTAATCCACCTTTGAACAGGTTTTTTCCCTCTATAATCATATAGCTGCCATTCATCCGTTTGAACATCCGATATCATTATTTGAGGCTTTTTATTTCCTTGCCATTCATTTATTTGTAAATCACCTACAAACGATAATTGTACTCCATAAGTAATCTCATCATGCAAATAGCCCTTATTAAAGCCAATCGCATCGATAGTACCATGAGAATCCTCAAGCTCCAATTTTATATGATTATCAGCTGCGCCAATTTTTCGCATCGAGCGAACTTTAACGTTTTGTAATGCATAAACAGGTTTAGCAAAGCCTGTACCAAAAGGGGCAAGCTTTTTGATTTCTTCAATTGATTCTACTGAAATCTCGCTAATCTCTAATGGCACATCTACTAACAGCTTTGGTTCTAATAAGTCATCTGTTAAACATTGCTCTGCCTGCTCATGAAGACGTTGACGCAGTTCATCCACATATTCCATACCAAAGGTCATTCCCGCTGCCATCGGATGTCCTCCAAAGTGTGGAAGTATATCTCTATTTTTAGCAAGCTCATTATATAAGTGGAATCCTTCAATACTCCGTCCAGAGCCTTTTGCTGTCCCTAAATTTGGGTCTAATGATAATACAATTGTCGGTCGATAATACTTTTCTACTAAACGGGACGCAACTATTCCAATAACTCCTGGATTCCATCCCTCTTTGGCAACTACAATGACTAGAGAATTTGAAATTACTGGATCGTTTTCAATCATATCAATCGCTTGTTCTGTAATTGTATTGACGATTTCCTTACGTTCACTATTTTTTTTATTTAATTGTTGTGCACCCTGTATTGCATCACTATCATTTTCACTCATTAAAAAGTGTACCCCAGGATCTGCATCTCCTAATCTACCAATGGCGTTTAATCGCGGAGCAAAATAAAACCCTATGGCATCTTCATCAATTTCATGCTGTTTTATACCCGAAATCTCACATAAAGCACGAATCCAAGGGTTATAGGATGATCGCAATTGTAAAATCCCTTGTTGTACAATGTACCGATTTTCCCCAACAAGTGGTACAAGGTCTGCAACTGTACCAACTGCTGCATATTCAAATAAATGCTCTGGTACTTCACCATATAATGCATGTGCTAATTTAAGGGCAACCCCTACACCTGCCAATTCACCAAAAGGGTAATGTCCTTCTGGCACTCGAGGATGAACAATAACATCTGCAGGAGGCAATTCTTCACCTGCTTCATGATGATCTGTTACGATGACATCCATACCTAGCTCTTTTGCAATACGAATTGGTTCAATTCCGCTAATCCCATTATCGACAGTAATAATTAATTGAACACCATCTTCATATGCCTTCCGAAATAATTTCTCATGAGGACCATAGCCATGTGTGAAGCGATTTGGAATACAAAAATCGACATTAGCTCCTAAGTCTAATAAGACATTCAACATGACCGTCGTACTTGTAATGCCATCCGCGTCATAGTCGCCGTATACTAGAATCTTCTCTCCATTTTCTAAAGCGACCTCAATTCTTTCCACTGCCTCTTTCATCCCGTGCAACAAAAACGGATCATGTAAGTTTTTTTCATTTGTATGTAAAATAGACTTTGCATCTTCAGACGATGTAAAACCCCTTGCAACTAATATTTTGGCAGCAAGTGATGATATATGTAAGTCGTTTTGTAATCGAGCAATATCATTTTCATTTGGTTGCTGAACAATCCATTTCTTTTTTGATTCAATCATTTTTTTCACTTCCTTAACTCTTTTATTATACCGGAATTCTTCATAGACTACTAATCATGAAATAGATTGGTAAACTTTCCTAAAGAAAAGGTTGCCTTTTTGAATTGACTTCATCTTTAAATGTATTTGCGAAGAGTAACGCAGGAGCAAATGTATAATCCACTTTCCACCCAATCAATAAAAAGCTAGCCTAAATAAAGAAAAATCTGCTCATGTCTAAAAATTAGAATGAGCAGATTTTTTTGCAAGTTGTAAGTGAATCATATATTGAACTGGATTAATAAACAGCTCTTATTATTAGTTTTATTAAACAACTGGCTCGTCAGAACCCCATTGTTTTTTCTCTTTTTTCTCAACAACAGTGCCTTTTTTATCCATTTCACGGCATTTTAATGTATACCAAATTTGTGCCGCAATACAAATAGATGAATACATACCAGTTACTAACCCGATAAGCAATGCTATTGAGAAGTTGCGGATTGCTGGGGCACCAAAGATTAACAGTGCCACAACAACAATAATTACAGTTAATACTGTATTAACAGAACGTGCCATTGTTTGACGAAGCGATTTATTAACAATTTCTGCAAGTTCTTCTTTTGTTGTAACTTTTTCTTTCCGATCAATATTTTCACGGATACGGTCAAATGTAACAATCGTATCATTAATTGAATAACCGACAATTGTTAAAATAGCAGCGATAAACGTAATATCTACTTCTAATCGCAAGAAGCTGAAAATAGCTACCATGAAGAATACGTCGTGCAGTAACGATGCAATCGCACCAACACCCATGCGCCATTCAAAGCGGAAGGCAACATAAATAATAATTCCTAGCGCTGCTAATGCTAGAGCATAAATGGCATTTTTCACCAATTCTCGGCCAACTGTTGGAGAGACAGTACTAACACTTGGCTCTTCACCATAATCCTTCTTAACAGCAGCTTTTAAATCTAATATTTCTTGTTGATTCAAGTCATCCTTGTACGTGATGACTGCTGTATTTTGCTCCTCGCCAGAAATAACAATTTTATCTGAAGGGAATCCTATACCTTCTAAATAATCATTCATTTCCTCTTGAGATGTTTGTTCTTCTGTAAGGATTTCGACACGTGTACCACTTGAGAAGTCAATACCTAAGTTCAATTTAAAGATGCTTATGATTATAATACCAACAATCATAATAGCAACAGACAACGTATAAAACTTTTTACGGTTATGCACGAAATCAAGACGGTCAAAATTCGTTGATAAATCCAATGTTTCCAACTCTTCTGAAGAATCATGGATTTTCGATTTTTTAACACCGTATAAGAATGGACTATTAAAGTATCCGCTCTTTACAAGCAGACCACCTAATACACGCGACAACCAAACAGCTGTCACAAAGCTTAGCAAAATTGTAATGATAAGCGTTGTGGCAAAACCTTTTACAGAGCTTGTACCAAAATAGAATAATACAGCTGCAGCAAGTAATGTTGTTAATTGTGCATCAATAATTGCAGACAACGATTGTTTTGAGCCGAGGTTGTAAGCATCTTTAATAGATTTGCCCACTCGCAATTCTTCTCGAATACGTTCCGCAGTTAAAATATTTGCATCGACTGCCATACCGATACCTAGTACAAGGGCAGCGATACCTGGTAATGTTAGGACAGCATTAATTGCATTAAATACGACTAACACTAAATAAGTAAATACTGAAAGAGTAATAATCGAAATAAAACCTGGAAGTCGATAATAAAATAGCATAAATACAAATATTAAAAGTACCCCTATGATACTTGCAAATACTGTACTTTTTAATGCTTGATCACCAAATTGGGCTCCAACAGATGTTGAATAAATTTCAGTTAATTTTACAGGTAATGCACCTGCATTTAACACACTGGCAAAATCCTTTGTTTCTTGAACTGTAAAGTTTCCGCTAATCATAACATCTGTTGTATTTAATACTTGATTTACAGATGCTGCCGAAACGAATTTTGGTTTTGGTTTTGCTGATTCAGCTTTGTAAGAGTCTACACCTTCTTCAAAATCCAACCATACAACTAAAAGATTTTCTCCAGCGGGCATTTTTGAAATTTTTTCTGTTACTTCGGCAAACTTCGAAGCATCTTTTAATGTAAGTGTAACAATTGGTCGGTTTTGCTGGTCAAATGAAGCTGCAGCTCCACCTTCTACTAAATCTTTACCATCTAGCAATAGGTTGTCATTTACATCACGGAATGTTAAGTTAGCTGTGCTCGATAATAATTCGCGGGCCGATGATTGATCGTCAATCCCAGCTAGCTGTACACGAATTCTATCGTCACCTTCAACTTGAATACTCGGTTCGCTTACACCGAATTGGTTAATACGATTTGAAAGCGCAGTAGTCGTATCCGTCATAACACTCTCTGTGATTTCTTGTCCATCTTCTAAAGGCTCTACTTCATATAAAACTTCAAATCCACCTTGTAAATCCAAGCCGAGATTTACATCTTTTAAAACTTCTTTTACTGTTGTACCCATTGCAGCAAACAGAACAATTGCAATAAGTACAAAAGTAAAGATGCGGCTTTTTAACTTCATCTAAATGTCCTCCTCAAGTTTGTGCGTACCCCGCTTTGTACACACAAAAACGCAAAAAGCGTTCTCTTTCAAAAATAATACAAAAGCATAAACTTTTTAATGATTGGAACTAAGTCAAATCATCTATTTCTTATGTAACAAATTCATTATGAGTCACCTTTGTCTAGCTGTCAAACCGAATCATCCAGTAATTATTGTTTTTCCTTCGAAAAATTAGGTTCTAATAGCATGCGTAATTCATCTTGAGTTATATCATTAAACCAATTTGTTGTTTGAAACTGTTGAATTTGAAAATAGCTTACTATTTCTGACGGTTTTATGGAATAAATAGTTTCTACAATTTCAAACAAGCGAAGTTCTTCAATTCTTTTTTTTCTCCACTTTTTTTGAATGCAAAAATTCCATATCTCTTCTGTAGTCATTCCATCATATTCATAATAATTTATTTCATCTAATTTGCTTTGTAATACTGGTAAAACTTTATTGTATAGCTGTTCGTACTGAATCATTACAATCACCCCAACCAGTAGTTTTAACTAGCAAAGTCCAAGCATACAAATATTGTATCTGATATTTTTGGAAATGAGAAGGGATTGAATGAATGGGATCATTTGTTAAAGGAACTATTTTTTTAACGTTTGTTATTTTCTTGTCGAAGTTGTTTGGCTTCATATATAGAATTCAGTTTATGAGGATTGCAGGGGAAGAAGCAGTCGGGATATATATGACGTCATACCCCGCTTTTGTTTTTTTCATTTCAGTACTACAACTAGGCATCCCTATTGCGGTTGCTAAAATTGTAGCCGAACTACATGCTAAAAGAAGAGATGGACAATTAAAGTCTGTTATGCAAACTGCTACACGATGGTCCATCCTATCAATCATTATTTTCACACCATTACTTTATTACTTTATTCCATATTTGGCGGGCACCCTTTTACATAATGAAGCAACAAAGTTTACGCTCTACATCGCTTTAGGTGCTGTACCAATTGTCGTATTCTCTGGACTTTTTAGAGGGTATCTACAAGGAATTGCTGTCATTTCAGCAACTGCTTGGTCCCAAATGTTGGAACAAGTTATACGTATAGTCCTAATCACATTTTTATTGCCATTTTTCGCAACACCAGATAATCCTGCTGCAACAGCTGGATATGCAATGGCTATTACAGCTATTGGAGAGCTCTTCTCATTTATCTATTTATATATTCACTACAACATTAAGAAAAAAAGGCCTAGACAATCAGACCCTAAAAAAGCTTATCCAGCAATGCCTTTATTGCGTATAGCAGTTCCTTCTGCCGGCAGTAGACTATTTGGAACATTCACTTGGTTTTTAGAACCAATTGTCTTTTTAAAAGCTCTTACAGTAGCAGGTGTTACCGCAGCAGGTGCAACGACTTTGTACGGAATTATTTCAGGTGTTCACATACCATTACTGTTATTCCCATCTTTTATTCCGAATGCACTTGCAATTGTTCTCATCCCTGCTGTTAGTGATGCGGTTGCAAGAAACAATCATCATTTATTAAACGAACGGATTGGTATTTCCTTGCGCTTATCATCATTAATTGGCTGTTATGCAGCTACTTATTTTTTCCTGCATGGAGACGAATTGGCAATGAGACTTTTCCATCTAGAAGAAAATAGAGGATTTATGCGAATACTTGCACCGATTTTTTATTTTTATTATATTCAGAGCCCGCTTCATTCTATTTTGCAAGCAGTTGACGAAGCCCGCCCTGCTATGATGAACTCTATTTATGGCGGACTCGGCAAGTTATTTATTATGTTTGTACTAGCCTCGCAGCCATTTATTCAAGAACGAGGTGCCATTATTGCAATAGGATTTGGTGTTTTAGTTACATCATTTTTACATATTGCAACACTTCGAGGACATAAGATGATCAGCGCAGGCTTCCGCTTTTTTGCTATTCCGTACGGTATATTCATTCTCACATGCATCATTCAAACATTTATTTTACCGATATTATCGTTTGATTTTTGGACAAATAGTGTCATCACATTAATCATTCTAACTGTGCTGTTAATTTTAACAAACCAATTTAAATGGAGTGATTTTAATTATTTACGATCAATTCTTTCTCGTCGAGTTTAATTGTACATGAAATTCGTTATTCTCATAGCAACAATAAAAAATATCTTTAATATTTCCATAACCTTCTCGACTTAAATTTTGGATAAGCCAATCCCTGTCCTGCTGTATTAGCTCTAAATGTTTATCGACAATAAAGCCGTCAACAACTAGCGGTAAAATAAGTGGATCTTCATTCTTTAAAAAAATCGATAATTTTCCGGAAGGTTCTAGAAAAGCGTATGCGATATTTTGTATCGAGGGAATTCTTTCTTCACGCATTTGTTGAAACAAGTCATCTAAATTGTACCTTTGCTTTTTCATTTCCTCCTGATTGATGACGCCATCACGAACAATGATAGAAGGATCCCCATCGATTACATCACGGATACGCTTATTTTTTAAAGTTATGAGTGAATTTAAATATTGTATCGCAAATAAGATGATAATCGGTAAAATGCTTTCGAAAATTGGTTTATCTATACCCTCTAATGCAAATGCAACACACTCTGCGATTAAAACAAATATAACTAAGTCCATAATACTTAATTCGCCCACTTCTCTCTTACCCATAAGGCGAAAGACAATTAAGATAAATATATATAAAAATACTGTTCTAAAAAGGAGTTCCAAATATACTTCCATTGTACACATCCTCTCTTCAAACATTGTAGGCACTTCAATTCATTACTATTCAATAAAATAAGAAAAGGGTAAAATCTCATTGTTTCTTAACTAGAATCGATGTCACTTTTAACTTTGGGGTTAATCTCATTTTAAGGTGCTGTAGCTTCTAGCCACTTCTTAAGGGAGGTTTATACTGCCCTATATACAATAAAAAGCTTACTAATTCGGAGCATGTCCAAATTAGTAAGCTTTTTGAATTTCAAATATTAATCTGTAATTACCCGTCCGATTGCTTGACGCTCAAATTTTAAACGTGTATTTCCATCAACAATAATAACAACTGCTGAATCCTCAATAGCGTCTACCTGGCCGTGAAGACCACCAATCGTTACAACCTTATCCCCGCGCTTTAAGCTGCTCTGCATTTGTGCAGTTGCTTTTTGCCTTTTTTGTGCTGGACGGATTAAAATAAACCACATTGCAACGAACATAACAAGTATTGGTAATAAACCTAATAATGAATCTCCCATATATAGACCTCCTTTCAAAAATCTCACTTATTAAGTATAGTATAAAACGAGTAGAAAAAGCGATTTGAAACTATCATTTTTATGAAAATAATCATATTTTTTTCAAAAATACTAAAATTTTAAGCATTTTTATTTATCCATGATATGAAGTTTTAGAAATTTTTGGCATTTGGTTTATTAAACCCGTATTTTTCGAAAAATTCTTCACGGAAGTCTCCAAGTCGATCTTCTCGAATAGCTTGTCTAACTTGTTCCATTAAATTTAATAAGAAATGTAAATTATGATACGTTGTTAAACGAAGTCCAAATGTTTCTTCAGTTCGGAAAAGGTGGCGCACATATGCACGAGTATAGTTTTTACAAGTATAGCAATCACAATTCGGGTCAAGCGGTCCAAAATCACGTGCATATTTTGCATTTTTTATCACTATACGGCCTTCTGATGTCATTAATGTTCCGTTACGTGCTATACGAGTAGGTAATACACAGTCAAACATATCGATGCCGCGAATTGCCCCATCGATTAATGAATCGGGTGACCCTACCCCCATTAAATATCTTGGTTTATTTTCAGGCAGCAATGGAGTCGTATATTCAAGCATACGATTCATAATATCCTTTGGCTCCCCAACTGAAAGTCCGCCGACTGCATATCCTGGTAAATCAAGTTCAACTAAAGCCTCGGCTGATCGTTTACGCAACTCTTCATATTCTCCACCTTGAACAATACCGAATAGAGCTTGATCCTCTGGTCGTTTATGCGCTTCTTTACAACGCTTTGCCCAGCGTGTTGTACGATCTACAGAATCCAGCATATATTCGTACGTTGCAGGATATGGTGGACATTCATCAAAGGCCATCATAATATCTGAGCCTAAATCATTTTGAATTTCCATCGCCTTTTCTGGACTTAAGAATAGTTTATCTCCATTTAAATGATTGCGGAAATGAACTCCTTCTTCTTTAATTTTACGAAAATCACTTAATGAAAATACTTGAAATCCCCCAGAATCAGTTAAAATTGGACGGTCCCAGTTCATAAACTTATGAAGACCTCCAGCTTCTTTAATGATATCGTTGCCAGGACGAAGCCATAAATGATAAGTGTTCGATAAAATAATACCCGCATTCATTTCTTTTAATTCTTCTGGTGACATTGTTTTTACAGTTGCTTGAGTACCTACAGGCATAAATGCCGGCGTCTCAAAAGAACCATGTGGTGTATGAACAATTCCAAGTCTTGCACCTGTTTGCTTACAAGTTTTAATTAATTCATAAGTTACTGCTGGTTTTGTCATGTTTGATTTATTTCCTCTCTCTAAGAAAAGTGCAAGAGTCCTCATAGCCCTTGAGCTGCTTAAAATCTCCGAGGACAAGTGGCTATTTTTACCTTCGTGGCAAGCATACTCGACTTTAGGCCACAATGCATGTGCTGCACTCTTCAAAAAATTAATAGTTGGTTTAAGTAAAAAGCAACTTTATCCTTATCGAATTGGGCGAATAAACATAGCATCTCCAAAGCTAAAGAAGCGATATTTTTCTTCCACTGCTATATTATACGCATTTAATATAATTTCTCTAGAAGTTAGCGCACTAACTAACATAACTAATGTTGATTTAGGTAGATGGAAGTTCGTTATTAACCCATCGATTGCTTTATATTCAAAGCCTGGGTAAATAAAGATGTTTGTCCACCCTTGCTCAGCTCGAATTTCACCATCATATTTATGGGCAATTGTTTCAAGCGTACGTGTTGATGTTGTACCAACTGCAATAACTTTTCCACCGTTTGCTTTTATACGGTTAATTGTTTGTGCAGCTTCTTCAGTTACACTATAAAATTCTGAATGCATATCATGGTTTTCAATCGAATCAACACTTACTGGGCGAAACGTTCCAAGTCCAACATGTAGTGTAATAAAGACAATTTCTACACCTTTTGCCTTAATTTCATCTAATAATTCGTTAGTAAAATGCAGGCCTGCTGTTGGTGCGGCAGCTGAACCAATTTCTTTTGAATAAACCGTTTGATAACGTTCACGATTATCTAATTTTTCATGTATATAAGGAGGTAATGGCATTTCCCCTAATTTGTCCAAAATTTCGTAAAAAATACCATCATAGCTGAATTTAAACATTCTACCGCCATGATCTAATTCACCTGTACAGGTTGCTTTAAGCAAGCCGTCACCGAATGTAATTACCGTGCCAACTTTAACTCGTTTTGCAGGCTTTACAAGTGTCTCCCACTCATCATCACTACCCTGCTTTAATAATAAAAGCTCTATATGGGCACCTGTTTCTTCCTTTTCACCAAATAATCGTGCTGGCATTACACGAGTATCGTTTAAAACGAGGCAATCCCCTTCATGCAACTCTTCTACAATATGTTTAAATAGACTATGCTCCACTTCACCTGTTTTTCGATCTACAATCATCAACCGACTTGCAGTACGATCCTCTAGTGGTGTTTGTGCAATTAATTCTTCTGGTAAATGGAAATCAAAATCTTCTACTTTCATTTTAAATACTTCCTTTTTCTAGCTTTTTTAAGGTTGTTCTGGATAAGTATAACCAAAATGATCATATGCTAATTTGGTTGCAACTCGTCCTCTTGGCGTTCGCTGTATAAAACCAATTTGCATTAAATATGGTTCATATACATCTTCAATTGTAACCCGTTCTTCCCCAATTGAAGCAGCCAATGTATCAAGCCCAACAGGTCCGCCACGGAATCCATCAATCATGCTAATCATTAACTTACGATCGATATGATCAAGTCCTAGTGGGTCCACCTGCAATAATTCCAGCGCTTGTTTTGCAAGTGTATAGGAAATCGAACCATCCCCTATAACCTGCGCATAATCCCTTACTCGTTTTAGCAAACGATTGGCAATTCGAGGCGTCCCCCTTGAGCGTCTTGCAATTTCCCGTGCTGCAGCTCGTTCGATATCAACATTAAATAAATGGCTGCTGCGTAATACAATTTCAATTAAGGACGCTTCATCGTAATAATCCAGGCGCAGTAACACACCAAAGCGATCCCTTAAAGGCGCAGATAAAGAACCGGCTTTTGTTGTTGCGCCCACTAATGTGAATGGCGGTAATTCAAGTCGAATTGAACGTGCTTCAGGACCTTTTCCCACTACAATATCAAGGCAAAAGTCCTCCATCGCAGGATACAATACCTCTTCTATTGCTCGTGGAAGACGATGAATTTCATCAATAAACAACACGTCACCCGGTTGAAGAGAGCTTACAATTGCAGCTAGATCACCAGACCGTTCAATAGCTGGGCCACTCGTTAATCGAATATTTACATCCATTTCATTTGCAATAACTGAAGCAAGTGTAGTTTTCCCTAATCCAGGAGGACCGTAAAGTAAACAATGATCAAGGCTTTCCTGGCGAAGTTTCGCTGCTTCGATAAAAATAGTTAAGTTATCCTTAACTTTTTGTTGACCAATATATTGCGACAACCTTTGAGGTCGGAGTGAAAGTTCAAGTTGTTCCTCAAATTCATTTGCTTCACTCGAAATGATTCTTTCTGTCATCATCACTCACCCCTCTTACTTTAAATTTAACAATAGCTGTAATGCATGTTTCATATAGCCTTCTGTTGTTGTAAGCTGTTCATTTTCCTCTAGGCTCGGTTTAATTTTCGCTAACTCCTTCTCGGAATAACCAAGCGCCGTTAGTGCAAGCATCGCTTCTTCTAATTCGTGCTTATTAGGATTTATACCAAACAGTGGCAACTCATCTTCCAAACTCGGCAATTCAACTTTCTCAAGTAAAGCCCCCAGTTTCCCTTTCAAATCTAAAATCATTTGTCGTGCAGTTTTTTTACCTACTCCTGGGAATTTAACTAAAAAGGCTTCATCTTCTAATTCAATTGCTTGTATCACTTGGGATGGATTCCCGCTCGCTAAAATTGCCAACGCTCCTTTTGGACCAATGCCGGATACAAGAATTAATTTTCGAAAAAGCTCACGTTCATCAAGCGATCGAAACCCGAATAACATTTGAGCATCTTCACGAACATGCATATGTACAAATATTTGTTGAAGCTCCTCTTTTAGACGAAAAGCAAAAGGATTAGGCGAGTAGATTTGCCATCCAATTCCTTGTTGCTCTAGTACTATATATTCTGGTGTAATTCTAGTAATTTGACCAATTATGTAATCATACATCTAAATCCCTCGCATTCACTGTTTAAAATTATAGCATACTGTTCGCGTTTAACCCGAACAAAATATCTTCTTTATAAAGAGCAAGTCCCATTTAGCTGCACGTTGGCTAACATGCCATCCCATGCACAGACGAAAAGAGTGGCTTAAAGCAAATGATTAATACTTTCTTATTCAAAGATCAAATCGCTAATACATTAAAAATTCATGCGAAATTTTTCTATCAGTTATTTACTTTATGTTGGTTCAAAAAATACTAGAAAAAAGAAGCACAATTGTACTGCAAGAGGGCATTAATTAAAGCGTGTAACAACTCTGTACAACGCAAGTAAGCCTCGTAGTGTTGGAGAACGAGAATATTACCTCCGTACGACATCATGACTCGTTAGATCCCTAATTCCTACTACACAAAAAAATTTCTCTATCTTATTCTACAAAAGAAAGACCGTCCTTTTTAGACGGCCATTTAAATTCTCTATTTAATAGATTTTTATTAATTCTAACATAATTTATCTTGTTATTAATCTTTCCTTTGTAAAATTTCAATTTCATTAATCAAATCAGGCCAATGCCTTAATGCTTTTTCAGTAAATGGCATTAAATAGTCTAAAAAAGCCTCTTTATCATAATCACCTAGTTGTAAAACATATAGCCATTCTCGCAGTAATTCATTTGGATATTGAAGATAATAAATTTTTTGCAAACAAAGATCGTATAAAAATGGATGCTCATTTAATAAACTTTTTAAATCATAATTAATTGTTGGCAATGCTCGGTGCATCCATAAAATCATTTCTTCAGCAGAATCCCCTACAACTGCTAAATCAAAATCTATCAACTTCATGGTTTTATCTTCACAAACTAAAAAATTATGATGAACAACATCACCATGAAGTAGTGTCAATTTACCACTTACTTTTTGTTTTTGCCTACGCATTTGTTTTAATACTTTACTCGCAAAGAGTGTAATATCATAATATGCGTGATGTAAAAACGGGCGTAATTCTTCCTCATTCAATATAAACTTTTCAAGGCGGGCATTCCATTTATGAAATAGATTTTGTTTTGGTATGACAAGATGACTTTTCCAGTCTATCTTGTCGCCTGTCTCATGCAATGATTTTAAAATTTTTAAAGCTTGCTTCCGTTGATTTATATTTGAGAAGTCTGCACTCATGCTGTTTGGCTGCCAAAGTTGAACAAGTAAATCGGGTTCCCTGCTTTTTTTCAAGGGAATAACATATGGAAACTTGATTGCTTCTAACTGCTGATGAATTAATTTTACTTTTTGAGCTACAGAGGAATTTTCATATTTTTTTATAAATAAAGTGCCTTTTGATGTCTCATGCTTCCATATATTGTTCTTTATTTGCATTTTAATAATTCCAAGGTGTGTAATGTGATGAATATGGATTCATATAAGGCTTATGGCAGTTTGGATACATAAATTGCTGCTGTGGCATCATGTAAGGCATCACTTGTTGCGGCATTACTTGCTGCATATCATAATTGCCATAGTAAGCATGAGACGGCTGAACTCCATGATCATAATTGTACATATCTTGATTATAATCTGATACGCCAGCTACATTTGTATCTTTATCACAATCTTTATCGTCTGTATCATCTTCATACTGCTCTGACATTACGTATTGAGCTAAATCTTCATTTTGATTTGAGCTCATGGAAGAAGAATCTACTAACCAATCAGGTAATCCTTCATCTTCTGGATAATTAGTATCCATTACTGGTGAAATATCATAATTCGGTTCAAAATACGGCATATTATAAGACATAACTTGTTGAGGTGCGTAGCCGCCTTGACATCCACAGTCATAACTCATATGCTGCGGTTCATAACAACCACATGGTGATGGGTGATGATAAATCGGTTGTTCCTTACATCCACATGGTTTTGGATGATGAAAATGTTGTTCTTTGCATCCGCATGGCATTGGGTGATGATATTGCGGTTGTGGATGTGGAATATATGGTACGTATACAATATGCGGCTGTGGAATAGGCACATATTCTACTTCTTTTTCCACTTCTTTTTCAACTACTTGTTGTACTTGTTGGACCTGAGGCTGCGGCATTGGCATTGGTTGCGGCATCTCTATAAATATTGGCTGTGGCTGCGGCATTGGCATCGGCTGTGGTTGTGGCGCTGGCACTGCATGTGGTTGTTGGAAATGCATTTGTGGTGCAAAATCAAAATGGAATTGCGGCGTTAAATCTAGTTGTGGCATTGGTACAGGTTCTGGCATTGGTTTTGGCATTGGCGCTGTTTCTACAACTTTAGGAATTTCTTTTACTGGTTTAGGTTGTTCCTTTGTCATGATTTCTTTAGGAGCTGTTTCAACAGCTTTAGATGTAATAGGCGCAGTCTGTTGTTCTTTTGTCATTCCTGCCTTTGATCCCGGATTTTCAGGAGCATTCGCCGTCTCAGGTAAGACGATTTCCATTCCCGGAACAATATAATCAGGGTTTGCTAAATGAGCATTTAAACGTTTTAATTCATCTAAACCTATCCCATAATGTTTCGCTATTCTCCAGAGCGTTTCACCTTTTTGAACAATATGAATTCGCACAAACATCCTCCTTTTCTCGTTTTATAATATGTGACTCATAGGAAAAGGACACAAAAAAATACAACGTTTTATTTAGTTCCTCGTGATAAACTATGTATGATGGAGTATTGTATATACATGAAATTTAATAAGAATGAGGTGTCACAATGAAAAAAATGTTGGGAGAAGAAAGGCGCCAGGAGCTATTAACAATATTAAAAAATTCTAATGGTCCAATTACTGGCACGGATTTAGCAAAGCATGCAAACGTCTCTAGACAAGTAATTGTAAATGACATGAATTTATTAAAAGCTAAAAATGAGCCCATTATGGCAACTAGTCAAGGATATCTATATTTAAAGATGGATGAAAGTATCGAAACATTTGAAAGAAAAATTGTTTGTTTACATACAGCTGAACAAGCAGAAGACGAAATGCTAACAATTGTCGACTGCGGTGTAACAATTAAAAATGTTATTGTTGAACATCCTGTTTATGGGGAAATTACTGCCTCTATGATGTTATCAAATCGAATGGACGTAAATAATTTTCTTGCTCGTGTAAAAGAGACAAGGGCAAACTATTTGTCTAATTTAACTAATGGAACACATTTACACGTTATTTCGGCACCTTCCAGTGAACAACTTGATCGCTGTGAACAAATGCTACGACAAAAGGGTTATTTGATTGAGGGATGAATTTGAAGGGGGCATTCCACTTTTACCATTTCGGTAAAGAGTTTCGGAAGGCCCCCTCATTTTCATGACAAAAAGCGATCTAAGTCTTCTTTTTTAGGAATGATACAAGCATTTTTCTTCCCTAGCAAATATCTCTTCTTTGCAACAAAATTATAAGCAATATCACGAATAGGAGCTGGGATGATGATGAAAAAGTAAAACATCTTCCATAATCGATCAAGGTTTTTACAAATACGCAGAACTGCAGTTGATTTTGTAAAATACCTATTCCCTTCAATGAGAATAACACTATCAACTGTTTTTGGTATATCATAGTTCATAAATAATTCCTGGCCGATTTCACTTTGAATAGATGCAAATTTAAAATGTTTTTGACGATCCCGTTTTAGTATAAATAAAACAGTTTGATTGCAGAAATTACACTCACCATCGAATAAAATGATATGACTCAAATTGCATCCTCCATTTCTCACTCTGGTGTTAAATATGTATAATATGTTCCGAGCGATTTTACTGTGCAGCCAAGTGAAGCTAATTCCTCTAGCGCCCCTTTCATCATTGACTCATTTTCATCAGCAACTATATCAATGATAAAGAAATAATGTCCTAATCCAGTCTTTAATGGCCGTGATTCAATTTTACTTAAGTTCAATTTACGCCATGCAAAAACAGATAGGACTTGATGCAATGTCCCAGATTCATCTGTTGGCAAAGTTAGCATAAAGGTTGTTTTAGAGTTACCTTGTGAATTTTCTATAGGAAGACGTATATTTTGCTTTGATAAAACAAAAAAGCGAGTATGGTTAAAATGAAAATCATGGATATTATGCTCTACAATTTCCAACCCGTACTTTTCTGCTGATGACGTATTTCCAATCGCAGCGATACAACGATCCGGATTATCTGCTACAAGCTTTGCAGCAGCTGCTGTTGAGGAATACTGGTGCAAAGTGACGCCGCTAAAACGATAAAATAAATATTTATGACACTGTGCTAAAGCATGAGGATGAGAATAAATCCCCTCAACATTTTGCCAATTGTTTCGTTGTGCTTTATTTACCATTAAATGTTGTTGAATTTTTGATAAAACTTCACCAACTACAAATAAATTGGCTTCATGATACAAATAATCGACAGTAAGAGGCACTGATCCTTCCAAGGCATTCTCAACAGGTACAACTGCAAAGTCTACTGCGTCTTTAGATACCGCTTCAATACATTCTGGAATTGTCGTATATGGTATAAGCCTCTCATGAGGAAAAAGACCTTTTGTCGCTAAATATGTAAAGGAAGCTTCGGGTCCTAGATAAGCAATCCGTCTCTCCCATTGTTCATTTTTCACTTTTAAATGCCCCCTAAATTTTCAAATAAATTAAATTTTCAATCAGTTTTAGTTGAAAAAGAGAGAGCAATAAATATTTTTGCTCTCTTTCAAATGTATTTTTTTGTAGGTAGCGGCTGCTCCTTCGATGAGTTGATGGATGTTTTAAAACCCTCTTCGATTTACATAGATGTACAATTCATTGTCGCCATTGCTTTAATTTTTTCCGTCAATATCACATTGACAGGAATAGGATAAGACAGGGCGTTTTGATCTGCACAAGCGTAAATGTACGGCCTTCAATTTACTACTATAATGCGCCGGAACTTATAACTTCCGCTGACTCTACAAATTCTAGCCTCTTTAATTGTTGCAGCAGTTCATCCAACTCTATTTCCATACTTGTTACATCTAACGAAAGCGTGACATTTGCCCGCCCTTGAATCGGGATTGTTTGATGGATCGTTAGAACGTTGCAATGTGCTACAGTAATTATTTCTAGAAGTTTTGCTAATGTACCTTTTTCATCCTGCAGCTGTATAAAAATCGTTAAGATTCTTTCTCTGACGATGGAGTGAAAAGGAAAAACAGCATCACGATATTTATAAAAAGCACTCCGCGATAAATCCACTTCCTTTACTGCATCCCAAATAGATGATACAGCACCACTTTGCAAAAGATGTTTTGCTTCTAATGTTTTTTGCATCGCATCTGTTAGTACGTCTTCACGGACTAGATAATACCGTTGATTCGCAACGTTTTTCATACTCTCCCCCCAAAATCAGCAATAAGTTAATATATATGGTTATTCAACAAATTCAAATTCAAATTCAAGTAAACGAACGATATCCCCATCAGTCGCCCCGCGCTCACGTAATGCATCATCAACACCCATTGCGCGCAACTGGCGGGCAAAACGGCGGATACCATCCTCACGACTGAAATCAGTCATTTTAAATAGACGTTCAATAGAATATCCTGAAATTACATATGCTCCATCATCATCTCGAGTAATTTCGAAGTCTTCACCTTTTTTCTCATGCTTGTAAAGAACTGTTGTATCGCTATCTTCTGCTACTACTTCATGCAACTCGAAATGAGGCGTTACTTCAAGTAAATCAGCTATTTCAAATAAAACTGGTTTTAAGCCCTGGCGTGATATCGCTGAGACTGGAAATACTTTTACAGTATCCCCCACTTTTTCCTTAAACACTTTTAAGTTCTCTTCAGCTTCAGGCATATCCATTTTATTTGCAACAACGATTTGCGGTCTTTCCGTTAGGCGTAAATTATATTGTTTTAATTCTTCATTTATTGTTACATAGTCTTCATAAGGATCGCGGCCTTCCATACCGGACATATCGATTACGTGTACAATAACTCTAGTACGTTCAATATGACGAAGGAATTGCATCCCAAGTCCGACACCTTGATGGGCACCTTCAATTAGGCCAGGTAAATCCGCCATTGCAAAGCTTCTACCATCTTCTGTTTCAACCATTCCTAAATTAGGGACAATCGTTGTAAAATGATATGCACCAATTTTTGGTTTTGCTGCTGACACGACAGATAGTAAAGTTGATTTACCAACGCTTGGAAAGCCTACTAAACCTACGTCGGCTAAAACTTTTAATTCTAATATAACATTTAATTCCTGCCCTGGCTCCCCTTTTTCTGCAAGTTCTGGAGCAGGATTTGCAGGAGTAGCAAAACGAGTATTTCCTCGACCACCTCGGCCACCTCGAGCAATAACAGCTTTTTGTCCGTGTTCTACTAAGTCTGCAATGACTGCGCCTGTTTCTTCATTCATAACAACCGTACCAGGAGGAACTTTTACGATTAAATCAGCCGAATTTCTTCCGTGCATCCCTTTACTCATCCCATGCTCGCCGCGTTCAGCTTTAAAATGGCGTTTGTAGCGGAAATCCATTAAGGTACGCAAGCCCTCTTCTACTTCAAATACAACATTCCCTCCATGACCACCATCTCCGCCAGCTGGTCCTCCATTAGGTACATATTTTTCTCGACGAAAGGCGACCATACCATCTCCGCCATCGCCACCTTTCACATAAATCTTAACGTGATCGACAAACATTACTTTCACTCCTGTTCTAAGCTTAAAACATATTTCCAAGAAACACCTGTTTGCTCATATGTTTTAACTGTTAAATTGGTTAATTCTTGATGACTAAATAAATGTTCTTCCCAATTTCCTTTTAAATCAAAAATCAAATTAAAACCATTTTCATCAGAATCAATTTTTATGAATAATTGTTGCTCAGTATATGGATCTAAACGATCGTAGACATGAATAACTGTCTTTTCTAAGTATTCTACAATTTGCTCATCTTTTTTCATGTCAACTGGAACTGTTACATTACTTTTAAGTATTAATTCAAAAGCTGGGTATCTCCAATGTAGAGTTTGCAGCCACTCGACTGTTTTCGGCAGTTGTAATAAATTGAGATTCGAAATAGTTTTACACTGCTCTGAAGCTCTTTCAATAATTAATTTTGCTTCTTCTACATTGCCCAAATCTAAATTCATTTTAATTAGTTGAAGTTGATTCATAAAATCATGATTGGCAAATCTTATAATTTCATTAACCGAAAGTGCTAGAGTTTTCATGTGGATCCTCCAATCAAAACTAAACAATTATAGTACTGATATGAATTTTAGTATAACAAGTTTTACTAGATTTTTCCCCTATCACTTATATTTAGTTAATTCAATTACACCTTCCAAACCAGCGGATGGATTTCATATTCGTATTGGGTCAGCAAAAAATCAGTTGACGCATGGGTCCAACAAATTTTGTCTAACTTCTTACATTCTCATTCGAAATCACATTTCTCGCTGGTGGCATTATCTTCATTCTTTCCTGAGTGAAGGTAAATACTATAAGAAAATTCCAGTTATTCATAAAAAAAATCAAAAGCTCCCTTTAGCTCCGCCTTGCAAAAAACGTAGCACCCACATGTTTAGAACAGATTGCCCCACTTTCGTGAACTTCAAGCTATTAGTTCTTTAGCTAAAATCACCATTGTATTTTCAATCGGGATACAGAGCAAGTCGAAATATAGTTTTGGTACAAGATTTTATTTAAAAATTTTATACTTTCTAATTCATTAAAAAAGGACTGCTGACTAGCAGTCCTTAAATTTTGTATAAAATTAAGCTTCTTGAGCTACTGGGTAAACACTTACTTTTTTCTTGTCGCGACCTAAACGTTCGAATTTTACAACGCCGTCAACTTTAGCGAAAAGTGTGTCATCACCACCACGGCCTACATTTGTTCCTGGGTAAATTTTTGTACCGCGTTGACGGTAAAGAATTGAACCACCAGTTACGAATTGACCATCAGCACGTTTAGCACCAAGGCGTTTTGCTTCAGAGTCACGTCCGTTCTTTGTAGAACCTACTCCTTTTTTCGAAGCGAAAAATTGAAGGTCTAAAGTTAATAACAATTTCATTTCGTTCCACCTCCTACTAAGTTGTAGTTGATTTGAATGTATTGACCATAGCTTTGAACCATCGAGTAAACTTGAGCAGTCATCACTTGGACAATAAGCTGTAATTTTGCATCGACTTCCGCGTCAATATCAGTAGGAAGATCTACTCGTAAGTAGCCTCCTTCTTCTGCTGCTTGTTCAATTTTAGGTTCGATTTGCAATAGTGCATAAATGGCATTAACAGTACCAAAGGCAATAGTTGATGCACCAGCACATACTAAATCTTTTCCTGTTTGATCATAGCCAGCATGACCTGTAAACTCAAATGCAGACACATGTCTATTTTCATCGTGGTGAATCGTAACAGTAATCATTCCATTCACCTCGTTCTTAAGCGTTGATAGATTCAACAACTAATTTTGTGTAAGGTTGACGATGACCTTGTTTACGACGGTAGTTTTTCTTCGCTTTGTATTTGAAAACAGTGATTTTTTTAGCACGACCTTCTTTAACAACTTTAGCTGTTACAGTAGCGCCTTCTACAGTAGGGGCACCTACTTTTACTGTTTCTCCACCTACGAATAAAACTTTATCAAAAGTTACTACTTCGTCAGCTTGAATACCTAATTTTTCAACATAGATTTCTTGTCCAGCTTCTACTTTGATTTGTTTCCCACCAGTTTCGATAATTGCGTACATTTACCTGCACCTCCTCTTAGACTCAGACTCGCCTGTTATGAAAGGTGATCTTAAAGATGCTTAAAAACCTTCCCAGAGCGGTTGTAGCACGGGTGCTACAAACAATAACATTACAATATTATCATAGCAATATAGTCACGTCAACCTATTCATTACATGTTTCTCAAAAGCTAATCTATATTTCCGATAACGCCATTCACTAATTAACTTTATAAGTAAAAAAATACTTAGTACTAGTAAAAATAAAGTTTTAGGCAATAAAATAAATGTAATTATAACTGTTAATAAAATTAAAATTAACGAAATGGTTAAGTATAATTCATATGCTCTAGCACGTGGATAAATGATTAAAATTAGTGCCATCATTATTCTACCACCATCAAGCGGCCAAATGGGAATAATATTTACAGCTAATAAGACAAGTTGAATTTTCAATAATAAATCCGCAACTAACGGATCTAAAAAAGGAGTGATAGCAATACAACAAATTGTTGCAATTGGGCCGCCAAGTGCAATTATAAGTTGTTTCCCTGGGGGAATTGCCATCCCTCCCCGTAATTCAATCTCTCCCCCGTACGGCATAATAACACAACGTTCAACTTTGACATTACAAAAATAGGCAGCAATTATATGTCCTAGTTCATGAACAATTAATGATGATAAAATAAGTGCATAGTAAGAAACATTTCCATACAAGACCATACCAAACAAAATCGGCAAAAATAATGGATGAATTGTCATACGCATCATGATTGCGTATGCTCTTTCATCCATTCTAAAGTCTCCTCAAGATTTAAAACCTTCCCATCCTTTTCAATCTTAATATACAAGTCACCTATTTCTTTATTAGCAATTGTACTTCCTCTTTCAATTGATGTATATGGCAACAATGAAAACGAATCCACGTTTCCATAAGTAATCGTTGTATCGTCTTCATAGAAAACCGAAATTGTTTTTCCTGTCGTTTTGGAATGTCCTGTATACACTACAAGACCATTTTCAATAGCAAGAATTGGAATCGCCTGCTCGTAAGTTAACAAATATCCATTATCAAATGGTTTTACAGCAACAAAGGACAATAATTCTTGATTAATAGTCTCTGATGATACAGTTATTGTCGTATCCGTTTCACTTCCAAATACCTCTCTTAACAAATTACGCATCATAGTCAAATCCTCTGAACTATATACAATTTTTTTTACATCTACATTTAATTGTCCATTTTCCTGCAAGCGATTTCCGACCAACACAATCGCACAGAGAACAAAAGCTGCAATCCATTTCCATTTTTTGTTCACTACCTCATCCATTCTCTTTTTCATAGTATATGAAAAATATGAAATTACGATTCAACTAGATAGAAAAAAGAACTGTCGTAAAACATCGATTTTTTGTAATGCGTAACATATGATTCGGTTATATAAAAATACTCTGTATTTCTCTTTAATCGTATATAAGTAAAATCTCAGCTAGGTAAAAAAACAATACTAAGTAACATTCGCTTTTGCCGTAGTTATCGTATAGTAAGACCCCTGTTTCCCACTTATACAAACAGGAATTAAAAAAGCCGTTTTTTATAAAGCTTAATCAAAGCTACAATTTTCTTTTTAAAATAGATGCTAATCTTCTTCAAAAATAAAAAAAAAGCTATTGAATTCACTGATTCAATAGCTTCTTCCTATTAACTTACTTAGAAAAAATAGAAATCAATTTCTTAAACATTCCCTTATGATCATCTTCCAATGCCATTAATGGAACTGATTCTCCAAGAATTCTTCGAGCGATGTTGCGATACCCTAATGAAGCTCTATTATTCGGATCCATTACAATTGGCTCACCTTTATTAGATGAGCTAATTACTTCTTCACTATCGATGATAATGCCTAGTAAATCAATTGATAAATGTGCAGTTATTTCATTAATATCTAACGCATCCCCATTTTTCATTAAATCTTTTCGGATGCGGTTAATGATTAACTTTGGCGGCTCAATTTCTTCTTGTTCCAATAAACCAATGATGCGATCTGCATCACGCACTGCTGAAATTTCAGGCGTTGTTACAACAATTGCACGATCAGCGCCAGCTACTGCATTTTTATATCCTTGTTCAATTCCGGCAGGGCAATCAATTAAAACATAATCATATTCACGTTTCAACTCTTCAACTAAATTTTTCATTTGTTCAGGTGTTACAGCATTTTTATCCGTAGTCTGAGCAGCAGGTAATAAAAATAGTTTTTCGTCAACACGCTTGTCCTTCACAAGGGCCTGATGAATTTTACAGCGACCTTCTACGACATCGACTAGGTCATATATAATGCGATTATCTAATCCTAACACTAAGTCTAAGTTACGTAAGCCGATATCTGTATCAACTAAGCATACTTTCTTCCCTTGAAGGGCCAATGCAGTTCCCAGATTGGCAGTAGTTGTAGTCTTACCTACACCGCCTTTACCTGAAGTTACTACTATCGCTTCTCCCACATTAGCTTCCTCCTTTAAATGCACTTAATAATGGTCGTATATTTCTTACTTCTTGTAAACGCTCATATGAAATAATGCCATCTCTATTAATATATGCGAACAATTGTTCAGCATGTTCTATAATAAAGGGTTTTTCATTTGACATAATTTCTGTTTTATCAGCAATTAAAACGTGGGTTGGTTTAAAATGTGAAGCAACGATAATTGCATCATTATTTCCATTTATCCCTGCATGTACTATTCCTCTTAAATTACCAAGTACGAATATATTTCCACCTGCTTCTATTTTACCATTGGGATTTACATCTCCAAGAACAATTATATCCCCTGATGCTTTTAAAATCTGACCAGAACGAACTATTCCAACATACGTTTCACATTGATTAACTAATCGTTGATTGGTACTTTCTTGGATTGAAATAACGTCACTCAGTACTTTAGAAACATGCATGTTGCCGGGGCGGTGTACAATTTCGATTAGCTCAGTTTGCTGTTCGTTTGAAAGATAACGGTTTCCTAAGTGGAGCTGTACATCTACTTTCCCATCAATACCGCCTTCGGAAACTTTGCGTTCAAGTTCCTCTACAAGTTCTGCGTAGGCGCACTGATCATCTAGCCGAAGTACTAACCCTTCTTTTGTCCCTTTAATATGGACAAGCTGTTTTTTCATAAAAAAGCGACACCTCACGCGTTCATTTTTAAGAAATATCTCGTGCACGCTGTAACAGCCGCGCATTGATTAAATATTTAAATGCCCAACCAAGCATAATTAAAAATAATAAATTAGCTATCATGGTTGGAAGTAAACGATTACTTAAAAAATCTGTAAACGGAATCGTTGTAAAATTAATAAAATAGAAAAAATAATATAAGACAAGTTCCATAAGTGCGACTAAAACTAATGACAAAATAGTTGTTACACTTAAATGCTGGTGAATAAATTTCACACTTGATCCTGCTATAAAGCAAACAAGGGGGTATAAAAAGGAATATAATCCAATAATATCAATGTAAAACACATCATACAAGAGTCCAAAAAGCAAACCGTAAATACAAGCTCGCTTACGACTATAATAAATCGAAAGAAATATTAAATAGAGAATGACAAAGCGAGGCACCAAATAGACAACACCGTCTCCCCAGCTAATAGGTGAAAAAAGTGCAAATTCCGGTTCCAATAAGAACAACGCGACTGCGACAAAGGGAATTAGAAAACGAATCATTTATTCTTCACCTTCATTTGCAGATTCACTGTTTGTCTTATTCGTAAGGTCTTTATTTGTGCCTTCACCATCAGAACCATCAATGATTGTTGCATTTCTTTTTGCAATGATAACATCCTCTAGCATTGAAAAGTCTGCTGCCGGTTTAACATACGCCATTTTCGTTAGACCAAAATCATCTGTTGTAACCTCTGTTATTTCTCCAATTAAAATCCCTTTTGGGAAAATTCCACCTAAACCTGATGATACTACTAGCTCTCCTACGTTCACTTCAAAACTTGAGTCGATTCTCTTTAATATTAATTCATTACGCTCTACGTCATATCCTTCTATTAACCCAAAAACATCCTTTTTTTCTCCCTGAACAATTGCCGAAACACGATAATTTGGATTATTTGTATTAAGCAGCTCCACTTCGGAAGTAAAAGGTGTTACCAAGCTGATTTTCCCAATTAACCCTTGGGATGACATGACAGCCATATTTAATTTTACGCCTTGGGATGATCCCCTATTTAAAATAATTTTTTCTTCCCATTGGTCTGGATTGCGGGCAATTACTGTTGCGTTTAATGGATCGTAATCCTTTAAGCTACTCTCTTTATCTACTAACTCTTTTAAAGATTCATTTTCAGATTGCAATGTATTAACTTCTGCTTGGAGAACAGCAAAATCTTCCAAACGCATTTTTAGACGTTTATTTTCTTCATACGTATTTAATAAAGAATTAATATTATTAAAAATACCTGTTATGTAATTTGCTGGCTTCGCTACAATAGATTGTGCAAAGCCAACAGTGTCTTTAATAAATTGTTCAGGAAGACTAGCATTTTGGCGATCACGTAATGAGAAGCTAATCAATGCCACAAGGAAAATCATGCCAACTAGCAGCAATATTAATTTCTTGTTCATAAAATGTGGCATTGGAATTCCCCCTTACCCTCTCATTTGTTGTGAACGAACTAAATCGATATGTTCTAATGCTTTACCTGTACCTAGTGCAACACAATCAAGTGGGTTTTCAGCAATAAATACAGGCATATTTGTTTCATCGCTTATAACTTTATCAAGATTACGTAGAAGTGCTCCACCACCAGTTAAAACAATACCTCTTTCCATAACATCTGCAGAAAGTTCTGGAGGTGTTTGTTCTAATGTTTTCTTTACACCATCAATGATTGCCGTTATTGCTTCACGAAGCGAATCTGAAATTTCTTCGGCAGTAATTTCAATTGTTTTTGGCAACCCAGTTAATAGGTCGCGTCCTCTAATTTCCATTTTTTCATTTATATCATCTACTCGTGCTGTACCGATTTCAATTTTAATTTTTTCAGCTGTTCGTTCACCGATTGTTAAATTATATGTTTTTCTTATATAAGTAGTAATCGATTGATCCATTGCATCGCCGCCGATGCGAACAGATTCACTTGTTACGATGCCACCTAATGAAATTACAGCAACCTCAGTAGTACCTCCACCAATATCAACTACCATCGAGCCTGTTGGATCCCAAACAGGTAAATCTGCTCCAATCGCAGCAGCAAAAGGCTCTTCAATTGTAAATGCTTCTTTTGCCCCCGCTTGTCGACTTGCATCAATAACCGCACGTTGTTCAACTGATGTAATACCATATGGTACACAAATCATCACATTAGGCTTTTTCCAATTAGAGCCTGAATTTTTTAACGCTTGCTTTAAATAATACTGAATCATTGTTGTAGTAATATCAAAATCTGCAATTACGCCATCTTTCATTGGACGAATTGCAACGATTGATCCTGGTGTTCGGCCAATCATATTTTTTGCATCGTTACCAACCGCAACAATGTCACCAGTTTTTGTATTTTTTGCTACAACTGAAGGTTCGCGTAAAACGATACCTTTACCTTTAATGAAAACTAATGTATTCGCTGTGCCAAGATCAATCCCGACATCTTTATTTCCTAATCCAAACAAATTTTGTACTCCCTTTCTGTTTAAGCCGTTCTCTCTTACAATGCTTAAAATCATAAGAATTATTATAGCGGAAAAGCTCGAAAAATTATAGTGTTACATGTACTGTTCTATCATATTTGTTTTACTACAATCAATTTTTATCGACATTTTTCATTTTATTTCGATTCTTGCCATGAAACAAATAAAATAATTATGTAAGTTTTTACATTCATGTAACAACTGCTCCATTCACATGACGAAAAAAATAAAAATAGGTTCTTTAAAAAACTAATTGTAATAGTATGTATCAAATTTAATATAAAACACATTTTTCCTTATTACTGTTACTAACTTGTAATTATAGTATTACACATTTTTATTTTGCACTAAATAACAGTCGAAAATCCATAATAAATAGATTTCGACTGTTTATGAAAAACGAAACGGATATCGGACATGTTATTTTATTCATTCGACAGTAACGACTATGCCTAAACGTGAACTTTAGCTTTATCAAAAGTTAATAATTAATAACACAACAAGAGTACTCTTTTCTAAAAAAGAATACTCTTGCCTTTAGAAACAAAACATCATTATTTTCTTCTGTTTTGAGGACGTGGCATTATTTTTTCGGATTCAATAAGAATTCTATCTATAGAATTGATGTTATCTGTCATTGATTCTCGAAATGTTCCAGTTTTTGCATCTCTTATAATCCATCCACCGTGTTTATTTATTTTATCTACCTTACCTAATTTTCTTCCAGAGACTGCGGAGGATCTTTTTACAACTACAGAACCTTGTATTTTATAATTAACAGATTCTTTACTCATAATACCCCTCCTATCATTGATTTAAAATATTCAAAGAAGTACTCTTCTTCTTTTGCATTTATTATAGCACTTTCAATCTCTTCTACGTAAGCCATAACATTATTACCTGTCCAGTAAGTATCAAGTGAAAAATGCAAACAAAATACATAATTTCCAACAGGTTCTGTTAGATAAATAGTTTGTTTTTCTTCCCGAAAAGCAATAATTCTTTCTTCTTTAGTAAATGCTTCAACTACAAATATGTCTTCTTCATCAATTGAAAAATAATACGGTGCGGATATTTCGCCTGTAGTACCCACAAGATGCAAAAACTTTTCTTTATCTTCATTATATAAATAAAGTGAAGCCGCAAAGCAAGTAATTGTATTTACTTTTATTGGATTAAAATTAGGTGCTTGAACTATATCCCTTGGCTGTTTTAAAAATTTGATACCTTTTTCTAAAAAGTTTGACCAACTATCAACATTATATTCTTTAGAATGAACTAAGTTCTCCATAATTAAATTTTTTTCATGGAGAAGTTCTATAGTATAATCAGCATAACTTAATAAATACGAGGCTTGTTTCTTTAACTGATTTATTCGATCTTTTTCTGAAATCAAACTTACTACTGAACGAAAAGATGTACTTAACATCTGTGAGATTATTTTAGCATTACTTGGAGTATCAGAAAAATCAAATTCATAAAGCCACTCCCTGTTACTATAAATATCGAATAAGAAAGCCCAAACAAAAGGATCTGCATTTGATAATATTTCCTTTGCCATTACATCTTTACAATTCTCTATCCAATATTGAAATGGATCATACGGCGATTTGGGTATTCGATGATTTTCGTTTAAATATTCCTGATATAAAACTTTTAGCTGAGGGTGTAAAATATCGAAGTTCCTTTTGATATCTGGTGAAACAAAAACTAGTATGTGCTTCTTTTCATTTCTAGCTGTTTGGTATTCACGATATGTAGCTGTTATATTTCCCGACATTAGATTAGGACTTGCACCTGATTTTCTATTGATTAAAAGTATAAAAATATCACTTGACCTAACCACTTGCAAGCACTGCTCAAGTGTGTCTGTTTCCCATGTTCCAAAGTCACCTGTTTCAAATATCGGCACTTCATGACCACTTTCTTCCAAACATTCTTTTATAATTTTTCTTGGACTTTTTAAATCAGCTTCATACGCAGAACTTATAAAAATCCTAGTCCGATTAATCACTTAGCCCCACCCTTTTAAGTGTAGTAATGTTATGTTAACTTAGAAGAATTTTCTCCAAATAAACCAGGTTTCAAGTTTGAATATATATACAAATTTTACCTTAAATACGAACGATTGTTAATGTATATTTTCTGATAAATCTAAAAAGAAGGTTCAACCCATATTGAACCCAACTCGCTTCAGAAATTATTTATTATTCTATTTATTACAGTTAAGCCAACATTAATACTGAATTCTATCAAAATTATTTTTTCATTATAATTTATCTGTTAAAGAAAAAAGGAAATCAATTTGACTATAGGACTAATGAATTTCATTTAAGATATTCCACATCTACTCGATTGAATATCATGACATGCTCTAATTCCACGTCATCACCGGTAGAAAAGCCACCCCCATTACTTGATAGTTCTGGGTAAGATTCGCGCTTCATCTCATCATATGGAATCCATCCAAAATACATCGATTGATCAGGAAAAAAATGCTGGAAAGAAGGACTTGGTTTATTTGCTAATTGTGATTTTGAAAATTCCTCTATTATTGTTACCCATTCTTCTGGGAGCTGCATTACACCATAAGATTTGTCTTTTAGTGAAACTTCTTTCATCATTTGAATTTTTGGTGAATAGGTATGGATATTATCTGAAACATAGAAATTTCTATCTCTTACGAAATAAAACTCAATTGAACCTAAAGCATCTCCCGGGTGAATATTCCAAACAAAATAATAGGATGAAGGGTTATTTTTATTCGCTTTGAATAGCCTCGGTATTCCACTTGTATCTATCTCTGCAATTTGCCACTCATGATTTTTCCAAACCCAATAGCTGAGACCATACATATTTTCATTTGAAATAAACGGTACTACGACATGACGCTCATCAACAAAAGATGTATCTTGGATGAGTTTTGCTGTCACTTCGGGATAGCTATTATTTATCTCTTCAAGAAGTTGTTCAGTCGGTGGAAAGGGATTAGGCTCAGAAAATTCAAACCAGTAAATCATTGCGAATAATATAACGGCTACTGCTATTCCAGTCATAAGAAATGACTTTTTTTTCATGAACTATTCCACCCTTTCTATCAAGGACATTTCAGAGCGAAAATAAAGTTGCTCTTTTGGCGTCGATACGAGGATACCCTTTCCATCCTCCTCTATATAAATAATTGAATGAAGGCCGCTCCCCCATTTAGGAAATGTACCAACAAGTTGATATGGGAACCGCTCATTTCTCTCATTCGTATCAGAATTTATTACTATGTCTTGGTACCACTCGCTACTATTGATCTTTTGTTTTTCCATTGTTTCCAATTGATTTAATAGATCATCTTTCACGAGAGGTTGCCCATTCCCTGATGGATGAATCGTTACAATTGCTGCATGTTCAATGTTGGAAATATATGTAGAAAGTTTATCGTTAGGATATATTAAATAATGAATCGGTAAAGTTAATAATGTGGCAGCTAAGAAAATAAAATTTGCCCAAAAACCAACCCAAGCAAATGAACGATACTTTTGCCAGCTCTCCTCCCGTCGTTTTAAAATGAAATACAGAATCCATACACCAAGAGGCAATATCGGAATATTTATTATTGATTGAAACAAATTGAATTTAATTGAAAAGGAGAATAGCCCTACAATCATGACAATCAACATTTTCCATATTTCAGGCTTTATGATTTGTTTTTTATAAACTCTGTACACCCAAAAAAGTATACCGCTCCAAGCTATTATATTGAAGACTGTAGCAACAACATCGAACGTAGATTCAATATTCATTTTCAACACCTCCTCATTTTGTCGAATCAAATCCGGGATTCGAAAAAATTAATATTTCACTAAACTTACTCATTTAATTCTTTTTCGAATTTACTTCTTTACAAACATACGGAAATATTATCCAAAAAGTTTCAGTAATCTTGATAATTTTCAGCTTCAACTTAAAACTAAAAAAATTAATTTAGCAATTCGTATTTAAAATCAAACAAAAAACAGACGGAAATCCATAAAAAATAGATTTTCGTCTGTTTAGATAACTTTATTACATATAGCCCTTTTCTTTTAAACTCGTAAATTGATGATCTCCAATGATAACATGATCAACAAGTTCAATGCCGATGATATACCCTGCTTCTTGCAGACGCTTCGTCACTTCTATATCTTCTGGACTGGGCGCTGCGTTTCCAGATGGATGATTATGTGCACAAATAATAGAGGCTGCAGAACGTTTAACAGCTTCGCGGAATATTTCTCGTGGATGGACAATGCTGGAATTTAAGCTGCCAATAAAAATTGTTTGTTTGTGCAATACTTGATTTTTTACATTTAAAAATAAAACGACGAAATGCTCTTGCTGCAATGAAGACATTTCAGGCATTAAATAAGTGGCTGCATCTTGTGGGGAACGGATTGTGAAACGAGAGTCTACTTGCTTCTGCGCAAGCCTCCTGCCAAGTTCTATAGCTGCCAAAAGCTGTACCGCCTTTGCTTCGCCAATCCCCTTTACCGATATAATTTCTTCGAGTGTTGCATGTTTTAGCCCATGCAATTTCTCAAAATAATTTAATACACGATTTGCAAGCGCAAGCACAGACTCTTGCTTTGTTCCTGTACGTAATAAGATCGCAATTAACTCTTGATTCGATAAACTTTGTGCACCTTGCCGGATTAGCCGTTCACGCGGCCGGTCTTCTGCATGAACATCACGTATCATAAGCTCCGGAAAGATCGCAATGGTCATTCAACTTCACTTCCCTTAAATTTTAATAATATTTAGTGCAACTAATTTTTCAAACACACTTGCTAAAGGTAATCCGACTACATTGTTGTAGTCTCCATCAATTCGATCTACCAATAGGGCACCAAGTGTTTGGATGCCATAGCCACCCGCTTTATCAAAAGGGTCGCCCGTTTCTACATAAAAATTAATTAGCTCAAGTGAAAGTTTCTTAAAATATACGAAGGTCTTTTCCACAAAAATTTCTTCTGTTCCATCGGGCTGAATAATTGCAACCGCAGTCATGACTTGATGAACATTATTAGAGAGTTTTTGCAAGTGAGCTATCGCTTCTTCCTTTGTTTTTGGTTTATGTAACAGTGTGTCCTCATAAACGACTACTGTATCTGCACCAATAATTGTTTTTCCAACAGCTACTTTTGCAACATCACGTGATTTTAGCAAAGCTACTTCTTTAACATACTCTTCCATCAATTCTGCTTGTACCGATGTCTCCACCACATTACTTGTAATAACCTCAAAAGGAATACCTAATTTTGAAAATAGTTCCTTTCGTCTTGGTGAAGATGATGCCAACACAATTTCGTGATCTGTAATTAAATTCATTTCCATTCCTCCTGTCTATATAATAGCTGAGGAAACGAAATTTGAAAATTTTTAGCGAACCATAGAAAACTAGAATTCTCCCTAAAAACCATCTATTAAAATTCAATTTTCAAGCAGTCATTTTTAGTCATATAATGAGCAATTAAATGCAGCCTGGCAACTCCTAAATCATCTGAAAGACTTGATATTGCTGATGTTATTGATTGCCAATCCTCAGGAATATTTTCAGGGACATTGCCTTCCTCAAAATAAAATTTTGAACGATCATTGCTTTGCAAATTCTTGGGCAAACTTTGAATTTCTGGGTTTGTACAGGCTCCTCCAGATAATTTAAATGGTTTTACAAATGAAGTGGGATTATCCGATAGAACAATATCTTCTTTGATCGGCGTTACTGAGGACCAAACATAATAACTCCCATCCACTTCTACAACTGCACTCGTATTAAGAGAGGCATATCCAGAAGTAAATTCTAACGCTGCTGCTTGACTTGAAAATACACCATGTTGGTTTGCGAAAAATTCCACTGATGAATCAACTTCTATATTATTATTTGTTGATTGTACTGGTATGACTTCTTCTTCCTTGCCTTGACTAGTCTGTTCTGCTGTTTCTGTTTCTGTAGTATTCATTGAACTAAGTAATAGTATAAAAAACAGTACTCCTGCTAGGCCTGCCACTGAACCTAAAATTGCTGCATATGTTAGGTCTCTTCGTCCGATTCCTTTTGGAAATTTCATTCGCATCACCTCATTGTAACCGTAACAAATACAGAACAAAAAAAAGCGAGACTATTGTCGTCTCAGCTAAAAAATATTTCGCAAATACTACGAATAATCGCTACGATTCAACATGATATTTGCTTTAATATTTATTTAAAAGTGCTTCTCTAATCTCAGCTAATAAATATAGCGAGCCCGTTACAATCGTTTTTCCATTGCGGTTTATACAGCTTTGAAGGAAAGGAATATAATCTTTTACGATTTGCTTAGATGACGCATTTGATAGAGAAAGCATATCCTCTGCCTTCATCGCACGTTCATTCATGAAATCAACAAAATAAAACTCTTCACTAACGGTTTCAAATGTCCGTAACACAGATTTCACATCTTTATCAGCTAACATACCGATAACAAAGCGAATAACCTCATTTGGAAACTGCTGCCGAATTGTTTCAGCAAGCTTTATTGCACTAGCTGGATTGTGGGCTCCGTCAAAATAGATATTTGGATATACTTGTTCAAATCGGCCAGGCAATGTAGCATGTTTTACACCTTCTCGAATTTTTTCAATATCCACTGGCAGTTGGAAATACTTCGCTACCTCAAATAAAGCCGTTATTGCCAACGCCATATTGTCGCCCTGATGTTCTCCCGGCAGTGACCGTTTTAGATCATTTATATAAAGACCGTTTTCATCATTAGTATATATATCTCCAAATTCATTCGTACAATCAATATTAAAATGGTCGCCAAGCTTTATTAAAGGTGCATGTTTTTCATAAGCTTCTTGTTCAACTACATAGAGCGCTTCCTCTGGCAATTTTCCAATTATTATAGGTCTACCTTCCTTAATGATACCCGCCTTGTGACTAGCAATGCTTTTAATTGTCGGTCCTAGAAACCTCGTATGTTCTAAAGCAATGCTGGTAATAATAGAGACTATTGGCGTGACAACATTCGTGCTATCTTCTCTGCCACCCATCCCAGTCTCTAACAGGACAAGATCTACCTCTTGTTGGTAGAAATGAAGAAAAGCCGCACATGTTAACAGTTCAAAATCTGTTAACATTCCACTTAAATTCGCATTTTTCATTTGTTTAAAAATACTATTTAATTCTTTTTCAGAAATCGCCTGTCCATTAATTTGAATTTGATCATGTACATCGACAATACAAGGAGACATAAACTTCCCAACAGTTAGACCATGCTGTTTTGATATTTGCTCTAAAAATGTAAGCGTAGAACCTTTGCCATTAGTCCCTGCGATATGAACAATATTTAAATGCTCTTGCGGATTATTTAACTTTTTTAATGCACTTCTAATCGCTCCAAGTCCCGGTTTAATAATTTGATCGCTTTCAACTTCCCATTTTTTTTTATATTCATCAAGTTTCGGAATCATTTTAAACTTCCTTTCTAAACTTCCCTAAGAATGACTGGCCGGAGACTTTACCTTTACCCAAATAAGGTTTGCACCATCACGGAATAAAAACAAATTTGCATTCACCCCCCTATAGAGGCGGGAGTCTTTTGCTGAATGAAGATAAATATGTTCGTACTTCTGCAATAAAATAAAGAGAACCTGTAATGATTAACAGTTCATTTTCTAGAAGATTTTGTTCTTCATCTTGAATTAATTGCTTCCAGTTTTCATTTGAAATAATGTTTGGATGATTTGACTGTGAAGCAAGATAATCAGCCTTTGCTGCGCGAGGCAATGGAATTTCAGTAAATCTCATGGCAGAAGCAACCTGATCCATCATTGCAATACTTTTTCCATGATCCTTATCCATTAATGCCGCATATACAAATTTATAGCTTTTATTTGGATACACTTGCTTTAATGTTTTAATAAGTGCAGCAGTTCCTTCTGAATTATGCGCACCATCAATAATAATTCGCTCGCCAACCCTTTCAAATCGGCCTTCCCAACGTGCATTTTGAAGTGCTTGTTTAATTGTATTCTCAGAGATATCACGATCAAATAGCTTTGAAGCTACAATTGCTAAAGAAGCATTTTCCACTTGATGCAAGCCTAACATTGCTAATGGTATATTACTTAAAGTAAGCTGCTGTGATTTAAAATCAAACGTTTGAGGGAAAGATTGTTGAATATTCTCGTAATGAAAATCCTCATTTAAACAGTATATTACAGCATCGCTTTGCATTGCCTTTTGCTTTATTACTCTCAGTGCTTCTTGTTGCTTTACCCCTACTACAACAGGCTTCCCGTCCTTTATAATCCCTGCTTTCTCGTATGCAATTTTTTCAATTGAATCCCCCAATATTTCGGTATGTTCTAATGAAATAGTCGTAATCACTGAAATCTCAGGAATAATTATATTCGTTGAGTCTATACGACCACCAATGCCAGTCTCTATTAATGCCACGTCTATTTGTCCATTCGCAAAATGCAATAGGGCTAGCACAGTCATAATCTCAAAAAAGCTAGGAAATTTCCCATCCAGCTTCGACTGGATGACATCTGAAATAATATTGGCATATTGTAAAAATTGTTCATCAGTAATTTGAACCTTATTTATTGTTATTCGTTCATTAACTCTTTCCAGATGAGGAGATGTAAAAGCGCCAACTGACAGGCCGTGTCCCATTAAAATTTCCCTCGTTGCATTTAACGTGGAGCCCTTGCCATTTGATCCAGCAAAATGTATGTATTTAACTCTATTTTGTGGATTCCCCAACTGCTCTAAAATAATTCGAACTGCTTCCAGTGGCTCACCCTTATATTCGCTTGCCTTCAATTTAAAAATAAAATCTGTACATTGTTCTATTGACTGAAACATTTAATCTGCTCCTGTTTTTAAAATATTTAATCTATACTATACCATCTTATATCAGTAAGGGCTTGTACGTACTCATTACTGGTTAGTCTATTGCATATTCACGTCCAAGCAGGTTGAACGATTAAGAAAGCACAGCCTGCCACTATAAACTGTGTACTAAGCTAGAAAAAAGGAGGAGTAACTAACTAATAGCGCTCCTTACAAAATGAAAACAATAAAAATTAATACTATATTTTCTACAACAACGAAAAATGCCCTAGTTAAACTAGGACATCTTCTATAATATTACATATTTTTTAACTCTGCTAAACGTTTTTCAACTACTTCATATTTTTCTTTGTAATCTGCCAGTTTTTCACGTTCTTTAGCAACAAGTTCCTCCGGTGCTTTTGAAACAAATTTTTCATTTGAAAGCTTTCCTGAAACTAATTTTACTTCCTTCGCCCATTTTTCTAGTTCTTTTTCAAGACGAGCAATTTCCTCTTCTAAATTAATTAAACCTGCTAAAGGTAAGAATAATTCAGCCCCTGTTACAACTGCAGTCATGGATTGGCTAGGTGCTTCAATGTTTTCACCAATTGTTAAGCTTTCAGGATTACAGAATTTCTCAACATATGCTCTATTTTCCTCTAAAACCCTTGTAGTTTCTGCATCCTTAGTTGCAATGAATAGCTCTACTTTTTTGCTCATAGGTGTATTTACTTCTGCACGAATGTTTCGCACAGAACGTATAATGTCCATGAGAAGCTTCATACTTGCTGCATCATTGCTAAAGTTGAATTCTTCTTTTACAGTTGGCCATGCAGCTACTGTAATAGATTCACCGCTATGAGGCAAGTGCTGCCAAATCTCTTCTGTAATAAATGGCATTAACGGATGCAGTAAGCGCATTGTGTTGTCAAGAACATATGCAAGAACAGATCTAGTTGTTTTCTTCGCTTGCTCATCTTCACCATATAGTGGAAGTTTAGCCATTTCGATATACCATGAACAGAAATCATCCCAAATGAAGTTATAAAGTTCACGGCCAACCTCACCAAACTCATAACGCTCTGCTAGGCTTGTTACACGTTCAATTGTTTCATTTAAACGAGTTAAAATCCATTTATCTGCAACATTTAAATTGCCTGTTAAGTCAATTTCTTCGTATTTTAAGCCATCCATATTCATGAGGGCAAAGCGTGATGCATTCCAAATTTTATTTGCAAAGTTCCAAACAGCTTCTACCTTTTCAGTTGTATAACGCAAATCTTGGCCTGGAGAAGAACCAGTAGCTAAGAAATAGCGAAGTGAATCGGCGCCATATTGTGCGATTACTTCCATTGGATCTACACCATTACCAAGCGATTTACTCATTTTACGTCCTTCACCATCACGGACTAAACCATGGATTAATACATCTTTAAATGGACGTTCGCCAGTAAATTCTTTACCTTGGAAAATCATGCGGCTTACCCAGAAGAAAATAATGTCATACCCTGTTACTAGTGTATTTGTTGGATAGTAACGTTTAAATTCTTCATTTTCAGCATCTGGCCAGCCCATTGTTGAAAATGGCCATAATGCAGAAGAGAACCATGTATCGAGTACATCTTCATCTTGTGTCCAGTTTTCAACATCTTCTGGTGCTTCTTTACCAACATAAATTTCGCCAGTTTCATTATGGTACCATGCCGGAATTTGATGACCCCACCATAGTTGACGAGAAATACACCAATCATGGATATTTTCCATCCAGCGATTGTACGTATTTTCAAAACGATTTGGAACAAAGTTAACTTTTTCCGCTTCATTTTTCTGCATTTCCAATGCTTGCTCTGCAAGAGGTCCCATTTTTACGAACCATTGAGCTGAAAGGTAAGGCTCTACCACAGCACCTGAACGTTCAGAGTGGCCTACTTGATGAGTATGTGGTTCAATTTCAACTAAAACGCCTGCTTCTTGTAGATCTTTTACGATTTGCTTACGGCATTCGAAGCGGTCTAACCCAGCATATTTCCCGGCAAGTTCGTTCATTGTGCCATCTTCATTCATTACAAGAATGCGTTCTAAATTATGACGATTACCAACTTCAAAGTCGTTCGGATCATGAGCCGGCGTCATTTTTACAACACCTGTACCGAATTCCATATCAACATAATCATCGGCTACGATTGGAATTTCGCGACCTACAATTGGAAGGATAACAGTTTTGCCAATTAAATGTTTGTATCGTTCATCTTCCGGATGTACAGCAACACCTGAGTCGCCTAACATTGTTTCTGGGCGTGTAGTAGCTACACGTAAAACACCAGAGCCATCTGCTAATGGGTATTCCATATGATAGAATGCACCTTCTACCTCTTTATGGATTACTTCAATGTCAGATAAAGCTGTTTTCGCAGCTGGATCCCAGTTAATGATACGTTCACCACGGTAAATTAGTCCTTTTTCATATAGCTTAACAAATACTTCTTTTACAGCATCAGATAAGCCTTCATCAAGGGTAAAACGCTCACGAGAATAGTCAAGTCCTAACCCAAGCTTTGCCCATTGTTGTCGAATATGACTAGCATATTCTTCCTTCCATTCCCATGTTTTTTCAAGGAATTTTTCACGGCCAAGGTCATAGCGCGACACTCCCTCTTCACGAAGTTTTGCTTCAACCTTTGCTTGAGTTGCAATACCAGCATGGTCCATACCAGGCAGCCATAATGCATCATATCCTTGCATACGCTTCATACGAACAAGAATATCTTGTAATGTAGTATCCCAAGCGTGGCCTAAGTGAAGCTTCCCTGTAACGTTTGGCGGTGGAATAACGATTGAATAAGGCTGTTTGCCACTTTCAGGCTGAGCTTCGAAAAATTTACCTTGCAGCCACCATTCATAGCGACCAGCTTCGATACTTTGCGGATCGTATTTCGTTGGCATCGAAATGTTTTGTTGTTCTTCTGACATAAATAGTTTTCCTCCTTAATTAATGCCTGTTTTAAGACAAAATAAAAAACTCCTTCCGTCTAAAAAGGACGAAGGAGTTTATAATCATTCGCGGTACCACCTTTATTCCATGAGATTTACAAGCTTTAATCTCAATGGCTCTCATTTAAATAACGGCTTTTCACCGGCGTTTTGCTACTGTTATTTCACAAAAGCTGCTCCAAGGCTACATTCAAATGGTTGCAAGCAGAAACTTTTCAGCTACCGTTCCCTCTCTTGTGCAAGCAATTATCATTCTACTCTTCCTATTCATTGCATCAAATATTCAAATTCGCCGTACGAATTTGCATCTGCTGTAAGCTATCGGTGCAGATACATGCCGTCCAGATTTTGGTCGTGCATGCACGACATACTCCTTTCAAAATCTGTGACATCCGCCGGAGGCTAAATTTGTTTAACTTATAAAATAAGTTAAGCAAATTTTAACTGGTCTTATTGTATAATATTACAACAACAGTTTTCAAGTGACAACGAATATAATGAAAGGCGTGTGAACTTTTTGAAAAAAAGGGGCTTTAAAGGCAGAAGCTATAATCCTTATTTATTGCCGCCTTGGCTAAGGAAAACAAGATTTTTTTGCAAGCAAATTATTATCCCCATTACAGTTTTCCAAGGATTAAGAACTTTATTTTTGCCAACAACTGGAGACTTTCTATTTTTGCTACTGCTCGCTTTGCTATGTTATTTATTCATAACGGATTTTATTTGAAATGTTTAATAAAGTATATGATTCTGTCAATTCATTATAAAAATCATCTGTATCTGTCGGGAAATATTGATTTGACTCGACCAATTTCTCTCTCTGTTGTTCACTAACTTTTGGCTGACTAGCTTGTGGTTCTTCAATTTCTTCTACTGTACCACGGCTAAGTTCAAACTCTGGAGCCATTTTCATACTACTACTGCTACTACTGCTTTCAATTATCGGTTCTACAAATTTATACACTTCAACATAGGACGGCTCCTCAGGTACTGTTTGTCCCACAGAATTTAAAGATTCAACTGTATTTTTATCTTCTTCCATTACAGTTTCTAACTCTGGTAATTTTGGTTGTTCCGGAAATATCGCATCATAGCCAAATCGTAGTTCTTCTGTCACTATTGGTTCCTGTTGTGCTGCCTCTTCATGAGTAAATTTAAGTTCTTCTTTTTTAGAAGAGGATTCTGGTAAGCTTGGTTTCTCCAACACTGGCATTGGTTCAACAGTTGGTTCGTGTTTAAATAAAGCACCTTCAACAGATTCTTCAAATTCACAGTCTACTTCCCATTTAAATGTGCAACTCGAGCCATCATAAACGAAAAACGAGACATCATTAACGCAAACTTGAGGCTGATTTTTTTCAGCAACTTTATCTCGAGGTAAATCAACTTCTAATGGCAGTGCATATTCAAAATAACCATCATGACCATCAAATTCTAATTGATCAATTAACGTTCCTTCACAATATTCTGGGGTCTCTTTTGGATTAAAACGCGCAACCGCAGCAATATGATATATACCAACTAATCGAATAGAATCGTCCGTTTCGATTTGCTGCCAAATTGGTTTTATATCAACAGAAATAATTTCTTCAACAATGCCACACTGTTCAGGAAAAACAAATTGAGTCATCATTTCCCAGTTAATATTTTGCATATGATATCCCTCCCGTTTCTACAATATGCGAGAGAAATTAAAGTATGCTAAAAAGAATATCGATGTCGAAAAGTAAATAATAAAACAATTTACATTCGCAATTTTATTTTTCATTACGGAGTTGTTAATTTTCGTTCCAAATATTTTTGATGACTAAGGTCAAAAGCAGAAAGTTATTTTCTATTCCAATCAGAAAAGAGCTATTAATAAACAAAAAAATCTGCTCATGTATAAAGACTACAATGAGCAGATTTTTTATTTAAGTACAATAACTACTATTAACGAGCCAGCTTCGCAAAAACTGTGTAGAACGCTTGAACTGTTTTGGCAATATGTTCTTCTGTATGAGCAGTAGAAATAAATAAACCTTCAAATTGTGAAGGAGGTAAATACACTCCTTCTTCTGCCATTAATCGATAGTACTCTGCAAACAATTGTAAATCTGAAGTTTTGGCAGTTGCAAAATCCACTACATCTTCATTTGTTAAGAAGAAACCAATCATGGAACCTGCACGATTTACAGTATGTGGTATATTATATTTCGTTGCTGCTTCACGGAACCCTGCTTCTAATTGATCTCCTAACTTTTTGAAGTATTCATAAGTTTCAGGAGTTAAACGAGATAATGTTTCAATACCCGCAGTCATTGCAAGTGGGTTTCCTGACAATGTTCCTGCTTGGTATACAGGGCCAGCTGGTGCGATTTGCTCCATAATTTCACGTTTACCGGCAAAGGCACCTACTGGAAGTCCCCCACCAACAACTTTACCCAAACAAGTTAGATCTGGGTGAATCCCAAAATAGCCTTGAGCACAATTATAATCCACACGGAAACCTGTCATTACTTCATCAAAAATAAGAAGTGCACCATTTTCTTCTGTCACTTTACGTAATCCTTCTAAGAAGCCTGGTTTTGGAGGTACTACGCCCATATTTCCTGCAACAGGCTCAACGATAACTGCCGCAATTTGCTCACCGAATTTTTCAAATACAGCTTTTACGGAATCTAAATCATTATAAGCAACAGTCATTGTATTTTTAGCGATATCAGCAGGAACGCCAGGACTGTCGGGCAAACCAAGAGTTGCTACACCAGAACCTGCTTTAATTAATAATGAATCACCATGTCCGTGGTACGAACCTTCGAATTTTAAAATGATATCACGACCAGTATAGCCTCGCGCAAGACGTAATGCTGCCATTGTCGCTTCTGTTCCTGATGAAACAAAACGTACCATTTCAACTGAAGGAACTCGGTCAATCACTAATTTAGCTAGTTCATTTTCAAGTAAAGTAGGCGCACCAAATGAAGAGCCTTTTGCTGCTTGCTCTTGAATTGCTTTCACTACCTCTGGATGTGAATGCCCTAAAATAAGAGGCCCCCAGCTTAATACATAATCGATATACTCATTACCATCGATATCTTTAATAATGGCACCAAGCCCTGATTCCATAAAAATTGGATCTGTATTTACTGATTTAAATGCACGGACTGGGCTGTTTACGCCACCAGGCATTAAGTTGATGCTTTCAGAAAATGCTTGAATTGATTTTTCATAAGAACTCATATTATTTTTCCTCCAACCAACGAGCAACGTCTTTAGAATGATAAGTAATAATCATATCTGCACCTGCACGCTTCATACCAAGTAAAGTTTCCATTACGATTGCTTTTTCTTCAATCCAACCATTTTGGGCAGCTGCTTTAACCATTGCATATTCACCAGATACATTGTAAGCAACAATCGGCAAAGTAAAGTTATTTCGAACATCACGTACGATATCTAAGTAAGAAAGGGCAGGTTTAACAATTAAGAAATCCGCACCTTCTACAATGTCCGATTCAGCTTCGCGGAACGCTTCAATTCTATTTGCAGGATCCATTTGATATGTCTTGCGATCGCCAAATTGAGGTGCACCATCAGCAGCATCACGGAAAGGTCCATAATAAGCTGATGCGTATTTAACTGCATAGGACATAATCGGAACATCTTCAAAACCTGCTTCATCTAGGGCAGCACGAATTGCCGCAACGAAACCATCCATCATATTTGAAGGTGCAATAATATCAGCTCCAGCCTGTGCTTGTGAAACCGCAGTACGTCCTAATATTTCTAGTGAAGGATCGTTTAAAATTTTATCTCCTTCTACTACGCCACAATGCCCATGATCAGTAAACTCACAAAGACAAGTGTCGGCAATAACAATTAGCTCTGGATGACGTTCCTTTACAAAGCGAGTAGCTTTTTGTACGATTCCATGATCATGGAATGCTCCAGTGCCAATTGCATCTTTTTCAGCAGGTAATCCAAATAAAATAACCGCAGGAATACCAAGTTCTACTACTTCATCAATTTCTTCACCTAATCTATCTAGAGAAAACTGGTAAACACCTGGCATTGACTGTACAGGGTTTTTAATATTTTGTCCTTCAATAACAAAAATAGGGTAAATTAAATCTTCTTTGTGTAAGTATGTTTCTCTTACCATAGATCGCATCGCAGCAGATGTACGAAGGCGACGGTGTCTTTTAAAGTTTAGCTGTGCCATGATTTAAGCATCCTCTCTATTTTGTATTTCATCTAAAACCGCTTGCATTGTATATGTGTTCGGTTTATATGTAACATGTGCACCATAATGTTTAATTCTTGCAGCTGTAATATGGCCAATAGCAGCATACTTTGCTTTTGTCCAACCAACAATCGGCGCAGCAAATTTTGCAAAAACATCTACAGCAGAAGGACTTGCAAAAATTACAATGACCTCTTCATTGGATTGAATTGTATCAATTAACGGCTTTATAGATGAAAGATTGTCATAAGTGTCATATACATTCCACTCTTGTATTGCAAATGGGAGACCCGCTTTTAATGTATCTTTCGCCTTTTTTCCTCTAATAAATAAACATGTAGGATTATAGCCTGCAGCTACAGGAAATTCCTTAACAAAAATATCTGCACTATAAACAGAGGGCATAAAGTCTACATGTAATTGATTGCTCTCGAGGATTTTTGCCGTTTTCTCGCCTACTGCTGCAATTTTTGCTTTTAACTGAAAAGTACTAATTTGACAACGCCTTAGTTTATTACAAAAGATCTCTACTGCATTTTGGCTCGTAAAAATAAGCCAATCAACATTTTTAGCCTTCTCAAGCTGCAAAGAGTCGTTTGGTTCAATTATTTCTCTTATTTCAATAAGAGGATAAGCAGCTGCTCTTCCTCCTAAAGCTTCAATTTCGGAAAGGACAGTTGTTGTTCTAGATGTTCCTGTTACAACAACTATCTTGTCCTTTAGTGGTAAATTAAGCATTTTGCTCAGCCTTCACTTTTTGAATTAAATCAAAGGCTCCTTGCTCAGTCAAAATTTTAGCAACTTCTTTACCTAATTCTTCAGGATTTGTACCTGTTAATGTTTCTTTATACACTACAGATGCATCAGGAGCTGCTACTAAACCAGTTAAAGTGATTTCTTCACCGTTTGATTTAGCAAAACCTGCTATCGGTACTTGGCATCCACCATCCATTGCAGCTAAAAATGCGCGCTCTGCATGTGCTTCATTCCAAGTTGTTCTGTCTGTTAGTTTTGCAAGCTCAGTAAGTAATTCTTCATCATCTGCGCGACATTCAATACCTAAAGTACCTTGTGCAACAGCAGGCAAACAAAGATCAATATCAAGATATTCTGTTACAACCTCATCGCTCCAACCTAGGCGCTTTAGCCCTGCTGCAGCTAGTATAATTGCGTCAAATTCTTCTGATTCTAATTTTGCCAATCGTGTATCAACGTTTCCTCGAATCCATTTTATTTCAAGGTCTGGTCTTGCTTGCAATAGCTGGGCACTACGGCGAAGTGAGCTTGTACCAACGATAGCCCCTTTTGGAAGGTCGGTAAACTTCACATGATTTTTTGAAATAAATGCATCTCTTGCATCTTCACGCGGTGGAATACAACCGATGACAAAGCCTTCTGGCAATATAGCTGGCATGTCTTTCATCGAATGTACAGCAAAGTCAATCTCCTTATCGAAAAGAGCCTGTTCGATTTCTTTTACAAACAAACCTTTGCCACCAACTTTTGACAATTGAACATCTAAAATTCGATCTCCTTTTGTCACGATTTCCTTTACCTCAAATTCAAATGGAGCACCTGCATTTTTTAATTGGTTAATAAACCAATTTGTTTGTGTTAAAGCTAATTTACTTTTCCTTGAACCTACTATGATTTTTCTCATGATGAACCTACCTTTCTGCCTAATACCAAAAATGGAAGTTGGAAAGCTTACTTCCTAAAAAGAAATTAATCACAACGAGTAAAAATGTATAAATTTGAGCCCATGCAAAATTTAAACCAGTTATTTTCCCGCCATGATGAAATACTAGTACAAATAAATAAATTATTGTAATAATAAAGGATCCTACAATTTTTATATCAAGCATCGAAAGTCCTTCTAATTTTAGAAATGCCCATTCTAGCCCTAATAACAAACTAATAAAAATCATCGGTACACCGACTAAAATTGAGTAGAACATCCATTTGCTCATCTGATGTAAGCTAGGTAAGCGGGACCATAATTTCGTATACTTTTTCTCCTTTAACAAACGGTACAAAATCAAATATAGTATTGAAAATACAAAAGATATGGAAAAAGCCGCGTAAGAAAGTATGGCAAATGAAATGTGAATAAACAACATTTCAGATTCCAACGATTCGACCAGTGAATGCTGCACTCTGTCTGGCGCAAACAAATGGATTGTGACAAAGATAAAACCTAATACACTAATGAAAAAAACAGGTAAATCTACCCGAGCAACGCAATGTAAAATAATCGAAAGCGTCACTAGCAGCCATGCATAAAAATAAATCCCTTCACTTAGTGAAAGAATCGGAAAGCGTTTCGTCTCAACAATATTTAGTAATAAGAAAGCTGTTTGTAAAATCCATACAATCGAAATAAACCAAAATGCAATTCGGCGAATCTTTATTCGTTTATAAAAAAAATCGATGAAATAAAATACGATCCCGGTTGCGTAAAGAACAACCATTATCTCGTATAGCCAAGCCATTGCTAATTGTGTCATTTTGCAACCCTTCTTCATCTTTTACAACTTTTACTTTGGAAATACTAACCTTTACAAATTTTAGTAAAAATTTTGCTATAATTTAATTAGAAAATACAAATTTCTCTTAAATGAAAGAAATTTGATGTCTCATTTTCTAAAGTTAGATTATTCATTATTTTCCTAATCTGTAAAATAATAAGCGTTTCCGTGTCTTATAGTTTACCATAAAGATACGAAAACGCCTCAATTTATTTCTACTTAATATGACAATTTTCTTTCAAGAACTGTTCCATTTTGTGAACTTTTTAAAGACACTGCATCATTTTGCTGCTGTGTATTCACTTCTTCTTGAACAGCTTCCTCAATGCCAAAAATTTGTTGGAAAAGCAGAAGTTGTTGATTTGCTTTAGGCGAATTTGCCAATTCTTTTGCCTGCAAAATCGGTTCCTTCAAAAGCTGATTAATGATGGATTTCGTATGTTTATTTAAAATTTTGCGTTCACGCTCAGTTAAATTCGGCATTTTGTTTTCAATACTCATCATTGTCTCTTGCTGAATTTGGTTAGCCTTTTTACGAAGTGCTGAAATAACAGGTACAACACCTAAAGTAGCAAACCAATCCTTAAATTGAACAACTTCTTGTTCAATCATACTTGTAATTTCCTGTGCAGCTTGTTCACGTTCTGCTAAGTTTGCTTCTACGATTCCTTGTAAATCATCAATGTCGTATAAGAAAACATTAGGTAAATCACCAATTCGTGGATCTAAGTCGCGTGGAACCGCAATGTCTACCATAAACAACGGTTTTCCTTTACGTAAACGTTCAACAAACTGCATCAACTCAAAATCAATTACATAGTCTGTTGAACCAGTTGAACTAATTAAAATATCTGCTTCAAGTAAAATGCACTGTAATTCCTGCATTGACTTAGCATCACCGTTAAATTTAGAAGCAAGTTTTTCTGCTTTTTCAAATGTACGATTTAATACCGTTACTTTGCCTACTCCGCTTCCATAAAGGTTTTGAATTGCAAGTTCGCCCATTTTACCTGCACCTAAAATTGCAACATGTTTATTTTTTAATGAGCCAAAAATTTTCTTTGCAAGCTCAACTGCCGCATATGAAACAGATACAGCATTCTCATTTATAGTTGTTTCGCTATGAGCACGTTTTGCAAATGTAACAGCCTGCTTAAATAATTGATTATAAATAGTTCCAGTTGAACCAATTTCCTGAGCTTCTAAAAAGCTTTTCTTTACTTGTCCAAGAATTTGTGTTTCACCTAACACCATTGAGTCAATTCCAGATGTTACACGGAAAAGGTGATGTAGTGAATCATCGTCTTCTCGGATATATAAATGTTTGTCGAATTGATCGACAGGAATATCGAACCACTTCGCTAAAAATTGCTTGATATAATATCGACCTGTATTTAATTGATCGACAACAGCATATATTTCAGTTCTGTTACATGTCGAAACGATAACATCTTCTAATATGCTTTTTTCTTTTTTTAATGCAGCCATCGCATTCGGTAGTTCACTTTCAATAAATGACAATTTTTCTCGAATTTCGACTGGCGCAGTTTTATAATTCAAGCCTACTACAAGTGTATGCATGAACTTTACACCTCACACGATCTATTTCATAAGTTCTATTCTAACATAAAGAAAGCGCTATCCACATAATAAATTGTGAACATGATATGAAAGAATTTTTAAATTAGAATTATTCTAAAGTAAGTGTAACAAAAAATATGTATTGTTTCAATGATTGAATACTTTTCTTCATTATCTCAATTATTTTACATTACTATTACAATCATTCACCATAAAATTTAAAATTTCTACATAAATAATTTAATCGCAGTATTTCCATATTTATTGCAAGTAGTATTTCAGCTGTTTTGATTCATTATGGAGTTAAATTGTTTAACAAATTTGTTACTTCTTATTTTAAAGTATTCAATAGTAAAAGGCCGTCCCATTATTTGGAGACGACCTTTTATATTTTAATTATTGAATTTCAACTGTTTTAGACCCTATTAAATTGCCATTTTCATCATATGCTAAAAATTCAACATCTTCATATAAATTGAAGTTTTGGAACTTCGATACAGATTGGGTTGCTCTATAAATGTTTTGACCACGGTCAATTAAATCAAATTGATAATTGCCGTAAACAGAGTTAAATTGAGCAATTACCTTGTCAACATTATCACAATTTGTATTAATTGTAGCTGTCATCGTTACATTTGTACGACGAATTTCTACTTCTGCATCATCAAAAATAGAGTCCGGAGAAGTACAGAAATTATCCGAATCGTAATCTTCACATAAGATTGCTTCTGCTATATTTTCATATACATCATGCAATTTCTCTATTTGTGAAATGTGGAAGAATTGACCACCTGTTTCGTCTGCAATTTGTTTTAATGATGAGAATTTCGTATCAGCTTGCTTGCCAACAGCAACTGTATAAATCTTCACATTATTATTTTTTGCTTTTTGGATTACTTGGTTAATTTGCCTTTCTGTTGTAACACCATCAGATACTAGAATAATTGATTTCGATGTAGTCGTGCTGCTTGTAAAGTTTGATAGTGCTATATCAATTCCACTTGCAATGTTTGTTCCACCTTTAATATTACTTGCTTTAAAAATATCAGCTGAAGATACTGCTTCAGCACTTCCCGATTTTTCAAGAATTCCTTTCGTATTAAAGCGGACGGCACTATTATGCTTCGCGTCAATTGTTTCAATTAACTGCTTAGTTTTTGTACTTACATGATTAGTTGGGTCATTTTTCTTCATTGAACCAGATTGGTCAACAACAAAACCTACCTCAACTTCACGACTGCAGCTATTTTCTTTAAATTGTTGATTAGCAAAAATTGTTTCTTTTACTTCTTGATTGTATAAATCTTTTAAACTTTTCTTATAAGAATTATCTTCACTATCGTACGGCAAGAGTTCCGCAGTCACTTCTGTTTCTCCATAGATAACTGAATCGAAATAAGCTACAGCTGCACCAGCATGTCCCGTATTTGTTACATAATCTTTTGTGTTTGTAGTGAATTCAAAGTCACCACTAACTCCATTGTAAGTAATACGAACTTTACCACGATAGTCTGTAATAATTTTGCCACCTGGGGCAACTAAAGAAACAATTACCTTTGTATATTTCTCCTTGTCATCAGGTCGATTCGCCAAATCTTGATTTTTCTTTAATGAATCGACTACAGCTTCTGCATCCTCTAATTTTGAAATTGCATCCTTAAAATTATTCTGTAAATTTTTTTGTTCAAAAGAACTTAAGCTATTATAAATGGCACGTATCGCTTTCACACTATCGTATAGATAAAGTGAAATATCTTCTTCATCCTCAGGAATAAATTCAATTAAAAATAATACAATCTCTGAAACTGGTGAACTAATAGATAACTTGTAATCTGTTTTAATGACATCCTCAGTATGGAAATTGTAAACAGGACGACCTTCCGAATTTAATGAATACTGTACTGTTGTGTTGTAATTTATTAATGCAATTTGTTCGAATAGCCATGGAGAAATTTCTTTATTGGCAATTCTTAATTCTGCATTTGCATAGTCAATCGACTTGTCTGAATCAGAACCTTGTTTTCCATAAAAAGTTTGATCATCTGGATCAACTTCCACAATTGTTATTTTACCAGGTTCCATATCATCAGGAAGATTAGTGGGTTTAACACCTGAATCAACATTTCCACCTGCATATTCTGGATTTTCTGGATCATAAATATCATAAGTAATGCGCAGCTCTGCTTTTGGTACATAGCGTAAAGTTGCTTCAAACTTTTTACCTTTATAGCTTGCATACTTTGCTTCATCATTATTAACTAATTCGAATGTAATAGTATCCTTAATTGTTTTTGTTAGTTTTGGCGCTGTCACGTAAACCGACAATACACCGCCATCACTATACGCATAAATAGATTGTCCACTTGAACTGTTTGATGATGAAGAAATTTTAGCCCCAGCTTTAGAGGTTACTTTAAATTGTAAAGATTCTTCCTCCGAAATTTCATTTCCATAGCTATCTTTTAAATCGATTGTAATTAATGTAGAATCTACACCATTTGCCGTAATTTCAGGATTTGTAATTTCAATATTTTGTACTTCATTGTTAACCTTAGGATTATTTGACCAATCATTATGGTTATTATCATTATTGTTTTCAAACTCAACGGTTCCATTTGACATAAAGTTTACTGGCAGGGTAATTTGACTATTATCTTTTCCCGTCGCTGTTCCTGTTAGCCCTTCAGATGCAATACCACCTTGTTTTGCAATTCGATAGAAGAACACAGCGATATCACCGCGTGTAATATTTTTATTTGGCTGATAATCATTATAAGTCTTCTTACCAGTAGTACCAGTTGTAATTTCATTTAAATATAAATACTGAACAGCTTGAGGCTCAGATAAATCAAGCCCATTTAAAGCTGCAAATATTCTAGCAAACTGCCCTCTCGATACATTCGCATAACGGTTGCTATTAAGCGGAATATTTAATTCACTATAATAATTATAAATCATATCCGATGAATAACTATATGAATAATTGTCATCCAAGTTTGCAATCATCGTTAATAATTGCTGCTCTGTCACTAGTTTATGTGTTTGAAACTTTCCTCCAGGATATGTTTCCATAATGCCATTATCTACTGCCCATTTAACAGCTGTATATTTTGAGTTGGAAGATTTTACATCTGTAATTGTCGCAGCCTCGGTCGTAAGTGGTGCCGTCCAAGCAAATGTCAGCATACAGCAAAGGAGGACAATCACAATTTTTTTACACTTATTCAAAGCTTTTCACCCCTTATTGGAAGAAGAGAATATCATCCCGATAATTTTGTTGTAAATCATTTTCTAAATATTCAAGGAATCGCATAATAATTTGGGAAGCTTGTGCCCGTGTTAATGCACCCTTCGGATTAAATTTCCCATTACTGCCTGACATAAGCCCAAGTTCAGTCGCAACATACACTGAATCACGCGCATAATCTGATATTTTAGCATCATCTGCATATGCTGTTTGATAGCCTGGATCTGGTGCTTTATTTTCTAAGCCTAAAGCACGGACTAAAATTGTCGCAGCTTGTTGTCGTGTTAATGAACCGTTAGGAATAAATTTGTTCGGCTCAGTGCCGGTAATAATTCCTTTTTCTACAGCTGACACTAAATAGTTGTAATCTTTTTCATTTCTGTTTACATCTGCAAAAATACTCGTCGTTGATTTCGTTGACTTTTTATCCTCTAATACACGCAAATCCACCGCTTTTCCAATCGCAATGGCAAAGTCGTAGCGCTGCATTGGCGTATTTGGAGAGAAGAAGTTTGATTGATCATCAAGTATGCCTAAAGAATAGAGCTTTTCAATATCATCTTTAGCCCCATGAGCTGATAAATCTCGGAACTTTGGCACAATTAATCGTTCAATTCTTGACATATACTCCGCATCTAAATCGATGTTTCCACTGTTTTTAGGCAAATCATATGTATATTCGGAAACTGTGTTTGCAGCACTGATTACAGCATATCCACCATCAAAACTAGAAAGGGATGGAGTATTTTCTTCATAATTTAATGTTCGAGATTTCGTAGTTGACGCTTTATTTTGAACATAGCCAATTTTTCCGTTATCATATTGAAATTCATAATCCGTAATTTGAGTAATTGTCGCTCCCCAGAAATTTTCATATCCATAGCTTCGGCTTTCAATATTTACAACTACTGTCTCTGGATCATCTTTCGAATTCGTCACATATGTTTTACGAGAAATGACATTTCCTGAAAAATAATCTGAAGCAGGACGTTTATCAGTAATTCTCCCTTTAGAGTACTGATAATCCTCTAATTCATAGGTTACATCACCGATTTTAATTCTTTCAGTATATTTCGTTACTTCACCATTGGCAGTACTTTGCCCAATTTGATCATAGTTTGTAACGTCTGAAACATAGGTGAAATTTCGTGTTAATTTTTCTCCATTTGGACCCTCTAAAGTAATTTTATAAGTTTCAGTCAGTTTTCCTTTACTTTCCTTTTCAGTTACTTTGACATCGTCGCTCGTTCCAGTAAAAACAATTGGTTTACCTGTAATGAATACGACTTCCTCATATGTATATTCATTTTGAATACCACCGTAAATATCAACGATTTCAGCTTTTACAGGGCTAAGTTTAAAAGTTGCTAAAAAAATGAAAGATGTTAAAAACAAGAAAGCAATTCTAAGTTTCTTCATTAATCCTTCAATCCCTCTCTTTCCTAAAAGCGAGATGGCATGTGGAGTTAGAGCCACATGCCTATCTCTTTTAAAATTTAGTTCACTAGTAATACATGCGTATTAAATGAATTATTTGTAAATAATACAACACGGTCTGATTGTTTTAATTGTGAAGGTTCGATTACTTTTCCATCTTTAATTATTAATGTTTGTTCTAGCTCAACATTATTTAAAGAGCCTGAATCTAACCATGTACCGTTAAACCATTGACTTACATTTTTCACATCAATCTCTTCCCTTGATGCATTAACATTTTCAATGACCCCTGTTAATACTTGGTTAGCCATTTTAGTAGATGATTTCAATAAGTGGATTGCTTGAATATGACCATCCTGCACATAGAAGTAACCATAGTAAGTTTCATAAGCAATTAAATCCATGTTCGGGATAATGCGAATTGTTGAGTTATTATAATTTACTTCTGCGTTTGTACTATTACTAAATGAAAGAGTCAGATCATTAGTAGATTTCCAATAGTTGTTATCAAGGTGTACAACATCTTGCAACTCTGCCAAGTAACCATCTACATATGATAGTTCAGCGAAGTACAATCCATCTTTCACTAAGTTTGGCGACGACATACTGTCATTTGTAATGTTGATGACATGTGCATAATTATCCTTCGTTACTCCATCTGTTACAACATAGGCAGTACCAGCATTTGTTAATGTCGAAGGCTCTACTAAGCGGCCATTGCGAACTAGAATTGTCCCCTCATGGAAATAAATACGGCCAGTTGTTTTTAAATTAATAAAGTTAAATGATGTGTTAACTGCCGTCATATCCTCGTAATAAGAACGTTCATAATTTTCAAGAACTATAATCTTTTTAATAACTTCGTTCCCAAACTGTTCAACGGTTGCAAAGTATACTTCACTGTCCCGATATTGACGAAGATCATTTTTAGAAATTTTTTTGTTCCCAGCGTAAATATCCGTATTATTTGTGAAAGTATATGTTGTTAAACTACTGTTATTAGATGTACCAAACATCCAGTTCTCAAAATTTTGCGCATTTTTCACCGTCAGTTTATTACCGGATAAATTGACTAATTGGATTGAACCTTTATATAAATTTTCAATTGCTACACCAGAGGCAATAATTTCAATCTCTGAAACGACAGAAGTAGATGCGCTGGAAAATCTAAGCTTTACTCGGTCTCCTTCATACAATTCACTTAACCTAGATGCTGAAGATCCTTTAATGAAATTCGTATTGCGGTTGATGTAGTAAGTTGTTTCAACTCCGCCGTCGAGCTTTACACTAATATACATCCCATTTGGATCAATTTTTGTTACAACTCCAGCTTTTTCCTTGCTATTTTGAGAAATAGCTCCTTGCTCTATTTCAGAAGTACCTCGAAGCTCCTTTACTTTTCGCAAGTTAACCGTCGCTTGTACTTTCATACCCGCTTTAAATCCATCGATGGTTGTTAGCGTATTGTTGATATATAGTTTTGCACTATTATCAATGTTAAAAGTACTTGTTCTCCCAGAGCTATTTTCTAAAGTTATTTTGCTTAATTTTCTTTCAACTGTACCGTCTTTCGCTACGGTTTCAGTATAATCAACGCCTACAAATGTCCCGTTGATAATGGTTGCCGCATCTGCTGCTTTAGGTAATGACAACGTTGAAACAACTAACAGCAGCATGCAAACTATGTATGACAGTTTCTTTGCCAAATCGCTCTCCTCCTGTAGCATTGGTATTATATAAATTTAAAGTAATTAGTGAAGTAAGATAGATGATACGATAATCATTTACTTGTTCAATTTGCCAAGATAACTACTTCGAAATATTTCCGTAGAAAAAATCAACTATGAACCTATCTATTAATCATTGGAAATATTGCTAAAACTACTACTTCACCCCCTATACTAGTTATCGGATACATCTTAGCTAAATCAAGGTTTTTTTGGCATTATTTTGACATGTAAATTATACCATAAAGTAAATCTATCATCAGTGGGAATTATAGATTAAGAAGTGGATTATTTTTATTGAAAGAGTGAGAAAATATTTACATATAAAAAAAGAGCAAGACACTTCTGCTCTTTTCATTTAAATGGAAAATTAACTTTTGTAAAATAAACATCGAGGGTTGCTAATTAAGTTTTTTTAAATTTACTTTTTAATAACTTCATCTTTTAATTAAATTCCTCCATTGTCAAATCGTAATTTACTCCCATTGCTGCACGGTTCCCTTCACTAGCAGCGATGACTAATTGTGTAGGAGCAGCCAATGTTGTATCTCCTGCAGCATATATACCTTCTACATTTGTTCTGCCTAAACTGTCGATTATAATCCCGCCATTTTCGCTAAATTCACACCCTAACTCTTGCGCAATATTATTCGGTTGTTCAAGATCTGGTGTAACAAAACCGCCTACTCTGTCAATTTCTGTACCGTCCTCAAAAATCACCTTTTTTAATTTGCCATCTTGCCCACTCAATTTGATGATCTGTTGCTGTTTTATCCGAATACCTTTCTCATTGAACAACTGCACATCAGCATCGGATATTACCTTTTTGCCATTTGTACAAACAACCAAATCCTTGCTCCATTGATAAAGGACCTTCGCCATATGTGTAGCATGATTATTTTCAGAGATTAATACCAAAGGTTGTTCTCTTAATTCCCAACCATCACAATAAGGACAATTGAAAATACTCTTTCCATAATAATTTCTAATCCCTTTTACATTGGGCAATCTTTCTTTAAGACCAATTGCAATAATGACTTTTTTGCTTAAATATACCTCTCCCTCATGAGTAACAAGTTGAAATATAGAATTACTTTCTTTTTTTACTTTTACAATTTTGAATTCTTTAATTTTCACAGATGGGTAATTACGAATATCCTGATGAGCAAAGTTTCTAAATTCTCTAGGTGTAACCCCATCTCTAGTAATGAACCCGTGCGACTCCTGTGTTACTGCATTTCTTGGTTGATTAATATCAAAGAGAATCACATTTCTTTTAGCTCTGCCTAAGACAAGTGCTGCGTTCAACCCTGCTGGTCCGCCGCCAATTATTGCGCATTCTAACATTATTTTTTCATTCCACCTTAGTTTTTTAATATGGAGAATCGCTGGACAATTTGCACATGTTTTATATTGAGTTAGCACAGTTACATCATTTGTAATTCTTTACAATCTAATTTAATTTTATAATAAAAAAAGCATGGTTTTGTTCACGTCTTTCGAAATTACATCATTAGGGCAAACAAAAAGCTCTCCTTGAGGTAAACATCTGTCTACCAAAAGGGGGGCTTATCAATATATGAAACTTACATCAGCTTCATAAAGTAGTTTTGAATTCTTGAAAATGTGTCCTGTGTTCGATTTTCTAACCAATTTTCCGTTTTATCTTTTTCCTTTTTGCTTATATTTTGAAGTGCAAATTCTGTTAGCATTAATTTCGCTTCTTCTACTGTTTTATTAATATCTTTATGATCTTGAATTGAAGAAAACAATGACTGATATTTTTCAACTTGTTGTAATTTTGCTTGTACAGGTTGTTGTTGTTTGCTATAAGCATTTGTAATCGCTAGTTCATTTGCCTGTTCGGAGGTTAAATTCGCATTTAAACCTTTTACCTTAGCTCTGACAGCATAGAACTTCTCCTGCAATGACTGATGATTTGCAACAATTGGTTGATTGTGCACTTTATACTGATCAATTAATCGATAGAAATTTTCTTTTGTTTCACCTGTTAAAAATTTTTCGGAAAATAGTTGTAATGCTGCAACAGAAGCACCTAGTTCAAGCTGTGCTTCATGTGAATCTAGTTCCTCCTTTATTTGCCCAAAAAAGCTAATGCCTCCATGACTTAAACTATCTAGACCATCCGTAATGCTTTGCAACGTATTTTCAATTGAATTTACTTCTTCTATAGTCTTCCCATCAAAGACACCTTCATCATGTAAAAACTGACTAAAAATTAGCCATTGGTCATTTGGTTTATAGGAAAACGGGTCATTTTCATCTATTTCATGGGTGTATAAATCACTTACCTGCAACTGTTTACTTGAAAAGTCTATTAGTTCATCAGAAAAAGTAAGTTTAACAGCTTGTCCATTTCGTTCAACTTCAATAGTTTGGCCTGCCATCGAGAATACATCAATTTCTTTTCTGTGTTTAGATGCAATTGCACTTTGCGCCCCTGTGTAATTCAAGTTAACCTGCATTTTCATCTTCTCCCTATTAAAATCTGATTTACTCTATGAAAACTGAATATATTTACTTTATCGACATTATTAAGTTAATATTTACTTTAACTCCCTAAAATGGTTATTAACTCCCAGTAATAAGAGTTAAAATAAAAACACCGAATCCTATAAAGTTAGGAAATCGGTGTTTTACGTGTATTTTCTTTTATTGTGTCGAGCCTAATTGTTAACTATGTAGAAAAGATTACATCCGCTTCTCTATTTCATCCCAGGCTTGCTCCATTCCCATTCCTGATTCTGATGAAAACACAATTATTGGATCGCTTTTATCCATGTTTAACGTTTCTTTTACAACTTTTTTATGCTTATCCCATTTTCCTTTAGGGATTTTATCAGCCTTTGTAGCAATAATAATTGTTGGTATATTGTAGTATTTTAAAAAGTCATACATCATGCAATCATCGTTTGTAGGGGGATGACGCAAATCAATAATTAGTACAACAGCACGTAGCTCTTTACGTGCTGTTATATATCGTTCAATCATCTTTCCCCATGCTTCTCGGTCTGTTTTTGATACTTTTGCATAACCATAGCCAGGAACATCAACAAAAAATAATTGTTCCTCAATTTTATAAAAGTTTAACGTTTGTGTTTTTCCTGGTTTAGATGAAATTCGAGCCATCGATTTTCGACCAATCATTCGATTGATAAACGATGATTTCCCTACATTTGATCTACCAGCTAAAGCAAACTCAGGAAGTCCATCGATTGGATATTGTTCTGGTTTGACTGCGCTTATAACCATTTCTACGTTATGGACTTTCATTAATCAAAACCTCCAACAAGTGCTAATTGCAGCACCTCTTCTGCAGATGATACCGGTTTAAACGTAAGCTGCTCACGAATAGTTTCTGGAATATCATCAATATCTTTTTCATTATCTTTCGGAATAATGATCGTTGTTAAACCAGCACGATGCGCACCTAATGATTTTTCTTTTAATCCACCGATAGGCAGTACTCTACCGCGCAATGTAATTTCACCAGTCATCCCAATTTCTCGTTTAATTGGCTTATTTGAGATTGCTGAAACTAATGCGGTCATCATTGTAATACCTGCTGAAGGGCCATCCTTTGGTACAGCTCCCTCAGGTACATGAATATGGATATCATGCTGCTCAAAATAATTATTATCAATTTGAAGCTTCTCTGATAACGATCTTACAAATGATAATGCTGTTTGTGCAGATTCTTTCATCACTTCACCAAGCTTACCAGTTAATAGTAACCTTCCGTTGCCCGATGTAAGGGATACTTCGATTTGAAGTGTATCTCCACCAACCGTTGTATATGCTAAACCAGTAGCAACGCCCACTTGGTTTTCCGTTTCTGCTTGGCCGTAATGGTAACGGTGTTTCCCAAGCATATCCTCTAATACCTTAGAATTAACAGTAACTCGTTTTTTCTCACCTGAAACAATGATTTTAGCAGCTTTACGACAAACAGATGCAATTTCACGTTGTAAATTACGCACTCCTGCTTCACGAGTATAGTAGCGAACTAAGTCAATAATCGCTTCATCCTTAATTAAAAGCTGAGATTTCTTTAACCCGTTTTCTTTAATTTGCTTAGGAATCAAGTGATTTTTAGTAATTAACATTTTCTCAATTTCTGTATACCCAGGAATTGAGATAACCTCCATACGGTCAAGAAGTGGACCTGGAATCGTACTTAGATCATTTGCTGTAGCAATAAACATTACTTTTGATAAATCATACGGTTCTTCAATGTAATGATCACTAAAAGTATTATTTTGCTCTGGATCTAACACTTCAAGCATCGCAGCAGAAGGATCTCCTCGGAAGTCATTTGACATTTTATCAATTTCATCGAGTAAAAACACCGGGTTAATTGTACCAGCCTTTTTCATACCTTGAATAATTCTCCCTGGCATTGCACCTACATACGTACGGCGGTGTCCACGAATTTCGGATTCATCACGAACCCCTCCAAGGGAAACGCGAACAAAATTACGGTCTAAGCTTTCTGCAACTGAACGAGCCAATGAAGTTTTCCCTACCCCAGGTGGTCCTACTAGGCAAAGAATCGGTCCACGAACGGAATTCTTAAGCTGTCGTACAGAAAGATATTCTAAAATTCGTTCCTTAACTTTTTCAAGTCCATCATGATCACGGTTTAATATTTCTTCTGCGTGATTAATATCTAATCTATCAGTAGTGCTTTTAGTCCAAGGAATTGTAATTAGCCATTCAATATAGTTTCGAATTACTCCGCTCTCAGCACTTGCAGCAGGCAATTTTTCATAGCGGTCAAGCTCTTTAATGGCAATCTTCTTTGTAGACTCAGGCATCCCTGCTTCTTCAACACGCTTACGCAAATCCGCTACTTCACCTGTTTTACCTTCACGATCGCCTAGCTCAGCTTGAATAGCCTTCATTTGTTCACGTAAATAATATTCCTTTTGAGTACGCTCCATTGCTTGCTTAACTTTAGAGTTTATTTTCTTTTCAAGATTAAGCACTTCTTGCTCATCATGAAGACGGATAATTAAATGGTCTAATCGTTTTTTTACATTGAACATACTTAAAACTTCTTGCTTATCAGCAACTTTGAATGGCAAATGAGAAGCTACTATATCTGCTAAACGACCTGGTTCTTCAATATCAACAACAGAATCGATTGTCTCAGTAGTAATTTTATTTGAAGATTTTGCGTACTTTTCAAAATAACTAATCAGTGTACGCATTAACGCTTCGATTTCAACATCCTTCTCTGTTTCATCTTCGTGAATTTCAAGATTTACCATCGTAAAGTCTTTACGTTCTTCATAATTAACGATTTTTGCACGACTAATTCCTTCAACTAAAATGCGTAACGTTCCATTCGGTAATTTAAGCATTTGTTTTACATTTACTAATGTGCCAATATCATAAAGCTCATCTTGATTTGGTTGTTCTACACGCAAATCTTTTTGAGTTGCTAAAAAGATCTGATTTTCATTCATCATTGCATGTTCTAATGCTGCTACTGACCGTGCTCTACCGACATCAATATGTAAAACCATTGAAGGGTATACTAATAAACCACGTAAAGGCAGTAATGGAATATTCTCTTTTGTTTTACTCATGCGGGTATTCACCTCCATCCACATTTTCCGTATCAACCCGCTTTGTTAGTATGTGATAAAAATGCAACATTTCACTTACATAATCATAGTAATTTTTTCAAATAAGTAAAATAGTTCGATTATTATCCCCACTACTTATTATGTAAATAAAAGCTTGAATTAGACAATTCATATGTATGCATTTAAATATTTTTTTATTGGAATAAAGAGCTGACTTACGACTAAGCGTGAAAACGCAAATTCGAAGTCAGCTCTCTACTTGTCATTGAACGCTGAACTAAAGCTAATTATGCTGAAGTTTTTTTGTCATTTTTATTTAGTTCTGTACCATCAGCAAGAATTAATTTTGGTGTAGCTTTATCAGTAATTGTTTCCTTCGTAATAACACATTTTACAATGTCTTCACGTGAAGGAAGCTCATACATCATATCCAGCATTGTTGATTCAATAATAGAACGTAATCCGCGTGCACCTGTTTTTCGTTCAATTGCTTCTTTTGCAATTGCCTTTAATGCATCCTCTTCAAAATCTAATTCAACCTTGTCAAGCTCAAGCATTTTTTGGTATTGCTTAACTAAAGCATTTTTCGGTTCAGTTAAAATTCTTACAAGCGCCTCTTCATCTAATTGTTCTAAAGATGCTAAAACTGGAAGACGACCAATGAACTCTGGAATCAAACCGAATTTTAGTAAATCTTCTGGAATTAGTTGAGAAAGCAGTGATACGTTTTCTTCTTCTTTGACTGAATCTGATCCGAATCCAATTACTTTACGGCCTTGGCGACGCTTAATGATTTGTTCAATACCATCAAACGCTCCACCTACGATAAATAGAATATTTGTAGTATCTATTTGTAAAAATTCTTGATGTGGGTGCTTTCGTCCACCTTGTGGGGGAACGCTTGCTACAGTCCCTTCAAGAATTTTAAGTAATGCCTGTTGTACACCTTCACCAGATACATCACGTGTAATCGAAGGATTTTCTGATTTGCGAGCAACCTTATCGATTTCATCGATATAAATAATTCCTTTTTCTGCACGTTCAATATCATAGTCTGCTGCTTGGATCAATTTTAATAGGATATTTTCTACATCTTCACCAACATAACCAGCTTCTGTAAGAGATGTCGCATCTGCAATAGCAAACGGTACATTTAAAATACGGGCTAATGTTTGTGCAAGGAGTGTTTTCCCACTACCAGTTGGTCCAATTAAAACGATATTTGATTTGGATAATTCAACATCATCTATTTTACTGTTTGAATTAATACGTTTATAGTGATTGTACACAGCAACAGCTAAGGCTTTCTTGGCGCGCTCTTGTCCAATAACATATTCGTCTAAAATTGATAGTATCTCTTTCGGTTTTGGGATGTCTTGAAATTCAACTTCCTCTTCTATCCCTAATTCCTCAACAACAATTTCAGAACATAGTTCGATACATTCATCACAAATATATACGCCAGGTCCAGCTACCAATTTTCGTACTTGTTCTTGTGGCTTCCCACAGAATGAGCACTTTAAATTGCCTTTTTCATCATTAAATTTGAACAATTTGCTTCACCCCTATTCAAGCAACAATCTTACAAGATTCTGCAATCTTTATCAAATAAGTTGTTTCGTTTAAGCTCACAATATGATTTATTATAAGCATTTTATTGATATGTATTAGTATGTTAAAACAAGGCACGGTAAAACGCCGTACCTTGTTTTACATTTAATTATTTATCTAACATTTAACAATTTACCTAGTTATTTTCATTTTACTAGAAAGTTGAAAATTATTCAGTAATTTTTGCGTTGTCAACTAAAAATTCTACTGTTTTTTGAGTGCGGATATCGTTTTCAAGAATTTCAGTTGATCCACCTAATGCAGTAATGATTTGTTCATTTGTCATACCAAACTGAGCAGCCATTTTTTCTAATTCTGCGTTAATATCTTCTTCAGTTACAGAAATGTTTTCAGCTTTACCGATCGCTTCAAGAGTTAATGAAACACGTACACGGTTTTCAGCTTCTGGACGCATTTGTTCATGTAAAGCATGCTCGTCTTGACCAGAGAATTGGTAGTAAAGATCTAAAGACATACCTTGCATTTGTAAACGTTGACCAAATTCATCAATCATACGGTGAATTTCATTATGAATCATAGATTCTGGAATGTCCATTTCAGCATTTTCAGCTGCTTTTTCTACTAATTCATCGCGAAGTGCACTTTCTGCTTCTGATTTCTTTTGTTCAGCAGTTTGCTCTTTAATTTTTGCACGTAAAGCTTCTACAGAATCAACTTCTGGGTCGATTTCTTTAACGAATTCATCATTTAATTCTGGAAGAACTTTTGTTTTTACTTCTTTAACAGTTACTTTGAAAGTAGCTTCTTTTCCAGCTAATTCTGCTGCATGGTATTCTTCAGGGAATGTTACAACTACATCTTTAGATTCGCCAGCTTTTAAGCCTACTAATTGCTCTTCAAATCCTGGAATAAATGAACCAGAGCCGATTTCTAGTGGATAGTCTTCACCTTTTCCACCTTCGAATGCTTCGTCACCTACGAAACCTTCGAAATCGATTGTAGCAGTGTCGCCTTCTACGATTGCTTCGTCTTCTTTAACTTCTAACTCAGCTTTGCGGTTTAATTGCTCTTGAATTTGAGCTTCTACTTCTTCGTCAGTTACTTCAGTTTCTAATTTTTTCACTTCTAAGCCTTTGTATTCGCCTAATTTCGGTTCAGGTTTTACAGTAACTTTTGCAGTGAATGTGAAGCTTTCACCTTTAGTGAAAGACTCAGTACCGTCGATTTCAGGGTAATCAACTGGAACGATACCAGTTTCATCGATAGCATTTGAATATGCATCAGGAACAAGAATTTCTAAAGCATCTTGATAAAGTGCTTCTACACCAAAACGTTTTTCAAAAATTTGACGTGGCATTTTACCTTTACGGAAACCAGGTACATTAATTTCTTTTACAACTTTTGCAAAAGCTTTATCTAATGCTTTATTTACTTCTTCAGCTGGCACTTCAATTGTTAGAGTACCGATATTTCCTTCTTGTTTTTCCCATTTTGCTGACATTATATTACCTCCAAAAATAGTTTACAATTGTTAGACAAACCACTCGTTTATACGATTTTGACAACCATTTTAGTATATCATAGTTAGCATGAGTTTCAACTTTTTTCATACTTATTGTAGTTCCGTTAGCTTTTCAAGATTTTGCAAAAACTCCACAATTTCATAATCCATTTCATGTACACTGCCAAACATTGTACGAACAAAATCTATATAACTAAGAGCAACATCCTCTGCATCATAATGCAACCATTCAAATGGATATGTGACGATTGCATGCTTCGCAACTAAATATTCAACAAGTTCTAAGGTTGAAGGATCTTTATCTAATTTATCCATTACAATCTTCGATATATGATTGAACTGAGGCATTTTTGTTGGTAGAGATAAAGTGGATGGATTGATATTCATTTCCTCTCCAAATTTGCTAATCGTAATCTTTATATCGACTTCCTGCTCCACAAGTAAAATAAGTATAATGCTTTTTATAAATGGATGTGTCGTCTCATTCTCAATAATCATTTTTAATTGGGGAACAATCGGTCGAATATTTCTTGATGTTAGCTCATGTACCTCATTAAGCTGTTTATTTGGAGAAAGAGTCATGAAATAATCAAGTGAAAACGTTTCAAGATTAACTTCAATCGTATGATTTTCTAATTCCTCTTGCTTTTCCATGTTTCCAGCAATGTTTGCGTTTATATCTTTAAGTCTTTCAAACTTTTCGATTTGATCTTGCGGAATAGCCCCTTCTTCTAATAAGGAACTTATAATACTTTCTACTTGTTTATACTGCTTTAATTGCATACAAATAGTTAAATATAATTCCATAACTTCAAGATACATCGAAGGCCCTATACTTAAAAGTTGTTCACAAACGTCTTTTGCTTTTTCAAATGATTTTGCTTCATACAAAGAATACGCATAAACACTAAGTGTTAACTCATCGCCTTCACTGTATTTCAAGGCTTCCTCAAATTTTTGATTCGCTAAATCATATTGATAATTCTCCACATATTCATGTGCCTGCTCAACTAATTTTTCAACTACCCCAGGAAATAGTACGACATTATTAAATGTTGTTAATTTTTTCTGTTTTCTTTTCAAACGTCTCACTCCCGGATGTCACAATGAATAATACCTCTTCATTTGATGTTATTTTACCTTTTATTGAATTTCTGAACAACACAATTCAAAAAATATAATTGTTGCTCAAAGTATTTACCCTCCTTTCTTATTTTTAATCGAATGAGAATAAGCGAAAAAACACAGCAAAGAGACTTAGTTGCTTAGGGTTGAAATCATCATATGAAATACCTATCGATCGGGATGATAGATCCTTTTTTAATAGATATTGTTAAATTCTTGTTACAATTATTTGCTAATGAATAATATTTTTATTCTTGTCCATTCTAGTCCTAGTAATAAAATAACATTATTAAGGAGTGCAACAAATGGGAGTAATGAGCAGAAACCCAAAAGATGAACCGTTACACTATGGCGAAATTTTTACAATTTGGACTAATATTTTATCAAATAACGGAATGATTGCAGCATATCAAACGCTGTACAATCATACGGGAGATCGTGAATTAGCAAAGCTTGTTGAGGAATCTATTGTTGGAATGGAAGAAGAAAATAAACAATTAAAAGAAATATTAAAATTAAATGGTGTTGGACTACCGCCAGCACCTCCTGAACGTCCAAATGCACGACTTGAAGATATACCAGTCGGCGCTAGATATAATGACCCAGAAATCAGTGCTATGATAGCAGGGAACCTTGCTAAAGGATTAGTTGCTTGCAGTACAGCTATGGGGTTATGTACTCGTGAAGATATTGCTTATATGTATGGACAATTCCATATGGCAAAAGCACAGCTTGGAGCAAAATTTTTACGTCTAAACAAAAGTAAAGGTTGGTTAGTGCCACCACCACTACATGTTGGTCCACACGACGAAAGATAATAAAATCTCTTGCAATTTTCGAATTTCATAAATAGTTGGAGCTAATAAAAAGATGGATAGAGAAACAGATGAAATGTCTGTTTTTCTATCCTTTGTTATTATTGTTATACAGATAACAATTCTACATATGAATTTTTCTATTATATTAAACATCACTAAATTGTCGATGGAAGTTTAAGGAGGTTTCTTATGTTTCAAAACAAGGTAGTTATTGTTACAGGTGCTGCTCAAGGAATTGGAAAAGCGGTTGCAGTAGGATATGCAAAAGAAGGCGCAAAAGTTGTATTAGCTGATTTAAATGATGAGTTAGGACGGGCAGTATGTTCAGAAATTGTTAGTGAAGGTTATTCTTCCATTTTTGTGCAGACTGATGTGCGAAAAGAAAATGATGTCGTGTCATTAATGAAAAGTGCCATTCACCAATATGGAAAAATTGATATTTTAATTAATAACGCTGGAATTTTCCGCCCAATTTCCCCTTACGATATAACGATGGATTTATGGGACGATGTGATACACACAAATTTACGAAGCGTTTTTATGTGCTCAAGAGAAGCTGCAAAGTTTATGAGATTAAACGAAAAGGGCGGGGCAATTGTTTCGATGGCATCAACCCGAGCGTTTATGTCAGAACCACATACAGAGTCCTATGCGGCAACAAAGGGTGGAATTGTTGCTCTAACACATGCTTTAGCCTCATCACTCGGTCCAGACAATATCCGCGTAAATTGTATTTCACCTGGTTGGATAGAAACAAAGGACTATGATGCTTTACGTCCGATTGATCATGAACAGCATTTTTCAAGACGCGTTGGCAAACCGAGCGACATCGTACGTGCATGCTTCTACTTAACAGATGATCGTAATGACTTTGTTACCGGAATTAATTTAACGGTTGATGGCGGGATGACGAAGAAAATGATATATGAAGAGTAAGATCAATAGTGATTAAATTTTTAATTAATTTAGAATAAACTAAAAGCCCTTCAAACCTTACAATTCGTTTGAAGGGCTTTCTATTTCTTTTAATTTTTAGAGCAAATAAGTTAGAAGCAATGATTATTTCGAATCATCAAGAACTTCTTCAGCATCTTCAATTGCTTTTTCTAAATCCTCTAAATCATCTTCTAATTTTTCACTTTTTAGATCATCAACATCATCATATAAATCTTCAGCTTCGTCGATTAATTTTTGTAATCTTTTTTGGAAGTATGCAATATCTTCTTTATCTTTGTCATCAACCGCTTCTTCCAATAGACGAGAAGATTCTTCTAAATCATCAATCATTTCTTCGATGTCCTCTTTATAATCTCCTTCTAGATTACCTAATTCTTCACTTAATTCCTCTAAAATATCTTTCGCTTTATCTAGTGAACGTTCAAAATCATCTGCTTCATCTTCAATTACCTTGATTGGATTTGCTTCATATTTTGAAAATACTTCTTTTGCTTCTTTTATTAATTCGTCTAATTCATCATAGACATCTTCCATATCATCTTTATCTTCTTTATCAATAGCAGCATCAGCTTCTTTTACTAACTTATCTAAGTCCTCTTTATAGTCAATTAAATCGTCTTTAAGGTCTTCAATATCCACTATTACATTTTTAGCATCTTCAACTTTCTCTTTTGCTTGTTTCACTAACTTTTCAAGTTTAGATTTCGAATCTAGTACTTTATTGTCTTTCACGTTAGGGATTTTATTAAGTTCTGATTGAGCTTTTGAAATTGAATCTTCCAAGTCATCCTGTGCATCTTCTACTTTATCTTCACCTCTAGAATAGTCATCCTCATCAGACTTTCTATCACCTAGAATTTCCTTGTAGTCTTCGATTACTTTATCTAAGGCATCCATATCTTCATCTATCGCATCCATTGCGTCGTCTAACTTATCAATTAATGCTTCTATTTCGTCATCATCAAGCTCGACATAATCAACAACATCTTCTTTGTCTTTATCATCTGTTTTATCAGGAGTTGTATTTGGATTTTCGGCAGGAGTTTCTGGATTTACTTCACCACCCCACCCTTTCCATGTATCCCAAATGTCAGCAGTGTTATCGCTACGTTTAAGATTAATAATACGTTCGATAAATGCAGCTAAATGTGCACGTCCAACTGGATCTTTCGGATTAAATTGACCATCATTTGTTGTAATATTTAAGCCGCCAAGTGTACCGATGTATGTGTAGCTCCAGTCATCAGCAGGCACATCTTCAAATGATTTTAATTGAGCTGCATTTAAATTAAAGGCAACAACTAAAATTTTCGCCATTTGAGCGCGTGTTAAGTTTTCATTTGGATTAAATTTTTCACCTTTGGTAAATACGCCAAGCTCTGTCAATTTGGCAATAGCTCTATAGTGTATATAATTTTCAGATACATCTGTAAAGCCAGGATTCGTTACACTTGTTAAATCTAATTGAAGTGCTCTTGCAATTATAGCAGCTGCTTGAGCGCGGTTAATATTTTCTTTTGGTTTAAAAGAATTATCTTCATATCCATTAATAATGTTAAATTGAACAAGTTTTTGTACGGATGGATAGAACCAATCACTTTCTTTTACATCAGTAAATGCAATATCCTCTGCTTGTGTAAAAGTAGCTCCAGAAGCAAGTAATACGGCAGCAATTGAAGTGGTTATACTTTTTTTAAATCTCACGTTAAAACCCCTTTATATTTTTTGTATTATTTTCCTCTGTTTCCATCATATCAAAAATTTTATTACTAGGCTTGTATTTTCCCATATTAATTCAAGAAAACTAGAATTATAGACTTTTTTTCTATAAATCAGTAGTTGAAATATGAAATAATACCCAAATTAATTCCATTTACAAATAAAAAAGGGGCTAGAACATAAGTGGATTTTTTGTAAGAATTCGCTTTTATCATTAATAAGAATCTGATATATTTTGAAAATTGATTGAAGTGAAGGGGCGAGTGTAGCTGCCGGCTGCGCTTTTCCTACAGAGCAATGTTTTTCTGTACCGAAAGCGAAGCGTCAGGTACAAAGCTTCCTGCGGGAACAGCCCGTGACTCGAGACCCCGCAGGAGCGTAGTAACGAGGAGGCACTGGGCCAGCCCTGGATGCGCGTCCCCGGAACGGAAATCAATTTTCCACCTAGCAAAAAAAACGTCATTTTTCTCATCAAGAAAAATGGCGTCTTTTAGTTTTGTCCCAGCCTCAAGTTAAATATTCTAAATAAATCTCCTTAAATATAAAGATAGACAGCAAGAAACATAAAGAAGCTTCCTCCCATTACGAATACATGCCAAATTGCATGATTGTATGGGATTTTTTTATTTTTATAAAAATACGTACCAATAGTATAAATAAGCCCACCGGCTAATAATGTTAAAAATCCATTTATAGTAATGTACTCAACAATTGGCTTGTAAACAAATATAGCAAGCCATCCCATCCCGATATAAACAAGCAAAGAAAGAACTTTATATTGATGAACAAAAAATTGTTTTAACACGATTCCGATTAAAGCAAGACCCCATTCAATAAAAAATAACATCCAACCAGTTCGTCCTCCAATTGCTACTAAAGCGATTGGTGTATAAGTACCGGCAATTAAAAGAAAAATTGAACTATGATCCAGCTTTTTAAAAAAGCTTTTATGTGTTGGCCAAGAATGATACAAGGTTGATGCAGCATATAAACAAAACATCGAAATACCAAATATTATGTAGCTAATCAGCTCCATTTTCGAGCTGGAGACTTGAGCTTTTAGAATTAATAATATAGTAGCAGGAATTGTCAATATAGCTCCAATTCCATGTGTCAGTGCATTCCAAAACTCCTCTTTTTTACTATACCCATTTTCTACAGCAACCATTTGCGCCATTTCATTCACCTCTTGTACTCATTATGTCACGAAGGTGAAATTTGTATAGAGCAATATGTAATAAAATTGGAATGATATTTATCATACCTGCACCCAATTTCATAAAAATAAAATAACCCTTATACACTTTTAAACATAAAAATGCTGTTTCAGTAGGAATTCCCCAGAATTTTTTACAGTCAAGTTGACGAAAATAGCAAACTGTATTACAGTTTAATAAAGAATCGATTCTTGTTATATAACAATGAGTACTTTTTATTTCAAAATAAAAAACCGAATAATGTCATGTGGGAAATGACAATTATTCGGCAATTTTTTCTTGTTTAATGTTATTAATTTAAATAGTTGAGAGATCTCCAACTTTATCCTTTTTATCTTTTTCAATTTGTTTCTTTCTTTTATTTACATCAGCACGAAGCAATAATGCAATCAGTAAAGAAATAGCGATTAATACTGTAAAAATATAGAACACAGGGATATAACTATTTGTCATATTTTTAACTGTATTCACTATGATTGGACCAAAGATTCCACCTAGAGACCAAGTTGTTAATAAGTAGCCATGGATTACGCCAAGCTGTTTCGTACCAAATAAATCACTTGCATATGCAGGCAGGTTTGAGAATCCACCACCATAGCAACTAACTACTAAGAAAATAAACACTTGGAATAATAAAATATTTGTTGTATGTGGTAATACCGCAAATGTAATAACTTGAATAACGAAAAAGATTACGAAAACATTTTGACGACCGATGTAGTCTGAAGCAGCAGCCCAAAGTAAACGTCCACCACCATTAAATAGTCCCATAACACCAACCATTGCAGCAGCTGCTGTAACGGATAATCCAACTACTTCTTGTGCCATTGGCGATGCAACAGAAATCATCATTAAACCAGCTGTAACATTCACTAAATGCATTAACCATAACATCCAGAATTGTTTTGTTTTCACTGCCTCTTTAGCCATCATTTGAGCTAAGTCTTGTTTTACTACTTTAGTACCAGCCTCAACTTGATTTTTCATTCCTTCAGGCATATATCCTGTAGCCGGCGGAGCGATATAAGAAGCACCTAAAATCATTAAAATAAAATAGCTTGCTCCTAAAATAAAATATGTAGTTGAAATACCAACATTCTCCATTAAGCTAGTAGCAATTGGAGCTGTAAGTAATGATCCTGAACCGAATCCCAATACTGCCATACCAGTTGCTAAACCGCGTCGATCAGGGAACCACTTTACTAAAGTTGAAACAGGTGCGATATATCCTATTCCCATCCCTAATCCACTTAATAATCCATAAGTTAACCAATAAAGAACAACTGAATCCATTAATATTGCTACACCAGCACCAGCTTGTCCTGCTCCAAATAGAACTGCAGCAACCATTGCCGATTTTCTTGGACCCATTTTTTCTACTAAACTACCAAACAGCGCTGCTGCAAAACCTGCAAGCCCCATCATAATCGTAAATGCAACTGTTACATTTGTTTCACTCCAACCCATTTCTGTTACGATTGGAAGTTTATAAACGCTATAGGCATAAGCTCCACCGATAGAAAGGTGGATTGCGATTGCAGAAAGTGCAATTAACCATCGATTTTTTTTCATATCTTCTCTTTTACCCTCTTTCTTTCTAAATGTGAAGAAGTTGTGACAACTACTTTACCAAGATAACATTTACAAAATATGAAAATCAATAGTTTTATTAAAAAAATTATTTAAAAAAAGTAGATTTTTTTCGCAACAAGCAGAAAATATGTATCTAAACGCAATATTCTGTTCGTTATCCCTATTTATAAAAGATTATTTAAAATTATATTAAAATCATAAAAAAATACCTAGATTTCAACTTCCAATCCATTATTTTTTTGGAAATCCATATAATAAAGCATGAAATACAAGCTTTTTAGCACTCGAATTAATTAAGAAATTTTCGAACATAAAATAGAATATTGTTTAATAAAAGAGAAACTCATTTTCACAATACTATTTCGCATGACTAATGATTGTTTAACAACAAACTAAATGAGTTATAAACACGCTCTAGAAAGAAATAGAAATTTATTATATTATAATAATTTAAATATAGCGATAAAAAATTAGTATTATTATTCAACAATCAGTTTTACCAGTAAGATTTATCTACATTTTTTTCAAAATAAACAATCATGAGTTTTTTACACCCAACCCTGGCATGAAAATAAGTACCTTCGGTTCATAATGGTAATGACACAAACAGGATGTAAGACGTGGCTTTTTTTGGTGGCTTTGACCCTGTAAAATAAACTGTTTGAGTGAATTTGGTGTTCAACCCTTTGTTAGCTCCACTTGATAGTAGGATGACTACGTACAGAAAAATGCTTATCTTCAAATTCACTCACTGTTTGTGATCTTAATGAATCGGAGTGATTTCATGGAAGTATTTATTGAGAAGTGTGCAGGTTTAGACGTACATTCAGAAACGATTGTAGCTTGTGTTATTAAAGGTAATCATGAAGACGAAATGTATATAGAGACCGAAACATTTCCAACACTCACAAAAGATTTATTTAGGCTTTTAAAATGGTTAGAGGGACATGAAGTTACACATATTGCAATGGAAAGTACGGGTGTGTATTGGAAACCTGTATTTAACATCTTAGAAGATTTCTTTGATATCACGTTAGCTAATGCCCAGCGAATTAAAAATGTACCCGGAAGAAAAACAGATGTTTCAGATGCAGAATGGATAGCGAAGTTATTACGTCATGGTTTGATAGAAAAGAGCTTTGTTCCCCCTGTAAATATTCGTGAACTCCGAGATTTAACGAGACTACGTAAAAAGTGGATTAGTCATTTAGTTTCAGAGAAAAATCGAATCCAAAAGGTATTAGAATGTTCAAATGTCAAACTAAGTACAGTAATCTCGGATGTATTTGGTGTATCAGGTCGAAAACTATTAAATCGATTAATTGAACAAGGCTATGTCGACGAAACGGATGTAGAAAAAGATATTCATGGGAAGTTGATTCCGAAAAAGCAATGGATTACAGATTCCTTATTTGGAACAATAAATGAGCATCAAATCTTCTTGATTCGTCAGTCCTGGCAACATATTCAATACTTAGAAACCTTAATTTCAGAAATCGAAGAACGGGTGGATCAACTACTTCAAAATTATCAAGAAGAACTACAGTTGTTAATTACCATACCAGGAATAAGTAAAGATACTGCAGCTGTAATTATTGCAGAAATAGGAGTAGAAATGGAACAGTTCCCGACATCTCAACATCTTGCATCATGGGCAGGAGTTTCACCAGGGAATCACGAAAGTGCTGGGAAAAGGAAGAGTACACGTACAGTGAAAGGAAATCCTCATATAAAATCCGCTATGTGTGAAGCAGCGTGGGCTGTTTCAAGAAGTCGAAATCGATGGCTGGCAAACAAATATTGGTCATTAGCAGCACGAAGAGGAAAGAAAAAAGCACTCGTTGCGATCTCGCATCGAATGCTTCGGGTTATTTACTCCATGTTATTAAACAAGGAGCCTTATAAAGAACCCCAAATGTCATAACTTAACCAAAACCAAAAAGTAATATACAAAGTTACCCCACAACAGGTAGCTCTGCTTTCTTATTGGCTTTTTTCGGTCAATTTAAGAATAAACATATTTGATTAATAGTATTCAAAGACCGAAGGGATTAATTATTTTCACAGAAAAAAACGTTGTATTGTAAATTAGGTAGATTTACTATACAACGTTATTTGTTAGTTAGCGGACAATTAGCACATCATATTTTGCATGTTGAATGATGCCCTCAGCTACTGATCCTATCAACTTTTTTCTATTTCACTTACATCTGTCGCACCACAAATAAGTAAGTTTACATCCGAAGGCTCGGTTAAAATTTCAATTGGTAATCCTGCGGAATCCTGCCTCAGCTTTTATTTCAACATTTGCTACCCCTGCTTTATGTGCTGTGTCCTTAAGCTTATTAATTTCTCGAAGATTTTCTTCTTTTAATTTGTCGGCATATTTTAAATCATACGCTGAAAGGGATCCGAATGATTTCGTGTCAACTACATTGATTAAAATATAATTCACCCTTATTGTTATTGGCTACTTCTATTGCCTTCTTTAATGCCTTAATAGAGATGTAATTTTAAAAAGTTATAAAACATTTTGCTGAGAGATTAATCGAAGCATCTCATTAATTTTAATTTACCTCTGAAAGTGGTGTTGCTATTGGCATTATCACAAGAAGCAATATTAATTGAACATTGCAACGATGATAGCCTTCATATTTCTTAAAAAACAATCAACACTCCAATTTATTAAATTGGTGATATACTATTTTATATTCAAATAATAAGTAAATGAGGGAATACTATGAAATATAGCTTTAGAAATGATTACAGTGAGCTTTGTCATCCAGAAATTTTATCTGCGCTTATGAACGCAAGTAAAGAACAAAATATTGGGTACGGATTAGATAAACATACAGAAAACGCGAAGCAATTAATTAAAGAAAAATTGCACAGTGATAATTGTGATATTCACTTTGTAACTGGGGGTACACAAGCAAATGCTACAGTGATTTCTCATATTTTACGTCCTTATGAAGCAGTGTTGGCACCGAGCACTGGTCATATTAATGTACATGAAACTGGGGCTATAGAAGCAACAGGTCATAAAGTTTATACAAGCGTTGGGCATGAAGGAAAGCTTTATCCAGCTGATATTTTGCAAGCACTGAAAATACATCAAGATGAACATATGGTTAAAATTGGTTTAGTTTATATTTCGCAGTCTACGGAGATTGGAACTGTTTATAGTACTGAGGAATTAAGGGCATTATATGCATGCTGCAAAGAAAACAACTTGTATTTATATATAGACGGAGCACGCCTCTCTAGCGGACTTGCTGCAAGTGATGTGCAATTCAATATGCTGAAGGATCTTTGCGATGTCATGTATATTGGGGGAACGAAGATTGGGATGCTAAGCGGTGAAGGCATCGTCATATTCAACGATCATTTAAAACCATATTTTAGATACCATATTAAAAATAAAACGGCCATGCTTGCAAAAGGCTATGTACTTGGCATTCAATTTGAAAGAGCATTTCAAGACGACCTTTATTTTAAAATGGGACAGCATGAAAATGAACTAGCTTATTTTTTAAGCAGCCAATTAAAACAATTAGGAGTGCCACTATTAAGTGAATCACCAACGAATCAAATTTTCCCAATTTTCAGCAAGGAAATCGTTGAGAAATTAAGTACACTATACGACTTTGAGATTTGGGAAGAAGTAGAAAATAAAATAGCTATACGATTTGTTACTTCATGGGCTACTACTAAAGATGCGTGCATTGAGTTAATTGAGGATGTTAAAAACTTACTTAAAGATAATTAATTTCAATTTAAACTTCATATAAATAAAAAATCGTCCTCGTTTTTTTAAAAGCGGGACGATTTTTATATTTATAAGGAAATGCAATTTTAACTAAGGAAATCGCTTAATGGTGTATTTTTTTGATTTGCAATAATAATACGATTGCGGCCAGCTCGTTTTGCAGCATATAAGGCTTTATCAGCAAACTCTATTAGCTCTCTTGAATTTGCAGCTTGTCTTGGGAATGAAGCAATGCCTGCTGAAAATGTCAAAGGTTGGCCAGATGGACTCTCGGTATCAGCTAATATTTTAAGAAAATATTCCGCAATATTATAAGCCTGTTTTACTGTTGTTTCTGGCAGTAAAATCAAAAATTCTTCGCCGCCGAATCTGCAACAAATATCTTCTTCCCGTGTCACCTTTTTCATTTGATCTGAGAAGAATTTTAAAACTTCATCACCAATTGCATGCCCTTTTGTATCATTAATTAATTTAAAATGGTCGATATCTATCATAATGACAGAAAATTCTTTTCCTTGATATGTCCAAGATTGTAAAACAGTATCTAATGTACGGCGATTTGTTAAACTGGTAAGTGGATCAATAGTAGATTGATCCTTTAGAAAACTCACTTGATTATGTAAGAAAGAAAAGCTTTGAATTAATGCATTTTTAATTTGAAGTGCTTCATAGTAAAATACATTTAATTGCTTTAGTTCCTTCATTTCGCTTTCCTGGATACTATTTTCGGCAATGATAGCAATATTTTGTAAAGGTTTTACGATTAGTCCTGCAACTATAAAGACGATAATCATTGACGAAATAATAAGTGGAAGTTCAATTAAAAGCATACTTATAACCTGATTATCCACTGAATCGATCGCTACAGATTTCGGTGTTTGCGTTACAACTCCCCATCCAGTCAATTCGACTGTACTGAAACCCGCAAGCATGTCCACTCCATGTTTGTTTTTTACAAGCTGTGCACCACTTTCACCAAGCGTTAATTTTTTTACAACTTCATTTTCGTATACATTATCTCCTGTCCGATTTTTATTTAGGTGGTAAATAATGTGACCTTCTGAATCTACTACATATACGTAAGAACCATCCTGATAATGATGCTCTCCTAATACTTTATGAAAAAAGTTCGATTCATTAATGTAAATACTGCCATTAATTACCCCCTGATACTCCCCTGCACTTGAAAAAATCGGTTGTGATATCGTAATCAAATACTCACCTGTAATCGATTTATAAGGGGGCGAGATAAATGGTTCTTGATTTCGAATAACTTCCAATCTCTCTTTGGATATGATCTGTTTTCCTTTAAGACCAAACTCGCTAGGTGCACCTTCTATGATTAAGCCTTCGGGGTTTGCAATGATAACAGAATTAAATGTATTTTCCTGAAGCAGTAGACGATTTGCCTCATCTAATAATGCTTCTTTATCATCCATGTTATTTGCAATTTTTAAAGCGCTGTATTCAAGTCTTTTTAAAGATTCCGATAAATACAAATTTACCATTTGAGAAAGTTTTAGAGCATATACTCGATTCTTTTCTAATGTTTGTTCTTCTAATAACCTAACATTTCCTTGATAACTACTATACATACTACTAACTACAGATAACAAAAAAGCTAATGACAGTACACCAATAAATAAATGTTTTAATGTTAATCTTTCACTTAGTTTTTGCATTTAGAGATCTCCTAGGTGATTTAAACTACAAATTCGACACTTTAGCTAAAATATTATTATACTATTTCCTAAAATAGATAGAAATATAATTATTTACCAGATTATTACAGGAGCGAGATTATTCGGGATTAAAACAAGAAAAGCGAGAAACGAAAATTCTCGCTTCTAGAGAAATAGAGGATTATAACCTATATGAGGAATTTAAAAGATTGCTTCATTCTTGATTGACTTATTCCAAATTGTATATCTCTAATTTCAGTGCAACTTTATACAATCATGACCATTTAAAATCAGTCTTTTTTTAATTTTTTATCAGGAAGTTTTACGCGATAGTGCCTTATCGATTTTGGTATTCCTTGCAACTCAAGTGCTCCACTATATATTAAATATCGAATCCGATATTCTAAAAAATACAAATTTACCATCTCATCCATTTTGGTTATAATTTCTACAATTACATCACCAGTCTTCAGAAATTCCTTGCTGCCTTGTTTTTTATGTAAATTGTCAATAGTTTCTAAAATAATGGAATCAAAATAATTCTCGGGCACCTCTCGAATTTCACCCTCAATAAATAAACGAAGCACATCCTTACTTTTGGATAATGATTTCCATTCTTTATGAAATCTGATACGTTCTTCTACTGTTAATGGTATATTCTTTGTTGTTTCGTCAAATATTAGCCTTAAAAATTCCGGTTCAATCTGCCCTGTATGAAAAATTGGCTGTTCCTCAATTTTATAAGCTGTTACCTTTTCATAAACTAATGTTGAGTTAATAAGATAAATCTCATTTTTTTTATCCTTCAATAAATAGAGAATAAAGCGCAGCCCTGTCTGCTCCTCTGCATTATTGCCATACCAGAGATAGATAGGAACATGCTCTGAGATATTCTCAATTTCAAGCAATGTATTAATAAATTTTTGTTCATATTCATAATCATCCAGCTCATCGTTAATATTTTCATATAACCATTGGCTCCGGAAGGATTGACCTATTTTTTCATTTAACCTCCATAATGGCCCAATGGAAAAAGAGTCTGGAAATCCAATTACTTTTTTCGGTCGTTTAAGGGCTACCCTTAAGGAACCCGCCGTAAATTCTGAAATAACGATATGAACATCGCTCTCTTGTTCCGATTTAGATTTACAATGATACTTTTTAATATGTGAGTTTATTTCATCTATCATAATATTTAGTTCATCCATATTTATAAAAAAACTTCTTCCACTCTCTTCTATCGGTTTCTTTTCATAATGATTAAATATTTTAAATTCATCAACATTATTTATTTCATAGACTTCCCATTGATTACCTTTTGTTAAATCAGGTGCAGTTACATTTGTTTGCGACTCAATTCGATATACAAAAACTTTATTCGGTTCAAGAAAAAAATATATAAATGGGTGATTTATTTTAGTTTTAATTTGGATTCACTCCTTTTTATTTTTTCGGTTGCAACTTTATATCTTTAATTACCTATTTTAAAAAAACCGTCTTTAACCGCTATTCCCCCTATTACAATACAATGATAAAGTATTACCAGTCCTTGACTAATGTCATCTCTTTCTACCATAAACTCCTGGCCAAGTAGTTATTTAAAAGGTAAAGTAAAAATTTAATCTTAAGCCTTTTTATTCTTAAACAATAGCATTCCCTTTTTTGCAGCCCAAATAAAAATCATTACCAAAATTGTTGTTATGTTATATCAAATAAGTGGTGTAAAATCTAAGATGGAAGTGAATTCTGATATTGGTTTTAATGGATCAAGATTTTATATTAAAATGACCGTTTGTACATATTCAGCAATCCAAACAGCCAATACAATTACGATAAAAAATGTTAATATTTTCTTCATTTTTCTACCCCTAAGCATAAATTGATTTTTAAACCTCGATAACAATATTACGTGGATAATCCATATCATAACTATTCAGATAATCATGCTATTAATCGTTACTGACTAACTATCGGTAGTAATTTATACCCTATTCACCTTTTAGGACTATATGTATTGGAAGAGAGTAATAAACAATTGCTACAATTTAGTAAAAGGACTGACTTGAGGTGGAGCTTATGAGTATCATCCTAGGTATTTTTGCAATTGTTGTCTCTGGGTATTTAATTTTTCTCGCTTGTTTTCTAATTTTCCGACTTTTAATAAGTATTATCAATTGGATTAAATGGCTAAGATTGGCTCCCTATGAAAAAGAAAGAGAAAAGAAACGAAAAAGAAGACGCAACTATAATTCCAACTCAAGTTCCTCTGACTCTTGGTGGTCTTCTGACTCTGCTAGCAGTTCTAGTGATAGTGGCGGGGGTGATGGAGGCGGAGGAGGTGATTAATATATTTCACAAAACAACACCTATAAATCTATTTAATATTCAGATTTAAAGGTGTTTAATTTTATTTTCCAACGACATAGGTTTTCAGTAAAGCAAGTCGTTCACGTATATTTGATTTTATTTCTACACTTTTGGGAGTAGGAGCTGCCACTACATCCGCTTCCAAGCCGACTACCTTTGCCAAATACTTAGCTCTCGCTAAATGAAAATCATTCGAAATAATTGTGATTTCTTTTACCTCCTCTGGCAATAGTTCTTTAGAATATAGCAAGTTTTCATAGGTCGATGTAGAATTCTCCTCTAATTGAACTCTTAACGGATCAATCCCAGCATCTATCAAGTACTTTGCCATAACAGAAGCTTCTGAAGCAGGTTCATCATGACCTTGTCCGCCCGAAACAATCACTTGAACATGTTCGTGTTGATTTAAGTAGTCTATTGCAACATCTAGCCTGTTTTTTAAGGCGAGTGATGGAATACCACTTGGTTTGATTTTCGCACCTAATATGATTAAATAATCATTTGATCCATCCGCTGTAGGCACCTTTCCTTTTTCAATTTCAGTTCCAAGAAAGTAATAACCATATCCCAATAATAAAAGAAGTAAAACACTTCCACCAATCCATTTTTTCATACTTTCACCTCTCATTCATATCAACGATTAGGACAAGGAAAAGATTCACTTTTTTTCCAATTTAATTTTATATATGCTTAACTAATAGATTCTGGAACGGTTTCTACATTTAAACCTAACGATGAATAAGTAGGGAAAAATTAAAATCCCAAGTGAAGGAATTCCACTTGGGACTGGTTAAGGTAATCTACCTATATTAATTAAGCTGTAAAGTTTCCATCATAGCTTAGCATAATCGCAGATTTTACTCCTGCTAAGTTTGAAATATTGTTAATGAAACTCATATCATTGTCTTTAACACGAATTTCATAAGTTACCTCAAAATCATTTCCAGGCATAACAGATTTTGATTTAATTGAATGTTTTTTTACTTGTTCAGAAATCACATGTTCCAATAGGTTTTCAATAGAAGTTTCATCATAGCGAACAACTAATAAATAAGGATTCTCCACTTTTATACGGTTGCCAAAAAGAATTAACACTGTACCAATTAAAATCGAACCAATAATAACGAGTGGAATAAATCCTGCTCCACATAAAATACCTGAAACAATAGCCCAGAAAAGATATACGATATCCATCGGGTCTTTTATCGGTGTTCTAAAACGTACAATTGATAATGCTCCAACCATTCCTAGTGATAATAGTACATTTGATGAGATACCGATAATAATTAAAGCTGTCGCCATAGACATGATGATTAAAGATATATTAAAAGTATGCGAGTAAATCACACCTGAGAAAGTTTTTTTATAAACATAATAAATAAATAACCCTATTAAAAAAGCAACTAGTAATCCAACTAGTGAATCGACTATTGAAAAATTGCTTGTTTTTTCTAAAATGCTGGATTTAAAAATATCATTAAAATTTGCTGTTTCCATCGTAATTCCTCCAATTAATTTCTATAACTTAGCCAAACATTCTGCTAATTTGATACTTTGAATAAGTTCCCTTACTTCTATTTCCTAGCTGAAGCAAAAATTTAATAACATCTGGTAAAAATTCGTCATACTTTACTTCAAGAATGACGATTTCTGGATTCGTTTCAACCATTGCTAAATCGGGATTTAACAAATCGTTATTTCTAAAGCTTGTTTTAATATTACTGTCGAAGGTTACACGGACATTGCCCTGATCATATATAAACACTTCCCTTTCATAATCAACGACCGTTACCGGTTTTATTTGAAATAAATTCATTTGAATATATAAATCCTGGATAAGCTGTCTCGGATCATTCTCCATCCACGCAATCTCACCGATTCTAATTCTTTCATATTCATCCGCAGTCAAAGAGCATTTTTGTTTAAACGTTAGATTATTCCTCTTACTCTTCTTTTCCAGGTTAAGGAAATCCATGTTGTAATCATATAATCTTACTCGAAATTTATCTCGCTGAAAAAATCCTTCCTTTTTCTCAGTTAACACTTTATTATCGAAGTTATCGAAATAAACACTGCGAATTAAATATTTTCCATTCTCTTTAGCATGGGGATCTATTTTCATGAAATGCTTTAATTTATTTCTTAAAAGGTAGCAATCCATCTTTGTAATTTCATGCTTCAATTCAGTTCGACCCATCACGCCGTTTAATCGCATGGCCTCCATGTCATCTTTCTCCTTTGCTGTATTGTTTACGAATAACATTATTAAAAACAAACCTTAAACAAACCTTAAAATAACTTAGGAAAATAAAAAAAGACCACAAATTTGTGATCTCACTTACTTTTGAAGCTTAATAATAAAAGTCGTTCCTTTATTTTTATTTTTTACTGCTTTTATCGACCCTTTATGTTTTTCAACTATCCATTGGGCAATCGATAATCCTAAACCTACACCACCCGTTTCTCTGGATCTTGCTTTATCCTCGCGGTAAAAACGGTCAAAAATATACGGGAGATTTTTCTCTTTGATTCCGATTCCCGTATCTGTAACCTCTATCACAGCCTTATGGTCATCTACATATGTTTTCACACCAATACTGTCACTTTCACTGGTGTATTTTAAAGCATTATCAAGCAAAATGACCAGCAATTGATGAAAACGGGTTTCATCTACTTTTATATTGATTGGACACTTTAAATTTAGCCAAAAATGCTTTTCTTGTGACTCGGCAATTTCCTGATAAGGTGCACATACTTTCCTCACAAATGCGTCGACATCAACAGTTTGAAGAGTAAGCTCTGTTTCAGATGAATCTGCTCTAGCAAGTGTTAATAAGTCTGATGTAAGTTTTGATAGTCGCCGTGTTTCGGAAAGGCTCAAAGCAATATTTTCAAATTTATCGGCAATTCTTTCATTCGGTGATGTAAGAAGCAGCTCTAGTTTATTTTGAATAATGGTTAACGGTGTTCTTAGCTCATGTGAAGCATTTTCAACAAACTCTGCCTGCTTATTCCATGATTGAATAATCGGCTTCATCATTTTTTTAGATAAAATAAAGCTAGCCGAAATCGAAAGAATAGTAAAAATGATGGAACAAATAATAACTAGCCTTTCAAAATTTGAGATAATTGTTTGTTCTGCATCCACATTAATTAAAAGCTGTGTATAAGCTATATCATCCTGATTATTAGTATCTTTAAATAGAATATATCGGAAATCGTACAGATCATTAATAGTTGTCGTCGTAATTTCGTCTATCTTAGTTTTATCAAGCTGATAATCCTGAAGATAATTTTCGTAGAATAAGGTTCCAATTTCATCTTTATTTACAATTTTCCCACCATAGCCCCAATGAATAACGGTAATCCTAGGATTTGGATTTTCTTTTTTATCTTTGGGAGGAAATACTTTATTTTGACCTTCATTTCCTAGTTGTGGCCTAAATCCAGCCGCTTCATTATCAAACATATTGTTAGTTAATCTCTCTTTAAATAATAAAAGCTCCTCATCTGCATGGGAATATAGCGTTCTTTGTACTTGACCGAAAATAATGATGCTAAAAATCGTAAAAATTACTGAAAAAGCAATTAAATTAAGGAGCATAAATTTCAGTTGCTGTTTCGTGAAAATGGATTTATTAAACATCTTCTTCACCGCTATCCGTCAGCATATACCCTAGCCCACGGAACGTCTTGATATATTGGTCGTAACCATGCTTTTTAAGATTTTTCCTTAAATTGCTTGCATACACTTCTACTACCGTTGTTGAAGTGTCTGACTCAAATCCCCATATTCTATCAAAAATTTGTTCTTTTGTTAAAATCGTATTTTTATTATTAATCAAGTACTCCAGCAAATCGAATTGCTTGCCGTTCAGTTTAAGAATTTCCCCATTAATCTCAGCCGTTTTGTTTTTAATATTCAATTTAATTTCCTTAAAAGTAATGACATTCTCCTTTAATAATCCTCCATTCCTTCTGACCATCGCCTCAAGTCTCAGCAACAATTCCTCTCGGTGAAAGGGCTTGACCAAATAGTCGTCGGCACCAACTTTAAACCCTTGAATCTTGTCATCAATCCCATCTTTTGCTGTCAGCATAATTACTGGGGTCATTATATTTTGCTTCCTTAAGCTTTTCAATACTTCATATCCGTTCATAGCTGGCAGCATAATATCTAATATAATGACATCAAAGATATTTTGTTCTGCAAGAAACAACCCTTCTTCTCCATCGAATGCCTGCTCTGCTTGAAACAATTCTTTTGTTGTTTCACATATTGAATCAGAGAGATATTTGTCATCCTCAATAATTAATAACTTCATAAACCGATCTCCCTTTTTGTCTAATTAATTTGCTACGTTTGATTATAGGACCATTTACAATAAATGCAAACTTTTCTTTTTTCATTAATTGGGACCAAGCCCTGCTGAATGAACTGACCAACACCATATTGGCCCAAACACGAGTCCGAAATTCGGACGCTGGTTAGCTAAAGCGAAATTGATTTTAAGGTTTGTTTAAGGTTGATCCTTAATAATGGGTCTCATAAGAAACTTATCTTTCAAAAAGGTAAAATGAACATAAAGGAGACACATTTATGAAAAAACAAAAATCAAAACTTTTTAAAGTAGCTGCACCTCTTATGTGCACTGGGCTATTATTTGGTTGCAGCAATAATACAGAAGATGTTGACTCTACTAGTAATCCAGCAGTAGCCAATGCAGAAAGCTTAAGTACTATCGGCAATCAGGAAGTAGCGAGTGTTATAAGCGAGAAAGTAGCTTATTCCGATGAGGACTTTTATAGTGAATGGGATAATGCAACTTCTATTAAGCTTAATGGAGACAGTGCAACTTATGAAGGAGACGGAGGAGTCGTTATTGATGGAAGTACTATCACAATTCGGACTTCTGGGGTTTATGAAATTAGCGGAAAGCTGAATGATGGACAAATTCATGTTAATGCTGAAGATGAAGAAACTGTTCAACTTATCCTTAATGGAGTGGAAATTAATTCTTCGACGTATGCTCCTATCTATATAGAAAATGCAGAAAAAACAATTGTTTCTCTAGAAGAAGGAACGAAAAACGTATTAACTGATGGGGAAAAATATGTGTATGAGAATTCAGATGATGATGAGCCCAATGCCGCCTTGTTCAGTAAAGACAATTTGACGATTAATGGTAGTGGAACATTGATCGTAAACGGTAATTATAATAATGGAATAGCTTCCAAAGATGAATTAAGAATAACTGGTGGAACAATTCAAATTGATGCGGTGGATGATGGCTTAATGGGCCGTGACCTCGTTGCAGTTAAAGATGGAAATATCACTATAAAAGCTGGTGGAGATGGGATAAAATCCACAAATGACAAAGATTCTTCAAAAGCTCTTATCGCAATTGAAGGCGGTAAATTTGACATTGAATCAGCAAATGACGGAATTCAGGCAGAAACTTCACTGTTAATTGCAGACGGAGAATTCGCTATTACATCCGGTGGTGGAAGCCCAGAAACTATCGAAACAAATGAAAACAATAGAATGGCACCGCCTGGAGGAATGCCATCAAGCGAAATGACACCACCTGCTGAGGCAGATCTAAATGCAGCTGCTACCAGCCCCGAAACACAAACTGAAACAGAAACAGCAGCAGAAACGGAAGAAGTAACTGAAAGTACAAAAGGACTGAAAGCTTCGGTAGAAGTAGCAATCGGCGGAGGAAGTTTCACTATTGATTCCTTAGATGATGCTGTTCACAGCAACAACTCGATAACTATTACCGGGGGAGATTTAAAAGTGGCTACCGGTGATGATGGAATTCATGCAGATATATCTATTTTAACGAAAGGCGGCAGTATAAATGTTACAAAGAGCTATGAGGGTGTAGAAAGTAAAACCATCACAATAGCCGATGGAGAAATTCACGTTAATTCGGTAGATGACGGCATTAACGTTGGTGGAGGAAATGACAGTTCAGGCAGGGACTTTGCTGCGACTGAAAATACCGAAGAGAACTTGCTTTCTATTAATGGAGGCTTTGTTTATGTAAATGCCACTGGCGATGGACTCGACTCAAATGGTTCAATCTCAATGACGGACGGAACTGTTATCGTAAATGGACCTACTAATAATAACAATGGTTCTTTAGACTATGATCAAAATTTTGAAATTAGTGGGGGCTTGCTTATTGCCTCTGGCAGCTCAGGAATGGCGATGGCAACATCTGAAAAATCAACACAAAACACTATTATGATGACTTATTCTGAAACGCAATCGGCTGGAACACTACTACATCTTGAAGATGGCGATGGAAACACAGTTATAACCTTTGCACCTGAAAAAGACTATCAATCAGTCTTAATTAGTTCGCCACAACTGACTAAAGATGGTTCATACACTCTTTACTCAGGAGGGACAGCTACGGGCTCTGAAAGCAATGGATTATTTTCCAATGGGGACTATCAAGGCGGAACAAGTGTAGTGGAATTTATGATTTCTGATATCGTTACATGGCTGAATGAAACAGGGATAACAGAAGCAAATACAGGTCATGGTGGAATGGGAGGACCTGGTGGTGCAGGAGGAAATCGAGGCGATATGTTCTCAAATCTAGATGAAGAAACAAGACAAAAAGTCCAGAGCATTATGGAACAGGAACGAAACGGAGTCATTACTCAAGAAGAAGCTCAAGCACAGATGGAGGAACTTGGGGTAGAACTTCCTCAAAGGGGTGAACCACAAGAACAAAACAAACAATAATAAAATGAAGAAGAATAAGATAAGCAGTTTGATACGAAACATTTAATAGATAAATCATAAAACACAACAACGTTGATTACACTCACTTTAAAAAGGAACTTGGATTAAATTCTAAGTTCCTTTTATAAGTTCTTTAGGTTTTTAGCACTTTGGAATAAAGTGTTTCATCATTTACAAAGATTTTGTTACTTCCAAAAATGGTTCGTACATCATAATGGCATGATTTTCGGTAATATATTCATCACCAATTTGTATTTTATCTATGTTAAATACTTTGCGATGGATTTTATTATGTCTTACGTAGCCTCCCCAATACTCGTGAGTTATCCAATGTTCCTTTTCATATACTTCATAATTTCTAATCGCTAAAGCATCTGACCGCCACTCTCCCACTAAATGAGAATCTGTTAAATAGACTACTAACTGGTACGTATTATTTGTTTCATTTTTAATCTGCAGGTCAAGATAGTTGTAAGCGCAGGTTGCCCCGCTGCCAAATGGCTGAGTTCTTTTAGAATCTGGAAAGACATCATAGCTATGGCGATGTCTTTCCGTAACTGTTAATGGCGTGTGCAAAGTCATCCAATAAATTAAATTGGATAATTGGCACAATCCCCCGCCTGTACCTTTTTTGACCTGTCCATAGAATAGTACCATTCCATCTACATAACCTTTTCTCTTTGTTGTATTCCCTAGCAACCGCCAATAGGAAAAGGTTTCTCCAGGCTTAATGACGACTCTATTTAACTTTTTTACAGCGATTTTTAGATTCTTCACCTTATTATGCTGCATCCACATATCTACATCTTTCAATTCACGAAGGAGTAATGAGCGATGTGTGAATATAAGATGGTCCAAGTTAGTTGAATGGTTTTCTAACGCAAATTTTTGTTTACCATTCACCCATTTTATATATCTCTTGAGACGGAAATAAATTTTTCCAAAGAAAATTCTAAGTGGGCTTCTTTGCTTTGGCTTCAATGATAGCACGTATATCACTCCGATAAATAGTGTTTTAAGTTAAGAAGCTAGTTGAAAGTTTTTTCGAAAAGCAACATACAGAATTATCCAAATAAACTTCCTACTGCTATTATAGTAGTTGCCAAATCATTACGGTAGTGGGGATGTTCTTTATTTAAACTATTCGTACTTACTTGGTTTCCACCAAGTGATGAGTGAACATATAGGTCCTCTCCCATGTACATTGCAATATGTCCAGGAAAATATATTAAATCCCCTTTTTGTATTTGTTCAAAAGGTATTTGTTTAATAGGGAACCCATCAACTATTTTGGCATCACGATAGATCACTACACCATTAAGTAGATAAGCCATTGAGCAAAGTCCTGAGCAATCAATCCCAAGAGGTGTTTTTCCTCCCCAACGATAAGGTGTTGATAAATAGCTTAAAGCCGTTTGGACAACATTCTCTCGAAACTTGTGCTCTGGTAAAATGTTTTGCGTAAGTCTACGCTGAATCCATTGTGTTCTCGTATAACCTATTTGTCCTGTCACCAATTGTATCTGTGCCCATTCTTTACTGTCCTCTGTAGGTCCTAGATATCGTACAATAGAACCCTTCACTAGCGTTGCCAATTTGGCAGTCTGAATTTTCGGCTCACATAACACATCCGCAAAGTTTTGAATGATGACAAATGATGCTTCCTCTAGCCATGACTCTGTTTTTTCATCATCTATTAACAAACTATCTTTCTGACAATATCCTTCATATTGATAGAGTGTCTTTACATATACCCAGGCATGATTTGTTTCTTCGATTATTTCTACTGTCATTCCATACAACACTTCATCCACCAATTCAGATGTTTGACTAGGTTTGGCATGTAAATTTGCAATCATTTTTTTGACGATGGCCTTCATCTTGAATCCTCATCCTTTTTTACAAAATGTTGATAAACAACCTTTGAAATTCTTCCAATCAATCGTTTTGCTTCTTCATTGTCACAATGATTAGTAACAAAAATACCAATCATATAATCTTTCAGAGGACTAAAGACGATTCCTACATCATGTTCAACCGTATCGAGACTACCTGTTTTATGTGCAATGGTGACATCATCCACTAAATATCTTTTTAGTGATTCATATATTCTTTGTCTTTTTAAAATGTTCAGAGCTAGTTCGCAGTTTTTTGGAGTTAACAAATCCTGGCGATAGATATGACGAAAGAGAACTGACATATCTCTTGCAGTTGTAACATTATCAATTCCTTTTTTAACTTGCTCAAAATCCATCATCTTACGGTTAAGTATCGTTTGCGTTAAACCTATTTTTTTAAAATATTGATTGAGATTGTCCATCCCAATGAAGTCAATTAATACGTTTGTTGCTGTATTATCACTTGTTATAATCATCCCGACTAATAAATCATAAATCGTGCTATTTTTTAAGCCCTGCTCGGTAATCATACTGAAATCCACGACATTTTCTTCTTTAATTGCGATTACTTGGTTCAGTGAAACATTATTATCTTCAACATAATCCAGTACGGCTAACATAATGGGTACTTTGATAAGACTTGCACTTTGAAAAACATCATCAATTCCTATCCCAATCAGAAACTCATTAGAATTCGCTTCTGATACAACTACTTTTACATCGAAACGAACTTCCTCTATTAATCTTTGAACTTTCTCTTTCATCTACTCAACTACCTCAATCGTTTTTAATTCACCATTGATTGTAATGATTCTCCCTAAAGGTAGCGACATTGTTGGTAAACAGTGTCCACAAGCGACATCCATTAAAATTGGTATATTTAATGGGGCTAATATCTCTTCAAAAATGGTTTGTAAGAGGAGACTTTCCTCTGGATGATTCGGATTTTGTGGTCCACAATTTGTCCATGCACCTAATATAATTCCTACTGCATCATTTAATTTCCCCGCTAGTTTAAGCTGTGTCAGCATACGATCTATACTTCGTTCGTATTCATCAATATCTTCTAAAAATAAAATCTTATCCTTTGTATCAATCTCATAGGGTGTTCCAAGAGATGCCACTACTAAAGATAAATTACCTCCTACAAGCTGACCAGTTGCTTCACCATCAACAAAAGTTGTCATTTGTTGTTTAGAAGGATTTTCAAGAAAGTAATTTTTTTGTTCCGTATTTGTTACACTTTTTATAAAGGATGACCAAGAATATTCATCCATCTCCGGTTTGATAAATTCCGTTGAAGGCATTGGTGTATGATATGTGACAAAATCACATTTTTGATTAAATGCGATATGAAGTGCTGTCACGTCACTATAACCCGTAAATACCTTTGGATTTTCACTAATCATTTCATAGTCTAGTAATGGTAATATTTTTGTCGCACCGTAGCCCCCACGAATGCAAAAAATCCCATCAATTGCTGGATCATGAAACATGTCATTGACCTCTTTTGCACGGAGTACATCTTTTCCAGCTAAATAGCCATATCTTTCACGGCATGTCTCTCCAATTACAACTTTAAAACCTAGCTTTTCAACTGCCTCAACAGCTTTTGGTAATGCTTCCTTCGGCGTTGCACCAGAAGCACTAATTAGCCCTATCGTATCTCCTTTTTTCAATGACTTCGGAATTCTCACTTAAGTTACACCCCTATCTTCAACATAATACGGTAACGTATCATTTCCTCTTCGTTTGCGAGCACAAAGTGACCTTCTTCGATTTCTATGAAGGAAGGTGGATCCGCCTCATAGTTGTGCTGAGTTGGATCATAAATCTCAATAACTTTTTCCTGCTCTTTCACCGGATTCGGTTCAGGAACTGCTGATAACAAGGCACGCGTATAAGGGTGAATGGGCTTAGAAAATAATTTATCAGTTTCAGCCAGCTCAACAATTTTCCCTTTATAAATAACCGCTGTTCGATCAGTAATAAAGCGAACTATCGATAAATCATGGGCAATAAATAAATAGGTTAAATCATTTTGTTTTTGTAAATTGGACAATAAGTTTAATACTTGTGCACGAATGGATACGTCTAAAGCTGAAATCGGCTCATCTGCTATAATAAACTCTGGCTCCATCACGAGTGCACGAGCAATTCCGATTCGTTGACGCTGCCCTCCTGAGAACTCATGAGGAAAGCGGCTTGCAAACTCAGGGAGTAATCCTACCTCCAACAGCGCATTACGCACCTTCTGACTACGACTGTTTTTATCTTTATATTTCTTTATATTTATTAACCCTTCTGAAATGATATAGTCTACTTTTGCACGTTCATTCAATGATGCCATTGGGTCTTGAAAAATCATTTGTATTTTTTGAGTGATTTCGCGGTCCCAATCTTTTGCGATTTTGCCGTTGATAGGCTTTCCATGAAACAAAATCTCGCCATCTGTAATCTCATTAATACGCATAATGGACCTGCCTATTGTCGTCTTACCAGAGCCCGATTCTCCAACAAGCCCAAATGTTTCACCTTTATAAATTTGAAAACTGACATTATCAATTGCTTGAAACTTACTTTTCCCCTTACCAAAGACTACATTTAGATTTTTCACTTCAAGTAATACTTCCTTGTTACTCATAGGTATAGTGTCTCCCTTCTTCAAAGAATGCCTGCAAGTTATGAGGAGGCTCTACCTTAGGTGCCTTTGGATGCAATAACCAAGTTTTTGCATAATGGGTTTCGCTTACTTTAAAAAACGGTGGTCGTTCCTCGTAATCAATGTTTAATGCATATGGATTACGCGGTGCAAAGGCATCCCCTTTAATGTCTTTAAACAGATTTGGTGGTGTCCCTTTAATGGAATAAAGTTCTTCCCCTTTTGTCCCTAATTGGGGCAGCGATGACAGAAGTGCCCATGTATAAGGGTGCTTTCCATTGAAAAATACTTCATGGCTTTGGCCAACCTCGATAATCTCCCCTGCATACATAACAGCAATGCGATCCGCTACTTTTGCAACGACACCTAAGTCATGGGTAATATAAATTGTTGTTAGTCCATATTGTTGTTGCAAATTTTTTAATAGCTGAAGAATCTGTGCCTGAATTGTTACATCAAGTGCAGTTGTTGGCTCATCGCAAATTAAAATTTTCGGCTTGCATGCAATGGCAATAGCAATTACAATTCGCTGGCGCATCCCACCTGAAAATTCATGTGGATATTGCTTATAGCGTTTTTCTACATCATAAATCCCAACATCTTTTAAGTATTGTAATGTTTTTTCGTAGGCTGCTTTGCCCCTTAATCCTTGATGTAAAATGACACATTCCTCAATTTGCTTTCCAACTGTTTTTAAAGGGTTTAATGAGGTCATTGGGTCTTGTGTTACCATCGCGACTTCTTTACCTCGAATTTTCAGCCAATCCTTTTCTGTTTGAAAGTGTGCTAAATCTTCATCGTTGTATATAATCGCCCCATGATCGATAAAACCGTTTTTATCCAGCAGGCCCATAATGGATTTTACGAGAACTGATTTACCCGAACCGGACTCTCCTACAATTGCAAGACTCTCACCTTTATAAAGATTAAGAGAAATATCACGAATCGCCGTTAACACTTTACCACGTAGTTTAAATTTGATTACTAAATTGTGAATTGATAGAATGGTAGATTTTGTTTGAGTGGCTTCCATCGTTATCTCCCCTTACACATGATTTTTCGGATCTGCAGCGTCTGCAAATGCGTTCCCAATAATATAGAATGCAATGGTAATAACACTTAATACAACACTTGGAAAAATTAATTGATAACGTAAATCCGGGGACATCATTAATACACGGCCTTCATTTACTAGGTTACCTAAAGATGGTTCACTAATAGGCAACCCTAAACCGATATATGTTAAAAAAACTTCTGAGCCAATCGCAAATGGAATTGCTAAACTCATACGCAGCATAATGATGGAAATTAAATATGGTAATAGATTTTTTAAGATAATTCTGCTGCTTGGTGTACCTAAGCATTTGGATGCTAAATTGTATTCACGATCCCGTAAAATGACAACTTGATTTCGAATAAACCTTGCCATTTCCACCCAACCAGTAATACACATTGCAATGATGATAGTCGATATACTTGGTCGTAAAATATAGGACATCAAAATTAAGACAATTGTCGTTGGGATATTTTCGACGATGTTATAAACTTGTGTAATCGGTGCTTCAAGCTTACGGGAGAATCCCCATATTGCACCAATTGTAATTCCTACAATTACTTCCACTAATGCCACGATAAAGCCAATCAGAAGGGAGGTTCTTGTTCCCGCCCATATACGGGACCACAAATCTTGTCCAATTGAATTTGTGCCAAACCAGAACTCAGCATTTGGTGCAATGTTTCGCGCCTGCGAACCAGTTTGTTCATCAATATAAATCTCGGTTGGCGATTTTTGATAGGGTAAGTATGGTTGGATAATCACAAAGGTGATGATACTAAGAACGACTATTAATAAAAAAACAGCAAAACGATTTTCCAAAAATGACTTCCAGGTTGAACGCCAATAAGAATAATTAGAGTAGCCAGTTTGTTCTGCTTTCTTTTCATCTACAATTGCAAAATCAAATAGATTTTCACTAGCCCTATTTGAAATATTTGAAATTTCCTCTGAGTACAATCCCATTAACGCACACTCTCCCCTTTTCCTAATTTAATTCGAGGATCTACAAGTGCCATCGCTAAATCTCCTAAAAACAATCCGATGATTCCCAAAGAGGAGAAAATCAAAACTAGCCCTTGTACGACGGCATTATCTTGACGCTGAATAGCATCAACAAGCAACCCACCCATACCTGGGATTGAATATAAAGATTCGATATATATTGAACCCATAATTGTAAATAAAATGGTTGCAGGTAAGTACTGCGCCAAAGGAATAAAAGCATTGCGCATAACATGTTTGAACATCAATGTTCGTTCTTTCACACCTTTTGCACGTGCTAGTTTAATGTAGTCTTTGTTTAACTCATCCACCATATAGCGGCGCATCCACATAGCATAGGAAGCGGTTGGAGCCAATGCCATTGAAGTTAACGGTAATAACCAACTGATAGGATTATATTCGTCAAAGAGCATCGGTAAATTGAAAATTTCTGTTATATACATTTGAATAAAAATATAGTAAACGGCCGCAGGGACAGCAACAACAAATACGATGTAGCCAGTTCCCAATCGATCTAGCCAACGCCCTTTCATTTGAGCCATTAAAATACCAAGTGGCACTCCTACAATTAGTGACAGGGCAACTGCACCTAACCCAAAAAACAATGAGTACATTATTTTTTCAGATATAATTGTTGTAACAGGTACATCCGTCCGATATGTTACAGAAGTTCCTAAATCCCCTTGCAACAAACTCGCATAAAAATTTCCAAGCTGAACGATTAGCGGATCACGAAGTCCTAAGTTCGTTAAGTAAATTTCTTGTTGTTCCGGTGACATTTTTTCAGCAGCAGCTCCTAAATACCCTTCTTCAGGCATTAAGCGTAATAATGCGAAAACAATCGTAACGATAATAAATAGTGTTACGATTGACTGTAACAATCGTTTTCCTATATACCACAACATCCATTTACCCTCCCTACTATCAATTAAGATAAACAGAATGAAGGAGATGCGAAAGCTGGTCTCGGCCATCCCCTTCTAATTAATTTATTTTTCCTTCCTCTTATTTACCTGCTTTTGCTAATGCTTCGGCACGCTCTTTTTCCCATTGAGCTAACGCTTCTTTAAACTCTTCATTGCTCATTGGTTCTGCTAATACTTTTTGACCTTTAAATTTCTCTAAAGTTACGCCAAATGGTGAATATTGTGCCTCAAATGGATTTAATTTGGATGCAATATAGCCAGTGCCACCTACCGCATACGGAATGACAAATGCCTCCTCAATTAAGAAACTTTCTGCTTCTGCAAACAGTTCATAGCGTTTTGCTATATCCATTTCCGCTTTCGCTGCATCTACCATGTTTTGGTATTTAGATTTTCCATTTGCTTCTGTGTACCCTTCAGCAAGTTCTGGCTTGTTGTATGTTCCCCCTTCAGTAAATGGATCTGTATAGGATGATGGGTCAGCATAGTCTGGTCCCCAGTTAACTTCCATTAATGAATACTTTCCTGGATGACGCACTTCAGATAAAAAACCAGTAGATGGGCCTGGTTCTACAATAACGTCAATATAATCTGCCCCTAAGAGATTCTCAAGTTGCTGTTCCACAACTTGTGTACGGTTTGCCCAGTCTGGCATACTAGAGTTGTATGGCATTACCACCTTAACCGGGAAAGTAGCTTTCCCTTCAAGTTCTGTTAATGCTTTCTCTTTGTACTCTAATGCTAAATCTGCATTAAATGAATCTGTATTCGAGATATCCGCCAATGGAGCAAGTTGTGTATAATCCACACCTTCTACATCGACAAAGTTTTTCGGTGTGATTGTGTTATTCAACAAACTTTCTGGATTGAATGGTTCAGTTGTTAACATTGCGGATTTACGATCAAGTGCATGGAACAATGATTTGCGGAAGTTCTTGTTGTTGACAGCGATTTTCCAATTTTCCGGTTCATATTCTGCATCGTATTGTGGGTTAAAGTTTAATGCATAAAAATACGTGTAGAAGTTATTTTGAATTTGACGAAGCTTTGTTTTTTTCTCTTCATCATTAAACCATTCCTCAACTACCGATGTTGGAATGTCTGCTGAATCGATTTCTCCCCGTAAAAACAATTCTGGTGCTACAGTTAAAGCCTCTTTGTTGTATTTAAAGCGGAGTCGATCAATGAACACATTGTCTTTATCCCAATATGATTCATTTTTTACAAGTACACGTTCATTTTGAGGTTCAAATTTTTCTAAAATGTAAGCTCCGTTATAGAGAGTTGTTTCCCTAGTTGTACCAAACGTTTCACCTTTGTCAGCTAAAAAGTCTCCGTTTACCGGGAAGAAACAGACATAATTCAACATCGAAAGGAAATAAGGTGTCGGATTTTCTAATGTGTATTCTAATGTATATTTATCGAGTGCCTTGACGCCTACTTGAGAGAAATCTGTAATTTCACCATTGTAGAAAGCATTACCGTTTTTCACAACTGTTGCAATCCACGCGGTAGATGACTCATTTTTTGCATCTAACACATAATTTAGTCCATCTACAAAATCTTGAGCGACAACCTCTGCATACTCTTCCCCTTCATGATTCACCCATTTAACTCCCTCACGAATTTTGAAAGTCCAAACTGTGCTATCTTCATTTGCTGACCATTCTACTGCTAAGCTTGGCTGCACAATTCCGTACTTATCGTATTCAATTAACCCATCAATTAGGTTCGCAGACATCGCAAACTCATTCGCTTCAGCAGTTTTTAAGTAATTTAATGTTTTTATCTCGCCAGCATAAACTTTGCGGAATTCTGAGATTTCACCTGAAGACTCATCATCTTTGTTGCTACATGCTGCTAAAAATGATGCAAAGATAACAGCTAGTAACAATAAGCAAATCCTTTTCATTTAACCCCTCCTCACTTTTATTGTCTTTTTATAATGAAAATCCAATTCTAGCCCCATCTGATATTCGATATTCCATGAAGTAGACGACCAGCAATTAGACTTTTCATACAAGCATAAGAATATCTAGATATTCATTTATCTTAATATTCAGAATTCATTACAGAGATTTTAGCGGCGTTTAAAAAGCTGTAGTGATATTTCTTCTTGTTCAGCTATTTTTATTAAATGAATAATAAAATATTGTCCTACGTTAAAAACTGTAAAACACGTAATACTTCGTAAAAATCATCTGTTATAAACTCTACTGTATTGTGTGGCTTAAAAGTTGCACCTGGGTAAAATGAGTTTCTGTAAGCCCGTGTATGATCTCGGTAAATAATTTCCACGATAAATTTTTCTGGCAAATTAACATGGAGTAAATCTCTATCTACTTTCATCGCTTTTTCTACAAGGTTTCTCGTTTCTTCAATTGTCAGCCTCGGACTGACGTTTATTGTTGCGCTTCCAATTCCTTCTTTTGTTGCAAAGGTGATGATGTTTTCATTTACACTTTTTATTTCCTCTGTTAAACCCACATCACCACTTACAAATGCAACTGGTACACCATGCAATGCAGCTGCATACGTATTGATTAAAAATTCACTAACATATTCACCGTTAATTTTCACATCAGCATTTACAACGAGTGTGTGTGCTAATGGATTTCGATGACTTCCACCTTTACTGTGATAGCCAATAAATATCGCTCGATCAAAACTAGCATCAAGACCTGCTACCATACACATTGGTTCACCTGTCCACCCGCGAATCACCTTACAATTTAGAGGTAAATTTGAAATATCAAGATTTCGTGCAGAATCATGCGCATCCTTTAATACTATTTCTGTTGCCCCACCGGCGATTGCTCCTTCGATGGCAGCCTCCACTTCCTTCGTCATTTGTTTTAAAAATGGTTGGATATCCTGTGTATTTAATTCCGTTTCAATCCATGCAGTCGTACCTGTAATCCCCTCTAGGTCCGCACTAATATATACTTTCATAATACTCGTTCCTCCTTTATTTGATGATTATCATTAATGCTTTATTGCAGTACCATTAATACCTTCTTAAAACTGATAAGCATGAACAATATTTCCGTTACGACCCACAGTAGTTTCAGCCTGAGAAAGAGAATTAATGATTGCTTCCTCTGTTGCCTCTGCCGCCGCTGTAAATAGTGCGTTTATAACTGGATGATCCTCACGCAGTTGTGTACGAGTTTCTAATAACGCGTTAGTTGAGTGCTGAATTTTATTTTCAGTAGAAAAGCCAATGACAATATCCCCACTGCCGTGTGAAAAATGACTGCCTGTTCTACCTAACCCAATGCCGCATCTCTTAATGACACGTAAAAGCTGGCGACTACTAAGGGGGGCATCTGTTGCAAGCACAATGATAATTGACCCGTCTGTTGGAGATATTGTTGATAGAATTTGGCGACTTGAAGAAACATAGTTATCAATCAAAAACTCTCCGCTACTTCCAAAATTGCTTAGAACCATACATCCTACCGTATAGGACATATCCTCTCCCTCTACGTCAACTATTCGCGAAGAGGATCCGATTCCTCCTTTATATCCAAAGCAAATCATCCCTTTACCCGCACCAACAGCTCCTTCTTCAGCAATCGTTTCAGAAGCTTTTTGAATTGCTTCTATTGCATGATATGGAGTTACTGGGCAAGCTCTAATTGAGTTTAGATAACTATCATTGCACTCACCTACGACAATATTAATCGTCCCTGTATGTATACCGATATCTTCATTCCTATCCAGCATATATTGAAGTGTTCCTTGTGTAACAGCAGGGACCGCAAAAGTGTTAGTAAGCATAATAGGCGATTCAATTAAACCTAATTCATTTACTTGCAATAGCCCGGTTGTCTTCCCAAAACCGTTTAACACATAGCTTGCTGCAGTTACCTTTTGTTGAAATAAATTTCCACCATGAGGTAAAATCGCCGTTACACCTGTACAGGCATATTCACCTTTTTGATCTAATGGATAGTCGAGGGTGACATGCCCTACTTTCACTCCAGCAATATCGGTAATACAATTGTTAGTTCCAACAGGCATCTTGCCGATTTTCACTCCTAATTGTCGTATTTTCTTCCCCATCTACTCGCTCCTTTTCTGCTTTTATATGAAGGCTGCTTGTAATATTGAAGAGGCTTAAGTTAAATGCCTATTTTATAACCTCTTCTGTTTCAGTATCAAAAAAGTGTGCTTTCTCCATATTAATTACAAAACTAACAGTTGCCCCATTAGATATCTCTGTATTTGCTTTTACTCGTGCTATAAATTCTTGTTCTTTTATTTTGGAATAGAGGCATGTTTCTGCTCCTAATAATTCAGCAACTTCTACGATTGCTTGTATTTTAGAACTATTCTTCACAACATTATCAGCTTCCTCTTGTATATCTTCTGGACGAAATCCCAAAATTACTTCTTTCTTTGAATAGCCTTTGTCTTGAAGCAATTTTCTTTTTTCTACAGGCACTTCTATTTGGATATCATCTACAAAGAAATGGTTATCCTCAAATCGACCGTGCAGGAAATTCATCGGAGGCGATCCAATAAAACTGCCTACAAATACATTGTTTGGATGGTCATAAACTTCTTTCGGCGTTCCAATTTGCTGTATTTTCCCTCCTTTCATTACGACAATTCGTGTGGCCATCGTCATCGCTTCTGTTTGGTCGTGTGTAACATAAATCGTTGTTGTTTGTAATTGTTGATGCAATTTTAAAATTTCTGTACGCATTTGCACACGTAATTTTGCATCCAAATTTGATAACGGTTCATCCATTAAAAACACTTTTGCTTCCCGTACAATCGCACGTCCTAATGCCACCCTTTGACGTTGTCCACCTGACAATGCTTTTGGTTTTCTTTTCAAATATTCCTCTAACCCAAGAATTTTTGCCGTTTTTTTCACCCGTTGATCGATTTCTTTTTTACTAAACTTTCGTAATCTCAAACCAAATGCGATATTATCATAAACATTCATATGCGGATAAAGGGCATAGTTCTGAAAAACCATTGCAATATCACGATCCTTTGGTGGTACATTGTTCACCTTCATTCCATCGATGTACAACTCCCCACTTGAAATTTCCTCTAACCCTGCAATCATTCGTAGAGTAGTAGATTTCCCGCAGCCAGAAGGACCAACAAAAACTATAAATTCTTTATCCTGTATATGCAGATTAAAATCTTCAACCGCTAATACATCTTTGCCATACTTTTTTTGAATATTTTCAAGACGTAATTCTGCCATTCTATCATTCCTCTCATACTAGTGTTTAACTCACTATAAAAACTAGTGCCTATTTTCTTTGCACAAATTGGGTAGTGCAGCACGATCAGCGATTATTGTCACATTTTGATGTCTTTTCAATATTGACGCTGGAAATTGTTCACTAATTTCCTCGTTTATTAACCTTGCTAATGCCAACTCCTTCTTTTTCCCTGAAACTAGCAATAGTATTTCTTTACTCTCCATTATGTTTGCAATTCCCATTGTGATTGCTTTTTTTGGGACATCTTGAATATCTCGAAAGAACTTTGAATTTGTTTTTCGTGTAATTTGATCTAAATTAACAACATGTGTCCTAATTTTAAAAGAAGTGCCTGGTTCATTAAATCCAATATGTCCGTTTACGCCTAAACCAAGGACTTGGATATCAATATTCCCTGCACGTCGAATTTTTTCATCATATTGTTGGCACTCTTGAATATAGCTCGTTGCCATTCCATCTGGTAAATGAATATTCTTCTTAGGAATATCAATATGGTCAAAAAATTTTTTCTTCATATAATGGTGATAGCTATTTGGATGATCTTGATGTAAATTAAGATACTCATCTAAATTAAAGGTTACTATATTCTGAAAGGATATTTTACCTTCTTTATATGCTTGAATCATACAACGATATAACCCTTCAGGAGTAGAACCGGTTGCTAATCCAAGTACGAGATGCTTCTTATCCTTTACTTTACCCAAAATAATATTACATGCAGTTTGACTCATCTCTTCATAATCTGTAACTTTTATGATTTTCATCATCATTTTCCCTTGTAAGAAATTTGACCGCGACAGATTGTGTACTTGATTGTAAAATTTGAATCAATAATTACTATATCAGCATCCCTCCCATTTTCGATAACCCCTTTCCTATCATCAATACCAAGCTGCTTTGCTATATTTGTAGAAGTCATTTTTATAATATCTTGAATAGTTACGTTTTCTAATCTAAGCATCTGTAAAGCAGCATCTTGCATTTTTAAAATACTGCCTGCTAATGTTCCATCTTTTAAAACAGCCTTATCTTTAATCACTTTTACTAGCTGACCTCCTAACTCATAGTCACCTGGTCCAAGCGACTTTGCCCTCATCGCATCCGATACTAGAATAATTCTTTCACTGCCGATATTGTCATAAACGATTTGCAGCATTTCTTGCGAAACATGTATTCCATCCGCAATTAGTTCTGACCTTAATGGGGTTAATTGAAAAGCAGCTCCGACAGCACCAATATCCCGATGATGAATTCCATTCATTGCATTACACAGATGAGTTAGTTGTCGAACTCCACGCTCAACTGCCGTTTTTATTTGATGAAAACTTGCATCAGTATGTCCTGCTGAAACATTTATACCCGCATTAAATAAATAACGGATAAATTCTCCCTTTTCATCTAGTTCAGGTGCTAAAGTAATTGTTTTAATTTTATAGTTTGCAAGCTCTTGCCACTTTTTAAATAGTTCAATACTTGGCAATTCGATATATTTCTTTGGTTGTGCACCAGCTTTTTTTTCATTTACAAATGGACCTTCCAGATGCACTCCAATCATTTCTGCCTGCTTCGGTTTATTTTTGTATTGTGCTGCATTTACTAATGCTTTTTCGATATTTTTATGTGACTGGGTAATCGTTGTAGCAAGAAAACTCGTTACCCCTTCCTGAGGTAAATATTGCGCAATTGTATCAAGTGCCTCTTCTGTAGCATCCATCACATCAAAACCGCGCGCTCCATGGATATGTCCATCAATAAAACCAGGAATAATATAAAGATTAGTGGCATCAACAACAGTTAAATTTTCAATGTTTATAACATCATCCAAAATAATTTTTGTAATTTTTCCTTCTGCTATTAAAATAGAAGCTTTTTTTAAAATACTATTTTCTAAATAAACAGTTCCGTTTTTAATTAGAATATGGTCCATTTGTTGTGTCATTAATTATTACCCTTTCTTTATGAGGATTTACCCATACAATTCTCTAAGTTTTTTGTAAAGTAAGAAGGTTCTTCTATCATTCTTCAATCATTCAATGGTCTTATTGTTTAACAAATAAGTTATCGTTTGCCCTACATTTCCATTGCAAATTTGTAGAGCAGATTGTGATTGTTGATAGCTGGAATTGGTTTTCATCATAACGATTGCAGGTTTTACTTCGTAGTTTGTTTCCTCTAATACGTTTTCCGCTTTTTCATAGGAAATGTGGGTAGTCTCCATAAGGATATTTTTCGCTCTTTCCTTTAGCTTGAAATTATTGGCATTAACATCGACCATAAGATTTTCGTATACTTTCCCTAGTTTCACCATTGTTGCTGTACTTATCATATTTAAAATCAATTTATGAGCAGTTGCTGCTTTCATTCTTGTCGAACCCGTTAATACTTCAGGACCTACTACAACCTCAATCCCCTCATCTGTATATTGATTAATGAGTGAGTTGGTATTGCTTGAAAGTCCTACAGTAAATGCACCAATTTTTTTAGCATATTTAATACCACCAATAGGATAAGGAGTTCTACCACTAGCAGTTATCCCAATGACCACATCATTTTTCGTTAGATTTCTTGAAATTAAATCGATCTCTCCCTGATTCTCGTCATCCTCTGCATTTTCAACCGCTTGAAAAAAGGCTTTATTCCCACCTGCCATAATCGTTTGTACCATTTCTGGAGAAGTCATAAATGTTGGAGGACATTCAGAAGCATCCATCATGCCAATTCTGCCACTCGTACCGGATCCAATATAAAAAAGTCTTCCTCCATTTGTTAACGACTCCACTGTTTTCTCAATAACCCTTTTTACTACTGGCAATACTTCTTCAACAGCAAAGGCAACTGATTTGTCTTCATTGTTTATTGTTTGTAAAATTTCCATTATAGTCATCTGATCTAACATTGTACTAGCAGGATTTCTACTCTCTGTCGTCAGTTTTGATAGTTCCATACATAAAACTCCTTTACTTAAGAATGCGTCTTAAGCACCTCTTCAAACTGCATCCTTTTATTGATGATTTAACTTATTCCAAGAAAAGTTAATATTCTTTTTGAACTTGTCGTCAATTAATAGACCAGATTCTTTAATCGCTAATAAATACGCACCAAGTACTGCTGGTAATTCTGGTTGAGCGATTTCGACATCTCCAATAACTGGTTTTAAATTTTTCAGAAATAAATTTTTAAAATACGCATCTGAAAAAAGTCCACCATGTAATACAAGCATTAATTTTTTGTATGCAGAATGGTGGTAAGCCACCTTCACCATTTGAACTAGCTCGAAAACAGCATCCTGCAAAATCTCTATTGCAACCGGATCCTCTTTTTTCGCAGCCTCCAATACAAGTTGGGAGATTCTTGCCACTTCTGGCACATAATTTTCATCTGAATACAGCTTTAGGAGTTCTGGCACCTGTTGTACTTTAAAATGATCTAATACTAGATTTGTTAAAACTGTTTTTTGGCCTCTGCAGTCGTATGCTTTCAGAACTGCTCTCAATGCTCTCTGCCCAATGTAAAATCCACTTCCTTCATCTCCGAGCAAGTAGCCCCACCCTCCGACACGCATTCTTTCATTTGTTTCATTGCAAATTACATAAACAATTGAACCTGTGCCTGCTATTAATAGAATCCCAGATTGTCCCCATGTACCCGAAGCTAAAGCAGCTTCTGCATCATTTCTAATCTTTATTTTCTCTTCATATAGAGTATCTTTAAAAAATTCTGTAATCACTTTTTGATCATTCTCTCTGTCAGCACCAGCTAAGCAAAGTTGAATCGATTCAATCTGATGAATTGTGGATTTGGACTCCTCTATTACTTTGTTAATTAATTGAGTTAGAGTATGAAAAACATTTTGAGGTGAAATGGAGTGTATATTGCTAGATGTGCCTAAGGCAAATGATAAAATCTGTCCCTGTTCATCTCCTATTACACAACTTGTTTTTGACCCTCCCCCATCTATACCAATCCATCTTTTCTCTGTTTTTTTAAGTTCCATAATCGCTCCCTCTTTATTTTGAAAGTTCACGTCGTTTCCAGTGCTATTAAGTTATGAACAATTCTTCTCAGTCGACTAATATCTGTTTTCCGACCAAAATGTACACGATTTGTAAGTAGAATTACTGCATAATGCCTTTCCTTAGAAAACCAAATTGATGTTCCAGTAAAGCCTGTATGACCAAAACCATTTTGCAAAAATTGCCCTGAAAATGAAGGGGTATCATACAACTGCCAACCTAACCCTCTATTTAAATTTAAATTTTTTGTAAATGATTCCGAACTTAACGCAATGGATTGTGATGAAAGAATCCTACTTTCCTTATGAACGCCATCGTTTAAAATCATTCTTGCAAATAAAGATAGATCCTCTAGATTGGAAAATAAACCGGCATGTCCACTTATACCACCAAAATAGTGGGCATTTTCGTCATGAACCTTTCCCCATTGAAAGTCGTTTAAGGATTCAATAAATTCAGTTGCTGCAATGTGATTTAATTCATCTTTCGGAGGATTAAAATATGTTTTTTTCATTCCTAATGGTTCATAAATGAACTTAGTTGTATATTCGGCTAAGGACATTCCTGTAACCTTTTCCACAAGACTGCCAAGAAGCATAAAATTCAAATCACTATAAATTACCTGTTTCCCTGTTTTTTTCTTATCTTTAACTTTTGATATAAAAGATACCGTTTTATTTTTTGAGATGTCCTTTTGATAGAATTTAATCTCAGGCTGAAAACCACTCGTATGTGTTAATAAATGCTTTATTGTAAGTTCCCCATGATATTTCTCAAATTGTGGAAAATAGTATGCAAAAGAATCGTCTAAATCTAGCTCGCCTTTATCCAACAGTTGCAGAATAGAAGGCAGCGTAGCAATCACCTTTGTTAGAGAGGCTAAGTCGAAAACTGTTTCCTTAGTCATGGGGATCTTTTTTGAGTAATGAGCATATCCGAAGGCTTGTTGGTAGATTGTTGTTTCTGCTGTTGTAACGCCAATGACCACGCCAGGTATATGTTCTTCTTGTACTTCTTTTTTTAAAAATTCCGAAACTTTCTGAAACATTACATTCCCCTTCCAAACGTAACAATTATCTAATATTCTATTTCGCTATTACTTAATCGCACCTTCTGTCATTCCTTTGACAATATGGCGTTGGAATATAGAATAGAATATAATTACTGGAATTACCGCTATACAAAGACCTGCAAACAGTACACCCCAAGCACTTTTATATTGTGCATTTGTTTTTAATAAATCCATTGCGACACCCAAAGTATTTTTACTATCTTCCTGCAATAAAATTAAAGCCATAAAATACTCATTCCAGAAGGATATGGCGTTTAAAATCGAAGCTGTTATAATACCTGATTTTACTAACGGAGTTACAATTTTAAAAAGAATACCGTAAGGAGTCATACCATCAATAGCTGCTGCTTCTTCCAATTCTTTTGGTACATTTCCCATAAAACTAATTAAAATGAAAATAGTGAATGGAATATGGGATACAGCATAAATTAAAGACAATGCCCATAAATTATCCAGCATGTTAAATTTTAATAGTAAAAAGAATAAAGGAATCCATCCTAAAACTGAAGGAATCATCATTGAGGCTAAATAAGTGTTCAGTAAGATTTCGCTTCCTTTAAAACGCAATCTTTCAAGTGCATATGCTGTTGGGATGGAAAAGGCTAAGCATAACAATGTTCCTAAAAGGGTAACAAACAAACTATTTGCAAAGGCACTTCCAATGCTGTAATCCGACCAAGCAGAGACAAAATTGTGGAAGTTTAGCTTTTGGGGTAAAGCCCATGGTGAAGCAAAAATTTCTGCATTCGTTTTAAATGCACCAATAAACATCCATATTAGAGGGAAAACGACGATAAAAGACCAAATCAATAATGGAATTCTTACAGCTAATCTAGATAAAGCCCTAATCATATTTATGACCTCCCTCCTAATACTCAACTTTTTCCTTTTTCAATATGAATTGCAAAATGATTACAGTTAAAAGTGATATAACTAGAATTAATACGCCAATCGCAGCCCCATAACCAAATTTAAAATCTTCAAATGCCCTTTGATATAAATAAGATCCTAAAACTTCTGTTGCAATTCCAGGTCCTCCACCAGTCATAACTTGAACAAGAACAAAGGATCCATTTAAAGAAGTAATAACAATATAGATAATTGACGTTTTGATTTGCGGCCAAATTAACGGAACCGTTATCTTCCAAAACTGCTGCCATTCGCTAGCTCCATCAATTTCCGCGGCCTCATATAAGCTCTTTGAAATACTCGTAATGCCGCCCATTAACAATAGCATAAATAGTCCTATCCCTGCCCAAATTGCAGGTATCGCAATACTTGGCAATGCCCATGTCATATCCCCTAACCATGGTTTTGCCCATTGTTCTAGACCAATTGCTTTTAATAAGCTATTTACAATTCCAATATTCGGATCATAAATAAATTGCCATAATATCCCTATTACTACGACAGACATTATATTCGGAAAAAAGAACACAATTCGATAAAACGGTGCCTCTTTAATACGAAGCTGTGTTAATGCTACAGCGAAAAAAAGTGATAAAATCATTATTCCAAAAACCTTTACGAATACGAAAAAGTAATCGTTTAATATCGCTTTTGGAATTACAGAATCATTTAATAGCTGCTTATAATTGTCTAATCCAATAAATTCTTTTACAGAGCTAGTACCTGACCAATCAAAGAAAGAAAAATAAAGCCCCCCTAGCATCGGGTAGACAGTAAATATACAGAACACTATAAAGGTTGGGAGTAAACAAAAAGACAAAAAGAGATATTTTTGTTTTTTTGATTGAACCACACCCATCACCTCTTTCTATTAAATTATGTAGAGATTGATAAAAATCTGCTCCCTTTCCACAGGCGTGGCCTGAGCCTCCTCAGGCCTACACGATGTTAGTCACAAAGCCGTTGCCACAAGGTTGTGGTGTTAATATGCTTCGTTCACTTTTAACACCCGTGAGCCTGTGGGGTATCAGCCGCACGCTTTTCCTGTAGAGTCCTGCAGATTTTTATCATCTTTCAACATTAATTGCTACTTTTCTTAGTTTCTAGTAGCACTATTTAAAAAGATTAACTTCCCCGTAATTCTTTTGCTTTATTTGTCATTCTTTGAACAAATTCTTCTGCATCAATTCTGCCCATTAAAATCTCGACAATTTGTAATTTGATTTCATTAGTTATTTCAACATTTATTTCCTGTTCTTTAGCATCTACCGGAGTATTTCTTTCGTAAATTTGAATTGCTCCAGGGTTATTAATCATCTCATTAATTCCTTTTAAAAATGAAGGAACGTTATTATTTGCAGAGAGATCAATATTTTTTAAGTTCATAATAGCGCCAGTTGATTCAGCAAATGCTTGAGCATATTTTTCTGTAAAGATAAATTCAAGGAAGGCTTTTGCCGCTTCAGGATTATCTGCTTCTTGTGCAATTGCAACAGGACGAATATCTGGGATTAATGCCATTGGATTTCCAGAATCATTCATTGGTGTTGGTACAAATGAATATTCAAATCCTTCAGGTGTATCGTTAATCATTTCATTTGGCAGCCAGAAGCCAACTGGAATGTAGGCATTTTTATGCAGCAAGAAATTCATTTGTGATTGTGTATGACTGTATGCTGCAAAACCTTCATCTACTAAACCTTCATCTACAATTTTTTCAACTTTCTTCATAACCTCTAACGCTTCTTCGCTTTCCCATGCCTCAACAACGCCATTTGATAAATTATTTAGAAGCTCTTCACCACCTGCAGCAGCAAAGGCAGGATATAGGACGCCTCGTTGGAAGTATTGAGCATATTGACCAGTCGTAATAAATGGTGCAATACCAGCCTCTTCTTTTATAGTTTTCATGGATTCTATCCAACTATCAAAGTCGGTTGGTGCTTCCCAGCCTTGTTCTTCAAACCAGTTACCGTCATACCAAACGCCCCAAGTATCAAACACAAGAGGTAAACTATAAATTTTCCCGCCATCTAATTCCTCAGCTGGCGAAATAAAGCTATCTAATAATGGCGTTCCATTTTCCATAGTGATGCCTTTAGCCCATTCACTAATATCCATTAGTTGCCCTTCACTAATCATTTGTGTTTCACTAGAGCCATTTCCATCAATGTAAACTACATCAGGTGGATCATTCGAAATCCATCTTGTGTTCATTTCTGTATTAATATCTGGACCAGCATGTTCAATAACTTCTACATCAGGATAAGCTTTTTTGAAATCTTCGATGACTGTTTTCCACCATTCATCTCCATATCCACCTACGAAATATTGTATTTCTAATTGTCCTGAAATTTCGCCAGAGCCTGCTTCTTCCGTTCCTTCATCTGTAGTTTCTGGTTGTTCTGTTTCAGTATCCTCTGAGGTTGTATCATTAGTACATGCAGCTAGAACAAAGAGAAGAAGTGCAGCGAGCAAAAATAACCAGCTTTTTTTGTAAACCGAATTCTTCAATTTCAACACCTCTTTTTCAATTTATGTAAACCTGTTATTCACTACAAAATAGAATAATAGTTTTGTAGTGATTAATGGTTAATACCAATTAAACAAACTTAAACGTTTTGGCTTACAATATTAATATTTTGTTATTTTGAAAACCTTGTTATTACTTCTCTAGTTTTCTCTAGATAATTTACTGATTCATCAAAATGTATAGAGGCTATTCCTGTATATAAAATATCGATTAGGGTAAGTTGTGAAATTCTAGAGGCGGTTGCAGCACTTCGTATTGTATTTTCTGTTGAGGTTACAAATAGAGTGAATGTTGAAGTTTTTTGTAATGTGTTATTACTATAACTAGTTAGTGAAATTATTTTCGTATTATTTTCCTTCGCTATACTTACTGTATTAAGTATTTCTTTTGTTTCTCCTGAATATGAAATTGCAAAAAGTACATCTTCTTTATTTAAGTTCGTTACTGATACTAATTGTGAATGGCTATCTGTTAATGCTTCACACCATTTATTAATGCGTTTTAATTTTTGTTCAAAATCCAGTGCAACAATCGCTGAAGCACCTACGCCAATAATGACTATTTTCCTTGCAGTATTTAATGCATGAATTACTTTTTTTAAATCTTCTTCATCATTGACTGCAGTAATATTTTTAATGGAATAAATATTATTAGAGACAATTTGTTGAATTGTTTCAGAAAGACTTGTTTCAGCAGAAATTTCTTGGTAGTTATGCTCAATCGGTTTATTTTGCGGAATTGCAGCAGCAATACTTAGCTTTAAATCCCTGTATCCCTTAAACTGAAGAGCTTTGCACATACGTATAATGGTTGCCTCGCTTGTATTCGTTGCTTTAGATAATTGTGCAATCGGCATATGCAAAACGTCTTTTGGGTTGTTCAAAATATAATCTGATACTTTCTTTTCTGATGGTTTTAATATTGGAATACCTTGTCTAATACGTTCCAACCCATTGTCCATCCTAAATCACCTAACTCTTCATGTAGTTAAACTACAGAAAAATATAAATATATTTGTAGCTTAATTACATTCTAATGATTTGTAATTTTTGCGTCAACTCTTTTTTCTCAAATTTCAGAAAATTAAATTTTATATTTCACTTTTCAATAATAGCGTTATTTGTAGCTTTAAAATGAGGTTTGATTAAAAATGTCTTGTAAACTACATTTTATGATAAATAAAAACAACCCACTTTGAAAAAAGATTGTTCAAAATGGGTTATTTTTAGCAATTTAGGTTTTATAAATAGGTTCGATTATTTTTACTTCTGTTTCTCCACAATAGCACTCAATTGTGGAGTCTCATCTTTTCCGTTACTTTAAAATCCTCGTTATATACTAACTTCTTTGGTTAAATAAACTATAAATTTCGCTGTCAAATATGGTTATCATATGAAAATAGACGCATTTCTTAGAGAAATACGCCCAAGATCTTAGCTCAACAAAGCCCCGCATTCAATAATCAAAATTCTTGAACAAATGTTTTGAATAGAGCAAGTTCACCTATTTTTTATATAAAAGTTTTAAAATATTTTTTGTGAACTCTTCATATGAAGATGAATTATCCACCCGATTGTTATACCACTTTCGAATCGTTTCTACTAGCCAAAAAGGAACGGAATTTCCATCTATTAAGTGATAGTATTGCTCATAACCTTTTTTTAGATGCTCCCATCGAAAATCATTACCTGACATTGTGTATTCAGAGACATCTATTATTTTTGCTCTTCCATTTTGCAGTATAATATTCTTCAAATGAATATCACGTGGGTTAAGTCCCTTATTCCGAACATATTCTCTTGCAACCTCCACATCTTTTACAACCTGTTCCGGAATGTGAATACCTTGTAAAATACAGTCAAAGAGTGTTTTCCCTTTCTCGTAACTTAAAACTAGGTATTCGTCGTATGAAGCAAAACATGTTGGAAAAAAAGGTGAATCCCCTAAAATTTGATAAACATTAGCTTCAACCTTTACTTTGTTTATTTTGTCCTTGGCATATAATTTAAATGCATAAGCTGGGGCAGAAAGTGATTGAAAAACGGCGGCATCTGTACCGATACCTATGCATTTTATATCATCAGCGTCACCATTTATGGTAACTGGCTCGTTATTTGGATTTGAATAAACTTTAATTTTGGAAAGAGAATCAATAGCTTTGATCCAGTCGCTTTCCATATAACCCCTCCCTTCTTTAATGTTGTAGAAAACTATGTGTTCCAATTTACTCAAATAGTGGTCCTATATAGCCCTTAACAAAAATTAAATCATATTCAGATACTTCACTACAAAATTATTAGTTTATAAGTTGATTGTTTAACTAAGCTGTCCCGTTAGTTTAAGTGTAATCCTTTACAATCCTGATTGCATTATATAAAATAGTGTTTACTTTACTCCGCAATATGGCCCTATTTATAAAGAAAGACGCTCTCTTTATTTTTCAGAAAAGCGTCCTTCAATGGAATAACTAAAATATGGCTCCATTTATAATTACTTATTCTTAATTAACCCTCTCTGGTCAATCATTTACAGTATCAATCGCAATGTGAGCTGCTTTTTGTTTTAGGAAGTTCAAATTACTCCTGTTGATATTTTACGAAAAGCAAATGTATTATAGAATAACCTCATTAGCTAATTCAAGGCAAAAGATATAACAAGATGCTTATTCATCTTTTTGTCGCGTGTTAGAGTTTTACCTCTCGGAACAACCGGTCAAACATATGCAATACAAAACGTGTTGGTAAATTGAATCCTCTTGTAATTTTGGCATCCCATTTTTCTCTAACTTTCCCCGATAGATATTTAATCCAACACCATAACGAGAAAGCAAAATGCCACTAGCGTAAACACTAATGGCACTTAATTATTTTCCAATTGTAAATACTTATTCTGCTTCCCCGACAACTGTAAAACGTTCATTTATATGTTGAGGATTTTCAATTTCATCCACTACTGCAATAGCATAGTCTGCATAGCTGATATAACTTTCACCTTTTGAATTAACCAAAAGATGGTCTTTGCCAGACTTATATGAACCAGTTCTTTTTCCTTCCGCATCGAACATAGCAGAAGGACTAATGAACGTCCATGTAATATTAGAAGTTTCCCGCAATTCTTGTAAATTACGTCCTTGTCCTTTTGCTGTTGGGATAAATATATCTGGGAAATCAGGTGTTTCCATTACTGTAACTGTTTTGTTTTCGTCTACATAAAGACTTCCAGCTCCGCCTACAATAATTGCTCTTGTATTAGTTCCTTTTAGCGTCTCAATTAATGCATGCCCAGCATCAACATGTGCTTGCTCTTCACCAAGAGGCGCACCAAATGCGTTAACAACTACGTCAAACTCTTTCACATCATTGGATGTAAGATCAAATATAGTTTTCTCAATAATCGCAACGTTTTTATCATCAAGTTTTGAAGCATCTCTTACAATAGCCGTCACTTCATGTCCACGACTAACAGCTTCTTTCAAAATAAGACTTCCCGCTTTACCACTTGCTCCAATAATTGCAATTTTCATTTTAAAATCCTCCTATTCAGTTGTAACCTATTCGATTACCTGTAATCATATTAATTACATTTAATATACATGTCAACACTTTTATTATTCTTTTCAATTCCATATTACTTTATTCGCTCATTCATTATTAATTCGGCTTGAATTATACTTGTAATAAAATGAATTACAGGTGTATTATTATGTTACATCTATGTATGATGAAAGGTGATAAAATGTCAATTAGTAGTCGATTTTCTGTAGGTATTCATATATTAGCTCTTATTGAGATAAATAAAAGTGGAATAAGTACTTCAGAGTTTTTAGCAGGAAGTGTAAATACAAATCCTGCTGTGATCAGGAAAATTATGGGCATGCTTAAAACGGCAGGATTGGTAAACGTCCGACCAGGTGTTGCAGGCGCTGAACTCGCAAAAGAATTATCTGAAATTACACTGTTTGATGTATATAAGGCAGTGAATGTTGTACAGGAAAGAGAGTTATTTACTGTCCATGATAATCCAAATCCTGAATGTCCTGTAGGTAGAAACATTCAGAATGCAATTGAACCATTATTTACATCGGCTCAATTAGCAATGGAGAAGGTTTTAAAAAGTCTTACTCTAGAAGATGTTGTGAAGGATATTGCTACTAAAGAAAATATCAGTTAAAAGACATTCGAAATGAATGTCTTTTTTGTCTATTATTCAACTAGAACTACGCATTCTTTTAACTACATAATTTTATTATCTTAATTAAAAATTTTTAGAAGACATCAATTTTCCTTTAAAGAAATTGCACCACAATATGGCCCTTTATTAAAAACACTTTCCTTATTCAAGGAAAGCGCCGATTGTTCAGTAAACAGATTACCCCTAAAGAAAGTTTATGATTTACTACTTCTTCTTTCTTATTAGAAAGAACTTCATATTTGAAGTGGTATAATCAATAATATTATTGCTAATAAAAGAATAACTTTAGATAACAACTCTACTAGTTGATGCCCTTTATTTTGCTCTGAACTATTAATAGCAGAATTTCCATACTCCAAAAGCCTTTTCTTTAATGATTTATCTAAAGTGATTTTTAAAAATAACAAAAATAAAATTATAGTTTCTAAGACTAGCTCCCAATAAGAGTATTTAATTCTGATTATAATTCTAAGAATGTCCAAAGCCAGCATAATGGCTGTAGCTACAAATGCCACTATGTTATACCGATTCCATACATTAATGGAAATCCCCTCAATTAAGTTAACAAACGCTAGTTTATCTTTCTGTTTTAAATTTTGTAACAATAGTGGACGAACACATACCGCCATAATAATCCCTCCACCCACAATAAGAGCCAGTAAAAACCGTTCAACAGACATAAGTATTACTTCAAACATGTTATTCCCCCTTCTTTCGATAAATTGAAAGCAAGTGCATACTTGCATTTTAATAAAAAAATTAACTAGAGTGTTAACCCTCTAGCCAAAACCCTGACAGTATTCTTTAAAAATTCTTCCTCAGTTAAATCAGTAATCTTGTTATCGTGTTGTGATCGAGACATAAAAAAACTAAAATTCATCCATATTAATGCCAATGCTTGAGCTTCAACATTTGTCTCAATTAATTTCCCTGCTTCTCTCATTGAATTAAAATATTCAATTAAATTTTCTTTCAATTGCCGAGGAATATCTGTAATATGTTGTTGAAGTTCAGAAAGTAAGGCCGCTTCTTTTAAACTAATCATAATTAAATCACGGTTTTCGTATAAAAGTTGTTGATACAATTTTGAAAACATCAATAAGTCTTTTTCTAAATCCCATTCAACATTTTCCTTTATGGCCTTTGAAAGAGAAGGAACGTAAGATACTTTTTCAAAAGCAGCTTTTACAATACCCATCTTATTATTAAAATGGCGAAACAATGTTATTTCATTGACACCTGCTTTCTGTGCAATTGCACGTGTAGTTGCTCCTTTAAATCCTTTTTCCATTATTAATTCTATAGTTGCTTGTAAAATTCTTTCACGAGTATCCATGATTAACTCCTCATTATATTATGTATGCAAGTGGATACTTGCATATTAGAGTAAATTCTAATTTGTGTCAAGTTAAAGTGAACAATCTGCCCTTTTCATGAAAAAAAGCACAATTCTTGCTGTAAATTGCGCCCGATTGCTGATGATGTTAATTACATTTCCTTATTGGACTATAGATCCTATTATTTTAATTAAGTAATTATATTGGAACATTAGATGGATTTTCATTTTGTTTCTTTTTCTTATTTATTTTTTTCGTTATACTTCCTACACATCCAACAATAAACATTAGGATTGCAATTATTTCAAGAGGCACGAATACAAACAGAAATCCTATTCCTGCAAATCCATCTTGTGTAATGTCTCTATAAATGAATGAACCAGCAACAGTGAATATAGGCGTAAAATTATCGCTAAGAACACGCCCCATATCATAAAATTAATTGTCCAAGAACGTTTAAAAGTAAGAATGAAAGCCATTATAAAAAAAGTTATAAGCACTGAGGATAAAGTGGTTATAATCAGACCACGCTCCTTTAATTTTCTGTCTTTTTAAAAATTTTGTTCAACTAAACAGCCCCGTTGCTTAAGTAAATTATAAGAGGGCTACAAAATATGTATTTCGCAAGTAAAATTTGAGCCATTTATTAATTAAAAACTGAGCCACTTAAACCGAACTATTTTCTAGCCATTCTTTTGTATCTAATATTCGATAAGATGGTCCAACCATGTCTATCATATAAGCTCTATGTGTTAATCGATCTGTTAAAGCGGCTGTTAAAACTGGATCATGAAATATTTCTTCCCAGCGATCAAATGATAAATTACTCGTAACGATGGTAGATGCTCGTCCTGCACGAAGGGAAAGATGAGTAAACAATAATTCTGCACCTTCTTTATCAAAAGAAATATAACCTAGCTCATCGATAATCACTAAATCATACTTTTCAAACCGCAATTCAAATGAACGTAGCGTTCTTTCAGAACGGCTCTCCTTTAATTGATTGACCAGTGATGATACAGTTGTGAAATACACCTTATACCCAGCTAAACAAGCTTCAATTCCTAAACCGATCGCAATATGGGTTTTACCTGTTCCAGGTGATCCAATTAATAAGACATTCTGTTTTTCTTGAATAAAGTCTAATTTCTTTAAATGTGAGAGGCGAGAGGCCGCATTCTGCGGTAATCTCTCTATCTCTAGTTCAGTTAATAGTTTCTTTTCAGGAAAATTTGCCGAACGAATCCGATTCGCTTTTGCTCGCACTTCTCAATCTTGCATCTCTTGCACCAGTGCGTGATATAAAAAATCCTCTGCTGTTTGATGTTGTTTCCACATATCATCTTCTTGAATAAATGCTCGAATACTTGGTAGTCGAAGTTCTTTACACATTTCAATCATTTCTTGTCGCTTATCCATTAATGAAGCACCCCTGTCTTTTTAGTTTCGAATAATGCCGTAATCGCTGAAAGATTTTCGAGAGATTGGGTGGTGACCTCATTTTTGGGATGTACAGTTTTATGAATGTGTTCGCCTTGATTAGCTAAGAAAATAATCTTATCTGTTGATATTTGAACCATAGGGTTCTTCTCAAGTTGTTCAATCGCCGCTAAGACTTTTTCTAGATTGTTATGTTCTTTTAGATACATAAGTAACTCTAGAAAATCTCTCTCATTTCCAATATAATAATCTTTGTATAATTTTTTTATTTTTGTTGGTGCTTGACTCAAACATTCACTTTGAGCCAATGCACCTTTTTTCTTTTCAAATGTACGTAAGTAATGATATATATCCATTACCCATTGGTGACTCTGCCAACTCCGTTTATGGGTTGCGATACGCGCCTTTTCACTAAAAATAAGTATTTTTTCCGCACTTGCTTTTACTTTGACCCATTCTCCAACACGTCCTTCTGGGACAGAATAACGATTTTGTCTATAAGTAATTGTGCTGTATTTGTCTACTCTAAATTCAAGCAACTCAGATGCGTCAAACGGAATAATATCTGCACTTACTTGCCGAGCTGCACGTTCTTCTAGCATTAATTCATGGTGCGTTTGTTTTTTCTTATAATGTTTACGAGAGTTTAATTTCATGATGATTTCTGTTAGGTAGGCCTGAGCTTCTTCTATACTTGTAAAAGTATCTCGATGGGCAAGTGCTTTCCGGCGGATGTATTCTACACTCCGCTCCACATGCCCCTTCTGATTTCCTTTTCTCGGTTCACATAGTCGTATTTTAAAATGATAATGCATCGATAGATTTTTCATACCATCGGTAATCTCACGCTCAGTTCCAATAAAGTTCTTTACGACAGTTCGCATATTATCGTATGTGAATACCTCTGGTACAAAGCCCAAATAGTTAATACACTTTACATGTGCATCTTGTACACAAACCACTGTTTCTGATTCATACAAATAGGCAAATCTATCATTACTATATGGTAAGGTAAAGACCGCCATTGAAAGAGAACGTAACGTTTGATCAATGAATAATTTTACTTCTCCCCAGTCAAACTCAATTTCATGACCAGCAGTTGCCTTTTGACGAATAAAGACTTCTTTTTGACGTTTCTCCTCGCTATTCACAAAATTTCTAACAGTGGTGTAACTAATTTCAAAACCTTCATCTAATAACTTTTCATGAATATCAATCATTTTTAGTTGTTGCTTGTGCATTTGATGTTGTCGTTTATACTCGTTGTCTTTTAACATTTTTCGAATACGTTTCATAACAGTTGGTGTTAATGCACGTTTCTTTCCTTTCCGTTTTTTATACGACGGAGGCGTTAGATAGTTATCTGTAATTGGTATATCCCTAATATCTAGCTGTCTTTTTTCAAGATCTTCTTGAATATACTTTTTTACAGTATTGCGAGAGATCCCAAGCTCCTTTGCAATTTGACGTTGACTCTTATTTTCTTGATGAAAGGCAAGTAGCACTTTCTGTTTCTTCTCCAATGAAATCACCTCTATACGCTCCTAACTCTATGAAGTTAGGATTATTTTCATATAAAAGTGGCTCACTTTTCAATTGCTATGGTGGCTCAGTTTTAGCTTATCAAGTACAAAATAAAAAGTACACCACTAATATATGTGATGTACATTATCTTTAATTTTATAAAGTAGACGGATTCTTTTTATAGTTTATTAATTAATCTAAAACCTAATGCTTTTCCTATTCCGAAATACGTCTTTTTTTTCTTAAATACGCCTTTTTAATTAACCGCTCTAATTCTTTCTCATATTGCTTAAGTTCACTAAGACTTTCACTTTGTAAAATAGCCAGTTCAAGTAGTCTTAGTTTTTCTCTATCGTTGTTTGAAAGATATTTTGAAGGCTTAAATGTTGGTTTTTCTTTTTCTAAAACTGTCATTTAAACATCTCCCCTTCCTATAACTTCATTTTAACCTAAAAACACAAAATTTTTCATCTTTAATTCATTATTTTTTCTTTTTTATCATCTGGTTGTTCCCTAGGTTTTAAATTATTCGCTTTTAGTTCACCATTTTCTGTTTGCTCTTCTGATTGTTCACTAGATTTTGTTTCACCATCATCTGGTTGTTCATCACATTTTAAATCATTGGCTTTTGGTTCACATTCTCTTTTTAATACATCGTTTGAAAAGTCATCTTCAGCATCGATTTCTCTCAATAAAGATTCTTCTTCCTCATTATCAATATCCGGCGTAGGTACCTCACCCTGATTCAAATTACGTACAGTTTGAATTAACTTACTTTTTTCTTTACCAAACATCCTCTTTTCTTCTAGTGACTCAACCAATGCATTTCTTTTCAAATAAGTAACTCCACTTAATCCAGCCACGAAACCAAGTACAAGTACCTGCCCGATATTTCCACTAGGATTTAAAAGATTGACAGCAAGAAATCCAGCTAAACCACCTAACCAAACGTGTAAGGATTTGCTACCATCTAGTTTTTTTGGATCGAAAGATTCACCATCTCTCTTCATAATAGCATATGAGGCCAACCCCCAATAGTACCTGCAATAAATGGGAAAATTAACTGAATAAAGATATTAAAGTTTTCTTCCCTAAAGCACCAAATTATATATTCACCAATTACATCCACTCACTCGACCATCCTTCTTTTTATTAAAAACTATTTAAAATATAATTATGTCAATAGAACTTTTTCAACCTATTATTCTTTTAATTATTGCGAAATATACCAATTATAATTTTTATTAACTTTTAAATCTATCAGTAACTCCCCCTATAATTCTCAAGTATCCTCCCAGTTATGTTAAGTGCATCCCTTTACGCCTCTATTTTAACATAAATATCCAATTTGATTACAGAGTATTATTCAAGATTATAGCCCTTTTCATGAAGAAAAAGCACAATTCTTGCTGCAAAAAGAGCCAAGTCCAACTTATTTCAGCATTTCGATTTACTGTAAGCTTGTTCCTTAATAATAAAAGGTATTTGAATATCTTCTTTTTTATTATTAATAGCTACTTGTTCAACTAATTTTGCGTGAGGAGCTGTAAAAATAATAAAGATTTTATGGAAAGATCTTTAGAAAATCCTATAAAAAAATAACCGTTTCCTATTAATAAGTGTTACCAGCACTTATCGGAAACGGTTATCTTATTCGAATCACTTGTATTCTTATATTATTATATAATAATATCCTTCCTTTGTACAACCAATTTGTAGATGTAGTGATGGAGAGGTTTCTTTTATTTCCCTCTAGCTTATAGAGGAATAATTCCTAAAATTACACAAACAACGATCATAACAATTGTGGAACCGAATGCCCATTTTAAGAAGATGCGCTGTAATTTCCCAAAGTCTTCGCCAACCATCCCTACTAGTAGATAAGTAGATGGAACAAGTGGACTTAATAAGTGTACTGGCAAACCTAAAAGAGAAGCTCTTCCAATGAAGGATGGGTCAATGCCATATACCGCTCCTGCCTTGGCAAGCAACGGAAGTACTCCATAGTAAAAAGCATCGTTGGACATAAAGAAAGTAAATGGTGCACTAATAAGCGCTGTTATAATAGCAAAATGCGATCCCATTGATTCTGGAATATATTGAATGACCGTATTTGCCATCGCATCTACCATTGTAGTCCCCGAAAGAATCCCCGTGAAAATACCTGCTGCAAAAACCATGGATACAACAGATAATGCATTATCAGCATAATTTGCCACACGTTCTTTTTGGTCTTTTAGTTTTGGATAGTTTACAGTAATAGCAATTGCAAAACCAAGCATAAACAATGCAACAGGTGGGAATAGCTCAGTAATTAATGCCACTAAAAGAATAATCGTTAAGGCATAGTTAAAAATGATTAATTTAGGTCGCTTAAGATGTGCATCTTCCGCTGTAGCTGCAATCTGAATCATTGCTTTATAATCGACTTCTATTATACCGATTCTTTTTCTTTCTTGTCTTCCTAGCATAAACGCCATAAACAGAACGAAGATTGCCCCGCCAATCATAGCAGGAATAACTGGTGTGAAAACATCAGACATTTCAAGATTCAGAGCTGTCATTACCCTTGCTGTTGGCCCGCCCCAAGGAAGAAGGTTCATTACACCTGAAGCTGAGACAGCAATCCCCGCTAATATAATTGGCCGCATCCCGATTCTTTTATAAAGTGGAAGCATTGCTGAAATTGTAATCATATATGTAGTAGTACCGTCACCATCTAAGGAAATAAGAAGGGCTAAAACTGCTGTACCTATTGCAATTTTTACAGGGTCACCCTTTACAATCTTTAGAATTGTATTAATAATCGGATCAAAAACTCCTGCATCAATTAACGTACCGAAAAACAGGATTGCAAATAAAATCATAATTCCTGTTGGAGCGACACTTTTAATTCCTTCTAACATCATAGGTCCCATTTCACTTCCGAACCCGCCAATGATTGCAAAGACAATTGGTACAGTGATCAAAGCTATCATTGCAGAAAGCCGCCCGGACATGATTAAAACCATAAATACAATAATCATTAAAAATCCTAATAAAGCTAGCATATTAATTATTCCTCCCCCTTAAAAAGTTAAATAACATTCTGTTATTTTCCCTTTAAATAAATTGTAGATTAGAATATTCAATTTGTAAGCGATTGCAAAATAATGTATTTTAAGAACATTTAGAAACTTTTGTTCATTGTGTTCACGGAATTTTCTTTACGTCCTTTTTAAAGTAAGCCGGAAACAATTCCAATAAAAAAGTGGGCAACTCAAAAATTGAGTGCCCATGTAATGAAGTTCCTATTTAATTTTGCAATACCTTCTCTCAGGTCTTCCTACAACACCATATACAACTTCAGCTTTACATTCTTTTACAGTGATCAAATATTCTAAATAACGTCTTGCTGTTATTCTCGAAGCACCGATTTGCTCACTTACTTGTTCTGCTGATAGGCTTGTACTACTAGCGTCAAGAACTTTTCTTACTTTGACTAGTGTAATTTCGTCGATTCCCTTTGGCAATGAGTGTTCTTTCGTGTCATTAGAAGGAGCGGATTTTTTTAAGATAAGATCTACAAAATCCTGGTCTACCTCCTGTTTGGATTGTATAAGCTGAGACTTATTTAGATATTCTTCAATTGTTTGATTGAACCGTTCCATCTTTACTGGTTTTATCAAAAAATACTCTACCCCGTAATGAAGTGCTTTTACAAATAATTCTTTATCAGTAGCAGCTGTGATCATAATGATATCTAAATTTGAAAATTGTTGACGTATAACTGGCAACAAATCGGTACCGAGCTGGTCCGGCATGTACACATCTAGAAGAAGCAAGTCAGGTTTTTCTTGCTTCAGTATTTCGATAGTGTCTTTGCCATTTAGTGCTTTCCCAACTACTTCTATTCCTTCAAAGCTCCCTAAAAATTTTTCATGGATAGCGGCTACTCGAAAGTCATCTTCTGCTATAACTGCTTTTATTTTCAATGCCCTTCCCCCTTAACAGTTTTTGGAAGATACACTGTGAAAACAGTGTTTTCTTTTCCGTTTTGCACCTCGATAATGCCGCCCAGTTCTTTTACTGCACTATCAGCGTTCGACAGTCCATATCCTCTTGGATTATCTCCAGTTTTTGAAGTAAAGCCTCGTTCAAAAAGTGAGTGCATGTCTTCATCTGCTATTCCCTTTCCATTATCAATTACTTCAAATATAATATCTTCGCCTATATCTGTGGCAAAAAACTTAATTAATGGTTTATCTGTGGCAGAAACAGCCTCAAAGGCATTATCTATTATATTACCAAGTATAAGCGTTAATTGGGACAACCGGATATGCTTAGGGAGTTTATTAATGTAGCTTTCTGGATCAATTTCAAACAAAATCTTTTTCTCAGACGCCTTCCCTAATTTCCCTAATAAGATTACTTGAACTTTTGTATCTTTAATCTGCTCGAACACAATTTGATTCTGGAATTTCAGCTCAGACGTTTCACCTTGAATCATCTCTATTGCCTCTTTATACTCACCTAGTTGCAGCAACCCGGACAGCACGTATAATTTATTAGTAAATTCATGAGTTTGTGCTCTCAGCTCTTCTGAATAAGTTTTCATTTCAGACAATTTGTTAATCATTTGCTCTATTTCCGTCTTTTCTCGAAATACAGCGACGACACCACTTACACTTTTTTCATCGAAGATCGGTGTACAACTTACAATGATTGTTTTACGTTTCCACGTCATTTCCTTATCGAATTGAGGTTCTCCCGAATTCAACACATCATATAAGTAATTTGAAGGAAACAACCCATCAACCTTTAAATGTCGGACTGAACCATTTATTCCAAGTAAACTTTTTGCTCGCTGATTCATCGAAGTAATCGTTCCATTTTTATCAACAGACAAGATGCCTTCTTGCACAGAATGCAGTACAGCATTTTTTACTTTATATAAATTAACAATTTCATATGGCTCTAACCCTAAAGTATCTTTTCGTATACTTTTTGCAAGTAAAAAACTCCCAATGATAGATGCAATAAGAGCTGCAAGAGAAATAACAAGCTCCTTTGACACATCCTTATATATTTGTCGCTCTATATCCTCTACTAAGAAACCGACAGAAACGACCCCAATGATGTCTCCGTTGTCGTTAAATATAGGTGATTTTCCTCTCATGGAAAGACCAAGGGAACCACGTGCTTCCGAAATATAATACTCACCGTTTTCGATCGCTCTTTTACTGTCCCCGCCTACCATTTTCTTTCCAATTTCCGATACTTGAGGGTGAGAATAACGAATCCCTTCCCGATTTCCAACCACGATAAATTCAGCGCCTGTTTTTTGACGAATTTTCTCGACAATTGGTTGAATCGTTTCGGATGGATTTTCTGATTCAAACGCTTCGATAATAGTGGGCATAAAAGAAATTGATTTAGATAGCTCTAAGGCTAATCGACCACGATCATCTGCTATTTGTTTACCATTCATATAGGTAAAATAAGATGTTAATAGGAGAATTATAAAGAAGCTTAATGATAATGTTAACGCCAAAATTTTTGTTTGCAGTGATACTCTCCCCATAAAACAACATCCTTTTATTCATTTTTCTCTTAATTCTATAAGAATATAAATATTCTATCAATTCATTTCAAACATTGACATCTCGACAAATGTCTCGTTCTTCACAAAAGAGCTCATAGTTTTCAACAGCCGATGCCCTTTCTTAAATGTCTTCCAAGGCTACTAGTTATAGGCTTAGACATTGCTGAATATAAGTCAAAACCACCAGTATAACTGGTGGTTTGCTCTTCGCGTGAAACGCTGGGTTACTGGCTCCTGTCTAAAGACATTCTGAAAGGTCCGCCAACCGCACTTCGCTTCCTCACTTTGCCGCTAAAGCGGCTTTTTTATTTCTTTCTTCGATTGATTTCTTCTCCTGTGAAAGGGTCAATGAATTCTTTCATTGTCATTTGATCTTCCAGGATATCCTCTTGTAATTGATTTTTAATATATTCTTGTATTGTTTTTTTATTTCTTCCTACTGTATCCACATAAAATCCTCTGCACCAAAACTTCCTGTTTCCATATCGATATTTCAGATTGGCGTGTCGATCGAAAATCATTAAACTACTCTTTCCTTTTAAATAACCTACAAATCCTGATACACTTAACTTCGGTGGAATACTTACTAACATATGAATATAATCGGGACATGCACTTGCTTCTATGATTTCCACGCCTTTTCTTTCACACAATTGTCGCAGGATTCTTCCTATATCAGCCTTTATTTGACTATAAATCACTTGTCTTCTATATTTCGGTGCAAACACAATGTGATACTTACAATTCCACGTTGTATGTGCTAAACTTTTCTTATCCATTTTGGAGCTCCTTTCGTACGAAGTCGGTTGACCAGACCTGACTTTATTGTACGACTGGAGTTTTTTTTATGTCCATAGCTATAAGCTTTCCGGAACCCCCTACATAGCAGGGGGTTTTCATTTATACAAAAAAACTAGCAGAATTTCTCTGCTAGTATCCAAAAATTGCGCCTATCGCTACTATAATTAAAGCTAAAACGATTATTGCAATAATAATCAAAAATGTAAATATAATAGTAGGAATTACGATTGTCAAGAAAGCTTGCCAATTCGGTATTTTATGTGCTTCTGCAACTACCCCGATTGAAATGACCATACACCAAATCGTAACAACAACTGTAAACAATAATGTAATAATTGGAAGAACTAAACTACCTTCCATATCAGTGTAGAACAAACTTAATGGATCTGTAAACATCCAAATGATATAAAAAGGAATTAATATAATATAAGGAATGGCAATTAGTGATAATGCTTTAAACATGTCTTGGTATGTACCAACACCGTTAAAAAGCTTTCCCATTGGCCAAACAATTAAAGCATAAATTGCATTTGAAATAATTCCGAATATTGGTGAAAGGATAAGAAGTATTAATAATACTCCCCATAATGGAAGCAATGGATAAAGTTCTGTATCGATCAAGGAAGCACAGAAAACTCCGATATAACTAACAGCTACCGTTAAAAGCGCATAAGGAAAACCCTTATTCTCTATAACAAACCGAGCTGTTTTTTTCGGATGCAACCAAACGGATAAAAACGGATTTAACTTTTCATTCATATAATCACCCTCTATTAATCTTTGCTGTTATTATAAGTAAACCATGAAGGTTAAAATTTGTAAATCTTGCAGTTTATGCCAAAAGACACATTTCTTTGTTCGAGCTAATAAAATATTTATTATCTTTTTCTGTAAACTACAGCATTATCTGAATCTTTTCTTACAAATTCATACTCGTCGGAAAAATATAAATCTGTTTTTACTTTTTTAAGAAATTCCCTTCCAACCGAGAGACGAGAACTTTTTGTGAAATTAGACCATTCAATTTTCGAAAATAAATCGCGAATTTTAAATTCTGTTCCTGCTTGTAAATGTTTTGCTTTTTCATGAATAGCGAAAATCGAGACTTTTACACCAGTCGTTTCATACCCTAACTCTTGAAGTACTAAATCTTTAATTACCGCTCCAAGTGATTGCTCTGCTTCCTTTGCTACATCTTCTAAATAGTCATATTCTTCATCTGAAAAACGAATTGTTACAGTTTGTGACATACTAACCACCCTTACTGTTCTGGAAACATTTTCTTTGTATACAAATAATATATGTTTGTACACAAACATGCAAGCAGTTTTTGTATACTCCTGAATTAAGAAATTAAAAACCACTTTAAAACCTATAAATTTAAAATGGTTTTTCAGCCCTTTATTTGTAAAAGAATTCTCCTAACAATAGAATAGCAATACAATAAATATCTACAGGCAACGAATTAAGAAATGGTAACAACGGACTTATTTTTAGATATACGTTCGGTGGAATGATTTTTGACATTGTGTTCGTGTGAGCATTAGCAATAAGCCCACTTTCGTTTTCTATTTCTGATGAATCTTCAAGATTCCATAATGCTTGGTTTAAGTTAGGATTCGCGTAATCAGCCTCTAAAAATGCATATCGAGGATTTAAAATCGTCAAAATTACACTTCCTTCGCATCATTTTCTGTTCCTTAACCTTTCAGAAGCAGCTACAAGTAATGCATTACGAAATTAGCCGATAACCTTTAATGTATTATATTCCTAATTTAATAGCGTCATAACTTATCCGTTACTTCTTCTTCATAAGGAGTGAGATGTCTTTGTTTCTGTATCGGAAACGCGCAAAAATCCTAGTATCAAGGAAATTTCCAATAAAGAAAACAGTCCCAGAAGTTTGGAATATATACTTCTGGGACTGCCTCTAAGCAAAAAACACTCATTGCAATCAAATTAAAAAAAAATACAGCGAAAATGTTTTGAAGTTTAATGTCCTTTTACATCTGTTTACTTATTCTCTTAGAATAATTTTTTTACTATTGATGAATGATCTAATTTGGCAAGAGATTGAGGGACTTTAACAGGAAAATACCTCTCCGATCAACAGAATTGCAATGCAATAAATATCTACATGTAACAAAATAAGACAACGAGTTTACTTTTAAGTATAAGTTCGGTGGAATGATTTTTAAGATTGAGTTTGAGTGAGCGCTTGCTACTAGCTCACAATCCTTTACTATTTCTAGATCTTCAAATTTCGATTTTACTTGTTTCAAGTTAGGATTAAGGTAATCAGCCTCTAAAAATGCATATTGAGGATTTAAAATCGCCAACATTACACTTCCTTCGCATCATTTTCTATCCTTCACCTATTTAAGAAGCAGCACAAATAATGCAAGACAAAATTAGACGATAACAGTACAACCTATTATATTCCCGATATATCGACATCATAACTGTAGTTGCGAAATTTAGAAAAAGCTAATAAACTAATTTGTTCCCAAATTAATTTATTAGCTCTACATTTAAGGTTCTACTCAGTTGTTAATTAAACGGAAGTCCCAAACCGCACTTCTAACTGTTCCATAACTTCTATCACATATTCTTCTGAAAGATTATGTTTGGCAATATAGCGATTGCGAGGGTGTTTCGCACATTCAAGTGAACAACCACCAAGATGCTTGGCTTCATTTTCTTCTGAAGCAAGGATATGTTTGTTGCATTCAGGGTTGGCACATTTAATATAACGTTCACATGGTGTACCATCATAATGGTCTTTACCAACAACAACATGTTCTACTTGATTAATTGGTACGGTAATACGTTCATCAAATACATACATTTGACCGTCCCAAAGCTGGCCTTTTGCAACGGGATCCTTTCCATAAGTGGCAATGCCCCCGTGTAATTGACCGACATCTTCTCCAATGCCTTCTCTTTTTAACCAGCCTGAAAATTTTTCACAGCGGATTCCACCCGTACAATAGGTTAACACACGTTTCCCTTCAAATAATTCCCGGTTTGCACGTACCCATGCAGGTGTATCACGGAATGTTTCCACTTCAGGACGAATAGCACCGCGGAAATGACCAACATCATATTCATATGTGTTCCGCACATCTAACACAACGGTATCTTCGCGTTGCATTTCTTCCATAAATTCAGCAGGAGAAAGATAACGGCCAGTTATTTCTTTTGGATTCACATCATCTTCTAAACTTAAGTTTACAAGCTCAGGACGTAGTCGACATTTCATTTTTTTGAAAGCATGTCCTTCTGCTTCATCAATTTTAAACACAATGCCTTCAAATAAAGGATTATTTCTCATCATATCCATATAAGCATTTGTATCTTGTACTGTACCTGAAACGGTGCCGTTAATGCCTTCTGCCGCAACTAGAACACGGCCTTTTAAGTTTAAATCTTTACATGCTTGTAAATGCTCCTCCGCAAAAGCTTCCGGATTTTCTATTGTTGTGTAATGATAATATAATAAAACTTGGTAATTCATCTTACTTTCCACCTATCATACATATTTACAGGATATCCTGATAGTTTCAAAATATTATTATACTATATTTTTATCACAATTAGTTTGAATTTATTATGATTCTCTTTACTTTAACTACTTATGGTACACTTAGCTTAAATAGGAGGTTTTCAATATGCAACAGCTACAATATGAAGCATCTTGGAACAAAGCATTATCTGCCCATGACCGCTGCCTGATTGAAAAGATTTTTAATGAGACAAAGGGGCAGAAAACTTCCGGTGTACTATTCATCCCTATCCGAAAATCAATTAACTACAAAAATGAGCTTTTAGTTACGGTATTAGTACATAACTTTACTGATACGATTTTGACGTTTCATAACACGCGATTAGTATATAGTACACATGAGAAGGTCGTTGCAGAAAAAGAATTTACCCTTCCAGCATTAACGATACTACCTAATGTCAGTATGCCTTGGACGTTTATATTTTCTAAAAATGACTATAAACAAGAAGCTTTGAATAACGAAAACGGTCAACTTCAATTTAACGACAGGTGACAAATCTTTTTTTTACTTAAAACAAGCAATGCTCATAGGTATGGGTTATATCTTTATAAAATCAATTATTATTTAAGCAATTCATAATAAATGGCATGAATACAAGGAATGTCGAATTCAATAAAACGGCAGAATCTGTTATTAGAGATTCTGCCGTTTCTATTCACTAATAGTGGGTTCCTTATCTAGTAGCCGTATGGACGGTAATATGGTGGGCGGTAGTATGGCGGGTAAATTGGGTAGAAAGGATAAAATGGATATACGGGATATATTGGGAAAAACGGATATGGATATCGAGGACGTCTTCTTCTACGACGTCTTCCATAACTGTCATAGTCGTAGTCATCGTCGTATCTGTCATCTCGATCGTAATCAAATTGTTGCATAACTTTTTCCTCCTTCCGAATTCGGTATAGGTTATGCAAAGCAAGGGTTGACAGTCTACACATTCGCCTAAATTAGCAATTATAACCTTCTATGTATATAACCAATAAAATCAAAAAATTAGATGTCTTTATAATTAGGTATCTACACTAAAGGAATAATTTGTGAAATGTTTAATTTGATTTCTTCTAGGGCAACTTCCAACAATACCTTAGAGAGAATTAAGTAGTTTTTTAATTTGTATCGTTATTTAGGCTATTAACATAAAGTATAGAAAAAGATAAAAGGAGACGTACTTTTGGAAATTCCTATTTCTGGATTTATGTATCATTCAGACGATTCAGATCCAATGCATTCCCATCACCTTTATATCACTTCCTGGGATGGAAGACCCGTCCCTGCCCATGTCCATGAATTTAGAGGTGTTACTTCTTTTGATGTAGGACATAACCACAGATATGCAGGAACTACAGAACCAGCGCCAAGTGGTGTACCACATACACACAGATACTTCACCTTTACATCTGTTGATGAAAGACATAGACATGAAATTCGTGGAGTTACCGGTCCAGCAATTCCTCTTCCTAACGGCGGACATTATCATGAATTTAGTGGTGTTACTACTGTAGACGGATCTACTCCCCATAGACATAGTTATAGCGGAAGAACAAGTTTATAATGACAGCTCTAAATTTGTATTAGGCATAGAAATGGTTAAGGAATAAAATTCAAATAACTTTAGAAATATCCCTTTGAAACAACCCTCTAAAAATCAAGTTATCCAAGTTTAATGACTTCTCAAGATTTCCATTGTAATTAATCCTAAAGTAATTGAAAGATAACTATTTAAATTTATTCGATTGAGTGAATTACAAGAAGCTCAGAAAGTGAATCGACTCTCTGAGCTTTATTTATAAGGTAGTAAAATAGGAATACTACTGGGCTGTATAGCCTCCATCTAACACAACCGCCTGACCAGTTACTCCTTTAGCTTTTTCACTAGCTAAAAAGAGTGCATAATCCGCTATTTCAGAAACATCTAATAATCTTTTTTGCGGAATTAACGGATATAGTACTTCATCTAATACTTTTTCCACAGATATATTTCGCGTTTCGGCAAGGTCCATAAATTGTCCTCTTACAAGGGGTGTATCTACATAACCCGGGCATAGTGCATTAACCGTAATTCCATATTCTGCTGTTTCCAACGCCGCTACTTTCGTTAAGCCAATGACACCATGTTTAGCACTATTATATGCAGCTTTACCGGCAAAGCCGATTAAACCGTTAATGGATGCAATATTAATAATACGGCCGAAACGATTTTCTTTCATAATTGGCAGTGCATGTTTTATTGTCATAAAGGAACCAACAAGCATGACTTGAATCAACTGTTGAAACTTTTCGGTTGGAAAATCCTCAATCATCGATACATGCTGTAAGCCTGCATTGTTAATTAATATTTCTAGGCTTCCATAGTGGATTTTTGTCTGATTAATGGCTTCAATTATTTCATGCTCTTTTGATACATCACAAGCAATTCCAATCACTTCAAATCCTCGATCACTAAGATTATTTGCAGCTTCTTGTACTTTTTTCAAATTTAGATCAGTTAGAGCAATTTTCGCCCCTTCTTTTGCAAAGGCTTCTGCAATTTTAAACCCTATTCCTTGTGCTGCCCCAGTAACAAAAACAACTTTATCTTTTACCAAAAGAGTGGACCTCCTATTTATTAAATTCCTATTCCAAGTGAGAATAAAATAATGGCTAATATTGTTCCAAGTGCAGGTACAATAACAGTTAAGGCACCAACTGGATTATAGGCATCTTGATGTGATTCACCGCAAATCGCTCTGACTGTTGTGACAACATATCCGTTATGAGGAAGTGAATCCAGAGCACCTGATGATATCGAAACAACCCGGTGCAACGCTTCTGGATTTACTCCCATATCCATATAATGTGGAGCAAGAAGCGGCAATGCAATGGCCTGACCGCCGGATGAAGATCCGGTCATTCCCGCAATAACACTTACTGCAATGGCTCCACCGATTAAGGGACTTCCAGGTATGCTGGTCATTGCATTAACTGCAACTTCAAATGCAGGTACTGCCTTGGCAACCCCGCCAAAACCTACTACGGCAGCTGTATTACCAATAGCAATAAGCGCTCCCATCGTCCCGTCCGAAACTGCATTCCAAAAAGATTGAAAATATTTGCGATTAAGGACATAAGTTGCAATCACCCCGCCTAAAAGAGCGAGAATTAAAGCTGATTGTTGTAAAGAATTATGGAAAATAAACGAAATCGCTAATACAACGATTAGAGGTATTAGACTCATAATTGGATTTGGCAGATCACGATTTTCAGCGATTGGATCATTATCTCTAGTAAGGAAGCGCTCTCCTCTTGCAACAGCTTTTGAAATCATCCTTTTTAGCCACCAATACCCAAAAATCATCATAAATACAGCAACAATTAAACTAACTTCCCAACCTGCATAAGGAGTTGTGCCCAAATATTCAATAGGAATCCAGTTTTGAATTTCTGGAGAACCTGCAGATGTCATAGTAAATGTAACCGACCCAAAAGCTAGTGCTGCTGGAATAAATCGACGTGGCAAATCGGCCTGTTTAAATAAGCTTAGGGCCATTGGATATACACAGAAAGCCACAACAAACAAACTTACTCCACCATATGTTAATACAGCACAAGACACTACAATTGCTAGCACAGCTTGTTTCATCCCAAGCTTGTCAACAATCCACTGTGATACACTGCTTGCTGCTCCACTGTCCTCCATTACTTTTCCGAAAATTGCACCTAGCAAGAACATGAGATACCAAGAAGTTACGAAGCTTGTAAATCCGCCCATATAGCTACCAACTAAGTTTGCTTGTCCTTCTTCTGCTAATTGCGGAAATAAAGGCATCCCACTTAAAACTGCTACAAATAATGCACTTAGTGGACCAGTAACAAGAAGGTTCATCCCTCTCATTGTTAAGACGATTAGTAATAAAAGGCCACCTACTAACCCAATCATGCTTAACATTTCTTTTCCTCCCCCAATGTAAGTAATCGCTTACAAAATGAAAAAATGGAAAACTCAGACCTACAATACTATTTATATAAACAAACCTTTTAATCTAGAATGAACTCTGATAAATTTTCAAGGGAAATACCTTAAAAACTATTGTTATTAATACCGTAGCTATCCAATTTAAACTCTTCTGGCATAAAATAAAAAACGCTGTTTCTCGTTTCAGGAAATCGCCGATTGAATTTTATATACCTACATTTTTTTACTTACATGGTAACCTTACAATTATAAAAAGCTCAGAAAGTGAGGGTACTCTCTGAGCTTAATTACATGTTTGACCACACTATATTGAATTACTTCACAGTTTGTCCACCGTCAAAGGCTATTTCTGCACCAGTAACAAATCTGCTTCATCAGGGGCAAGGAATAGCACTATGTCCGCTGACATCTTCCGCTTCAGGAATTCCTCAGAGGAGGGAACCCAGAAGTGTGTTTACTTCCATAAAAATATAAAAAACTAGGTCAAAAAGACCTAGTGATATATTAAAATAAACTACTTCTAGCCACTGATATAACCCAGAGTAGTTAAAAGTTTTTTATCTTTTTAGCCCGGGAATAGACTCTTTTAATTTCTGCCGCAATTTTATTCTTTTATCGCATTTAAATTATTATTTAAAAATATCTATCAGAAACAATGAAAGTTCTGGTATGACTACTATTAAAGTCAAACCTAGTAACATAGAAAACATAAATGGTAAAGATGCTTTCGCAAGAACCTCCATTCTTATACCAGAAATACTGGATCCAACAAATAGATTTACACCTACTGGCGGTGTAATGAAGCCAATAGCTAAGTTTACAATCATGATAATACCAAAATGGATAGGATCGACCCCAATTTTTGTAGCGATCGGTAATAATATTGGGGTTAATAAAATAATAGCCGCCGTTGTATCCATTATCATACCTACAAAAAGAAGCAGAAGATTAATCAACAATAAAACTATAAACGGACTATCAGAAATACTTAATATACCCTCTGCAACCATTTGAGGAATTTGCTCCAACGTTAAGATTTTCCCAAATGTACTTGCTGTTCCAATAATTAGTAGAATCGTTGCTGATGTTAAAGCAGATTCATACATAATTGGTGCAATATCTTTAATCTTTACTTCTTTATAAACAAACATGCCAATGATGAGTGCATAAACTACCGCGATAACGGCAGCTTCTGTGGGCGTTAAAATACCTCCATATATTCCTCCTAAAATTAGTATAGGAACAAATACTGCCCATTTAGAGTCATTAATTACTTTCCATTTATCCTTCACACTCATTTTTTCCTTTACTCCCGTATAGCCCATCTTGCGTGAATAAATATATGCCCATGCCATTAATAAAATACCGATTACAATTCCGGGAATAACTCCTGCAATAAACAAGTCTCCGATTGATTGACTAGCAGAAACCCCATATACAACCATTGGAATACTTGGTGGAATAATAATTCCTAAAGCTCCTGAACAAGCTACAACAGCAGTTGCAAATTTTTTATCGTATCCATAACTCACCATTGCAGGAATCATAATTCCACCCACTGCAGCAACTGTAGCCGGTCCAGAGCCAGAGATGGCCGCAAAAAACATACATGTTAATACAGCGGCCATTGCAAAACCACCTGTAAATCTTCCAACAAAAACATTAGCAAGTTCAAATAATCTTTTGGAAATGCCACCTTTCCCCATAATTTCCCCTGCTAAGATAAAGAACGGTACTGCCATTAATGTAAAAGAGTCTGTTGCAGAAACTAATGTTTGGGCCAAATACTCCAATGACGTAATCTCAGAATAAAATAATGTGATAAGTGATGCCATTCCTAATGCGATACCGATTGGTACACTTAAGAATAATAAGATGGCAAAGCTCCCGAATAAAATTAAAGTAGTCATACTTTTGGCACCACCTTCTCTTCTGTTACTTCCTCTTCCTTATTAAAATTCCTGACTTGACTTACGATTTGTTGTATTAGTCTAATACTCGCCAACAACATGCCAACTAATGGAGCAGCATAAACAAATTCCATAGGTAAACTTAAGGCAGAAGATACACGATTTACTTTTCCTAGAACTAAAAAACTTAAATAAGTTACAATTACTGCAAATACCAAGAATAAAATATTAGCTACTATATCTAATACTTTATTTCCCTTTTTGCCTAAGATCATATTTAAGACTTCCACACTAATATGTCTTTTTCTCTTCACTCCATATGCTACCCCTATATAAATCATCCAGATGAAAGCATATCGAGCTAATTCTTCTGCCCAAATTAAAGAGAAATTTAAAAGGTTTCGTGATGCAATTTGGAAAAATACAATAACGACGGTCAATATACTTAAAATAACTAAAATTACTTCTTCTATATGCTTATCTAGCCAACGCAACACCACCATTTTTTATCACCATCCAACTCTTTATTGTGCAGCTTCCATCAAACGGTTAACAAGTTCTTCTCCATACTCGTTTGAATACTTTTCATAGACCCCTTTTGTAGCCTCACGCATTTCATCTTTGCTTGGTTCTTTTATTTGCATTCCATTTGATTCCATTTCTTTAAGAAACTCCTCTTCTTGAGTACGGACTAGCTCACGTTGGTATGCTACTGCTTCATCCATACACTCCTGAATTAATGATTGCTGTTCTTCTGTTAATGAAGACCATAACTGGTCGCTAATAGCAATATCAGTGGAACTATAAGAATGTCCCGTTAGCGATAAATAATCCTGTACTTCATAAAACTTACTAGCATAAATATTTGTTATTGGATTTTCTTGGGCATCAACTGTACCTTGTTGTAATGCCATATAAAGTTCACCAAATGCCATTGGAGTTGGATTTGCTCCAACTTGGTTGAAAATGTCTATTAAAATTTGAATCTCTGGTGTACGAATTGATAACCCTTTTAAATCTTCAGGTTTTTCTACTAATTCTTTATTTGATGTTACATGACGCATACCATTTTCGAAGTGTCCGATTATTCTGATATTTTTATCAATTAAAGATCCATAAATCTCTTGTCCCAATTCACCATCTAATACTTCCCATGCTTTTTCACTTGATTCAAATAAAAATGGTAAACCAAATAAATTAATTTTTGGTTCGTATTGTGTAAATGTTGAAGAAGCTACAATATCTAAATCGTTCATTTCTAAGTTCTCTACCATTTGGCTTTCAGTGCCCAATACTTCATTGCCAAATACTTCAACTTTTATTTTGCCTTCTGATTTTTCTTCAACTAATTCTTTAAATTTCAATGCACCTAAATGACGGGGGTTATCTTCAGCTGCTCCATGGGCAAATTTTAATGTTAAACTTCCATCTGCAGAAGCACTATCCTCTTCACTAGAACTACAAGCTGCTAATACCCCTATAACTGTAATTAGAAACAAAATCATTAAGAACTTTCTCATATAATCACCCCTAATTTTTTTACACTAAAAAATTTCATTACTTTGTAAAATCAACAACAGATTTAATGGTTTCTCGAGATTTAAGAACACAGTCTTCCATCGCTTGATGTATATCATTAAACTTATAAGTTTTTGTAATTATTTTTTCTAAAGGATATTTAGAACTATTAACTAGATTTATTGAATTTACAAAATCATCTTGTGTGTACATTGAAGATCCAAAAATTTGTATCTCTTTAATCATTACTTGATTGAAATCAAGTGGAACAGATTTTTCAAATAAAGCAATTGAAATAATTTTTCCTTTTCTAACTATTAATTTACAAGCATCTTCAATCCCTTTTGTAATACCAACTGTAATAAATACATGTTGGATTACTTGATTTTTTAAATATTCTTCTAAATCCACTTTCAGCGAATTGATGGCTTCACCAATATTTAAATCTTCTACCGTTTTTAAATTTAGTTCTGCAATATCAGAAATATATATTTTTTCTGCACCAGCTTCTTTTGCTGCAACACCTGTTAATATACCAATGGGACCTCCACCAATAATTAATACATTTTCACCTTTTTGTATTTCAGCTTTTTTTACAGCATGGTATCCAACTGCTAATGGTTCGACTAAAATATACCGAGAGTCAAACTCTTTAGGAATTTTATAAACACACTGGGCAGGGGCAACAAACTGTTCCCCGAAAGAACCAGGCCATTTTACAGTTCCCAATATCGTTTTCTCTGTACATAAATTGTAATCTCCATTTTCACAGGCAAAGCACTTACCACAGCCATAATGCGGTTCAATTACTACTAAGTCCCCTTCTTGTAAGCCCTTACATCCCTTTCCTACTGAAATAATTTCACCAATTACCTCGTGTCCCAAAACACTAGGCGGTAAGCGAAAAGGATGTGTACCGAGATACGCATGTACCTCGGAACCGCAAATACCAGTTAATAATGTTTTTACTAGCACTTCGCCTACACTATGTTTTGGAGGTTGTCCTTGCTTGATTACAATACTGCGAATCTTATCAAATTCTGCAACTTTCATAGCAATACCTCCAGTATCAAATTCTATAATTGTTTTTTTGCAACTTCTGCAATTCCTTTACCATCTAATTTATAATAGCCATATAAATAATACGGTTTTCCAATAATTGAATACTCATCATTTAAGCCATGACGTTTAAATTTACAATGAGCACCATTTTCCATTAATATTTCTGCAACAGCACTGCCGAGTCCACCCATAATATTATGTTCTTCTACTGTTACTATGTTTCCAACTTCTTTTGCCGTTTGTAAAATACAATCCACATCAATTGGTTTAATCGTATGCATATCGATAATTTTAGCTTGAATACCTTCAGCTGCTAAAATTTCAGCAGCTTCTAGTGCCCATTGAACTGTAACTCCACAGGCAATTATGGCAATGTCATTTCCGTCACGTAGAACATTCGCTCTTCCAATCTTGCTTTTAATATTACGATTTTTATAGACTGAATCTTCCCGACCTCTACTAACTCGGAAATAAATTGGTCCGTCATATGTTTTTACAGATTCTTCAATTAAATCTGCTAGAGATGTACCATCACAAGGTGAAATAACCGTCATATTCGCCATAGACCGAACAATGGAAATATCTTCAGTCGCATGATGAGAAGATCCATAATAACCCATTGCAATTCCGGTATGGGTTCCAATTAAGCGCACTTTCAAATTTGGATATGCTACAGCTGTACGAATTTGTTCCGCACACAATAAACCTAAGAAGGATGCGTATGTTGCCACAAAGGGTATTTTACCTGTTGTAGCCAATCCTGCAGCTGCTGTTACCATGTTTTTTTCAGCCAATCCGAAATTAAAGAATCTATCTGGATACTTATTTCCAAAATCAATTAAACGTGTCGGTTTTCCTAGGTCAGCACATAAAGCTACGATTTCTGGGTGTTCATCACCAAGCTTTGCCAGTGTTTCCCCGGCAGTTAATTCTTTTGCGAGCTCTAAACTTCTATATAGCTCCCAACTTTCATTATCCAAATGAGATAGACTTCCATAATATTCAGTCAAGTTTTTATTCACCATACTATTCCATCTCCTCAATCTCTTTAATTGCCCGTTCAATATCAACTGGTGCTAAATTTGCTACATGCCACTCATATCCTTTTTCCATCCAAGATACACCTTTTCCTGATAATGTATCTGCAATAATTAAAGTTGGAACTTCTGAATCGACATCTGGTAACGAATCAAACACTTCAATTAGAGCTTTAACATCATGGCCATCTACTTCAACAACCCGCCAACCAAAAGCTTCAAATTTTTCCCGAATAGGATAAATACTCATCATTTCCGAAATAACTCCATCAACCGTAACTTTATTATTGTCACAAATTGCTACGAGGTTACCTAACTTGAAATTAGCTGCACTCATAGCTGCTTCCCAAACTTGGCCTTCATGCAATTCCCCATCTCCCATTAAACAAAAAGAACGATATTTTTTTCCGTCTATCCTAGCTCCTAATGACATCCCTACACAAACAGACAATCCGTGTCCGATAGAACCTGAACTAAAATCAATTCCAGGAATTTTATTCATATCTGGGTGATCACCAAACGGACTTCCTAAGCTTACATACGTATCTAAAAGTTCTTTAGAATAAAATCCTAAATCTTGTAAAATTGGATATAAGCCAACTGCTGCATGCCCTTTTCCCATTACAAATCGATCTCGATCTGGCCATTTAGGGTTCTTAGCATCAAAGTTCATAACATGATAATATAGTGTTGCAAAGATTTCAGAAGATGAAAAAGAGGAACCATAGTGGCCACTGCCCGCCTTTTCAATCAAGCGTACTGTTTCAATACGAGACATTTTGGCCTTTTCATTAATTAATAGAATTTTAGATTCTGTCTGGGTTGACATCCTAATCATCCTTTCAAATTGCAGTTAAACGTTTAACCTTTCTTGAATAAGATACCAAAACAAGAATTTAATTTCAACAATTTTTAAAATTTTCTATCTTTTCAGTTTAATATTTTCTCTTAAAATACGATTTTTCCTTATATCGGAGGTAAATAAAATGCGCATTACAATTAAAGATATTGCTAAAGAAGCTGGGGTTTCTACAGCAAGTGTTTCACATGTCTTAAATGGGACAAAAAAATTAAGTGAATCCACAACAAAAAAAGTGATGGATGTTATTAACAAATATAATTACATTCCAAGTGAAAATGCTAAAAAATTAAGGAACGATCACACAAAAACTATTGGTGTCATGGTTTCGAGCATTCAAGACCATTATGTTTCAGGAATTATTATGGAATTATCCGATGTAATACGTTCTAATGGATATGAAATGCTTTTTATTAATACAAGTGAAAATTTAGATTATGAAAAGGAAGCGATCAAACTTTTAATTGCTCAAAGGGTTGAGGGTTTAATAATAAGTCCTGTCAATAGTTCATCTTTATCTAAATATCAGGATTTGTTTAAAGAATTACCAATTGTCCAAGTTCTGCGCTATGACACGGCACTCTCTTTACCTAAAGTGACAGCTGATGATTTTAATGCCGGTTATCTAGCAACGAAACATTTATTAAGTCAAGGCTATAAAAAAATCGCCATCATATACTCTAAAAAAACAATCAATCCAACCTTTGATCGTATAAAAGGATGTCAACAGGCACTCCTTGAATTCTCAAATACTAATACTCTATTTCTTGAACAAGGATTCGCAACTGTAGAAGGCGGTGCAAAGGCATTTGAAGAAATTTATAGAAGACATCCAGATGTAGACGGAGTATTTGCATTAAATGACTTTATGGCAATTGGATGTCTTATGAAGATAAAAGAATTAAAGTTAAAATGCCCAGAACAAATCGGTGTTGTAAGTTTCGGGGATTTTGCTAGTGCTGAGCTGATTGAACCATCTGTTACTGCTATCCACGTTGAAAATAAGGAAATTGGAAGAAAAGCTGCTCATAAGTTATTTAATATATTGAATAACCACCCTTTTGAACAAGAAGAAAAAGTAGAACTTTTACTAAAAGTAAGAAATTCAACAAAAAGAAATTGACTTATTAGAAATTTCGGTATATTTTATAGTTAAACGTTTAACCTTTCTTATAAAAGAAGGGGGCTTGATGTATTGAAAAGAGTTGCTATTATTACAGGTGCAGCTACCTTAAATGGGATTGGTTTTGCTACGGCTAAATATTTAGCTAAATTTTCGCATGTAATTATTGCCGACATTAATGAAAAAGCAGCATTACATGCAGCAAATATCCTTGTAAACGAAGGACATTCTGCTGAAGGCGCTTTATTGGATGTTACAAATCAAGAAGCTGTAAATTCTATAGTAAATAAAATAATTGAGGAGCACGAAAAAATCGACATTCTCGTCAATAACGCAGGGATTACAAGACCAACAAGAATTTTAGATATTTCTACTTCTGAATTTGACCTTCTCTTCAAAGTAAATGTTAATGGAACCTTCTATATGACACAAGCTGTTTTACCATCTATGATTCAGCAAAGATATGGCAGGATTGTAAATTTAGGATCTGTTTCTGCTAAACGTGGCGGTGGTGTTTTCGGAGGATCACATTATTCTGCAACAAAAGGTGCTGTTATGAGCTTCGCTAAAGCCGTTGCTCGAGAGGTTGCCGAACACGGTATTACTGTAAATAGTGTAGCACCTGGCATGATTGGTACTGGGATTACTGGTAACTTACTAGATGATCCTAACATTTTGAAAGAAATTTCCGAAGGTATTCCTGCAAAAAGAATCGGAAACGTAAATGATGTTGCTAGTGCGATTGCTTTTTTATGCAGCGAGGATGCTGGATATATTACTGGTGAGGAAATCGATATTAACGGCGGCTCTCACATTGACTAGTTTAATAATGTTCTTTTTAAGAAAGATGACTCAATATTAGTAATTTAGGGTCATAGCTCCTCAAAATTAGAGTGACTGATAATAAAAAATACCGTATTCACGTAAACAATTACGTAAATACGGTAATTTATGCTTGGGGATTTTTTGAAGGGGTTTATTAAAGTGGACAAATTAAATTCAATTTTTTAGCACAAATAAATTAGCCTAACACCATTTTTTAAATTCAGTACCTATAATAATTAATAGGATAAATAGTACAACAATAAGCACAAAGTCCTTTTTGTTGTCTTTTCTATCGTAAGCGCCACCTACATTATTGCAATAATCATAGCTGCCTGCTACATCATTGTAGTTGTTGCAATAGTCGTAACTTCCTCCTACGTTATATGACATACGTACACCCCCTTTAACTCATGATAGTATAATCTATGGCTATTTCTTAATACAGGTAAGTATAAACGTGTAATTTTGACAAAAAAATTAATAAAATTTTTTAGTATCTCCTCTTCAAAATGAAGTAAAAGCTAATTGGCTAAATGAATTATAAAAAATACAATAGGGGGAATGATTAACGAGGGCAGAAGATTTAAAGTGTTACATTTCTTAATCCCCAAAATACTTAATCCTGACGCTAAAATTAAAATTCCACCTACAATTGTTACTTCATTCAGAAGGTCATTATTTAATGAATTCTCCATTAAAATAGCAATTAAATAGATGGATCCTTGCCATACGAATAAAACTATACCTGCAACCGCTATCCCGATGCCAAAAGTGGACGCTAGTACAATTGAAGTAATGCCATCTAACATGCCGTTTGCGAGAAGATATGTATAATCCCCCTTTAATGCTGCTTCCACAGGACCTAAAATCGATAGTGTTCCAATACAAAATAATAAAATTGCAGTCGATAGCCCTTCAGCTAAATTACCCTTTGAGTATTTATTAACTAAAGCATTGAATCTTGATTCCAACTTTAGCTTTTCACCAATCAATCCCCCTAAAGCTAAACTTACAATGAAAAGTACTGGATACTTGCTTGAAGGCAAATGCTGCACGATTGCATTTATTCCTAACCCCATGGCTACTAATCCCATGGCTTGCATAAGAATATCATGATACTCATCTTTTATTCCCTTTTTAAAGATACTTCCAACAATACTTCCAACTATTATCATCATCGTGTTAAAAATGGTTCCAAACATTTATTTATTTCTCCTTTACTTTATTTCTAGAAATAAAAATAAACCCTCTAGTAACTAGAGGGTCAAGTTGCTATTTTGAATAAATGCTAAGATTAAGAGTGGCAAACGGTAATAATAATTCTGTTACATATTTTTCCACATCATTTGTAATACCGTAATCAATCAGTGTTATTTCCATCGAGTCATCGATCAGTTCATATTGATGTTCTTTCATATATGAAAGCAATTTTTTATAATATTTTGCTGCATCCATATGGGTTCCTTTAAATCGAATTCTTAAATACTCTCTTTCTGGTATAACAATAGAAGAAGACTCTATCTGGTCTCCTTCTTCTAGCACCATGAAAACACTTGAATATTTATCAAATTTATTAGCTATTAAATTAGAACTCGAAATAGAGAGTCCTATTTTCCCTAAGAAAATTTCCCCGTTTATGCCAAAACTATTCCTTAATTCTGTAATAGGTATTTCAATATCGTCTCCAATAACATATTCCTGTCGTAAATATGCTACTCGCATTTTAGGAAGCTTTACTTCCGATATTTTATCTAAAGGTGTACTAATGGCGTCTTGAATTTGCAATAAACGGCGGGAAATTTTAGTCTCAATGATCTCCAATTCCCGCTTCTTTTTAGCAACTTCGGTCTCCTGCTTCTTTAGCATTTCTATAAGCGTGTCCACTTCCCTATAGTTAAAAAAATCGATAATTTCACTTATTGGCAAATCTAAAGCCCTCAAATATTTTATTGAATTCAGCCTTTCAAACTGCTGCGTCGAATAATATCGATAGTTGGTCTTTTTATCAATAAATTCTGGACGTAAAAGACCAATCTCGTCATAATACCTAAGTGTTGCAATTTTCACCTTAAATAGCTTCGATACTTCCCCAATAGTAAAATACTCTTTCATAAAAGACTCCTTCATCATATGAATACAGAGAATCAACGTACTTATATTTTACAATAGATTCAATACTAAGAAAGATTTTTCGGTAATTTTGAGTACCAGATTCAAGGGCAAGCTCTGTTCAGTCTCTTGAATATTATTATGGAAACTTTTAACTCTCCCATTCTCACAACAGATTCCGCCTATGCTATAATATTTAGCAAAATATATTGTAAATTTTTTTCATTTATGGGTAATGTAATAACTTACCTATTTAAATAAAACAATGGGGTGGTAAAATGAGTTTTTTTAAAAAATTATTAGGAACACATGAAAAAACACCTGAACAAATAGAGAAAGAAAGACAAAAACAAGAGGAACTACGCCAAGTAAAAGAGGAATTAGCAGTAAAATTAGGAGTTAACGTCATTGAAAAAGAAGATAAAAAAATTTTACAAGAGAAATACATTGGCACAGGCTTTGGAAAAAGCTCCCTATTTTCTCTCTATAAAGATTCTATCGTTTATTTCGAAAAATACGTCTTACGTTCCAATGAAAAATTTTTACTTTCTATAATTGCAGAATACGATAAAACAGTGGATCGTGAAATTAAGGGATTGTTAATAGCTACCGATCAACGATTAGTATTCGTTAGTAGTCGTGGTAGAAATAAACAATTTTTTTATGAAGAATTCGATTATAGAAGTATGAATGGCATAACACAAGCAAAAGACGGTTTGTTTGAAAATGAACTCTATATCGATCTAGGAATAAGCCGTAAGAAATTCGACAATTTAATGCCATTTGAACGGTTAAGAGATTTTATAAATATTGTTATGAATCAAATCCACATGGTTCGTGATACGCTTAGAACAACAACAGTTTCATTTTCTACTGTTGCTGTATCAGATAAATACGCAGCACTTGAAAAAATCGGAAAATTAAAAGAACAAGGCATTTTAACTGAAGAAGAATTCGAAAAAGAGAAAAAGAAAATTTTAAGTCAGGGATGAGGTGAAATTACCTCTCTCTATTCTTTAAAAAGGTTATTTAATATTCATACTCTATCAACTAATGAATATGATTATTGTTGTAATGCCCTTGCAGGATCAAATTTCTCCATAACTAACTACTTTAAGCTCACCATGAAATAATTAGAGAATGATATGTAAATTAAAATCGAAATATCCTAACCTAGATACCCCATGATTAATATGCATAATTTGTATCAGATTCGGGAAATGAAAGTAATTTTAGCAGCTGACTGTACTTGATAAGCTAAAACTGAGCCACCATAGCAATTGAAAAGTGAGCCACTTTTATATGAAAATAATCCTAACTTCATAGAGTTAGGAGCGTATAGAGGTGATTTCATTGGAGAAGAAACAGAAAGTGCTACTTGCCTTTCATCAAGAAAATAAGAGTCAACGTCAAATTGCAAAGGAGCTTGGGATCTCTCGCAATACTGTAAAAAAGTATATTCAAGAAGATCTTGAAAAAAGACAGCTAGATATTAGGGATATACCAATTACAGATAACTATCTAACGCCTCCGTCGTATAAAAAACGGAAAGGAAAGAAACGTGCATTAACACCAACTGTTATGAAACGTATTCGAAAAATGTTAAAAGACAACGAGTATAAACGACAACATCAAATGCACAAGCAACAACTAAAAATGATTGATATTCATGAAAAGTTATTAGATGAAGGTTTTGAAATTAGTTACACCACTGTTAGAAATTTTGTGAATAGCGAGGAGAAACGTCAAAAAGAAGTCTTTATTCGTCAAAAGGCAACTGCTGGTCATGAAATTGAGTTTGACTGGGGAGAAGTAAAATTATTCATTGATCAAACGTTACGTTCTCTTTCAATGGCGGTCTTTACCTTACCATATAGTAATGATAGATTTGCCTATTTGTATGAATCAGAAACAGTGGTTTGTGTACAAGATGCACATGTAAAGTGTATTAACTATTTGGGCTTTGTACCAGAGGTATTCACATACGATAATATGCGAACTGTCGTAAAGAACTTTATTGGAACTGAGCGTGAGATTACCGATGGTATGAAAAATCTATCGATGCATTATCATTTTAAAATACGACTATGTGAACCGAGAAAAGGAAATCAGAAGGGGCATGTGGAGCGGAGTGTAGAATACATCCGCCGGAAAGCACTTGCCCATCGAGATACTTTTACAAGTATAGAAGAAGCTCAGGCCTACCTAACAGAAATCATCATGAAATTAAACTCTCGTAAACATTATAAGAAAAAACAAACGCACCATGAATTAATGCTAGAAGAACGTGCAGCTCGGCAAGTAAGTGCAGATATTATTCCGTTTGACGCATCTGAGTTGCTTGAATTTAGAGTAGACAAATACAGCACAATTACTTATAGACAAAATCGTTATTCTGTCCCAGAAGGACGTGTTGGAGAATGGGTCAAAGTAAAAGCAAGTGCGGAAAAAATACTTATTTTTAGTGAAAAGGCGCGTATCGCAACCCATAAACGGAGTTGGCAGAGTCACCAATGGGTAATGGATATATATCATTACTTACGTACATTTGAAAAGAAAAAAGGTGCATTGGCTCAAAGTGAATGTTTGAGTCAAGCACCAACAAAAATAAAAAAATTATACAAAGATTATTATATTGGAAATGAGAGAGATTTTCTAGAGTTACTTATGTATCTAAAAGAACATAACAATCTAGAAAAAGTCTTAGCGGCGATTGAACAACTTGAGAAGAACCCTATGGTTCAAATATCAACAGATAAGATTATTTTCTTAGCTAATCAAGGCGAACACATTCATAAAACTGTACATCCCAAAAATGAGGTCACCACCCAATCTCTCGAAAATCTTTCAGCGATTACGGCATTATTCGAAACTAAAAAGACAGGGGTGCTTCATTAATGGATAAGCGACAAGAAATGATTGAAATGTGTAAAGAACTTCGACTACCAAGTATTCGAGCATTTATTCAAGAAGATGATATGTGGAAACAACATCAAACAGCAGAGGATTTTTTATATCACGCACTGGTGCAAGAGATGCAAGATTGAGAAGTGCGAGCAAAAGCGAATCGGATTCGTTCGGCAAATTTTCCTGAAAAGAAACTATTAACTGAACTAGAGATAGAGAGATTACCGCAGAATGCGGCCTCTCGCCTCTCACATTTAAAGAAATTAGACTTTATTCAAGAAAAACAGAATGTCTTATTAATTGGATCACCTGGAACAGGTAAAACCCATATTGCGATCGGTTTAGGAATTGAAGCTTGTTTAGCTGGGTATAAGGTGTATTTCACAACTGTATCATCACTGGTCAATCAATTAAAGGAGAGCCGTTCTGAAAGAACGCTACGTTCATTTGAATTGCGGTTTGAAAAGTATGATTTAGTGATTATCGATGAGCTAGGTTATATTTCTTTTGATAAAGAAGGTGCAGAATTATTGTTTACTCATCTTTCCCTTCGTGCAGGACGAGCATCTACCATCGTTACGAGTAATTTATCATTTGATCGCTGGGAAGAAATATTTCATGATCCAGTTTTAACAGCCGCTTTAACAGATCGATTAACACATAGAGCTTATATGATAGACATGGTTGGACCATCTTATCGAATATTAGATACAAAAGAATGGCTAGAAAATAGTTCGGTTTAAGTGGCTCAGTTTTTAATTAATAAATGGCTCAAATTTTACTTGCGAAATACAGCTGACTTTTTATGAATTGGATTAGGGGGAGGAAAATGAAAAAATTAATTATATTTAATGTATTATTTTGTATATTGGTGATTTTAATTAGCAACTATTATTATAATTCTAAATCTAAAAAAGCTGTTGCATACTTTTATGCTGAAAATAATATTGAAACTAACTATGGAGTAAATAGGGAAAACTTAAACCCTAAAGAAATCAAATATCGTATAGGAATGGGATTGTTTGAAATAGAAGTTAAAGATAAAGAAACCGAAAATATTTATTTTTTTGAGGTAGATATAAGGGATGATTTTTCATTATTTTATATAAAAGACCTTACAGATATTCACAATGAAAATCTTAGAGAAATTAATGGATAATTTACTATGAATAAATTTATGTATTTGTTAATTGCTGTGTTAGTGTTTTTAATCGGTGGTTGCTCGAATAATAAAATAACCTTTGAAGAACCTGTGAATATAGGAGTAGTTGGTACTTTAGAAGAATTCCGATATGAAAATGTTCATTTTGAATCATTAGAAGTTGAGGATTTACTTCAAGACGATTTAAAAAATAATTATTCAATAATCATGATAGAGGATGATTACTTTAATACTGTGACTCAAATTGATTATATTGAACGATTTGAAAGCTTAAAACTACCGATTATATTTGTAGATTCTACTAAAGGGTATGCTCCCTTTAGTAAACCTTCTAAACATGCAACAACAAAACAAACTTAATAAAATGACCGTATTGTTAACCTACCAATTGCCTGCTGCCACACAAGGTTTTATGGTGGAATACCCTCAAGACGAAACACTTTCACAAGAAGATTTTGACAAAATCATAGAACGAATCTATAGCAACAAGTAGCATTCTTATTCGTCGTATCAAAAGAATTACGAGAAGATATAGGCGATGAGTTATGGAATTTTTATATAAATCATCTAAAGAAAAACAGTACAAGTATTTTTATTTTTATTACGCTACAGTGGGACACTCTTTCTTGTAAAAAGGGGGAAAACATGGAAACAAGAGTAATTGTTGATTTTTATGCTGATTACTACCTAAAGAATAAGCTTGAAGAATTCTTTTATAAATATGGAATTCAATTGACTTTTCCGGAGAAACGAAAACACAGTTCTGAAGTTTATGTCGAAGTTCCAATTAATCTAAATGAGAGATTAACTGTTGATACACTCGCAAGAATCATTTCTACTTTAGAGAGCGAATTCAATTTATCATGTGGCGAGGCTTTATCCTTTAAATTTGATGATGAAGATTTTAAGCAATCTCCTTTTTTTGAGTTAAGATCAACCGGTAATTCTCCAAAAGTTTTTCTAGAACATAAAAAAGATGGGGTTGAATGGATTACATTATGTAAATATTGCGGACTTCAAGCAAAAGTTCAAACATCTGCTTTAGTTATAGATACTTCTAAAATTAGAGACAGATATATGGTAAATGTCGGTGTTGATTATTGGGTTGTTTCGGAGAAAATGGCCCTTCTAATGGAAAAGTGGGATATAACGGGTTATAAATTACAAGAAGTGATACATAGCGGTAAAAAGACAGCTCAAACAGCATTTCAAATACTTCCAACTAACATTCTCCCATCATGGAGCTCCGTAATGAAGCACTATTATTTTATTACAGAAACAGATGATCAATGTTCTATATGTAATATAAGAGGTCGGATTGATTACCCTTATCACTATAATAAAACTGATATTGAGAAGAATCCAATCAAAGATATAAATATCCTTCAAGAATGGAAGTCTAATGGACAATGGGCATATCATTCAATTTTTTTTAGTAAAAGATTCCGAGACCTACTTATTGATAATGGAATCACTCGTGATGTAAGAAATATGTACGATAATAATTACAAATCAAAAGATTGGTTATTTGACCCAGTAATTATTGTTGATTAGAAAATCATATTTTCCAATAAAAGCTATTTTGAATCAGTTGTTTATTGCAAAATAAAAGTGCAGACTTGTGCAAAGAATTTGTACAGAGTCTAGCACTTTTTTAGTGCAAAAAAATAGACTTGCCAGCCACCCCAAGTCATTCTACTGTTAAAGTGTCGAATTTTAGCAGTGGAGGAATGAAAGGATGCTAGCAATGTCTGAAATTAATTGTATCAAAACATTAAGAAATGAAAAAGGATTATCGATATCTACAATTGCGGAAACTTTATCCATCAATTGGAGAACAGCAAAAAAATATGGTGATAAGGATCAACTACCTCAAGTAAAAACACAAATAAAGAAAGGAATGATGTATGACGAAAAATGGGGAGAAATCGTAAGTGATTGGCTTGAAGAGGACTCAAAAGTAAAGAAGAAATTAAGAAGAACTAATAAGCAAATGTATGAAGCCTTGGGAAAAATGGACTTCAAAGGTTCTTATCGAACAGTCTGTAACTTTATAGAGGAATGGAGAGCTAATAGAGATGATGAAATTTCCAAGGGATTTGAACGATTAACACATCCTGAAGGAGAAGCTCAAGTTGATTTTGGGATAATGGAAGCTGTTCATGAAGGGGAAATAGTAGATGTACATGCACTAGTAATGTCATTTCCAGCAAGTAATGTCGCATTAGGAATCCCCCTTCCTTCTGAAAACCAAGAGTGCTTTTTAAGTGGGCTGAAGAAACTTTTTAAACAAGCTGAAGGCGTACCACTTAGTATTAGAATCGATAATCTAACACCTGCGGTGAAAAAAGTGCGTGGTTCCGAAGGAGAAGCACAGTTAACTGATGAATTCATTGCTTTTCAAAATCATTATGGCTTTAAAGTTCAAGTTTGTAATCCCCGAAGCGGTCATGAAAAAGGAAATGTGGAACGGAAAGTTGGTTATATTCGATACAACTTCTTTAGTGTCCCTCCTGTAATGAAGGACTTTGAAGATTTAGAAAATCAGTTATCTGAGAGATTAGTAGAAGACCGTAAACGCATGCACTATCGCAAGGGTGAAATGATAGAAATTTTATGGGAGAGTGAACAGAAGCAATTATTAAAGTTACCTGAAAATGATTATCCAGTTTTTAAACAAATGCCAATCAAATTTAATAAATATAACGAATTCAAATTGGATCAACATCTCATTCATGTGCCAAAGGCGAAGAACTATTCGCAGTTATATTGCGTTACTTTTTGGGATCAGTTTAAGGTCATAACAAATAATGGTGAAGTAATTTTAAGTGATTCAAGACCATATATGAAAAAGCGTAGGTTTATACCTTGGATTGATATATTCAAAGACTGGCTACTTAAACCGAGAGTAGTTGGCCATTCAAGATATACAGAGTACCTACCGGTACGTATAAGGGAATATTTATTAGTCCCATCCTTATCTTTACGGAAACGGAGAATCGAAGAAGTTATTACCCTACTACTTCAGCATGATATGAAGGAAATTGATAGCCAATTTTATGAGTTAATAGCCAATAATGATAAGCTTTCTTCTCATCCTTATGATGTAGAGTGGTCACAGTATGATGCTCTACAGCCAGTAACATCGGGGGTGAGTGAAAATGAATGAAACGATCGAACATTTATGTAAGCAACTTAGATTAGCTCATATCGCTGAGGGGTTCGAGGAAATTCCATTTACAACACCAGATGAATTTGTCTATAAATTATTACTAAAAGAACGAGATGGCCGTGAACAGGCGAAAGCATCTAGAAACATTAAAAAAGCACGATTTTTAGATTACAAAGTACTAGAAAACTATGAATGGCATAAAGATATTTGTCTCCCCTCACATTTAACGAAAGAGGAATTGATGAACCTAGATTTTATACATCGCCATGAGAACATAATTTTAGTCGGAGCACCTGGAACCGGTAAAACTCATTTAGCCTCCGCTTTAGGCCGAAGAGCCTGTGAGATGGGGTTTGAGGTTCGATTCTATCGAGTTTCTCATTTAGTTGAAGAGTTAGAGGATGCTTTAAGTAGTGGTCGTTTAACAAGCTTTAGAAAAAAATTAGAAAAAGTGGATGTCATTATTTTAGATGAAATGGGATATGTACCATTTGGAAAAGATGGTGCAGAGCTGCTATTTCAAATTATCTCAGAGTGTTATGAGCAAAAAAGTTTGATAATTACATCAAATCTAGAATTTAGTCAGTGGAATCGAATATTCGCAGATTCACGTTTAACAGCAGCACTGGTGGATCGTTTGATTCACCATGCCCACATTATTTCATACACGGGGCAAAGCTTCCGTTTAACAAATGCTTTATCGAAGAAATTGTAAAAATACTGGGTGGCAACACTCTGTATAATTAATTGCAAATCTCTGCACTTTTTTCTTGCAAAATACATCAGTTATTACTAATTCCTGAGCTATACTAAAAATTTAATCGATCTGGATAGCTTGATTTAATCTAATTTTACAAAAATCTTACACAAGTGGATCTTCAAACAACACTGGTTCATTACGCTCACTTGCTATACAGGAACGAGATGAAAGTCAAGCTGTATAAGTACAAATAACAAATAATTGGGTACCAAATAGGTACCTACTATTTATTTTTTAACTATTTTTATCTTTTTCTTAAATAAACAAAACAGCCTTAAACCCTTTATATAAAGGTTCTTTGTCAAATAACGTTGGTGAAGGATATTAATCGATTATTACCATGCTCTTAACTAGCCTTAGGCTGTTTGGGAGCGTGGTTGTTTTTGTTCTGTTGTTTTGAGTTTGAAGTGTAAAATAATTCGCTTTTTGTAATTCATAAAATTTCTATATCCATAAGCTACACGATTTAATACTTTAATTTTATTGTTAATCCCTTCAATTTTGCCGTTGTTATAAGGATAATTAAAGCTGTTATGTATATACGGAAGATGCTCTTTCAACGTTTTTATACTAGTCTTCATATAGCTAGAGATTAAAGGATGAACAGGATTTATTAAACAAGATTCTAACATTTTAAAGTCCTTCTCTTCCATTGCTTTCAAAAGGGCTTGATAAAGCTCATAATTCGCTTTTAGCACTGGATCATACGCTAAAATCTCTTCAACGATGCTTGTTTCAAGACGTTGTCCGAATAGCGAATAATATTTGTATTCAACGCTAGAGAGAGCCGATTTCCTTTTGAGAATTAGCTTCCAGTAACGCTTCAATCGACGGTACTTTTTCATGTCTTCGTTATCTGAAGTTCTTAGTTGATTCATCACACTGATTCGGCACTTATTCATAGATCGATTGATTAATTGAACTAAGTGAAATCGGTCAATAATTATTTTCGCTTTTGGAAACAGCTCTTTAATGACGCTTACATAACCTGCATTCATATCAATCGTTACCGTTTCCACATTTCGTCGGTCATTTAGGCTGTAATTCACAATGAAATGATTTTTAATTGCGAAGTTATCGCGACGATTAAGAATGTCCAAGATATCACCATTCAACACATTGATATATTCAAAAGCCATTGCCCCTTTTGCGTATTTAAATTCGTCAAAAGAAAGATGCTTCGGAAGCTTAGTATGATGGGGTTTAAGATGCACTGCAACTTCATTAATGACTCGTTGAACCGTTGTAGGTGAAATCGAACAATCTTTAGCGATCGATTTTAAGGATTGAGCTTCTGCAGATTTAATCATTACTTGAACTTTAACATTCTTAGAAATATAACAATTACGTTCAACGATTGGTGTTTTGGCAGTAAAGCTAGTGTTGCATTCTGTACACATAAAGCGTTGCTTTCTTAGTAGTAAATAGGTTGGACTTACCCCGGTAAGAGGTAAAGTAATTCGCGATAATTGAGTTCCGTTCTTAAAAACTGTAAAATTTTTGTTTTCAATACCACACTTTACGCAATGAGTAGGGTTGTAGGTTAATGTTCCAGTGATGTATTTACAAGCTTTTCCTTTAAAAGTCCCTTGTTTTACACAATCTTCATCGAATGTAATATTCAAGTCTTGAATATCAATCAAGGATTTAATACTATTAGAATATGACAAGTGAATTCCCTCCTGAATGATGGTTTTGGTCGACTTTAATTCTACAGGGAACCTCACTTGTTTTCTATTATTAAAATAAAAGAAAATAACGCTAGTGATATTCCATCACCTTCTCCAACTTTCGGGAGAAGGTGATTTTCATTCACCAACGTTATAAATTGTACAGCCTATATAAAAGGATTTAAGGCTGTTTTCGAATGATAGTTTCTTTTTCTAAAACTACCTTATGACGTCCCAGGAGGGATTCGAACCCCCGACCGTACGCTTAGAAGGCGTATGCTCTATCCAGCTGAGCTACTGAGACATTGGTCAAACATGGTAATAACCATTAAAGACAATTATTATTATATGTGCATTACAGGAGAATGTCAACGGTATTTTAAAAATAAATGAAAATTTTTCTTATTTTTTTCTGAAAGCATTAATCTTTGTTACTCATCTAAAGGAAATCGTTTCGTAAAGATCTCTTCTCCTGTATCCGTATACCCTGTAACTTTCCAAGATTGATCGGCAAACTCAACTATAGCATAGCTTTTTTCATCAATGCCTCGGGGCTTTAGGAGGCTTCCTGGATTCACAAATAATATATTATCCACTAATTCTGTTCCTAATACATGTGAATGGCCGAAAAATGCTGCATCAGCTTCAACCTCTTTGGCACGATATAGCAAGTTCATTGTTGTTGACTTTACATTTAGCAAATGACCATGAGCAACAAATATCTTTAAGCCCTCTACATTGAACAGTTCCTTTTCAGGATAGCGGGAATCGTGGTCGCAATTGCCGCGCACCCGTTTTGCACCTTCTAAATAAGGATGATCAAATGGCAGCTCACTATCCCCACAGTGGATGATTGCATCGACATCTAAATGTGCATCCCGTACACGCTTTATTACCTCAGCATCCCCATGTGTATCACTCATTACTAATAATTTCACACTTAGGTCTCCTTTAATAAATGGTTTACCAATAAGAAGCATTCTTCGCCTATACCAGTGAAATAGACACTTGTTACAAGTATACACTCATTCTTAAGCAGCTTGATGTCTTAAACAAATACTTCTTCCAAAAACTTAGCACCTTTTAAATGAATCAAAACCACCCGATACCAAAAAGTACCGGGCTAATTTCATTTTACCAAATAATTATTAAACTTTCAGGTATTTCTCGCTAAATAATGAGTAAAATTCCGTGCAACTAGTTTATTTTAACAAATTCGGCAATTCTTCAGCAAGTTTACGAATAGCATTGCCACGGTGTGAAATGGCTCCTTTTTCTTCAGGAGACAATTCAGCCATTGCGCGCCCTAGTTCTGGAACGTAAAAAATTGGGTCGTAACCAAAACCATTTGTACCGCGCTTCTCATGTAAGATGACGCCCTCACATGTTCCAAAAACCGTGTATGTTTCAATGCCAGGTCCTGCAATGGCTAATGCACAGCAAAAACGAGCTGTACGTTTATCATCTGGGACCTCCTGCATTTTCTCTAGTACCTTTACGATATTTGCTTCATCATCATGGTCGCCTGCATAGCGGGCAGAATATACGCCTGGTTCCCCCCCTAATGCATCAATTGCTAAACCACTATCGTCTGCAATAACAAGCTTATTAAGCTCACGTGAAAGCGTCTCAGCCTTTAAAACGGCATTTTCTTCGAAGGTTGTCCCTGTTTCTTCAATTTCCATATCTGGCGCCACATCGAACATTGTTACGACTTCATAGCCTAGAGGACCAAAAAGAGCTTCAAAATCTTTTGCTTTTCCTTTATTTTTCGTTGCGATTACTACCTGTTTCATTTATGCTTCCTCCTTCAAAGAACCTACAAGGTTTGCTGCTTCTCCAAGTACCTCTTTTTGAATGGCAATTAGTTCAGAAATACCTTTCTCACCCAAGTCCAGTAATGTGTTAAGTTCATCACGAGAGAAAGTTGCCTCTTCCCCTGTCCCTTGTATTTCTACAAAGCGTCCTGCACCTGTCATGACAAGATTCATATCAACAGCTGCTGCAACATCCTCAACATAGTTCAAATCTAAAATAGGGCCTAATTCATCAATGATCCCGACACTTGTTGCAGCTAAAAAGTCTACAATGGGGAATTTTGCAAACGGTTTTATTTCATGGATTTTTGCAATGGCAATTGTTAAAGCGACAAATGCACCTGTTATTGATGCAGTACGAGTGCCGCCATCTGCTTGAATAACATCACAATCAATCCATACTGTTTTTTCACCCAGCGCTTCTAAATCAACAATGGCGCGCAAAGCTCGGCCAATTAAACGCTGAATTTCCATCGTACGGCCATTCACTTTACCACGCGAAGAATCACGTTGTGTACGTTCAGCTGTCGCTCTTGGCAGCATAGAATATTCTGCAGTGATCCATCCTTTACCCTGACCTCGTAAAAACCCAGGCACTCTATCTTCAATTGTTGCAGTACATATAACCTTTGTATTCCCTACTTTTATAAGTACAGATCCTTCTGGATGCATTAAATAATTTTTTTCGATGTTTACTGGTCTTAATTGGTCAACCTCTCGTCCATCATGTCTTGTCATAATTGTCCTCCTCGTTGTTTCGCGCCCCCATATTAACATAATTTAAATTAAAGTACCATACACACCATTAATTTGAAACTATTTCGAAAACGCCAACACAAGCTTGTTTCACAATTAAAAACGATATATAGAGTTTCTACACACCGCTTAATTGAGGTATCCTTATTATATAATATTGTTTCTACATAACAATATTAGCTAATACCACTTGTACATGTAATAAATCGGTTGGTTTAGTTAATATTTCCCAATAACTATATATTTTTTGTTTAGCCATAATCACCTACACCCTCGAACCTCGCATCATCTGAATATTAACTGGAGCTAATCCAATAATCATTTAATCTTCAATTGCCCAGGAAATTTTACTGTGCCCACCATCACTAATATAATTGTATTTTTGTTCCTTTTGCCTCTTCCGCTAGACGATTTGTTTGGGAAAAAATTGTTGCACTCACACTCAAATGATTTTATTATTTTCGAATAAAAAAATAAAACTAGGTATTCAAACTCAAAAAGTTTGAATACCTAGTAGATTATAGTTTTATACGACGTATGTCTAAATTTGATTTTTTAAGCCAATTTTCAGCGATTGAGCGAAAAATTGGTACTGACCCTGTTGAATAGAAAATATGATGCGGCTCTTTTGTAGAAGTACAGAGCTGATCATTATACTCTAATAAGTCTTTTACATCCCTTGCAGTTTCCTCTGCTGAGGATAGGACCACAACATCGGGTCCAACCACTTTTTCGATATGATGCTGGATAATTGGATAATGTGTACATCCTAATATAACTGTATCAAATTTTTTATTGGCTAGCGGCTTTAAACCTTTTGCTACTAAGTCGAATGCAAATTGTCCTTCATATTCTCCACTTTCTACAAGTGGGACGAACGTCGGACATGCAAGAGGAATTATTTTCGCCTTCGTACTTAAAGAAAGCAGCGCATTTTCATATGCACCACTTTTAATTGTACCTTCTGTTGCAAGTACGACGATTTCGTTTCGTTTTGTTTTTTTCTCAGCAGCACGTGCACCAGCATTTATAACTCCAATTACAGGAATCGATAAATTTTTTTGCAAGCTATCTAACGCTACTGCGGTTGCTGTATTGCATGCAATGACAAGCATTTTAATATTCATCTTTTGTAATACATTTGCCATTTGCCATGTGAATTTTAATACTTCTTGCCTGTTTCTTGGTCCATATGGACATCTTGCAGTATCACCAATATAATAAATAGTTTCATATGGTAAAACTTCCATCATTCGCTTTGCAACTGTTAAGCCGCCAACACCTGAATCAATAACGCCAATCGGTGCATTCACAAAAACCGCCTCAATCCTCTACCATTTGTAAATGTAGTTTATATAGTAATTTTGATAACATTTCTATTTCCTGATTATCAAAATCTACTAAAAGTTCATGTAAGTAGTTCTGCCTTTTTTCGATAACTTCTTGAATGATTCTTTCTCCCTCTTCAAGCAAATGTATGTGTACAACTCGGCGGTCTTGATCATCACGAATGCGCACTACTAATTCACTTTTTTCCATACGATCAACTAAATCAGTTGTCGTACTAAAAGCCAAATACATTTTATTCGATAATTCCCCAATTGTCATATCGCCCGATTCATGTAACCATTGAAGCGCAATAAATTGTGGAGGTGTAATCGTGTAATTGCTTAATATTTCTCTGCCTTTTTGTTTAATTAAATGTGATATATAGCGTAGTTCTTTTTCTAAAAATGCTACTGTACCATGGCTGCGCATTTCGTTGTTACTCATTAAGTGCATTCACTCCTCAAGAATCAAATCCGTCTCAGCTACTTTTGAACTTGTGTGTACACTTAGGGACAAAAAATTTTTGCTGAAATGAAGTTAATTCTATTTTGAAGTGTTTTAAGCGAAATAGCAAGCATCCATTCTAATGTAGTGATAATTCGTCTAGCCTCAGTAATTCGATTAATGCTTGTGATCTACTGGATACGCCCAGTTTCTGAATCGTGTTTGAAATATGATTACGCACCGTTTTTTCGCTAATGCCCAACTTTTGCGAAATATCTTTTGTAGAGTAATCTAAGATTAATAACTGGAATATTTCCCGTTCTCTTTTCGTCAAAAGCGAACGATGCTGCGGGCTATTCATAAGGCAACACCCTCCTATCTCCTCTTCTATGTAAAGTATGATAAGAGTTGAAAGGCTGTGAGGGCATTTTTACTATTTCCCATGTAATATTAATATTTCTTTTTCATCCCATGGAATTGCTTTTCCAGTTTGTTTATCAATTTGAACAATTGTTCCTCGACCAGTAAAACATGCCTCATCATGTTCGTTTTTTGCTAAATAATGAATATCAATTGATGTAGTACCGATTCGTGCTGCCTTTACATAGATTCGAAGTGTTTCATCAAAAAATACTTGTTTTAAATAGTCGCATTGCAGGTCTGCCACTACAGTAATTTTCGTTACTTCATCTGCAGACCATTTTGTTGAAAACCCGATATGCTTTAAAAATTCAATACGCGCATACTCGAAATAAGTAAAAGGTACGGTATTGTTAAGATGTCCAAACATATCCGTTTCAGAAAATCTTACCTTCACTTCTACATAAAACTCAAATTCTTCTGCCCAAGCTTGTGGATCTGCAATATAATTTGCTTTCATCTTCATAACCCCTTTCCTATTTCCCCTATCCCCTTTTGTCAATTTACGCCTTGGCTAATAAGCATTCAAGTTGCGGATTCGTGTAGGATCAAGCATAATGCTTAACCAGTTAACCATTGTCTTATGGCAGAAACTCACTTAGGTTAACTTCCCTCCCCAAACCCATCACGAAATTGCATGACTCACCGAAGGCTATATCTTCATTCAGTACTGAAAGAAGATAAAATGAATAGTGGTTCATTTATTATAACAAAAATGAAAGCCATGGCATAAGTGTTTTGTTATTGATTCGCAAGGTAAATCTTAGATGCTGTGAAGATAAAGCTTACAAATTATTGTTAAAATAGTTTATAGGAAAAGTGAAAGAAGAAGCTTCCTTAAGCTTGAACGCAACAGCCCAAACTGGCTGCCATTCTATATTATGCAAGTAAAATAAAAAGGGTATCTAAAAGTCATAAATTATGACTTAGATACCCTTTTATTATACTAATACATTTATCTTTTACTATTAATCAACCATATGATCTGAACCGAAGAAGTTACGGAACATTTGTACAGTTGTTGCACGGTTAAGTGCTGCAATTGAAGTAGTTAGTGGAATACCTTTTGGACATGCAGCAACACAGTTTTGTGAGTTACCGCAGTTTGCAAGGCCACCATCTCCCATAATTGCTTCAAGACGTTCATCTTTATTCATTGCACCTGTTGGGTGAGTGTTGAATAAACGTACTTGTGAAAGTGGAGCTGGTCCGATGAATGAAGATTTTTCAGACACGTTTGGACATGCTTCCAAGCAAACACCACAAGTCATACATTTAGATAATTCATAAGCCCATTGACGTTTGCGTTCTGGCATACGTGGACCTTCACCTAAATCATAACTTCCGTCGATTGGAACCCATGCTTTAACTTTCTTAAGAGCGTTGAACATACGGCTACGGTCTACTTGTAAGTCGCGGACAACTGGGAAAGTTTTCATTGGTTCAAGACGAATTGGTTGTTCTAATTGGTCAATTAATGTAGAACATGATTGACGTGGACGACCATTAATTACCATAGAACAAGCACCACATACTTCTTCAAGACAGTTCATGTCCCAAGTTACTGGAGATGTTTTTTGACCATCAGCTGTAACAGGGTTTTGTTGAATGAACATTAAAGCAGAAATAACGTTCATACCTGGACGGTAAGGAACTTCGAATTTCTCCCAACGTGTTGCTCCACCTTGAGTGTCTTGACGAAGGATTTCAAGTTTAATTGTTCTTCCAGTTCCTACTGCTGTTGTCATGATTAATGACCCCCCTTATGTTTTATGAAGAATAGTCACGTTTACGTGGCGGAATTAGAGAAACGTCAACTTCTTGATAAGTAATTTCCGGTTCACCAGTTTGTGGATTGAACTTCGCCATTGTTGTTTTTAAGAAGTTCTCGTCATCACGGTTAGGATATTCTGGTTTGTAGTGAGCTCCACGAGATTCGTTACGTAAAAGTGCTCCTTTAGTAATTACGCGAGCAAGATATAACATGTTTTTCAACTGACGAGTGAAGTGAGCCCCTTGGTTACTCCATTTTTGTGTGTCGTTGATGTTAATGTTTTCCCAACGTTCTAACATTTCACCAAGTTTATTATAAGTAGCTTCTAATCGGTCATTATAACGAACAACTGTTACATTATCAGTCATCATCTCACCAAGCTCTTTATGCAGTAAGTATGCGTTTTCATTACCATCCATTTTAAGAATTGCGTCCCATTTCTCTTGCTCTTCTTGAACGCGAGCATCATAGATTGATTGAGGAAGATCTTCTGCATGTTTCTTTAAGCCTTTTACATATTTAACAGCGTTTGGTCCAGCAACTGAACCACCATAAATAGCTGATAATAATGAGTTTGCTCCTAGACGGTTAGCACCGTGTTGTGAATAATCACATTCACCTGCTGCAAATAAACCAGGAATTTCAGTCATTTGGTCGTAATCTACCCATAAACCACCCATTGAGTAGTGAACTGCTGGGAAGATTTTCATTGGTAATTTACGTGGATCGTCACCTACGAATTTTTCATAGATTTCAATAATACCACCAAGTTTAACGTCTAATTCATGTGGATCTTTATGAGAAAGGTCTAGATATACAACGTTTTCACCATTAACACCCAATTTTTGGTTTACACATACATCGAAGATTTCGCGAGTAGCGATATCACGAGGAACTAAGTTACCGTATGCAGGGTATTTTTCTTCTAGGAAGTACCATGGTTTACCGTCTTTGTATGTCCAAATACGTCCACCTTCACCACGAGCAGATTCTGACATTAAACGGTTTTTGTCGTCACCAGGAATCGCTGTAGGGTGAATTTGAATGAACTCACCGTTTGCATATGAAGCACCTTGTTGGTAAACGATAGATGCTGCAGAACCAGTGTTAATAATTGAGTTTGTAGATTTACCGAAGATAATACCAGGACCACCTGTTGCCATAATTACAGCATCAGCACGGAATGATTGAATTTCTTCAGTTTGCATGTTTTGAGCTACGATACCACGGCAATGACCTTCGTCGTCTAAAACAACGCCAAGGAATTCCCAGTGTTCGTATTTTGTAACTAAACCGTCAACTTCATAGCGGCGAACTTGCTCATCAAGTGCATATAGCAATTGTTGACCAGTTGTCGCACCAGAGAATGCTGTACGGTGATGTAGTGTTCCACCGAAACGACGGAAATCTAATAAACCTTCTGGAGTACGGTTGAACATAACTCCCATACGGTCAAATAAGTGAATAATGCCAGGTGCAGCATCACACATTGCTTTAACTGGTGGTTGGTTTGCTAAGAAGTCCCCACCGTAAACTGTATCATCAAAGTGAATCCAAGGAGAATCCCCTTCACCTTTTGTATTAACAGCACCATTAATTCCACCTTGCGCACATACAGAGTGTGAACGTTTTACGGGAACTAATGAGAATAATTCAACTTCAGTGCCTTCTTCGGCAGCTTTCATCGTAGCCATTAAGCCAGCTAAACCGCCACCTACGACGATGATTTTGCTTTTCGCCATGATTACTCCTCACTCCTCTTTATTTGCTAAAAACATAGCGGATGTTCTATTGTGTTAATTACACGAATGCTAAGATTGCCGCAACACCAACAATACTTAACAATACGAAGAATACCATTGTAACATACGATGCGATTTTTTGTGATTTAGGCGATTGTGTAATCCCCCAGCTTACTAGGAATGACCAAATTCCATTAGATAAGTGGAATGTAGCTGATAAAATACCTACAATATAGAATGCAAGCATCCATGGATTACGAACGATTTCTTCCATCATACTGAATTCAACTTCTGCACCAAGTGCTTTTTGAATACGAGTTTGGAAGATGTGCCACGCAATGAAAATTACAAGGAATACTCCTGTAAAACGTTGTAGTGCGAACATCCAGTTACGGAATGTGCCGAAGCGTTTCACATTGTTAGTAGCCGTAAATGCAATATACACACCATATAATCCGTGGAATAGGATTGGTATGTAAATTACGATCCATTCAACAATTAGTAGTAGAGAATGTGGAACTAAATCCATTACTCCAGTAGCATTGTTGTAAGCCTCTTCTCCACCTGTCGCAGTGAAGTTCAAAGATAAGTGGAACACCAAAAACAGACCTACAGGGATAATACCTAGTAAGGAATGTAAGCGGCGCCAGTAAAACTCTCGATTTTTCGACAAGACTGTTACCCCCCTTAGTACTTTTGAAAAGCGAGCCAATATCGTCACTATTTTGTAAACGATATTACATTGACTGCGGATTTCATCATGGTACAATATTATGACATGTCCATTGTACTCTCAAGAACTATTAGCGTCAAGGTAGCTTCCAGTTTTTTATACATACAAATAAATAAAGAATTTGCTCTCACAAGAGGTTTTTTTCTACTTTACGAAATTTTTATGTTCTTTTTAAGTAAAAATAAGAAAATTCACGAAAGAGGTATTTTTAGATGACATCATTTCAGAACAAAACTGTTCCAGCATTTGGTTATGATTTAATAAGAGATTACTTGCTTCCTACAATATTAGGAAAACACGAGAAAGAAGTTCTATATTGGGCAGGTAAAGACTTGGCAAGAAAATTTCCATGTACTGATACTCAGCTTATTATCTCATTTTTCCAAGATGCAGGATGGGGTTTTTTGACACTAGATAAAGAAGAAAAGGACGGCTGTATTTTTCATCTGACAAATGATATTGATTTACTAAATATCGAGGAACGTTCATTTCGACTCGAGGCTGGCTTTATCGCACAGCAGATACAAGGAATCAAAGGCTGCTTAACTGAATGCCATGATGAAAAACGAGAAAAACAGCACCAAGTTATATTTACTGTTAAATGGGATAAAAAAGAAACGATTGAATAAATTTGTAGTTTCTTCCATTAAATATAAAAAGGCCATCCGAAAATTATTTTTGGACGGCTTTTATTATTAATTAACTAATTCCTCTACTAAATTAAACTCGTCATGCAAAGCATTTGCTGCTTTAACCATTTCATCTTGCGGCACAACAACAGATACTTTTATTTCCGATGTACTTACCATTTTCACTAATATGTTTTCTTTTCGTAGTCGGTCAAACATGCGTGCAGCTACACCAGGGTTTGAAACCATCCCTGAGCCTACAATTGATACTTTTGCTAAACCTACCTCGAAATCTGCAAAACTAAACCCTAAAGCTGCTTTATTTTTCTCCAATACCTTAATTGCTTCTGCAAAATCTCCTTTAGCGATTGAAAAGGAGACAGTCGGTTTAACTCCATCAATTACTGCTTGTACGATTATATCAACATCGATGTTATGCTGAGCCAGTGTAGAAAAAATAGTAGCAAGTGATGAATACTCATAAGAATCATACCCTACTGTTAAGCGAATAATGTCTGCTTCATAAGCAACACCACGTACAACTAAATTTTTCTCCATGTCAACCTCTCCCTTTATCATAGTCCCTTTGGCATTTTCTGTACTAGATCGAACTATTAATGGCATTTTATATCTTTTGGCTAATTCGACAGCTCGCGGATGGATAATTTGTGAACCAAGGTTTGCCAGCTCAAGCATTTCATCATAAGAAATCTGCTTTAACTTTCTAGCTTCTTTTACTATATTGGGATCTGCTGTGTAAATGCCATCCTGATTTGTATAAATTTCTATACGTTGTGCTTGAATTGCTGCTCCGATTGCGACCGCAATTGTTTCTGGACCACCGTCACCTAATGTCAAAATATCATTTTTCTTATCGATTCCTTGGGACCCTGCAATAATGACTATTTCTCCCTTTTTTATGCGCTCGAAAATGAATTTCTGATTTATATTGTCAATGAGTACATTATTATTTGATTCTACAGTTTGAATTCCTGCTTGCCAGCCTGTTAATGAGATTGCTTTAAATCCATTTTTTTGAACTGCAATTGCTAATAAGCTGCTTGCAATCTGCGCATTAATTGAGTCAAGTACATGAAGCTCTCGTTTTGAGGGCTTATCTGAAAGTAAATATGCTTGTTGAAGGAACATATCGTCAATTAATTCCATAGATGGTACGACGGCAATTACATTTCGCCCAAGCTTTTTTTCTTCAACTATTCTTTTAGCAATTTGCTCTATTTTTTCAGGTGTTGATAGTGAAGAACTGTCGATTTTTACAACAATGTTCGTCATAGGCACACACTCCTTTTTAACATCGATGCTGACCTTTTCTACATCAAACAAGGATGAATTTCGTTTAGCTATAAATAAAAAAGCAACTTCTCACAGAAAAAGTGAAAAGCTGCCTCTAAACATACCTCAAGATTGGAACGTTTTGCGAGATAGCCCTCCAGAACCTTGATTTTGATTCTGACAGTCTTACATTTCTTAAATGTAAAACCAGCAAGTAAACCTGAACAATTGATTTACCGCTTCGGCAAGTTTTCCTTTCACTAACTATCTCAGGAATTGTTCATCCTCCAATCAGTTACTATTAAACCTTGCACCTCTATCATAAATATACTAGATGTTATGTGCTTACAATATCATACAATTATTCCTTTGACAATGTATCTTTATGGAAATAATTATAAATGGCGGTTGCTGTAGCACTTGGAATATGAGCTTCTATTAGTTGTTCAATAGTTGATTCTTTTATTTTCTTTATTGATCCAAAATGCTTTAACAATTGTTGTTTTCGTTTTGGGCCTACACCTTCAATTCCATCTAAAACAGATTGAATCGCATGTGTCTGGTGTTGTTGACGTAAAAACGTAATGGCAAATCGGTGCACTTCATCTTGAATACGCTGCAATAAATAAAAGCCATCACTTGTTCTTTTCATTTCGACAGGTACTGGCGGGTCGCCAAATAGCAGTTGGGAAGTATTATGCTTTTCATCTTTTGCCAGTCCCGCAATGGGAATGTAAAGACCTAGCTCATCCTCTACTACTTCGCGTGCCACTTCCATTTGTCCCTTCCCACCATCGATAATAATTAAATCAGGGAGAGGTAAATTTTCTTTTAATACTCTTGTGTATCTGCGGCGAATAACTTCTTGCATTGCACCGTAATCATCATGTTTCGCCGTTTCTCGAAGTTTATATTTGCGATATTCCTTTTTTGCTGGTTTTCCGTCAATAAAAACGACCATAGCCGAAACAGCATCTGCACCGTGCATATGGCTATTATCAAACGCTTCGATGCGAAGAGGTGCAGCGATATTCATCGCATCTCCAAGCTCCTCACAAGCACCGATAGTTCTTTCCTCTTGACGTTCAATTAGCTGAAATTTCTCATGAAGAGCAATTTGTGCATTTTTCATTGCCAATTCAACGAGCTCTTTCTTAGGTCCTCGCTTTGGGATTATCACTTTTACATCAAGCAGTTTTTCTAAAATACCCGTCTCTATATTATTTGGAATAAAAATTTCTTTTGGTTTTATATGTTCCGGAATATCATAAAAACGACCAATAAAGGTTAAAAACTCTTCCTCAGGATCACGATAAATTGGGAAAATAGAAACATCACGTTCAATCAGCTTCCCTTGACGCACAAAAAATACTTGTACACACATCCAACCTTTTTCGACAGTAAATCCAAATACATCACGATTTGATAAGTCTGCTGAAACGATTTTTTGCTTTTGCATAATCGTTTCAATATGTGCAATCTGATCACGAAAATCTTTAGCACGTTCAAATTCAAGATTTTCTGCGGCTTCCATCATTTTCTTTTGCAAGTCTTCTTTTACTTCCTCATAGCCGCCATTAAGAAATTTTGTTATTTCTTCTATCATGTCATCATATACTTTTGGCTCAATTTCCTTTACACAAGGAGCAAGGCATTGGCCAAGGTGATAATATAAGCAGACGCGATCAGGCAATCTTGCACATTTTCTTAATGGGTAAATGCGGTCTAGTAATTTTCTTGTTTCATTTGCCGCAAATGCATTTGGATATGGTCCAAAATATTTTGCTTTATCTTTTTTAACTTTTCGTGTTGTTAAAATACGCGGATATTTTTCATTCGTTATTTTTATATAAGGATATGTTTTATCATCCGTCAGCATTACGTTATATTTCGGATCATGTTTCTTAATTAGGTTTAGCTCTAAAATTAATGCTTCTAAATCACTTGAAGTAACAATATATTCAAAATCTTCAATTTCACTTACTAGCCGCTGGGTTTTCCCATCATGGGAGCCCGTAAAATACGAACGAACTCGATTTTTTAATATTTTTGCTTTGCCGACATAAATAATTGTCCCCTGACGATCTTTCATTAAATAACAGCCAGGTTCCTCGGGCAAAATCGCTAATTTATTTTGAATGTTATCATTCATTATTATCACCTAAATTTAATTTACCTTTTATACTATTATACGGCGATTAGAAGAACAAATGCGAGAAAAAAGAGGTTGTTTATAAAGCAAAAAAACCCAAAAGCAGCTTAAAGCCACCTTTGGGACATCGCAATAGCATTATTTATTGTTGTTAATGAACTCTACTAAAGCTTCTTTTGGTTGGAATCCAACAGTTTTAGCAACTAGCTCGCCGTCTTTAAATAATAATAAAGATGGGATTGACATTACTTGATATTCTGCAGCAGTTGCTTGGTTGTTATCAACATCTAATTTAACGATTTTTACTTGATCGCTCATTTCTGCATCAATTTCTTCTAAAACTGGTGCAATCATTTTACATGGTCCACACCATGTTGCCCAAAAGTCTACAAGTACAACGCCTGAAGCGATTTGTTGTGAAAAGTCTTGATCTGTTGCATGTACAATTGCCATTTTTATAGCCTCCTTAAATCTAACATCTGAATGTAGTATAGCATGATAGCAAATTGAGTGACAGTAAAGTGAACTGAAATTAAAACATAAAATTTACAAAATCTTAGTTAAAATGAAATATTAAAAATAGCTTCACAATTGTCAATTCACAGTTTGAAGAGCATAAAAAAAGCCGATTTGCCTTAAAAATATAGAGCAAATCGACTTTATCGAACTATTTAGTATGGAATTATGAATTTACTTTTAACGCTTTAAATTCTTGAATTAACATTGGAATTACTTCGAATAAGTCACCAACTATTCCATAATCTGCAACCTTAAAAATATTTGCCTCTGGATCTTTATTAATTGCTACAATCACTTTTGAATTCGACATACCTGCTAAATGTTGAATTGCTCCAGAAATACCAGCAGCAATATAAAGATCTGGTGTTACAACCTTGCCTGTTTGACCAATTTGCAATGAATAATCGCAGTATTCAGCGTCGCAAGCCCCACGAGAAGCTCCTACTGCACCACCAAGTAAGTTAGCTAATTCTCTTAATGGTTCAAAGCCTTCTTCTGATTTAACACCTCGACCTCCCGCTACAACAACCTTCGCTTCTGATAGGTCGACACCAGTAGATGCTTTGCGTACCACTTCTTTAATAATTGTACGCAGATTTTGAATATCTACTGTAATTGAAGAAACATCACCTGAACGACTCTCATCTTTTTCAAGAGGTGCAATGTTGTTTGGACGAATTGTCACAAAAACAACACCATCTTTTATTTTTACTTTTTCAAATGCTTTTCCAGAGTAAATAGGACGGATGAATAATGCGCTATCCCCAGAACCTTCAATTTCTGTAACATCTGAAATTAAGCCAGATTGTAATCTTGAAGCAATTTTAGGCGATAAATCTTTACCTAAAGATGTATGTCCAAAAACAATTGCTTGTGGATTTTCTTGATCTAGTACTGCTAATAAAGCCTGGCTAAAGCCGTCTGAAGTATATGATTTTAGATGAGGATGCTCAACCGTCACCACCCGGTCTGCTCCATAAGCTATAAGACTATTTGCTAATTGAGAGATTCCATCTCCAATTAGTGCGCCTACAATTTCACCGCCATCCGCAATTTTTTTTGCAGCAGCAATTGCTTCATATGAAACGTTACGTAATGCTCCATCACGAACTTCACCTAACACTAAAACTTTCTTTGCCATATAAGACCCCTCCGTTACCGTATAGTTTTAGACTACCTTTGCTTCTGAGTGCAATAAGTTAACAAGCTCTTTTACTTGGTCTGAAAGCTCACCTTGTAAAATTCGTCCAGCAGATTTTTGAGCTGGCAAGAAAATTTCCACTGTTTCGATTTTCACTTCTACATCATCTTCATCGATATCTAAATCGTCCAGCTCAAGCTCTTCAAGCGGCTTTTTCTTTGCTTTCATAATACCTGGCAAAGAAGGATAGCGCGGCTCGTTTAATCCTTGCTGAGCAGTAACTAGCAACGGTAAAGAAGTTTCAATAATCTCTGAATCTCCCTCAATATCACGTACAATTTTTACGTTTGTACCATCAATTTCAAGCTTAGTAATTGTTGTTACATAGTTAATTCCAAGTAAGTCTGCTACACGGGGACCCACTTGACCAGTCCCGCCATCAATTGCAACATTTCCCGCTAAAATTAAGTCTGCCTCTTTATCTTTTAAATATTCTGCTAGAATATATGCTGTAGAGTATTGGTCAAGCTCATCTAAATCATCTTCTGTATTGATAAGCACTGCTTCATCAGCACCCATTGCTAAAGCTGTGCGAAGCTGTTTCTCAGCATCTTCTCCACCGATTGTAACTACAGTTACTTTTCCACCTTTTGCATCTCGCACTTGAATTGCTTCTTCAATCGCGTATTCATCATATGGATTAATAATGAATTCAGCCCCGTCGTCTTGAATCTTGCCATTTGCGATCACTATTTTTTCTTCAGTATCAAATGTGCGTTTTACTAAAACATAAATGTTCATATCCCTAACCTCCTATAAGCTAATGGACTACATAATGTATGCAGCCAATCTTTTAATTTTGATGAAGCTTCTTACTTAATAGATTACTTACCTGTAAATGATGGCTGACGTTTTTCGATAAATGCTTGAATGCCTTCTTTTGCATCCTCAGACTCAAATACTGTACCAAAACTAAGCGACTCAGCTTTTACACCATCATAGTAAGCTTGATGTTTACTATATTGCAGCATGTCTATTGCAGCTTTTAATACGATTGGACTCTTTAGAGCAATCTTTTTCGCCATTTCAAGTGCATTTGGCAAAAGTTCATCTATAGGAAATGCTTTGTTTGCAAGACCCCATTGTACTGCGTCGCTGCCAGTTAATGGCTCGCTTGTAAAGAGCATCTCTGCCGCTTTTGCTATACCAACATAACGAGGCAAGCGTTGTGTACCTGCAAATCCTGGAATTAAACCAAGCTGTAATTCCGGCAATCCCAATTTTGCATCTTCAGCTACTAAGCGGATATGACATGCCATAGCAAGCTCTAGACCCCCACCTAATGCAGCGCCATGAATGGCTGCGATTACTGGTTTGGGGAAAGACTCTAAACGTTCAAATACTTGTTGTCCGTTGCTTGCTAATTTAGAAAACTCTTCGCCTGACGCTAGTTCAGTAAATTCTTTTATGTCTGCACCAGCTGAGAAGAAACGTCCTTCACCATGTATAAGGATAACGCGTACTGAATCATTATGTTCAACAGTCGTTAACAATTCATCCACTTCAGAAATTAACTCGCGCGATAATGCATTTGCAGGTGGTCTCTGAATTGTGGCAATTGCTACTCCATCTTCAATATTCAATCTTAAGTATTGCATTCTCCCACTCCCCTTTATTGCAATTTAACCTTTTAAGCCATTCAACAATAGTTGTCTAACCTTTGGTGCAGTTGCGAGTAAATCATATCGAAAATCATTCATTACCCAAGATGTAATCGTTTCATCGATTGTTCCGAAAACCATTTGACGTGCAACCCTTACATCCATGCCTGAATGAAATTCTCCCTTAACCATGCCTTCTACTAAAATTTCATCAAGTAGTTTTAAATACTCTTTTAGGATTGAATTAATTTTTAGTCTTATTTCTTTGTTTGATTGTCTTAATTCTAGCTGAGTAACAGTTGCAAGGTGGCGATCATTTGCTAATACGTTAAAATGGTTATCTATCATTTGGGATAGCTTCTCTGTTGAAGTTTCGCCCTTTTGAATAATCAGTTGTAAATTTTCAACGAAGACACCCATCTTTTCTTGAAAAACAGATATTAAAATATCCTCTTTATTTTTGAAATACAAATAGATAGTACCGTCTGCAACTCCTGCTTGTTTTGCAATTTTCGATACTTGTGCTTGATGATAGCCGTTTTCTGCAATTGCGATTACAGCTGCATCTATTATTTGTTTGTATTTGGGTTTATCCCGTTTCATGCTGCTCACCACCAAAAAAATATGAAAACATGAATGACCATTCATTCATATTTTCATATTATTATTTATTAAACATTCTGTCAATAAATATCACCCTTATTATTTTACTTGCAGTTCATTCATTTTTTGTTTTTCTTCTTCTACTAAAGTACGTCTTAAAATTTTTCCAACTGCAGTTTTTGGCAATTCATTTCGGAACTCATAAATACGCGGTACTTTATATGCAGCTAGATGTTGACGGCAATATTTATTTAATTCTTCTTCAGAAACATTTTTTCCTTCTCGAACCACGATATATGCTTTAACAGTTTCACCGCGGTATGGATCAGGTATGCCGGCAACAACACATTCTTGAATCGCCTCATGCTCATAAAGTACCTCTTCAACTTCACGAGGGTAAATATTGAAACCGCCAGCAATAATCATATCTTTTTTACGATCTACAACATAAAAGTATCCTTCTTCATCCATATAACCCAAGTCGCCGGTTAAAAACCACCCATCAACAAAAGACATTGCAGTTTCTTCCGGTCTCTTCCAATAGCCTTTCATCACCTGTGGACCTTTAATAGCAATTTCACCAATTTCTCCGCGAGGTAAAATTTCGCCGTCTGCTGAACGCATAATGACCGCTTCCGTATCTGGCCAAGGTACTCCAATTGATCCTTTTACACGGTTGCCCCATATAAAATTGGCATGTGTTACAGGAGATGTTTCAGTCAAACCATAGCCTTCTACAAGTTTCCCACCCGTTAGTGCTTCAAATTTATCTTGTACTTCAACAGGCAGAGGTGCAGAACCACTTAAACAAGCCTTTATTGAAGATAAATCGTATTTCCCTATATCAGGATGATTTAATAATCCAATGTACATTGTCGGAGCACCTGGAAAGAGAGTTGGTTTCTGCTTTTCAATCATTTTCAATACTTGTTCTGTATCAAATTTCGGAAGCAGCACCATTTTGTTGCATGCCATTACTGACAATAAGAGTACCGTTGTCATTCCATAGACATGGAAAAATGGCAATGCTCCTAGAATCACTTCTTCACCATTTTTGCATTGGTACATCCACGCATCACACATCATTGTATTTGCAATTAAATTTTTATGTGTCAGCATTACCCCTTTAGGCGAACCAGTAGTTCCACCAGTATATTGAATTAATGCTAAATCTTCTTCAAAATCAAATGGCACTTCAATTGGCAGCGCCTCACTAGTCCGCAAAATTTCAGTAAATAAATGTGTCAGCCCCTTATGCTCTACCTTTACACTAACCCCATATTGTTTCTTTTGAATAAATGGATAAACCAGGTTTTTAGGGAATGGCAAATAATCTTTTATTGCTGTTATAATAACGTTTTCAATATTCGTTTCTTTTAATACTTTGGTAATACGCGGATATAAAATATCCATTGATACAATAATTTTTGACCCCGAATCAGCCATTTGATATTGCAACTCACGCTCAGTATAAAGTGGATTCGTTTGAACGACGATTCCTCCAGCATATAAAATACCGTAGTATGCAATGACTGCCTGCGGACAGTTTGGCAGCATTATTGCTACTCGATCACCTTTTTCCACCCCTAACCGAAGCAAATAATTCGCAAATTTTAGTGAAGATTCATACAATTCTTTATAAGTAACATCTCTCCCAGTAAAATGAATCGCCACTTTGCTCGGGTATTTTTCATATGCCCTTGTTAAAAATCTTTGAACAGGTACTTTTTCATAAGTCAAGCTGTGAGGTATTTCTTTCGGGTATTTTGAAAGCCAAACCTTCTCAGTCATTAACAACTCCCCTTCGTTTCAAAGTTTTAAATTTTCTTACAATTATTATAGTTGAAAAGAAAAGCGCTTTCAAACTATTTTTATAAAACTTTCACATTTTAGCTATTTAATGTTATTTTTTCTTTCATTTATGTATATTTTCCAGAGTTGAACTTTGTAGAAAAATGTCTATAGAATTCTTTATTTAATTTAGTAATATAAAAAGCTAGCAGAAAATGGATTCTACTAGCTTCTTATAATGTATTAAGTTTTACTAATTGTGTATTCACATGTGCAGCCGTCTAGTGTACTAAAAGCGATGACGTTTATCTTGCTTTACTTTAGGTCAGCAGCATGAGGATACAAACAATAAACTTATTCAAAATATTTGAAGCTAGTAGAAGTAAATCCCTCTACTAGCTTCACCGTCATCTTACACTGTCGCTAAATAATAAATCCCTATAATTAAAAATATTACACAAACACCCACTAATATTTTAGCTAAAGTTTTCATACAATCGCTCCTACGTAATACTTGCGCCGATTACAAATGATAACCCCAATGAAATAGTAAACGATATAAAACCGACCGAACGATTATCTTCTGCAATTTCATCATCCACTTTAAAGCGAGGCGTTAAAAATTCAAATAACAAATAAGCAAAAATTAATAATACAAATCCAAACAATCCCCAACCAAGCATCTCTAGAAGGGTTGAGTGGCGTTCGATCGAATACCTAAAAATATTACATACCCCTAATATTTTACCGCCAGTTGCCAGTGCTACAGCTAGGTTTCCATTTTTTATTTCTTCCCAGTTTTTATACTTTGTTACAATTTCGAATAAAATCATTGACACGATTAAACAAAGTACTACCACACTAAAGTAACCTGCTGTTTCAACTAAAGGATGTTGCCAAAAACTTGAACCCAGCATCACAGTCATCCCCTCTATACTTATAAAGCTTTATATAAAAAGCTCCTCTATTTTCTCTAGTCCATCTGATTACATTATATTGTTAGAAAAACTATTCTTATTTCAACTCGACTACAGTGACTCCAAATCCACCTTCGCCAGCCTCTCCATAGCGGAATGACTTCACACGCTTGTGACCTTTTAAAAAGTTTTGGATTCCTTGTCTTAATGCTCCAGTTCCTTTACCATGAATAATCGATACACGGGGGTAATTAGCTAGGAGTGCATCATCAATATATTTCTCGGTTCTAAGAATGGCATCTTCATATCGTTCGCCACGTAAATCCAATTCTAATTTAACATGACTATTACGATTTTTCACATTGGTCATTGTGACAGTTTGCTTTTCTTTTTCCGGTTTTATATATTGTAAATCCGATTCTTCTAGTTTCATTTTCAAAATACCGATTTGTACAACCCATTCATTATCAGATGCTTTTTCAATTAACGAACCTTTTTGACCATAGCTTAAAACTTTTACTTCATCGCCAATTTTTAAATTTTGAGCACGTTCGCGAATTTGGGCTTGTTTCTTTAACACTGGATTTTCCTGAGGAGCAGCTTCCTCTAATCGTTTTTTAGCATCAATTAATTCATGCTCTTTAACAACTTTACTCGCATTTTCTCGCATTTCTCGAAGCTCTGTAATAATTTTTTCAGCTTCTTGTTTTGCTTCATCTATAATTTTCCGAGCTTTTTCTTTTGCTTTTTTCTCAAGATTTTCCTTTTTATCGTCATATGTTTTCAGACGTTCTGCAAGTTCTTCACGCAATAGCTGAGCTTCCTCTAAAAGAAGATGTGCCTCTTCCGCCTCACGTTCCGAACGGCGTCTGCTTTCCTCAAGTGAAGCAATCATTGCTTCTACCTCATGACGATCAGAGCCGGTAAATGATTTTGCCTGGTCAATGATAGATGATTTTAAACCAAGGCGCTTAGAAATTTCAAACGCATTAGACCGACCTGGAACACCAATTAATAAGCGATAAGTTGGACTTAAAGTTTCAACATCAAATTCCACACTTGCGTTCACAACTCCAGGCCGATTATAGCCATAAGCTTTTAACTCAGGATAATGAGTAGTTGCCATAACTCGTGCACCACGACCAACTACCTCGTCTAAGATGGATATGGCAAGTGCAGCACCTTCTTGAGGGTCTGTTCCAGCACCTAGTTCGTCAAATAATACAAGTGAACGCGAATCAAATTTACTTAAAATATCAACAATGTTCACCATATGAGAAGAGAAGGTTGATAACGACTGTTCAATTGATTGCTCGTCTCCAATATCAGCAAACAATTGATTAAACACAGCTAATTCAGAGCCATCTAATGCTGGAACTGGTAAACCAGCCTGTGCCATCAATGTGCAAAGTCCAACAGTTTTAAGTGTAACCGTCTTACCGCCAGTATTTGGTCCTGTAATAACAATTGCTGTAATATCACGTCCAAATTCGATTGTATTAGGTACAGCTTCATCAATCGGAATAAGTGGATGTCTAGCTCGTACAAGACGAATATAGCCTTCCTCATTCATCTTTGGCTTCGTGCACTTGTTTGCCTGGCCATACTTTCCTTTTGCTAAAATGACATCAATATCGCCTAATATTTGTACTAACACAAATAAGTCGTGGCTAACTTCCTGTACTTTTGTTGAAAGCTCTACTAAAATTCTTTCAATTTCAGCTTTTTCTTTTACTTTTAATCGACCAATTTCATTATTCGCCTGTACAACAGATTCCGGTTCAATGAAAAGCGTCTGGCCTGATGAAGATTGGTCGTGAACGATGCCACCATAATAACCTCGATATTCTTGCTTAACTGGAATAACAAAGCGGTCATTACGAATGGTAACGATTGCATCTGAAAGCATTTTCGAAGCATTGGAGCCGCGGGTTAAGCTTTCTAACTTTTGACGCACTTTAGCTTCTTCAGATCTTAGAGATTGTCGAATTGATCGTAATACTGTACTTGCCGAATCCAATACTGCTCCGTTATCATCAATGCAATCATTTATTTCATGCTGCAATGCTGTCAATATCGGCATTTGCTCTTTTCTTTCGATAAAATGAGGAATTTGAATATTCCCTTCTTCCTCAATATCTTCTAAAAAATTACGAAGAATACGACTTGCTCGTATCGTACTTGCAATTTCCATTAATTCAATCGGACTCAACATTCCACCGATTTGGGCGCGTTTTGCATGTGGACGTACATCAAAAATTCCACCCATTGGTACATTCCCTTTAACACGTAGAATAGAAAGCCCTTCATCCATTTCTTCTAATAGCTCAATTACCTTATCAAAATCTGTTTCGGGAATTAGTTGCTCGATGGCATTTCTTCCTAAAGAAGATGTACAGAAGGCTGCTACCTGTTCACGTACTTTATCGTATTCTAATGTTCTTAATGCTCGTTCTGCGATCACTCCCGAACACCTCCTGCTAAATCATTTCCATACATATTGTTTACTTGTTTTGTTGTATAAAAGTTTCAAATTGTTTTACTGACCATGTATTTACAACTAAATCTTTTTTCACCCAGGCTTTTTGAGCATACTTTGTTCCAATTTCCATAAACAATAATTGCTCAATCGCATGGGCATCTGTATTAATAGCAATAGGAACGTTGTATTCCATTGCCATCATTAAATGCTCTATACATAAATCTAAGCGGTACGGACTTGCGTTTAGTTCTAAAATTTTTCCAAATTGGGCTGCCCATTTAATTAGTTGTGGTATATCAGGATTATAGCCATCACGCTGACCAATAATTCGACCTGTTGGATGTGCAATCATATGAACATATGGATTTTGAATAGCTGTATATAAACGCTCCATTATTTTTTCTTGGGGCTGTGAAAAACTTGAATGAATAGATGCAATTACAAAATCAAGCTCTTTTAATACATCATCTTCAAAATCAAGTGTTGCATTTGGTAAAATATCCATCTCCGTACCTGCAAATAATCGGAAATTCGGATGGGCCTCATTAAATGAATAAATTTCTAATCGTTGTTTTTCTAAACGCTCTGGAGTTAAACCATTGGCAACCTTTAAATATTGCGAGTGATCAGTAATAACTCCGTGTGTATAGCCACGTTTAATCAACGCCTCACCCATTTCTTTCACAGTATGGGCACCGTCTGACCAAGTTGTATGCATATGCAAATCTGACACAATCGCTTCAAGTGTAACAAGATTATTTAATTCATCTAAACGCTCTAATTCTTTACCTGACTCTCGAACAGTTGGAGGTATGAAAGGCAAATTGAAATGTGCAAAAAATTGCTCTTCGGAATCAAACGTTAAAACTGTACCATCAGGCTGCTCTACACCGTATTCACTTATTTTCTTCCCTTGCTCTTTTGCAAGCTGCCTCATGCGGACATTATGGTCTTTTGAACCAGTAAAATGATGTAGAGCAGTTGCAAACTCTGCTAAAGAAACAAGTCGAAAATCGACATTAACTACATCTTCAATATCTAAAACAACGGAAATTTTTGTATCTCCAGCTGCTACAACCTCTTTAACTGATAGTTCCTCAAGCAACTGTTCCTTTATTTTTTCTGGCTGTTCTGTTGCTACAATAAAATCTATATCCTTGCTCATTTCATTTACACGCCGAAAACTACCAGCAACAGAAAACTTTTGCACTTCTGGAATGGTTTTTAGCAATTCTTCAATATCAATGACGATTTGCTGCAAATACCATATAGGCAAACGTTCACTTCGATTTCCTAGCTGCTCCAACTCTTTTAATATTTTTTCTTCAGATTTTGGGCCAAATCCAGCTAGTTTTTGGATTTCTTTTGCTTCACATGCTGCTCTCAAGCTTTCTGCACTATCAATGCCTAGCTCGCTATAAAGCTTCGCTAGTTTTTTGCCTCCTAAACCAGGAAGTTTTAGGAGTGGAATTAATCCTTTTGGAACAGCATCCTCAAGCTCTTTTAATTGGGAGGATTCACCTGTCTCAATTAGCTCATTAATAACTGCGGCAGTGCCTTTCCCAATACCTTTAAGTTTCGTAATATCATCTATTTCACTTAAACTACGTTCGTCCAATTCAAGTGCATTTGCTGCCTTTCGAAAGGCTGACACTTTAAATGGATTTTCTCCTTGAAGCTCCAAGTATAGGGCAATTTTTTCGAGAGTTTTAATAACAATTTTTTTATTCAATTTCGTACCTCCTCGTGAAAAATGGAGGTGTCCAGAAAGTAATAATTTCTGAACATCCCCACTCCTTCTGTACTAAATATATGCTATAAAGTCCTGCTACTTTGGTACTCCGTATTGTCGGCGCAATTTATCCTACCAACGAAAGTAAAGTGATGCCTTCTAATTATTAATACTACTACTAACTTTAAATCATAACGACACATACAATTTCTTGTCTATTTTATTCTTTATAGATATACCACCAATCTTGGAACATCCCTGTGAGAATCGGCGTATGCTCAAGCATTAGATTGGCTATAATCGAACTACCCATAAAGCTTTGAATGGCCTCGATTGGAAGCATTGCAAGAACATACATAACAATAAATAAAATAAAATAAAATTCTAAAAAACAAAGAATCGCACCAAGAAGTCGATTAATAGAATTTAGTATTGGCAAATATGTTAAAAAGTCAAAAACAGAACCTAGAATTTGTAGTGCTATTTTTACTGCAAAGAAAATAACTGCAAACGCTATAATACGATAAAATGTTCGATCAACATCCAACGTATCTAATATAAGCATCATCGATGTATCTTCACTGATACCTGGATACGGAACCCAAAGTACAAACTTCTCTGCCAATGGTTTATAATAAATATACGCTACAATAAGTGCAATGAAAAAGCTTGTAAGGTGGATGGCTTGCACTATGAAGCCGCGTTTTAGCCCCACTAGTAAACTAGCAATAAATATAATAATTAACAATATGTCTAACATTAACTTCAACCCTTTAATTTTTTCAATTCATCTTCAAGCTTTTCAACTTGCTCTTTTAATTTAAGTAATTCATGTACGGTATTGACAGCTGTAAGTACTGCAAGCTTGGAACTATCTAGTGAAGGATTATGTACATGTATTTCCCGCATTTTATCATCTACTATTGATGCAACTAATCGCATATGACCGGTAGATTCAGTCCCAACCATTTTATAAGTATGACCATATATTTCCACCGATATTCGATTTTTTTCTTGTTCAGCCAATGCAATACCTCCCAAAGCGTAAGCAACAAACCAGATATTTTTTATAAACGTTACAAACAAGCTAAAAGTTACATTTACTTGCACTATTTCTATAATATTAGAATATATTTGGAAATTTTATAATACATATCATATCATGAAACTGTTTTTCATGTGAACAACGAACGAAGAAAGGAATAAACTTATGTCGAATATTGTGTTACAGCTTTCTACAGAAATACAGGATAAAGTAAAATCATATTATGCATCATCGATTATAGAACGCAATGCACCCGGTGTAGTTTTTGCTGCAAAGCTGCCTGATACAGCAATTACTATATATAAATCAGGAAAAGTAATGTTTCAAGGAATTGGAGCAAAAAGAGAGGCAAGCCGCTGGGGAGAGATAAAGGCTAAAAGTCCATCCACTTCCGCAACATCCAATAACCAGCCGATTCAAACAAAAGGTGATAAATTACCTGAACATTTTGCTGAGTTATCTGTAATTGGCTCAGATGAAACTGGAACAGGCGACTATTTCGGCCCTGTGACTGTTGCAGCTGTTTATGTTCCTCAAGATAAAATTGAGTTAATTTACGAATTAGGTGTTAAAGATTCTAAAATGTTAAACGACACGATTATGAAAAGAATGGCTCCTGATATTATGTCTGTTTGTACACATAGCATTTTAACATTGCGCAATGAAAAGTATAACGAGCTTCAAGCTAAAGGTTATTCGCAGGGGAAAATCAAAGCTATGCTGCATAATCAAGCGTTAAGACATGTTTTAAAGAAAATAGCCCCTGAACAACCAGATTATATTTTAGTCGATCAATTTGCTGAACGAAATATATACTACAATCATTTAAAAAATGTAAAAGAAATTGTACGTGAAAATGTTTTATTCTCAACAAAAGCAGAGCAACTGCACGTAGCGGTTGCCGCCGCCTCAATACTCGCACGCTATGCATTTTTAAACGAAATGGATAGACTTTCGGAAACAGTAGGATTTCCATTGCAAAAAGGGGCGAGTGGAAAAGTTGATGAAATGGCTGCCCGTATCTGGTTGGAGCATGGAGAGGAAACATTACGTACGTTGTCTAAATGGCATTTTGCCAATACGGAAAAAGCGAAGAAAATTGTCAATTTAAAACGCAAATGAAAGAAGAGGTAATTATGCCTCTTTTTCGTTTTACCCTAGTCACATAATCTTTCACAACAACAAGTTGTCTATTTTACAAAACAGTATCCGTCTTCATTACTAATTATTTATTAGTTTCACTTCCAACATTATTCCAATGGCAGTCGCTAAAAACGGCACCTCTACAGAAGTAATGGGCCGTCTCAAGCTAACTAAATGACGACCCTTTTTTACCCATATATTTTAATTATTAGTTTCTATATCATCTTAACCTCTACTATTACGCTTTTTCATAAACACCCTTTTTAAGATAGGTAAAATAATCATTAAGACTATTAGAATCAAAATAACAAGAGAAATTGGTCTTTGAACGAAAGTTAGCAAGTCACCATTCGTAATTTCCATCGTTCTACGGAAATTCTGTTCCAATAATGGCCCTAATACTAAAGCCATTACTGCTGGTGCTAACGGAAAACCAAAACGCGACATCGCATAGCCAACCATTCCAAATACAAATAACAAAATAAGGTCAAACTGATTAAAGTTAATGCCATATACACCTAGTACCGAAAGAGCAACCACTCCCACAAAAAGCGGCACAGCCGGTAATTTTAATAGAGATGCAAATACACCTACTAATGGTAAATTCAATATTAATAGCATGACATTACCGATATACATGCTGGCAATAATTGCCCAAAGAAGAGTTGGGTTTGAATCAAACATTCCTGGGCCAGGCTGTAGTCCGTACATCATAAAAATAAACATTAAGAGCGCTGTTGTGGCTGAGCCAGGGATGCCAAGAGTAAATAATGGCACTAATGCCCCTCCCACTCCAGCATTATTTGCAGCCTCTGGACCAGATACTCCCTCAATTGCACCTTTCCCAAACTCTTCTGGATGCTTTGATAACTTTTTTTCCATCCCATAAGATAAAAAGGATGCTAAAGACGGTCCAATTCCTGGAAGAACTCCTATAAGAAACCCTAATACAGAACCCCTGCCAAATGGACCAATCGATCTTTTCCAATCCTCGCGCGTCATCCATTGTGAGCCTTTAATTTTTTGTATATCTGCTTTGTGTGAGCTGCCCTTCCTTGCCAAATTTTCTATTGCCTCAGGTATGGCAAAAAGTGCAATCGCAATTAAAACAAAGTCGATGCCATCTAAAAGATTCGGGATGCCAAAAGTAAATCGAGGTACACTTGTTTGCAAATCAATTCCTACCATAGCAATCGAAAGACCGAATAAAGTTGAAATATAGGCTTTTAAAGGTGAGCCTGTTGTTAAACTCGATACCATAGACATCGCTAAAACAATAAGAAGAAAATATTCTGCCGAACCAAAATAATAGGCTGACTTAGCTAAAATAGGTGATAGTAGCATTAAACCTAAAGTTGAAAGTGTTCCTGCAATAAAAGAACCAATCGCCGCAGCGGATAAAGCCCTGCCTGCTTTTCCCTGTTTGGCCATTTCATATCCGTCTAACGTGGTAACGATAGAAGCTACTTCCCCAGGTGTTTTAATAAGGATGGCTGTTGTCGAACCGCCATACATCGAACCGTAATAAATTCCAATTAACATAATCAGACCGCTCATTGGCTCCATTCCATACGATAACGGAATTAGCAGGGCGATGGCCGTAATCGGACCAATACCAGGTAAAATCCCTGTTAACGTACCGATTAAAACCCCAAGAAAAGCAAAAGCAAGTGTTTCTAGTGTTAATACGGCACTAAATCCCGTCATGATATTAGAAAAAACATCCAATTCAGCCACCCCCTATCCTAATGGTCCTAATGGCAAATAAACTGAAAGCAAACGATCAAATACGAAATATACGATAATTGGAAAGGCAAATGAATAAATAACATTTCGAATCCAATGCTTTCGGTCCAAATACATTGTTATACTTAAGATAAACAACACAGTAGAAATAAGGTATCCCAATGGAACGAATAAAATCATATACCCAAAAAGTATTAGTGAAAGAATAAATACCTTTTTCTTATCTTGTGGTTCTCCTTCATCCTGTGTACCATGCGTACCTTTTTCTTTAATCAAATTGGCTTTTTTTTGACGCACCTCTATTAAACCAGAAATAATAAGAATTATCGCTAGGACGATTAATAGTATTCCTATAGCTCCTGGAAAAACGGAGGGTCCAATAACGACAGATCCTGATGCAGGCGGTGGTAAGAGAAAAGCCAAAATCGTATACGTTATGGAAAAGACTAGAACTACCATTCCTGAAATGATATTCTTATTCAAATGAACACCTCTTTTTCCGATTTTTGTAAACGATTTGATTTAGTTATTATTTTTTCAGTTGGTTTGTTGTTTCTAATCCTTTTATATATGCGTCATTCGCTTCATCTAAATAATTCTGGAATTCCTCCCCTTTCATAAAGGTTGTTTCCCATTGATTCTTTGCAGCTAAATCTTTCCAAGTTTCAGTTTGCAGAGTCTTTTCAATAACATTTTGCCAATATGCTACAGCATCTTGCGGCATTTCAGGAGGACCCATTAGTCCACGCCAGTTACCAAATGTAACATCGATGCCAAGTTCAACAGCTGTTGGAACTTCTGCCATGACACCGCCAAGTCTTTCTTCACTTGTTACAGCAAGTGCTCGGAATTCGCCTGATTCAATTTGTGCTGTAAATTCACTTATACCTGACATGGCTGCTTTAATGTCTCCATTTAATACAGCATTTGTAATTTCACCGCCACCCTCATAAGAGATGAAATTAATACTTGATGCATCACCGCCAACTGCATCTACTAATAGTGCAAATGGCAGCTGATCATCGCCAGATGCTCCAATTGCAACTGATTTTGGATCTTCTTTTATTTCATTTAATAAATCTGTAAGTGTTTGATATTTTGAATCCTTCGGTACAATAACTGTGTAATATTCTGTCATAAGCCTTGCAATCATCGTCACATCTTCATATGAATAGTCCGACAGTCCGCGAAGATAATTGGACATAATAGGTGTTGATGTTACACTGATTTTATCAACCCCACCTTTATTCGCTGTAACAAGTTGTGACAACGATACAGCTCCAGTTGCACCTGCCTCATTTATTACAGGTACTGGGAAGTCAACTAATTGTTCTTTTGTAAAAACTTCTACCAATGCACGTGCGGTTAAATCCCAACCGCTGCCAGGAGAGGCAGGTGCAACAAGAGTTACCGGCTTTCCGTCTGCATATACACTTTCATCATTTCCACTAGTATTTGCTGAACCTTCATTTGAAGTTGATGCAGTTGTTGTAATTGTAGATGAGCTTGAATTCGAACTACATCCAACCAATAAAAGCAGCACCGATAAAAACACAATGAATAATGATGACCCCTTAGATTTTAATATTTTCACGTAATCTTCCCCCTTTATTTGAAAACGTAATCGCCTTGTTCTACCTTAATGGTCCAGCTTCACCTGTGCATCTGGTGCGGCATGTAGTTGATAGGACGGTCCAGCACGATGAATGGCACTTTCTAGTTCATGTCCTACTAATCTTTCAACATCCTTTGAAATAGAAAGAAGCTCATTTAAATTAACACCACTATGCAAATCCATTAAATCAAGCATGTGTACAAGATCCTCTGTTGCTATATTTCCTGTAGCACCTGGTGCATATGGACAACCTCCGAGTCCACCAATCGAAGCATCATAATTAAATACCCCTGCATTAATGCCTGCTAAAATATTGGCAAGAGCCATTCCTCTTGTATTGTGAAGATGAAGACTAAATTCCACATCTGGAAACTTATCGATAAGCTGTTTCATTGTCGTATAGACAAGCTTTGGATCTGCACAGCCTATTGTATCCGCAACTCCAATATGGCGAATTCCCATAGAATAATAAGCTTCGGCGGTATAAAGCACTCGTTCAAAAGAAACTCTTCCTTCAAAAGGACAACCTAAGGCAGTTGCCATTCCTCCTTGTACCGTTATATTATTTTGCCTAGCAATCTTCACGACTTTTTCGTGTTCTTTCAAGCTTTCGTCTACACTTTTATTAGAATTGGCTCTGCAATGGGCTTCTGTGACCGAATGCATCAATTCCCATTCATCTGCTTGCATTGGAACCGCTCGCTCAGCTCCTCTTTCATTTGGCACTAAGACGCTATATTTGACATTAGATTGACGTTCTATGTTTTTCATTACAATCTCTGCATCTACTAATTGAGGTACAGCTTTTGGATGAACAACAGAAGTCACTTGAATAGCACTTACACCACTTTTGGATAGAGCATTAATCAATTTAATTTTTTCTTCTGTCGGTATAAAAGCTTTTTCCATTTGGAGACCATCCCGTGGTCCTACATCCTTCACTTTGATTAAATCAATATGCTGCCAACTCATATAATTCCCTCCTTTTGTAATAATTCAATTTCTTCAAGAGAAAAACCAAGCTGCGAAAATACCTCCACATTGTGTTCTCCCAATGATGCACCTGTTTTCCTAACTGTACCCGGAGTTTTAGAAAATTTCGGTACCACACTCGGAAGCTTTACTTTTCCAAGAGTTGCGTGTTCCACTTCGATAATAGATTGACGTGATTGATACTGAGGATCATTAAATATATCTTTAATCGAATAGACCGGTGAAATTGGAACACCATTTTGGTCACAAAGCTCCTGAAGTTCTTTTGCATTAAATCTCCCTATCCATTCCTCAACTAAACTCATTAGTTCTGCTCGTCTTTCTTCTCTCGCTTTATTTGTAGAGTATCTTGGATCAGTAACCATTTCTGCTCTCCCCATGAGCTCAGCGAGGCGGTAGAATGTCCTATCTGTGCTTGTCGTAAGAACCATCCATTTCTTATCAGCAGTTTGAAAAATTCCTACTGGAACAGCCAAACTATTATCCCTTCCTTGTCTTTCCATAATTATTCCTAGTTGGTCATAGGAAGCGACAAGTACTTCCATCATTCGGAACATCGATTCATAAAGGGAGACGTCAATTTCTTGTCCTTCCCCTCCATAGACATCCCGATGATAGAGAGCAACAATTGCCCCAATTGTTGCAAATAAACCTGTTACATAATCTACAAGTGATATCGGTGGTGATAATGGGGGACGATCTGGTTCACCTGTTATATAGGTATAACCACTAAATGCTGTAGCCGAAGTCCCAAAACCTGCTAGTTCACGCTTTGGACCTGTTTGTCCATAGCCGCTGACACGCACAACGATAATATTGGGATTTGCTTCACGAATTCGCTCCATCGTTATTCCCCACTTTTCAAGTGTTCCTGGACGGAAATTTTCGAATAGAACATCTTGATCGGCTAATAATTTCAAAAATATCTCTTGTCCCTTTTCTTTCCGCAAGTCCAGAGTAATCGTCTTTTTATTGCGTGATATCGTAGCCCAAGGAATCGATTCATCAAGCTTCATCGGCTGAAACCCTCGAGCAGGATCACCTTTTCCCGGAATTTCTACCTTTATTACTTCTGCACCGTAATCCCCTAATAAAGCCGCTGCAAATGGGGCTGCATAGACCGTTGCAATATCCAAAACTTTCAATCCAGTAAGTGGACCAGACATTTGTTCACCTCTGTTCAAAAAATAGTTTCTGTTTTCTATAACGAGTAATATTTACTTTTATAGATGACTAGATTTCCAACTTTAGATAATCCCTTTTTCGCACAATTGTTGGATTTGGTCATCTGTCAGCCCAATTTCTTTTAGGACTTGATTGTTAAATGCTCCGATTTCTTTTGCACCTAACCACTTGATTTCACCCGGCGTATCACTTAATTTCGGAACAATACCAGGTACCTTTAACGTACCAAGTTCTGGATGTGGCGCCTCTACAATCATATCCCGCGCTTTATATTGTGGATCTTCTACAATATCTTCAATACTATAGATGGCACCAGCAGGAATTCCATTATCATTTAAAAGATCTACACATTCTTTTAATGAATGCTGCAATGTCCAATCTTGAATAATGCCATCAATAAATTCGAGATTAGCAACTCTTTTTTCATTTGTTGTATACCGTTCATCCCCGACCAAGTCATTTCTTCCAATTACTTTTAGCAAGCGCTGGAAAATATTATCCCCATTCGCTGCGATAACTACATACTTTCCATCATTTGCTTTGTAAATATTGGATGGTGCTATACCTGGCATAGAGGAGCCTGTCCTTTCTCTCTTTACTCCAGCTGCATCATACTCAGGCAATAAACTTTCCATTAAACTGAATATAGATTCGAATAGTGAAACATCAATACTTTGACCTTCACCATTATTTACATCACGATGATATAAAGCCATTAATACCCCAATGACTGAATAAAGAGATGCTACGGAATCTCCAATACTAATTCCTACTCTTGTTGGAGGAAGATCTGGATAGCCTGTTAAATATCTTAAACCTCCCATCGCTTCACCAATTGCACCAAATCCTGCACGGTCTTTATACGGGCCATCTTGTCCATAACCAGAAATATGGCAAGTTATGAGTTTAGGATTAATTTCTTTTAACCTCTCAGGAGTTAGCCCCCATTTTGCTATAGTTCCAGGACGGAAATTTTCTACTAAAACATCACAATCCTTTAATAATTTCTTTGTAATTTCCATTCCTTCTTCAGTACGACAATCTAGAGAAATCGTTTTCTTATTTCTTGACTGAACATACCACCAGAGAGAAGTCCCCTCATGCAGAACTCGCCAATTTCTTATTTGGTCCCCCTTTTTTGGCAGTTCAATTTTTATTACTTCTGCTCCAAAGTCAGCTAATATTCTAGTAGAAAAGGGCCCAGCAATTAATGAGCCCATTTCAAGAACTTTAACTCCTTCTAAAGGGTATTTTTTTTCTGGCAACTCTTTCATCCTCCCTTAGCATTAACATTTTGCAGCTCTATACTCTCTAAATTTAGTAATCTATTCATTGCGGCAAGCCCTCTTTCTTCAAATTAGTAAGCGATTACAATAAAGTGGTTGTTTAAAGCAATCACCATATGAAAAACGCTAACGCCTTGCTCAGCCCTTTAGCTATTTCTAAAACAATGGAGCGCTTATTGCCTTCGAGGAAAAGCAGCGCTGCCTCGGTGACTGGATGGCTTTCGCTAGATATTCTAAGTAAAAAAGAAACCAATAATTTCACCGTATATGCATCAACTTCATATTCAATGAGCGGTTTGGATACAATGTTAAAAATTGTACACATTTCAATGGTATGAACATTTCAAAAAATATATGTCGTTAATTAATTTTTATAGTTATCATATTTTTAATTATTCTGAATATTACTCTTTATAAAATTATAAAAGGCTGACCAACAGTGAATTATCATTTACTGTTGGTACAGCCCCTAACATAAGATTTTATATTAATTTGTTACTAATACGAGAAATACAATGGAAAACTACATGAAAGAAGGAGAAGTTTCTTAACTAACACTCTCTATAATTATAATTTCCCCAATGGAACAGGTCTTACAGGTGCTTGCGCTTTTTGTAATTCGAATAATGAATTGGCTCCTACCTTTTTTCTTAAAATATCTCTTACAATCGGCTGACACGTTCTTCCTTGACAATGCCCCATTCCAATACGATTTCTTTTTTTTATTCCTTGAAAGCTTGTTGCTCCCTCATCAATTGCTTGAAGAATTTCTTCCAGAAAAACACCTTCACATCGACAAATACATGTTTTTTCCAATTCATTTTTCTCCTATCGGGATGGAATAAGCTTTCCATTTCTCTTCCATAATCTTTCTTCCTATTTTTATATTTGGAAGAAATGAAATTGGAGAAGATTTTCTAGCAATATCGACTTCATTAAATGCCATTTGTAATTGTTGTTCACTTACTATTTTAAAATCGTGCAACAAACTAAACGCCGCGAGTTTACCTTGAGCCATCGCAACCTTTGCTCCTTCAATTCCTGTAATATTTCCGGCTACATAAATTCCTTCAACAGATGTTTTTAAATATTTATTATGTAATGGCACGATGCCACCTAATTCTGGTATATCAACAAGTATACAATTAGCTACTTGTGAAAGATCAACTAAAGGTAATAGACCTCCAGATAAACAAACTGTATCTACTTCAAGCTTTGTTTCTATACGAGAAAGTTCGCCATTGGTCGATAGATTACTAACACTTACACTTTCTACTTCCCTTTGACCATTTATTTGTGTAACCGCTTTTCTGAAATAAAGAGGTATTCCCATGATTTGAATTAAATTAAATTTTAATAAGTTTACAATCAATTTTTTGATTTTCCCTTTAACTAGTTTTCCAGCTATACGAAAAAAGTAATTAGGTGCCATATGAGCAACCATCAGTAATTGTTCTAGTACGTCTTGTGGATTGCTTTTTTCACCTGTCATTAATGAAGGCGCTGGCAGCATCATTCCAACTACATGAATACCCGCTTTTTTCATTTCCATTGCAACCGAAATTGAAAGAGGATCAATACCAACAAAAAGAACACGATTACCGATTTTTACACGATGTAAATTTGTAAAAGTTTGCGCTGCTCCAACTGCTATGACTCCTACCTTTTGCCAGCCTGGTATAGGAAGTGCTTTTTCTATTGCTCCTGTTGCTAAGATGATAGCCTTTGAATGAATTTCTTTTATTTCACTATTTGATATAAAAAGACAATTTGACTCAATTTTCCACACAGTTGTTTTACAAAGGATTTGTACACCTAGAGATAACGCTTCGTCCATCAAATGATTTGCAATTTCTTTTCCATCCCACATCCGTTTTTTCTCTGATTTTGTATCTTCGTACAACTGTCCCAATAGCCGTCCGCCCGAGCGGTAATATTCATCAATTACAACTACTTTCATGCCATTTTTTGCGAGCTCGATTGAGGCTATAAGTCCAGCAGGTCCGGCACCAACAATGGCCACATCAACTTTCATTTAGATAAAGCTCCTATGTCAATTTCTCATTCACTTTTAATGTCCATATTCTCTTCTAAACACTTTAGACATGTACGGATATTTCGCTTTTGATTAACGGTTGCTCTGCATTCATAACAATGTCCAATACCACAGTAAATCCCTCTAGGTTCTCCGGTTACTGTACATGTTCGAATAGCTCGAATTCCATTTGCCATTAAAGCTGCCGCAATAGGCTGCCCTTCAATTCCCTTTATTCGCTTGCCATTAAAAGTAAACGAAATTTCTTTTTCATGATTTTGATTCTCCATACGAAACTCCTCGCATTATGAGATATCTTTAAGAAATAGTACTCTCTAAAAACCTTTCAATACTAAATGGCGATAAATCAAATTCAATTTTTTGATTAGTGATTAATTCCGACATTAACTTCCCTGTAATAGGTGCTAAAGCCACCCCATCTCCTTCATGTCCCGCAGCAATATACAAGCCTTGAACTGAAGGGATTTCTCCAAGTATCGGCATATTGTCTGGGGTATATGGTCGAAAACCGGCAAATGAACGGATTAAATGTATATTATCTAAACACGGAAATGCGTGTATCGCCTGCTTTGCAATATCACGAATAATTTTAGTTTTAATAGACTCATCAAATCCGACAAACTCTCTCGAACCACCTATTAGCAACGTACCGCTTTTAGTTTGACTAATCGCAAGCCCGATTCCATAAGGGATAGAATTTTGTTCTTTCTGTAATTTAGACACTATATACGAACCACTTAATATGTTGCAATCAATGATTTTTGGTAGTTTCTCTGTTACTAGAATAATGCCTTTTCGTGGGATGATTGGGACTTCAAGTTGAACCGTTTTTAAAATTTGATTTGTCCAAACACCACTACAAATTACAACACTATCAGCATAGATTTTCCCATGGGTTGTTTGAACACCTAATATTCTGTTATTCTCTGTAACAAGATCAAGTACTTCACAATTTAATCGAAGTATTGCTTTATTTTTATGAGCTGCCTTTGCAAAAGCAAAGGCTGTAAGCATCGGGTTAATTTCCGCATCTTCTTCACACCATGAAGCAGCTATAATTTTCTCGGAAAGATACGGATTCTTTTTTCTTACTTCATCACCTGTTAGTATTTTGACATTTAAACCGATAGAATTTTGCTTCTCCACCGTTTGCTGTAATACTTTAAGATCTTGTTCATTATCGATTAATATCAGTCCGCCACCTTGACGGTATTCTAAATCCTGCTGGAGCTCTTGTTCTAGATCTTTATATAGTGTTGCACTTTGTATAGCTAACTCAAGTGCAGGACCCCACTTTTTTGACTGCAGCATAATGGCTTTATCGCAAGCACCTGAAGTACCTGAAGCAATATCTTTAGCGTCAACAAGGACGATATTGACATTCTTTTTTGATAAAAAATATGCTACTGAAGTTCCAATAATCCCTGCGCCGATGACGACGACTTTTTGTTTCAAGGTTTTATCCTCCATCAATAGGTAAAATAAATAACTACTTCATCTTATGCATGTTTAATTTCTATCGTTCTATTTGAATCTGTTTTATTTGGAAGTATTAATGAAACAATAATTGTTAGAATAGTTGATATTAAAACTCCCCATAGAATTCCAAATACAACAGAAATAATAGCACCCGAAAGCAAACCGATTCGACCACCCCAAACGGATACTTTACTATTATGGAAACCCATCTCAAAACGCTCTGATCTTCTAGCTTTCCATAACAAACCAACAATCAGTACGGGTACTACTCCCCCACCAGTCATTGTGTAGGCAAAAGAAAATAAACTAATAATGGATTCTGAATAAACGGCAGCAGTAATTGAAAATATCCCTACAATTACAACTAACCATCTCGATATAGAAATCAATGATTTATCCTTGACTTCCTTTGAAAATGGAATAATTAGATCGTTTACAATAACTATAGCAGCTGAGTGTAATTGAGAGGAGGCGCTCGAAATGGCCGCGAGGAAAATTAAGATAAAGAATAGTAATGCAACCAATTGGGTCATTTCATTTAAAATTAACCACGAAATTGCATTGCCTGATTCAACATTAGGATTCAACGCTTTTACAATCATTCCTGATACAGAAGCTAATATAGTAAATATAATTGCAACAATGCCACTATATAACATCGCTCGGCTAGCCGCTTTCGGATTAACTGCTGCAAAACACCGTTGCCAATATACTTGAGCTGCTAAAACCCCAAAACAGCCTGTCACAAATAGTGTTAATACTTCCCAACCGGAAATGTTGAGTTCTGTCAAAGAAGCTGCACCTACATCAACAAGCATTGATTTTAACTTCGTGTAACTAAAATCGATTTTTGCATAAACTTTTATATAAAACCAAACTGCAAGTCCTAGTAAAAATACACCTTGTATAAAATCAGTCCAAACCACCGAATACATACCGCCTATTGTTGTATAAATAATAAATACCGCAGAGAAGAAAAAGATAAGCGGCAAAGGATCGGCCCCTGTAAATACGGAAAATAGTTGCCCCATCCCTTTTGCTTGCCCACCAATCCACGCAATCATAATAGCAGAAGTTAAAATACCAACAAGTGCTCTCGATACTTTATCTCTTAATATTAAGTCATTTAATAGCTCTGCAATACTTTTATACGTAAAGCGTGCAGCAAACCCTGCAAAGAGGAGGGCAAAAAGTATTTTTGCACCTTGTTCACCGATGATAAAAGGAATATTGGCAATTCCAATTTCAAAACCTTTGGAAGAATGGCCTACAAAATTCCCTACCCCCATTATCGTTGCAATATCTGTAAATAAAATTAAGAAAAACGGAAGTGTTCCACCAGCTATTGCAAATTGCAAAAAGCTTTCGTTCGACTTTTTTCTGAATCTTAAAGACATGCCAATAAAGAATAAACTTAAAACAATTGTTACAATCCACGTCCATGTTGCTAACACTAAATCCCCCCTTTTAAATAGTTATTTTAATTTTTATGCTAAAATCTCTCATTTTATAAAAATTTCTTACATAAAAAAACCATACTCCCCATTGAAAAGCCCAATGATAGTATGGTTTTAATATTATATTTTTTATTTAACTAGTTTACTAATCGCTTTAAATGTATCTCCTTTTGCGATTTGAAGCATTTCAAATAACGCCATTTCAACACTTGTCACTTTAGCACCAATTTGAGTAATTTTCTGAAGACCAATTTCGTTGTTTTTTGCTGTGCGAGATGAAACACAATCCGCTAAAACTTCTACTTCATAGCCATTTTGCAACAGATGCGCTGCAGTTTGATATACGCAAATATGTGTTTCAATACCTGCAAGAAGCACTTTTTTACGTCCAGTTGCTTCTAGTTTTTCAACAAATTCAGGTGTGTCGTAAGCACTATAAGTGATTTTCTCAATCGGCTGTTGGTCTGTTAAATGCTGAGCAATCGCTTCAACAGTTTTCCCCAAACCTTTTGGATATTGTTCTAGCCAAAGAATAGGTAAACCTAAAAGTTGCACCCCTTGTGTCATCTTTGCAATATTTTCAATGACAAATTCACTATTGTCTACAATTTCTGCTAATTTTCCTTGAATATCAATGAGCACCAGCACTGTTTCATCTTTTTGAAGCATAACCAATTCCCCTTTTTTCTAAAAATTTTTCTTTACAACTATATGGTAACAGCATTTTATAGAAAATTGCCATTAAAACTGACCGCTTAATTCTTAAACTTTCAATTAATATAGAAGAAACTTATTTATAAACCTGCTTAACCTTTAATACCCCTATTTTTTTAACATTTCCCACACAAATTCATTATTTCAATGTATAGTATTTTTATAGAAAGGATGATTAGTTTGCTAAGACTAAGCTGGTTGATTAGTTTAGGAATCTCGTTGCTGGGCTTTTTACTCATAGGACAATTGTTTACCATGAAGCCTCAAGATAACTCAGGAAACTTCGGTTTTATTGGCGTTGTATTTGTAATGCCTTTTTTAATACTAAGTTTGTTTACGACATTTCGATATTTTCTTACATTATCTAGAAATTCCCGTGACCACATGCTAAGGGCAGTTTCAATTGTTGGAGGAGTTCTACTTATCGGCGTTTTCGTTTATTTTTCAATCGATTTCCAACAGAATGTTCTTTCAACCTTAGGAGAGATCACTACTGATCCAAATTTACCATTATTAAATGAATATACACATAAAATTTTCTTTAATTTTTATACATTCGGCCTTATACATACAATTTTGGGCGTCCTGGGAGCAATAATAGGACTAGCTAGACCTAGAAATACTATGGGCGAATAAACTTCATTGTTCACAAAAAACGAGGTAAAACCACTTTAAAAGCATAGGGTATAACCTCGTATATTCCTATTTAATTACCAATCTTAAAAAGAAATAAAACCGTAGTGTAAACCCCATATACTTCTGAATGTTACAAAAAATATTTCGTTTTGTAATATTTTCAACATATCATTAGGTATATAGGGAACCTTTATTTCCCATCAACGGAAAATTTGTTCAAGCATCGATTTTTGAAACTTTTCTCCTTGCTTATTCCCAGTTTCTTTATAAAGCTGAATTAACATTCGGTATGACATTTCTTCTAGTGGATCTAATTTTTGAATACGGTTTGCCAATGTAATTACTTCCTGGTACATTTCTTCATTATAATAGTAATCTAATAATAGACTGGAATAGTAAATCCATATTTCCCGGTATTTATTTCTCTCCCCTTCAATCCACCAATAATCAGCGTTATCCAAATAATTCCCGCTATATAATGATACTAATACTTCAATTTGTTTATAATTTGTTGCATCTACTTTTCGTATATCCGATAATTCTTTTACTTTCTTTTCAAACAACTCCACATCAACTTCGATATTTTTCACCTTTAGCTGGTAGCCAATATCTGTTCTTATGATTTCAATTGCATTGTTTAAAATAGACTGGTGTGACTCCAACATTTTTCTGAGATAATAGACCATCCTATGCAGACTAGCAATCGATTTACTGATTTCCTTCTCTTGCCAAAATAATTCTATCAAGGTGTCCCTATGAATATTTTTGTTTCGTTCATGCAATAAGAAAAGGAATACATCCTTCACTTTCTGTGTTCTCCACTTATCAAAAACAATCGCTGCTTCTGATTGAACAAGTATTTTTAAATCACCTAAAAGACAAAGCCTAGGTTTTATTTTCTTTATTTTTTTAGATGCCCTTTCTATTGTAATTTGCAGTCTTTTATATGTTACGGGCTTTACTAAATAATCTGTTGCTTGCAGCTCAAATGCCTTAACCGTATATTGGTCATAAGCAGTAGTAAAAATTATTTTGCATGCTGGATTTAATTTTTGAATTTCTTCTGCTAATTTTATTCCATTCATTTCAGGCATTTCTATATCAATAAAGGCAATCTCCACCTGATGTAATTTTAAATAGTCCAATGCTTCAACACTAACATGAAATGTCACAATATCTGTTATGAAAGAGAATCTTTTTAGTAAATTAACTAAATGATAAATCGCTAATTCTTCATCATCAATAACAAGTGCTCTCAAACTATTCTACCGCCTTCTCCTGCATTTAATTGTTCTGTTAACTTTATGGAATAATTTTATGAAACTTCTTTGTCATACGGGTAAGCATAAATAATAAAACGCTGCGTGGCACTGCCTAGGAAATCAAATGGATAGCAGGTTGTTACAACAAGAACTTCTTCGCCCATTTTCCTTATAACGGTCGTATCATCCTCATTGACAATTTCCGTATCTTTAATCTGATAAGTGAATGTTCCATAAGGCATATTTACAATGAAAAGATCTCCTATTTCTATCTTGTTAAAATCTCTAAAAACCGTATCACGATGCCCAGATAAGACAATCTGTTCCCCTTGCCCTGGAAAAACAGACTTGGTTAAATGGCCGACCCCTCTATCCAATGAGTCAGCATCTGTTCCTTCAACGACTGGAAGAGTCCTATTTAATTTTGGAATTTCAAGTGTAGCAAAGGCTTCATTCATTGCGGCCGTAAAATTCTTGATCTCTGATTCTGTTTCTTCTTCTTTTTCTTTTTCTTTTGCAAAAGAAACCTCGCTTTTACTGACCTTTTCAACTGCTTCTTCTAGTGCTGCATCTTGCTTTTCCATAGTTTGCGAGTACTGGGCAAAAAATAAGCTGACAAAAACAACCCCTGCAATAAGTAATGTATATTGAATTATTTTAAGCAAAAGACCACCTCTAAATTCCTATTAGTAGAATTATTTTAAAAAACTATAGAAAAAGATTAGGAAAAAGTCACTTATTTATTACTATTTTTATCATAGATTTACATATTTTAACACAAAATTCTTTGATTATCATAATATTCTACTGCCAAAAATTCAATTATTTTAAATTCTCCGAGTTTTACAACTTTTGTGGAGAAAGTGTAGAGAACTTTCTTCAATAATGATTTAGGATGAACTGCAAAAATATGTAATTCATTACTAGTTTCAAAAACTTATCAATGCATTCATCTAAATAATGTAGAAAGTTGAGGGATGGGAAACACAAAGGATATCTGGTAAAAAATTAATCAAATAGGAGGTAATAAATGTAGAATGAAAAAAATCAGTTCTTTATGCTTAGTCCTAGTTTTAGTGATTAATAGCATTTTTTTTAGTTTAGGGATTCCTCTATCTGCCAGTGCGGAAGAGAATATACCTTCAGAGGAACCTGTTACTGAGGATCATTCTGTTCAAGAGGAAATGGATACAAAGAACACCACAGGAGATACTGTTGAAGTCATTATTCCTCCAACAACAGGTGATTCAGCAACTATAATAACGAACGTTACTTTAGAGACAACAGAGGGAGAATTAATAGATGCTGATAAGAATCCTACCAACCAACCATTGCTAGGCTCAGAAGTAATTATCAAATACGAGTGGAAACTGGAAAATGGGCACAATTATAAAGATGGGGATATTTTTGAGTTCCAACTACCAGAACAATTTGAACTTTACAATGAGTTTGATGGAGATTTAGTTGCAGGCTTCGGAACTGTAGGTACTTTTGTTGTTACAAAAGATGGGAAAGTTACTTTTATCTTTAACGGCAATGTAGAAACACACTCAAATATAAGTGGAACATTTGAAGTTTGGAGTATTTTCAGTGAAACGACTATTACTGGCAGTACTCATCAAGTCATTAAATTCCCAATTCAATCAGGGGAACTTGAAATACCAATAATTTTTAAAGAAAAACCGGGAAAAACTATTGAAAAATCAGGGAAACCTAATACAAATTATAATGCATCATCAATTGACTGGACTGTTGATGTCAACAAACATCTAGACACTATAGCTAAAGCTGTGGTTAAAGATCCAATTGAAGAGGGACAGGAATTGGTGAGCGGATCAATTAAAATTTACTCATTAGAAATGCAGTTAGATGGTACTGCTGAAATAAGTGGAGAACTAGATTCAAGTCTTTATAACATTGTGAAGACTGAAGATGGGAAAGATTTTGAAATTCACTTTGTATCTGATGAAATTAATGCAGCTTATCGTATTGCCTACACAACAAATATTACTGATGTAGATAAAACAACTTATAGCAACACTGCTACATTAAGTGGAGATAATATCAGTAATGCCGAAGCGACTAGTACTGTTTCTGTACGACGTGGTGTACATCTAGAAAAAGAACTTATGACTACAATTCTTCAAAGCAAGAGATAGATTGTCAGATAAAATATAATTATAATGAAAAAACAATTTCAAAGGATAACGCTGTCTTAGAGGACTTCTTACCTGCTGGACATCAGCTTATAAAAGATACTTTTAAAATTTATAAAGTTACATTAGATGCTGATGGAAAGGAATCTAAAAGCGAACTAGTGGATTCCTCGGAATACACCTTAGCAGATAAAACTATAGATGGTTCACATGGTTTTACAGTAAAATTCAATAAAGAAATATCGTCTGCTTACAAAATTGAATATAGTACAAACCCAATTGAACCAATCTTCAATAGTGGGAATGCCGAAAATAAGGTGAAGTCAGTAGAAACAGAAAAAACAGCTACAAGATATGTACAACAAGTTGTTTTAATTAAAAATTCGCAAAACCCTAACTATAAAGAGAAAACGGTAGATTGGAAGATTGAACTAAACGGAAACTCCTTTAAAATGGAAGACCTTGTGTTAACTGATTCATTTGTTAACGGTGGGCTCGAACTTGTGGAAGATTCTTTTAAGATTACAAAGGCAAATCAAGAGGTTTTAACAAAGAACACTGATTATGAACTTGTACTTCAAGAAAAAGGATTTACCGTTAAATTCCTAAATCCAGTTGAAGAAAAACTAATTATCACATACACTACAAAATTCAACAATGATTGGAAAGAAGATGATTCAAAACCGAATTTCACTAATAATGCGGAAATTCACTGGATAGAAGAAGGAGCACCAAAAGAAAAAACTACTACTGCTGAGTTTAAACCTGATGAATATACTACTAATAATGGCTACAAAAACGGAAGCTACAACCCAATTACAAAAGAAATTACTTGGGAAATTGGCATAAACTATAATTTAAAATCAATTTCAAAAGCCATTATTGAAGACTATATTTTACAAGGGCAAAAATTAGTAGATGGTTCTATTGAGGTATTCCATGCAGAGCCTCTTGGTGGCAAAAATGAATTTAGTAAGGGTGCAAAACTTTCTGAAGACCAATTTACTGTCGACACTATTGAAAATGGTGAAACTCTAGGGTTTAAACTTGCCTTTAACCAATCTATCAATAGTGGATATATTATTACCTATAAAACTACTTTAGACAATCAATTAATCGTTGAAAAGTATGACAACACTGCTACATTATATGATGACACGCAAAAGCTAACAGATTTGAATGCAGGTGTTGCAGTGAAGCATGGTGGAGAATATGTCAACAAGGATGGTTTGCAGGATGGCAAGGTAATTGATTGGACCGTTTACATTAACCGTGGTCAATCTACTATCGCAGATGCAACAATTTCTGATACGCCAAGTGAAAATTTAATACTAGTAGAGGATTCTTTTGTTGTATATAAAACAGAGGTTAACCAAGACGGTACGATATCTAAAGGCGACGTGCTAGATAGTAATGCCTATACACTTGAGTTTACTGAAAATGATGAGGGCAAACCAACCTTCAAACTAAGCTTCAATAATACAATCGAAACAGCTTATATGTTAGAATACCAAACTTATATTAATGCACAACATGGCGCTACTGTATCAAATAAAGTGAAGCTTAATGGAGCTGGTTTAACAACTGAAGTCACAGAAACTAGTAAGTCCATCGTTGTTAGACTTTCTGGAGGCGGCGGCAGTGGTTCTGGTGAAACAGGCCAACTTGTTGTAACAAAAGTAGATGCCGACAACACTGAAAAGCTACTGCCTGGTGCAAAATTCACACTTTATGATAGCGAAGGAAAAATACCAATAAAAACCGTTACAACAGACGAAAAAGGACAAGCAATCTTTGATGGTCTATTATATGATGACTATATTTTGAAGGAAACTGCTGCCCCTGAAGGCTACTTTATCGAAATTCAAGGGGAAGAAAAAGTGACAATCGATGAACCACAAGTTTCTGTAACGGTTACAAATAAAAAATTGCATCAAGCAGTTGAACTGACAAAGCTTGATGCTGATGATGAGTCAATTACTTTGGCAGATGCAACATTCAAGCTTTTACGATACAACGGAACAGAATATGTGGATATCGGTTTGACGGATCTTAAAACGGATGCTAATGGAAGATTAGCTATACCAAATTTACAGCCTGGTGAATATCAGTTAATCGAAACAGTTGCTCCCCTTGGTTATGAATTGGATGCAACACCGATTCCATTCACTATTACCGAAATTCAAACTGAAATCGTAAAAGTTAGTCACGTAAATAAAAAACATATCGATGCCGTAGAATTAACAAAGGTTAAAAAAGGTGATCACTCTGTAACTTTAGCAGGGGCAGTTTTTGATTTACTAGATGAATATGGCAATGTAATTTCTAAAGACTTAACGACAAACAATGAAGGCAAAATCATAATCCCTGCTTTACAACCAGGAAACTACCAATTCATTGAAACAAAATCACCATCCGGATATCGCCTAAGTAAGGACCCGCTTAATTTTATTATTGAAAATGATCAAAAAGAAACAGTAAAAGTCACTTTTGAAAATGAAGTGATTCGATCTGGCGGCGGTGGCGGAGGCAACTCAGGAGGAGGCAACGGCGGCAACAATGGCGGCAATAATCCTGGGGACTCTGACGGCAACAACGGCGGCGGTAATAACCCTGGGGACTCTGATGGCGACAACAACGGCGGTAATAACCCTGGAGATACCGACGGCAACAACAATGGCGGCAGTAATCCTGGAGGATCTGACGGCAACAACAATAACGGTAATAATCCTGAAAAACCTAACGGCAATAATGGCGGCGGTAGCTCCGGGGACACTAATGGCAACAATGGTGGAAAGAACCCTGGAAAACCTAATGGCAACATTAACGGCAATAATAATTCAGGTAATTCCAATGGAGAAGTCGCTGCTGGAAACTCAAATAATTCTAACAGTGATACAAACTATGAATTGCCAAAAACTGCAACAAACATGTACTCCTTGTTAGTAATTGGGTTATTATTGCTGCTTTCAGCATTTTCAATTATGTTTGTAACTAAATTAAGAAACTCTTAAAAGGAAATGAGCCAATCACATATTGTGGTTGGCTCATTTTATGTTAGTACAAATTAGCATTAAGGGAAGGTTATTTCCCCTATCTCTTTCTTAATTGGAATATAGAAAGTAATAGTTGTCCCTTTATTATATGAACTAACGATTTGCAGCCCTTTACCAAATAGCTGTTTTAAGCGGCGGTCGATATTTTTCAACCCAATACTTTTTCTAACTTTCGAGTCACTTTTATTCATGAAGAGCTGCTCAAATTCAGCCTCAGTCATACCTTTGCCATCGTCAATTATCGAAATTTCAATACAATCTAACTGCCTGCGAACCCGAATGCAAACTTCTCCCCCATCTTCGCGATCTAAAATACCATGTATTACCGCATTTTCTACAAGTGGTTGAATTGACAACGGAGGTACCTGAATTTCAATTGAATCATCAATCTCCCATCGAACTCTTAAGCGATCACCAAAACGTACACTCTCTATATATAAATAGGAACGAACAAGAGAAAGTTCACTTTCAAGAGAAACAAGTGGTGCTGCATTATTAAAATCAATGCTGAAACGTAAATAATTACTAAATTCTTCAAGGAGCTCCTGCATTTTATTTGTATCTATCGTTCCAAGTGCAGAAATTGAATTTAACACATTAAATAAAAAATGTGGTTTGATTTGTGATTGCAGCCAAGCACCTTCCATTCTTACACGTTCCTCAATGGATTGTTTTAGTTTTATGAGTACTTGCACTCTCACCTTTAATTCCCATGAATCGATAGGTTTCGTTACGTAATCATTTGCGCCTGCATGGAAGCCGGTCAACATATCCTCAGACCGAGTTCGAGCAGTCAGTAGCAGAATAGGTAGCTCCGAAAGAGTAAATTGTTTGCGGATAATACGCGTTAGCTCAAAGCCTGAAACATGCGGCATCATCACATCTGAGATAACAAGATCATATTGTTCCACTTTGAGTTTTTCAAGAGCTTGTTTTGCACTGCTAACAGCGGTCACTTCATATTCCTCTCCAAGAAGGGAAATCAATATGTTTAAGTTAATATTGTCGTCATCTACTGCTAAAATTTTTGGTTTCAATTCTTGATTAACATTATAGTCGTTTCGCGTTTCAATCTGTGTTGAAAGCTCAGTTGTTGCAGCAATAGTATTGATTGATTCTTTCAGCAGATTAATTATATAATTTTCCTCTTCAACTTCACTAACTTCGAATAGAGGAAGTGTAAATGTAAAAGCAGAGCCTTTACCTGGAGTTGATTCAACTGTTAATGTTCCGTTATGCAATTCTACTAATTGCTTACAAATGCTAAGTCCAAGTCCGAATCCACCACGTTCACTTGATGAATTAATAGAAGCTTGTTCATAGGGATGGAAAATAGTTTGCAATGCCTCTTTTTCAATTCCTATTCCAGTATCTTCAACAACAATATAAGCTTTTTTATTCTCAATATACACATGAATTGTGACTGTTCCTTCATCAGTAAATTTCACTGCATTATGAACTAAATTAAATAAGACTTGAATAATTCTGTTTTCATCTGCTAAAACAGCAGGAAATGTATCAGGAATACAAACTTGCAGACGGATTGGTTTCCCATCCAGCATAAGTTTTATCATATCCACAACACCAGCTACAACAGAATGTAACTGTACTCTCCCTAGTTGTAACTGAATCGTTTTTTCTCATAATCTAGTGACATCCAGCAAGTCATTTAACATTAAGGACATACGCTTGCTGACTTTCATTATAATTCCTAAGCGTTTTTTATGCTCTTCACTAGGCGGGGTTTTTCGGTCATCTAAAATTGATTGAATAATATTGATTATACCGTGCAATGGATTTCTCAATTCATGAGAGGTATTAACTAAAAAGTCATCCTTGCGCGTGTTTTCGAGCTTTAATTTTTCAGCAAGCTGTTCCGCCTTTGATGTAACGAGGAAAAAGCGTTTAAACCAAAGTGCTGCAAAAGCTAGTATTGCGAAAATAAGATCAAAAGGATAATGTATATATTCTAGCGACAAACGACCGTGTATTATTACCCAAACAATGTTTACTCCAATACTTAAACAACTAATTAAAAGATAGATACTTTCTTCTATCTCCTTATTTGTATTTTTAAGCAAAATCACCGAAACAATGATTGATAATAAAAGGACTGTACCGAGTATGGTAATTGTATGTAAAGCATATTCCAAAGGTGCTAGTAGAATGAAGATAGCATAAAGAGCACAATATAACGAGTACCATCTTAGAATTTTTAAATAACCTTCAATAGGGAATAAATTCTTAATCAAGTGTGGAATAAATGCTGCAACACCAATATATGAGAGAAAAGTTAATTTTGCCCCCCATACATAGTTGATTTCAAATACTCTATACAGTAATTTATCATCTGCTCCCAGAACAGTAATAAGAGCAGAGAATAATATTAAGGAAAAGTATAACAATCCTTTATTTGGATTAGCGCCAATAACATATAAGATTAACGCATAAACACCGTGTATTATTAAGACTGCACAAAATAATAGCTGCATTCCAATGGAAAGGTTATTTCGATAAGTAATTGCTTCTATTGTTCCAAAGCGTAAGGGTTTTATAATTCCCCCCTCATTAAACTTACTAGATACATGTATTAGTATGTCAACTTCATTTTCTTTAGGTCCAAATGAAACAGAATATGGAATTTTATTATTTTCATGTAAGTCGGAATTTGATGATGGTAGTCCAGCTCCCCCTACTAATTTTCCATTCACATATATTGCAGAGGCAGTATTAATTTCTGAAATCTTTAAACCAAATGTATGGGGACTTTCATCATCAAGCAGTATTCGCAATCAATATGTACCGTAGTGAAAAGAATGATCCTGATCATTAATAAAAACATCATTCCACTTACTTGGAACTTGTATATACGTTTTATCTCCCTCGACCGATTGTAGAGATTCATCAGGATTGATTAAAGTAGATGGGTAAAACTCCCATTCTCCATTTAACGGGAGCGTCTTTTTATCTGAAAACTCCCATCCACGTAAATCTAAAACACCATTATTTATACTTGGGCTTTCAGTATAATTAAGCGTTGATAAGAAGTTCATCCATATTAAACGGAAAATAGTAATGATAATAAGAAAAGTAATAACAATTAGTATCTTACTTTTTGTTGCTTTTTTAAAACTTAACATACTTTGTTAATTTCCTTTAATGTTATATTTTCACTCTTATAATAAAATTTTAGCACACTTTTTAAAAATATTTTATCAAAAATTTAACAAAAGTAGTTTTATATACCTCATAAAACTTTTTCTTCTTATCTTCTTATAAGTAACAATAAAAAAGGTGGTGAAAAGTAAATAGCCTTTCACCACCATCTAATTTGTATTAAATTATCGTACTTCCGCTCCAGCCTCAGCCAATGCTTTTAGCACTTTTTCATGAGCATTTACTACTTCTTCATCTGTTAACGTACGCTCTGGATCGAAGTATGTTAAAGAGAAGGCTACTGATTTTTTGCCAGCTGTCATTTTGTCACCTTCATATACATCGAAAACTTTTACTTCTTTTAAAAGTTTTGTTCCCGCTTTACGAATTATTTCAACAATTTCTCCAGCTGGTTTTGAACGATCAAGCTCTAATGCGATATCACGAGTCATCGCTGGGAAACGAGGAACTGGTTTATACACTAACTCTTCTACAGACGCTGTAATAATCGCTTGTAAGTTTAATTCAGCTACAAACGCTTCTTTTAAGTCATACTTTTTGCGCTCTACTGGATGTAGACCACCAATTATTCCGACTTTCTCTCCATCAAGCAAAATATTTGCCGTTTGACCAGGATGCAAACCTTCAACAACCGCTTTTTCATACGAAATTCGTTCTGATAAGCCGAGTTTTTCGAATAAAGCTTCTACGATTCCTTTTGCAACGAAGAAATCTGCATTTACTTTTTCACCCAACCATGCATTGTCTACCCATTTTCCAGTTACAATAAGGGCAATATGCTCTTCTTCATAAGGAAGTTTTTCTTCTGTTTGACCCAAGAAAACAGACCCGATTTCATATAATGCAACAGATTCCTCTTTACGAGCTACATTATAGCTTGCTGCTTCCACTAAATGAGGAATTAAGCTTTGACGTAATGTAGAACGATCTTCACTCATTGGCATTAATAATCTTGTTGTATCTTCTGCTTTTAAAGCATATTTTTGTGCTAACTCATCAGAAGTCAATGAATAAGTAATTGCTTGATATAGGCCAGAACCTTCTAATAAATTACGAACAACGCGTCGTTTCGCTTGGTAAGGTGTTAAACCACCAACTTGTTCCCCTCCACTTGGAAGCGTCATTGGTATTTCATCATAGCCGTACAAACGAGCGATTTCTTCTACAATATCTTCTTCAATTTTAATATCTTGACGACGAGTTGGTACATCGATAATTAGTAAGCCATTTGCTGCTTCTACGTCGAATTTTAAACGATTTAAAATTGACAACATTTCCTCTAACGATATTTTCATCCCTAGTCGAGTATTAATAAAATCAGGAGATACAACGACTCTTGCAGGTGTCTTGTCTAATTCATCAATTAACACTGTTCCATCTAACACTTCTCCACTAGCAAGTTCTTCTAACATTTGAGCAGCACGTTCAGCAGCTAGAAGGACACGATTTGGATCTACTCCTTTTTCAAAACGAGCTGATGAATCAGAACGAAGCCCTAATTCTTTTGATGTACGACGAACTGAAAGGCCATCAAAATAAGCAGCTTCAATTACAACTGTTGTCGTAGAATCTGTCACTTCAGAGTTTGCACCACCCATTACCCCTGCAATTGCAACTGGCTCGATGCCATTAGTAATAACAAGGTTATGAGAATTCAATGTACGTTCTTGATCGTCTAAAGTAACAATTTTTTCACCTTCGTTTGCTAAACGTACAACAATTTCCTTTGTTTTTAATGAATCATAGTCGAATGCATGAAGCGGTTGACCATATTCCATTAAAATATAATTTGTAATATCAACAACATTATTGTGTGGGCGTACACCAGCAGCCATTAAATAATGCTGCAGCCAAAGTGGTGATTCGGCAATTTTTACGTTTTTAACAACTTTCGCACCATACAATGGATTTTCTTTAGCTTCCACTCGGAGTTTTAAGTAGTCTTGAGCTTTTTCAGATGAAGTTTCATAGTTAATTTTCGGTAATTTTACTTCCTGTGAAAGAATAGCTGCCACTTCATAAGCAACTCCAAGCATTGAAAGTGCATCGGAACGGTTTGGTGTTAAGCCAAGTTCTAATACAATATCACGTAAGCCGATAAGCTCCAATGCGTCGCTTCCTGGCACTGCATCTTCAGGCAGTACATAAATTCCGTCAGCGTAGACCTTCGGAACAACACGTCCTTCTATACCTAGCTCTTGTAATGAACAAATCATTCCGTTTGATTCCTGGCCGCGCATTTTAGCTTTTTTAATTTTCACGCCCCCTGGAAGACGAGCTCCAGGTAATGCTACGATAACTTTTTGACCCTGCGCAACATTCGGTGCACCACAAATAATTTGTCGCACATCACCTTCTCCAACTTCAACTTGGCAAATATTTAATTTATCTGCATCAGGATGTTTTTCTTTTGAAACAACATATCCTACAACTACATTTGTCATCCCTTGCGAACGATCGATTACTGCATCTACTTCTATACCAGAACGTGTAATTTTTTCAGCTAATTCTTCTGGTGTTAAGCTATCTATGTCAACATATTGTTTTAACCAATTTAATGATACTAACATTTTTGCGCCCCCTTACTCTTCTGTTCGGTGGAATTGTGATAAGAAACGATTGTCATTCGTATAGAAATGACGAATATCATCCACTCCATATTTCAACATTGCAATACGTTCAGCACCGATTCCAAATGCAAATCCTGATACTTTTTTAGAGTCATATCCAGCCATTTCTAGTACATTTGGATGCACCATTCCAGCTCCTAAAATTTCAATCCAGCCTGTTTGCTTACATACGTTACAGCCAGAACCGCCGCATTTATGACAAGAAACATCAACTTCAACAGATGGCTCAGTGAATGGGAAGAAACTTGGACGTAGGCGAATTTCACGTTCTGCACCGAACATTTTTTTCGCTAACGCATCAAGTGTACCTTTTAAATCACTCATGCGAATGTTTTCACCAACAACTAACCCTTCAATTTGCATGAATTGATGTGAATGTGTTGCATCATCATTATCGCGGCGGAACACTTTACCTGGCGAGATGATTCGAATTGGTTCACCTTTTTTCGCTTCCATCGTACGTGCCTGCACTGGTGAAGTATGTGTACGTAAAAGTGTTTCTTCTGTAATATAGAATGTATCTTGCATATCACGAGCAGGGTGCCCTTTAGGCAAGTTAAGTGCTTCAAAGTTGTAATAATCTTTTTCAACTTCTGTACCTTCAGCAATTTGATATCCCATTGAAACGAATAAATCTTCAATTTCTTCGACTACGCGTGTTAAAGGATGACGATTTCCTTGGCGAATTTTACGTCCTGGCAACGTCACATCAATTGATTCTTTTTCAAGTTGTTCTTGAATGGCTTGCGCTTCTAATACAGCAGCTCTTGCTTCTAATTGTGCTGTTACATTCTCACGAACCGTGTTGACAAGTGCACCCATTTTCGGACGCTCTTCAGGGGATAATTTCCCCATTCCTTTTAATAAATCAGTAATTGGACCTTTTTTACCTAAATACGCAACACGAACATCATTTAATTCTTTTAAATTCGAAGCTGCTGCTAATTTAGCTAATGCTTCTTGCTCTAATTGCTTTAATTGTTGTTCCATTTTTATATACCTCCTTAAAAAATTTGGCTTTGTAGTGATGTGACTAATGGGTTATGTGCGGTATTGGAATGTTTAAGTGCGAAATTCATCGGTTTATGTGCGGTTTTCACAGATTTATGTGCGAATAACCAATTAACCTCTTTTCACAACAAAAAACCCCGCCCCTAAAAAGGGACGAGGACTAATTTCGCGGTACCACCCTAGTTATTGCAAATATGCAATCACTTCATTAACATAACGGCTAACTCAGCCGGCTTTCCTTTCACAAATAAACTTGATCCCGGAAGCTGCTCGTGGGGTGAACTTCAATATTTACGACAATACATATGCTTTCAGTCTACGGCCTATGCTCCCTAAAAGGTCTATAAATATTTACTCTTCCCACTCATAACGCATTTAAAATTATTGTATTTCTAAATTCTTCATTATTTTACTTCAAAACGGAAATCGTTTCAAGTACAGCAATCACATTCTCATTTAAAAATATTACATTTTTAATATACGTAAAAAATAGTACATTTTAAACATTTGTATATGGAATTTTTAACTAATATGTTATATTTTATATTATATTAACGTTAGATTTTGTAACATCAAAAAAGGAGGGATATTTTATGCTTTTTATAAAAAGACGAGAAGAAATAAAAACAGAATCAAGTTTCGAAGACGCATCTCTAAATATCAATGGACAAATTCAAGTTGCAATTGACCAACTTAAAGCAGTAGTTGAACAAATGAAAATCGCTTCAATAGCACTTGAGGAAACATCTGCTTCTAGTAAAGAAAAATCAAATAGTTTACTTGAGCATAGTATACAAACTGCTGAACATGCACAGCAAGTTTCTAAAAAAATGACTGAAATTGAATCATCCGCCTTACATATTTCTGCCTTTTCACAAGAAATTCTTTCAAACAGTCAAACTTCAAATGAAGAATTAATGATATCTTTTGAATCTTTTCATTCACTTCAAAAAAAGTTTGAAACTTTAAGCAATAGTCACAACACTCTCCTACAGCAAATGAATCAGCTAGTAAATAACTCAAGAAAAATTATTGATATCGTCCATACAATCGGATCCATTTCCCAAAAGACGCGAATTTTAGCTTTAAATGCATCCATCGAAGCTGCTCGAGCAGGAGAACACGGAAAAGGATTTGCAGTAGTAGCGAATGAAGTTGGGAACCTAGCAAACCAAACCTCAAATGCAGTGGAAGAAACACGAGAAAATATTGATTTAATCTTAAACGAGATTAATAAATCTACACATATGGTGGAAACTGAAACAAAGCAAATTCAGGAGGGTTCAAACGAATTAAATGACATTCTGAAATATTTAAAATCATTCCAATTGAAATTAAGTTCTATAACAAAAATGGTTTCCGAATCTACTGATGCTGTGGAGGGACAACGAGAAAGCGTCCAGGAGATTGCACAGCTGCTTCAGGAAATATCTCAATTGGCGTTTGAAAACAAAGAGAATGTTTATCACGTATCAAACGATTTAGATAAGCAGCACATAAATGTAGAAGAGATACGAGCAATAAGTCATTCATTAATTCAAACTTCCGAAGAATTACAAACAATCGTTCAACAAGATTTATCCGCACATGAAATAGAAATGGATCACTCCTTAATCAATAACATGACACAAATTCTTTCACAACTAAACCAAACAAGACAGCTAGTAACAATGAATACACAAGTACACAAGAAAGTATTGGATGATATTCTTTCATCAAACAAACAATTAGAAGCAATATGGTCTAATCGACTGGATGGAACATTCGTTTATTCGAATCCTACAGCTGGTCTTGTTAACGCAAAAATGCGTCCTTGGTTTATTCAAGCTTCACTTGGACAAGTCTATGTATCAGAGGTTTATATTTCTGCTTTAACAAAGAAAAATTGTATTTCACTGTCAATGCCTATATTAGATGGAGATCATATTATTGGTGTATTGGGAGCTGATTTACTGATTGAATAAATAATAAATGCGCAAGTACCCTGCTCTGCTTGGCCTTTTAGGTTATTTTCACCCAAACAGGGCAGGACTTGCGCTAGCCTCTTTTCATTCTCTTCTTTAATTCAAATTAACGAATAAATTGATAGAGCAGTATTCCAGTTGCTACAGCAACATTTAGTGATTCGGCTTGGCCCAAAATCGGGATAATGACATTTTGATCTGTTTTATCAAGCAGCTGTGGATGAATACCACTGCCTTCATTACCTACGATTAATGCAAAGTTTTGCGAACCTTCAACCTCAGTATAATCAATGGCATCTTGTAAAGCAGTTCCATAAACTTTTACATCACGCTCTTGTAAATCTTCAATCCAATCCATTAATTCACCCCGCACAACCGGGATATGGAAATGGGAGCCTTGAGCTGAACGTAATGTTTTCGGGTTGTACGCGTCTGCACAACCTTTTCCTAATACGACTGCATCAATACCAGCTGCATCAGCTGTACGAATCATCGTACCAATATTGCCTGGATCTTGCACTGCATCAACAAGTAAAAGTTTTCGCCAATTTGCCTGATCTTCATTTGTTGCCTGTTGTTGTTTACAATGGGCAAAGACACCTTGAGAAGTCTCTGTCTCCGCAATTTCTTTTGCAACGGAATCCGTAACCTCCACCATCACGACATTATCAATTGCCCATAATAAAGGTAATTCCACACCTTCACGCACAATAATCTGAACAATTTGCTCTTTATTTTTCAACGCTTCTTCCACTAAATGAAAGCCTTCTACGATAAATTCTCCTGTTTTTTCACGTTCTTTACGAGTTGTTACAAGCTTTTTCCAATGCTTTACTAAAGCATTTTGTGTTGATTCAATTCGTTTCATTTATACAGTTACCGCCTTTTCCCTTTCGTTCTTAAAGCCTAATTTTACATGAAAAGTTGGACAGTGTAAAAATCTTCTTCTTGAAAAGGTCAACCTATTTCTTAACAGAATAGTTTTGTTCAATTCCATTGGTTTTTAAAAGTGTACTAAGCCTTTTTATATGCTCCTCAGTAGTATGTTCACCAAAGTTTTCAAATGAGCTCGTATAGAAATGAATTTAGTAAAACGCATTATTGCACAACATCCTGATAAACAAAAATAGGTTTCCATGCTTAACAATGAATCATTCTGCATTGTTTCTGAAACTAATGAAAACGGTGGAAAAGGAAATATTATAAAAGTGTAGAAGAAGTTGCAATGGAAACTCGCTATCTTTTAATCGAATGTGGCATGGAATTTTACTGCTGTTATCCAACCCTTTCGTATTATAAGGTCAGCCAGAGAAATCTGGTTGACTATTTTTTATTCAATTTATAGATTGATAGTAGCCGGGGTAGAACGTTCTGGCCCGTGGGACTTGATCCCGTCCACAAAACTGTTCGCCCTCTACTTGTTAACACATGATTAGGCTGGTTGGGACTATAGCGATCCCGTATAACAAGCGAAGATATGAATGACAAGATAGATGGAGGTTACCGGTCAATTCACTACATAAGGAGGAGATTTAAATGAATCCAGTTGTCGGTCTGGATGTCGCAAAAGGTGAAAGTCAGATTCAAATGTTCTTGGATAAAAAAATGCCCTATAAAAACAGTGTGAAGGTTGAACATACGGTAGAAGGATTAGAAGAGTTACACTCTTATTTACTAGATTTAGAGCGTCAAACAGGGATGAAACCACCTGTGGTTTTGGAATCAACTGGCCATTATCATGCCCCAGTTGTTCAGTTTTTAGAAGCAAGAGAGTATATTGTGATTATCGTAAATCCGTTGGTATCTTACCGAGCGAAAAGCTCTAGCTTACGGAAAACGAAAACAGATGCCATTGATGCTTATCACTTAGGTGAACTATATTACAAAGAGGATTTAGAACCTCAGAAGAAACGTGGTATTCAGTTATTAAACCTTCGGCATCTGACAAGGCAACATGAAAACATGACAGGAATTATGATTCAAACTAAGCTCCAATTCCAAGCAGTATTAGATCAAGTATTCCCTGAATACAAAGGAGTTTTTGGGAATTTATATGCCGAAATTTCATTAAAAACTTTACAAACCTTCCCTACCTCCGAGTCTGTCTTAAAAGCAGGTGTAGAAGAAATTGCCCAGTTTATTAATATGCATTGTAAAGCACGTTCATTTGATTGGGCGCATGAAAAAGCAGAGGAATTAATCGCTGCTGGAGAACGCAATCCATTTCAGTCAACCCTTTATCATAGTCTTCTTGTCAGTCTGAATATGTATATAGATTTACTTCAAGCGTACCACCAACAGCTTTCTACGTTAGAACGAGAGATTGATGATTTAGCGGTACAACTTGAAGAATATGAACTACTCCAAACAATTCCCGGTGTAGGTGAAAAAATCGCTGCAACGATTATTTCTGAAATCGGTGAAATTGATCGGTTTAGTCATCCAAAAAAGTTAGTTGCCTTTGCAGGACTTGATCCAAGTGTGTTTGAATCAGGACGCTTTAAAGGTACAAAAAATCATATTACCAAACGTGGCTCAGCTCGGCTTCGCCGTATGCTTTACACAGCGGTTCGCTGCTCTATTCGTGATAGCCGTAAAAAGAAAACAACTGACGAAACTATAGCACGAAATAAAAGATTACGAGCCTTCTACGACTTGAAACGCGAAGAAGGTAAACCATACAGAGTAGCTATTATCGCTTGCGCTAATAAGCTTTTACACTGGATTTATGCGATGTTAAAATCAAAAACACCATTCCAAGAAACTAATTAGTAACATTATTTGAAAATAAAACAAAAACCTTCCAAATTAGATTCGGAGGGTTACTTGAGTTGTGCATTTTTAGTATAGCATGAAGCGATTTTTAATTTAAAAGATTTTTATTGACAATCTATTAGCTGGTTTTGTGAATTGTTTAAATTCATCATTTATAAAATTATTTACTATGTATAGTTTTTCTATGTTGAAGCAGACTACTCTTAGAGGAGGAGATTGTTATGAATTTTCAAATTCGAGATGCAATTACAGCAAACGTTCAAGGCGACAGTGCTAACGAGTTCCGTGATACTGTAGAGGATGCTATTTCTCGTGGTGAAGAGCATTTACTACCTGGTTTAGGTGTATTTTTAGAGAAATGGTGGAAAGCATCGTCTGCTGCAGAACAGGAAGCATTTACAGAAAAATTATCAAAAGCTTTTCAATCTTAATATCAGATGTCTACTTACTTGGTATGAATTTAGGGACCGTCCAAAATACTTTTGGATGGTTCCTTTTTTCAACATTCCCATTTACATAATATTTCAACCTTTCATAAAATTCTCATTTAATCTAAAATAATAGTTACTAATAAATAATGAGGTGTAAAAATGCAAGTAAGTATTTCAGATGCTATTAATCAATTATTAGAAGTTTTAGAACAAGATCAAATTACTACAAACGAAACTGTAAGACAATTACATGCAAAAGATGAATCACACCATGAGCCAGTTTTACCTGATGTGGTAGTCTATCCCCGCTCGACATTAGATGTACAAAACATTTTAAAAATCGCAAACGAATTTAAAATTCCAGTTGTTCCATTTGGCGTCGGCTCAAGCTTAGAGGGAAATGTAATTCCAGTTAATAAAGGAATTTCGATCGATTTTTCACTAATGAATTCCATATTGGAAATTCGACCAGATGACTTATTAGTAAAAGTTCAGCCAGGAGTTACACGATTACAATTAAATAAAGAATTAAAAAAATATGGGCTTCAATTTACCGTTGACCCCGGGGCTGATGCAACAATTGGTGGAATGACTGCCACAAATGCAAGCGGTACTACCGCAGTTTGCTACGGTGTAATGCGCGATCAAGTTCGTGATTTAGAAGTTGTCCTTGCTGATGGCACAATCATGCATACAGGAAACTTAGCTGTTAAGTCTTCCTCCGGCTACAATTTAAACGGCTTATTTGTTGGTTCTGAAGGTACTTTAGGGTGTTTTACAGAAATTACGCTTCGTGTATTCGGTATTCCAGAATTCGTTACTGCAGGTCGTGCACTATTTGACACGATTGATTCTGCCGTACAGGCTGTTACTGCCATTAGGCAAGCAGGAATTCAAATTGGTCGAGTAGAATTGGTAGACGAAGCTTCAGTCCGTCAAGCTAACATCTATAATGATACGAATTATGAAGAAAAGCCTACTATATTTTTAGAATTCCATGGTAATCAGTCTGGTATGGCAGAGGATGTATCTTTTACAAAAGATATATTTGAAGAATATGGTTGTACTAATTTTGCTTTTGAAACAGATACTGCTTCCCGCAACAAACTTTGGGAGGTCCGACATAGTATTGCTTATGCGTTCATCCACGGTTTCCCAGGGAAAAAAATGATGACAACGGATGTTTGTGTACCAATATCGAAACTTGCGGAGGCAATTCGCTTTGCCCGTTCACAAATAGAAGTCACAAGTCTAGTTGGCGGAATTGTTGGCCATGTTGGTGATGGAAATTTCCATGCTCTCGTCATGTATAACCCACAATCCGATGAAGAAAAATTAAGCGCGACAAAGTTCAACGAAAATATAGTGAATTTTGCTTTAAAAAACGGTGGAACTTGTACAGGTGAACATGGTGTAGGAATTGGCAAAGCAAAATACCAACAAACTGAGCATGGGAATTCTCTAGAAGTGATGAAGGCTATTAAAAAATTATTTGACCCAAATAATATTCTAAACCCTGGAAAAATATTCATTTCTTAATTATATTTAACTTATCATTATTGGATCTCTTGTTTTTTGATTTAATTTTGATATTTAACTAGTAAATGGAGGACCTAGATTTGAAGGGAAAATGGAAGTTTTTTATACTGAATAGCCTCGCTCTTTTTACTTTTCTATTTATGAATATTGGGAGTAGCCAGGCTGCAACATTTAAAGATGTACCCTCAAAACATCCAAATTCTTCCGAAATTGAATTTTTAGTACAGGAAGGAATTATTAAAGGATATGACAATCTTACATTTAAACCGGATAACAATGTAACAAATGCTCAAGTTGCTACAATGATTGCTAGAACGTTAAATCTTGATTTAGAAAATAGACCTAATCCTAATTTTTTAGACGTTTCAAAAAATCATGGTGCATACGATGCAATTGCAGCAGTTGTAGACGAGAGAATTTTTCCAAAAGGGAAAATGTTTTATCCGAATGAACCAATTACCCGTGAAAAAATGGCGCACGTGCTAGTAAATGCTTTTGATTTAACTGGTAAAAGCAGTGTTCGATTTAAAGATGTTTCTACAAAAAGCAGTTATTACGCTGCAATTAGTACACTTGCAGCAAATAATATTACAACCGGATATACTGATGGAACATTTAAACCAAAAAGTCCATTAACTCGTTCACATTTTTCTGCTTTTCTTTCCCGTGTTTTAGTGCCTGATTATATTCCAGTTACCGGGAAATTCAAGTTCAATAAGAATTATCAATATACTTTTGAATACATTGAAAATAACGGAAGAATTGGTACAGAGGTTTATACGTATAAGAAATCGGACAAAAATACTGACCTATGGAGCGTTACAGACGAAAGCGGTTCTAGTAGAAACTATCAAAGTATTTTAACTGATAGCCGATTTAAATTTTTCGCACCTAAACAAGGAAATTTAGATGAATACTTAAAATTCTCTATCCCCTCCCCTGTTAAATTGGGGTCAACCTGGAGCTATGCTTATAACGATTCCTATCTTTCGGTTCGCTATACCGTAACAAGTATGTCAGAGAGTGTTGATACTGAAGCAGGCACCTTTAATCAGGTAATGGAAGTAGAAAGTACGGACGGCTATCTATATTATTTCGATCAACAATATGGTCACATTTTGACTTACGATTTGGATAATGATCAGGTCGTTTATGAATTAATTGATCTTAAAAAGAATTAGTTAAGAGCTTGAAAAAGTATTGATTATAATCATCTCATCTCTATAGATTTCTAAAGATGAGATGATTTTTGGCTATTGTTTTATCAATTTGAACTGTATGTTAAGGATAATTTAAAGGAGGCTATTATGGGGAAAATAAATTATGGGGGGATAGCTGTATTTGTTTTTTCACTTACTGGATTTATATTTAGTATGATGTTTCAATCAATGGCATATTGGGGAGCAGATGGGACATTAACTATGGAGTGGTACTGGGTTGGGGCAATTTTGTCATATTTTTGTTCAATTATAGCTATAGTCCTTATGTCATTTAGGAGAAAAAATCTTAGCACGGGAGAAAAAATTTTGCATTTAATCAGTACCATTATAATAATTCTGTCTTTACTCTGGACCACATTTATTATTATCGCCTGGCAATCAGGATTCTGAGAATTGTTTAAAGAAACTTAGATTTAATAGTAATCCGATCATTAAAAAAGCAACCCAGCGTCTCCCAGGTTGCTTTAATTATGTAACGATGCTTCTTTCCATCTTGAAATAAGCATCGAGTTCTAATATTTACAGCGAGTCCCCCGTAAATGATTAGTTGATATTTTATCAAGTAAAGATATACTCCCGTATAAATTTACTGATTTGATTACATTAAGCTAAAATTGAAGCAAGTACTGCTTTTTGTGCATGTAGACGATTTTCTGCTTGCTCGAAAATATATGAATTTGGTCCGTCGATAACAGATGACGACACTTCTTCCTCACGATGAGCAGGTAAGCAGTGCAAGAACATATAATCAGGCTTTGCATGGCTAACAAGATCGTCATTTATTTGATAGCCTTTGAAATCTATTAAGCGTTTCGCAGTTTCCTCTTCCTGCCCCATACTAGTCCATACATCGGCATAAACTGCATCAGCATTTTTTACGGCAGCAATTGGATCATTTGTAACCGTCACTAAACTTCCATTTGTTTTTGCAATTTCTTGCGCTTTCGAAATAATATTTGCATCAGGTTCATAGCCAACCGGCGTTGCAACAACAACATCCATCCCTACATGAGCAGCAGCTACTACTAAAGAATGCGCAACATTATTTCCATCTCCAACGTAAGCAATTTTCAACCCTTTTAGACTTCCCTTATTTTCAGCGATTGTCTCTAAATCAGCCAACGCTTGGCAAGGATGATACAAATCTGTTAATCCATTAATAACTGGAATAGAAGCATGTTCAGCTAATTCCTTTACCATCTCATGCGAGTTTGCACGAATCATAATTGCGTCAAGATAACCTGATAAAACATGGCCAGTATCTGAAATCGGTTCACCACGTCCAATTTGCATATCGCGAGAATGCATAAACATCGCTTTTCCACCAAGCTGATTCATACCAACTTCAAAAGAAATGCGTGTACGTGTTGAATGTTTTTCAAAGATCATTCCAAGGGTTTTGCCTTCAAGCAATTTTGGACATCTGCCAGCTTTAGTAATTTTTTTTAATTGTGTGGCCAAGCTAATTAAATCTTGTACTTCCTCGCTTGAATAATCAAGTAGAGTCAATAGATCTTTCCCTTTTATGCTCGATACTAGCTTGAGCTGAACCTCTTCTAATAATTTCATATAACGAACGCCCCTTATTTCGATTGATGATGTATTTCATTATACATATGCATATTTATTTAATCAAGTGTATTTTTATTATTTTTTACCATCTTTTCAAAGCAATAAAATATACATGTATAAAATTAAAAAAACGTCGAAAATACTAATATAATTGTGATATTTAGATAAATGACACTTATAAATATTCGTATATAAGTTTAAAAATTAATTCAAAACCAACAGACCATTACTATGTATATGCAAAGAGTTAAATATTAGTTATGATATTTTATCATTTTTTTATATTGTCATACTTTTGATAAGAGCCTTAACAAAAAAGTAAGCGAAGTGAATAATTAGCATTGCTATATGACACATTACATATAGGAGGTGGAAGTTATGTCTAAAGTAATTGGTGTTGAACAATCATTATCAAACGTTGAAGCTGCTTTACAAGCAAAAGGATATGAAGTTGTTCAGCTTCGCAGTGAACAAGATGCAAGCAAATGTGATTGTTGTGTAATTACAGGCCAAGATGAAAACATGATGGGGATTAGCGATACTACAACAACAGCACCTATAATAGATGCTCGTGGTCTATCTGCTGATGAGGTTTTAGAACGTGTAGACAAAATGTTTCACTAAAATAATTAAAAGATGCTGCCACAGATTTGGACAGCATCTTTTAATTTTTTCTATCTGCAAAAACTGAAATAATTGGTTATTGAATTATCCAAAAATAATTTTATCCACTGCATCGCGGTCTAATCTTTTAATAACTTCTACAACTAATTTTACAGTATTTTTATAATCATCACGGTGTAAAATTGATGCATGTGAATGGATGTAGCGCGTTGCAATACCAATTGCCATCGCTGGAACACCATTAGCAGTCAGATGAATTGAGCCAGCATCTGTCCCTCCGCCTGGAGTTGCATCAAATTGGTAAGGGATGTTGTTTTCTTCTGCAATATCTACTACAAAATCACGAAGACCTTTATGACCAACCATTGAAGCATCATAAATGATAATTTGCGGTCCATCTCCTAATTTAGAAGTTGATTCTTTCGGTGTAATTCCTGGTGTGTCGCCAGCAACACCAACATCTAATGCAAAGCCGATATCTGGCTGAATTTTATATGTGGATGTTTTTGCTCCGCGCAGCCCAACCTCTTCTTGAACATTTCCTACGGCATATACAACATTTGAATGTTTCACATTATTTAACTCACGTAAAACATCAATTGCAATTGCACAACCAATTCGGTTATCCCATGCTTTTGCCAGCAGCATTTTTTCATTTTTCATGACGTTGAATTCAAAATATGGTGTAATCATATCACCGGGGCGAATTCCCCAGTTAATAGCTTCCTCTTTTGATGTAGCACCGATATCAATAAATAACTCTTTCATATCAACTACTTTTTTGCGTGTTTCAGCAGGCAAAATATGTGGTGGTTTTGACCCGATTACACCAATTATTTCTTCACCTTTGCGAGTTGTAATCGTTACACGTTGAGAAAGCATCACGTGGCTCCACCAACCACCTACTGTTTGGAATTTAATGAAACCTTTTTCATCAATTTGTGATACGATAAAGCCCACTTCGTCTAAATGGCCAGCAATCATAATTTTTGGACCATTTGCATCGCCCACTTTTTTCGCAATCAAACTTCCTAAATTATCGTATTCGATTTCATCAGCAAATGGCTCGATATATTTTTTCATTACTTCACGAGGTGCTCGTTCATTGCCGGCAATTCCATTTGCATCTGTTAATTCTTTCAACATTTTTAACGTACTATCTAACTCAGCCATCAATTCACCCTCCTAACGATTTTGTTCCTTATTATACCTTTATTATTTCGGATTATGAAATATTTAATATCCAGTTCTTTGGCGTTCATAATTTTTCTCATTTTTAGCAATATATGCACCGATAATATCATCAAATGAAAAGTCTAAATTGTACGCTAATACACCGTAATGCTGCCAAACACTACGATATAAATCCTCGGTTGGATGCTGTATGAAAGTTAATATTGCATCTTGTGTCCGTAAAAACCAACTTGTTAAATCTTCTCTCATTTGAATTTCAGGCCATGCATCTAGAGATAAGCCTTTTTCATTTCCAAGCGAAAGTAAGAAATGAATTGAATCAACAAATTCTTCTAAAATAATTTCACGTTCAGATGGCCCTTTTGTACTCCAAAATTTAAAACATCTTGTTTCATTTGCCAGCTCTGCAAGTTCAATCATTAAGGCTAGTCCTTTTTCTTTGAATACATCGCGTTCAATGTTCTGTGTTTTTTCAATAAATGCATCTAGTTGTCTCTGCATTTCAAAAAGTTCTTTAAATTCCATAAAATATCCCTCAATTTCTTTATAAAAAATGAAACTTATTGTCCTACTTAATCGTAAAGGAAACTACAATGTCTTTACAAGGGGGAACTTACTTGGCTCTTCTATTATTCCGCATACTCATTATTGTACTAATCATTTACATATTCTATAAGGCTGTACGTTTCCTAACAGATCCAAAACGAAAACTAGATGAAGCCTATGAAAAAGGACAATATTATTTTTATGATGATGTGAAAAATGTTAGAAAAAACTTTTTCATTTCTTATAAAGGTGCCCTTTTTGAAGGGGAGAAATATTTAGGTACAACAGATGATTCATTTGAGGTTGTTTCTATATTTGTTTGGGTGCATGACGCAATGAGGCTTCAAGGACTCACTAAAGAGGATTTTTTATTTTTGGAAAAAGAAATCCTAATGAATTACCCAAAAGCAAAAATAAATTGGAAAAATCCAATCGAACAACTTATGAAGGAACGATAATATCAAAAATAAAAGGAACAAAATAAGGATAGTCTAACAATGCTTGAAATATGCATGATAGACTATCCTATTTGATGTGAAACTTTATTAGACATTTAATTCTATACAGTTTTAGCCAACGTCTATAACTAAAAAATATTACTATTGACCTAACCGTAAATTTCCCCTACTTCCTCTTATACATCTTCTAATGTGATTCGTTTTGGGTGAAAAGCAATTTTATGCCAAATCCAATTAGGACTATACCCGTTAACTTTTCCATATAGTTTTGAACAGTCGTTGATAACAGCCACTCACGAATATAATGCAAGCAGAAAACATAGAAAACAAACCAAAGTATTGAAAGAAGAGCGTATATACTTCCCATAAAGAATAGTTCTATCATTGCACGCTCTGCTGTCGTAACGAACTGTGGCAAAAAAGTAATGAAAAAAACCGCTACTTTTGGATTGAGTAAGTTTGATAAAAAACCTTCCTTATAGGCTGATCCTTTCTTCTCTAAAATATTATCTGAATCAGTTGCAGTTGCTGGAGATTTCCTGTTGATAAACGCTTGAATACCTAAGTAAATTAAATAGATAGCACCTGCCCACTTTAAAATGGTAAAGGCAACTGCTGATTGGAGAATTAAAGTCGATAAACCTAGTGTTGCTGCAAGGGTATGGGCGAGTGAGCCTGTTGTAATGCCTAAAGCCATTTGCAAACCGTCTTTTTTACCATCCCCAATCGTCCTCTTTGTAATTAAAGCAGTATCAACTCCCGGACTCATAACAACAAATAATGTCATTAAAATAAAAGTAATCATAGCCCCTCCACATTGTACGATTTCATTTAATATGTTAAATTTAATTTAACATTAGACGTTCAAATGTTCAATACAAATAAATTAATTAAATAATAATTAATGGAGGAAAAAATGAATCAAACATTTATCGGTTTAAAAATTGAACAATACCGCAAAAATGCAGAGCTCTCATTAAGAGAGTTGGCGAAGCGGGCTAATATTACACCATCTATGTTAAGTCAAATAGAAAAAGGCACAGCGAATCCATCAATTCAAACACTAAAGTCATTAGCAAAGGTATTGGATGTTCCTGTTTTTACATTCTTAATGGAAGAAATCGATACAAAGGAATTAGTGGTAAGAAGCAATAAAAGAAAACAGATGGTAATTGATGGATTAGCTTATGAATTAATTTCTCCAGATTTTACTAGTCAATTAGCTACTGCAATTATGCATTTACAGCCAGGCATGTCGTCTTCAGAAACACCACTATCACATAAAGGAGAGGAAGTTGCTTACGTATTAAATGGCCCTATACACCTAACTCTACTAGATGATGAATATATGCTTGAAACAGGCGACAGTGTAAAAATCCCTACACACGCTATGCATATGTGGCGTAATTTATCTGACAAGCCTGTTAGTATTCTTTTTTCTGTAACACCTCCCTCATTTTAGGAGCGCATTAAACACATACTATCGATTAATTGTAAAAAATACTTTTCATAAATTTCACGGATTTGTAGAAGGTTATTCACCTATTCTTCCATTCACTATATGTTACACTTTTGAAGGACACTATTTATAGGAGGCAAAATAAATGAAAAAAATATTTTTCTTATCATTCATCTTCTTATTAGCATGTACGAGCAATGCCTTTGCACACACTACACTTGAAAGTTCAACACCTCAAGATGGTGAAGTGATTCAAGAAGAATTAAAACAAATAATATTAACTTTTGGTACTAAAATCGAACAAGGCAGTGAATTTACCCTTCAAAATTCAAATGGTGAATCCATACCTGTTGAAAATATTTCAATATCAGAAAATCAACTGTTAGGAGATATTACAACTCCTTTAGACAATGGAGAATATCAAGTTAAATGGAACATTATTGGAGCAGATGGTCATGTAATGGAAGATGACATTTCATTTACTTATGACTTACCAGTTGCTGAAACTACAGAAGAACAAAATACGGTAGAACAATCAACTGAAGAAACTGAACCACAAACAAATATTGAAGAAAATGAAACAAGTAAAGTGAATGAAGGTAATCAAGCGGAAATGGAAGAAGATGCATCGACATCATCAAATGCAGTACCAATTATTATTGGGGTACTCATAGTTATCGTTATCGCAAGCTTCCTATTTATGTTGAAAAGAAAGAAATAATATATTATGTTTGTTCTTATTATCATAAGTCAGATTTTAATGTATTTATGTTTTTCTTTTATTTTAGGAAGCTTTCTACTTTCTCTCGTTCCAAAAACCCATCGTCCTAACATTAATTTCCCGCAGAAGGGTCTTATTGCTGGAATAGCAGGAATTGCTATTTTCTCATTTTTTCCTGTACTAGAAATTATTTTGTATTTGGCTCCAAGAATCGGAGTCCTTGAAGCATTACAGTCAATACTTTTAACTTTCGAAGTAGGAAAAGCTTGGGTCTTCACTCTGATTATATCGATTATTTTATTAATTTTTGTTTGTTTATTCGATTATCAGCAGAAAGCAATCAATAGTTATATCGGCATTTTGTTTATTCTACTATTGATTTTGTCAATAGGCTGGACCAGCCATGCCAGCTCTATCGACCATGTGTGGGGTTTTATAAGTGATACTCTGCATTTAACAGCTGTTAGTGTTTGGGTGGGAATATTAATTGTCATCAGTTGGTTTTCAACAAATCATGTCAATTGGCTGAACTTCTTAAAATGGTTTACACCAGTAGCGATTGCTTGTTTCGGAAGTACTATAATCACTGGACTTATCTTAATGAATTTTGTTGTTCCTGAATATACAAACTCATGGTTGGTTCCATATGGACAAGCTTTATTAATAAAACATTTATTAATTATTCCCTTACTCCTTTATGCAGTGATTAATAGTATTTTTATTAAAAAGCGATTACACGATTCTACAGATTTTAATCCAAGACCGTGGGCTAAAATGGAAAGTATAATTATTCTTTTAATTTTTTCTGCTACGGCAGTATTAGGACAGGAATCGCCTCCTAAGGAATCAGGCGTTTTACCGGACAATGTTTCTAATTTATTTGATTTCATTTATAACGGGCAAGCTCAGCAGGAAATGACAGTACAGCTTGCATTAAACCCGACAAGCGCATCTTTTATTGCTTTAGCGATTTTATTCGCAATGTTAATGGTAATCTCGTTTTTAAAGAAAGCGCCTGCGATTATGTCTTTTTTAATGAGCGTTCTGCTCGTCGTTTGTGCTTATTTTTCATTAATGTTAAGCATTGTATAAATATAATTATTACAAACTTGCAATTCTTATTATAAGATGTCGCCTTAACATAAAGACCAACTCAAATTTCACTTGAGTTGGTCTTTATATGTATTTTAATTAATACTACTAAATTAATTCTTGCATGCTGCTATGGAAAATTTTGCTCATACAACAAAGCTTATGCGCAAATTGAATTAGAAGTACTTATAGATCTATTAAAATAGATTAAAAGCTCTTACTAGGATAAATAGTTGGATAGCTGCAAGGAGCGGAAAACCAAACGCAAATGAATTATGCTTTGTTTTATGACGGAATAGGTACATTCCTAACACACCACCACATGCTCCACCAAGAATTGCCAATGTAAATAACGACTTTTCTGAAATACGCCATTCATGTTTTTTTGCCCGCGATTTATCAATATACATGAAAATACATAGAATGATAGATACGACAACAATATAAGTTAATAACGCTAGTTCCATCGTGTCACCCCAATCCTTCACATATACAAAAAGACTGATAGGATTTCCTACCAGTCTTTATTATAATTAAGTATTTTGCGGCTGTCGCAAGCTTTCGCCGCAGAGATTTTGCGACTGTCGGCTTCGCCTTTCGGTGCAGAAATAATTTTGTGGCTGTCGCTTCGCTTTCGCCACAGAAATAATCATTTTCGCTTGGCGAAAATGATTATTTCGCTACTGCTTTTTTCGCTGCTTCTGCTAATTGTGCGAATGCTTGAGCGTCAGTTACAGCTAGGTCAGCTAACATTTTACGGTTAACTTCGATACCAGCTACTTTTAAACCGTGCATTAAACGGCTGTAAGAAAGTCCGTTCATACGAGCAGCAGCATTGATACGTGTAATCCATAATTTACGGAAATCACGTTTCTTTTGACGACGGTCACGGTATGCATATTGACCTGATTTCATTACTGCTTGGTTAGCAACTTTATATAATGTATGTTTTGAACCAAAATAACCTTTTGCTAATTTTAATACTTTTTTACGACGCTTGCGCGTTACTGTTCCGCCTTTTACGCGTGGCATACTAATTACCTCCTGCTAATTCTTTCGAATGTTTAATTGATTACAATCCGTATCTATTTTACTTAAAAATTATTTCATGTAAGTAAGTAAAGATTTGATGCGTTTGAAGTCACCTGAAGAAGCAACTTTTGCTTTACGTAAGTGACGTTTTTGTTTTGTAGATTTGTTTGCGAATAAGTGGCTTCCGTAAGCACGGTCAAATTTTAATTTTCCTTTGCCCGTTTTTTTGAAACGCTTCGCAGCGCCACGGTGAGTTTTCATTTTTGGCATTTCGAATTTCCTCCTAAACTATTCGTCTGTATTACTTTTTCTCGTTCTTTGGTTGAAGAACTAAGAACATGCTTCGGCCTTCCATCTTCGGTTTTTGTTCTACCGTAGATACTTCAGCACAAGCTTCAGCAAAACGATCTAACACGCGTTGACCAATTTCCTTATGTGTAATTGCACGACCTTTGAAACGTAAAGTACATTTCACTTTGTCGCCTTTTTCTAGGAATTTGATAGCATTGCGTAATTTCGTTTGAAAATCATGTTCATCAATTGTTGGGCTCAAACGAACCTCTTTCATATTAATGACTTTTTGATTTTTACGAATTTCACGATCTTTCTTTTGCTGTTCAAACTTAAACTTACCATAGTCCATGATACGTGCGACTGGTGGCTTAGCTTGAGGGGCCACAAGGACAAGATCCAAGTTTACACGAGCGGCAATTTCTAAAGCTTCATTACGAGATTTAACTCCAAGCTGATCACCGTTATGATCGATTAAACGAAGTTCACGTGCGCGAATGCCTTCGTTTACATACATGTCTTTGCTAATACGAATCCACCTCCAAGGTTGTGTCGCGAATACATGAGTTTTTCGCAAAAACGCCCGGTTGAACGGTACACTTCCTAAGTATGTCCATAAAAAAAGGACGGACATGTTAGAAGATGTCCGCCCGCTATATTTGCATACGCTTAAGTAGCGCTTAAATAATTCAACGTGTCATACCTGATAACAGCAAATGCGCGTCTTTACAGGTGAGAAGCGGGCAGCCTCTACTTCAACCACAAACTTGTATTCATAACCTAGTTAATATTATCATCAATAAAATAAGATGTCAACAATATTATTTGTATTTAATTTTTTATTAAATAAATTCTACTGTGGTAATTTCTCAAAAGAAGTTCTTAATACCCCGTCTTTTTTATAGACTGTTACACTAATTTTTTCACCATTATTTGAAGTAATTGTTGTTGTTCCTTCTTTTAAAGGTTTTAAAAGTGCAAATTGCAATTTTTGTGGGCTGCTAGGACGATAACGTATAGATATGTTGTTAGGTATATATGCTATTACTTTTACGATAGACGTATCTTCAATAATAATAGGTGCAGCAGTTGAAATATAATTTTCAAAGTATTGAGATAAAGTTAGCTTTCGTATATTGGAGTAACTTTCTTTGTTCTTCTGAAGTTTATCAATTAATAGAACAAGTTGAGAACGTGTTACATGCTTATTTATCCCATATTCATTTTCAGATAACCCCGAGAGCAAATTAAAATATTTTAAAGACATAATTTCTAAACCATGTTGTTTAAAAAGGATGTCACCGTAATTATATGTAAAAATATCTTTAAACTGCGGCGTCGGGTCTTCATGTGACTCAATTGCTAACAGCGGTACATTAAAAGCATTTACCAAAATTTTCGCCATCTGACTACGTGTTAAATAATCATTTACACCAAATTCATAATAATTATATCCACTAATTATGCCCTTACTATGCATTTCATCAATGTAGGGATAAAATTGATGTGTTTTCGGTACGTCCTTAAAGTTATCAAATTGTGAAACATTCTCGTAATCTAAGCCTGCAGCAATAGCAATCATTTTAGCAGCTTGACCACGAGTTACCTTTTCATTCGGATTAAAATAAGGTAGCGTGCTACTAATTGCTCCTTGCTCAATCATACTTTCTACTGCTGGATAAAAATTATCAGTCGGCTTAACATCCTTATAATGTACGCTTGCTTCTGCAGAATGTAGAGCAACTAATAAACTTAACCCTAATGCAACACTACAAATAATTTTTTTCATTTTTCTCACCCCCCTTTATTTTACCATTTCACGGCTTAGACGACCTTATAAAAAAACGCACCGACTTTTTGTCGATGCGTCATCTAAAATTATTTTGTTATTTCTGCTTTTATGTTGTTTAAGAACTCTTCAAACGCAACTGTTTCAGAGTCCTTAGAACCGTAACGACGAACGTTCACACTTGAATCTTCAACTTCTTTATCTCCAAGCACAAGCATGTAAGGGATTTTCTGCATTTGTGCTTCACGGATTTTATAGCCTAATTTTTCTTCACGATCATCCATGTCCACTCGGATTCCTGCTGCTTGAAGTTCTGCAACTACTTTTTGTGCATAGTCATAGTGAACTTCATTTGATACCGGAATAACTTGAACTTGAACAGGTGCTAACCAAGTTGGGAATGCCCCTTTATATTCTTCTATTAAGAATGCCACAAAGCGTTCCATTGTTGATACAACACCACGGTGAATAACGACTGGACGATGTTGCTTTCCATCTTCTCCAACGTAAGTTAAATCGAAGCGTTCTGGTTGTAAGAAGTCAAGTTGTACAGTTGATAATGTTTCATCCTTACCAATCGCTGTTTTTACTTGAACGTCTAATTTTGGTCCATAGAATGCAGCTTCGCCTTCAGCCTCATAATATTCCAAGCCAAGATCATCCATCGCTTCTTTTAACATACCTTGCGCTTTTTCCCACATTGCATCATCATCATAATACTTTTCTGTGTCTGCTGGGTCACGATAAGATAAACGGAATTTATATTCGTTTAAGTTAAAGTCTTTGTAGACATCAAGAATTAAATTAACAACACGCTTGAACTCATCCTTGATTTGATCTGGACGTACGAAAATATGTGCATCGTTTAAAGTCATCCCGCGTACACGTTGTAAACCAGATAAACCACCAGAACTTTCATAACGGTGTTGTGTTCCTAATTCAGCAATACGAATTGGAAGCTGACGATATGAGTGCATCGATGATTTGTATACCATCATATGATGAGGACAGTTCATTGGACGAAGCACTAATGTTTCGTTATCCATTTCCATTGGCGGGAACATGTCATCTTGGTAATGGCCCCAGTGTCCTGAAGTTTCATATAATTTTTTTGATCCTAGTACTGGTGTATAGACATGTTTGTAACCAAGACGTACTTCTTTATCAACGATATAGCGTTCGATGATACGACGGATTGTAGCACCATTTGGCAACCAAAGTGGTAACCCTTGACCAACTGTTTGAGATAGAGTAAATAGTTCTAACTCTTTACCAATTTTACGGTGGTCACGCTCCTTTGCTTCTTCTAGCATTTGAAGATGATGTTTTAAATCTTCTTTGTTAAAGAATGCTGTACCGTAAATGCGTTGAAGCATTTTGTTGTCCGAATTACCGCGCCAGTAAGCACCGGCTAAAGATAAAAGCTTGAACTCTTTTAACTTACCTGTTGATGGTACGTGAATTCCACGGCAAAGATCGAAAAATTCTCCTTGATAATAAATAGATACTTGTTCATTAGCAGGAATTGCTTCTAAAAGTTCTAATTTATATTCGTCGCCAACTTCTTCGTAAATTGCTTGCGCTTCATCACGGCTTACGTTTTTACGTTCAATTTCAAGATTTTCAGAAATGATTTTTTTCATTTCTTTCTCAATTTTCGGAAGGTCCTCAGCCGAAATTGGAGTTGGTGAATCGATATCATAATAGAAACCGCCTTCGATAACTGGACCGATTCCAAGTTTTACATCTGGGAATAGACGTTTTACTGCTTGCGCTGTTAAATGAGCTGTTGAGTGGCGTAAAATTTCAAGAGCTTCCTCAGATTTTGGTGTGATAATTTCTATTGCACCATCAACTTCAATAGGTGTTTTTAAATCGATAAGTGTACCGTTAATTTTACCAGCTAAAGCCTGTTTTTTAAGTCCTGGGCTAATCGAAGCTGCTATTTCTTCAGTTGATGTGCCGTGTGGAAATTCTTTTACTGCACCATCTGGAAAAGTTAATTTAATTACTTCTGACATGTTTAATTCTCCTTCTTTTTTATTTTATGGGTTGAACGTTTTTTGAAATTCGCACTTAAAATTTTAGAATTCGCACTTAAAAGTTAAAAAACCGCACATAACTTTCTAAAATTCGCACATAAATCTCAAAAAACCGCACATAACCCATTAAATCCCTAAAAATACAAACCCTCGAGAAAATAAAAAAGCCGTCCCTATAAAAGGGACGACGCATATGCTCGTGGTTCCACCCTTCTTCCTTCCGATAAAATGTTATCAGACGAAGCTCTAGGTCGGTTAACGCACCGGTAAACGTTAGCGGATTATTCCCCGCTAAGGCTCTGAGGTAGTAAAGATTGCGTCGTACTAGGAAACTTTCAGCCAAGGCTTCCCTCTCTATAAGTCGTCTCACAAACTTGTTGTCCTCTTCATAGCTTTTTATTTGGATTATTTACATTGAAAGTATACGCTCGATTATTACGAAATGCAACTAAATATCGACAGAATTTTTAAAAGTTAATGGCGTCGATTTTTCCCACCCATTTGAATAGGAGTGGTGATTGCTTTGATTCGTTCCATAATTCGAGCGGCTTTAACGACTTCTACATCCCCTCGTGAGCTTTGTGCTAAATGATGTTCCAATCCATCATAATCGAAATTTGAAGTAATAAATGTTGGAAGCTGCTCACTCATACGATAATGTAAAATCGTTCCTAATATTTCATCCCTCGTCCAGCTGGATAACGTTTCCGCTCCAATATCATCAAGCATTAACACTGGTGCACGTTTCACATAGTCAACTTTTTCATTTAATGATTGGTCATGAATTGAATTTTTCATTTCCCGTAAAAATTCAGGAACAAATACTACAACTGTTTGAATTTTTAAACTCGCTAATTCGTTAGCTATTGCTCCAAGCACGAAAGATTTACCGACTCCAAATTCTCCATATAGATAAAAACCTTTTGTTGGAAGCTCCCCGGTACTTTTATATTGTGCAATAAAATCAGCAGCTTTATTCGCAATATTTACCCGTGATGTGTTATCAATTTGCAAATCTTTTAAAGTAGCCCTAAGAACATCCTTTGGCATATGCATGCTTGATATCATGGACTCAATAACACGTCTTTCATCTTCTATAATTTTCTGCTGGCATTTTTCGTACTGCACATCAATCATATTTTGTGAAATATACAATTTCGGAACAAATCCTTTTAAGTAATTCGTGCATTGTTCAGTATTTCCACAGTTACAGCATTCAGTCGACTGACTAATATATTCATATAACTTTGGTAAACTTCGCTCAACCATTTCTAAATTTACTATTTGGTCGTTCTCAGCTAGAAATCTTTGCACAGCACCATTTTCTAAAATTTCTTGTCGAATGGAATTATACCGCTCCTGAAATGATGGAACTTTAATTGTTCTTTTTAATGAATTGTTAATCGGTTCGATTTTAGGTCACCTACCCGTCTTGTACACCAAGTTTTTTTAATATTTTTAGACGCTCTTGTTCAAAATCAATAGCTGTTGTTTCTTTTGATTGGGTACTCTCGTTTTTTTGTTCATTTCTTTTATAAAACCATTCAGGAACAATCTCTTTGCTAGCAGCATTTTTCTTTTTATAACTACTTGTTGATGTAGTAGTTTTTTGTTCGTTTTCATTTTTCCATTTTGTATACTTATCACGTTCTGTTCGAGCTAATTCCATAGCTTCTTTTGCGGTTTTTAAATTTTTACGCATCCAGTGGTCGGCTATTCTTTCGACATATTTTTGCGGAAGCTTCATATCAGTTGTAAGCATAACATATTCGAGAAGCACATTAACTACCCCTACAGGCATACCGTGTTTAACAACTAAATCTTCAGCAATTTGAACAGAGGATGGCAAAGGTTCCTTCCCATTATTTATATCTCGCAACACTTGAATCGGCGGAGTCGTTTCGAGATAATGCTGAAGCTCTTGTTCCTTAGAATTCTTTTCTTGAATAATTGGTGCATCGGTTTGTATAAATGTCTTTTGTAATTTGGGTGCATCCTTTGAAACAGTCAACTTATAATAGTCAGCAGCCGCCTTCTTTAAGCGCTCCTTTGAAATGTGAATATTATCATCTAATGCTAAAATGACAACCTTTTGCATGTCTAAAGGAGATAATTGATAGAGAAACGCAAGCTTTGCAATTACTTCCTTCACTTCTAATGTAATACTACTTGAAGGAATAAGCTGTTCTGATAGCCCTGACATTAGAAGATTAAAATCAAATTGTTCATAATAAAAAGGATATTCCTTATTTGACCTTTTTACGTCAGTATGAAAAAAGTCTTTTGGTACGTTTGTATGAACTGGCTTATAAACATCAATAAAGGATCTTGAAATTTCTTTATAGGCATCTTTATTTATTTGTTTTACAAAACGCTTTCGTAATTTTCGATAGGCTTGTTCGCCAATTTTTGAAAATAGAAACATTGATAATAATGGATCTTGGAAAAACGTATGCGCATCAAGTGGTCGATTTAATTCATAAATAAAGTGGCGGCTTTCTCCTTCATCTTTTCGCCACGTTCGAAGTAGACCGATTGCTTCAAGCGCTATACGTGCTTCGAATATTTTTCCAATCGGTGCATCTAATACGTTCATTAAGTGATAGTGGGTCATTGGGCTTGAATGTATGTCTTCTCCCTCAGCCCATAAAGTTAAATAAAGACTAATAGGCTCTGCCCCAGTTAACGGTTGATAAAACAGCGTTAATAGCTGACGTTCATTCGTTGAAAGGAAGTGAGGGAGACTAATTTCAAAATGATCCGCTGGCTGTATTTCCTTGTACAAATGAACCATTTTCATCCCTCCATCTGTTTATTTTTTAATATCCGTTTGACGATGAAGCAATTCTTTCAGCTCGGAAATAAACACATTAATATCTTTAAATTGTCTATAAACAGAGGCAAAACGAACGTAGGCAACTTCATCTTCTTTCGCAAGTCGATCCATTACCATTTCCCCAACATCCTCAGATCTTACTTCGGGGTTGCCGATTCTCCTTAAATCCTTTTCAATTGAAATAACTATTCCCTCTAATGTTTCTAATGATACTGGCCGTTTCTCACATGCTCGTATTAAACCGCGCAATACTTTTTCACGACTAAATTCTTCCCTCGAACCATCTTTCTTAACAACGATTAAAGGTGTTTCTTCTATTTTTTCAAAAGTTGTAAAACGAAAGCCGCATGATTCACATTCACGACGTCTTCGAATCTCTTTATTATCATCAACGGGTCTAGAATCTACGACACGTGTTCCATTAAATTGACAAGCTGGACATCTCATAAAAATTTTCTCCTGGTTCACTCTATTTGGTAATCTTATTATAACAAAACTAGTTCAACTAGAAAAACAGCACTTTATTGTTTATGCAAATCTACATTTTAATACAATTCGTGAAATAATGAAATTAGAAAAACACATCTCTTTCAAAATTTTTGTTTTTTCGGTCAAATAAAAAAAGGCAGGAGTAAAAACTCCTACCTGCATAACTCAAAATGATTAAGCTACTACTACTTCTAAAGCTTTCGCAACTTTTTTAGTTAAATCTACAACGCGTGCAGAATAACCCCATTCATTATCATACCATGCTAAAACTTTAACTTTTCTTGAACCCATAACCATTGTTAATGGTCCATCTACAGTTGATGAGTAAGTCGTTGTGTTATAGTCTGTTGAAACTAGTGGTTCAACTGTGAAGTTTAAAATGCCTTTCATGGATCCTTCTGCAGCTGCCTTGAATGCTGCATTTACTTCTTCAACAGTTACATCTTTTTTCAAGTCAACAACAAGGTCAACAAGAGATACGTTTGGTGTTGGTACACGTAAAGCCATTCCATGCAGCTTGCCTTTTAATTCAGGCAACACTAATGATAATGCTTTTGCAGCGCCTGTTGATGTTGGAATGATGCTTTCCGCACATGCACGGGCACGGCGTAAATCTTTATGTGGATTATCAATATTTTTTTGATCATTTGTATAGGCATGAACTGTTGTCATTAAACCATTTTCAATACCAAATGTATCATTTAAAACCTTCGCTACAGGTGCTAGACAGTTTGTAGTACAAGATGCATTTGAAATTACATCATGTTTTGAAACATCTAACAATTCATCATTAACTCCCATTACGATTGTGATATCCTCATTCTTACCTGGAGCAGTTAAGATAACCTTTTTAGCACCAGCCTCTAAATGCATCGCAGCTTTATCGCGTTCGTTAAATTTACCAGTAGCTTCAATTACGATATCTACACGCATTTGTTTCCACGGTAACTTTAAAGGATCACGTTCGCTAATAAGTTCGATGCGTTTCCCGTTCACAATTAAAGCGTTTTCTTCAACTTCAATTGTTCCTTCAAATTTCCCGTGATTTGTGTCATACTTTATTAAATGTGCTAACGTTTCTGCTGGGTAGCTTGCATTAATAGCAACAATACTTAAGTCTTCTTGAACGATTGCTTGGCGAAAAACCATACGGCCAATGCGGCCAAAACCGTTAATAGCAATAGAAACTGTCATTATATATATATCCTCCTGATAATTAGAGTTTAATTATGTCATCCATTCTCCCAAATAGTATAGCACATTTATTAAAAAGGTGAACACATTCTTTCGATAATAAAAAAGTTCTTATTTTCTGAAAATAAGAACTGTGTAAACCCCCTATTACTGACGCTGTACTTTCGTCACAAATAGGCTTGCCGGCGAGTTATGCCACGTCGTATGTCAAACAAATTATCCTCATCGAAAAGTAAAAAAACACCTCTACAAATATTATTTGTAGAGGTGGAGTTCTTTAATAAGTTACTTTCAAATGACATTCCACTTTTTTAGAATTTTCTCTAACTGCTCTTTTGTCTCTTCAATCGTACCGTTATTATAAATGACAGCATCAGCACCCTGTTCTTTTACTTTTAAAGGCAATTGTGAGCTGATTCGAGCTTTCGCTTCTTCTTCACTTAATTGATTTCTTTCCATTAAGCGTTTTAATTGTGTTTGTTCTGTTACCGTAACGACTAAAATCTTTTCAACAAAGTGCTGTAATTTGCTTTCAAATAATAATGGAATATCCATCACGACTGTTTTTTCACCATTTTCAAGGTACTCATCTCGCTGTCTAAGCATTTCTTGACGAATAGCGGGGTGAATAATTGCATTTAATGCTTTTCGTTTTTCTTCATCATGAAAAATAATGGATCCAACTTTTTGCCGATTCATTGCACCATCTTCAGTTAAAATGTCTTCCCCAAAGACAGCAACAATTTTTTTTAAAGTAGGTGTTCCAGGCTCAACAACGAGGCGAGCTACTAAATCCGCATCGACAATCGGTAATCCATGTTCCTTTAACATATTTGCAACTGTACTTTTTCCACTTGCAATACTCCCTGTTAACCCAATAATCACTTTTCATCCCACACCCTTTTAATGTTGACATTGTGGGCAATAGACCGAAGTCCGCCCGCCAATGACAAGCGATTTAGTAGAAGTTCCACATTGTGGACAGCTTTTTTTGCCGTACATTTTTAAACGATGCTGCATGCCGCCAGCTTCCCCGTTAATGTTTCGATAATCAGAAATTGTTGAGCCTCCCATTTCAATACTTTGCTGCAAAATATTGCGGATTACTTCAAACAATTCTATTTTACGTTTTTTACTAATACGACTTACCTTTCTTGCAGGATGAATCCCCATTTTAAATAAAGATTCCGTTGCATAAATATTGCCGCATCCTGAGATTACTTGACCATCCATAATAACTTCTTTAATCGCCTTATTGCGATATTTTGGAAGCTCGCATTTTTCAATAAAATACTGACAAGCTGCATCATCAAATGGTTCTGGCGCCATTTGCAAAAGTGGAGGATGCTCGTTTTCGTTCGAAATGAATCGCATTTCTCCAAAACGGCGAATGTCGGCATAAATAAGAAGTTCCCCAGATTTTAAGTAAAAAATAGCATGGATATGCTTGCGAAATTTCTCTTCAGTTATTTCATTTATTTTTGTTACAACAAACCATGCCCCCGTCATTCCTAAATGATTGACAAAAAGAAAATGTTCTTCGTCCTTTTTTAAATAAAAATAAATGTATTTTGCTCGACGGTTAATTTTATCGATAGTCATTCCTTGAAATACTTCTTCAAAAAGATTCGGTTCGATATTTTTTATAATACATTGCTTTCCTTCCGACCATGAACTATAAATCGTTTTTGAAAGCTCCACTTTTTCAATTGTTTTTCCTTCTACCGCAGGCACTAAAGCCCGAACAACACCTTCTACTTCCGGTAATTCAGGCATATTTCCACTTCCTTATTTCGCGTCGTACCATGTGCTGCCATAAGAAAAATCTACTTTTAATGGAACCGCTAGTTCAATTGCGTGCTCCATTACTTCAGGTACGATTCGTTCTAAAATTTCAATTTCCTCTTTTGGTGCTTCAAAAATTAATTCATCATGAACTTGCAATAATAATTTAGATTTTAAACCTTCTTCTTTCAATCGTGCATCCATATCAATCATAGCCTTTTTAATAATGTCAGCTGCACTTCCTTGAATCGGTGTATTCATTGCTGTTCGTTCTGCAAAGCTGCGCAAATTGAAGTTTCTGCTAGTAATATCAGGCAAATAGCGGCGGCGATTTAGAATGGTAGTAACATAGCCTTTTAGCTTCGCTTCTTGGACGATATTGTCCATATAATCTTTTACACCAGGGAAGCTTTGCAAGTATTTATCAATGAATTCTGATGCTTCTTTTCGAGTAATATCTAAACTTTGTGATAAACCATAATCACTAATGCCGTACACAATGCCGAAGTTTACAGCTTTAGCAGCTCGACGCATATTGGATGTTACTTCTTCTGCTGGAACATGGAATACATCCATCGCTGTACGAGTATGAATATCCATTCCTTGCTTAAATGCATCAACTAGATTTTCATCCTGTGACATATGTGCTAAAACACGCAATTCGATTTGTGAATAATCTGCTGCAAATAATACCCAATCTTTTTCTGAAGGTACGAATGCTTGTCTTATTTTACGTCCTTCCTCCAAGCGAATCGGGATGTTTTGCAAGTTCGGGTCAGTAGAACTTAGACGTCCTGTAGCTGTAAGTGCTTGTTGGAATCTTGTATGAACCTTGCTATCCTCACTATGAACTTCTTTAATTAGCCCTTCAATATAAGTTGATTGCAGCTTTGCCAGCTGTCGATAGTCTAAAATATATTTGACAATCGTATGTTCAGATTGTAGTTTTTCTAGCACGTCTGCTGCAGTTGAATAACCCGTTTTTGTCTTCTTAACAACAGGAAGGCCTAATTTTTCAAATAAAATTACACCCAACTGCTTTGGTGAATTAATGTTGAAATTTTCCCCTGCTAGTTCGTAAATTTCTTTTTCAAGTGCAGAAATTTTTTGTTCCAGCTCTTCACCCATTTGTTTAAGTGTCGAAATATTAACCTTTATACCTTCACTTTCCATAGAGCCTAGAATAGAGGCAAGTGGAAGTTCTAAATCGTGATATAAATTAAATTGTTCATTTTCTTTTAATTTAACTTCCAGTACAGGCTGCAATGACCAAATAGCAAACGCTTTGCGGCAAACGTGCTCTGCTAATACATGTATTTCAGGCACTGTCCATTTTGCACCTTTTCCGTAAATTGTTTCATTAGCTTGTACATCTGTATAACCAAATTCCTTCGATAATGTTGCAACATCATCACCAGAAATTGCGGGATTAGCGATATATGATGCAAGCAGCATATCAAAAACAACCCCGTGCAAATTAATATCAATCCTTTTTAATATGGCTTGTGCTGCTTTGCTGTCAGACATGTACTTTTTCTTCGTTTCGTCTTCTAGCCATTTCTTTATCGCTTCATTTTGATGCATTGCTTCGAATGGAACGAAAAATGTTTTAGCTCCATCTGTAAAGCCAAAGCCTAAAATTTGGCATGAATGATAATGCTCATTTTCAAGCTCAACATGAACAGCCATTACGTCTTGAAGCATATCCTCTGTTACGTTTTCGGTAATATCAAATTTAAGCTCAGCTGTTTCCTTTTCCTCCATTTGAAAATCGCTTTTTTCAATTAACGATTTAAAAGAAAGCTCTTGCCAAACATTTAATAGTTCTTCTTCATTTGGACCAGGATAATTTAAATCATCTAATGAAATTTCAATTGGAGCTTCTGTGAATATCGTAGCAAGCTTTTTCGATAATTTCGCTTGCTCTTCATTATCGAGTAGCTTTTCCTTCATCTTTGATTGCTTCATATCAGCAATTTGTTCGTATAAAGCCTCAACTGAACCATATTCTTTTAATAATTTAATAGCTGTTTTTTCACCAATTCCAGGAACTCCAGGGATATTATCAGAAGTATCCCCCATTAATCCTTTCATATCGATAATTTGAAGTGGAGTGAGTCCATATTTTTCTTCGATATGGGCTGGCGTATATTTTTCGATATCCGTCATACCTTTGCGAGTAATATAAACTGTAACCTGTTCTGTTGCTAATTGCGTTAAGTCTTTATCACCAGAAACAACAATTACGTCCATGTCTTTTGCAGATGCTTCTTTTGCAAGCGTTCCTATAATATCATCAGCCTCGTAAAGCTCTTTTTCGTATCGCTTAATTTGATAAGCATCGATTAGCTTTCTCAAATATGGGAATTGCTCAGATAGTTCGGGCGGCGTTTTCTGTCTTCCGCCCTTATACTCTTCAAAGGACTCATGACGGAATGTTGTTTTTCCTGCATCAAAAGCAACGAGCATTTTTGTAGGCTTCTCTTCCTCTAAAATTTTTTGAAGCATTGTCGTAAACCCATATACTGCATTCGTATGAATTCCACTATCATTTGTTAATAGCGGCAATGCAAAAAATGCACGGTATGCTAAGCTATTCCCATCTAGTAATAATAACTTTTCTTTCCCCATTCAGTAGCACTCCTTTATCGGACTATTATGTAATTAAATTTTATTCTTTTACTGACACTAAAAAATTTTTATCCCTTATCAGTGTAACCTATTTCTGTTCTACTTTATCTTGAAATGAGTTTTAATTCCATTATAAAACACGTATTGATTCGAATACGATCAATACGTGTTTTTTTGTTGAAAAATATTAGCTATGAACTTTAGTAGTTTTACTGTCTGATTGTCTTGGATAAAAAATTTCCTCATAAATAACAGTTAATAAAAATGCATTCATAAAGGCGAATACTAAATAAAGCGGCATTCCACCTAGCTCATACCCCATTAATGATCGCCAAAATACTTCAACTAGCCCTACTTGTGCAAAATAAAAAATCATCCCTATTCCAACTTGCCAAATTGGACGCTTGTCTTTCCTTTTGTCGAATTTAAAAACCTTTTTAAAGCTATATCGAACATCTTTTGCTATGAAAAATGTTAAAGCAAACATGATGATAAACAATACTGGTAAGTGATAAATTTCAATTTTCATCCAAGAGTATGGTGTTGGACTATATAATGCCGTAATCGAACAAGCCATAATAAATGCTAAAAGGAAATTTAGAATCCATCTATTTAAAATATTCAACAGCCATTCCTCTCTTTCTATTAATTAATTATCCCACGACTAACTTGTCCTATTTCGGACTCGTGTTTGAGGCCGCTTGTATGCAATGTACTAGATAATCTTTCTTTCCCAATTCTACTGCGAGATTTACATGATTATCTGGAGCCTTCTCTTCATTCAACGCCGTTTGACCACAACTAAAATCCTATGGAGCTTTCTGTACTGGCCGCCTGAACATGTCGCTTCACTTTCAGTACAAAAAAGAAGATAAATCACTACTTCATTATAACAAGAATTATATTATTATAAAGTAGTAAATTATGTATCTATGTGTAAGCAAATAAGTAATAAATTGTTTTCGTTTAATTAAAAAACCATTTTAAACAAAAAATGTTCAAAATGGTTTGGGATACTTATTAAAACAGAATTTAAATCTTTTTTATTTTTTGTATGAAAATACTATTGATAAAACGCCATTTACAGCTAAGAATGTTACAACAGCTACTATAGGTAAAGCTAAATCTGGTGAAAAAACTCTAATGGAATGCCAAGGGGACCCGAAACTATAAGTAAGAAGAGGAATAAGTGAAATAGATAAAGCTAAGCAGATAACCCCTACTATACGCCATAAGCCTTTTTTTCTAGTATATTTAGATTTAACTGCTAAAAATAAATAAATGAAAGATCCTAAAAGCAAGCAAACAAATACTAAAACAATCAATTGAATTGTCGGTGTATTATGTGGAATTTCAATTGGATCCTCACCTTTTAGAATATTAATAATACCTAATTTCACATAATATAGTCCTTCCTCTTCTAGAACATTATTTTTGTTTGTAAGTATTATTCCACCCCAGTCTATTTTCGGAATATAAAATACCTCTGCATGTGAATCTGGAGTTGAACCTGAATGCCATATCATTTTTTCGTTGGAATTTGGATTTGAAATTCGGATTCCTAAACCATAATAACGATCTTTTCCTGTTTCAATATATGGATTTAAATATAAATTCTTATTTTCTTCGTTTAAAAAATTGTTAAAATCCTGATCTCTTAAAAATTTTATGAATTGGACCATATCATTTACACTTGCCGTTAAGTACCCGTAAGGAGCACCGCCATTATCATAGTCAACCATACTTTTTCGTGGTATTCCAAACCAAGACTGGTACCCACTTAAATAGCCTTTTTTATATGCTGAGTCATAGTCAGCAGCTGCCGTTCTCATCTTTAGTGGTTGAAATACATTTTGCTCCATGTATTCCGAGTATGTTTGATTCGTCACTTCCTCAATAAGAGCACCAAGAATCAAAAAATTGGCATTACTATATTGATGCTTTTCTCCAACAGGAGCCGTAAGCTTTATGTCTGATAAACTTTCTGCATGACTTTTAATTGCATTGAAGTCGTTTGATTCTTTGTCTGATATTGTTAATCCAGTATACGTACTAATTCCACTCGTTTGGGTAAGTAGGTGTTTAATTGTTATTTGTGCTGCAGCTTGTTTATCATCCAGTGTGAACCAAGGGATATGCTTTTGTATGGGATCATCGAGCTCGATACTATTTTCATTGATTAATCGCATTATAGCTAAGCCGGTGAATGATTTGCTGATAGAACCTATTGTAAACGGTGTATTAGTAGTTATTTATTCTTCTGATTCCCCCGTAACACCCCATGAGTTTGAATAAAAAACCTCACCATTATGTATTAGGGCAACTGATGCACCGGGAACTTTATATTCTTCTAGATAAGAAACAATGTAATCTTCGATTTTTTTCTTAATATCTTGTTGTGCAGAAACTTGATTTATTGGTAGAAGTAAGAAAAATGTAATGTAAATTAAAATTATTTTGGGTAAAACCTTCATGGTATTCATATTACATCCAGCTCCTAATTTTTTTTGCACTATTATGTATTGAATTTTGCATTGAAAGCAGCTATTTCTATTAACAAGTCAATTCATTTCGATTTATGTAAACGAAGGTTGAATTAAATATAACAATTTAATGGAAATTCTTTAATACATTTTTAGGTGTAACCTGTTATACATCTATAGACTTAGATAACCAGATTAGGAATGGAATTACTTTCGTGGGAAGAAAAAAACATCTATAAAAGGGGATTTCCCTTTATATAGATGCTTTCATTTATTATTCGATATAGCCTGATAATACTCGAGCGTATGGTGAATCTGATGGTAGGATAATAACTGTATCTTCACCAATCGTTTGTTTATATGACTCTAATGTTCGGTATAATGAGTAGAATTCTGGATCTTTTGAAAATGCTTGGTTGTAGATTTTAGCAGCCTCTGATTCACCCTCTGCTCGGATAATTGCTGCTTCTTTTTCCGCAGTTGCAATTAACTCTTTTACTTGACGGTCTGTTTGGGCTTCAATTCTATTTTTATCTGCATCCCCTTCAGATAAATATTTTTGGGCAATCGATCCACGTTCTGAAATCATTCGAGTGTATACTGATTGCTCATTTTCCTCCGGTAAATCTGTACGGCGAATTCGAACATCTACTACACTAATACCAAAATTCCCGCTTTCTAATAACTCATTAACCTTTTCTGTTACACGGTCATTCAAACTACCGCGCGATGAATTTTCATCATTTATAATTTGATCATAATTTAATTGTCCAAGCTCAGTTCGAATAACAGAGTAAATAAATTCCTCCATGCGGGATTCCGCATTGATTAACGTACCTGCATTTGAAATAAGCTTCTTTGGATCTGTTACGCGCCATACTGCGTAATTATCAATAATGATGCGTTTTTTATCTAATGTATTAATCTCTTCTTCCGTCATGTCATACGTCATTAAATTCTTTGGTAGTGTTGTGACACTTTGAATAAATGGGATTTTCATATTTAACCCTGGATTTTCCTCATATTTCACAACTTCACCAAATTGGCGAACAACTTTATATTCATTTTCTTTAACGATATAAACATTTGCAATACAGATAACAATAGCAGCAAAAATAATCGTTAAAACTATTGCAGATTTCCAAAATTGACGGAAATTAAATGATTTTTTATTTTGATCTTTAACAATTTTTGCATCTTGGATATCAATCACATCTCTTTTCTTCTTATTGTTATTCCCAAAAAGAGATTTAACGAATTTTTCTAAATCTCCATCGAACTGATTTTTATTATTGCTCATTATTTTTCGCTCCTTCCGTCGATTCATCTACTGGTTTTTGAGACGAATTTGTCGTCGGCTGAAGAGGTAAATACTTTAATGTCTCCCCATCATCATTCATAATGTAAATTTGCGCATTGGGCAATACCGTTTCTAATGTTTCCAAAATTAGGCGTTGACGTGTAATTTCACGATTGCCGGTATATTGTTCATATAATTTATTGAATACAGCAACTTCACCTTCAGCTTGTTGGATGCGGGCAATTTTTTCCCCTTCTGCACGAGAAATAATTGCATCCTTTTCCCCCTGTGCTTCGCTTAACTTTTGGTTTTCATATTTTTTTGCTTCATTTGTTTTCGTATTTTTTGTTTCACGAGCATCTGTCACCGCTGTAAATGCAGCACGAACCTCTTCATTTGGCAACTCGACATCCTGAAGCTTTACTCCTAAGATGCTAATTCCAATATCATATTTTTCGATTAATGAAACGAGCAAATCTCGAGTATTTGCTTCAATTTCTGCCTTTCCATCTGTCAATGCCTCATCAATTGTTGAGCTGCCGATAATAGAACGAATCGCACTCGAAGTAGCACTATGTAATATTTCTTTTGGATCTTGTGCATTAAATAAGTATTTTTCTGGTTCTGTTATTTTCCATTGCACGACTAAATCAGTTAGTACGATGTTTTCGTCGCCTGTAATCATTTTCGTTTCATCATCATAGGCCTCAATTTCACCATCTTCGCTTTGTTTATAGCCAAATTGCAAACTATATGTTTCTTTTGAAAGAACTTCAACTTTTTGGATTGGCCATGGCAATTTAAAATGCAAACCAGAATCAGTTACCATGTCGTCAGCACGACCGAATGTAATAACTACTGCTTGTTCTGATTCATCTACTGTATACCAAGAAGTAAAAGCAGCGATTAATAAAATAATGGACAGGAGTCCTAGTCCAGTGATTAATAAAGTACGTTTTATACTCATCTAAATCCCCCTATATTTATAACTTTTAACCGTTAACTAATCTACGTTTATTTCCTTGAAAAGTTTCAACAAAATTATAAAATACAGCTATAAACCTTTTAGAAAGTCAAAACCACCAGTATAACTGGTGGTTTGCTCTTCGCGTGAAACGCTGGGTTACTGGCTCCTGTCTAAAGACATTCTGAAAGGTCCGCCAACCGCACTTCGCTTCCTCACTTTGCCGCTAAAGCGGCTTTTTTATTTCTTTCTTCGATTGATTTCTTCTCCTGTGAAAGGGTCAATGAATTCTTTCATTGTCATTTGATCTTCCAGGATATCTTCTTGTAATTGATTTTTGATATATTCTTGTATTGTTTTTTTATTTCTTCCTACTGTATCCACATAAAATCCTCTGCACCAAAATTTTCTGTTTCCATATCGATATTTCAGATTGGCGTGTCGATCGAAAATCATTAAACTACTCTTCCCTTTTAAATAACCTACAAATCCTGAAACACTTAACTTCGGTGGAATACTTACTAACATATGAATATGATCGGGACATGCACTTGCTTCTATGATTTCCACGCCTTTTCTTTCACACAATTGTCGCAGGATTCTTCCTATATCTGCCTTTATTTGACCATAAATCACTTGTCTTCTATATTTCGGTGCAAACACAATGTGATACTTACAATTCCACGTTGTATGTGCTAAACTTTTCTTATCCATTTTGGAGCTCCTTTCGTACGAAGTCGGTTGACCAGACCTGACTTTATTGTACGACTGGAGTTTTTTTTATGTCCATAGCTATAAGCTTTCCGGAACCCCCTGCATAGCAGGGGGTTTTCATTTATACAAAAAAAGAAAATGCCCCTAAAAATAGGGGCATTTCCTTCAAGCATTAACATTTTAAAATTACTAAATCTGAAACAGGGGGGTTTCTATAAACAATATTATTCAAAAAGTATGAAGTTAAAATAACAGCATTGTAAATGTATTGTTAAATTCATTTGTAAAGTGGTATCGATACTTTCATACATGTTCCAACCCCAACAGTACTTTCTACTGTAATTTTACCATTATGAGCTTCAATTAAATGCTTCACTATCGCCAATCCTAATCCTGTTCCACCAGAATTGCGGCTTCTCGCCTTATCAACTCGATAAAAGCGTTCAAAAATACGGGGAATTTCACCCTTCTCAATTCCCATTCCCTGATCCTCTACTTCAATAATTCCATATTCATTATTTTCTTTTATTCGTAGTGTAATTGTTGTGTCTTCTGGAGAATACGTTATCGAATTCGTAATAAGATTTGTGAACACCTGAATAAGTCGGTTAAAATCGCCCATTACCATTACGTCTCGGACAATATCTACGTTAAATTGCATATTTTTTTCATCTAGACGTGGACTAGTTAACTCAACTGCACGAATTAATACTTCTTGTAGACTTGTTGGTGCAATGTCCACAGAAAAACCGTGCTGTTCTATTTTTGATAATTCCAATAGATCTTGAATCAGCATTTGGAGACGATTGCTTTCCTGATAAATTATTTCTAAAAATGAAATTAACATTTTCTCATCTTTAAACGCACCATCTAATAAAGTTTCTGAAAAGCCTTTAATCGATGTAATTGGCGTCCGTAATTCATGAGAAACATTTGCTACAAAATCCTTTCTGATTTGTTCAAGACGAATCAGCTCGGAAATGTCATGCATGACAATAACTACGCCTAACCATCGCCCGTGCTCGCCAACTACAGGGGCTCCATATACTTGTTTATATTGGATTTCTTGCTGTACTTCTATTTCAATTTGCTTCCGGTAAGGCAACTCCGTTAAAAATACATGATCAATAAATTTTTCTAATTCAACTGGTAATCCCAGTGTTAAAAAATTTTTTCCCTTTACTTCATCAATCGTTAATTCAAAACCATCTAAAAATTGACGGTTTACAATGGAAACTGTTGCTTCACGATCAATCATAATTAACGCGCTGCCCATATTTTCAATTAAAGTTTTTAAGCGTTCCTCTTCTATTTCACGTATTTTCTCGATTTCTTGTAGATTTCGAGCTAATATATTAATCGAATTTCTTAATTCAACAATACTAGCAGGGCCGATTGCATAGGCTCTTGAACGATAATTCCCTTTTGTTAATTCGCGAGCAGTTTGTGTAATATTTTCAATTGGGTCTAATAAGTTGCGTAATAGATTATTTGCAACAAAACTAATTAGGGCAAATGCCAAAAAAATTAAAAACGTTATGATAAATGAAAATTGCTTCCTAACCTGATCTATTTGATCTGCACTTAAATCAATATTATTTTTTGAGAAGTAACTCTCAATGTAGAACGGAAAAAGCTGACCTAAGACAAAGCCAAGGACAGCTAAAATTGAACCGGTTAATATAATGAAATTTACAAATAATCGGTTATTGTATGATTTCATACGTTTTTCGGCTCCTCGAATTTATAGCCTATTCCTCTAATTGTTTTAATAAACATTGGTTTACGACTATTTTCCTCTATTTTGTCACGCAAATGACTTATATGAACATCTACAATTCGAGTATCACCAGCAAAATCATAATTCCATACTGCGCTTAAAAGCTGATCACGAGTTAATACTCGGTTTTTATTCTCAAGCAAGTAGACTAGAAGCTCAAATTCTTTTGGAGTAAATTCTAATGGCTCATTATCTAAAAATGCCTCAAATCGATCAGGATATACTTGTAATTTTCCATATTGGTAATAATTCGCTTCATTTTCATCTTGTTCTTGATTTTGAACAGGTACAAAGCGACGCAAAACAGCTTTCACTCGAGCAATCACTTCGCGGGGACTAAATGGTTTTGTCATATAATCATCTGCCCCAAGCTCTAATCCCAATACTTTATCAAACTCGTCATCACGAGCAGTTAACATAATGATTGGAATATTACGCTTTTGACTGCGCAATTCTTTGCAAACCTCCATCCCATCCATTGTTGGCAGCATTAAATCTAAAAGAATTAAATCAGGAGAATTTTCGATTGCCATATCCAGACCAACTTTACCATCATGAGCAAGCAGCACTTCGTAACCTACACGTTCAAGATTGTACTTTAATAGAGTTGCAATTGAAACTTCATCTTCTACGACTAAAATTGTTTTTGACATAAAACATTTCCTCTCCAATATTGATTTGAAACCCCCATCTCAAATCAGTACATAAAACTTTTAATAAGGAGGATACACCTTTAAAATCCCTTCAATCACAGGTGTATTTTTTTCTTTATATGCAGTTACATATATATCGACTAGATTTTCTGATTTATTGATATGTTGAACTTCCATCAATATTTCAATTGTTTCATAATGATATACAGGCTCTAAATATACTAAATTTTGTTCACGGATATGAGAACCAGGACCCGGCATATGTTTGGATATGGCAGAAGTGATGATTCCATTTAACATAATAATAGGAACAAGTGGTTTTTTGTATGGTGTTTCTACGGCATAATCATGTTGAACATATAGTGGATTACTATCATTAGTCAAACCTAAATACAATAGTAAATCTTTATCTTCAATTTTTTCCGTAATCTGAAATCTGTCACCAACAATTATTTCATCAATCTTCTTTCCAATTTTCATACCCTTTCGTAGCAACAATTCAGCAACCCCTTTATTTTGAGATTACTTTCATAGTATCAATTTTTTCGAAAAATAACAATGTTATTAGAAAAGCGGAAGTGCCCTGCTTAGCCCCGACAAGTGCTGGAAGGCCCGAATCGAAAGCATCTTTCTAGCTTTCGACCGAGGGACTGAAGCACCTCGAGGGGCTGGGCACTGAAGCTAGACATTTAAGAAAAGTGGAGCGCGTTCGTTCAGCCGCGACTTACTCTGGAGACTTCTGACTAGCATGCTTGCATGCGTAGGAAGAAGTCGAAGCGACTCGAGCGGCTAACGCGCGGAACTAGACATATTAGAAAAGCGGAAGTGCCCCACTTGCCCGACAAGTGCTTCATTAAGCTCAATTAATAAAAAAAGAGCAGGATATTATCCCACTCACCTTAATCTAAATTTATTAAGTCAATATAGCCATTACATCTCGAACAGCTTGAGCTGATATATCTAAAGCTTCTTTTTCTTTATCCGTTAATTCAAGCTCGAATATTTTTTCAATACCGTTGGCGCCAAGTAAAGTTGGAACACCAAGATAAATTCCTTCATAACCATATTCGCCTTCTAAATAAGCAATTGACGGTAATATACGTTTTTGATCTTTGATGATCGCTTCTGCCATTTCAACTAATGCAGCTGCAGGAGCATAGTAAGCAGATCCATTACCGAGTAAATTAACTATTTCACCGCCGCCTGTACGTGTACGCTGAACAATTTGCTCTAATCGTTGTGGGGGGATTAATGTTTCTAATGGAATACCACCAGCAAATGAGTATCGAGTAAGAGGCACCATCGTATCACCGTGTCCACCTAATACGAAGCCTGTAATATCTTTTACTGAAATGTTAAGCTCTTCAGCAACAAATGCACAGAAACGAGCCGTGTCGAGAACACCAGATTGACCGATTACGCGGTTTTTAGGAAATCCAGTTTCTTTGTACACTGTGTAAGTCATAGCATCAACAGGGTTTGTTAAGACGATAATCGTAGAGTTTGGAGAATACTTTGCAATCTCTCCAGATACTGATTTCATAACTTTTTGATTGATTTGAACTAGGTCATCGCGGCTCATTCCTGGTTTACGAGCAACACCTGCCGTAATAATTACTAAATCAGAATCAGCCGTATCTTCATAATTCGAAGTACCTATAACATATGAATCGAATCCTTGAACTGGAGCAGCTTCCCACATATCTAAAGCTTTTCCCTTTGTTGGATTTTCAGCTTGAGGGATATCAACAAGTACAATATCTCCCAGCTCTTTTTGTGCTGCTAAGAATGCAGCTGTTGCACCCGTAAAACCTGCGCCGATTACAGAGATTTTTTTTCGTTTCATTGACATTTTGTAAACGCTCCTTTTAGAAATTTAAAAAAGCATTTTAAAGGTTGACTGTTAAATTATTCCCCTTTATATAAATTTTGATACAATAGCCAATTAAAATCAATATAAAAATGGGCAGCCTTTCGTTTATAAAGTAATGACTTTATTTACAAAAGCTGCCCATATATATTATTTAACTTTTAAAATTAAAGTTTATGAATTAAAGATTTTTAATTAATTCATTAGCGAATTCAGAACATTTAACTTCAGTAGCGCCTTCCATTAAACGAGCGAAGTCGTAAGTTACAACTTTAGAAGAAATTGTATTTTCTACAGATTTTGTAATTAAATCTGCAGCTTCTTGCCAACCTAGGTGTTCAAGCATTAATACGCCAGAAAGTAAAACTGATGATGGGTTTACTTTATCTAATCCAGCATATTTTGGAGCTGTACCGTGAGTAGCTTCGAAAATCGCATGACCAGTTACGTAGTTAATGTTAGCACCTGGAGCGATACCGATACCACCAACTTGAGCAGCTAATGCATCAGAAATGTAGTCACCATTTAAGTTCATTGTAGCAACAACATCAAATTCAGTTGGACGAGTTAAAATTTGTTGTAAGAAGATATCAGCGATAGAATCTTTTACGATGATTTTACCAGCAGCTTCAGCATCAGCTTGAGCTTTGTTAGCAGCTTCAGTGCCTTGTTCTGCTTTAATTGCATCGTATTGGTTCCAAGTGAATACTTTATCAGCATATTCACGTTCAGCTAATTCGTAACCCCATTTTTTGAATCCACCTTCAGTGAATTTCATGATGTTACCTTTGTGTACTAATGTTACAGAAGGACGGTTATGTTTAATTGCATACTCGATAGCAGAACGCACTAGACGCTCAGTACCTTCTTTAGAAACAGGTTTTACACCAATACCAGAAGTTTCTGGGAAACGAATTTTGTTTACACCAAATTCAGTTTGTAAGAAGTTAATAAGTTTTTTAGCTTCTGGAGATTCTGCTTCGTATTCAATACCAGCATAGATATCTTCAGTGTTTTCACGGAAAATAACCATATCAACATCTTCAGGGCGTTTAACTGGAGAAGGAACACCATCAAAGTGACGTACTGGACGTAAGCATACATATAAATCAAGTTGTTGACGTAATGCTACGTTTAGGGAACGAATACCGCCACCGATTGGAGTAGTAAGAGGTCCTTTAATTGCGATTAAATATTCATTGATTTTATCTAAAGTTTCTTGTGGTAACCATTCACCAGTTTGGTTGAATGCTTTTTCACCAGCTAGAACTTCTAACCATTCAATTTTCTTTTCACCGTTATAAGCTTTTTCAACAGCTGCGTCGATAACACGAGATGCTGCAGCCCAGATATCTGGACCAATTCCGTCACCTTCAATGAAAGGAATTGTTGGGTTATTTGGCACTTGAAGTACGCCATTTTCTACTACAATTTTAGTCATTTAAGTTGCCTCCTAAATTCATAAGTCTAGGACTGTGTTTTTAATCCATTACGCCTCGGCAACTGCATCAAAATTTTGTATCGCACGAAGACGATATAAAATCTGTAACACTCACCGGAGCGTTTTACATAAATTAGTCGGCGTTTTAGCCGACTAATTTATGCTAAAACACAGTCCTTGACAATTTTAGCATATTTTTTTGATTAGCGCTCATTAATTGGAACGTATTTTTGCATTCCTGGTCCAACATATTCTGCACGTGGACGAATTAAGCGGTTATTTGCATATTGTTCTAAGATATGTGCTACCCAACCTGATGTACGAGATACAGCAAAGATTGGTGTGAATAAATCATGCTCAATGCCTAGTGAATCATATACAGATGCTGAGAAGAAGTCAACGTTTGCTGGAAGACCTTTTTGACCAACAACCATGTCATGAATTTTTACTGACATATCATAAAGTTCTGGTTTACCAGTTAATTTAGTTAACTTTTCAGACATTACACGTAAATGTTTTGCGCGTGGGTCTCCTTTACGATATACGCGGTGACCGAAGCCCATGATTTTTTCTTTGTTATCTAATTTATTTTGAACCCAAGATTCAACTTTATCGATTGAACCGATTTCAGATAACATTTTCATTACTTGCTCGTTTGCACCACCGTGAAGTGGTCCTTTTAATGCACCGATTGCAGCTGTAATACCAGAATATACATCAGATAATGTTGCTACACATACACGAGCAGTGAATGTTGAAGCGTTTAATTCGTGGTCAGCATGTAATACTAACGCTTTATTGAATGCTTCTACTTCAATTGCTTGTGGCTCTTTGCCATGTAACATATATAAGAAGTTTGCAGCATATCCTAATTCAGGTTTTGGTGCAACTGGTTCTAAACCTCTACGGATACGAGAGAACCCAGTAACTACTGTTGCAATTTTCGCTTGTAGGCGAATTGCTTTACGATAGTTTGCTTCTGGAGACATGTCGTCTGCTTCCTCATCAAAAACACCTAATAATGATACAGCTGTACGAAGAGCTGCCATTGGGTGAACTGATTGTAATGGATATGATTTAAATTGATCGAAGATAGCTTGAGGTACTTCAGCATTTTCAGCTAGTTGTTTCGTTAACTCAGCTAGCTCATCTTCTTTTGGTAAACGTGTATGCCATAGTAAATATACTACTTCTTCAAATGTAGCGTTATCTGCTAAATCATCAATATTATAGCCAACGTATGTAAGTGTGTCGTCAATAATTGAACTGATTTTAGATTCCGCTGCTACGATACCTTCTAAACCACGTGTTGCTGTCATAAAAAATCGCTCCCTCATAATTTTTTAGTGTAAGTGCTTTCTTTCTTCAACATGAAGCACTAAAAGTGTTCTGCTCAATGAACCTATAAGTAAATCGCTTACATTGATTATTATAATAAATTTTGACGTCTTTGTGAATGAAATTGGATTAAATTAAGAAAAAACTGAATAGGGGATGAAAATTGGTAATTAAAGAGAATATTTTAAGATGAACGAGATATCAATTACATAAAATAGAGGTGACAGATTTGCAAACGAATAAAATAAATTTTTTTCCTTACAAAAACAGTGTAAAATTTTTAATCTTGATTGTTTACTTCGTTATATTATGGCTTATTTTGCCTGTTTCAATTGCAATCTTTTTTGCGTATTTCCTCTATCCTATTATAAACTTTTGCCATAAGCGGTTGAGGATTCCATACATATTAAGCGCAATCTTTATTTCAGTATTTATTTTTATATCAGTTTATACTTTTTTTTATATTACAGTCCAAAGCATCATCTCAATATATCCTGAAGTGAAAGATCAAGTACAAAACTTAGATATTTTGAATTCAGGAGATAATATCTTGCTAGAAACTATATTTAACAAATCATTATCATATATCGACTCTGCCATTTTGGGACTAGCAAATGTATTACAAGATATAATGGGGTATGTAATTGAATTATTTATCTTTGTCGTGTCATTCTTTTTTTCATTATTTGAGTCTAGAAAAAATAGATATTGGTTTTTCATTTATGTTCCAAAGCAATATCGTGATGAATGGAAACAGTATTTCATTAAAGCAACAAGTCTTTTTGGCTATTTTCTATATGTAGAATTTCAACTGTTTATCATTACATTTTTCTTATTAAGCATTGGACTTGCTCTTCTTCAATTTGAGCATCCGATAAATAAATCATTTTTAATTTCTTTAGCGGATGCATTGCCGTTTTTTGGTATCGGTCTTTTTCTAATACCTATTGCAATTTATTTTTTCGCAATTGGCGAAAGCTTTTTATGTTTTGCGTTGTTCATTCTTTACATCTTTATACAAATAACGAGGCAGATTGCTGAATCGTTGCTTTGGGCTTCGACATTTCATTTACGAACGGTCCATACATTTTTCATCAGTGCTGCCTCGATCCTCATCTTTGGTGTTTACGGAATTTTATTAAGCCCGTTTCTTTTACTTATTGCTGTAAAATTAAAGCAAAAATCTATCTATGAATAATGAAAACTTGTCCATTTTTAAGCTTTTTTCGCAGCCAATAATAAATCATTGGTTTGAATAGTTTTCTTGTAAACGAGAAAATAAAAGCAAATCCTAATATATCAGTTAAAAACCCCGGCAAGGCTAATAAAGCACCGCCAACAAAAATCATAAATGTATCGATCATTGCAACACCTGGGGGCATACCTTCTGCAATACTATTTCGTATATTCTGTACTGATTGTATACCTTGTTTTTTTGCAACAGTTATACCGATTACACTCGTTAGTAAAATTAATAACAGCGTATTAAAAACACCTATTATGTTGCCTATCAATATGAAGATGGCAATTTCTATTAAAACTATAGCGATTAATCCACCCATTAATTTTTTCAATTAATACCCTCCAATTGAGTAGATGCTTTTCTATATTATTATATACGATTTGTTAGGCTAAAAGTTTCATGAATTCTATTTTAATAAAGATTTAGCTGTTTAAAACATCTTACTGTTTTATATATGAGAATTGTACATCGTTGCTTTTCTAATAGTTGAATTATGTTTGTGAAGTTATTTGCATCGAAGCCCAGCGTCATAAGTACTCCAACAAAGTATTAGTGAAAATAAAAATCTGCTCATTTTTAAAGTTAATAAAATGAGCAGATTGATAATTTTATTAGTAGTTGAATTATTATATGACCAAGCTTTTAGATAGCTTTAACAAAATTCATTATATTATTAAAGAACGCTAGCGTGTCCTTTATATACAACACCTGTTTCGGCATCCATTGTAATCTCTTGTCCGTGTCGAATTAATGTTGTTGCTTCTTTTACTCCAACTATAACTGGAATTCCCAAGCTTAGTCCAACAACAGCGGCGTGGCTTGTTAATCCACCTTCTTCAGTAATAATACCCGCACACTGCTCGATAATTGGCATCATTTCACGATCAGTTGAAACTGTTACTAAAATGCAACCTTCTGTATCGTATGCAGATGCTTCTTCAGCATTTTTCACAACAATCGCGTTTCCTACAACGGATAGTTTTCCTACACCTTGGCCTTTTGCTAATAAATCCCCAATTACATGTACTTTCATTAAGTTCGTTGTACCAGCTTCACCTACTGGAACTCCGGCAGTAATAATTACTACATCGCCATGATCTACATAATTATGTTTTAACGATTCGTCTACTGATAATTCTAATATTTCATCTGTTGTTGTTACTCTTGGTGTAATGATTGGTGTTACACCCCAAACAAGTGTTAATTGTTGTGCTGTTGAACGATGGTTTGTAATCCCAATAATAGGTACACCAGGACGGTATTTTGCAATCATTCTTGCAGTTGTACCGCTTGATGTTGGTGCCAGCACTGCTTTTACACCTAAATTAATTGAAGTATATGCTACAGCTTGAGAAAGGGCTTCTGTCATCGTTGTACCTTTTTCTTTACTGCGAGTTGCTACTATTGAACGATAATCCAACGAATTCTCAGTGTACTCTGCAATTTTATTCATAGTGCGTACAGATTCAACTGGATATAAACCTGCTGCCGTTTCACCTGAAAGCATGATTGCATCAGTACCATCTATAATGGCATTCGCAACATCACTTGCTTCAGCACGAGTAGGGCGAGGATTGCGCTGCATTGAATCTAGCATTTGAGTAGCAGTAATTACAGGTTTTCCTACTTGATTACATTTTTTAATTAATGTTTTTTGTACAAGTGGAACTTCTTCAGCAGGAATTTCTACCCCTAAATCCCCGCGGGCAACCATAAGACCATCTGACACTTGAATAATTTCATCAATATTGTCAACGCCCTCTTGGTTTTCAATTTTCGGGATGATTTGGATATGGCTGCCGCCGTTTTGCTCTAATAGTTCACGAATTTCAAGTACATCTTTTGACGTACGTACGAAGGAAGCTGCAATAAAGTCTACTCCTTGTTCTATACCAAATAGTATATCTTGAGCATCTTTTTCTGTAATACCTGGGAGTTTTACAGATACTCCTGGCACATTAACGCCTTTTTTATTTTTTAGTACCCCAGCATTTTCTACAATAGTATGAATTAAACCTTTTTCTTTATCTTTAGCTAAAACCCGAAGTTCAATTAATCCGTCATCAAGTAAAATCTTGTCATTTTGATCTACATCATCAATTAGGTTCTCATACGTAACTGAAAAACTTTTTTCATTTCCAACAACTTCTGTCATAGAAATATCAATTACTTGCCCTTGTGATAAATGTAATTCACCGTTCTCCATTGTGTGTGTACGAATTTCCGGCCCTTTTGTATCAAGTAATATACCAACCGTTTTATTTAATCTTTCCGCAACATCACGAATTGTTGCGATGCGTACAGCATGTTCTTCATGATTGCCATGGGAAAAGTTTAATCTTGCAACGTTCATACCCGCTTTTATTAATTCTTCAAGCATTTCTGGCGATTCACTTGCTGGACCAATTGTACATACTATTTTTGTTTTTCTCATATTTTTCTCTCCGTTTTTCTATAGTTATTATATTGAAAGTTCTTTTGATAATGTATAAAGGCTTACATCTGCTTTATGTTTCTTCGTAAACGCCTCTTCTAAATCATAATCAATAACTTGATGATTTTTTATACCTACTGCTCTACCACTTCGACCCTCTAATAAAACTTCTACTGCTTTAGCTCCTAAACGGCCGGCTAAAACTCGATCCCTTGCTGAAGGGGATCCTCCTCGTTGAATATGTCCTAATACAGATACTCTTGTTACAATATTTGCTTTTTCTTTCAATATTCTCGCTAGTTCACTACCCGACATGACACCTTCTGCAACAATAATAATACTATGTTTTTTTCCACGTGCGCTACCACGTTGAATACGGGAGATAATATCATCAATATCATATTGCTCCTCAGGAATTAATACCGACTCAGCACCGGCAGCTAGTCCTGCCCATAAGGCGATATCGCCGGCATCTCTTCCCATTACTTCCACAATAAAAGAATTTTCATGACTTGTTGCTGTATCACGGATTTTATCGATAGAATCAATCACTGTATTAAGTGCAGTATCAAATCCAATTGTATACTCTGTTCCGGGAATATCATTATCTATCGTTCCTGGGACGCCAACACATGGAAAACCCTTTTTCGTTAGCTCCATTGCGCCTCGATAAGAACCGTCGCCGCCAATTACAACGAGACCCTCCACACCTGCTTCTTCCATCTTTTTAATACCTTGAAGCTGATACTTGTCCTCTTTAAATTGTGGGCATCGAGAAGAAAATAGTTTTGTTCCTCCACGTTGAATGATTCCTCCAACCGAGCCTAAATCTAAAAGCTCCATTCTGCCTTCAATAAATCCCTCATAACCGTGATAAATTCCCATTACTTCCACACCATGGAAATTCGCTTTACGAACGACCGCGCGAATCGCCGCATTCATTCCAGGTGAATCTCCCCCACTTGTTAAAACGGCTATCCTTTTCATAATTCTCCAGCCCCTCCTAAAAAAACCTCTCTTATTAAACACATTAGCATAAAAATCTTCCATTGTAAGTTATACATATAACTTAACACAATCTTTTTACAAAAATAACAATCAATTACTACTAGGTATAATTTCGTTTAGTTTTTTGCATGCAATAATGATATTGATTGCTTAAGTGTTGCCAAATTAGGAAGTCCTTTTAACCTAAGAACCTCTTAATATCATTAGCATTTAAGGGGAAATCTCCCCATCTACTAAGATTGAGTTTTAAGCTCTATACTGCGCATTTTACATAAAACCTGAACGAATGAAGATATTTTGGTTAAATTGGAAGTTCAACTAATATAAACAATACATGATATTATTTTACTATATGTCAGAAAAAAACGACAAAACCCTTTTTGGATTTTGTCATTTTAAATTTACATTTCTTCTAACTCAATAAATTGCCCAATCTTTCTAAACTTATCATAACGATTTTCAATTAATTCTATTTCTGATAGCGAGTTCAGCTCGTTTAGTGCTGATGAAATGCAATCTTTTAATGATTTTGCTTGGGCTTGTAAATCTCGGTGGGCACCACCTGATACTTCAGGTACTATACCATCAATAATATCCATTTCTTTTAAATCATATGCAGTGATTTTCATCGCTTCAGCGGCTTGTTTTGCTAAGCTTGCATCCTTCCATAATATAGATGCAGCACCCTCAGGTGAGATTACAGAATAAGTAGAGTTTTCTAGCATAAAGATTTTATTTGCAACCCCAAGTGCTAAAGCTCCTCCACTTCCCCCTTCACCAATTACAATACTTATAACCGGCACCTTTAAGCCTGCCATTTCGAAAAGGTTTTTTGCTATTGCTTCACTTTGACCACGCTCTTCAGCAGCCTTGCCAGGATATGCTCCCTTTGTATCGATAAAACAAATAATTGGACGACCAAATTTTTCAGCCTGTTTCATTAAACGAAGCGCTTTTCGGTATCCTTCAGGATGCGGCATACCAAAATTGCGGCGGATATTTTCCTTCGTTGTTTTTCCTCGTTGATGACCAATAATTGTAATAGGTTGTCCATCAAAGAACGCTATACCTCCTACAATTGCCTCGTCATCCCCATATGAACGATCGCCGTGTAATTCAATAAAATCCGTGCAAATTTCTTCAATATATTCTAATGTAGTTGGACGCATTGGATGTCTTGCTACTTGAACACGATCCCAAGGCTCCATATTGGAGTATATCTGTGTTTCCAACTGTTTAAGCCTTGTTTCAAGAGTTTCAATTTCTCCAGTCATATCAACATCGGCAGTTTTAGCAATTTCTTTTAATTCATCGATTTTTTCACGTAGTTTTATAACAGGTTCCTCAAAACCAAGCGTTTTAGACATGAGATACTCCCCCCTTACTATGCATTTTCACTAGAGTAGCAATTTTATCGCGCATTTCTTTTCTATGGAAAATCGCATCTAATTGGCCATGAGCAAGTAAAAATTCTGCTGTTTGGAAATCATCAGGCAGTTTTTCACGTACCGTTTGTTCGATTACTCGTCGTCCAGCAAATCCTATTAGAGCTTGTGGTTCTGAAATATTTAAATCACCTAATGATGCAAAGCTTGCTGAAACCCCCCCAGTAGTTGGATGAGTCATAACAGATATAAATAGCAACCCAAGATCACTATGACGCTTAAGAGCAACACTTGTTTTTGCCATTTGCATAAGGGAAATAACCCCTTCCTGCATTCGTGCTCCACCACTCGCTGTAAAGATTATAAATGGCAATTTAAGTTCTGTAGCTTTTTCAATAGCTCGTGTAATTTTCTCACCAACAACAGAGCCCATTGATCCCATTCGGAAATGTGAATCCATAATTGCTACAACAACTTGTTCGCCTTTCACGTTGCCAATACCCGTTAAAACAGCCTCATTTAAACCTGTTTTTAGAGCATCTATTTCTACTTTCTCTAAATATGATGGGAATTTTAATGGATTTGAAGTTCTTAAATTTCCATCAAAAGATTCAAACGTACCTTCATCAATAAAAATAGAGACCCGTTCCCAAGCTGTCATTTTATTATGATAATCACAATGTGGACATACTTTTAAATTATTTTCCAGCTCTTTGGTTAAATAGATTTTTTTACATTCAGGACATTTTGTCATTAAATCTGCAGGAAAGGAGCTCTCTTTATTTCGATCAACAATGACGCCTTTTTGTTTCTTTTTGTTTAATGATAATAAATTTCGTATTGCCATTGCTTTTCCCCCTTAGTGGTTTATAAAATAGAATTTCTTAAATAGTTCATCCAATCTTCGTAAGCTTCAAGTGCTTCTTTTTCATATCCTAATTGCAATGATTTTAAAAGCATTTGAAGCTTCAATTTCTCGTCGACTGTCGTTGGTTGTTTTAATGGTTTTGTACTATATGCTGCGAGTTGAAGCCATATTTTTAATGCAAGTCGATTTCCAGAGGCAATAATTAGCTCTTTTAAAATATCATTTCGAATAACATCATTATCTACTTCTAGCTTCATGAATAAGCTTTCCCAAACAGGTAAATTTCGTAATGACCGATCAGAGCATATAACTCGAATTGCCTCTTTTTCATGCATTCTTCTAGTGGTATGGACATCTTCTATGGATTTATTTTCTTGTAAAATAAAGGAAGCAAGTATTTCGACTAATTGATGCGACTGCACTACTGCTAAAAAAGTTCCCCCACCGTGTCTTGTTTCAATAAGACCTAGCAGCTCCAAGCTTCTTAATGCTTCTCTAACAGAAGAGCGCCCAACATTTAAACGTTCAGACAGTACTCGCTCAGATGGAAGTTTATCACCAGGCTGTATGCCCTCGGACTTAATTAGCTCGCGCAAATGTTTTACAATCTTCAAAAATACTTTTTTATTCTCCGTTTTTGTATCCATAAGCACCTCGCACGCAAAAGAAATAATAATATACTCCTATTTGCACCAGTATTCATATATCCAATCAATGGAAATGGAAAGTGGTCTGACCACTTTTGAATTAAGCATACAGAACAAAAAACTCTTTGTAAAGAAAAAACTGTGTTTTAAAACACAGTTTTTTGTATTTCATTCTTAAGTTTTCTCGTCACTGACTATTTTTCATTATTTTTACCTTAATTTGCGGACTGCTATTTCTAACTTCTAAAACACCTTCGACATAAACAATCCGATCTTCTTTCATCCACCCAATTACCTCATTATACTGTTGTGGAAAAAGAGTTGCAGAAACAGAGCCATATTCATCCTGTAATTGTACAAAGGCCATTAATTCACCTTTTTTCGTTCTAATTTGACGAATTAATTCAACCATCCCAACAAACTTTATAAACGTATTTGGCCGTGCATTGCGTATTGTTTGCACTGTGCAATTAATATCTTGAAATTTCGTACGCTCAAGTGCTACAGGATGCTCCGACAAATAAAAACCTAATACTTCTTTTTCAAATTGAAGTTTGATTTTATCTGGTATCGATTCAGCCTGTATATACTTTGGTTTCCCAAATAAAAAACCGTCGGCAGAGAATAAATCATTTTCTTCAGTCGGGCGAACTAGCGCAGCATGTTTTTCAGCAGCTTCAATAGTAGCTAGCAGAGTGGCTCTATCTCTTCTGAAATCATCAAGAGCACCTGATTTGATTAACGGCTCTATTGCTTTTCGATTAAAATAAAGGCCACTTAGACTAACAGCAAGGTCAAATATGTCCTCAAATTGCTGTTCTTTCAATTTTCGAATTTCCATTAGCTTTTGCAGGAAAGGCTGAGGTACTCCTTTAATAGCAGAAAGACTAAATCGAATTTTGCCATTTTCTACTGTGAAAATTCTTAAACTTTTTTGAATAGAAGGTCTTAAAATTTCAATTCCTTTATTTCTAGCTTCCACTATTAATTGAAACAATTTTTCTTGATTCCCGATTGCATTTGTCATTAAAGCTGCGTAAAAGTTCGCAGGGTAGTTCGCTTTTAAATATGCCATTTGGTATGAGATTAAGCTATACGCAACAGCATGGCTTTTCGGAAATCCATAATCTGCAAACCGAACGATTAATGCATAAACCTCTTTTGCAACTTGTTCTGGAAAGCCTTTTGCAACAGCTCCTTTTACGAAGGATGATTGCTGCTGTTCAAGAACTTCCCGCTTCTTTTTACTAACTGCTCTTCGAAGTAAATCTGCCTCTCCTATTGTAAATCCAGCGAATATGTGGGCAATTTGCATAATTTGTTCTTGGTACACAATAACGCCATAAGTTTCACTCAAAATAGGTTCTAGTACAGGATGCGGCATAACAACAGGCTCCATCCTTGCTTTTCGTCTTGCATAGACTGGGATAAATTCCATTGGCCCTGGACGATAGAGCGCATTAACGGCAACAATATCTAAAAATTCTGTAGGTTTAATCTCTTGCAAAGCATTTTTCATCCCATCAGATTCAAGCTGAAATATTCCCGTTGTGTCACCTTTTTGCAAAAGCTGGAACGTTTTTTCATCGTCCAATGGAATTTGATTAAAATCAATCCATTTTCGCTGGGTATAATATATCGATTGCCTGATATTTTCTAAAATCGTTAAATTTCTAAGACCTAAAAAGTCCATTTTTAATAATCCGCTTTGTTCTACCTCTTGCATAGGCCATTGAGTTAAATAAATGCCATCATGTCCGTTTTCAATTGGAATAACTTCTACTAATGGAATAGGACTTAATACTACACCTGCTGCATGTGTTGATGCATTTCTAGGTAATCCCTCTAGTTTTTTCGCAGTATCAAACCATCGCTTCCGTATTTGTTCTGCTTCAATCCAATTTCTAAGCGGCTCAGAAGTTTGATAAGCTTCATGCAATGTAATCCCAAGCTTATTTGGAATAAGCTTGGAAATCATTGCAAGTGTTTCACTTTCAAAATTAAACATCCTTGCAACATCTCTTGCAACGGCTTTGGCCGACAATGTACCGAACGTAATAATTTGGGCAACATATTGCTTTCCATATTTCTCAGACACATATTGAATAACTTCTTGCCGCTTTGTATCAACAAAATCAATATCAATATCTGGAAGCGTTACACGTTCAGGATTTAAAAATCGTTCAAACAGCAAACCATATTTTATTGGATCTACTTGTGTGATATGAAGACAATAAGCAACAAGCGAGCTTGCTGAAGAACCGCGTCCAGGTCCTGTTAGAATTGCCGATTTTCGTGCAAAACTCATAAAATCTGCAACAATTAGGAAATAATCTGCATATCCCATCGAATTAATGATTTGCAATTCATATTGCAATCTTTTCATATACACTTTATGTGGAGATTCTGTTTGTAAACGAGCTTTCAAGCCATGTAATGCCATTTCTGCTAAGACATTTTCTGCTGTTTGCCCTTCATTTAATGGAAACTTCGGCATGTAGTGTACGTTATAAGATAATTCTACCTTACAGCTAAGTAAAAGCCTTTTGCTTTCCTCAAGCCATTGCGGTCGATCCTTATACCATGCATGCCATTGCTCTGATGTTGGAATATATTGATACATATGCCCATTATGTTCCGATTCGTTAAGCTTAATCCCTGTTTCAATTGCTCGGGCTACTTCAAATGCAAAATGATCCTCTTCAGACATAAATAAACATTCATGGATGGCCATACATTTAATTTGAAAATGCTCACTTAATCTAACCGCTTTCTCTTCAAAAGCTGAAATTACCCCTCCACTTCGTGATATCCCTATATGTAGATTATTTTGGAATACTTCATAGACCTGCTGTACATATGTTAAATTGCTATCTTGAAGCCAAATTGCTTCTTCTTCTAGAACAGGAAGTACAACTGCACACCCTTTTGAGTATGCTACCAGCCATCGCCAAGGGAGCATTTCATCTTGTCGAATCGATATACTGCTCGAAATTTTCAACAAGTTTTTATAGCCTTCGTTTGTTTTAGCATAAATAATAAGTGGTAATGAAAGCGTCTCTGTATATTGAACCCGTACAGCTAATCCGATAACAGGATGCACCCCAGCATCTTTCATCGCACGCCAAAAAGGCAAAAGCCCGTACAATTTCGTATTTACCATTGCACATGCTTCTGCCTTTTGATTTTTTAAAAAAGGGATGAGCTCTTCAATACGAATTGTACTTTTCAATAAATCTGCACTTGTTCGTATTTGTGGATATGCGACTGTCAAAACTTCATCCCTCCAGTTTTATTTATAATTGCGGCAAATTTCTTTTAAATCTTCAATAACACGGTCAGCCTCTTCCCAAGAAAAAGCTGTTGCACCTGAAGCAAGCGGGTGTCCCCCGCCATGGTATCTTTTCGCTAACTCATTAATAATAGGGCCTTTCGAACGTAATCGAACTCGAATTTGATCTGTTTCTTCAACTAAAATTACCCACGCTTTTACGCCTTTAATATTACTTAACGATCCTACTAATAATGATGTGTCAGAAGGTGTTACTTGAAACTTCTGCAATATTTCTTTTGATAGTTTTATATAGGCAGCTCCATTATCATCCATATCAAAATTTTGATACATATAACCTTGAAGCTGAAGTAGGTTTGGATCCTTTTCATATAATCCATTAAACACTTCATTGCGATCAAAGTTATTACGAATCAATTGACCAGCAATCTCAAAAGTTTTTACTGATGCACTTGGATATAAGAATCTCCCTGTATCCCCTACGATACCGGCAAACAGCAATCGAGCAGCTGCATCGGACAATTGCCAATTTTTATATTCAGACCCTTCCATAAACAACTCATAGATCATCTCACTGCATGAGCTTGCATTTGTATCAACCCATAGTAAATCACCGTAAGCATCATCATTTGGGTGATGATCAATTTTTATTAGGAAAGCTCCTTTTGAATAACGTGAATCATCAATTCTATCTGTATTTGCTGTATCTGTTACGATAACTAGTGCATTTTGAAATACTTCATCCTCAATTTCATCAGGACTTGCTAGAAAGTCTAACGTATGATCATGCATACCTACTGCAAAAATTGATTTATTTGGATAGTTTATCTCTAATAATTTTTTTAGTCCGATTTGGGAACCGTATGCATCCGGATCTGGTCGCACGTGGCGGTGAATGATAATTGTATCATACTGTTCAATTTTGTCGATGATTTGTCGTTTCAAAATGGATTTCCCCCTATTATCTCTATTTTTTTTGTTATGTGTTAGCATTTTTCTAAAAAAATCGTTACAATAAATTCAGTGTGTTGCTTTTATGGGAGGTTTAAAATGTTAAATTATATTTTCGTATTTTTAATTGTTTTATCATTTGCTGCTTATTTTTATTATAAAACAAAACAATTCCGTTCTACTTTACCCATTCGTAAAAAATGGTATAAAGCAAAAGCAGGTGTAGCATTAGGTATGTTTATAATTGCTTTCGGGTTAAATACATGCATTATTTATCCAACTCTAGTGGGATTTGCAATTGCTACGGTTTTCATCGTTGTAGGGTTTATGGAAGCTTACTCCAACTTTAAACGTGCTCGTCATGAAGGACGATTTGTCCAAGAAGAGTATGAACTTAATAAATAATAATTAGGATGGGTGAACCAAAACATAAAATTTGGGATCACCCTTTTTTCTTTTAAGGTTGCAAAGTGTAGCTTTTTTGAATATTGTCTAGCTTCAGCGCGCAAGCCCCTCGAGGTCGCTTCTGTCCCTCGGTCGAAAGCTTGAAAGACGCTTTCGATTCGGGCCATCCGCCGCACACGGATGTGCAAGCCCGACAAGACATGCGATATGGCGTTTTTGTCGGCCAGCGCTTGAGGCTCACACGATGTGAGTCATGTCGGCGATGCCACAGGACGGGGCGCTCTTGCCGACGCGGGGCTAACCGGGGCGCTTCCGCTTTTAATTATCGTTCTAATAATTGGAACATCATCATTGCTTTACCAACTAGGGTTGTCTCATTATAGATATCGAAATCCATTTTTACAAATTTTCGACTCATATCTAAAATATGTGGAACTACAGTTAGCACACTTTCCATTTGGATTGGTTTAAGAAAGTATATTGTCATATTTTCTGCAACCGCATCCCCTCGTTTTCTTCTTTTTAACGCGAATGAACCGACTTCAGAGAGAAGAGTAGTAAAGGCGCCATAAGAAATAGCACCGTATTGGTTAGTCATTTGCGGGGTAACTGTAAATTCAACTACTACATCCTCTTCGCCTAACACTTTGATTTCACTTTTCACTAAATCATCAATTGTTTCACCATGCTGAGGCTGTCTTTGTGCATGCTGCAATGCTTTCAACACATCTTGCCGACTGATGACACCTTTAAGAATACCTTCATCATTTACGATAGGCAGTAAATCAATTCCTTCCCAAATCATTCGGTGACCAGCAGAAGCAACACTTGTTTTCATCGATCCGGAAATCGGATTTTTTGTCATAACTTTATCAATTGATTCTGATTCCTCTTTACCGATAACGTCCTTTACTGTAATCATCCCCACTAATTTATTGGCTCCTGTTACAACAGGGAAAGCTCCATGGGAAGTTTTTAAATTTAAATTATGGAAATCAGCAATCAAATCTGTATTTTTCAATGTTGCTGTTTCCTCTATCGGAACATAAATATCTTCGATTAATAAAATGTCTTTTTTAATTAATTGGTCATAGATTGCACGGTTTATCATCGTGGCTACTGTAAATGTATCGTAGCTTGACGAAATGATGGGCAGCTCTAATTCGTCTGCGAGTCTTTTGTTTTCCTCCGTTGTATCAAAGCCACCTGTAATTAGCACAGCAGCGCCAGCCTTTAGTGCATTTTCATGTGCTTTAAAACGGTTCCCGACTATTAAGAGGCTCCCTGCATCAGTGTAGCGCATCATATCATCTAACTGCATTGCACCAATAACGAATTTAGTTAAAGTTTTATGTAACCCCGATTTACCACCTAAAACTTGCCCGTCCACAATATTTACTATTTCAGCAAAAGTTAAGCGTTCAATATTTTCTTTTTTCTTTTTTTCAATTCGAATCGTTCCAACACGTTCAATTGAGCTTACTAAACGACGATTCTCAGCTTCTTTAATTGCACGATATGCTGTACCTTCACTTACTTGCATTTCCTTTGCAATTTGACGTACTGAAATTTTATCGCCAACTGGCAATGATTCGATGTACTGTAATATTTTCTCATGTTTTGTTGACACGGTAATCACCTATTTCTCATCTATCTTACTTGCCATTAGTGTAACATATTTCAATTATGTATTGATAAAAGGAGCCTATAATATTGTTTAAAATTAAACATTTTAATGAACAGTGAAAAGGAGTTGTCCAAAACAACTTTTTGGTCAACCCCTTTCAATCTGCAATAATAGACTACATAAACTGATGGAAGCTGTCTTTTGTCAACTTTAAAATCTTTATTCCATTATAAAACTACTGTTCCACCTGCTTCTAATATTTGCACTTCACTTTCTTTTACTAATTCAGCAAATACTTTTGGATCTTGTTTAATAAGAGGGAATGTATTGTAATGAATCGGTACTACTGTTTTTGGTTTTAATAAGGAAACTGCATAAGCTGCATCCTCAGGACCCATCGTAAAGTTATCGCCAATAGGTATAAAAGCAACGTCAATTTCGTTTCTTTCTCCGATAAGCTTCATATCGCCAAAAAGGGCTGTATCTCCTGCATGATAAATAGTTAACCCTTCAGCATAAAATAAAATTCCACCTGGCATACCAGTATAAATGATCTCATTGTTTTCTGTTACATAAGAAGATCCATGGAATGCTTGTGTATATTTCACCTTCCCAAAGTCAAATTGATAAGAACCACCAATATGCATAGGATGAGCATTTACTCCTTGCCATGATAAATAGTTTGCAAGTTCATTAGGAGCTACTACCAATGAATTATTTGCCTTTGCTAATTCTACTGTATCTCCTACGTGATCATTATGCCCATGAGTTAGCAGGATAACATCTGGTGATTCTTCTTCTACTTTTAAGTCTGTCATATTATTTCCACGAATAAATGGATCGATAATAATATTCGTGCCATTCGTTTTTATTTTGACAATTGAATGTCCATGAAAAGATAATTCCATTATTTATCCTCCTTAACGTTTCACTTCAATAACATTATTCTATTTCGAACCCTTTTTTTCCTTCTTTTTGCTATACTATTAGACATACATCTCTTGAGGAGGATTTTTTATGAATAAACTTCAAAATTTGCAAAGTTATTTACAGCTTCATGAGTATGATGCAGCTTTTATTACTACACCTGATAATGTTTTTTATTTTTCAGGCTTTAAAAGCAACCCTCATGAACGCTTACTTGGTGTGATGATATTCAAGGAGGCAGAACCATTATTAATTTGTCCGCAAATGGAAGTTCCCGATGCTAAAGCTTCTGGCTGGACTTATGAGACAGTTGGACACTTAGATACTGATAACGCATGGGACAAACTTGCAGATGCTGTAAAATCACGTAATGTGGAGATTGCGACTTTAGCGATTGAAAAATCACACTTAACAGTAGAACGTCTAGAAGCATTGCAAGCAGTTTATCCACAAGCAAATTTTGCCCGCCTCGACGGCAAAATAAACGATATGCGTGTAGTTAAAGACGATTCTGAACTAGAGAAAATGCGAGAAGCTGCTAGACTTGCAGACTATGCAATAGAAGTAGGGTGCAAAGAAATTGCAGAAGGGAAAACTGAAATGGAAATTTTAACTGCAATTGAAAATGCCATTAAAGAAAAAGGATGCAGTATGTCGTTTGATACGATGGTCCTTTCAGGACCAAAAACTGCATCTCCACACGGAACACCTGGGAGCCGCAAAATCCAAAAGGGCGATATGATTTTATTCGATTTAGGAGTTATATACGAAGGCTATTGTTCAGATATTACTCGAACTGTTGCTTTTGGTAAACCATCAGAAGAACAAAAATCTATTTACAACACGGTACGCAGCGCAAATGAAAATGCCATTGCAGCAGTTAAACCGGGTGTTAAAGCCATGGATTTAGATAAAATTGCACGCGATACTATAACTGAAGCCGGCTATGGAGAATATTTTACACATAGATTAGGTCACGGTCTTGGAATTTCTGTTCATGAATTCCCATCAGTAACTGGAACGAACGAAATGGAGCTATTACCTGGAATGGTATTTACAATTGAACCAGGTGTTTATAAAGAAGGAGTAACTGGCGTTCGGATTGAAGATGATGTTGTCGTAACCGAGTCAGGTGTTGAAGTATTAACGAAGTTTACAAAAGATTTGGTTGTATTAGGTTAAAATAATAAGGGGATCCAAGTTTTTGGATCCCTTTTAAATAGATTAAACTGCTATTTTAGCCCGGTATTTTGTCATCAGAAGTTGATTTTCTTCCTAGATAGGCTTCTACAATTCTTGGGTCTTCTAATAAGTCCGAAGCTTTGCCTTCGATAATTATTTTCCCTGTTTCCATAACATAGCCATAATCAGCAATTTTCAATGCTTGTTTTGCATTTTGCTCAACAAGAAGAACAGTTGTACCTGCCTCCTTAATTTCCTTAATTATGTTGAAAATTTCTGCGACAATTAATGGAGCAAGACCCATAGAAGGCTCATCTAACAGTAATAATTTTGGCTTAGACAATAAAGCGCGGGCAATTGCCAGCATTTGCTGCTGCCCACCTGATAATGTACCAGCCATCTGAGACTGACGCTCATTTAAGATTGGGAAACGTTGCATTACATGTTCTATTTCATCTTTTACATCTTTATCTTTCCGGTGGTATGCACCCATTTCCAAATTTTCAATAACTGTCATGGTCGATAAAATAGCACGGCCTTCAGGAACTAGTGCAATTCCCTTTCTCAGCAATTGATCAGGTCGCAAGCCTGTTACATTTTCACCTAAAAATTCTACTGTTCCTTTTTTAGGCTTTAATAATCCAGCAATTGTCTTCATTGTAGTGGATTTGCCTGCACCGTTCGCACCAAGAAGTGTAATAATTTTACCTTCATTAACTTCTAAATCTATCCCTTTTAAAGCTTGAATTTGACCATAATAGGTTTCTATATTTGTTAATTTAAGCAATTTCTTCTTCCTCCTCCTTACCGAGGTAGGCTTCAATTACTGCTTCATTCGATTGAATTTCCTCAGGTGTACCCTCTGCCAATTTCTCTCCAAAGTTAAGAACTGTTATTCGGTCACATAGCTTCATAACAAGCGGCATATCATGCTCAATGATTAATACTGTAATACCCATTGATTGCACCATTTTAATTAAATCATATAAACTATCCGTTTCCTTTTCGTTCATTCCTGCTGCTGGTTCATCTAACAGCAATAAACTAGGATTGCTCGCTAATGCACGTGCAATCTCAAGTCTTCGCTGCTGACCATAAGCTAAATTTTCAGCAAAAGTATCCTTAAATTCCAATAAGCCGACTAATTCTAGAAGCTCTTCTGCTTTTTTTGTTAGTTCCTGTTCTTCCTTGCGTTGTGATTTAGTTCGAAAAACACTGCTAAATACACCAGCATTACTGCGGCAATGACCTCCAACCATTACATTTTTCAATGCTGACATTTGTGGAAAGAGGCGAATATTTTGATACGTACGACAAATCCCTTTTTCCGTAATTTTATATGATTTTAAAGCAGTAATATTTTCTCCATTAAAGATAATTTCGCCGGAAGTTGGTTCGAAGATATTAGTAATTAAATTAAACATCGTCGTTTTACCGGCACCGTTTGGACCAATTAAACCGTATATTTCCCCTTCATTGATTGAAAATGTTACATCTTTCAAAGCGTTAATACCGCCAAAGTTTTTTGAGACGTTTTGTATTTTAAGAACCATTAACGTACCCCTCCTTTTGAACGTTTTAACCCTTTGAGTCTATTTAATAGATGAATATCAAAAATACCTTGAGGACGCACCGCCATTAAAATAATCAGTACTATTCCGTAAATGATATATCGATAGTCGCTAATAAAGCGTAATACTTCAGGAACCAGCGTTAAAAATGTTGCTCCAAAAACAGCTCCTAAAATAACTTCACTGCCTCCAAAAACTGTGAAAATTAAAATCTCTACTGCACGGTGGTAGGAAAAATCGGAAGGCGAAATATAACCCATTACATGTGCAAACAATGCACCCGCCAAGCCTGCCAAAAATGCACCTTGTGTGAAAGATAGTACTTTATAATAAGTAATATTTATCCCCATTGACTCAGCAGCTTTTTCATCCATCTGAATCGATGATAATGACCTGCCCACACGCGAATTTTGTTGACGTACTACAAACCAAATGGTTGCTATAACTAAAAGCAGCAGGATAAGAACAATAACCAAATAAACAAATTGGTTGCTTTTAAGTCCAATCATTGCTGGGTCAAATCCAAATCCTTTTGCAAAATTTAATATTTCCCTACCCATTTGCGGAATTCCCGTTAATCCGATAGAACCTTTAGTTAATGATTCCCAGTTAACAAAAATTACACGTATTACTTCACCAAGCCCTAAAGTGGCAATCGCTAGATAAACACCTGAAAGGCGAAGTGATGGTATACCTACTATTATTCCAAGGATGCCAGCAACACAAGCACCTGCTAGAATGCCGATAATAAGTGGGATATCAAAATGAATAGTCAATAGAGCAGATGTATATGCACCAACTCCCATAAAACCGGCACTTCCTAATGATAGCTGCCCAGAGGATAATGGTACATATACACTTATTGCTAGAAGTATATTTATTAGTATAAAAGATAAGATTTGTAAAAAATATGGATTAATTATATCTGCTAACATGAAATCACCTGCCTTCTGCTATCTTCGAACCGAAAATTCCTTGTGGTCTTAATAAAAGGATGAAAATTATCATAATAAATGCAATAGCATCTCGATAACCTGAATCACCAAAAGCAACAAGGAAGGTTTCAGACAAGCCTAGAATTAAACCGCCTGCCATTGCACCTTTAACATTTCCCATTCCGCCTAAAATAATGATAGCAAGTCCTTTTAACCCCATTGACAGACCCATTTGTGGACTGACAGAGTTAAATGCCATTCCTACTAAAATCCCAGCAATTCCACCCATAGCAGAAGCAATAATCACTGTCAAAGTAATAATTTTTTTCGTATCTACACCTAGAATACTAGCAGTTTCTAAATTCTCAGCAGTTGCTCTCAGCGCTTTACCAGCTTTCGTTTTTGAAAGCCAAATAGTCAATCCAATCATTAATAAAATAGAAATAGCAAAAATAACAATTTGTACAAGATAAATTGTTATTGATCCAATTTCTATACTTATTTCTGCAAATGACGATCTAAAAGGTTGATTTCCTGCCCCAAAAATATGATGGGATAAATTTTCAAGTAATATCGATACACCAATCGTGCTTATTAAAGGAGCTAAATGGGAAACACCTTTTTTCCCTCTTAATGGGCGCAGCGTTATACGCTCTAATAAATAACCCAGTATTCCAGTAACAACTATAGATGCAATAAATGCTAACCATAGTGGCCAACCTAACACACTCGTAGTCATAACTCCTACAAATGCCCCAACCATGAAGATTTCACCATGGGCCATATTAATAATTCCTAATACCCCAAATACAAGGGTAAAGCCAAGGGCGACAATTGCATAAATGCTGCCCAGGGTAATCCCGTTAACTAATTGTTCTAGTAGCAAAATCACTCATCCTTTAAAAGCATTATTGTAAATTCAGTTTGTAAAATTAAAATTCTTTTATTAAATACGAGCATACAAGTATGCTCGTATTTTTATAGTTGTATGATTCTAAATCATTCAAATTCAACGAATTTTCCGTCTTTTATTTCTAGAACTGTAACGTCCATTACAACGTCTCCAATTTCATCAAATGAGAAGTTTCCTAATAACCCTTCTAAATCTTTCGTTTCTGCTAAAGCATCTCTGAATACATCACGATCCGCTTCGCCTGCTCTTTTTAATGCATCTGCATAAATGTATAATGCATCATAAGCTTGTGCGGCGAATTGGTCAGGTAATTTTCCAAACTTTGCCTCATACTTTTCATTAAATTCAACTACTTTTGGATCATCAGATTCTCCAAACCATGGTGTACCAACAATTAAACCATTAGCTGCCTCTCCTGCAATTTCGATTGCTTGTGGTGAATTGAATCCATTTCCACCTACGAAAGGTACATCAATACCCATTTTACGAGCTTGGTCCATAATTACTGCACCTTCATTGTATAAAGCAGAAGCTAAAACTAAATCAGGATTTCCATTTTTAATTTTTGTTAATTGAGCGTTGTAATCACTTTGACCTTTTTGGAATGTCTCAGTCGCTACGATTTCAAGACCCATTTCTTTTGCAGTTCTTTCCATTACTTCAAAGCCGCCTTTTGTTACTGCGTCATCATTTCCATAAATTAAGGCAACCTTTTTTGCATTTGTTCTTTCAACAGCTTTTTCCATCGCTGCTGGAATTGCTAAAGATTCTGGAATTGCATTTCTGAATACATAGTCTCCAATTTCAGGGATGCCATCAACTGTTGTAGATGTACCGATAATTGGAATACCGTTTAAATCTGCTTCTGGTGCAACTGCTAAAAATTCTGTACTTAAAGTTGGTCCAATAATTGCAAGAATCTCATCATCATTCATTAATTTTTGTGCTGCTGAAAGTGCTTGGTCAGCCTCTCCTGCTGAATCCTCAATTACTAATTCAATATTTACTTCACCTTGTTCATTTATCTCTTCTTGTGCTAACTTAAGCCCTTGAGTAATTGCTTCTCCGTATGCTGCCCCTGCACCCGTTAAATAAGAAACAACTCCTATTTTTGCAGATAATGTTCCACTTGCTTGCTCTGTATTATCTCCACTTTCACTTTCTGTCCCAGTTTCTGTACTTGTACCGCTGCAAGCTGCAAGTATAAATAACATTAAAACTGTCATAATTCCAATTGTCTTTCTAACTAATACTTTCATTTTAGTCCCCCTAGATTTATACATTTTAATAGAGTAATTCTATTAAATTACATTTTCATGTAAAAGTAAATATAATCTGTCTAAATAATTAATATTTTCTGATAACTCTAGATTATATTAAAATTATTTTTGAATAAAAAAACTACTTGAAGAAGAATTTCCCTTTCAAGTAGTAGAAAATTAAGTGTTCTTATTTCAAAAGATTATCTACTGGTACATAGTCACGTCCTTGATCATCTGCAACAGCTTTGTATACAATATTGCCCTCTAAAGTATTAATTCCCTTTTTCAATGCTTCATTTTCAATACAAGCTTTTTTATACCCTTTATTGGCAATTTGCAATGCATAAGGGACGGTATTATTTGTCAATGCAATTGTTGATGTACGAGGAACTGCACCTGGCATATTGGCAACTGCATAATGCACTACACCGTGCTTTATATATGTTGGATTATCATGTGTCGTCACACGGTCAGTTGTTTCGAAGCTGCCTCCTTGGTCAATTGCAATATCAACAATAACAGAGCCAGGGCGCATTGACTTAACCATCTCCTCTGTAACAAGTTTCGGCGCTTTTGCACCTGGAATTAATACAGAGCCAATTACTAAATCCGAATCCTTTACTGACTCGGCAATGTTATAAGGGTTTGACATCAATGTTTGTACGGAATGTCCAAAAATATCTTCTAATTGGCGAAGTCGCTCTGGATTTAAATCTAATATTGTTACATTTGCTCCCATACCAACTGCAATTCTCGCAGCATTAGTACCTGCCATACCTCCGCCAACAATGGTTACTTTACCACGAGGCACACCAGAAACTCCCCCTAATAAAATTCCTTTGCCACCGTTCATTTTTTCTAAATATTGAGCACCAATTTGTACTGACATTTTACCAGCAACTTCGCTCATAGGAGTTAGTAGTGGCAGTGATCTATTAGGTAATTGAACTGTTTCATAAGCAATACCAATAACTTTGTTGTCTAGTAAAGCTTGTGTTAGTTCCAACTCTGGTGCTAAGTGTAGGTAAGTAAATAGAATTAAACCTTCACGAAAGTATTGATATTCACTTGGAATAGGTTCTTTTACTTTCATAACCATTTCCTGTGACCATGCTTCTTTTGCAGTTTTAACTATAGTTGCACCTGCTGCAAGATAGTCCTCATTTGTAAATGAAGATCCTAAACCAGCGTCAGTTTCGATATAAACTTCATGGCCCGCGCTTATTAGTGAAACAACTCCAGCAGGTGTCATTGCTACACGATTTTCATTATTTTTTATTTCTTTAGGTACTCCTATTTTCATTGTTATTTCTCTCCCTGTTGTTAAATTTTTTAGTTTTTTACTCAATTAATTCTATAATACCAATTATTCTGAAAATTGATAGTTGCAAAAATCAAGTCACCTCGAAAGAAATTAAAAAAAAATAAAATGTAAGAAATAGGCAGAGTATTTTGTTAACAAATAGATTTTTCCCTCTAAAATTTTAATCTATTCATTTTTATTAAGTTAACGAAAGACGTAATATGGAGACTATTTATAAAAATTACAAAATTATGTATTTATTTAGAATACTTTGTGAAACATTTACATATTTTTGTAAAATTACATTTGATTTAAATTACTGTTTGATATAATAAAAGCAAATAAAAAGGAGGAATTAAAATGACTGAATATAAAAGTATCGTAGTAGCTGTAGATGGTTCAAAAGAAGCTGAATATGCATTTAAGAAATCAATCGAGATTGCCAAAAGAAATAACGATGCAAAACTAAACTTGGTAAACGTTATTGACACTCGTTCTTTTGCTTCTATCGAGGCTTACGATCGTTCTATTGCAGAGCGTGCTCAAAAATTTTCCGAAGAGCTTTTAGATGGCTATAAAAAACAAGCTGAAACTGCTGGTGTTAAAAATGTAAACGCTATTATAGAGTATGGTTCACCAAAAACTATTATTACAAAAGAGTTATCTAAAGTAGTAGACGCTGATTTAATTGTTTGTGGTGCAACAGGTTTAAATGCCGTAGAACGATTCCTTATTGGTTCAGTATCAGAAGCAATTGTACGTTCCTCAAAATGCGACGTATTGGTAGTTCGTACACCTGAATAATTTAATCATTTTGTAACTTATAAGCGTAATTTGACTTAAATTCTATTAAAATCAGAGAGTGCTATTTAGCTCTCTGATTTTTTTTTATCATTTTTTTGTTATATTAGTAGAATAATAATTTTAATTATGGTAAAACAATTAAGGTTATTCCTCTTTAGCTACTTGATAGATTCATTAGTTAAAAATTTACTTTGTAAGGAAAGAGTTGTTTTGAATAGAATTGCATATTTTGATAACGCAAAAGCCATCTTAATTTTTCTAGTAGTAGTTGGCCATATGTTGTCTAAGTTTTTACACAATGATCATCTCATTGATAGTATTTACTTATTTATTTATATGTTTCACATGCCGGCTTTTATATTAATTTCCGGATACTTTTCTAAAAAGGTATATGAGCCAGGATATATATCTAAACTCGTAAGAAAATTAATACTGCCATATGCTCTTTTACAAGTTGGATATAGCTTATACTATTACTTTATCTTCGATGATACGATTAGTCTTAGTTTCTTTATCCCGCGTTGGGCTCTATGGTTTTTAATAAGCTTAATCCTTTGGAATATATTGCTTTACTTCTTTGGAAAAATTAAATACGGGTTGCCGCTTGCTATAATCATTTCATTACTAATTGGTTATGATGCATATGTTGGTGAATTTTTAAGTATCTCAAGAACGTTTTTCTTCTTCCCCTTCTTCTTGATGGGATATTATCTTCAAAAAAATCATTTTGAGAAATTAAAAACACGTACCAACACTATCATTGGAGCTTTACTTGCTGTTTTACTGTTTGTTGTAATTTATTTCTTTGTACCGATAGACTTTAGTCAATGGTTACTTGGCAAAAGATCCTATGATGAGATGACATTCTCCTTGCTGCAATTTGCTTGGGCTAATCGTTTCGTTGCATATATTGGAATGGCAGCTGCAACTTATATGTTTTTAGCACTTGTTCCAAGAAGAGAAGTATTTTTTACATCAATTGGAAAAAACACTATGTCGATCTATTTATTGCATATGGCCCTAGTTCGAATTTTTGAAGCATCCTCATTAAAAACCTTTATTGAGGATAAAAATCAATATTGGATTGTTTTCATTATTGGTTTAGTGATTGTATATATTTTATCTAGACCAGCCATTGTAAAAATCGTATATAAAGTTTGTAAGGTGAAATAAGAAAAGCGCAAGCGCCCTGTTTAGCCCCGACAAGAACGCCACGTCCTGTGGCATTGTCGGCACTTGTACATCCCTGTACGTCGGAGGATCCGAATCGAAGGCATCTTTGCAGCTTTCGACCGAGGGGCTGGGCGCTGGAGCTAGACATTATTACTTTCTTATTCAGTAAAAAAGCAGGGACTATATCAGAAATTTGAATTTCTGAAAAGTCCCTGCTCTTTTATTTATTTGTTTTTCTTCCACACTTGCACCTTTTCAAAAAACATCGATAATGCTTGTTTATTGGACATGTTTGGAACTTTCGCTAATAGCACTTCACGTGGTGCTCTTAAGGTTTTACTTTGTTTTTGTATAATAAGTAAACTTTTTTCATGTGCCTTTGAAGCAAATAAATTTTCTGGTAGCTGAATGACTGCTTGAATCCAGGCATGCTTTTTTAAGAATTTATGTAAATCCTTTGCTTGCTCTGTTTCAAATAAATTGGCTGGTATTAGAAGGAATAAGTAGCCGCCATCTTTAGTATGATTCATTGATTGTTCAATAAATAGATGGTGAGCATAGCTCATCCCTTCATGTGCGCATAATTCATAATCAAGCGCTACTTCTTCATTCGGGTAATATCCAACTGGCAGATCACAAACAACTGCATCTACAGGATCCACTAGCATTTTTTGCAGTGCATCTTGATGATAAAGTACTACTGGCTGTTCAATTAATTCAGCAGTATCTGCAGCTAACCTAATGAGCAACTCATCCACCTCAATACCAGTTGCTGAAACCTTCCCATCAAGTAAGTTCATTACAGTAAGCAGTAAATTTCCTGTTCCTAAAGCGGGATCCAATACAGATAATTGGCTATTTTTTAATTGATCTTCATAAAATTGCTCAACAAAGTAGCCAACTAAAATACCTAGTGTATCAGGGGTCATTTGATGATTTGGCTGTGAAGTTTTTCGCATACCCTTTAAAATAGCAATTTGGATAGCTTTTCGAATTTCTTCTTTTGAAGCGTCTTTTCCTATCCATGTATCTTTTTCATCGAGTATGTTCTCTAAAGATTGTAAAACACCCTCTAAAAAAGAAATGCTTTCACTTTGTTCATATTTTTCTGCTTTCTCATTAATATACGAAAATATTTGCTCAAACTTTTCCATAATAAACTCCTTTTTAAATGAACAACCCACTCAGAAATTGAGTGGGTCAACATTTATAAATCAATTACGCCTTAGCGAAATTTCACCTGTCGCTTGAGTACAGCTATATGTGTCCGGATTTTGAGTCATTTCCTCTACTAAATCCGTTGCATCCGCTGGAGGCTTTATCTTCATTCGGTCATTAGTGATTCACCAAATAAAAATAAACATCAAATTTGTTTGACATAACGACACTATCTTATATTACTATAATAAATTACGAAAGTTAAACAATATTATTTCGCTAATTCAGCTTTAACAGCTTCAATTGCAGCTTCATAATTCGGATGACTTGTACCTTCTGGAACATACTCTACATATGTAACCGTACCTTCTTTATCAATAACAAATACTGCACGTGCAAGTAGACGGTATTCTTTCATATGCACACCATAAGCTTCTCCAAATGATAAATCACGGTGATCTGATACAGTATTTACTCCATCAATGCCTGCTGCTGCACACCATCTTTTTTGTGCAAAAGGCAAGTCAACAGATACTGTATAAAATGCTACATCTCCACCTAAGCTTGATACTTCTTCATTGAATCTACGTGTCTCAGCATCACACACACCTGTATCTAATGAAGGAACAGAAGCAATTAAACGGACTTTTCCCTCAGAATCCTTTAAGCTAACTTCCGATAAATCGTTTGCTAATACAGTAAAGTCTGGTGCTTTATCCCCTACTTTTACTTCATTTCCTACTAGTGTTACAGGACTATTTTTAAATGTTACTTGAGCCATTATGAAAACCTCCTTTTATTATCTAATCTTACTAAAGATATTTCCATTTTTGCAAATAACTTATCTTACAATATTTAACGTGAAACCACTTAATAAAAATAGCGCTTAAAGCAGGGCCATGAACTTCAGACAAAAGCAATATTTGTGCTGTAATTTTCTCTTACTTAATAATTACATTGATGGTGTGATAGAGTTTTCCGATCCGTAATCTTCTGCTCTCTCTGTAATAACTTCCTTTTTATTTTTCATATATACCTTTTCATGTACAACAATTGTGTCAGCAATTATATCTTGCAATCCATTATTTTTCGGCATAAATGCAACCATTATATAAATAATGGTGATTGTATTACAAATAAAACGGCCAATTATTTCACGGAATAAGACTGTCAACCAGTCCAACTTCTCACCATCTACCCGTTTCACTTTAATGCCAAAAATCATTTTCCCAACTGTTTGTTGCCAAATCTTTGTTGTAATAACGAAATAGCTGTAATAGAATACCGCTGAAATAATCGTCATTGGGGCATACCAGTTTGATTCTGATAAACTCCAGTCAAAAAGGTGGAAAATTGGTTTTACTAATATACCCACTATTGCACTTACAATTAATGAATCAAAAGCAAAAGCCCAAAATCTTATCCAAAAACCAGCCGTTTTTTCTTCATAATGATCCACAATTGTTTTTGTAGTATGTTGTTCTAGTTCCAGAGAGGATTCTTCACTTGTTTCAATATCATTAACATTTGAGTCTCCATTTTCTAAATGTGACATCTAATCCCCTCCTTAATATTCACCATATAAGTACATCATTCTAGGTACTTCATTTGACGCCATTAACTTTTTGATTAATTGCTCCTCAGCTGAAAGTCCGAAGAACGAACCGATCTTAACTCCTAGTAATGATGTAAAGTCTCCATAGCTAGTGTCGTACTCAAATAACTCTGCATCTTCTAAACCATAATCTGCACGAATTGATGCAATTGTTTCCTCAAGGCCGCCAAGTTCATCAACAAGTCCTGCTTTTACAGCTTGAGAACCACCTAAAATTCTTCCGTCTGCCACTTTTTTCACATCCGCTTCAGACATTCCTCTACCTTGTTCAACTACATCAACAAACGCCTCATAAGACTCGTTTATCATTTCCTGAACCATAGCTTTTTCTTCTTCTGTTGTTTCTCTTGTACCGCCAAACATATCCTTATGTTCGCCGGATTTAATTGTTTCAAATTTAATTCCAACCTTATCGGCTAATTCCGCGAAATTATAACTTTGCATAATAACACCTATTGAGCCGGTAATTGTTTCACGATGTGCAAATATTTTATCTGCTGGTGCTGATATGTAATAACCTCCTGAAGCAGCATATGAACCCATTGAAACATAAATCGGAATATTTCTTTGTTCTTTAATTTCAACCAGTTTATCGTGAATTTCAGCTGATTCAATAACACCGCCGCCTGGTGAATTAACTTCTAGTACAACAGCTTGAATTGTGTCATCATATAAAATATTTTCTAATTGAGCTAAGAAAGCCTGATGGTCATATTCAACCGTACTCCATGCAGTGCTTGAACCAATATCCTGTATTGTTCCGTCTACTGATAGTAAAGCAATTCGCTGATCAAAGTCTCCTGGTTCTAATACCGTTTCAAACATTTCTGTTTCTGTACTGATTAGACTATCAAAATCACTAAAGAAATTTGTTTTTAGCATAGTAAAAACGGTGTTAATACCAATTGAAAAAACAAGTAAAACTACTGCAAATCCTAAAGCAAGCCATCTTTTTGTATTCATTTAATAATTCCTCCTCCATCCATACATACGTATTTGTTAACCATTTGTTTCAAAAAATTTCATCTTTTTTTAAATTTTACTTAAAAGAGTTCATAAAAAAGCTATGTATTGTAGATTTCAAGTGATTCTACGTAGTATTTGCAATGAAAACTTCTTTTTATAATTCTCTATAAAATATTAACAAAAACCACTTCATTTTGCTTACGCAATGGTTTATCCCTTAAATACAATACAAAAAAGACTAAAAAGTTAGTTATTAACCACTTTTTAGCCTCTTTATTTCGACATTATTCCCTAGGAAATAATGAAAGAATTTTTATTTTATTGATGAATTTCCTTACTTAGCTCCTTTTGACGCAGCTCAATTCTTCTAATTTTTCCGGATGATGTTTTCGGTAATTCATCGATAAACTCGATTGCTCTTGGATATTTATAAGGAGCAGTAATCGTTTTTACATGATCCTGTAATTCTTTAATTATAGTAGGACTCGATTTTAACAGAGGGTCTCTTAAAACGACGAATGCTTTAACGATATTGCCTCTAATCTCATCTGGACTTGCAACTACCGCGCATTCTTTTACTGCTGGATGTTTTACTAGGGCATCCTCTACTTCGAACGGACCAATTGTATAACCTGAAGAAATGATAATATCATCTCCACGTCCTTCAAACCAAAAATAACCGTCTTCATCCTTATATGCACGATCTCCTGTTAAGAACCATTCACCACGATATTGACTTTTAGTACGCTCTTCCTCTTTTAAATAGCCTTTAAATAAAGCTGGTGTTGAAGAGTGAACAGCAATATCGCCTACTTCACCTGGTTTAGTCGGTTCACCTAGGTCATTAATTACCTCTACTATATTGCCCGGCGTTGGTTTACCCATTGAACCTGGTTTTGGTTTCATATCAATTAATGTACCGACTAACAATGTATTTTCCGTTTGTCCATATCCATCTCGAACTTGAAGAGAAAATACTTCTAAAAATTTATTGATTACTTCACTGTTCAACGGTTCTCCAGCTGATACTGCACTTTTAATGCTGGATAAGTCATATTGTGATAGTTGATCAACCTTTGCCATTAAACGATATTCAGTTGGTGTACAACACAATACGTTTATTTGATAATCTTGCAGCATTTGAAGATATTCTTGCGGCTCAAACCGTCCAATATGAACAAATGCTGTCGCACCGCTTCCCAAAGTTGCTAAGAAAGGACTCCAAATCCACTTTTGCCAGCCAGGAGCTGCAGTTGCCCAAACAATATCACCTTCTTCTACACCTAACCAATGTGCAGCAGTTGTACGTAAATGAGCATATCCCCAACCGTGTGAATGAACTACACCTTTTGGATTCCCCGTTGTTCCACTTGTATAAGATAAAAATGCGATATCAGAATTTTTCGTTCCAACACCCTCAAATTCATCCGATAAATTATCTAAATTATTGTTAATTGAAATCCACTGTTCTTGTGATTCTCCATATACAAAAAGTTTTAATCCACCTAAATTTTGCACATCATCGAATTGTGCAATTTCGTTTTCAAATGCGACAATTGCCTTTGCATTAGAGTGGGATATACGATAATCAATATCCTTCGCTCTTAACATTTCAGAACTCGGGATAATTGTTAGTCCTGCTTTTAACGCTCCGATGTATGTAATATATGCTTCTTCTGAGCGTGGTACCATTATTAGTATGACATCACCTTTTTTTAGTCCATTACTTTTAAATAAATTAGCAATTTTATTTGCTTTTTTAATTAAATCCGAATACGATATTCTTTTTATTTCTCCGTTTTCTTGATGAATTATTAATGCGATTTTCTTATCAGTTCTAGCATATTTTTCAATCTCATCTACTATATTGTAATTCTCAGGAGCTAATAAATCTTCTCTTTTCATCATAATCCCCCTTCGAGTATCTATTTAGATACATTATTCTAATTATAATTATATTCATTTAAAATATCAAAATATTCCTCGAAAGAGAGTTAATTTCGTATTAAGTGCAAATTTACCATAAAAAATAGATAATAAATGCTCATACTAAGTATAAAAAAACATATTAAAAAGCTAGCAGCATAAATGCTACTAGCCCTATTTTAATTCTTATTGGCCAGATGTACCACGTAATTGTGATTCAGCCATTTGTACAAGACGTTTAGTAATTTCTCCTCCGACTGACCCGTTTGCACGAGAAGACGCTTCAGGTCCGAGTTGAACACCAAACTCTTGCGCGATTTCATATTTCATTTGATCTAATGCTTGCTCAGCACCAGGTACTGTAAGCTTGTTTCTTCCGCTGTTGTTTGAAGCCATGTCTCTCACCTCCTTGTGCATATAGAATGTGCGATATCAGATTTTTAATACACAAAAGGTGAGAGGTAAATTGTTCTAGTTCTTTTCAAATCTTGGCTATAATAGATCTTCAAATTTATCTTTTTTCTTCTGTTCCGGGAACTTGTAAACTTCACGATTTCGTACTGCACGTTCAATCAATTCATCAAATTCAGTAAAGCTTTCATAGTAGTTTACTTTTTCAACTTTCGGTTTTGTTTTCGGATTTGCAGGTGTAAAGATTGTACAACAATCCTCATATGGTCGAATAGATGTTTCATACGTCCCAATTTGCTCTGCTATATCAATAATTTCAAGTTTGTCGAATGCGATAAGCGGTCTTAATATTGGTGTATTTGTTACATCATTTATAGCTGTTAAGCTCTCTAATGTTTGGCTCGCAACTTGTCCTAAACTTTCGCCTGTAACAATTCCCAGTGCACCAATATCTTCTCTTACTTTATCAGCAATACGCATCATCAATCTTCTTGTGGTTGTCATAATTGTATTAGCTGGTACTCGTTCCTTGATAAGGACTTGTATTTCTGTGAATGGAATGACATGAAGCCGAATGTTTGCACCGAATTTCGTTAATTCATTTGCTAAATCTTTCACCTTTTGCAATGAATTATCACTTGTATAAGGTGGACTAAAGAAATGGATTGCCTCTAAACGTACTCCACGCTTCATTAGCAGATAACCAGCAACAGGACTATCAATTCCTCCTGATAACATAAGAAGCGATTTGCCGTTTGAACCAACAGGCATTCCACCTGCACCTTGAATAATTTGTGCCATCATATAGATTGCATCTTTTCGCACCTCTACACGCAGCTCTACATCCGGTTTTTTCACATTCACTGAAATATTTGGGTTTTTACTTAGTACAGCGCCGCCAATTTCACGTTGAAGTTCATGAGATTCTAAAGGAAATGATTTATCTGAACGACGAACTTCCACTTTAAATGTGATTTGTCGATCTTTAAATTGTTCCATCACAGTTAACGCTAACTTTTTCATGTCCTCTAAATTTTTTTCACAAATTGCAACTGGACTAAATGATTGAATCCCAAATACTTTTGGCAATCTTTCCATCAAAACATCGTATTGTTCTTCATTCTCTATTTCTATATGCATTCGATCTCGCTCAGTTAAGATATTGAGCTGCCCGATATCTGAAAATGTATGGCGAATATTTGTGCGAAGTCTACTAATAAAATCCTTTTTATTTCTACCTTTTGTAGAAAGTTCTCCATAGCGGATTAAAATCTCTTTCCAAATCATTAATAATTTTCTCCTTTTAACTCTTTCATAATGCTTGTGAAAGCTTTTTTAAATTCATCAATATCCTCATCTGTATTTAAAGCACCGAAACTTAATCGAATAACTCCTTTTTTAAAGGGCTGATCAATTTTTAATGCTTCTACTACATGGCTTGTTTTCTTTTGTCTAGATGAACAAGCACTTGAAGTAGATACAATGATTCCTCTATTTTGTAATGCATTAATTAGTATTTCTCCTTTTAAATCTTTAACACTAAAGGATAATATGTGTGGTGCACCATTTTTCGTCGATAATAAATGAATATTATCACCGAATTCCGTTAAAAATTTAATTAAGTCATTATGCCATTTTCGATATTTATCCATGTTTTTTTCTAATTGTTCTGTAGCGATTCGAGAAGCTTTTGCCAATGCAACAGCTTGGGGAACTGCAACTGTTCCACTGCGTAATCCACTTTCTTGTCCACCGCCAAGCAGCAGTGGAATAATATTCATTTTTTTTCTAAATGCAATTACTCCAGAGCCTTTTAAACCATGAATTTTATGACCAGAGATAGAAATGATATCAGGACCTGCGTCTGCATTAAAATAAATAGGAAGTTTACCAAAGCTTTGGACAGCATCAACATGAAATACTGCACGACTATTTTCATGAATAATTTTTGCAGCCTGTTCAATTGGTTGTATTGCACCAATTTCATTGTTTACGTGCATAATACTCACAAGAACAGTATCTTTTCTAATTTTTTGCTGAAGTTCTTCCAGGGAGATTACACCAGTTTCATCAACTTGCAAATAATCAACTTCATAACCATCCTTTTGTAATGCTTTAATTGCTTCTAATATGGACGGATGTTCAATTTCAGTTGTAATTATATGTTTCCCTCTATGAGTATTTGCTTTTGGAACGCCAAATATTGCAAAGTTATTTGACTCAGTTCCTCCTGCTGTAAAGAGAACGTACTTATCTTCAGTATGAAGAATTTTTGCTATTTGACTGCGAGCTCGATCCAGCAATGTATTAGCATCAACACCAGCTTCGTGAATAGAAGCTGGGTTGGCATAAAAAGATTCATTTACCTGAACAAATGTATCTAAAACCTCTTTATGTGGTTTTGTTGTAGCACTGTTGTCTAAATAGATCATTGGTATCCTACTTTCTTTTTTACTTTATAAGGATGGGGCCGTCCAAAAAATTATGGGATGTCTCCCTTTGCACAAAGATGACGATATTTCCGGCCATTCCAAGAAAATACATTTAAGTACTATCTTGTTAACAAAGTAAAGGCTGTTCAGAAATTCTACTTTCTGGACAGCCCCTTAATTCTTATTTTGAAAAATGTCTAGTGTAAGCACCAAGCCCGTCGAAGTCACGTTCTGCCCTCCGATGAAAGCTGCAAAGATGCTTTCTATTCAAGCCTTACGATGAGCATGAGGTACTAGTATTGACAATGCCACAACAGCAATTGACGAAAGCACAACTGCAGAACCGGGACGTGGCGTTATTGTCGACCATCGCTTGCGCTTTTCTTATATTATAACGTCTTTGTCAATAGTCGTATACTAACTAGCTTTGTGATTTTGCATACATTTCTTCTTGAACAAGTTCTTCAATGCGTTTTATAGCACCTGGTTCTGCTGCTTCAACTGCTGCTGCTGCATCCTCTAATGCTTTTATGTAACGATACTGATGGAACGCTTCTTCTGCATCAAGCAACAACTGGTGTACACGCTGATTCGTTGCACGATAGCGATTTCCATATTGAATCATTCTTTCAATAAGCATAACATTCTCAATCATTTCTTTTGCATGACTATTTACTTCTTGAATGCATTTTTCAGCATTTTGCAAATTACTATGAACTAGATGCATATTTAATGGAACTTCCTGAAGACTTTGCATTACTATAAACAATTGCTCCTCCGCTTCTTCAATACGAGCATCCATTTCTTCTGGAATTCCAGGTATATTTGCTTTATTTAGTTGACGATCTGTATCTTGTAAAAGCTTTCGCAGAGAATCCAGCTGAGCTCTTGCTTTATTTTCATCGATTCGTAAATTTTTCAATCGATTAGAGAATTGCTCTTGCTCGTCTTTAATGCGTTCAATTTCTTCGCTAATTTCAATTAATTCTTCTTGCAAACTTGAATATGCGGATTTCTCTTCACGCACCCGTGATACTAATAATTCATATCTTTTTTGAATTACTTCAAGTTGCTTCAATCCAAGTTTAGGAATTTCAGCTTCCTTTTCAGATAAATGATAGCTATTTTGAACATAAACTGTTTCATTACTTACTTCTTTTGTTACTTTCAATACTTCATTTAATGAAGTAAATGTATGGTCGCAATTTTTATCAACATAATTTTTTGCAAGTACTTCTTTTTCAAGCAAATCATAGTAATGTTCAATTTCATCATTTATTTCCTCGATACGGGGCGCTACTATCGATACTTCAAGATTTGCTAATTGCTTTTTCAAAGTTTCTAATTCAGCTTCAAGTTTATCTAAATACTCTGTAAGCTCTAAATGGCGCAAGTAAAAAGATTGCTCTTCCATTTCCCTTTGGCCATTTCTTAATTCATGTATAGCGTTTGGAATTTTTGTTTGAATTTCAGTTAATAATGTCGGAACTTCATTCAACAGGTGGAACAAATTTTGAGATTCACTATTTAGTGCAAGAACTATTTCTCTCGCTTGCAAGTAGTTCCCTTCTTGTGTAAGGTTAACAAATTCATCGAATTTCGGCGTAATTTGTTCTACTAATTTTTCTAAGGAACTTAAAGCAGGGCCAAAGGAATATTGATGCGCTAATAATGTTTTGCGTGCAGAACGATATTGTTCTTTTAGTTGTTCAATTTCAATTCTATTTTTTTCTTCACTGCCAATTAATTCATCTAATTCATGTATAATTTGATTTTTACTTTGCTCGCATTTTTCAATATACTGTTCGATTTCACGTTCAACATGCGTTGCTTTTTTAAATTTAAAGCGATCTATGTATTCTTCAGCATCAAAAAGCATAGAATCAATTTTGATTACATGAACATCGATTACTTCTGTCCACATATTCCGCCAATGTTCAAACATTTCTTCTGTTTGACCGTTCATATTTAAAGCTTTTACTTTTGTTAGCTCCTCAAATATAGGATAATGCTGGATTTGCATTTTTTCATTTTCAAGTCGCTGTATAATAGCAGTATGTTTACGTCGGGTAAACAACCCTACAAAAAATAATGCTAATAGTACGATGACAATAATGATGATATACTTCATCGTAAGCCCCCTATTCCTTATCACTGCATTGGCTATTTTGTAACTATAATATACCATGTTTTTTATATTTTGTTTAAAAAAATAAAGGTTTTTTGCTAAAGTGAAGTAATATAAATGAATTGGAGGTTCGGATTTTGAAAAAAGATGGTCATATTCATACGCCTTTTTGTCCACATGGCACTACTGATCCGTTTGAAAAATATATCGAAAAAGCAATCGACAATAATTTTTCCCAAATTACCTTTACCGAGCATGCCCCACTACCGACAAATTTTGTAGATCCTACTCCTGATAAGGATAGTGGAATGAATCCAAAACTTTTAACCGCATATATTGAAAAATTAAAGCAGTTAAAAGATGACTATGCAAAGGATATTACAATAAAGATTGGTTTAGAGGTAGATTATATAGTCGGCTATGAGACAGAAACACGCGCATTGCTCGATATTGTTGGTCCTCTTTTAGATGATGCAATATTATCTGTACACTTCTTAAAATTTAATGATACATATACATGCATAGACTTTTCAAAAGAAGTTTATTTGGATTTTGCTCAAAAAGTGGGCGGTATAGAAGCTTTATACAACTTATATTACGATACTGTGTTAAAATCGATTGATGCCAATTTAGGATACTTTAAACCTAAAAGAATTGGCCACCCTACACTAATTCATAAATTTCAGCTTGCTCATGGCGAAAAAATTCAGGATGATGATAGAATTATAGAAGTGTTAAATCATATGAAAGAAAAAGGTTATGAATTAGACGTAAATAGTGCTGGCCTAAGTAAATCTTATTGCAATGAACCTTATCCACCACTGCATTTGATCGACTATGCTCAATCTATTTCATTGCCGCTTGTTTTCGGCTCAGATGCACACTCTGTGAAAGATTTGCACCAACATTATGAAACTATTTTTAAATAAATTTTCCTTGGAGGTAAAAGATGTTTACAAAAATTAATTATGAAGGATCAGTTTTAGATCAATACAATACATTATCAAAACAATTAGCTGCTTTACTTGATGGAGAAACGAACAAAATTGCAAATTTAAGCAATGCATCTGCATTACTAAATCAATTTTTAGATAATATTAATTGGGTTGGTTTTTATTTAATGCAAAATGGCGAACTTGTCTTAGGACCATTCCAAGGGCTCCCAGCATGTGTTCGAATCCCTGTGGGACGAGGCGTTTGTGGTACAGCGGTATCAAAAAATGAAACGATTGTTGTTGAGGATGTGCATGCATTCCCAGGTCATATTGCTTGTGATTCTGCATCAAATTCTGAAATCGTAATTCCTTTAACTAAAGATGGTGAAGTTATTGGTGTACTTGATATTGATAGCCCAATAAAAGGACGCTTTTCTTCAGAGGATCAAAAAGGGTTGGAGCTGTTTGTTGAAACATTAATTAAATATATTTAACAAACTATATCAAGCGTATAAAACTCGGTTCGTTCAATCGACTTTCTTAATCTGAAATAAAAAACTTACTGCATCTATTTGGAAGAAGACATCTTCTCCTAAATAGAGTGCAGTAAGTTTTTTTATGACTGAAATAACATAGATTCGTCAAAGACACAAACTTGATTTTTACCATTATTTTTCGCGTTATATAATGCCATATCTGCTTGTAAAAAGATGGATTGGAATTCGAGAGGCTGCTGCTTTTTCCAAGTGATTAACCCAGCAGAAATAGTAACCTTTGGATCTGTAGTCTCTGGTATAGCTTCAACAATATGCTTTGAAAGCTTAATTGCCTCATCATTTAAGATATTCGGGACATACACTGCCATTTCTTCTCCACCCCAACGAGCACATATTCCACGTGTTCCAATAATATTGATTAGCTGCTCGCCAATTTGTATTAATATTTCATCTCCAACTTGATGCCCATACGTATCATTAATCAATTTGAAATTGTCTATATCAATGAGCAAGAACATTCCTGAATCATCATTTTGCAATGCTTTTTCCACAAACTTATCTAAATAACTACGAGCATATAATCTTGTTAAATGATCATGGTCTACCATTTCTTGCAATTGATTTCGAAGTATAGAATTGGCAATTGCTAGTGAAGAGTGGTGAATCAATGATTGCATTAGTTTAAAACTATCAAACGAGAAAAAGTACGAATCGCGATGCAGTACGATGCTAAATCCATTTATATGCTGTTCAACAACCATCGGAATAGCCATTAATGATTTATAATGAACTTCTTGCGAAATAAGACGACTAAAATCTGCTATAAACAAAGAATCTTGACTGTTTTCAAAATGCTTCGTTACATGATCTATGTAAAGCTTTCCTTCATCTGATTTAAATAATTTTGTCGATGCTTCGGTAAGTTTAAATTCATTTTTTTCTTTGAAAACAAAGCAAAGTTCCATTGGCTGGAATGATTTCATTAATTGTTTTTGAAGAAACATAAACATCTCATTAATATCTAACTTCATATTTAAACGATGCGAGGTTTCATTTATTAACTGTAAATCACTGATTAACCGGTGTGATTGATGATAAAGTTTTGCATTTTCCAGTGCATTCCCTGACGCATGTGCGAGCATTCTAATAAAATCTTTTTGTGTTGGAGAAAAAGTGTAAGAAATTGGAGCACTTACTTGTAAAATACCATAAATAGCTTGTCGTCCTTTTATCGGTGCATTTAATAGACATCGGTTTAAATCATCTGCTAATTCTGTAGTTATTCCACCCGATACAAATGCTTCAATTACTGATGGACGCTCTGATAGATAGTCGAAAGGTTTTATTTGCACCTTTGTTTGACGATCTTGATCGTTAGATAAAATCAACTCAACATCAAAATTTGGAAAGTTTTCTTGAATCGTTATCAACACATTTTCTAAAATCAAATCAATGTCCATTGTAGAATGGAATAAATCCGTCATATTATATAATTTTCTATACTGGCTTTCGTTTTGACGAACTTCCAAATTTTCATTTAACATGTGTATTACTTTTATAACGCTTTTTATAAATTCTTCAAAAAACTCAGATTCAGAAAAGGCATACCATTTTGGAGTAGGCTTCAATAGCAAGACACCCCGAATATTAATGTGATCAACCTTTAACATTGCCATATGAGATAAGTGTTGAAATTCATTTATACTTTTTAAAAACTCTGGAATTTCTATTACCCTTTTATGTTCAAAATATGATTCCAGCAATCCCCATACTATTCCGCTAAAATTAATTTCGTATGTTGGATTTATGTTAAAAGGTTTTAAATTTTCTCCTTCATATAAAAGAAAATAACATTCATCAATATCGAAATGATGATTTAAGCACTTATAAAGCAATGTAGAAGTTTCGTTATTATGCTTATCAACAGAACTTACACATATGTTTAATAAATCAGATTTGATATTAACTAATGTCTGCTGATGCCCTATCATAAAATCACCTTTTCTTTTATCTTAAAGAAATAATTACTATAAACTTATAGTAAAGTATACACTTTTCATGTCTATATGACTATAAAATTGTGGAAATATGGATTTTTCAGTTTTAATTTTACTATTATCTTCATATTATAAAAGATTATTCGACTTAACAATTAGTTAAATGCAATTCTCAATAATTAATGATATTATTTCTTGACGTTATTTAGAAAAAATAATACAATTGACTTTGTGTAAAATAAACGCAGCAGTTGTATAAGCTGTGCATGTATTTTATTCCTCTACAAAGGAAAGATCCAGTACGTGTTGGACTAGCGGACGTTCTTCGCTTATCTTATTCGTTCTCCGCTTTTCTATGTAGATGGTGTATTGTGTAACCCTTTCGGCTGCAAGGGCGAAGATACATGAAAATAAAATACTGCAAGTGTCGGGTACAACTGGTTTTTGTTTTACAAATACTGATACGAAACTTGATGTTTCAATCAGTGCAAAAAACCAAATTTAAAGGAGGAGACAACTATGTCTCGTTATACAGGTCCATCTTGGAAAGTGTCTCGTCGCCTTGGTATTTCTTTAAGCGGCACAGGTAAAGAATTAGAAAAACGCCCTTATGCACCAGGTCAACACGGTCCAAACCAACGTAAAAAATTATCTGAATATGGTTTACAATTACAAGAAAAACAAAAACTTCGTCATATGTATGGTATGACTGAACGTCAATTTAAAAACCTATTCAACAAAGCTGGTAAATTACAAGGTCTACACGGTGAAAACTTCATGATTCTTCTTGAAACTCGCCTTGACAACTTAGTTTACCGTTTAGGTTTGGCTCGCACTCGTCGTGGAGCTCGTCAATTAGTTAACCATGGTCACATTTTAGTAGATGGCAAACGCGTTGACATCCCTTCATACAGCGTTAAACCAGGTCAAACGATTTCTCTTCGTGAAAAATCTCAAAACCTTGCTGTAGTAAATGAAGCTATCGAAGTAAACAACTTCGTACCAGATTATTTAACATTTGACGCTGACAAAAAAGAAGGTACATTTGTACGTCTTCCTGAGCGTTCTGAATTATCAGCTGAAATCCAAGAATCATTAATCGTTGAGTTCTACTCTCGTTAATCTTTTTGGTAAGATAAGAAGTATTTTACTAAACCTCGAAACATCGGCAATGCCTTTGTTTTCGAGGTTTTTTCTTAATTTAAATACTTTTTTAACTCTTATATTGTTTTTGACGGCACTGAAAGACAAAAATCATTTGTGCAGATGTACATACATAATTATAAAAAGCCACTTAATAGTGGCTTTCAGAGTGTAGACAAAGTCAATTTTGAATTTGTCTACACTCTTTTTTCATTAATTTATTTAGAATCAACTAGCCAAACTGTCTTGAAAACACTTATCAAACAGTTTAACTCTGAATCAAAAACACAGCGGCAGATACAACGCAGTATGAAAGATTTATCAACAGCCTGAAAATGACCAGAGTTAAATACTGGTCATTGTAAACTAATATCTAACTTGGATGTCATGAGAGGTAGGTGGAATTCTTTATTCAGTTAAATATTAGTAGGAATCTTTCATAAATGCAGTGCCGACAATGATTAATAAAATAAAGAGAACAACGATTAATGCAAAGTTATTGTCTTTGCGATCGTAAGCTCCACCTACATAGTTGTTATCATAGCCTCCCATAAATCCACACCTCCTTTATTCTAGATAATATAATTTATGATTTACTTTAAAATCGTTATAGTATAAACGTGGAATTTCAAACAAAAGTATAAATAAATGAAAAACAGTCCTCCACAATTAATGAGCATGAACTTGAAGTGTCAAACAATATTATACTGAAAGTTCAAAAAAATTATTGAATAAAATTATTTTTTCAATGTGATGTAATAAAATGAAATAATTTTGCCAATTCATAAAAACGGAAAATTTTGACTATCTAAATAAATTTTCACCTTTATAAAACAGATACTTAGATGCAGTTTGTCACACTTAAATAAAAATCAGTTAAGTTATATGGGTAAAAAATCACAATACAAATATAGTACATTTATGCTATTATTATGTAAAAATATTATTGGAGGCAAAATTAGATCGTGAAAAAAAGAAAGAAAAATACTAACTTTAAGGTAACAATAAAAACAAAATTATGGGCAGCTTTTTTATTGGTACTAATTGCTCCCGCCATAATTGTAGGAGGATTTGCATTTAAGTTTTCAAAGGATGTAGTTCGAAATGACATATTGGAGTCAGCTACTAGTTCCGTTGACTCTCTAAATAATATCATTAATAAATTTATGGAGCCTAAAATTAAAGATGTAGAATTGCTCGCTGAAACATTAGATTCTACTACTATTGCTGTACAAGGAAATTCCAATATTGGTGTTAGTGATGATATTTCTAACCAATTAAATACATATAAAGATGTACATACTGAACTAGAATTGGCCTATATTGCTACAGAAAAAGGGGTCTATATTAATTCGCCGGCATCATTAAAAAATCCGCCAGACTATGATCCAAGAACAAGAGCTTGGTATAAACAGGCTATGGAAAATAAAGGTCAAGCTATTGTATCAGCTCCTTATACATCAAAGGCTACAGGAAATTTAGTAGTTACTGTAGCTAAAACTACAAAAGATGGACAAGGTGTAGTAGCTGTTAACGTAAGTTTAGAAGAAATTAAAAAAATAACAGGAGAAATTAAAATTGGTGATGCTGGTTATGTATACATATTAGATGCAGAACGTAAATTTGTTTATCACCCTGAAAAAGAAATTGGGACAGAAGCGCCAGATAATGAACAAAATAATAACCTATACAAAACAGACTCTGGAACTTTCAGCTATTTACATGAAGGCAAAGACCAAAAAGAAATGTTCTTTACAACTAACGCATTAACTGGCTGGAAATTGGCTGGAACTATGTATTCCAATGAAATAGATAAAGCAGCCATGCCAATTTTAATTAATACTTTAATCGTTATTATCGCAAGTATTATTGTCGGCAGTATATTGATTATATTTGTAATTCGTTCTATTTCAAGACCAATCCATTCTTTAATTAGTTCTTCAAATAAAATAGCTGACGGTGATTTTACTGAAAAGATTATCGTTACACATGATGATGAAATAGGTAAACTTGGCAATAGTTTTAATGGTATGGTTAATACTTTAAGTGGAATTATTAAAACTTTAAAGCAAACTATTGAACACTTGGCTTCATCTTCAGAACAATTAACGGCAAGTTCTTCACAAACATCCTATGCAACTGAACAAGTTTCATCAGCCATCCAGGAAATTGCTAGTGGAGTAGAAAAATCTACAGAACATCTTGAAGAAAACGAGAAATCTCTTGAAAAAGTACTTGATGGCATATCAGGTATATCCGAAAAGTCAAAGAAAGTAACTGAACTAGCTAGAGAGTCATCTAAAGAAGCCGAAGTTGGTAGACAAGCTGTTGAAGCAAATCTTAATCAAATGAAATATATCCACGAATCTGTTGGTAAATCTAATGGAGTAATCCAATCGTTATCAACCCGCTCTAAAGAAATTGGCGAGATTCTTGATGTTATAAGCGGAATAGCTGACCAAACTAATTTACTGGCGCTAAATGCTGCTATAGAAGCAGCAAGGGCTGGTGAACACGGTAAAGGATTTGCAGTTGTAGCAGACGAGGTTAGAAAATTAGCTGAACAATCACAGTCATCTACACAACTTATTGGAGAAATTATTACTAGTATTCAAAAAGATACTGAAGTTTCTGTGAAAATGATGGGTGAAGTACTTGAGAATGCTAATAAGGGTGTAACAGTAACTGAAAAGACATCTGAGCGATTTATTAAAATAATTGAGAACTCTCGTAATATTACTCCTCAAATAGAAGAAATAACGGAAACAATGGAACAAATCTATACAAATGTTGAGGGAGTAGTTTCGAAGGCGAAAAACATTACAGAATTAGCACAGGAAAATGCTGCAAGTTCAGAAGAAGTAGCGGCGTCTACCGAAGAACAACTAGCATCGATGGAGGAAATTAGTTCTTCAGCTAAATCACTAGCTAATCTATCAGAGGAACTTAGAAATCTTATTAATAAATTTAAAATATAATATTTGTCTAACTAAGAAACTAGCTCAAGTAATATAAAGAAAAATACGATGATTGCACATGCAATCATCGTATTTTTTAAATAAACATATCTAAAATTAGAACTCCGATTAATCCGATAACAGAGATAATCGACGTTAAAACTGTCCAAGTTTTAAATGTTTTGCCCATTGACATGTTAAAGTACTCTTTTACAATCCAAAAACCTGCATCATTTACGTGAGAAAAACCAACACTACCTGCACCAGCAGCTAATGTCATTAACTCTGGGCTAGCACCCGTAACCGCTACAATTGGTGCTGCAATCCCTGCTGCAGTCATTCCTGCAACTGTTGCAGAACCTAGTGCTACACGAAGCACCGCACCAATCACCCATACTAAAATAATCGGTGAAAGAGTTGTATCTTCCATTAATCCTGCAATATATTGATCGATACCGCTATCAATCAATACTTGTTTAAAGGCTCCACCACCAGCGATAATTAGTAATATTAACGCGATACCTGCAGTAGCCTCTGCAAAGGAGTTCATAACCTCCTTCATACTTTTACCGCGGTTTAAACCAAATGTAAACATAGCAATTATAACTGAAATTAATAATGCTGTACTTGCAGTACCTACGAAATCTGTAAATGGACGAATAGCAGATTCAGGGGCTGCCAACTCCACAATAGATTTAATAGCAATTAAAATAACAGGCAAGATTGCCGTAATTATACTAGTTGTAAAACTAGGCATTTCATGTTCTTCAAAAGTTTTTGGATTAAATAATCCTTTCGGAATTTCAACTTCTAAATCTTCTTTTTTAAACATTTTCGTGAATAATGGACCCGCAACTATAATAGCAGGGATTGCAATGAGAACTCCCCAAATTAATGTTTGGCCAATACTTGCACCAAACACTTCAGCAATAGCTGTTGGACCAGGATGTGGCGGAACAAATCCATGCATTGTAATTAAAGCTGTAATTACTGGAATCCCTATGTAAAGAATTGGTACTCCTGCTGCAGCTGCAATTGTAAATACTAAAGGAATTAGAACAACTACACCTGTTTCAAAGAATAACGCAATCCCAACTACCCCAGCTGTAATAACAGATGCTAATTGGACACGTTTATGTCCGAAGGCATTCAGCATAGTTGTTGCAATTCGTTGTGCACCACCAGAGTCAGTCATTAATTTACCTAATACTGCTCCAAAAATAATAACCATTGTCAGACTACCTAGCGACGATCCTAACCCATTTTGAACGGATGTCATCGCTTCAGCTGGCGACATACCTTCTAGAATACCTACAATTAAAGACGCAATAATCAGAGAAATGAAAGCGTTTAGCTTTAATACCATCATAAGTATTAATAGAAGAATAACTCCTATAATAATTGAAACTATTGGCATAATAATCCTCTTTCTTATAATTAATGTATAAGCCGTGTTGCCACGGCTTTTTTTATTTATTCATTAGTAAACGGACAAACTTAGTCATAACTGGCTCCATTGCCTGTTGCATATCTGCCATAATTGTTGATAAATGTGAGTTTTTGCGTTCTTCATTTTTAAACATTTCACCAAGATGACGAGTAGCTGCAAGGGAAACCTCTGTATTAACATTAATTTTACATATCCCTCTTGCTACCGCTTCTTTTATAATTTCATCAGGAGTACCAGACGCCCCATGCAATACGAGGGGGACATCCACTTTATTTCGAATTTCATCAAGTAAATCTAATCGAATATTAGGCTCTCCTTTATACATTCCATGAACGGTTCCAATAGCTGCTGCTAAAAAATCTACACCTGTTTCTTGCACAAATAATTTCGCTTCATTCGGATCTGTTAATGTTCCTGCTCCCTCTTCTTCATCTGAAAAAGCTCCAAGTGCTACAGAACCGATTTCCGCTTCAACACTTACTCCTGCCATATGGGCGATTTCTGTAATCTCTTTTGTTAAACGGGTGTTTTCTTCTAAATTAAATTTTGAACCATCATACATGACAGAAGTGAATCCAGCACGAATTGCGCGAATAATCGATTCCTTTTCATAGGCATGATCAAGATGCAATGCGACTGGTACAGAAGCTTTTGCTGCTAAAGTATGAACCAGACTCGCAAATCCTTCTACATCCACTGTTCCAAAATATCTTTCACCAAGAGCGATTATCACGGGATGTTGTTGTTCCTCTGCTACTCGAATAGCTGCTTGAATCGTTTCTAAGTTGTATACGTTAAATGCAGCTACTGCATATTGCTCTTCTTTAGCTTTTAAAAGCATATCCTTCGTATTTACAAGCATATCGTATTAACCTCCCTACTTACCCTGTAGTAATTCAGCTACTTCTTTAAGCGTTGTTTTAGTACCTACATTACCTGGGAAAATGACATAAGGTAAGCCAGGGAATTTAGAATCATCACCTGTATACCAAACAGGAATACCCGGTTTCACTTGTCCAGCAACAGTTGCACGCTTAACACCAAGACCTTTTGTTCCAATATCACTAGATGTAATACCGCCTTTTGCGATGATATAGCTTGGTCGAACCTCAAGCCGCTTTACAATATTTGTTACAGAATTAGATATTTTAACAGAAAGCATTAATTCTTCCTCTTTTTTATTTTCACCCAAATCCAAACGTTCTCGTCTAGTGTATACCGCTACTGTTTGTCCTTTTGCGATTAATTCATTTGTTTCGTTTACTATACGATCTTCTTCATTTTTAAAAGCTTCCTCGTTTAAAACTAAATGTACGTTGAATTCAATAAAATGAATGAAGTCGCATTTTTTCAACTCTTCAAATTGCTCCGTTGTTTTCTTTACATGGGAGCCAATCATAATTAAACCGCCATTTTGTGATTGATCTTTTACAAGCTCTTCTCTAGTTAAAAGCGGACGATCACTTACCCCACCAATAATTTTCGTTAATGCTGCTGCACTTCTAAATAAGAAAGTTTTGCCTGCACGCATCGCACGAGCTAAGGCAATTACAAATACTTTTACATCTAAATAATCAACAGCATTCACAACTACTTTATTAAAGTTTTCAACTGCCATTAATTGTTGAACAATCTTATCGATATTTAAAGAACGAATATCTTCCAATGATAAATATGTAGCATTTTGTGCTTTATATCGACCATTAGACTTTTCTTCTGCCCATTCAGCTATGTTAGATGATTTATAACCAAAAGTACGATCCTTTGCAAACTCCGTTTCTCCCGCTGGAACTAGTTTGTCATCATATTGAACGTAGTGGACATTATTGATTGTGAAACGACCGCCCTCTTGGAAGAATGGAATAATAACTTCTCCATCAAATTTCGTATTTGATAAAGTTTCAACCGTATCCTTTAAAACTTCCGTTTCAAGGGGATAGTGACCGCGCAATGTGGAATCCCCACGGCTAATGAGAATAAAATCTTTGCCCATTTTTTTTGCTGTTTCAGTTACAATCGTTGCAATTTCTTTATGTGCTTTTTCCGTTTCTTTTTCTGTAAAGCCACGTGAATTCGTTAAAATAAAGAACATTGCACTATCTTCATGAAAACCTGCTTCAATACTGTCTGCAGTCCAATCTGTATATACTGATACGCCATGCACAGTTTGAACACCAGTTGGATCATCATCAAGTACAACAATTTTCTTATTTAAAAGTTTTAATTCTTCTTCCAACATATTATTTACTACACTGTTTTCAGGTAGTGGTAATAATTGCGAAAAAGCTTCTTTAGTACTTAAATTCGTCATTTGTATTACACTCGCTTTACTTCAACATTTGCTAATTTTTCATAGTATTGAACAATTCCACCATGGTCATCCATTACTTTTCCATCTGCCTTTAATGCATGGAATATTTCTAACAAGTGGCTTGATAATGGGAGTGGAACATCTAAATTATGAGCAGTTTGCATAACATTTGTAATGTCCTTCATGTTAATAGCAATTGTTCCACCAGGTTTAAAGTTACGATCTAATATTAATGGAACTTTTGCGTCTAATACTGCACTACCAGCAAGTCCACCACGTATGGCTTGATACATTTTATCAATATCAATTCCTGCTTTTGCAGCTAATACTAGTGCTTCTGACATGGCAGCAATATTTAAATTAACGATTATTTGGTTAGCTAATTTTGCAGTTACACCGCTGCCATGATTACCAACTAATACGATATCTTTCCCAACTGCTTGCAAAACATCTAGAACTGATTCAAAAACATCTTCTTTACCTCCAGCCATAATAGATAGCGTACCATCAATAGCTTTTGGTTCCCCACCACTAACAGGTGCATCAATCATATGAACACCTTTCTTTTCACATTCCTTCGCTATTTCAATTGAATCCACTGGCGAGATGGAACTCATATCAATTATGATTAATCCTTTTTTTGCTGTTGATAGTAGACCATTCTCTCCTAGGACGGTCGATTTAACATGTGGAGATGCTGGTAACATTGTAATTACTACATCACAAGTTTCTCCCATCTCTTTTACCGTCTTTGCTTTTGCCCCATCTTCAACTAGAGAATTCACAGCATCTTGATTAATATCAAAAACTGAAACATTAAAACCTGCTTTAATTAGATTTTTTGACATCGGTTTCCCCATGATACCCAAACCTACAAATCCAACTGCTTTAGTCAATTTCATTCTCTCCTTTATTTGAGTGCTAAATAAGCGCTTTGTATTAATAATTTGTTTAAAAGATTATTTTCATTAAAAAAAGCGCTTTCATTCGTTGTTTAAAATTGTATACAATTATTTAAAATTTGTATACTATTTTATATTAATTGTACACAAATATATTTTAATCTGTATACTTTTTTCTATTTTTTGTACACAATACTAATAAGTTTTTTAATAAGCAAGTTCAAATTTAGTTTTACCTTTAAAAAAGTAAGAGTTATCCTATATACTTAAAAAATAAATCGTTTGTTTAGGGGAAGATTGTTTGTGAAAAAAAAGGATACACATGCGTATACATACGCGTATGAATATTTACGGGATCAAATTTTAAATGGAAAGTTTGAGCCAAATATGAAGTTAACAGAGGAAAAATTGGCTGAAGTAATGGGCATCAGTCGTACCCCTGTTCGCTCTGCCATAGCAAAGCTTGAACAAGAAGGGTTAATAAAAAATAAACGAATTTTTAGCCCCACATCAACAGATATAAGACACATATTTCAAGTACGCATATTATTAGAAGGTTTCTCTTCACGTTATTGTGCAAGATATATTTCAGAAGAAGGCTTAAACTCCCTTAGAGAGTGTGTAGAAATTGGACATACTGGTACGCAAGAAGAGGTTATGCAAGCTAATCATCAGTTCCATCAAATTATCGTTAAAGAAACTCACAATCCTCTCATGATTGATACAATTGATAAAATGCAATCGATTATTTATTTAATGAGAAAAACTGTCGTTTACCATAAAAGGCCGAATTTAATTGACGAGCATGCAGAGATACTCAACGCTATCGCGTCACACGATGAAGATTTAGCTGAAAATTTAATGGTCGAACATTTAAAAAAGGATTTAGAGTTCAGTTTGAACTTGTTAAAAGTATAAAGAAAGTACAAAATAGCTTGATATTATCTACTCAGAGTGTAGACTAAGTTGATTTTCACTTAGTTACACTCTTTTTTTATTTTATAAACATTTAACTATATTATGAGGCGAACAATGACTCAATAGCTTTTTCTTCGAAAACAAATGAAATGCTGCAGTTACATGTTTCGATGTTCTAGCAAATATTTATTAACCTCGTTTATATAAAGATTTGCATCATGGGATAATTTATAGTCATTCTTTTTAATCCAACCAAATCGAAATGATGTGTCAATAAAATCGACAATGTCTAAAGCAATCATCTTGTTAGAAGGAAAGCTATTATTAAATAAAGCAGATATATCGTGTCCTAACGTCACAGCACCAAGCTCTGTTACTGCTTTATTAATTACCTCTAAGTTTGTGGTTGTAAAGAAAATATCGATTGGACCAAATAATCTTTGGAAATGATGGATAAATTCTTGTACAAATTCATCTTTATATAAAACAAAGATTTGCTGTTTTAATAAATCAGTATTAATGACAGTTTTGTTATCAGCTAATGGAGATTCTGTAGATGCAAATACTAAAAGTTTCCCCTTCATTATTGGTGTAAAATGGAGATCACTAATATAGTCAATTTTCTCTTTATTAATTGCTATAAATCCAATGTCAACCTTCCCTTTTTTTATATCTTCAACTATTTCCATACTTGCTTTTTCATTCACTTCAATCTTTAAGTTCGACTTACTATTTTTAAATGATAGATAAGTGTCTATTATTGGTCCTATTAATCCTGGTATAGTAGAAATTCTAAGTAAATCGTTCGTCTTATTTATTTGATTGAAAGCTTCCTCTTTAATTTGGTAAATTCCGTGCAAGGCAAATTGAGCTTTTTCAATAATTTTTTCACCTTCCTTTGTAGCGAAAACTCCTGTTTTACTCCGATCAAATATTTTTAAATTTAATTCAGACTCCAATTTTGAAATTGCTTGACTTATTGCAGACTGACTAATATTCAATGTTTTTGCCGCTTTAGCCAACGATTTAGTATTTGCTACTTCAACAATATACATTAATTGTTCAATATTCATCTCATCATCCCTTAAGTAATACTTAATACATCATCAATTATATTAACTTTCTCGAAATTATTCAAAATAGTATACTAAACTTAAAATAGTTTAAATAGGGGGTTATATAAATGAAAGCAGCAGTTTGGCATAACATTAAAGACGTTCGTGTAGAACAGGTACAAGAGCCAGAAGTTTTACCAGGCCAAGTAAAGTTAAAGGTCGAGTGGGCAGGAATTTGTGGTAGCGATCTTCATGCTTATTCACATGGTTTATCTTTGGAAGCGCATCCAATCAGCGGACAAAAACCACCACTTACTCTTGGACATGAATTTTCCGGCACAATTGTAGAAGTGGCAAAAGATGTAACGGGTCATGTAGTTGGTGAAAGAGTTGCAATTGAGCCTTTAATCTACTGCGGTGAATGTTATGCATGTAAAAGAGGCTACTATAACCAATGTAGTAAGGTAGGGTTTGTTGGTTTAAACCGAGATGGTGGGTTTGCTGAATATGTGATTGTGGATGAAAAGATGGTACATGTACTGCCAGATCATGTCTCGTTTGAAGAAGGCGCATTAGTAGAACCAACTGCGGTTTCCTTCTATGCAGTAAGAGAAAGCAAGCTAAAACCGGGGGACTCTGTCGCAATCTTTGGTGCAGGACCGATTGGATTGCTGACTTTATTATCTGTAAAAGCAGCAGGCGCAACACAAATCATTGTAATTGATTTATCTGAAGAACGACTAGAAAAGGCAAAAGAATTAGGAGCAACGACTATTATAAATGGAATGCGTGATGATATTGTTGAAACGATTCAACAATTAACAAATGGTGGGGTTAGTGTGGCGTATGAGTGTGCAGGTGCACAGCCTACGATGACATCAGCAGTTGCCTCAGTAAAACAAGGTGGACAAGTGATGGCTATCGCAGTATTTGCGAAACCTATCGCCATTGATATGGGGCAGCTAATGTTTAAAGCAGCTGATATAACTTCTACACTGGCTTATCGACATGTTTTTCCAGAAGTCATTGAAATGATTGGAACTGGAAGATTAGATGTTAAACAGGTCATTACAAAGAAAATCGAGCTGGATGATATTGTTGAAGAAGGATTTAATCAGTTAATTAACGATAAAAAACAAGCAAAAATTTTAGTAAGACCTATAAGTGATTAAGAAATACATGTAATGAAGGGGAGAAAATAAAATGGCAGATTTATCAGGGAAAGTAGCAATCGTAACTGGTGGAGCTTCTGGAATAGGCTTTGCAATTGTTCAACGTTTGTTAAAAGAGGATGTAAAAGTAGCGGTTGCTGATTTAAACAATGAAAAGCTAAAGGAACTTGAAAAAGCTAATAAAGGAAATTTGATTGGTTGTGTAACCAATGTAACAAAAGAATCGGATATTGAACAGTTAGTGAATAAAACTGTTCAAACTTTTGGAAGACTGGATTATGCATTCAACGTCGCTGGTGCTTCCAGAGCGGGTGCAATAGTAGAGCAAAGCGAAGAAGACTGGGATTTTACAGTGGACTTATGTTTAAAAGGTGTCTTTTTTTCGGTAAAGCATGAGGCAAAATATATGAAGGAACACGGTGGCGGTTCAATTGTAAATGTAGCTTCTTTGAATGCACATGTACCAATGTTTTATGGTGCGGCATATTCATCTGCAAAAGCTGGTGTTGAAATGTTAACAAAAAATGCAGCTTTAGAATTAGCACAGCATAATATTCGAGTGAATGCTATTCTTCCTGGATTGGTTGCAACGCCATTAACAAGTAGTTTAACAAATGTAGAAGCAATTAATGAAGCTTATATGGAACGGATTCCAATGAGACGTGCTGGGGAAGCAGATGAAATGGCAGGGCCTGCATTATTTTTAGTAAGTGATGATGCCTCATACGTAAATGGTGCAAGTTTAATCGTAGATGGCGCATGGGCTGTCAGCGGATACCCAGACTTGAGTAAATTTATGTAAGTTTCCTCTTTAACTATTGTTTAAAACGAAAGGTCGTCTAATAATGATAAGACGACCTTTCAGACATTTAGAGCAGTATATTGATATTCACTACTTTTTATTAAATAAATTTCACCATATGGTATTTCTTTTTCCCTCTACGAATGATGGCGAATTCATCTTCTAAGCGGTCTTTTCCATCAACCGTGTACTCTAAGTCATTTACTTTTTCTCCATTAATTGAAATCGCACCATTTGTTACATCTTCACGAGCTTGGCGTTTTGAAGATGAAATATTTGCTTCTACTAATAAATCTACAATATTTTTATCTTCTTTAGGTAATTCAGTTGAAGGAACATCTTTAAATGCATTTTTCATCTCAGCAGCAGATAGTGTTTTTAAGTCGCCAGAGAATAAAGCCGCAGTGATTCGTTGAGCAGTTTCTAATGCTTCCTCCCCGTGAATTAAACGAGTCATTTCCTCCGCTAATGCTTTTTGAGCTTTTCGTAAATGCGGTTCTTCCTGAACAGATACTTCTAGCGCTTCAATTTCTTCACGGCTTAAGAAAGTAAATATCTTTAAGTATTTAATTACATCAGCATCCGCTGAATTAATCCAGAATTGGTAAAACTCATATGGCGATGTTTTTTCTGCATCAAGCCATACAGCGCCACCAGCAGTTTTGCCAAATTTCGTTCCATCCGCTTTTGTAACTAGTGGAATCGTAATTCCAAAAGCTTTTGCATCCTCATCATGAGTTTTGCGAATAACCTCTAAACCAGTTGTGATATTTCCCCATTGGTCAGAGCCACCCACTTGAATTTTTACGTTATAGTTATCATATAAATGATTGAAATCGATACCTTGAATAATTGTATAAGTAAATTCTGTAAATGAGATTCCTGTTTCAAGTCGAGAAGCAATCGTATCTTTTGCTAATAAATAATTAATATTAATTAATTTTCCGTAGTCGCGCAAAAATTCTATTACATTTAATTTGCTAATCCAGTCGTAATTATTTACTAATTGGGCACTATTTTGTTCCTCACCAAAGTCAAAAATACGCTCCATTTGCTTTTTTAAGCCTGCTACGTTTTTATCAATTTGTTCAGCAGTTAATAAATTACGTTCAGTCGATCTGCCAGATGGGTCCCCAATCATTCCTGTTGCCCCACCAACTAAAAGAATAGGACGATGCCCTGCTTGTTGGAATCTGCGTAATGTTAGTAATGGAACAATATGACCAATATGCATTGAATCAGCCGTAGGATCCACCCCAACATATAAGGATACTTTTTCTTCATTTAAAAGCTTTTCCATACCTTCAGCGTCGGTTTGTTGATACAATAATCCACGCCATTGTAAATCTTTAAGTAATTCGTTTGTCATAGTAATTCCTCCTACATTTCATATTAGGTTTAATAAATTAGGTTTCATACATTTAAATTAAAATCTAGTCCGAAATTGCGTGACAGCTGATCTAGTGGGACTTTCCTGCAAAGTTTTTCTTAATTAAAGTCCCTCTTTTCCCCCATTTCGGCTAAAAAATAAAAAACGTCCCTACACGCAATATTGCATGCAAGGACGTTAATAACAAATTAACGCGGTACCACCTAGCTTGAAGTAGCCTACTAGACATACTTCCACTCATTAAACGTCTATCGCGACGGGGACGTTCAAGCTCCAAGAACGTAATTCATGTTTACATTATGTCTAGCTTTCACCAAACGCTAGCTCTCTAATACAGTGAATGAAAACACTACTTCAAACTTATCCTCACTTGAAAAACTATACTGATAATTCTACCCATTCTAATTTCATTGTCAATAACTATATTCTTACAATATGGAAATATGCTATAATAAACGAGATTTTAGGGGGTGTACTTAGTGAAAGTTTGGATTGATAAACTAAAAGAGCGAACTAAACAACTTAATGATAAAATAGAAAACTTAGCCTCTTCAAGAAAAATGAGTAAAATACGAATTACTGGTAGTGTCATATGGAATTTGACGCTTATTTTTTTAATTTTTATCCTTACAGGTTTTGTATTTGTTGGGGCAATTGGTGCAGGTTATTTTGCATCACTGGTCAAGGATGATCCTCTTCTTACAAAGGAAGAAATGAGAGAACAGATTTATAGTTATGAAGAAACAAGTGAAATATATTTTGCTAATAATATATACATCGGAAAGCTTCGCACTGATTTAGAACGCCGTGAAACGTCTATAGGCAAAGTTTCCCCCATGCTAGTAAACGCTGTACTAGCCACGGAAGATGAATATTTCCGTGAACATAATGGAATTGTTCCAAAAGCTGTTCTAAGAGGACTTCTTCAAGATATTACTAACTCCTCTACTCAAACTGGTGGCTCGACCTTAACACAGCAATTAATTAAAAACCAAATTTTGACTAATGAAATTTCCTATGAAAGAAAGGCTCGAGAAATATTACTTGCCTTGCGATTAGAGAATTTTATGTCAAAGGAAGAGATACTAGAAGCATATTTAAACATTATCCCATACGGCCGTAATGCATCTGGAAAAAATATTGCGGGTGTTGAAACTGCTGCACAAGGAATATTTGGTGTCTCTGCCTTGGATTTAAATTTACCACAAGCCGCTTATATAGCTGGAATTCCTCAAGCTCCATATGCACATACACCTTTTACGAATACTGGTGAATTAAAGGATGCCGAGGGGCTGAAGCCAGGAATCGATCGAATGAAAGTAGTACTAAGTCGTATGCTTGAAGTAGGTTACATAACAGAAACACAATATGAGCAAGCAATAAACTATGATATTACAAAGGATTTCCGTGAGCCAGAAACACAAGCAGCAGATAATTATCCATGGCTTACTTATGAGCTGGAAAACAGAGCTAAAGAAATAATGGCGGAAATTTTAGCGGAAAAAGATGGAATCGACCCTGAACGTTTAGCAGAAGAAGAAAATTTAAAAGAAAAATATATGATTTTAGCTGATCGCAACGTTCGATCTGGCGGTTATCGAATTTATTCAACAATCGATAAGGAAATGTACGACTCAATGCAAGAAGCAGCAAAAAATTTCAAATATTACGGGCAAACATTTACAAAAACTGAGATCGATCCAGAAACAAATGAAGAAATAGAAATCCAAATGCCTGTTCAGCTCGGCAGCATCGTAATCGAAAATAAAACAGGTAAAATTTTAAGCTTTGTAGGCGGAAGAGATTTCAACATTGAGCAGATTAACCATGCTACCCAAGCATATCGCCCAAATGGTTCAACTATGAAGCCATTATTAGCATATGCACCTGCTATTGAGTACGGCATTATCGGTGCCGGAAGTCCTGTTGTAGATGTTAAGTTTACTCGAAGCTTTGATGGATATAGCCCTTCAAACTACAACGAAAATGAAGAAAGAGGAATTATTCCTGCTCGTGAAGCATTAGCATACTCACAAAACTTGCCAGCATTAAGACTTTACGATTCTATTTTAGAGAGACGACCTGCAACATTTTTAGAAAAAATGGGCTTTACAAAATTAACAGAAGGCGATTATGTCAATCTTGCTACTAGTATTGGCGGTTTAACGAATGGAACAACTGTCGAAGAAAATACAAATGCTTTTACCACTTTTGCAAATGGTGGGCAATTTATAGATGCCTATATGATAGAAAAAATAGTAGATTTAGATGGTAATGTAATTTATGAGCATAAAGCTGAACCTGTGCAAGTATTTTCTGAAGAAACTGCGTATATGGTTACGGATATGTTAAGAGATGTTTTAGACTATGGAACTGCAACAAGAGCCAATAGTATGTTGAAATTCTCAGCAGACTTTGCAGCTAAAACCGGGACAACACAGGATTTCAAAGATGTTTGGTTAGTAGGCTATAATCCAAACGTTACATTAGGAGTTTGGATGGGATATGATCAACCTAGATCACTATCTCAATTTAATAATACGTACTACCAGCCAAGTGCACGTGTAAATATGCTTTGGGCAAATTTAATGAATAGTTTATATGATGTAAATCCTGAAGTTGTAAAAACAAACGAAACATTTGAAAAGCCAGAAAATGTCGTATATGCATCATTTTGCGGAATCTCAGGCCTCGCTCCTTCCACATCATGTTCAAATGCTGGGTTTGTTCGATCAGATTTATTTAATCGAAATGTATTTTTACCATCTGGTTCTGAAGATATTTTCATTTCATCATCCGCTGTAATGATTGATGGAAGAGCATATCGGGCACTTGACTCTACCCCTAGTGAGTTTATTAGCGCAGGTGGAGTTGGTTTAAACTCAGAATTTGCAAAAAGAATGCTAGGAAGATTGGGGGGAGACCCTTCTAAATTATTGCCTTCAAGAAGCGGCAAAGTCGTCTCATCTGCAAGGTTTAATGCAGATAATAATGCACCAGCCGCAGTAAGTGCATCTTTACAAGGAAATACTTTAGTCTGGTCAAAATCTAGTTCTAATGATGTAATTGGATATCGGGTTTATAACGTTGCTGATGGCAGCCGAAAACACTTTGCCACATTAAGAGACGGTGAAGGCCGTAGAATAACAATTCAGCAGGGCGGAACATATGTTGTTGTTGCTGTCGATATTACTGGTAAGGAATCTGCGCATTCCAATACAGTATCAACTACTGCTTCACCGCCACCTGATACTGAAATACCAGTCAATAGTGGAAATGACAACAATAACAATAATAATAACAATGATTCTACCAATGAAGAAAATCAAAATCAAAACGGCTCTAACGGAAACGAGAATGGTCAAAATAACGGAAACGGCAATGGTAATGGTAATGGCAACAGCAATAATGAAAATAACCAACAGCACCCCCCATCTACTGACGGAAATCAAGATATTTAAAAAGAGCAGTCTCACGATGTGAGACTGCTCTTTCCTTTAATTAAAGTAAAAAAGTTTTCAATATCTTCACTGCTTCATCAATTTCTGCTTTGCTAACAGTTAGCGGAGGAAGTAGGCGCAGCACATTTGGACCTGCTGCCACCAGTAATAATCCTGCTTCTTCTGCTTTTGCTACGAGCGATCCCACCTCTTTGCCACAATCAATACCTAGCATTAACCCTTTTCCTCGAACAGTAAAAAGCTCTGGTGGTAATCCCTCCTGTAATTTCTGCACTAAGTACGCAGATTTTTCCTTAACTTCATCTAAAAAAGATTGCTGGAAAACAATATCGATTACTGTTTGTGCAACTGCCACACCTAATGGATTTCCACCGAATGTTGTACCATGTGTGCCTGGACCGAATGTGTCATACAATTCTGCAGTTCCTAAAATACCTGCAATTGGGAAACCTCCACCTAATCCCTTTGCCATAGATACGATATCAGGCTTTAATGTAGTTTGTTCAAACGCAAAACGAGTACCTGTACGCCCAATACCTGTTTGAACCTCATCTACTATTAATAAAATATTACTAGTTTCACAGATTTCTTTAATAGCATTTGCAAAGTCATCTGTAACAGCGTTTACTCCACCTTCCCCTTGAACAATTTCAAGCATGATGGCAGCAACAGAATCATCTACTGCACCTTTTAAAGCTTCCACATCATTAAAAGGTAAAACTGTAAACTTCTCAACTAGTGGTCCAAATCCCTTTTGAATTTTTTCTTGGCCGGTAGCTGACATCGCACCAAACGTACGACCATGGAATGACTGTTCGAAAGTGATAATATGATGTTTCCCTGTATGTTTGCGCGCCAACTTAATGGCTGCTTCATTTGCCTCTGCACCACTGTTGCAGAAAAAAGCATGTGAAAAATGATTATCTTTTACTAAGCTTTCTGCTAGACTAACTTGGCCGGGACTATCGAATAGATTACTAGTATGCCAAATTTTTTCGCTTTGTTCCTTTATAGCTTTCACTAATGCAGGATGCGCATGACCTAAGCAGCAAACAGCAATACCGCTAGTAAAATCTAGATAACGTTTTCCATCACTATCTTTTACTACGGTTCCATTTCCTTCTACAATACTAATTGATCTTCTTGAGTAGTTATTAAAAAGTGCACCCATTTGACTTGCTCCTTTACATATCATTATCTTCTTTTACGACTAATCAACCGTCTTAAACTCATTACTCCACTGTAAGTAAGTTCATCAGCAGAGATGTTTCAGCGTACAAATCTTATTCAGATAAAATAGCCGTTCCTATTAAACGTTCATCTACAATTTGAACGGAAGAGAGCCCTGAGTTCATTACTTGAAGTGCACCTTGCACCTTTGGAATCATACCGCCATAAATATAGCCTTCTTGTATCCATTGATCAATTAAACTCGGTGTAGCTTCTTTTTGGTATTCCCCTTCTATACGAATACCTGAAACATCCGTTACAAGTAATAAACTAGCTGCATTTAATGCTAAAGCTACTTCACTCGCAACTGTATCTCCATTAATATTTAACGCTTGCCCATCAGTTGTTGCACCAACACACGCAATAACTGGAACAATTCCGTTATCACATAATGTTTCAATTAATTGAGTATTTACGTTTTTTACTTTCCCTACAAAGCCATAAGTATTTAAATCTAAAAACTCACTTTCTAGTAAAAGTCCGTCAAAACCATTTAGTCCAATTGCTTTTATTCCTGCTTGATTTAGTTCACTTACTAGTCCCGGATTAACTTTGCCAATTAAAGTAGTCTTAACTACTTCAATTGCTTCTTCGCTAGTAACTCTTATGCCATTTAAGACAGTTGATGATATATGCTGTTTTTCAAGCTCTTTATTAATGGCTGGTCCGCCGCCATGTGTAATGATGATATCAAAGCCTTTTTGCTGCAAATCTTTAAAATTAGAATAGAAGGCTTTAGTTAAGCCTTCTAAAGTACTTCCACCTAATTTAATGACAATTTTTTTACGAGCGGTAGGATGCGTTGATTTGAACGTAGTCATAAGTTAAATCACACCCCCATGCAAAACCATGCCCTTCACCCTGACCCAACGACACGAATATTTTCACTTCATTTGCCTTTAAGATAGTAATTAATTCATCTTCGGAAAATGGAACAGGCTCTCCGTTCTCAACCATTAATGCAGGACCGATCTTAATCGAAATCTTATCAGGGTCAATCTTTGCCCCACTATATCCAACAGCAGCAATAATTCGCCCCCAGTTGGCATCATTGCCAAATACAGCAGTTTTTACTAATGGAGATCCTACAACAGTCTTAGCAATTTTTCGTGCCTCTTCATCTGAAATTGCTCCATCTACTTCAACCTCAATTAATTTTGTTGCACCTTCTCCATCTCTCGCAATTGCTTTTGCAAGATCTTCAGCAACTGTTTGTAAAGTACTGTAAAAATTGCTCCAGTCAGGATGGCTCGGAGTAAGTGGATTATTTCCAGCTAAACCATTTGCCATAACTATGACACAATCATTTGTAGATGTATCACCATCTACAGTAATTGAATTAAATGTACAATCTGTGATCTCAGATAATGCCTTTTGTAATTCAGCTGAATCAATGTTGGCATCTGTTGTAATAAATCCAAGCATTGTTGCCATGTTTGGTTCAATCATTCCAGAACCTTTTGCTGTTCCAGAAATCACGACTTCTTGGCCATCAATTATCGTGCTATATGTCGTATTTTTCATTACCGTATCTGTTGTTAAAATTGCTTGAGCAAAATCAATCCCGTGCTCTAATGTGCTTCCTAATTCTAATTTTTGTACCCCCGTGCGGATTGGTTCCATTTTCATAATTTCACCAATAACTCCTGTAGAAGCTACACCTACTAAAGAAGGTTCAATTCCGAATTTATCAGCAGCTAACTTTTGCATCTCATAGGCATCTAGAACACCCTGTTTTCCTGTACAAGCATTTGCATTACCGGAATTTACAATTAAGGCTTGCATTTTCCCTACATTGTATACGACTTCTTTTGTTACTTTTAAAGGTGCAGCTTGCACGGCATTCGTTGTGAATACTCCTGCTACGCTTGCTGGTACTTCACTCATTAATATTGCTAAATCCTTTTTCTTGTGCTTAATGCCACAGTGAATTCCTGCTGCAGAATATCCCTTTGGTGACACAATATTTTTACTTGATAGTTTTCTTACTTCATATACTGAATTTGACATTTTTCTCCCCCTTAAATAAATAACGGAATTACATCCAGACCAAGCGTTTCAGGTAAGTTAAATTGTACGTTCATATTTTGGATTGCTTGCCCTGCTGCCCCTTTTACTAAATTGTCTATTACGCCTACAATAGTTGCCCTATTTGTTCTGTCATCTAATTTAACGAAAATATCACAGTAATTAGAGCCTTTGACACGATTTGTTCCAAGTGAAGACACATCTTGAACAACTCGAACAAATGGATGATTTTTATAGGATTCTATTAAACAATCATTCAGTTGTTTGTTGGTAACGCCTGATAATATAGGTGCATAAGTAGTTGCCAAAATACCACGTGTCATTGGGACTAAATGTGTGTTGAAAGAAATCGTTGTTTGTACATCAGCAAACATTTCAATTGCCTGTTCAATTTCAGGAATATGTTGATGCTCATTAATTTTATAAATTGAAAAGTTCTCATTCATCTCACTAAAATGTGTTAGTTGTGATGGTTTATTGCCGGCGCCAGAAACGCCGCTTTTAGCATCAATGATTAAATTTTGTGAATCAATTAGCCGGTCTTTTATCAAAGGTAATATCGAAAGTAAAACCGCTGTTGGGTAGCAACCAGGATTAGCAATCAAATTCGACTCTTTAATACGTTGTGCATTCCATTCTGTTAAACCGTAGACACTTTCACTTACAATGTGTTCTGGTGCAGCAGTTTTTTTGTACCATTTTTCATATGACCTAATATCTTTTAGTCGATAATCACCTGATAAATCTATTAATTTAGGTCCAACCCCAACTAACGGAGGCAATAATGAACTTGTAACCCCGGACGGAGTACTTGTGAAAACAACATCAAATTTGGATAGTTTGTCAATTTCAATTTCCTGCAATGGTTGATCTTGAATTGCAACTAAATGTCCGAATTTTGATGAGAAGATTGCCCCTGCATCCGATGATGTAAATAATTCAATACTTTCAACCTCTGAATGATTGTGTAAAAAACGTATTAATTCTAATCCCCCATAACCAGTTGCTCCTATAATTCCAACTTTCACTTCGCTCACCCCTGAAACAAGATACAGTTAGTATAATTCTGCATAATTATTTAGTCAACTGTATTTTTATATATATTTTAATTTTCTAATTATAAAAGTAAGAAGCTTTTTGAAATGGAAAAATGAATAAATTTATTACCTATGCTTTCAAATGGTAGATTTCTATTCCTAATGCATTTCCTTCAAAAACATAGAAATAGAAGCATTTTTTGACGAGGCAAGCACGTCAACACGAATAGATGCACTCGCCGCTTTCAACTCCAATCAACAAGTTATAGATAAAAATAAAAAATCTGCTCATTTCTTATTAATTAAAATGAGCAGATCCTTGTATAAATATTAATTTTATATAAAGAGTTTTATTAATCTAGAATTAAACGGTATCAAATCACCTTAATCTTCCATTGTTGATAAATCACCAGTTGGGAGATTTAGTTCCCACGCTTTTAATACACGACGCATAATTTTGCCGCTTCTTGTTTTTGGGAGTTTATCTTTAAACTCGATTTCTCGAGGAGCAGCATGTGCAGATAAACCTGTCTTAACGAAATTACGAATTTGTTCTGCAAGCTCTTCACTTGGTGCTACACCTTCACGCAAAGCGATAAAGGCCTTAATAATTTCCCCGCGAACCGGATCCGGTTTTCCAATCACACCTGCTTCTACTACGTCCGGATGCTCTAGAAGCTTACTCTCTACTTCAAATGGACCAACTCGTTCACCTGAAGTCATAATGACATCATCGACACGTCCTTGGAACCAAAAATAACCATCATCATCCATGTAAGCTGAATCTCCTGAAACATACCACTCCCCTTTTAGGAAGTATGATTCGTAACGTCCTGGGTTCCCCCAAATTTGTCGCATCATTGATGGCCAACCTTTACGAATCGCTAAATTACCCATTGTAAACGGAGGCACTTCATTTCCTTCGTCATCAACAATCGTTGCATAAACACCCGGGATTGGTTTCCCCATTGAGCCTGGTTTAATATCCATTGAAGGATAGTTGCAAATCATATGAGCGCCAGTCTCTGTCATCCACCACGTATCATGAATACGATGTCCAAGTTCATCCATTCCCCAACGGATAACTTCTGGATTCAACGGTTCCCCAACCGATAATACATGTCTAAGTGATGACAAATCATATTGTTGTAAAATACTAGATCCTGCACCCATAAGCATACGGAATGCGGTAGGTGCACTATACCATACCGTTACACCGTAATTCTCAATTGCTCCATACCATGCTTGTGGACTAAAACGACCGCCCACTATAAGGTTCGTTGCTCCATTTAACCATGGTCCAAACACCCCATACGCAGTTCCTGTTATCCAACCCGGATCTGCAGTACACCAATATATATCTTCATCATTTAAATCCAGCACCCATCTAGCAGTTTGATATTGTTGGAGCATTGCATTGTGAACATGCAAAACTCCTTTAGGAGCGCCTGTAGAGCCTGATGTATAATGCAGCAGCATGCCATCTTCTCTATCAACCCACTCAATATCAAATTTACGCGAGGCTTCTTTTAATTTACTATTGAAATCAACAAATTTATCATTCTCTTCAACATTATCTCCTACTATGAAGATAGTCTCTAAATGTGGCAGCTTATCAATCGGAATTCGATTTAATAAACTTGGTACAGTAACAATCGCTTTCGCTTCACTATCCAAAAGCCGATCATATACCGCGCCCTCCATAAAGGCCTCGAATAATGGACCTACAATAACGCCCATTTTAATTGCACCTAACAAAGAAAAATATAATTCAGGTGAACGCGGCATAAAAATAAATAATCGATCACCTTTTACTAAACTGGAATACTGTTTAAATACATTCGCAGCTTTGTTTGTTAGATGCTTCATTTCATTAAAAGAATACGTTTCTTTTCGAATACCATCATCAAAATAAAGCGCTACTTTATTTTTCCGGTAAGTTTCAGCATGTCGATCGATTGCTTCATAGGCAGCATTCAATTTCCCCGTTGAATGCCAGCTGAATGTCTTCTCTGTTTCTTTCCAATCAAACGACGCTACTGTTTCATCATAATCCTTTAAATGATGTTCCCCATTAACAACAGCTAATCTCTCTGTAATTTTCATCCCCATAAAAATTACCCCTTTCTAAATCAAATACGCCTCTTTGCACATAACGCTAAATTTAAGCAAATATCAAAAATTTGCTAGAATATCCCCTGATTATGTGAGGCAAAACTATTAGCCCCCAATACACACAAAATAGGCTAATAGTTAAAAGATACACTTATTTTACAATATCAAAAACATTTTGAGTTAAATATTTTTAATCTTTTAACAATTATTGAATTTTTCGAAGAAAAGAGCGATTTTACGCATATTTTATCATATAATGGAATTATTAAATTCGTTGGAGAGTATTAAAATGAAACATATTAAAACTTTTTATAGTGAAGAAATGGAGACGAGGCATGGCAAAGTAATTATTGAAGGTCCAGTACCTCCCGAACAATTAGAAAATTATATTTTTCATGATGATTTAGTAGCATTTAGGCCACCTGTGCAGCAGCATAAAGCATTGATAGAAATTGCGAAACTTGAAGAAGGACGTATTATCATTATAAGAAATCAACATATCGTCGTTGGCTATGTTACCTATTTATATCCTGACCCACTAGAAAGATGGTCGGAAGATAAAATTGACAATATGATCGAACTCGGTGCAATTGAGGTAATCCCATCTTACCGTGGCTGTGGAGTTGGGAAAAAATTGCTTCAGGTTTCCTTTATGGGAGATGAAATGGAAGACTATTTAGTCATTACAACTGAATATTACTGGCATTGGGACTTAAAAGGAACTGGACTAAATGTATGGGAGTACCGGAAAATGATGGAGCGACTGATGGAAGTTGTCGGTTTCACCTACTATGCAACAGATGATCCAGAAATTACTTCACATCCCGCAAACTGTTTAATGGCTCGTGTAGGAAAACGAGTTCAAAACGATACATTGGAGAGATTTGATCGACTTCGATTTAGAAATCGATTTATGTATTAACAATCCAACAGTAAAGGAGTAAAGAATATGATTGTAGAAGAAATTATGAATAGGGACATTTACTCTCTTTTACCTTCAAATACAATAAAAGATGCAGTTCAAATAATGCGGGAAAAAAAAATTCGCCATCTGCCAATCGTCGATGAAAAAAATAAAGTTGTTGGACTCATTACCGAACACGATATCAAAAATGTCCTACCTTCAAATTTAAATGAAAATTCAACTTTACCCGATTATCAAACACCTTTAGAGGAAATCATGGTTAAAGATCCTATTGTTGGACATCCACTAGATTTTATCGAAGAGGTTGCACTTACTTTTTATGAATCAAAAATAAGCTGTTTGCCAATCGTTTCTGGAGGACAACTGGTTGGCATTGTAACAACAACCGATTTGCTTTATACGTATATTGAGCTTACAGGCGCCCATAAGCCCTCTTCAAAGATTGATATTCGTGCTACAGACAAGCCTGGTGCTATGTCGAATATTTTCACAACATTTAAACAGCATAAAGTTAATGTTTTAAGTGTATTAGTTTATCCAGATTCTGATAAAGAAAATAGTAGAATAATAAGTATCCGAGCACAAATTTTAAATCCGCTGTCCATTATTAATGACTTGCGTAATGAAGGCTTTGAAGTACTTTGGCCGCACTTACCGGGTGTTCAGCAATGAAAAAAAATGCCGTATTTATCTATTCACCCGAACAGCTCGGATATAAATTTTCAGAATCACACCCATTCAATCATAAAAGACTACTATTAACAATTGATCTACTAAAAAATATAAATGCTTTATCAGATCATGATATCGTCCCAGCACGTATTGCAACAGATGAAGAAATTGCTCTTGCCCATGATATGAAATATATTGATATTGTAAAAAAAGCAGGCCATGGACTCCTTACTCCTCAACAATGCGAGAATTACGGAATTGGAACAGAAGATACACCAATATTCACTAATATGCATGAAGCAAGTGCACTATTAGTTGGAGGCACATTGCAAGCAGTTGATTATGTAATGCAGGGAAAAAGCCGACACGCTCTAAATTTAGGAGGGGGGCTTCACCACGGTTTCCATGGTCGCGCTTCTGGGTTTTGTATTTATAATGATAGCAGTGTTGCCATCCGGTATATGCAGGAAAAATACAATGCTCGTGTTTTATATGTAGATACGGATGCTCATCATGGAGATGGTGTGCAATGGACTTTCTACGATGATCCGAATGTTTGTACCCTGTCTATTCATGAAACGGGCCGTTATTTATTCCCCGGTACAGGAAATGTAACAGAACGAGGAAACGGACAAGGTTATGGTACATCATTTAATTTCCCTATCGATGCTTTTACAGAGGATGAAAGTTTTTTAATGATTTATGAACAAGCATTGCGTGAAGTGTTTGAATATTTCAAACCGGATGTTGTTTTTACACAAAACGGAGCTGACGCACATTATTTTGATCCGCTGACACATTTATATGGAACGATGAAAATCTATCAAGAAATACCTAAACTTGCTCATAAGCTTGCTCATGAGTATTGTGATGGAAAATGGATTGCAGTTGGTGGTGGGGGCTATGATATTTGGCGTGTTGTTCCTCGGGCTTGGTCATTTATTTGGACTGAAATGAATGATCTCCCATTGCCGACTGGACCCCTACCTAAAAAGTGGCTTAATAAATGGCAAACTGAGTCGCCAGTTCCATTAATCCCAACATGGGAGGATCCAAATCCGTTATATGAACCGATTCCACGCAAAGCAGAGATTGAAGAGAAAAATGCACAGATGTTAACAAAAGCTTTACATATTATTCGTAATGAAAAGAAATAGAAAAGATGGGGCTGGGACATAACTAGCTTCAAATAAAGAGAAAGGTGAATTTGAGTTCCCTCAAATTCACCTTTCTCTCTTTTTTCACATTAGTTCTTCTGTTCCCTTAGTTAATGGCCGTGAATTTTCTTAAATTCACGGCCATTAACGCAAGACCCATTTCATTTTCAACCTTCGATTTTCCTCGCACAGAAAATCGAGTGAAACGCAAATTAGCCTTCAAGAATCCAAAAACTGGCTCCACATCGATTTTGCGTTTTCGGTAGATGGCACTCGTTTTCTCTTCTGAAAGCTTCATTCTTACATATTCTTTTTGTTGTTCCCATTTTTCATTTACTATTAATTTTCGATTGTTGCCTTCTTTTGCTTTTGTACACAATGAACGGAATGGGCATCCAGAACAGTCTTCGCATTCGTAGATTTTGAACTTCCGTTGGAAGCCTGTACGGTCATTACGGATAGAATCATATTGAAATTCAAGACGTTTCTGATTAGGGCATGTATATGTATCTGTTTCTTCATCATATTCCCAGTTGTCGGGATTAAATTTGTTCTGTTTGTACTTTTTCTTTTGTTCCTTCAAATACATGTTATACGTAATTAGTGCTTCTCGTTTTCTGTTCGAAAGGATATCATGATAATTTTGTTCACTACCATACCCTGCATCTGCGACAATGTATTTCGGTAGTTCGAAATAATGTTGCTCAATTTCATCTAGAAATGGAATTAACGTACGTGTATCTGTTGGATTTGAAAATAAACTATAGGCTAAAGCGTATTGTCCCTCTGTCGCGATTTGTATATTATAACCAGCTTTCAATTGCCCGTTTTGCATATAATCATCTTTCATTCGCATAAATGTCGCATCGCGATCTGTTTTAGAATAGCTATTACGTGCGCCAAAAGTTTCAAAGTCTTGTTGGTATTTCTGCTTTCGTAAGACAAAATCAATCAACTGATTACGCACTTGTTTCGGATATTTGCGTGCACTTCTTAAAATTTTTCGTTTTTGGACATCTGATGAAGCCTCAATTTCCTTATCATACTCGGTTACGATATCGTCAACTTGTTGAACCAAATGAGCGAGTTCTTTTAATGATAACTGTTCATCGCTTTCACGTTCGATTTCAGGGATAATTTCTTTCTCAAGTAATTCATTGTATAGCTGGTTGGACTTTTCAATTAAACTTTGATGATATTTCTCAATCGATTTCTTCCATACAAACGTAAATTTATTTGCGTTCGCTTCAATCTTTGTACCATCGATAAAAATGGCTTCTTGATGGATTAGTTTTTCTTCAATCAATTGGCACCGGAATTGGACGAAACATTGGCGAATCAATTCTTTTACTTTTGGATGGACACGAAAACGATTGATTGTACGGTAGCTTGGTTCATACCCTTGAGCTAACCACATCATCCGAATACTATCTTTTAATAACGCTTCAATTTTGCGTCCTGAGAAGACAGATTGTGTGTAGGCACATAAGATAATTTTAAGCATCATGCGTGGATGATAGGCAGGACATCCCTCATTTCGGAGAAATGGTTCAAATGCTTCTGGAGGAATACTTTCCACTAAATGATGCACGTGGTAAGCAATATCATTTTTTTGTAATTTTACTTCTAATTCTAAAGGCAAAACGATTTGATTCATGTTATAATTTTTAAACATAAGGATCCTTCTTTCTGTATAATTTTGTTGTGGTGACTTAATTTTATCAGAAGTGGTCCTTATTTTTTATTTAAAATAATCAAAGCCGGTGAAATTTTACTTATCGTAAAATTTCACCGGCTTTTTCATCAGAGACGGGTTTTGTCCCAGCCTCATCTCAGAGTGTAGACAAAGTCGAAAATCGACTTTGTCTACACGTATTTTTAGGTAATTCTTAAAAAGTAAAGAATATCCAGACTGTCTTGAAAACGCTTGCCAGCCAAGGCACGAAGGCGAGTGAAGACGCGAATAGAAGTTGCCTTCATGAGCGGACGAGCGAGACAAGTAACGTAGGATGAAAGCGTTTGTCAACAGTCTTTTTTCTTTTAAAATAAAATTAATAACCCTTTTTGAATAAGTTAGTTGATTTCCGTTTCGGCGGACGCTTTCCGCGGGCGTGGGCCAATCCTCCTCGTCGCTACGCTCCTGCGGGGTATCGGCCGTCACGCTTTTCCCGCAGGAGTCGCCGCCTACACTACAATCAACTACTTCTAAATATACGTTGAGGTGAATGGAAATGATGTCGAAAAATCAAATAAATGAACGCGATCAAATTGAGATGATTACGATTGAAGAACTTGTACCAAAAGACCATCTTGTTAGAAAGCTTGAATCAGCCATTGATTATTCTTTCATCTATCCACTAGTAGAACCGCTGTATTCTAAATTAGGTCGCCCGAGTGTTGACCCAGTCGTATTAATCAAAATGACATTTGTTCAATATGTATTTGGAATCCGTTCAATGCGTCAAACAATAAAAGAAATCGAAACGAATATGGCGTATCGATGGTTTTTAGGATTTGGCTTCCATTCAGAAGTACCACACTTTTCAACCTTCGGTAAAAACTATGAACGTCGTTTTCAAGACACAGATATCTTTGAACAGATTTTCTATCGAATACTTAAAGAAATTGCTGATAAAGGATTACTAAGTGCTGACCATGTTTTCATCGATTCAACGCATGTTAAAGCGAGTGCGAATAAACGTAAATTCGAGAAGAAGATGGTACGTAAAGAGACTCGGGCATATGAAGCTAAACTTCAAGAAGAATTGAATCAAGATCGGATTGATCATGGGAAGAAACCATTCCCACCAGATAAATTTGAAAAAGAAGAGATAAAGGAAATTAAAGAAAGTACGACAGACCCTGAAAGTGGCTACTATGTAAAAGATGAACGAACTAAGCAGTTTGCTTACTCATTTCATGCGGCAGCTGACCGCTATGGATTTATACTCGGATCAATTGTGACACCTGGTAATGTTCATGATAGTCATATGCTTCAACCACTTGTTGAAAAGGTAATGGAAAAAGTGAAAAAGCCACTTGCTGTTGCTGCCGATGCTGCTTATAAAACACCTGCGATTACTAAATTCTTATTTGAACATGATATTCAACCAGCACTTCCTTATACACGACCAAAAACAAAGGATGGATTTTTACGCAAACATGAATATGTCTATGATGAGTATTATGATTGCTATCTTTGCCCGGAAGGGCAAGTCCTTAAATATACGACAACGACTAAAGATGGGAAACGCCAATATAAATCAAACCCTACTCAGTGTGTAAACTGTCCTTTACTTACTCAATGTACAAGTAGTAAGGATCACAGAAAAATCATTGAACGTCATATTTGGGCACATCATGTAGAGGAAGCGGATCATCTTCGTCATCAAAGTGATATCAAACAAATATATGCTAGACGTAAAGAAACGATTGAACGTGTCTTTGCAGATGCAAAAGAAAAGCATGGTATGCGATGGACAACCCTACGTGGAATTAAAAAATTGTCTATGCAGGCGATGCTTACTTTTGCTGCCATGAATTTAAAAAAGCTTGCTAATTGGACGTGGCAAGCTTCAGAAATGGCCTAAAATATAATACTCGAAGAGTGTTTTTACCCCAAATAAGTCGGTTAAATACCCAATAATCTATTAAAATTACAAAAGACCTTCAGAATAAGCCCATTCTGAAGGTCTTTTGTCAACAACCTGAGATGCCGTTCTGAAATAGAACGGCATCTTACCAATTATTTCACCGATTTTCGTTTTTCAATACGGTGTGGAATAATAACAGATTGATTTTCTATCGTTTCTTTATTCATAATTTTCGTAAGTAGACGCATAGCAACTGCTCCAATATCATATAAAGGAAATACAACACTTGTTAATTGAGGACGCACCATACGAGCAAGCTTCGAGTTCTCAAAGCTAATCACTTCGATTTCTTCCGGGACATTTTTTCCATTATCCTGTGCTCCATGAATTATCCCAATTGCCAACTCATCACTTCCAGCAAAAAATGCAGTAGGCGGTTCATCAAGAGCACTCAACGTTTCCCATGCTTCAACCCCACTATCATAAGTTCCTTCATCTGAAACGATTAAGTTCTCATCAGTTGAAATATTTGCGTCTTCAAGTGCTTTTTTATAGCCTTCCAGCTTAAACTTTGAGTTAATTGTATTTTGTAGAGGACCTGATACAAACGCAATCCGTTTATGACCATTAGTGATTAACATTTGTACTGCCTCATATGACGCTTGGAAATAATCTATATTAACTGAAGCAAATTGATCTAACTCATCAACAGAACCTGCAAGTACAATTGGTACAGGAGAATGTTCCATCGACTGACGCAATTTAGGTGTAACGGCATCACTCATCATCACAATCCCATCAACTTGTTTACCAAGCATCGTATCGAGAAGGGATAATTCTTTTTCTTCATTTTGGTCTGAGTTCGCTAAAATAATATTATACCGATACATAGTCGCAATATCTTCTATGCCGCGAGCTGCTTCGGCATAAATATTATTAGAAATATCAGGAATGATAACGCCTACTGTTGTTGTTTTTTTGCTAGCTAAGCCACGAGCTACGGCATTTGGTCGATATTCTAAGCGCTCAATAACCTCAAGTACTTTTTTCCTCGTAGCTGGTTTTACGTTTTGGTTTCCGTTAACTACACGTGATACAGTCGCCATTGAAACATTCGCTTCACGTGCAACATCATAAATCGTTACAGTCAAAGGATACGCCTCCTTTTATTTCTATTGTTATGTTTAATCATACGACACTTCCCTTTTCATTTTCAACACAAAGCTTAGATTTAACAAACATGAAAAAATACCGACCAAAATATATTGGCCGGTACTTATAATTATTAAGCTTTAAATTCGTATTGTTTCATAAATTTTTGAATTTCTTCGTAGAAAGCATCAAATTGTGGAATATCCATTTGTTGTTGTGAATCAGACAATGCAACAGATGGATCTGGATGTACTTCTGCCATTACCCCGTCAGCTCCAATAGCAATTGCCGCCTTCGCACAAGGCAATAATAGATCACGACGACCAGTAGAATGAGTAACATCTACGAAAACTGGTAAATGTGTTTCTTGTTTTAAAATTGGAACTGCTGAAATATCTAACGTATTGCGTGTAGCTTTCTCATAAGTACGAATACCACGTTCGCAAAGCATAATGTTTTCATTACCTTTTGACATAATGTATTCAGCTGCATGAATAAACTCATCAATAGTTGCTGCTAATCCACGTTTTAGTAAAACCGGCTTATTCGTTGCACCTACTGCTTTTAATAATTCAAAGTTTTGCATGTTGCGTGCACCAATTTGAATGACATCAATGTAATCCAACGCCTCCTCAATGTGAGCAGGAGTTACAATTTCAGTTACAACAGCTAAACCGTATTCTTTTGAAATTTGTTTTAAAATTTTCAGCCCTTCTAGACCTAAACCTTGGAAATCGTATGGAGATGTACGAGGCTTGTAAGCACCGCCACGTATTAACTTTAATCCTTTAGATTGGATTGAAGCTGCTACCTTTGCTACTTGATCATATGATTCTACTGAACATGGACCAAATACAAATGTAGGTGTGCCTGAACCAATTTTTTCTCCATTAATCTCAATGACAGTATCTTCTGACTTTTTCTTACGAGATACTAACAATTCTTTTTTCTTATCTGCTTCTAATTGTTTTAAAGCAGTTTTAAAAATTTGTTTAAATATATAATCAACCGTCATTTGATTTAACGGGCCTTTATTATGTTCTTTTAATAAATTCAACATATGTCTTTCGCGTAGAGGATCGTATCGGTTAACACCTTGTTTTTCTTTAATTTTACCAATCTCATTTACTACTTCTGCTCTTTCGTTAATTAAACGTAGAATTTCTAGGTTTAATTCGTCAATCTGACTGCGAAGTGCTTCTAGATTTTGCTCACTCATTCCCTTTTCTCCTCTCACTGTACCCAACTCTTTCAGATTGCTGAAATGTATGATACATTTTAAAATAATAATCCTATTATAATCAAGAATATTCAAATTGTCACGCATTTTAATTTAGCGCTTCAACTCGCTAAAGCAAACCTTGTGAAAATGCTACTATTCTTCACTAAAATGAATTTAATAATATTTTATGAAAGGATGTGTTTTAAGTGAGTTCGAAATTATTTGCTTTAGATATCGGTACTCGTTCAGTAGTCGGTATCATTTTAGAAGAGCAGAACGAACATTTTCATGTCATTGATATTATCATGAAAGAACATAAAGAACGGGCAATGGTCGATGGACAAATACATAATGTTTTATATGTGGCAGATCTAATAAAAGAAATTAAGGCTGAATTAGAATTAAAACATGGGCCGTTAACTAAGGTTAGTGTAGCAGCAGCTGGACGAGCTTTAAAAACAGAGCAAGCAAGCATTACAGTTAATATTAAAAATCGCCCAATCTTTACTGAAGAGGATATTAGTCGACTAGAGCTGCAGGCAGTTCAGCAGGCTCAGCAACAACTGCTGCAACATAGGGAAGACGCAAGTTCAAATCATTATTACTGTGTTGGATACTCTGTACTGTACTATCGATTGGACGGAGAGGAAATTGGCAGTTTGCTTGATCAGCAAGGCAATGAAGCAACAGTTGAAGTAATAGCTACATTTTTACCACGTGTTGTTGTTGAATCACTTCTAGCAGCTTTAAAAAGAGCCGACTTAGAAATGGAAGCATTGACGCTTGAACCGATTGCTGCCATTAATGTACTAATTCCATCTTCTATGAGGCGATTAAATGTAGCGCTAGTTGATATCGGAGCCGGAACATCAGATATTGCTATAACGGATAAAGGTACAATTGTTGCATATGGAATGGTACCTACTGCTGGAGATGAAATAACAGAGGCTTTAAGTGATCATTTCTTATTAGATTTCCATATTGCTGAAAATGCTAAACGACAATTAGCAACGGAAGAATCAATATTAATTAAAGATATATTAGGCTTTGATCAGCTTTATCCAAAAAGTGAAGTATTAGATGCTATTCAGCCAGCTATTCGTGCATTAGCAGAAGCAATAAGTAATGAAATTCTAAGATTAAATAATCAAAATCCTCCTAAAGCAATTATGCTAGTCGGTGGAGGAAGTTTAACGCCTAATTTAACGAATGAAATAGCTACAATTTTACAGCTTCCTGCAAATCGTGTAGCAGTTCGTGGAATTGATGCAATTCAAAATTTAACAAAGGAAGATTCAATCCCTGCTACACCAGAGCTTGTAACACCTATAGGAATTGCGATTGCTGCAAAAAAGGCACCAATACAATATATGACCATTACTGTAAATGATCAAATTGTCCGGTTGTTTGAAATGAAGGAAATGACTGTTGCAGACGCATTTTTAGCCGCAAATATTCGAGCAAACCAGTTATATGGAAGGCCAGGACATGGAATATCAATAACAGTCAATGAACAAAATATTCTTATTCCAGGCGAACACGGTCAACCTGCAAGCATCCTTGTCAATGGAGAGATTGCTTCCACAAAAACAGAGATAAAGAATGGTGATGTGATTTCCTTAGTTGAAGGAAGAAACGGCAAAGATGCACAAGCAACAGTCCGCGACATTGTTGATAATGCAACAGTAAAAACCGTTACTGTTAATGAAACAAACTATACTATTGAGCCTACTATACATGTAAATGATAAAGCCGCTTCTCTAGATCAGGAATTAAAAGATTATGATCAAGTAAAAGTAGAGACCGTTGAAACCGTAGAAGAAGTATTAAAGCATATTAATCGATTTGATATTCTAAAAAAATTGCAGTCATTTTATATTTTAGTCGATGGGCAGCCTTTATTTTTGCCTGAGTATTCGGCGAAGATTTTTATTAATGGTAAACCTGGAAAACTACAGTATCCAATTAATGATGGAGATACGATTACAATCCAAGATACAACACTTCCAACAGTAGATACAGTAGTGAATAAATTAGATTTATTATTAGAAGATAAAATTGTTGTAACATTCCAAAATGAACAGGTGGAACTAAGAAAGGTCTGCAGAGAAGTGTTAATAAATGGCGTCGCTGCTCTACCGACAACTACTATTTCAAATGGAACTGCTATTCAAATTATAAATAAAGATACAAATCAATGGATTTTTCAAGATGTGTTTCGTTTTTCTAACTGGCAATTGCCATCGAATTTCAAAGGAAGTTTTACGATTTTAAAAAATGGTATTCCTTCATCATTTGATGCAGAAATCTTCGGTGGAGATTCATTAGAAATATTATTATCGGAAAATCCAGTTACAAGCTAAAAATCGAGAAATAAATATCACATCCTTACCAACAGAGGTACCCAAAAATAAAATTAAGGGTATCTCTTTTTAAAATTTTATTCGAATTTTAATAGATGGAATATCTAATGTTATAAAGGAAAAACTGATAAAGACTAAAAATGAGAGGAGTGTTTACAATGAAGGAACAAAAAAAGCCGCATGAGCAGTTAACAACAAAAGATAATGGATTGACATCGACGCAAGAAGTTTTATACCGAAAAGAATTCAAACGGGCTGATAAAGCAACCACAAAAAATAACGAAAATAAAAAGCTTTATTAGCGATAAGGTTGATTACTATCAAATTTAAAAAGACCAGTTAGATAATTACTAACTGGTCTAGTATTGTATAGAAAGTATTAACTGAAATCCCCTCAGTAAACAGAATAATCATCCAAGTTTATCGCTAATTTTTTCCTTTTATTGGCATCCATATTTCGCTATATACATTTTCCGAAGAATTATTGTACTTTGTAAAAGAAATCCCAGGTAAATCTGCAACTTCATAATCTGAAGAAGGCAACCATTCAGAATAAATTTTAGCGTGTGTTTCTTGAAGTGTAGCAGGAAACGGCCCTTGATTAGGGAAAATTGCCCACAAGCTTTCTTCAATAGAAATTTGCTCTAAATCATCGAATGTATTCTTTTTTGTCGTTGCAAAACCAATCATATGAGTTAAGTATCCTTTTTCTTCTAAAAAACCATCATCAAAATCATACGATACATTCAACACTTGATGAGGATATAAATCAGCTAACCTATGCATTTCATCCCTTTGTTGTCGTGTAATCGACTGAGCCAGTTCTATGATCGCATTATTTTCACCTTCGAATTGAATTGGCACTCTTTTCGATACGCCTACTATATTAAACTTTTCTTTCTTTTCAATTTTGAATTCCATTGATATTCCTCCTTTTACATCTATAAAGAACGTAAATTTAGGAAATGATTTTTGAATTTTGTTCTTAGCTACTTCTGAAGGCAAAAAACCGCTCCATTCACGAAAGGCTCTTGAAAATCCTTCTATAGATTGATAACCATATTCATAGGCAATGTCTGTCACTTTTGCTCCGTTAACTAATTCTTCATTTGCAACTGATAATCTTCTATTTTTGATATACTCTTTTAATGACATGCCAGCCATATAAGAAAACATTCTTTTAAAATGATAATCAGATATTCCTACAATTTTTGATATATCTTCTCCAGAGATTTCTTCCGTCAAATGTTTTTCAATGTAGTCCATTAAATTATTGAATTCTTTTAACATTCATTCCCCTCCTTTACAAATACATCTTATCGGTAAATTTTTTGATTTACTTGATATTTTATATACGGAATATATCGAAATTTGTTCACTAATAAATAATAAAAAGGCCGTTCCAAAATGTTGTTTTTGGGACGGTCCTTTATTTACATATTATTCTGTTTTATTAAATTGAAGATGGGCGTGAAATTTCTGCCATATCTACACCTTCATACGTCTCATCTTCCAATGGCTCTTCGCCTTCAGAAGATACTGTGCCATCGTCAAATACTGGCGGAACTTTTGTATTCTTCGTTTTTACTTTATCTACTAATTGAGTAGATTGTTCTTTAATTTGATTTGATAATTGTACAGTTTTTTCTTTTGCAGTCGATGAAAGTGTTACACTTTTATCTTTTAAATTTACTGCTTGTGTAGCTACATCACTGCGCAAATCTCTTCCTGTTTTCGGCGCCAGCAATAATCCAGCTGCTGCTCCTACAATTCCTCCAACTAAAGCACCAATCACAAAGTCTTTCATGTTCAATGTCTCCTCCTCGTATATTACTTCATGTTTCCCCGAACTTAGAGGTAAATTTGCTATTTCATTTTTTACTTCGTTAAAATTTGGCTTTTCCCCAGTCATAATACCCATCCCCTTAATTCTTTATTTTTTTCTTCTAAATTTCGAAGATTTTTTTACAATTTTTTCAGTAGCTTCATCAACATCATCTTGATCAATCGTTTTTCTTTGTTTCCATTTTTCAGCGATTTCAAGCGCTACATTACTCCATTGTACAACTTGTGCGATTTTTTCTTCATTTTTACTAACTTCAGATGAAATTGAAGTTGTAATTTGATTGATTGAATTGTTTAAACCATTAACGGATTCACCAATATTTTTTACAGCGTCTACAACAGAATTTAATTTTGCAGACTTTTGCGTAATATCCTCAGCTAATGTATTTGTTTTTTCTAAAAGTGAGGTTGTCTCACGAGTGATTCCTTCCATTTGCCCTTCAATTCCTGCTACTGTACCTGCCATACTGTTTAATGTATTTTTAAGTGAGAATAATGTCATTCCTACACTGATACATAGTACTAAAAATCCAATTGCTGCAATAAGTGCTGCGATGTATAATATTACTTCCATTATGATGAACCTCCTACGTCTGATAAATATTACTATTCGACAAAATTTTTAAAAATCCTTCTAGAGTTTGAAAAACAGCCTAAACTTAATGTTTAAGCTGTTTCTTCACTTTTTTTCAGTAAATCTTCAAAAGCATCTTGATACTTATGAACATCACCTGCACCCATAAATAAGAAAACAGCATTGTTGTATTGTTTTAGCAACTCAATGTTTTCAGTTTGAATAATACTACTTCCTTCAATTAACTTTCCTAAATCATCAATCGACAATGCGCCCTGTTTTTCACGAGCAGAGCCAAAAATATCACATAAATAAACAGCATCTGCTTTAGATAAACTATCAGCGAATTGTTGTAAAAATGCTTGTGTACGACTAAAAGTATGCGGTTGGAAAATCGCAACGATTGGTCGATCTGGGTATTTTTGACGTGCAGATTGAATTGTTGCCTTTATTTCTGTTGGATGATGCGCATAGTCATCAACAAGTACATTATTCCCAATTTTCGTCTCTGTAAAACGTCTTTTCACACCTGTATAAGTAGTTAACCGTTCTTGAATTACTTGTGCTGGAATATCCTCGTAATGACATAAAGAAATTACAGCTAATGAATTTAGTACTGCATGATCTCCAAACAGCGGGATGAAGAATTTACTATAAAATTCATTGCGTACATACACTTCGAACGATGTACCTTCAGTTGTTTTCTCGATATTTCTTGCAGAGAAATCATTGTTCTCACCAAAGCCGTAGTAAACAACTGGAACATTCGCTTGAATTTTTTGTAAGTGCTCATCGTCGCCACATGCAATAATAGCTTTTTTAACTTGTAATGCTAATTGTTCAAATGCCGAAAATACATCTTCTACATCCGCAAAATAATCTGGATGATCAAAATCAATATTAAGCATTACTGTATAATCAGGTTGATATGCTAAGAAATGGCGTCGGTACTCGCATGCCTCCATAACGAAAAATGAAGCATCCTCCTTACCAGTACCTGTTCCGTCTCCTATTAAGTATGAAGTAGGCATATATCCACCAATTACATGGCTCATAAGACCTGTTGTTGAAGTTTTGCCATGTGCTCCTGTAATTGCTATAGAAGTATAATTTTTAATATATTCTCCTAAAAATTTGTGATATCGGATGATTTCCAGATCTAATTCTTTTGCACGCAATAGCTCTGGGTGGTCATCTGGAAAGGCATTTCCAGCTATAATGGTCATACCTGGCTGAATATTATTTTCGTCAAAAGGTAAAATTTTAATGTTTCGATCTCTTAATGGTTGTTCAGTAAAGAAATATGTTTCAACGTCGGATCCTTGAACTTGCTCACCCGAATCAAACAAAATTTGTGCAAGTGAACTCATACCTGATCCTTTAATTCCTGTAAAGTGATAAAATGTCATATTTGAACCTCCCGAGGTACTTGACCTCATTGAATAAACAATTGTTATTTTAGTTAGTTTGTGCCATATTTTAAAAACTTACCCCATTATAGCACTAATTTTATAAAACGATATATGAAGGATAACTAATATTTGCACATATATTCCTCATTTATCAAGCTTTTTTGTTATCCGATAGAAAACTTGGCTAATTGCTCAGCATTATTGCTGATTAGCCTAGTTGCACTTATGCAGACAAGAGAGTTTTTTATTTTCTTATTTGCAAAAAAATGAGAGGGAGTGCCCCCTCCAACAAATTCAATATAGAATTTACTGCCAGAGAGTTGCGCAAAAGATAAGTTTTATCAAAAGCACAACTTTCCAAGCATTAATCAAACATTGAAGTTAAATCTGTGTCGGTAATAAAAACTTCTCTAGGTTTACTTCCTCTTTGCTCCGAAATAAATCCGTGACTTTCAAGCATGTCAATTAAGCGTGCTGCACGATTATAACCAATATGATATTTTCTTTGAATAGAAGAAGTAGATGCAGTCCCTTGTTCGTACACAAAACGGCAAACCTCTTCAAATAATTCATCTGTTTCTTCAATCATTTCAGTCTTTTTCAATAATTCATCTTGCTCAAAGAAGTAGTCAGGTTCTCCTTGCTCACGAATGTGCTCGATAATTTCCTCGATTTCGTCATCTGTAACAAATGTTCCTTGTAAACGGATTGGTGCACTCATTCCATTACCTAAATAAAGCATATCCCCTCTACCTAGCAGTCTCTCTGCACCCTGACTGTCTAAAATAGTGCGTGAATCAACTTGAGAAGAAACTGCAAAGGCAATTCTAGTTGGGATATTCGATTTAATTAGCCCTGTAATGACATCTACTGACGGGCGTTGGGTAGCAACGATTAAGTGAATACCACATGCTCTTGCTTTTTGAGCAATTCGACAAATCGCTTCTTCTACGTCAGCTGGAGACATCATCATTAAATCTGCAAGCTCATCAATCACGATTAAAATATAAGGTAATTTATGACCATACTCTCCGTTTTGTTCAGCTAACTTATTAAAACGTGGCAAGTCTCGTACACCAGCATGCGCAAACAATTGATAGCGACGTTCCATTTCTTCAACTGCCCATTTTAACGCAGCTGTAGCAGCCTTCACATCTGTTATAACCGGACTGACTAAATGAGGAATATGATTAAATGGTGCGAGCTCGACCATTTTCGGATCAATAAGCATTAGTTTCAACTCATGAGGGTCCGCTTTATATAATAAACTTACTAAAATTGAATTAATACAAACAGATTTACCCGATCCAGTAGCCCCTGCAATAAGACCATGCGGCATTTTTCTCAAGTCAATTGTTACCGGTTTCCCTGTTAAATCAAGACCAAGCGCTGCTTCTAACGGTGATTCAGAATCTCTAAATGATTCACTGGATGTTACCTCAGACAATCGAACAGCACGCGAAATACGATTTGGGATTTCGATTCCGATAGAACTTTTCCCAGGGATCGGTGCTTGAATTCGAATATCCTTTGCAGCCAAAGCAAGTTTCAAATCATCTGCTAAATTGCGAATTTTACTTACCTTTGTACCATGACCTACCGTAATTTCAAATTGGGTAACAGCCGGCCCTTGCATAATTGATTCAACCTGCGCTGTTACTTGGAAGTAAGACAATGCTTCAACCAAAACATCCGCCTGGGACTCCATCCACTCACGATCTTCCGTTTTTTCCTCAGGAGGCGATAAAAAATCCAGTGAAGGTTTTTTGTATATTTTAGGTGATGCTTTTTCAATATTTTCTGTTACATTTAATTCACTTATTGTGTCTTCTTTCTCTTCTATATTCTCTAAAATCATTTTCTGTTCTGTGAACGCTGCATCTGTACTTGAATGATGATCTATCATTTCTTGATTGTTTACTTCAGTTGTTTGTTCAATAACAGTTTTTGAAACTACATGAGGTGAGTGCCTAGAAATTTCTTTAATATCATCATTATGTTGCTGCATTTCTTTTTGTGCTAATTTGGCTGCATATTTTTCTTTATCGGATTTTAGCATTAATACGTTAAAAGGCAGCTTACTCCCTTTTGGTTGCTCGCTTTTCTCTAAATTTTCATCCAGCGGTTCAATTATTTTTTTTTCTTCTTCATATTTTTCCAAAGTTGTTACATCAGAAAAGTCAGACTCAGTTTCTTCAGTAATATTTTTTGATTGTTCTGTTAAATCGCCAACCGATTCAGGAGCTTCGACTACTTCTTCGGCCAATATCGGAATTTCTTCGGCGTTTTCGTAAATCACGTTGTTTAAAACAACTGGTTTTTGTTCATCTTCTCTATCAATATCTATGAAACTATTACTTAAATATTGCTCGAAAATTTGCTTATTTACTTCCATATTTTCAGCTTGGGGATTTTGAATTTCACCTAGCTCCTCAGCGATTTCAACTGTATGAATAAATTCCTCGCCAACTTGAATCATTTCATCTATACTTGCTATTTCTTTTGTTGTTTTTTCCATTTCAATAGAACCAACTATTTCTTCAGTTTTTTCTAGTTCAACTCGTTCTAATGTTTCTTCAGTTGCTTGAACCATCTCACTTGGTTCTGTTTTTTCTTCTGCTTCGATTTCAATTGTACTCGTAGTTTCTTCTGCAGCTTGAATTGTTTCAACCGAACTTGCCATTCCCACTGCTTCTTGAGATATTTCAACTGATCTTGCTTTTTCTTCAGTTGCTTGAATCGCTTCAACCGAACTCAGCATTTCCTCTGCTTCTTGAACTGTTTCAACTGATCTTGCTTTTTCTTCAGTTGCTTGAATCGCTTCAACCGAACTTAGCATTTCCTCTGCTTCTTGAACTGTTTCAACTGATCTTGCTTTTTCTTCAGTTGCTTGAATCGCTTCAACCGAACTTAGCATTTCCTCTGTTGTTTGAATCGCTTCAACCGAACTTGCCATTTCTTCTGCAGCTTGGGCTATTTCAAATGTACTCGCTTTTTCTGCTATTTGAATTGTTTCAACTGTACTCGTAATTTCTTCAGCTAATTGAACTGTTTCAACTGATTCTGCTATTTTCCCGCGCGAATTTATCGTTTCAATCGAATTGTTCGTACTCTCTAATGATTGAAAGCTTTCCGTTAAACTAGGTGCACTGATGTTATTTTTTAATTGAACATTTTCAGTTGATGCCTCAATATCATTCTCTTCTTCGTAGTACTTCGTAATTTGTTGTTTATCATGATTCTGCTTTTTTTCTAACAGGTCACCAATGTTACTCGGCTTTTTATAGCCATAAACAGGAGAAGGTACATCCGTTGGAATGAATCTTCGTTTACTTTCCTGTGGGTTATTTGCAGTTTTTACTCGAATAGGCTGCTGTTGTTTGATAACTTCTTTTATTATCCGCTCTTCACTTCTTGGCTTTTCAACTTTTCGAATTTTCGTTGCATTTTGATTTAATACATTGGAATAGCCTTTAATTCGCTGACGTTTTTCTAAAAGCTCTTTAATCCCAGAAACCTCAACATCATACACTTTAGATATCGCATTTGGTTGATAAAAATTTTTAGGTCTATCGATTGGATTTTCAACGATTCTATCATTTGGAAATTGCTTCTTGTTTATTTCACTAGAAGCTTGGACAGTTTTTGTTGAATCTAATTCATCATCTGCAATAAGTGGAAAACGAAAACTTGACCTTTTTGTATAATTTTGTTGTTCAACTATATGGTTTTCATTTATATAAGAATTTGAGTTTTCTTCCTCATAATTTAAATCATCGTAATAATTTTCATCATCTTCTATTTCATTATCAAATAATTTATTTAATTGTTTTTTAAACCAATTCAATATACTCACTCTTTTCTATGGACATAGCTTTTATATTATAATGTAATTATATGTATATAGGTATCTTAAATTAACCTGATTTAGTCATTTCATCTATTAATTTTACAGCTTTATACTTTAAAATTTAACGATTTTTATAAGATATTTTATATCAAAATCATATCATAAATAGATTGCAATTTTATAACAATGGTGAGACATTTAGTTAAAATTAAAACCACCAGTAATATCACTGGTGGTTTTTTAACAGAATTTGTCGCTAAACCTACTATTTCTTAAATAAAACAGCTTCATCAAGAGTGTGTTTCTCACTTATTACTTTTTCATTTTCCTTCCAGGTTACTTTCATTGTTCCTTTACTAAGCATATCTTTTAGTTGTTGTTCATTTGTTTCACCTGTATAGATAATAATTTCATGGTAATGTTCAATTGTGTTATCGTCCGGATGAGGATATTCCCAAATCTCCCCGGTCCAATAAATATCATCACCAAGTAATTCTTTATATGTTTTTAAAAATTCTATTTCTACATTTTGTACATTTTTTGGGTAAGTGACTTTTACAAGTGATTTTAGTAGTTTGAAATTATCTTTCTCCGGGTTTTTAACATATTCCAAACTACCAATGCTGTCATAAGTTTTATCATCTACTGGTGAAATTTGTGTTTCAATTATTACATTAGGATGTGCTTTAGTATTTGATTGATTTAAATACATCGTTAAAAAAACGACTCCGATAACAGCTATTAGTACTGTTACAATCCATTTGCGTCTCATTTCAATCACCCTTCCAACAGGATATTTATTCAGAAAATAATTAATTTTAGCAATTGAGCATCTTTTTACAGTTTATCATACTTCTAATAATTTGAATTGTTGATTTTCCTTTAAATTTACAATTTTACATGTATTTGTTAATCGTTGTTTCTATATAAAGAAAAGAGACTCCAACTATTGTTAGAATCTCTTTGGCTTGTCGATATTATAATGTTGAAGGAATTTCAAATGGTACTCCAACTTCAGTATCATTATCCAATACTAAAATACCTTTTGCAGAAGGCGCATTTGGAATTGCCAATTCACGTGCTGAACAAAGCATTCCTTCTGAAGCAACACCTCGTAATTCAGAATGCTTGATAACTAACCCAGAAGGCATAACTGCTCCTATTTTTGCCACTACTACCTTTTGCCCAGCTTCAACATTCGGTGCACCACATACAATTTGTAATACTTCTTCGCCTACATTTACTTTACAAATACTTAATTTATCAGCATTTGGATGTTTTTCTTTTTCCTCTACATAACCTACTACGAATTTCGGTGAAAAGTCGATATCTAATGAAACTTTTACTCCATTTTCATCCATAGCTTTTTCAATTTTTTGTACTAGCTCAGGTGTTACTTCCACATTTCCTTCCACATCTAAATCTATATATTTACTTGCATTGAATAAATTAAATGCTTTTATTTCCCCTGTTGCCTTCTCTTTTAAAATTGCAAAATCACCAATTTTCTCAACTTCCGTATTGACGATTCTTTCAGATGCTAATTGTACTAATAGTACATCTCCAACATATTTCTTATTGTACGATATTAACATTACTCTTCTTGCTCCTTTTTTACTTTATTCTTCGCTAGTATAAATATCGGTTCTAATTCACCATTTTCATATACAAATGATAATGATGTAATTGGAACGGCACCAACTGTAAAGAAATGCATTGTCATTTGTGCTAATACATCATAACCTACTTCGTTCCGAATATCACCAATAATTAACACATCTTGATGTGGAACTGAAACGGTCATATCACCTTCGATTTTTGATTTCATTTCCTTTAAAAACGATTCGTTCAAAATACGACTTGCATCATAACCATCATTTTCATTTAGAAAATAAAAAATATTTCCAGCAACTTCATCCTTTTTGGTTTTTGTCGATAATTTCCGAACTGAAAAACGTGCGGCTTCCCGAATTTGATTTGCTGAAACATTTAATTTTCCCAACATGGACTCATCAATTAATCGATAGGTTGTCCCTAAGTCAAGTGCATAATAAATCCGTGTTTCAGCAGTATGATCTGTCATAACAAATGGATGACCTTCGTTTGATTTTAATGGAAAAGAGGCAGAACGGATGACTGGATACACTAAAGATAAATCATGGAATCCTTCTGACTGTTCTTTTTTCATTGCATTAAATGTTTGCTCAATTGTGTAGACAACTTCATCAATCGCCTTCTCTTTTTTTGTATGATATTTCGCTAAAATATCTGGGAGTAATATATCCATTCCTCGATTTAATGATTTATGATTAAGTCTTAAACTATCTTTTTCTTTATCAAAAATAAATTCAAATTGTTCGGTTCCTAATCGCAATTTTAATTGCTCTACCAATTCCTTCGATTTCATTAAATCACATCCTTTTCATTTGAGAAGCTTTTTTAACGTGGCTCTGTAACTTGTGTAGGAGCGGGAAAGTCTCGCCTTGTGACACCTTCCATAACCAACATCGTGTTCACCCCTCACATTCACCCAACCGATACTAATTAAAATTCTTCTAAGTATTTTCTTTAATATTTCCTAAACAGCAATAAACGGCTCACATAAAGTGAACCGTACTTTAAAAGCATTTAATTATATTGTAACAAAAGTTTTAATTTCTATCGATTAGTTTGTCTGGTCAGCTTCTTCAACTAATTTAACAGAACGAACAATTGTCATCATATCAACAAGTTTTCCATCTATATTTTTATCTTCAGAAATGGTTGAAATTTTCACGCCACCACAGCTTGCGATTAATTCAAAGCGTTCTTCATCATACTCAACTACTGCTGTAAAACCAAATGCCCCATCAAACTCAACAGTTTCTTCTTTAACGATTTTTTTTGATTTATCATTCTTTAATAATTCATAATGCAAGTTGCTATCTTCTTTTTCATTGCTATTAACAAATAAAATGAAGCTGTCCTTTCCTTTTGTAACGATTAAATTATTAACATCATCACTTTTCTCCACGTTAAAGCCAGAAGGCAGATATAATTCAATATCTCCAATTGTTTTATTAGGTTCTTGAGCATTTTCTTCGAATACAGTTTGTGCATTTGCTACTCCTGTATTAATCTGCTCTTCAACAGTTTTGCCACACCCTGCTAGTGCTAATATTAAAACTAAAACAGCAGGTCCGAAAAACCACTTGCGTTTCATATATGTATGCCTCACTTTCTACCAATTTCTTAATAGTTATTTATTGATTAATGATGTTGCATTTAAGTTGCATTGCAATATTTAATTTTTGATATATAAATATTGACCAATTAATAGTTTAACAATATGCTCAAACATTTCAGTACGGTCTACAAGACCAGCAGTAAATACACCAACAGCTCCTAAACTAGATCTCGTATCTTTTTGTTTAGTAAACTCATCCATAACAGGTCCTAATTCTTTGCCAGCCCGTAATTCATTTGCAATTTCTTCTGGGAGCAAAAATTGTGCACCGCTGCATGAGATAATAGTACCATCTTTTAAAGCAACTGCTCCCCAGTTGCAACAATACATTAATCCATCTATTTCGCAGACTCCTCCCTCTAATCCAAAATTCAAATCAGCATTCGATGATTTTAACGTATTTATTGCTCGGTTAATTGCACCCTGCCTCGTCTCTTCATTTGAAAATGGCTGCTCTGATACATTAGAAGGTACTGAATACTGCTCAAAATGTACATCATCAAAAAATGTATTTACTATATTTTTAATAGCTGCAGTTTTTGCTCTATTTTTTGTTCCAATTGCTATTTGCACTAAATTCATCTCCATCACAACAATCCAAATCTACATGGATCTAATATTAAGACGCAAACTTCAATAAAAAAGATGCCGATTTGGGCACCTTCTTTACCTTTACTATTTTACGCATTGTTTAGAATAGTTTCAACCGTTGTTCGATCAAGTGATTTTACCAGCTTAATAAGCAGTTCTTTTGCAGCTGCATAATCATCAATATGAATTATAGAAGCAGCGGTATGAATATATCGAGAACAAATACCTATTACAGTACTTGGAATTCCCTCGTTTGCTATATGCACTTTCCCTGCATCCGTTCCACCATTCGAAACAAAGTACTGGTAAGGAATATCATTAGACTCAGCAGTATCTAAAATAAATTCACGCAAGCCTCGATGTGTTACCATTGTCGGATCGTAAATTCTTAGAAGTGTTCCTTTTCCTAATTGACCAAATTGGGTTTTATCCCCTGTAGTATCATTTGCAGCCGAAGCATCTAATGCGAAAAATAAATCTGGCTTTATCATATTAGCAGATACTTGAGCACCACGGAGACCAACTTCTTCCATTACATTCGCACCAGAATAAAGATTATTTACAACCTTTTCATCTTTTAATTCTTTTAATAATTCTATCGCTAGTCCGCAGCCATAACGGTTATCCCAAGCTTTTGCCATAATTTTTTTCGGATTTGCCATTGGAGTGAACGGGCATATTGGAATAATCGATTGACCAGGTCGAATACCCATTTCAAGCGCATCCTCTTTACTATCTGCACCTACATCAATCAGCATATCCTTTATTTCTGTTTGTTTATTATTTTCAGTATTTCTTAATAAATGCGGTGGTATCGATGCAATGACCCCAGGAATCTCCTTATTCTTTGTATAAACGGTTACTCGCTGTGCTTGCAACACTTGGTTAGACCAACCACCTAATGTTTGAAAACGAATCATACCGTTTTCTGTAATGTCCCTTACCATAAAAGACACTTCATCCATATGACCAGCAACTAAAATTTTCGGAGCGCTAATATCCTTTGCTTTTCTAACGCCAAAAATTCCGCCTAAATTATCCTGTATTATTTCATCAGAATATTTTTCAAGCTCACCTCGCATAAATTGACGAACAGCATGCTCATTGCCTGGTGCGCCAGGTAATTCCGTTAAAGTTTTAAATAACCGCAAAGTCTCCTCGTTCATCAATAAACACTCCCTATTTCATTTGTTCTTCATTTTACCATAAAGTGAAATTTCAATCATTGGGGGCATATTAAAGGAGCAACAATAAATTCATATTGTACTGCAAGACTTCTTTAAAAATTGATGTTAAAATAAGGAATACTTAAAGGAGGATGGCAAATGAAATTACGGGATTTTTTAATAGGTGTAGCTACTGGATTAGCTGCAGCAATTATCATTAAAGAAACTTCTGAAAAAATTTCTCCATTTATTTCTGCAAATCAAGTTTTAAATAATGTAAAAGCTGAATTTAAAAAAGAAAGTCCAATTGATGGATCTTGGATTTATATGAAAGCTGAAGAATTTAGGAATGGCATTATGACAATTCCAGTATATCGCGGGGGTATTTCAAGAGTTGTCAATGGTGAAATGGAGACATATGAATTCGCGGCCGATGCACGGTCAGGTGTAGTGGTAGAACTTATAAAACAAAGTTAATATTAAAGCTGTTCGATAATCAAATCGAACAGCTTTCTTTTATAAATTCGTTTGAAATTGTATTTTTGCCTCTTTGCCTCGTTTTAATGAATCAATTACTTCTTTTCCATCTGGCGACCATTGAATCATGCGGTAATAAGCATCATGGTAAAAAATAAATTTATAGCCGTTTGCAAGAGCTTCCTTCATGATTTTTTCCTTTGCAAATACACTTGTCATTGGATAATCATCATAAGCTAGAACCCATAATGGATTTTGGTGAGCATGTGTTGGCATAATGTCAGCCATATGAAGCATAGTTTCATCGTTTTGCGATAATTTTATAATTGCGTGACCATCACTATGCCCACCAGTATGAATCATCTCTAAGCCAGGTGCAACAACTAATGAATTTGTAAAAGTTTCCACTTGCTCTTGAATAGGCTCCCAATTTTCCTTCCAATACGTATTTTTGGAACGGATATTAGGGCTTCTCATTTCATCCCATTCAATTTGAGTCGTATAGATTTTTGCATTCGGGAATGTCGGAACTAGTACATCTCCTTCCCAGCGAGTCAATCCTCCAGCATGGTCAAAATGCAGATGCGTCATTAATACGGCATCAATATCCATTGCAGTAAGCCCAAGCTCTTCTAAGCTTTGTAATATTGTCGATTCTTCGGTTACACCGTAGTTTCTAAGTTGTTTTTCTGTTAATTTATTAAAACCGACACCACTATCGATTAAGTAATTTTTCCCCTCATATTGAAGCAAGATTGGTTCACATGCAAGTTCTATCTGATTTTTTTCATTTACAGGATATTTGCGTGACCAAAGAGGTTTCGGCACCACCCCAAACATTGCTCCACCATCTAAAGAAGTTACACCCCCATTAAGCCATGTTAATGACATGTTGTGAAATTGAAACGTATCCATCCATCTCTCCCCTTTACAACTATTTCAATTGAAATGATTCTAATCGATAGATGTTAAGCCCACTTCTTCATCTTTAAATTACACAACCGTTAACTAATCATAATTCCTTATTTGGCAACGAACTGTGCTTCTAGACGATATATCGGCTGGCCCTTAGCTGAAAATTTTTCTTCATATTCCGTCATAATATTGTCTTCCGGCATATTTGCATGTAAATCAAGTGATACATATTTTAGCAGCATACCATATTCAGACATGCTTACAAGGGAATATTCGAAGAGGCCACGATTATCCGTTTTAAAATGAACCTCACCATTATCGATTAAAATCGACTCATATAATTTCAAAAATCCTTCGTGCGTTAAACGACGCTTTGCATGACGTGTTTTCGGCCAAGGATCTGAGAAATTCAAGTAAACACGACTAATATCATTTTTTTGGAAATATTTATCTAAATCTGCCCCATTTACTTTTAATAATCGTAAATTTGGCGGTGTATTTGCATCTAAAACTTTTTCTAAAGCACTTACAATGACGCTATCATATAATTCGATTCCAATATAATTAATAGTTGGATTTGCAAGCGCCATTCCCGTAACAAATTGACCTTTCCCCGTCCCAACTTCTATATGAAGAGGATGATCATTTCCAAATACTTCTTTCCAATTCCCTTTATATTGCTCTGGGCTTGGAATAATAATTTCTGGATGACTATTTATGAATTCCTCTGCCCATGGTTTATTTCTTAATCTCACTTCATTTATCCTCATTTCTAGTTGTACATCAATTACACCTTTGCTCTTCACCCACCTAATATAATTGCTGAATGAAGAGAAATTCCATTTTATTATAACTTATATTTCTTATAATTTCATATTTTCGCTATTTTACATCGGCTAGTTTCAAACTATTCAAACTTACAGTATAAGTAATTTCCGACTCTTTCTTTGTAGTTCCTATTAATTCTCCATCTGCGTGGCACGGCAATTCCTTATCTACACTTAAAATGAACTTGCTGCTGCTTATTTGAACAACTTCCTTTAATCGTGTATGCGCACCGAAAAAAACAGTTATAAAGAGCAGTAATAGTTTAAATCTTGAGAGATTATAGACAATTGTTAACTCTATTAGTCCATCTTTTGAACAAGAATTTGGGGATATTTTCATGCCACCTCCAAAGTAAGGCTGATTTGAAACTGTTGCAAACCATACTTTTTCGTATGTATACTGTTGTCCGTCTTGTTGAATAGTTAATTTAAATAATTTATAGGTAAATAAGCAATATAGAACAAAATATATATAGCTGAGCTGCCCAAGACCTATTTTATTTAATCTTTTCTTTATTTTTGAATTATTTGTTTTATAAGCTATATATGCATCAAAGCCGATTCCAGTATTATTCACAAAATACTTTTTTAGATTTTCTTTATTCAGCTTTACTATACCGCAGTCCTTCTCTTGAAAAGCTCTCCCACTGTGCATCATAAAGTCATCAATTTGGCGTGCTGTTTGGAAAGAAGCATAGCCTCTTGAAAAATCATTTCCCAATCCAGCACAAACAGCACCAACTAAGACATTACTATACCCTATAACACCATTTACCACTTCATGAATAGTCCCGTCTCCGCCAATTGCTATGATTAAAGCTGTCTGATTAGAAGCTAATGCCTTTTCACAAAAATGTTCTGCAAGCTTACTTGCATGTCCCTCATATCTCGTAAAAGTAAAATTGAAGGAAGGTGTAGTTAATTCTTTCCTTAATTGCTGCCAAACTTTCTTCCCTTTCCCACTTCCTGCAAATTCATTAATAATAAAATATAGCTTCACGCTTACTTTTCCTCTTGTTGCTCAGCATTCCAAATATCTCGGTTAAATGAGGTAGTTTGGACGGATTGCAAAATCGTTTGAGCTGCATGCATTTGCATACGTTTCATAGGGGAAGTTGACCGTTTCATTTGCAGCATCCATTTTGGGTACTCACGTTTATCCACAAACTGTACATTATAGATTGAGCCAGGATAATCAAAATAGCCATTTCTTGATAGTAGTACTTTTCGAATAGGCATTTCAACTTCATTATTGATAAACAGCTGCGAAATTATTGATTCCATCCTGTTAAGTTGAATAATTGGATTTAGCACTTTTTTATCGATTTTCCCTACTTTTTTTGTCCAAAAACGATCACTGTTTCCAACAAAAACAGCTGAATTTTCTTCTTCAACAACTGTAATACAAATACATTCTGTCGGTGTTAATAATATAATATCTAATTCAACCGGTGCTTTTTTTACTTTCACAATAGGGTAATAAAATACTAAATAACTATCTGGATAGCGTTGAAGCAAGCTTCTTAGCATAGTATCCCGCATAAATCTCGGATCAACATAGGATTTTTCACGTAATGTCGAGCTTGCCCATTTTATTTGAAAATGAAAAAATTGATCAAAAAACATTCTTTTTAATTCTTCCAACGTACTAGGATAATACACTATTTTTGGCTCAAAGAATAATGTAGTCTCTTCTTCTTGAATTTCATCTTCTTGATTAATTAACTCATTCGAAACATCAACTTTTTCGATATCTTCCTCTTCCAGTTCTTGTTTTTTGAACTTAAATTTTTTTAACAGGGAAATACGTCTTTTTGGTTCTTGAATTTCCTCCTGATTATCAATATGTTCCCACTCAGGAATTTCTTCTCCCGATAACCATTGATGCTTCACTCTCTCCCACTGGCTTTTCTTTAAACGTACAAACTGAGTTGGATACCTAGTTAAATTCATTTGATATCTTGAAATATAATCTTGAAGCTTTACTAATTGAGCCAATTAAAACACTCCTATCTAATCTATAGCCGATGGTTCAATTTTACATGAGGGAAAGAAAAAAAAATAGGGGCTAACCTGCATCTCAATATGACTATCAACAGAAGTTCAGACTGTCGACATTCGCTTTTTATACTTATGTTGTACCTAACACTGCTATCTTTGCAGATAAACTTCTGACAAGTGTTTGCTAGATCGTCAGAACAGCTGCTTTTAAAAGGTCATAAATAGAAAAAGGAGTGTAGTCAAAAGTGAACTGTACTCTTAAAGTCAGTTTAAACTTTGCCTACACTCCTAATTTTTCTATCATTTAATGAAACTATGTTATTCTAAAAAAGTTTCTTTCTTATTTATTAGAATGTAATGGCTGTGGAATTTTTGTTGTAAATTGTTCTTGTAATTTACGAGTCCATTCGCCAATAACGCTACCGTTAATTTTCACTCCATCCACTTCTACTACTGGTGTAATTTCAGAAGTTGTTGAAGAAACAAATAATTCATCCATATTCAATGCTTGTTCTGTCGTAAATGCTTCTTCTTTAATAGGTAGGCCAATTTCCTTCGCACAAGTTAAAATAACACCACGTGTAATTCCGCTCAAAATTAAATTGTTAGCAGGATGAGTATATAGCACCCCATCTTTAATGCCAAAGACATTTGTCGAAGAACCTTCAGTAATTGTTCCATCACGATGTAAAATTGCTTCATAGCAGCCTTTATCATGTGCTTCTTGTTTAGCTAAAACAGCACCTAATAAGTTTAATGATTTTATATCGCAGCGCAGCCAACGAATATCTTCAAGTATTGTTGCTTTCACACCATTTTGCATATTTTCTACTGAACGAGGCGCTTCTTTTACATTTCCAGTTAGTACTGGCAATACATCATCACCTGGGAACAAATGATTACGTGGAGAAGTACCTCGTGTAATTTGGAAATAAAGATTTCCTGTATTTAAATTATTTGCTTCTATTAATTCATGAAGTAGTTTAATTAATTTATCTTTTGTATAAGGAATAGTGATTTTAATTTTATCAGCACTCAAATAAAAACGATCAATATGTTCTTGTGCTGTAAACATTTCGCCATTGTATACTTTGATTACTTCATAAACGCCGTCGCCGAATTGATATCCACGGTCTTCCTTATCAATAATAACCTCATCATCATTCACAATCTTATCATTCCATAATGTATAACCCACTTTTCCCACGTCCTTCTTATTATTTTTCACTAGCTAGTTCTACAATTGCTTCAGCATAAATAGCAGCTGCTTTAATTAAATTTTCAATGACAACAAATTCATCTGCTTGATGCGCAACATCAGGTTCACCAGGGAATAACATACCAAATGCAACCCCTTTTTCCATTGTACGTGCATACGTCCCACCACCAGTAGATAGCGGCTTTGATAAGTCGCCAGTATGCTTTCGATATACCTTTAGTAATGTTTGAACGAGCATTTCTTCTTCAGCAACATAATGCGGAGCTGAGTTTGATACAACATCAAGTGCAAATCCATAAGAGGATAAGAGATCACCTGCTTCTGTAATTTTTTGCTCAAATGGATATGAAACTGAATAACGCATACTAACTTGAATACGTCCGCCATGTTCATTATGAAACAGAACGATACCTGGGTTTAAGGTTGTTTGACCTGACATTTCATCAGCAAAATTTAACTTTAAATTTGTCCCATAATGATCGTTGTCGAAAGCATTTACCATAAATGATACAAACTGCTTACTTGCATTCGTAGTTATAAATCCTTGTAAAAATCTTGAAAGCAATACTGCTGCATTTTTACCTTTTTCTGGTTCCAATGCATGTGCTGACTTTCCTTTAATAGTTATTATATATCTATTTTCCTCTTTCGTTAAAGTACCTTCCGTCATATTTTTTTCTAAAAATTTCTGAAATTCTGATTCAATTTCATTTGGTAAGTTTTGAACAATAGCCTTTGCAAAGTCCGGCACCATATTTGTACGATGACCAGATTGAAAAGCAACTAATTCCTCATCTTTACTTATTGGACCCTGCTGTGAAAAATCAAGCACCGCGATTCCTTTTTCAGCATTAATCATCGGAAAATCTGCATCTGGAGCAAAACCAATAGCAGGCATCTCTTCTTTTTCAAAATAACGCTCTACACAGCGAAAGCCGCTTTCTTCATCTGTTCCTATAATCATTCGAACACGTTTGGTTAATTTGACCCCCGCATCCTTCACCATTTTCATCGCCAGCCAGGCTGCCATCGTCGGTCCTTTATCATCTATTGCACCACGACCATAAATTTTCCCATCTGCAATTTCACCTTTAAAGGGTGGATATGTCCATGAATCCCCAGCTGGAACAACATCTACATGACATAAAATTCCCAGTATATCTTGTCCTTCTCCCATTTCGATATGGCCAGCAATATTGTCTACATTTTTTGTAATAAATCCTTGCTGTTCCCCTTTTTGAAGCATAAATTGCAATGCCTTTAACGGACCTTGACCAAAAGGCGCTGACTCAGTAGCTCCATCCTCATCAAGAACACTTTCAATTTGAATTAAATGTTGTAATTCTAAAATTAACTCATCTTTTCTAGATTGCGCGATTGTAAACCAATCCATTTTATACCACCTCAAATTGTAATTACGATTATTTTACTCTTAATAAAATAAAGTACAAGCACATTTGACATAATCTAATACTATTTTTCGTATTATCACATTACAAACATTTAAAAATTATATTAATTAATTGAGAATTATGGAAAAATTAATAGTTTGCTGATATAATGGCGTTGTCATAGTTATTTACTTGACAAAAAAATTTAAAAAAGGGGATGTCTAAGGCAGAAATATAATACGCCTATGTGCACCTCTGCACTAATTGTCGTCCGCTAGTCTTTGCCATGAGAATTAAGATCGAAGGAGTGGTTCATAATTATGAAACCAACTACTGACAGAATGCTTAATCGTATTAAAGACGTGTATATGTTTATCCTTGATAAAGGGACGGTGTCTACACAGGATTTAGTCGAAGAGTTCAACATCACTCCTCGCACCATTCAAAGAGATTTGAATGTGTTAGCCTTTAATGACTTGGTTGTTAGCCCAAGCCGAGGCAAATGGACAACGACGAAGAAAAAAGTAAAATTAACATCTTAGATATAAAGGCAATAAGCGCATTTTTGCCAATAATTTATTGAAATATATTTCCCTAAAAATACGACTTGCAGCTTTCATTTTTAAGTTGCTATAGGCAAGCGTTAATTGCTAGACATAGAAAGTATTAAATCAACAGAGAATGACCTGTCGTCGTGGTCATTCTTTTTTTGCGTTTATCTGGATCTTTATATTATTATCGCAAAGTTAATTTTTCAAAGTGCTTTTCACAAAATTTACGCGAGTTTACTAACCTTTTACGCGATTCCCTTTCTTATTCACGTAATTTTTTTATTATTTACGTACTTTCACTACTTTTTACACACTAACTAATAATTACGTGGATTCGACTATTTTTACGAATTTTACAGAAAGATTTACGCACTTCAGAATATTTTTACGTGGAATTCCATGTTTTTTTCACCCTTTAAAATATTTACGCAGTTCTATATTTTATCAGTATTGCCTCAAATTCACTTAATAAGTCTAATTAAAAAATACCTTAAAAGAGATTGACTCACTCTTTTAAGGTATTTTTGATTACTGATTAATATTTTTTAATGCAGCCAGTTCTTCCTCAGTTAGTTCACGGTAATCCCCAAGCTCTAATGTTTCATCTAGTTTCAAGCTTCCCATCGACAGACGTTTTAAATAGACTACTTTCTTATCAACCGCTTCAAACATCCGTTTGACTTGATGAAACTTTCCTTCGCGGATTGTTAATTCAATTTCGGAAACAGTATCCGACTTTAAAATAACAAGTTCGCCAGGCTTGGTTTTATAACCATCATCAAGAACTACTCCATTCTTAAATGCTTCAATATCTGCTTCCGTTACTACCCCATCAATTCTTGCATAGTAAGTTTTAGGCACATGTTTTTTAGGTGATAATAAGTTATGAGATAACTGTCCATCATTTGTAATGAGAAGCAACCCTTCAGTATCTTTGTCTAAACGTCCAACAGGAAAAGGTTTGAAATGTTGTGCTAATGGATCCAATAAATCAATTACCGTTTTATCATGCAAATCTTCTGTTGCAGAAATAACACCGGGTGGTTTATTCATCATTAAATAAATAAATTCTGTATAGTGCACCCGTTCACCAAAAACACTTACATGTTGTACTTCAGGTTTTACATGCATTGCAGCATCCTTTACAACAATTCCGTCAACAGTTACAGCTTTTTGCTTTAACAGCAGTTTTACTTCTTTTCTACTTCCATACCCCATATTCCCTAACAATTTATCTAAACGCACTTAAAGTTGATTCCTCCTATTTCAACCCTATTTTGCTTGCTATTTTGGTAATACGATCACCTAAAAGCTTTTGTGCAAGCCCAAGTCTATATGCTAAGGCTCCATAAGCCGCTGCTCCAACCCCTACACAAATTAGTAGATAAATACTTGTAATCACCTTATTTTCTGGCTCAGCAATGAAGTATAGTAGTTTATTTACAGCAAATACAGCAATCATCATAACCGCAGTTAAAATACAAATTAAAATTGTACGTCTAAAGACCAGCTTCGAACGGTAATGCAGCACTTTATGAATTACTACAATATTAATCAAAATAGTAACCAAATAACCAATTGCAGTTGCTAGTATAGCACCATCTACCTGCATTAATTTTACAAGAGGCGTATTTAACATGAGCTTTATTAATAAACCAGTTAATAAGCTGAAAATTATCCACTTTTGATAATCGATACCTTGTAAAATAGCAGCTGTCACTGAAAATAAGGCAAATAATATTGCCGTAGGTGCATAATGAGCTAACACTTCCGCTCCCATTTCACTTTGCTCATATAGAACGTGATAAATATCAGGTGCTAAAATAGTGATGCCCATACTCGCTGGAATTGTAATAAATAACAGCACTTGATATGTTTTATCCATCGCTCCACGAAGTACATTGAATTCTCCAAGTGTAAAATGCTTTGTAATAATCGGAATTAATGCCATTGAAAATCCAGTTGCAAGCATAACTGGAATAATAACGATTTTATGTGATAAAAAATTTAACATTGCCAAATACGTATCCGTAACCTTAGCTAGTCCGATAGAAGTCATCGCATTGTTGAACGTTAACATATCGACTAACTGGAATAATGAATTTGACATCCCAACAAATACAATTGGAATAGAGGATTGCAAAATTTCCTTATAAATATCTTTATAAGACAATTCTCCTGAAGAAACACTGCCCTCAAGAAATGTATTAAACTCAGGTTTAAATTTCTTCCAATAATAATAAAGAACAACTAAACCACCAAGAGCACCAACAAATGCTGCAAATACTGCAAATTTAATAGCTGTTTCTGGAGTACCATTTAGCAGCACAACTACCAGGAAGGAACCACCAAGCAAGACAATTATACGAACAATTTGTTCAACTAATTGGGAAACAGAAGTTGGCATGTATTGATTGTAGCCTTGGAAAAATCCTCTAATTAAACTCATGAACGGAACTACCAGCAAAGCAAAGCTAACCCATCTAATAACCGAAGAGATTTGTTCAACTGTAAAAATTTGCTCATCATCTTCAATAACAACGTTTGCTATCGGATTCGCTAATAAGTTCAAAGCAAGAAACGATAGTAAACCGGTGATTAGCATGACCACTACACCTGATTTAAATAAACGTCTCCCCGCTTCATAATCGCCTAATGCATTATATTTTGAAACAAATTTCGAGACAGCTATTGGCAGCCCTGAAATAGCAATTGAAAGCATAATATTATATGGAACATAAGAATATTGATATAACCCAATATTTTCCTCCCCAACAATTGAGTAAAATGGGAATACATAAATTAATCCAAGCACTTTTGATAAAAACAAACCAATTGTTAATATCGCCGTCCCTTTCATTAATGAAGACATATAAACATTCCAATCTTTATGAAATTGTAAAAGTATGTATAGAAATCTAAAAAATAAGAGTCGACCTATTTAGTCGACGATTTCTAACGAATGTTGTTGCGAAAACGAATCTACATGTTAGTTTACATGTGAAAGACGATTTACTCAAATAGTTTCTCTATAATTTATGTATAATATGAATGGCAAGGTAGCACTTTATTTAAAATTTTTATAAAACCACGCTGCTTAACTCATTCAAAATAAAATTATTAACGGCAGTTAGTGTAGAAAGTGAGAAGAATCAATGATTGATGTAATTGTTATCGGTGGAGGTCCTTCAGGATTAATGGCCGCAATTGCTGCTGGAGAACAAAAGAAAAAGGTTTTATTAATTGAAAAAGGAAATAAACTCGGCAAAAAGCTGGCGATTTCTGGCGGAGGGCGTTGCAACGTTACAAACCGCCTATCGGTAGATGAAATTATAAAACATATTCCTGGTAATGGGCGTTTTTTATATAGTCCATTCACAGTATATAATAATGAAAATATTATCGATTTTTTCGAAGGACTTGGCGTAAAACTGAAAGAAGAGGATCACGGTCGCATGTTCCCTGTATCCAATCGCGCGCAGGATGTTGTCGACGCGTTAATCAATGAATTAGAACGGCTTCATGTCGAAATACGGCTTCAAACAACAGTAAGTAAATTATTAATGAATGATGAAAAAATATTGGGAGTAAGATTATCTGACGGTACTGAAATATTGGCTAAAGCTGTGGTGGTAGCTGTTGGAGGTAAAGCAGTTCCTCAGACGGGATCTACTGGAGATGGTTATCCATGGGCCGAACGTGCAGGCCATACCGTAACAGAATTATATCCAACAGAAGTACCAGTAAAATCAAACGAGCCCTTTATTCAGTCTCGTGAATTGCAAGGTCTTGCATTAAGAGATGTTGCAGTATCTGTTTTGAATAAAAAAGGTAAAGCAATTATCACACATCAAATGGACATGCTCTTTACACACTTTGGCTTAAGTGGACCGGCAATTTTACGCTGCAGCCAATTTATCGTGAAGGAGCGGAAGAAAAATGGCGGCGCTCCTGTTCAGGTTCGGATTCAAACATTGACAGATTTCAACATTGAAACTTGTGTACAATATTTAAATAAATTATTAAAGGAAGACCCAAAAAAGGCTGTTAAAAATGTTTGGAAAAACGTTGCGCCAGAACGGTGGCTGTTATTTTTAATGGACCGGGTTGGTATTGATGCATCCAAAACAGCCGCAGAACTATCGCAGGAAAAAATTCGTCAATTAGCAAACGAGCTTGTTGGTTTTACAATGGATGTACATGGTACATTGCCTTTAGAAAAAGCATTTGTGACTGGCGGTGGTGTATCGGTAAAAGAAATCGAGCCAAAAACAATGGCATCCAAAAAGAAATCAGGCCTATTTTTCTGTGGTGAAATTTTAGATATTCATGGGTATACCGGCGGCTACAACATTACAAGCGCCCTAGTAACTGGACGTATAGCCGGCATGAATGCTGGAGCTGTAGAATAAATTTTTAAAAGGAACTCATTTCCTATTACCAAACAACAATACTTTTTTAGCATATTAGAGTAACTTAAAAGGCTGTTCAGAGTTTTTACATTCTGAGCAGCCCTTAGTGTCTTGTTATACTTTAGTCTTTCTACTAAAAAACTAAGCTATTAAGTTTACAGTTTGTTTCACTTCAATAAAATGAATATGGTGTTCTTCCTTTTCGTAAATCGAGAATGAATAGCCTCCATAATCAATTATATTTTCTTGATTTAGTTCCATATCTTGCGCAAAATACCAGCCACCAATAGTATCTACATCAGGGTTTTCTAGTTCTATTTGTAATAACTTTGATACATCCTCTAACAATACCTTCGCATGAATAATGTAATGACCGTCTTTCACCTTGCGAATATCTGCAATTTCATCATCATCAAATTCATCGCGAATTTCACCGACTAATTCTTCTAATATATCCTCTACTGTTACTAAACCTGATGTGCCACCGTATTCATCTAAAAGAATAGCAATATGTGTACGTTCTTTTTGCATTCTTGTTAATAGTTCTTGAATCGGGGCTGTTTCAATTGTTTTAATAACAGGATTAATAAAACTTTCTATATTAAAAGTTTCTGCAGTAATTCGGTTGCTTAAGCCCTGTGTTAAAAAGTCTTTAATATTAATAAAACCGATAATATTATCACGGTCTTCTTCATAAACAGGGTATCGAGTGTAGCGTTCTTCTTGAATGGTTGTCAACACTTCACTAAATGAGGCGTTCTTATTAAAGCCTACTATTTCTGTTCGTGGAACCATTATTTCTCTTGCTATTCGATCATCGAATTCAAATACATTATTTACATATTTTAATTCGTTATGGTTAATTTCACCGTTTTTATAGCTTTCAGTTAATAATAAGCGCAGTTCTTCTTCAGTATGTGACAGTTCATGTTCTGAAGCAGGCTTCATACCAAAAATCCCCACCAGTATACGGGCAGATCCATTTAAGAACCAAATAAATGGATACAAAATTTTATAGAAAATCATTATTGGTTTTGCAAATATTAATGTAATTGTTTCTGATTTTTGAATAGCTGCTGTTTTCGGAGCTAATTCCCCTACCACTACATGTAAAAAAGTGGCGATGATGAAGGCTGCAGCAATTGTAAAGTAATGAACATAATTACTTGAAATACCTATGGCTTCAAACATTGGGTGTAAAATAAATTCAAATGTTGATTCTCCAACCATACCAATACCAAGTGCTGTAACTGTAATCCCTAATTGACAGGCTGATAAATATTCATCTAAATGGGTGGTAACATGTTTTGCTGCAAGAGCACCCTTCTTACCTTCTGCAACTAACTGATCAATTCTCGATTGCCTTACCTTTACAATCGCAAATTCAGTGGCAACGAAAAATGCAGTTAACGCTATTAAAATAGTAAAAATCGTTAAATTTAACGCGGTCAATAAGTTGTCTTACTTAAAAAAGTAAGACTTCACCTCCTAGGTTATAAGTAATAATAAAGATTGCATTAATGCAACACTTTCTTTTGATACATTATTTTTAATCGTAGTTTGTGTTGTTTGCTCTTGTTGCTTCATTTGTTCAAGTAATGTAGTAACTTCATTTTGTAGAGTTTGCATGTGTAAACGAAGCTCTTGAATATCAATTTCTTCATATTGATGCTCTTTTTCAAATGAATTTTTAATGTCTTTTAAACTCATTCCACTTGATTTCATCTCTTCAATTTTATAAAGTCGCTCAATGGCATCTGACTTGTAATACCGGTAATTAGAAGTAGAACGTTCAGCTTTTAAAAGACCAAGGTTTGTATAATAGTCAATTGTTCGCTTTGTAATTCCTGTAATTTCAGCCAATTCACCAATTCTTAATTTCTCGACCCCATTGTTCATACCTCCAAACCATCACGTGATACTTTTATTATATGTGAAGCCCATATTAAAAATCAATTATTCTCAAATTCTAAAAAGATAAACTATGTAAATTTAAGTACAAAATATGACGAAGTATTAATAAAAGCTTCGTTAAACCTTTATAAACGAATTCATAACGTTAACCTTTACTTAAAATATTTTTACTGAATAGCGATATTTCTACAGAGTATGTTCAAGTTAAATTTTTTCTTATAACAACCCTATCCTCATTTACTACATAGTCATTTTTTAAATAAAACGCTTCTGCAAGTCCTCCAGTGGCTGTTAATAAATAAAGGCTTTGCACTCCTCTATCCCTTAACTCTTGTTCTAGATAACGAAGCAGCTTTGAACCATAACCTTTGCCTTGAATCTGATTATTAATACACAATTCAGCTAAATAAAAAGTTAATCCTGAAAAGGATCGTTTACAATTCCCAGCAATGAATCCAATTAAATCGTCGTTATCATATAGTATAAAACCAAGAAATTTTGGTGTTTGTATTAAATCCGAAAGTCTTTCTTTTGCATCTTGGTGTGTCCAACTTTCATTCCAAGGTTCACTATTAAAAACATGAATATATAGTTCGCTGCATTGTTCTAAATTTTTAGTTGTAATTGGTACAAATTTTTCACCCATATTAACTGCTCCTGTCCACAATGTTTTGTAAATTTGATTAGATGTTTTTCATAAAAAGTTTTTGCGTTGTTCGAATAACGCCTTAGGTTACATCAAAAAGATTATAAAGGTTTTATTCTACTTTTTAATTTTAAAGTACAAGACAGTACAATAAATATGATTAGAGTATTTGCTGCCAATAACCAACCATCAAAAAACAAATGGTTTACACCTAAATCAAATAGTTGGAAAAACGATATTGTTTCTTCGCCTTTATATTGAATCCATTTAAAAGGAATTCCAAAAATAAATGCTATTACGAAACTGACTAAAATATATTTATTCCTTGTCATCTTATCCCCCACTTTATATACACCATATTTTAACATATTAATTTTGTTATTATATTAGACACTTTCTTTAATAATCTACACCTGTTTGTACTAAAAAAGACGCATTTGTATAAACACGTCTGTTTTTTTATTATAAAATATCAATCCATATTTTAACGGCTGTTCCTAGTATTAAAATAGCTAAAATACCTTGCAATGTCTTCGTGTTCATTTTTTGGCTGATTTTTGCACCTAGAGGAGCTGCGATCATTCCAGCGATAATTACAATAATTGCAGGGAGATATTCTACTTGCCCTGTTACAATTTTACCGAATGAGCCAGCAAGGGAAGAAATAAACGTAATTGCCAAACTTGAAGCGATTGTTATTCTTGTGGGGATGTGAAGAATTAATAACATGCTTGGAATTAATAAAAATCCTCCTCCTGCACCTACTATACCAGAACCTATTCCAATAAAGAATGCAAGTATAGCTGCAAGCGGTTTGTTATATGTTACATTGTCTAAATCAATTTGTTTTTTCGGTATAAACATCATAATTGCTGCTAATAACGCTAAAATTCCATATACAGTATTTACTTGAGTTTCCGTTAAATGCTCTGATTCCAGGGAGCCAATTAATGTACCGATTAAGACAAATAAACCCATCACGGTAATTAGTGATTTATTTAAATACCCTCCCTTGCGGAAAGTAAGCACACCAGCTATCGATACGAATAAAACATCGAGGGCACTTATTCCAGAAACCTCATGTGCTGTTAACGCTTGAAATCCAAATAATGGCGGTATCATAAGCAGCATAGGGTATTTAACAATAGCACCACCGATTCCAAGCATTCCAGATAGAAATGAACCGACGAATCCTATTATGAAAAGGAGCACCATATAATATAAATCCATGTTGTTTCCTTCTTTCTAAGTTGTAAAACTAAAGATAGTTGTTCCACATTGACATAATTCATCCCCATACTCTAGCATCGACTTTAAATGCTAATGTCATTAAAACCATACCTTACTATAAACGTAATTTTAAATGAAAGAAATTGTTCCGTACTATTCTTTTACATAATCTCAATAAAAAACTTATATTATTTACAATTAACAAACAACATAGTTGGTTGATATAACCTGCATTTAAGCAGCCCAAATTGATGAAAAAACTTCCTTACTTAACGAATAAAAAAAGAAGTTGTTCAGAAGTGAATTTCTGAAACAACCCCTCTTATAATTTAAAATAGGCATGAAAAAGACCGTTCCAAATAAGTTTTTTGGACGATCTCTCTTTTTTATCTCTTTTATTAATATATAAGTGAATCTAGTTAATATTTTCAAGAAAACGTTCCCGTTCGACTTCATTTTTACGATAAAAGTCATACATTATTTCATTCAATAAATAATTTTTTCTTTCTTCATCGTGTACAGTTTCTTTAATTTTTTTACGTGCTTTAAGTAAAAATCTTAAATAGTCCTCATAACCATCATCAAAAACTTCTATTAAATCCCGCTTAATTTTCCTCGCTAACGTAGGACTTGCCCCTTCTGTTGAGATGGCAATTTTCAATTCTCCGCGTTCTACAACTGCCATATTATAAAAATCACTTGTTTCTGGTGCATCGACAACATTTATCAGTTGTCCTTCCGAGCAGCTTTTTTTCACCAACTCATTCACGCTTCGGTTATTCGTTGCAGCGATTACTAAAAAAGCATCTTTAGTATCTTCTTGTTTAAATGTACGATTAATCCATTGAATTTGTCCATTTAAGACATAATTATGTAGAGTGTCTGTTATTGTGGGACTTACAACGCATACATTTGCATTTTGCTCTAGCAACTTATCAATTTTTTGTGTTGCCACTTTTCCCCCACCGACGATTAAAACTCGTTTTTGTTCAATTTTTAACATAATTGGATACATCTATATTCTCTCCTTAAGCGAAAAAAGGCTGCAATAAAGCAACCTTTAATCTTCTTATTATGCTCGATTATGGAAATAACGCCCATCCGTTACTGCTTCCACATACTCAGTACGAATAACGAAATCACCAAAGTGTTCACCATCTAATCGTTCTTTAGCATAATGTTCAATAATCGGACGAAGGGATGCTAAAATTTCTTCTTCTCCTATGTTCTCTTTATAAATTTTATTTAATCGTGAGCCTGTATGACTAGCACCAAGATATAAATTATACTTGCCTGGACCTTTTCCGATAAAACCTATTTCCCCCATAGCCGCACGGGAGCAGCCGTTAGGACAGCCAGACATACGAATTGTAATATCTTGATCATGCAAGCCATTGTCATCTATAATCGCTTCAATTTTTTCTAGCAAAGATGGTAAATAACGCTCTGCTTCTGCCATCGCTAATCCACATGTTGGTAATGCTACACAAGCAATTGAGTTGCGGCGAAGAGCAGAGTAGTTATCACTATCTGTTAAATGATATTTTTGAATAATTTCATCAATAGCCTTCTTAGATCGAGATCCGACGTTTGCAATTACTACATTTTGGTTTCCAGTAAAACGGAATTCACCTTTATGAATTAGTGCAATCTCACGCAAGGCCGTTTTTAATGGATAATTATCAAAGTCTTTTACACGGCCATTTTGAATAAATAAAGTGAAATGATATTTTCCGTCCTCGCCTTTAATCCAACCGTATCGATCTCCAGTATGCTTAAATTCGTATGGTCTAGCCTCTTCAAATTCATAACCTAAACGATTTTCAATCTCTTTTTTTACATTTTCCAACCCTAAGCGATCTACTGTATATTTAAAACGCGCATTTTTGCGGACGGAACGATTGCCATAGTCACGTTGTACTGTCATAATTTTCTCGCATACATCGACAACTTTGTCTTTGGAAATATAACCAATTAAACGAGCTAATTGAGGGTAAGTTGCTGTATCACCGTGCGTCATTCCCATTCCGCCGCCAATCGCAACGTTAAATCCTATTAATTCATTATTTTCCACCACTGCAATTAAACCAATATCTTGTGAAAACACATCCGTATCGTTGGCAGGTGGAATTGCCATGCCGATTTTAAACTTTCGAGGTAAATAAAGAGAGCCGTAAATTGGTTCTTGTTCTTCTTGTGTGTCTACAACTTTTTCTTTATCTAACCAAATTTCATAATAAGCATTTGTACGCGGCAATAAATGTTCACTTATTTTAGATGATAATTCAAAAATTTCTTGATGCAAATTTGATTGATATGGATTTGCATTACACATTACATTACGGTTTACGTCACCACAAGCTGCAATTGTATCAAATAAAACACTATTCAGTTCCTGCATATGTTTCTTCATATTCCATTTTAAAATACCGTGGAATTGAATGGTTTGCCGTGTAGTTATTTTAAATGACTGATTGCCGTACTTATCAGACAACTCATCAAGTTTAAGCCATTGTTTTGGTGTTGCTACCCCACCTGGCATTCGTACGCGCACCATAAATTGATAGGCAGGCTCTAATCTTTTACGTTCACGCTCTAATCGTTGATCACGGTCATCCTGTAAGTAACTTCCGTGGAATTTCATCAAACGATTATCCCAATCCGGAATGCCCGAGCTAAGCTCCTCCTGCATAGTTTCTGCTAATGACCCCCGCAAGTAATTACTTTCCGCTTTTATCTCCTCTACATCACTAGGTTTACCTTCTTGAGGTGGTAATACAATTTTCCCTACCATGGTTACTTCCCCCTTAATAGACGTCCCGCTGATATCGCTTCTGTTTTTGTAAATTCTCTAAATATTCTTGTGCCTCTTGTTGTGATTTGTTGCCCTGCTGTGAAATAATATCTAGCAATGTATTTTGAACATCGTCAGCCATATTATCTTTATCACCACAAACATAAACAACCGCACCTTGCTCCAACCATTCATAAATTTCAGCCGCATGCTCCTGCATCTTGTGCTGTACATAAACTTTTTCATCACGATCTCTAGAGAACGCTACGTCTAGCTTTGTTAATACACCATTTTTCAACCAACCTTGCCACTCTGTTTGATAAAGGAAATCAGTTACAAAGTGCTGGTCTCCAAAAAATAACCATGATTTTCCTTGAGCTCCCCGTTCCTCACGCTCCTGAATAAATGAACGGAAAGGTGCTACTCCTGTACCAGGTCCTATCATAATAATTGGTTTATCATCTTCAGGTAATTTAAAGTTAGGATTATGCTGAACATAAACACGTATTTTATCGCCTATTTCTAGTTGATCGGCAACATATGTTGAACATACACCTAAACGTTGACGATTATCGACTTCATATCGAACAGCACCAATTGTGACATGCACCTCATCTGGATAGGCACTTTGGCTGCTTGAAATAGAATATTGTCTCGCCGGTAATTTACGCAATAGATTAACAAAGCTTTGCGGATCCCATGAGAAAGGACCAAAAGCTTCTACAACATCAAGCAGATCACGGCCATGTATAAATTGCTTTAACGCTTCTTTGTTTAGCAGTAGTTCTTGGAATTCTTTATTAGTTGTAAATTGCGCTATTTTTTCCATTAAAGGTTTTGACAACACTGTAATCTCAAGCAAATCTGTTAATGCTTCTTTTAATGATAATGAGATATCTCCAACGTTAATCTTAGCCTGTTCCTCGAAACCTAAAGCACTAATTAAAGAAGCAACAAGATTCTCATTATTTGTAGGATAAATTGCTAAACTATCACCAGGTTCATAGGATAGTCCCGAATTTTCTAGAGAAATTTCTAAATGAATCGTTTCTTTGTTTGAACCTCTGCCATTTAAATTAATCTTTTCTAGAATTTCAGCATGAAATGGATTTTTTCGGGAATATTCAGTTGTTGGAGCTGCTACTGTTGGCGCAGCCTCTTCTTTATATAATTCTTGTACTGCACCATCCTCTTTAAGCTTTTCTTTTACTAATTCAAACCATTTCGCTGCCGGCTCATCAAAATCTAAATCGCAATCAATACGTTCAACAATACGCTTAGCACCTAGTTTTTCAAGCTGTTCATCAAAATCCTTTCCTGTTTTGCAGAAATATTCATATGAACTATCTCCCAATGCAAGCACCGCATATTTTACATGCTCTAATTTTGGTGCACGTTTTCCATATAAAAAGCTATGAAAAGCGATTGCGTTATCAGGTGGGTCTCCCTCTCCATGAGTACTCGCTACAATGAGTAGATGATCTAGTTTTTTTAGAGCATTCGTTTTAAAATCATTCATCGAAGAAACACTTACTTCGAATCCTAAATTTCGTAATTGTTCACCATATTTTTTTGCTAGTCCTTGTGCCGTACCGGTTTGGGAAGCATATAAAATCGTTATTTGTTTTACAGCTGTCGGACTAGACGCAACAGGAGCTGTATTAAAACTAATTTCCTTTTGTGCTTCGATTCCTTGTAAAGATGCAGTTGCACTTAAATAACCTGTTAACCAAATTTTTTGCTGTGATGTTAGGTTAGCTAATACTTCATTTAATTGCTTTACTTGTTCTTCACTAAAAGGACTATTTATTACTTCTAGCTTCAATACTTACACCTCATCTTCAATTATTTTAATCGAATTTTTTCATTTTTTTCGATTTGTACAACGACATTATCTTGAACGATTAAAGTGATGGAACCATAATTCATTGTGCTAATTAGTTTTTTTAAACTTTCAATTGCCTGTTCAAAATTTTGTTGCTTTTTATCCATTACAAACTTCCCCCTTTACGATTAAAACTTGATTAACTCGCTCAATTAACACTTGGCGTACATTTTCGTCATATCCCAAACATTCACAAAGAACCACTTTATTTTGTAGAAAACTATGTTGTGCTATTTTTTTTTGAATTCCAATTTTTAAAAACCCTGTAAATAGAATATATGGAATTATATATGTTTGATTTTTTTGCTCGATGTTTAGCTGATTTAATGCTGATTCAAATGACGGACCTTTTCCATATAAAAAACAGATATCAACATTTGCGTAGTTATATTTTCGTTTAAGGTAATTTGCAATTTGTTGGAAATCAGCATGAACACATGGATCACTGCTTCCACGCCCAATTAGCAAAATGTCTGTTTCTTCACTTAGCGATGTACTTTTTTCTAAAACTCGATCATGTAAGCTGTTAATTAGCTTTTCATGTATCCCGAAAGGCTTTCCAAACGAAAATGTAACAAACGGATATAGTTGTTTTGCTTTGTTAATTTCTTGTGGTATATCCTGTTTAGCGTGGTTTGCTGTCAATAACAGGATTGGAATAACAGCAATATTAGTTGCTCCTCTATCAATGCACGCCGCAACTCCTTCTAAAATTGATGGCTTTGCTAGTTCTAGGAAACAAATTTCTTGAATATCGACATCAATATGAGGTTTTACTGTCTCAATAAATTGAACCGCTTCTTCGACACCAGCTTTTACACGGCTTCCATGGGCAACATATAATACTGCTTGCATTCTTCGCAACCTACCTTCTTCAAACCGAAATCTCTTGTAAAATTTGATTTGATTGCTCAAACCATGCAATTTTTTCATGCATTTTTACAACTTCACCGATAATAATCATACTTGAATTTTGAATTTTTTCTTTATGAGCAATGTCCACAATCGTACTTAAAGTTCCTACAATTGTTCTCTGTTGCTTTGTTGTACCCCAATGGATTAATGCCACGGGTGTTTGTGGATCACGTTTATATTTTAGAAGCTGCTCTGTAATATAGGGTAAATTTCCAACACCCATATAAATTGCTAATGTATCAACAGATTCAGCTAATCCCTTCCAATGAATGTCATCTTCCTTGCCTTCACGCATATGGCCAGTGACAATAGCAAAGCTTGAGCCAAAATGACGATGTGTAACAGGTATGCCTGCATAAGCAGGAGCTGCAATTCCAGCAGTAATACCTGGTACAACTTCAAAGGAAATCCCTGCCTCTACTAATACTTCTGCTTCTTCAGCTCCTCTGCCAAAAACAAATGGATCTCCACCCTTTAATCTTGTTACAATTTTCCCTTGATTCGCATTTTCTACTAATAATTGGTGAATTCGATCCTGGATAACGCCATGTAATTTCGGCAGCTTCCCTACAAAAATCAATTCAGCATTCGGTTTTGCGTATTCTAGCAGCTCTTTATTAATAAGTCGGTCATACAAAATAACATCTGCTTGTTGAATACATTTCAATCCTTTTACTGTAATTAAATCCACATCTCCTGGACCTGCCCCAACAATATAAACTTTTCCCATCTCGAATCCCCCTGGTGTAATTTCCATTTTCTAAAAACTCCAAATGTTTATTTTATAATAAACAATACAATTCTTATTGGTCAACTATGTTTTTAAAGTTTAAGAGAATTCTGTATATAAATAGTCCATATATACCGCGGCATCAAGGAAGCTAATCATAGGCTATATACTCATTAATGGAATTCACGCCAAAAATTCTATTGCTCTTAAAACATTAAAATTAACAAAACCCAAGCTGATTAAAAATATTACATAAATCAAGTTAATTAACCTTTCAGTTTCTGTCATTTCCAGTACATTAGATTAATGTCTAAGAATCCTTTGTACTTCCATTACCTCTATCCCACTCCTTTAACTGACAAAAAGCCCCAATAAACTCTTTGAATCATTCAAAACTTAAATAGCTTTGAGATAAATTCAATAAGAGTTTATTGGGGCCTCTAGTTTTCTAGTCAGCACATTTAATTCTTAGTAATCTGATAAAAATAATATAATTCTAGGTAATATAAGTCAATACCCTTTTCAAAATATTTCTATAAATTAAACTAAAAAGTAAATTTCAAATAAAAAACTGTCTCAAAATATGACATCATCATCATCTTGAGACAGCTATATAACTTATTTCACAACAATATTTACAAGTTTTCCTGGAACAGCAATTACTTTAACAATTTGTTTTCCATCTGTAAATTCTTTTACTTTTTCATCAGCTTGTGCAATTTGCTCAAGCTGTTCTTTCGATGCATCCTTAGCGATTTTTACTTTCGAACGCAATTTACCGTTTACTTGGACAATTACTTCAATTTCATCATCTACTAATTTTGATTCATCGTAGGTTGGCCATGCTTCATATGCAATTGTTTCTGAATGTCCAAGAATTTCCCAAAGCTCCTCTGCAACATGTGGTGCAATTGGAGCAAGTAATTTCACAAATCCTTCTGCATATTCTGTCGGAACCGATTCTGCTTTATAGCAATCGTTAATAAATACCATCATTTGAGAAATTGCAGTATTAAAGCGAAGATGCTCGAAATCCTCTGTTACTTTTTTCACTGTTTGATGATAGGATTTTTCAAGCGTTGTATCTATAGTATTCTTCACTTTTTCAGCTAAAGTTCCTTCATCTGTTGTAAATAATCGCCAAATACGATCTAGGAATCGACGTGCTCCATCAAGACCATTTGTAGACCAAGCAACAGAAGCATCAAGTGGTCCCATAAACATTTCATATAGTCTTAATGTATCAGCACCATGACTATTAACAATGTCATCAGGGTTTACAACATTCCCTTTTGATTTTGACATCTTTTCATTGCCCTCACCTAAAATCATTCCTTGATTGAATAATTTTTGGAATGGTTCTTTCGTATGAACAACGCCTAAATCATAAAGGACTTTGTGCCAGAAGCGAGCGTAAAGCAAATGAAGCACCGCATGTTCTGCTCCCCCAATATAAATATCTACTGGCAACCATCGTTTTAACAATTCTGGATCTGCAATTGCTTGTGAATTGTTCGGATCAATATAGCGTAGGAAGTACCAGCTTGAACCTGCCCATTGCGGCATTGTATTTGTTTCACGGCGACCCTTTTTGCCTGTAACTGGATCAACAACATTAACCCATTCTTCAATGTTTGCAAGTGGTGATTCACCTGTACCAGAAGGGCGGATATTAGATGTTTTCGGTAGTACTAATGGCAGCTCCTCTTCAGGTACCGTCGTCATCGTACCGTCTTCCCAATGAATAACTGGAATTGGTTCACCCCAGTAACGTTGACGAGAGAATAGCCAGTCACGTATGCGATAAGAAATTTTCTTTTCACCTACGCCATTTTTTTCAAGCCATTCAATTGCTTTTGCAATTGCTTCAGCTTTTCCTAAGCCATTTAAGAAATCTGAATTGATATGTGGACCGTCACCAGTAAACGCTTCCTTTTCAATATCGCCGCCCTCTAAAACGGCTTTTATAGGTAAACCGAATTCCTTAGCAAATTCATAGTCGCGTTCATCATGAGCTGGAACTGCCATAATAGCACCAGTTCCATATGAAGCAAGTACATAGTCTGCAATCCATACAGGTATCTTTGCGCCGTTAATTGGATTTACAGCATATGCTCCTGTAAATACACCTGTTTTTTCTTTTGCTAAATCTGTACGCTCTAAGTCAGATTTTAATTTAACTTTTTCAAGATATGCGTCAACAGCTTCCTGCTGCTCTGCAGTTGTAATTCGAGCTACTAATTTATGTTCAGGCGCTAGTACACAGTATGTTGCACCAAAAAGTGTATCAGGACGAGTAGTAAACACTTTAAATGATTCATTTGTCCCGTCAACTGTAAACGTAACCTCCGCCCCTTCTGATCGTCCAATCCAGTTGCGCTGCATATCTTTAATTGATTCTGGCCAATCCACTTCTTCTAAGTCATCTATTAAACGATCTGCATAAGCTGTAATTTTCAGCATCCATTGTTTCATAGGACGGCGCTCTACAGGATGTCCGCCACGTTCTGATTTTCCATCAATTACTTCTTCATTAGCAAGAACTGTACCAAGAGCTGGACACCAGTTTACAGGTACTTCATCAACATATGCTAAACCTTTTTTATATAATTGAATAAAAATCCATTGTGTCCATTTATAATAATTTGGATCTGTTGTATTAATTTCACGATCCCAATCATAAGAAAAACCTAATTCTTGAATTTGTCGTTTAAACGTTGCAATATTCTTTGCTGTAAACTCAGCAGGGTCATTGCCAGTGTCTAGGGCGTATTGTTCAGCTGGTAGACCAAATGCATCCCAACCCATTGGATGTAGAACGTTATAGCCCTGCATACGTTTATAGCGAGATAAAATATCTGTAGCAGTATAACCTTCTGGATGGCCAACGTGTAATCCAGCTCCAGATGGATAAGGGAACATATCTAGTGCATAAAATTTAGGCTTTGATTCGTCATTTGTCGTTTTAAATGTGTTATTATCTGCCCAATATTGTTGCCACTTTTTTTCAATTGTTTGATGATTAAAGCTCATTGGATTCTCTCCTCCTTGTTTTTGTAAACAACATGCTGAAAGCGACATGAAGGAACGTTAAATTAATAAAAAGCTGTCTATGAAGTAGATTATCCTAATAACGGTAAAATTAACAAAATATTTAAAAAATAAAAAATCCCGTCCCATTCCTATTAGAAGGGACGAGAGAAATTTGTAAACTCCCGCGGTACCACCCAAATTAGTGACACATCACTCAGCTCAATTCCTTAACGCGGCATACGGTTTTAGTTACTTTAGTTCACTAAAACTGACTCCAAGGCGAGTTCGATTCATCTACTTGCTAGCTTCCACCAGCCGCTAGCTCTCTTAAAAGCTTCAAAATCTACTATTCCTTCTCTTAGTCGTCCATATTATTAATGCATTAATTTTAATGGAAAAATTTAAAATATACAAGTCCCTTGTAAATAGAACTCGTATTTCCTATATCTTTTTATACTGCTATATCTAATTAATTTCATTATATTGCTCTTTTTCTTTTTTTAATGGGCTATCATAAAGTAAACACGGTACAATAGAAATAATAAACATCGCGCACAAAATAAGCATTAAAACATTCATACTATAAAAATCCACAATCATTCCGCCAAATAACGGTCCAATCATTCTACCGATTGCCCCAATACTATTGACAATCCCTTGGTAAGAACCATCTTTGCCTTTTGGAGCTAACATACTGGCGATTGTTGGTACTGCTGGCCAAACAAAAATTTCCCCAATTGTTAAAATCATCATAGCAACTGCAAACATTTTAAAATTATTTGCAAAAATTATTACGATAAAGGATACCATCATAACAGACATACCGAACACTAATTGTGCTTTAATCTGCTTTTCATACTTTTGTACAATGGGACTAATGATAGGTTGAAGAATGATAATTAACAAACCATTAATTGTCCAAAGTAAACTATATTCCTTCAGACTTATACCTAGTTGTTGAATATGAGTCGAAAGTGTAGTGGACCATTGCGAATAAGCAATCCATGCTAATAAGAAACCGCCACTTAGTATAAGCAATGAATATAAACTAGCCTTTGATGAGTTATCATTAACGATTTTTTCTCGATTCTTTTCATTCTCTTTATTTGGAACCATGCGGCGATAACTAAAAGCTGCTATTATAAGAAATATTACATACAAACCTAAGTTTGATACAAATAAATAATCAAAGCTCTTTTCAGCTATCGGGCCTCCTAAAGCAGGACCAACTGCAACTCCCAAATTTTGAGCTAGGTAAATTGCGTTAAATCCTTTTCTTCCACCCTCAGGCCACACCGAGCCGACTAGAGCAAACATTACGGGGATAACGATTCCGCTGCCAAAACCCATTATAGTTAAAAACCAAACATAATGTGGCCAGCCGTGCCAAAAAGTAATCCCTATTAATGACGCAACTGTAATTAAAATTCCAAACATGATGGATTTATATCCACCAAATTTATCAAATAAATAGCCTCCAACCAAATTACCTAAGACAGTTCCACCAGCGTTAATCATTAAAACTAGTCCTGCGATTGATAAAGATTGCCCTAAATGATCATGCATGTAAATAGTATTTAATGGCCACAATAGTGAGCTGCCTGTAATATTGATAAATGTCCCAATGACTAAAAGCCATACTTTCTTGGGCATACTCTACTCCTCCATAAAGTGAATCTTCCATAAGTGTTTTTTGACTTGCAAGAGTGCTAGTGACAATACCAACTTAGCACTTTTACCGGTGTTAAACTACCCACCATTGATTAGTGAAATAAATCGGACTTTTACGGTGAGTTAATCTCCAACTTTTACCGTCTTGTTCTTCGATAATCTGAAGTGGGGGTCTTATCCACTGTAAGAGTGGATTAAAGATTAATCACAAAATATAATAGTATTCTTCTTTCAATTTAAGTACAAGAGAAAGATTTAAGAAAAGTGGACAATGAATAAATCAAACAAAAATGCATAATGCAAAATCACATGTTAGAATAATCGTTAGAGGAGTGAAACAAATGTCAGAACAACAATTTCCTTTCCCATCCGATGGGAAACGTTATTATACATGGAATCGCTATTTGCGAGACGAATTTGGAAAAAAGGTTTATAAAGTGGCTCTTGATGCTGGTTTCGATTGTCCTAACCGGGATGGCACAGTTGCATTCGGAGGCTGTACATTTTGTAGTGCTGCCGGCAGCGGGGACTTTGCAGGAGATCGCGTAGACCCGATACCTGTTCAATTCGAAAAAATAAAAGAAAAAATGGAACATAAATGGAAGGATGGCTTAACAATGGCCTATTTCCAAGCATATACAAATACACATGCCCCACTTCCTGTACTAAAAGAAAAATTTGAAGCGGCACTCGCTTGTGAAGGAGTTATGGGGTTAAGCATCGCGACTCGCCCCGACTGTTTACCAGACGATGTCGTTGAATATTTAGCGGAATTAAATGAACGCACATATCTATGGGTGGAGCTTGGTCTTCAAACTGTACATGAAAAAACAGCGAATTTAATCAACCGTGCTCATGACTATGCAACATATGTTGAAGGCGTTGAAAAACTTCGCAAGCACAATATTCGTGTATGTACTCACATTATTAACGGCCTTCCCTTAGAAGATTATGACATGATGATGGAGACTGCTAGAGAGGTTGCTAAACTCGATGTACAAGGTATTAAGATTCATCTTCTACATCTATTAAAAGGAACTCCATTAGTAAAACAATACGAAAAAGGAATGTTAGAGTTTCTTGAAAAAGATCAATATATTAACCTAGTTGCAGATCAATTAGAAGTAATCCCACCAGAGATGATTGTCCACCGCATCACAGGCGACGGGCCAATTGATTTAATGATCGGTCCTATGTGGAGTGTTAATAAATGGGAAGTATTAAATGGAATTGATGCAGAACTTGAAAGACGAGGCAGCTGGCAAGGAAAATATTATGTTCAAAAAGCAAAAATTGCTGATTGAATATAAAGTCTTTGACGGAGTGGAAGTGACAAAAAATGAAGCTACAACGTGTTTTACAATATGCACAACATTTAATAGCCGACTCAGTCGAACATGGTGATTTTGTCATCGATGCAACTGCTGGCAACGGACATGATACGCTTTTTCTAGCAAATCTAGTTGGTGATAGTGGCCATGTCTATGCTTTTGATGTACAAAAACAAGCAGTTGATGCAACACTTTTGCGACTAACTGAGCATCAATTACAACACCGAGCAACTATCATTAATGATGGGCATGAGAATATTAAAAAGTATGTATCAGAACCAATTTCTGCTGCTATTTTCAACTTAGGCTATTTGCCTGGAAGTGATCATGAGGTTATCACAAAACCAAATACTACTATTCAAGCTTTAGATAGCATACTTCAACTTCTCAAAATCGGTGGAATGATCGTACTTGTGATTTATCACGGCCACGAAGGTGGAAAAGTGGAAAAGGATGAAGTATTACATTATGTAAGCGGACTTCCACAAAAATATTTCCATGTACTAAAATATCAATTTTTAAATCAAAAAAATGATCCACCGTTTGTCATTGCGATAGAAAAAATTAAATCTAATCATTAAAAGGGCTGCCAATATCGGCAGCCCTTCAGACTGTAGACAAACTCGAAAATTCGAGTTTGCCTACAGTCTTTTTTCTTTTAAAATAAAATTAATAACCCTTTTTGAATAAGTTAGTTGATTTCCGTTTCGGCGGACGCTTTCCGCGGGCGTGGGCCAATCCTCCTCGTCGCTACGCTCCTGCGGGGTATCGGCCGTCACGCTTTTCCCGCAGGAGTCGCCGCCTACACTACAATCAACTACTTCTAAATATACGTTGAGGTGAATGGAAATGATGTCGAAAAATCAAATAAATGAACGCGATCAAATTGAGATGATTACGATTGAAGAACTTGTACCAAAAGACCATCTTGTTAGAAAGCTTGAATCAGCCATTGATTATTCTTTCATCTATCCACTAGTAGAACCGCTGTATTCTAAATTAGGTCGCCCGAGTGTTGACCCAGTCGTATTAATCAAAATGACATTTGTTCAATATGTATTTGGAATCCGTTCAATGCGTCAAACAATAAAAGAAATCGAAACGAATATGGCGTATCGATGGTTTTTAGGATTTGGCTTCCATTCAGAAGTACCACACTTTTCAACCTTCGGTAAAAACTATGAACGTCGTTTTCAAGACACAGATATCTTTGAACAGATTTTCTATCGAATACTTAAAGAAATTGCTGATAAAGGATTACTAAGTGCTGACCATGTTTTCATCGATTCAACGCATGTTAAAGCGAGTGCGAATAAACGTAAATTCGAGAAGAAGATGGTACGTAAAGAGACTCGGGCATATGAAGCTAAACTTCAAGAAGAATTGAATCAAGATCGGATTGATCATGGGAAGAAACCATTCCCACCAGATAAATTTGAAAAAGAAGAGATAAAGGAAATTAAAGAAAGTACGACAGACCCTGAAAGTGGCTACTATGTAAAAGATGAACGAACTAAGCAGTTTGCTTACTCATTTCATGCGGCAGCTGACCGCTATGGATTTATACTCGGATCAATTGTGACACCTGGTAATGTTCATGATAGTCATATGCTTCAACCACTTGTTGAAAAGGTAATGGAAAAAGTGAAAAAGCCACTTGCTGTTGCTGCCGATGCTGCTTATAAAACACCTGCGATTACTAAATTCTTATTTGAACATGATATTCAACCAGCACTTCCTTATACACGACCAAAAACAAAGGATGGATTTTTACGCAAACATGAATATGTCTATGATGAGTATTATGATTGCTATCTTTGCCCGGAAGGGCAAGTCCTTAAATATACGACAACGACTAAAGATGGGAAACGCCAATATAAATCAAACCCTACTCAGTGTGTAAACTGTCCTTTACTTACTCAATGTACAAGTAGTAAGGATCACAGAAAAATCATTGAACGTCATATTTGGGCACATCATGTAGAGGAAGCGGATCATCTTCGTCATCAAAGTGATATCAAACAAATATATGCTAGACGTAAAGAAACGATTGAACGTGTCTTTGCAGATGCAAAAGAAAAGCATGGTATGCGATGGACAACCCTACGTGGAATTAAAAAATTGTCTATGCAGGCGATGCTTACTTTTGCTGCCATGAATTTAAAAAAGCTTGCTAATTGGACGTGGCAAGCTTCAGAAATGGCCTAAAATATAATACTCGAAGAGTGTTTTTACCCCAAATAAGTCGGTTAAATACCCAATAATCTATTAAAATTACAAAAGACCTTCAGAATAAGCCCATTCTGAAGGTCTTTTGTCAACAACCTGAAGGGCTGCCAATATCGGCAGCCCTTTATAAATGTTTATTTATTTCTTTTTTCCCAGAAGTCCGCACCTTTAATTCCTAGCTTTTGTGGATCAAAGACTGGATCTTTTCCTTCTTTTTTCTGAGCTTCATAATCTTTTAAAGCAATAATAGCAGGTTTCATAATAATTAAAATTGCGATGACATTAATCCATACCATCAAACCTAAACCAACATCACCCATAGCCCATGCTAATGTAGAAGTTCGAACTGTTCCATAGAATGCAGTAACCAAAATTACTATTTTTGCAATCCATATCCCAATTTTCTCTCCTCTTCCAGAGAAAAGATAAGAGATATTCGTTTCAGCAATATAGTAGTATGCCATAATTGTTGTAAATGCAAAGAAGAATAGTGAAATAGCAACAAATGGAGCACCAAAGCCAGGTAAAGCTGATTCTACTGCATATTGAGTAAAGTCTGCACCCGCTTCAATACTTTTAGCAAATGAAATTTGTTCATCTCCAGATAATTGCCCCTCGCTAAATTGACCAACGTAAACGAAAGGATCAGAACCTTCAGGAGCCTTTTCATCTTGTACATTGTACATACCAGTAAATAAGATCATGAATGCAGTTGCCGAACAAACTAATAAAGTATCAATATATACAGAAGCTGCTTGAACTAAACCTTGTTTAGTAGGATGAGATACTTCTGCTGCTGCTGAAGGGTGAGCACCAGTACCTTGTCCAGCTTCATTTGAGTAAATACCACGTTTTACACCCCAAGCAATGGCTGATCCGATAATACCACCAAATAATTCTTGAACACCAAATGCACTAGAAAAGATAAGAGAAATGACGTTTGGTAGTTCAGAAATATTCATTACAATAATTATAAGAGCCATTAAAATATAAGCAATTGCCATAAAAGGTACAATCAATTGTGCTGCATTTGCAATCCATTTAACACCACCAATAATGATGATACCTAATAATACCGCAATGATTAGACCAGTAATCCAAGTTTCTAACCCAAATGCATTTTCAACAGCACCAGCAATTGCATTTGATTGAACACCGGGCATTAATACTAGCATAGCTAATAAAGCCGCAACTGCAAAAACAATTGCAAACCATTTTTGGCCCATACCTTTTTCTATGTAGAATGCAGGACCGCCTCGATATTCAGTTTCTTTTTCCTCTTTATAAATCTGAGCTAATGTTGACTCAACGTAGGCTGTTGCAGCACCAATAAAGGCAATTGCCCACATCCAAAATACTGCACCAGGTCCACCGAAACCGATTGCTGTAGCTGTACCTGCAATATTACCAGTACCAACTCGACCAGACAAAGCAATTGATAATGCCTGGAATGAAGAAATCCCCTTTTCAGATTTTTCCCCTTTAAACATTAAAGAAAACATATCTTTAATATGTCGAACCTGTAAGAATCTTGTTATTACTGAAAAGAAGATCCCTACAATAAGAATCCCGTAAATAAACCAAGGACCCCAGAAAAAATTATTCAACGCGTTAACTAAATTCTCCATATATCCACTCCCCTTTTTTTAAATATTTTATTGTTACAAAATTCAATATATTACATCAATTGAATTAATTCAATATATTTTGATAGTAAAAGTTTACTAGAATTAAAAATAATGCATATTTTAGAACAATAAAAAAATACCCAGTATAATCTACTGGGTATTTCAATTTGTCGAGAAATTCGCCAAAAGACGACTTTGTCGACATTTTTAGATATGCAGTTCTTCTAATTTTTGTATATAAAAACTTCACTTATTAGTATTTAAACCTATAAACAATTTTTTCCTCTTAATCTCTCGTCGATAGCCGCACTTTAATTTACTGAATATTCAGAGTTATCTATTTCACTATGTATCCAATAGACCTCATTACGTTATTTATAAAATCTCGGGCATAGATAAAAACTTCTTCACGTTCATTATCGTGAAATAGATTATGGTAACTATAAGGCCATTCCTTATATTGCATTTCGAAAGTCCCTTGATTCATAAGCCATTTTCTTGCAGCTAACGGATCTGAAATTTTATCCTCTTTCGATGTCATTAATAACATTGGAAGAGTTAAATAGTTCTCTTGTTCTGCTGTAATATTTTTCATTAATTGCTGAACATCTTTATACCATCTCACCGTTACATTTGAGTGATATGGAATGCTATCACTAATTTCATGATACCCCTCCATATTTCCTGTTAACATCTTTTTATCGAACTCAAGCGAGATTTTTTTACTTGAGGCTATTGTTCCTAAGCTAGTAATTGCATTTGTTAGTAAGTTCGTATTCTTTTTTAAATGAAGCCAAGGAGATGCTAAAATTAAGCCTGCACATTCAATAGAGTTTTTCTTTAAAAATTCTATTGCCAGTGTTCCTCCTAGGCCCTGGCCAATAACAAATACCGGCAGCTCATATGTAACAGCATTTTGCATTAAATGTTTAATATAGATTAAATATTTGTTTATCGCTTCATCATGTACTCTTAAGTATTTCGAACCCTCCCCATGACCAGGTAAATCGCCCATAACTACGTGATAACCTTCCACTCGCAATTTTTCGATTAACCATGCATACCAACGATGATGTTCAAATGCACTATGTATAATAACAACGACAGCTTTTGCTTGTCCTTCTGCTTCCCACTTCCACATAATTAATCCTCCTACCCTGACAAATGCATATTGGGGATAGATGCTATTTTTTAAAATTTCTTTTCGCTATCTAATTTGATACGATATTTATATATAATACTTAGAAATGAGGAGATTTTCGATGATTTACCCTTTTAAAAATAAAAATCCTAAAATAGACCCATCTGTTTTTATTGCGGATAATGCCGTAATCACTGGTGATGTTACAATAGGAGAAGAAAGTACAATTTGGTTCAATGCCGTAATACGGGGGGATGTAGCACCTACAGTCATCGGAAAACGTTGCAGCATTCAAGACCTAAGTTGTTTACACCAAAGTCCAAATAATTCTTTAATTATAGAAGACGAAGTAACTGTAGGCCACCAGGTTACTTTACATGGTTGTGTAATTAGAAAAAGAGCTTTAATAGGTATGGGCTCAATTATTTTAGATGGGGCTGAAATTGGTGAAGGTGCGTTTATTGGTGCTGGAAGCTTGGTTCCTCCTGGGAAAAAAATCCCTCCCAATTCATTAGCAATGGGACGTCCTGCAAAAGTAATTCGTGAAATTACGAGCGAGGATCGTGAAGACATGGATCGAATCATTCGTGAATATGTAGAAAAAGGTCAATATTATAAATCACTACAAAAATAACCATATTAAAAATAGCGAAAGCGCCTTGATTAGCACCGCGTCGGCGAAATCGTCACATCGTGTAGCAACGCCGACATGACTCATATGGTGTTAGCCTCAAGCGCTGGCCGATAAAAGCGCCACATCGCATGTCTTGCCGGCACTTGCACATCCGTGTGTGGTGAAAGTGCCCGAATCGCGAAGCTTTTTCAGCTTTCGACCGAGGGCAGTCCGCGACCTCAATGGGCTGGGCTCTGAAGCTAGAAACTTTTTCACATTTTATACTTTATATTAAATAGAAGAAAAAAAATGCAGGTAAAATTCATATTCTACCTGCATCTTCGTTTATTTCATTTTTCCCTACAAGAAACTGTTGGTTTAATCAAAAGACGATGCCTAAGAGTTCTAGAAGAAATTAAAGCCCTGCTTTTTCCCTTAACTTTTCAGCAATATCTGTATTTTCCCATGGTACATCTAAATCTGTTCGTCCAAAATGTCCATAAGCTGCTGTTTGTCTGTAAATTGGTCGACGTAAATCAAGCATTTTAATAATGCCTGCTGGGCGTAAATCGAATAGTTCACTTACCCATTCCACTAATTTACTTTCTGCAACTTTACCTGTTCCAAATGTATCGATAGAAATGGATACTGGACGAGCAACACCGATAGCATAAGCTAGCTGAACTTCTGCACGTTCAGCAAGACCAGCAGCAACGATATTTTTAGCAACATATCTAGCTGCGTACGCTGCAGAACGGTCCACTTTCGTTGGATCTTTTCCTGAGAATGCTCCACCGCCATGGCGTGCATAACCACCATAAGTATCTACAATAATTTTTCGTCCTGTAAGACCAGCATCTCCTTTAGGTCCTCCGATTACAAAACGGCCTGTTGGATTAATGAAAAATTTTGTTTTTTCATCAATTAACTCAGCTGGAACAACTTCACGAATAACTTTTTCTTTTAAATCTTCTTGAATTTGTTCTAATGATACATCTTCATCGTGTTGTGTGGAAATAACAATTGTATCAATACGTTTTGGATGGTTGTCTTCATCATATTCAACTGTTACTTGCGTTTTACCATCTGGTCGTAAATATGCAATTTCTTTAGATTTACGAACTTCAGTTAATCTTTTTGATAATTTATGAGCAAGGCTAATTGGTAAAGGCATTAATTCAGGAGTTTCGTTACAAGCATACCCAAACATTAATCCTTGATCTCCTGCACCTATTGCTTCAATGTCCTCATCTGACATTGATCCTTCACGTGCTTCTAATGCTTGGTCAACTCCAAGAGCTATATCAGGGGATTGTTCCCCAATTGCCGTAAGAACAGCTAAATTTTCAGCATCAAAGCCATACTTCCCACGAGTATAGCCGATGTCTGCTACAGTATTTCTAACAACGCTTTGAATATCAACGTATGTAGAAGTTGTTATCTCACCTGCAACAAGCACCAACCCAGTTGTAACTGTTGTTTCGCATGCTACACGTGCATTTGGATCTTCTGTTAAAATTGCATCTAAGATTGCATCGGAAATTTGATCACAAATTTTATCCGGATGCCCTTCTGTTACACTTTCTGATGTAAACAGTCGACGGTTTGTCATTTGGTTTCCTCCTAATTATCTTAGCGAGACAGTTCTCGATTTTGATACGGTACTCATTACCCATGTTAAGTCCGCTTATCAATAGGACTCCAAGCCGTTGCTGCTTTTTAACACGAGGATTTAGAAAGGCACATAAAAATAGGTAGAATTCCTATCAATTTTCATTGTGTTCTATATTGAAAAAAAAAATTCCTCACTCACGTTTATTTGCATGAGTAAAAGGAATTGTCGTTTCATTACCTTTCACTCTTATCGTTCAAGGGTATGTCCCTTGCATCAGGTTGGCACCATCGCATTATAAATAATGCAGGTTGCCGGGCTTCATAGGGCCTTGACCCTCCACCAGCTCGGGATAAGAGTATCCGTTCATCTCAACATGTTACGTAATGTAAGGGCTGTTGTCAAATCTTTTTTCTCTAATTCTTAAAATGTTTAAAAATTAAAAAATAATTTATTCATTAGTATAGATTATTTAAATCAATGTGTTATACTATTTTTGACATATAAACAAACCTCCATGAGAGTGGGAATACTTAAAAAAGGATGGTATTTAATCGATGAATTCAGTAGAAATTGCAAACGAACTGAAGGAATTATTAAACGGTGGCAACATAAAAGTTCAACTTTCAGTGCCACAATTAGTGGAAAAATCTACTTCCCGCGGAGAAGCTATTTTAACTGTTGATGGTGCTATCGTCGCTGAAACAGGTAAATATACAGGACGTTCTCCTAAAGATAAATATATTGTAACTGAAGAGAGCACAAAAGACAAAATCGACTGGGGTAATGTAAACCGCGCGATTTCTGCTGAAGTGTTTGATAACCTTTATGTAAAAGTTATAAACTATCTAAAAGAAAAAGACGAACTTTACGTATTTAAAGGCTTTGCTGGCGCAGATAAAGACTCACAGCTTGCTATTCAAGTTGTAAATGAGTACGCTTGGCACAATCTTTTCTGTCACCAATTATTCATCCGTCCAACTGAAGAAGAATTAGCTTCTCATGTTGCAGAATTCACAATTGTATCAGCACCAAACTTTAAAGCTGATCCAGCAATCGATGGAACAGATTCTGAAACATTCATTATTGTATCATTAGAAAAGAAAATCATTTTAATCGGTGGAACTGAATATGCTGGTGAAATGAAAAAATCTATCTTCGGTATTATGAACTATTTACTGCCAGAAAACGGAATTTTCCCTATGCATTGCTCTGCAAACGTAGGTGAAGCTGGAGATGTTGCATTATTCTTCGGTCTTTCTGGTACTGGTAAAACAACTTTATCTGCTGATAGCAACCGAAAATTAATCGGTGATGACGAGCATGGATGGTCAGATAATGGCGTATTCAATATTGAAGGTGGCTGCTACGCAAAAACAATTAACCTTTCAGCTGAAAAAGAACCAGAAATTTATAGTGCTATTCGTTTTGGTTCAGTATTAGAGAATGTTGTAGTTGATCCAGTAACTCGCATTCCTAATTATGATGATGGGTCATTAACTGAAAATACACGTGCTGCATACCCAATACACTATATCGATAATATTGTAACGCCTTCTGTTGCAGGTCATCCAAAAACAATCGTATTTTTAACTGCTGATGCTTTTGGTGTGCTACCTCCAATCAGTAAGTTAACAAAAGAACAAGCTATGTACCACTTCCTAAGTGGATTCACTTCAAAATTAGCAGGTACAGAACGTGGAGTTACATCTCCTGAACCAGTATTCTCTACTTGTTTTGGTTCACCATTCTTACCACTTCCAGCAACTCTTTATGCTGAAATGCTAGGACAAAAAATTGATGAACATGGTTCACAAGTATTCTTAGTAAACACTGGTTGGACTGGTGGAGAATATGGTGTTGGAAGCCGTATGAAGCTTTCTTATACTCGTACAATGGTTCGTGCTGCTATCGATGGTAAGCTTAACAATGTAGAAACTACTCAAGATGCAATCTTTGGCTTACACATCCCAACGGCAATCGAGGGTGTACCAAGTGAAGTATTAAATCCTCGTGCTGCTTGGTCAGATAAAGATGCATACGATCAAAAAGCTCAATACCTAGCAGATTTATTTAAAGAAAACTTTAAAAAATTCGCCAACGTTTCTGAAGATATCCTGAAAAAAGGTGGACCTTTAGTTTAATTCAAAGTTAGACATATCCTATTTAAGTTTATATCATAGATAACAAAAGAAAATAGCTCCTATTTACTTGAGCTGTTTTCTCGGAGTATAGAAAAGTCAATTTTGACTTTTCTATACTTTTTTTCTATAAACATTAATACTGTCTGATAAGCATAGCGGCAAGTACAGTGCAGTATTAAAGCGTTTGTCAACATCTGGGCAAATTCTCATAATTACATGAGCAATCTGCTTTTTATTTTTATAAAAAAAAACGGGCTCAAAATGTGAAGCCCGCTCCTTAAATGATACAATTTTACAGTGCAACTTATAAAATGTTATTCAGTAAACAAATCTGGTGCTACTTTCTTTTTGATTTTCATTGCGACTAAGTATGCAGCCATTGAAGCTAGTAGAGATTGAATAGCCGGCAGTCCCATTGGATTAATATATTGAGTATAATAGCCAACGATTACCGAAATAACTACTGCTATTGTTGCCATCCAGTTCCAGCCCGGAATTTCAACCCACTTTTGTTTGCGTATAAAGAAGAAGTCAGAAAATAAAACGCCAGCAATTGCAGGGTATAATAAAGCAGTTAAGTACAGGAAGTCCTCAAAGTAATCTAGGATTCCTAAAATTGCAATGATGATCGCAATTATTGTACCTATTAAAGTTAAAACTGCACGTCCTTTACTTGAACTAATATTTAACACATTTGCAAGGGCTAAGCCCATACTGTAATTATTTACAATTTGTGAAGTCCATGTAGCTAACCATAAAATTAAAAAGCCCCAGATAGGAAACCCTAAATTCATCATTACATTTACTATATCGGCATCACCAACGCCTACAGACATAATCGCCCCAACAATAAACAATGGGAAGCCAACAACCACAATTCCACTAGGTATTAACAAATTATCTTTCCACGTTGGTTTAGCATAACGAGTATAGTCAGAAGCAATTACCCATTGAGAAACGTTTACACCTATTACAAGGCTAATAGCAGCTGCAATTGTCATTGTCGGCTCAGGATTCCAATTAGCTATTGTTGACCAACCAATATTTTTTAATGATAAGTAAATCCCACCAATAATTAATATCAACCCTGCTGGTACTGCTAAATAGTCTGTCCATTTCATTGAGTTATAGCCAATTATTGAAGGTAAAGCAAACAGTAAACCAGCAATTACAGTTATTAAAACCCAGCTCCAATATTGTGTTGTATAATCAATGCCAAACATGGCCGAAATTGCGTTCCCTGCAACTGCTGTTTGTAGTGCCCACCAGCCGAGAGATACGACAAATATCGTTAACCCTACAATAACGCGTGCTTGAGTAGTGCCGAAGCTTGTTTTCGCTATAACAGATGAAGATCTACCCGTTTTCGCACCAATATAACCCGCAACAGTATTGCCAACCCATTGAAAAACAAAAAGCGCTATTATTAAAATTAAAAGGATTTTTGATAAACCAAAGCTCGCTGCTAATGAAGCACCGACCATTAATACTGGAATTGTAAATTCTAATCCTCCAAAAATCATCGCTGGTGTAAGCCAATGTTGTCGATCTTTTAGCGGAATTTCAGTCAGAGCAGGATCATTACTTAGAAATTTTATTTCCTCTTCTTGTCCTAAACGTGTAGAATCTTCAACTTTATTCAATAAAAATTCCTCCATTCATTTATTTTACAAGGGCATAGACTAATTGAACCGGTTCATTGCCTTCGTTTACACACCAATGTTGTTCGCCAGCTGGAATTATTGACGCTTCCCCAGCTTTGATAGAATAAGGGACCCCCCCTGATTCACCACTAAGAGTTCCTTTCATAATATAAGAAAATTCGTTTTCCTCATGGCTCGTTAAACCTTCATTTGGCAGTCTTTCACCTGGTTGAATCGTTGCAATGCCAAATCGTACACAAGTATTTTCAAAGCTTTTGTTAAATAAATCTTCTACAGTTCCAGATATTACAATATTTTTCTGAATTTCCATTATTAATAACCTCTTTTTCTATATTTCTATTTTTCTAAAGCTATAAGTTTCCGAATCAATTTCTACACCAAAATATTTTCGTGCTTCTTCGATTGTAAAATAGCCATTTTTTACGTCCTGTGCAACCTTTTCTGGCGGTCTTAAATTTGGGTCTCCATAACCTCCACCTGCTCCAGTCATTAGTTGTACAACATCACCCTTCATGAGCTTATATCTTGGGTAAACTCCAAATGGTCCATCTTCAGTACCATCTGATTTTTTAATAATAAATTGATTTGGAGATCCTTGATGCCCTCCATTTACACCCCAAGGTAAAAACTTATTGCGTCCAAAAGTAACTGTAACGAGTTGATTATCAGTCATTGCACGATAGGAGCGAATAACACCTTTACCGCCAACATATTGACCAACACCAGAGCCGTCTCCATCGATTCGCAAACTATATTCATCAATCATAACCCCGTATCGAGTTTCTGCTACTTCTATAGGAACGTTGTAAGTTTCACCGTCTGAGAAACAAAACTGTCCTGATGCACCATCCATATTATTTGATGCTCCCCACCCACCGACAGAAGGCTCTACTATTAAGAAAGATTCCCCATCTTCATGGTGAGTTCCTGATAAGGTAACCGCACATACGGATAAAAATTGGCCAGCTGATAATCGATTTGGGATATGTGGAGCAAGTGCTTGCCAAATTAAATCTAAGCTTCCTAATAGCGTTTCAAAATAATTTGATACTGGCACTGGTCTTTCAGCAGACATAATCGACTTTTCATCTACAATAATTTTTAATGGTCTAAATACACCATCATTCACGTCAATATCCGGATTTGTAATTGCCAAGAAAATTGCACGAACTGCAGAAGCTAGTCCAGTATAAGAGCAATTCATAGGACCAGGTACTTGAGGTGAGCTGCCTCTAAAATCGCAAATAAATTCTTCATCTGTAATAGTAACTTTCACTTTTATCGGGAAAGGACCATTACCGATGCCATCTGTATCAATAAAGTCTTCTGCATAAAAATCACCCTTTGGCAATTTAGCAAGCTCTGCTCTAGAAATTTTTTCTCCGTGATTTAAGTGATACGTAATCGCTGATTGAATAACTTCAGACGAATATTTTTCACACAACTCTTTGACACGTTTTTCACCTGTTTTAAGCGCCGCTACTTGTGCATACATATCTCCTAATGATAAATCCGGGAAGCGTACATTGGCAGAAATAATTTCCACTAATGCCTCATTTACAACTCCCTCGTTAAACAACTTGATGCACGGGAATTGCAGTCCCTCCTGGAAAATATCTACTGCATCATTTGTAAACGAACCTGGGTCTTTTCCTCCCACTTCTGTCCAGTGCGCTTTATTCGCTGCAAAAGCAATCAATTTATTATCATGGAAAATTGGCATTACTAGACCGACATCAGATAAATGGGAGCCTCCACCTTGGTAAGGATCATTAATGATAATAACGTCTCCTTCTTTTAATTTATCTCCCGGATATTTTGCTAATGTCTCTTTTACCATAAACGACAACATCCCGATAAATCCTGTCACTCCATTGCCTTGTGTCAGGAGATTTCCCTCTGCATCAGTTAAACCACTTGCATAATCTAGCACTTCATAAATTATTGGACTCATTGAAGTTCTTGCTAAAGCAATGAACATTTCATCGCCTGCTGCAAGTAAAGAATCTTTAACGATTTCTAAAGTAAATGGATCAAGCTTCACTGCATTTGCTGTCATTTATTTTTCCTCCTTTTCGATAATAAGATTTCCAAATACATCTTTCATTATCTTTTGAGATTTATAAACTACTGTTACAGCAGCCTTTTCTTCAATAATGACCGGTCCTGAAATTACTTGTTCTGTTGGCAACAAATCGCGGTCATAAACTGGAGTTGACACCCAACCTAATTGTTCAAAGTAAACATCTCTCACTTCTTTTTTTGCTTCCTCAAGTTCATGTTCAATACGAGATTCTTTAAGTTGCGGCTTTTTCACCTTACCAAAGGCTGTTAAATGGAAATTCACAATCTCAGTAGGAGACTCTGGTAAATTAAAAGTATAGTTTTTCTTATGAAGCTTATGGAATTCATTAATGATTCGCTCTTTATTAAATAAATCGCTAAGCTCAACCGGCACTTTTACTGTATGTTCTTGACCCAAATACCTCATGTCTAAATATAATTTGAATTCTACTAAACTCTCATCAATACCATCTGCAGAAAATTCCGACAAAGCCTTTGCTTCCATTTCCTTTACATGTGAGTTGAGTTCCTCAACTGATAACTCGTCCATTTTTTTAATATAAGTTTGAATATAATCATTTCGCAAATCAGTCATCAACATTCCCCACGCAGAGAAAACAGGAGATGCTACTGGGATAACAACTTTTTTCACACCAAGTTCTAGTGCTAATGCCGGTGCATGCATTGAACCACCGCCGCCAAATGCAATCAAAGTAAAGTCTTGTGGATCATATCCTTTACGAACAGAAATTAATTTAAGTGCGTTTAGCATATTGGAATTAGCGATACGAATGATTCCTAAAGCAGCTTCTTCAGCTGAAATATCAAATTTTCGGCCAATTTTACTTTCGATTGCGCCACGAACGGCATTTAAATCAACCTCATAATCGAAGTTTTTACTTGATAGACGGCCTGTTAATAAATTAGCGTCTGTAGTAGTAGGCTCTGTTCCACCTAAGCCGTAAGCTACTGGTCCTGGATATGCACCTGCTGATTGTGGTCCAACTTTTAATGAACCTGCATCATCAATCCATGCAATAGAGCCGCCGCCATTACCAATCTCTACAATATCAACAACCGGTGTTTTAATTGGATAGCCAGCATTTCGGTTGTCCTTTTCAATATAGTAATCTGTTGAAAGCTTTACTTCTCCGTTCTCAATTAATGAACATTTTGCAGTTGTTCCTCCAATATCAAAGGCAATAATATTATTCTCACCTATAAATTCACCTAAAACTGCTGCACCTAAAACTCCTGCAACCGGTCCTGATTCAACCATAGTAATTGGTGAATTTTTCGCTCGATTAAACTTTGAAGTTCCACCGTTGGATTGCATAATATAACTTTGTTTGAAGTTTGAATTTTCGAAAATTTTATTTTCCAATCTTTCTATATACTCACCTGCTATCGGCTGTACGTATGCATTTAGAACAGCTGTGTTCGTACGTTCATATTCGCGCCACTCTTTAGTAATCTCACTTGAAGCAGTTACCTTTACTTCTGGCCAAAGTTCACGAATCCATTGTACTGTTTGAATCTCATGGGTAGGATTTACATATGAATGCAAATACGCTACAGCTATCGCTTCTACTTGTTCTTTTTTAAACTCTTCTATGATTTCTTCAATTTCAGAACGTTCTAGTGGAGCAACCACTTCACCTTTAAAATTTAAACGTTCAGAAACTTCTTTTCGCAAATAGCGCTCAACAAATGGTTTCGGCTTCTCATACTTCACATTAAACAAATCAGGACGATTGCCGCGCGCAATTTCTAATACATCACGGAATCCTTTTGTAGTGATTAAACCTGTTTTTGCTCCTTTACGTTCAGTCAATGCATTGATAATAACCGTTGTTCCATGAATAAACATGTCGCTGTTTTTACCTGTCTCACCGATTTTATCCAACACATCAATTACACCATTTTCAAAATGCGGCGGCGTTGTACTACTTTTTGCAATGCCAAAATTCCCTAAATCATCAACATATACTAAATCTGTAAAAGTACCTCCAATATCTGTAGCTATTCTCATTTGAATCCCCCTTTAAAAAATAATCGGTATAACAATACTAATAACTGTTGAATTTGTTTCTAGTGGATTTTCCCATTGGTGCTCCACGGATGATGGGAAATGGATTGTATCTCCAACATAAAGATGGTGTTTTTCGTTATTTAAATAAAAAATAACTTCCCCTTCTAATACATAATAGAATTCCTCTCCGTTGTGAGAATATTGCTGTTCCTCTTTAATCTTTGGAGGGAGGGTAACTAGTAGAGGTTCTAATTTTCGATTTCCGAAGCTTCCTGCTAACCTAGTGTAGATTTGACTTCCGAAATTGGTTGTAAACTCATGTCGTTCATTTTTACGAACTACATAATTCTCTGCCCTTACTTCTTCCTCAAAAAAGTAATTCATATTTACTTCAAGGGCAATTGCAATTTTTTGTAAAGATGTTATGGAAAGAGAAGTAGCTCCGCGTTCTACCTGTGAAATAAAACTCAATGACAAGCCAGTTTTTTCTGCTAGATCTTTTAATGTCATATTTTGTTTTACACGAAGCTCCTTAATCTTTGAATAAACCTCTTCCAATTTTGCACCTCCTTTTTTTAGCATTACTGTAATAATTACAATATATCATAATTAATTTTCTGAATAAATAGATAAATAACAAAATATCGGAAAAATTTTAATATTTTAAAATTTAAAAGAGAACCGCCCATTATTTTGTTTGGACGATTCCCTATTGACAAGGATCTTAATGCAAAAAAATAGAAGGACTGTCCAAATTTCTAGACAGTCCTCGCATTAAAAGATTAAATTGTTTTCATCCATTCACAAAGTGCTTTAACCGTTTTTCTGTTTACTTCAGGAGGATAATGGTGAGAAAGTCCAGATGCATACCATGTTTCCACCTGTTTCTTTTCTTCCATCAATTTTTGTTCAAGCTCATATGATTGATCAATGCTGACGTTGTCGTCTTCTGTTCCGTGAATAATAAGAACTGGTGCATTAATTTTATCAACTTTATAAAGTGGTGTTCGTTCATCATATTTTTCTTGTTCTTTATTCGGTGATCCACCGATTATTCTCTTTAATGTTCTACGCATATCTACACGTTCCATATACATTGAAGTTACATTTGAAACGCCGGCCCATGTTACGACCGATTTAATATCATTTCGTAAAATAGCTGTCCATAGTGCCATTAATCCGCCACGCGAAAAACCAAACAGATGTACATCATCCACATTTGCAATTTGTTTCAATAGTTCTACACTATTTACAGCATCGCAGCGATCGTCACCAGCAAATTCATCCCTTCCTTCCCCTCCCCGATTTCCTCGATAGTAGGGGGCAAAAACGACAAACCCATGACTCGCAAATTGAGCAATTCGACTCGGTCGAACCATTCCGATAGATTGCAATCCACCGCGCAAATAAAGAAGAGCTCTATATTTCCCTTGTGCTTTTGGTTTTGCAAGTAATCCCTTTACACGATATCCTTGTGACCAATATACAATTTCTTGTAATTGTACAGTTGAATTGGGTGACGGATAGCTTCTTATAGATTCAATACTACCATTGTCTTTCATGATACTTCACTTCCTGTAACATCTTTTTCATTCCATCATCCTTCATGAAGAAGCTTAAATTTGAATGATTCATTAATTCTTCAGTTGAAAGCCATGTCATACCGATTGTTTCATACTCTCCGATAAAGGGATCTACTTTTTCAACTTTCCCTGTAAATACCGCCTTACAAAAAGGTACTTTATCATGCACGACATAGTATGCAAACCATTTTAAATCTGTTATATGTACAGCTGTTTCCTCATAAACTTCACGGATAGCTGCCTGTTGTAAGGTTTCACCAGGCTCAACTTTGCCTCCAGGAAATTCTACACCGCGTTTTTTATTAATTGTACAAAGCCATTTTCCTTGATAAAGCACAAAAACAATTACATGCTTTGGCTCAATATCAAATGGACCTTCATCAAATCTTAAATTCACCTTACATCCATTATTATCTATAAAAGTAAACATCCCTTTGCTCATCTCCTATACTTATTATAGTCTAGCTAAGGGATGCACTGTAATCAATGGAAATATGGCAGTTGCTTGACAAATTCTTTTGTATGGTCATCTCCAAATTCATGGATAAGAGCATAAATTTTTTTTAATCGAGTATCAATTTCATCGTTAGATGCATCTAAATGATATGGGATATAAGGAAGATGTGCGCGTACAGCATTATCAAATTCTAATGAATCGATTTGCATAAATAGTCTTTCGAATATTTGTGCTTTATTTTGATCCAATTGAAGTTTAAATTCACATGGCAACCCTAAAGGAATATAACTAAAGGACTGGTTTAGGACTGAAACGTAAATTGTTGTTTGATCTATGATAATCACTCCTTTTCATTAAGTATGGTACGAAAAAATAGTAGTTATTCAAAAGTGTACAGCCACAAAAATTGTTAAAAGTTTTCTAGTTAAAATAAAAAATCCGCCGTTAAAGCGGATTTTTCTATGATAAATAAAAAGTAATTGATTTATGATAGTCGTTTTTCTTAGCAGTCCGATTGCTTTACCCTATTCATTGTAAAGCTTTAATTTTTATTGGTTATTCCCTAAAAACGCTGACAGCATCCATGTATGTTTTTCTAAGCTCTGAACAACCGCATTTAGCATATCCTCTGTGCGGTCATCACCTTCTTCAGCTGCTTTTCCCATTGCTTCTTTTAAAGCAGTCATAATTGTTTTAAAGTCAGAAATTGTCGTTTGTACCATTTCTTCAGTCGACTCTGTTCCAGTTGCTTCTTTAATGTGTGACATTTGAAGATGCTCTGATAAGGTTGCTACTGGCTTTCCCCCTTTTGTAAGGATACGCTCAGCAACTTCATCTAAATTTAATGTTACTTCATTGTACAGCTCTTCAAATTTTGCGTGAAGTGTGAAGAAGGAAGGGCCGTTTACGTACCAATGATAGTTGTGTAATTTCGTATAAAGTACGGACCATGTTGCAACTAAATCATTTAATTGTTCAATTAATGTTTTGTTTGCCATAAAAATCACCTCAACCGGATAATGTAATTAGGAAATGCTATAAATTAAACTAGTTGTTGCATATAATTCAAAAAATAAAATGATAATACATCTTTACTATAACCGTTCTTCTAAAAATTAAACATCCGGTGAACATAAAAGCATTTTGTTACTTCTATTTAAGAGAAGTGGTATATTTAGAAAATAAATAGATTTTAATATAAAAATCAGGAGTAAAAAAAATGAAATATCCCTTTATTTGGCTCATTCAATTTTATCGAAAATTTATTTCACCTATAACGCCTCCAACTTGCCGTTTTCACCCAACTTGCTCTCAATATGGCTTAGAAGCTTTTCAAAAGCATGGAGCAATTAAAGGTTTAATATTAACGATTATTCGCATATTAAAATGTCAACCATTTCATCCTGGAGGATTTGATCCGGTACCAGAAAAATGGCCTTCGAAAAAAAAATAAAATCGGAGGCTTTTTTTTATTGTTATTTTTTCATTGTTCATGTATTATTGAAAATGTTGAAAATACAAATCGTAATTATTACTATTTAAAAAGGTGTGATTTAATGAAAAAATTATCATTTTTATTATTGTTTGCACTAATACTTGTTTTAACAGCTTGTAATAGTACAAACATTGATACGAATTCAGTTAGTGAAACTACTTCGAATCAAGAAGAATCTAAGAAATTAAATATTTATACTACAGTTTATCCATTAAGCTACTTTGCAGAACGTATTGGTGGAGACTACGTAAATGTTTCTTCCATCTATCCTCCTGGAGCAAATGAGCATACGTTTGAACCAACTCAGCAAGATATGATGAAATTGGCTGACTCTGACTTATTTTTCTACATCGGTCTTGGATTAGAAGGCTTTGTTGAAAATGCAAAAGAAACTTTAGAAAATGAAAATGTTAAACTTGTTGCAGCAGCTGATAGTGTTTCAGATGAAAAGTTAAATGCAACAACAGAACATGAACATGCACATGAAGAAGAAGAGCATGAGCATGCAGAAGATGAACATGCACATGAAGAAGGATCTCATGATGAGCATAACCATGGAGATATTGATCCTCATATTTGGTTATCTCCTACTATTTCACAAGATTTAGCATTATCAATTAAAAATGAACTTGTTGAAACTTTGCCAGAACAAGAAAAAACATTCAATGATAACTATAACCAATTAGTCTCAGAGCTTGAATCATTAGATCAAGATTTTAAAAAAATGGCTTCTGAAGCTGCAACAAAAACATTCTTTATATCTCATGCTTCATTTGGCTATATTGCCCAAACATATGGATTAGAGCAGGTTGCAGTTGCTGGGCTAAACTCGCAAAGTGAACCTTCTCAAAAAGAATTAACGCAAATTGTTGAGCAAGCAAAAGAATTAAATATAAAATATATTTTATTTGAACAAAACGTTTCTTCTAAACTTGCTTCAGTTATTCAAAAGGAAGTAGGTGCAGATACACTAACATTGCATAACCTAAGCGTATTAACAGAAGAAGATATCAAAAATAATGAAACTTATTTTACATTGATGGAAAAGAATATTGACACGTTACAGAAAGCTTTAAATCCATAAAGTAGCATATAAACAGCCTTTAGCTATAATATTCACTTCTTTTGAATCAAAAAGGCGTATACAACGAGTGGAACTACGACCTTTATCTAATAAAAGACCCCGAATAATTGACAGGTACTGACCATCATTTTTGAGACAATAAGAAAACACCCTACTTTACAGTTAGTTGACGGTATTTTACCGGCGATTGGCTGTTTAGTTTCGTTTGAATACGGATATTGTTATAATAATTTATATAGTTTTCGACGATTTGGATCACATGCGCATTCGTTGTGCGATTGATTCCGTCGAGATAGAACGTTTCAGACTTTAGCGAGGAGTGAAACGTTTCAATTGGAGAATTATCAGCGGGCGTGCCTTTACGAGACATGCTCATGGTAATTCTTTTTTCTTTTACTGCCTTTTGATAGTCATAGGACGTATATACAGAACCTTGATCGCTATGCAGGATACAGCCTTCAGGTAATTCTGGTAGCTGATTTAATGTATCTAAAACAAACTCTGTATCTTGAGTAAATCCGATTGTACGCGCTACAATCTCGCCATTAAAGACATCTAGAATACTTGAAAGATACATCATTGATTGACCAAAAGGCAAGTAGGTAATATCTGTTACTAACTTTTCAAATGGTGCTTCCGCTGTAAATTCACGATTTAATAAATTCGGTGCGACGTATGCTGGTTGTCCAGTGCTTTTACGTTTCTTCACTTTTACTCGACACTGCCAATTATATTTTTGCATTACTTTTTGTACTGTATTTTCACTTATCGGTTCTCCATAAATGCTTGTGATTTTTCGGTATCCGTATCGATATTTATGAAGTTTACACAACTCACCAATTCTCTTATCCCGAATATCTTTCTTTGTTTCAACGTTAGTATTCTTTTTCCAACGATAATAAGATGATCTACCTACCCCCAAGTGGTCACAGATTTCACCAATTGTCATGACTTCTTTTAGTTCTTCTACCAATTGCACAACTATTCTTGGCACCACTTCCTTTCCAATTCTGCGTACTTTTTTAAAACTTCAATTTGTTGCTTTAAATAACGATTCTCAGCCTTTAATTTAGCTGTTTCATTTTCATATTCTGGTCCTTTACCAAAGGTATATTGCTTTCCAACTGGCTGTTCAAGGCGATGAAGTTCTCCATTTCGATACCACTTCATCCACGTTTTTAGTTGTGTATAATTTCGAATATTCAATTCTTCTAAAACTTGATTAACAGGTATTCCTGCTAACCTCATTTCGATTGCTTTCATTTTAATTTCTACTGGATAACTAACTCTTGTTCCCATAGAAAAAACACCTCCACGTTGGATTTATAGGTTTAATACCCGTTTTTCAACGAAAGGTGTTTTTATTTGTCTCATTTTTTTAGGTCAGTGCGACAAATATACAGTCAATTTTCGAGGTCTTTTTTATAATAATTTTTTTAGCTTTCTTCTTAATAATTTATTAGAGCCATTTCGCGGAAGTGCTTGTACAAAGTAAATCTGTTTAGGTACTTTATATTTTGCTAATCTCGTTAAACAAAACTCTTTTATTTGCTCTTTCGAAACATCATATTTTAGGACAACAAATGCCGCTGGTACTTCTCCCCATGTTTCATCCGCCATACCACAAACGCCCGCCTCGCGAATTGCATCATGGCTCATTAACACATTTTCAATTTCGGCTGGATAAATATTTTCTCCACCAGAAATAATTAAATCTGAACGGCGATCTATAACAAAAAGATACCCTTCCTCATCTAAATATCCAATATCGCCTGTATGAAGCCAACCATCCTCAGTTGCACTTTTTTCTGAAAAACGGCCTATATACCCAGGTGTAACATGTGGTCCACGTATTAATATTTCGCCTTCATTTTTAGGGCCACTTGCATTAGCAATTTTTATTTGATTGAAAAATAAAGGTTTCCCGGCAGAACCTATTTTTCTAAATGCATCTTCATAAGATAATGTTGCTGTTTGTGATGAGGTTTCAGTCATTCCATATGTTTGAGATACAGCTAACCCGAGACGTTTTGCCCTCTCAAGATAATTTACTGGCACAGGGCCTCCTCCAGCAAGTATGATTTTAAACCTTGGAGAAGCTTTTAAGTTTTGCTCCTCTAATCCATGTAAAATTCTCTCTAATGTGAAAGCAACAACTGACATATGCGTTACTTCACCATAAGCTATATCATGAATAGCCTCTTCTTTATCAAACTTTTTATATAGCTTTACTTGATTCCCATATAGCAATGAACGTACTAAAATTGAGAAACCACTAATGTGAAATAATGGAACAGCGCACAGCCAAACATCATCTTCTGATAATCCGATATTTAAAACGGATGATAGGGCGCTTGCTTGATGGTTTCCAACTGTTTGTCGAACCCCTTTTGGAAAACCAGTTGTTCCCGATGTATACATAATCGATGTTGTTTGTTCTAAAGACCATTCTTCATTAATGGATATTTCCTGCACCTTAATTTTCTCTACATCTGAAAATAAAAGGAATGTTGTTTGTTCTGGAAGTAATTCAAGATCTTCATCGTCAACTAACACAACAGATACTTCCGAATCTTGTATTTGGTACTGCAGCTCACCTTTTGATAATTTACGATTAAGCATCACCATCTCACATTGCAAATGCATACAAGCATACATCATAAAAACAGATTGTGGATGATTAGGTCCTAATATCGCAACTCGCTCTTTTCGTTTAATCCCTAAAGCAATAAGCTGCTGAGCTCTTTTTACAGAGATATCTCTAATTTGCTCAAAAGTCCATGATTCGTGTTCAAATTTAAGTGCAATACGTGTTGGCGTTAAACGTGCACGTTGTAAAATCCAGTTAGGATACATTTTTCTTCCTCCTACTACTACTTGCAATAGTACTATTTTAACGCTATCACCTATAGTCTTCAAAAAAATATATAAAAAAGAGGAGATTAGAAATTTATTTTTCTAACCCCCTCCTTTTAAATAAAAACTAAACTTTTGAAAAGCTTAATGCCCTTGCATTAAGGGAATCTTGGGAATTGACCAAAGTCTGGCTTGCGTTTTTCTTTAAATGCATCTCGGCCTTCTTTTGCTTCATCAGTTGTGTAGTAAAGAAGTGTAGCGTCTCCAGCCATTTGTTGAAGTCCTGCTAAACCATCTGTATCCGCATTCATTGCTGCTTTTAGGAAGCGAAGAGCAGTTGGCGACATTTCAAGCATTTCTTCACACCATTTTACTGTTTCGTCTTCTAATTGTTCTAAAGGTACTACAGTGTTAACTAGACCCATTTCAAGAGCTTGCTGTGCATCGTATTGACGGCATAAGTACCAAATTTCACGAGCTTTCTTGTGGCCAACGATACGTGCTAAATAACCTGAACCATATCCAGCATCGAAGGAACCTACTTTTGGTCCTGTTTGACCGAAGCGAGCATTTTCCGCCGCAATTGTTAAGTCACATACTACATGTAATACATGTCCACCACCAATTGCATATCCAGCTACCATTGCAACAACTGGTTTTGGAATAACACGAATTAAACGCTGTAAGTCTAATACGTTTAGACGTGGGATGTTATCATCGCCAACATAACCACCATGGCCGCGTACTTTTTGGTCGCCGCCTGAACAGAAGGCCATTTCACCTTCTCCTGTTAGGATAATTACTCCTACATTTTTATCATCTCTTGCTCGCGAAAATGCATCAATCATTTCCTCAACTGTTTTAGGTCGAAATGCATTGCGAACTTCTGGACGGTTAATCGTAATTTTTGCAATTCCATTATAGAACTCATACTTAATATCTTCGTAAGTATGTAAAGTTGTCCATTCACGCGTCATTGAATTACCCCCTTATTTCTTTTTAAAGCGTCCTCTACTATTGTAGCAAATTGCTTAGGATTTTCCACATGAATTGCATGTCCTGTATTTTCGACTAGTACATGTTCTCCATTTGGCAATTCTTCAATCATTTTTTGTGCGATAAAACAAAATTTCCCATCCAATGAACCGGTTATTAAAGTAACTGGTAAGTCGATGTTGTTAAGTTGAGACCAAAGCTCGTCTTGTGCCCCTGTTCCCATTCCACGTAGACTATTAGCTAGTCCAATTTCTGTTTGTGCTAATCTTTCTTCCCTTACAGCTTGTTGAATAGGGGCAGGTAAAGTTTTTTGAGTAGCAAATAGAGCAATGTTTTCCCACGTTTCTACAAAAGCTTTGATGCCTTGTTGTTCAATTTTATTTGCAAGTGCTTCATCAGACATTCTTCTAGCAGCCCGTTCTTCCTCTGTTTTTAAACCGGGAGAAGCACTTTCCAAAATCAATTGTTTTACTCGTTTTGGATACGCAACAGTATAAAATAATGCCACACGTCCTCCCATTGAGTAGCCCAGCAGTACAAATTGTTCTAAATCTAATTGAATAAAGGTTTGCTCTAATAACTTTATTTGCGCCTGCATTGTGTAGCTCGAAACATCCTCAGGAGCCTCAGTTTGTCCATGACCGATTAAATCAATAGCAATGATTCGAATATTGGGCAAGTATGAAGCAACCTGCTCCCATGTCCCAACAGTTCCTGTAAATCCGTGAAGCATGACAATTGTCTGTTCTGCAGCTTTATTCCATATTCGAACATGTACTTTTATTCCATTGACAGATAATATCATTATTCCAACTCCGTATGAATTCGTTGCCAAAGATTACGATGGGCAATCACATTTTTTTGACGGTCTGTAAATATTTCAATTAAACGCAATGGATTTTCATTTTCTTTGTTGAATAATTGATTCAATTCATTGAACTCTTGAATTCGAACATATTCCATATTGTACATATTCGCTACTGCTTCAAACTGTAATGATGTTGGTGTTCCAAATAAATCCTCATAATACTCTTTTACTGTTGATTGTGATAGATAAGAGAAAATGCCTCCCCCATCATTATTTAATACAATTACAGTAATTTTACATGGCTGATAACGAGTTGTAATAAGTGCATTCACATCATGTAAAAATGCTAAGTCGCCAATTAATAGGAAAAGCTCCCGTTCTTTCCTTCCTTGACTAAAGCCAATTGCCGTTGACATAACACCATCGATGCCATTTGCACCTCGATTTGCAAAGATTTGAATATCTTTAGATGTTGGCAATAAAAAAGTATCAATATCACGAATTGGCATACTGCTGCTTACAAAAAGATCACTTTCGTTCGGTAAGTTCTCTAGCAAATATCGAACAACGGCACCTTCATCTGATTCAATTTCAGCATATTCCTTAATATGCTTCACCGCTACCTCTTCGCTATTACGCCATTTATTTAAATAATCTTTATCAAAATTACTGCTATCAATGTTCAATTCATTTAACCAGTTGCCTACATTGGCGTGAATAAAATGAGTTGAAACTGCACTTGAATCTCGGAACATTGGATCTTCGTCAATGACTATATAATTACTAGGCAGCGATTCTGTTAAAAATATTGTTAAAAATTTTGATACCGGTTGGGCTCCAAAGCGAATTACAGTATCAGCTACGACTTTTTCTTTAAAGTTACTGTTTTTTAACAATGCATCGTATGTAGAAATTATATAAGGTGCGCAATCCTCAGGTACATTAGTTCTAAGATTTGATAAGCTTTCAACAAGAACAGGCCATTTTAATTTGCGGATAAATGACCAAATTTGCTTTAAGTCTGACCCAAGCGCTAGTTCACCGACAATAATAAACCCTCTTTTAGTTTGATTAATAGCCGTTGCAAGTACATCTTTTGCCTGTTCTGACGGAGCTATTATGCCAATAAAGCTGCTATGAAAGGTTTGTGCTGGAAGCTCTTCTTGAAAATCAATAAGCAATGGTTCTCGAAACGGAACATTAAAATGAACAGGACCAAATGGAGCAGTAGTGGCAATATTAACTCCACGTGCAATATGACGTTCAATATATGGCAATGTTTGCTTTGCCCCATCCGGAATCGGAAACTCCGCAGTCCATTTAACCTGTTCCCCATAAAGCCTTATTTGATTAATAGCTTGAGGTGCACCAACCTCACGTAATTCATGAGGACGATCCGCTGTTATAACAACTAAGGGTACTCGAGCATATTTTGCTTCTACGATTGCAGGGAAATAGTTTGCTGCAGCGGTACCAGAAGTACATAAGAGTACAACTGGTTTTGCTTTAGCTTTTGCTATACCTAATGCAAAGAATGCTGCTGAACGTTCATCTACTTGTCTATAAACATTAAGATTTTTTGTTGAAGCAAACGCATATGCTAGCGGCGTCGAGCGAGAACCAGGACTAATTACAATATCTTCAACACCATTTTGAACTAAAGATGCTACAACTTGATATACATATCTCGTTAAAATTTCACGTTCATTCATTCAATTGTCCTCCTAAAGCGCGCAGCATTGGACGGAATTTCACTAACGTTTCCTCATATTCAGAAGTTGGCTCCGAATCAGCTACAATCCCACCGCCTGCGTATAAAAATGCCTTATTATTAATTTGCACAGCAGATCGAATAGCTACAGCAAATTCACCATTTCCCTCTGCATCAATCCATCCTAACGGAGCTGCATACAATCCACGATTCATCGATTCGTATCTACGAATAACAGCTAATGCTTCCTTGCGAGGGACTCCGCCTAAAGCAGGCGTGGGATGTAAGTGCTTCACCAGTTGCAAAATTGTTGCATCTGGCGTTAATTTTCCCTCAACAGGTGTATAGAGATGTTGGATATCACGTATTTTTAATAATTTTGGGTTTTTAGGCACTTTGTAATCAAGGCAATTCTTTGCAAACGTTTCCGCAATCATCTCAACTACATATCGATGCTCACCTAAATTTTTGGCATCGTTTAATAAGCTTTGTCCAAGCATTTTATCTTCTTCTGCAGTTTTACCACGCTTTATGGATCCTGCTACACAAGATGAAAAAGCATTCCCATCCTCTACTTTTACTAATCGTTCTGGTGAGGCGCCAAAGAATAAAAGGTCATCACGTTCTAAACCAAATAAATAGCTCTCGGGTTGTTCATTGATTACATGTGATAACACTTGTGGAGATGTTAAAGTATCACTAAATGCCATTTCAAGAGCTCTAGCAATAACAACTTTTTCTGCCTTGTTTTGTTTAATTAAACTTGTAACTTCATTAATTGAATTTAAATAGTCTTCCTTATAAAGCTCAAGATAATTTGCCATTGCTGGTTTTTCATACATTTTTACTTCTCTTACTTGAGCTGCATGAATTAAATGATCTCGTTCTTGGCGTAATGCCTCAAATTCCTCTAAGCTATCTTCCTTATCTGTCACTAAATGAATGCTTACATATGCATTATCATTCCGGATGACAAGCTGAAAAGTAGCTACTGCAAAAAAGCTTTGAGGAAAATCTCTCCATACATCTTTTTTGTCATTTTCCGGATCGAAAGTAAATCCACCAAAAAGTATAGGTTGTGGTTCACTCTCTTCCTTTACGATATTTTTCGTAAGTTCTTTCCACTCTTCTTCAACAAGGTCAAAGCGATTGTTATTCGCATTATTTTCAATAACGTAGGCATGACCAAGACCTACTAAAGTAAACGTCTTTTCACGATTTTGCCAGAAAAATCGTTGTCCTTTATATTGTTTTTCACCTGCTGCAAAAAATGCTAACGCAGATAATCGGTTAACTTCAATCGTTTCTATATAGAAGGATAATTTTGAGTTAACTGTTCCCACTTCTACTTCAGTGGTCTGTAACCACTTCTGATGCATGAAACTTCCCTCCGTCAAAAAATCAATAATTCGCATAAAAATAGCAGAAATATAATTCTGCTACCTATAACAACTATTATTGAATAACTAACATCGAATTATTTATTATCATTTCTATCATATCACTTTTTTCTCACTTACAATATCGATATCACTTATTCCCTTAGATTTTTTATATGTAAAAATAACAAAACTCTCCATAATAAAAAGCGCAAAATTATTACATTTTGCGCCCTTCAATAGTAGATACAAAATTAACTAAACCTGAATAAGCCAATAAATTAACTTCATCTTCAGTAAATTTTTCTAATAAAGCTTGAATAAAGTTTGGAAATTCAGATGCATTTGATAATTTCTCTACAAACAATGGCTCAATTCCATCAAAATCGGAGCCAAATCCAATATTCTCTATCCCTACAAGATTTGATAAATGCTCTACATGTTTTACTAACGTTTCTATTGTAGCATGGTCTTCTCCTTTTTGAATAAATGGCGGATAAAATACGACGTGGATTCTTCCCCCATGGTTAACTAATTGTTTTACTTGGTCATCCGTTAAGTTTCGTGGATGATCACATAATGTTCTTGCATTACAATGACTAGCTAAAATATATTTTGATAATGGCAGCAAGTCATAAAATCCCTTTTCATTTAGATGAGCTACATCGATAATAATATTACGTTCATTCAATAAATCGATAACATCTTTAGCAAATGGCTTTAACCCTTTTGAGCTATCTTCTAATGTTCCATAAGCGACTTCATTTTCGTAATTCCATGTTAAACCGACTAATTTAACACCTGCATCTAAAATCACTCGAAGTTTTTCAAGATCGTCCCCAATACAATCACAGCCTTCCAAACTTAATACAGCACCAATTTGTCCATCCTCTAGGTCATTAATTTGATTCCATTCCGTTATATGAATCATTTCAGGTTCACTTAAAACTTTTGTATGAAAGGCTTCAATTTGACGTGCAGCTTCTAAAAATTTTCGTTCTTGTGGAACACTTGGATGAATAAAAATTGCAAATACTTGAACTTTTACATTACCGGCCTTTAAGTTGTTTAAATTGGCATCGAGCCTACTATCATTTCGAAAATCTACATTTTCCAATCGAGTTAATTTTTCCAATACATCACAATGTAAATCAATAATCTGCATGTATCCACCACCATTTAAGTCTTTTATACATTGTATAAAATTTGGCAGATAGATTCCATATTTATTTAAATATCAGTTTTCCGGTTAATTATTGTAGCCGATCACGAATTGATGTTTCTTGGTTATTTTGATGAATAATCTCTTGTGGTACATCTTGTGGACTATCTGAAGAAGGAAATTCTCCAGAACCATCTTCGAAATCTACTGTTTTTAAAGATTTATGTGTTAGCTCATCCATGATTACCTCTTCTACAGGTCTTGTTTCCATATCAATTTTCTCCTGGCTATGCTCTTTACAAGTTAATGTAGACGGCACAGCCTCTAGTCTTTCAAAAGATATTTCCTTATGACAAACCTTGCATTTACCATATGTCCCATCGTCAATTGCCTTTAATGCTGCTTCTATTTTATCTATACTTTCTTGTTTATAGTCATCCATTGCATATTCTGTTAGCTGGATAGTTAAATCAGAAGCATTGTCTCCTGGGTGATTATCATAATTCGATAATTCAGTTCGGTCTATATCATCATGTGTTTCTATTCCCTCTTTTAAGTCCTTTAATTCTTCTAATAATTGGTTTTTCAATTGTTCGATTTGTGATTGATTCATGTCATTTCCTCCTTCTACGTATCATTAATTTTTGCTTAAATTAGTTTTTTCAAACGTAGAAAAATTGAAAACTGCATAAATTCTGAAATACAGTAATATCAAAAAGCTAATTTAATTCTCTTTAGTGATGAAACGTATCATAATAGTTTATTAAAGAGGATTAAAAATCTTTTTAAATTTATATTTTGTACAAATTAAGTTTTTTAGACTCTTTGTCAATAGGCGGGGCTGACATCATTTCCCACCCCTATCCAATAACGTTTTCAATATTTTCATAGTGATGTGTTAATAGTAATTTTGCACGGAAACGCTTGAAACTTCTAAAAGCCAAAAGCGTTTCGTTTTATTACCTTAGTTAAACTCTTACACAAATCCATTTGAATAATTAAATACAAAGCTATTTATGATAAGACATGTATTAAAAACGGTCCATAGTAAATAATTCGGTAGATTAAACAATTTTACAATAAAAAAATCTCTAAATATATTTTACTAAAGTTGCTGTGGCAAAAGATTAAGATAGGAGTTAAGTGAAATATGAATTCTAACATAAATTTACCTGGACTTAAAGAAACAAAGAAATAAGAGAAGGACAATATATTATCTATTTTGATATCTTTGAAAAAACATTGTCGTCTTACATGGGGGAAAGAAACGCAGCGTGTTCATAATTATCGAATCCAAATAAGCATTTAAAAGTCATGGTGTGAAAAACTATATTTATTAAAAAACGCCGTTATATCTATACCCCATTGGTAATCAGGTATAGGGATACATCTTGCTTTTCTCTTATTCTTCAAAAAAAAAACACTCTCAAGATATTTAATATCTTGAGAGTGTTTTTTGATGACCCGTACGGGATTCGAACCCGTGTTACCGCCGTGAAAGGGCGGTGTCTTAACCACTTGACCAACGGGCCAAACGCACAAAAACTATGTATGGCGGAGAAGGAGGGATTTGAACCCTCGCGCCGGTTACCCGACCTACACCCTTAGCAGGGGCGCCTCTTCAGCCTCTTGAGTACTTCCCCATATGGCTCCGAAGGTAGGACTCGAACCTACGACCGATCGGTTAACAGCCGATTGCTCTACCACTGAGCTACTTCGGAATATTGTTATGGTGGGCCTAAATGGACTTGAACCATCGACCTCACGCTTATCAGGCGTGCGCTCTAACCAGCTGAGCTATAGGCCCCTATTGGAGCGGGTGATGGGAATCGAACCCACGACATCAGCTTGGAAGGCTGAGGTTTTACCATTAAACTACACCCGCGTTAATGGTGGGTCGAGACGGAATCGAACCGCCGACACTTTGAGCTTCAGTCAAATGCTCTACCAACTGAGCTATCGACCCATTTTAAAAATGGCGGTCCCGACCGGGATCGAACCGGCGATCTCCTGCGTGACAGGCAGGCATGTTAACCGCTACACCACGGGACCTTTTGGTTGCGGGGACAGGATTTGAACCTGTGACCTTCGGGTTATGAGCCCGACGAGCTACCGAACTGCTCCACCCCGCGATAATATAAATGATAGTAATTATTAGATTAAATAAATGGCGGAGGAAGAGGGATTCGAACCCCCGCGCGGTTTAACCCGCCTGTCGGTTTTCAAGACCGATCCCTTCAGCCGGACTTGGGTATTCCTCCGTTTTATTATTCTAATGGTGGACCTTGCAGGACTCGAACCTGCGACCGGACGGTTATGAGCCGTCTGCTCTAACCAACTGAGCTAAAGGTCCTTTAAAGATGGCGGCAGAGGGGATCGAACCCCCGACCTTACGGGTATGAACCGTACGCTCTAGCCAGCTGAGCTACGCCGCCGGGATCCTTATTATGGTTGGTGGAGCCTAGCGGGATCGAACCGCTGACCTCCTGCGTGCAAGGCAGGCGCTCTCCCAGCTGAGCTAAGGCCCCATAATTATTATTAAAAGTTCACTTTATTCTATGGTCGGGAAGACAGGATTCGAACCTGCGACCCCTTGGTCCCAAACCAAGTGCTCTACCAAGCTGAGCTACTTCCCGTATCTTTTGGCGCGCCTGGCAGGAGTCGAACCCACAACCTTCTGATCCGTAGTCAGACGCTCTATCCAATTGAGCTACAGGCGCTACATCTTGACATGATTTTTATAATGGTGCCGAGGACCGGAATCGAACCGGTACGGTAGTCACCTACCGCAGGATTTTAAGTCCTGTGCGTCTGCCAGTTCCGCCACCCCGGCACATTTGGAGCGGAAGACGGGGTTCGAACCCGCGACCCCCACCTTGGCAAGGTGGTGTTCTACCACTGAACTACTTCCGCATGTGCTTATCTTTTAGATGCGGGTGAAGGGAGTCGAACCCCCACGCCTTGCGGCGCTAGATCCTAAGTCTAGTGCGTCTGCCAATTCCGCCACACCCGCATATTTTATTAAAACTGGTGAGCCATGAAGGACTTGAACCTTCGACCCTCTGATTAAAAGTCAGATGCTCTACCACTGAGCTAATGGCTCGAAAAATGGTGCCGGCGAAAGGACTTGAACCCTCAACCTACTGATTACAAGTCAGTTGCTCTACCAATTGAGCTACACCGGCTTTATGGTGGAGGATGACGGGCTCGAACCGCCGACCCCCTGCTTGTAAGGCAGGTGCTCTCCCAGCTGAGCTAATCCTCCTGGGCTATATGCCTAGCAACGTCCTACTCTCACAGGGGGAAGCCCCCAACTACCATCGGCGCTAAAGAGCTTAACTTCCGTGTTCGGTATGGGAACGGGTGTGACCTCTTTGCCATCATCACTAGACTATTTTATTTAAGGACAAGATTTATAATACCATATTTGGTCTATAATTCAAGCTTTTTTTAAAATTTATTTTCAAAAAAATATGACCCGTACGGGATTCGAACCCGTGTTACCGCCGTGAAAGGGCGGTGTCTTAACCACTTGACCAACGGGCCAAACGCACAAAAACTATGTATGGCGGAGAAGGAGGGATTTGAACCCTCGCGCCGGTTACCCGACCTACACCCTTAGCAGGGGCGCCTCTTCAGCCTCTTGAGTACTTCCCCATATGGCTCCGAAGGTAGGACTCGAACCTACGACCGATCGGTTAACAGCCGATTGCTCTACCACTGAGCTACTTCGGAATATTGTTATGGTGGGCCTAAATGGACTTGAACCATCGACCTCACGCTTATCAGGCGTGCGCTCTAACCAGCTGAGCTATAGGCCCCTATTGGAGCGGGTGATGGGAATCGAACCCACGACATCAGCTTGGAAGGCTGAGGTTTTACCATTAAACTACACCCGCGTTAATGGTGGGTCGAGACGGAATCGAACCGCCGACACTTTGAGCTTCAGTCAAATGCTCTACCAACTGAGCTATCGACCCATTTTAAAAATGGCGGTCCCGACCGGGATCGAACCGGCGATCTCCTGCGTGACAGGCAGGCATGTTAACCGCTACACCACGGGACCTTTTGGTTGCGGGGACAGGATTTGAACCTGTGACCTTCGGGTTATGAGCCCGACGAGCTACCGAACTGCTCCACCCCGCGATAATATAAATGATAGTAATTATTAGATTAAATAAATGGCGGAGGAAGAGGGATTCGAACCCCCGCGCGGTTTAACCCGCCTGTCGGTTTTCAAGACCGATCCCTTCAGCCGGACTTGGGTATTCCTCCGTTTTATTATTCTAATGGTGGACCTTGCAGGACTCGAACCTGCGACCGGACGGTTATGAGCCGTCTGCTCTAACCAACTGAGCTAAAGGTCCTTTAAAGATGGCGGCAGAGGGGATCGAACCCCCGACCTTACGGGTATGAACCGTACGCTCTAGCCAGCTGAGCTACGCCGCCGGGATCCTTATTATGGTTGGTGGAGCCTAGCGGGATCGAACCGCTGACCTCCTGCGTGCAAGGCAGGCGCTCTCCCAGCTGAGCTAAGGCCCCATAATTATTATTAAAAGTTCACTTTATTCTATGGTCGGGAAGACAGGATTCGAACCTGCGACCCCTTGGTCCCAAACCAAGTGCTCTACCAAGCTGAGCTACTTCCCGTATCTTTTGGCGCGCCTGGCAGGAGTCGAACCCACAACCTTCTGATCCGTAGTCAGACGCTCTATCCAATTGAGCTACAGGCGCTACATCTTGACATGATTTTTATAATGGTGCCGAGGACCGGAATCGAACCGGTACGGTAGTCACCTACCGCAGGATTTTAAGTCCTGTGCGTCTGCCAGTTCCGCCACCCCGGCACATTTGGAGCGGAAGACGGGGTTCGAACCCGCGACCCCCACCTTGGCAAGGTGGTGTTCTACCACTGAACTACTTCCGCATGTGCTTATCTTTTAGATGCGGGTGAAGGGAGTCGAACCCCCACGCCTTGCGGCGCTAGATCCTAAGTCTAGTGCGTCTGCCAATTCCGCCACACCCGCATATTTTATTAAAACTGGTGAGCCATGAAGGACTTGAACCTTCGACCCTCTGATTAAAAGTCAGATGCTCTACCACTGAGCTAATGGCTCGAAAAATGGTGCCGGCGAAAGGACTTGAACCCTCAACCTACTGATTACAAGTCAGTTGCTCTACCAATTGAGCTACACCGGCTTTATGGTGGAGGATGACGGGCTCGAACCGCCGACCCCCTGCTTGTAAGGCAGGTGCTCTCCCAGCTGAGCTAATCCTCCTGGGCTATGTATAGTGAGAGTTTTTCATTCTCTCAAAACTGGATAAAGACATTGAATGCGTTCAATTGTTTGGTTAAGTCCTCGATCGATTAGTATTCGTCAGCTCCATGTGTCGCCACACTTCCACCTCGAACCTATCTACCTCATCGTCTTTGAGGGATCTTACTTACTTGCGTAATGGGAAATCTCATCTTGAGGGGGGCTTCATGCTTAGATGCTTTCAGCACTTATCCCGTCCACACATAGCTACCCAGCGATGCCTTTGGCAAGACAACTGGTACACCAGCGGTGTGTCCATCCCGGTCCTCTCGTACTAAGGACAGCTCCTCTCAAATTTCCTACGCCCACGACGGATAGGGACCGAACTGTCTCACGACGTTCTGAACCCAGCTCGCGTACCGCTTTAATGGGCGAACAGCCCAACCCTTGGGACCGACTACAGCCCCAGGATGCGATGAGCCGACATCGAGGTGCCAAACCTCCCCGTCGATGTGGACTCTTGGGGGAGATAAGCCTGTTATCCCCGGGGTAGCTTTTATCCGTTGAGCGATGGCCCTTCCATGCGGAACCACCGGATCACTAAGCCCGTCTTTCGACCCTGCTCGACTTGTAGGTCTCGCAGTCAAGCTCCCTTGTGCCTTTACACTCTACGAATGATTTCCAACCATTCTGAGGGAACCTTTGGGCGCCTCCGTTACCTTTTAGGAGGCGACCGCCCCAGTCAAACTGTCCACCTGACACTGTCTCCTACCCCGCTAAGGGGTATGGGTTAGAATTTCAACACAACCAGGGTAGTATCCCACCGACGCCTCCCTCGAAGCTGGCGCTCCGAGTTCTCTGGCTCCTACCTATCCTGTACAAGTTGTGCCAAAATTCAATATCAAGCTACAGTAAAGCTCCACGGGGTCTTTCCGTCCTGTCGCGGGTAACCTGCATCTTCACAGGTACTATAATTTCACCGAGTCTCTCGTTGAGACAGTGCCCAGATCGTTACGCCTTTCGTGCGGGTCGGAACTTACCCGACAAGGAATTTCGCTACCTTAGGACCGTTATAGTTACGGCCGCCGTTTACTGGGGCTTCAATTCAGAGCTTCGTGATGCCACTAACCCCTCCTCTTAACCTTCCAGCACCGGGCAGGCGTCAGCCCCTATACGTCACCTTACGGTTTTGCAGAGACCTGTGTTTTTGCTAAACAGTCGCCTGGGCCTATTCACTGCGGCTCTCTCACGAGAGCACCCCTTCTCCCGAAGTTACGGGGTCATTTTGCCGAGTTCCTTAACGAGAGTTCTCTCGCACACCTTAGGATTCTCTCCTCGACTACCTGTGTCGGTTTGCGGTACGGGCACCTCCCGCCTCGCTAGAGGCTTTTCTTGGCAGCGTGAAATCAGGTACTTCGCTCATACGAACTCCCCATCACAGCTTGGCGTATTAGGAAGCGGATTTGCCTACTTCCACGCCTTACTGCTTGGGCGCGCATAACCAACAGCGCGCTTACCCTATCCTACTGCGTCCCCCCATTACTCAAACGGCGGGGAGGTGGTACAGGAATATCAACCTGTTGTCCATCGTCTACGCCTGTCGGCCTCGACTTAGGTCCCGACTAACCCTGAGCGGACGAGCCTTCCTCAGGAAACCTTAGTCATACGGTGGATGGGATTCTCACCCATCTTTCGCTACTCATACCGGCATTCTCACTTCTAAGCGCTCCACCAGTCCTTCCGGTCTGACTTCAACGCACTTAGAACGCTCTCCTACCACGTGCATCAAGATGCACATCCACAGCTTCGGTGAATCGTTTAGCCCCGATACATTTTCGGCGCAGCGTCACTCGACCAGTGAGCTATTACGCACTCTTTAAATGATGGCTGCTTCTAAGCCAACATCCTGGTTGTCTAAGCAACGCCACATCCTTTTCCACTTAACGATTACTTTGGGACCTTAGCTGGTGGTCTGGGCTGTTTCCCTTTTGACTACGGATCTTATCACTCGCAGTCTGACTCCCGTGTATAAATATCTGGCATTCGGAGTTTGTCTGAATTCGGTAAAGCGAGATGCCCCCCTAGTCCAAACAGTGCTCTACCTCCAGTATTCTTAATCACGAGGCTAGCCCTAAAGCTATTTCGGAGAGAACCAGCTATCTCCAAGTTCGATTGGAATTTCTCCGCTACCCACACCTCATCCCCGCACTTTTCAACGTGCGTGGGTTCGGGCCTCCAGTGAGTGTTACCTCACCTTCACCCTGGACATGGGTAGATCACCTGGTTTCGGGTCTACGACCACGTACTCATTCGCCCTATTCAGACTCGCTTTCGCTGCGGCTCCGTCTTCTACAACTTAACCTTGCACGTAATCGTAACTCGCCGGTTCATTCTACAAAAGGCACGCTATCACCCATTAACGGGCTCTAACTACTTGTAGGCACACGGTTTCAGGTTCTATTTCACTCCCCTCCCGGGGTGCTTTTCACCTTTCCCTCACGGTACTGGTTCACTATCGGTCACTAGGGAGTATTTAGCCTTGGGAGATGGTCCTCCCGGATTCCGACGGAATTTCACGTGTTCCGCCGTACTCAGGATACACTCAAGAGGGAATGAACTTTCGACTACAGGGCTTTTACCTGCTCTGGCGGACCTTTCCAGATCGCTTCGCCTAATTCATTCTTTTGTAACTCTTGTATTGAGTGTCCTACAACCCCAAGAGGCAAGCCTCTTGGTTTGGGCTCTTCCCGTTTCGCTCGCCGCTACTTAGGGAATCGAATAATTTCTTTCTCTTCCTCCAGGTACTTAGATGTTTCAGTTCCCTGGGTATGCCTTCATGACGCTATGAATTCACGTCAAGATACTGTTCCATTACGAACAGTGGGTTCCCCCATTCGGAAATCTCCGGATCAAAGCTTACTTACAGCTCCCCGAAGCATATCGGTGTTAGTGCCGTCCTTCATCGGCTCCTAGTGCCAAGGCATTCACCGTGCGCCCTTCATAACTTAACCTAATTGCGGCTTCCGATACACATCATATACTTTCGTCAATTTCACTCGTTCGAATCCTCACGTACATAGGTACGCTCCGGTCCTCACTCGTTCATTTCCTTGTACTGCTCGTGTCTCGAAACCCTTGAAGTTAGTTACAGCTTTTCTATAAAGAAAAGACTTAAGAACTTACAATAAATTTCTTGAACTTTGTTTGTTTCAATGTCGTTTTATCCAGTTTTCAAAGAACAAATTACTAAATTGAAGATAATTCATTTATATGAACTCTTCAAAACTGAACACAAAACGTTAATGTTGATTAAGCCAAGCTTAATCATTCCGTATTGTCTAGCTTCAAACACCAGCTCGTACGCTGATTTCGCGCCTTCGTTCGAAAACAGGTTTTCGACTCAGTCGCTCCAATCCGCTACCTTAGCTAAGCGGTGTTTTCCGCTTTTCGACAAATCCTTAGAAAGGAGGTGATCCAGCCGCACCTTCCGATACGGCTACCTTGTTACGACTTCACCCCAATCATCTGTCCCACCTTCGGCGGCTGGCTCCTAAAGGTTACCTCACCGACTTCGGGTGTTACAAACTCTCGTGGTGTGACGGGCGGTGTGTACAAGGCCCGGGAACGTATTCACCGCGGCATGCTGATCCGCGATTACTAGCGATTCCAGCTTCATGTAGGCGAGTTGCAGCCTACAATCCGAACTGAGAACGGTTTTATCGGATTGGCTCCCCCTCGCGGGTTGGCAACCGTTTGTACCGTCCATTGTAGCACGTGTGTAGCCCAGGTCATAAGGGGCATGATGATTTGACGTCATCCCCACCTTCCTCCGGTTTATCACCGGCAGTCAGATTAGAGTGCCCAACTGAATGATGGCAACTAATCTCAAGGGTTGCGCTCGTTGCGGGACTTAACCCAACATCTCACGACACGAGCTGACGACAACCATGCACCACCTGTCACCGCTGTCCCCGAAGGGAAGGCTATGTCTCCATAGCGGTCAGCGGGATGTCAAGACCTGGTAAGGTTCTTCGCGTTGCTTCGAATTAAACCACATGCTCCACCGCTTGTGCGGGCCCCCGTCAATTCCTTTGAGTTTCAGTCTTGCGACCGTACTCCCCAGGCGGAGTGCTTAATGCGTTAGCTGCAGCACTAAGGGGCGGAAACCCCCTAACACTTAGCACTCATCGTTTACGGCGTGGACTACCAGGGTATCTAATCCTGTTTGCTCCCCACGCTTTCGCGCCTCAGCGTCAGTTACAGACCAGAAAGTCGCCTTCGCCACTGGTGTTCCTCCAAATCTCTACGCATTTCACCGCTACACTTGGAATTCCACTTTCCTCTTCTGCACTCAAGTCCTCCAGTTTCCAATGACCCTCCACGGTTGAGCCGTGGGCTTTCACATCAGACTTAAAGGACCGCCTGCGCGCGCTTTACGCCCAATAATTCCGGACAACGCTTGCCACCTACGTATTACCGCGGCTGCTGGCACGTAGTTAGCCGTGGCTTTCTAATAAGGTACCGTCAAGGTACAGCCAGTTACTACTGTACTTGTTCTTCCCTTACAACAGAGTTTTACGATCCGAAAACCTTCTTCACTCACGCGGCGTTGCTCCATCAGGCTTTCGCCCATTGTGGAAGATTCCCTACTGCTGCCTCCCGTAGGAGTCTGGGCCGTGTCTCAGTCCCAGTGTGGCCGATCACCCTCTCAGGTCGGCTACGCATCGTCGCCTTGGTGAGCCGTTACCTCACCAACTAGCTAATGCGCCGCGGGCCCATCCTATAGCGATAGCAGAACCATCTTTCAGCATTTCATCAGGAGATGAAATGAATCATTCGGTATTAGCCCCGGTTTCCCGGAGTTATCCCCAACTATAGGGCAGGTTGCCCACGTGTTACTCACCCGTCCGCCGCTAACATCTTAAGAAGCAAGCTTCTCATCAGTTCGCTCGACTTGCATGTATTAGGCACGCCGCCAGCGTTCGTCCTGAGCCAGGATCAAACTCTCCATAAAAGAAAATTTGATAAAAGCTCTAAATTACACTGGCATCATATTTGATGTCCAAAATTTTGTTTCGTTCACTGACGAGGGTCAGCTACTAAAAACTTTATTTCATTAACGTTTTGTTGTTCAGTTTTCAAGGTTCATTTTAAGTTGTTATTTTCGACAACAACTTTTAAAGTTTAACATATTTAAAACTAGTATGTCAAGCGAATAAAATCACTATTTTTTAGCAACCTTATTATTATAACTTATCCAAAAGGAAACAACAACACTATTTGAAAATATCTTTTTCAAAATTGTTCGCGTCCTTAAGGACAAGTAATAATATACTATACACTAAAATATAAATCAAGATATTTTTCTAAAAAACTTACTTATAATTTTAAAATCAACAACAAATAGCATAATCCCTGCTATTACAATCATTCCGCCAATTACTTGCGTTGCAATTAGATTCTCCGCAAAAATAAAATATGCTAATATGGCAGCACCAATTGGCTCGAATAATACCGCGACTGAAATAACATTAGTACTTACCCATTTCAGAGCCCAGTTAAACAAAGTATGTCCTAATAAATTTGGAATAATCGCAAGTAACAAGAACCACATCCAATCTACCGCAGGATATGGACCAAACGATTCTCCTTTTAATAGTACATAAAAAAATAAAACTACTGTACTTATTGAATAAACTACCATTGTATATGTAATTAATGTAATTCGTTTTCGTACATCTTGTCCAAAGAGTAAATAACCTGTTACTAACCCACATGCAATCAATGCAAGAATATCCCCATAAAATGCAGTTCCACTTATTTTAAAGTCTCCCCAACTAATTAAAACACTCCCTAAAATTGCAACGGCACCTGAAATAATCGTTTTAGCTGATAGTTTTTCTTTAAAGAAAAAGTATGTACCTACAAATGCAAACAATGGCTGGAGAGTAACAAGCACAGTTGAACTTGCTACTGAAGTGTAATTTAATGATTCAAACCATAATATAAAATGAAATGCTAAAAAAATACCTGCAATTGAAGAAAAAATCCAATCTCTTTTTGAGAGTATTTTAATTTCATGTACATATTTATAAAAGAATATAGGGCTCATAATTACTACAGAAAAAAGCATTCTATAAAAAGCAATAACCCCTGCATCTGCGTTCGCCAATTTTACTAAGATTGCGGACAATGAAATTGAAATTACACCGATGATAATTGGTATGTACGGATGTATGCCTGGTTTATCCATTTTTTCTAACCCCATTCTTTATATTTTTGCTATATTAATAAAACAAGAGATTAATTCTTATTTTGTCATTATTACCCACCGTTATCAAGATAAAAAAGGAGGATTGTAATTGGATGTAATTTTTAGCGAACCGTTCTCTTACGAAATTATCGTAAAACTTATAGTGGCTGCAACTTTAAGTTTAATCATCGGCATCGAAAGAGAATTAAAAAAGAAACCGGTTGGCTTAAAAACCAGTTTAGTTATTGCAACTTTTAGTTGTTTATTAACAATTATTTCGATTGAAACTGCATATAGTACACCCGCGCGTGACGATATTAATATTACAATGGATCCTCTTCGTTTAGCAGCACAAATTGTCAGTGGCATCGGATTTTTAGGTGCTGGTGTAATTTTACGAAAAGGAAACGACAGTATAACTGGATTAACAACGGCTGCAATGATTTGGGGTGCTGCCGGGATTGGAATTGCGGTAGGTGCGGGCTTTTATATAGAAGCTTTTGCGACAGTTGTGATTGTCGTAATCGGTATTGAGTTAATCGCTCCTTTTTTATTGAAAATAGGTCCAAAAAGAATACGAATGAAGGAATTAGTCTTAAAAGTACGACTAGATGAAGAGGAGAACATTCGTAAGCTGCTTGCTTTTATGAAGGAAAATGAAATGCATATTGATAATATCCGCATAAAAGACATTCCTGTTTCATCAGAACAATTTCTTTACGAAGTCGATATGCGCCTCTCAACATTATTTCGAACAGATACTTTAACGATTTACCAAACTTTGCATTCACTTCCCTATGTACAAAAAATAGAAATAGAAAACTTAGGTTAATTGGAGGATTTTAAATGGGTGAAATTTTTAAATTATTAAAAGGTGGGAATAAACCTTCGCTAGTTGCAGCATTTGTCAATTTATTCTTAGGAATTCTTAAGGGCGTTGCTTACTTCTTTACTGGAAATGTCGCCATGTTCGCAGAAATGATGCATTCTTTAGGGGATGCAGCAAACCAGTTTTTCGTTTTTGTCGGTTCTGCATTATCTAAAAAAGCACCGACTAAACGTTTTCCAAATGGTTTTGGACGCGTTGTCAATCTCGTTTGTTTAGGTGCCGTTTTAATAGTAGCAATTCTTTCGTACGAAACAGTTAAAGAGGGCTGGCATCATTTTATACATCCAGCTACCGAGTCAGAAGGAATGTTTATTGCTCTTGGTGTTTTGCTTATTGGTACAGTACTAGAAGCAACTGTTCTACATAAAGCAGCAAAAGAGGTACTTCATGAAACTGGTCAAGAACACAAGGGGCTATTAGCTTTCCCAAAATCAATTCCTTATTTAAACCGCGCAAAACCTGCGACAAAGCTTGTATGGATGGAAGATTTAGTTGCTACAAGTGGGAACGTTTTAGCATTTTTAGCCATCATTATTGCTCATTTTACAGGATTTTATGCTCTTGAGGGCATCGTTTCAATGATTATCGGAATCATGATGTTTTATGTTGTAGGTCGTGTATTCTTGGATAATGCTCGTGGTGCTATTGGTGAAACAGATGAAGAAATGTTAATTCATATAGGTAATTTAGCAATGGAAGACCCGCACGTAAGTGATATCAAACGATTAGAAGTCATAAAAGAAGGGGAATTTTTACATGTTGATCTTGTTGCAGAAACAGATCCAAATCTTTCCCTAGCATATTTAGACGATGTACGTGACCACCTTGTAGAACTAATTATGAGTCAAAAGGGTGTGACTAAGGTAACCATTTCCTTCGATGAAGAAGATGATGTTTCTGAATGGGAACGTCATTTAAAAACTTATACAAAAAACCAGTCAGATGAAAAGAAATAAAGAGTTTTTGCAGTTCAACAAAAAATCGATTTGCCACACTATTTAGTGAGCAAATCGATTTTTTATAAAATTCCATATGAAATTTATTATAAAGACATTTCTAATATTTTTCGAACATCTTCTGCCTGTAATGTTTTAAATCTACCGAAAGGTCCATTTACCATTGATTTTTCAACTAAAATATCTAATTGTGAATCATCAATTTCGTAATCAGCGAGTCGACTTGGAGCACCAATTGATGTCCAAAATTCTCTCAACCGTTCTATTCCCTCTAACGCTACTTGTTCAGTTGTTTTTCCTTTAGGGTCTACGTTAAATACTCGTGTTGCTAAACCGGCAAAACGTTCTGGGTTAACTGATAGATTGTGACGCATCCAGTTAGGGAAGATAATTGCCAATCCTCCACCGTGTGGAATATCGTATACAGCAGAAACAGAGTGTTCTATATTATGCGTTGCCCAATCCCCGCGAGAACCTATAGATAAGAAGCCATTAAGTCCAATTGTTCCTGCTAATAAAATAGTTTCACGCAGCTCATAATTCTCAAGATCTTCAATTAATTTTGGAGCAGTATTTATGACTGTACGCAATACTCCTTCACACATTTCATCTGTAATAGGTGTATTTGTTGCGTCATGGAAGTACTGTTCAAAAACATGCGACATAATATCAACCATGCCGTAAACAGTGTGAATTTTCGGTACACTAAATGTATACGATGGATCTAATATTGAAAACTTCGGAAATACTAACGGATGTCCCCATCCATATTTTTCTTTTGTTTCTTCATTTGAAATTACAGAGCCTGAATTCATTTCAGAACCTGTTGCAGCTAGGGTAAGAACAGTTCCTAAAGGCAAGGCATCAGTTACTTGAGTTTTTTTAATAACAATATTCCATGCATCTTCGTCTACTTTTGCACCGGCCGCAATTAATTTAGAACAATCAATAACAGAACCACCGCCTACTGCTAAAACAAGATCGATGGATTCTTTTTTACAAATTTCAATACCCTTCCGCGCTGTTTCAACTCTCGGATTCGGTTCGACTCCACTTAGTTCAAATACCGTTTTACCAGCTTTTTTGAGAGTGCTTACTACAGCATCGTATACTCCGTTGTTTTTAATGCTGCCTCCACCATATACAATCAGCACTTTATCGCCATACTGTGCCAGCTCCTCTGGCAGTTTTTCTAAGGCGTCTTTTCCAAAATGAATTTTAACTGGATTATAAAATGTAAAGGAATTCATGAAACCTCCCCTTTCTATTTGGATTTTCTCACGTTTAGATTGAAAAAAGCAAAGAATTGATACGGAAAACAGACAATAATCAAGCTCACATCACTAATTTTATGTTATTTTGCCTCCACCTTTAACTAGTTGATTAGTAATCAAAAAAGTTAAAGTTAACGGATGTGATAATGTAGATATCATACCATTTTGAAGTAAATTAATTTTGGAGAATTTCAAAGTAGCTATTCGATTAGCTAATGCATACTCTTGTTTATTTGTAAGAGGCAAACCATCTATATGGTTGCCTAATATAAAGTTTCCTGCAATAGAATCTTGTAGAACGTTCGGGTGCATTGATTGATAATACACTTCCATTATGTCGTCTTCTTCATTCATTAGATTATGTTTTATTAAATAATCTTTTAGTGCCCCCTTTAAATCGATAGCAATTGCAGTTTGGCCTAAAATAGCCCGATAGTAAACAGGAACAACGTCCGCTTTTCCTAAATAAGGGGATACCTCCGCAACTATTTTGCCCGACTGATGTACAATAACATAATGCTAGCTTCACTTTGTCCGTCCGTCAGGGAAACAACTGTTTTTCCTGGTGCTAAACTTACAAAATAAATAATGTCCCCAGTTATATAACCAACTGCAATCTGTCTATCTTCAATGTCGATAGAAATTGCCTTTAATCCTAAAACATCTATATTATTATTCAGCTCTACCTTTTGAATACAAAAACAATTTTCGACATTGTCATGATTTATTAAACGTTCTTCTAACAATTTATTTATCATTTCCAATCGCCTCCCAACTAACTTTTTTTACTATTAATTTTAGAAAAGTTAGCTGGACAATTTCTGAACATAATATTCTATAATTCGACATATTCAAATAATAGAAAATTATTCAATCATAAAACGAAAAAGCAGGTGAAGAAAATTAGATACTATTTTTCCCCACCTACTTTTCGTATTTTATATTTATAATTATACTAACGAAATTATGTATTCTTCATAAACTTGCTTTATTTTATAAGGAATTGGGATGGCTAAATCTCGTTCTAGCTTCTCCTTAATATGTTCATATAATTGAATAAATTCTATTTTCTTGTTTTGCTCTGCTAAAAACTTCATAAGTAAATACATATATTGTTCATTATACTCATCTAATTCAAGCATTTTTTGCAAACAACTTAATTTTAATAGTGAATTAGTGCTATCTTCACTTGTGGCATATGATTCTAATATGTGCAAAACACTTTGTTTAATAAATATTTGTGTTTGGGTAGCCCAATTCAATTCCTCTTCCTCTAAAAAATCACCTCTATATAAATTTAAAATTTGTTGAATATCCACCAGACTATGTGAAGGCTGATCTAATAAAGTTAACATTTCATCATAATCGCTGTTTATTCGGATATTAAATTGATAATGATTGTTGACAAGTTGAATCGGGTTTTCAATACCATTTTGTTTAAGCAGCTTTCTAAGCTGATAAATGGTTGTATGTAAGTTTGTTGCCGCTTTTTCATATTCTACGTCTGGCCAAAGCGTTTCTGTAATGACTACATTTAATATAGGTCTTTTCTGATGGAACCATAAATATAAGAACAGCTCTCGTACTTTTTTAGTACGCCATTTGACAGTTTGCTGATTGACATCTAATAATTGAAAACTTCCAAATGTTCGTGCATACATTGCAGCCTCTTGTTTTGCAGGTTGTAATTCTTCACTAATGCTTACCGATTCATTTGCCCTTAAAAGTGCCTTTTGTAGTCTTTTTCTATGAACTGGCTTCATTAGATAGTCTGTTACCCCCACAGTAAAAGCATCAACTGCGAATTGAGCGTGGGCAGTTATAAAAATAATTTGTATTTTAGGATTTAATTTTAGAAACTCACTTGCCACATTTATTCCGTGATTAGCACCCATTTCCATATCTAAAAAAACAATATCAATATGAACCTTTTCAAGCAAAGTATACGCATCTTGGACGTTAGTAAATGCCCCTTTAATCGTGATAGGAACTTCTGTAATTTCTTTTAGCATTGAAGTTAATAAATCAAGTGCCAATCTTTCATCATCGATTAAAATTACATTCATTTTCAATTCACCTTCTTTTTAAGTTGTTGAACTTTTCGAGCTTCCCTTATGGATTGTTAGCAATATTAATCTGGTTAAATCTTCTATAAAAGTTTTTGTATCTTATCATGTCATATTTATAAATTTTCACTTTGTGCGTCAAATCATGTTAAAAAATAGATCAAATAGAAATTTATATATCATATATTATCGTCCACAATATATTAAATATTTAGCAAAATGTTTAGTATATTTTTTCAAAATACAAATAATCAATATCACCTTATTAAGAATTACAATAATATCCTAATACACAAAAAAATACCTAAAAGAATTACCTTAATAATTATTATTTTTAAATAGTAATATTAAAATAAATACGTACTTACCATTCTATTTAAAACTATTCTTCTTAAAATAGGTTAAAAGCCCGTTTATCAATTTAATTGATAAACAGGCTAATATTCATTGGAATGATTTTAATTTTTTCATTGTTTTATTACTTTAATTGTACAGATATAGCTACATCCGAAGTTTTTTCATTAGCTGTAAGGATGACATCCGCTCCATCCGCTGAAATTGAGAAACCTTCAAATTCATTGGAAAACACTGTTGCAATAGTTGATGCTAAGTCAGTAGCCGTCATTCCACTTGATAAAGTGACTACTTTCTCTATTTCTTCTCCACCAACTGTAATAGCAACACTTTGATTGCGCGTACTTGTTCCTGTCAGCTCAATTACATCAGATATTGTAAATGAAGCAATTTGCTCTGATCCTTCTGATGGGATTAAACTTGGCTGAATTATCTCAGCTTTATACGTATTTCCCGGATAGCGTATGCTTCTTGTCATTACCGGGTCTTTTCCACTTGCAACCTTTTCTGTTACAGTTACAACCGTATAAGGGCTTCCACCAAGTTCTAAAACTGTATCATATTTTTCAATGGCAGTCCCTGTTTCAATTTTCTTCATAACCCCACCACTTACCTGAGCAACATATACTCCATCTAAAGCAAATCCTTCTCCATTTGTAGTAAGGTTTATATCAACAGAAAACTTATAAATTCCTTGTTGTGTTACTGTTATAGGCTCAGCACCATTTTGTGTAATAGTGACATCAGAAACTTTGAATGCTTCTACTGCACTTGGCACTATTAATTCTTCTAGACTTTCATCAATGGAATTGTTGGCAGCATCTACTAAGTTATTTACCTTTACAGTTACTGTATCAGCTGTCGTAATATCATTTTGTAAAGTAACAGTTAACTTCTTTTTATCTTCTGACCAAACACCTGACTCCAGATTAAATTCTTGATCACCAATAAATAATTCACTGAAAGTTAATGGTTCACTAAATGTCAGCTCAACACTTTCACCCATACTAGCTTTTCCATCGGAATTACTATCTACTAATGTTGCTAAAGCAATTGTTGGTACTTTATTTTCCTTAATAGTAACTTGGAAATCTTTCGTTTTCGTCATACCATTATGTGTAAGTGTTGCTGTTAATGTCACCACATCATCTGCATCATCGTTGTTGCTTCTAATAACAGTACCATTAGCATTAATTGTTGCACCATCAACTGTATTAGCAGCCCATGAAACTGAAACGCCATCTACATCAGTTGGTAAACTTAAAGCCTCCATTACTTCCTGTAATGATGGATTATTAGCTTTAATTAAATTCTCATCAATTTTTGCCCATGCATTATCAAGTGCTGCTAAAGATTCAGGATCAAACTCATACGGAGCTTTTCTTTTTCCAGAAGCCGCGGCATCTATATCAAATACAGTAGTATCCGAAACGTTTAAATTTGAATAGTTGACATTATTTCCGATACCAAATCCATCTGCACTTGGAGCTGTGACACTAATTTCATTTGTGCCATTCAGTGTTAAACTAGAGCCATCTCCTAGACGAATTCCATATACTACATCAGTGTAAGTACTTACTTCCACATCTATTTTACTATCAGTAATATTTACAGTAGCACCTTGGGCAGTTTGAATAGTCCTAGAACCTCCATTTGCACCATTTGATGAGACTGTAGAATTAATAATATCTATTGAAGCACCCGCTGCATCAGCTCGTATACCATATGCAGAATAAGCAGGATTATCAGCTTTTGCAAAATGAACCGAAATATTTGAATCTTTTATAACTAGTTTTGCATTAGCATTTTTTAATAGAACCGCTGAATATCCATAACCACCCGAAGCTGGGGCATCAACTGTTGCATGTTCAAATGTAACTTTTGCTGATCCACTTATATAAACTGGTCCACGATCTCCATTTTGTGCGCCTGAAAAACCACCTGTTACCATTAGATTTTTCAATAAAACTTCATTTTGAGTTGCTGTAACCCCTAACCCACCAGAAAATACCAATTTATTCTGACCGTCAATAATGACTGGGTTAGCTAGGGTCACTTTAGGAACAGAAATCGTATCTGTTACAGAATCATCCACTGTAATTATTTTTACAAGACCATTTACTACATGTGAATGGTTAACACCGTTAGCTACTTCTGCACCATCATTCACACGTAATATAGTAGTAGTACTTACATTGAGTGTTTCTCCATTTGCAAACGTTACTTTTTCTGTTTTGCCATTTTTCGTAACATTTACTGATTTTAATGTAAATGTGCCAGAAGCAATAGTACCAGAAGCTACATCATCAGCACCATAGCTAAATTCCACACCTTCTACCGGTACACCATATCGAGAAACCGTAATAGCACTCGCTACTTTTTCTGCAGCCTCACTAACAATAGTTCCATCTACATAGTGGAAATCACCAGTTAAATTTGGAGTAACAATAGTGTATTCATATGGCTCTAGCTGTAGTGTTACTGGATTAGTAATACTTTCTCCACCATTTGCATCTTTTACTGAACCTTCTACTAGGGATATTGCAGAGCCAACTTTAAATACATTCGGACTTGATGTATCTCCACCAATAGTCATTGTTAATGTTGTTCTATCATCTGACCAAGTTGCTTTAATTGGATATGCATCGTCCCCCATTCCGAAGACAAAATCTTGACCAAATAGATGCTCATCAATTTGATGATCTTCTGTAGTCCCTGAGTACACTACTGGCTCACTAAAGACAAAGGTAATACTGTCTCCCGCTGAAGTGTCGCCATCTAGATCTACATCATTTAAAGTAGCACTCACTAAGTACGGCTTATTCGCTTCTACAATTGTTGTATCAATCGTTGCATCCTTAGTAGCTGAGCCGTTTGTTGCTGTAACATTTAAAGTAATTTGGTCATTATTGTTATCAGCACTATCTTGCGTAACTACTCCACTACCAATGTCAATGCTTGCATTATGTTCTCCGACTTTTGTAGCCGAATTCCATTTAAAGCTTGTACCGTTAGGACCTGATGTAACTAAATCAAGTGGTGTTGATACTTGCTGAAGACTTGGGTTGTCCTTTTTAATCGTTTCAGGTAATAACGCAACATCCACTGTTAGTTTTAGCTCATCTTCTGTTAATGCTTCACCCTTGTCCTTAATTGCCGCTTTCACCGCTGCTGTAACATTATCCACATTATCAGCTGTAATTCCTTTAAGATCCACAGCTTCGTAAAGCTTCAGTAAATCTTCTGCTGTTGGAGCTGGTTCTGCGCTTACTTTATCTTGCACTACTTCAATTGGACGTTTAATCGTGTGAGTAATGTTACCTCTTGCATCCATCGTCACAATAATCTGTGCTTCTTTTACAGAAGGTGCATCCTCTTTTACCGTAATAACTGCTGTTCCGGCAACGTTTACCGTAATATTGATTTTGCCATCAATTATTTCTGCAGTAGCTACATTTTCATTACTTGATGTAACAGTTGTTCCAATCATTCCAACAGCTAATGGGTCAGCATTTTCTGCATCAATCACATTATTTACTGTTAGTAATTGTGGTTCTGCTCCTAGAATTACTGTATCAATTGAAGCATCCTTTGTAGCTGTACCGTTAGATGCTTTAACGCCTAATTTAATTTGATCACTAACATTATCAGCATTGTCTAGAATTACTTCTCCATTTTCAAGGTTTATGCTTGCACTATGATCCCCTACAGGTGTTGCAGAAACCCAATCAAATACAGTTCCATTTGGACCTGCTGTAATTAAATCAAGTGGCGTTGATACTTGCTGAAGACTTGGGTTATCCTTTTTAATCGATTCAGGTAATAACGCAACATCGACTGTTAGTTTTAACTCATCTTCTGTTAATGCTTTACCCTTGTCCTTAATTGCCGCTTTCACTGCTGCTGTAACATTGTCGACATTATCAGCTGTAATTCCTTTAAGACCTATTGCATCGTAAAGCTTCAGTAAATCTTCTGCAGCCGGTGTTGGTTCTGCATTTATTTTATCCTGTACTACTTCAACTGGACGCTTGATCTTATGGGTAATATTCCCATTGGAATCTACAGTTACAATAATTTGCGCTTCTCTTACGGAAGGTGCATCCTCTTTTACCGTAATGATTGCTGTCCCAGGACCTTTTGAAACAATATTGATTTTGCCGTCCTTCAGCTCAGCTATCGCTACATTTGCACTGTCCGATGTAACTGTAGTACCAACCATCCCAACAGCTAATGGGTCAGCATTTTCTGCATCTACAACATTATTTGCTGTGATTGTTTTTGAAGTAAATCTGTCGGAAGAATCGTTATCTTTATCTCTTCCTCCACCTGAAGAGCCTCCACCTGTTGAAGGTCTAGTAACATCTGAAATATCTGTAACATTACCAATAGATGGTGATCCACCTGTTGGATATTTAACAGCTTCACTTGTTGAAATATTTTTAGGTTTAACAAGTGTATCAATAGTAGTATCTTGCGGAACAATCAACGTACCATCGTACTGTTGTACCTCTACTTGCTGTATATGTGTTTTATTAGCAAGCGTTACATCAATTGGTGTTTCAATCGTTAATTCGTTCGTTTCAAGTGTCCCATTTACTTTGACATCTTGGTCGCCATTAAAGTTAATAGCATTGATTTTTCCTGCAACTTCAATTTCAGAAACGTTGCCACCAACATTAATAGACGGTGTTGAGTTGTCAGTAATAATTTTTGTTTTATCACGATTTACAACAATTTCACCAGTAGTTGTATTAGTAAGTTTAATAACCGAATCTTGCTCTCGATTTTCTTCTCCCTCAACTATTAATCGACCATTTAAATTGAGGCTATTAAATTCTATTTGTTTTTGATCACCAGTTTTTATTGTGATATCTCCAGTGATGTTTGAATTTGCTAGATTTATATAATCGCCTGCAATAGTAATATTTGCTTCGACAGTTCCACCGTTTAAATCTAATGTTAGTGGTTTTTCAGCTGTACCACTGTTTAATAGTTCAACGTTATTAATACCCACTACCTTTGTTCCGATTTTAACAAAGTCTAGATTCGCATCATTTAGAACTGTTAAATTGCGTTCATGAAGAAGAGGTTGTAACTCTTTCGCAATATAATAAACTTGCCCATCAATTGTTATTTTATTGTCTTCAATTGAAGAAATAACATTTGCATCAGGCTTGCGATTATCACGATAGTTTGTAGTCTTTTCAGCACGAATAGTAAAAGCTGCCATATTCGCACGTGTTACAGTATCACCGCCGCCGTAGCTTGTATCTGTTTGACCAATTGTAACTCCTAAGTCAAATAATGTTTGGATATAAGGTGCTGCCCAATGCGAAGAAGAAATATCCTCAAATGGTAGTGTAATTGTCGAAGTTGGCTGTAACCCATAACCATTTACTAATATTTTCGCCATTTGATTGCGGGTAATTGGAGTATTTGGTCTAAACGTTCCGTCTTCAAAACCATCAATAATGCCATTTTCACGTAATGCTGCTATGTAAGGGTAGTACCAATCACCTTTTGACACATCAGAAAAGCTAATTTGGTAATCTGTCGTTACATCTAATCCTAAGTTTAACGCTAAAATTTTTGCAGCATGTGCTCGTGTTAGTAGACCATTCGGTTTGTAAGAACCATCTGGATAGCCACTAACAAAACCACGTTCAAATAATTCATTTACATATTCATAGTAATCAGAAGTTGTCTTTACATCTTTAAAAACATCTTCATCTGTATTTGCTTTTGATACATCTGGTGCTGTTACTGCTAGTGCACTTGTCGCCATTGCAGTAGCCATTGCAGTTTTAAAGATTTTGTCATACAGTTCTGTATCTTTTTTCATTAAACAAGCTCCTTTCATTCTTACACTGATATCGCTGATAGTTTACATAAAACGTCTGAACAAATTCTGAACAAATCAGAATAACTTCTAATGAAATCTATTTTTGTACTATTAATTAAGTATATTTATCATATAAATATCTTTTATTACTAAAAAATAAATCTTTTAACATATTATTTTTAATTTTTAAAAAACGACTAATTACTTATATACTTAAAACTTAATATTATTCATAAATTAAGAAACATAAAAATTTGAGGCCAAGTTTGCACTTTTTCAAATGATTTCACTTCAGTTAGGAAAGTCTTAATCAGATTTTAAAGAAAACTGTTATTTATGGTTACCACCGTTTTTTTGGAAAGGTATCTCGGTATTACAGGAAAAATCAGGGATAATAAAAAAGAGGTGACCCAAACTTATTGTTTAGGTCACCCCTCTTTTTTAAATGGATTCGGTTCAAATAGTCACTTATTTTATTCCTTATTATAAAGATATTCGTTTCCATCTTCATCCAAAATGTATGAATGAGAATTTGCTGCTTCTTCAAATTTCTATAAGTGCCCAGTGTGTTTCATTCACATCTGAGAAGCTTGGTGTTATTATGCCATTTAACAAATGTTTTCAAAGTATTGTGACAAGTCACTTCTAAATGTTTTATACAATAAAAAAGAATGCAAACAAAATCAATTCTGACTTTGTCTGCACTTTGAATTTTCGTCCAATTATAAATCAAAAGAACTCATTGTAGGGAAGCTTTATCTACTGTTACACCCATCCACGGAAGCGGGATGCTTCAGCTGTACGGCGAACACCAACCATATATGCAGCTAGGCGCATGTTAATGTTGCGAGTTGTAGCAGTAGTGTATACATTTTCAAAAGCTTCTACCATTTTTTTATACAGTTTTTCGCGAACTTCTTCTGCTGACCAGTAGTAACCTTGGTTGTTTTGTACCCATTCAAAATAAGATACTGTTACACCACCAGCAGATGCTAATACGTCAGGCACTAATAGAATGCCGCGCTCAGTTAAAATTTTTGTAGCTTCAGCAGTTGTTGGGCCATTTGCAGCCTCAACCACGATACTAGCTTTAATATCATGAGCATTATCAACAGTAATTTGATTTTCAATTGCAGCTGGCACTAAAATATCACAATCTAATTCTAATAATTCCTGATTCGTAATTGTATTTTCGAATAATGTAGTTACAGTTCCGAAACTATCGCGGCGGTCAAGCAAGTAGTCAATATCTAAGCCATTTGGATCGTGCAGTGCACCATAAGCATCTGAAATACCAATTACTTTTGCACCAAGATCGCTCATAAATTTCGCTAAGAAACTTCCTGCATTCCCAAAGCCTTGAATAACAATGCGTGCACCTTTAATATCGATTCCGCGTTTTTTTGCTGCCTCTTGAATAACAATTGTTACACCTTCAGCTGTTGCTCGATCGCGTCCTTGAGATCCACCAAGTACAATTGGTTTACCTGTAATAAAGCCTGGTGAATTAAATTCATCCATGCGGCTATATTCATCCATCATCCAAGCCATAATTTGAGCATTCGTAAATACGTCTGGAGCAGGGATATCTTTAGTTGGTCCAACAATTTGACTAATCGCACGTACATAACCACGGCTCAAACGCTCTAGTTCACCCATTGACATTTGGCGAGGGTCACAAATAATTCCGCCTTTCCCTCCACCATAAGGTAAATCAACAATACCGCATTTTAAAGTCATCCACATTGAAAGCGCTTTAACTTCGTCCTCACTTACCATTGGGTGGAAACGAACCCCACCTTTTGTTGGTCCAACAGCGTCGTTATGTTGAGCACGGTATGCAGTGAATACTTTCGTAGTCCCGTCATCCATTTTCACCGGAATACGAACATGTAGCATACGAAGAGGTTCTTTTAATAAATCATACATCGCTTCGTCATAACCCAGTTTATTTAATGCTTCTTTAATTACATCTTGTGTCGAAGTAAAAAGATTTAAATTTTCAGCCATAGATATCGCCTCTTTAATTTTAGTAATGATAATATCTCGCAAACATTGTAACATAAATTAATTCTTATTTGGCTATTAATATCTGTACAATTTCTAATACATTCTTTTTAATTAGATATGTGAATTTTATTATTAATTTAATATCATTTTTTGTAAGAATGTATCACATTATACCGTTGCGTTTGAAAAACCATCTTAAAAAAAGCAGACGCCCAAAACGCCTGCTTTTTTCTGTGAAAATAATTAATCCCTTCGGTCTTTGAATACTATTAATCAAATATGTTTATTCTTAAATTGACCGAAAAAAGCCAATAAGAAAGCAGAGCTACCTGTTGTGGGGTAACTTTGTATATTACTTTTTGGTTTTGGTTAAGTTATGACATTTGGGGTTCTTTATAAGGCTCCTTGTTTAATAACATGGAGTAAATAACCCGAAGCATTCGATGCGAGATCGCAACGAGTGCTTTTTTCTTTCCTCTTCGTGCTGCTAATGACCAATATTTGTTTGCCAGCCATCGATTTCGACTTCTTGAAACAGCCCACGCTGCTTCACACATAGCGGATTTTATATGAGGATTTCCTTTCACTGTACGTGTACTCTTCCTTTTCCCAGCACTTTCGTGATTCCCTGGTGAAACTCCTGCCCATGATGCAAGATGTTGAGATGTCGGGAACTGTTCCATTTCTACTCCTATTTCTGCAATAATTACAGCTGCAGTATCTTTACTTATTCCTGGTATGGTAATTAACAACTGTAGTTCTTCTTGATAATTTTGAAGTAGTTGATCCACCCGTTCTTCGATTTCTGAAATTAAGGTTTCTAAGTATTGAATATGTTGCCAGGACTGACGAATCAAGAAGATTTGATGCTCATTTATTGTTCCAAATAAGGAATCTGTAATCCATTGCTTTTTCGGAATCAACTTCCCATGAATATCTTTTTCTACATCCGTTTCGTCGACATAGCCTTGTTCAATTAATCGATTTAATAGTTTTCGACCTGATACACCAAATACATCCGAGATTACTGTACTTAGTTTGACATTTGAACATTCTAATACCTTTTGGATTCGATTTTTCTCTGAAACTAAATGACTAATCCACTTTTTACGTAGTCTCGTTAAATCTCGGAGTTCACGAATATTTACAGGGGGAACAAAGCTCTTTTCTATCAAACCATGACGTAATAACTTCGCTATCCATTCTGCATCTGAAACATCTGTTTTTCTTCCGGGTACATTTTTAATTCGCTGGGCATTAGCTAACGTGATATCAAAGAAATCTTCTAAGATGTTAAATACAGGTTTCCAATACACACCCGTACTTTCCATTGCAATATGTGTAACTTCATGTCCCTCTAACCATTTTAAAAGCCTAAATAAATCTTTTGTGAGTGTTGGAAATGTTTCGGTCTCTATATACATTTCGTCTTCATGATTACCTTTAATAACACAAGCTACAATCGTTTCTGAATGTACGTCTAAACCTGCACACTTCTCAATAAATACTTCCATGAAATCACTCCGATTCATTAAGATCACAAACAGTGAGTGAATTTGAAGATAAGCATTTTTCTGTACGTAGTCATCCTACTATCAAGTGGAGCTAACAAAGGGTTGAACACCAAATTCACTCAAACAGTTTATTTTACAGGGTCAAAGCCACCAAAAAAAGCCACGTCTTACATCCTGTTTGTGTCATTACCATTATGAACCGAAGGTACTTATTTTCATGCCAGGGTTGGGTGTAAAAAACTCATGATTGTTTATTTTATAAAAATTAAAGAGATTCGGACACAGTTTTGGCTTGCATATGGAGTGTCAAGTAATCAGGACCACCAGCTTTAGAATCGGTACCAGACATGTTGAAGCCGCCAAAAGGCTGGTAGCCAACAGTTGCGGCAGTACATCCACGGTTGAAGTATAAGTTGCCCACGTGGAAATCTTTGCGAGCTTTTTCTAAGTTGAAACGATTGTTAGAAATTACTGCACCAGTTAAACCGTAAACTGTATTATTTGCAATGTCGATTGCTTCATCAAAATTATTTGCTTTTGTTAAAGCTAATACAGGCCCAAAAATTTCTTCTTGCATTATCCGCGCTTGCGGATCTACATCAGCAAACACTGTTGGGTTAATGAAAAACCCTTTTGAATCGTCGACTGTACCGCCAGCAACTAAGCGACCTTCACCTTTGCCAATTTCAATGTACTCCGATATTTTCTTAAATGCACCGCCATCATTTACAGGGCCAACAAAGGTTTCTTCATTTGTTGGATCACCAACAACTAATTCATTAGTTAATTCAACTACACGATTTAAAACTGTTTCATATGCTTGATCTCCTACGATAACTGCACGAGAACATGCTGAACATTTTTGTCCGCTGAAACCAAATGCACTTGTTACGATTGATTGAGCAGCCAATTCTAAGTCTGCATCATCATCTACTACAATTGTATCTTTACCGCCCATTTCAGCGATTACGCGTTTAATCCAAATTTGACCTTCATTTAATACAGAAGCACGTTCATTAATACGCAAACCTACATCACGAGAGCCTGTGAAGCTAATGAAACGAGTTCGAGGGTGGTCTACTAAATAATCCCCCACTTCAGCACCTGAACCAGGAATATAGTTTACAACTCCTGCAGGTAATCCTGCTTCTTCCATTATCTCCATAAACTTATAAGCAATTACTGGGGTTGTTGAAGCTGGTTTTAATAAAACCGTATTACCAGTTACAGCAGCTGCAACAGTAGTACCTAGCATAATCGCAAAGGGGAAGTTCCATGGTGAAATAACCACGCCTACACCTAATGGGATGTAAGTATACTTATTTATTTGGCCAGGATTTTCTGCTACAGGTTTTCCTTTTGCAAGCTCTAACATTTGCCGACCATAATATTCTAGGAAGTCGATTCCTTCGGCAATGTCCCCATCTGCTTGGGGCCATGGTTTACCAGCTTCTTTCGTTAACCAAGCACAAAGCTCGAATTTGCGGCGGCGCACGATTGCAGCAGCTTTAAATAAAACTTCAGCACGTACGACAGGGTCTACTTTTTTCCAAGTGTCAAAAGTAGAAAACGCAACCTGCATTGCTTTTTCGGCTAATTCCTGGCTGGCTTTTGAGACAACACCAACAACCTCCGTTTTATTGGCTGGATTATATGATGTAATCTTTTGTTCAGTAGTAATGCGTTCTCCACCGATAATTAATGGATACTCTTGTCCAAGTTGACTTTCAACCTTTTTTAAAGCTTCTAAATAAGCTTGACGATTTGCTTCAACCGAAAAATCAGTTAGCGGTTCAGATTTGTATGGAATCATTTGATTAATCCTCCTTCATATCATTACTCATAGAGTGCGTGGATAATTTAAAAATCATAAGTATTAATTTTAAATTTCTATTATAAAGATTGTTGCATCATTCAAACTTGTAATTAAAACCATGCTCTAGTTTCAAAAGTAGTTAAATACTTAATTACAGAAATCTAATTTTTTTGATTACCGTCCTATATTATTAATTTGCTACAATGGCAAATTCTATTCCTTCTACTCACGCTTATGTATGAATGGTAAAAAATAAAGAAGGCAAGCGGTTAATACCACTTACCTTCTTTGCTTTAATGTCCTGATTGCTCGATCCAATCTTTTAATTTTTCCTTTAAAGATTTAAACCCGTTCGCATCATTTTCATCAACATGATCCTGCAGCGTTTTTCTTGGCTGTTCTTTTTTCTTTTGAGGAGGTGCAACTTGTAACGCACGTGTTGATAAGCTTATCTTATCTGAATTCTCATCAACATCTAATATTTTCACTTGAATTTCATCCCCAATTTTTAAATAATCCGCAACATCTTTAACGAAACCATATGTGATCTCTGAAATATGGACGAGACCCTGTGTTTGTTCGTCTAATGCAACAAACGCTCCATAAGGCTGAATTCCAGTTACTTTACCCGTTACAACTTCACCTACTTCATATTTTTTTGCCATAAAACTTCCTACTTTCTTTATCTACGTAAATGTCATGTTAAATTATAACATATGTATATACGCTGAACAAAGAATCACCCTATTACCCAAAATTTGTCTTTTTTGATACTTATTAATTTTAATTTAGCTTTTGAACGCAAGATAAGTTAATTTGAAAGTGATTCAGTTTTGCTATCTACTTTAACTAACTTCCTAAAGTTCAACATTGATAAGACATTTATCAAAATTAAGTCTTGCGAGTATCTCTGATCATTTGATTTTTAACAAAGTATTCACATAATTTCGATAAAAAAATAATTATAATATATACTACTAGAAAAAATTAGAAAGGAAGGAGATTAAGTTGAAACAAAAACTTCATGAACAATTAAAAATTTTACGAGAAGAACGCAATTGGTCATTAGAGGATTTATCAAAGAAAACTCAGGTAGGCGTTGAAAAATTAGCTCTTTATGAAAAAGGTGAGCTAGTCCCTTCAGTTCAAACGATATTAAAACTTTCCAATGTACTAGAAGTGCCAGCATCAAATTTAATGGACGGAATTCAGGCATAAAATAAGGATTTCCTTAAATTTTAAGGAAATCCTCTCTTTTTTATTTCAAACGATGCATTTAGCTTCAAATTTTATCGCAATCAATTTATAGGAGATCGCGACACACTTTTCAATAGGAATCCACTGTTCAAAAGAATGTTCATATGTTGTTTGAATTACTTTTGCAAGCTTTGAAGGATCATCAATCCCTTGAAGTGCAGCAACAACATCCGCACATTCTGTATCATAGCTATCTACACCAAGTTGAAACGGGTCCCATTGTTTTAAAAGCTCGATCGCTTTTTGATTCATCTCAATATTTTCCAAAGTTTTCACCCTATTTTTACAAATTACTATGATATTATATAATACATATCAAAAAAAAGAAATGAGTGATGCTTGTGTTTAACTTTGATGAACAGTTTAATCGAAAAAATACAAATAGCTTAAAGTGGGATTTATTTAAAGAGCGTGTAAAAGCTAAATATAATGTAGAAGACGCTTCTGAAATATTACCTATGTGGGTAGCTGATATGGATTTTGCAATTCCACAAGTAATTACAGATGCCATCAAAGAAAGACTAGACCATCCTATATTCGGATATTCTTATGTAAGTGATGCTTGTAAAGAGGCAATTCAAAGCTGGTTCGAACGACGCCATAATTGGACAATCGATCCAAACACAATTATGTTTCATCAAGGAGTAGTTCCTGCACTAGCAACGATTATCGAAACTTTTACTGAACCTGGCGATAAAATTTGTATTTCAACACCAGTTTATCCGCCTTTCTTCAGCATTCCTAAAGCACAAAATCGTGAAGTGATTGAATGTGATTTAGAATTAATCAACAATTCTTTTGAAATTGATTTTTCGAAGCTCGAAGAACAATTTAGATTAGGTGTTAAAATGTATATCCTATGCAGCCCACACAATCCTGGAGGTGTAGTGTGGTCAAGAGAAGATCTAGAGAAGCTTGTTCAATTATGTATTCAATATGACGTCTTATTAATCTCTGATGAAATTCACGCTGACATTGTGTTTGATGGATATAAACATATTCCAACTTTAACTGTTAAAGATGCAGAAAAAGCAAAAATTATTACATGCATTGCACCAACAAAAACATTTAATATCGCTGGGATTCATGCAGCAATGATGGTTGTTCCTAATGTTGAACTGCGCAATAAGCTCAACTTAAACAAAGCTGCTCATGGTCGTGATGATTTAAATATCCTTGCATCAGCAGCTGTAAAAGCAGCCTATGAAGAAGGCGAACAATGGGTTGACGAAATGATTGCTTATGTATCAAACAATATGGACTATGTTGTTGAACAGTTGAATCAATTAGAAGGTATTCGGGTAACAAAACCTCAATCAACATATTTAATATGGATTGATTATCGTGGAACAGGTCTTTCCGAAGAAGAAATGATGCTCCGTTTATTAGAAAAAGGAAAACTAGCAGTTGAACCAGGTACTAAATATAGTGAGGCTGGTAGAGGCTTCCTGCGAATGAATGTTGCATGCCCATTAGCAACTGTTAAAGATGGCGTTGAACGATTTAAAAAAGCTTTATCTTAAAATCTTTAAAGAATCAGTGATCTTTTCACTGATTCTTTTTTACTATCCCCACTATTAATTCCCCTCTTTTTTCCTATTCCTCTTTCAACTCAAATCTACTTTATTTATAATATAGTAATATACAATCTAATCTTAAAATTATAAAAATAGATACTTGTTAAAATGGGGTGTATATATTGTTGTAGCACATACAACAAATCATTATGGAAAAATTATCTCTACAATTTAAAATGTTTATCTTTTCATTTGTTATCGTACTTTTTTCCATTATAACGAGTGGCGCAATGATGATTCATAATATTGCGGGAGCTTTCGAAAAAGAATTCGGTGCTAGAGCAATTGCTATCGCAAGAACTGTTGCTCAAATGACAGATGTTCAGGAAAGTGTCGGAACAGATGATGGGTTCGAAGTAATTCAACCTATCGCTGAACGAATTCGATTAGCAACAGATGTCGACTATATTGTTGTATTTGATATGAATGGTGTTCGGTACTCCCACCCTTCTGAAAGTAAGATTGGCACAATACTAGAAGACATTGATGAAAATGTAGCATCTTCGCAGCATGAATATATTTCAAAAGCTCTTGGAATTCAAGGCTTTTCAATTCGAGCTTTCGTACCCATCATGAATAGCGATGCAACAAAACAAGTAGGGGTTATTAATGTTGGGATTTTATCACCTAAATGGTACATCTTAGTGGGACAATATAAATCCGATATTTTAATCTCTTTATTTTGGGGTATTGTTATTGGTATGATTGGCTCTATTTTAATTGCAAATCATATTAAGCGGCAAACACTCAATCTAGAGCCTTACCAAATTGCTCGAATTGTGCAAGAACGGTCAGCTATCATGCAGGCAATGGATGTTGGGATTCTTGCAACAGATGAAAGTGGAAAAATCACTTTTATTAATCGTTTAGCGAGGCAATATACACACTTTTTCTATAAGGACGGTACACTCCAAAAATTATTTAAAGATACATGGCTTGCTGAAGAACAGATTGAACGGCACGACAGCTATCGTCCACTACTGCTCTTTGATCAAATGTATCTAGTTCGAACTTTTCCAATTCGTATACATGAAAAAAATGCCGGTTTCTTAATAATGATAACAGATCGAAAGGAAGCGCATACATTGGCAGAAGAATTAACCGGTATAAAGGCACTTGTCGATACATTGCGAGCTCAGCATCATGAATCTTTAAACAGACTACATAGTATAGCTGGTTTAATTCAGCTTGACCGAAATGAAGATGCATTAAGCTTAATTATTGATGAAATCACTGATGAAGAAACGGTTATTCAAAAACTGCGGGATAAAATTCACGATTACTCTATACAAGGTTTATTATTAGGAAAACACTCACGCGCCAAGGAACTAGGGATTGACTTAAAGTTAGATGATGACTCCTATTTACTTGACTTCATGACAGGTTTTTCTGGCGGCGATATGGTAACCATCATTGGAAATTTATTAGACAATGCAATGGAAGCGTGTTTACCAAAAGAAACACGCGACGTCAATATTCTACTCCAAGGTGACAAACACTTTTTATTTATCGAAGTTCAAGATAGTGGGATTGGAATTAAGGGGAATCCAAATAAAGTATTTGACTATGGATATAGTACAAAGAAGCGAGATGGACATGGAATTGGAATGGCTCTAATTAAACAAATTATTGATTCAAATAAAGGAACAATCCATATAGCAACAGAGATAAACATCGGAACAACCATAACTATCAAAGCAGGGGTGAGAAATTCATGACAAATATTACTGTATTTATAGTAGAAGATGATCCAATGGTTTTAGACGTTAATAAAAGCTTTTTACAAAAAATAACGGGTTTTGAACTTATAGGGGAAGCACAAAACGGAGAAGATGCTATTAAGCAAATCATCAAAAAGAAACCAAATTTAGTTCTACTCGATATGTATTTGCCAGATATTTCTGGTATGGAATTATTCCTAAGGCTTCGAAATGAACGTCTTCCAAGCGATATCATCATGATAACCGCCGCACGCGATGCAAAAACTGTTCAAGAATTCATTCGAATGGGTGCATTTGATTATTTAGTAAAGCCATTCCGTTTCGAAAGATTTCAAACTGCACTGCAAAATTATTATCAAAGTACAAAAAAATTAACTGCTTCAACAACATTATTACAAGAGGACATCGATGAATGGTTTGGACATAAGCATGAATCTCACACTCTACCAAAAGGATTAAATGACATTACGATGAAGCAAATTCAAGATGCATTGAATGAAATTGATGGTCCAATCACTTCCGAACAACTTGCACAAAACGTTGGAATGGCTCGCGTAACTGTTAGGAAATATTTAGATTTCTTGGCGAACAAAGGGAAAGTTCATATCGATTTAAAATATGGGACAGTTGGCCGCCCAACAAAATTTTATTCAATTAAATAAGAAGAAATGCATACGGGACTCTTTTAATGCGAGTCGTTTAATGTAGGCATTACTCATTTTACCTAAACCCTATGTATTGGCCACATAAACTTATAGTACGATTGCCATTCATAAGCTTATAAACTCAATGTTTATAGGCTTTTTTATTTGTTTTATAACAGAGACAAAATAAAAATAATTGTTATATACCACAAATACCAAAATGTCCATTATCACCACAATATTGTGAATTTTATTAAATCTATTATGATAAATTTAATCGCATTTAACTCTGTCAGGAGCGGATAGAAATGAGACCTGTCTATGGAATAATTACATTTAGTTTTATTGCCATGATCGCTATTATTGTGCTCATTTCCTATCAACCAAAAGAATATCCGACCGACTATGAACAATTAAGTACTGATGAACGAATTGTAATTCGTTTTTCTCACGTTGTAGGTGAAAATACCCCAAAAGGGATGGCAGCGAGGAAATTTGCGGAACTAGTAAAGGAACGTAGCAATGGTTATATAGAAGTGCAGGTTTTTTCAAACGGAACTCTTTATAAAGATGGCGAGGAAATGAATGCGCTTTCTCGTGGAGATATTCAGATGATAGCACCTGCGATTTCAAAACTAACTGAGCTAGTTCCTGAAATTTCTGTATTAGATTTACCCTATGCTTTTTACACCCTTGATGAAGTACATGAGTTTGTTCAAAGCGACGCAGGTAATAAATTAACAGACAAACTAAAAAATCATAACTTGCTCGTAGTCGGACTATGGGATAGCGGGTTTAAACAAATAAGCAATAGTATCCGACCTATAGAGCATTATAGTGATTTAAGCGGTTTAAGAATGCGAATTATGCCAAGCAATATTTTGGAAGAACAATATGCTGCCGTTAATGCACAAACAAAGCGGATAGATTTCAACACTGTTTTTAATCAATTACAAAAAAGAAATGTAGACGGTCAAGAAAATACGTTGACGAATATTACCAGCAAAAACCTTTTTTCTCTACAAAACTATTTAACAATTAGTAATCACGGTTACCTCGGCTATTTCCTGCTATTTAATTTGGACTTTTGGAATAGTTTGCCGGAGGATGTACAACAGCTATTAACCGAAACATTGGCGGAAGTACAAGAATGGGAATGGGAATTAACAAAACAGTTAAACGAAGAAAAATTACAGGATATTGAAAATTGTCAATGTATTCAAATTCACTATTTAAGTGATGAAGACCAAAAAGAATGGGAAGAAAAATTTGAACCCGTTTATGACTACTATAAAAATCATTACGGTGACGAATTTATTAAAGCGCTTCCAAAGAATCAACAGGAATAACTCTTTCTATTTCGGTTAAAGAGAGATGATTGCCATCTCTTTTAACAATATAAATTACTAAAGATTTAAGGGGGACAAGAAAATGAAAAAATGGTTATTGCTAACGATTATTAGTATTTTCGCATTAGCATTAGCAGCCTGTGGCGGAGGAGAAGAAGGAGGAGGCAGCAATAAATCAAGTGAAGAATATACTGCTGAAAATCCGTTAATCATCAAATTCTCTCACGTTACTGCTATAGATAGTGTAAAAGGTCAAGCAGCAGACAAATTCGCTCAATTAGTTGATGAAAAAACTGAGGGGAAAGTTAAGGTAGAAGTTTACCCTTCTTCACAATTATATGGAGACAACGATGAACTTGATGCGTTAGTATCTGGAAACGTACATATGATCGCTCCATCTGTAACAAAAATGGTGAAAATTGACCCACGTTGGCAATATGTTGACATGCCTTATCTATTTGAAGACGAAGAGCATGTTCAAGCATTCTTTGAATCTGATGTAGCAAAAGAGTTAATGAACTCTGATGCATTAGCTGCAAACGATATTAAAGGGTTGGCATTCTGGCCAAATGGTTTCAAACATTTCTCAAACAATAAACACCCATTAGTAACTGTTGAAGACTTTAAAGGTTTAAAATTCCGTGCACAAGCTGGACAAGTGTTAGAAGCACAATTTGAAACTTTAGGTGCAGGTTCTGCAACAATCGCATTCGGTGAAACTTATGCAGCACTTCAACAAGGAACTGTAGATGGCGCTGAAAATCCATACAACAACTTCGATACAATGAAGTTTTATGAAGTACAAAAATACTTATCAACATCACAACACGGTCGCCTTGACTATGCAATTTTTGTAAACAAATCATTCTGGGAATCAATTCCTGCTGATCTTTTAGCACCTGTTGAAGAAGCTCTTGCTGAAGCAACTACTTATGCACAAGAATTAGCAGCTGAAGAAAATGCGAAATCTTTAGAAAACGTAAAAGCTTCAGGTGTTGTAGAAGTTTACGAAATGACACAAGAAGAACGCGATGCTTTAAAAGAAGCTTTACAACCTGTTTATGAAGAGTTTGAGGAAACAATCACACCTGAATTAATCGAGGGAATTAATGCTTTAAAATAGTTTTATTTTGAGTGCCGATTATTCGGCACTCCCTCTTTATTTAATCTAAAAGGAGTGAGACTAAAATGTTACAGAAAGTTTGGACGTACTTTGAAGAAATAGCAGCTGGAGTATTCTTTTCAATTGGTATATTTTTAATTTTTTATGGCGTTCTAATGCGTTATGTTCTAAACGACCCTCAAGCATGGGTTGAGGAAGTTGCAAGATATTCGATTATTTGGGGCACGTTTTTAGGCTTCGGTTTAGCATTAAAGCATAACCAACATATTCAAGTTGATATCCTATTCGATAAATTAAATAAACCGATGCAATTTATACTAAATATTGTAGCGACAACTTTAAGTATTATCTTCTGCTTAATTTATACATATTACGGATTCGTACTTGTAGAAAATCGTTACACATCTGGAATGGTATCACTAGATGTAGGGATTCCTATGTGGGTTGTTTACTTAATCTTACCAATTTCAGGAATACTATTTTTACTTCGTTTCATCGAGAGATTCGTAAACATTCTGCGTAGAAAGGGTGAAGAATATGCTAACCCTCTTAATTAGTTTCTTCGTATTAGTATTTTTACGTGTTCCTGTTGCCATTAGTTTAGCATTATCTACTATTTTCGTTCTATTTATGTCCGATTTTAATATGAACATGATGCCGCAGCGTATGTTTACGGCTCTCGACTCCTTCCCTATGATGGCCATTCCGGGGTTTGTACTCGCTGGGGTTATTATGGCTCGCGGCGGTATTTCAAAATATTTAATTGAAGCATTGCGTTCATGGGTTGGCCATTTACCTGGTGGACTTTCAGTTGTTACGATTTTAGCCTGTGCTATCTTCGCAGCGATTTCAGGTTCTTCCCCTGCAACGGCTGCTGCGATTGGTTCAATTATGATTCCAGCGATGCTGGCTGCTGGGTATGATAAAAAATATTCTTTAGGGCTTGTAGCTGCTGGGGGTACGTTAGGTATTTTAATTCCTCCAAGTGTACCGTTAATCATTTATGGTATTACTTCAGAAGAATCGATTGGTCAGCTATTCATGGCTGGGGTTATTCCTGGACTTGGTTTAACAGCCGTTTTAATTATTGCTGCCATTATTTATGCAAAACGAAATGGCTTCAAAGGTGATGAAAAGGCTTCATGGAGTGAACGTGGCCGTAAATCATTAAAAGCAATCTGGGGTGCATTTTTACCGATATTAATTTTAGGTTCCATTTATTCTGGTGCAGTTACTCCAACGGAATCAGCAGTTGTAGCGGTTGTTTATGGTCTTATTGTTTCAGCCTTTATTTATCGCGAATTAAAATGGAGAGATCTTCGTCCTATCTTTGTAGAATCTATTAACGTTACGGCCATGATCTTCCTTATTATCGGCGCTGCTTCATTATTTGGTTTGTACTTAACGAATGAACAAGTTCCACAACAAGTGGGTCAATGGATTTCTGAAAGCGGCATGAATAAGTGGACATTTATGATTATCGTCAATATCCTATTCTTCATTTTGGGGATGTTCTTAGAGGCTGTATCGATTATTTTAATTGTACTTCCTATTCTTTTACCAATCTTAGCTCACTTTGATATAAACTTATATCATTTCGCTATTATTATGGTAATCAACTTAGAGCTTGGTATGATTACACCACCTGTCGGATTAAACTTATTCGTCGTAAGTGGTATTGCAAAAGAAAAACTTGGGGTTGTTGTTAAAGGGGTAATTCCATTTATTATTCTTATGATTGCATTTTTAGCATTAGTTGTTTTATTCCCGCAAATGTCGCTTTGGTTGCCATTTGGCAGCGGTGAATAAAATAAGATAAGAAGGTGTTCTTAATGTTCACAAAGGGGTATTCAATAAAAGATAAACAGTTTTGGATTGTTGTCCTGAGTCTTGGTTTTGCATCATTGTTTACATTTGCTGCATTTTACTCATTTCAGCCGCTCCTCCCAATATTTGTGGAGGAGTATTCCATCTCTGTTTCATATTCAAGTATGTCAATGTCAGTGACAACTGTTTCTCTCATTGCAGGTTTAATTGTTTTAGGGTTTCTTTCGGATCGAAATGGACGAGTTTTATTTATAAAACTGTCCATTTTTCTTTCTATATTGCCATTTCTTATTATCCCTTTTATTGATTCATATTTCGTAATTATTATGTTGCGTTTTGTACAGGGGTTCACTTTGGCTGGTGTGCCTGCTGCCGCGTTAGCGTATATCGGCGAGGAAATTGATTTAAAATCAAGTCATATTGCGACAGCACTTTATATTTCATCTAATCCACTAGGTGGAATGATTGGGAGAATATTAGCTGGCTTTATATCGGAAAGATTTCACTGGCAATTGTCGTTATTTATAATTGTCATATTTGGACTAATTATTTTTCTATTTGTGTTATTTGCTTTACCTAAATCGAGAAATTTTACCCCAAGCCCGAAAAGTTTCAAAGAGGATTTAATTGGATTTAGCTACCATTTAAAAAATCCATCACTTCTTTTAATGTTTGGTCTAGGGATTGTTTTACAAATAGCCTTTACAGGGACTTGGACATATTTACCTTTCCATCTAACTTCCCCGCCATTTTCATTATCGCTTGAAACTATTTCATTTATTTACTTTACTTATAGTTTTGGCATAATTGGTGCACCAATTGCAAGCTGGTTATCTAGTCGATTTACTTTAGAAAGAGTTAGATCTTCCTCAATTGTCATTCTAACATTCGGTGTGTTATGTACTTTACACTCTTCTTTAATTTTTGTATTAATCGGTCTATGCGTTTTATGTTTTGGCTTTTTCACTGCCCATTCTTTAACTGCAGCTTACGTAAGTAAAAACGCTACACATTTGAAAGGAAGCGCATCAAGCCTTTATTTAGTTTCTTATTATATAGGAGTTGCATCAGGCAGTACGTTAATCGGTCCTTTATGGGAAAGTTGGGGATGGAGAGGCATAGTATATTTTATGACGATATTACCGATTGTCTATTTAATTTTTTTCCATTTATCTTTAAAACAATTAAAGAAAAAAGGAGAGGTCGCATCTTAGACCTCTCCTTTTCACTATTGCTCAGAGTTATTTTGCACATTCTGCTGGCGTTCACGCAATATACGTTCTTCTAAGCTTTTCGTTTTCATTTCTTGCTTTTTTGATAAACGTTTAATCCACATAAACGCTAAAACACATAAAATAATTAAAATTAAAAATTCAAAAGCTGCTGGGATATATGCTGTCTTATCCTCTGGAAAATATAAAAATCCGAAAGCAATTGTGCCCATATGTTGTCACGCTTCTTTCATTTTATTATTCGATAACTGCAATTGATTCAATTTTAACATCTTCTAATGGTTTATCGCGCATATCTTTGTCAACGTTCGCAATTTTGTCAACAACGTCCATTCCTTCAACAACATGACCGAATACAGTATGTTTGAAGTCTAACCATGGTGTACCGCCTACGCGAGCATATTCTTCGATAATTTCTTTTGGATATCCTGCTTGTTCCATTTGTTGAATCATATTGTTTGGCGTATGTTCCATTTGTACAATAAAAAATTGTGATCCATTTGTATTTGGACCAGCGTTTGCCATAGATAATGCACCGCGCAGATTAAATAATTCTTCATTAAATTCATCCTCAAAAGAATTACCCCAAATCGATTCGCCGCCCATACCTGTTCCTGTTGGGTCGCCACCTTGAATCATAAAATCAGAAATAACACGGTGGAAAATAATGCCGTTGTAATAACCTGATTTTGCATGGCCTAAAAAGTTTTCAACTGTTTTCGGTGCATGTTGTGGGAATAATTTTAGTTTGATTGAACCTAAAGTTGTATTCATTTCAACTAATACTTCACCTGGATTTAACTCTTTTGATAATTGTGGAAACATTTAAAGTCTCTCCTTTTATTTAAATATGTTCATTTTAGGTAATCATTATATAAGAAAAGCGGAAGCCCTCTGTTCAGCCCCGTGCCACTTCTTGTCACATCTATATAACAGGCGGCAAATAACTTCATTGAAAGCGGAGCATCAGATGAATAAACTCTCTTTATGAACGAAAAGACATTCTTCTTCAGTATTATACATTCTTATATAGATGTTACCATCTTATACCTCGTTACAGTTTAACATAGAATGTTTATTTTTTCCGCTAATACCTTTTAACTTTCTTCGTGTCCCGAAATTAGTTATACTGTCAAGTGACTATCGAAAACAGTCAAAAGAATGGCTAGAAAGAATGTGTATTTTTATGTCCAATCGAAAACATAATTTCATCATTATTTTAATTTCAAATTTTATAGTTTCTGGATCTATGACGATGATTATGCCCTTTTTATCACTTTATATAAACACTTTTGGAAATTTCTCAGAAAGCTATGTACAAAAATGGGCAGGCATCATATTTGCGGCGACTTTTATTACAGCATTCATCATGTCTCCAATATGGGGAAGAATTGCAGATAAATATGGCTATAAACCCATTATGATTATAAACTGTTTTGGCATTGCAATAAGTATATTTTTAATGGGCTATGTACAAAATGTAACGCAGTTTTTCCTATTGCGTTTATTTATGGGGATTGTTACAGGCTTTATCCCCACTTCAATGGCGTTTATTAGTAAACACACTCCGAAAAATATCGCTGGGAAAACTCTCGGTACACTTCAAATAGGCAGTGTTGGAGGATCATTATTTGGTCCTGTTTTTGGCGGTTTTTTAGCTGATGCTGTCGGTTTTAGCTATACGTTTATTTTAACTGCTTCTTTAATTACAATTGCTGCAATTATCATCATCTTTGGAATTCACGAACCAGAAATTATAAAGAAACCAAATAACACTATCTATTCGCGTAAAAATATTATTTGGTCCATTTTTCATCATCCTCTAATACTAAATATTATGTTTGTAACATCTTTAATTCAAATCGGTAATTTTAGTATTCAACCACTACTTTCATTATACGTTTCACATTTAACCGCATCAGAACAGGTTGCCTTGCTTGCAGGAATTACCTTTAGTGCAGCAGGAGTCGGTAATCTTTTAATTGGACGCTTCTTTGGCAAGTTAGCTGATGCAATCGGCTACGAGAAAGTATTAACCGCGCTATTATTTATTAGTGTACTCTTTATTATCCCACAAGCCTTTGTAACGTCCCTTTGGCAATTAATTGTTTTGCGATTTTTATTCGGGATATTTTCTGGCGGCTTAAACCCAATTACAACTGCCCTTATTCGCCGTGAAGCACCGATTGAAGTGCAAGGTGAAATTATGGGATATAATCAAAGTTTCCGCTTCTTGGGTAATATTATTGGACCTGTTTTAGGAGGCTTTATTAGTGGATTAGCGACCATTTCATCTGTTTTTTATTCAACAGGTCTATTATTCTTGATTGCCGCAATCGTCGTCTTAATTATTCAAAAACTACCAAGGAAATATTTAGAAGATGTTTTAAAAAATCATGCCCGAACTATGTAAAGGTTTTGCTTAATAACGGAAAAATTCCGCAAAAGTAGATTAATCATTATTTACATTCAGCAGGTTCAAATTAGAAAACACAACATCCTACCACTGTAAGCTTAGTTGAACCCCTTTTATGATCGAGTCATACACTAGCTCCAGTAAGTCGTAGAGACACGTACAACACTTCTCTACGGCTTGTGTGGAGAGCAAGAACATCGTGTCCATTTCGCCATCGCTTCCTTAACCAATGCCATGTTAGCCACTTAGCCTGCTCACTCACTATATAATAATTTTTAATAGTCCTCCCCAATTAGGCCTCTTTTTAATAAAAGCTAGTTTTTTATCATCAAATGAAATACTCCACAATATAAATCTATGATATTCTAAGCTTATGCAAGATTACATGGAGGAATATTATGAAGCAAATAGTAGGCTATCTACTAATTATTTGTTGCTTTCCTATTCTTATTTCACTAGGTAAACAAATTTGGAAAGAAATTGATACAACAAATTCATACGAAGAACAAATTCAACAGCAAATACATCTACCTGAAATAACTAACCAACTACCTATTACCATGCTAGATAAAAATGGCAAGGTTTTTAACGAGGAATATGTTGAATGGAGACAACCTCTTCAATTAGAGGACATTCCCGATACTATTAAGCAAATTTATTTGCTAAGTGAAGATAAGGAGTTTTTCACTCATATTGGATTTAATTTAAGCGCCATTACAAGGGCCATTGTGGTCAATTCATCACAGCAGTCTAGTGAACAAGGCGGCAGTACCATCACACAACAACTTGTTCGAATGCGCTATTTAACTGAAGAAAAAACATACGAACGGAAATTAACAGAATTATTCTATGCTTATCATCTTGAGCAAATTTATGATAAAGAAGCTATTTTAGAAATGTACTTAAACGAGATCTATTTTAGCAATCAAGTATACGGAATTGGTGCAGCTGCAACATATTATTTTCAAAAGCCATTAGATGAACTATCCATTGCTCAAATGGCATTTATCGCGGCAATTCCAAACAATCCGTCTTTATATGATCCGCTTCGGCATTTCGAAAAAACGAAAGCAAGACAGGAAAGATTAATCGATATATTATCTGAAAACAATATCATTTCCCCAGAAGAAGCAAAACAATATAAATCTGAAAAAATTACGCTGCATGTCAAAGATAAAATACAGAAACATCCTGCATATAGCACATATGTATTAAATGAATTAAAGTCTCTTATTGCGAATAATGAAAATTTAGAAGAACAACTACATACAAAAACAGCTGAAGATAAAGCCAAAGTCGAAGAGCAAATTGATTCTAAATTACAGCAGCTGCTGCGAAAAGGAATAATTATTCATACTGCCCTCGACCCAAGTAAACAACAGGAGGATGAACAACAAATAGATTCCATTTTAGGCTTAGGCGAGTTACAAGCAAGTGCCGTTGTAATTGATAATTCAACTCGTGAAATTGTAAGTCTCTATGCTGGGAAACATTATAAAAAATATGATTTCCATAGAGCCTATCAAGCAGTAAGGCAACCAGGCTCGTCATTTAAACCATTAATTGTTTACGCTCCTCTTTTTGAAACAACTGATTATACGCCAAAATCTATTGTTAGTGGTGGTCATTACTGCATAGCGAATTTTTGCCCTCAAAATTATGGCGGAGGAGTCTATGGCAACGTATCTATTGCTACTGCTTTTCGAGATAGCTATAACACTTCAGCACTACGCTTATTTCATTTAATAGGACTTGAAACTGGTTTTCGCTATATAGACCGCTTTCATTTTGAATCAATTGTCCAAGAAGATAGAACCTATGCTGCTGGATTAGGTGGTCTTACATATGGTGTAACAACTCTTGAAATGGCGGATGCATATTCAAGTTTTATCGATGGTTCTTATGAACGTGCACATAGTATAAGAAAAGTGACAGATTTAGAAGGCAATGTTCTTTATAGTTGGAAAAATGAACGTGAAACAATTTGGTCCCCACATACAGTCAACTATATTCGATCATTATTAAGCGATGTTGTTGCTAGAGGTACAGGTAAAGGTCTATGGGTGGATTCATCTTATATCGGTGCAAAAACCGGTACAACGAATGACTATAAAGATTTTTGGCTGGCAGGATTAACAGATGAATATACTGCTGCTGTTTGGATCGGTTACGACGTTCCAAAATCAATGCAGTCAATGGAAAACGAAAAAGTACATTTTAAAATCTTTAATACGATTATGAATTAGGGATATGTTTAATAGTTTCTCAGTATTTCCTTTCAGTTTTAGTGAAAAGATTAAAGAAAAATGAGGAGTGGCATTTGATGTCACTCCTCATTTTTAATTTGCAAAAGGCAAGCTTGCCAAAATCCCATTATAAAGTTTTAGTACAACCACTATGATTAGCGTAAGGAAAATTGCCCAAAATAGCACTTCAAAAAAGATTAAACCAATCGTTCCAGTAATAGATAAATATTGGCTTAATTTATATATGTTATAAACAAAATATGATAATACAGTAAGAATAAAAATAATACACATTATAATTATCGACTGCATTCCGAAAGCAGATACGAGCGCCCCAAAGAAGAAAATAACATACCCGCCCCTTGCAACACTAATCGTTTCTCCAACCTTATCTCTGGAGAAGAATAACATCCCTAATTCGTGAATTGTTTCCCCAATTAATTTTAATGCTGAAAATAACATAAAAAAACAAAGGGCAAATACAATTAATAACAAAACACGCAATTCAAAATCAGTTAAAAATTCCCTCATCCCTGCATAAATGCCTATTGATGACAGCAGATTTAGTGACTCTCCTACTGCATAAATCCCAAAGGTTAAACTAAAAAGGAGTATCGAGAATAATGGTAAATAGCCATATAAATATGGATTTTTCATGAACTTTTCCTCATTTTCCGTATTTCTTATCCTATTTAATATAGCGAATACTAATTAGGTGAATCAAGTACTGAAATACCTAGCCACGAAGTGAATTATTGCATAAGAAATGTTATAATATTTTTTGATTGAGCTTTTAAATAATGATAAATTTTGGCTTTACTTTTTGAAAGGGGGATTATTTTGTTTCAAGTATTGTGTATTTTTATTCCAATACTAGCCGCGCTTTTTATACCATTTTTCTATAAGAAAGTTCGTACAATACATACTGGATGGTTCGTTTTAATTGTTCCATTATTTCTAGTAACGTTTTATGCACCTTATATACCTGTGGTAGCAAATGGTGATACAGTTATTGCGCAGTTAGATTGGATTCCTTCACTCGGAATTTCATTTGTGTCATATCTTGATGGACTAAGCTTACTGTTTTCTTTACTTATTTCAGGAATTGGCGCACTTGTTGTACTTTATTCGATTTACTATTTAGATCGTAAAAAAGAGCAGTTGCATAATTTTTATGTTTATTTGCTTATGTTTATGGCAGCAATGCTTGGTGTGGTACAGTCTGACAACATGATTACACTTTATTTATTCTGGGAGCTTACCTCTGTTTCATCATTTTTATTAATCGGATATTGGTTTAATCGAGATAAATCAAGGTTCGGTGCATTAAAATCAATGGTAATTACCGTTGCTGGCGGTATGATGATGCTGGGAGGATTCGTATCACTATCCTTAATGGGTGGGACATTTTCCATTCGCGAGTTGATCGAACAAGCACCAGAACTAGCAGCTCACGATACATTTATTATTGCCCTGCTGTTAATTTTATTGGGTGCGTTTACAAAGTCAGCTCAATTCCCATTTTATATATGGTTGCCAGATGCAATGGAAGCGCCTACACCTGTTAGTGCCTACCTTCACTCCGCAACAATGGTTAAAGCAGGTATTTATTTAGTAGCCCGCTTTACACCAATATTCGCGATTTCTGAAGTTTGGATTTGGTTGGTTGCTGGGATTGGTTTATTGACATTATTCTGGGGATCATTCTTTGCTGTAAAACAAACAGACTTAAAAGGAATACTTGCTTTCTCAACAGTAAGTCAACTAGGTCTTATAATGTCCTTGCTAGGAGTTGGAGCAATGGCCTATCATGTTGATGGTGCAGAGAATACTATCTTCAAATATGCAGCATTTGCGGCTATTTTCCATCTTATTAACCACGCAACATTTAAAGGTAGTTTGTTTATGATAGCAGGTATTGTCGATCATGAAACAGGTACTCGAGACATTCGGAAACTTGGTGGTTTAATGAGCCTAATGCCAGTAAGCTTTACTGTGGCATTAATCGGCAGCTTTTCAATGGCGGGACTGCCACCATTTAACGGATTCTTAAGTAAAGAAATGTTTTTAACAGCAATGCTATCCATTACAGAATTTGATTTCTTTAATTTTACAACTTGGGGAGTACTATTCCCTATCATTGCTTGGATTGCAAGCGTGTTTACTTTTATTTATAGTTTCTACTTTGTCTTTAAAACATTTACTGGAAAGCTTGATGTTGAGCAACTGCCAAAGAAGCCTCACGAAGCTCCTATCGGTATGTTGATTTCTCCTGTCATTTTAGCCGGCTTAGTTGTCGCAATATTCTTTATTCCAAATATCATTGCTGATACATTTATTAAGCCTGCTGTGACTGCAATTCAGCCATTCCTTTATTCAAGTCCTAAAGAAATAGACATACATGTTGCTGCTTGGCATGGAGAAATTACTCCAGAATTGTTGATGACTATTGGAATTGTAGTAATTGGTTTAATTGCTTTTATGCTTCTATCAAAATGGCAAAAGATTTACGATGCTTTCCCGCCAAAATTAACACTTAATAATTTATACGATTTTGTTATATATGAGCTTTCTGATACATGGATGAGTCGATTCTCTGGTCTCTATATGACAGGTTCAATTCGAAGTTATTTAGGATTTATGTTTGGCGGAATTTCGGTTATTGTTATTGGAACATTATTTATAAAAGACGCATTTACTATATCTTTTGAAGATACATCCAATATTTCCCTATATGAAATAATCTTAGTAATTGTTTTAATAATTGGTACAATTACTACGGTTTTTGCAAGATCAAGAATAACATCAATTGTTGCATTAGGAGCAGTTGGCTATACAGTTTCATTATTCTTTGTCATTTTTAATGCTCCTGACTTAGCATTAACGCAATTAGTAATCGAAACAATTTCTGTAGCATTATTCTTATTAGCATTTTATCATTTGCCAAAATTCCAAAAGGCAGAGGAGCGTACTCGCTTTAAATATGGCAGAGCTATCATTTCAGCAACTGTCGGCATTATGGTAACACTGTTAGCACTATCAGCACATTCACAAAAGTTAATACCATCGATTGCTCAATACTATAAAGAAACTGTATATACACTTGCTGGTGGCGGCAACATTGTAAACGTAATTTTAGTAGATTATCGTGGTTTCGATACATTGTTTGAAATTGCTGTATTGAGTATTGCTGGGATCGCAATTTATGGAATGATTAAGCTTCGAATGGGCAGAAAGGAGAAAAATTATGAAAACGAATGATGTTATACTGCAGTTTACTGCGAAAATTGTCTTCTTCATTATTTTCTTCTATGCTGTTCATATTTTCTTCGCCGGACACTATACACCTGGTGGAGGATTTGTTGGGGGCTTAGTAACTGCAAGCGCTATTGTACTACTTATTATTGCATTTGATTTAAAAAGGGTTCAGTCGCTATTGCCAATAAACTATATCTATTTAGTGGCTGTTGGATTGATTATAGCTTTAGGGACTGCAACATTCTCAATGATTGTAGGGAAGCCGTTTTTCACTCACTCCTTTGACTATTTTTACTTGCCTTTACTAGGAAAAACATCGCTTCATACCGCAGCATTATTTGATTTTGGCGTTTATTTGGTTGTTGTTGGCGTTACGATGACCATTATTCAAACGATTGGGGAGGATGAATAATGGAAATAGTTATGGCTTTTGTTTGCGGATTTCTTTTTATGTCCGCAATCTATCTGATTTTATCTCGTAGCTTGCTGCGGATTATCATAGGGACAGGATTACTTAGTCATGGGGCACATCTTCTTATTTTGACAATGGGAAGCTTTAATGGTAGTGCGCCCCCTGTTTTAGCAGATGGAACCACTGACTTTGTCGATCCGCTCCCACAGGCGTTAATCTTAACAGCTATTGTTATAAGCTTTGGTGTTACAGCGTTCTTTTTAGTTTTAGCATACCGTGCATATCAAGAATTAAAGACAGATGATATGACATTAATGAAAGGAAGTGACGACAATGAATAACTTTCTTTTATTGCCGATTATCATCCCATTTTTCTTCGGTATGATTTTAATGTTTGGACAAAAGAAAATAGCTTATCAGCGTATTACAGCACTTTTGGGATTAGTTATCTCAATAATATGTGCATTTGCGCTTTTAGCTAATGTCTACAAAAATGGTCCTCAAACTGTCACGTTTGGCAGCTGGCCTGTTCCATTTGGTATTACGATGGTTTCAGATTCAGTTTCAGCATTGCTTGTCCTAACAACATTAATACTTGCTTTCTTTATTGTTTGGTACGGATTTGGATCAATCGGAAAACAACGGGAACAATTTTTCTATTACTCTGGTGTAATGTTCATTATTACTGGGGTAAACGGAGCTTTTACGACAGGCGATATTTTCAACCTTTTTGTATTTTTTGAGGTTCTGTTAATGTCATCGTACTTGTTAATAGTACTTGGTGGTGAAAAAGCTCAACTTCGTGAATCTATTAAATACATTTTAGTGAATGTCATCTCTTCTGCTCTATTCGTTATTACAGTTGCATTTTTATATTCAGTAGTTGGAACATTGAATATGGCAGATATTTCAGAGAAAATAGCAGAAATAAACCAACCCGGTATTGTTACAGTTATTGCAGTGCTGTTTTTAATGGTATTTGGTATGAAGGCGGCTATTTTCCCTCTCTATTTCTGGCTTCCTAGTGCATATTCTGCACCGCCAATCCCTGTATTGGCTTTATTCGGTGCACTTCTTACGAAAGTCGGAGTTTATGCCATCATGCGTACATATACGTTATTTTTCACTCATGATTTATCATATACGCATGAATTACTGTTAATTTTATCAATCATTACAATAATTGCAGGATGTATTGGAGCTCTTGCTCATTTTGATGTAAAACAGATTATTATTTATAATATCGTCATTGCTGTCGGTGTTATTTTATTCGGTGTTGCTCAAATGAATGAGGCTGGTCTTGAGGGAGCTATGTTCTACCTTATCCATGATATGATTATTAAAGCCGCATTGTTTATGCTAATTGGAATTGTCGTTTATGTAACGGGGACATCAAACTTACGGAAAATGGGCGGATTAATGAAAAGCTACCCTGCTCTTGGTTGGTTTTATTTAATAGCAGCATTTGGCTTAGCTGGAGTACCTCCTCTAAGTGGTTTTATTGGCAAGCTACTCATAGTTCAAGGTGGCTTCCAAGCAGGGAATATTTGGTCCAGCATTTTTATATTAGCTTCTAGTATAGTTGTCTTATTATCTGTTATTCGTATATTTATTTATGCATTTTGGGGTGAGCAAGGACAACTTTCCAAAGAGGTTAATAAAACAACTTATAATCGTTTATTCTTCCCGACGATGCTATTAGTAGTCGTTTCAATTTTCTATGGTGTAGGTACAGAATGGATTACGCCGTTTATGGAAGATGCAGCAAAAATATTAACTGATCCTTCAATTTATAATGATGCGGTCATGAAAGGAGGAGAATAAATGTCCTTTCAAATTTTATTAAACCTATTTCTAGCTTTTTTATGGATGTTTTTATCCTCTAATTATTCCGTATCTCGTTTTATTATAGGTTATCTATTAGGGCTGCTAACGATACTGGCTTTAAGACGTTTCTTTAAAAATCGCCTTTATATAGATCGAATATGGGCGATCATTAAATTAGCATTTCTTTTTATAAAAGAATTAATTTTAGCAAATATATCTGTGTTAATTCTTGTATTAAGTCCAAAGCTGCAATTACAGCCAGCATTTTTTAAATACAATACTGAACTTACGCAAGAATGGGAAATTACCCTCTTATCTAATTTAATTACTCTAACGCCAGGTACTGTCGTTGTTCATGTATCTGATGATTCAAAATCATTATTTATCCATGTAATTGATAGTAATGATATCGATGAAACAATTGATTCAATTAGAAATTCGTTTGAAAAAGCAATATTGGAGGTGAGCCGTACATGACATATTTTCTTTGGGGAGCAATAGTAATTATTGCCCTTTCTATGGTTGCGATTCTATATCGTCTAGTGAAAGGACCTCATCCTTCTGATCGTGTCGTTGCACTAGACACTATAGGTGTTGCGTTGATTTGTTTAGTGGGGCTTTTTTCAATATTAGTTGATACTAGTTTCTTCTTAGAAATTATTTTACTATTGGCGATTCTGTCATTTATTGGAACGATTGCCTTCTCTAAATTCATAGAGAAAGGAGATATCATTACTCGTGACAATTCTCGCTAACATTTTAGTCATTTTCTTTATATCTTTTGGAGTGTTGTTTATCGTTGTAACTGCACTCGGTTTATTCCGATTACCCGACCTTTATACACGTGCTCATGCAGCTTCAAAAAGCTCTACTTTAGGAGTTATGTGTATATTGCTTGGTGTATTCTTTCACTTTTGGCTGCTAGAGGATCATTTCAATCCTAGTATACTTTTAGGTGTACTATTCCTATTTATCACTGGTCCTGTGGGCGGCCATATCATGAGTAGATCTTCTTACTTGGCGGGTATAAAACCTTGGTCAGGTACAGTACGTGATGATCTAAAAGATGAAGTAGAAAGAATGAAAAAAGAACAAGGAGTAAAATAAGGGTACTTAGCACCTTTAGCTTTAATGCAGACAAAAGGTGCCGTTGAATGTCTAGACGACAAAAAAAGAATTTCATAATACCATAATCAATAAAAAAGGAAGCGCGAATATAAAAAACGCGCTTCTTTTTTTAATAACGACGGTATGGTCTTCTGTATGGATAGTAGTATGGAGGATATGGTGGATATGGTGGATAATAAGGGTAACGATTATAGCCTGGATAAATTACATTACCTAGAAATCCACCTAAAAATCCGCCTAAAAAAGGATAGCCAAAATTAGAAAAACCATCATATCCACGATAATAATTTCTTGTCATACTAAACCTCCTTTTCTTAAGTAACATATGTAAAAAAAGGAGGTCTACCTATGCTATATGCCTATTAAAGCTTAACTTAACATTAAGGAGAAATTTAATTGAGTTGTTCGCCTAATCTTTCAATAAATGTTGCAAGAGTCCTTACCATAACACCTGTTCCTCCCTTAGGTCCTAGATCGTAGGCGGAGGTAGTATCAGAAGTGCCAGCAATATCTAAATGAATCCATGGTGTATCTCCTACAAATTCCCCTACAAAACCGCCAGCAAAAATCATATGACCGTCACTGCCTGGTGAATTATTTAAATCAGCAATATCTGATTTCCGAATACGTTTTTTATCTCTTTCGGTAAGCGGCATTCCCCAAACAAATTCTCCTGTCTCGATGCTCGCTTCTATAAATGAGTCAAAAAAAGCTTCATTATTTGTAAGAGCCCCTGTTTTATCATATCCAAGAGCAGTAATAACCCCTCCTGTTAACGTTGCAATATCAATTAAATAATTTGCTCCTTGTTGCTTTGCATAAGTCACAGCATCGGCTAAAACAAGACGTCCCTCTGCATCTGTATTTAATACTTCTACAGTTTTCCCACTATAAGTTGTGATAACATCATCTGGTTTGAAGGCATCTCCAGAAATCATATTGTCTGTTGATCCAATGACTGCAACTACATTTTTATTTGGTCTCAATTCACCAATAATTTTCATTGCTCCAAGTACTGCTGCAGCACCTCCCATATCCCCTTTCATACCTACCATGCCTGTTTTAGATTTTATTGAATATCCACCTGTATCGTACGTTACGCCTTTGCCGACTAGACCAACAACATCTTCCCATTTTTCCGTTGCTTGATATTTGATTGTTATAAGTCGAGGCTCTTCGGTAGATCCCTTGTTTACACTTAATATGCCTCCCATACCAAGTTCTTCTAAGTCTTCTTTATTTAATATTTCAATTTCGAAATCATATTGTTTAGCTAATTGTTCTGCGTAATTAGCTAGATCTTTAGCTGTCAATAAATTCGGAGGTAAATTCACTAAACTACGCGCTTCATTCACTGCATCTGCGTAAATTTTGCCCACTTCGTAGCTTGCTGCAATTTCATCAATATCTCCATCTGTCACAAAATGAACAGCATCCATATAGACATCTACTTCATTTGATGTCGTCTTATAATGTGGTACTTGATAAAAGCCTAATCCGGCACCTTCTGCAAATAAAAAGGCGATTGTTTGCTCATCAATCGGACTAGCAGTAAAAGATTCAAGCCAAATTGTAAATTCATTCGCTTTTAGGGCTCTCAACTGCTTTCCTACTAATCCAAACGTTTCTCTTAATTCATTTTCCGTTAATGTTTTAGTATCGCCTAATCCAACAAATAAAACCCTTTTAATTTTTGCATTTGATCCAGTGTAGGGGATTTTAGTCATTTTCTTTCTTTCGGTACCTATGTCGCCCGAACGTATCCATTCTTCCACATTTTCACCATAAAATGATACGAAATTATTCCAACCTTTTATATGGTCACAGTTTTTTTGTACTCCTACAATTAGCAGCTCCGTATCCACTTGATTAAATGTCTTTGCTTCTTTTACTATTTTCACGTAAACACCCCTCCATTTTACTACCTATATTATAGTTAAGCTTTTTAACTATATCGAATATTTCGTATTACGAATTTCTTTGATATTGATTTCTCCTAATTTAGTTATGTTATACTGAAACAAAGATTATGAAGGGTAGGGATTGTTTATTTTGGCACTTTTTCAAAATGCACCTTTACTTTTAGCTCTTTTTTCTATTCTATTTGCACAATTCGTTAAAGTACCAATTCATTTCATTTTTACAAAAAAATTAGACTGGTCTTTATTGACTTCTACTGGTGGAATGCCAAGTTCTCACTCAGCAGCAGTGACAAGTCTTGCAACAGGAATCGGCTTTGAAACCGGCTTAAATTCCCCTACCTTTGCTGTTGCAGCAATGTTTGCAGGTATTGTTATGTATGATGCAAGCGGTGTCCGCTATCAAGCTGGACAGCACGCAGTAATCATCAATCGAATGCGAAATGAATTAGCATTATTCTTCCGTGAGATTAAACATTGGCCTGAGAAGGATGAAAATGAAAAAATTCAGGAATTGAAAACATTGCTTGGACATAAGCCAAGTGAAGTATTTTCTGGTGCAATTACCGGAATTTTAATTTCGGTTGTATTTTATACTGTCATTATTTAAAAAGCAGTACAACGGTTTTTGGTCGTTGTACTGCTTTTATTTGCAAAATTTTACTTACAGTTAGAACATTCGATATCCAGCTTTACGCAAATAGATCATAACTATGCCAGCAACAATTGCACCCGCGAAACCGCCAGATAAAATCGTAATATCAACAACCTGTAACGCTTGGATTTTGTCAACTAAGGCAGGAAACGCTGATCCTGGTTTAAAAATATAATCTAGAAAACTTACTTCATCAACAATAAATATTACAACGATAGGATAAACAATTGCCATTAACCATGTCATACGAAGCAGCATGTTCAATAAAAAGCCAATACCGAAAAACATTACAAAGAAAAGTACTACAGAGATGATTAATTGAACTAACGAAACTGAACCACTCATTTTATGTATACCTCCGTTTTCCAATCACTAGTTTACATGAATACTTGAATGCTTTCAAATAGAAAAGAGAAAGAGCCTTTGTTCAGTTTCAAAAAATGTGCTTTAAAATTCACTTATTAAAAAATAATTTATAGGTTGAATATTCAAAAACGTCACCGGGATTTATATCCTCTTTTTTACAGAGCTGATATTTTAGTAATTCATGACTTGCCATTTCTTGGAGCATAACTGATGCTTCCCCGCCATCAACAAGTTCCTCTACTGATAGCCAGCTAACATCGGATAATTCCTTTTCTTGAATCAAAACATTTTGTTTCTCATCAATTGGCTTACAATAGAAAATAGCCATATTATCACTTACTTCATTACGAATTACACCTGAACGAAAGCCAACTAAACCAGTAACCTCACTATCAATCCCTGTTTCTTCCTTTATCTCACGCACAGCAGCTTCATCTGCTGTCTCTCCTGCCTTCACAAACCCTGCTGGAAGCGACCAAACCCCTTTTAAACCACTATATTTCTTTTTTACGACAAGCCATTGTCCTTTTGAGTTAATTACTACTCCAGCTACCCCTAGCCAAACCTTGCCTCTATCTTGCTTCATTCTCCATCACCCTTTGTAATTTAGGTTCTATAATAAATGTTGGGGTTTTTAAACAATTTCTAAAATAAAAATGCACAACATCACCTATTTTACTATACTTGAATTGACGAGAAACAAGTAGTAAAGGTGAGTTGTGCAATATGAATTTTAACATGCATTTACCAGGATTAAAAGGAGTAAACCTTGAGGAAATTGTTGAACAAGAAAATAGAATTTTAGTGTATATTTCAATACCCATAAAAGAACACATTTGTCCAGCATGTGGTGAAAAGACGTCGAAAGTACATGACTATCGAATGCGTAAGATTGGGCATCTTCCAATGTGGGGACGTTCAACGCAATTGATGTATAAATGCCGCCGTTATCGTTGTATTTGTGGGAAGCGATTTGCCGAAAAGGCCCCATTTGTTGAGCGTTACCAGCGTTTTTCTAAGGAAACAAATCAAGCCATGATTATTCAATCGGTTAAATCAAAAACATTTAAAGATGCTGCAATGATACTCAGTACATCCATTTCAACGATACTACGTAGATTCAATAAACAGACAAAAGCAGCGTTACCAGAAGGGTTTCGTTTACCAAAGGCGATTGCCATTGATGAATATAAAGCAGATACAGATGCCGGGGAATATCAGCTAATTATAGCAAATGCGGAAACACATGAACCAATTGATATTTTGCCGAATCGGCGACTACAAACGATAAAAACATATTTACAAAAATATGGACAAGATGTAGAAATTGTTGTGATGGACATGAATGGAAGCTTTAAAGCAGCTGTCCATCAAGCATTAGCAAAGCCAATCATTGTAGCGGATCGATTCCATTATTGTCGTTATATTCATTGGGCTTTAGATGACGTCAGAAGGAAAGTTCAAAAAGAAATGCATGCTTATGATCGCAAAAAATGTAAACGTATGCGATTTGTTTTACATAAAAACTCTGCAAAATTAACAGAAGATGAGCGTTGGTATTTAAACCGTTATCTTGGATTATCACCTGAATTAAAAAAAGCCTATGAGTTAAAAGAAGCGTATAAAAAGTGGTTTACACAAGCTAAGGAAGAGAAGAATATTCAAAAGGTGAAGGAAGGTTTAGAAGCGTTTTACCGCAAGGTAGAAGAGGCAAACATTCCATCTTTTATAAAACGTATTCAAACGATAAAAAACTGGCAGGTAGAAATCTTAAATAGCTTTGTCTTTAACTATTCAAACGGGTTTTTAGAAGGTATTAACAATAAATCAAAAGTGCTCAAGCGAAATGCTTATGGCTTCCGCAAATATGAGCACTTTAAAGCAAAAATATTATTAGGTCACATGTATAGAAAAATAGGGTTGTATGTTGGGTGAGGGAGCGAAGCGAGCCGCGACCTACCCATACATTCCTTCCTCGCTACGCTTCGGAAGAAATGTATGGGCAGGAAAAGTTAATCTTATACTCAAATTCTCTTGTTCTCTCAAGTGTTACCCCAACATTTGACAAAGGACCGTAATTTATACAGATATCTTTTATTATACTAATGATATTTTTCAATTAACATAAAAACCCATTCATTCAAAGCTTATGCTTCAAATAAATGGGGAAACAGAATGTTTTTACTTTATAATAGTTGCCATCTACCTATAATGTCTAGCAACATTTAAATGATAACTTTAATTACTCACAAACCTCTGGCGTACCTTCAACTTTAGCCGTTCTGAAAGACGTTCCACAGCCGCAAGATGCGATGGCGTTTGGATTGTCGATGGTAAATCATGCGGTATTATACCGGAAGCATGAACGCTAGTTGTATCGTACTTTATCTCGAATTTGAATACTGTGTATTTCTAAATACTTACGTATTGATATAACGATAGATTAATAAGTTCATTATATATTCCGTAAAACTATATCGCAAGTTGTTTACGTATTATTTGTAAGTTAGCATGTGACTTTCTTTACTCTCGTAACATTCCGTTTATAAAAAGCCTTTACTGCTAAATCGCAAGCTTTGTCCTGGTTAAACTCCTTCATTCGCATAAGAACAAATTCAATAGAAGCTGCCTCATGTATATTAAGCATAGTAATGCCACTTACTGATGGAGCAAATACTGTTAAACGTTGTCGCATCTTCGAAATTATAGTATTTATCTGCCCTTCTGTTATTCCGAGATACTTCGCAAAATCTAATTTATTAATCATATCATTTTCCCACATATAACTTCCTCACTTTCCATACGAAAGAATAACGTAGGAATGTATTTTTATCAAGATAAATTGCGTCATTACTGTGTTTGTAACACGATAATAGTTCTGCTACTTTATTTACTATTATATTAATAACTTTCTACAAAACTTATTTATGACAATTTCTATACATATATACAATACCTCGAAATAAACAATCCCCTTCAATTAATCCATATTTTAGGTGCCATTATTTGAAATTTTTATCTAATATTTGTTAAAATAATTATCGTAAGGTTTCTTACAAATATGCAAAAAAAGGAGTTGGTATAATGATCACCACTTATGTGAGCTGCAAAAAAGATTTGCTTAAAGTCTGTACAAACAGACCCAATTTTATTTTCAGATCGACTTAAGTAACTTTATTTAAACAGTTTACTTTCGCAGTGTAAACTGGCCCAAATTTTCATTTTATTTATCACTCCTGCTATTTTTAACCTTACAACTGATTGAAGATAAATGTAGTTGAAGTAGACCTTTCATTTTACCTTCCTAAATATCCTGGGTAGTGCTGTTACGAAGTTATTAGTAACTACCCAGTTTAAAATATTTATAAGGAGTTAGGTAAAATGGAAAGTTTAGGGTTTACAGAAACTGCGATTTTCTTCATCACATCTGTTTTTTTATTTTTCTTAGGTATTCACGGTGTTCCATTTTTTAAATGGATTTACACAATTATTTCAAAAGTGAATGCTACTACTTTTGGTACAATTTGTACCTGGCTTCTTGCTATTATAATAATTTTCATTCAATGGAAATTTATGTGACAAAAGCCGAACAGAAACTAAGAGGACGCTCTACATAGTTTCCGAAAAATGGGAAGGGACGCCTTCCCATTTTTTGTTATATAAAAAGTAACTACCTCTTGAGATTTTGCAAATCATCTTTAGTTATCCGTCATTTCTAAGTAATATTCCGTCGCTTTCAGTTCTTCATACGTTAAATAAAATACGCTAACATTACCGCCTTGACTCACTCTAACTTCGTATAATTCATCGCTCACTTGCGTTATTTCTAACCAGTTATCGTCATCTAATTGCATATTAACGGATTTCATGCGCGATCACCTCGTATAAGTTATCGGTTATCTATATTAGCTAATAAACGTGTACGTTTTTTAACCTAATAACTATATATATTACTTTGGGAGTAATTAATAATGGTTTAATCAGTGTTAATAGTGTGTAGGCGCGCAATTGGACGATTGACTACCGCCTTAAAAATGAATTATATTTTGTATAGGACGTAGATTAGCGATATCATGTCGGGTACGCTTGGGGATTTTGCGCTCGATTCAACGATGAATAAGACGTTAATAAATATACGAAATTTACTTCCGATAATAAATAATTATGTAAACTAAAACTCCCCCGAAACCCTACCACTCCGCCATTCATTCATTCACCCTTCCGTTACCATTATACGCTATTTTATACACAACGCACAAACGTAGTAATTTCGCATAGTTTCGTTTTAGAAGTGATACAGACTGTAACAGACCGGATGTATAAAATAGTGCATATAATTCGGTCAAATTTCCGTACTCACCCCCTATTTTCTAGCGCGCTCCGTCCGTCCGTCTTGCAGCCGATGTATTCGGCAGATATACATTCACTTACCACTATATTAATATGAATTATCCGCTATTGTCCGCTATATACGGACATATGTACGCTCTTATAACGCAAAAAAAGACGGACACACAAGCGGAATTACTCGCTCATATGCCCGTTAATATCGTTCTATTTTGTTTTATCTTCGTCTGATTCATCGGTTTGCCCTTCGATAATATCACCTTGTTGCGCAATGATCCGTTGAATGTCCGCATCACTAACCGTTTGTATTGGTTGCGCTTGTTGTACGTTGATGTTATGATTCTGCGACTTACTATACACTCCGCCAATTTCTAGTATCATTTCAATTGCTCGTATTGACGGTGTACCAGTAATACTACCGTCGGCAAGTTGATGTAATCGCGTAATTGCCATCGGAATACTTGACGCAGCACTCATTGAAACAGCATCCTTAACGAAGCGTTGAAACTCCGGCAATGCTCGATATTTAATCAGCGTATCCTCGTCAATGCCGAGTTCTGCAGCGATTTGTTTATATGGCTTACGCTTTGCTCCCTTTTTCTTTAGCGTCATATCGTTAATCATAACCGCTTGTGCGGCCTTTAATTGTAGCGGTGTTAAATCGTAATTGCTAACGTCCGGTAAAGGCGGTTGTATAAATGTTTCCGCCTCTAATACCGTAGCTGGCTCGTATTGTTCTTCTAATCGTTCTAATTCGTTTGCCATTCGTTTCTCCTCCCCAAATTATAGCCATGCCGGCTTGTCGATAATTCTAGCTGTTCTCTTTTTGGCGCTACTAAACGCCATCTCAATCGCATCGAGTACGTCTACAACGCCGTTCGGATAATCTTGTAATTCGCGATAAACTTCCTTGTGTGCTTCGTTTAATATTAACGCTTTATTAGCAAGCGGAACCTCGAGCGATTCGATACGGCTTGCTTTCGACTTCGTTCCGTGCGTTTTAATCGTTTCAAGGCGCGTATGATGAATACTGTTATGACGCATAGAATCGGCTAATTGATCGGCATAAGCACGGTAAGCGCCGATACCCTCTACGACAACTTTATCCGGTCGATACTCCGTTAAGCGTGGCAAGATTTCCATAATAAACTCGGACGGTACCTGTCGGCTTGCATATACGTCAATGACAAAAATCAATGCGCTTTCGCGATGTCGTCCTAGCGTTACATATGCGTTAAGTGCTGAACGCTTATTACCTGCTAGGGCAGGATCCCAACACGACACCTTATCCATATCGCGCAAGTAATAATACTTCCCGTTATATTCGATAGCATCCAGGTGATATTGTCCGTCGAAAACGCGTCGACCATATGCGTATTCCTCCGGACTGAAATGCTGCTCGTCGCTTGCATACGATTGATTCATATATTCCGATGCAAAGGCGCGACTGCCGATTGACGCTTTAACGTCCATTAATTGACGATATGTCCAACGGTTGCTCCACGCTAATTCAACACCCGATTCTAATTCCGCTTTATGTTGCTCGTAGAAATCGTCTAATTCTGCGTCAGTTGCTTCGCTAGTATATAAATGCAAATAATCGGACCATAAGTACGGATTGTCCGGCTCGTTAATAATCGCGGAATGGAATACTTGCTTATAATCGCGTCGATCAAGTAAGTGCGCGAGTAATCCCGTAGCTGTTACTTTTGTACCTACGAATACTATTACGCCGTCTGCTGATGGTAAAGGCTCGACAGTACTATTCCACCAATGTATTAGCTTTTGGCGTTGTTCTTCCGTCGCTTCGTTATTTAATGACGATAAATCATCGCAGATTAAAAGCGTCGGTCGAATCCCATTGAACGTTTTACCACGTAGCGATTTCCCCGCCGAACTAGCCTCTACGAGCTGTTTATTCGTAGTAATGAACGTATCTTCGTTGTCTCGCTCATTCTTATTCGATTGAACGTATAATAGCTCGCCGAAGTCCTCGCGTAGCTTATCGTTATACTTTAATTGATTCGCTATCGACGCTACTAAACGTTTAGCAAGCGTATCAGTTTCAGAGATAATCAGAATGTAATCGTCGTGACCGTATGCCAGCGAGTGTAACGCTTTAATCGTCGATATAATCGAACTTTTTGCATGCCCCCTGGGTGCTGCGATAACAAAACGTTTATCTTTGCGCTTTGTGATTTGGTCGCAGACATTGTACATATCGCGATGGATGGGTGCCAGTTCGTTAATCGTTTCATGCGGTTTATCATCGCTAAAATGACGGATAATATTGCCCGCTTGATTGTTCGGATTGCGTTCGTCTGAAAAGTATTCATATGCGAAGTGTGCTACGTCGTTTTCGCCCTTAATTAGCGATTCTAAGCGTTGCTTTTCACGGTCCATTGATACGAGTTGTAGCTGTTCTTGTCGTGTTAATTTTCCTTTGCTCGCTTTAACTGCAAGAACACGAATTGCCTTTTTTAAGTCTCTTAATCTTCGTCTTTTATCGTTCATATTCAATTATTAATCACCGACTTTTCATCAAATTTAATCAGCAAATCCGCTGTTTCATTTACCACTTCTAATGCCGTTTGCTTATTCGATATTGTACGATTCTTTAAATAAGCTATCGTTGCATACGCTAGTTTGCTCGTTGATTGCGCTAATTCCGCAAGGTTGCCCCTTTTTTCAGTCTCGAGTAGCATTGCGTAAAATTCCAACTCCGAGATTAGAGCGTCCTTTTGTTCGTCAGTAATAGTCGGGTAGTTAACGTACATTGCGCAAGCTAGTGCCGTCCGTTTAATTGCGTTTAACATTTAATCGCCTTCCCTTCCGTAATATAAAAGCAACACCTGTATTGAGTGCTGCTCGTTTGTTAATTATTTAGGATTGAAAGCCACGCTGATATGCTTTACTTTCAAGTTTATTCGCTAGTAAGGTTGCTATAGCGTCAATATCGCTATCTTTACGTACTTCCATCTTTGCAATATTAATTACTGGCGCTGACATACCGGATTTGCCTTCACGCCATGCCTTCGCCTCTTGCGCCGGTAATACCGCTTCGCCTTTGTGCAAGTCCGCTTTCCAATTGTTTTTTGGAACGTAATCAATACCGTGATAACGACTGCTTCGTGATTTTTCCTGTTCAGTTTTTCTGCTGGCATAGTCCGATTTTATACGTTCATTCGCACGTTCTAAAGTGGCTGGTGCGCCGAATAAAAAGTCGACTACACGACCTAATTCCGATTCTTTTGCTGATGTTTTAATTCCTTCCAGTACGCCTTCTCCCAGCGAAGCCCCTAAGCTCGCTCCAAGTTCGAAGAATCCTTTTGAATTGTTAAGAACTCCTATCAGTAATTGAGTTACTTCCTTCCCAAAGTCCATGATTTTCTTCTGACCAGACTTTTCATACCATTCGCGTAATTTATCCGCAATATCTGAAACGATGAAATCTACTTTTCCGGTAAGTGTCGTTTTCTTTTGAAACTCCGGATCGTTCGTTAAATTCGTAAGCCAATCGTATATTTTAATCGCGCCATTTGACAGTCCTGTTACGATACTATCAATCGCTTTACCGCCCCACTGTGCGAACTTCTGCATCGGCTCGCCTTCTAAACGGTCAAGAGCGTTGTTTAAGAAATTGCTGACGGCATCCAGTGAAGGCTCCCCCATGTCGCGCAAAACGATTGCCATACGCTCTTTTACTTGCGCCCACATGCCGAGAGATGTTCCGCCCATATCTTCGATTACTTTCGTAGTAAGACCGATTTTATTGAAATACTCGTCTAATTCGGTCAATTGCTTATCGAGTGAGAGGTTTTTAATCTCGTTCATAGCATCTCGAGACATCTCAAAACGCTCAACCATCGATACGGAGTCTCCGCTAAATAATTCTCGTAAAGCTAATACGGCACCATCTAGCCCTTGTGCTGGGTCAATCGCTACTAAACGTTCCGCTAAATCCCACATTTTTTCAAGCTGTTTAACGTCTTTTGACGCTGTTATAAACGCTTTTGAATTCGCGTACATTCCTTGCGAATCTAGTACCGGCGATTCGATCGCTACCCTATCAAGCATTTTCATATATTGTTCCGCTAACTTTTTGTCGTTGAACATTGCTCCGATAACTACTTGCGACTGCTCCATCTTCATCGCCTCGCCGACCGTTGCATTAAAGATTTTAACGGAAGCATATGCGCCGGCAGCCGCAGTTCCAATCGCTGCAATTCCGACTGCTGCCGGATTCAAGAACGATACTAAACTTTGCATGTTGCCGGAGAGTCCTCCGAGATTGCCCGATAGCTTATTCGAGTTTTTCGACATACTTGCGAATCTTCCGTTAGCTTCACGTAGGCGTCCGTTAGAGTCGACGAATGTACGATTGACTTTCCGCATTGATTGCTCTAGTTTTTTACTCGCTCTTTCAGCGTTATCAAATGCTCTTGTTGCCTTACTCATCGGCTTAGAAAAGTCGTCGTTAAGACGTAATTTTGCGACTAAATCAATCATTTGTATTCACTCTCTTTTCAAATTCCTTTTGCAGCATTTCCGCTATCTTTCCAGCTGCCATAAATTCACTAGCCATCTGCTTACGTGCCTCTTTATCGTCACCTTTTGCGTACTCAATCCCGGCATTTAATGCGTTTAATACGTGTTGTGCATAATGTTTCAATTCGTTATCTTCTCCGATTATTTGAAGTAACGGAAGTCTAAACGATTCTAAACTCTGAATGTATAAACCATTTACTCGACCTTTTCTTTTTTCAACTTCAAAAATACGACGCGCTATTTCAGTAATTCTCATCATTTGTTGTTGTGTGTTCGATGTTCTTTCCATTTCTCTGCCCCTTTCTTTTAAATAAATTACCCGCCCGATTTTCCAGGTCGAGCGAGCGTTTGGAGGAATGTCGACATTATCCAAAATCTAATCGTTGGCGGGGCGTTTTACCCCATAAATATAAAAAGGCAACGTTAACTAAAATCGTTACCTTTACGTGAAAAAAGCGTCAACGGACGGGCATTGACGCTATAATCTTATTTACTTCGCAATATGTGATTCTTGTAGATTAGATAGATTCTTTTTCAATAACTGTCGGGGTATCGCCCCAAACAGCAATAATAGCATTCACTTGTGCTTGAGGTAGTTCTGCAATGATTTGTTCTCTTCCTCTCGCGCTATTCAAATATGCTCTTCTCCACGGCTGTCCAATAGGGTATTCTTGACCCATGTACTCCATATATGATTGTTTTTTCACACTTACACTTTCTTGAGTTAAATTATCTAAAGTATATTTTTCTATCATTCTTAATTCCTCCTAATTTGTAATATATGTTCCTGTTAAATTAATTTCTGCATTATTAGTTACTTCGGTATCTTGCAAGGTTGTCCAATAACCACCATCTGATAAAAAATAAAAAGTTCCTCTGTCGGATTCATAGTTTGTAGTGAATATAAGTTGCTTTTTATCTCCAAAAATAATTCCAGCTATATGACTTAATGAGAATGACTTATTTGCGCCTTTACTAAAGAATGGTAGGCCAGAGACAGACACATTACCGAGTAGTCCGCCTTTATTAGAAATCGTAATATTTATATTGACATAAACCAAGTTCCCTATTTTGTAATATTCACCTGATTGTGTAGTATAAGTTGGATTGCCTGTTATCGTTTCCCCTAGTAAAACTGGCGTGAAATTTCCTGACTCTACTTTCAACCCATGAGCACCTTCTGCGTCAGTCACTAACTCTGCTAAATGTCCGTTAACTTCCGTTTGTAACGCCCCAAAACCACCATCAATTTTATCCCAGTTATCGTTCATCATCGTCTTAATATTAAACGTATCACCCGCATCAGCTACCGGGTCTTTCTTTAATAAATCTAAATTCGGCGTATAACTCGCCATAATATCGCCTCCAATTTTTATTTTGAATTAAAAAAGGCGGATTTTACTCCGCCGATGGTTGTTCTTGTTTCATTACATTTGTACCTTCCATTCCTGCAAATGTTTGTACTTCGCCATTTAAGATGCCTAACGCAATATCCGGAGTATTAATGTGACTTGTAATACTACCGATAGCCGCCTTAATTGTATTAGTGGCTGGTAAGCCTTCACGGAATAACTTAACATTTTCACCGTCCGCAAAGTACGATAATACTTCGTCCGCTTTTACGACTTCCGGTGTAGTTGCTTTTTCAACAACTCGATCATAGACTCGACTTAATGACGTTCGATGAATCGGGTTAGGGTCGATTGTAGTTACCGATTGGATTAATGATGGAAATACCTCTTGTAATTTCGAAGCATAGTAAGGCTCGTCATATTTTTGCTGAAACGCATTAATCGCTTGAATTGCTGTCTCGGGATTTGAGTTAAGCATGATTGATGTTTGTAACTGCGTTAATTCTTTTTCAAATAGTTTCACATCAACTTCGTTTGAAGGTGGCTTAATGGCATCTGTTTTTAATTTCTTCGCTAATTGAGTTGCTTCTTCAGCTTTCTTTATATATTCCGCTTTTTGCTTTTGCACTTCTTTCATAACATCTTTAGCGAGTTCTTTTTGTAATACTTCAAGTTTTGACTTTACACCATGCGGAGATAAATCACGGTCAGCATATATCTTAGCACTTTCTGTAGCGTAAACTTCTTTTAATTCAGTCGCTAATTGCACTGAAAATTTTGATTTGATTTGATGTCCTTCATTTAATAATTGAGATAATTTTTCCATTGTCATTTCCATTTCTCCCTTTTCTCATTAATTAGTTTGATACCTTTTTGTTCAAGTGACTTACGCATTCTAGCCGCATTAGGCCGCTTGTCCATTAAAATTTCGTTAATTAGATAACCTACGTTCGTCGAAATTACCTTTAAATTAATACCGTGAGGTAACTCGTCAACAAACGCTCTAAATGACTCATAGAACGCTTTAGCCTTCGTACAATCGTCGTATTCGTCACAAATCGTAATAACTTCTTTTAAATTGTCGTACTGTATCGTTACGACTGTAGTTCGTTTAACGTCTACGAATATTTTTACTTCGTGCGTTTGCTTTGTTATTACGTCTTGTACTGATTTAAGCCAGCTATCATCATGTTTTAATCTGTCCGCTGCGTTAATCCTGCGTGCCATTAATAGCCTCCATTTCATACTCGTATTTTTCTAATCGCTTACGTTGTTCTACGAAATCAAAAAACGTGTCATCCAAGTCAAATACCAACATCACCTTCGCTTTTAGTTTTTGAGTGATAAATTCCGCGTTTTCAGCACTTGTAACGGTTGCAGGTGTAACTCCGATTCGCTTTGCGAATTCTCGAACTGTTAAACCGTGAGCCATTCGCATATCACGTACTAGGTTGTTTTGCATTGTGATCAACTCCTTGTTTTAAATTGTTATAGTTAGTGATGATTTGTTTGAGTATTGGTAAAAGAAAAAGCCGATGATTAGCTATTTCACCGGCTCTAATTAGTTGGAAATTAGGTATCGCTAAATATTGACTTTTATAGGGGTTTTACCCTTATTTTTTCTAGTTTTTTCAGCATTTCGTTGATGCCAACAAGGGCTGTATTTTGTTGCGACATAACATATACTATCACCAGCCTTAACCGGGATATATTTCACCGTTAAGTCACATACCTCCAAACGCTTATCACGTGCGTAGAAAGGTTCGTTACACATCTTGCAAACTTTTATATTCTCTTTCTTCAAGCCTTTTATCTTCCGTACAATCTCACGGGCATTACCGCCATATATTGACTGTAAATATTTCGCCTCATTAAATGGATCTGCTTTCAAGTTGTCAATAACTTCCGTAATTTGCTCGACCGTGACGTGATATTTGATAGTCGGTAGCACTTGTTGTTCTGCAAGGTCATCGTATGAAATCGTGTTCGGTGGTTGTTGTTCCTCGTCATCGTCTAACTCATGGAAATTCACCTCACGTTTCTGTCTACTCTTACGACGGTGGTATTCCTGTTCTTCCGTATACGACGGATAAGGCTTATACTTCTCCAAATCTGTATCATTGACTGCTGCGATAAAATCCCCTAAAATATCGTATATATTAGTTTTTCTAAAACTTGTCGTTTTGTAATAAGCGGGATGATATACGCTGATGTCTGGTAAACTGTACGCGTAAACTCCCCATAGCTCTAGCTGCTCGTCAATGAACTCTTGCGCCAACAAGATTCGTTTATCGTCGGAGTAGCTTTTTCTTTTTGGATAATGTTCGAACCAAAAGGCTCTTATATCTTTTTCTACTTGCGAAGCGTTTGCCGTTTTTGTTGTTTGTTTTGTCGTTTTTGTAGTCATCTAACCTCTCCTTAAATGTACGTTTTTTAACCTAATAACTATATATATTACTTTAGGATGGTATAACGGCTATTAACGAGACCAACGGTTATTGAACTCTCGTCTACCGACCGTTCCTTTTATCTCCGCAGAATCACAAAGCAGAAGTGCAACGTCGACGAGATTATCAGCCGGCAATACCTCAACGCTTTGCTCGTTCGCTTTCGGTTTTTCAATCAAAATTCGGTATCGATTCGGCTTATATAGCGGTCGTCCTAATTCTCGGCTGCGTCCTTTATCTATCTCGCGCTTCCGTACATATTCGATAAATCCGACTTCCACTAGCTTTTTAATTGCGCTTGAGACCGTCGGCTTAGATGCGCCGATCATTCGCATTGCGGTATTCATCGTTAGATAAAACGTTGAGCCGTAGCGCTTTGATGTGACTAACATCGCATAAGCTAATTGCTTTTGGCGGAAGGTACCGACATTTAGAACGGCGAGTATTTCCGACCTATAAATCGTGATAGGCATGTCCGCATTTCCTAGCTGATAATTACGTTCGTATGCGTATTTAACGATTCTTTCTGCCTCGCTTTGCCATAACTCCGGTGTACTATTCTTACTGAAATATTCGCGTGGCGTATTCCATAACGTTTCCATAATGATTCCTACAGCATCGTCTTGGTCGTAGCCTTGCGAGTTGCAAAAAGCAGCAAGTAATACGGTCGTTTCATGCCGGGTATTACTTCGCAATAATTGTCCGGCCGTTAATATTTCTGTTACTTTTTCGAACGCTTGCGACTCTGATACAACGGTCACATTGACGTTAGTACGCTCTTTGATTTCCTTAAATTCCGCTTCCTGTTCAGCCGTTAAGTCGATAAGGGCGTCTAATATTAGCGAGTGGTCCATCGGCTCCACAGCGTCTAAATAGTCCAGGGATTCGATAGGCTCTAGTGTATAGCGATCCACAAACCAACAACGCGCACCCGTCTTTTGGTGTATTCCTAACGGTAGCTTTACCGCTTGTCTGTACGTTGGACGAAATTCAACTTTATTGCTCGGCAAGTCTGCTGTTGCGATAACTCGTTGATAAAATGCGATGGCATCGTCGGCTTTGATTGGCTCGTCGAAGAATAAATCGATGTGATAACCTTTATTTCCGCTGAATGAAACATGAATATCATGTGAGCGTATATTAAACTCCGATTCTAGTACGTCTATTAATTTAAGTGTCGCCCATTTCGCCATCGGTTGATCATCCGCATAATCTACGTCAAAGGTTATAAACTTATTGACAGTGTTTCCGTTAAAAACTCCGTAGGTCTCCTCGCCGTCTAAATGAAGTTGGAGCATCCAGTCGCTTAGAGTAAGGGCGTTAGAATGTTCGAACCTATTAAACGTCGAGTATTGATCACCTTTTTGCTTGATGTACTTTTTGCGGGTAGTAATATACAGTTCGTTAAGTTTTTGGATAGTTTTGTCGTTCTTTTTCTGTCGTTTAGCCATTTCATCGCTCCTCTACCTTTGATAACTCTGCTAGTCTTTGGTCGAAAAATTCGTTCCGTTCGAATACGAAAACCAACTTTCCCGCCCTTTTGCTCGATGTGTCTACGTCTACTAACTTGCAACCTTGCGAAAGTAATGTGCGTGCGACACTCAAACTCAAAATGCACTTTGTTTCCATATAAAGTCCTCCCGTTTTGAATTATTATCTATGTCAACGCCGATTGCTCGACCGAATTACCTCTCATACTTTAATAAGTGGACTAAAACATTCTGATTTGTAACAGCTGGTCTGAAAAACTTCTCCTACTAAACTTATATACACAAAATCTCAATTTCGGTCGGTATCTCGATAAATTTATCCCCCTACTTATAAATCCCGAAAAAATAGAACGATCTGGACTATTTCGGTCAAATAATTGTGACAAAACTGTGAACTTTAATAAAATTGCGGTATTAAAAAAAGGCAAAGCGCTACTAAACGCCTTGCATCCGTAGCAAACTCCGCCAAAAGTTCGCTTTACATTAATTTATATTTATCGTAAAATATGGTTAAGACTACGCTGCAACGTAGCCTCAACCTTACGCCATGCACGGCAATGCACAACGCTTATAACAAGATGCTTCACGGTCAATCGCGCGCTTAACCGCTACGCATGAACAGCACTTGCAAGAATACCGTCCACCAACGTCCGCCAAAACGTTGGCTTTTTTATTTCCCGTCCACGATCATGTGCCGGATGACCGCCCCTCTATCATTCTACTATCTTTATTTTTTCCGTCCGCTCTGTCTCACACGAGTAATCTAAATAGACTGTTGTTAATCTGAACGCTTGCAACCGTTCCTGGTGTCGTTGGACAAGCGGAATCCGTCCGCCTGCCCCCGCTATTTCTTGGCCTCTGCCTCATTGTAGCGTGTACCTCACCACGCGTAAGAATACCGTTTAATTAACCGTTAAATAGATTAGTAGAGTTACCGTTAAGCCGAAAATAATTGCTCCGTAGAAGTACGGTCGTATCTCGTCTGATTCTTCACTATCATCGAAAAAATATCCGTCTACCTTTTCCGCAGCTTGCGTTAATAATTGAATATATCCCTTTGTTAATTCGCGTGCTATATTCCGCTTTTTAATCGTTAGTGCTATTTGTTTCATATTTAGGCCTCCTTTTTTAATATTTGGTACGTATACGAGTACCACTTCTGATATTATTATATGGTACGCTTATGCGTAACGTCAAGTGGAAAATGGGAGGAATTTTTAATGGCTAAACGAGTAGTAGTTAAAATCGATTATCTGATAAAAGAGTATAAGGTTGGTTCATTGAGAAAACTAGCGGAGAAGTGCGATATAAGACACGCAGCACTAAGTGAATTAAGTAACGGAAAAAGAAGAAATATTAATTTTGGACATATTGAAAGGATCGCGGAAACGTTAGGAATTGATGATATTACCGAGATTATAGAGTTAGTGGATATAGATGATGACAAAGCGTAGCCCTTTTAATTTGGGCTTTTTTATTTTTTCTACACTTTTGACTGCTGAAATAGTTTCATATATTATTGTGTTAAATTATGGTAAAGGTGGTAATAGTATATGAAACATTTGAACTTATACTTCTTCGGATGTATAATCGCTGGAATTTTCGTCATTAGTGGTTGTCAATCCCAACAATTTAACACACCTGCATCAGAAGAACAAACAGTAACCATCGATGCACAGCCGACAGAAGATGACGAACCAGTAATTGAAGAAAAGCCTCAAATAGTCTTAGAAGATGAATCTCAAACAGAAGAAGCGGCTGTCAACGAAACAACGCCTATCGACGAAGCAACCGCAAACGAGCGCTATAAACTCGATTCAGACATGGACCAATATCCGCAAGGGAAATTCGAATTTAAAGACGGTACTACCGTAACAGCTGCGTACATGAATTACTTGGAAGGCGAAACGTTTTACTATGCGTCTGCAGTCTTTGAAAAGGGTAAATTAGTGAAAGTACAACTTGAATTAAAAGAAAACGTAAGTAAGGACGATGTGCTAGCTGAATGGGGATTACCAGCAGAAGTTCGCTATGACGAAAGTAGTTTCAATAATGTCGTCGATATTATCGTTAACGAACGTTTTGCTGATGAAAATATTCAGCGATTACCTAGCGAATGGGAGTAAAAAAGAGGCGCTATTGCTACTTTATTAGGGCATGGCGTTTTTTTTTATATCCGAGTAAAGTAATAAACGCTCGACAACCGGTAATTTTTACGGGTCGTTGGCGTTTAATCAAATATAAAAAAGACCAAGAAATACTCTCTTATTGATAATGGATATTTATGTTAATATTTATATTATATAAATTTAACTGGATAGAGGTTGATACTAATGAACAATAGAATTCCAATCATCGAAAGTTATATTAATCAAAAACTAACTTCATATAAAAAATTTATGTTAATAGAGAAAATGCCTACATTTCAATTAGTAATAGACGAAACCAAAATTACTGCATCACATAATTATAATGTACAAACTGATAAACATTCACTAATAGTTGGTCCTAATATTATAAATAAAAATATGGAATATATATTATTCCATGAGTTTACACATATGTATGATGTAATTACTTTTTCAGCTAAAAACCCTGATGTTTATTTTGCCAATCGTGGATATACAGAATACCATGCTTCACAGATTGAATTATTAAAACTATTAGGTGCAAGGGATGTAAATGATAACGTAACTTTTTCCTTAACACAACCTATTGAAACAATCTTCGGAAATACTACACTTTTAGAATATATATTAAAGCTTCGTGATACAGTTAGAGAAGAGATTTGCGAAATAAATTTCCCAGGCAGTATTGCTTCACTATCAAGTGCATTAGGTATGATATTTAACCATTTAGGAAGAATTTCTATATGCCGTTTATATGCTAGTGATTATGATCTTTTCAAAAAGGAGTTAGAGGAATTAGACTTTGCAATATCATTTTTAGGGGAAAACTTTCTAAAAATAATCTCAATTGCAAAGGGGTTTTTAAATAATAAAGAAATAGCGGATTTTGCTATATTATTTTATCCAATTGCTTACGAGTTAATAAAGAAATATGATTTCTAATATTTTTCAGTTTTAACTTCAATTAGTTGACAATTTTTTAGTTTTATCACAACATGAAGCCGGAATTGAGGACAACGGCTCGGCGCAATTCGTCTGCCTACACGCTGACAAAACGTATATTAACGTATTATCAGTCATGTAAGCTAGGCGATTGCAAACGTCCATGAATCCATCATTTGAGGAATCCGTATCGTATGCCGTATGTTATCGCGAATCTTTCGACTCAACACGTCTACTAATCTACTTCTGCCCCCGATAGTTCTTGCATTATTGCAATGTGTGACGCGTCCTACAACGCCCGTAAGCGTTCAGACCTTCCTCTCCTAGCCATTAATGGTCGCTAACACCATTCGGACAACAAGCGCACATACGGCGACGCTTATAAGCTGTCCTATCCGAATTTATTGCGATAGCTCGGCACACTTGACGTGTTTTTTAACGTCGCTTAACGGCTGCTCGACGTGAGTTTTTCCTAAAAAAGACAATAGGAAACTAGACGTTTGCCATATCGCTTTTTTCGCGATATAATAAACGCATTGGAACTCGTATTTAATTTGCGATTGGTCTCGTATTTTTATCTGCGAGTGTATATGTTGTCTAGTCGTCGGTATTCGTAGTACCGGCGGCTTTTTCTATTTTTTAACGAATCTTCTTTTTCAATTTTCTTAGCGGTGAATACTCTAAATGTTTGATTCTTACATCACCATCTGTCATTTGTACATATCTACGTGTCATATGAATGCTGGAATGGCCCAAAATACGCATAAGCGTATATGGATCACCGCCATTTAATATAAAATTCCTTGCAAACGTATGTCGCCAGGTATGCGCCGTACTTCGTATCTCCTTACCTACTCCAGTTATATCTCCATAATACTTCAAACGTTTATTCATCTGAGTATCACGCACTTCTTCACCGTAACAAGATAAAAAAATCCGTTTAGCCTGCGGAAAATGTTGTTTATTCTCGTCTATTAATTCGAATAGAAGTTTTAAAGTTTCTTGCGAGATTGGTACAACTCGATATCGACGATTCTTATTAAACTCCGCCCCTAAATGAATACATCGTGTTTTAACATCGATTGATTCGGGAGTGATTGAAAGCAATTCGTTCATACGCATTCCAGTATCAAGTAAGCATATTTGGAATACATAATCACGGAATCCAACGTAAGTCCGTTGATCACATGCGTTTAATAAAGCCTCTATCTGCTCGTCCGTAAATGATTCGATTTTGTCAATATCGTCTTTTTGACATTTGATATTATCCATCGGATTAATACGAACCATATTCTCTGCTCTCCAGAAATTAAAGGCGACTTTTAGGTTTCTAATCCGCATATTAATCGTTGCAGTAGCTAATCCTTTTCCGTAATCACCGTCCATATATTTATGATTTTTATACCTCGGTGCTTCTTCCGTTAAATAACGGATATATTCACGACACATAGTCGAAGTTACCTCGTTTACATACCGCACCTTATATCCTGCTTCGAATAACCATTCAGTAAAATATCGCCAAGTACTAGAATAGTCATCTTGAGTTCTTTTACGGATACCTTCGCCTACTTTAGCCGTTATAAAATAGTTCCAAGCGTCAGTAAGACCGATTTTATGAACGGTGTATGACGATTCGTTTTCTCGATTTGCTACTTTAGCTCTACGTTGTTTTATTGAACGTTCGGACATGAAAAAAGCGCTCCCTTCCGTATCGTTATTTCAATACGTAAGAAAGCGCTGTTTAGCGTTAATATTCAAATGTCCGAGAATAACCGACTAACACGTTTACGAGGTAAATACGTAAGCATGACCGTCTAGTTGTCCGCTAACATATTTACTCACAAACCTCTGGCGTACCTTCAACTTTAGCCGTTCTGAAAGACGTTCCACAGCCGCAAGATGCGATGGCGTTTGGATTGTCGATGGTAAAGCCTCCGCCCATTAATGATTGCTTATAATCAATTTTCGTTCCCATTAAGATTGGTGCATCTTCACGGGAAACAAGAATTTTTAAACCGTATTGTTCATCTATAAAATCATCTTCATTTTGATTTTGATCAAAATTCATGCCATATGATAATCCACTGCAACCTCCGCCATGTACAGCGACACGTAAAAATGAACCTTCTTCTTCATTATGTTGCTGCATTTCCTTAACACGAAATGCTGCTGCTTCCGTTAACACTATTACTTGTTTTTCACTTGTCATCCCATTCACCTTCCTTCTAATTAATATGATACCAAGGACATTTACAAAAAGAAAGCTTTGTGCACCTGCCTTAATATTATTGCAAGTATCCATCATTTATTATAAATATTTTATAAACAGTAAATTTTAATCAGTCAATTCATCAAAATAATTGCTATAATAGTCTTATAAAATTTATCTGAAAGGGGGCAAATTGTATGGAAGTATCTCCGTATTATGAGAAAAAAGTAGACTGTCTCTGTTGCAAAAAAACGTTTCCAACGTACAAAGTTCGTTCTAAGTCCATAAAAGTAGATCATACAGATACAGATTTCTGCCCTATTTATTCTGATTCGAACGTCAATGCTTTATTCTATAATATATTCGTATGTGAACATTGTGGTTTTTCATTTACAGAGGACTTTTCAAAATACTTTGCACCTGGTACTCGAGAGGTTATTGAAGAGCAAATTACGAAAAAATGGGTTCCACGCAGTTTTAATGGTGAACGCACCATTGATCAGGCGATTGAGTCCTATAAATTAGCATTTGTGAGTGGTATGTTAAAAAAAGAAAAAGCAGTTTCACTTGCAGGCCTTGCATTGCGCATTGGTTGGTTATATAGAAGTCTAAAAAATGAAGAACAAGAAAACCGGTTTATAAAAATTGCACGAGATCAATATATTGAATCATTTTCAACTGAAGATTATAAAGGTACTCAAATGTCAGATACACGAATTATGTATATGATTGCAGAGCTTTCAAGACGCATTGGAGATTTGGATGATGCAACTCGCTTCTTCTCAAAAGTGATAGAAAGTCAACGTATTGATGGAGGAGAAGCAAAACTAGTTGATCTTGCCAAAGAGCAATGGCAATTAGTCCGAGAACAACGAGAAAAAGAAAGATCGGCTATATGATTAAAAAATTTTATCTTCATCTGACAACGTCCGCACTTAATGAGTGTTGCAAAACACTTCACAATTAACAAAAAACTAACGTTTACAATCTAGTTGTAAACGTTAGTTTTTTTATTCATTAAAATACTTGTTCAACTTCAACAATGCCTGGAACTTCTTCTAAAAGGGCACGTTCAATACCTGCTTTTAAAGTAATTGTAGAACTTGGGCAGCTTCCGCATGCGCCTAATAGGCGTAAACGAACAATACCGTCTTCTACATCTACTAATTCACAGTCCCCTCCATCTCGAAGTAAAAACGGACGTAATTTATCTAAAACTTCTTGCACTTGTTCTTTTTGTTCTAAATCTGTCATTTCTCTCGACTCCTTTCATTAAAATTATTATAATGTGAAGAAACGAAAAAATCCATTATTCCGTTATGAAAGGTTGTTAATCTATGAAAGAAAATAATCCCATAATAGAAGTTTTTGGTGCTGATGTTATTTGCGCAAGCTGTGTCAATGCACCATCATCAAAAGATACATACGAATGGCTGCAGGCTGCTATCAGTCGAAAATTTCCAAACCAATCATTTTCCATTCGTTATATAGATATTGAACAACCTCTTGACAGTGAACGCGATAAAGAGTGGGCTGAGCGTATTAATAATGATGAATTTTTCTACCCACTTGTATTAATCAATAATGAAGTAATTGGTGAAGGTTATATACAAATTCAACCAATTTTCTCCACGTTGGAGAAATTAGGATTTACTTCTACTGAATAAGTATTTTATTCCTACTGTATTTCCATCCTCATCGCAATTCCTCTGCGACGAAGACCTTAGTGACAGTTGTAAAGAGGGCAGACTTTTCAGCCGCCCTCTTTCTTATTATGTTCAGTAATTGATGATTATAAGCTGTTATTGAGAATCGTTTTGTCGTTTATACATCCATAATAGACCAGATTTCATCAAACGTGCGATTCGGCCTGTTACTGTTGTATCTGCTAAATGTACAAAACCTTGCTTCTTGCCAAGAGAACCCATGAAACCTTTTAGCTTAATTTCTGGCATTTTTTCAGGAAGTGCTTCATTGTTCCAACGATGTTTCAATACTTTTACGATGCGTTCTCCTTGTTCTTCTGCCAGTTGGGCACTTGCTGGTAAATCAGAAGAAGCACAGTCACCAACTACAAACACATTTTCGTCATCAATTAATTGGAAATACTGGTTAACGAGTGGGCGGCCTTTTTTATCTTTTTCTGCATCCATTTCACGAACAATTTTTACAGGACGTACGCCAGCTGTCCATACAACTGCATCAACTTCAATTACTTCTTCGTGGTTATATAAACGCGTAGGCTCTACCTTTGTGATATTTGATTCAGCAATTACATCTACATTGTTTTTTACAAACCAGTCTTTTACGTATTTGCTTAGTTTCTCTGGGAATGCACGTAAAATTCGATCTGAACGGTCAAATAATTTTATTTTTAAATCCGAGCGACTTTCACGCAGTTCACTTGCTAGCTCAATACCACTTAAACCTGCTCCGACAATACCAACTACAGATCCTGGTGGTAAACCGCATAATTTTTCAAATGTAGTACGTGATTTTGCAATCGTTTGGATGCTATAGCTGTTTTCTTCTGCTCCTGGAACACCGTGGTAATCATCTTCACAACCCAATCCGATGACTAAATCATCATATGGAATTACTTGACCATCTTCTAAAATGACAGATTTTTCTTTGCGATCAATTTTAGTAATCTCTCCATATACCATTTCTAATCGAGGGTTTTCTGGAAAGCTAACACGTACTTTTTTATCAGTTGTCGTACCTGCTGCTAGAGCATAGAATTCTGTTTTCAAACTATGAAAAGGTGTGCGGTCAATTAATGTTATCATAATGTCTTCTGGAAAGTTATTTGGCAATAAGCGAAGTAAGATTCGCATATTTCCATAACCTCCACCTAGTAATACTAGTTTTCTCATAAAATACTCCCCTACATCATTCTCTATTTTGCATATGCAAAAATGTTCACAATTTGTACATAGAGAGTATAACTTATTGTGAGATGTTTCACAATATGTTAATGAAACTTTTTGTGAATTATTTCACAAAAATTCGATTCCATTGACGAAACTTCCAAAACAGAGTAGCATGTCATTGAGTGAGGTGACAGCCCTTGAATCCATTAGTTGAGTTTTGTATAAGTAATTTAGCAAAAGGTGCTCAAGAAACTTATGAAATTTTAGAAAAAGATCCGAATATTGATGTTCTTGAATATGGCTGTTTAAGCTATTGTACAGTTTGTGATCAAACCTTCTATGCACTTGTAAATGGGGATATCGTAGAAGCAGATACACCTGAAGAGCTAACGAAAAAAATTTATCAATATATTGAAGAAAACCCACTATTCTAAATTAAATGGGTATTCGATTTAGCTCCTTCATAAAAAATTCCGCGTACTATTGAAGTACGCGGTTATTATTTTACCCATTAATCTCTCCAATTTTGAAGCGGAAAGCTTCCACTGAATGAAGATTAGAATTCACTTAAATCCTCAACACAGTATGTAGGTTTCAAATCTTTTTGAAGGACAGCTTCGGTACTCACAACCCCTGTATTAACATGAATTGTATCACAGCCAAAACGAATACCACAGAGAATATCCGTATCATAATTGTCCCCAATCATAACCATTTCTTCTTTTGTAAAGCCATACTCATCTTGTATAACTTCAAGCATAACTGGTGACGGTTTGCCGATAAAAATTGGCTCTGCAGATGCAACATTTGCTACTAGCCGCACAAACGAGCCATTGCCAGGCAATAAACCGAACTCCGATGGGAACTTGATATCTTCATTCGTTCCAATTAATTTAGCACCATTCTGAACTGCAATAGAGGCTTTTGCTAGTTTCGCATAATTTATTGTACGATCAATTCCCATTACGATTACATCTGGCTGTTCATCCTCATGAGCGATTTCAATACCTTCCGCGTCCAATGCAAAGCGCAGCCCATCTGAGCCAATCATGTGTATTTTTGCATCTCTATAATTCTGCGACACATATTTAGCCGTAGTTAAAGCACTCGTATAGATACGCTTAGTCGGAACTTCCAAGCCAATGTTCAGCAATGCCTCCTGTAATTGCATCGGTGTTTTGGAAGCATTATTTGTTACTAAAAAATAATCAATATTTTGCTGTTGTAATTTGTGAATGAAACGAACAGCAGATTCAATCCCGTCTTTTCCGCGATATACTGTGCCATCTAAATCAAAACAATATGCTCTATACTGTTTCATTACTCTTTCTCCGGTAAAAAAGCAGATACAGGTCCAAGCTCATTTTCTAAATAGTTTCTTACCAAATCCGGGAATTGCTTTATCGCCTGTAAGCTCTCTTGTAATACGTTTAAAACCTGTTCATTATCCACTTGAACAAATTCTCTAACTAACATTTTTCGTAAGCCTACAACGTCTTTTAATGGCTTTTCCATCTCTGTTGTAACGACCTTTTCGTCAATCAAAATATCTATTATGTCATCATAGCTTCCTGGATCACGCATAATAAATCCATCGATAATTAAATTTCCTACATCCATCATCGATTCCATTACATTATGGCCAATTCTTTGTAATGCTAATTTAGAGATATCATCTCTCAGCCAGTTATCTTCTTTTTCGAAGATGGCTACTAGCTCATCTAAATGCTTTAACGTGATGCTAATTTTATTTCGATCTACAAAATACATAGATAAATCCCCCAATCAAATCTTTAAAAGTTGATAGTCGTTTCTTTTCTATAGTAACATATTATATAGATTTGGAAGGAGTACTAAACAATATGGAGCGTTTTTTCTTATATGATGATGTTGAAGATACAAAAACGAGATTTGTAAGCTTTACTGGCAAAAAACTGCGCTATGATTTAGCAATTATGCAATCAACTCGATTTTTCGGAAAAGTGCTTGTTTTAGATATGCAGTTTGGACGATTTGCAATTATCGGTCCAGATGACCTAGACGAGCCAGGCTACCTAGAATTCGCCTTTAACAAAACTGAAGAAGAGGCTGAAGATTTACGGGAATATTTGACTGAATTACTGGCTTAGCTAAGTAAGTGGCAAAAAAGTTATTTTGGGGTGATGACATATATCGTAACCTCCAATGAACACCCTTCCGAGGACGGGGACAGTTTCAATCACATTAAAAGATTACTTCTAGGAAAACAGAAGGGCTGTACAGAAATTTAGTTTCTGTACAGCCCTTTATTTTATTGCTCAATTTCTTCTGCCTCTTGTTCGAGTAAATCTCCTTCTATTCTTGCGGACGATGCAAGGTGTTTTGGAGCTTTCCCAGTCTTACGAAGAACAAAATAAGCACAGCCAAAATTACAATATTCAAATAAATAATCTTCAAAAGTACTAATTTTTGTATCAAAAGTCGCCTTTTGATTTTTATCGTCAAAAAAACCTTTTAATCGCAGCTGGCCATATCCCCAGTCACCTGCAATATAATCGTACTTAGCTAATATATCTGAATAGCGTGCTAAAAATGCCTCCTCATCAAATCCATCTCGGACATTTTCGATAATTTCGTATGCATAGCCTTCTGCAATAATCATCGAAACTCCTCCTATTCTATTTACATTGTGTCAAAAAGGAAGTAATTATTTATTTCGCTTCAGCTTGGAGTTGTCTTGTTTTCGTTGCTTCGTTTACTTGTTCATCTGCATGATAACTGCTTCGAACTAATGGTCCAGCCTCACAATGTTTAAACCCTTTTTCCATTGCGATTTTTCGAAGTTTTCCAAACTCTAAAGGAGTATAATATTTTTTCACCGGCAAATGTTTTTTAGTTGGCTGTAAATATTGTCCGATTGTCATAATATCAACATTATTTGCTCTAAGGTCATCCATTACTTCTAAAATTTCATCCCATGTTTCTCCTAAACCAATCATTAATGAAGATTTAGTTGGAATTTCTGGCTGCATCTCTTTAGCTCTTCTTAGAAACTCCAATGAACGGTCATATTTTGCACGCGCACGAACTCTTGGAGTTAAACGGCGAACTGTTTCAATATTATGGTTTAAAATATCTGGCTTTGCATCCATTACCAGTTTTAAATTTTCTTCAACGCCGCCAAGATCGGATGGCAGTACTTCTATAGAAGTTTGAGGTGTTTTTCGTCTAATTGCTTTTACTGTTTCTGCAAGTACCCCTGCCCCTCCATCTTTCAAATCATCACGGGCAACCATTGTAATAACAACATGTTTTAAATTCATAATTTCTACTGAATCAGCAACGCGTTCTGGTTCAGCTAAATCTAATTCGTTTGGTAAACCTGTTTTAACAGCACAAAACCGACAGGCACGTGTACAAACAGCACCAAGGATCATCATTGTTGCAGTTCTTCTTTCTCCCCAACATTCGTGAATATTTGGGCAGCGCGCTTCCTCACAAACAGTATGTAAGTTTTTTTCGCGCATTAATTTTTTTAAGCCTTTATATTCGTCATTTGTATTTAATTTTATTTTCAACCATTCAGGTTTACGTAAAATTTCATCTTTTTCACTAGTAGGTTTACTTGTCATTAATATCATCCCCTATTAAGATACATACTGATGTCAATGTAACATATTCCTACAAATGAAAACAACTAACTTACTTAATTTAGTTTATCAATTAATAAATTCTATTGTCCGTCATAAGGAACTGGCACCTCTATCGATGGCTGTGCTCCATCTCCGCCATTGGTATAAATATTTGGTACTTGCGATCTTACTAATCCAATAGCAACCGGAATTGACTGTTCTACTGTTGATTGCTTGCTTGCAAATGGAATAATAATTTGTACATTCACTTTAAGGTCGATATTTACTTCAACCATTGCATTGTTAATTCCAAATTCCTCAATTGATTTTGAAACATCACTAGCTACGTTTCCAATAATATGAAAGCGAATTGGTACACGAGGGCCTAAGTTTCCTAATAAAGGGAGATTAAGAGCCTGAGCTATCGGTACAAAAAATACAATGCCATCCCCTTTTTGTATCTCACTCACATCATATTCAACATTTTCTAGATCCGGTAATTGGCTCAAATCACCTTGCTCTGCAAGTTCTAAATGTTCTTTTACGAGAGTAACAGTTTCGGCTCGAACTTGATTAATAATTTCTGTGTTAAATCGTGTCGTTAGCATGTAATCCGATTCAGACGGTAAATCTTCAATAATCTCATTAATGTCCAGAACCCTCGAAGTTCGAGCATTAATAGCTTTACTTACTACATGAGAAGCAATCTTGAAGGTTTGTACCTCTGCATATTCCAAATACGTTGGCATTAATCGAGCATTCAAAATATATAGAAAAAACGTAACAGCAATGACGAAGCTCGCAATAAATAATGTAAAACGATTTAACTTCCTACGTCTTTTCCGTTTATAAAACTTCATTTTTCTTGGTTGACGGTAAAACAAAAAATCTCCTCCTGTTCCAATTTATGAACAAGAGGAGCAACCTATTCGATATCAGCTACATAATCTACTTCTACCTTTTCAACAATGATTTCTGGGTACTCAACTAAATTAATAGTATATGGGCTGTTTAATATCGTATTATTTTCTTCGAATATTCGAATATATGGCAATTCAGGTTTATGTAAATTTTGCTTTGCTACTATTCCGCGGCGGCCATCCGACAATAACAATATCGTCCCGTTCGGATAGTGAACAATACTGCGTTTAAACGCATCAACTATATGCTTATCAAAAATGGTACCGCTACCAGATTCGATAATCTTTATTCCTTCAGATGGAAGCATTTTCTGTCGATATACACGATTAGAGGTTACAGCATCAAAAACATCAGCTACAGCAATTATTTTCGCATATGGATGCATTTCGGCCCCTGATATTCCTCGAGGATACCCACTCCCATCAATCCTTTCGTGATGTTGAAACGCACAATGTGCAACAAGAAGTGATACAGTATGTAAATTACGCAAAATATCGAAGCCAAAACGGGTATGCTGCTTTATTACTTCATATTCATCGTCCGTTAAACTTCCCTCTTTAAATAAAATATCTGGTGGAATGACTAGTTTTCCGATATCATGCAGCATTGCACCAATTCCAATTACTCGTAAATCTTCAGAAGAATAACCTAATTCCTTTGCAATCGCAATTGAATATAATGTTACTTGAAATGAATGCTGATATAAATATTCGTCATAAATTAATGTATCAGTTAATACCGTTAAAACTTCGTCGCTTTTTACAATCGTTGTAAGCAAATCATCAACAATCTCTCCGATAACCTTTGACTGTTTATCTATAACTAGAGATGCTGATTGGCTGTTTAAGCCCTTTACTTTATTAAAAGAAGTAGTTATTTTTTTAATAGCATTTGTTCGTACTTCCGGTAAAATAGATTCCTCAATAATAATTCCATCCGATATTTTGTCTTCAATGTACAAATACTGGATTCCTAATTCCTTTAATCTACTAATGATTCCATCTGTTACGACAACATCTTTTTGCAATAAAGGAAGTCCAGCCTCATTCCATATGGTCTTTCCAACTACCATTTGTGATTTTAGTGCATTGATTGATATTAAACGCATAGATGTTACCCCAATTCTAGTTCAATAACGAGCCATAAAAAATATCCAATGTAAAAATATTAAAGATTTTCACATTCATTGTCAATTAAAGGTTTTTTTCCCATAGTCAATGAATATATCTCTTAAAAACATTGGTAAATAATATTTTTTCTTAGCGTATTTAAATGTCGGAAAAAAATAGCCGAATGTAAACATATCGAGTGTTGCTAAATGATATATTTTATTTAAATCAGCAGCTTCGCCTCTTACAATTAGTTCACGTTTATTGTTAACAGAGAACTCATATGTAAGCATTTTGCCAAATATAGAACCTCTAAATCCTAACCCTTTTAATTCAAACAGCGGCCATTCTTCATTTTGTGCTTGCAAATAAACTTCCTTTAGCTCTCTACCAGTTAATTCAATTACACAAAGATTAATCGGATGCGGCAAAATTTTATGAATATCATAATTTGTAATGGTCCCTTTTTTTAAACTATCGAGTAAAATACCTGCATTAAACATCGTGCAGTCTGCATTAGTGAAATCTAGTACAGATTGTGCGAATAGTTTTGACAGTTGAGAGTAATGAAACCATTCTTTATTATAATATTTTGCAGTTTGAAATATTGGCGTTTGTAAAAGCTGTTTCCCCGTTTCCGAAATCTCCTCCAAAAACTTCCCTTCTCCTTCAATTTCAGGAAGAAGTGCATTTTCGATTACCATTTCTTCTTTTTTGATGATTTTTTTCGATTCATGATCAAATTGCAAAGTTAAATGTCCTGTATATTGGCCAAATTTGCCACAACCAGTTAATAGTACATGATTGACTAGTTTTCCTTCATCAAGCAAATGGTGTGTATGGGAGCCAAAAATAACATCTATAGAGCTGCATTCACTCGCTAACAATTCATCCTCTGTTATCCCTAAGTGCGATAAACAAACAACAATATCTACTTCATCTTTCAATTGTTCAGCAAGCTTTTTTAACACTTTTCTAGGCTCTGTTAGTCGCCAATTTAGTTCATTATAAAATACATCAAATAATGCAGTAGCACCAATAACCCCAATATTTGTTCCATACTTTGTTGTTAAAATTGTGTATGGCTTTAACCATTTTGGGGCGTCTCCCTTTATAGGCTCTATATTTGCAGCGACTACTTCAAAATTTGCATCATCATATAAAGAGTACAATTCTTCAAAAGATAATGTAATCCCTTCATTATTTCCTATAGTTACGACATCATATTGTGCTTCATTTAAAAGCTGAACATTGCCCTTTCCGAGTGTTGCCTCTGTATAAATATTTGAACGGTCAAGATGATCACCGATATCAAATAAAAAGCTTGGTTCACCAAGTTTTGCATATTCTAGACGCTGCTTTTTTATAAAGGCTTGCATTCTTGTCCAATATTCAAAATGACTATGTACATCATTCGTATGAAATATATGAATTGTTTCAAGCATGCTGCTCACCATCTTTTCAATAATCAATTATTTTTCGTTAAAATAAACCATCCAAAATCGAACGTATGCCCAGTAATAATAAAATTATCCTTAAAGCTATTACGAGCGTTTCTGATTTCATTTTTTTATTTAATGCTGCACCAATTTTCGCACCAATATATGCTCCAATAATAACTGGAAGAGTATAAATCCAAGGAACATTTCCTAAGTAAATATGGCTTGCTGAATTTGCTAATGATGTTAAAAATACCATGAACATCGAAGTTGCCACTGCAACATGTGGTGGAAATTGAAATAATAATAGCATTGCTGGCACTAATAAAGAACCTCCACCAATACCAAACAGCCCTGAAGTGAGCCCTACTACAAATGTAAGTAAAATTGCAAACCAAATAGGATAGCCGTAAATTTGTTTTGTTCCATCAGGCTCGATAAATTCTCTCTTTATTCCATTATCCACAAACCAGCTAATTGGTTTTAATTTATCTCTTACAAGCAATATAAATGATAGGATAATTAACCATATTCCAAAGTATAAATTAAATGATGGTAAATCTAGTCCTTTATTAATCCATGCACCTACCATCGTACCTGGTATACTTCCAATAAAGAAAATTAAACCACTTTTATAATCTACTGTTTTGGATTTCATATAGGAAAGTGTTGAGGACAGCCCAATAAAAATCATCATAATTACGGATAATCCAACAACAGATTGTGGTGTTATATTAGGGATATATCCGAGATTATTCCCGATAAATAAGGTTGCTGGTACTAAAATAACTCCCCCGCCAAGCCCAACTACCGAACCGATAACACCCGCACATAATGCAATAATTACTAGTAAAAAAAACTCCATTACAAATCTCCTTCAAACATGTCTAATTGTTTTGGTGATAACCCGCTATATTCAATTTTTAAAATTTGCTGTAATCGTTTTGCATTATTAGCCGCATGATGTCCGGAATTATTATTAAATAATACAAATACGTCATTACATTGTTGTTGAAGGTCATCTATACATCTTGCTAGACCTTGAAGTTCTTCTTCATTGTAATCATATAAAAATCGCACTTCGCGCCAATTCGAGTTATTTCCTGCATTGCGCCAACCATGAATGTTGCGTCCATGTATTCTTAATAGGACTTTATCTGATGTTGCAATTGGAACTAGAGGAATTGATCCAGTACCAGCCTGAGGTTCATCACAAACAGTGTGGATACATTCATTTTCCTTTAAAAATTGAAGCGTCTTTTCTTTCATGGCATCGCTGTACCATGTTTGATTTCGAAACTCAATTGCTATGGGAAAATCACTTAGCTGCTCCTTGATGTAACGAATATATTGTATATTTTTAGAGCTACAGTCATACCATGGGGGAAATTGAACAAGTACCATGCCTAATTTTCCCGCTCTTTTGAATGCATCAACACTTTCCTTAAACGCATTCATCATGTCATTCCTAGATTCAAAGGGTAGGTCCCCTCTTAAATGACCTGTTATTCCTTGATAAGCTTTTACAATAAATTGAAAGTTTGACGGTGTTTCGATGCACCACTTTTCAACATTTTGGACAGAAGGAATGGCATAAAAGGAAGTATCAACTTCTACAATTGGGAAATGCCCGCTATAATCAAATAATTTATCTCGACTTAAAGTTGCCGTACTATAAAGAGTTGGATGGTCCCCCCATCCAGTTAGACCAATTTTAATCATTACCTATCTCCTATTGTAAGTTACTTTATGTTTTTTCCCAAGTTTTCTCTCTTTTAGTATAAACCATAATATTAGAAAATCACGATTTTCTCCAATAATAGCAAAAATCTATGTTTTTCTTATGAAGGTATCTTTATGTACAAATTCCTCTCCCTCAAATCTATATGGGAACAAAAAATGTTGTCTATAGTGTCACATCTATTTGCCAAATTTTGCAATGAAAAAAATACATTTTAAAACACTCTTAAAATTCATAAAGTTATAAAATATAAGAACAAGGAGGTTTGTTGAATGACAATTAAAAGAATTTATTTAGTTTTTTTGATAATCTCTATGTGCGTATTATTAATTGGATGTTCAGATAAAACTTTAACTTTTTCAGGAGTTAGTGAAAATTGGTCTGTTAGTTACGAAGTTTTAATTATAGAAAATGAACGAGAAATAACGACTGCTAATTTTAAATATACAGGAAGCGAAGCAATACCTGACAAGATTGAATACTCTCTAGATAGTATGGTGGAGGGGACAAGTACGTTGGATGAAAATGGTATGTTAAAAATTAAAGGCCATAATTGTAGTGGCTGTGCATTAACAACTGAAGAACAAGAGATTAAAGCAACTATAAAATGGAATGATAATGTAGATATAATCGATTTAAAATTAAAAAAATAAATATATGTTTAGATTTTAAGAGCTTAGAAGTACTACTCAACCTATCAATAATATTTAAGAACTTAGGACATAGTATTTTAACTATCATACTTAGTATTATGGGAATTATTATCATATTATGTTGTCTACACTTTTTATATAGTTAATTTAAATTAGTTTAATATAAAAATTGGTTAGGATTTTTACCTAACCAATTTTTATTTGTCGAGCTAAATTTTTATTCATAATATACTTACTTATTTAAACGAATTTTTTCATTTTTTTCTATTTGTACAATTTGATCATCATGAACAACAAGGGTGATTGACCCATAATTCATGGAAGTAAGCATGTTCTCAATATTTCTTAACACTAGTCGAATATTTTCTTGCTTTTTAGTCATGGACTTCATCCCTTCTAAAATATTAATTATTATCAAAAAAGCTCTTAAAACCATGTGAGATGGAAATTAAGAGCCTCTAGAAATCTAGTCAGCTATTTTATTAAAAAAATATGAAAAGTGATTGTCAGCCTTAACTATTAACTTTTAAAATTAACGAGAAATTAAACGAACGCTCTTGAAGAAAGTACAACTTGTAATTCGTTTGTTAACCGCGTTAATGCTTCCTCTTCAATACGATAGCTGCCATCTTCTAACCTTTCAATTTGCTTATCCACAATATAAACTGAATTAAAGACTTCAGTTGCACCTAATACCGAAAGTACTGGTTTTAATGTATATTCAAGAGCTAACAAATGTGCTAAAGAGCCTCCAACTGCAACAGGAATGACCTTTTTCCCAACTAATATCTTTTGGGGCAGTAAATCGAGATAGGTTTTCAAAATTCCTGAAAAAGATGCTTTATAAATCGGAGTTAATATAATAATGAAATTCGCATCTGCCACCAGCAAATTTGCATGCTTAACTTCCTCGCTTGAAAAGTTTGCTTTAATTAAGTCTTCGGCAGGCAAATCATGTACGAAAATGGATTGTACATGTACCTGTGCCTTCATGAAATAATCCAATATATACTGATGAACACCGCTTAAACGCGATTGTTTCTTATGATTGCCATTTATCAATACTCCTCTTACCATCTATATCCTCTCCTTAATTTCCAACTTTCCCCCAATAAATAAGGTCCCTACTTCTTTAATTAAAAAGAAATAGGGACCTTTAGTTTGACTAATCGGTCAAGCTATATTTTAAAATTAATTATTTTACTATCTCTGTTTCTATTTCATCAAATTGATATAGAGCCGTAGATAAGTAACGTTCACCATTTGATGGAACGATTGCTAATACGTTTGACCCTTTACCTAGACGCTTTGCAGTTTCAATTGCTGCGTGGATGGCTGCACCTGAAGAGATACCTACTAAAATACCTTCTTCACGCCCAACTTTACGAGCAACTTCAAATGCTGTTTCATTTTCAACTGTGAAGATTGAAGTGTACACTTCCGTATTTAGCACTTCTGGTACAAATCCAGCACCGATACCTTGAATTTTGTGTGATCCAGGTTTGCCACCAGATAGTACTGGAGAATCCTTTGGTTCAACTGCAATAATTTCAATTTCAGGGTATTTTCCTTTTAACACTTCCCCTGCACCAGTAATCGTACCACCTGTACCAATACCTGCTACAAATGCATCCAATTTTAAGCCTTCGAATGCTTCTACAATTTCAGGGCCTGTTGTAAGACGGTGTATTTCAGCATTTGCTGGGTTATTGAATTGTTGTGGCAAGAAGTAGCCGTTTACTTTTGCCAGGCTTTCTGCTTTCGCGATTGCACCTTTCATTCCTTCAGAACCAGGTGTTAATACTAACTCTGCTCCATAAGCGCGAAGTAATTTACGGCGTTCAATACTCATTGTTTCAGGCATTACTAAAATAGCTCGATAACCTTTTGCCGCCGCAACCATTGCTAAGCCAATACCTGTGTTGCCTGATGTTGGCTCGATAATTGTACCACCTGGTTTTAAAATACCATCTTTTTCAGCTGCTTCAATCATAGCAAGAGCTATCCGATCTTTTACTGAACTTCCCGGATTAAAGAACTCTAATTTTACCCAAACAGTACCTTCGTTTTCTCCTGTTGCGTGGTTTAATTTTACGATTGGTGTACGACCTACTAAATCTACAATAGAATTTGCCAATTTACTCATATTTCTCTCTCCTTTAAGACTTCAAATGCACCTTTAGTTAAACGGAAAAGAGGCACCAAATCAGTTTCTCTCTGAAATGGTGCCTCTAGTTGACTAGTTGGCATTATTAATCCCTAGTTATTTTATATACATAATAAGATTTATTAAGACAATCGTCAATAGTTTTTTTATTAACAGTTAAAATTTAATTTTTAAAATCAGAAGTCATTAATTAACAAATATCTCTCCTATACTTTGGTTCCAAAAATCATCTAGTTTTTTTGATAATCCACCTGATCCAAATTTTACTTTTGTTTCATCCGAACTGCTAAATTTCATAAACTGTAAAATCATCTTTCTTCTAACAAGAATATCGATGATTCCATTATTATAAAACCAACTATCAATTGTATTGTAAATTCCTTTATTCAAAGAAAACTGATGTTGACAAAATTGAGAAAATTGTAAATCTGGTAAATTTATCACATACTCAAATCTATCCACAACGATTTCCCCCTCACTTACTTTTTAATTCACGAAATTTTTTACGAGCATAAAAAGTATCTTCATGTATTTGCCTAATTAAGTCTTGCACATGAGGAAATTTTATTTCTTTTCGAATATAAAACAACAATTCAACCGTAATATTTTCATCGTAAATATGTTGATGAAAATTTAAAATATGAACCTCGAATGTTTTACTGTCCCCATCATTAAAAGTTGGTCTAGTCCCTACATTTAAAATTCCTAAATATCTATTTACATAGTGATATACGTAAACTCCATAAACGCCATTTTTCACTTCTACATTATCATATAATTTTAAATTAGCAGTAGGAAAACCAATCGTTCTTCCAAGCTGTTTTCCTTTTTCAACACGTCCTAATATAATCGGGTTATTAAGTTGACGCAAACTGTCTATTCCACCCTCTCCATGAAAGCGAATTGCCTTTCATAAGTATTCTTGTTTAAACAGTAGGATTAATTTTAAAAATAAATACATTAGAATAGTTTTCATACAATACTAGATTTTTTATATAAAATGAAATTAAATCGAAAAATCCTCAGGTATAAACACCCTTAATTGTTTTGGACGAATATATACAATGTCACCTTTTTTTATGTCTAATTCTTTGTAATGTTCTTTTTGTAACTCTGCTTCTAAATATTCGTCAATGTCTTCACGTTTTAATTCTATTTGAACAATGGGTCCTACAACGTGAATATGCACGATTTTTGCAGCAACCGTCTCATTGTTAACCGGCTGCTTTTCAATTTGAATATCATGTGGTCTAACATAGCCAACCGCTTCTTCATGGGAATCTAGATAAGTAGGTACACTTATTTCAAATTGTCCATGAGTTAGTTTCCCATTATGCAATCTTCCTTTAAATAGATTAACGTTCCCTAAGAAATCATAGACAAACGGACTATTTGGCCGTTCATATACCTCTTCAGGTGTGCCAATTTGTTCAATCTTCCCATTATTCATCACAATAATACGATTCGCTACATCAAGAGCTTCCTCCTGATCATGTGTTACAAAAATACTTGTAACATGGAATTCATTGTGTAATTTACGCAGCCAACGACGTAGTTCTTTTCGAACTTTCGCATCCAAAGCTCCAAAAGGTTCATCTAATAATAATACTTTCGGTTCTACAGCAAGTGCACGAGCTAACGCTACACGTTGCCGCTGCCCACCTGATAGCTGAGAGGGATATCGATCCGCTAAATTTTCAAGCTTAACAAGAGCCAATAATTCATTCACTTTCTTACTAATTTCCTCTTTTGAAGGACGAGTTTTTCTTGGACGAACTTTTAAACCATAAGCAACATTATCAAATACTGTCATATGACGAAATAACGCATAATGCTGGAATACAAACCCAACCTTTCTCTCCTTTGGGCTAACGTTTGTAATATTATGACCATCGAATAAAATTACACCTTCATCTAGCCCTTCTAAACCAGCTAAGATTCGTAAAAGGGTCGTTTTCCCCGAGCCTGATGGACCTAAAAGAGCAATTAGCTCACCTGATTCAATATCTATTGAAATATCACTTAATGCTTGAAATGAACCGAAGGATTTTGAAACGTTTTGTACTTGAATACTCATTTATTTATACCCCCTACACGTCTTTTGCTTTCCATTCAATAATATTTTTAACAATAATCGTGATAATTGCTAAAATGGACATTAATGAAGCTACTGAAAATGCAGCAGTAAATTGATACTCGTTATATAAAATTTCAATATGCAATGGCATCGTATTAGTTAGGCCGCGAATATGCCCTGATACTACAGATACAGCCCCAAATTCCCCTATTGCCCGAGCGTTGCATAAAATCAAACCATATAATAATCCCCACTTAATATTTGGCAATGTTACAAGGAAAAATGTTTTTAATCCACTTGCCCCAAGAGAAATGGAAGCCTCTTCTTCCGTAATACCTTGCATTTGCATGAGTGGAATGAGCTCTCGCGCTATAAATGGAAAGGTTACAAATATTGTCGAAAGGATAATACCAGGTAAAGCAAAGACAATTTTTATATCATGCTCAAATAGCCAATCACCAAACAATCCTTGTGCTCCAAATAACAAAATGAACACTAATCCGGCGATTACTGGAGAAACTGCGAATGGTAAATCTATTAATGTTATTAAAAAGTTCTTTCCCTTAAACGAAAATTTTGTAATAAGCCAAGCAGCCGCAATACCGAAAATCGCATTTAATGGAACTACGATTAACACTACAGTTAATGTAAGCTTAATGGCAGCAAGCGCATCAGGATGAGTAATCGATGCAACATATGTGTCCCAGCCTTTTTCAAGAGCTGTTACAAAAATTGAAATCAATGGCAAAATTAAAAAGAGTGTTAAAAATAATAATGAAATTGTTATAAGAGTCCATTTTATAAAAGCAGATTCCTGTAAGGCATAGGACTTTGATGATGTATGACTATTCGTTATTGATGCTTCATTCTTCAACTCTATTGGTTTTGTCATGAATTTGCGCCTCTCCTTATTGCTGATTAAATTTTTTATTCGTAACCCATTGAATTAGATTAATAATAAAAAGCAGCACAAACGAAGTTACGAGCATCACTGTAGCAATTGCGGTTGCTCCCACATAATCGTATTGTTCTAACTTTGTCATAATAATAAATGGAGTAATTTCAGTTTTCATTGGCATATTTCCTGCTATAAATACGACTGAACCATATTCACCTAATGCCCTTGCAAAGGCTAAAGAAAATCCAGTAATTATTGCCGGTAAAAGCTCTGGGAAAATAACCTTCGTAAACGTCTGAAATCTTGAAGCTCCAAGGCTTGCCGACGCTTCTTCTACTTCGCTGCTAAGATTTTGCAAAACCGGCTGCACTGTTCTCACTACAAAAGGTAAACCAATGAATGTGAGGGCAATAATAATTCCTAGTGGTGTAAACGAAATTTTAAAGTCAAAAAATTGTCCAATCCAGCCATTTGGTGCATAAAGAGTTGTCAGTGCAATACCAGCAACAGCTGTTGGTAATGCAAAAGGCAAATCAACAAGACCGTCTACAATTCTCTTCCCAGGAAATTGATAACGCACCAATACCCATGCGATTATTGTCCCGAAAATAACATTAATAACACCCGCCGCAGCAGCAGTACCTAAACTTAGCTTATAAGATGCAACAGCCCGTGGATGTGAAACTGTTTCGTAAAACTCACTCCAGCTCATCGACACAGTGTTGAAAAATACCATTGATAAAGGCAATAATACAATGATGCTTAAATAAAGCATCGTATACCCAAGGGTTAAGGGAAATCCAGGAATGATTGAGTTCTTTTTTCGTTTCTTTAATGTTAACTCCATATGTACCCCCTAAATTAAATAAGCATGAAAGGAGGTGTCTCCCAACTATGAGACGCCTCCCTTGTGTCAATCTATACTTCAATCAACACAATTTTTTTATATCATTCTTTTAAAACTCTAAAGCATCCTCAAAATAAATTTATTTTTGCTACTGATAGATTTCGTCAAATGTACCTCCATCAGCAAAATGTGTTTTTTGTGCTTCCTGCCAACCACCAAAATCATCTATCGTAATCAGATCTAGCGTTTCGAATTGATCCTTATATTTATCTAAAACTGTTTCATTTCGTGGACGATAGTAATTTTTAGCCGCAATTTCTTGACCTTCTTCTGTATATAGGTAATTTAAGTATGCTTCCGCAACTTCACGTGTTCCTTTTTTATCAACAATTTTGTCAACAACTGCTACTGGTGGTTCAGCTAAAATACTTAAAGACGGTGTGACAATTTCAAATTCATCCTTCTCTAATTCATTTAAGGAAAGATAAGCTTCGTTTTCCCAAGCAATTAATACATCACCGATTTCACGTTCTACAAATGTCGTAGTAGCACCACGAGCACCGGAATCTAAAACTTCAACATTTGCAAATAGTTCCTTCATAAACTGTTTAATTTTAGTTTCATCACCATTAAATTTTTTATCAGCAAAGCCCCAAGCCGCTAAGTAGTTCCAGCGGGCTCCGCCACTTGTTTTTGGATTAGGTGTAATGACTGATATATCTTCCTTCGTTAAGTCATCCCAGTCTTTTATACCTTTCGGATTTCCTTTTCGAACTAAAAATACGATTGTCGATGTATATGGTGAAGAATTTGATTCAAATTCAGTTTGCCAATCTTCATTTAGCAGCTGGCGAGCTAATGCAATTTCATCAATATCATAAGCTAGTGCTAGAGTAACAACATCAGCTTCCAAGCCATCAATTACCGCGCGACCTTGTTTTCCAGAACCTCCGTGTGATTGTTGAAACGTAACTTCTTGCCCTGTTTCTTGTTTCCAATGGGCAGCGAATGCTTCGTTAAATTCTGCATATAGTTCTCGCGTTGGATCATATGAAACATTTAGTAGTTCTACAGTTTCCTTTGATGCTTCTGCAGAAGTTCCCTCTTCTTTTTCCGCGCCACAAGCCGATAATACGATTAACAAAACTGCATTCAGAAATAGAATTAATAGCTTTTTAGATTTTTTCATCTTTTCTACTCTCCTTTTTGATTTAATTAAGAGGCTTATTTCAATCAGCAGGTTTTACTACCTACTCCCTGCCGATTAAAATAAAAAAGGCTGCAACTTCTCCTTATTGAAAAAGGAAATGCATGCAACCTTCAGTTTGTCTGATCAGTAACTATTTAGTTGTTGCTAATTAGTATCAAGATAAATTAATTAGCTTTTGCCTTAAAATTACATTAAACAAATTTATCCGATAAGTCAACAAGGAATTAAGTGAATAAATTTATTTTTTTAAAATTCCAATTCTTTATAAAAGTAAACCATTTTATAATTGACTAATACTATAAATATAGTATACTTTATAATACGATTAAGAATAAGGCAATAAATGTCAGTTCTTAAACTCTTTTTAATTAAAAATCATATTATTGTTTAAACTGCTGTCTAGACAACTGGAGGCGTTTTAATGCAACACGGATTACGTTGCATTAAAACGCCTCTTTCATTTTAAAAGGAGGAATTTAATTGCTTACTTATCATACATGGGAGGATTCTTTCATTGATTTTGAAGTAGACGACACATATAAAGGTGCCCTTAATGTTTTAAATTGGGCTTACAAACATTATGGCGAAGATATTGTCTATGCGTGCAGCTTTGGAATTGAGGGAATTGTACTCATCGACTTAATTTCAAAAGTAAAGCCAGACGCTAAAATCGTCTTTTTGGATACAGATGTCCACTTTAAAGAAACTTATGAAACTATTGAAAGAGTAAAAGCAAACTATCCAAAGTTAAACATCGAAATTAAAAAGCCTGCCTTAACATTGGAAGAGCAAGCTAAACAATTTGGAGATGAATTATGGAAGGCAAATCCGAATAAATGCTGTGAAATTAGAAAATTAGTGCCGCTTAAAGAGACATTAACTGGTGCTAAAGCATGGATTTCAGGCTTGCGCCGAGACCAGTCAGAAACAAGAAAAAATACAAATTTTATTAACCAGGATAATAAATTTCAATCTGTTAAAATCTGTCCACTAATCCATTGGACGTGGAAAGATGTTTGGCGTTATGTTAGCAAACATAATTTAACATACAATCCACTTCACGACCAAGGTTACCCAAGCATTGGCTGTTCACACTGTACGAAGCCAGCCTTTACAATGGATGATTTACGTTCTGGAAGATGGCAAGGACTAAATAAAACTGAATGTGGATTACACGATTAGAAAAGTGGAAGGTGCTAGCACACTCTGAAATCAACTAGCCAACAAAAACAAAGCATCTTAATTGCGTTGTCGTCACATGCAAAACCTTGCACATCGGAAAATCGACTAACTCCTTGCAGGCGAGTTTCAAACTATGGAGAATCTAGTGTCTGAGCTAGACGGTTTTCAAATATCCGACACTTACAAAACATCAAATAATAGGAGGAACTAAAACAATGAGTATTCAACCACACGGAGGCAAACTAGTTTATTCATACAATCCAAATGAACCTGTTCAAAATATTGAAAAGGAAATTCAACTTGATGCGATTGCACTTAGTGATCTTGAATTAATTGGCATTGGTGCATATAGCCCACTAGAAGGTTTTTTAACAAAATCGGACTATGAAAACGTTGTTGAAAAAATGCGTCTTTCATCAGGGATTGTTTGGAGTATTCCTATTACTCTACCAGTAGCTGACGACATAGCTTCAAATTTAAAAGTTGGAGAAAAGGCAAAATTAACATTTGATGGTGAAATTTATGGCCTAATCGAAATTAATGATATTTATACACCAGATAAAAATGTTGAAGCTTTATTAGTTTATGGAACAAATGATCTAAACCACCCTGGAGTAAAAAAACTTTTTGAACGACCAAAAACTTATGTAGGTGGAAAAACAACTTTATTGAAAAAGGCGAAAAAGGAATTCCCTTCTTACAGCTTTGAACCAAAAGAAACGAGAGCATTATTTGAAGAAAAAGGCTGGCGTACTGTTGTTGGGTTCCAAACTAGAAACCCTGTACATCGTGCCCATGAATATATTCAAAAGATCGCTTTAGAAATTGTCGATGGACTTTTCTTAAATCCATTAGTCGGCGAAACGAAGTCCGATGATATCCCTGCGAATATTCGTATGGAGAGCTATGAAGTTTTACTTAATAAATATTATCCAAAAGAACGTGTTCAATTAGGTGTTTTCCTTGCTGCAATGCGTTATGCAGGACCAAGAGAAGCCATCTTCCATGCACTGGTACGAAAAAATTATGGCTGTACACATTTTATTGTCGGCCGTGATCATGCTGGTGTAGGTGATTATTATGGGACATATGATGCACAAAAGATATTTGAGCAATTTGCTCCTGAAGAAATCGGTATTACACCGCTAAAATTTGAGCATAGCTTCTATTGCAATGATTGCGAAGGAATGGCAACAACTAAAACATGCCCGCATGATGCATCGTCTCGAGTTATTCTTTCAGGTACAAAGGTTCGTGAATTGCTGCGAAACGGAGAAATCCCTCCTAGCACATTTAGCCGTAAAGAAGTAGTCGAAGTTTTAATTCGTGGATTACGACAAACAGTTCATTAATAAAAGAGGTGTCCGTATTGAGTACAAATATCGTTTGGCATGAAGCATCTATTAACAAATCTGAAAGAAGAGAAAAAAATAAACATCATAGCTTTATACTATGGTTCACTGGATTATCGGCTTCAGGAAAATCTTCAATTGCCAATGCAGTTGCTAGAGCATTATTTGAGCGCGGCAATCAAACTTTTGTCTTAGACGGTGATAATATCCGTCATGGTTTAAATAAAAACTTAGGGTTCGATGAAGAGTCACGTAAAGAAAATATACGAAGAATTGGTGAAGTTTCAAAGCTTTTCATTGAGGGCGGCCAAATCGTCTTAACTGCTTTCATCTCACCTTACAAAGATGACCGTCATGTAGTAAGAGCACTCGTAGCAGATGATGAGTTTGTTGAAGTATATGTAAAATGCTCGATTGAAGAATGTGAGCGAAGAGATCCAAAAGGGCTTTATAAAAAAGCACGCAATGAAGAAATTAAAAACTTTACAGGCATTAGTGCACCTTATGAGGCCCCAGACAACCCTGAAATTGTTGTGGATAGCGAGAAATTTTCTATTAAAGAGTGCTCAGAACAAATCATTCAATTTTTAATTTCAAAAAATTATATTAAATAATTTATTTTAATATTAAGAACAGCTGTTAATAAGTCTATATAAGACTTTTATAACAGCTGTTTAATTTTGAGATATGGAGCTATATACGAAATTTATATTAATCATTGTTTAATTAATAGATTTTATTTATAAATTCCATTCATTTATTAACTGATGGTTTAACATCTCCACCAAATGGACTAAGAAATACTCGTTGATTAAAAGTATGTTTTCTTTCAATTGGAAGTTTAGGGAATAATAACTCCGCTGTAGTATAAGCTTCTTCCAAATGCGGATATCCTGATAAGATAAAGGTTTCAATACCTAAATCAGCATATTCCTTCATACGTGCTGCAACAGTAGCCGGATCACCAACTAGTGCTGTACCTGCCCCCGTTCGAACTAAACCAACACCTGCCCAAAGATTAGGACTTACTTCTAATTTTGACTTATCTCCTTTATGTAGATTTGTCATTAATCGCTGACCTTCAGAATCCATCCGATTAAAAATTTTTTGTGCCTGTGCAATTGTTTCATCATCAACATGCTCGATTAATTTATTCGCTGCTTCCCATGCCTCTTCTTCAGTTGGACGAACAATAACATGTAAACGAATACCGAATTTCACCTTACGTCCTTGTTTTGCAGCAAGCTTACGTACTTTATTAATTTTCTTTTCTACTTGTGTAGGAGACTCTCCCCACGTTAAGTAAACGTCTACATGCTCTGCTGCAACATCTAATGCAGCAGGGGACGAACCGCCGAAGTAAAGTGGTGGATAAGGTTTTTGTACCGTTGGATATGGCAACTGTCCACCTTCTATTTTTAAATAATTACCTTCTAGATTTACTTCTTGTTCAGTAAATAATTGACGCCAAATAGTTAAAAATTCATCTGTCAGTTCATAACGTTCATCATGATTTAAAAATACGCCTTCTCCAGCAAGCTCTACAGGATCTCCTCCTGCTACTACATTAATCAATAATCGACCGTTCGAAAAGCGATCCAAAGTTGCAGACATTCGTGCTGCGATGCTAGGCGACATTAACCCGGGACGTACTGCAACTAAATATTTCAAATTTTGCGTTAAAGGTACTAATGTTGAAGCGACAATAAATCCCTCTTCACAAGTCTTACCAGTCGGAATTAAAACTCCCGTATAGCCTAAATCATCGACAGCTTGTGCAATCTGTTTACAGTAATTAAAGGTTGCAGAGCGTGTACCTTCACTCGCATTTAGCTGTCGAAAATCACCATTCGTTGGAATAAACCAAAAAATTTCCACATTTCTCCCTCCTAAACATATATAAAATTTTTTCCTACTTTCTGTACCTATTAAATACGTCCTCATTTGAATCATGGTCCGTTGGTAAAGGTGGGGCAATTGTTAATGCCGTAATTTGTTCCCTCTCAGCACTACCAAGAGAAATCTCTGCTCCTGCAATGGATAAGGCAAGCTGCTCCTCATTTCTTGCACCTATTATTGGAGCGGTTACGTCTGGATGATTTAAAACCCATGAGACTGCCAATGAAGCAGGATGATATCCCCATTGTGAAGCTAGTATTGTAAATTGATCTGCAATTTCATGATAATAAGATTTACCATACCTTTTTTCATAATTTTTTTGTTCAATTAATCTACCTTGCTCTGGCCTTTTTTGTTTATTGCTATACTTTCCGGTTAATAGCCCCCCTCCAAGAGGACTATACGTGATAACGCCCAACTTTTCAGACCGTGCTAATGGAAAAATTTCAACTTCCGCTTGACGTTTAACAAGGTTATACATCGGTTGAATTAATTCAAAACGTGCAAGAAGCTCCCTTTCAGCAATTCCTAAGGCTTTTGCAATTTGCCAAGCAGCCCAATTACTCACAGCGGGAAATAAAATTTTCCCTTGTTTTTGTAAATCATCTAGTGTTCTGACGACTTCTTCGATATCTGTATATTCATCAAATAAATGAACAAAATAAAATTCAATTCGATCGGTACCTAATCTTTTTAAACTTTGTTCGATTGATAGAGTAAGATTTCTTCTGGACAAGCCTCCACTGTTCGGATCTTTTCCAGTAGGTAGGCCAGCTTTTGAAGTTAAAACGACTTCATCTCGATGACCAGAAATACATTTTCCTAAAATTTCTTCGGATAGACCGCCATTATACACATTCGCAGTATCAAAAAAGTTTATTCCGGCTTCTCTACATTGTTTATACATGGCGTTTGATGTTTCCTCATCTGCATTACCGCCAAATGACATTGTGCCAAAGCAAAGATTCGAAACATGAATACCAGTCCTTCCAATCGTACTAAACTCCATATTGACCTCCATTAATTTAGAATCAAACTAGTAAATTAAGATATTGTTTTTATATGATTAGTTCTTCGATATTTTGCACCCAAATGGTCATTTGGCAATAGGTTTTGTCCGGCCCCAAATAATTTTTCCCTTAAAGTTCCTTCAACATAGTCTTCTTTATAAATTCCTCTTTTTTGGAGTTCCGGCACAACTAGTTGAATAAACTCTTCAATACTGCCAGGTGTAATAAAATGTGCAAGATTAAAGCCATCAATTCCAGTTTGTTCAAATTGAAATTGAATAGCATCTGCTACCTCTGAAGGATTTCCTACTAGAATATGTTCTCTATCAATTGTTTCAAACTTATTTAATACTTCCTGAACAGTTAATTTTTTAGGAGCGTCTTTCGTCAATAATGCCGCTCGAGTTTGACCATGCTCAGTATGCTGATATTCAAAGAATGCTTGTTTGTCGGTATATTTTGCTAAATCATATCCAGTTGACCCACCATATTGTGCCTTAGCTGCTTCGCTGCTCCATAATTGACGATATTGCTCAAATTTCAATTCCGCTTCTTCAGTGTTTTTCGCAACAACGACATTTAAAAAAGTAAAAGTTTTGATATTGTCAGGATTTCTGCCATAATTTATAGCTCTTTCTTTAATATCTTCTATATAAAATTTTAATTTTTCAGGTGTTGAACCACTTACAAATACACACTCTGCGTGCTTAGCTGAAAAATCTCTTCCTTTTTCAGATGCCCCTGCTTGAAAAATAACAGGTGTTCGTTGTTTAGAAGGATATGTTAAATGAGGGCCCTTTACATTGAAAAATGTTCCATTATGATTTATCTCATGCACCTTTTTCGGATTAAATAAAATTCCTTTTTCCGTATCCCCGATATATGCATTATCTTCCCAGCTGCCTTCCCAAAGTTTATATGAAACTTCCAAAAATTCATCCGCTATTTCATAGCGCTCATCATGTTTTATCATCTCTTTTTTACCATAGTTTTGTGCTGCATTTGGTAAATACGATGTGACAATGTTCCATGCAACTCTTCCATTCGTAAAATGGTCTAAAGTCGAAAAGCGCCTTGCGTTTGAAAAGGGATGTTCATAACTAGTACTAACAGTGACAACAAAGGATAAATGCTCAGTAACAGCTGCCATCGCAGGAACAATAAATGCTGGATCATTTAAAGGCACTTGAACCCCATCGCGAATTGCGGGATCTTTACTATTTCGATAAACATCATATACCCCAGCTACATCTGCAAAGAAGATAGAATCAAATTTCCCTTTTTCCAGCAATTTCCCTAACTCAATCCAATAATTCAAATCATTATAAACAAGATGACGTTTATTTTCAGGATGCTTCCATAAGCCATGGGAATTATGCATAGCACCTGCCATATCAAATAAATTTAATATGATCTGTTTTGCCAAATTCTCCAACTCCTTTCTCAATAAGAAAAACAGGTTTTATCCATTTAAATTTCAGTCATTATAAAATCAGTAAGCTTGTTAGGGGTTATTTACTCCTTACCCTGTTTAATATTATCAACTAATTTATCTAATTCACTTTGAAGCTCTGCTACATCAACTTTCGTTACAACACTTGCACCTTTTGTATCTTCTTCCACTGCCTTCGATACTTCATCTGTAAGATATAAATCAGCAATAGTTTTAAATGCTTCATTATCCTTGTTCTTGCCTAAAGTTGCAAAAACATTAACATATGGGCGAGTATCAGGACTATTCGGATCATCATGGAATATAGCATCTGCAAGTTCATATCCGGCTTGACCAGCAATCCCTCCATTAATAATAGAGGCTGCTACATCTGGTAATACTCGAGGAGTTTGTTGTGCTACAACTTCTACAATTTCTAAATTTTTCGGGTTGTTAACGATATCTTTCACTGTTGGATAAAGACCACTATCTTCTTTTAATTCAATCAAACCCGCCTGTTGAAGAACCTTTAATCCTCTTCCTAAATTAGCAGGGTCATTTGGTACAGCAATTTTCGACCCATCAGGTATTTCAGATACTTCCTTATATTTATCCGAATATAAACCTAATGGTGAAACTACAGTTGAACCGATGGGCACAATATCTGCGTCATTTTCTGCTATAAATTGACTTAAAAAGGCTAAATGTTGAAACGAATTAATATCCACTTCACCATTTACTAGTGCAGTATTTGGTAGAATATAATCAGAAAATTCTACTAATTCCACATTAATATTTTTTTCTAAAGCTTTTTCTTTAATAATTTCCCAGTATTGACCGTCAGAACCAGTAACTCCTACTTTTACTGTAACAATCTCACTTTCTTCATTGTTACAAGCAGTTAGAGTACTAATCACTAAAATGGTAAAAAATAAAATCAATAAACTTCTTTTCATAATATTTTCACCTTCTAATTATTTATTTGTAATTTATCTTCGTAAAAAGAATCTGGATAACATATTTCCTAAAAATTGCGAAATTTGAACAAGAAGAATTAGTATTACGACTGTAACAACCATAACGGATGTATCAAATCGCTGATAACCATACGTCATAGACAAATCTCCAAGTCCTCCACCCCCAACAGTTCCTGCCATTGCTGAAAAATCAATGAGTCCGACAGTAATAAATGTTATTCCTAAAATTAAAGGCCCGAGCGCTTCTGGAATTAAAACTCCAAAAATAATTTGAAATGGACTTGCTCCCATTGCTTTAGAAGCCTCAATAATTCCTGGATCAATAGATACTAAGTTATTCTCTACAACTCTAGCAATGGCAAATGAGGCAGCAATCGTCATTGGGAATACGGCTGCAAATGTGCCAATTGTAGTTCCCATAATTAAACGCGTAAGTGGGCTGATCGCAACTAAGAAGATGATAAAAGGGATGGGTCTAATAATATTAATCAGCACATTCAAAATTAAAGAAATGGTTTTGTTTTCTAAAATATTTCCTTTACGGGTGACAAATAACAATAAGCCTATTATGACCCCTATAATACTTCCAAAAATTAAGGTCAAAATAACCATAGTAATCGTTTCACCCGTAGCTTCAAGTATTCTTGGCCAAAACGTACTCCAATCAACCTTCACCTAGTTCTACCTCCTTTACTTCCAAAACACTATTCAATTCACTCAAAACTTCCTCGACAACAATTTCCTCTCCAATAAATTCAACAATCAGATTTCCAAATAACTGATTTTGCAGCTCATGAATACTGCCATAAATAATATTGAATTTAACATTATGTTTACTAGTAATTTCTGATAGGATTGGTTCACTTGTTGCTTCTCCTGAAAATATAATTCTATAAAGCTTATTTGGATGCTTTCTCTTTAATTTTTCGAGTAGTCGAGGAGATAATCTATCATTTAATACAGTGCTAATAAAATTTTTCGTTGTATTTTCTTGTGGGTCTGAAAAAATTTTATATACATCACCTTCTTCAATGACTCTTCCACTTTCCATAACTGCTACACGATTACAAATACTTCGAATTACGTTCATTTCATGAGTAATTAATAAAATAGTAATATTGTATTCTTCATTTACTCTTTTCAATAAACTTAAAATTTCACTAGTTGTCTCTGGGTCTAAAGCTGATGTAGCTTCATCACATAAAAGGATTTCAGGAGAAGTTGCTAATGCTCGTGCAATGCCAACTCTTTGTTTTTGACCACCAGATAGTTGTTCTGGATATTTGTCAGATTTATCTTCAAGACCAACAAAGCGTAGTAATTCTGTAACTCTTTGATTAATTTCCTCTTTAGACCTATTCTCCAGTTTTAAAGGATAGGCAACATTTCCAAACACGGTACGTGAATTAAATAAGTTAAAGGACTGAAAAATCATTCCAATTTTTCTTCTTAATTGTCTTAACTGCTTAGAAGTGATGGAATTTAAGTCATAGTTGTTTACTATTATTTTTCCACTAGTGGGGCTTTCAAGTAAGTTTACTAATCTTACTAATGTACTTTTACCTGCACCACTAAACCCTATAATGCCGAAAATATCGCCCTTATTGATTTGAAGGGAAACATCTTTAACTGCTTCAACTTTTTTACCGTTATGTTCGAAAGTTTTACTTACATTCTCTAGTTTTATCATCCATGTCCTCCTTCAATTCTTTACCAAGTATAGCCAACCAAAATTATTAGATTTTGCATAAAAATTCCGATAGATTAGAGATATCCTTTTTTCAACGGTAGCTCATGTCCATTTACTTTATAGTCACCAATAACACGCGCTTTATAGACAGTTGGGTTATGGGAAGCTATTGTACGTATGTTTCTCCAATGTCGATCTAAATGTGCAGATTGCTTTGTTGCTGATGCTCCTCCTACATCGAATAATAATGTAGATGCTTTCAAAGCCAATTCATCTACAATTACTTTCGTTTGAGCAGCTAGCAACGATGCATGGTGACTTAAGCTAAAATCAATTACACCGTTAACTGCTGAGCTAGATGCTTTATCAATTGCATCAGCTGATATAAGAACAAGTGATTCAGCAGTAAATGCGATACTAGAAATCTCACCGATAATTTGTAATAGTTGTGGATCTTCTCTTGGAAGTTCGGCTGCTGCAAAACTAAATGTCCGTTTTCGATTTTTTACTAAGTTAGCAGCATCTGAAACAACACTACGGAGAATGCCTGCAATAATTGCATGTAAATAAAGTTGAAGCAAAGAACTAAATCGTGTCGTATTGTCGGATAATTCATTTACTTCTTCCTTATGAACATAAACGTTTTGCAAATGAGTTGTTCCACTTCCTGTAAGTCTTTGCCCTATGCCATCCCAATCGTCATCTAAAAAGACGCCTTCACGATTAGTTGGTATGATAACTGAAGCAGGTGTTCCTTCTGGTGTTGATGCCGTTACCGCAACTAGATCAGAGTAAAGAGTACCTGTACTAAAATACTTTATCCCGTTCAGTCGGTAGCCTTTTCCATCTGGTGTTAAAGTTGTATCAAAAACTCCTTGCCCACCGACATTTCGATGGTTGATTTCAGCAAAAGCATTACCAACTATCGCACCTGATGCTATCTTTTTTAGCAATTTATTATTGTTTTTTTCATTACCCGATTCACGTAAAATTCGTTCCACAAAACTATAGTGAAATCTAAGAATATGAGCTACATCTGGATCAGCCTCAGCTAAACGAATTACGGCATAAAGTAAATCTCGAATACTCGCATTACTACCTCCAAATTCAGCTGGCAACTGAATTGCTCCTAAACCTGACTCTCTGATTAACTCCATCGCATAATAAGGATTTTCTTTTGTGCTAGCATTCCGTCGTTTGTACTCATCACGTTTTATTTCCTTTAAAATACTTTCAAAATCAGGTGAATTTATTTTTAACGGTTTATTTATCTGATTTATATCAAATTCTTTTACTAGATTTTCCTTCGTTTCATCCGATTTCACCATAAGTTCACTCCTTTTATCGATTTTGGGAAACCTTTGGGCAAACAATGTATTCCGGTACTTTTAGTAGGTTTTAACTCATTAAAAGTTTGAAATTAAAAGTAAACTTCCTTTAATGGAAGGTGTTTACCATTAACTATATAATCACCAATCGCACGTGCTTTATAGACAGTTGGATTATGAGAAGCAAGTGTACGGATGTTCCGCCAATGTCGATCAAGATGGGCAGACTGTTTCGTTGCTGATGCCCCTCCCACGTCAAACAAAAGTGTTGAAGCTTTTAAAGCTAATGAATCAATTATTACCTTCGCTTGAGATGCTAATAACGAGGCATGGTGACTTAGGTGATAGTCAATTACACCGTTTATTGCTGATTTTGAAGCTTTTTCTATTGCTTCTGCAGCTGTAAGAACAAGAGACTCAGCAGTGAATGCGATACTTGATATTTCTCCAATTACTTGTAATAATTGTGGATCCTCCTTTGGAACTTCTGCTGCTGCAAAGCTAAATGTTCGTTTCCGAGCCTTTACTAGATTTGAAGCATCTGTCTCGACACTACGAAGTATTCCAGCAATTACAGCATGTAAATAAAGCTGTGCAAAAGAATTGAAGGATGTTTTATTCTCTACTTTTACTATTTCTTCTTTATGAACCACTACATTTTGAAAACGAGTTGTACCACTTCCTGTAAACCTCTGCCCTATACCATCCCAGTCATCTTCAATAATTACTCCCTCCCGATTAGTTGGAATGGTTGCAGAAATAACCTCACCATCTGAACCAGAAGCCGTCACATTAACAAAATCTGAATACAGTGTACCTGTTGTGAAATACTTCGTACCGTTCAATCTGAAATTTCCATCCTGCTCGGTAATAGTAGTTTCGAAAACTAACTTCCCAACATTATGAGTCGAGATTTCTGTAAAAGCACTTCCAAAAATTGCTCCATCCGCTACCTTTTCTAACAGTGCTTTATTTTCTTCTTCTCTTGTACCTTCACGAATTAATTGTTCAACACGACGGTAATGAGATCTAAGGATATGGGCTACATCTGGGTCAGCCTCAGCCAACCTTATGACAACATAGAACAATTCCCGAATACTCGCTCCAATTCCCCCAAGTTCAGGAGGGAGCAAAATTGCCCCTAGTCGACTTTCTCTAATTAACTTCATTGCTTTGTAAGGTCCATAGTCACTATTAGTATCACGTCTCTCCCTTGCATCACGGGCTATGATTGAAAGCAAAGCTTCAAACTCAGGAGAGTCTATTTTAGTTAGTTGACTCAACGATTCATCGCCTATAATATCTACACTTTTTCTACCCTGTTCAAAATTAACCATACTATGAATTCCCTCCTCTTTTTTAATAAACAACAAGGTCCCTACTTCATAAACGAAGCAGGGACCTTTAGTGGACTAATCGGTCTTAGTTAAACGTTATAAAAAAAAGATCTTTATTAAAAGCATTTGCAACATTGCCTTAAAAAGATTTCTAGTTTGTCTAGTCAACTTTCTTTATTCAGATTAATCCAAAGAGTTTTTGCATTTAGCTAATAAGTTAAACGACTTCATCTAATGTAAGTGTATAGTAAACAATCATTATACTTTTGAAACTTTTATTAATTATAGATGGAAGTAAAAAAACTCCCATCCAAAAAGATAGGAGTCTCTATTCGTATAGTGGACTTCTGAAATATTAATTTTTAGCAGTATAATGAGTCCCTTTCTTCTAGTGAACTAGTTAGCAAGTTACTCTTCCTAAACATAATTTACTATAATGCCCATTTAAAGTCAACTTTTTTCATAAGAATTGTATGTTTTATTTTTCAACTAATAAAATTCATCAATTGAAACAAAAAATCGAGTGCACAATTGCATTTGATTTTTTTATATTATCCGATTGAACCTTCCATTTCGAATTTAGTAAATTTGTAATAAATTTGGTATGAATACGAGTAAGAAAATACGGTTAATTAAAGGTTTTATAATACTTTTTAGAGATAAGATAGAATAATCTAAAATACATTCGTCGGTTTTTTGTGGGTTTATTCGTATTTTTTACGTTCTTTCATTAATACAACATATATAAACGCGCTACTCTTAGTTAGGTTGTTCCTTGTATTATATACAATATAATCTCTTTTTATGGATAGTAACATCAAAACAGCACCGTATTTTCTGATGCTGTTTAAAATTACTTTCTATCTCTACTATCACTAATATTACCAATTGTCTGTATTTTACTATAGATTTTTCCTAGAAATACCAATAAAATGTAGTTAATAAGGAGGAGGAAAAAAGATGTATATTTTATTTTTAATCATCTCAATTATAAGTCTCATTGCAATTTTTGTATTTGGTATTTTAACAATTGTACAGTTCGTTAATAAAAACAAGAAAAAAGGAATAAGAAGTTTATTATTTACTGGTGGTGCAATATTTGTGAATATCGTTGCATTTATAGCATTTATTGTTGCGATTCCAGGTCCTGAAAATAATTCAGAAGAAATGATTCAAACTTCTGCAGACATTAAAAATGAACAAGTTGAAACAGAGGAAACTCCAGAAGAAATAGCAGCACGTGAAGCGAAAGAAGCTGAGGAGCAAGCATTAGCTGAACAAAAAGCTAAAGAAGAGGCTGAAGCACAAGCTAAAGCGGAGGAACAAGCTAAAAAACAAGCAGAAAGTGTCCCTAGAGAATATAAATCGGCATTAACAAAAGCAGAGTTATATGCTCAAACTATGTATATGTCAAAAGCGGGTATTTACGATCAATTAACATCGGAATACGGGGAAAATTTCCCTCCGGAAGCAGCACAATACGCTATCGATAATATTGTTGTAGATTGGAATGAGAACGCATTAAAAAAAGCGCAAACGTACGCAGAAATGATGAGTATGTCGGATGCAGCTATTTACGACCAATTGATATCAGAATATGGGGAAAAATTCACAGCAGAGGAAGCACAATACGCTATTGATAATTTAGAATAAAAACAAATATGATAATTGTAGAAGGCAAAACATAGGTCACTCATTGAGTGGCTTTTTTATTTTTTGTGCGCATTAAGCCTAATAAAGAATACGTTGGATTTTTCCGCTATCTTTGTATCTAAGCCTTTCTTTTTTTAATAAGCAGTCGTAGCTATTCCAGACATAACTGAAGTTGTTAAAAATTCAAAAGGCAATTTGATCTCCTTTCTTTTTGAAATTAAAAAATAAATTTTGAAGGAAATTCCAAATTTTAGAAGAATATAAATTTAAAAGAAGAGCGCAACAGTAAGGGAAGATGTAGAGCGACGTAAAGAGGAATCCAAGGAATTACATTCTAAGTAAAGATCTTATGATGAATAAAGTCAAAACCACCAGTATAACTGGTGGTTTGCTCTTCGCGTGAAACGCTGGGTTACTGGCTCCTGTCTAAAGACATTCTGAAAGGTCCGCCAACCGCACTTCGCTTCCTCACTTTGCCGCTAAAGCGGCTTTTTTATTTCTTTCTTCGATTGATTTCTTCTCCTGTGAAAGGGTCAATGAATTCTTTCATTGTCATTTGATCTTCCAGGATATCTTCTTGTAATTGATTTTTGATATATTCTTGTATTGTTTTTTTATTTCTTCCTACTGTATCCACATAAAATCCTCTGCACCAAAATTTTCTGTTTCCATATCGATATTTCAGATTGGCGTGTCGATCGAAAATCATTAAACTACTCTTCCCTTTTAAATAACCTACAAATCCTGAAACACTTAACTTTGGTGGAATACTTACTAACATATGAATATGATCGGGACATGCACTTGCTTCTATGATTTCCACGCCTTTTCTTTCACACAATTGTCGCAGGATTCTTCCTATATCTGCCTTTATTTGACCATAAATCACTTGTCTTCTATATTTCGGTGCAAACACAATGTGATACTTACAATTCCACGTTGTATGTGCTAAACTTTTCTTATCCATTTTGGAGCTCCTTTCGTACGAAGTCGGTTGACCAGACCTGACTTTATTGTACGACTGGAGTTTTTTTTATGTCCATAGCTATAAGCTTTCCGGAACCCCCTGCATAGCAGGGGGTTTTCATTTATACAATTAAAAAAGACCGCCCTCCAGATTGGATAAGGCGGTCTTTTGAGCCATTAAAGAAGTGATCAACTCAAGTTAATTTTAACTTGATATTATAATCTATGGATTTCTAATAACTGTATAGTGGATAAATGTTGAGTTTTAATTATTTTTTAGTGGGTCAATAATTACTTTAGCAGCTAAACCTAAATAGTCATCATCGGTCATTATGCGACTTTCATGTTTTCTTCGCCACTCTTCGCTTGCTCCTGCTTTAATCGCTGCATCCACAATCATAGTTAAACGAGCTTTACTACTTAAATTGAATTTTGTTTCCGCTTCTAGCTATAAACTTGTTGCAAATGTAAAAGTAAAAAAAGCAAAATACAGAGAATCCAGTCAGCATTACACACTAATGTATTTTTTGTTTCACACTGGATTACGAATTGGTGAAGCTCTTGCATTAACATGGGACGATATAAATTTTGAACATGCTCAAGTATCTGTAGATAAAACCTGTAGATATAAAGATAAAGGTAAAGAAGTTGTCATTACCAGTACGAAAACGACCTCAAGTGAACGAATTATTGAAATTGATTTCAATACTTTAGAAGTTTTAAAAGAATATAAAAAAAATCAAGAAGATATGTATTCAAAGTTTAGCTATTATAAAAAACCTGAAAATAATTTACTCTTCCATACCCCTACAGGTGAATATTGGAGAGCGAATGTAATCTGAGAACAATTCAAAATCTTTTGTAAAAGAGCAGGAGTTTCTGAACTATCACCACATGCATGCAGACATTCTCATGCACTTCACTTACTTGAAGCCGGAGCAGATATTAAATACATTTCAGAACGACTTGGACATAAGTCTGTAGAGACAACTTACGATACCTATACACACATAACAAAAAAGATCGAGCGCAATGCACTCGATCTGTTAATCATAATTTTGTAGGGCGTTTGTGGGTTTGCGGTATTTGCATACTACCCACACAGCCTTGAAACTACTGATTTTATTAGTCTTACCCGATTGAACCTTCCATTTCGAATTTGATAAGGCGGTTCATTTCTACTGCATATTCCATCGGTAATTCTTTTGTGAATGGTTCGATGAAGCCCATTACGATCATTTCAGTTGCTTCTGCTTCTGAAATACCACGAGACATTAAGTAGAATAATTGTTCTTCAGATACTTTTGAAACTTTCGCTTCGTGTTCTAAAGATACGTTATCGTTTAAAATTTCGTTGTATGGAATTGTATCTGATGTTGATTCGTTGTCTAAAATTAAAGTATCACATTCGATGTTTGAACGTGCTCCAGTAGCTTTTTTACCGAAGCGAACAATACCACGATATGTTACTTTACCACCTTGTTTAGAGATGGATTTTGATACGATTGTTGAAGATGTATTTGGTGCTAAGTGAATCATTTTTGCACCAGCATCTTGGTGTTGACCTTTACCTGCAATTGCAATTGAAAGCGTCATACCACGTGCACCTTCACCTTTAAGGATACATGCTGGGTATTTCATTGTTAATTTAGAACCAATGTTACCATCGATCCATTCCATTGTTCCGTTTTCTTCAACAACAGTACGTTTTGTAACTAGGTTATATACGTTGTTTGCCCAGTTTTGAATTGTTGTATAACGGCAATAAGCATCTTTCTTAACAATAATCTCAACTACTGCAGAGTGAAGAGAATTTGTTGTATAAACAGGAGCTGTACATCCTTCTACATAGTGTACACTTGAACCTTCATCTACAATGATTAAAGTACGTTCGAATTGACCCATATTTTCTGAGTTAATACGGAAGTATGCTTGTAACGGTGTATCAAGTTTAACACCAGGTGGCACGTAGATGAATGATCCACCAGACCAAACTGCTGAGTTAAGTGCAGCAAATTTGTTGTCTGATGCAGGGATTACAGTACCCCAATATTGTTTAAAAATATCTTCATTTTCACGTAAAGCTGAATCTGTATCTTTGAAAACAATACCTAAATCTTCAAGGTCTTTTTTCATGTTATGGTAAACTACTTCTGATTCGTATTGAGCAGATACACCTGCTAAATACTTTTGTTCAGCTTCAGGAATACCTAATTTATCAAATGTTGCTTTGATTTCCTCAGGTACTTCATCCCAAGATCTTTGAGTAGCTTCAGATGGTTTTACATAGTAAGTAATTTCATCGAAGTTTAATGCAGAAAGGTCGCCACCCCATTGTGGCATTGGTTTTGAGTAGAAGATTTCCAACGCTTTTAAGCGATAGTCTAGCATCCACTCAGGTTCATTTTTCATATTTGAAATTTCACGAACGATTTCTTCGGTTAATCCACGTTTTGAACGGAAAATTGATACGTCCTTATCATGGAAGCCGTATTTGTAATCGCCGATATCAGGCATTTGTTTCGCCATTTTATTCTCCTCCGTTCAAATTAATTAATTTGATCCATTAACGCCCTTTTCCATCGCTTTCCATGCGAGTGTCGCACATTTAATTCGGGCTGGAAATTTTGAAACACCTTGCAATGCTTCAACGTCACCTAAATCATATTTATCGCTATAGTCTTCACCTAACATCATTTTAGAAAAAATATTTGCTAGTTCAAGAGCTTCTTCAATTTTTTTCCCTTTAATGACCTCTGTCATCATTGATGCAGAAGACATCGAAATTGAACATCCTTCTCCATCAAATTTAGCATCTTCAACTATACCGTCGTTAATTTTTAATGTTAAATGGATACGGTCACCACAAGTAGGGTTGTTCATATCAATTGTAACACTATTTTCTTCTAGGGATCCTTTATTTCGTGGTTTTTTATAGTGATCCATAATAACAGAGCGATATAGTTGATCTAGATTATTAATAGACATCGTTAAAATACTCCTTCGCTTGGCGTAATCCTTTAACAAGAGCGTCTATGTCTTCTTTTGAATTATACATATAGAAACTTGCTCGTGCTGTTGCAGAAACTTGGAGCCATTTCATTAAAGGCTGTGCACAATGATGACCTGCACGGATTGCAATACCGTTCATATCTAATACAGTTGCTAAATCATGTGGATGTACACCGTCTAAATTGAAAGTAATAAGACCGCAGCGTTTTTTTGGATCACGAGGTCCATAAATTGTTAAACCATCGATTTTATCCATTTCACTAATCGCATATTCTACTAGAGCATGCTCATGTTCTTCGATTTTATCTAATCCAATTTCAGTTAGGAAATCAATTGCAGCTCCTAATCCAATCGCACCTGCAATGTTTGGTGTTCCACCTTCAAACTTCCAAGGCAATTCTTTCCATGTAGAATCATACAATTCTACAAAATCAATCATTTCTCCACCAAATTCAATTGGTTCCATGTTTTCTAAATGTGCTTCTTTACCATAAAGTACACCGATACCTGTTGGACCACACATTTTATGACCAGAGAAACCTAAAAAATCACAATCAAGATCTTGCACATCTATTTTCATATGTGGTGCAGCTTGTGCAGCATCTACCACGATAATTGCACCAGCTTGATGAGCAATCTCTGCAATTTCTTTTATTGGATTGATTGTACCAAGTACGTTTGAAGCCATTGTAATGGCAACGATTTTTGTTTTATCTGTAATAGTTTTACGTACAGTGTCAATCGTAATTGTGCCGTCTTGTTCTAAATCAAGATACTTTAGCACAGCACCTTTTTCTTTTGCAAGTTGTTGCCAAGGAATTAAATTAGAATGATGCTCCATGTAAGAGATGACAATTTCATCCCCCTCACTTACATTCATTCTGCCATATGCCGCTGCAACAGTGTTTAAAGAAGTTGTCGTACCACGAGTATAGATAATTTCTTTAGTCGATTTAGCATTAATGAATTTGCGGATTTTTTCTCGCGCACCTTCATATGAATCGGTTGCTCGATTTCCTAATGTATGTACACCACGATGTACGTTTGAATTATCCAACTCATAATAGTTTTTTACAGCTTCTAATACTTGAACTGGCTTTTGAGATGTTGCTGCACTATCAAGGTAAACGAGTGGATGCCCGTTTACTTCTTGATTAAGTACAGGAAAATATTTTCGGATTTCATTCATTAGCGAACTTTCCCTTCAATGACTTTCGTCAATTGCTTCTTAACACTTTCTATAGGAATGTTAGTAACAACAGGAGCTAAGAATCCGTGAATAACTAGACGTTCCGCCTCTTGTTTTGAGATACCACGGCTCATTAAGTAGTAAAGCTGAATAGGATCAACACGCCCAACAGATGCCGCGTGTCCAGCCATTACATCATCTTCATCAATTAAAAGAATTGGGTTTGCATCTCCACGTGCATTTTCAGATAGCATCAATACACGAGACTCTTGCTCTGCGTTTGACTTTGTTGCACCGTGTTCAATTTTACCAATACCATTAAAAATTGTTTGAGCTGCATCTTTCATAACACCATGTTTTAAGATGAAGCCTTCTGAGTTTTTACCCCAATGGCGGATTTCAGTAGTAAAGTTTTGCTTTTGCTCTCCTCTTCCTACTACAACAGTTCTAGTATTAGCTGTTGAACCGTCTCCCACTAAATGAGTAATACTTTCAGAAATTGTATCAGAATCGTTCATTAAACCTAATGCCCAATCAATTTTCGCATCACTTTTTATATGCCCGCGACGGTTTACATAAGTTGTAAATCCTTTTGCAAGTACGTCTACTGCTCCAAATGTAACTTGTGCATTATCTAAAGCGATAACTTCTTCAATTAAGTTTGCTTGTCCCTTAGCTTGTTCAACAGTTGATACATAAGTTTCAACGTAAGTAACAGCCGAGTTGTTATCTGCAACGACAAGAACATGATTAAATAATGAAGCATCAGCGTTATCGTTTAAAAATACTACTTGTAAAGGTTGTTCAACTACAACATTTTTCGGTACATAAACGAATACGCCACCGTTTACTAATGCTGTATGGTAAGCAGTTAATTTATGCTCATCAACTTTTACAGCTTCAGTCATAAAATACTTTTGAACTAAATCGCCATGTTCACGAACTGCTGTTAAAATATCTGTAAAAATTACACCTTGTGCTTTTAATTCATCAGAAACTTTAATGAAAGCCGGTGTATTATTGCGTTGAATATAAAGGTTTTCTTGTCCTTCAATGTCAATAATATCTTTTACTTCGTCAGAAAGTTCATCTAATGAATTAAATGGTTTGCTTTCTACTGTATGTTGAAGGAACTCTGTAAAGTTCCATTTTGTAATATTTGTTTTATCTGGCTTTGGCATTGGTAGTTCAGCAGCTTTTTCAATTGCAGCCGCACGCAAATCTGCAAACCATGATGGTTCATTATTGCTTTGCGAGAACGAGCGTACTTCACTTGCTGATAAGGCCAATTTTGTTTCAACCGTCATCTCATTCGTCCTCCTAAATTATGCTTCTTGTTCAACTGTTTCGTCTTCAATACCTAGTTCTTTTTTAATCCAATCATAACCTTCAGCTTCAAGACGTTGAGCTAATTCTGGTCCACCAGATTTTACAACACGGCCTTGCATCATAACGTGTACTTGGTCTGGTGTGATGTAGTTAAGTAAGCGTTGGTAGTGAGTGATTGCAAGACAGCCAAATCCTTCACCGCGCATTTCGTTAATTCCTTTTGCAACGACTTTTAATGCGTCGATATCAAGACCTGAGTCAATTTCATCTAAGATTGCGAATGTTGGTTTGATCATCATTAATTGAAGAATTTCGTTGCGTTTCTTTTCCCCACCAGAGAAGCCTTCGTTTAGGTAACGTTGAGCCATATCTTGGTCCATTTCAAGGAAGTCCATTGTTTTATCTAGTTCACGGATAAATTTCATTAATGAAATTTCATCGCCTTCTTCGCGGCGTGCGTTAATTGCTGAACGGATGAAATCAGCGTTTGTAACCCCTGAAATTTCTGATGGATATTGCATTGCTAGGAATAAACCAGCTTTTGCACGCTCATCAACTTCCATTTCAAGCACGTTTTCGCCATCTATTTCAATAGTACCATGAGTAACTTCATATTTAGGATGACCCATGATAGCAGAAGCTAATGTTGATTTACCAGTACCATTAGGACCCATAATTGCATGGATTTCATTAGTATTAATTGTTAGGTTTACACCTTTTAAAATCTCCTTATCTTCAATTGAAACATGAAGATCTTTAATAACTAAAGTTGACATTAATAATTACCTCCGTAAGTTGTGCATTGAATGGTAGAACCATTTTTAATTTATTATCATTCTAATCTTAACCGAAAACAGCGAACCATGCAAAAGATTTATTCCACAAACATTACATTTCAGCTAAAACCATTAAAATATAGGCGTGTTATACATTTTTAATGTTTATAAGGAAAACAATGTTGATTAAAAGGGTGATCAATCATTTTCAATAATACATTTCTAATTGAGAATTCATTTCACCAATCACTTTTCATGAACGTTTAAACTACAGACTTGTTTAGTTTTCCGCTAACCAATATCATCCTATACATTTTAACTTTAAAATTATAGCAGTAAAATTGTGTTTTTAATATGTAGATTCCCGTTAAAAATTTAAATTCATAAGCTAAGAGTCAGAAGAACTCTCCTCCATCTGAGTACAATCAAAAAATTATAAAAAAAAGGTCCTTTGTCAAATGTTGGGGTAACACTTGAGAGAACAAGAGAATTTGAGTATAAGATTAACTTTTCCTGCCCATACATTTCTTCCGAAGCGTAGCGAGGAAGGAATGTATGGGTAGGTCGCGGCTCGCTTCGCTCCCTCACCCAACATACAACCCTATTTTTCTATACATGTGACCTAATAATATTTTTGCTTTAAAGTGCTCATATTTGCGGAAGCCATAAGCATTTCGCTTGAGCACTTTTGATTTATTGTTAATACCTTCTAAAAACCCGTTTGAATAGTTAAAGACAAAGCTATTTAAGATTTCTACCTGCCAGTTTTTTATCGTTTGAATACGTTTTATAAAAGATGGAATGTTTGCCTCTTCTACCTTGCGGTAAAACGCTTCTAAACCTTCCTTCACCTTTTGAATATTCTTCTCTTCCTTAGCTTGTGTAAACCACTTTTTATACGCTTCTTTTAACTCATAGGCTTTTTTTAATTCAGGTGATAATCCAAGATAACGGTTTAAATACCAACGCTCATCTTCTGTTAATTTTGCAGAGTTTTTATGTAAAACAAATCGCATACGTTTACATTTTTTGCGATCATAAGCATGCATTTCTTTTTGAACTTTCCTTCTGACGTCATCTAAAGCCCAATGAATATAACGACAATAATGGAATCGATCCGCTACAATGATTGGCTTTGCTAATGCTTGATGGACAGCTGCTTTAAAGCTTCCATTCATGTCCATCACAACAATTTCTACATCTTGTCCATATTTTTGTAAATATGTTTTTATCGTTTGTAGTCGCCGATTCGGCAAAATATCAATTGGTTCATGTGTTTCCGCATTTGCTATAATTAGCTGATATTCCCCGGCATCTGTATCTGCTTTATATTCATCAATGGCAATCGCCTTTGGTAAACGAAACCCTTCTGGTAACGCTGCTTTTGTCTGTTTATTGAATCTACGTAGTATCGTTGAAATGGATGTACTGAGTATCATTGCAGCATCTTTAAATGTTTTTGATTTAACCGATTGAATAATCATGGCTTGATTTGTTTCCTTAGAAAAACGCTGGTAACGCTCAACAAATGGGGCCTTTTCGGCAAATCGCTTCCCACAAATACAACGATAACGGCGGCATTTATACATCAATTGCGTTGAACGTCCCCACATTGGAAGATGCCCAATCTTACGCATTCGATAGTCATGTACTTTCGACGTCTTTTCACCACATGCTGGACAAATGTGTTCTTTTATGGGTATTGAAATATACACTAAAATTCTATTTTCTTGTTCAACAATTTCCTCAAGGTTTACTCCTTTTAATCCTGGTAAATGCATGTTAAAATTCATATTGCACAACTCACCTTTACTACTTGTTTCTCGTCAATTCAAGTATAGTAAAATAGGTGATGTTGTGCATTTTTATTTTAGAAATTGTTTAAAAACCCCAACATTTATTATAGAACCAAAAAAAAAACGGGGCTGGGACATAACTAGCTTCAAATAAAGAGAAAGGTGAATTTGAGTTCCCTCAAATTCACCTTTCTCTCTTTTTTCACATTAGTTCTTCTGTTCCCTTAGTTAATGGCCGTGAATTTTCTTAAATTCACGGCCATTAACGCAAGACCCATTTCATTTTCAACCTTCGATTTTCCTCGCACAGAAAATCGAGTGAAACGCAAATTAGCCTTCAAGAATCCAAAAACTGGCTCCACATCGATTTTGCGTTTTCGGTAGATGGCACTCGTTTTCTCTTCTGAAAGCTTCATTCTTACATATTCTTTTTGTTGTTCCCATTTTTCATTTACTATTAATTTTCGATTGTTGCCTTCTTTTGCTTTTGTACACAATGAACGGAATGGGCATCCAGAACAGTCTTCGCATTCGTAGATTTTGAACTTCCGTTGGAAGCCTGTACGGTCATTACGGATAGAATCATATTGAAATTCAAGACGTTTCTGATTAGGGCATGTATATGTATCTGTTTCTTCATCATATTCCCAGTTGTCGGGATTAAATTTGTTCTGTTTGTACTTTTTCTTTTGTTCCTTCAAATACATGTTATACGTAATTAGTGCTTCTCGTTTTCTGTTCGAAAGGATATCATGATAATTTTGTTCACTACCATACCCTGCATCTGCGACAATGTATTTCGGTAGTTCGAAATAATGTTGCTCAATTTCATCTAGAAATGGAATTAACGTACGTGTATCTGTTGGATTTGAAAATAAACTATAGGCTAAAGCGTATTGTCCCTCTGTCGCGATTTGTATATTATAACCAGCTTTCAATTGCCCGTTTTGCATATAATCATCTTTCATTCGCATAAATGTCGCATCGCGATCTGTTTTAGAATAGCTATTACGTGCGCCAAAAGTTTCAAAGTCTTGTTGGTATTTCTGCTTTCGTAAGACAAAATCAATCAACTGATTACGCACTTGTTTCGGATATTTGCGTGCACTTCTTAAAATTTTTCGTTTTTGGACATCTGATGAAGCCTCAATTTCCTTATCATACTCGGTTACGATATCGTCAACTTGTTGAACCAAATGAGCGAGTTCTTTTAATGATAACTGTTCATCGCTTTCACGTTCGATTTCAGGGATAATTTCTTTCTCAAGTAATTCATTGTATAGCTGGTTGGACTTTTCAATTAAACTTTGATGATATTTCTCAATCGATTTCTTCCATACAAACGTAAATTTATTTGCGTTCGCTTCAATCTTTGTACCATCGATAAAAATGGCTTCTTGATGGATTAGTTTTTCTTCAATCAATTGGCACCGGAATTGGACGAAACATTGGCGAATCAATTCTTTTACTTTTGGATGGACACGAAAACGATTGATTGTACGGTAGCTTGGTTCATACCCTTGAGCTAACCACATCATCCGAATACTATCTTTTAATAACGCTTCAATTTTGCGTCCTGAGAAGACAGATTGTGTGTAGGCACATAAGATAATTTTAAGCATCATGCGTGGATGATAGGCAGGACATCCCTCATTTCGGAGAAATGGTTCAAATGCTTCTGGAGGAATACTTTCCACTAAATGATGCACGTGGTAAGCAATATCATTTTTTTGTAATTTTACTTCTAATTCTAAAGGCAAAACGATTTGATTCATGTTATAATTTTTAAACATAAGGATCCTTCTTTCTGTATAATTTTGTTGTGGTGACTTAATTTTATCAGAAGTGGTCCTTATTTTTTATTTAAAATAATCAAAGCCGGTGAAATTTTACTTATCGTAAAATTTCACCGGCTTTTTCATCAGAGACGGGTTTTGTCCCAGCCTCATTCTTAAAACTATTTTAAAAACTATTTCGAAATAGAACTTTTTAATCAGCGCTATACTTCTCTTGTTATGCATTTACAGTAGTTGTTAAGTATTCGTGAACACTTGCAGCTACTGCGCGGCCTTCTTTTATAGCCCAAACGACTAAACTTTGACCGCGTCTTGCATCACCAGCAGCAAATACGCCTGGAACATTTGTTTCATAATCTTTTATAGAAGCTTGAATTCTGTTACTAACTAAATTAACACCAAATTGCTCTGGTAGTGGTTTTTCAACACCTTCAAATCCAATTGCAACAAATACATATTGTGCAGGCCAAACTTTTTCAGTACCCGGAAGCTCTTTAAAGTAATGGAATCCATCATCGCCTAATATTTTCTCCATTTGAATTGTATGGAGTTCTTTTACATTACCATTTTCATCCGATACAATTTTTTTCGTTTGGATGCAATATTCACGTGGATCGCGTCCTTTTACTGATGCCACTTCTTCATATGCATAATCTAATTTATAAAGATTAGGCTCTTGAGGCCACGGAGTATCTTCAGTTCTAGTTTTTTCAGCTTGAGGATGCTTCCCAAATTGGTATACAGAGCGACAATTTTGGCGAATTGCTGTTGCGACACAGTCCGCACCAGTATCTCCACCACCAATTACAATAACATCTTTGCCTTTTACATCGATCGCTTTACCATCTTTAAAATTAGAATCAAGCAAACTTTGTGTAACACCAGTTAGGTAATCCATTGCTAAATGAACACCTTTTGATTCACTGCCCTCTAAGTGAAGAACACGCTGCTTTTGAGCACCAATACATAAAATAACTGCATCAAATTGTGCTTTTAGATCATCTGCTGTTATATCTTTGCCGATTTCAGTATTCAATACAAAATCGACTCCCTCTTGGCGAAGCAAATTCACTCGGCGCTCAATTACATCCTTTTCAAGCTTCATATTTGGGATACCATACATTAATAAACCGCCTGGACGATCTGCTCTTTCATAAACTGTTACGCTATGACCGAGCTGGTTTAATTGGTCTGCTGCAGCCAATCCTGCAGGCCCAGAGCCAACAACTGCAATTTTTTTGCCTGTACGATTTTGTGGAATACGTGGAACAATCCAATTATTTTCAAAACCTTTATCAATAATGGAACGTTCAATCGACTTAATCGCAACAGCTGGATCTGTTATCGCTAGTGTACAAGAGCTTTCACAAGGCGCTGGACAAACGCGCCCTGTAAACTCTGGAAAGTTATTCGTCATGTGAAGACGGTCTAACGCTTCCTTCCATTGCCCTTTATAAACTAAATCATTCCATTCAGGAATTACGTTTTGGATTGGACAGCCCGCAGCTGCACCACGTATTTCAATACCCATATGACAGAAAGGTGTGCCGCAATCCATGCAACGAGCACCTTGCGTTTGCAATGATTCATCTGACAGCCTTGCAGCATATTCATTCCAATTCGAAATACGCTCTAGTGGAGGCTGTTCTTTCGTCTTTTCCCTTTTAAATTCCATAAATCCTGTTGGTTTCCCCATGCCTAGAACCTCCTCTTATTTGGAAATGGCTAATTCTTTAGCGCCAGTTGTTTCAACAAATGCTTGCATTGCTGATTGCGACTCTGTTAATCCTTGGAACTTATGATAATTAATCTTTTCAAGCATCGCTTTATAATCAGTTGGTACAACTTTCACAAACTTCGGTACAAATTGCTCCCATTTTGCAAGGATGTCTAACGCAATTGTACTTTCCGTATGTTCTAAATGCTTAATGATCATAGAGCGTACAGCTTCAATTTCTGTTTTATCTTCTAAACGTTCGAACTGAATCATTTCCATATTGCATTTTTCTTTGAAGTCAGCTTCATTTGATGGTAATACATATGCAACACCACCAGACATACCTGCTGCAAAGTTTTTCCCTACATCCCCTAAAATAACGACACGTCCGCCAGTCATATATTCACAGCCATGGTCTCCAATCCCTTCGACAACAACGTTTGCACCACTGTTGCGAACTGCAAAACGTTCTCCTGCTCGACCGTTAATATAAGCTGTACCGCTAGTTGCACCGTATAAACATACGTTACCAGCAATAACGTTTCTCTCTTGTTCACCTTTAATTGGAGCAATCGCCACTAATTTACCACCTGATAATCCTTTACCAAAGTAGTCATTGACGTCTCCTACACAAGATAACGTCATACCACGTGGAACAAATGCACCGAAACTTTGACCAGCATGACCAGTAAATTTCAACTTAATTGTTTCGTCATTTAGACCTTTTTCTCCGTACTTTTTCGAAATTTCACTTCCGATAATTGTACCTACAACGCGGTCAGTATTTTTAATTTCGTATTGTAATTCAATTGGTTCTTTCTCTTTAATACTGTTTTCTACTTTTGGCAGAAGCTCACGAATATCGAATGTTTCATCAATACGAAGATCTTGATTTGTTTGTTTTGTACGAGTTCCTTGTACTTGGTATAGCAATGCAGATAAATCTAATTGGCTCGCCTTCCAATGTGATTTAGCACGGTCACTTACTTGTAATACATCTGTGCGGCCAACCATCTCTTCAATAGTACGGAAGCCTAAAGCTGCCATATATTCACGCATTTCTTCAGCAACAAAGCGCATGTAATTGACAACATGGTCAGCTGTCCCCATGAATTTCGCACGCAACTCCGGATTTTGTGTTGCAACACCAACCGGACATGTATCCAGGTGACAAGCACGCATCATAATACATCCAAGAACGATTAGCGGCGCTGTTGCAAAACCGAATTCCTCTGCTCCAAGTAATGCTGCCATTACAACATCTTTACCTGTCATTAACTTACCGTCAGTTTCTAATGTTACGCGTTCACGAAGGCCATTTAACATTAATGTTTGATGAGCCTCAGCTAAACCAAGTTCCCAAGGCAACCCTGTATGTTTAATTGAAGTTTTTGGTGATGCACCTGTCCCTCCGTCGTAACCAGAAATAACGATAACATCTGCTCCACCTTTTGCTACACCTGCTGCTATCGTACCAACACCAGCTTTTGCAACAAGTTTTACTGAAATTCGTGCATCACGGTTTGCATTTTTCAAATCGTAAATTAGTTCTGCCAAATCTTCAATTGAATAAATATCATGGTGTGGAGGAGGTGAGATTAAACCTACACCTGGAGTTGAACCACGAACTTCTGCAACCCATGGATATACTTTATTACCAGGTAATTGTCCACCTTCACCAGGCTTTGCTCCTTGCGCCATTTTGATTTGCAATTCTTTTGCATTTACTAAATAATGCGATTTCACACCGAAGCGTCCTGATGCAATTTGTTTAATAGCACTATTGCGATTATCGCCATTTTCATCAACCGTGAAACGACCAGCATCTTCTCCACCTTCACCTGAGTTAGAACGGCCACCTAAACGGTTCATTGCAATAGCTAATGTTTCATGCGCTTCTTTTGAAATTGAACCAAAAGACATAGCACCTGTTTTAAAACGTTTTACAATTGAATCGACTGATTCTACTTCATCCAAAGGAATTGATTTATTCGACTTTTTAAATTCAAATAAATTACGTAAAAATCCGATACGCTCTTCATTTGCCATTTCTGCATACATTCTATATAAACCAAAATCATTTCTTCTTGTAGCAGTTTGTAATGTATGGATTGTTTTTGGATTAAAGGCATGGTGTTCACCACTTGCACGCCATTGGAAATCACTTCCAGAATCAAGTAAATCACTTTTCGATTCAAGTGCTAACTTATGACGGCGCTTTGCTTCTTCGCCAATTGTTTCAAGACCAATCCCATCAATTTGCGATGCAGTACCTGTGAAATATTTATCAATTACTTCCTTGCTGATACCAACAGCCTCAAATATTTGAGCACCACGATAAGATTGAACTGTTGAAATACCCATCTTTGACATTACTTTTACTACACCATCTGCTATACCTTTGCGATATTTCTTAACCGCATCATCATAGCTAATTGTTAAATGCTCTGATTCGATAGATTGTTTAATTGAGGCATATGCTAAATACGGATTAATTGCATCTGCACCAAAACCAATCAATGCAGCAAAGTGATGAACCTCTCTTGCTTCACCGCTATTTGCCAAAATACTTACTTGCGTACGTTTACCTGTACGAACTAAGTACTGATGCAGGGCACTTACAGCAAGTAAAACTGGAACTGTTGGCGTGTTTACATCATCCAGTTCATCAGATAATACTAATAAGGAAATTCCTTCTTCAATCGCTGAATCAGCCTCTTTAAAAATTCGTTCTAATTCGTTTTCTAATGAATTTTCAAACTGTAATGTAATGATTGAATTTTGGAAATATTTATTATCTAAACCTACTAATTCTTCTAATTCGCCATTTGTTAGAATAGGAGTCTCTAAGAAGATGCGTCTAGCATTGTCCGCATTTGGATGCAATAAGTTCCCTTCAGCTCCTAAAAGTGTCATTGTTGAAGTAACAATATGTTCACGAATCGAATCGATTGGTGGATTTGTTACTTGTGCAAACAATTGTTTAAAGTAGTTAAACAAAGACTGTGGTCGATCAGATAATACAGCTAATGGTGAATCATTCCCCATCGAACCAATTGGATCTTTTCCACTGCTCGCTATTGGAACAATATATTTATGAATATCTTCAAATGTATAGCCAAATGACTTTTGGCGTAATGTTAATTGATCCACTTCTTTTGGCAATTCTTCCTTTGAATCAACTGTAACTAAATTATCCTCAAGCCATCCTTTGTAGTCTTGTGCATTTGCCATTTCACTTTTTAGCTCTTCATCAGAAATAATCTTTCCTTGTTCTAAATCGATTAACAGCATGCGGCCTGGACTTAAACGTTCTTTATATAATACGTTCTCTTCATCAATATCAACTACACCTACCTCTGATGAAAAGACAATCATATCATCCTTCGTTACATAGTAGCGAGCTGGTCGTAAACCGTTGCGATCTAAAATCGAACCGATTTGCTTGCCGTCTGTAAAACAGATTGCTGTTGGACCATCCCATGGTTCCATTAATGTAGAATGATATGCATAAAATGCTTTTTTCTCTTCAGAAATATGTGGGTTTTCAGTCCATGGCTCAGGGATTAACATCATTGCAGTATGTGCTGGAGTACGGCCTGCTAATACGAAAAATTCAAATGCATTATCTAACATTGAGGAGTCAGAGCCTGTATTATCAATAATTGGCAATAGCTTTTGTAAATCGTCTCCAAAGCTTTCTGAAATAAATTGTTGCTCTCGAGCAGTCATCCAGTTAATATTTCCACGCAATGTATTGATTTCTCCATTGTGTACAATATAACGGTTTGGATGTGCACGTTCCCAGCTTGGGAATGTATTTGTAGAGTAGCGTGAGTGAACGATTGAAAATGCAGAAATAAAGCTTTCGTCTTGTAAATCCATATAAAACTCACTTACTTCTTCTGGAGTTAACAATCCTTTAAATACCATTGTTTGACTTGACATGCTTGGGCAATAAAATTTCTTGCCGTTTTCTTTCGCCCAAAATTCTGCTTGCTTGCGGATTAAATACAATTTGCGTTCAAAGGCCAAAGTATCTTTTACATTTTTGGCTTTTATAAAAACTTGACGAACAACTGGGGCAGTTGATTTAGCAATATCACTTAAATTCCCCTTATTTGTAGGAGCTGTTCTCCAACCGATTAACGTTTGCCCTTCTTGTTCAATCAATTCGTTGATTTTTTGTTCAATGGATTCTCTCTCTCTAATATCCTCTGTAAAAAACAATTGACCAACACCATACTCACCCTTAGCCGGCAAGTTCAGTTCTGGACAATTCATTTTAAAAAATGCATCAGGAATTTGTACCATTAATCCGGCACCATCACCTGTTTTGCCATCACCGCCGCGCCCTGCACGGTGGTCTAAACGACATAACATTTCTAATCCATTTTTTACGATTTCATGTGATGCGCGTCCCTTAATATTTGCATAAAAACCTATCCCACAAGCATCATGCTCAAAACTTGGAGAATAAAGGCCTTGTGCGTTCGGTAGTTGATGAAAAGTCATGTAATTCCCCCCAAATCTTCGTAAATACCTTATTTACATTGTAAAGTTTTTAGAATAATATAAACAATATATAGTTTGGATTGAATTAATCTACTTTTTAGATAAATGAGGTGAAAACGTTGGAATTACGCCAATTGCGGTACTTTGTTGAGGTTGCGGAGCGTGAACATATTTCTGAAGCTGCCGAACATTTACACGTCGCCCAGTCAGCCATCAGCCGACAAATTGCGAACTTAGAGGATGAGCTTGGTACAGTGCTTTTTGAACGAGTAGGCAGAAATGTAAAACTTACACCAATAGGTAAAATCTTTTTGGAACATAGTGTTACTGCCTTGAAGGCAATTGATTTTGCGGTTAAACAGGTAGAAGAATATTTAGATCCAGCAAAAGGTACCATTAAAATCGGATTTCCAACAAGTTTAGCCAGTTATGTATTGCCAACTGTAATTTCTGCCTTTAAAAAAGAATATCCTGATGTTTTATTCCATTTGCGTCAAGGCTCATATCGTTATTTGATTGATGCTGTAAAAAACCGTGAATTAAACTTAGCTTTTTTAGGACCTGTTCCTGCCAAAGACGAAAGCATTAATACAATGATTCTTTTTAGCGAGAACATTCACGCCCTCCTTCCCGCTAATCATTCTTTGGTAAAGAAGGAAAAATTAAATTTAATTGATTTACGCAAAGAAAATTTCGTTTTATTTCCTGAAGGCTATATTTTAAATGAAGTCGTTGTTGATGCATGTAAATCTGCTGGATTTGTTCCAACTGTAACATCTGAAGGGGAGGATATGGATGCCTTAAAAGGATTGGTTGCAGCAGGTATAGGAATTACACTACTTCCTGAAAGCTCACTATATGATTCAACACCACGATTTACTGTCAAAATGCCTATTGAAAGCCCAAATATTATGCGAACTGTCGGAATAATTTACCCGACAAATCGTGAGCTTGCACCGTCAGAACAAGTATTTTTGAAATTTGTAAATACTTTCTTCTCACGACTTAATCGATTTTTATAAATAAAAGAAAAGCCCATTTGCTTCGAGAGCGAATGAGCTTTTCTTTTATTTTATTCACTTACAGGTACTACTGCGCCGCCCCATTCTTCAAGAATGAAGTTTTGAATTTCTTCAGAGCGTAATACTTCAACTAATTTTTTAATTGCATCATTATCTTTATCTTCAGAACGAACTGCGATTACGTTTACATATGGAGACTCTGAATCTTCAATCGCAATTGAATCTTCAATTGGGTTGATGCCAGCGTCGATAGCGAAGTTTGAGTTAATAACTACCGCATCTCCTTCTTCATTTTCATAGTAAGTAACCATCATTTCAGGTGCATCAGTTGCCTCAATTTTTAAGTTTTTAGGGTTCTCAACAATATCATCAAGAGTTGCTGCAGTTTTATCAATACCTTCTTTTAATTTAATTAAACCATTTGCTTCTAGTAAAGATAAAATGCGGCCATGGTCAGGGACTGAGCTTGAAATAAGAATTGTTGCCCCTTCTGGAAGTTCATCTAAAGATGCATACTTTTTAGAATAAATTCCCATTGGTTCAATATGAATTCCGCCAGCATTTACTAAATCATAGCCTTCTTCAGCATTTTTTTGCTCTAAAAACGGAATATGTTGGAAATAGTTTGCGTCAATATCTCCATTTGCTAAATCTTGGTTCGGCAAAATATAATCTTGGTATTCTTCAATTTCTAATTCAATACCTTGTTCAGCTAAAAGTGGTTTTGCTTGTTCCAAAATTATAGCATGAGGTGTATGAGAAGCACCTACAGTTAAAGTAACAGTTTCTGATTCTTTTGCAGCATCATCTTCAGCAGCTCCATCTGTAGAAGAAGTATCTTCTTTAGTACCACATGCAGCTAAAGCTAAAACAATTACTGATAAAACTAGAAATGATAAAAATTTCTTCATCTTTTGTTTCCCTTCTCTCTTTTAATGTTCTATGTGAACGGATCTATACCGTATGCACCAAAATTGTTTGTTTACCGCTTATCAGTTTTTGTCGTTACAAAGTCTCCAATAAATTGAATGACAAATACAACTATTAAAATAAATATTGTTGCCATAAGCGTTACATCTTCACGGCTGCGCTGGAATCCATCGATAAATGCTAAGTTTCCTAATCCGCCAGCACCAATAATACCAGCCATTGCTGTATAACCTACCAATGTAACAGCTGTTACTGTAATCCCTGATAAAAGTGCAGGTAATGCTTCAGGGATGAGCACTTTCCAAATAATTGTCGAAGTTTTTGCCCCCATTGAACGAGCTGCTTCTATTACACCTTTGTCAATTTCTCTCAACGCGATTAATACCATTCTGGCATAAAATGGGGCAGCACCGACAATAAGTGCAGGTAATGCTGCATTAACCCCACGGATTGTCCCAAGTAAAAACTTTGTAAATGGAATTAATAAAATAATTAATACGATAAATGGAATAGAGCGGAAAATATTTACCAGCGATCCAGTTATAAAGTTTGCCACTTTATTTGCCCAAACTTGATGTGGGCTAGTTAAAAATAATAGAATCCCAATAGCTAATCCAAGAACAAATGTTGCACCAGTTGAGATGATCGTCATATAAAGGGTGTCATATGTAGCTTGCCACATATCCTCCCAACTTACATTTGGAAATAATGTACTAAGCATGTTCAATCACCTCCGTTTGAATTTCATTTGATTTAAGGAGATTTAATGCTTGTACAACATTTGAGTTTTCTCCATCAATTTGAACAATTAATGTTCCATATGGTCCATTTGCTGTTTGCGAAATATTCCCGTGAACAATATTTACTTCTACATCAAATTGCTTAATTAGCTGTGAAATAATTGGCTGTTCTGTTTTGTTGCCAATAAACGTTAATTTTACAATTTTCCCTGTTGGATAGTTTGCTAAAACCTGTTCGATTGATACTTTAGTCTCTTTTGTTCCCGAAACCTGCATTACGAAATTTTTTGTTATTTCAGCTTGCGGATTTTGGAATACTCGGAGTACCTCGCCTGTTTCCACAATTCGTCCAGCTTCCATCACTGCAACACGATGGCAAATTTTTTGAATTACATGCATTTCATGTGTAATAAGAACAATTGAAAGGCCTAAACGCTTATTAATATCAAGTAAAAGCTCTAGTATTGAATCCGTTGTTTCTGGATCTAATGCACTCGTCGCTTCGTCACAAAGTAATACTTCTGGATTGTTTGCAAGAGCTCTAGCAATGCCGACACGCTGCTTTTGTCCACCTGATAATTGTGATGGATATGCGTTTTCTCTGCCAGATAATCCAACTAAATCAATCAGCTCTTTTACTTTCTTTGCTCGTTCGCTTTTCGCTACACCTGCAATTTCTAATGGAAATGCAATATTCTCTGCAACTGTACGAGACCATAACAAATTAAAATGTTGGAAAATCATACTTATCTTTTGGCGAGCAAGGCGCAATTTACTCCCTGATATAGATGAAATTTGTTGACCATTTACATTAACTGTTCCACTTGTTGGCTTTTCAAGACCATTTAACAATCGAATTAATGTACTTTTTCCGGCACCGCTGTAACCGATAATTCCAAAAATTTCACCTTTATTAATCGTCAAATTGACATCTTGAACAGCAGTCAGCTCGCCATTCTTCGTTTTATATACTTTTGTTATATCCTTTAATTCGATCATATTTGTACTCCTTTAAGATACGCTGTTACGTATTTGTACCGCGACAAAGCATTATAATATTCTCTATACTTTTCTAGCATATATACTTAATTTAATTTAAAATAAAACCCCTTCTACACAGATAAGTAGAAGGGGCATCGTACATTGTTATGTTTATACGCTAACCGTTCTCTTATCTTTCAAAGTATCCACTTCGCGTGACTTGGCACCTTTTCACATATTGTGATGGTTGCCGGGTTTCATAGGGCACTTCCCTCCACCGCTCTTTATAAGAGTTACGATATTAAATTTTAAATATTACGAATGTAACTTTATCATGTTAGTTTGATATAGTCAACATTTTTTTCAACTTTTCATATAGGTATGGTACGGATTGGAAAGCATACACTTTTTCAACAATTTCTCCATTATTACTAATGAGTAAGCATGGAACACTTTCGATTTGATAGTCAAATGCAAGTTCTTCTATAAAATTGATATTAGCTTTTCCAATTGGAACTTCAGGCAATAACTTTTCGATTACTTCCATCATCTTAGATGCTACGGCACAAGTACCACACATTGGCGTATATAAATAGAACGCTGCTAAATTATTTTGCTTTATCGTTTGCTCCCAATGTTGTTTTGTCCACTCTTCCATTGTTATCAGTCCTACTATCATTAATTTAATCAAGTACTAGAATTTATAACTCTCCTCAGGCTTCTATGCAAGATTAAGGTTTTACGCCTCACTGGATGAGGATAAATATTGTTTATGAACAGAAAATTTAGCTTCACTTAACAGATGAGCCAACACTTTCTTCGGTGCATTGGCAACCTCAATATATGTTCTAGGAATACAAAGATGGATAGCCTCTGAATAAATTCTTTTCGTTAGCTTTCTCAACTTCTCTCCCGAATTATCTGCATCAAATAAAGTATAAAGTTTACATTCTTCAAAAGGCTCAAGCAAATCTAGCAATGCATCTTCACTTATAGTACCATTTGTACAAATGATTTTTACGTCTTCAGCAAAGATTGGTGCAATGTTCAACTTATCCGATCGACCCTCAACAATTATACACTTTTCAACAGTCATTTGCTCACCCCACGGTTTGTAAGTAATATAAGCTAAAAATGAAGAGCATAAACACCCTTAGCTGCGCTACTCTAAAACGTAATATCATAGATCTAGCCGATTATGCTTTTTTCTTATCCCTAAGCTTGGTCGTCATCAACGTCTAAGAGACTATTGGCTGAAATCACATAGTTAATTTCATTAGCTTGGAGAAGGCCTCGATCAGCTGGGTGGCTTGCGCTAACACTCTTCAATAAAAATTATATTTCTTATTTTTAAAAAGAAGGTGGTTTAATATTATATTTTATTGTAAAAAAAACGCCAGTGTTATTCTGGCGTTTTTTATATATCATATTCTTATTCAGCATCAATTAATTCATCATATTGCTCAGGAGTTAATAAAGCTTCAACTTCTGAAACATCTGTCGGTTCCACAACAATCATCCATGCCTTGTCATATGGAGAATCATTAACGAATTCTGGGTTATCTTCTAGTTCAGAATTTACTTCAACCACTTTTCCTGAAATAGGCGCATATAGCTCTGAAACTGTTTTAACAGACTCAACACTACCGAATGGTTCGTTCAATTGAATCTCGTCACCGATTTGCGGTAATTCAACAAATACGATATCACCTAATTCAGATTGTGCAAAATGCGTAATACCAACGCGTACTTTTCCATCTTCAACTTTTACCCATTCGTGCTCTTTTGAGTAACGTAAATCTTTCGGTGTGCTCACTCAAAACCCCTCCAATTTATGTAGTTCCATCAAGTTCAGTGTGACATATTTTTTTGGTAAAAACAAGTTAGTAAAGCTCATTATTTCCAAGATTCTATGAATTCCTGCTCTTTAAATCCTAATGTCACTTTTTGTCCATCTGTTACAATTGGACGTTTAATTAACATTCCATCTGAGGCAAGAAGTTCCAACTGCTCATCTTCAGTCATTGTTGTTAATTTATCCTTTAAACCTAAAGATTTATACTTCATACCAGATGTATTAAAAAATTTCTTAAGTGGAAGTCCACTTTTTTCCCATAAAGATTTTAATTGCTCTTTCGTCGGTGTTTGTTCCACAATATGTAATGCTTCGTATTTGATTCCGTTCTCATCTAACCATTTTTGTGCTTTCTTACAAGTTGTGCATCGTGGGTAATGAATAAATTGTAGCATTTGCAAAAAGCTCCTTTAACTAATGTTATTTATCTAATAAAGATATTAACTTAAATAGTAATAAATTGCGAAATTTTTCTTAGCAGATATATAAGTTGAAGAGCCATTACAATAAATAATATTCTAACAATCGTCGTACAAAACAATATGTACAATTCAAAAGCCGATGCAAACTGAACTGACCAAAAAAAGTAGATTGGTGTCTAACTTTTAAAGGGCATATCCTACAGATATTACCTCGGCTTTTGAGGGAAAAATGTCTGGAATCCAGATAATCGCCGTTTCTCCCATAAGGCATTGCTGGCTTTTTTTAAATATATATTATACTAATAATCCGCCGCCATTTTTAATGTATTGTTGAATACCTTCTGCAGCTCTGTATGACAATGCACCTAGAGTACCAGTCGGATTGAAACAAGAGTTATGAGGGAATGCCGATGCACCTACTACGAAAACGTTTTCTACTTCCCACATTTGAAGATAGGTATTTAGTGCAGAAGTTTCACGATCTGCCCCCATAATTACCCCGCCAGTATTATGAGTATTTGTATCCTTATTTACACTGAAATTTCCTTGTTCTTCAGCTGTTTCAATAATATCAGCACCAATTTTTTCACCGATTTCACGAGTTTTTTGCGCCATGAATTTTACCATTTCACGGTCATTATCTGTGTATTCAAAAGTCATTCGAAGTAATGGATAACCCCAAGCGTCTTTGAATTCTGGGTCCAAGTCTAAATAGTTTTCACGATGTGGCATGCTCGCCCCTTGAGTTTTAACTGGAAAGTTTGCGTTAGCATATTTAATAGATTGTTTCTTAAATTCTAAGCCCCAGTTTGGAGTCCCTTTTGGTACACGGTTCACTGCGATTGGACGATCACCGTATTGTGTTGAACGAATACCGGCACCGTGGATGAAGTTTACATCAGAATGATCAAAGTTATCACCCATCCACTCTGCAATTTCTATCCCTAAAGCACCGGCACCACCATATAAGTTAAATTGACGGTCTTCGAAGAATAATTGAGTTGTTCCACCGGTTACTTGGTAGCAATAGTTTTTACCGATTGTTCCCCTTCCAGTTCTCGGGTTGTATGGTGTACCTAAATTCGAATTTAATAATAACCTAGTATTATTAAACACATAAGAAGCAACAACAACAACATCAGCTGGCTGTTCAAAACGCTCCCCTGTTAGCATATCAACGTAAATAACACCTGTTGCTTTTCCACCCGAAGAAGTAATTTCTAATACGTTTGCATGTGTACGTAAATCTAGTTTTCCAGTTTGTTTAGCAACCGGGATTACTGTTACTGCAGGGTCTCCTTTAGCTCCGTATTCACAACCAAAGTTCTCACAGTATGCACAATATTGACATGCTCCACGTGCAATACCATCTGGATTTGTGTAATTTTCTGAAAGGTTTGCAGCAGGCATTACAAACGGTTTATAACCAAGAGATTTAGCTGCCTCTTCAAAAGTTTTCATTAAAGGAGTCTTTACTAAAGGGCCTGTTGGATATGGATTTTTACGTGGTCCCCAAAGTTCTGGTACCTCTTCACCTGAAATACCCGCCATTTTTTCGAACTTATCATAGTAGGGCTCCATTTCATCGTAAGTAATTCCCCAGTCCTGCAACGTCATCCACTCTGGAATTTTCCCTTTACCATAACGTTCTATTGTTTGTGAACGAATTTCGAAGTCATAGGGTAAGAAGCGATATGTTTGTCCATTCCAGTGAGAACCTGCTCCACCAACACCGTCGCCAACAATAAATGTTCCATAATAGCGCATTGGCAGTGCTTTACCTTCAATTGTATTACGATACGTAATGGTTTCTTTTGATAAGTCTTGCATAAGTTCTGTTCTGTGTTGATAACGAAGTTCATCGTGAACCATTGTATAGTCAGCTGTTGTACGATCTTTACCACGTTCTAAGCCAACAACATTGATTCCTGCTTTTGTTAACTCTGCTGATACAATACCACCTGCCCAACCCATTCCTATTACAACTACAGGTACTTTTTCTAATTTGGTTGCCATCTATCATTAGTCCTTTCTATGCTGTCGATTTCATTAGCTCATGTGGCTGCTTAAGCCCTCTGGTTTCAACTCGATAAATTCATCACTTTGAATTTCGTTTACATATTGCATACGTGTTCCCGGATATTTACGCATTGCCCAGCCTTGCATTTCATTGTTACCACCATACATTGGATCAGCATAAACACCTTCTATCGTCATTGTACGTAGTAAGCTGAAAAATTCAGCCGAACTAGTATCACCATAAAGTGTTACATTTCCTTCACTAAAGGCTGTTAACACTTCATCTTGTTGTTCTGGTTCTAATCCAGTAAATACCGCATCAAAGTTTTGTTTAGAATATTCATCTAATGCTTCTAAACCAGCTCTAAATAAGTCTTTACGTAATAAAACAGTTTGAGGACTTTGGTTTTCAGCTGGCTTATAAAATGCACCTAGACGGTAATCTTTTACATTATTTCCCCATTGGCCTGCTAATTGGTGATCAATATAAATTGCTGCACCTAATTCTTTTGCCCCGGGTCCGTTTTCATCTTCAGGATAGATTCGCTCTACAGCTGCTGCGGCTGTTTGATACTCAGCAGGTGTAAAAAACATTAACGCATGGTTGTACTGAGTAACTGCTCCACCATGTGTTGACTCTTCAGTTGGAGTTGGAGTTGGAGTAGTTGTATCATTGTTATTTTTTACAAAAAGGCTTGTGACGGCTCCTCCAAGAACTAAACCACCAAGTGTTAAACCTGAATTTTTTATAAAATTGCGTCTTGTTGAACGTTTTTCTGTAAAGCTATTTTTCTTTTCTGACATACTGACTCCTCCTTATTAACCAAATAAAGTTCCAAAATTAAAATATATTGAGAACACAACTGCTGTAACAATGATTGTTAACATAAAAGCTACATGTTCAGCTCCTAACCAACATCCTATGATAATGGATAAACCAACAGCTGAACCGATTAGTGCAAAAGCAGGCACTGCCCCGTAGTAATTTTCAATTGATAATGCATAACCAGCAGTTAGTGTGATTCCCGCTAACACTTGGATGATTAGAAATAGTTCTTCTTTGTTATACTCTGACATAATATCCTTCCTTACCCTTGTGTAATAAATTCTTACTAGTTTGTATTTCAAGCGTGTATTATTTTCTAGTTTTTAAATCAAATATTTATTTTTTTGCATACTTATTTTTTATTTTTTCATACTTAGAATGGTGGTGATAAACATGGAGGATAAAGAATTTACCCTAATCGAACATTTAACTGAACTACGGACAAGACTTATTATTATATGTAGTACCTTTTTGATCACACTAATAATCGGATTTCTTTTTGCACCTGATTTGTTACAGTTTATAAAGTCACAAGAAGCAGCTCAAAATGTTGATTGGAACGTTTTTGGCTACACTGATGGCATATCAATTTATGTGAAGTGTGCGCTATTGATTTCTATCTGTTTAACCTTGCCAATTGCAATGCATCAACTATGGTTATTTATGAAACCTGGATTAACAGAAAACGAAGCAAATAGTACTGCAACATTTATTCCTGTCGCATTCCTATTATTCTTACTTGGAGTTATATTTAGTTACTTCATCTTATTTCCACTAATGCTCAATTTTATGTCTAGTATTAATAAGTCCATTGGTGCAACAGAAACTTATGGTATGAAACAATATTTCACATTAATGTTTAATTTAATAATTCCAGTAGGATTAGTATTTGAATTGCCAGTAATTATTTTATTTCTGACCAAATTAGGGATTGTTACGCCTAGTCGTTTAAAGAAGATGAGAAAGGTTTCATATTTTATTTTGATTGTCATTGGAGTTATAATCTCACCACCCGATTTCGTATCGGACTTTTTAATTATTATTCCACTACTACTTTTATTTGAAATAAGTATTATCATTTCGGAGAAAACTTATAAGAAAGAATTCTCGAAAAGAGTACAAACTATTGAATAAACACATACAAAAATAGAGGAGAATTTCATCATGATACAATCTATAGGTGTACCGGGGTTAATCATTATACTAGTAATAGCTCTAATTCTTTTCGGACCATCTAAATTGCCTCAATTAGGACGTGCCTTTGGTCAAACATTGAGAGAGTTTAAAGATTCAACCAAGGGTGTAGTTGATGAAGTAACTGAAGAATTTAATATAGAAGAAATTAAGAAAGAAGAAAAAACAAATTAGCCATTTTCCTTTAAATAATCGTCTCCTAAAGGGAATAAGGCGAGACTGAGCTAGTTATTTAGTCGCTCAAGAAGAAAAAGCTTTAAAGCTTAATGACATGCAAACTATTCAAATCTCAGGATTGGCCCTCGCTTTCTCCGGCTTATCCACCTGACTATCGATAATGATGACGTGCTAATAACGAAAGGAGGGAAATTTTATTATGTGGAAAAAATATGTTTACACTTTTACCCTTATTAGTATATTTTTAGCAGGATGTAATGCAGAGGACGAAAATTCCGTAAATGAAGAAAGTACCGTAAATAACGAAAATGCAAACGAAATTTTAGAAGATGTCAATGAAGGTGTAGATGGAACACTAGAAGCGATTCATATAATGATAATGTAAACGGTAATGATATTAACAATGGTACTAATGGCAAAGGCGGTAAAGGTGAAGATGCTTATAATGACGCAACTCGTGGAGCTGACGGGCAAGACTTCAATAGTGAAAATGGTACAGATAATTCCGAACGTAACGACATTATAGAAAATGATAAGGAAGCTGGTCAAAATAACCGTGAATAGCAAGAAGAATTAGAAACAACATTAATTTGGCCGGATTTGACTTTTGTACGAGGAAAGGGCTGCCCAGATATGAGCAGCCCTTTTTACTATTATTTAAATATCAATTTAAACCTTTGCTCCTGTGATGATTACATTCTTATTTCTCCATACAATCACATTTCAAGTATGAAGAAGCTTTTGACAGTAACAAAGGGGCCATCTCGAAATGATTCTAAAGACGGCCATCTCTATCGAAATTTGATTGACTCTTAAACTATATACTTTTCTGCTTCAATTAACTTCTCAGCAGCTTCACGTTTTTTCTTAATGATATTATATGGATTGCTGCGAGTTAATTTACGAAGAGCAGCAAGTGTCATTTTGCCAGCATCACCTTCAACTGAAGCAAGTATCGTTTCTTTCGCCTCTTTTTCAATTTCAGCGAATGCTTCTTGGCAGAAGATTTCAGTATAAAGAATTTTTTGTTTAGACTTTTCTACACCGTCACGCTCAATTGCTTTCGCAGTCCGAATGACAGCTGATTCCATTGCATAAAGTTGGTTTGCAATATTTGCGATGTTCACTAAAACTTCCTGTTCTGCTTCAAGCTTTGTACCAAATGCTTGTGCAGCAACACCTGCAGCTAAAATACCAATTTTCTTTGCATTTTTAACAAGATATTTTTCTTGTGCTAATGGCTCATCGCCAATTTCTTCAGGCATTAACATTAATAACTCTTCCTGTAATTTTTGTGCTGCTTGAAGAAGAGGAAGCTCACCTTTTAACGCCTTTTTCATAAATGTACCTGGAACGATTAAACGGTTAATTTCATTTGTTCCTTCAAAGATACGGTTAATACGTGAGTCACGGTAAATACGCTCTACCTCATATTCAGCCATAAAGCCGTAGCCGCCATGTAATTGAACTGCTTCATCGGCAATATAATCAAGTGTTTCAGAGCCAAATACTTTAGCAATTGAACATTCAATAGCATATTCTGCTATCGCAGCAGCAATTGCTCTACCGTCTTTTTGTTCTTCAGGCGACAATTGGCTTAAACGATCCTCAAAATATCCAACTGTTCGATAATTTAAAGATTCCGATGCATATAGGTGTGAAGCCATTGTTGCAAGCTTTTCTTTTGTTAAGTTAAAGCTTGAAATCGGCGTCTTAAATTGTTGACGTTGGTTCGTATATGCAGCGGCAAGCTCAAAAGTACGTTTTGATGCCCCAACCGTACCAACACCTAATTTATAACGACCAATATTTAAAATATTAAAAGCAATTACATGACCACGTCCAACTTCACCAAGTAAATTTTCAACTGGTACCTGGGCGTCTTGTAAAATTAATGTGCGTGTAGAGGATGATTTAATTCCCATTTTCTTTTCCTCTGCACCTACAGAAACACCTGGGAATGTACGTTCAACAATGAAAGCAGAGAATTTATCGCCATCAATTTTTGCATAAACTACGAATACATCAGCAAATCCTGCATTTGTAATCCATTGCTTTTCACCATTTAAAATATAATGAGTACCTTCTTCATTTAATTTTGCAACAGTTTTTGCACCTAATGCATCTGAACCAGAACCTGGCTCTGTTAATGCATAAGCAGCAATTAATTCACCTGATGCAAGCTTCGGTAAATATTTGGATTTTTGTTCATGGTTGCCGAATAATACGATTGGCAATGATCCAATACCTACATGAGCACCGTGAGTAATAGAGAATCCACCTGCTGGCGACATTTTCTCTGCTATTAATGCTGAAGAAATTTTATCTAAACCAAGCCCTTCATACTCTTCTGGTACATCTGCAGCGAGTAATCCTAATTCACCAGCTTTTTTCAATAAGCGTACTGAATGCTCAAATTCATGATTTTCTAGGTTTTCAACTACTGGTTTAACTTCTGTTTCAACGTATCCAGCTGTAGTTTGAGCAATCATTTTTTGCTCATCAGTAAAATCTTCAGGTGTAATTACGCGCTCAATATCTACGTCTTCTATTAAAAAACTTCCGCCTTTAATAATATTTGTTGTTTGAACCATTAATAATTCCTCCCCTTTAATTTTAATAACAGATATTGTTAAGTGATAAGCTAAATTTTTACCTTTTAAAAGATTTATAGAAAAGCTTTAAGCAAAATCATTTCGGAGGCAACGTTTGATTAATTGCTTAAAGCCAATCTCCCGGATAGAATTTTTATAGTACTTCAAATACCCCGGCAGCGCCCATTCCACCGCCGATACACATTGTTACAACACCATACTTTTTACCTTGACGTCTTAATTCATTAATAAGCTTTAAAGTAAGGATGGCACCTGTTGCACCCAGAGGATGGCCTAGCGCAATAGCTCCCCCATTGACATTGACTTTATCCATGTCAATTCCTAAATGGCGGACAACTTGGATTGATTGCGATGCAAATGCTTCATTTAACTCCCATAAATCAATTTCTTCTAGAGAAAGACCTGCAATTTTTAGAGCTTTTGGAACTGCTTCAATAGGTCCAATACCCATTACTTCAGGCGGAACCCCTCCAACAGCAAAGCCTAAAAATTTCGCCATCGGGTTTAATCCTTGTGCCTCTGCTTCTTCCCTGTCCATAACAAGTACTGCTGCTGCACCATCAGATGTTTGAGAAGAGTTGCCTGCTGTTACAGAACCTTTCACATTAAAAGCTGGACGCAATTTTGCCAACCCTTCTATTGAAGTATCTAGACGCACCCCTTCATCTGTGTCGAACATAAAAGTTTTCTTTTGAAGCTTGTTATTGTCATCAACATAATGCTGTTCGACCTCAATAGGAACAATTTCTTCTTTAAACTTGCCCTCTTTAATGGCGTTTGCTGCTAGTTGATGTGATCTTAAAGCAAATGCATCCTGATCTTCCCTGCTAACCTCATAACGATTTGCAACTTCTTCGGCAGTATGCCCCATACTCATGTAGTATTGAGGAGCTTCTTCTGCTAATTTCGGATTTAAACGTACCGTATTACCAGTCATTGGAATCATACTCATTGATTCCACACCACCTGCTAGAATAGCTTTCGAATGCCCTAGCATTACACGTTCTGCTGCATAAGCGATAGCTTGTAAACCTGAAGAGCAGAACCGATTTATCGTGATCGCTGGTGTAGTATCTGGTAGACCAGCCAATGCACCAATATTTCTCGCAATATTCATCCCTTGTTCTGCTTCTGGCATTGCACAGCCCATAATTAAATCATCTATTTGCCCTTCATAGCCTGCTCTTTTTAAAGTTTCTTTCACTACAACTGCACCGAAGTCATCGGGACGTACAGTTGCTAGAGAACCTTTCTTTGCTTTGCCAATTGGTGTTCGTGCACCTGCTACAATTACGGCTTCACGCATGTTGATGTATCCCCCTTATCGATTGCTTTTACTTTTTATCTATTACGCTTTGGCTAACTAGCGTCCGGATTTCGTGTTCGTGTTTGGGTCAGCAGAATGCTGGTCGGTTAATCGTTGTCGTATGGATACGACGAACTTAATAACTTTCTTTCCCGTCTTCTTTACAAAATCACATGACTCGCCGGGGCTTTATCTTATTCAGCTTAGATTCGTACTGAATAAAGAAAGCTTACTTTAATTGCGTAATGGCTTACCTTTTACTAACATGTGCTGCATACGCTGCTGTGATTTTGGATTCGCTACAAGTTGTAAAAATGCTTCACGTTCTAGATTTAACAAATATTCTTCCGTTACTTCTGTTCCATATGGCACTAGTCCGCCTGCAATAACATAAGCCAGTTTTTTTGCAATTTTTAAATCATGCTCACTAATATAGCCAGATTGGAACATACCTTGCGCTCCCAACAACAGCGTTGCATAGCCTGGAGCTCCTACTACTTTTATTTTCTTAGGAATAGGTGCTGTATATCCTGCATCATAAAGTGCAAGGGCAGCTTGTTTTGCATCATATAGTAGGTGATCAGGATTTACTGAAATGCCGTCAGCAAAGTTTAAGAAGTTATTTTCTCTAGCTTCCTCACCTGAAGTGGAAACTTTTGCAAGAGCAATTGTTTCAAACACTTTATTTGCAATTGCTTGATAATCGATTTCTACCCCATTTGGCAACCCTTTTAAGAATTTTTCATAAAGTCCTAGATTGCCGCCGCCACCTGGTATTAATCCAACACCAACTTCGACTAATCCCATATATGTTTCAGCAGATGCTTGGATATGTGCTGCAGGTAAACACACCTCTGAACCTCCACCTAATGTCATGCCAAAAGGTGCTGCAACGACCGGCTTTTTACAATATTTAATACGACGCATTGCTTTTTGGAACGCCCTAATTGTAAAATCTAATTCAAAAATATTATCATCTTGAGCTTCCATTAAAATCATCCCAAGGTTTGCTCCAACGCAGAAGTTTTTACCTTGGTTCCCGATTACCAACCCTTTAAATTTTGCTTCTACCTCGTCGATCGCAAAATTTAGCATTTGTATAATATCAAGGCCGATTGCATTTGATTTTGAGTGGAATTCAAGTAATGCAATGCCGTCCCCTAAATCTATTAAACTAGCGCCAGAATTCGATTTAATAACGCCATGTTTTTTCTTATAACGTTTTAGATCAATTACTTTTTCATTTACTGGTACTTTTTCATATTGAGAGCCATTATAATATGCTAAATCTCCATCGACTTCTGAATAGAATGTTTCATAGCCGTTTGCTAATAATTCTTTTACCAAAGCAGGTACTTCTCTACCTTCAGATTCCATTTTTTCTACAGATTGCTTAACTCCGATTGCATCCCATAATTCAAACGGTCCTTGTGACCATCCGAAGCCCCATTTCATCGCATTATCAATTTCAACGATATTGTCAGCAATAATGCCTGTTAGCTCTGCCGAATAAATTAATGTAGGAGCAAATATATTCCATAACAGCTCGCCAACACGATCATTTGCATACACTAATGTCTTCACTTTATTTGGTAGACCTTTTACTTGCTTTGCCATTTCAATGGAGGGTGATTGCAACTTTTTCACCGGGACATATTCAAACGTAGAAGGATCAATCTCGAAAATTTCTTTTCCTTTCTTAACAAAGAAACCTTGGCCTGATTTCGCACCCAGCCATCCATTTTCAACCATCTTTTTCATGAATTCAGGCACTTCAAAAACTTTTTGTTCTTCACCTGTTGTTTGATCATATACAGTTTTTGCGACATGAACGAAAGTATCTAGACCAACAACATCTAATGTTCTAAAAGTAGCTGATTTTGGTCGACCAATTAGAGGACCTGTTACAGAATCTACTTCACCAACTGAGTAGCCACGTTCTAGCATTTCACGAAGAGTAACAAGTAAGCCATATGTTCCAATTCGATTCGCTACAAAGTTTGGTGTATCTTTTCCAATAACTACCCCTTTTCCTAATACATCCTCCGCAAACGTTTTCATGAAGGAAACTACTTCCGGCAACGTTTGCTCAGTTGGAATTACTTCTAATAATTTTAAATAGCGAGGTGGGTTAAAGAAATGTGTCCCTAAGAAATGTTTTTGAAAATCTTCAGAGCGGTTTTTTATCATCTCGTTCACACTAATACCAGAAGTGTTTGAGCTAACAATCGTTCCTGGTTTTCGAACCGCATCTACTCTCTCAAATAAATTTTGCTTTACTTCCAAGTTTTCGACTACAACTTCAATAATCCAGTCTACATCTTTTAATTTTTCTAAATCATCTTCTAAGTTCCCAACAGTAAGCAAAGCTAAGTTTTTGTTCGAAGTAAGTGGTGCAGGCTTATGTTTTAATAATTTTTGTACAGCTGAACTTGCAAAACGATTGCGAACTACGGCGTGATCTAATGTTAATCCTTTTGCTTCCTCATCTTTTGTTAATTCCTTTGGCACAATGTCTAAAATTAAAGTTGGAATTCCGATATTTGCTAAGTGTGCAGCAATACCTGAACCCATAACCCCCGAGCCTAGTACGGCTGCTTTTTGAATGTTGTAAGTCATAAGCATCCCCCTTATCCATCCTTTGAATGAATACTCATTCATTTTATGTTGAAAAAAAATAACTTTGAAGAAAATAAAAGTTTTAAACAGTTTTTCTGTTCTTAGTGTAGATGATTTTGTCAATTTTAGCAATAATTTATTTTCAATTTTCTAAAAATAAATAGGTAGCTTTAATTGTTTAATAGCTTTATAACTATTTTATGAATAGTCATTCATTAAGTCAAATTACTTTTCAAAATTTATAAAATGTGTAAACTACATGTAAGGAGTGTGATTATTAATGAAAGAAATTACTACAGAACAACAATTTAATGAAATTATTAGCACAGAAAAACCTGTAATCGTAAAATTCTTCGCTGGCTGGTGCCCTGATTGTACACGTATGAACATGTTCATTGATCCAATTATCGAGGAATATAACCAATACGACTGGTATGAAATTAATCGTGATGAATTTCCTGAACTTGCAGAAAAATACCAAGTAATGGGGATTCCGAGTTTATTAATCTTTAAAAATGGAGAAAAGTTAGCACACTTGCACAGTGCAAACGCTAAATCTCCAGAGCAAGTAATTGAGTTTTTAACTGCACAAGCGTAAGACTTAAAAAAGTCTGGTTCTTTACCACAATTAAATATCTTATATAATCTGCTCATTTTTTAGTAATGAGCAGATTTTTAATTACTTTAACTTTTCGTTATCTTTTATAGGAAAGTATTTTGTGTAAGCGCAGTTCACAATTTAAGTGGACTTCTAATTCCTCTAAGTACAATCCCCGCTCCTCTAGCGGGTTGTAATGTTATCATTCACATTTAAAATTCTAAATAATTCATCCAGTTTATTAATTTCATATGTAGGAATTACGTTAATATGATTATCTTTCTTTTTTAAGTTTACCCAGCATGTATCAATACCTGCTCTAAATCCTCCTGTAATATCCGCGCTCAATGAATCCCCAATAATTAATGTACTTTCAAGTTGAATGTCGCCAATTTTTGAAAATACATAATCAAAAAACTCCTTCATTGGTTTTTGATAATTTGTATCCTCTGAAACAAATATATTTTTAAAATATGGATATAAACCCGAATCATTCAATCTTTTATATTGAGTTTTAGATTCTCCATTTGTGACAACATATAAATCAAACTGTTGAGAAAGCCGTTTAACTAATTCAATAGCTCCATCCACTAGATGATGACCTTCAGCTAAATATTTCCGATAGTTTTTTTCTAATGCGGCTCCATCTACTTGTTTGCCGTATTGTTCAAATAGAAGAGAAAAGCGAGTATTAACTACTTCATCCCTTTCCATCTCTCCATCCTCATAGGCTTTCCACAATCGGCTATTGAGCTTTTTATATTGCTCTTTAATTTCCGGTGTTAATGTTATTTGCTGGTCCTTAAATAAATTAATTAACGCCTCTTCTTCAGTTGCACCAAAATCTAATAAAGTATCATCCAAATCGAATAATAAAGTTCTATAGTGTTTCAAAAAAAGCACCTCCAAATTTTACGCTCTTTCATTGAAAAATTAACTTAATCTAGCTCTCCATAAGTCTATTTTCATAATATCATAATCAGAAAAGAGAAAGTTTATCATGAATCTAGTAGAAACAATTAGAAGAAACTCCTAAGAGTCAAGTATGATTTTTCCTTTGGATATATGCCACATGCATTCGATAAAAGACAGACCAGGGATGCTATAATGAAGAAGTTAAAAGAGATTCAATATGGGGGTGAAAAAATTGCGTGTTTTACTTCAAGTAGCCGGGATGTCACAGTACAGCAATGAGATAGACCCACAGCTTCGCAATTCAGCTTGTGGTCCAACTACAGTTTATGTCATATTAAATTATTTACAAAGAGGCCGACAGTTTTCCGAAAATGTAAACGAACTGTATAAACTTCTTGGCGGAACAAAAATCGGCTTATTTAAATGGAGACTTATTAAAAATTTAAGAAAATATTTAGGTCCAAAATGGAATATTGCAGGCTGTACGCTTAAAGAAGCTCTTCAGCAGCTTGACGAAGGAAATCCTGTTGCGATGAAATTTGATAAATATTTTACTTGGCAATGGAAGGCTAATCCGGCTTTTAAATATCATTGGGTACCGTTAATTGGCTATGAAATAAGAAATAACGAGCTTTTTTTAATCCTTCATGATAACGGCGGACGGAATAGAGAAAGCCAAATTCGAACAGTGCGGTATGCCAATAATGAGAAAGTATTGAGCTTTGTAAAAATAGAGCCGAAGTAAATGATAAATATCAATTACTTCGGCTCTTTAAGTAGCTATACTAAGGAATACAAGCTTCGAGCATGTTTTGCTATAAGCTTAAATCCTTTTTGTTCAAGTTTTTCAAATGTTTCATTTGAATAATCAACGATTTGTAAGTCATGCAAATCTGCAGGAATTGGCATTTCTCTGTGTATTGTGGCTAGTTTAAGAGAAAGCTGCAACATTTCCATATAATCAGAAATTTTAGTACGCTGTGCAGGTTTTAACTCATCTAAATTGTTTAATACACCATCTATGGAACCATATTTCTGAATGAGCTGCAGGGCTGTTTTAGGGCCGATTCCTTTTACACCCGGATAGCCGTCACTTGAATCTCCCATAAACGCCTTTACGTCAGCAAATTGATGTGGCTCAATAACATATTCTTCTTTAAAACGCTCTTCTGTATAAACGTCATATTCTGAATAACCTTTTTTCGTAAAGGCAATTTTAGTCGTAGGGTTTAACAATTGCAATAAATCTTTATCGCCGCTTATAACTGTGATCTCCGCTTCATTTTTCCACTTTTCAATCATCGAACCAATTGTATCGTCAGCTTCCATACCAACTTCACCAAAGTTTTTCCAGCCGATCATTTCTGAAACTTCTTTTGCCATATCAAATTGTGGCAACATTTCTACTGGAGGTGCTGGTCGATTTGCCTTGTATCCGTCAAACAATTCATTGCGGAAAGTTTGAGTTCCCATATCCCAACATACTGCTAAATGTGTCGGCTTCATAATAGATTGAGCTGTCAAAACATGGCGTGCAAAACCTTGTACCCCATTCGTTGGCGTCCCATCTTCCAATCGAATAAAATGGCCCATAGCACTTGATGCGAAAAAAGAACGAAATAGCAATGCCATTCCATCAACTACTAAAAGATGTGGTTTATTTGTCATTTTCATAATCCTCTCTAATTCTAGTCCTATTATTATAACATCTCTAAATTAGAAATGATGGTAAAGGTACTTATAAATAATTGGAAACAATTAAAGAGTTCATTATTTTTTCAGTTTATATGTTCTACCTGTCAAACTATTTATTTGCAGCAGTATATTACTAAAGCGGGATTTCGTTATATATCCTGAATAAACATTGACAACATTTCCCCCAAAGTTTTCATTTAAATCCTTGAGCAAGCTGATGTCTCGTAAATCCCCAAAATCATAAACTTTATAACCTAAGCGCTGAAATCGCTTCATATTTTCCCAGCAAAGGTAATAGTATGCATTTTTAAAAGCTTCATTTTCTTCTTGTAAAGACTGGCCTGTCGTATATAAAGACATGACATTTTGTCCATCTACAGCATAAACACGATAACATAAAGTATTGTTATCATCGGTTACCTTCGTTATTATAAGTCCATTTTTATCTCGAAGAAGTATTAATGTCTGTAAAGCGTAGCGGTTTATTTTTTGTATTTTGTTTTGTGCAGCATAAACATTATAAAACCGTTGAAACTCAATAATTTGATCATTGGAAGGTTGTTGGATGATTGAAACAGCCCAATCATTCGCTTTGATGTTTTGTATTACATTCTTTATAGTGGAAGACATCTCTGCAAACAATAATTGTTCATTTTTTCTTAAATCAATGTGGATAGTTTGCTGTTTTTGGAGCTGACGACTAGGCTTTAGTCGATGTGTATAATTAATTACTTTCGGTACATACCGACTTTCACTCTTTAGTTCATAAAAAAATACTTCGTTAAAAGGCAATGCAAGAAACTTTCTACTTATTTGCAACATTAATTACACTCCTTTGTTTTCTATTTTTTTCTATTAGTGAAAGCTTTTAAAATCTATGGCTTTATACTTTTCTATATTATTTATTGATTAGAAATATACTTAATTTCAAAAAAGTTATTTTAAATAATTGCACAAATATGTAAGTTGGTAAAAATAAGTATTATATTTTAATAACAAAAATAGCAGTCATATTACCTGGGAAATATTTAATGTATTGAAAGAACAATATTTAACGGACTCAAATAATAGCTATTATATTTAGCAATATAATGAAAATATTCTTCAAGAATATCATTACCATTATTTACTAACTTTTATACTCATTAATAAAATTTATAATGATGTATTGCAATTGCTTTTTTTCAATATACTTTTTGGATAATTAATCGCATTGTCATCTGTTACAAAATGGAAGTTTTAGTGGTTGAATGGTATAATGAAGTTGTAGCAAAACTGAGGTTTCGAGGGTGGTTGGCACATCTTTTGCTTTCCAATTAACTCACAACTTGTGAGCGGAAAGGAGATGATGCCGATGATGACAGTTTATGAAGTGTTGATAATTTCTATAAGTTTTTCATCGCTTGTAGTTGCAATACTTTCGCTGTCGTTTACTTTTTCAAAGAGAAAGTAAAAACCACCCCAGATACCTTTAGCGCAGGGTAGGGATGGTTTTTTAATCGCCTTGTGCCAATCGCCTTGAAGCGATTAGTTTTGTTACAAGACCGTTTAGTGTGTCCAGCACTATCGGTCTTTTTATTTTTCGATTATTTCACTTGAATTATAACACACAATTTATAATATTCAAATTATGGAAATTAAACACTTTCATTAAAAAATATTTAGTCTAAGTTACTCCATTTTTTTTATATCTCGAATTGCCTGGATGGATAATCGTACAAGCAATACCGCGCAAAGGAACAATCCTAAATAGGCTGCTGCATTTAGATAAATTGCATAAGCAGTATTAATAAATTGCGAAATGGCTAATAGTGCTACCGATATAATCCCAAATGTAATTCCGACTAATAACAAGATAAATTTTGAAAATAATTGAGTAATGAATTTCGCATTATTTTTATCTGAAAAAATATCATGGTGTAAAATAACCTTGCCATCCTCCACACGCTTAAACAATTGATCTACTCTTCGCGGGATTTTTCGCAAATTCGGTATGATTAACGAAAGTTCCTCTTCTAGCCTATCTTTTGTAGCAAGTGGTTCTTTAAAAGGCTTTTTAAATGCCAGCTTTAAATAGCGATTTGAAAACAATTTCGATTCCTCAAATATATTAAATGAAGAATCTATAATTCTTAGTGTGCCATCCAATGTAACAATTACACGCAATGCTACGCTAACTGATGGGTAAAATTGGAGGCCAAAGTCGCGAATTACTGTGAAAATTGAGTAAACTAACTCATCAGCTTGAACACGACCAACATAGGAAATTTTCAGCAATATTTGACTTATTGCCTGCTCTAATTCATTTCTGTCAACATCTGCTTTATTTTTTACTAATAATGATATGCCATCAAATAAAATGGAAGCATCACTTTGTTGTATTCCTATAAAGAATAATTTTAATCCTTCCTGTTGAGAGGATGACAGCCGACAAACTGCACCAAAATCAAGCAATGTAATTTCACCTGTGTCCACATCAACATAAATGTTCCCTGGATGAGGGTCTGCATGGAAAATTCCGGATACTAGTGCTTGTTCTAAATATGAAAAGAATAAGGTTTCCGCAATAGCTGAACAATTGATATGATCCAGCTGTTGCTTACTTGCAACACTTACCCCCTTTGCAAAACTCATAACAAGTAAATTTTCATTACTATATTGCTCATATACTTTAGGAATATTAACTTTTAAATCGCTTCGTTTCATAACATTACTGATTTGAATCATATTGCGGGCTTCAATATTAAAATCAATTTCCTCCCGCAATGATGCTGCAAAACCTTCAGCCAAATCCCGAAAACCAAGATTTTCGGCCCATTGAGATTTACTCGTTACCCATTTTGCAAATTCTATTAATATACTTAAATCCTCCCGCATAATCTCCTTCACTTCAGGTCGCAGCAATTTGACGACAACTTGTTCATTCGTTTTACGCAAAATTGCTTTATGAACTTGGCCAATTGAAGCTGCTGCAATCGGGGTCATCTTAAAATAAGAAAATACTTCATTCACTTCTCCTGGCAAGTTTTGTTGTAAAATGTCATTCACCTGTTTTTCTGTAAGAGGCGTAACATTTTGTTGTAATTTCTCAAGCTCTTCGATGAAAATAGGTGAAAATAATTCCTTCCTTGTAGATAGCACTTGACCAAATTTAATAAATATTCCCCCACATTGCTCAAGTGTATCTCTTAACGCAATCGCTAATTCTCTATCAGAATCTCGATTTCTTGCATATTTCATCGTTCTTGTAATGCCATTTGTTACGGCAATTTTTAGTACATTTCGCAACCGTTTTTGATGACGCCAGTAGCCAATCATGCGCATAATAAGGGATTTTTTCCCGACGGTTTGTTCATTAGTGATTGGATCAAATAACTCGAAAAATAAATATATGAGCATAGTAATAAGTAACATACTACCAATCCATAACAAAGTGGCGACACTAACAACACTATTTACAGTATCGAAAGAGTTATTTGTTCCTCTTAAATATGTATACCAGAAAATAAAAGTTGTGAATGAGACACTAATAACAACTGAAAATATTCGCTTTATTAGATTTACATTTGATCCTATTAATCGTCCACTTACAAAATAGATTACTATGGAAACAAGTAATATTTGAACGATTTGTTGAAAAAAATACATTCCCCTCACTCACTTTCTCGTTAACGTATTTTGTCTTTTACTTTTTTATTGAACAATTAATGATGATTTCAACATTCCCTCTTAATGCTTTACTGATCATACAGCTTTGCTCTGCTTTATATGCTAATTTTTCCGCTATTCGAACATTTTTATCTAAATCCTCTTGCAAAAAAATTGTTATATTGTGGATAATCTTTTTGTATGTATATATATTATTCGAAGTATGGACAATTCCCTCTGATTGAAGAGAAAGGCTTGCTTTTATTTTCGAATATTCCAGCATCGTTGCAAGCGAGATTATATAGCAAGTAGCTGCAGCACCAAGCAGCATTTCATCAGGATTTGTCCCAATTCCAGGGCCGTTCATTTCTTTTGGAATGGATACCGCTGTATTTAACTGTCCACATTTTATTTTACCAGAATCATTTCTTCCCCCATCCCAAGTACTTTCAAGTCTAAATACGTGTTCAACAACATCCATTGCTTGTATCCCTCCATCGTTACTAAAATATTCTTTACTGCTACTATACCATTACTAAAAGTATTGAAAAAAAGAAAAGACTATAAAGAAAAACAGAGGCATCTTTTACAGGATGTCTGTAAAATGTGTCCTTGTGTTTCTAAACATTATTCATCAATTCTATATTCATATTTAATAAAAAGGGACCATCTCATTTGTGAAACGGTCCCCCATACATTATATACAGATAAATGTTTATGATAATTCTATCGTCTCAATAGTTGGTTCTTCATCAATTCCTACTGAGTGAATCTTAATCTCATTTGAATCTTTGGCAAAAACTACTCCGTGAAGGCGGCCACGCTCATAGATTGCCCCTCCTCCATCGATGCCAATTTTCTTACTGCAAGGTGATATCCATACTTTGCTTGACTTATCTTCATTAATCAAAATGGTTGGTGTGTGTCCAAAAACAACAATTTCCTTTGCTAAATGTGGTGTAGAGTAAAATTCTTCTCTAACCCAATAAAAATCGTCTTTTTTTGTATCCCTAAAATTTTCAACCTTTGCGTCAATACCCGCATGAACAAAGAGGAATGGATCCCAATGATAGAAACGTCTTAAATTTTTAAGAAATTGAATGATTTCAACATTATTTTCTTGAATCGTTTCTGTAATTTCATTTACAGAATATCTATCCAATATTTGATTAAAGGAAGGCTCCGAGTAAAAACTTTGAATAGTAGCAGCGCCTCCAACCTTTGGGTTAAAGTAAAATTCAGAAATTTCTTCTGGTTTTTCTAACCAATTTAAAAATAGTTGCTCGTGATTTCCACTCAAAGTAATTGCATCAAAGTCTTTTGAAAGCTGAATGACTTTTTGCAAAACCTTTACACTATCAGGACCACGATCAATATAATCTCCTAAGAAAACTAATTGTTCTTCCTCTTGATTCCAGTATTGGAGCAGCCGCTCTAACAATTCGTAACTTCCATGAATGTCACCAATTGCAAATACTTTATCCATTCCCACACCCCATTTTGCTTAACAACAAATTAATTTATTTCATCTACTTGTAATAATATGTAATATTATACTATTTTGCTTCCGGCTTCAAAACTAAACCCCTTTTTTTAAAAAAGCAATTTCTACATTTAGCTCCACAGCCAACAACAACTCATTATCACTTGTCTTACTGGCCACATAGTCGTAGATTTTTCTGATTCCCTATGGCTTTGACATGACGGTTTTTCCTAATAATTTAATAAAAAAATTATACCTGTTACATAATGGTTTCTTTTCTAATAGACAAATGTAAAAATTAATTGTATAATAAAGATAATAATTATATTGCTTCATATCTAATGAATTCACATGTTACAAAAAGTAATCGTGATCGTTCGGTACTTTTTGTAATGTGTGAATTTTTTTAGTATTTGGAAGTAATTAGTTATTGATTAAATTTTTTGGAGGTCTTTTAAAATGACACAAGGTACAGTAAAATGGTTTAACTCAGAAAAAGGTTTTGGATTCATCGAAGTTGAAGGTGGAAACGACGTATTCGTACACTTCTCAGCTATCCAAGGCGAAGGTTTCAAATCTTTAGAAGAAGGTCAAAAAGTTGAATTCACAGTTGAAGAAGGAAACCGCGGACCACAAGCTTCTAACGTTGTAAAACTTTAATTTAAAATGAAAAGGCCATCCGAAATTCGGATGGCCTTTTATTTAAATATTTCTTTAATTAATCCATAGTAATGTGATTGAATACTACACTGTATTATTTTGTATTCATCTATGATGCGTTTGCAGTTTTCCTTTATGCTCTCAAATGGGGTTGGCTTGCTTATCAAAAAGCCTTGAACTGCATCACACTCGCTGTTTAGCAAATAATTAAATTGCTCCATTTTTTCAATTCCTTCTGCAACAACTTGCAAATTTAAATGCTTTGCCATTGAAATTATCATATCTAATAATGGTTCTTGTGCGTTTTCATCGACTTTTTTTACAAATTCTCGATCAATTTTTAAGCAATCAATTGGCAAATCCCTTAAGTACGCGAGTGATGAGTATCCCTTCCCGAAATCATCTAAAGCAATAGAAACCCCCAGCTTTTTTAAATCGTGCAAAATTGGCAACACATATTTAGTATTCATCGTCATACTTTCTGTTATTTCTAACTGTAAATACTCAGGAGCTAATTTTGTCGCTTCTAAAATATTTTCAACTATTTGAACAAAATTATCCTGAACAAGTTGCTTCCTTGATAAATTTACAGCTACTTTTATAGGTCGTTGAATTAGCTGTTGCAATTCCATTGTTTGACGACATGCTGTTTCTAAAACCCACTTTCCAATAGGAACAATTAACCCTGATTCCTCAGCAAGTGGAATAAAGTCAGCTGGAGGGATCAACCCCTTCTCCGGATGTTTCCATCTTACAAGAGCCTCCATCGAAATTAACTGTTTAGTTTTTAAATTTAACTGGGGCTGATAATAAAGATGTAATTCTTTATTTTGAACTGCTTTATATAAATCATTTTCTAATTTTAATTGCTCTTCTCTTTTCAATAGCATTGACGGCTTATAAAATCCTATATGTTCAAGAGTATTTGTTGCTTCCAACATTGCTAATTGCGCTGATTTAACTAAATTCTCTTCGATTTGCACGTTTTCAGGGTACATGGCAACACCAATATTTATACTTATATTGAATGAATAATGATGTATATCAAATGGCTGTGCCATTATTTCAATAAGCTTATTACAAAATGATTCTATAACTGATTGATCATTTTGGTTTTCAATAAGCAATACAAACTGATCTTCATGCAATTTCCCAATAAAGTAGTCGTTTGGTAAATGCTGTCGCAATCGTTCTGCAATCATTTTTAATAAATAATTTGAGCAACTATACCCTATTGAAGATTTAATCGCTTGCAATCTATTGATATCAATTACGAGAACTGCTTTTTCTGTTGTTTTTTCTTTAACTTTTTCTAAAAGCAATCGTTCATTTGGCAGTTTTGTAATGCCGTCATAAAAAGTTAAATAATACTTTTCGTTCTCGGCTTTTTTTAAACTCTTTTCTGTATCTTCCAACTTTTGAACGACATCTTGCGGCAGTAATTTCACAGAGGAAACTAACCATATTTGTGCAATAATAACTAACGAAAAAATGATGCCATAAATGCTTGTTAGTTGAATATTTAATAATATAAATATCATTAACGTAATTAAAATAATGCTCACCAATATATAGATCAATTTATTTCTAAACCAATAAAAATAACTATTATTTATTCCCATTATTTTCTCCTTAGTTATATATCAAAATCACTAAACAAATAGAGATATATTTATAGGTACATAGCAATAATGAAATATTATCATCTATAGTTATTTTTATTTAACTACATAAGTTTGACCCATTATTTTTTTGTGCATTATTTTATACTATTGATTTTATGCTTTAGTACTCATCGTTTTATTAATTAACTGATCTAGGTCTTTTTTATATTTTTCATAAATTGATTGATGCCCCAAAGTTTGGAAAATAGTAAACGCTTTGTTACACTTTTCTATTCCTTTAGAAATTGAATGATCGATAATATCAATCATTCCTTCATAGAAAATAATTAATGTCTGCTCAAAAAATTGAGAGCTTTCTGTAAAATATTTTTTTGCTGCCTCCAATACTATCCTCGAATATTGGTAGCCTTCATATTTAATACTAAATTCTAGAAGATTGAAAAATAAATAACTCATTATTTTAGTATCTGAATTAAAATCATTAAACTTTTCTGCTCGATTCAATAAATTTTTTGTCATTAAAAAGGCCGTTGATGGAGGGAAGAGAAAAATAAAGTTATTTAAAATAACTAACTCATAATAACTCCAATCGTCGATACTTAATAAATAATCAGAAATTTCATTAATATATTCTTCTTTAATACTATTAAGCTCAAATCCATTTTCGATACAATGACATAAAATATATAAATGTCTTAGAAAAATATCTCCGTTACCCTCATATTTTTCTCTTATTCCCTTTTTCATGATTGATATTTCATTAATCTTGTTTGCATAATACAACTTTAAGACATAATTAAATTCATTCATTTTTGATGCAATTTTGTAGTCATTTTTCATATAAAAAAACTCATTGTATGTAACATTACAATAATCAAGTATTTCTGTAAGTTTATCTGAGGAAATGCTATTTTTACCCGATTCAATTCGGGCAATATATGGACGAGTCATATTAATCGCATCTGCAAGTTGTTGTTGTGTAATGTTTTTATTTTTACGAATTTTTCTAATAACTTGCCCTATTTCCATGTTATCTGTCCCCCTGTTTAAAATTATGTATAATTTAGTTTACATTATATTTTTATATTTTCCTTTTCTATTACAATTTAATCAAATAGTATAAAAGGAGGATTGAGGAAACTATGAAAAAGTACTCTACAATCACTAAGCTTTTATTTGCAGTTACTCTAGTTGCTGCAGGAACAGTAGTAGAACCTCTTATTTGGTTAGTAGGCTTCTAAATTTTTAAAATTATTCTATTACCTTTTTACGCAAATCAATTATTTTTTCCCCCTATTATGTAGGGGACTTTTTTTATTTCTATTATACATGATAAAAAGGTACTATAATTTCCATTATACGAATTTTCCCAATACTTTTACATAATTAAGTTTCTAATATTTCATAAGTACCAATAAAAACTCACTAGTATATTTATGAACTAAATTCTAGAAATTTTTTTCTAACTATTTCTTTAGTCCACTTTTTCTAGTGAGTTTAAATATTTTGAGTCGCTTTAGACTATTTAAATTAGTAGATTTTTATACTATTTCACTAATAACTCTCACAGTGTCCAAACTTAGAGGTCATTGTCTAGCTCATGCTATCTCATCTTCAATCACCCATCTATATTTCAGGAACTCTATCATTTAAAGGTGTATAAATATAATATAGTACGTAATATCATAAGCTTCTACATTTTTTGATTCAGAATCATTCATATCTTACATATTAATTGTTTTCATGATTGCCAAAAAAAACTCACAAGTAAATTTTGAACTAATGATTAGTTCTCATTTACTCGTGAGCTTAAATTATCTTGGGGCTGCCTTAAATCCTGCCGTTTCTGCTTCCTCTGCGGTGCAGAACATCTCTTCAGGTTTAGTAGATTCGTAATTTTGCTGACCAGGAGAATGATATATTTTGTCTCCTTTTGAATTGATATTGCCCTTTATTAAACAAGCTGAATCATTGCCATTATTATTTTTAGCTTCACTATCCGTTCCATCAAATACACTTTTGTCATAACCTCGGTCAGTTACATAATTTTCAATTGACCAAATACCTATTGCCTGTTTTTGTGCATTTTTTTGAACTGACTCAAACCAATCAACGTGTTTTGTGTTCGGTTCATAAATATAAGCAACACGTGCAAGGCCATTCTTTAATAGTTCTTCCTGCACATTCTTCCCATCTTCTGTATATATGTAAGCTAAAAGTCGATTATATTTGTCTCGATATGAAACATCAAATTCTAAATAAACACTCTCTTGGTCTTCTAACAATTTTTTTGTATATTCCTTTGCTTCTTCTCCATATGGCTGCTGCCCTAAAGTAGGATGATTCGTTTCTGGAGTATCTACTAATAAGAAACGAACCAATTCCGTTGATCCATTATAAAGTATTTTAATCGTATCTCCGTCCACGACGCTTACCAGCGGGAATTCTTTAAATGAAGATATATCATATGAAGAATTATCATCATTTGATTCTACTGTCTTAACAGTCGCCTCATCTTTAACATTAGATAGACTACAGCCACTTATAATTGTTAAAGTAAACAAAATAAAAATCCATTTTTTCATAAACAGTACCTCTTTAAAAATCCTTTTTATCAATTTAAATAATATTTTATAATAATAACATTTAAATTCGCTTAATACTTTTAAAAGACAATAAAAAATCCCAGTAAATAAGTAATCCTTATTTTACTGGGATATTAGCTATAAAATTTAAATATTCTTAATATTAATCTACTTATTTATGAATTATGCATTGTATCCTTTTTTATTTCTTTTATGAAACCCTTTTCCATAATAGAACACTACTAAAATAACTAGCCAAAGCGGCCCAACTATTAAGGCAATACGTGTATCTGGGAAGAAGGCCATTAATCCAACTACTCCAATTAAGAAAGCTAAAGATAAGTATGAAGTGAATGGATATAAAGGAAGCTTATATTTTAATCCTCTCTTTTGCTCTGAAGTTAAACTTTTACGATAACGCATTTGCGATAATAGAATCATACACCAAGTCCAAATTGCACCGAATGTTGAAATACTAGTTACCCATGTAAAAACTTTAGCCGGAACAAGATAGTTTAAAACTACACCAATCAATAAAGCTCCCGCAGTAGCAATTACTGCAAAACTAGGTACACCATTCTTGTTTAACTTAGCATATGATTTTGGTGCTTCACCATTTTGAGCTAAGTTATATAGCATACGAGCAGTACTGAAAATACCTCCATTACAAGAAGATAGAGCTGCTGTTAAAACAACAAAGTTAATAATTCCCGCAGCTGCTGGAATACCGATTTTGTCAAAAGTTAAAACAAATGGACTTCCTTTTGTACCAATTTCTGTCCAAGGATAAATAGACATGATAACGAATAAAGCACCTACATAGAAAATAAGAATTCGCCAAAAAACTGTATCAATAGCTTTTGATAATGTTTTTTCTGGATTTTTTACTTCCCCTGCTGTAATACCTATCATTTCAATACCAAGGAAAGCAAACATAACCATTTGTAAAGACATTAGTACCCCGGTAATACCATTTGGAAGAAGCCCACCATGCTCCCAAAGATTACTGATGCCAGTTGCAATTCCACCGTTTCCAATGCCGAATACAATTATACCGATACCTACTATAATCATGAAAATAATTGTAACAATTTTAATTAGTGCGAACCAAAATTCAAGTTCTCCATATGCTTTTACAGCAAGGAAATTTACTGCAGCCATTATAACTAATGCAGCTAATGCCCAAATCCAGCGAGGAATGTCAGGGAACCAAAATTCCATATAAATTCCTACTGCCGTAATTTCTGCCATACATGTTACAACCCATAAAAACCAATAATTCCATCCAGTTATATAGCCTGCAAGCGGTCCTAAATAGTCGCGGGCATACTGGCTAAAAGATCCTGCTACAGGCTTTTGAATAGCCATTTCACCAAGGGCTCTCATAATAAAAAACATGATCATACCGCTAAAAGCATACGCAAATAAAATACCAGGTCCTGCTAATTTAATAGCTGATGCGGAACCAAGGAATAACCCAACCCCGATCGCCGCTCCTAAGGACATAAGCGTAATATGTCTCTGTTCTAAGCCTCGCTGTAATTGCTTGTTTGAAGTATTATTTTGCATAATTTCTCCCCCAATGTGCTTGTCTAAGATGATTTCATGAAGGTATAATCCCCATGGTTAATGAGCTTTCCATTATTAACAATGACGTTTATAATGGTGTAAACATATGGTTACAATCTTTTTCCAGTAGATAGCAACATTACTTATCTGGTAGAATACAACTTGCATTTTCTCGCCACCATTCTACTTGATGACGTTTTCATTGTCGAAAAAACAAGTTTTTCAACTAGATTGACGTAATTCTAACATTTTTGTGAACACTTTTTTATTGTTGAAGTACCCAAAATTCGAGTAATATATTTGTAGTTTTACACAAATCGACAAATCGTAACATTAATATTATCAAAAAATAAAAATAAATCAATCTAATCTATTAAATAAAGAGGGATTCTTATGACATTTATAAAAAATGATCCTTTTAGATCAAATTTCGATAGTTTGGAGGAATTTGCTGATGTTGTAAGTGAAGTTCTTCATTGCCCTATTACAATTGAAGACGCAAACCATCGTCTAATTGCTTATAGCACACATGATGAAAGAACAGACCCGGCAAGAGTATCTACTATCATAGGCCGGCGTGTTCCTGAAAAAGTCATTAACGCTCTTTGGAAAGAAGGCGTTATTCCTGCTCTCTTAAAAAGCCGTGAGCCTATCCGTGTAAAAACATTGGATGAAATTGGATTGGGCGACCGTGTAGCTGTTTCAATATGGAAGAAAGAAGAAGTGCTGGGCTTTATTTGGGCTTTAGAAGTGGATAAACATTTAGATGAACAAGCTTTAGTTTTACTGAAGCAAGCAGCTGAAGCAGCAAAAAATAAGCTTTTACAGCTGCAAAACCGAAAAAATAAAAAAGAAGAGCGTTTCCAAGAGTTCTTCTGGAAGCTGCTTACAGGACATATCCAGTCAAATAAAGAAACAATGGATAACTTTCAGATGCTGCAAATTAGCCCTCCTTCTTCTTTTACTATCGCTGTTCTTCAATTTCAGAAAGACATAACAAATGAAGAGGAAAAGCAAATTTCATACCTTCTACAAACGAATCAGCGTTTGAAAACTGCGCTTTATACAATTGACCACCATCAGCTTATAATGTTGATTTCACTTGAGGGCATAGATCAGCCTTTAAATCTACTAAATGATTTTGTTAGTACATTTGTACAAAAGATGGCTGAACGATTTGGGGTAAGGGCAATTAACCCGGCATTCAGCAGCATTTACAATGATTATCAAAAAGTAGAAAAAGCATACCGTGAAGCGTTAATCGTTTTATCAATGAAGGAAAGATTCCCCTCTGAAGTAAATGATATTCATGGTTATCAAAATCTTGGCATCTATCAATTTATCGATATCCTTTTGGAGAAACGCACAAATGATGGATATGAAAATCATGCTTTAAAGAAACTCCAGGAATACGATGAAAAACATAACAGCGACCTTGTAGAAACGCTGGAAGTCTTTTTAAATAAAGATAACAATGTAAATGAAGCGGCAAAAGCCTTGAATGTCCATACGAATACATTAAATTATCGACTAAAACGAATTAGTGAAATTGGAGAGATTAATCTCAAAGATCCGAACCAAAAAATGACGCTTTACATTGACCTTAAGCTAGAGAAATTTAAATAATTAAAGAACTTTTTGTGATAATCAACAAAAACGTGAAAAATCTTTCTCCTTTATTAACAAAGAAAAAGCAATTAAAACATTTTATACTGAATTCACAAGGAAATACAAAAGCAAGTTATTAAAGGAGGAAGTCACGATATGATTATCGGTGTACCTAAAGAAATTAAAAATAATGAAAATCGCGTTGCCCTTACTCCAGCTGGGGTTGTTTCATTTTTAAGTGTTGGTCATAAAGTATTAGTAGAAAAAGATGCTGGACTTGGAAGCGGATTTACAAATGAAGATTACTCCAATGCTGGTGCAGAAATTATTGATAATGCAGCAGATGTTTGGGCTCAATCTGAAATGATTATGAAGGTTAAAGAGCCTCTTGAAAGTGAATATCAATACTTCCGTTCTGGCTTAATTTTATTCACTTACTTGCATTTGGCCGCTGAACCTACTTTAGCACAGGCTCTTAAAGATAAAGGCGTTATCGCTATTGCATATGAAACAGTTGCAGTAAATCGTACACTTCCACTTCTTACTCCAATGAGTGAAGTTGCTGGTCGTATGGCTGCACAAATTGGTGCACAATTCCTGCAAAAAACAAACGGCGGTCAAGGTATCCTTCTTGCGGGAGTTCCTGGAGTAAACCGCGGTAAAGTAACGATTATTGGAGGCGGTATTGTAGGAACAAACGCTGCAAAAATTGCAATCGGCTTAGGTGCTGATGTAACAATTATCGATGTTAGTGCTGACCGTTTACGTCAATTAGATGACATTTTTGGCAATCAAATTAAAACATTAATGTCCAACCCATTCAATATCGCAGAAGCGGTAAAAGAAGCAGATCTTTTAATCGGTGCTGTTTTAATCCCTGGTGCAAAAGCTCCTAAGCTTGTAACAGAAGAAATGGTTAAAACAATGAAGCCTGGCTCTGTAATCGTGGATGTTGCAATCGACCAAGGCGGCAGCGTTGTAACTTGCGATCATGTAACTACTCATGATAACCCAACTTTCGAGAAATACGGTGTTGTGCACTACTCTGTTGCTAACATGCCAGGTGCTGTTCCTAGAACGTCTACAATTGCTTTAACAAACGTTACTGTTCCTTACGCTTTACAAATTGCAAACAAAGGTGTGTTCAAAGCGATTGCTGAAAACCAAGCATTAAAACTTGGTGTAAACGTGGCAAACGGTGAAATCACATATGAAGCTGTTGCAAGAGACCTTGGGTATGAATATGTACCTGTTGAAAAAGCACTAGAAAAAGAATTAGCAACATACTAATCATTAGTTCACTATATAATATAATTCCCCCTCAAGAGTGCATTGAGGGGGTTTTTATTCAGTGAGATGGTATTATGGTTGAAAAAATTTTTACCGTAATTTAGGGAAAAACGGTTAACTAGTAGAATACAGTTATTTTAATAAATCTAATAAAACTCTATTTAACAAAGTTACTAAGCTTACCAATATTCTCTATCTCAACAACTACAACATCTCCTGATTTCATTGGGCAACTTCCTGAAGGGGAGCCAGTTGCCAAAACATCTCCAGGTTCTAAAGTCATAACCTGTGAAATCCAACTAATCAGATAAGGTATTGAAAGTGACATTTGATTAGTATTTCCATCCTGTACAACTTCACCATTTAATGTTGTAGTTATTCTTAAATTAGTTGGATCTATACCCGTAACAATACATGGACCTATTGGACCAAAAGTATCAAAACCTTTTCCCCTTGTAAATTGCGGATCACTTTTTGTTAAGTCTCGTGCAGTAACATCATTAAATACAGTACAGCCAAAAACGTAATCTAGGGCTTCTTCTTCTTTTATATTTTTACCATTCTTCCCAATAATAAGTGCTACTTCACCCTCCATTTCTACCTGATTTGTTAAATCGCTTGATGGCAGGATAATTTCGCCTTGATCTGGAATCAAGGAAGATGTTGGTTTCAAAAATAAAAATGGTTCTTTAAGGTTTGCTTTTCCACCAGTCTCAATTGCATGTTCAGTATACGTCCAACCAAAGTTTACAATTTTTGAAGGAACTACTGGCTCTAGAATTTTAACATCGCTATAATTAACTCTCTCACCATCATTATTTTCAAATTCATTATTTACAACATCAATAAAATCTTTGGACAATTGTAGAATTTCGTTCCCCTCAACACGTCCATAAAAAACATTACCATCTAGTTTTTGATATCTCACAATTGTTTGAGATTTTTGTAACACTTGCATATCCAATCAAAAACTCCCTTAAATTACTTAATGAATCTTACTTGTTGACTAATATATTCATATTGTTCTTCTTTTCTTTTATTGAATTCTATCTTATTTTCTTCGAAGATATTATTTCCTTCTGTATCTATTGAAACAATAAGAGGTCCAAATTCTTTTACTTCACAAACCCAAAGTGATTCAGGCATACCAAGGTCTTTCCAATGTACTTCTTTGATTTCTTCAACCTTGGTTGCACCATAAACAGCATTTCCAGCTGGGAAAACTAAATGCAGCGCTTTATGAGTTTTACATCCTTCCTCTGTATTCTTGCCCATACCTCCTTTACCTACAATGAGTTTTACACCTGTTTCTTCTATAAATTCTTTTTCGAATTTTTCCATTCTCATGCTCGTTGTAGGACCGATGGAAACAATTTCATATTGTTCATTACCGAGATCTCGAACAATCGGACCAGCATGAAAGATTGCGTTCCCTTTTAGATCGATAGGTAATGGAATTTTCTCTTCAATAAGTCTTCTATGAGCAACATCTCTACAAGTTACTAGTGTGCCAGTTAAATAAATAATATCTCCAATTCTAATATCCTTTAAATCTTCATCTTTAATTGGAGTTGTTAATACTTTTTTACTCATAGTGTTACCCCCTCATGTGTATCAATTACATAATTCAAATCCCTATCAAAGGTAATTTTCCCTCTTCTATGAGACCAGCATCCCGTATTCACAGCCACTCCAATAGTTGAAGGATGTCTGGCAGTATTCACAACATTAACACCCATAACAGACTTAGATCCTTTTAACCCTTGAGGTCCAAGGCCAATTGCATTAATCCCATCTTCAAGAAGTTGTTCCATTTTTGCGGCATTTTCATTTTCATTTCGACTTCCAACAGGTCTCATTAAAGCTAACTTTGAGTTTAATGCCGCTGTTTCTACTGAAGTTCCAACTCCAACTCCAACTAGAAGCGGTGGACAAGCATTAAGTCCATAGCTTGTCATACGATCTAGAACAAACTTTACAACCCCTTCGTAACCTTCACCAGGCATTAGGACTGTTGCTACACCAGGTAATGTACATCCTCCACCAGCCATATAAGTATAAATTTCCACTTTATCACTATCTTCTTCGATTTCCCAAAAGATACTCGGCGTCCCGTTTCCAATGTTTTTTCCAGTATTGTATTCATCAAATGTTTCAACTGAATTGTGGCGCAAAGGAGTTTCTTTAGTGGATTTAAACACACTCTCTCTTAAAACGTTATCCAATTGTCCTATTAACGGAAAATTCTCACCACACTTTACAAAAAATTGGAGAACACCAGTATCTTGACATGAAGGTCTCTTTAACTCAAAAGCTAGTTGTTGGTTTTCAAACATTGTTTTGTAAATAATTTTTGCAAGATGATTATCTTCTTCTTCACTTAATTCTTTTAATTTTTTTTCTACATCATCAGGTAGTTTGTAGCTAACTAGTGAAACAAATTTTGACATCAAATCAGTCATTTTTTCTTTCTGTTGTTTTTTATCCATAAAAACACTCCTCACAATTTTCTTTTACTTAGTTCGAGTAGAACGGGAAGAAAATAGGTAATAAAATCATACCCGCTATTATTAAAATAATAATTAGTGGTACACCGACCTTTACATAGTCTGTAAATTTATAGCCACCTATGCCATAAACCATTGTGTTTGCTGGCATTCCAATTGGTGTTGCAAGAGCTAAAGAACCACCAATTACTGTTGCCATTAAAACCGCTCTTGGATCTGCGCCCATTGCACTGGCAATAGAAAGACCTATTGGCACTAGTAGAGCTGTCGTAGCAGTATTAGACATAAAATTTGTCATAACAGCAGAAAGTAATAAAATAACAAATAAAAGAATGTATGGCGACGGATTACTTCCTAAAGTTCCAATGATTGTATCTGCAATTAACGCTCCTGTTCCCGCTGTATCAATAGCTTTTGCCAATGCAAGTGAACCTACAAATAGAAGAATCGTATTCATATCAATTGATTTCATTGCATTTTTTTCAGAAATTACTCCTGTTGCAACTAAAATCAATGCTCCAATCCATGCTGATATATATAATTTCACTCCAATTTGCTTTTCAAATATCATTGCAACAATCGTTAATACAAGAACAATTAAAGCTGTATACTGTTTCCATTTCGGTACATTTGAATAATCAATTTGTTTACTATAAACAGAATCTGTATCAAGATCATTATCTTTTCTATTTGGTAAGAGCTTGTAGCCAATCAAACTAAAATACAAAATTCCGATAATTAACATTGGTAGCCCTACTTTTGCATATTCAAAAAAGCCAAATTCCATATTGATTTCTTGAAGTGCCGACTGTGCAATCATATTACCTGGTGCACCAATTAGACTGAGATTCCCTCCTAAAGCTGCTGCTATAACCAACGGAAGCAACAGTCTAGAGCGTGAGAAACCAGATTTAGCAGCAATACCTATAACTACAGGTATAAAAACTGCAGCCGTCCCTGTATTAGAAAGAAATCCGGACATTAAACCTGTAATGACCATAACAGCAATAATTAATTGCTTTTCTGTTTTAGCAAATTTTGTAACAATTCCCCCAACCTTTAGGGCCATTCCAGTATCAAAAAAAGCAGCACCGACAATAAACATCGCCTTAAATAGAAGAACATTACTGTCTATAAAACCAGCAAAAGCATCTGCCGGTTCAAGAACCCCTGTTACTGTCAGACCGACTGCAACAATCATTGCTGTAACAGGTATTGGAATTTTCTCCCATGCAAACATAACAATTGCGAAAATTAAAAACAGTAGTGTAATAATTTCTGCACTCATACAACATCCCCTTTCCCCCTTATAAGCTTGAAGACGTCTTCTAAATAAAATATTAGAACTTTGAAAACGCTTACGCTATTCAATTATTTAAGTTGCTTTTATGGTTTCTATTAAGTTTCTATTTTCGAAAACTAAAAGAAGAACTTGCGAAGTATAAAAAAAACCCTTATGAACTTGCTATAACAAATAGCAAAATCCAAGGGTTTTAAAACATATATTCAAAATTTAAAGCAAATTCAGACAAAGGGGAATCTAAAAAAAAACCTAAGTAAATTTTTTAGATTTTTAAATTAAAATTATTTTTTCATTTTTTTCTTTGGATCCTTAATAATAAATTTTCTAGGGATTTACTAATTTCATTAAGTGATTGAAAATCTTCTTCGCTCAGCGTTTTTTCTTCTTTATCTTTTTCTTGGGCTGTCATTTCAGTATCCTGAATTCCTTTTTTATTAGAAATTAATTTATAAAATTCTTTGTCTTCAAGGTATCTTTTCTCTCTTAATTCAGAATTAAGAGTTCTCTCTGAGGAAAGCTGTTTTCTGTATTCTGAAGGAGTTTTACCAAAACTGTTCCGAAATGCTGTATTAAAAGATTTAACATCAGAAAATCCATAAGACAATGCTATATCTGAAATTTTCTCATCAAAATCTGAAAGAGCATAAGTCGCTTCACGTAGTCGAATTCGTGTAAGATATTCATAGTAATTAATACCTAGCTGTTGTTTTACAATTTGAGAAATATAACTTTTATGGTATCCAGATACTAATGAAAGCTCTTCAAGACTGATTTTATTTTTATAATTATTTTCAATATAAGTAATAATTTTATTTACAGCATCTGTTTTTTTCTTATTACTTGCCATCTCCATTGAAGAAATCTTCTTTGGAGAAAAATTTCTTATTAAATTTGCCGCCAGTTGACTAAGAAGGCATTCGAAGTAAATTTTTTCAGAAGGTGCATCCCCTTTTATATATTGAATCATTTCGAAAATTAGTTTCCTTAAACAATTAAAATCCTCATTATATCTCGTCTTTTCATAGGATCTACAGGTAAATTGAAGCAAATGATAATCACTATAATAACTGCTAAAGTATATCGGATTAAGATGTATAACCATAGCGATAGAATTTGACTTTCTTGCAAGAGTAGCATGTCCAACATTTGAGTTGATGAGCATCATATCATCTTCTTCTAAAATATAATTCGATCCATTTATACTTACCTCAATTTCTCCTTGTAGAACTGTAATTAGCTCTAGCTCATTATGCCAGTTATAATGATAGGAACTAATATAATAAACATATTGTTTTATATCGATATCTCTTTTGTTGTTTTTCCAGACATAATTCATAAGTCCCATTCATTAAACAACCTCACTTTAATATTGATCATCAATTCTATAAACTAATAATATTTACTTTATTTTTAGATTTTCTATAATTTTATCACTATTAATTTACAAGTAAAAAGATTGTTTACAACAGAAGTCGCTTCATACAAAAAGAGGGGCTATCCAGAAATACTTTCTGAATAGTCCCTTTCACAACATACACCTTATTCTTCAGTTATTACAAATAATGATAGTGTCATAATTTTAGAGAATTGTGCACGTGTTAAATTCCCTTTAGGATTGAACTTTCCATTTTCTCCACCAATAAGCTCCAACTGTTGTAATAAACCAATTGGCTTAATTGTTTCTTCGCGCATTTGATTTTGGTCAGTAAATGTATTAGTCATCCCAACTACTTCAGGATCTAACCCTTGTGCAACTAACAAACTAGCAGTTACATATGCCATTTCCTCACGAGTAACAGGTTTATTCGGCTCAAATTTGCTGCCATCAAAGATATCAATTAATCCATAATCTTGTAGAATAGCAACTTCCTTTGCACCCCAGAAATTTTGAAGATCTGTATATGTTGCTGGACCTTCATAATCTGCATCTTTATCTAAACCAGTAGCACGGAAAATCATTCCAGCTAATTGTCCGCGAGTTACTTGACCGTTAGGATTAAATGTTGTATCTGTTGTGCCATTAACAATTCCCATCTGATATAGGAACTGAATATAGCTTTCTGCCCAGTGCCCAATGCTATCTTTAAAATAACCACCTGATTTTAAATCAAAGTCTGTACGGTTCATTAACATAATAACGCCTTGAACTTCCTCATTAGTAACCTGATGCCATTTTCCTTCAGCATATATTTCTGCTTTGAATGAATCACCAGATTTAATAAATTTTACTTGAATAGAATCACCAAATGTCTTTTTTAATTCTTCATAATATTGATAGAATGCTTCTTTACCTTCGTAATAAAGGTTTTGATCTTCATCATATGATTTTTTAATCATTTCTAGTGACACTTTTAAAGTAAAACTATTGTTGTTTTTATTAGCGGAGATTGTCAAATCATCCTCTGCGAATGCTAACTTTGAAATAAGCATCATTTTATAAAGATCTTCGTAAGAACGTATTTGTTGTTGATTTTCACTTGTTGCTGCAAATAAATTTTGGTCAGCAAGAGTAGTTGGAGCCGCTAAATTCTCCTGTGCTTGTGCATTAAATGAAAATCCTGTTGTTAATAATGAAACTGTTAATGTTCCTGCTAATATCATTTTTTTCATCAGTTAAACCCCTTTCGAATTTAGTTTACTAAATGAGCGCTTCCAATATCGATATAAATTTACAATTCTAATTAAAATGAACAATTATTACCATTAATAACTAATAATTTAATAATAGATAAAGAATTCTCAAATACGACATAATACCTATAAAACGATAATTAAAAAGATATGCTAATAGTTAAGGGCTGACCCAAAGTGAATTAATCATTCACATTTGGGCCAGCCCACTCATAATTTTATAACTTAAATCTTTGTACAACATCCTGTAATTCTTCAGCCATTTGTGATAGAGAGGCAGCGGAAGCTCTAATTTCCTCCATTGAAGCAAGCTGTTGTTCTGTCGATGCCGATACATTTTGTGTCTCTGCAGAAGTATTATCTGATATCTCTTTAATATTATTGAATGTATTAACAAAATGCTCGGTACCTGAAGATATTTGTTTGATATTCGAAGTAACTTGAATAATTTGCTCTTTAATTGTATTAACTGAATGTGTAATAGCAGTAAAGGAATCTCCTGCGTTATTAACAACCTCAATCCCTTTCTCTACTTCATCATTACCTTTTTCCATAGAGCTAATTGCATTAGATGTTTCCAGTTGAATTGCTTCAATCATTTCACGGATCTGTTCAGTCGATTGTGCCGATTGTTCAGCTAGCTTTCTTACTTCCTCTGCTACAACTGCAAAGCCTTTTCCATGTTCACCTGCTCTAGCTGCTTCGATTGCAGCGTTTAAAGCAAGTAAATTTGTTTGCTCTGCTACAGCAGTAATAACATCTACAATTTGACTAATTTGCTGTGAATGATTTCCTAAAACTTTAATACTATTTGCGATTTCATTCACGGTATGTTTGATGAAGTTCATTTGTCCAACAGTTACTTCTATTGCTTGACTTCCTCTTTCAACCACTTCTTTGGCTTCAATCGCAGTGTTTGAAACTTCATTTGAACTTTCAGCAATCTCTTGAATTGTTAATGACATATTTTTTGCCATTTTAGAACTTTCTTCAATTCCTTGTGCTTGCAACTCTACACCAGCAGACATTTCTTGAATAGAGGAAGAAATTTGTTCTGTCGCTGAAGTATTTTGTTCCGTACTTGCAGTTAGCTCCTCAGAAGATGCAGCTAAATTATTCGATTTTTCACGCACTTCAGAAATAATTAAACCAAGATTCTCTCTTAATTGATTAAATGTATTTGCTAATATTCCTAGCTCATCGTTATTTACTAATTTGATTGGTGTACTTAAATCACCTTGGCTCATGCTATTTGCAGAATCAACAAGAACTTGAATAGGTTTTGTAATCGATCTAATTATATAGAATATAATTACCCCACCAATCACCAAGGAAAGAACAATGACAATAATCGTTGTATAAAAAATAGGAGCAACAGCATGATCCACTTCCTCTTGATGCATGACCCCTCCTATTTTCCAACCAGTAAGTTCATTGGTGATGTAGGATAATTTCACATCATTTTCGTTATCGTCTTTAATATTTAATGTTTGAGATTCTGCAGAAAGTAAAGTATTTTTATATTTCTCGCTTCCTTCAGTACCTGCCTCATTTTCGGGGTGACTAATATATTTCCCAGTATCATCCATTAAAAATAGATAACCATTTTCACCAATTTTAATTTCACTCATCATCTCAGAGATATTTCCCAATTTCAGATTAACAGCAACAACTCCTTGTCCATCAGCTGTTGCCTTGGCTAATGTAACAACTACTTGATTTGATGATTGAGACACATACGGATCTGTAACTATAACTTTTCCTGCATTACTCTTTGCTTCTTTATACCAAGGACGCTCACGAGGATCATATTCTGGTGGATTTTTAAAAGATGTTGGTGAATTCATAAACTGTCCTGTTTCTGTCCCAACATAAGTTTGTTCAACATCTGGTTTCGATGATTGAATCGTATCAAGTAACTTTCTTATTTCAGCATTGGAGTCGTTCTCAATTTCTCCAGCCGAAATTGCATTTGATAAATAGTCAATATTCTCCATTTGTCCAGAAATAAATTGTGTAATGGACTGATTGACAATCGAAACATTTTCATTTATCATTCCCTCCATTTGATCATCAATCTTATTTTTAGCACTTTGGTATGATGAAGCACTAATGACTATACAAGGGATTAATAAGATAACTAAAAAAGAAAGGATAAGTTTCTTTTTTAATCCAAAATTAATTTTACCTTTTTCTCTTTTTTTCATAATTTCCCCTCCAATTGTAATAAATATATAAAATAAGATATTTTTGAAGTCCCTAATATTATCGTCCTAAAATATGATTCTTTTACATTTTCATAAGTATTTAGAATTATCAATTTATTGAAGTGTGTTTGTTTTTTAGTAAAAAATATCCATTTCAAAAGTCTTATAAATTCGAGGTGAGGGGGAAGCCATATACCCAAAATACGAATGAAAATAATTTGACAATAAAAAAACACTTTCCTTGTTCTCTAGGAAAGTGCCCAATTTTGGAATATTATTTTGGAATATCTAGAAATTATACTTAAATAAACATAATTGCTATCTCATTTATTTTATATCAATGGTGATTTACTTGTTACCTGCAAGATTATTTACTACATCCAGCAATACATTGGCTCCAGCTATCAAGTCGGAATCATTTGTAGCCTCCTTCGGATTATGACTAATTCCTTCTATACTTGGCACGAAAATCATGGCTGAGGGGCACATACGAGCAATCATTTGAGCATCGTGTCCCGCGCCAGATGTCATTCTTTTTGAGTGGAGCTTGAGTTTACTAGCAGCTTGCTCTATCAGTTTAACGATGTTTTCATCGAAAGAAACTGGGGAAAAGCGAGCTAATTGTTCAGATGAAATTGATACTTCTTCAGATGCTGCTAGTTCTTTAAGGTAGTTTGCAAGTGCTTGTTCTTCTTCTTGTAATCTCTGTTCGTTTGGATTGCGTAAATCAACAGTGAATGTCGCTAAAGATGGAACGACATTCACTGCATTTGGCTTAAAACTAATCGTTCCAACTGTTGCAACAGTTTGCCCATTTGAATCGTTCGCCCGATCTCGTAAATATGTGATTACCCGTGCAGCGGCGAGTCCTGCATCACGTCGCATACCGATTGGTGTAGTACCAGCGTGGTTTGCAACACCTTCAATCGTAATACGCTGCCAAGAAATACCTTGAAGGTTCTCAACTGCTCCAATTGAAATTCCCTCCTTATCAAGAATTGGACCTTGTTCGATATGAAGCTCAATGTATGCGTATGGTTTTAAAAAACCAGGCTCCTTCGTACCAGCATATCCAATACGCTCAAGTTCCTCGCCCAATAGTGTTCCATCTGAACCTACTGTTTTAAGTGCATCCTCTACTGAAAGGCCGCCAGCATACACGAGGGATCCCATCATGTCGGGCTGATAGCGAACTCCCTCCTCATTGGTAAATGCTGCAACTGCAATTGGACGAGATGGCTTAACACCTTTCTTCTGCAAAGTGTATATCACTTCAAGCCCAGAAAGGACTCCATAGCATCCGTCATACATACCCGCGTTAATTACTGTGTCTATGTGCGAACCTAACAAAATTGGTTCTTCATTTCTATTTTCAGTACTATACCAAATTCCAAAAATATTACCGATTCTATCAATTTCAACTTCCAAGCCATCTTCTTTCATCCAAACAATTAATTGGTCGCGTCCAGCCTTATCTGCATCTGAAGCAGCCAACCTTGTTCGCTTGTTGTCATTGTCAAGACCAATTCGACCAAGATCTTGAAGGCGTTTAAGCAGGCGTTCGGAGTTGATTGATTGTTTTAAATTAGTAACTGTCATGTTCACTTCCCCCTTACGATAAGTTGATTAGAAACAAATAGGATAACAATAAATCAACTTTGATTAAATATAATTATAATGTCATATTAATTGAATATTTCTAATAAAAATACTATTATTGGATGTAAAAATATAAAAATATTGAGGTTTTAACATGCAAATGAAAAGTTTTATGATTGATGAAAATTTTAAAGAGCTAACAAAACATCAGACAGTTGTTATGCCCATTGCTTGTTATCAAACTACCATTAATCAAAATATAAACGGCCATATTCCACTTCATTGGCATGATGAAATTCAATTTGTGTTAATAGTAAAAGGGGAAGCAATTTTTCAAGTTAATGAAGATTGGATTTTGGTTAAAGAGGGTGATGGGCTTTTTATTAATAGTGGATGTCTACACATGGCACAGGATAAAGAGCAGTCGGGTTGCGTCTATATTTGCTTAAATATTTCTCCTTCTTTCGTGGTATCCCAAGAACTCTACACTACATATGTAAAACCTTATATTCAAGCGACCAATTTACCTTACTTATATTTAGATGCAAATGAAATCTGGGCGAAAAACATTTTAGATGCAATTTTAAAAATCTATCAATTAATTGAGCAAAAATCCCAATACTATGAAATTGATATAACCATTCAACTAGCGTTAATTTGGAAAAACTTAATCGATAATGGTTTTAATCTAGAATATGTTCAGACAGAAATAGTAAAGAGTCAAAGAATGAAACAAATGCTAAGTTGGATACATGAGCATTATGCAGAAAAAATTTTATTAGAGGATATTGCAAGGGCTGGTCAGTTGAGTCGTTCTGAATGCTGTCGATATTTCAAACGTTTTTTAAAATGTACACCCTTAAACTATGTAATCGATTATCGGATTCAAAAAAGCCTATCTCTCCTGCAGCAAGATGATTGTAATATCACCGAAGTTGCTTATCAGGTTGGTTTTAATAGTACAAGCTATTTTATTAAAGCATTCAGAGATTCTATGAACATGACTCCCTTAGCATACAAAAAAAATAAAATCCATAATGTCTAACCTAGTATTTATCACTAGATATCCATAAAAGATGCTAATCTGTATTTCGCGGAAAATCCTCGTACCTTTAATGGAATCTTAAGCAATAATCCAATATTTAAGACCAGGAAATTATGAAGATCTAATTTAAGGTAAAAAGGTTTAAGTTCTGTATTCATTGAACTTAAACCTTTTATTTCAATGATAATTTAAATTGGGTACGCTCCATCCCATACAACTTTCTTAAAATGGTCAGCGTCAGTATCTCCTTCAGTACTAAAAAATAAAATTTTCGAATCTGAATTAATATTTAACTGTTCTTTTAAACTTGAGTATTTACTCCTTCTTAAGATTTCACTCACAGCTCCTACTCCAACAGCTCCTGATTCTCCTGAAATTACTTTCGGATCATCTTTAATTGGTGCTGCTAAAATTCTCATACCTTGTGCAGCAATGTTGTCTGAACATGAAAGGAATGCGTCAGCATAATCACTTAAAATTTCCCATCCCAATGTACTTGGTTCACCACATGCCAGACCAGCCATAATTGTATCCATATCGCCTTTTACGTAATGCAACTTTCCGTCATTTGCTTCAGCTGTTTTAAATATACAATTAGCTTTTTCTGGTTCTACAACAACTGTAATTGGACGATCCTCACCATAAACATTTGCAAAAAAGCCTTGAACTGTAGCCGCAAGTGAACCAACACCAGCTTGAATAAATATATGAGTGGGCTTTTCGTCCAACTCTTTTAGCTGTTCATAAGCTTCTAACACCATCGTTATATATCCCTGCATAATTCTCTTTGGGATTTCTTCGTAATTTTCCCATGCAGTGTCTTGTACTAATACCCAATTATTTTTATCTGCATGCTCAGCTGCTAAGCGAACTGCATCATCATAGTTAATATCTGTGATGGAAGCCTCTGCACCTTCAGATTTAATATGATTCAATCTTTCCTCGGACGAACCTTTGGGCATGTAAACAACTGATTTTTGTTTCAATTGTTTTGCTGTCCATGCGACACCTCTACCATGATTACCATCTGTTGCCGTGATAAATGTTAGTTCTCCTAATGTTTCTCTAACTTCAGGTGAAACAAGCTTATCATAAGTTAAGTCTGCTAGATTTATATTTAATCTTTCTGCTAGATAGTGCCCAATAGCATAAGAGCCACCTAATGCTTTAAATGCATTTAGACCAAATCGATATGATTCATCCTTTACAAAAACCTTACTAATATTTAATTCTTTAGCTAGATTATCTAATTTAGCTAATGGTGTAGGTTTATATTGTGGGAAACTTTTATGAAAAGCATAAACCCTTTTTGCTTCCTCCATATTTAAAAATTTTATATCAGATTTTATTTCCCTTTTTCGATTATCAAATTTAACTAATTTCACTTAATTCACCTCTTTTTGCATAATTAAAAGTTTGTTGCTAAAAAATAAATCTAATATTATTCAGGAAGGCGAATTTTAACAATTTCTGCAAAAAACTCCGCTCCTGTCTCTAATACATCGTCGTTATAATCATAGAGCGCATTATGCAACGGAATGATTTCCTCATTCTCACCTTTACTGCCGAGGAATACAAAACAACCTGGAATTTTTTCGGTGAAATTGCCAAAATCCTCAGAAGCCATTAACGGTGGACAATCACTATTTGTATTTTCTTTCCCGACTATATTATTTGCAGCTTCTATGGCTATTTTGCTGCATTTTTCCCAATTTATAGTAGGGGAGAATTCATGAGTATATTCAAACTCACATTCTGCACCGTACATAGTGCAAATTCCTTCGCTTAACTTTCTCATTCTTTCTTCGAGTAGTTTTTGGACTTCTGGTATAAAGCTCCTTGTATCTCCTTTAATTTCAACATTTGAAGGTATAGCATTTCGAATGCCATCGGAGTGTATTTCTGTGCATGACACTACTGCTGTATGAATTGGATCAAGATTTCTTGCAACTATTGTTTGAAGAGCAAGGATAATCTCCGCTGCAATTACTAAAGGATCAACACCCATATTTGGACTTGATGAGTGTGCTCCTTTTCCTTTAATACGAATTACAAAGTTATCCTCACTAGCCATGATAGGACCTGATCGAGTGTGTACTGTACCAACAGGTAATCCCGGCATATTGTGCAAACCGTAAATTTCATCTACAGGAAAACGTTCAAATAACTTGTCGTCTAGCATTGCTTGAGCACCTTTACCGATTTCTTCAGCAGGTTGAAAAATGAATCGGACAGTACCATTAAAGTTTTTTCGAGTAGAAAGAAGTTTCGCAGCTCCCAATAAAGTTGTCATATGTCCGTCGTGGCCACAAGCATGCATTTTTCCAGGGTGTTGTGAACGATACGAAAGCTCTTTAATTTCATTTAAATTTAATGCATCCATATCAGCTCGTAATCCGATTACTCCTTTTCCATCCCCAACAGTAAGGCTAGCCACAATACCCGTACCACCAATATTTTCATGAACCTGCAGTCCCATCTTTTTAAGTTCTAGTGCAATATAAGCCGATGTTTTCTTTTCCTCGAAAGCAGTTTCAGGGTATTTATGCAAATAATGTCGCCATTCTAGTAGTTGTTTTTTAAAATCAGGATTCCCCATTATTTCCCCTCACTTTTTTAAATTTTAAGATTATTTCCGAGCTGTTACTTTATCAATAGAAGAAAGACTTATTCCATCCTGGTTCATCCACACCATTATTTAACTAATGACTTTTAAAAAATTTAGTGGCTTTTTCCTCCTTCCCTTTCCGACATTTTAATATTTAGTTAGTTCCGGATATATAAAATTGATATTTAATTTTATAAATATATTGAGGTATTTTTTAGGGGAGAAAGGTTAATAGAAACATTTATCTTACAATGCCCTATTAGTAAAGGCTTTAAAGTATGTAAATAGACTTGAGAAATGAAAATTATATACTACGATTTTAGTTGCAAGATTGTGTTTAGATTGTTGAGTAAAAGAAAAGACATGGAATTTTTAAATAGAAGATCCATGCCATTAAATTAAGATATCAATATTTTATTATTTTCCAACTTAATGACTGCATAAAAGGAGAAGGTTGCGTTACCTATGACTCGATTAAATGCATTTTCAAATAGTGAATGAACGGATGTTCACTCTCATCCACCTTCCTCGTACAAATAAACAAACTTTGATTAATCTCTGCTTGCTCCACAAAGACTCTAGCTAGCTTTCCTTGAGCTAATGTTTCACTTACGCTGCAAGCTGGCGCGAGGGCAATTCCGTAACCTGCCTCAACAACCTTAATCGATTCTAGTACGCCTTGCATTTGTATACCGAATTTCGGTAATGGGCAATTATGGGTATAAAATATCGCCTTTAACAAATCAAGCGTCGAACTGCCTTGTTCCCTGTAAATAAAATCATGTTCACTTAAATCAAAAATCGATATCTTTTTATTTGCTAATGGGTGGGTTGGATGTACAACAAACCAAAATGGAACATCGGTAATTTTTTCAAAGTGTAAATCTTCATGACCAATATTGCTTTGTACAACAAAGCCAAAATCAACTTCATAATTAAGGACGCGACGTTCAACAGACTGTACATTCCCTAGTGATACATATATATCGACATTTGGATTTTCTAGCTTATAACCCGCAATTATTGGAGGTAAGATATAATTCGTTGAAATATAGGACGAAGCAATTTCGACTTTCTCCTTCTTTTCCAGAAATGTTTTAAATTTTTCATCGATCTGTTGTTCTAAATGAAACAGGCGTAATCCTTGCTCATAAAGAAATTCTCCTTCAGATGTAAGCTGTATCCCTCTTCCCTTACTACTGATTAATTTGACCCCTAGCTCTCGCTCTAATTTACGAATTTGAGCTGTAACAGCAGGTTGACTAATATATAGGAAGTTCGCCGCTTCAGTTATACTCCCTAGCTTTGCAACATTCGTAAAAATACGTAACGTGTGTAAATTCATTTCTTCACCCATTCATAACTTTATTTTATGAATAAACAAAATTTATATATTTGTTTTATGAATAGTATAGCAGTATTTTGAGAAAGAGAGGTGATTTGTCTGGAAAACTTGCTATTGGAATGGCTATCAATGGATGGTCTTTTATTATTCGGAATTGGTATTCTTGCTGCTATTATTGGGGTTATGTTCGGAGCTGCAGGATTTGTATTACTACCTGCCCTGCTATTAGTTGGCATTCCGATTCATGCGACAGTTGCCGTCAATAAATTTGCCACTGGCGTATCTTCATTATCGACGGTTCTTGTACTTATTTTAAAAAAGAAAGTTCGACTTAAAAAAATGCTCCCACTCATGTTCGTCGCTGCATTTGGAGGAATAAGCGGTGCATTTTTCGCAACCAGATTATCGGAACAGATGATGAATATTATTGCTTGTATCGTGTTAATTGCTATGTTTTTCGTAGTATTAAAAGGTAATAAAAAAGGGCTTGTCAGTGAACAACAAGACACCGAGGAACAAGACGGCGAACAACGAACTACTTTGATAGCTCCATTTTTTATCGGGATATATGATGGAGGATTTGGACCAGGATCAGCACTTTTAAATATTACCTACTTTTTGAAAAAACAATTTAGCTATTTAAAAGCTGCTGAATTAACCCGCTTTATGATGTTTGCAAGTTGTATAAGCGCATTTTTATTTTATTTCTTTTATGGCATAGTGGATTGGGGCTTTGCCATTCCGGTCACAGTAGGTTCAATCGTCGGCTCGCATATCGGACTAAAAATCATCCCGTATTTGAAAGGAAAATGGATTCAATTTTTGCTTCCAACTATCTTTTTATTATTAATTGTTCAAGTTGTCGCGGATTTATTATCTTCTTAGTTCATCACAAAATCTTTAAAATCGATGGAGTATTCAGAATATATCGCGAAAGGAAGAATATAGTAAATTATACTTAATCGAATGCTAGCTTAGAAACCATAATATAAATCTATAAACTGCATTATCAAGGAGGAAGAAGAATGGAAGATTTCGTATTAGAAAAGGCAATTCAAGATGTTTATCCAGATGACTTTGCTTGGTGTTTTGGCTGTGGGCGATTGAATAAAGATGGTCATCAACTTCGAACTGGTTGGCAAGGAGACAAGACAGTTACGTTCTTTACACCTGAATCAAAATACATGGGTATTCCAGGATTTATATATGGTGGCTTAATCGCATCTATAATTGATTGTCATGGATCAGGATCTGCTGCACTTGCTTTACATCGTAAAAATGGCAATGAAATCGGTGATGGGTCAGTACCTCCCCGTTTTGTAACTGCAAGTCTTAATGTAGAATTCCTAAAACCAACTCCCCAACAAGTAACATTAAAAGCTGTTGGGACTGTTGAAGAAATACATCCGAAAAGATGGAAGGTTGATACAGAAGTTTATGCCCATAATACCCTTTGTGCTCGAGGTATAGTAGTTCTCGTTGCAATGCCGAGTACTTTTCAAAAAAAGAATGATTAGCGCACCCCACTATTTTCCTAACCCCTCTTTTAACGGGAACTCGGGATATTGGGAAGTGGTCTACCTTTCTTTCAGTCAATCATTATACCCCTTTTCTTAACACTGCCATTATTTTAATAGAAATTTGGTGAGTATGATACTTTTAAAATTTTATGAAATAAAAACTTTAAAAGTAGTTTCTTTTCTTATACTTTGATAAAAGACTGATTAAAGGTAAATTATCTTTCCTTGTTTCAAATATTAAATCTACACTTATCCGTATTTATTTGAATTGATAACAAAAAAGCATACTCGCACTTATATGTGTGCAAGTATGCCTTGATTATTATACAAATATCATCCATAAAATAATTGTAAATACAATCGTTGTTACACCTTGTAAAAGGGTAGCCATTGTTTGTGCTTTATAGGCCTGCGTTACTTCCATGCCACTATATTGAGTAACAACCCAGAAGAAGCTGTCGTTCACGTGTGAAACAGTCATTGCCCCTGCACCGATTGCCATTACAACTAATGCTAATGGGAATGCCCCTTCGATACCAGCAGTTACCAGCATTGGCGCTACAAGAGTAGATGTAATAACAAGCGCTGTTGTAGAAGAACCTTGTGCTGTTTTAAGTGCTGCTGCGATGATAAATGGAACAAGCAAGAATAAAGAGCCAGTTGCTAAAGAACCAAGATCCATCTGTTGTAATAAGTCGCCTACACCTGTTTCTTTAATAATAGTACCGAATGAACCACCTGCAGCAGTAATTAATAAAATTGGAGCTGCATCCTTTAAACTATCCCCAATCCAGCCAGTCAACGTTTCTTCATTTAACTTTGGAAGTAGTGGGAATGCCGCAAATACCCCTAAAAGTAATGCAACAATTGGACTTCCTAAAAAGCGTAAAATCATATTAAACGTAGATTCCGGATCACCAACCAATGCTGCAATAGAACCAATACCGATTAACACAATTGGCAGTATTATGGGGAAAAATGATTTAAATGTTGATGGCATTTCGCCAAAGGATTTAATTACTTCTTCGTAATCTAACGCTTCTTCTTGATCCAATGGAACTTGAATTTTTGAAGCGACTTTTACAGCCCATAAATACCCTACAAATACTGCAGGAATCGCCACAATTAAACCGACTAAAATAACTGTCCCTAAGTAATCTGTTGCACCAATATTCCCAGCCGCAGCAATTGGCCCTGGAGTCGGCGGAACTAGGACGTGCGTTGCATATAAACCAGTTGCTAGCGCCACACCCATTGATGCAATTGTAACCTTCGCACGTTTTGCTAAAGATTTTTGTAAACTTGATAAAATAATGAATCCTGAATCACAAAATACTGGAATTGATACGATATAACCGATAATCGACATTGCTAATTGCGGACGCTTCGGACCTACAATTCGCAGCACAACCTCTGCCATACGGTAGGCTGCACCAGAACGCTCTAAAATAACTCCAATCATTGTTCCTGCAACAATAACAATACCAATGCTCGTCATTAAACTACCGAAACCAGTATTAATATTTGTTACTACATCTAATAATGGCATTCCACTGGCAATACCTACAAAGAATGAACTTATAATTAATGCTAAAAATGGATGTAATTTTAATTTTGCAGTAGCAAATACAACAAATAACACCCCAATTAAAATAATGACAAATAACATTTCCTTCTCCCCCTTAATCTAAAATTTTATTAAAAGTTTCATATGCCCTTTGCGATAAATATTTAGAAGCTTCCATCATTGCCATATCAGTTGAAATAGACTCATTTACTACCGACACAACTTGATGGAAATGCTCGGCTAACATTTGTTTTTCTTGATTTTCAATAAAACCCGAAAGCAAAATTGTTGGAATATTAAATCGCTTTGCACAGTGTAAAACTCCTATTGGTGCCTTCCCATGCAGCGTTTGCACATCAGATTTGCCTTCACCCGTAACAATGTAATGAGCACCCTGTATTTTTTCGCTGTAGTTCATTACTTCTAGAACAAGATGAATTCCCTGATGGAATTGTCCTTGAAGAAAAGCAATTAATGCACTGCCCATACCGCCTGCTGCCCCAGCACCGGGATAGTCATGTAAGCGGATGCCAAATTCTTGTTCAACGACATTTGCCCAATTAGTTAGCGCCTGGTCAAAATAGTCAATTTCATCTACTTTTACGCCTTTTTGTGGACCAAAAATCGCCGTTGCCCCATGTTCACCAATTAATGGATTATTTACATCGCATGCAATAGCAACTGCTGAATCTTTCAATCTTCTATCCCAATTCGTAAAATCAAGCTTTTTCACTTCATATAGTCCATCAATAGATTTTTGTACATCACGTCCATATTCATCTAATAAACGCAATCCCAAAGCTCTTAACATTCCAACTCCAGCATCATTTGTTGCACTACCACCGATACAAATAATAAAATCTCTAAACCCTTGATCTAATGCAGATTTGATTAGTTGCCCAGTGCCAAAACTTGAGGCAATTCTCGGATTTTTCTCATTGTTATGCAACAGTGTTATACCTGAAGCTGAAGCCATCTCTATGACACAAGTTGATTGATTGCCAAGTACACCAAAAGAGGCTTCGATTTCCCGCCCAAGAGGATCAAGTACTCTCGTTTTTTCAAAACGCCCGTTTGTTGCTAAGACCAATGCCTCCATCGTCCCCTCGCCGCCATCCGCGACAGGCAGCAAAATCGTCTCTACTTCTGGGTTTGCTAGTTTTATTCCTTGTTCAATTGACTCGGCAGCTTCCAATGCTGTTAATGTACCTTTAAAAGAGTCTGGACTTATTACAACTTTCATCCTCTCTCCCCTTTCTCCTCAAATGCCCAAGATGTATTTGAAATCAACAAGTGATTTCAAATTTCATCGAACTTCCTCGAAAAATCGTTGAAGTTAAAGATTTTAAGTTAAAGCGCTTACAATAATTATAGTGACAGATAGTAGAATAAAGCATTATAATGGGTGTACAATTTATCTGTATTAGTACAGTTTTATTTTTATACGGGGTGTATAAAATGCTATCAATTAAATTAGCGGAAGAAATTGTGCATCAAACGATGACAAGACTGCATCATAATATTAATGTCATTAGTCCAGAGGGAGTTATTTTAGCTTCAGGGGATAAGGAGCGAATTGATTCTATTCATGAAGGTGCGATACAAGTTGCCAAAACAGGAATGCCACTTTTAATAGATGAGGAGCTTACTAAACAATTTCAAAATTGTAAACCAGGCATCAACATGCCAATAAAATATCATGATAAGATTCTTGGTGTCATTGGGATAACAGGTAATCCAAAAGATTTGCAGGAAATTTCAAATTTAGTGCAATTAACTACAGAAATGATCGTACACCAAGTGCTAACTGAAAGTGAAAGCGAATGGCAACGGAAAAATGGCGATTTTATTTTCAAAGCATTAATAGAAAATGAACCAATTCAAAGTGAAATTAATGAACGTATTCACAAACTTCCTTTTTCAATGAAGGAACCATTTCAAATTTTGTTAATAAGACAAGCGGGATACGAAGCTATTAATACTCTATCTCTTAATATTGAAAATATTTTATATAAACAACCTGCCCTATTTGGTCAGCTTGATTTAAATGAATATTACGTGTTGTTATGTGGAAGTTCTGTTAATAACTCGGAAAATATTATCAACCAAATTTCAAAGCTTCGAAAAAAACTAGAGATTTATATTGGTGTCAGTCCTGTAGTTCATTCTTTAATGGAAATGTCACATGCATTTAATGGCGCAAAATCAGCTCTCGCCTTTTCAACTAAAAATCAACATGTCACATTTTTTGAAGAGGTAGAGATTTATACTCTATTAAAAAATAGAACTAGTTATGATGTTAATAAATTTTTAACGAGAATATTAAATGGATTAACTGAAAAAATGATTAGTACTTTAGAAGCGTTTTTTGAAAGTAATCTTCAATTAAATATATGCGCTGATAAATTAGGTATACATCGACACACCCTTACTTATCGATTAAACAAAATTTATGAATTAACTGGGTACCAGCCACAAAATTTTGAAGATGCATTTGTATTAAAACTGGCTCTAATGCTTAGTAAGCAGAAGTAAAGTAAACTATCCTTACTAAAAAAATAGCATAGTCGTAAGGAATACAAAGGTCTACTAATTTAAATCCATGGCTATTGAAAACAAAATAACCGCCAATTTATTAGGCGGTTATTTCCATTTATGTTTTTAACCCTTATTTAAGGAAGAGTGACAACAAAGTCTTCAAATACAAAATCCGTATCTTTAAAAGGGGGGAGTTCAGTTATTACTTCTTTGCCTGCAGCATCGATTTCCACACTACTTCCTCCCTGATGGAATTTAAAATACGGAATAACTGTTAATGTCTTAACATCAGCTGTAACTGAATCAAATAATCGTGTACCCGTCATTTGTTCCTTTCCATTGATTGTTTGAATTTTGCTGCTACCTGAATAAGACAATAGTTCTTTTCCTTTATCATCGATTACTTCAAAATCTAAATATCCATTAGACAAGTAATTTTTTTCTGCATCTGAACTTGCACTAAAAGTAAATTGAAACCCAGTTGGACCTATTTTTAAATCTGTAACAGCAAGTTCAATTCCTTCAACTTCCTGGGAATGATTAATGGCAACAGATTGAACATTTGCTTTTACATTGACTGGAGTCGAAAAATCCCACTGCTTGCCGTCTTTACTTATAAAAGTAACTCCAAGTGTAAATTCCTCAGGTAAATCATCAATTGAATCTATGTTAATAATGCCAGTTCGATAGTTTGGTGATATTTCCGTCTCCCGATAAGTACTAGCATTTGAAAATCCTTTTCCATTTATAGTGATGTTAGGTCCAGAGGATAAATAAAATTCCTCAATCGGATTGTCAGATGTCATTGAAAATCCTATCGTTAAACGTGTCTCGTCATAAAAGACTTCGTCGAGTGTAATAGACATTCCGCCAATACTCTTTGTCGCACCTACTACATTTGTTAAACCTTGCTCATTTACATGCTCTAACCCTGGCTCCCCAGACTCACTAAATACTGTTCCTATAATCGGAATCTTTGAAACAATATTCGCCATAGCAGGAGAAAAAGATGCTGAACTCATTAGCAAACCAAACCCAACAATAGCAGCACTAGCGCAATAAGCAGCTTTCTTTCGGAAAGACCTTCTTCTTTTCTGCTTATTTGTTTGAACCGTTTTTAATATGATTTCATCCAATTTATCAACTGGAACTTGGATACTATCAATCTCTTCTTTAAACAACCGAATTTTGTCTGTCATCAAAATATACCCCCTTCAACTTTGACCTTAGTACTTCTAATCCGCGCCGAATATTCGTTTTTACCGTACCTTCAGGACAGTTAAGAAATGCAGCTATTTGCTTAACTGTATAATCCTCGTAAAAACGCAGCAGCAAGACCGTTTTGTATTTCTCCTCAATTTCATCCATAGCCTGAAGAAGATCAAGCTGTTCTTCATTTTGGGAATGCTCAGTAGTTCCTATATATTCAAGAGCTTCATTACTTAGTGAAACTAACTTTTGCTTCTTCTTTAATGCTGCTATCGCTGAATTAATTAAAATTTTCATTACCCAAGTTGAAAAATAATCGTTATTTCTCAGTGTATGAATCGAAGTAAGGGCTTTACAAAGACTTTCTTGAAACACTTCGAGAGCATCGTCTTCATTTCGCATATACATATATGCCATTCTATACATCTTTTCTTTTTCTTCGTGGATCAATGTTTGAAATGCTTCAAAATCTCCTTTCTTAGCACGCTTTACTAACTTTAATTTTCTTTCCAATCCACACCCTCCTTTCTTCTTACTTATTAGAGAAATTGGTGCATCAAAATGATTCAAATTTAATAAAAAAAACGGCATCCATTATTGGAAGCCGTTTTTTAAAAAGACTTAATTTTGTGATCGCCTTTTCACTTTTATAAGAAACAATAAACATATTATTATAACGATTAAAATAATGATAGGTACAACGTTGGTAAATAAATTCCTCCAATGAAAAGGCGCTTTTTGGATATATACTGCCTTTTGCCACACACCGTCTTCTACTTCAACAGCAATTACAGATGAAGTTGGTATGTCATTAATTTTAAAATACTTTGTACCTTTTGGATAACTATTTGAAGCATTTCCATAGTAATCTCCGGACATATCATTCGGTCTTGTTTCTACTTCCCCAATACTCTCGCCTATTTCACTTTCTAGGAGTTTTTCTTCGGTAACTTTATAAACTTTCCCATCCCATACAACAAATGCATATGCCCAGCTGAGAGCCTGAACAGACGATGAATACATAAATATAAATAGTAAGAAAAACAATACTACTTTTTTCAAAGTTACCAACTCCCCTTTATGAGCCAATCCAAATTAATTGCTTCATATATATCATTCTACAAAAAGAGCATTTTTCCTTGATTAGAATAAAAACAATCTATAAATGAAGATTAAACTTTACAAATATTAGTTTTTGAATAGCTAAAAGGAATCCCCAAGAGGCAACTCCTGCTAAAAATGCAATAAGGAAGGAAAAGGAGTTTTTCAACATCACATATATGACAAGCAACATTATAATCGTTGCCGGCAACCCGATAATAACTCCCATTGTAAAAGTTTGAATTTGCTTTATTGTTTCACCTTGTATAGTTAGCCAAAATATACTGAGAAGGCTGATTAGCGGCAGTGCTGCGATAATACCGCCATAAAGAGGGAATTTTTTAGCAAACTCAGTTACAAGTGCAATGATGACAGCTGACGTAAAAAGTTTAATCCATACCATTATTTCGCTGCCTCGCTCAACAACCGAAATGCTTGTAAAATTAACTGTTGATCCTCTTCACTTAGCTTATTCAATGTTGCTTGTAATTTTTGCTCATCTAATTCAGTGTTTTGCTTAACGATTTGTAACCCTTCCTCAGTTAACTGCAAGTAAACTTTTCGTTGATCCTCTTCTGAGCGCTGTTTTATAATCCAGCCATGATTCACGAGCTTTTTTACATGTTCTGATGCCGTGTTATGCGAAATCCCCAATGCTTCTGATAAAAAACGAACGGTTACGGAATGTTCTTTTTGAACTATTTGCAAAATCCGTACGCTTTGGTGGGAAATCATCTGTTCATGCTTTGGATGAAGATGATAATAAATATCCGTAAAATAAGTGTTAAGTTCCATATAGCACCTCTCAATTACATCGTTGTAACAGATTATATCGTATAATGCGATATAATTGAAGCTTTTATTAATCTGGTTCTATGTCAAATGTTGGGGTGAAGTGATATTACACGGCACCCCGATTATCCTAAATGAACCCCAATTTTCTTATATAAATTATTTAATAAAATTTTCGCTTTAAAGTGTTCATAGCTTCTAAAACCATAAGCATTGCGCTTCAAAACTTTTGATTTATTATTAATTCCTTCTAAAAAACCATTTGAATATCCAAAACTTAAACTATTTAAAATTTCAACTTGCCAATTTTTTAGCGTTTGAATAGCCTTTAAAAATGCCGGAATATTTGCTTCTTCTACCTTTCGGTAAAAGGCTTCTAATCTTTTTTTTATTTCTATCAAATCATTTGAAGTTTTTGCCCAATCAAACCATTCGCAGTAAGCTTCTTTTAATTCATAGGCTTGCTTTAGTTCCTTCGACATTCCTATGTAACGATTTAAGTACCAACGATTCGTTTCTGTTAACTTATCAAATCGTTTATATAGTACGTGACGCATTTTCTTACATTTCTTTCGATCATATGCATGCCATTCTTTTTGAACATTTCGACGTACTTCATCTAGTGCCCAGTAAATATAACGACAATAATGAAAGCGATCCGCAATAATAATCGGGCGATTTAACGCCTTCCTAACTGCTGCTTTAAAGCTTGGATTCATGTCCATAACCACAATTTCTACATCTGCACCGTATTTCATCAAGTAATCCTTAATGGTTTCTTTTCTACGATTTGGTAAAATATCAATTGGTTCATGTGTTTCCGCATTGGCAATAATTAATTGATAAGTTCCCGCATCGGTATCTGCTTTATATTCATCAATCGCGATACATTTTGGTAAATGAACCCCTTCATTTAATTGTTCCTTTACTACTTCTTTAAAGCGACGAATCACTGTTGAGCTTGATGTACCAAGTACTTCAGCTGCTTCTTTAAATGTTTTTGCCTTTATTGAACGGATTCGTACAACTTGATTCCATTCTTTCGAGAAACGTTGATATTTATCCACGAAAGGGGATTTTTCTGAAAAACGTTTCCCACATTGGCATACATAACGACGACGTTTATAAAAAAGGACGGTTAATCGTTCAAACCATTTTAAATGATTAATTTTTTGAATTCGATAATCATGGACTTTTGATGTTATATTCTTGCATGCTGGACATTGATGTTCTTTTTTTGGTATGGAAACGTGTAGAACAATACGTTCCCCCATCTCCTCCACCTTATGAACAGTTACACCTTTTAATCCTGGAATATTCATGTTAAAATTCATTTGCACGTATCACCTTTCATTGCTTGTTTCTCGACAATTCAAGTATATAGAAATCGGTGATTACGTGCTTTTTTATTTATGAAATTTTTTCAAACCCCAACAAATATTATAGAGCCATTAATCTTAAGTACTATAAAAGCCGAATTTCTCCGTATTAGAACGAGAAATTCGGCTTTTTCAATCTCTAGCTTCACTTGAAAGAATTATTTAATATAAACTTTAATAGTTTGAGTTTTATCGTCAATTGTTAATGTAAGATTGAATGAATCACCTATAGTAAGTCCATCTTCACCTAACTTAATTGTCATACTAGTAGTACCATTTGAAGAAACGATATTTTTATCATTATCTGAAATAATATCAGTAATAATCGGTTTAATATAGTCCGAAGTTCCGTCATAGAATTCTACTTTGCCAGTAGAATTATTAATTGAAATAGGTTTATTATTATACTGATCCTTTATTTCAATTGTTCCTTCTTCAACAAGCTCTTCAATGATTTCGCTAGCTGTTAATATTAGATCTTCAGAAACATCATTATATTCAATTTCTATCTCTTCTAAAGTTTTTTTAGTTAGTCCACTAGTATCATTAACCTTGAAACTATTTGCGATTGCATCTTCACGAGCAAGAGTTAAAGTATATCTAATCGTCTCTCCTGTGTCGTTGATTGTAACAACAATATCAGCTTTATATTGATCCGTTTCATTATCTAATATGTCATCAGCTTCAATTGTTGCAGTATCTGCAGTTACTTTTTTGCCATCGGTACTTAAATATTCGCTTTCAGCATGTATATTATATTTACTGTTTGGAATATCAACTTCACGATCTCCGATGAGGCCAACTACTTTGATTCCTGCATCATCGACTTTGACAAATTCATCTCCACCGTATAGAAGTTTATCACTCTTTACTTTAAATGAATCGAAATCTTCCATTTCAATTGAACGGAAGGTAACATCAAATTTATCTTCAATTACATTCCCTTCAACATCACGAGCTACTAACTTAAATTGGATTGTAGCACTACCTTCTTCATGAGACTTTACCACGAATTTATGTGATGTATTCGTAACAGTGAAAATGTCTTTATTAGATGAAGTTGCACTTATTTCATAGTATTGGTAGCCGTTCACACCACCAGGCTTTTCAGCAGTACCTACTGATTTTTTATTAAAAACGCGACCATATTGATCTTCCAGAACTAACTCTTCATCTCTTGAATCACCTAATAAAACATAATTATGAACTAAACTTTTCACACTTGTGATTCTTGCTGGATGTGCATTAGGTTCCACTAGTAATGTTAATGTATTTTCAATCCCTGATTGATCTACTTCGATATCAATATCGTAATCTTCTGCTTCATCGGTGAAATTATCAGCAGTTTCAAATTTTAAATATACTTTTTCTTTTTCTTTTACAAAAGTAAACACACTTGAAGCCTTGCCTGATAATTTGGTTAGACCGCTATCCCAATCGATGATAATTTTTTCATCCTTTAAATCTTCATTCAACGCTTTTATATCTGTAATTAACTCACCATTTTGATCAGTTGCAGTAACAGGTAATTTTACAGTTTCATCACCAGCAATCACTTCACCTGGTGAACTTAGTTTAATCTCATATACTTCAGAACTGTGTTCAACCGTGTAGGTTTTACTTGTGATCTCACCTGTAGCCTTCGCACGGAATTCTACAATATTTTCTCCGCCAACTAAATCTTCTGGGTCATCAATTACTAATTTCAATGCAAAATAGTATTCTCCATCAACATTCATAACTTCGATTTTATCTTCGTCTTCTAAATCGAAAATATCCTTATTTGATACACTTGCACGAATTCCTCTTTGTACTTCATCTAAAATTGTTGTATCGCTTGTTGAAGATGAAGATTTAACATCATCTGCAAATTCAGCATCAATATCGACTCCATACTGATCTTTAACATTGAAAAGTAAGTAAAATTCTTCTACTGCATTTTGACCAGCAGCGTCTTTAAGGTTTTTAGTAGTTAATTCTTTATTGCCTGAATTATAAATACTTAATAATTCTACTGAACCCGGCTCACTTATGTCTGATAATTGTACATCTTGATTTACATCAATCTCAAAGTCACCATTTTTATATGTAAATTCTACTGAACCAGTTTTATCATCATCTTCGTCTTTTTCAACCCATACAATGAATTTTCCATTTTCAACAGTGATATCATCTTTGTTAACATCGATACCACGAACTCGTTCATCCACAAAACGGTTAGCATTAATATTTTTTGTTATATCTTCACCGTATTGGTTTAAGGCTTCAAAAGCGATTACTGCTTGGTTATAATCACCTTTTGTTTTACCAGTAAACACTAATTTATTTGATAAAAAATGAATATCTGATACCTCTTCACGAGATGTTGTTACTGAAGCAGTTAAATCTTTTTTTGCAACACCACTTACTGTTAAGCTATAAGTTCCGTCAGAGAATTTATGGTCAACTGTTATAACTGCTTTCGTTTTTTCTTCGTTCCACTCAACTTTGCCTACTGTAATCGCCGTAGTACCACGAGTTACTGTAAATTTAGCAGTGTCTGCGGATGTTACTGCACCGTCAAATTCAACTGTTAATTGACTTACAGCAGTTGCCGCTAATGATTTAATTGTAACTTCAGCAGCTGGTTTAGCAGAAGCATTTAATGTACGATTTAAAAATGATGCAAATTGTGCACGAGTCACCGTTTTTTTCGGTTGAAAGTTGTCTACGTTAGAAATGCCAATGTTACGCAAAGCTTGAATTACTCCACGAGCTTCTTCCTTGGCTGCTGCCAAGTCAGCAACAGTTAAGCTTTCCGAACCTGCTGCTAATTCCACTAAAGATTTGCCATAAACCACTTTGTAGGCACGGTCAAAAGTAAGAGCCATGTTTTCACGAGTAATGCTGTCTGCAGCGTTTAAGTTGCCGTCAGTGCCGATGAATATACCGTTATCTTTAACTAGTGCAGCATATTTCACCAATTCTTGGTCAACTGCATCTACAGCAACATCATCGAAACGTTGAACTGTATTATAATCAGCTGGGAATTCGAAACCTTGAGATTCGACCCATTTACCAAGCATTTTAACAACCTGACCACGAGTTAATTCCGCGTTTGGTTTAAAAGTTCCGTCCTCGTACCCATTGATAATGCCAGCTTCAACTAATGCGCTAATATTCTCGGCATGCGAGTTTGCTGCATCAACATCTGGAAATGTTGATGCAGCCGAAACAGCTGGTACAATCGCAGACGCTACTAAAGAAGCTGTTGCCGCAGTTGATAGGAATTTTTTGTATTTTTTTGGTTGGTTAGTCATTAGAGAAATTCCTCCTGTATTTACTAGATTTAATAATGTTATCGATTCGTATTTAATTACCACTTATTCTATGTATGACTTCTCAGTTGATATTGATAATCATTATCATTAAGAATGATTATAGCATTCCTTTTGTTTTCGTCAATACTTTCCAAATTTTTATTTTCTAAAAAATTGTTTTAAAGAATGCTAGAAATCAAGCTAAACTGTACATATAAGAGTAATTCGAATTTCTCATTCTATTATGTCCCGATAAGGGGGGAATTCAAATAACAAATCGAAATTTTTAACCAATTATTTACAATCTGTTTAATTATATAAGGTTGAATCTATTTTTACATGATGCTTTATCACTACACTTGTTATAGTACTTTATTTCGAACTAATAGTTTTAATACTGCATAGCCAAGGACAGCCCCTACAAATGAACTTGCAATAAAGGCTGGAAGTAAGCCAAATAATGTTGTATCCTGCCCTAACAATAATACTCCAATCGGATAAGTAGCCATCGCTCCTAAAATACCCGTCCCTATAACTTCCCCTGTTGCTGTCAGCTCTAAATTTTTTGTTTTCGTATATAGTACGCCAGCTAACAAAGCACCAATCATGCTGCCTGGATAAGCAAATAAACTCCCAGTCCCTAATAGATTTCGCAATGTTGATGTTAAAAAGGCTTGTATTACAGCATATGCAGGTCCTAGCAATACAGCTGAAATAACATTAGCTAAATGTTGAATTGGGAATGCTTTAGCAAATCCAAGTGGAATATAAATTGTTGTGCTAGCTGCTGTTGTTATTGCCGAAATAATTGCTGTGTAGGTAATCCTTTTCGTTTTATTCATCCATCTTTCCCTCTTTCTTTTGTTAAGCTAAACCACTATCCTGATTAGGATCACAATTCTTTCAACAAAAAAACTATTTACAGAACGTAAATAGGGAAAATGGCAAAAAACGTGTACACTTCCCTACGTTAGTCCTAACTAAATCAGGTTCAAAGGGTACTTCTCAGCCTGTTGGCGCCCCTAGTGTTTAGCTATTTAATTATATTTATCTTAACAATTCCCAGGAATTTTACAACATTATTTGTAATAACATTGAGTATTCCCAATGTTAGGGGGATTAAGATACTATTATATTTTTACGCGGTTTCACATACTTTTTACGCGGGTTTTTGTTGTTTTTACGCGCTTTCGAGCGATATTTACGCGCTTTTACTGCTTTTTTACGTGCTTTGTTATTTTTACGCGGTTTCACATACTTTTTACGCGGTTTTTTGTTGTTTTTACGCGGTTTCACATATATTTTACGCGGTTTTTTGTTGTTTTTACGCGCTTTCAAGCGATATTTAAGCGCTTTTACTGCTTTTTTACGTGCTTTGTTATTTTTACGCGCTTTCAAGCGATATTTAAGCGCTTTTACTGCTTTTTTACGTGCTTTGTTATTTTTACGCGGTTTCACATATTTTTTACGCGGTTTTTTGTTGTTTTTACGCGCTTTCGGACGATATTTACGCGCTTTTACTGCCTTTTTTACGTGCTTTGTTATTTTTACGCGGTTTCACATATTTTTTACGCGGTTTTTTGTTGTTTTTACGCGGTTTTTTCACGTTCTTCGGACGATATTTAAGCGTATTTACTACAATTACATTTTCAATTTTTATGTAGTTTTGTAAATCTTTAAATGTTAGAATCATTAACATATTTCAAAATGAAAGAGGTAAAAATTATGGAGACTTGTGCAGATGTTTTAATCGTTATCGATTTGCAAAATGGCGTATGTTACAGTGGAGATCATTTATTTGATTTAGAAATTTTACTTACTAAAGTAAATAATAGAATCGCCTTATATAGAAAATTACATAAACCAATCATTTTTGTTCAGCACTGCGATGAAGATTTGGTGCCTGAAGGAGAACTTTGGGCTATTAATGCCCATCTAGATGTACAAGAACAAGATTTTTTTGTAAGAAAAACTCATGCAAACTCTTTTTACAAAACGAATTTAAAAAATCTTTTAGACCAATTAGCTGTTCACCATATTGAATTTTGCGGCGCCCAAACAGAATACTGCATGGATGCTACGATTAAATTTGCACATGGATTAGGATATAAAAACTTCATGGTACAAAAAGCAACCTCTACTTTAAATAACCCATATATGTCTGCCAAAGAGACAATAGATTTTTATGAGAATATTTGGAACCACAGATTTTTAGAATTGATAGAAGATGAATCTTAGAGGATTCATCACTTTTTTTATGTAGTACATGAAATCCTATGCAAGCAAAATAAGTGTAATATTGTGTAATCGCGATAAAATTATTTAATTTTAAATCCCAAAACGCATTACACCGTCAGCATCTCTGGACGGTGTAAAAATAAAATTGTTTAATTTTTGGTGCAATTGCTGAATAACACGTCTTAGATGTTACAATAAGGTCGTTTGAAACTCTCAGTTTTATTCAACAATAGCGCCCGATGTTGAACAACTTATGGAATTTCTTTATGTTTTATAGCATCAAGATTATTAACTCCCATTTGTTCAAATCTAATTACTAACCAAGGAATCACTATAAGTGTAATTTTATACTTGTATTTTCAACTTGAACTTTTAGTAAAAAAAGCACAATTCTTTTTAAAGAATGGCACTCCCAAAACGATTCCATATACAAATTGTTACTGATGAAAGGCTATTAGCTAAAAAAGGAATTTCATCTGCTATAGATCCAGATGCCCGATTTGGACGTAAGTCCATATCAAAATCCTTTTTCGGATATAAAACACATTTAACAATGACAGAAGAAGAAATTATTACAGATTTAGTTGTTACATCTGGGAATGAAGATGATGGAAGGCAATTACAGACTTTAGTAAATAACTCTCGAAACAAACATCTGACTATAAAAGAAGTTTTTGCAGATACAGCATACTCATCAAAGGATAACTTATCTTTTCTACAAACAGAAAACATAAAGGCCAATATTCCACTAAATCCAATTGTTTACGGTCAACGCAAAGGGACCCATAAACGAATTGAACATAAAATGCTGAACTTAAGAACGCACATAGAATGACCAGGGCAAAATACCGTGGTCTATTTGGCATGAAAATGCAAGCGTATCTCACTGCATTTGTTGTAAATGTAAAAAGAATGATAAAACTACAGGAAGCCAACTAAGGGCTTTTTATAGGCAATAATGACAAAAAAGTCTCTGGTAATAAAAAATTTAAATTACTAGAGACTTTTTTGTAGTATTTTTTAAAGTTTCTTTCTTTTTGCAGTGCCCTCTTTTAAAAGAATTACGCTCGATTATGGGAGCCGTTAATTAAGCTAAAGTAACTGTTACTTCAATAACGGTTTTTGTTAGACTCATTTTGAATCCCACATTTAATCCTCTAAATAATCAAATTTTCTCGCGTGTTCTACTTCCCGAATGGAAACTTGACGTGTTAATTCATCTGTTTCAGAGATGTGGTAGGAATCCCATTCGTCATTAACGGCAATTTCTTCCGGGTCTTCGTATAATTCATCATAATTATCAAAATCCCCTTCAAAATCAGACGGTGTTTCGGATGTTCCATATTTTGCTACAACTTGAAACGTATCTTCATAATCATGAATATCATCCTTGTCATCTCGGCCAGAAAAAGAATTGTCAACTGGAGGAAGAATCACCTGCTCTTCAACCGGTCGATCTGTTGGTATATCTTTTGCATCCGTATGTTCAATACAAAAAGAGGTATAGGGCAGTGCCACCAATCTTTCATATGGGATATCTTGAAGACAAACTTCACATACGCCATAGGTTCCATCCTCAATCTTTTGTAAGGCAGTATTTACTTTTGCTAACTCATCATCGTCATGGACTTTTAACGCCATATCTTTTTCACGTTCGTATAATTCGGTACCTAGATCTGCAGGATGATTATCGATTGTTGACAACTCATCAACAGAATCCCGTAGACTACCACGTTCTAAATATTCATCATCTGTATCCATTTTTCGTTGGAGCGAGTATTTTTGCTCAATTAGCATATTTTTTAACTTTGTTATCTTCTTCTCGTTTAGAATAGTCATCACGTCCTTTTTATTATTATGAACAAATTTTGATTGGAGTATTTGTCTAAGGAAAAGTTTAAATAAAGACAAGAACAATTTATAAAATTCACAACATCTTCAAGGCTTTCAACTAGAAATCAATTATCTTTAAAGGCGTTGCTTCAACATCAACCCTTAAACGGAAAAAGACACATTCCTTGTAAAGAAATGTCCCAGATTGTTGAATATCAAAAAATAAAGCTGTTAAATGGTAATAATAAAAACGAACGCTCATCCTTTTTCAAGAATAGCGTTAGTTTAGATTTGGAATTTAAATTAATGATTTTATACTCCGAAGGTAGGACTCGAACCTACGACCAATCGGTTAACAGCCGATTGCTCTACCACTGAGCTACTTCGGAAAGGTGTTATGGCCTTTATTTCCTACTTGATTATACTTGCCAAACATAAATCAATTTATACTATTAATTCTTTTTGTTAAAGAGTTTCTGTAAATCCTTGTTTTTCAGATATTTCCCTCGAGGATTTTATACTTCATTACGGAGAGCAATCCATTCGATTATTAAGATATTCTTTTAGTTATCAAAAATAATAAAAACCCAGAATAATTTATGAAAAAGCGAAATTATTCTGACGTCAGATAAGCGTAATTATACAACTTCTCGTTAATCTATAATATGTTTAATTACCGCTTGTTATTATGGTTGTCATTGTTGTTACAGCCAAATCTTCAGCAAACTCCTCACGGTTGTTACGGTTGTCAGCATCATTTTTTTGATGGTTGTTACGCTGGTTGTTGTTGTTTCACCTCCACAATTAAATATAATTTGAAAGTTTATTACTATAGGTAGGCAATTAATAATGGGTATACAATTCCATGCTTTTAACTTCGAATTTACTCCAAGGTTGTTTTCTCCACTGATTGAGTGATGAATACTTTACGTCTAATTGTTAGTATGTTTTTCATGCTTCTGGTATCAATTGTAGCTAAAGTAGTTTATTCCGCAGTATGGCTCAATTGTTGAATAACATGACTGGAGTTTTTTATTATAAATTAAACGACTTTACTGTAAATTAATTATATATCTGTACAAATATCTTATCGGAAAATTTTATTAATAAAAAACTACCAAAAATCAGTATACCCGCCCTAAATAGCCTTTTTTTAAGGTGACAAAACTGTTTAATCCTATAAACAATTAGTGTGATAATTAAGCCAAATAAAAAATGTACATAACTAAGTTGATTTTAGTTATGTACACTTTTATCTTTTCCCTAATGAGGCTTAGCAGTTCCCTAACAAATTAAAGTGTTGTCTGTTGAACTTCTTCTTTTTTATCTTTCGACATGAACCAACCTACTGCAGCAATTATGATTAACACTGCATAGAAGATTAGTTTCCATTCAGTAGAGTGAGCAAAATCATGGGATATAACCCCGATTTCAGGGTGACCCAGCGTTAACACCGCTAGCTTTACTCCTACCCATCCAACAATTGCAAAAGCTGCTATTTCAAGACCTGGTCTCGATTGTAGCAATTTAACAAACAAGTTTGCTGCAAAGCGCATAATGACTAAACCTATAAATCCACCAATAAAGATGACAAGGAACTTTCCTCCGTCCATTCCGCCAATCTGTGGGAGATTTGTGTTTGGAAGTGTCATTGCAAGGGCTACCGCTGCGAGAATAGAGTCGACTGCAAAAGCGATATCAGCTAACTCAACTTTTATAACTGTGCCCCAAAACCCTGACTGTTTCTTCTCTTTTTCTTCTGTCTCCTCTTGCTCTTCCTTCTTTTTAAACACCAGTTTCCTCACGATATGGTTAATAGCAATGAATAGAAGATATAATGCTCCGATTGCTTGAATTTGCCATACATCGACAAGGAAGGAAATAATAAATAATGAAGCGAAACGGAAAACAAAAGCTCCAGCTAACCCATAAAACAGTGCTTTTTTCCTATCTTGTTCTGGAAGATGCTTCACCATAATCGCTAAAACAAGTGCGTTATCAGCTGCAAGCAATCCCTCAAGAGCAACTAATAATAATAATACCCAACCATACTCCATTAAAATCGATATATCCAACGTATTAATCCTCCTTAGGATAGTTTTATACACAAATCCATTTTCATTTCTCAAATTTAATTCAAAACACTTACGAAAATTAATTTATCCTACCTTCATCTATCATCTCCATTTCAAAAAATTCACATATTGAATGTTCTAATTGATCTGACTTAGATTTATATAAACAAAAAACCTTTACCAGACATGGTAAAGGTTTTAAAAAAACAAAAGACCTTTACCTTATTTAGGTAAAGGTCTTGCTAACAATGAGTTCATTGCCAACGAAGCCGGGAAGAAGAAATCTTCCGAAATGACGACTTGGTTGTAAAAGCTACTCCCCTTTAGGAGAACTATTCAAATATTAACTTAAATATATGATAATAATGATCCTTTGTCAATAGTATATCAAAAATTACATTTAGGACTACAAAAGGGATAAATTCACATTCAAATTTACCCATAAAGTTTTTTTAGTATCATTTTTAATTGATTTTGGACCTGATCGGATGTTGATTTTAACTTCATTTCTATAAAATGGTAATTTATACCTATCCTCTTTTTAAGAAAATATGTAATTATAATTTATATATTATATTGTAAAAAAATGTAATTGTATTTAGAAGATTTTATTTACTGGAATTAGAACATTTGGATTATGTTTAAGCAGGAACAGATTTAACTAATGACTGTTAATTCAAGAGATATCTTATCTATACAACATTATTCCATTGATAAAAAGTAGGGGGAAGGTTAGAATGATTGAACATATTGCTAAATGGTTATTGCTTGCTATACTTATCATCTCATCAATTAGTTTGGTTATTGTCTTTCAATTAGATTACGTAGCTGAGGCGTTAATTGCTAGGGCGCTTCCATTATCTATTGTGATTGGCCTTTCTTCAATAGCTACTTCCATAATTTTTCGGAAGTAGAATAATTACATGTATTAAGGGAGCTTTTTAGGGACCTTACACTTTTTAAAGGTATAGAAAATATATCGGATGATTTACTCAGGGGGGCGTGTTATTGTTCATCCAATATCATGTCTTGACTTTATTTGAACATGTTCTACCTCATCAACTTAAAATTCTAATATAACTTTTCAGTCTTTTGATAATTTTTATCATTCCCATTAATAAATGACAAATTTTTAATCAAGATAATGAATTACGATTTGAATAACGATAATTATAGCGGTTATCCATATTATCATTTCGCTTATAGTCAAAATGGATTGTTTAGGATTATCTGAATATCTCCACTCAAAAAATGCCTTTACTGCAAAATCAATTGTAGTAAAAATGACTAGTACAATTAGTGAAAGTATTGCAGGATATTCCTGAATCTCTATAGAGTAAAAAACTAGTAGAATTAAAATTATTGATGAAGAAATTCTAATTCCCCAATCCACTTTTTTATGTAATTCGTTTATATGGTTATATGAAAATAGTTTCTTTTTCTCTTTTTCAATATTGAATATTTGACAACATACCTTCATTTAAGAATTTCAATTAACTACAACTCTCCCCCTTTATTATATTAAAAACTAGGACTGAAAAGTAAAAATATGGTACTAATAATTTGATAAAATAAAAACAATCCAATTACTATACGAATAGAACTGCTAAAGGTAAGCTATTTATTGTTTTTCAAGGATATCTTTTATTTTCTTCAAGTCTTTCATATTGGCTTTCCTCATCATGGTGGTCATGAATGGAGAGAATAGTTTATTAAAACCCGTAGGATTGCCTTTATTTGATAATGTCATACGCGTTCTTTTATCATCAATAGCCTGCCAGGTATAAGTAGTTTCCATTGGGAAGGGACCATTTACAGTTTTCATGACTAATTTCTTTCCTGGCTTGAATTCGACAATCTCATAGACATAAGCAAGTTCACGTCCAAGAAACTTTGCTTTAAACGCAATTTGTGATCCTAAAGTGAGTGGTTTCGGCGTTTTCCATTCTGCCGAATGAATATTAACATACCATTCTGGTGCATGATCTGGGTTCGCTGCATATTCAGACACTTTCGAGATTGGGCTATTAATGGTTATTTCAGTAAATACATCCACCATGTTTTTAACTCTTTTCTACGTAATTTTTTAATAATGTGCCAAGAAGATAATCCCAGCCTTCTAAATGCTCTTGTTCCCATTGCTCATATATAACTCCAGAAGCTGTGTGAGAAAGTTGAAGCAGTGTTCCTCCGTCTTTTTCCAGAAGGCGGTAAGTATAGGCGCTATTTATAGCTCCTTGCATACCTAGATGACCAAATAGGCGAATTTCTGTAGGAGAGTGGACATAGTAAACTTTGCCCCATACAGCTCCTTCATTTTCGCCCCAGTTTTCAATAAACTTTCCACCTGGAACCGGATCAAATGTAAAGAAAGAGGATATCCCTTTAGGAGCGACACAAAACTCCCACCAATCCCCCACATTTTTCGTTAATGCCTTAAAAATCTCTTCACGCGATGCATCGATAAATTGCTCTAGTTCAATGCGAAATTCACCCATATTAATTTTCCCTCCTTTTTGTTCCACTGTTGAACATAAATTTATAGAGAGCCTGCCGACTGCATCTATTTCCCTGCCCAGTTGTTTTACATTTCTTGAAAAGGTATCGCGTTTAGTAATTGTGTAACCTAAAAGCAATAGGATGATGAAGCATAATCATTCAACTATACTTATATAATTCCCAAACAGCGATTTTCACATTCCAACAATAAAAAGACGCTATCTCATTTGAGACAACGACCTTTTTCTAAAAATATTTGTTAGTGCATTAGTTCCTGTATTTTACTTACTACTAGATGAGTAGCAATAAATGCTAGAAAATAAACTATTACTTGCATTTCTTCAGGCACTAATGCTAAACCTCGAATCATGGCAGTTATTAAAAAAGGAATTAATATTATACATCCTAAATATACTTTTAACCTTAAATTCATTTTAACGACCCTTTCATTTTCAAAAGAGGATTTGGATAATCATACTAAAATTTATCATTTTGGTATATTAGTAAACATATTTTTATAAATTCAAAATGACAATCGAAAAAAGAAGCCCTTTTTGAACAAAATTGTTCTAAAGGGCTTCATATAGGGGGCATCAAAACTAGTTTTTTTAATTCTCAAGTTTAAACTTCATATACATTTATTTATGCAAACTTCTATTCCATGCAATCGCTTCGTTCGTAATTGCTTCCCAATTTTTTGATTGGAGCCATTCTTTTTTTATAAGATCACTGCCAGCTCCGACAATTTGTGCTCCTGCATCTATATATGATGATGCTGTTTCGAGATTAATACCACCAGTTGTCATAATTTGAATATGCGATAATGGTCCCTTTACATCTTTAATGAACTTGGTTCCTAGAGAAGAGGCTGGGAAAAGCTTTATTATTTTTGCTCCTGCACTATATGCAGTTTGCATTTCAGTTGGTGTAAATACACCTGGAATAACTGGAATATTCTTTTCAAGACATTTGTTGACTACATCCAAATTTAATGATGGGGAAACGATAAATTCTGCACCTGCATCAATAGCTTTTTCACAATCTTCCACTGTTAAGACTGTTCCTGCACCAACTACTAAAGTACCGTCATTTTGTTGCTTCACTTCACGAATCATTTCAACAGCGTTTTCAGAATCCATTGTAATTTCTACGGCTTTTATTCCACCATCCTTCAACGCTTTCACTAGTTCTTGGCAAAGCTCATACGGTATCTTTCGCAAAACTGGTATTAACTGAATACCTTGTAATTTACTATACACGGCCATCTTCCTATCGTTCGATATTTTCGCGTGTTCCTAAAAATACTTCAACATCTTCTAAATAAGGTAACCCTTCATTATCTCCTTCAACTTGAACAACCATTGCTCCAACAGCATTTGCTAAATGAATAGATTTTTCTACAGACCAATTTTGGATAATGCCGTATAGAAAAGCTGCATCAAATCCATCACCAGCTCCTACTGTATCGACAACCTTATTGACTTTAAACCCTGGTACTTGTATAAATCTACTATTCTCTAAATAGGACGCTCCGGACGCTCCATCCTTTACAATTACATGCTCAACATCATAGTTTTGGAGCGCTAGAATTATTTCTTCTTCATTTGCCGTCCCGAATAAAATTTCTAACTCTTCACGGCCTGTTAATAAAAAATCAATATAGGGCAAATAGGATAACAACGTTTCCCGCGCTTGTTCTTTTGACCAAAGCTTTAAACGAATATTCGGATCTAAAGATACTTTTACTCCATGCTGTTTCGCTACTTTTACCGCTTCTAAAATTATTTGGCGATTTTGCTCTAATATTGCAGGAAATACTCCTGTGACATGTAAAATTTTCGTCTTTTTAATATAATCAATTGGCAACTCATCAATTTTAAATGTTTCTGTTGGCGACTTATGGCGGTAATAGAATGTTTTACTATCTCCAGAAGCATGTACTTCTTTAAAATTTAAGGATGTTGGGTAGCCCTCAATTAGTTTAACTTCCGAAACATCTATTCCTTCACCACGGACAGTATTAATAATATGTCTCCCAAATTCATCTTTTCCTAGTCGGCTAATCCATCCTGCTTTTAATCCTAAACGTGCACAGCCTATTATTACATTCAATTCGGCCCCGCCAATTTTACGCTTAAATTCACTCACATAGCGCAATGGACCTTTTTCAGATGGATCAAATGTAATCATGCCGTCTCCAATTGTAATAATATCCATTTCATTACCTCACTCAACTTGATTTAACGTCCCATCCAGCCTCCGTCTACAACTAAAACATGACCAGATACATAATCTGAGGCACGGGATGCTAAAAATACTGCCGTTCCTGCTAAATCATCAGCCTGACCCCAACGTCCTGCTGGAATACGTTCTAAAATAGATTTACTTCGTTCTTCATCATTACGAAGCGCCTCAGTGTTATTAGTAGAAATATAACCAGGTGCAATTGCATTTACTTGGATATTATGCGATGCCCATTCGTTTGCCAATGCTTTTGTCAATCCTGCAACAGCATGTTTACTTGCTGTGTAGCTCGGTACATTAATGCCTCCTTGGAATGACAACAACGACGCAATATTAATAATTTTCCCCGACTTATTAGCAATCATTTGATTACCAATTGTTTGACAAAGGGTAAATACTGAATTAATATTCACATCCAACACACGATTCCATTGTTGTACATCATGTGCAGCAGCTGGTTCACGATAAATGATACCTGCATTGTTTACTAAAATATCAATTTTATATTTATCTAAAATTGGCTGAAGATTTGATTTTAAATTTTCTACATCGCTTAGATCAATTAAAAATGTTTCATAAGTGCCTTGCAATTCAGTAATTTTATTTTGTGTTTCTTGCATATTATCTTGGTGGCCAACTAAAATTAGGTGTGCTCCAGCAGCTGCAAGCCCCACCGAAATAGCTTGCCCAATCCCTGTACGTGCTCCTGTAACTAATGCAGTTTTTCCTTTTAAAGAAAAATAATCTAAATGAAAACTCATATATCTTCTCTCCTTTTCTACTTAATAGAAGCTCTAAATTCCTAAGTATATGTTGTTATCTTCCTAACCAGCCGCCATCGATTGCAATTGTAAAACCATTAATATAATCTGAAGCACTGGATGCTAAAAAGATGACAGCACCTTGCATATCCTGCCCTGTACCCCAACGTCCAGCGGGGATGCGTTCTAATATTTGGCGGCTTCTCACCTCATCATTAATAAGCGCTTCATTCATATCTGTTGCCATATAACCAGGTGCTACACAATTTACATTGACACCTTTAGATGCCCATTCATTTGCTAAAGATTTTGTGAATTGCATAACAGCACCTTTACTTGCAGCATAGGCTGGAACTGTAATACCACCTTGGAATGATAACAAAGAAGCTACATTAATAATTTTTCCTTGCCCTCGTTCTAACATTGGCTTGCCAAAAACTTGGCATAAGCTAAATACAGCGTTAGCATTTACATTCATCACATGTTGCCAATCATCTTGAGGGAACTCTACTGCTGGATGTCTTTTTTGAACACCCGCGTTGTTTACTAAAATATCAATTTTCCCCAGCTTTTCTTCTATTATATTTAGAAGCTCTTTATGCAATTGAATATTACTAATATCAAAAGCAATCGAAACAGCTTTCACACCAAATTTCTCTAACTCTTTTACAACTTCCGGACTTTCCGCTCTTGAAATTATTGCTACATTGGCTCCTGCCTCAGCTAAGCCTAGTGCGATTTCCTTTCCTAATCCGCGGCTGCCGCCTGTAACCACAGCATTTTTACCAGTCAAATCAAATAATCGGTGCATCGGTCTCCTCCTAAAATGCGTATAATACTTTAATAGCATTCGTTGGTGTTGTTAATAATTCGAAGCCTTCCATTGCTTGTTCTGGACTTAAAACATGTGTAATAATTTCTGAGAACTGTGGAACCTCCGTCAATAAATTTAGCGCTAATTCAATATCTCGTTTTGTATAAACCCGAACAAATTGAATAGATAACTCTTTAAACATGCCTTGAATTAAATTCATTTCTGTTGGCTTCTTATATGCTGCAACAATAACAATTGTCCCTTGTACTTTTACTATTTCTGTTACTTGCTTTATTACCGCTGGATGACCTGCACAGTCAAATACATAATCAATTCCCGCATTATTTGTAATACTAGCTAACTCTTTAATAACATCATCTTTCAAAGAGTTAAATGTTTTAAACCCTAATTCTTTAGCCTTTTGTTGGCGAAGCTCATTCGCTTCAATAATGATTACCTCTGATGCTCCATATGCTCGTAGTGTTAAAGCCACACATAAGCCAATCGTTCCGGCACCGTAAACAACCGCACGATCTCCGACTAAAAACTTCGCTGTCCTAACGGCATGTACTGCTACTGCTATAGGCTCTGAGAGTGCGCCTAGCTCTAATGATAGATTTTCTGGCAATGGGATGACTTTATCCTCTTCTACCGCTACATATTCTGCCATTCCACCATCTACATCAATACCAACTAATTTCAAATCATTGCAAACATGAGATTGTCCAGTGGTGCATGGAATGCAGGAGCCACAGCTAATTAAAGGGTTAACCGTTACTTTTGTTCCAATCGGGTATTTAGGGTGTTCACTTTCAATCGTTGCCGAAAATTCATGTCCTAAAATAAGTGGTGCTTTTGCTCGAGGATGTGTGCCTGCAAATATATTTAAATCCGTTCCACAAATTCCTGCATATGCGTTTTTTAATAAAACATACCCTTTAGGCACATTCGGTTTATTTTCTTCTCTACACTCCACTTTATTAGGTGCTGTATAAACAATAGCTTTCATGCTTTTTCGTCCCTCTCTTTATAAAATTGCCTTACATGATATAGAAAGGCGACCAAAAGTACCACTTATACCTTCGGGCGCCTATTACATTGTTATTTAATAAGGCCAAATAACTTTGGTAACCATAGTGAAAGTTCCGGGATATATGTTACTAATAAAAGTACGCCGACCGTTACTGCAAAGAACGGTATTAATGGACGAATTACTTGTTCGATTTTCAATTTCGCTATACGCGCTCCGATAAATAGCACTGGTCCTACTGGAGGAGTTATTGTACCAATACTTAAGTTGAAAACAACCATAATTCCGAAATGTACTGGATCCATACCAAACTGCGTAACGATTGGTAAGAAAATCGGAGTGAAAATTAAAATAGCTGGTGTTGGATCCATAAAAGTACCAACGATTAAAAGAACAATATTCATAATTATTAAAATAACGATCATATTATCCGTAAAGCCTAATAGGGTATCGGCAATTAACTTAGGTATACCAGTAAAAGACATTACCCACGACATAATTGTAGAAACACCAATTAAGAAAATAACAATCGCTGTTGTACGCGTTGACTCCATCAAAATTCTAGGCAATTCTTTTAATTTTATAGTTTTATAAAAGAATGATAGTAACAATGAATAAACTACTGCAATTGCTGAACCTTCTGTTGCAGTAAATACACCGCCAATAATACCCCCAATTACTATTATGATCAGCAACAAACTTGGGATGGCATCGATAAATACTTTTAATGCTACATTAAATGGAACTCTTTCATTTCCTTTATAACCTTTTTTCTTTGCTATTACATAAGCAGCAATCATACATGCTATTCCCCATAAAATACCTGGGACATATCCTGCCATAAATAATGCCGCAATTGAAGTTCCACCACTTACTAAAGAAAATACGATTAGAGTATTACTCGGTGGAATTAACATACCTGTTGGTGCCGATGCAATATTAACTGCTGCACTAAAAGAACGATCGTATCCTTCTTTTTCTTGCATTGGTGCCATTGTTGAGCCAACCGCTGCAGCAGCAGCAACAGCAGAACCAGATATTGAACCAAACATCATATTGGCCAAAGTATTTGTTTGGGCTAATGACCCTGGCATTCGACCGGTTAAAACTTTAGCTAAATTTACTAGACGCATCGCAATTCCACCGTTATTCATAATAACCCCTGCTAAAATAAAGAAAGGAATTGCTAGCAACGTAAATGAATTTATTCCTGTAAACATTCGCTGTGCTGAAGTTTGAAGAGCATTTGCCGGATCTAATATAGAAAACATAGCCAGCATAGACGCAATTCCAACACTAATACTAATTGGTGCACCAATTATTAGAAAAAATGCTACCCCTGCAAATAAAATTAAAGCTGCTACCCCTGCAGACATCATCGTTTATACTGCCCCTCTCTTGTAATTACACAACTTCCAATGGCTTTTTATTTTTCAAAATAGTGTAAATATTGTAAATACAATAGAAAATAATAAATATTCCACTTACCGGCATAACTGCATATAAGTAACCGACTGGTATTTGCAGTGCCGCAGACAGTTGCTCCCATGCCAATTTTGTTATAGTTAAACCACCAGATAGTAAAACAAGAGCGGAGAAGAAAATAATACTTATTTCTATAAATATTTGAACAACCATTTTAATTTTTACTGGTAATGCATCTTGGATAAATTCAATGCGCATATGTCCATTTTCTCCGAATACAAATGCTGTACCAAATAGTACTAACCATACAAAACAATATTTTGCTAATTCTTCTGAAAAAGCACTTGGATTGTTTAATACAAAACGTGTGAAAACCTGCCACGTAACAAGAAGAACTAATGCGCCGAATAATACGACGCATATAGATGATAAAATTTTATCAAGCACTTTTTTTGTTGTTTCCATATGAAATCACCACCACTACTATTTAGCTGCTTCACGAACTTTTTCATATAACGCTTTTGCATTGTCAGTTGTTAACTTCTCTTGAACAATTGATTCTGTCGCTTTACGGAATAACTCTACATCAACTTCGTTGAATTTTGCTCCTGCAGCCTCTGCATCTGCAATTGCTTTTTGAACATCTTCATCCCACATTTCAACTTCACGGTCAATTGCCGCTAACAATTCTTCTTTAAAAATTTGTTGATGTTCTTCACTCATACCATCAAATAATTGAGAATTAATAAGTAGGTAGTCTGGGAACATTAAATGTTTTGTATATGAATAGTAAGGTGCGATTTCAGCATGTTTAAGGTTTGCATAAATTAGTTCATTATTTTCCCCACCATCAATTACGCCTGATTGTATTGCAGTATATACTTCACCTTGCCCCATTGGTGTACCTGTACCACCCATTTGTTCCATCATTTTAATATTTGTATCAGATTCGATAATACGAATTTTTAAACCATTTAAATCTTCTGGTGTATTAATTGGTTTCTCACTGTTGTATACATTGCGTACTCCTGAATGGAATGCACCAGCAACAAATATTCCTTGATCTTTTAGTGAAGAATATAAATCTCCTACCACCTCTTGATTATTTAAAACTGACATTTGATGTTCAGCCGATTCAAATACATATGGCAAATTAAATACAGCAAAATCCTCATTGAAGTTTTCTAGTAAACTACCTGCAACAATTGACATTGCAATTGTTCCTGTTTGTACTAATTCAATCGTTTCACGTTGTGCACCTAGCAATTCATTAGGAAAAATTTCGATTTCATATGCTCCATTTGTACGTTCTTTTAATTTTTCGCCAAACTCTTGCATCGCTTTATATTGCGGATGGTTTTCCGGTTGGTTAAATGCAACTTTTAATACTTGAGCTTCACCATTTGAAGTTCCTTCCGCCTCAGTAGTAGTTGCTCCTTCATCGCCGCCACAAGCAGCTAAAATAGATAAAACAAGTGCCATAACCCCTAAAAATATTAATTGTTTGTATGATTTTTTCATCTTGGTCCCCTCCAATATGAGTTTTAGTTAAATTTTATTAACAGGATAGTGAAGTTTCTCATTCTTCACATATCTCACTGCTTCTTCTGCAACTTTTCTCTTTAATTCCTGAGCAGCTTGTTCTGAATACCAAGCCATATGCGGTGTACAAATAAATTGCTCTAGTGACAGCAGAGGAGAGTTTGAATTAATCGGCTCCTTTACCGAGACATCTAGTGCAGCGCCCGCGATTTTGTAGGAAGCTAATGCTTCATATAAGGCATCTTCATCAACAATGCCACCTCTTGACACATTGATTAAATAACTTGTAGGCTTCATTTTCTCGAAAACGCTTCCATTAAATAGATTCATAGCATTATCTGATGGACAGTGTATGGAAATAATATCAGCTTGCTTAATAAGTTCCTCAAACTCTACGAATTCAATAAACGATAAGCTAGAATCATGTCTTTTTTGCTGTTCCGAAATATCGTAGGCAATTACTTTACATCCTAGTGCATGTACTTTCTTTGCAAACACGGAACCTATTCGCCCAACACCTACAATACCTACGATTTGCTCGCTATGACGATAGATGGGAATACTCTCTTGATAGTCCCATACACCATCTTTTACTAAGCGATTCATTTTCGTTATTTTTCTTGTAAGCGCTAGCATTAATGCTAAAGCATGATCTGCAACTTCATGTGTACCATAGTCAGGAACATTGCAAACTTGAACTCCATATTTTGTTGCCGCCGTCAAATCAATATTGTTAACTCCTACACCGTAGCGAACGATTAATTTTAAATTAGGCAATTGTGAGAGCACCTTTTCAGTAAACGGTGCGTACTGATTAATAATGACAGTTGCTTCACTGCAATTTTGAATTAAATCGTCTTCTGTTTGATTTTGCTGCAGCTCATATAAAATATTATTTCTATTAAAAATATCTTGTTCTATTTGAATATCTGCATGATCACAATCAGAAATAATAACTTTCATAAGTCATCACCTTTTGTGTTTATTTCAAATCCTTCATTTCAACATGGTCCATATCATCAAAATCTAAGTTTTCTCCGCACATTCCCCAAATGAACGTATAATTTTTTGTACCGATGCCGGAGTGAATCGACCAGCTAGGTGATAAAACAGCTTGTTCATTTGCTATCACAATATGTCGAGTTTCGTTTGGCTGACCCATTAAATGAAACACTCGCGTGTCTTCTTCCATATCAAAATAGAAATATACTTCCATACGTCGTTCGTGAGTATGGCAAGGCATTGTGTTCCAGCCACTGCCCTCTTCTAAAACAGTCATTCCCATGCTTAATTGACAAGTTTCTAATACATCAGGATGAATGTACTGGTTAATCACTCGTTTATTCATATTGCTGTCAGTTCCCATAGGACGCTTAATAGCTTTTTCCTGGTCGATTTTTAATGTTGGATATTTGGCATGGGCTGGGCAGCAATTTATATAAAATTTTGCTGGATTACTAGAATCAATCGATTCGAAATATAAATTTTCTGTACCTTTTCCAATGTATAGTGCCTCTTTATGTCCAATTTCAAAGAGCTCATCGTCACAGAGAATTCGTCCTGGACCACCGATATTAATAACACCCATTTCACGGCGTTCTAAAAAATACTTTGCGGCTAGTTCCTTGCCTGCATCTAAAGTAACCTTTTGATCGATTGGGTAAATTCCCCCGTAAATAATTCGATCCACATGGCTATAATGCAATGTCGCAGCATTTTCAACAAATACTTTTTCCATTAAAAATTCTTCTCGTAATTTCTCAGTTGTGTAATGTTTCACATCTTCAGGGTGATGTGCATAAACAATTTTCATAATTTCTCCCCCTTGGTTTAAAAGAAAGCGTTATCAGAAACAAAAAACGTTCCACATAGTAGAACCTTGTTCCGTTTTATAAACATTATATGCACAAAAATTATCAATTACAAGAAAAAAATGATTTTTCCGCAAATTTCGACAATCATTATTAACGTTTTGACATTTCATTTACAAATCTATAGAATTTCGAATATGATTGTTAAGGATTACGAAAATATTAGAAATGGTGGAGAAATAGAATGGCAACCGTACAATCTATTGAACGTGCTTTTATCATATTAGAACATTTATCTGAGCATCCAAATGGTATGCAAATTACAAAATTGGCATCTGAAACTGGATTATCAAAAAGTACCGTTCATCGATTACTCGCGACACTAATTGAGTTGCAATATGTAAAGAAAGATATGGAGACTGATCGATATTACATAAGTTATCGAGCATTATATTTAACGCGTAATATTTTGAGTAATTCAAGTTTAATCCCTGCTGCTAAGCCTTTCTTAGAAAAGTTAGCTAATGAGATTAATGAAACGGTGCACTTATGTGTGGAAGAAAATGAAGAGGTAGTATATATCGATAAAATTGAAAGCAACCAAACAATACGAATGTATTCTCGTATAGGCAGCCGCGCTCCAATGTACTGCACTGGTGTTGGGAAAATGCTGTTATCAGGAAAAGATGACGAAGCTTTACGCGAAGTGATTTCAAGAATACAATTTACTAAACGAACAGATTATACTATTTTAACACCCGATGATTTACTTCAAGAAATTAGTGCTATTCGAAAATCCGGATATGCACTTGATAATATTGAGAATGAAGAAGGCATTCGATGCATTGCTGCTCCTATTTATGATTTTTCCGGAAAAATTATTGCAAGCTTCAGTATTTCCGGGCCTAGTACACGAGTGACAATGGAGAGAATTGATAAGGAATTAGCTGAAAAAATATTAGATGCCTCCCGAGCTATCTCTTTTCAACTAGGGTATGTGCAATACTAATGAAAATAAATAAAGAGCTTAGAAATTGAAAAACTGCTCCTTATATGTGGTTAGGAGCAGTTAGGTTATTTTTTTGCTCTGTATGCTGTTGTTTTTACGCGCGTGGGCTTTTACGCGTTTTTTTTGATTATTTACGCGGTTGCGTTTTTCTTTTACGCGAGTTTGATTTCTTTTTACGCGGTTTACTGCTGTTTTTACGCGCTTTGGATTTTTTACGCGGTTTCTCGTTTTATTTACGTGATTTTGTTTTGTTTTACGCGAATTTGATTACTTTTTACGCGGTTTGCTGTTGTTTTTACGCGCTTTGCATTTTTTACGCGATTTCTTGCTCTATTTACGCGGTTGCGTTTTTCTTTTACGCGAGTTTGATTACTTTTTACGCGGTTTACTGCTGTTTTTACGCGCATGGGATTTTTTATGCGGATGCCAATTAATAACAAGAGTAAGCCAAAACCCTATCAGCTAGGCAACTCTCGTTTTTATCAAATCAGATTCCAATATATCTTTATACTTTTAAATATTCTAAAACTGATACTTCTGTATCCAAGAATTTTTGAAAGGTAAAAAGGGATTCACTTAGTGTTTCCATACTAATTCCACGTAAAATAAAAATAATATGTGAAACATCCTCTCCCATAGGCCAACTATCTAAGTGTTGAGGAGGATGAATTATATGCTGAACTCCATTCAAAACAATTGGACCTTCTTCTCCTACATCCAATAATCCTTTAACACGTAAAACAGACTCACCTTCCGCATGAAGCAACATACTTAACCATAATCCAAAAGCTACCCAATTTAATGGTTTCGAGAAAGTAAAAGAGATGGATTGAATATCGTTTGAATAATGATTTGTATTAGAAGTTTCATTTACATTTATATTAGAAATGCCAATAGATGATTTGTTTAATTTAACGATATCTGGATTAACATCTCCATTTTTAGAATAAATAATTTCACAAGTTGGATTAATTCCTTTTACATTAGCAACTAATTCATTTATTTCTTTTTCAGATGCAATATCTATTTTCGTTACAATAACTTTATCAGCAACTGAAAGTTGTTTATAAATTTCTGGATTGTTTTTTAAATGTATTTTTCCATTCTTCGCATCTATTGTAGTAATTACACAATCTACAACATAGCGGTTTTGCAATAATGGGTTTGACATTATTGTAAATAGAATCGGGGCTGGGTCGGCTAAACCTGTAGTCTCAATAATCACTCGATCAAAAGTTTCTTTACCACTTTCATCAGCATATAATAAATCTTTCAACTCTTCCTCTAAATCTTCACGAGAATTACAGCAAATACAACCACCATTCAATAAAACAGTTCTCTCTTCTACTCGCTTTATTAAGTGATGATCCAATCCGACTTGTCCAAACTCATTTACAATAACCGCATAATCTTCTTTAGATTCTTTGTTAGATAATATTTTTTGAATTAAAGTTGTCTTCCCACTTCCTAAGCAACCTGTTATAACAGTTACAGGTTTTTTTCCATTATACTCACTCATTGTTTCACCCCTTTTTATTTTTCATTGTTGAAATCAAATACTCATCCAAAGGATTAATAGCCTTTCCTACTAACTCTTGAACGTCATGCCATAAAACACCTAAATCATGCACAATCCGGGTATTTCCTTTTGCATCCTCTAATATAAATTTACTACCATTCCAATCTCTTATTTTTAATTTATATAATGTTAAAATTTCATTACATAATTGTATACGCTTTAATCGTTCTCTTTGGCGTTCACGTTGTCCTTCCCCTATTATAACTTCACCATTAGTTGACTCTTTTCTTTGATCTGTCCAGTGAACTTGTGTAATAAAATCGCTGCATAGAATACACATATTTTCATCTCCTTTAAAGCATTAATCCGCCTTCCAAAAGGTAGGCGGATTATAACGTTATATAGTTACAGTATCTTTACGTGGATTGCGTTTAGCAAAGTCATCTGCAATTTCATCAAATGTTACCCAACGAATATTTTCATGTGAGTTAATATAATTTATTAAACGTTCGTGCATTTTAAGAACTTGTGGGCGACCGCTTACATCAGGGTGAATCGTCATTGTAAAGACTGCATAGTCCATGTTTTCATATACCCAATCAAATTGATCTCTCCACATTTCTTCGATATCTCGCGGATTTACAAATCCATGGCTATTAGGTGATTTTTTAATAAACATCATTGGTGGTAAATCATCTAAGTACCAGTTTGCTGGTATTTCAATTAAATTTGTTTCATTTCCTCTTACTAATGGTTGCATCCACTCACTTGCTTTTTTAGTATAATCAATATTAGTCCACTTATCTCCTATTCGAACATAATATGGTGTAAAGTCATTATGCATTAAACTATGGTCATACTTAATACCATGCTTATGCAATAACTCATTTGTTACAGTTGAAAACTCCCACCAAGGTGCCACATAGCCAGTTGGTCTTTTGCCAGAAAGCTCTGTAATAAGATCGATTGACTTTAAAAGTACTTCTTCTTCCTGTTGAGGTGTCATTGCAATCGGATTTTCATGAGAATAACCATGGGCCCCTACCTCATGACCGCGTTTTACAACCTCCTTCATCTGCTCTGGAAACGTTTCAATGGAGTGACCAGGAATAAACCAAGTTGTTTTCAAATTATATTTATCAAATAAATCTAATAAACGGATTGATCCTACTTCCCCAGCAAATAAACCACGTGAAATATCATCCGGTGAATCTTCTCCTCCATATGATCCTAACCATCCTGCTACTGCATCTACATCTACACCATAAGCTACTAAAATCTCTTTTTTACTCATACTATCATTCTCCTCCTACAAAAAAATATTTAAAGAAATATAATTTTCTGATAATTAATCCTAATATTCATTTTGATTATTAGTCAATCATCTTTCAGAAAAAATAATAAATTATGCAAATTCGCATAACTTCTATGCAATTTTGAACATTGTTTTTGATTTTTCTGAATTATATAATATTGAAAATATAATTAGTGAAGGAAGGATGTATATGCTAAATTCTATTTCCAATTTATCTACAACCGAAATTGAAAAACATTTAAATCTAATCCCCATATCAGTTCTCATCTTTAATCGTCACCATAAACTTAAACATCTCAATAATGTAGCCCAACAAGCCTTAAAAAAAAATCCGAAGTTCATAACTCCAGAAAAAATGGATATTTTCCTAGATGAAGTTTTTAGAAAAGCATCCCCTATAACTCAATTGATAGAAATTGAACAATCTCAATATCGTTATTATTATGTTCCATTAAAAAATGACAAAAGTGAAGTTTTAGAAGTCATTGTCTACTTTGATACAAATATCCCTATACAAAAAGATTACGAAATATATAAAGAAGAAAGCGAAGATTTAAAGGCACTTTTTGAAAGTTCTTATGACGTTTTATATGTTTCAGATAATAAAGGCAATACTTTAAGAGTAAGTTCTGCTTGTAAATACTTTTGGGGAGAGACAGCTGATAATTTAATTGGGAGAAATGTTATTGACTTAGAAAAACAAGGGGTATATACCCCTTCAATAACAAGATTAGTATTAGAAAAAGGAGAAAAAATTTCTGCTATACAAACAACTAAAAAAAATCGCAGACTGTTAGTTATCGGTACACCAATAAAGGATGATAATGGAAATATTATACGCGTAGTAAATGCTTCTAGAGATATAACAGAAATAGAGTTACTTCAAGAAGAAATCGAACAAATGAAGTCTCTAGTAGAAGATTATCAGTTGGAGATTGCTCAGCTTCAACAAACTATTAATGATGAACGGAAAAATATTTATCAAGGTAAAACAATGGAGCCTTATTTAGATTTAGCAAAGAGAGTAGCTAAAGTAGATGCAACACTTTTAATACTTGGAGAATCTGGTGTTGGAAAAGAAGATTTCGCAAACTATATTCATGAGCTAAGTAACCGTAGAGATAAGCCATTTATTAAAATAAACTGTGGCGCAATTCCAGAGAGTCTATTGGAATATGAATTATTCGGCTATGAAAAAGGAGCATTTCCAGGTGCAACTGAAGGTAAAATTGGGTTATTTGAGTTTGCTAATAACGGTACTGTATTACTCGATGAAATAGCAGAAATCCCCTATACTCTTCAAGTGAAGTTGTTAAGGGTTCTTCAGGAACAAGAAATTAATCGGATTGGGAGTACTAAGCCTATCTCCATTAACGTTCGGATCATCGCTTCTACAAATAAAAACCTTTTAGAAGCCGTTAAAGTAGGGCAATTTAGAGAAGACCTTTATTATAGATTAAACGTAATTCCGATTACGTTGCCCCCACTACGTGAACGAAAAGAAGATATATTACCACTTGCTAATTTTTTCATCTCTCAATTTAATCAAAAATACGGAACCAATAAACATCTCTCTCCACAAATTGCTACTACTTTAGAATCCTATAATTGGCCAGGAAATGTTCGAGAGTTAAAAAACCTGATTGAACGTTTAATTGTTATGAGTGAAAAAGAAGAAATCTCCCATGAATTATTAAATTTACTCCCCAACTCTGAGAGTAAATCTGAGAAAGTTGTTCAAGTTCATGAAATAATTCCTTTAAAGGAATGTATTGAATTAGCAGAGAAAAACCTCTTAAAATTAGCATCTCTAAAATTTAGATCCACTACAGAAATAGCAAAAGCATTAGAAGTAAACCAATCTACTATAAGTAGAAAGATTTCAAAATTAAATATCGAAATAAAATAATATAGGTGGTACTCACATTATTCCTGCCAAACAAAAACAATCTATGCAATTTTGCATAGATTGTTTTTGTTTTATGCAACTTTGCATATCTGAAAAAAAAATAAATAAAAAAGTTTTCAAAAAATTTTTTTCCCTTAAGATAATCATTATTAAAATTTTTAGAAAATTTTTAAAAAGGAGAAATTACTATGATTCAACTTACGGAACTTACCCCTGTTCAAAAAGATGTAAATGCACCTGAAGGGTATATGAAAGCTACAATATTTAAAAGCGTAGGTAATTTAGAGCTTGTTTACAAAAAGATTCCTAAAGCAAAACCTGGAGAAGTTGTGATTAAAACTACTGCTACAACAATTTGTGGAACAGACATTCATATCGTCCATGGCGAACATCCAGTTGAACCTAATCGAACACTCGGGCACGAGCATGTGGGGATTGTTTATGAAGTAGGTGAAGGTGTAGAAGGAATCGATGTCGGTGATCGTGTTATGAGTGGGTCATGTACACCATGTGGAACATGTTACTACTGTCAAAAAAACCTGCCTTCACAATGTATTGGTCCTAACAATGATTTTTCAAATCCTGGAGGTTGGCGTTTAGGAAATACAGTGGATGGTACTCATGCAGAATATTTTATAATGCCTTATCCCAAATATAATATTACAAAAATTCCAGACAATTTAAGCGACGAAGAAGTTTTACTTCTAACTGACATTGGTTCAACTGGAATTGCTGCTGCTGAAAATTCGGATATTCAAATCGGTGATACTGTAGCTGTATTTGCTTGTGGTCCCGTTGGTTTGTGTGCAATAGCCGGTGCTCGTTTAAAAGGTGCCAGTAAAATCATAGCAATTGATGGAAATGAAAAAAGACTTGATTTAGCCAAAAAAATGGGGGCTGATATTGTCTTAGACTATTCCTTAATCAATCCTGTAGAAGAGATATTGAAAATAACAGATGGTAAAGGTGCCGATGTTGCTATCGAAGCATTAGGTAAAGAAGAAACATTCCAAAATGCTTTAAAAGTTATCCGTAGAGGCGGCTGTATTTCAAGTGTGGGCATTTATTCTGGCCATATTCAAATTCCTATTGAACATTTCGCTGGAGGAATGGGCGACCATAGAATAATTACAACACTTTGTCCAGGGGGGCGCGAACGTATGTCGCAATTAATGACTCTTGTTTCTCAAAATAGGATTGATCTCACCCCTATGATCACTCATCGATTCCATATTGATGATATTTTGGAGGCATATCAAATATTTGAAAATGCAGATGATAATATCATTAAACCAATTATTACATTTTAAAAGTTGCAAGCAGATGAAGGAGACTGTATGAAAAAAGATATTTTTAAAGTCGCAGCTATTCAAATGAACTGTGTACTTGGTAACAAAGAAGAAAATTTAAATAAAGCCTATTCCCTTATTACAAATGCCGCCAAAAAGCAAGCTAAACTGATTGTTTTACCTGAATTATTTAGTACAGGCTATCGTGTTGAAGAGAAAGATTTGGAGTTAGCCGAAAGGTTTCCTGGAGATACGATAGATTGGATGAAAAATATAGCTAAAGAATTAGATATTATTTTGGTTTCCTGTATAACTGAAGAAAGTATTGTTGACGGTGTTTTATATGATACAGCTGTAATCGTTGATAAAAGTGGGTTACAGTGCTCCTACCGGAAAATTTACTTATGGGACCAAGAAAATGTACGTTTCGCACAAGGACAAAATTATCAAACTTATTCAATTGAAAACCTCAATATTGGTCTACAAATTTGTTATGAAGTTGGATTCCCTGAAGGTGCACGGATTTTAACACTACAGGGCGCTAATTTATTAATCTATCCATCAGCATTTGGCAATGCCCGATTATATGCTTGGGATATCGCTACAAGAGCAAGAGCTTTAGAAAATGGTTGTTTTGTGATTGCAGCTAATCGTATTGGTACCGAAAAAGATGAAACCACTTTTGGGGGCCACAGTAGGATTATTGATCCAACAGGAAAAATACTTGCAGAAGCTTTAGATGATGAAGAAATTATAATTGCTGAAATAGATTTATCTCTAGTAAAGGAGCAAAGAAGAACTATTCCTTATTTAAGAGATTTAAATATTCCATTAGTAATCAGTGAGTTTAATAAATTTAAATAATTAGGAGGAATGTAAATGGAAAAAAACTCTTTAATAACAAAAGATATAGTCCCTACACTAAAAAAAGATCGAATTATTAGTGGGTTTGGGTTTTTAAATATTTGGGTCGGTATGGCTGTAATCATTGCGACATTCCAAATTGGTGCAAACGGGATTGAATCAATGTCATTATGGAAACTAGCCGGGGCAATTTTCATTGCTAATCTATTAATAGCTATCGTTGCCAGTCTAACAGGAGATATTGGTGTAGAACACGGACTATCATTTTCTGCATATTTACGTGCTCCTTTTGGAATTACAGGTGTACAATTCCCTTCTCTAAGTAAAGGGGTAGTAGCTTGTATTTGGTTTGGTATACAAACCTATTTAGGATCTACAGCTATAAATTATATATTTGCAAGCATCACTGGCTTTGACTCATGGTTCTTATGGTATGTAGTCTTTGCAGCAGTACAAATAATTAATACAGCTGCAGGAATTAAGGCTGTAGACCGTTTTGCAGTAATAGCAGCTCCATGCATTATTTTAATTTCAATCTGGATATTCTTCCAAATTAACGGTATTGCAAAAGAGGCGAATCTAAATATTTTCACTTACGAAGGTACATCTAATCAAACAACATGGATGTATATTATGGCTGCCAACATGGGTTTCTGGTCCTTGTTAGCAGTTGATATACCAAATATTACACGTTATTTGAAAGCACCAACTAATGAGAAAAGATGGTTTAAACGAAACAAAAACAGCTATATTCCACATCTATTAGCATTGCCAACAGTCCAAACTTTCATGGGGGTTATTGGAGCAGTAAGTTTCTTAGCAACAGGTAATTGGAATCCTATAGAAGTAGTACAAGAAATTGCAACAGGTTGGTTAATGGTTGTAATTTTATTGATGGTTGTTTTAGCTCAGTGGTCTACAAACTCAGCTGCAAACCTAATTCCAGCTTCATTAACATTTGTTAATGCTGGTGCTAAATGGAATTTCTCTTATGCATGGGGAATTGTTTTAGCTGGTGTTATCGGAACGTTATTCCAACCTTGGGCTATCTTAGATCAATTATCCAACTTCTTGGGATATTATGGTGCAACAATGTCGGCATTAGCTGGTGTTATGATTTGTGATTATTATATTATTCGTAAACGTCGTTTAAATGTAAAAGATTTATATAATCCAAAAGGTCAATATCGTTATAATAAAGGAATTAACTGGGCTGGCATGATTTCTTGGTTAGTAGCAAGTGCTGTTGCTATCTATTTCTTAGAATATATGTACCTAGTAGGATTCCCATTAGCAGTAGTACTATACTATAGTCTTATGAAATTCTGGTATTTAGAGAAATACCCCCAAGCAGAAGTTGAATCTAATTTCTCTGATGACTACTTAGGTACTTCTGCTAATCGCGATTGGATTATCATTAATGATTTAAGAAAAGAAGAAACAACAGAAACAGTAAATGAAGATAACATTCTAGTATCTAAATATTAGTGTAATATAAATTAACTTTAGGAGGGGTTAGATGCGTCTAGAAGGTAAAGTTGCTATCATAACTGGTGCAAATAGAGGAATCGGAAAAGAAATTGCATTAGCTTATGCTCGAGAAGGTGCTCATTTAATTTTAAACACTTTTCAATTAACTAATGAAGAGCAGAAATTAGTAGAAGAACAATTTAGTGCATTTAATCAAAAAACTATTCTAATAGACGGTGATATTACAAACCAATCAACCATTAATAAGCTAACTAGTACTGCTTTAGAAGAGTTTGGAAAAATTGATATTTTAGTTAACAACGCAGGCATCCTAACACAAGCACTCATTCAGGATATGACCGAAGATACCTGGGATGAAATGATTAATTTAGATTTAAAATCTGTTTTTTTAACTACACGTTCTGTAGTGAATCAAATGATTAAACAAAAATCTGGAAGAATTATTAATATTGCCTCTCAAATCGGGCAAAAAGGTGGATATGAATTAAGCCATTATGCAGCGGCAAAGGCTGGTGTAATAGGATTTACTAAATCTATAGCTATTGAATTGGGTCGATACGGCATTACAGCTAACTGCATTGCACCGGGTCCAATAGAAACTGAACTAGTAGCCGGAATCGACGAAAGTTGGAAAAAAAATAAAAAAGCAGAGCTTGCTCTCCCACGCTTTGGACAAACATACGAAGTTGCTCCAACAGCTGTCTTTTTAGCTGCTGAACCGGATGGAAATATTTACACTGGTCAAACACTTGGACCAAATTGTGGAGATGTAATGCTTTAACACCTATAAAGATATATCAATACTTAAAAAAAAGCTCTTTTGGAGCAATAGCAAAACAGTTTTCGAGTCAACTGTTTCAAACAAAAAGTAAGCAGTCTCATCATAATGTTTTGAATAATTGAAGCTATATAAACTAGTCTAATCCACTTTTTATTATGATAAAAAGCATTCGAAATGTCCCATTCCGAATGCTTTTCTATATTTATTTATAAAACTATGAAACTACTTCTTTTTTTATCTCTACGGATCCACGCAATCACGATTGCAATGATTAATGCAAAGCCTAGATATCCCATTGTTGAATAAACTTTTCCAACTAATGTCGTAAAGCCGACTAAGCTTGCAATAAACCCGACTAAACCTACAACGACAACTGTTGGCTTAAATACTTTATGATCTGGTGCAACAAATCGCACGGTAAATGCGTAGAACATCCCTACAGCTGTATTGTACATCATCCCAAGAAGGGCAATGGCCATTAATACGCCAACTGTTGGATGGATTTGTTTCGCTAGTTCCAGCGTAGGCATATCTACACCATCAACAACATCTAATTTCACAAACATCGTTAAGTTGATTAAAATGATTAATACCCCTAGCATAACGCCACCTAAAATGCCACCAACACCAGCTACTTTACTATTTCTTTCAGTACCGCCCATTACGATTAAAAGGGCTGCTCCTGCTGCAATATTATAAGATACATATAGCAATGCACCCATAAACCAGTTGGAAGCTGCACTTGCTTGATTTTGAGCAATTGTATTTGCCTCTGAAATCGAAATATCCATCGTAAATAAAGAGTAGATTAAGATAATGAAAATAACGACCATTAAATATGGGGTAATAATTGCGATTAAGTTTAATATATTTTTTAAATTTAATAAAAGTGTTCCAATAGTTAATGCAACCATAATAATGCTTCCTACCATTGGACTGATCCCAAACATTTGATTAAATGTAGAGCCTGCCCCTGCAAACATTACGACTGCCACTCCAAATAGGAAGAATGTAATAAGGAAGTCCAACACTGCCCCAATATATCGACCACCAATATAGTAAATAACCCCTTTATGTGATGCTGTTTGCAGTTTTGAACCGAGCTGTGCCAACGTCATTCCTAAAAAAGCAAAGGCGATTGTTGCAACGATTCCGCCCACAATACCCATAATTCCAAAGCTCGTAAAGTACTGCATAATTTCTTGACCTGATGCAAAGCCAGCTCCAACAATCAGTCCGACAAATGCACCACCAATTTGTAAACTTTTCTTCATAAATTCACCTGCTATATTTTTTATTTAAATAATTTAAAAATTCTGACAAAATAAGCGTCGATTTTCCCTTAAGCATCTTTATCTACATTCATTGGAGGTTTAACCTCCAATGAATGTAATGAATGAACTCAGACTAAGAACGCCACGCGGTTACTCGTCGCAAAACTACTTTTGTGGCAACGTATGAGTGACCAACATAGTGTTGGTCCTAAGGAAACTTCATTATTTATATGTCTTCTTATCAACCGTATAAGATTCAATTGTTTCTACGTTTACTTTGTAGCCGATACCCGCTGTTTGCGGTACATGAATATAGCCGTTTTCTGCAACAACTTCCGGCTCGATAATATCTTTTTCCCAGTAGCGGTTAGAACTTGCTGTATCTCCAGGCAAAATAAAGTTTGATAATGTAGTTAATGCAACATTATGTGCACGTCCAATGCCTGACTCAAGCATACCGCCGCACCATACAGGAATACCTTTAGACTCGCAGTAGTCATGGATTTTCTTTGCCTCTGTTAAACCACCAACACGACCAATTTTAATATTGATAATTTTCGTTGCACCAAGCTCTACTGCTTTACGCGCATCCTCAAGAGAGTGGATGCTCTCGTCTAAGCAAATTGGCGTTGTCATTTGTTTTTGCAAAATTGCATGGTCAATAATGTCGTCAGATGCTAAAGGCTGTTCAACCATCGTTAAGTTAAATTCATCTAATTGCTTTAATAGTTCTGCATCTTCAAGTCTGTAAGCTGAGTTTGCATCCGCCATAATAGCAACATCCGGGAATTTTTCACGCAATGTACGCATAACTTCTATATCCCAGCCTGGCTTAATTTTTACTTTAATGCGTTTATAGCCTTCTTTTACATACTCATCTACAAGAGCTACTAAATCATCGATGCTCTTTTGAATACCAATACTAATTCCTACTTCGATTTTGTCTTTTGTGCCGCCAAGTGCAGATGCCAACGATTGATTCGTTTGTTGTGCATAAATGTCCCAAACAGCACCTTCAATTGTTGATTTCGCCATATTATTTTTGCGGATTGGCTCAAAAATTTCATTTACTTCATCTGGATGGGAAATTTCTTTATTTAAAATGAGTGGGATTAAAAAGTCCTCCAACATATGCCAGTTCGTTTTTAAAGTTTCTTCATTGTACCAAGGTGCGTGGAATGCAACCGATTCCCCCCAGCCAACTGTACCGTCTTCATCCTTAGCTTCTAGAAGTAAAAAATCTTTATTTGTAAATGTACCAAAGCTTGTTGTGAACGGTGCTTTTAACTTCATTTGTAAATGACGAATTGTAATTTCAGTAATTTTCATATTAGTACCCTCCAAGTGCTAATGTATCTTTCTTAACAAAAATATAGTCGTTCCAATGTTCGTTCTTTTGAATTCGTACGGCCGTGAAGCCTGCAGCAAATACTGCTTGGAATACTTTACGCGATTCCATTCGCCAATGCACCGCATGTTCCTGACTTGTTGCTTTTACGCTTTGAAAATCCAAAGGTACAGGCAATGAATACGCGTCCGCAGTTAAGTTTTCAAGTGCTGCTATTTTTAAAGTTGGTAAACCCGCTTCATCGAAAATGATTTCACCGAGTGGCTGAGGATTTTCAATAATTGGTTCAATTTGCTTTTCAACATACTCGCTTGTTAAATGCCAATGTACTTCAAAGCGGTCAGATGGCAACCCTTTATTGAAGCCATCCTGCATTTCTCCGTAGCAATTTTCGATATATGTATGACAAATGCCGTTCAGTTTTGTCAGATTTAAGTAGCCGTTGCGAGTTTCCAGCGGATCATATGTCCAATGCATGCTGTTATAGCCTTTTGCAATAGCAATTTCACGCTGTGCTTGCTTTAACTGTTCGCCTATTCTCTGTGACCTGTAAGCTTCATCGATTCCAAGCATATGTGAACATAGGTAGACTTTGCCGTTTTTAAATCCTGTAAAACCGTAGCTAAAACCAACTAGCTTTTCGCCATCGTAGGCCCCAACCATAATGCCGCCATTTTTCACAGCTGTTAAAGTTTGGTGAGTTGGAATAGGTTCAATACCCCATACTTGTTTTTCAAGCTGTTGAACTTGTTCCATTTCTTCTATTGTTGTTAATTCTTTAATCACTATCATGTTTAATCTCTTCTTTCTACTTGCTGTAATGCAATAAGGAGTGCTCTAGTAATAATGCGCACCCCAACAGGCAACTGCTGTCTGTTAAAAGTCATTTGTGGATGATGAAGTCCTGGTGTAACGCCGCATCCGAGACCAAGCATAGTCGTTTTTAAATGTGGTCTTGAATAGGAATAGAAATGGAAATCCTCTCCCCCTGGCGTAATAACATCAGATGCACAATGTTCCTGGCCGACCGTTTCAATAATCGCCTGCTTCATTATCGCTTTTGCATCATTATGAACTTGAGCAGCGACAATATGTGCATCTACATTAGTTGAAATCGTTGCGCCATATAATGTGCTCACTGCTTTGACTGCCTTTTCAAAACCTCTCGTTAAGGCATCCATCGTTTCATTCGTTTGTGCACGTGTATCAATGCTAAATGTTGCAGAGCCTGGAATTATATTTGTAGATGTACCCCCTGCTTGAAGTTGTGTCATTTTAATTGAACCCGACTCTGCTGGACTAATCCAAATGCGCTTCAAAGCATCAACTAAAGCAGCTGCTACTTCTATTGCATTTATTCCTTGTTCAGGCCGTGCACCGTGCGCTTCCACTCCTGTAATCGTGCCTGTAAAGAGCTTTGCAGCACCGTGATATAATGCAGGTGAATGGACGCCATCTGGGAGCTCTACTAGCGGACGAACATGTACGCCAAATAAATATTCCAATGAATCGACAATCCCTTTTTGAACGATGGCTTTTGCTCCGCCCGCCTTTTCTTCGGCTGGCTGGAAAATTAGTCGAACAGCTCCTGGCAATGATTCTTTCTTTTCCTTTAGTAAAAGTGCCACACCGATTGCCATTGTCATATGTCCATCGTGTCCGCATGAGTGATTTGCTTTAAATTCACCATTAACTTCTTGCCATAATGCATCGATATCAGTACGGAATCCAACTTTCGGTACTCCTTCCCCAATATCAACGTAGAGGCCTGTCATATCTTCAAAGGTATGCGGCTTAAAACCCTCTTCTTTAAGTAAAGCTGCTAAGTAAGCTGTGGTATTTGTTTCTGCCCAGCTCACTTCTGGGTTTGCATGTAAATGCTCAAACACCTTTTGCATACGTTCAATTAATTGTTGTTCTTGCATATTCATCAACTCCATCGATTTGCAATAAAACTATTTTGGAAATCATCAAATTTTACACGTTGTTGATTATAATACTCTACGTCATGAGACATCATGCCTACTACGAGTGTATTTAAAAATGAAATAAGAGCAGGCATCATATCAATTGTCGATAACTCGGTTTGCTGCAAAACAAATGATTCATTTGCAAATGCATGAATCGGTGCAACATTTGAATCTGTAATCGCAACTGTATAAACACCACGCTTTACGAATTCCTCCGTAATTTGAATAGGCTCCTTATAATAGCGATGCAATGAAATAACGATGGCCAGTGATGTTTCATCTACTTCCTGTAGTGTTCGAATAAGCATGCCCGTTTCTGTTTGAACAAGCCTCACATTCGGGCGAAGCATATTTAAAGTAAACTGAAACCATTGAGCTGCAAAACTTGAAGCACCTTCCCCGACTAGATAGATGTTTTTTGCTTCATGAAATTTTTTCGTCGTTTCATGAAATTGATCCAGATCTATTTGTTTAGCAATTCTGACAATTTCAGCACTAGTTTGCCCCATCACCTTTTCACAAAGCTGCTGTTCCTTGAAAAGCTCTTCTTTGGATGAAACATAATTTCCTAATGTGCTATTGGTGTTGTTCTCAAATAAATACATCGTCAGCTCTTTTTGCAGCTGGGCATAGCCATTTAAACCAATGGCATAGCAAAAGCGAATAACGGTCGTTTCACTAGTACCCGCAAGCTTTCCAACTTCTGCCGCAGAATGAACCCCAACATACGTAGGATTATTTAATACAAAGTTCGCCACCTTTTGCTGCGACTTTGATAACGAATTATAATGTTGTTCAATTCTTTCTTTGATTGTTCCCATATCGTTTAGAGGAAGCCTCCCCTTTATTTTTAACTATTTTGAAGTCTAGGCTTCATAAATATATTTAGTAATCTAACACGAATAAAAATGAGATGCAAGAAGTTTTCTGAAATTTCTTAGTTATTTGTTATTTAGTTTTTTTGCAATTAAGCATGAAAGCATTTTAAAACAAAAAAAACGTTAATAAGCGAGCAACTTGACTCCATTAATGTTTTAAGGGAAAATGAAGCCTTTTATTTCGAGCACTTCAAAATACTTTTAACAAAAATCTCCTCTCCTCTTTTCCAATCTTACAATCCGAAATAGATCCACGCATTTCTTCAATACTAGGATAAAAAAAGTAAATGACGACAAAATAACTGTATTATGAAAATGCATTCTTAAAGGATGATAAAATGTGAAAGCAAGTTGGACTCTCTATTTAAATGATATAAAAAATATCGGCAGAAACTGGGTTGCAGCTGTATTAATCGGTGGACTAATCCTCTTACCATCGCTATATGCATGGCTTAATATTGAAGCATCAATGGATCCCTATGGTCAAACAGATCAAATTCCGATAGCAATAGTAAATGAAGATAAAGGGACCGTTGTGCGTGACCAGTCCATTCATGTAGGAAATGACATTGTCGCTTCATTAAAAGAAAATAAGTCGATGGACTGGCATTTTGTTAATCGTGAAACAGCAATAGACAAGCTAAAGTATGGAGATTATTATGCTGCAATTATAATCCCTTCAAACTTTTCAAAGAGATTAGGCTCAGTCATCAGTGACAACCCCGAAAAAGCTAATGTTGAATACTATGTGAATGAAAAGCTTAACGCGATTGCACCTAAAATTACGGAAAAAGGTGCAAGTGTGATTGTCCAACAAATCAGCAATAATTTTATATCCACTGTAAATGGGATTATCTTTGAACTGTTTAATGAAATAGGGATCGAATTAGAGAAGAATTTACCAGATATTGAAAAGTTTGAAAGCTATATTTTTACAATGGAAGAAAATCTACCAGAAATTTATAAAATAATTAATGACACGACGAAGGATGCAGAGTATGCTGAAAAGCTTATTCATCAAGCACAAGGAGTAATTCCAAAAGTAAGTGATGCCTCATCCAATGGTATACAAATAATTGATAATACGTCCCACCTTTTACAAGAAGCTGAGGTACGTATGGATGAAATTGTACCGCAAATTGATAAGGAATTAGTCAAAATACAAAGTGTATTGGCAGACACAAATAACTTTGTAAAAAATATTGATACTGCGATTTTAAACCATCCTGAAGGAAATCAAATAAATGATGTTATCAATGAAAGAGTAAATAACTCGCTCCAATCAATTGATAACATTTCAAATATTCTTACTCATCTTCAACTTAATTCAAATGGGCAAGAGAATGGTGAAGAACCAAATGGCAACGAAAGGATCAACGCGATTATCAGTGAATTAGAGCGGATTAAACAAAACTTATACGAGCTACAGGGACAAGCGAATGAACAAGATTCGTTTCTAGAAGACAGGCAAAAGAAAATTGACGGATGGCTATCTAACATTGCGGAAAAAACAGAAATGGCCAACTCCCAGATTGATACATTCATGAAAGATTATAATGAAAGGATAAAACCAGCTGTAAACGAAAAAGTAAATAATGCAAAAAAAACACTAGCACAAGCAAGACAAATATTGTTATCGATCCAATCAACAATACCTGAAGTAGAAAAGATGCTGAACCGTACAGCGAATAATTTATCAAAGGGAAAAGAGACTCTCCGATATGTGAGCAAAGAATTTCCATATGTGAATGATAAAGTGAATGAATTGGCAGATCGATTAAGAAATATACAAGAAGAAGCCGATATTAACGAAATCATCCAACTGCTACAAAATGACCCTGAAGCAGAACGAGGATTTTTTGCAGAGCCAGTTGTACTGAAAGAGTATAAATTATTCTCCATCCCGAATTATGGAACTGGGATGACCCCATTTTATACGGTGCTCTCTATATGGGTCGGGGGATTGTTGTTAATTTCATTACTATCCACGGAAGTTCACCCAAATGAAGCATATTCAGGTAGAACAATTTACTTTGGTCGAATGTTCACGTTCATGACTATAGGATTTTTCCAAACAATCATTGTGACATTAGGAAATATTTTTATACTGCCTGTGGAAATCAGTGAACCATTTTGGTTTGTTGTTTTTGGGCTATTTTGCAGTCTTGTATTTATTATGATTGTATATACACTTGTTTCAGTCTTCGGAGATGTTGGGAAGGCACTTGCGATTATTTTATTAGTACTTCAAATCGCGGGGTCTGGTGGAACGTATCCTGTTGTCCTATTGCCCGAATTCTTTCAAATAATTAACCCTTTTCTACCATTTACGTATGCAATTAGCCTAATGAGAGAAGCCGTCGGAGGCATAATTTGGGAAAAGGTAATGTATGACGTATTATTTCTCTTACTTTTTGGATTAATCGCACTTGTACTAGGTGGATTTTTAAAAGAAATGATAAATAAACAGACAGATAAACTAAAGGAAAAATCAAAAGAATCGGGGTTGTTCCATTAAGCTTTAAAATGGAACAGCACCAATGATTAATTAAGCTGACATCCATATTCCAGTATGATTTGTTAGGCATTTTGTTGATAAGTCATTCCGTGTCTGGCCATTGACTGTAGGAATGGCTTTTTTATTTTGCCTGAAATTATTCTTATGACTACAATATCATAAAATATAAACTTGTAGTCTAGCGAAAATGCATCCTTTTAATATGATTTTTCGCAACGATAGAATTCTACTTCTCTACTTTAAATAGGGCTATTTCTTTACAAAAAAACTTGTTTTATGAATGTATTTTAGCACCAAAAACGTAATGTTATTTTGATTTTGGAATGGGTTTTGGCTCTAAGGATTTATAGATAATGAGAGATTTTGATAAAGTATTCTTCGGAACCATTAAACAACCCTTTTCGGTGCTGTATAGACAAACTAAATCGAATATATAGATAGAGGAGAGTTTGTGCTGAAATCTATTTCAATATTAATAAAATAGATTATTTTAAATTGGATTAAAAAAACAGAAGAGTGTTGAAAAGAAAACGAAAAAGTTTACTGAAAGTAAAATATAGAAACAACAGTAAATAAAATTGCATAAAAGGTTCATGGGGGAAATTTAATTTTAATAATACCAAAAAAATAAATATTTTACATAATAAGGAATATAAGGTAAAATTTTTATAAACCTATAATCTTACAAATAAGGGGGGTATGTAGCAATCGTTTTATATTGTAGGTTACTTTATTAACGATAGAATTAGAGATGAATGAAAATGAGATTCAAGAGAATGACAATGCTATTATTAGTAGTATTAATGTTCTTTTCCTTTAATACACAAGGTTTTGCAAAGGAAATTAATAGAGGAGAAGTCCAAACAAAACTAACCGATGAAATTATTTTATCTTTAACTGAAGATGATCTAGATAATATATACAATATTTTAGTAGATTATAAAGAGAATAATCCTGATGTAACTGAGGAAGAATTAGATAAAATCGCTACAGAATTTTATATTGAAACTTATAACAAAAAACAAATTGATATCAAGCCTCTTGGTTATTATGATGATCTTTTGGAAAGTTCGACAGGGATGAATTCACAGGAGGTAGCACTCTCGAAACAATATCCGTCAGATTTACCTGCGGTATATACATCTTCAAAAATGGCAAACAACGAAGCTGGTAGTAGATATAGTAGCGGTGCTTATTTAGGAAATCAAGATGCTTTTCGTCACACTGCATGGAATGCTTTGTTGGTACAACGATTTTATCGATTAGGCAAAGGTTCAGTTTCACAAGTAATAGCCAAGACTAAAATGTGGACTGATGCCCATGAAAACGGAGCAACAAAACCAGATGGGCTTTCATCATCACAATTTGCAGAAGACAAGCGTATGGATTTACTAAATAATGCTGCTGGTAGAGTTATAGGAGAGACTTACTACGATTCATCGGAAGCATCAATATTAACTAGAGTTCAATATTATGTTGATAATGGTTGGTGTCAAAGAATAAAAACAGACAGTCAAATGGGTTACAGCTTTGATCAAATGAAGGCAATTTCAACTTGGACCCTAAGATCAACCAATACAGTAGGGAAAAAATAATAAGTAACAAATGGGGGTTAACGTGAAAAATAAGAAATATTTAAAACCTGCTCTTTTTGTAGCTTTAGTATTGACCGTACTAATTTATGTTGCTTCAAGTTTTATTTTTAGGGGAGATATAAAAATCACAGTACACAATGATACATTTTCCGAACAATCAATTTGGCTTTCACCCGAAGAAGAACAAATATATATAATACCACCGGGTGAGAAAAGAAATATTAAGTATTCAACGGAAGAAATTTCAATCAGTTTAATGCTAAATTATCATGATATTGAAGGAAAGCCAAAGTCAATTATGTTAAGTGAATATGTGGAAGCACATGAGCAAGGAACTGTAATAGTTGAGATGAAGCAGTTAAACCCTAATGAAGAAATTGTCCTTGAAATATCAGACAAAATTAAATAAGTTCATATTTATGTTAGACCTATGCTGGTGTTACTCTTAGAATATGAATGAAGCAATTACTTTCGTGGTTTTATAATTTACAATAACATCACATCTCTCTTGTTCAACTATCAGAAAAAAACGTAGCTAACTTTCATTACCACTGAAGTCCTTGCTGGAATTTAATGGACCAAGTCAATCTAAAATGAAGTGCTCCCCAATAGTGTACTGCACCCTTTCAGTAGATAGTAGAAATAATATAAACTGAGTTACACGGCTTTAACCCTGTAGGGCTAAGGCCGTTTAGTTTTACTTGAAATAATTCTTTATCGTATACTGTCTTACGCCACATTTAGGACAGATTTCAGCTAAATCTGAGATAACCTTAGAACAATGTGTACAATTAAAGTTACAACACAACCTTTATTAAGAATTAAATCGTCCACTTTAAAAAGTGGACGATACATCAAAATTAATAATTCATTGTTTCTAGTACAGCTCCTAATAATCCAAAACCAAATGATAGGATAAACCAAAGGACAATTGACACAAGTGCCCAAATTAATGCAGATTTAGCTGCTCTAGGTTTATTATCTTTCCATACAAAGAACATTACAATCCCTAGAATTGGTATACAACAAAAAGAAATTAAATTAACTGCAATGTTCGGTTTATCTTCACCAGAAGATGAAGTCTCCTTTACTCTAACACCACACTTCGGACAAACCTCTGCGTATGCTGATATTTGATCGCCACAATTTGGACAATACATAATTTAATGCCTCCCTAATATGTATTTTTAGAAACTTATATTTACGTATGGAAGCTTAAAGAAAAAAGGCTCGTCCAAACTCTCTCCCCAAATTCACGAATATAGTTGTGATATTGATTATAATAAAATCAATCGAAATGCCACCCATAATTCCCGTTATTAATCGACGAATGTTGTTGCTCTCCCACTTATGAAAGAGCTGCCCTGTGCCATCCACAATCATAGGTATAATCAGAGCAAATGAAAGGAGTAGTGATAGCCTTCCGTATGTAGCTAAGATAAGCAACCCAATGACATAGCCTGCCATAATCCCTGTACACCGCGCACATAACGGAAACTGCTTCCCATTACAGTGAAATGACCTTTCAGGCAAACGGTGACACATAAAAGCGTATTGAAGAAACTTATCCATGTTACTACCTTCCCATCCATAAATACAATCCTAGAATAGAATAATACAAGTATATACCATTACTGGAAATTTGTAATTTAATTTTTTGATAATTTTATAATATTTTACAATTAATATATGCAACAGCAATATACTCTAGCAGTAATAAAACAGCCGTAGAGAAGCTTTGCTTTCCCTACAGCTATCTTGAAAACATATAGTCACTTATCAGTATAAAGCTTCTTTTGTATCTCATAAAACTGTTCATTTCTCATCCCGAAATACGTTGGGCCAAAAACATTAATTCCTTCATTAGCCCAAATATCGGGCGCTCTGAAGTTGACTACAGCAACCTTCATGCCTATTTCACAATAAGGGTTTAAAATAGGTTCACCAGTATCGGCATGTAAAATCGAAATAATTTCTGGTGCAATTGAAATCAGCTCATCGTTTTTCTTCAAATACATATTTTCATTTCTAAACCAAATAGTATATTTTTCTTTATCAGCGAAGCTTTCAATTACAATATTCCCTTCAATAAAGCCCATTGCATCCTTCCACTCAGATTGAATAACTTCTCCCTTTACAAATAAGGTTATATTTTCTATTTATATTAACCTATTAAAACATTAATATGCTATATAATTACCTCCTAAGGATTTTTTTGGAATTATTAACTTGTAACACGTTGTATATCGTGTTACGATGTATTTAAGTTTCTATGAAATGAGGTGTAGTAATGGACAAAGAAATTATGAAAGGTAGCATTGATATTTTACTTCTCTCACTCTTAAATAAAAGAGATATGTACGGTTATGAGATGGTAAAAACGTTGAAAGAAAATAGCAATGAACTTTATAACATGAGTGAAGGAACCCTATATCCTGCTTTAAAAAGACTAGAGAAAAAAGAGTGGCTTATATCTTATTGGGAAAATTCAGAGTCAGGTGGAAGAAGAAAATATTATACGATCACAGAAGATGGTAGAAAGGAATTGCTCAAAAAATTACGAGAATGGGGGAAAATTAGTGATTTAATAAAAGTTTGTTCGGAGGGAATGGCTTGGATAAAATTATTGAAACCTACATTAACCAAATTGTAAGTGAATTGGGGTGTGATAAAAAAGAAAAACAAGAAATAGTTGATGAAATAAAAGACCATTTATACTTATTGAAAAATGAATATTTAGAACAAGGCTTATCTGATAAAGAAGCTACTAATTTGGCATTAGAAAGTTTTGGAGAGCAAAACCAATTGAAAAATGGCTTTCAAGAAGCTATTTTCCCCTTTTATAAATTGTTCAAAATAGGGACATGGATTTTATTTGGTCTATACTCGTTTATTGTTTTATTTAAGTTAATATACCAACGAATTATTATACGTTTTACTGATATTCTTAATTCTGCTACTTATGATTTTCCTGTTCGTAATCGATATTTTTCTTATCCAAATGATTCAAACGAATTTTATAATTTAGAAGTATTACAATTGAACTCAAATATCATCCCTTTTAAAAATATACTTACTTATTTAACTGGTTCCATGCAATTTAACGATGATATTATTATCAATAATACGTTAGGTAATATCGTGATTTTCATCCCTTTAGGAATACTTCTTCCTATCCTATTTCATAAATTCTATAAATTCTCAAGAGTTTTTATTAGTTTAATTTTTATTAGTTTTTCACTCGAAGCCCAACAGTTAATTCTTCAAGTTGGGCAATTTGATATTGACAATATTATATTAAATACCATAGGAGGAGTTTTGGGATATTTCGTTATAGTGACAATACCTAGCATTACTAGTTTATTTCAAAAAACGCTAAGTTAATATTCCTATTTTAGTAAAATGAGATTCGATATAGAAAGTGCTAAAAAAGTTAACGCATTTTTATAAAAGAGTTTTTTCATAAGATTATTCTTGTTTTTAAATCGAGTTAGAGTAGCATTACCCTCGTACATACGGTTCCGTATACTGCGGTCAATTAAGGTGTATAACGAAATTTTTCGTAACGAGGTTGCAGACTTTCAGCCCTTGACTACTCCAATATGAGTTGCCAAGGGTTTCGTGTAATATGGACTATTCGATATTCTCCAATAACTTTTTCGTGTATTCCCCCATTTGCAGGCTTTTCAATCCGGTACACCAAAGCGAATGAGATTACGTACCTTTGTCTTTAGTTTCCTCCAATTCTTCCAAAAGCGCATTCGCAGTCTTCTTTGAATCCATCCATCATAGTATGTGCACTTTCACTCTATCTATCCGCTTCATTTACTCGATTCACTCTTAGGCATAAAGGACTATACATTGTTTTAGCATGCTCATCCTGCCATTTCTATTATATATGGACATAATCACCTAGAAACTTTTCAACTTGCTTCGAATAGACACCCGTCGCTTCAAATACGATTTCAGGGGCTTGTCCATCAAAAGCTGTGATTTCCTCAATACGTTGGTGTAGCTGCTCAAATTCAGAAAGTGTATGATCAAACTCACCATCAAATTCACATTGTTTATCCCCATAAAAAATGGCGATTGTACTTTTCCCTTTACTTCATCATGTACGATGACAAATCTACTCCTTTTTACCAATCATAAAAGGGTTTCACAGTGCCATATCGATTCCATTTTCTTTTGCACGATCTCTTGGACCCAACATACTAAACTGATTCAAATAAAGGTGTGAAGTTAGCCAGTTTTAAATATGGATTCTAAATGATCCTAGAGGCCTGTCGACTTTCCTTCACTTCTACTATAAAAAACAGTAGCACAAACCATGGCCTTGGTTTATGCTACTAATGTTAGTATGTTTTTAAAAATTATTTTAATACAGAACCAATTCCTTCATAACGGGCACCTTTCGAATTTGTATCAGTCTCAAATCTCATTTGAGCACCTGTAAATGAGTCACTTTTTCCTGTTATAGTTGTAGAATAAGGACTAGATTTAGTACCACTAACATATCTACTTCCCCAAACATCATCACCATACCAATGTTTTTTTACCACACTATAAACTATTCCTGGAGTTACTCCTGATATAGAAGTTTCTTGTGTTAACAGCACATCTAATGATGATGTACCACTTATATTAAATTCACAATCAGAATAAAAAGTAGAACCTTGGTTCCTTGCCGAAAAATGCCAATCACAAAGGGTATGTAGTGGACGAATAGTTAAATCTTCACCCTCTTTTATTACTTCAAAATCATCAGTGTCTAAAGATTCAGAATTAATATTAACCTTGTCCGAATTAATAGTGAAAGGAACCTTAGAGACTCCACCATTCTCAAAACTTAAATGTATTTGATAAGCTAAAACTGAGCCACCATCGCAGTTGAAAAGTGAGCCACTTTTATATGAAAATAATCCTAACTTCATAGAGTTAGGAGCGTATAGAGGTGATTTCATTGGAAAAGAAACAGAGAGTGCTAATTGCCTTTCATCAAGATGATAAAAGTCAGCGTCAAATTGCGAAGGAGCTTGGTATTTCTCGGAATACTGTAAAAAAATATATTGAAGAGGATCTTGAAAAAAGAAAGCAAGATATTCGAGAACTACCTATTACAGATAACTATGTAACGCCTCCGTCGTATAAGAAACGAAAAGGCAATAAAAGAGCATTAACACCTACGGTGATGAAACGTATCCGAAAAATGTTAAAAGATAATGAGTATAAACGGCAACATCAGATGCACAAGCAACAACTAAAAATGATTGATATTCATGAAAAGTTATTAGATGAAGGTTTTGAAATTAGTTATACCACTGTTAGAAATTTTGTAAATAGTGAGGAGAAACGTCAAAAAGAAGTGTTTATTCGTCAAAAGGCAACTGCTGGTCATGAGATTGAATTTGACTGGGGTGAAGTAAAATTAATCATTGATCAAACATTACGTTCTCTTTCAATGGCGGTCTTTACCCTACCATATAGTAATGAAAGAATTGCATATTTATATGAATCCGAAACAATGGTGTGCGTACAAGATGCTCATGTAAAATGTATTGACTATTTAGGCTTTGTACCAGAAGTTTTTACCTACGATAATATGCGGACAGTTGTAAAGAACTTTATTGGGACTGAACGTGAGATTACCGATGGTATGAAAAATCTATCGATGCATTATCATTTTAAAATACGACTATGTGAACCGAGAAAAGGAAATCAGAAGGGGCATGTAGAGCGAAGTGTAGAATACATCCGCCGGAAAGCATTTGCCCATCGAGATACGTTTACAAGTCTAGAAGAAGCTCAGGCTTATCTAACAGAAATTATCATGAAATTAAACTCTCGTAAGCATTATAAGAAAAACCAAACGCACCATGAATTAATGCTAGAAGAGCGTATAGCTAGGCAAGTAAGCGCAGAAATTATTCCATTTGATGCCTCTGAGTTGTATGAATTTAGAGTGGACAAATATAGCACGATTACTTATAGACAAAATCGTTATTCTGTTCCAGAAGGACATGTTGGAGAATGGGTGAAAGTAAAAGCGAGTGCGGAAAAAATTCTTATTTTTAGTGAAAATGCCTGTATCGCGACACATAAGCGAAGTTGGCAGATCCATCAATGGATTATGGATATTTATCATTACTTACGTACATTTGAAAAGAAAAAAGGTGCATTGGCTCAAAGTGAATGTTTGAGTCAAGCACCAACAAAAATAAAAAAATTATACAAAGATTATTATATTGGAAATGAGCGAGATTTTCTAGAGTTACTTATTTATCTAAAAGAACATAACAATCTAGAAAAAGTCTTAGCAGCGATTGAACAACTCGAAAAGAACCCTATGGTTCAAATAACAACAGAAAAAATTATTTTCATAGCTAGTCAAGGCGAATACATCCATAAAACTGTACATTCCAAAAATGAGGTCACCACCCAATCTCTCGAAAATCTTTCAGCCATAACGGCGTTATTTGAAACGAAAAAGACAGGGGTGCTTCACTAATGGATAAAAGACAAGAAATGATTGAGATGTGCAAGGAACTTCGATTACCAAGCATTCGGGGATTTATTCAAGAAGATGATATGTGGAAACAATATCAGACAGCAGAAGATTTCTTATATCACGCACTAGTGCAAGAAATGGAAGATCGAGAAGTGCGAGCAAAAGCGAATCGCATTCGATCTGCAAATTTCCCTGAAAAGAAACTATTAACTGAATTAGAGTTTGAGAGATTACCGCAAAATGCGGCCTCTCGCCTCCCACATTTAAGGAAATTGGACTTTATTCAAGAAAAACAAAACGTCTTATTAATTGGCTCACCTGGAACAGGTAAAACCCATATAGCAATAGGTTTAGGAATTGAAGCTTGTTTGGCAGGATATAAAGTATTTTTTACAACGGTATCATCTCTAGTAAACCAATTAAAAGAGAGCCGTTCTGAAAGAACGTTACGTTCATTTGAACTGAAGTTTGAAAAATATGATTTAGTAATCATTGATGAATTAGGTTATATCTCCTTTGATAAAGAAGGAGCCGAGTTATTATTTACTCATCTTTCCCTTCGGGCAGGACGAGCATCCACCATCGTTACGAGTAATTTATCATTTGATCGATGGGAAGAAATATTTCATGATCCAGTTTTAACAGCAGCTTTAACGGACCGACTAACACATCGAGCATATATGGTAGACATGGTAGGACCATCTTATCGAATATTAGACACAAAGGAATGGTTGGAAAATAGTCAGGTTTAAGTGGCTCAGTTTTTAATTAATAAATGGCTCAATTTTTACTTGCGAAATACACTTAAATTTACAATAAAATAATTATTTTCTTTGTTTTCAATAATTTCATATTCTACAAGCTTATCTTTAAATAATAATAATTTGTACTCTTCTTTAAGTCGTTTAGTAGATTCAAAACGCTCGTCATTTACATATTTTATCACTCCATCAATATCACCATTTTTCATAGATTCTAAAAAGTTAATCAAGATTTTACTTTCTTGAGTCTCTTGCTTACTTGCCGCATCAGCTAATAAAGGAAGTGATAATGCAAAAAGCATGCCAAACATTAATACTGTAATTAATCTCTTCATGTAAACATTCTCCTATATTTGTAAAGTACTGGTAATAATACCAACAAATGTAATAATATCATATAATAAACTATTTTTCTATTAATTTTAGTGAATTTTACAATATATACAAATATTGATAAATTTTATAACAATAACAAATTAAAAGAGCAGCTTTACTATGAAAAAGTACATACTTTAGTTATAGTGTGATTTGCAATAAGTGCAGAGAATTGCAATTAAATATACAGAGTGTTGGCACCCAGTAGGACATGATACATGTGAGCGCCTAAACTTTCAATAATTTACTAAATATACCATTTGGGTGTGGGAGGCCGGGTTAGAAGAAAAGAAATTGAGAAGCTAAAAATCAAACTCTAGAAAACAATATCGACTAAACAAATTTTTGTAAAAGTAGAGAACAATGATGAGTTAAAACAAATGGATATTTTAGAAATCTAAAAATTAAAATAAACAAAAAGGGTGACCCAAATTCGTTAGTTTAATATGGTACCTGTAGTTAGGACACTTGAAAAAGAGTGTTTTATCTACAGGTATTTTTTTATATACTGAATTTTAATAAATGGAGATTAGAGGACATCATGAGTAAGATAATATTTTCACTTAAAGAGATTAAAACATTAGAAAAGAATCCAAATGTACAACGTGTAAGTGAACGGGCGATTACATATACAGATACCTTTAAAAATACATTTTTAGATGAATATTTAGCTGGTAAACTTCCTCGACAAATTTTTGAAGAAAACGGCTTCGATGTAGACGTTATAGGAATTAAACGCATTGAACAATCTGCTTATAGATGGAAGAGAGCTTATGAAAAGAATGGTTCAATTGGACTCACAGATTCGAGAAAAAGTAATACTGGTCGACCATTCATTCGTGAACTGACATCTTCTGAAATTATCGAAAGGCAAGAGGCTAGAATTAAGTTATTAGAGGGCCAAGTGGAATTATTAAAAAAGCTCGAAGTGACAGAAAGGAGGCTGCTAAACGCCAGAGAAAGTCTAGATCCAAGTAGTATATATCAGTTAATTTATGAAACCGTTGAACAGAATCAATTTAAGCGAATGACGGCTTATTTATGTGACCTTTTAGAAGTCTCACGTTCTGGATATTACAGTTACCTAAAGGCGGGTTCTAGCCGTAAAGCTAGAGAGCAACGAGACTTAGAAGCGAAAGAGATCATATTAAAAGCCTTTAATCGACGTGGTTATAAGAAAGGGTCCCGTTCCATAAAAATGATTCTGGAGAATGACTTTAATCTTATCTTTAGTCGAAAAAAAATCCAAAGAATTATGAAGAAATACGGAATCGTCTGCCCTTATAGAAAGGCGAATCCGTATAAAAGAATGGCCAAAGCGACAAAAGAACATCAGGTCGTTTCAAACAAGCTAAACAGAGAATTTAAGCAAGGTGTTCCTGGAAAAGTGTTATTAACAGACATTACTTATTTGCCATATAACAATAATTGTATGGCTTATTTGTCGACCGTAAAAGATGCCGCCACGAACGAAATCCTAGCTTATCATGTTTCTGATCGAATCACTTTAGACATCGTAACCCAGACAATCCATAAATTAGTCAAGAACAAAAAAATCATTCTACATAAAAATGCCTTCATCCACTCAGACCAAGGAAGCCATTACACAAGTCCAAGCTATCAAAAATTATTAAAGAAATATGGTCTAGGCCAATCTATGTCTAGAAGGGGCAACTGTTGGGATAATGCGCCTCAAGAGTCATTCTTCGGTCATTTAAAAGATGAGGTAGACTATCAGTCTAGTAAAACATTAAAAGAATTAAAAGCAAAAATAAATCATTACATGGTTTACTACAACAATTATCGATATCAGTGGAACTTAAAAAAGATGACCCCTATTCAATATAGGAATCATCTTCAAATTGCTTAATCTCTTTTTTTATTGTGTCCTTGACATAGGTGCCAGTTTAGTTTTGGGTCACCCTTATTTATTATTCGCTTTTTAGAAATACTGTTTTCGTTAAAGTATAAAACTCTTTTGCGGCTTCACCTTGTTCGCGCACGCCTGTACTTGAAGCTTTTACGCCGCCGAATGGTGCTTGGAATTCTACTCCGGCACTTTCTGCGTTTACACGTACTAGCCCTGCTTCAATTTGATCAATGAAAGTCATAGCGGAACCAAGATTTTTAGTAAATATTGATGCACTTAAACCATATGCAACATCATTTGCAATATCGATTGCCTCTTCTAATGAATCGGCTTTCATCAATGCTATGACAGGACCAAAAATTTCTTCCTGGGCAATTCGCATATTTGCTGTTACATCCTCAAAAACAGCCGGCTCTACATAGAAGCCTTTTAATTCTTCTGATTTTAAAGCGTTGCCACCAAAAATTAACTTTGCTCCTTCTTCCTTGCCAATTGCAATATAGTCCAATACCGTATTGTACTGGCTTTCACTTGCACATGGTCCCATCCAACTTTGCTTTTGATCATTATTAATGGAAATTTTACTTGCTTCTTCTAATAATTTATTTTTAAACGTTTCATAAATAGATGATTCAACGATCACTCTACTTGTAGCTGTACATTTTTGCCCTGTTGATTTAAAACCGCCACTTAATACAGCTGCCACTGCATTATCTAAATTTGCATCAGCTAATACAATGACTGGATTTTTTCCTCCCATTTCCAACTGGAACTTTACGCCATTTTTTGTTGCCGCTTCTGCTACTAACTTCCCAGTCGAACTAGAACCAGTAAATGTGATACCGTTTAAATGTTGATTATTAATTAGAGCATCTCCTACACTTGAGCCACTGCCTGTAATAAAGTTTAATACGCCGTTTGGAATATTGGCTTCATCAAAACATTGTACGATTTTAGCTGCGGTTACTGCTGCTTCTGATGCTGGTTTAAATACAACTGTATTTCCATATATTAAAGCAGGCGCAATTTTCCACAAAGGAATCGCAACTGGGAAATTCCACGGTGTAATTACCCCAACAACGCCTAATGGTGCACGTTTCGTAAACATGATAGCTTTGTTATCTGATGCAGGAATTACATCACCATCTTTTCGGCTGCCTTCAGAAGCATAATAACGTAGTATCGCAACGCCGCGCTCTGTTTCACCTAATGCTTCTGGGTAGGTTTTTCCCATTTCATCCGATAATGTTTTAGCAATATCTTCTTTATTTTTTTCAACATTTTCAGCAACTTTATAAAGAATTTGTCCTCTTTGAAATTGACCTAATTGATGCCATTCCTTTTTGGCAGCTGATGCAGCATTCACAGCCAATTCTACTTCTTCACGAGTAGAATTTTGAACCCTCCCGACTACTTGAAGTGTTGAAGGATTGATACTTTCAATTACATTTCCGCTGCTGCTTTTACTCCACTTACCATCTATATAATTCAAAATTTCATTCGTCACGTTCATCATCCTTTCACAACCAAATCGTTGATGTTCACTTCATTTTTTAAGGAACCAATTTGTGTACTGATTATTTCAATATGATCGTGAAGCTGTAATGTAAAATCATTTGGCGGAACGATACACGTACCAGTCATTAATGCTGTACCTGGTAATAAATCATTATCATAGACTAAATAATCTACTAATTCTTCTAATTTACGTTTTAATTGACTAGTTACTGCATTTCCTTCAAAAACGAGTTCGCCATTTCTATAGATTCTACATGTTAGATCAATCGAATAAGGATCCTCTACTGACTCAGGAATAAGGATAGCGGGTCCTATTGAGCAAGAATTTTTCCACACCTTTGCTTGAGGTAAATAAAGAGGATTTTCACCTTCGATATCACGACAACTCATGTCATTACCTAATGTATAGCCAATAATATCCCGACCTTCACCTAAAATTAGTGTCAATTCTGGTTCTGGAATTTGCCAATTCGAATCACTGCGTATAAACACTTCACTATTTGGACCAACAACACGGCGGCCTGTAGACTTCAAAAACAACTCCGGTCTCGGTGCGTCATAAACCTTATCATAAAAAGTTTCTCTGTCTAACTCCCCATTTGTTGCCTCATAATTTCGTGCTTCTTTACTTTTTAAATAGGTCACACCTGAAGCCCAAACCTCATCAGGAACGATTGGAATTAACAGCTCAATTTCATCAATTCGTTTCTCAATTGGCTCTAAACCATTATTTTTAATAAACTCTTCAACTGTTAAACCCCCTTTTTTTAACGTATAGTAAAACTCTACGTAATTATTAAAAGGAATGTTATATATAAGATTATGTTGATCAATTAATGCACCTTGAATTTGTTCCTGATCGCGGTAACGAATAAATTTCAAATAATTCCCCTCCATATAAATGAATTATGCACCTAATAAATTAGGTAAGAACAATGAAATTGACGGGAAGAAGGCAATTAATAAAGCTGCAAATATAAGTAATAGCAAGAAAGGCCAGCTTTCTTTAATAAATTCTTCAAACCGAGTTCCAGTAATGCCGCAAGTAGTAAACATGATTGTCCCTAATGGTGGTGTTAATGTTCCTATACTTATACACATAATAAAGAAAATACCAAAGTGCACTGGATCAATCCCATATTCAATTAACATTGGCATAAATAACGGTGTTAAAATAATAATTAATACGTTCCCCTCTAAAAACATCCCTACAATTAATAGGAAAATCAATGTAATTAAGAAGAATAGAACTTCATTCGAAACAAAAGATACCATTAACTCTGTTGCCTTTTGAGGTACACGTTCCAAAGTTAAAACCCATCCAAAAGCTGAACCAGCTGCAATAATCAGTAAAACCGCTGCTGCCGTTTGAATTGTTTCTTTCAAGCTTAAAATTAATTGCTTTACTTTCATTTCCCGATAAATAAACATCCCTAGTACAATCGCATATAATACTGCGATTACACCTGCTTCAGTTGCGCTGAATGCACCAAGACGGATACCTCCGATAATAATAATCGGCAACAGTAAAGCTAGAGCAGCATCTTTAAAACTTAATAGAAAATCTTTTGTTGAATATTTGATACTTGAATCTGTTTCTAAATTGTATTTTTTTGCATAAAAATGAACATAAATCATAAAGCAAATACATAAAACAATTCCTGGCAATATCCCTGCCATAAATAATTTACCAATCGATACATTACCCACATAGCCATACATTATTAAACCGATACCTGGTGGAATAATAGGAGTAATGAGTGATGTTGAAGCTGTCAAAACTGTTGAGAAAGATTTTTTATATCCCTTTTTCTCCATTTCAGGTACTAGTATTTTCGATTGCATTGCTGCATCAGCAACATTAGAACCTGATATTCCTCCCATTAATGTACTTAATATTACGTTAACTTGAGCTAATGATCCCGGTAGCGGATTTGTAATAACTGTAGAAAAACGCAACATTCTAGAAGTTATCCCTGTATAGTTCATTAAAATACCAGCTGAAATAAAGAAGATTATTGCCAGTAGTGGAACTGACTCCATTCCGCTTATTAAACGTTGAATTAAAATTTCACTTGAAAAACTATTATTAAAAGTAAAATACATTAAACAACTTAAAATCAGCCCAAATGCAATCGGAATATTCAATAGAAATGAGATAATTAAAACTGCTAACGTTGCAAATATTGCCATTAAGCATCAATCCCTTTTTGAGTCTCTTTATAACTTGTTATTACTTGAGAAGTGAAACGAATAATTGTGAATACTGCTCCTACAATAACTGCAATATTTATATACTGATAATTGATTGTTAAAATAGGAGTCACTTTCCCAGAGACATTGCCAATAAACTTAACTCCTAAAATAATAAATACATAGATTAATACTATATATATAGAAAGAATTCTAATAAAATCTGCTACTATTCTTAATGGCTTTGGAAGTTTTTCAACAAAGTAATCTACCCCGATATGCGTGTTATATTTCATAGCCGTACTCATTCCAACAAAAATTAACCATACAAAAAGCATTAAGGTTACTTCTTCTGTCCAGGCAATCGGTTTTGAAAATAAATATCGTAAAATTACATTTGTACCTGTTAAAAGAATAATGCCAGCCAAGCTAACTACTGCAATCCAATCATCAATATTTTTTAAGAAGCTTTTTAATAGGATCATATAGTCATCCCCCAGGTATATGGACTGAATATTCAGTCTTTATTTTTCGTAAAAACCTAGATATTTATTTTAAATTCTCTAATTCAGCTAATAAATTATTATAAAGATTGTCAGACCATACATCCTCGAATTCATCATAGACGCTGGCAACTTTTTCTTTAAACAAAGCTGTATCTACTTCTACAATCTCTACACCTTCTGCTTCAAAAGCTTCCAAAACTTTTTGGTCTGTTTCTTTTAGAACTTCATATCCATAATCTGCAGCTTCAGCACCTGTTTCTTTTAAAATTGTTACAATATCCTCTGGCAGCCCATTAATAAAACTTTCGCCACCCGAAAACGACACGATAAAGCGTTGATGCCCAGTTAATGATAAATATTTTGAAACTTCTTGTACTTTTGCCCCATGAAGTACTGAAACAGGATTTTCTGCTCCATCAATTAACCCTTGTTGCAACGAAGGATATAGATCTGCAAGCGGTAGAGGAGTTGCAGCTGCACCTAGAGCCTCCATTGTTTTAATCGACATTTGATTATTCGGTACTCTCACCTTTAATCCAGCTAAATCTTCAGGTGTTTCAACTTTCTTTCCTGTCATTAAGTGACGTTCCCCATACACTACGTTTGGAATAATTACGCTAACTCCTTTATCTTTCAGTTGGTTATTAATATTACTAAACCATTCAGTATCCGTGATTTTACGCAGCAACTCTGTGTCATCTGTTAAATATGGTGCCGTTAAAATCCCAGCATCCGGGACATAATCCAGCAAAAAGTCATAACCAGCTAGAACGATGACATTATTACCTTGAATCGCTTGTTCAATTACATCCTTCTCTGCGCCTAATTGTGAGCTAGGATATAATACTAAATCAATTTGACCATTACTTTTTTCTTCAGCAAGCTCTTCCCATTTTTTCGCTAATTCATCAATTGGTTCACCTGGTTGATTTCCATATGCAATGTTAATCGTATACGTTTCTGTGTCCGCATTTGCACCATTGCTAGATGTATCAGTTGCATCCCCACAAGCAACTAGTAATAACATAGATAAAGCAATACCACTTATAAATTTTAGTTTCCCCTTTGTCATGTTTATTTCCCCCTTATTAAAATGTTGGTCCAATACGCCAAATCCCAAAATCATGCTGCATTAAAATTTCCGCTTTCGTTAATTTTCCAGAAGCAACTTTCGAAATTTCGTTAAGAATAGTTTCCCCTACTTGCTCAACAGTCTCTTTACCTTCGATAATTGTTCCACCATTAATATCCATATTTTCACTCATTCGCTCAAATACTCCTGTATTTGTTGTTATTTTAATAACGGGAGCAATGGGTGATCCTGTAGGTGTGCCTCGACCTGTAGTAAATAGAACAATTTGAGCACCACCAGCAACCATACCTGTTAATTGTTCAATATCGTGTCCTGGCGTGTCCATCCAAACTAACCCTTTTTCTGTTGGGCGTTCAGCGTAATCTATCAGTTCATTTAATGTGCTTTTTCCAGCTTTATTTGCTGCACCAAGTGATTTTTCTTCAAGTGAGCTTAAACCACCTTTAATATTCCCTGGACTTGGATTACCTGTACGGATATCAACTCCCATATTAATGGATCGCTTTTCCATAGCATCTATTACTTCATATACACGTTTAGCCACATGTTCATTTTTAGCTCGATTCGCCAATAAATGTTCTGCACCAATAAGTTCTGTTGTTTCAGCTAAAATCGATGTACCACCCAATTCAACAATCTTGTCACTTACATATCCGACAGCTGGATTTGCTGATAACCCAGAGCATGCATCTGAGCCTCCACACTCTGTCCCAATAATAAGCTCGCTAAAATCACACCATTCTCTTTGCACTTCAGATGCCTCTTGTACCAACCTCGCAGCTAATTTTGCTCCTTGTGCTATTGCATCCAATGTTCCACCTTCATCTTGAATGGATACTACTTCGACTCGTTTACCTGATGCAGCAATTTCCTTAGCTACATTACGAGCTTGATGTGTTTCACAGCCTAAACCGAGGACTACAACACCATAAACATTCGGATTTAGCCCCATCCCAACATAAGTTCTAAAAGTTTGCTCATAATCTACACCGACTTGAGCACAGCCATGTTGATGAACAAAGCTAACTGTTCCATGAACCAGTTCCGTAATTTGACGAGCAGCTTTCGTAGCACATGTGATTGTCGGTAAAATTAGTACATGATTACGAACCCCTACTCTTCCATCTGCACGACGATAGCCTAAAAATTTTCCTTTCTCAAACTGCATCTTTATCCCCTCTTCCCCTTGTTCCTTCTAGATTATGGACGTGTACATATTCCCCGCATTTAATAAATTTTGTTGCCCTGCCAATGACTTCTCCATATTTAATAATGTATCCACCTTCAGCAATATCCTGAATGGCAAACTTATGACCGAATTGAATTGGTTCTAATAAATTTATAACGCGTTGCTCATCCCCTATCGTAATCTTTAAATCTTCTACAGAAGGGATATTTTCCAAGGCTGTCGCTACATTGTCTTTTTCCGTTAATATGATACTTTTGTACATATTAAGCCCCCCTCTAAACGATTTTGTTGTATAGCTTTCCTAGTTTTTCAATTTCAACAATCATTTCATCACCAGGTTTTAAATAAACCCGCTCATTTTCTGGAAGACCAAGTATTACTCCTTCAGGGGTACCTGTTAAAATAACATCACCAGGGCTTAATGTGATATATCTAGAAATATATGAGATGATTTCTTTGCAGTTAAAAATCATATCGCTAGTATTTGAGTTTTGTCTGAGCTCTCCATTTACATAGGTTTTAATCTCTAAATCGTTTGGATTACCGACTTCATCTGCCGTTACTAAATAGGGACCTATTGGGCAAAATTTATCTAATGCTTTACCTAGTAACCATTGATTTGTTCTAAATTGTAAATCACGTGAGGATAGGTCATTCGCATTGCAGTAACCAAAAACATAATTTAAAGCGCTTTCATCAGAGACATTTTTTGTCTCTTTTCCAATTACAATCGCCAATTCTGCTTCATAATCGTTTTCACTTGAATCTTCAGGTAAAGAAATTTCCTCATTATGTGCTGCTAGAGAGTTATTGAATTTATTAAAAAGCACCGGAAACTCTGGAATAGCCATATTTGATTCCTCAGCATGCTTCCTGTAATTGAGCCCTACACATATGATTTTAGATGGCCGCTGAAGAACCGGAGCCAATGTTAGAGTAGATTCTTCCACTACAAATTCCTCTTCATGAGCTTCAATAATACTTTCTATTTTTTTAAGTAAATCTGGATTTTCAATGATATCGTGAATATTATTTAATTGAATTGAATTTTTCTCAGCATAATCAGATAACTTGAAAATACCTTCTTCCAATTTAACCCCTACACGAACTGTTTGATTCTCAACATAACTTAATAGTTTCATTTAAACACCTCTTCATATTTTTTTTCCGAAAACAGCGCCGCCATCAATATATAGTGGTGAACCCATTAAAAATTTTGACTCATCAGATGCTAAATACAATGCTGCTTGTGCTACATCAATTGGTTTCCCTAATTCATCAGATAATTGTCTCTTTTTAATGCCATTTAAAGTCTCTTCAGAATTTTCAGCAGTAGATAAATATTTTTCAACAAATGGTGTATAAATTGTTCCTGGTAATAAAGCATTCACTCTAATATTGTGTGATGCATAATCGACCTGCATCGATTTTGTCATAGCTAACACGGCACCTTTAGTTGCGGCATAAAGAACTCGGTCCTCTAAACCAATTTCAGCAACACAAGATGACATATTGATAATTGAGCCACCTCTATTTAACATCTTTTGCACAACATACTTGGACATTAGAAACACACCATTGACATTTACATTCATGACCTTATTCCAGTAATCTTGCGACAATTCATGGATTTTCCCAATACCACTTATCCCTGCATTGTTAAATAAAATATCAATTTTCCCATATTGCTCAAAAACTTTATTCACATTCTTCATCACAGCTTCTTCATTTGTTACATCTACTTCAAAAAAGGCAGTCTTATCTTGGAAGTCTTTTTCTAACTCTGCTACTGAATCATTATGAAGTAAATCAAAAATTACAACTGTAGCACCATTTTGTAAAAACAGCTTTGCGGTAGCCAAACCGATTCCCGAAGCCCCACCGGTGATAATTGCTACTTTGTTGGTCAATCTCAAACTTTTCCCCCCTTATTTTTAGAGATTTGAAGAAATGTTTCGTGCTAAATTAAGTACAGCTTCCTTCAGAACCTCTGATTTCGAATCATAATAAACATCTAAAGCGGTAACACTAACAGCTGCTATCATTTCTTTTTTATGATTGAATATTGGCGCTGCTATACAAAATAAACCCTCTTCTGTTTCTCCTCTTTCCAATACATAGCCATTTTGTTGTCCAAATTGTATCTGTTTGATTAGCTCCTCCATAGTTTGAACTGTCTTCCTTGTCAAAGGTTTAAAAGGAGGTTCTCCTAATCTTTCATATAACTCCTCATTTGGCAGGCCGCTTAATAAAACCTTCCCCATTGCAGTTGCATGAGCAGGAATCATTTGTCCTGGCTCAGTTTTAATTCGAATATTGGATTTAGATTCTACTTTTGCCAAATAACATATATTCCCCCCTTTTAAGATAGATAATTGGCATGTTTCATTGACCTGCTCCACTAATTCGTTGCCAAAGTGGTCGAAGAGTTCTATATACTTGGAATTTTCAGAATACTTAGATCCTAAAAAAGCTAAACGATAATCTATTACATAATTCTTCTTATCGTTTTTTGAAATATAGTTTAAGTTTTCCAAGGTATTGAGAATCGAATAAATGGTACTCTTGTTCAATTTTGTTTGATGAACAATTTCCATGAAACTAACACCTTGTCTACTTTCAGCTATTACATTTAAAATTACGTCCATTTTTTCAATCGATGGAACAAGATTTGTCATCAGAAGCCTCCTTGTTCTGTATAGAGAACTGGTTTTTTTATACAGAACTTATTTTTAAGTTACAACACTTACCTAGGGAAGTCAATAATGTTTTTTTCGACATAAAACAACACATAAAGTAGAAAATTACAGAGTTATAATGCGTATTCGGTTCAATAATAACTATATTTTTTTGGAAATTTAATAGTCTTGGTAGAGTTTAACTAAACTTTTTTTGAAGCTGCAGGTAAGTGTGGAAATTAAGAGGGAAATGTTGTTACACCTTTGTATCAAAGTATAAAACGAGGTTTAAGGAAAATTACTAATTGTCCTTAAACCTCGTTCTATAAAAATTTTATTATATTGGTTTCTTTATAGTCTTTAACAGTCAGTACATAGTCATAACCATTCATTAAATGTTTAAACCCCTAGATACTTATGCTGAATTTCATCATTTTCCAATAGTTCTTCAGGTGTTCCTTTCCATACAATTGTTCCTTTGTTCATAATCAGTATTTCATCAGCGGCTTGGCAGGCAAGTGAAATATTTTGCTCTACCATTAAAATTGATAATCCTGATTCCTTCAATTTTGCAACAATGTCACCTATCTGATCAATAATTACAGGCGCTAACCCTTCAGAAGGTTCATCCATAAGTAAAAATTGGGGATTGGTCATTAACGCTCGACCGATTGCGAGCATTTGCTGTTGTCCTCCTGATAATTGAGTTCCCATATTTTTTTCTCTTTCTTTTAGTACTGGAAATAATTCATAAACCTTTTCTATATCCCATTCACTAGTATCGCCCTTTAAGTTTTTTCGGGCTGCCATCGTTAGGTTCTCACGTATTGAAAGAGAGGGGAAAATACGCCTTCCTTGTGGCACAAGCCCAATTCCTTCGCGAGAAATTTGATAGGATGTAAGGGATTCTACTGGTTTACTCTTAAAGCGAATACTCCCCCTTTGAGATTTATGCAAACCTGCAATTGTATGGATTGTAGTTGATTTTCCAGCACCATTTCGACCAAGAAGGGCAACACATTTGCCTGTTGGAACAGCTAAAGATACTCCTTGGAGTATGTGACTATTGCCATAATATGCATGGACATTTTCAAGCTCAAGCATGTGCCTTTGCACCTCCTCCGAAGTAAATTTGTCTAACTGTATCATCATTTCGAACTTCTTCTGGAGTTCCACTAAAAATGACTTCACCATGATGGATTACAGTTATTCTGTCTGCAATCGCAAATACAACATCCATATCATGTTCAATTACTAATAAAGCAACTGATCTAGGAAGTTTTTGAATCATTTCAGATGTTTGTGCAGTTTCAGCCGGTGACATCCCTGAAGTCGGTTCATCCAGGAGCAAAATTTTTGGTTTAGAAGCCAGCGCTAAAAGAACCTCCAATAATCGTTGTTCACCATATGAAAGCTTGTCTACTTTTACATTTTGACGGTCGGAAATTTGCCATTGTTCAATCAGTTCTTCCGTTTCTTTTTTGAGGTCGGAATAATTTGATAATGGTTTAAAAAGTTGATAACGATAAGGTTTTAAAGCAGTTAATGCTAAATGCAGATTTTCTTTAACCGTTAGATCACCGAATAAATTATTCTTTTGGAATGTCCGTGCCATGCCTAGATGTACTAATTTATTAGGAGGAAGTTTACTAATTTCAACATCTTCTAAAAAAACAGCACCCGAATTAAGAGGTAATTGGCCTGTGATGCAATTAAATAATGTTGTTTTCCCTGCACCATTTGGCCCAATGATGACATGTCGTTCACCTGGTTGAACATCTAGAGTAACATTTTGCAAAACCTGCAGGGTATTAAAAGATTTACTGATGTTATCAACTTTTAGTAAAGTCATGTAATTACCTCCCTCTCTTCTTCGATTGGTTTTGAAGTTTCTACATTTTTTGTACCTTTTCGTATAATAAATTTCTCTTTAAAATAACCAAACCAATGGATAATACCGCCTTTACCTACAAGGACTAGGAGCACTAAAATTGCACCTAATATCAATTGCCAACGTTCAGTATATGAACTGATAAAGTTTTGCAATATAATAAATAGACCTGCACCAAGGACAGGACCGATAAGTGTTCCCACGCCACCGAAAATTACCATAATCATAACTTCCCCGGAAAATTTCCAATAAGTTAAATCAGGACTGACAAACATATTAAAATAACCATAGAGTGAACCTGCAAACCCAGCTAATGCACCTGCCAATGAATAGACTAAAAGCTTATAAACTCTAACTTCATAACCTAATGCTGCCATACGAGACGGATTTTCCATAATCCCCTTTATAATCCTTCCTGCTGGAGAATTTACAAAGAGCTTTAACAGTATATAAACAAAGATAAAAGCTATCCCCATTAAATAATAAATAGCTAAAGGACTAGCGATTTCTCCAAATCCAAAATCCAGTGTAGCTGAGACCCTCATTCCATCTGCTCCACCTGTCCAGTTTTCTAATTGCCAAGCTAATGCGTATAATAATTGACCAAAAGCAAGTGTAATCATTAAAAAATAAAAATTTGATGTACGAATGAATAGAGAACCAGTCAGTAAAGCTATTAAACCAGCAATAATGATTGCTGATAATATCAAAATATACACATTGTTAATAAATTGGCCTAAAATTGCAACAGTATAGGCACCGATTGCAAAAAATGCTGCGTGACCAAGCGATACCATACCAGCAAATCCCATAAGCAAACCCAAGCTCATTGCAAAAATTGCCATTATATAGATTTCTGTGGCCAAATCAACACCAAAACCAGAAAGTAAGAATGGTAATCCGGAAACGGATATTATTAAAATTAAAATAATAAATAGATTATTTTTCATTGTGACACCACTTTCCCGTAAAGTCCTTGTGGTCGAATCATCAGAACAACAACCATAAGTAAAAATACAATTAGCATGGACAGTGATGGGAACCAAATTTTACCTAATGTTTCGATTAATCCAATTAATATTGCACCAACGAAACTACCTTTCCAAGAACCGAGTCCTCCAATAACCACGACAATTAGCGATGTTACGAGAATATCAGAATCCATCCCTGTATACATGCCGATTAATGGCCCACCTAAAACTCCACTAAGGCCTGCCAGCCCAGCTCCAAAAGCAAAAACACCTGTAAAAACAAGACGAACATTGATGCCTAGAGCTGCAACCATTGCCCGATCATCTACACCCGCACGAATAATTGCTCCTACACGTGTTCTACTTTCAAGATACCAAAGTATAACAGCAAGAATACAACCAACAAGGACTACAAAAAGACGATATGCTGGAAACACCATCTCTCCAATTGTTATAGAAGAATTTAATAGCTCAGGTACTGCAATTGTTTGCATTTCTGTACCCCAAATCCATTTTGCACAATCTGCAATAACAAATGTCAAACCAAATGTTAGAAGAACTTGCTCGAGTTCTTTTCCATATAATTTATTAATTAATAACTTTTCTATAATAATTCCTAGAATTGCAGTAACAATGACTGCCAACAATAGTGCTAACCAGAAATTCAAATGTAAACTCATGAAAGTAAACGCAAAATAAGTTCCAAGCAAAAAGAATGCCCCATGAGCTAGATTAACAACATTCATTACCCCCAAAATAATTGTTAATCCTGCTGCAATCATAAAATACAGCATTCCATATGCTACCCCTGTTAATAATTGAACGATGTAGATAGACATATATCTCCCCCACTTCCTTAAATAAATTGGTAGGAATTTATCCCGGTGTAACTGTCCGTAAGACTACCACCTCAAGCTTCAAAAGAAATAAGAAGATAGATGAGAGTTAACGGACGCTAACACCTTGATTGGTTGCAGACTAAAAACGCCATATCCTGTCCCAACATCTGCATAACCCACGTCCTGTGTATCAGAACTCCCCCACTGATCGAAGTTTCACTTTATCACTAAATTCCTACAAAATTTATTTACTACTTTGCCGGATTTGTTTCAGGCATTGTCACATTTTCAATTGTCTCAATTACTTCTGGAACTACTTGACCATCCTTTTTCACATTTTCTACAATATAGAAATTTTGAATTGGATTATTTGTTTTCGGATCAATTGTAATTGGACCGCGTGGACTATCAAATGAAATACCTTTTAATACTTTTACCAACTCCTCAGTATCAACACTTCCAGCTTCCTTAATTGCTTTATCAATGATTAAAGCCGAGTCATACCCTTGTACAGAGAAAGTATTTGGAAGTTTGTTATACATTTTTTGGTAAGCTTCTACAAATTGTTTGTTTTCCTCATTATCTATCCATGGAGAATAAATAATTCCAGAAACAATACCTTCTGCAGAATCTCCTGATGGTTCAACAATTAACAAATCTCCAAACTCCATAGGACCAGTTAATGGTATTTTTCCTTTTAGTCCAAAGTCATTATATTGTTGTACAAATCGAATACCATCACTACCAGTAAAGAAGGCATATACTACATCTGGATTTGTTTGAGAAACATCTGTCAAATAAGTAGCAAAATCATTTGTGCCTAATTTTGGATAAACTTCTTTGACAACTTTCCCACCTGAAGCTTCAAATGATTCTTTAAACGCACTTGCAACCTCTTGCCCTGCTGGATAATCTGGTGCGATTACCATCGCAGTTTTCCCAATATTATTTGCTATATAAGATCCTGCGCTGCTTCCATTTTGCCAGTTAGAGAAAGAAGTTCGAATCACATAATCACTTCGTAGATCCCAAGAAAGGTCGTTCCCCGCAGCATTAGCATCAATTAATATAACTTTATCTTTTTCTACTTCATCACGAAGTGCGTAGACAACACTTGATGAAATAGGTCCAACAAGGAAATTAACTTTCTCACTCCCTACCAAGTTTTTATATTTTCTTAATGCAACTTGTGGATTTGCTTCATCATCTTCAAAGATTAATTCAACTTCCCTGCCGCCAAGTTTGTTGTCATTCTGTTCTAAATAGAGTTTGAAGCCATTTTTAATATTTTCAGATAGCGGTGCAAATGTACCCGAATCCGAAAGAATAAATCCTATTTTTATTTTATCTTGAGAAGCAGCATCGCCACTTTCTCCAGAATTACCACATGCTGAAAGAATCATCACAACTATAAGCAACATTACACCTATAAACTTCCACTTTGTTTTTCGCATTTGGTTCTCCCCTTTAGTTCCAAAATATTGAATTTTTTACAAAGACAAATTTTATTTCCCCTAAGCTTTTATATAATCCCTAGAACATTTAATTAGACAAGTTCATATTTCGGAAACTGGACCGGCAATCCTACATAGTTTTCTGCAAGGCTTTCTGCAGCTGCTCGTGATGAGGTGATATAATCTAAATCTGCAAGCTGAATACTGTACTCAAAAGGACTGTGCTCCTTGTTTCTGTGTAGAAGTTCTGTCATTAATTTTGAGAATCTTTGAGCTTTCCATATTCGCTTTAAACATATTTCAGAATAATCGCCTAAGAGTCTATCACTAGCATTCCTGTAAAATTGTTTTAATCCCTCTGCTAGAACTTGAACATCTCCAATTGCTAAATTTAATCCTTTTGCTCCTGTTGGAGGTACGATGTGTGCAGCATCACCAGCAAGGAATAAACGGCCATATTGCATAGTTTCACAAACAAAACTTCGCATTGAAACGATACTTTTCTGAATGATGGGTCCCTCTTCTAGTTTCCAACCATCGTTTGTTTCGACACGTAATTGAAGCTCCTCCCAGATGCGCTCGTCTGACCAATCTGAGATTGAATCATTTGGATCAACTTGTAAGTAATAGCGTTGAATTTCTGGCGTTCTTGTACTAAGAAGAGCAAAACCTCTTTCATGTGTGGCATAGATTAATTCATTATTTGCTGGAGGAGTTTTTGCCAATATTCCTAACCAACCAAAAGGATATATTTCTTGTTTTTCTTGGCGGATTGTTACTGGTATAGCTTGTCTACTTGGTCCATGAAATCCGTCGCATCCTGCTATAAAATCACAATGTAGTTCTTGTAGTTCTCCTTCATGCATAAATCGAATGACCGGTGAATTCGTTTCAATTTGGTGTAAGCTCACATCTTTAACTTCGAACAAAACTTTACCACCAGCATTCAGTCTGGCTTCAAGTAAATCCTTCACTACTTCATGTTGTGAATAAACCATTATTTCCTTGCCACCAGTAAGTTCTTTGAAATTGAGACGATGTCGTTTACCATTAAACTGTATTACTATGCCTTCATGTACGAAGCCTTCTTTCATCATTCTTTCACCTATGCCTGTAGACTTTAGTAAATCTACAGTACCTTGTTCTAACACACCTGCACGAATCCTACTTTCAACTTGAGCTTGTGATTTTGTTTCTAAGATGATGGATTCAATTCCTTGCAAATGTAGTAAATGTGATAGCATAAGTCCAGCTGGGCCAGCACCAATAATACCTACCTGTGTTTGCATTGTATTTTCTCCCATCATTTAATTAATACTCCTCGTTGATTAACAAACTAAAACGCTTTCATTTTACTGATTTATAAAAATCTTACTCTTCTATAACAACGAACTATTATTAGAATATTCTAATTATTATATTCACACTATTTACCAGCATCTTCAACATAGGTGTTGCACTATATGCAACAAGTTAAATTTTTTTATCTAATTCAATCAGAAAAGCGCAAGGCCCCGCTTTGCCCTGAAAAGCTCTAGCCGACATACCGCCACGTCCTGTGGCAATGTCGGCACTTGCACATCCATGTGCGGCGGAACCTCCGACAAGAAGGGGCTTTTTGCCTTAGCAACAGGATGTAAAGCGACTCAAGGGGCTCGATTACTCAAACTTCTTTCTGATAGAAACATAAGTAAATACAGTATTTTTTGTTGCTAACTTATTATTTAACATGCTCACTCGCTTCTACTGCATTTACAGTTACAAGTTCTTTATTGCCAAATGTGATTAATACATTCCAACTACCTGATGATTGGCCATCTGCTAGATACACCGGTTCAAAATCTTTATCGATCATACTGAACAGCATTGCTAAATGACGTCCTCCAGACTCGACTTTAGCAAACCGAGCATATTCTGGAAGCATATTATAAGCAGATTCGTAATCTTTATTCATTACAAACTCTACGAATTGTTTATCCATCGAGTGCTCTGTAACTGTTGGCTTGTTATGTCTACCACGTACTAGATTATGTGACAAAGCACCACTAGAAATAAACACGACTCTTTTATCCGTATTACGTAAAACCTTGGCTATTTGCTGCCCCCACGTATAAGTTTCTTCTAAACTTGCAGCTAATGTAACAGATAGATTGATAACTGGAATATCTTCGTTAGGTACAATGTAGCGCAATGGAACGACACTGCCATAATCCCAAACAAAATACGGATCATTTACTGCTTTTACTTGGAGTCCTAAATCCTCACCAGATTTCACTAATTCCAATGCTAATTCGTTGTCACCTGGATAGCAGTATGGAACGTCTCTAATAAGGTCGGGAGCTTCTGTTGCAATTAATATTCCCTTATGAACTGGCGTAGCATCTACATAGTGAAAGAATGTAGATGGCCAATGACATGAAACTAGTACAATGACATCTGGTTTATTATTTGAAAGCTCTTTTCCTAATTCCTTCATGGCATTTGCCATATCCTTTTGAAATTCTGGAACTTGATCCTCGTAACATAAACTCGGTACATGTGGCAACAACATACACAATTCAATTGTCATAAAAAATCCCCCATCCCTTAGAATTTTTTTATTGTTGAACTTTAGACATAGGTATTCCAGCTCTTCCCCAATGCGTTTTAGGAATCTCAGTTACAATGACACGGATACTCTCCTTTGGGGCATCTAATGTTTCTGAGATTGTATTCGTCACGTTTTCAATCACTTCTGCTATTTTCTCTTCAGATCTTCCTTGTAAAATTTGAAGTTGAACGATTGGCATTCCGATTCCCCCTTATTCGATTACCGTAAATGTAACCTCTCCTAGACCATCAAATTTCCCGCTTACATAATCCCCAACATTAAGCATGACAGCACCAGTAAGGGCTCCCGATAAAATAACATCACCTTTACGTATTTTTTCCCCTTTTTTTGCAAGCATATTTGCTAGCATCGCAATTGCATTTGCTGGATGACCTAAAACTGCTGCCCCAGCACCTAAATCTTTAATCTCTCCGTTAATTGAAAGTGTTGCACCAACTAGATCTAATTCAAATTGTTCTGGTGATTTTAATGTTGTACCAAACACAACCCTGGAAGTGGATGCATTATCAGCTACAACATCAGGTAATGTAAAATTAAAGTTTTCGTATCTACTATCGATAATTTCTAATGCTGGTAGAACTGCTTGAGTTTTCGCAAGTACCTGTGCTCCGGTAATTCCAGGGCCTTCGATATCTTCCCCAATTAAGAATACGATTTCAGCTTCAACTTTAGGGTGAATTAAATCATGAAATGGAACCTTTCCACCATTGTGGATTAACATATAGTCAAATACGTATCCGTAAATTGGTTCTTCCACACCCATTTGTTTCATTTTCGCTTTACTTGTTAATCCCATTTTTGGACCAACGATTCGTCTACCTTCTTCAAGCTTCGTTCTAACAAGTTCTTGTTGAACGAGGTAAGCCTCTTCAACAGTTAGGTCTGGCTTCAATTCAGCTGTAACTTTTAATACTTCACGCTTCTCGACTTCCGCTGCAACTAAGTAGTCAGCTATATTTTTATAGATTTTAGTGCTCATGAACAAGCCCCCTATTTGAAATTTCTGCGGCTACATCCATAATCATATCTTCCTGTCCGCCAACTACTTTTCGATTCCCAAGTTCAAGTAAGATATCCCGAGAATCAATACCAAAACGTTGTGCCGCCTTTTGCGCATGTAGTAAAAAGCTTGAATATACACCTGCGTAGCCTAGAACAAGACTGTCTTTCGTAATCTCTTGTGGTTTTTCTAAAATCGGTGCCACTAATTCTTCCGCAATATCCATCATTTTATAAATATCAATTCCTGTTTTAATTCCTAGTTTATCTAATACTGCAACTAGCACCTCAGTTTGTGTATTTCCAGCACCAGCTCCTAAGCATCGAATGCTTCCATCAATGCGGGTCGCACCTTCTTCGATAGCTACAAGGGTATTTGCCATTGCAAGAGACAGGTTGTTATGCGCATGGAAACCAACATTTATTTTTAAAGAATCTTTTAATGCTCGTATTCTTTCTTTCACTTGGTACGGCAATAAAGCACCGGCAGAATCTACAACATAAACTGTGTCTGCACCGTAGCTTTCCATTAATTTCGCTTGTTCTACTAATTTTTCCGTTGGTGCCATATGCGACATCATGAGGAAGCCAACTGTTTCAAGACCAAGATCCTTCGCTAATGCGATGTGCTGTGGCGATACATCTGCTTCCGTTACATGGGTTGCAATTCTAGCCATTTTTGCACCTAGCTTAGCTGCCTGTTTTAAATCAGGCATCGTACCAATTCCAGGTAAAAGCAGCACAGCAATTTTCGCTTGCTTGACAACTGAAGCTGCTGCTTCAATTAGTTCCAATTCGTTTGTTAGTGAAAACCCATATTGTAAAGAAGAACCCCCAAGTCCATCACCATGAGAAACTTCGATAAAAGGTACATTTGCTTCATCTAATGCTTTTGCAACGTCAGTAACTTGCTTTACTGTAAATTGATGTCTAATGGCATGGCTTCCATCACGTAATGCCACTTCATTGATTAACACATCTCTTTCATTTGTCATCTGTATATCTCCTTTCTAATCAAATGCGCCTTGGCTTATTTGCACCCAGATTTTATCGAGCTCGCTCGATAAATTACCTTTAAAAAATATGTGGCATCTGCCAGAGGCTTTAACTTCTTTCAGTCGGGGTTTGTACCTCTACTGAATCGATATAACTTTTGCATTCTTCTCACCACTTATAGAAGTGGAGACTTCTGCTGAATGAAGTTAAACAGTAAGTTTAGTGATTCTATTTTTTGCCCATTCTTCTGCGACTTTAACAGAAGCAGCAGTCATAATATCCAAGTTGCCTGAGTATTTAGGTAAATAATCTCCTGCACCTTCTACTTCGATTAAGATTGTAATTTGATTACCATCAAAGATTGGTTCTTGTCTGAGTCGATAACCTGGAACATATGATTTCACTTCTTGTTCCATCTCTTTAATAGAAGCTGTTATTTCTTGTTGATTAATGTAAGCGCCTTCAACAATGGCATGAATTGTGTCTCTCATAATGATTGGAGGTTCAGCAGGGTTTAAAATAATAATTGCCTTCCCTTTTTTCGCTCCACCAATAAGTTCAATCCCACGTGAGGTTGTTTGCGTAAATTCATCAATATTTGCACGTGTACCTGGACCCGCACTCTTACTTGAAATCGTCGCCACTATTTCTGCATACTCAACAGATTGTACTCGATTAATTGCATGAACCATTGGAATCGTTGCTTGACCACCGCACGTTATTAAATTAATATTGTCAGCATCTAAATGTTCATCTAGGTTTACAGTTGGAACTACAAATGGGCCGACAGCTGCAGGTGTTAAATCAAGCACCTGTTTTCCAGCCTCTTTTAGTAATTTTGCGTGTCGAATATGAGCTTTTGCACTTGTTGCGTCAAAAACAATATCAGCAAGTTCTGCCCTCTCCAAAAATCCTTCAATTCCTGTATCGATTGTTACATATCCTAGTTCCTTCGCTCTTTTCAAACCTTCTGAATCTGGGTCAATACCAATTACTGTTGTTAATTCAAGTACCTCAGATCTACCTAATTTATACATTAAATCTGTTCCAATATTTCCTGACCCTAATATAGCAACCTTTACTTTTGCCATCGTGTTCTACTCTCCTTTCCTTAATGTTAAAATTGAACACTTACTTGCCCAAGATGAGCGAATCTTGCAGTAAAGAAGTCACCTTTCTTTGCTTCAATCGCTGCTGAAAGTGCGCCCGATAAAATAACTTCACCCGCTTTTAAAGAAATATCAAAATCGGATAGTCGATTTGCTAGCCAAGCAACACAGCTTGCAGGGTTTCCTAATGCTGCTGCACCGACACCTGTGTTTACGACTTCACCATTTTTACTAAACACCATTCCTATTAATTCAAGATCGATATCTTCAATTTTCGTCGGCTTACCACCCAGTACATAAAATCCAGATGATGCATTATCTGCGACTGTATCAGTTAACTTAATCTTCCAATCTGTAATTCTACTATCAACAATTTCTAATGCAGGGACAATATATTCAGTTGCTTGTAAAACATCCAGTGTCGTAACATTTGGCCCTTGAAGGTCTTTTTTCAAGACAAAGGCAATTTCAGCTTCAACTTTCGGCTGAAGAGTCTTTTCTATGGAGACTCTACCGCCATTTTCAATAACCATACTGTCTAACAGGTGGCCGTAGTCAGGTTCATTTACTCCAAGTAATGTTTGCATCGCTAATGAAGTTAAACCAATTTTCTTCCCTACGATTTTATGTCCTTGTTCCAGCTTTCGGTGAATGTTTTCGAGTTGAATCGAATAGGCATCATTCACTGTTAGCTCATTATCCCTTTCACTTAGTGGGTCGATTCCAATTCCCGTTGCTTCTGCCGCAGCAAGCTGATCGGCGTATTCTTTAATTTTAGTAGTCATTTTGTTCCCTCCTTTTATAGCTTAATTGTGATATTAGATAGTTCTGAATAGAAATCAATGCTATGCATGCCACCTGTACGTCCAATTCCGCTATGCTTCATGCCACCAAATGGAGTACGTAGATCACGCAAGAACCAAGTATTTACCCAAGTAATTCCTGCCTCAATTTGATGAGCAACACGGTGAGCACGTTTTAAATCGTTCGTCCATATCGTTGCACTTAATCCGTAATGAGTGTCATTTGCCTGCATAATCACTTCTTCTTCCATATCAAATGGAGTTATTGTTACGACAGGTCCAAAAATTTCTTCCCTTACACATCTTGAATTGCGATCTAAGCCTGTAAGAATTGTAGGTTCAAGGAAATACCCCTTAGTTAAACCTTCAGGACGTTTTCCACCTGTAACAATTGTCGCTCCATCATTTTTCGCAATGTCGATATAGCTATTCACTCGTTCATAATGTTCTTTAGAAACTAATGCACCAACATCAGTACCTTTTTCAAGTGGATCTCCTACTTTTAATTCTCTTACTCTTTCTGCAAATCTTTGGACAAATTCTTCATAAATTGGTCGTTCTACGTAAATGCGTGAACCGCAGAGACAAACTTCACCTTGGTTAATAAAGCTAGATTTGATTGTTGTATCAATGACATCATCTAAGTCTGAATCAGCAAAAATAATGTTTGGATTTTTCCCACCTAATTCATAGGAAAGTTTCTTCAGAGTGTTCGCGGCAGATTTCATAATCGCCGTTCCTGTGCTCGGTTCACCTATAAATGAAATAGCATCTACATCTGGGTGCTCCGAAATTGCTGCTCCTGCAGAATTTGGACCAAACCCATGAACTAAATTGACTACCCCATCAGGTACGCCTGCCTCTTTACAAATCTCCATCAATACCGTCGCTGTCATTGGAGTCCATTCTGCTGGTTTAATGACTACAGTATTCCCCATTGCTAAAGCGGGTGCTAATTTCCATGTTAATAAAAGTAATGGTAGATTCCATGGTTTGATAATTCCTACAACACCTACAGGTCGACGGTATGCATAATGAATTGCTTGATCATCCTGCTGATAAGCGTCAGTACCGACAGATATCATATAATCTGCAAAGAAGTGGAAGTTGTATGCCGCACGAGGAACATCAATTTTATTAGCTAAAGAAACTGGTTTTCCAGTATCTAATGATTCTAAAAGTGCAAGTGCCTCTTGTCTTTCTAAAATAAGATCGCCAATTCGTCGAAGGATTTTTGAGCGTTCTACAAGCGTCATTTTTTTCCAAGAACCATTTAAAGCCCTCTTTGCAGCAGCCACTGCGTAATCTACTTCTTCCTTGCCACCCTCAGAAACTGTTCCTAATACTTCTTCTGTAGCTGGATTAATATTTTCAAAGGTTTTTTTGTTTTGAGATTCTACAAATTGTCCGTTTATGAAATGTAAACAATCAATTGCTTTTACTTTTGTTTCTAGTTGCATACTACAATTCCTCCCAATTAAAAAATAGTTTAAAATTTTCATAATTTTATGTTAATTGTTGTTAATTGCATCTTCAACGTCCTTGTTGCTCTATTTGCAACAACTACAAATTTTTTGAAACTTTTTGATTTACTTACAAATCAAGTAATAACAAGCAATTCCATTGAATAAGAAAAATGAAAAGTTAGAATTTTATAAAAAGTGACTTTCCAAGAATTTTTTTATTTGCTATATTTTCCTCAATATAACAATTGATTGACTATCAAATGAAGGAGGGAATTTTATGAGCTTTGAGAAGGAAGATTTGAATCAACTATCCACTGTTAAAAATGCTCTTCGAATCTTAAAAAGTTTTACAATGGACGAACCTGAAAAGAAGATAGGAGATCTCGCTGAAGCGCTTGGTTTAAATAAGAGTACAGTAAGTAGAACAATGTCAACTTTAGCAAGCGAAGGTTTTGTCTATAAAGATCCAGAAACAAAAAAATATCGTTTAGGCTACTCCATTCTTTCTCTAAGTGGAATCGTAAATAGCAATATGGACGTTTACCGAGAATCAATGCCCATCATTAATAAATTGGTAGAAACCGCTGGAGAGACTTCTCACATTTCTATCATTGATAATTTAGAAGTGGTATATCTGCAAAAGGTTGAATGCAATCATCCCGTTAGAGTTTTAACCCATGTTGGCAGGCGCAACCCGCTTTACTGCACTAGTTCAGGGAAAGTGTTTCTAGCATTTAGCAAAGATCAAGAGCTTTTAGATAAAGTAATCAAAAAAGGTTTAAAGCAATACACAAAAAAAACGATAACAGATCCTAAAAAATTGATAGAGCATATAAAGGAAATCAGACACAATGGTTTCGCTTATAGCTATGAAGAGTATAACGAAGGGGTACACTCCATTGCAGCTCCCGTTTATGATTATCGCGGAAGAGTTATTGCTGCTCTATCAATGGTTGGCCCGAAACAGCGAATTCAGTATCAGCGATTAAACAACTTGGCTAAAAGAGTGATTCATGCAGCTGATGAAATTTCGAGTCGAATGGGGTATTGGAAATAGAACAAATATAGAAGCTTAAAAAGGGGGAAATCGATTTGTACGATCTTCATACACACTTTATACCTGAAAATGTTCTATCTTGGCTCAAGGATAATAAAGAGGCTGTTCATGCTCAATGGGTTCATAAAGAGGAAAACAAGGATCCCCTCCTAGTAGTCAATGAAAAATGGGGATTTGAATTAAAAAAATCTTTTATCGACAGTAAACTTTACATGGCCCAACAAGCAGAAGCTAATGTCTCACATTCAGTGGTTTCACCGATTCCACAGCTGTTTATGTATGATTTTCCTATAGAAATTACAAGTGAAATTTCAGAGGTTTATAATCAATCACTTGCTGAATGGGCAGCTTCTTCACCTACAACCCTTTCAGCACTCGGAACGGTTCCATTGAATGATCCAGACAAAGCTGCTCAAATGCTGCTACAAGTTATGAATCTTGGTCTGAAAGGCGTCATCATTGGTCCAGGTTTAGCAGATCATATGCTATCAGATGAATTTTTCACACCTTTTTTTGAAGAGGCAAATCGACTGAAGGCAGTCCTTTTTATTCATCCATTACTATGTGAAGATCCAAGATTAAAAAGAAGAATGTTGCCGAACTTAATCGGGGTACCTTGGGAGACGACCATTTGTGCAGCAGATATCCTGTTAAGTGGATTAATCGATAAATATCCAGATGTGAAAATATTATTTGCCCATGGTGGAGGCTTCCTTCCATATCAAATCGGTAGAATAGACAAAGGCTTTGATCAATGGAACCTTGTATCATCCAATTTGAAAGCGCATCCATCTGAATATTTAAAACGTTTCTGGTATGATAATGTTCTTTGGAATGAGGATAGTATTGATTTCCTTATCAAATGTGTTGGAGAAGATCGAGTCGTTCCAGGGTCTGATTTTCCATTTGACTTAAGTGTTTGGCCACCGAAGCTAAGCAGTTATGAAGGTGTGGAGTCTTTGTTGTTTAAGTAAAGCATTATTCAATCTCCGCTACAGACGGACGCTTTCCGCGGGCGTGGCTTGAGCCTCCTCGGGCCAACACGATGTTGGTCACGAAGCCGTTGCCACATGGAAGTGGCGCTCTTAGGCTTTGTTCCTTTAAGGCTCCTGCGGGGTCTCAAGGCACACGCTATTCCCGCAGGAAGTTACTCTGTAGCGAAAGGCAAAGTTACTAAAACATCAACTTCTCCTCTTTGACCACAGTATGAGAATTTTTTGTTAGAAAATACATGATATTCTTGATGCCTCTCAGAAAAAATTCGCACACACTCTTATCCAACTTAAATTGTTTTAGAATCTTCGCTATATCTTTGTTATTCATCTCTAAAATTAACTCCCTGGTTAGTAAGATTCGTGTTTTGGACAAAAAAGAGCATCCAAAGCTACAGTTAGCTTCTGACACTTCTTTATTATAACAATCTTTAAGATGAAGAAGGCCTATCTATTATGGATTGCCTTTGTTCTTCTTGGATCGTTATGTACCTCTACGTGTTTTGTATACTTTAAATTAAATTGCTAATAATATGTATGAATAAGGAATTTTTAAGTACGACTAGAAATGTTTTTTCTCAATAAGAGGGGTGCGATGTACATGTTTTGGAAAAAAAAACAAATTGAAAATAAGCTTGTTGCTCAATCAATAACTGAATCAGAATTATCGGTAGAAGCTCTGAAAAAAAGCCTCGTTCAAATGGATGATGCAGAATTTGTGGAAATTGACATTTCCGATATTCGAAAAATTCATCTTGTTTACATACGAACTCTCATTGACCAAGAAAAATTGAATGAAAGCATTATAAAACCTTTAACTAATTGTTCCAAACCGTCTATTCAAGATTGCATTGTGAATTCCTCAATTATTCCCATTCCTATTTTTATAGAGGCAAAAAAACAGTTGTTTTCAGGGTCCATTTTGTTATTTGATTCTTCGCAAAACCTTTGGTTAGCTGTGCCATTACAAAATCCTATTGGACGTGCCATTGAAACATCTGAAACAGAAACCATAATGTTCGGAGCAAAAGACAGCTTTAGTGAACAAGTAGAACAAAATATTACGCTTATTCGAAGACGACTCCCCATACATGAACTGAAAGCAGAGAAGTTTACTGTCGGTTCTATGAGTGAGACAAGTGTTGTTTTAATGTACATAGAGGGATTGACTAATCCAGATTTTGTTTCAACAGTCAAAGAGAAGATTTCTGAAATTAATTTTGATCTCTTCTTTGACTCCTCTCAAGTTGCGGCATTCATGGAGGAAAATCAAAACAGTATTTTTCCTCAGTTTCAGCAAACTGACCGGCCTGATGTAGTTGCTTATTCTCTGGGATTAGGAAAGATCACCCTTCTGGTAGACAATACACCATTTGCTCTTGTTGCACCCATTACTTTTTTCCATTTGTTCCAATCACCCGAGGACTATATTAATCGATGGGTAGTTGCCAGTTTTTTGCGCATCATCCGATATGTCTGTTTTCTTCTGTCAGTCTCATTGATTCCTATCTATGTGGCATTGACAACTCATCACTATCAAATGATTCCTATGCAAACACTTCTGGTCTTGGTCGAATCAAGGAGCAAGCTTCCTTTTACTCCTTTTTGGGAAGCATTTATCATGTTAATTTTTATTGAAATCATAAAAGAAGCAAGTTTAAGAATGCCTACAAAAACAGGTCAAACACTTGGGGTTATTGGTGGTATTGTGATTGGTCAAGCGGCTGTTGAGGCTGGATTCGCTAGCAAAGTATTAATTGTCATGGTTGGGATCTCGACGATAGCTTCCTTTCTTATTCCCAACTACCTTATGACAAAAGCAAATTCATTAATTCAATTGATGCTTCTAGTTTTTTCTTCTTTACTTGGGATAATTGGGATTGCACTAGGAAGCATTGCTATTTTAGCCCATCTTAATAGCTTGTCTTCAATCAAGCAACCCTATTTTTCACCAGTTTCCCCTTTCTTTAGAAAGGATTGGATAGACTTATTCATTCGAGGGCCATTAACCAAGATGTTGGAGCGTCCAGAGCATCTTAAACCTCTAAAACTGAAGAGATATAAAACTAGGAGATGACTTGATGGGAACTTACCAATTATTTAAAAAGAATGAAACCTATAATGGGCTCTATGCCATGTTGTTGGTAAATCGCCTCCAAATGCTTTACTTTTTTCTGATTATGCCAAATATCTTGATCCATTCATATATGATTTGGGTGCTTATAGCTGTCGGGATATTATCCCAACTAAACCTTCTTCTTTTATCGAAGTGGCTTTTAACCCGTTTATCTAGCAATGGATATAATGGATTTGTCCAAATGTTTGGAAAAAAATTGGTACGATTTCTCTCTTTCATCGGGTTGTTCTTTATTCTGCTTAAACTTTCCGTCATAACCTTAGGATTCAGCCAAATTGTTCAAACATTTATGCTTCCATCAACAGATACAAATTTTCTTGTCTTTTTTATTTTGTTGTTCTGTTTTTATGTCGCAGGTAAGGGCGTTGAACATACCATTCGTTTTGTGTTGATTTCTTTTTTCTGTACATTTTCGATGATCACATTTTTCGTTTTTTTCTTCTTTCCCCCAATAGCTCAACTCAGTGATTTGTATCCGCTTATTCCAATGGAGTGGAAAGTAGAAAATTGGAAAGCCTTTTTTTTAATTTTGTCTTCCTATTCTGGTCCGGAATTTCTGGTATTTTTGGGACCATGGCTTAAAACAAACAATAAAACCTTTCGCTATTTGTCTTACGGCAACGCTCTCACCGTTGTAGAGTATGTATTCCTATTTATAGCATCCCTATTTTTTTTCGGTTCCAATTATTTAAGTAAAACTCAATATCCAATTATTAATATGTCCCGTTATTTTCAAAACCCAGTGTTTGAACGAATTGATATGATCATGCTTTCCTTTGAATTATTTAACCTAGTTTTTGCAGTTTCTCTATTTTTACTATTGTTTTATGGAGCATCTAAAATAGCTTTTGGTAAAATGAGCAAGCCAACCAGTGGAAAAGGTTTATTATCCAATGTTTTCCTTATTTTTATCGGAATGGTTCTTATGAATGAATTATTTTGGAAGTCTGAGGAGAAGCAGAACTTTTTACTTAATCTCCAAATTATAGCTGGAAGCATAAGCTATTTTCTTGTTCCTCTTGTTATTGTTTTAGTAATGAAAAAAGAGGGGGTTAAAAAACATGCGTCTACATAAAAAGATATGTAAAAGATTGATACTCCTTTTTATGACTTTTTGGTTATCTGGCTGTGCCCCTTTTACTGAAAACAACCTTATTGAAGAAATTTCTCCCGTTACCTTTTTGTCAATTAGTAAGGGGGATAAAGGGAAATTAAAAGTCAGTACAATTTTGCCTCCTCTAAGTAAAGAAAAGAAGTTTGTTATGTCGCAAGAAGTCAGCTTATTAAAGGAGGGAGTACAGAAGTACGATTTAAACTTCTACCAGGAAATTAAATTCGGACAAATGCGGATGCTGGTAATTAGTGATGAACTTGGAAGAGACGGGATTATGTCCATTATAAATGTATTATTGACTGATCCGGATATTTCTCCGAGAATCTATTTAGTAATCGTAAAAGGAAATTTTGATGAATACTTGGAAAGTCAATTGGACAAAGATGAAAACTTTGATTACTCGTTTTACCGTATGCTGAAGCATTATGAGGAAAAAAACCAAGGACAATTAACTGTCGTTAATCTTCATGAATTTAAAAATTTGCTCTATACTCCTTATTCAGATCCTTTTTTGCCTGTATTCAAAATAGAAGAGGATGGGTTCAACTATGAAGGTACAGCCTTGTTTAAAGATGACAAGCTAGTTGAAACTATTTCATCTTTAGATGATCGTATCTTCCAGCTGATAAACAACGATCACTACTTAGCTGTTTTACCGATTCAAAAATTTGAAATTGTACTGGGTCATGTTAGATCTAAAGTAATAGTAGATATCGATAGCAGCTATTCTACAATGACCTATACCGTGAATATAGACACTAGGATTGAGGAATACCGGGGAGAGAAGCAATTATTTGACCCAAAGCAGTTAGAAAATATGAAAAAAGATATCGAAACCCATCTTGAAAAACAAACACATGAACTAGTTAAAAAGATGCAAGAATTGAAAGTGGATCCATTACAGCTTGGCATACAAACAAAAAGACCATTCTCAAAACCAATGGAAGAAAAAAAATGGATTGAAATGTTTGAGAAGATGAACATTAAAATAAAATACATTATTAATATCGATCCTTTGACGGATGCAAATTCAAAAAGGCCAAACCTTTAATTTTTCCTATCGAATAACCCATAACGTAAACAAATGCCTTAGAATCTATAGCATTGTGTAAATTCTGTCATAATTATACAATAACACAAGCGAGCGTTGTGGTCGAAAACTATGGAAATGACCATGATTTCATCACAAAAGCCTGGCTTTCCTCCAAAAATAAAGTGTACCCTTTGTAAAGGACATTTTAAAAAAAGCTAGGCAACTTGAAGAAGATGATGTCTGTATTGTGCAGGCGTCATCTTTTTTAAGTTCCATTGACCACGATAATGGTTATAGTAGGTCATATAACTCTTTATTTCTAGTTTTACATGTTCTAATGTTTCACACGATTTTAAGTCGGTTTCATCTTTAAAATGCCCAAAAAACGATTCCTGTGGGGCATTATCCCAACAGTTTCCACGCCTTGACATAGACTGACTTAATCCCATTTTCTTCACAAGCTTTTGGAATTGGGGGCTAGTATAATGGACTGCTTGATCTGAATGGATGTATGCACCCTTAGCTAATTTTCTACCATTCCTCTTTAATTTCTTGACCGTATTTAGAGCGATAGCTAATGTTATTTTGTCAGACACTTCATATGCTAGAATTTCATTGGTTTCGGCGTCTTTAATGGTAGATAAATAAGCGTTTCCCTTTTCCATAACTTAAATATGTAATGTCTGTTAATAATACCTTCCCAACAACACCTTGCTTAAATTCACGATTCAATAGGTTCGGTAATGTTCTGTGTTCTTTTGTTGCTTTTGCCATTCTTCGATAAGGATTCGCTTTTCGAATTGGACAAACAATATCAAACTTTTTCATAATACGGCGAATTCGTTTTAGGTTATATGTAATTTGAAACTGATTTTCTAAAGTCATTTTAATTTGACGTGCGCCTTTCTTCCGGCGGCGGAAATGAAATGCCTTTAAAATAACTTCTTTCATCTCTTCATCTTCTTGATGACGTGTTTGTCTTTTTGTCTCTGCTTCTTCTGAAAATAACGATAATATCCTGAACGAGAGACCCCTACTAACTCGCAAAGATAACGTACCATTCGTTTTAATTTATATTTTTTGATGACAGTGTGGATCAGTTGAAATTTCTGTTCTGCCCTTAGTTCTTCTTTTCTTCACCAGCATCCTTTCTGCTAAATCGATCTTTTTTAATAATTCATTTTCTGCACGTAATAATGCATTTTGTGCCTCTAATCTAGCAAACTTTTCTTCAAAACTTAATTCGCGTTCAAGTGGTCGTCCTGAATAGTATTTACGTGCATCCTCAAGTCCAGCCACACCGTTTTCTTTATAAGCTTTGCGCCATCTTTTTAATGACGAGCTCGCACGTTCAATGCCAACAATCTCAATATCAAATCCGGATTCCTCAAATATTTCTCTTGGACTTTTCCCGTTTTCATACTCTTTAATGGCCACTGATTTAAATTCATCAGTATATGTAATTCCTTTTTCACTAACAGTCTTCACATAAGGATTTTTCTTAAGTAATTTTTGTTCATCAATAGTCACTAGTGTCGCATTAAAATAATTAATCGCACCCTTATAAATTGAATTTTCTGTAACTTACCAATTGCATAAAAAAAGCCTTTATAATGGTTTGGTGGTAGTAACCTATCCAAATCCAAAATAAAGGATATAAGCATGGATAAGTTTACACGAAAAACATCATTTGAACAATGGTTTTCACCTATTTCTACTGACTTATTTGAAGAACTAGTGAAAACTTCCATTTATACAAAAGGGTGATAATTGAAATTAAACCAAAAAATTACACTACAAAATGAATAAACAATGTAAGCCCCCATTCAAACAACGCATATAAACACGCAGCACCTCCTGGTACGATACATGTATCAATCAAAGGAGGTGTTCGTATGCAACATAAAAAGTATTCACTGTATAAAAATGGAGTATACTTACATGATTTTGATACTATGACTAAATGCTCCAAATGGTTAGAGAATATTATAGGAGGCTCTTTGTATCAGGGCTTGAGCAGGATTAGAGATGGAAAATGGATACCTGATGAAAGGTCACAGCTATTTGGATATGAGGTTAAAACTAATGACACTGAGGAGAGCTAATTAGGCTCTCCTTTTTCTGTAATAGGATGCTTTTCTAAAACTGACTCAGCTTATCCCTTAAATGAATAATTACATAGTAAAATGTAAAAGATATATTTGTTAAAAATAACTAAGGAGATGATACAAATGGCATTAATACCTTATGATCCATTTAGACAATTAACTAACATTAGGAGAGATTTTGACAGATTATTCAATGATTTCCCTTTTCATTTAGACAATGAAATGAATCAATTGGGGAATATAAGAGTGGATGTTCATGAAACAGATAAAGAGGTAGTTGCAACTTGTGACATTCCAGGCTTACAGAGTAAAGAAGATGTAAACATTGATATTGAAAATAATGTATTGAGAATTAGTGGCTCAATTAACAGAACTAATGAGATTAAAGAAGAGAATATGCATAGGAGAGAAAGATACACAGGTAGCTTTCAAAGAGCTATTACACTACCAACTCCTGTTTCTGAGGAAGGTATAAAGGCTTCTTATAAGAATGGTGTACTAGAAGTTATCATGCCTAAACAAACTCAAACAAATAAAAAGAGAATTGATGTGGATTTCCATTAAAAATGAGCAGTTTGCTACCTGTTATGAAAGAGTTTGGCAGGGATTACTTGCAGGAAATTGCTGAGGAACAACCTGACCTAGTTGATTTGCTAATTTTAAGCTGCCATTTACCTCAGGGAAAGAAAAAAATTATTTTAAATGAGCTGACTAATAATATTAAAAATTCCTACCAGAGGCTGGGACATAACTAGCTTCGAATAGTAAGAAGGTGAATTTGAGCATGCTCAAATTCACCTTTCTCTCTTTTCGCCTGTGAAAATCTTCTATTACCTTAGTTGTTGGTCGTGAATTTTCTTAAATTCACGGCCATTAACGCGAGGCCCATTTCGTTTTCTACCTTCGGTTTTCCCCGTACAGAAAATCGAGTGAAACGCAAATTAGCCTTCAAGGATTCAAAAACTGGTTCCACATCGGTTTTACGTTTTCGATAGATGGCACTCGTTTTCTCTTCTGAAAGCTTCGCTGTTACATATTCTTTTTGCTGTTCCCATTTTTCATTCACCATTAGTTTCCGATTGTTGCCTTCCTTTGCTTTTGTACATGATGAACGGAATGGGCAACCCGAACAGTCTTCGCACTCGTAGATTTTGAATTTCCGTTGGAAGCCTGTTTGGTCATTACGAACAGAATGATAACGAAATTCAAGACGTTTCTGATTAGGGCATGTATATGTTGTATTTTGCAAGATAAAAATGCAGAGAATTGCAATGAAAAATACAGAGTGTTGCCACCCAATATTTTTACTGTTTTCTCGACAACGCATTGGCTAAACGGAAGCTCTGTCCCGTATAAGAAATAATATGGGCATGGTGAATCAAACGATCCACCAGAGCTGCCGTTAAACGTGAATCTGAAAAAATACGATTCCACTGACTAAATTCTAAATTTGACGTGATAATCAAACTCTTCTGTTCGTAAAATTCAGAAATGATTTGAAAAAGTAACTCCGCTCCTTCTTTACCAAATGGAAGATAACCCATTTCATCCAATATCATTAAATCAATTTTCTCTAATTTATTTCGAAATTGCTTTAATTTCCCCACATGTAAAGCCTGTTCCAATTCTTCTACTAAATGCGAAACTCGATAAAAACGTACTTCAAAACCTTGCTCACAAGCTTTTCTACCCAGTGCTGAAGCTAAATGTGTTTTACCAGTTCCAGGCGCCCCTACTAGAATTACATTCTCTTTTCTTCGAATAAAATCGAGCTGCACTAGTTCTTCTTTCGATAGATGACTAGGTAAACAAATATCTTTGTGCCATTCGTAGCCCTCTAATGTTTTCGTATCGATAAATCGGGCATTCTTTAAGTTTCTTGCGATCCTTGCTTGTTCCCGACCATCTTGTTCTTTTAATAAAAGTTGGTAAATATATTCTTCAGGTGTTGTAAATGGAACATCATGTATTGCTTCAGCGATATGAGCTAACCGCAATTGCTTACACAATTGTAAAATGGCATTATTCATGACTTGAAGCCTCCATTCCTTTAGGAGATAGCGCATCATAATCAGTCCATTTTACACCGTAAGGATGTTCTTGATCATCGCTATTTTTTCCAATAAGTTCATAAAAATTCTGGTCAATTTCTTTCATATCATGAGTCACTAAAAGAGTGAGTAATTCATTTAGACGCTGTTTCCTTAATGCCAAGGATGGAACTGTTAAATACTCCTTTATACGAGTCGGTAAATAAGGGGTATAACGTGAATGCCCAATAACACGAGGCTTTTTTAACCAATCTTTTAAAATATCTTTCCATGGAATGAAACGTCGTTTCTTCATATAAGGTCTTGCATCTGATAATAAAATTTCTCCCTCATTTGTAATCACTTTGAATGAATCCCAATACGTAATGCAATATAACTGCACATAGTTACGCGCTCTAGGCACATGAATAAAATGCTTGTCTAACTTAAACTCATTATACTTATTAAACTTAATCGGAAACTGCTTAAATACTGGATACGGATCTTCTGGTAATTTTATTAATTGCTTTTGCTCTTGCTGCCATAAATCCTCAATGAGTTCTTCTTTTTCATAATGTGGTCGGTCACGATCTTCCTTCAGTTGTTGCTTTAATTGTTCCGTTAAATCTTCAAAGTCTTTTATGACTGGTGGTAAGCTAAAGAAGTTATATCGTACATAGCCTACTTTATTTTCCACATTTCCTTTTTCATTACCTCTGGATGGATTGCACACTTGCACTTTAAAGCCATAATAGTTTTGGAAATGGCGAAATGCTTCTGTTAATTCAGCTTCTGTATCACCTTTGCGTACTTTTTTGACCGCAGGTGTTAAATTGTCAATTCGAATACTAATTGGCACTCCACCAGCTTGCTTAAACAGCTCTTGTAACCCACCTAGGAAACACTCCAAATTTTCTCCAGGCATCGGTATCGCAAAACCAGTATTACTAGCTGGGAACGTCATAACTAAAACATGAACATCGACAATCTCTCCGTCTTGAACAGCCTCCATTACGCCAAAATCTAGTTGCGCTTCACCTTCTGGATGTTGTAATCGCTCATGCCCTTTACTTACTTCATCATCTTCTGTCGCACGCCATTCTTGAATAAAGTTACAGACCGTTCGATACGATCCTTTAAACCCCATCCTTTTTAAATCCGCAACTATTTTTTTATTTGTTCGACGTAGTTTTTTCTTTAGTTTGAGATCTTCTTCAAGCCAGTCTATAACGATTTCTCCCCATTTTTCTTCGTACATCATCCCTTTTTTAATATGCTTTTTTTCTTGAGGTAACTGATTGCCATCACCATACTTTTTGGCGGTACGCCAATTTACATTCATAGTTTCTGCAATTTTAGAAATAGACAATCCTTTTTCATTTCTTAAAGTTTTGATACAATTAATTTCAGACATTGCTAGCATCCTTTCAAACCTCCACTGGTAAAATTCGACACTTTAACAGTAGAGTGACTTGGGGTGGCTGGCAAGTCTATTTTTTTGCACTAAAAAAGTGCTAGACTCTGTACAAATTCGTTGCACTAGTCTGCACTTTTATTATGCAATACACAGTTCCCCCATTTACTAAAACTTCCAATGCATAGTGTTCTAAATCCGTTGTCAAATAATAAGTATTTTGCTTTTCAACATCATTCTATTTCTCATTAAAATTAATAGTTACCGTATTCTCTTGAGTTGTAAAATCAAATTCTACATCTTCACTTGAATGAAAAATTATATATGATCCTTTTTCTCCATCATTGATTAATTGAAGCTCTAAATTAGGATCAATTATAGCCCACACATTATTAGGTACATTTTCAACTTCACTCATACTCACTGTTGATAAATTACATGCCGATAATATAGAAATTACAAAAAATACAGAGAGAAAGAATTTCTTCAATACATCCCCTCCTTTGACCTTCTTCTGTAATACCCATTATTAATTCCTCGACAATCTGGCTCTATTTCTGAAAAAGACAACAATTCCTCTTCAAGAATTGCAGCCTGATTGTGGAAGAACGAAAATTACACTTACTAAGTTTTTCTCCTTATTAAAATCGCAACCGTTTGTTTAAGTGTATTTCTCACAAATATCTTTCTATTCAGTTCATTCTACTTTAAATTTCATGGGTTATTTCTTTTAAAAATTGTTTCCTCTTCTCATCTGTTGTTAAATGAATCCATTTAGTGTGTTCATTTTTAATTCCCAGGTCAGCTAGAGTTCGGTTAATGAAGACTCCCTGAATAGCATTTCCTCCTTCAGATTCAATATAATTTTTATCCGTTGTAGAAGTTGAAATGACAGTTGTTTTTTCTATATTCGTCAATAAACCTTTCAGAGTATTTGTTTTTTTATCCTCTTGGAAAGCGAAGCCACTCAGCATCACTTTATCAATAAATCCTTTTAAAATAGCCGGTAAGTCCCACCACCAGACAGGAAATATAAAAATCAACTCAGTTGCCTGGCTTAATTTTTTTTGATATTCCTTCACTAATTTGTAGGGTGTTTCTCCTCTATTAAATTGCGCCAATTCTTCAGCTGTAAATACGGGATTAAACCCATCTTTATAAAGATCAATCACTTGAACTTTTTCTCCCTTAGCTTCTAAGTCTTTCGTGATAGAGGTTAAGATTGCATGATTATAGCTTCCTTCCCATGGATGTGCATAGACAATTGTTTTCATTATTAATCACCCTTCTCCCTTATTTGCATCATATTTTAATGTACATTGATTTTATTGTATGCTATAACATTCTACTAGTACGGTAATTTAAGTGAGATACTAACCTAAAGGAGAGTGCCAAATGGAAAAAGAATCTTATGTATTAAATGGTAATTTGAAGGATACTGGTTTTGGATATACTTTGTCATTAATTGGTGGGAAATACAAAATGACAATTTTATATGCTTTATATTTAAACAATAAGCCTATTCACTATAACCAATTGAAACGGATGCTTGGCAATATTTCTTTTAAAACATTAACCAATACACTAAAGGAACTTAAGGGTGATAAATTAATTAATCGAAAAGAATATCCTCAAGTACCTCCAAAAGTAGAATATAGTTTATCGGAAAAGGGTTTATCACTGATTCCTGTATTAGATGCAATTTGCTATTGGGGAGAAGGTCAATTGGATAAAAGAAAAGAAGTCACGTTAAAAGTGGACAATAACTAAAGAAGGCTGCCTGGGCAGCAGCCTCGATATACATACATATCAACCTCTATGGTTGGATCTGTTAAATAGCAGAATCATTTATTTCTCCATTAAAGTCAGACCAAGCATTCCATTCAATTCCATAAGATTAGCAGTAAAAATAAAAATTAGTGAATAAAAAGCCGACATCAAACAAATAAAAGTTGCTTTTATAATAGGCGATTTTAACAATCTTATTTCCTCTCACTCCTTTTAAAATCAAAAAGTTCTTCAATGGACATATTAAAAAATATTGCCAAATCATAAGCCAACCAAATTGATGGGTAAAATTTGTCATTTTCTATTGCATTTATGGCTTACCGTGAAACATTTACTTTCTCTCCTAATTGTCCTTGTGTTAATCCATGTTTTTCTCGAAGATCTTTTACTCTATTTTTCAATATTATTTCACCTTATCTTGTCAGGTTTACCTTACACTGGGAGTATCAAACTCCAAATATTTCTGTCAAGTAAACCTTACATTTTTTATAAGAAACCATTTCATAGTACCCCTTAGCTGCTTTATGAATATCATCAACACCTTGTAAATCAAGTTCTCTAAGTGCTTCTATTACTTCTGAACCTTCTTTAATATTTCCATATAAGGTGATACATTTTCATAGATGCGAAAGAATCTTGTAGTGCAGTAACTTTATATCCCTCAAGTATCTCAATTGTTTCCTTTTTAATTTTTCTTTCAGTAGAACTAAATCAGTTAGAATAGTATTTGTTACTGTTTTCGAAGCTTTTAAACAACTACTCTAGGTTAAAGTTGTCTAATCCTTCTTTATTTAAATGAAACGTATGTTTTATTATCCTCTTTGTTATTCCACTATAAAACCGCATTTAAAAATGCCAAATGCAGTGTGTTTTCATTTACGAAATACACTGCTTATGTACTAGTTATTTGTTTTTGCCCCCTATTATTGAATAAAGATCAGCCTCTATTAGCTGGTTTTGCGGAATAACAGCTAAAGATGATATTTCAACTAAACTAAATCGTCAGTACAATTTGTTCAACAAAAAAGCGAAAATCCTTTTTGGATAAACGCCCGATAATAACCTTTTCAATTAATCGATACAGAGTTCAATGTGTCAGGAAACATACTTTATATCACACTGTATTCACATGTATGAACATTTTTAAGTATAACCTTGCCTTAAATAAAATGGTTCTTTGTCAAATAACGTTGGTGAAGGATATTAATCGATTATTACCATGCTCTTAACTAGCCTTAGGCTGTTTGGGAGCGTGGTTGTTTTTGTTCTGTTGTTTTGAGTTTGAAGTGTAAAATAATTCGCTTTTTGTAATTCATAAAATTTCTATATCCATAAGCTACACGATTTAATACTTTAATTTTATTGTTAATCCCTTCAATTTTGCCGTTGTTATAAGGATAATTAAAGCTGTTATGTATATACGGAAGATGCTCTTTCAACGTTTTTATACTAGTCTTCATATAGCTAGAGATTAAAGGATGAACAGGATTTATTAAACAAGATTCTAACATTTTAAAGTCCTTCTCTTCCATTGCTTTCAAAAGGGCTTGATAAAGCTCATAATTCGCTTTTAGCACTGGATCATACGCTAAAATCTCTTCAACGATGCTTGTTTCAAGACGTTGTCCGAATAGCGAATAATATTTGTATTCAACGCTAGAGAGAGCCGATTTCCTTTTGAGAATTAGCTTCCAGTAACGCTTCAATCGACGGTACTTTTTCATGTCTTCGTTATCTGAAGTTCTTAGTTGATTCATCACACTGATTCGGCACTTATTCATAGATCGATTGATTAATTGAACTAAGTGAAATCGGTCAATAATTATTTTCGCTTTTGGAAACAGCTCTTTAATGACGCTTACATAACCTGCATTCATATCAATCGTTACCGTTTCCACATTTCGTCGGTCATTTAGGCTGTAATTCACAATGAAATGATTTTTAATTGCGAAGTTATCGCGACGATTAAGAATGTCCAAGATATCACCATTCAACACATTGATATATTCAAAAGCCATTGCCCCTTTTGCGTATTTAAATTCGTCAAAAGAAAGATGCTTCGGAAGCTTAGTATGATGGGGTTTAAGATGCACTGCAACTTCATTAATGACTCGTTGAACCGTTGTAGGTGAAATCGAACAATCTTTAGCGATCGATTTTAAGGATTGAGCTTCTGCAGATTTAATCATTACTTGAACTTTAACATTCTTAGAAATATAACAATTACGTTCAACGATTGGTGTTTTGGCAGTAAAGCTAGTGTTGCATTCTGTACACATAAAGCGTTGCTTTCTTAGTAGTAAATAGGTTGGACTTACCCCGGTAAGAGGTAAAGTAATTCGCGATAATTGAGTTCCGTTCTTAAAAACTGTAAAATTTTTGTTTTCAATACCACACTTTACGCAATGAGTAGGGTTGTAGGTTAATGTTCCAGTGATGTATTTACAAGCTTTTCCTTTAAAAGTCCCTTGTTTTACACAATCTTCATCGAATGTAATATTCAAGTCTTGAATATCAATCAAGGATTTAATACTATTAGAATATGACAAGTGAATTCCCTCCTGAATGATGGTTTTGGTCGACTTTAATTCTACAGGGAACCTCACTTGTTTTCTATTATTAAAATAAAAGAAAATAACGCTAGTGAAATTCCATCACCTTCTCCAACTTTCGGGAGAAGGTGATTTTCATTCACCAACGTTATAAATTGTACAGCCAATAAAATTAAGTATATCCTTGCCAAACCGGCAAAAATATACTTAAAGTCACACTCAGTGAAACTCAATGGTTTCATATGTATGGAGACGGCGGGGCTTTACCCCGTCGTCGAGAAACGTTATTATATCAAGGGTTTATAGCCATCCAAAACATTTTGACCATACTTTTGACCATAAACGGTAATTCACGGGGACAAATTAATAATTAACTAATTGCGCAGTTCCTATAAAGCATACTTTACTTACCTCTTCCATAGTCGAGGTGAAAACTAACCTTATTTTTCCTCCCACTCTCATACATCTCTCATATTGACGATAACTCGTCTTATGTAAGTTTGCATCTTCAATTTGGAACTCTATCATGGTCTTACTACTGGATATTTTAATATATCTTTTTCTTGAGATTAGAATCGGAAATGTTTCATTCGGATTATTACAATCGTAAAACTTTTCTTCCGCATTCATTTTCATTCGCCTACACTGATTGACCTCAAATAAATCACCTACAAATTTTTCAATAGCATCAATTGTATGATCCATTTTAAATTCAAACGTCGGATTATGCCCGTCGTAAAATAACACATCAAATTTTACTAACATAAATTATTCTCCTTGTTTTTAGACAAACAAAAAAAGCGCCATTGACAATAGTCTAAACAAAAGTGCTATTTTCGCACGACTCTTCATTAGCAGACTTGAATTCAATGAGTTATTTTGCTGGCAAAACAAAAAGCACTATTGTTTATAGTCTGTGCAAAAGAGTTTTTTTTTTTGCAAGACTATACAATAGCACTTGAATTGAATGAATTTATATTGTTGCGGTTAAGCAAGATTATCATACTAATTTCTTAATATTTTTGCAAGTCGCTGTGAATATTTTGAAAGCATTTATCTATAATATAGCATCAAATTTTAAAGGAGATGCAAATATGAATAAAGACAAGTTCCTTACTCTTGATTGCAAACAGCGCGTTGAATTCGTGAATGACTTGTTAAAAAATAAAGGCTATGATTTGCACCAAGTTGCAGATTTTATCTCTGTTAACTACTCTACGTTTACGAAAATTATGCAAGAGGGCGACTACGTTTATATAAAACGTGAAAATCAATACTACAAATTTGTACGCAATGAAAATGTTATTTCAGAAATTGATAATTCTGCGGACGACTTAACAGCATTTCTCACTGAAAATATAGACGTCCTTAAAAAGATTATTGAGAAGCAAAAAGCCAACGATGACTTCACAATTGATAAGAAAATATTCGCTTCTAAACTTTCAACTAAGACGTTCCGTATGCCAGAGGAATTATATCAGCAATTCGTCCTTACTTGTGAAAAAGAATTCCCGCATTTGAAAATACAAGACATCATTGCACAACTTTTATTAAACTTTAGCAATAATTATTCAAATGATTAGAAGTAGTTTAGCGAACTAAACTACTTCTTTGTCATTTCTTAAATGTTTTGGAAGCATAAAATCAATCTCTTGATCTGAGAAAGTTAGTTCTTCCTTTACTTTTAATGCGTCTTGAGCTTTTTTATATGCTTTAGCAGATGTTATTGGCGCATTACTATATATTTCTGACGTCCTTAACTGTAATTCATCGCGCGCATTTCTAATTTCTTCAATGCTCATAGAATCCATATCCGCAATTAAAGAAATATAGTCCTCACGTATAACCCATAATGTTTGCGCTACATTTCTATGTTTTTTCGAATTACCATCGAAGTCAAATTCCCGCATGATTGTTGTAACTACCAATAACAATAAAGATATAAATGTACCGATCCAAGTTGTTATTTTACCATCACCCAATAACACAATTAAAAATGCGCCAGCTACCAAAGTAGATAATATTAATTGAATCGTTTTATATCGTGTTTCTTTCTTTTCTAATAATACCGCGCTTATATCATGTGTTTTTTGAGTATATGCAACACGCCCGTAACATTCTCTAATTTGACTCATTAGTTTATTTCGTTGCTCCACTTCAGCTTGGGAATTTTGTTCCAAAAAGCTCCCTCCATTCCCTTTTAGAAGAATATTCATTACCATTTGATTCATATTCAATTGCTTTTAAAGCTAAATTTTTAGCTTGTTTAGCTTTGTAAGAGAAATTATGATTGGCTTCTATTCTTCTGTTACTGCCAGGTACATACCAACATGTTTTATCAGATTGTTCTATTAAAAAATCGAAAAAGTCGCGAACCATCCAGTCATAGTACATATAAGATTTATCACTATATGACCAGTTTTGCATAAACCTATAACATAATGTATCAATCAGATAACCGCTCATTTGAACATTATGTTTATTTTTCCATGCTCTAATCATCCTACAAAGTCGCTTAAGATTTTTATTACTCCTTTTATTCAATTCATTAAAAGCTTTAATTTCCGCTTTGGGATTAGTCGTCTTCCAACTACCACCATTATTTGTATCTGGATATGTGTAACTTTCTTGATCTTTGTTTATAAAACAAGGTACGATTTCATATGAAATTCCATCAGTAAAATCAACCTTAACTACTTGTCCGTCTGCTCGTTTATATGATGGATACGTATTTCCAATTGATTCTTTCACCGCTTGTAATAAGGCAGATTGTCCATTGGAGCTATAATTATTATATTTTTCATAAGTCGAGTAAGGTAAACGAACTAATAAATCAATATCACTTGTATGAATATCTGTTCCCCGTCCATATGAACCTGAGTAAAAACTGTGATCTGTTTCTGAAGTAGTCTTCCAAAAATCCTTATTTAATTGCTTTGTAATACGCTTTGTTCTATAACTAATATTATTTACTGTTTCTTCACTCATTCTTAAATTTTTACAAAAAGTTTCAAAGTTACTTGCTACACCCATATATATTCCCCCTAAAAAAAGACAGTTCCCTCGCGTAATGCTAAGAAACTGTCGAAAGTTAAATATTCATGATGTGATTTCTAAGATGTTATAGTTCGCGCACAATTTCTTCATCTAATACTTTTTTACGCTTTTCCCAATCGGGCATCAGCACAAATAGCATATTGTAAAAGTTTTCACTGTGATTGTTGTATTTAAAGTGTATGAGTTCGTGCAGTATTACATAGTCGATGCAGAATCTTGGTGCTTTAATAAGCTCTGTATTAATGAGAATCGTATTGTTGTCTACTTGGGCGGAACCCCAGCGCGCTTTCATGACGCGAATTTCGAGTTTAGGCTTTTCAACACCGTACTTTTCCATTAATATGGACATCCGATTTAGCGATTCAGCAAACACTTTGTATGCCTTGTCCTTGTACCATGCATCCACAAGTTTCGCCTTTTTAGAGTGATTCGATGGATTTTGTACGTGTACATATATAAAACCTCTGAAATATTTGACGCATTCCTCTGCTGATTGTTCGACGCGCAGACGGTATTGTTTGCCTAAATATTTGAACGACTCACCGCTAACATACTCGCGCTCGCTCTGCTTCAGTGGAAGGACATCTTCAAACTGCTTTACGTTTTTTAAAATCCATGAACCTTTACTCTTCACAAAGTCATATATAAAACTTAAGGGTACTTTTTCGTTCGCTGACACTGCGATGCTCATGTCAGGCTTAATGTTTAAATTGACGTTTTTAACGTCCTTTCGTTCTATCCAAAAATCAATGGGCTGAGTGCCATAATGAATTTGGTGCTTTTCCATATTGCTCACTACCTTAATAGCGCTTAAGAGCCACTACCTTAATTTGTTCAATTAATTTGAGGATTACATCATCCTCTAAAACTACATTCTTCTCTTTCGAAAAATCATACAATAAATCGTCAATGTCTTGTTCAATACGGTTATGCACTTGCACATTATTATGCCAATCTACTTTCTTATGGCACTTAATAATAGTATCCATTTCTATTGATAGCTTCGCAAAGTCTTCATTACCATATGATACTTGTTCATCCTTCATCGTTAAAAGATCTTTTGTCACGCCGTAAAAGGCTTGTGCATGACCGTTGTCCTTAATGATTGCTGGATAATCTTCTTTCGGCTCTCCTTGACGGAATTCATTTAACAATTCATTCATTGAGTTTAAGTAATCTGCTTCCGTAATACGCTTTTCTTTATACTGGTCGATTACTTCCTGAATACGTTCAGAGAACTTCTTGTAGTAAGCAGGATTTTCATCCCACTTAGCGCTAACACTTTTCGTTAAACGTGTACGAATTGCGTCCGCCTTTGCGCGTTTCGAGCCAAGACGATCAAGCTCTTCCTTGAATCCTTTTTCATTTAAAATATCGACTGGATTTGTAATACGAATAATGTCTTCGGCTGAAATATATTGGTCCATTAGCTTTTGCATTTTCGCTTCATATTCCTTATGGTCGATAGAGTCTGAATAGCGCAACTTCACAGCTTTACGTAGCTCTTGGAAGAATTTCAAATCTTTCTTGTACTTAGATAGCTCTTCTTCCTGTAAAGAATTATATATACGCTCTGATTCCAATGCGATAGCAAGGTTACGCGCAAATTTACTCAACATATTATAAAAATCAGTGCGCAGTTCTTCATCTTCTAATAGTACCTCATATTCTTCTACATCTGATTTATTTCGAACTGATGCAAAGATGTCCCATAGTTGTGAATGATACTGACGAAGATCACCGATAGTTGTAATAACATCGTGAATCGCACCTTGAATGTCTTCGGGATCAAAATTCTCAAGTCCAGCACCTGAATACATTTGTAACGCTTCATCTAATTTTTCAAGTAAGCCACGGTAGTCGATGATAAGACCATAATCTTTCCCTTCATAAAGTCGGTTAACGCGGGCAATCGCTTGTAATAACGTATGCTCTTTCATTGGTTTATCAATGTAAAGAATCGAAGCACGTGGTGCGTCAAAGCCTGTTAGTAATTTATCTACGACGATTAATAAATCAATGTCATCACCGTAAATAAATTCTTCTTTAATCGCATCTTCATAAGCTTCTGGTGTTCCGTAGCGATCCATCATCTTCTTCCAAAAACGCTGTATTAAATCTTGTGAGTCTTCGTCAATCTCGTCATGCCCTTCTCGTTGGTCTGGAGGTGAAATAACAACAGCGCAATTTAAATCCCCAAACTCCTCAAAGAAATTCAAATAACGAATTGCTTCCATCTTACTATTTGTCGCAAGCATCGCCTTAAACTGTGAACCCTGCGTTTTATAGTTTCGATTGAAATGTTCATTAATGTCAAATGCAATCATACTAATACGTTGGTCTGAAGAAGCTATACGCTCAAAGTGCGCCCACTTTTTCATCACTTCTTCTTTTTGCGTATCATTTAAATGACGTGTAATCATGTTCAGGCGGTTATCAATTGCCGTTTTATTAACCGTTTGATCAACCATTTTCCCTTCATATAATAAAGGTACGATAGCTTTATCATTAACCGCATCAGCAATTGTATATTTATGAATCAGTTTACCGAACTTAATCATGGTACTCTTTTCTTTTTTCATTAAAGGCGTACCTGTAAAGCCAAGATACGATGCATTTGGAAATACCTTCTTCATTTTATTGTGAAGCTCACCATACTGTGTGCGGTGCGATTCGTCTACAAGAACAAAAATATCTCGTGAATCATTTACTTGTTGCTTTGCTTGCACTGTATCAAATTTATGCACTAAAGTTGTAACGATGTCGGTGTTCCCGTCATTTAACAATGCAATTAAATGATTACCCGAATTCGCACGACTTGCTTTTAAGCGCGTATGGTTAAACGTCTTATGAATTTGCTTATCTAATTCTACACGGTCTGTCACAACTACTACCTTTGGATTATAGCTTGATAACTCTGTTAATATATATCTTGCAAGCATCACCATCGTTAAACTTTTACCCGACCCCTGCGTATGCCAAATAACACCTGATTGGCGATTGCCGTTTTCATCACGTTGTTCCACTGTTTGTAAAATTTGTTTTATCGCAAAATATTGTTGATAACGAGTTACCTTCTTGACATCTTTGTCATATAAAGTGAAAAAAGCTGTGAGTTCCAGTAAACGTGCAGGATGGAACAATGAGATAATATTTTTGTCTTGCGTAGTTGGTAAGCGATTTATCACATTATTTTGTAACAACTGCTCTAACCAAGTTTGTTCTTCTTCTTTCCAAACAGACCAGAATTTTTTCGGTGTTCCACACGTTGCATATTGTGTTTCATTTTTGTTTGACGCCATCACAATTTGCACAAACTTGAATAACTGCGGAATATAATCATTCTTTTGATTACGTATCATTTGGCTAATACCTTGGCTCATTGAAATCGATGCTTTTTTACATTCAATCACCGCAAAAGGTATCCCGTTTACGAAAAGGACAATGTCTGGACGTGCAAGTTTCCCGTCCGCACGCTCAACAGAAAACTCTTCCACTACATGAAAGACGTTATTTTCGATATTATCCCAATCAATAAACTGTATAGTAAAAGATTTCTTTGAGCCGTCAGGAAGAAACTCTATATAGCTTCTTCCTAACATTATTGTTTCGTAAATCGCTTCATTCGCCTTTATAAGTCCATTTGTTAAAGGCTCATCTAAATCGCGTATTGCCTGTTGAATGTTGTTTTCAGTAAATGAATAGGATTCGGCTTTATATTCATAGCGATTAATTTTTCGTAGCTGGTCTTCCAGCACATCTCGAAGCAATACGTTATGAAGATTCCCACGCATTTGCTCTGCTTGCTCAGGCGAGATATAGATATACCCCAAACTTTGTAATACTTCCAACGCTGGCTGTTGGCTTATATTAATTTCATCATAAGGTTGCTCAGTGGACATATCGCCACCTCCAATCTATAAAAGTGCAGGAAGTGAAGCAAAGGTGCTATACCTTCACTCGTATTTTTCCTGTTAGAAGTTGTTGCATAAGGGCTTTTTTTTGTAATTTCAAGTTGTTAATTTCTTGAGTTAATAAATTTATTGTATTATCATAACTCGACAGTATCTCGGCTATTTTTTCTTGTTCTTCGATTTTTGGTATCGTTAGTTTAAATTGCAATAAATGAGGCACTTTTAGACTCGGTTGCACCGCGCCCATTAAGACCTTCTTAATTAAATTTAAATATATACTACTATTCATCCAATAATAAATGTAATCAGCATTATATTCATCTTTAATATTCAACGCTATTATATTTTGAGCTATACAACCTCGATTTTCATTCATAATTACTGTAGAACCTACACTACCAACTGTAGCAACTAAGATATCGCCTTTTTGCGGATGTCCATTCCTAAACCATGAATTATAGGTTTCTTCACTAACATATTTAGCTACTTTTTTATAATTAGGATTTTTATTATTTGATTCAAGTGCATTAACCTCAATTAATTCAAACCCTTCACTACTTAAAGGAGGTGTTTTCCCTCTATTATCGATCACCCTTGCTATTGCATCTTTTAGCTCTATTGACTTCCACTCCTCTTCATATCCATGAAGTCTTACTTCACCTGTCAACAGTCTTTGCATTAGCCCTTTTTTCTGCTTTTTTTTCTGATTAACCAGCTTTTCTTTTAGCTCAATAGCTCTGTCCCAAGTCAATAATATCGAGGCAATTTCATCTTGCTCACGCAAACTTGGAATCGAAAAAATCACTTCCGAGAGATAGCCCCAGTCAGCACGTGGCATTTTAGAACCTGCAGATTTATTAGCGTTTTGAAGAAACCTATTTGATTGTATTAAGTAAAATAAATAAGTGCTACTTATTTTTTCTTCATTACCTTTTAACACCCAGATTTCAGAAGAACAAACGCCTTCAAAGTCTGGTAAATAATACTTTTTTAAATACGGTCTTAATTTTCCAAATAGGACATTCCCTGGATTAAACTTATTTTTAACACTCTGTTGATTTAAACTATCTGTATACCCTAATAGTCTACCAGTACCACTTTCTAAATGTTCCAACTCTACACATTTAAAACTTTCTTTATCTTTTTTAGGATTATATTTTTCCTTAGATAAAGAAATAATTTCCTGAAGCTCGTACTTCTTCCAAGAATCCAATTTAATCTACCACCCTTTTATTTACCTCTATAAATTTGGAATAGTCATTATTCATTACTCTACTAATCGTTGCCAACTGAAGTTTTAATACTATTCAGTTTCACTTCGTATATACCTATGTTTAGCTTTTATAAGAGAGCTAACCAATTTCTCAACTGGATAATTAAAGCAGAGTTTTATCGTCTATTTAATAGCGTTCTAACTAAATATCACATACCTAATTCCTTCAAATACTTATCCATTTCAGCCTCAACAACTGCTAACTCTTTCTTAATTTTCACAATGTTTTGCTTTACTGCTTCCATATCCACAGGCGCTTCCTCTTCAAAAGTGTCAACATAACGAGGAATATTAAGATTAAAATCGTTCTCTTTGATTTCCTCTAAAGTTGCTATATACGAGTATTTTTCAGTTACTTCACGGCTATCATATGTCGTTACAATTTTTTGTAAGTCTTCTTCTCGTAGCTTGTTCTGATTTTTACCTTTTTCGTAGTTGCCTTCACCTGATGCATCAATAAACAGTACGTCTTTGCAAGTACGATTTTTCTTAAAAATAAGGATACATGCTGGAATACTTGTCCCGTAGAACAGACCTTCTGGTAAACCGATAACTGCGTCCAGTAAATTCATTTCGATAATTTGCTGACGAATTTTCCCTTCGCTTCCACCGCGGAATAAAACGCCATGTGGCAAAATCGTCGCCATTGTTCCGTTTTCAGCTAATGAATAAAGCATGTGCTGTACAAAGGCATAGTCACCTTTAGATGTTGGTGGTACACCCCATTCGAAACGGCGATGCGGATCTAAACTTGCTTCCATTTTAAATTTGCTATCTGAATTACTTTCACCCGCAAAGCCCATTGCCCATTTGTCTAATGAGAATGGCGGGTTTGCAACGATTTTCTGGAACTTCATTAACTTGCCATCTTCTAAATGAAGTGGGTTTGCTAACGTATCTCCCCACTCGATAGTAGCGTCATCAATTCCGTGTAAATACATATTCATAAGTGCTAATGAATGTGTCGCACCATTACGCTCTTGACCGTAAATCGCTACTTTATTATTTGGTACTTGTTTCGCAACGCGGATTAACAATGAACCTGAGCCACATGTTGGGTCATAAATACGGTCATTTTCCTGTGGCTTTACTAAACGAGCTAATAATTCAGATGCCATCGTTGGTGTGTAAAATTCTCCACCCTTTTTACCTGCATCAGAAGCAAACTGCTCAATCATATATTGGTATGCGTTACCGATAATATCTTCATTGCCGATTACTGAAGGCTTTAAATTTAATTTATTGATGTCTTCTAATAATGTACGTAACATTGCATTACGCTCTTTTGCTTTCCCTAAAATCGCTTCACTATTGAAGTCAATATTACGAAACACGCCTCGAAGCTTACCTGTATTTTCATTCTCAATACGTTCTAACACTTTGTTGATGATTTCTCCTACTTCGACATCATTACGTTTGCTGTAAAGATAATCAAATGTAGATTCATTATCTAATACAAATCGTTCACGCGTTAATGCACGTTGAATACGCTGTTCATCACCATTATAGCGCTCCGTATATTCTTCTAAATGCTCCTTATAAGAGTCACTTAAATATTTAATGAACAGCATTGTTAAAATGTAGTCCTTATAAATACTTGAGTCAATTTTTCCGCGGAATGTATCCGCGGCCTGAAATAAATTTCTGTTGATTTGATCTTGTGAAACTTTTTCTGCCATGTGAATTCCTCCTGTTATATTCCCTGAAGCACTTTATTTGTCTGCGCTTGGAATAGCTTTTCTTTTTCTTTTATCAAGCTTGTTAATAGCTGTTTTTCTTGTAAATGAAGCTTGTACAATTTAACAATATTTCGTTGCTTTTCAAGTTCAATTGGCTCAATTGGTATTGCTCTCAATGTTGCTTTATTTGTACTTGGAATTTTCGTTCCCGCTTGACCTTTTTCCAGCTCCTTCTTTACGAAAGCGGTATTCATATACCATGCTACATATTCAGGTGAAAAGTAATTAGACTGAACTTTTATTACCGCGAACGTTGAGGGAATTAATAGCCCTGACTTTGCTTCATCAATATAAACAGCCGAGTATGGATAATTCAAACGAAATAAAATATCACCTACTTGTGTGAAATGTTGCGGACTTAGAACATCATTACTTTGAAATTGCTCATACGGCTCATTTAATGAGTCAATATTTTTAAGTGTAAACATATTATACATTGCTTTTACTTCACTCAAATTCATCGCTTTTTTACGCGTAATTACCATACCTGCGCGTATATCTGCTACATCTCCTAATAACAAAAATCACACCTCCATTTCGTTAAATGAATCATTTAACACTTAAGTTAAATGCATCATATAACAAAATGGATTTGTTTGTAAACTTATTTTATGAAATATTTTTAAATTCGTTACAAAGGCAACGAAATCCCCCAACAAAAGCGTAGTTGAATATATGCAATTTTCTAATCGAACCACGATTATAATCGCGAATATAATACAAATTGAAATACATTCACGATAATAATTTAACTCAAAATATATTTAGCATTGTAATTATCATACTGTTTGCAAGCATAATCGCTAATAGAGATTCGATTATATTCGCGTATCAAACTCAAATAGAACTACAAATAGAATTTATTCATATTTCGCATACAGCTTGTTCAATGGATTTTCAAATTGCTTTGGCGCTTGAGGATAGTTTTTGGCGATCAAGATAGGGTTAATTCCCAAACCTTTCAAAAAATTTAAAGCTTTTTTATAGCGATATTTTGAGTATGTTCGTTTAGTTGTAGATAAACTTTTATAAGCCGTCTTCTTTAGGAATTCTTTTAGGAAAGTTTTATCAGAAGCATTTACGGGAGAATAGTGGATTAATTGTTCCGCAACGGAGTACTTGTAGTAATTGCCTGGGGGGTAAATACTTAAAAGATAGAGTCGTAGATATTCATAATATACGTTTTCTTTTAAATAGTTCTCTAATTGCATTGGTATTGGTTCTTTACATCGGTGACTTGCTTTGTAATAAAGATGACTGTATTGGAGTCGGACTTCAAAACGCACAACATTCTTTTCATATTCTTCGACCTTACATCCTTTTGCAATCCTTTCTGCTTCTTTATCGTAAGCGGTAGTGACTACTGACTGCGAGGAATGATAAATTGTCGTGACGAAGTCTTCAAACTCGCCTGAAGAATTAATTTTTCCAGTACATTTCTGTTGAGAACGATACTTTTCAACATGCTTCTTTATAAGATGGAAATACAATTCTCTTAGTTTTTTATCTTCGATTGTTACATCATAGCGATAATCGAGTCTTGCAAGTATATGGTCCTCATAATGAGTTGCGTGATTAAATAACAGCATTAAGCATTCCATGATATTTAGCTTTATTTCATTGTAATCAGTTTCGTTAATATTAGATTTTTGTAATAAGGCTACTGCATCGACAAACAATGATAAATACCATTTGCCGTGACCTTTCGTAATTTGAGGCGTTAAAGAGTAATTGAAGTGCTTTCCATAAATCAACTGAAACTGTTGGTTAATATTTTTGTAATTCACTCCAAGTTTAAGTTGTACTATCTCTACATCTTCTAAGCTAATTAAAAACTTCATTAAAAAAGTATGAATCATATGTGATCACTCCTAATTAATAGATATGTATACTTAAACAATTAGGTTTATGAAATATAGCATTACAATTAGGTTTAAGATGTATTATTTTTCCCAATTTAAATATATTTCTTCTTCACAAGAACGCAGGTGTGCAGACGCAGAAAAAGACGTTCAGTTAAACTTAACTGTCGGCACAGATTACTTATGTGGTTTTCAAAAAGTAGGTTATCAAATGTGAGAAATAATAGTTACAGAAGTTTTAATAAAACAAAATGAATAACAGAGGACGGATTATGGATAGTGGTACTTAAAATTTATCAATACTCATTATACATACAGAACAAAATTTGAAAAGTCCTTTTGATGTTGAACCCTGTTCTACTCAATAAAAAAGACCGAGAACAATTACGTTCTCGGCTGAAAATTAGCTCTCCCCTTCAATACACTCACGTAACTTCCCAATTCACTAAGTTCGCGCCACACGGAGTTACCCGTTCATTCAAATTCAACAATCCGCTCGATTATATTAATTATCTGCATTTTTTCCTCCTCAGTTAAAATCTTATTAGCAACTCTTAAAGGTGACTTAAACATTAAAGAGTGGAGATCATAAACCTCTTCCTGCTCTATCAAACTTTGTGCTAAAGTCATTACGAGATGTTCCAACTCCATGGCATGATGAAGCTTTTGAAGAGGACGAATTAGAAGAGCTAATATAAAGTGACGAAACTCGAATAGCTTCGATATACAATTAAAGGAGCTGGATGAGTCTGACTCCCTTTTATTTTTTTGTAAAAAGACTTGACAGTAGACAAACTCCTTTATAAAATACAATTAAAATTGAATATAGGCTACTTAATATATGGATTTTAGTTTTTATGTATTGATTTTTTTATTTTTTAACTGGTTTATTTAAACGTACATGTTTTTACTTAGAGTGCTATTTAGCAAATAACGGGTGTACTGTACCCATTTTAGGCTAACTGCGCATTTTAAGTATATATGTATTTTTAAATAAGCCTGTTTTTTATTATACCCAATTATCCTCCTGCTTACTAAAGCATTTACATATTTCGAAAGGAGGAACTATCAATGACATAACCTTAATCATAACGAAGATAATTTAATTTCACTTTACGATTAGGAGGTCATTTGTAATGGAACTAAATACACCTGAAATTCAATCCACCACACAGGCAATTATTCTAAATACGATTGCTGAGTTACTTGAAGAAATTGTAAACAATCAAAAAGAAGAGTCTAAAGAATGGATGTCTATCGAACAGGCATGCAAGTATCTCAATATTTCCTACAACACATTTAAAAAATTCCGCATTATGGGACTAAAAGTTGCTGAAATCGATGGCGTAAAACGCGTTGCGAAAAGTGAAATCGATCGCTTCCTTAATGAACACTCATTTTAATCCCACTCTTTAAAACCCTTTCCATTAGCAATCTGCTAATCAAAATTCCGATTACTCAAAACTAAAAAATAACTTACGGTGGCAAATTACGCTATTTTTTAGACAACTCGAAACCGTAATTTTATAATATAAGTGTTACTTTCATTAAGTAACTCTGGTTATATTCCCTTTGTAATTTGTCCCCGTAATTATAGGAGGAATACTAACTATGCCAAGAAAATCAAATCTCCCTATTTACCCTTATAAGAAAAATGGGAAAACATATTATTATATTAAACCTTACCTTGGAAGAGATCCTTTAACTGGAAAGCAACGATCTACAACTATAAGGGACTTTAAAACTAAAAAAGAAGCGGAAATTGCTTTAGCTCGAATTAAACTTGAAGTAAGTAAGGGTACGTATCAAAAGCGTTCCTATAAAACGTATCGTGAAGTATATGAAGCTTGGGTTGAAACTTATAAAAACAGTGTCGAAGAGAGCACGCTCAATAAAACTTTAAAATACTTCGAGCATCATATTTTACCCGAAATCGGTGACTACCGCATTGAAAAGTTAAATGTGGATATTTGTCAAAAGTTCGTCAATAAGCTTCATGAAAAATTAGTGAAGGCTCGTGCTGTAAAAGCATATGCTTCAAAGGTATTAGATTACGCCGTTATACGGAATCTGATTCATTCAAATCCATTTAAGTTAGTAGAGATGCCAAAAAAGCGTGCCCCTAAAAAGAGCGTGAATAGAGTGGAACGCAATTTCTATACGAAGGAAGAGCTGAATACTCTCCTCTCTATTATGAAAGAGGAAACTAATCGAAAAGCATACGTTGCAATTCATATTTTGGCTTTCACAGGGATGCGTAAAGGTGAATTATTAGCTCTCACTTGGGAGGATATTGATTTCGAGAAAAAGGAAATGACAATCAACAAGGCAATTGCACGCGGATTAGAAAACACTATGTATGAGAAATCAACGAAGACAGGTGTTAGCAGAACTATTAGCTTAGATGATGAAACGATTAATCTATTAAAAGAATGGCAAATTGATCTTAAAAAATCTTTAGGTCGCAGTTTCAAAAAGAAAAAGCAGTTAGTGATGCCGAATGAAGAAAACAATTATTTGCAACCAACTAAGACGCGCAAGTGGCTCAATTATGTAATCGAAAAATATAAACTTCCGCCACTTACAACTCACGGCCTCAGACACACTCATACTTCAATCTTAATCGAGTCAGGCGCAAATATGAAGCAAGTCCAACAACGCCTCGGTCATTCAGATATAAAAACGACGATGGACATATACACGCACTTAACTGCGCATGCCGAAAAAGAAACTGTTAATTTATTCACCAACTTCTTAAAATCGTGACCTTAAATTGACCATGTAATTGACCATATAATAATGAAATTGAATGAAATTAGATGAAAGTAAATGGATCTCTAAAAAAGCAAAAAACCCTTGAATATCAAGGGTTTTGAGATTCATTGAAATCAAATGAAATTCAATGAAATCCTATGTATGGAGACGGCGGGAGTCGAACCCGCGTCCAGAAACTCCAATACTCAAGCTTCTACGCGTGTAGTTTGCCTACTTACAATTCGCGTGTCATTATGCCGACAAACAGGCGTCCTGCACGCTAGCTTGGAAATCTCTTGCCGGTGACTCAAGCGGCACCACCGACCGTATCCCACTAAAGTTGAGCCCCACGTTCTCTACATGGGCGATAGAGAGGCGGAGCGCTACGAGACTAAGCTGCGTAAGCTAAATTTTGTTGTTTGCCAGTTATTATATAACTTCCGTTGATGACGGAGCCGAGACCTCCGACGCGCAGCTCAAGCTTGAACCATCCCTGTCGAATCCGTAACGTCCCCCTATTATAATAAGGAGATGTGTTTTCACACATACGGGAAAAAGGCGTTATAAGCTTGTGCCTTAATGCACTGGCAATTTGTAATCTTATTATAAGATAATTATAGCAAAACTTCAACACATCTCTTTATTCCTACAGTACCTTTATTAACCAAAGCCCTGTAGAACTAGCGAATCTCTAAAATTGATTTTTTGCTTTAAACGCACGTTCCATTTCACGTTTCGCTTCTTTCTTCTTCAAATCATCACGCTTATCGTAATTCTTTTTACCTTTACCTACACCAATTAACAGTTTTGCATAGCCGTCTTTAATATAGATTTTTAGTGGCACAATTGTGTAGCCATCTTGTTTTGTACGACCGACTAATTCGCCAAGTTGCTTTTTATGTAGGAGTAATTTACGAGTACGCAGCGGGTCATGATTAAAACGATTTCCTTGCTCGTATGGACTAATGTGCATATTTGAAATCCATGCTTCACCATTTCGAATACGAACGAATGAATCCTTTAGCTGCACTTTGCCAGCTCGGATTGATTTAATTTCAGTTCCTTGCAGTACCATTCCTGCTTCAAATGTTTCTTCAATAAAGTAATCATGGCCTGCTTTTTTATTTTGGGCTAATACTTTCCCAGTTCCTTTTGCCAAAGCAAACACCTCACAATCTCACAACAAAAGCTCTATTAGAAAATAATACATTTAAACCGCACAATTGCCAAGGAGATGCCTCTAATTTCTTAGTCTCAACCCGAAATTAGAAGCAACCTCATCATTTTCCAACAGTTTTTAGGGCTAGCCAATTACAGCTAGCCCTCCAACAATATTATCGTTTCTTCGATTTTTTCTTTTTCGATTTTTTAGCGACACCCTCGTAAAACTTCTGTTTTTGTTTTACTTTGCGGCCGCCATTGCCACCGCGTGAGCTTTCTTTTTCGTCGCTGCCTTTTCCACGGCGATTTCCTCTTGCGGAACCACCTTCATCCTTCTTGCCACGGCGCTCTCCTCTTCCAGAGCCGCCTTCACCTTTTCTGCCTGCATGAATCACTTTAGGTGCTGCTTTTCGAGTGCGGCCAGCAAATTGTTTGACCATACCGACAATTTCAAAATCGACGGAAGATTCTTCAATGACAACATTGGCTACGCGAACCTTCACTTCATCTCCAATGCGGAATTGACGATTTGTATGTTCACCAATCATAATCATTTGTCGATCATCAAAATGATAATAATCATCTGTCATATTGCTAATATGCACAAGTCCTTCAACCGTGTTAGCCAGTTCAACGAAAATACCGAAGTTCGTAATGGATGATACGATTCCTTCGAATTCTTCACCAATTTTATCAGACATATATTGTGCTTTTTTCAGCGCATCTGTATCACGTTCCGCATCAACTGCACGGCGTTCACGTTCAGATGTGTGATCTGCAATTTCATCCATTGCTTGTGCCCATTTAAATGTCGTTTCCTTCGATACATCACCTTCAATTAAATACGTACGAATTAATCGATGAACGATTAAGTCTGGGTAACGTCGAATTGGTGATGTAAAATGCGTATAGAAATCAGTAGACAATCCAAAATGCCCAATCGATTCTGGATAATATTTCGCTTGTTGCATGGAACGTAGCAGCATCGTCGAGATAACCGGTTCTTCTGGCATTCCTTCAATAGCAGCGATAATTTCCTGCAACGCTTTGGGATGAACTGAATTTCCCGTACCTTTTACAACTAATCCAAAATTCGTTACAAATTCAAAGAAGCGTTGTAGCTTTTCTGGCTTTGGATCTTCGTGGATACGGTAAATAAACGGTACTTGCATCCAGTGGAAATGTTCTGCAACTGTTTCATTGGCAGCTAACATGAATTCTTCAATTAAGCGTTCTGATACAGTACGCTCGCGTAAAACGATATCTGTTGGCCAGCCATCTTCATCAACTAACACTTTCGACTCTTTAAAGTCAAAGTCAATGGCACCGCGATCCATACGTTTTTTACGTAAAATTTCCGCTAAGTCCGCCATATCCTTAAACATCGGAACAAGTGGCTCATAGCGTTTCAGTAATTCCTCATCCTGATGTTCTAAAATTTTATAAACATCAGAATACGTCATCCGTTCCGTCGTTTTTATGACACTTTGGAAAATTTCATGTTCAATCACTTGTCCATTTTGGTCAATAATCATTTCACAAGAAAGCGTTAAACGATCGACTTGCGGATTTAACGAACAAATACCGTTTGACAACCGATGTGGAATCATTGGAATTACACGGTCAGTTAAATAAACACTCGTTGCTCGCTCATATGCTTCTGTATCAATGATTGAGCCTTCTGTCACATAATAGCTGACATCTGCAATATGAACACCTAGTTTATATGTTCCATCCTCATTTTTTGTTACTGTAACTGCATCGTCCAAGTCTTTTGCATCGGCGCCATCAATTGTCACAATCACTTCATTGCGCAAATCACGGCGGCCAACTAAATCCTGTTCCGTAATTTCATCTGGCACTTCACCCGCAGCCTCCACGACTTCTTGTGGAAACTCTGGTGGAATGTCGTGTTTATAAAGAATGGATAAAATATCTACACCTGGGTCATTTTTATGGCCCAAAATTTTTGTAATTATTCCTGTTGCAGACTTGATATCATCCGGCCAATTAACGATTTCAACCACTACTTTATGTCCATCAACTGCACCTAATGTATCTTCCTTTGCAACAAAAATATCCATATTTAGTTTTTTATCATCAGGTACGACAAAACCGAAGCCTCTATTTGCTTGATATGTACCAACAAAAGTCGTTTTACTGCGCTCAATAACTTTCGTAACAGTACCTTCTCGGCGGTCGCCCGATGACTCCTTTAATACACGTATTAACACGGTATCGCCATTTAATGCACCATTTATTTCATGAGGGGGAATAAAAATATCATCCATTCCCTCTTCTTCTGGTGTTACAAATCCAAAGCCTTTTGCATGGCCGATAAATTTACCTCGCATTAAATTCATACGTTCAGGTAAACCGTAGCGATTCGAGCGAGAGCGCACAACTAAACCAGCGTCTTCCATTCTCACCAATGTTTTAACTAATTCTTTAAATTCATCAGCGTCCTCTAGTTGTAACACATCTTCTATTTCATCAACTTTAAGCGGCTTATAATCATCCTGTTTCAGCAGATTTAATATGCGCTGTTGTAATTCTTCATTTTGACTCATATAATTTCCCTCCTTTTTGCGATACTATAAGAAAACTGTAACGCCCTTAGCTGCTCTGCAGTGAAAACGCCCAATTGTTTGTGCCTAAGACTCACCCCTTAATCGGAATGAGGTGCTGGTCATTTACAGTTTTAAACTTCCCAATCCAGCGACTCTAAAAATTTCAAAACAGCTTCATGTAATTGCTCTTTTTCTTTATCTAACGTAATGACATGCCCAGAATGTTCAAACCAAATTAATTCTTTCTTTAAGGATTCCACTTCGTCATAAATAATATGAGCAGAATTCGGGTCAATAATTTCATCATTTTTCGATTGAACGACTAATAAAGCGGCATAAACCATGTCAAGTTCTCCACGAACATCTGCAACTAATTGCTGCAATTCGGATAAGGACGGCATTCCTTTTAATCGGATTGCTTCTACTTCATGTTCGATTTCATCATCCTTTTTCCCTTCAAAGCGTTTATAGTCCTTAGCATATTTTAGTACACCTTCGAACATTTTATCTGTCGTTCTCATCGTCATAGGAGAACACATCGTCACAATGCCCTTTAATGGTTTTAGTGTACTTAGTTTTAAAGAAAAAACGCCGCCTAATGAAAGACCTGCAACTGCTATTTCTTCATAGCCAGCATCCTTTAATGTTTGGTATCCTTGCAGAACATCTTCCCACCACTCTTCTGGAGAGGTTTCGATTAGTTCTTCCGGCGGTACGCCATGCCCTTTGTAATGTGGTGCATGACAAGTGTAGCCATTCTTTTCAAGAAATCGACCGAGCATTCGAACATCAGAAGAACTGCCAGTAAATCCATGAAGTAATAATACTGCCCGATTCCCTGCTTTAAAGAAAAATGGTTTTAGTTCTGCCTTTTGCATAAGTAAGCCTCCATTTATTTCTTATGTATACAGTATCTGCATTCTTTTTTATTTTATAATAAAAAGCCTAACCATGCTCGGCTAGGCTTTAAATTTTTATCACATTATAATTTTACAATAGCTAAAGTTAAGATAAAGAACAGGACTGCAAGAACGATTGTAATTCTATGTAAAACTAAATCCATTCCTCGTGCTTTCTGTTTACCGAAAAGTTGCTCAGCTCCACCTGAGATGGCACCTGATAATCCCGCGCTCTTACCTGATTGTAATAATACGATTGTAATTAAAGCTACGCTCACGATAATCAGTAGTATTAACAATACCGTATGCATATACTCCACCTCCTGAAATTGAAACTTCACAACAAGTAAGAGTATACCAAAAATAGTCTGAAGATACAATATTCAAGTTAAAATCATTCAATTATTATCATATCCTATCAATTTGTAACGTAATATGTTAACTAACGAAGCAACAATTTTACGCTATTTTTTATAAATTATTTCCTATTAAATTTCTTTTAATTAAAAGTAAAATCAATATTTCCATTTCCACTATTTCTATATTAATTACATAAAATTCTCACTTAATCACAATTATTCTTAGTTTTCAGAATTTTGTTGTTATTTGAAATCTTTTAATTTAGAATTTTCAGCATTCAGTAGAAAAGAGGTAACATCAATATGAACACTTTACAGAAAATCGGTAAATTTGCCGGTAATACATTTGCGCTTTGGGTTTTAGTCGCTGCTGGTTTTGCAATTTGGATTCCTGAATACTTCACATGGATTGGCGGCTACATCACTATTTTACTGGGCATCGTTATGTTCGGTATGGGGATGACTTTAAAGCTCGATGATTTTAGATTGATTTTGAAGCATCCTAAAGGGGTGGCAATTGGAGTCGTTTCTCAGTTTGTCATTATGCCTTTACTTGCATTCGCATTAGCAAAATTATTTAATCTCCCACCAGAAATTGCTGTCGGAGTAATACTAGTAGGTTGTTGTCCAGGTGGTACATCATCAAATGTTATGACATTTTTAGCAAAAGGAAATACGGCATTATCTGTTACAATTACATCTATTACAACATTATTAGCACCAATTATGACACCAGCATTAATTTACTTATTAGCTAGCGAATGGCTGCCAGTATCATTCATGGCAATGTTTATGTCTGTTGTACAGGTAGTATTAATTCCAATCGTATTAGGTGTTGTTGTACAACTTGTATTTAAACCACTTGTAGCTAAAAGTATTGATATTCTTCCAACAGTTTCAGTAGTTGCGATCGTTTTAATTGTAGCAGCTGTTGTTAGCGGCAGCCGTGACCGAATTTTGGAGACTGGTGCTACTATTTTCGCCATTGTTATACTACATAACGGATTAGGTTACTTACTTGGTTTCCTAGTAGCGAAATTATTTAAGCTTAAATATGATGATCAAAAAGCAGTATCGATTGAAGTTGGTATGCAAAACTCTGGGTTAGGTGCAAACTTGGCAATGGCTCACTTTGATCCAGTTTCGGCTGTACCTAGTGCGATTTTTAGCTTCTGGCACAATATTTCAGGTCCAATTATCGCAACTTACTGGGGGGCAAAAGCAAATCGAGCGGTAAAAGAATCAACACCTCCTGTAGAGGCTGAGCTTTCTTAAGATGAATTACAAAATAAAAAGAATTCGCTAAACTTCACTAAGAAGCAAGCGAATTCTTTTTTCGGCTCTATAATATTTGTTGGGGTTTGAAAAAATTTCATAAATAAAAAAGCACGTAATCACCGATTTCTATATACTTGAATTGTCGAGAAACAAGCAATGAAAGGTGATACGTGCAAATGAATTTTAACATGAATATTCCAGGATTAAAAGGTGTAACTGTTCATAAGGTGGAGGAGATGGGGGAACGTATTGTTCTACACGTTTCCATACCAAAAAAAGAACATCAATGTCCAGCATGCAAGAATATAACATCAAAAGTCCATGATTATCGAATTCAAAAAATTAATCATTTAAAATGGTTTGAACGATTAACCGTCCTTTTTTATAAACGTCGTCGTTATGTATGCCAATGTGGGAAACGTTTTTCAGAAAAATCCCCTTTCGTGGATAAATATCAACGTTTCTCGAAAGAATGGAATCAAGTTGTACGAATCCGTTCAATAAAGGCAAAAACATTTAAAGAAGCAGCTGAAGTACTTGGTACATCAAGCTCAACAGTGATTCGTCGCTTTAAAGAAGTAGTAAAGGAACAATTAAATGAAGGGGTTCATTTACCAAAATGTATCGCGATTGATGAATATAAAGCAGATACCGATGCGGGAACTTATCAATTAATTATTGCCAATGCGGAAACACATGAACCAATTGATATTTTACCAAATCGTAGAAAAAATACGGTGCAGATGTAGAAATTGTGGTTATGGACATGAATCCAAGCTTTAAAGCAGCAGTTAGGAAGGCGTTAAATCGCCCGATTATTATTGCGGATCGCTTTCATTATTGTCGTTATATTTACTGGGCACTAGATGAAGTACGTCGAAATGTTCAAAAAGAATGGCATGCATATGATCGAAAGAAATGTAAGAAAATGCGTCACGTACTATATAAACGATTTGATAAGTTAACAGAAACGAATCGTTGGTACTTAAATCGTTACATAGGAATGTCGAAGGAACTAAAGCAAGCCTATGAATTAAAAGAAGCTTACTGCGAATGGTTTGATTGGGCAAAAACTTCAAATGATTTGATAGAAATAAAAAAAAGATTAGAAGCCTTTTACCGAAAGGTAGAAGAAGCAAATATTCCGGCATTTTTAAAGGCTATTCAAACGCTAAAAAATTGGCAAGTTGAAATTTTAAATAGTTTAAGTTTTGGATATTCAAATGGTTTTTTAGAAGGAATTAATAATAAATCAAAAGTTTTGAAGCGCAATGCTTATGGTTTTAGAAGCTATGAACACTTTAAAGCGAAAATTTTATTAAATAATTTATATAAGAAAATTGGGGTTCATTTAGGATAATCGGGGTGCCGTGTAATATCACTTCACCCCAACATTTGACATAGAACCCTTTTTTCTTTGAAAATTATGTGATACTACTTGTGCATTCTTCCTTATTGTCTTGCTGCTTTCTTTTTCGTATCCACTCTTCTACTCCGCCGGTACCAATTAATACTCCTATAACAATTAATAAGCAACCAATCACTTGAGATAAGTGCATTTCTTCCCCTATGATAATCGTTGCACCGATTAAGGCAAATATTGTACTTAAGTTTGTAAAGATTGCTGTTTCAGCCGTACCAATTTTCTTAATCATCGAATTATACAGGCTATGTCCTACCGCAGTTGCAAATACTGCTGAGAAAATAAATACTCCCCATATCGTAATATCTAATTGCATAAATACTGCATAAGATTTTGGACTTATTATAAAGCTAAAGACCATTAAAATAAGCGATCCGATTGTTAGCAAGTATGCGGTAACTACGAGAGGCGGAATCGTTAATGTGATCCGTCGAATAACAAAAAAACTTACCGCCTGTGCAATAATGGAAGCTAGAACAAGAAAGTCCCCTGCAACGACAGAAACGACTTCAGACACATTATCAACTACAGCAACAACGATTCCTATAAACCCGATTACGAACCCACAGAAGCTTATAACCGTTAATGATGTAGAACGTGTTAATACTGCAATAATGGCTGTTATTAACGGTGCTAAGCCTAAAATAAGAGACGTTTTAATTGCAGTCGTCTCCACCATTCCAGTTGCTAATAAAGAATGATGGGCAATAACACCTAAAAAACTTGCTAATAATAAAAGCTTCCAAGGCATCTCTTTATAAATAATTTGCTTTTTCCAGATTAATAAAATAATAAATAATGTAATTCCAGCTAGGAATATCCGAGTGCCTTGCATCACTAACGGTGGAATCTCATTAATAAGCAGCTTTAAGAGAGACACATTTAATCCCCAGAAGAGCATCGTTAAAACCATAATTGCATATACCTTTAACATTCAAAAAACCTCCTATTAAAAAAGGATTGCCCACCATGGACAATCCCCATTTACTACCCGATAGATAAGCCGCCGTCTACCTTTAAAACCTGCGCTGTTGTATAGCTCGCTTCTCTGGAAGCAAAATGCAATACAGCGTGGGCAATATCATCTGGTACACCAATGCGTTGAACTGGCTGTAAGGAGAGATCGTAAGGTACACCTGCTGTAATCCCTGTAGCAGTAGCGCCGGGTGCTACTGAATTACATGTAATACCATCTGGGCCAAGTTCCTTTGCAACCCATTTTGTAAATGCAATGATGCCGCCCTTTGATGCTGCATAAGCTGCACCTGAACGTCCTTGACCGTCTTGACCCGATGTTACACCACCGTTCATTCCCGAAATTGAGCTAATATTAATAATACGACCATATTTCGCTTCTTTCATGTGCGGATAAACGCATGCTTTTGTGAAATAAAATGCAGCCTTTAAGTTCGTATCTAAATCACGATTCCAATCGTCAATCGTCAAATCTTCTAAACTTTTACGACAACATGTTCCAGCATTGTTTACTAGAATATGTATTTTGCCGAACCGTTCGATTGTTTGATTGACTGTGGCATTTACAAAATTCTCATCACGAATATCCCCTAAACTTTCAATATAACTTACATCTGTAGCCATTTTACTAATTGTATCTTCACATGAATTAATATCAACTAATACGACATGTACTCCCTGTTTAGACAATTGTACTGCAATGGCCTGCCCTATCCCTGATGCAGCGCCAGTTACAATTGCAATATCCCCTTTAATGCTCATTATAATTAACCCCTTTATTATTCAACTCCTAGTAGGTCCGGCAAGAAAGTTGAAATTTGTGGAATGTATGTTACTAAAAATAGTACGATAATTGATGCCACAATAAATGGCAAAACCCCTTTGGAAATCTCAATGATATTTGTTTTAGCATATCCTGCTGCAACATAAAGGTTTAAACCGACAGGAGGAGTAAATAATCCTATCGCCAGGTTGATTGTCATAAATACACCAAATACAGTAGGATCTACCCCAAGTGAAATCATAATCGGCAATAAAATAGGTACGAAAATATAATATGCTGAAATGGCATCAATAAATGCACCAGCAATTAATAAAATAATATTTATTAGTAATAGGATAATATATTTATTGTCTGTTAATGCCATTACCGCATCAGAAATAGTTGATGCAATTTGTTCTGTTGTAACAATATAGGCAAATACTGATGCTGTAGAAACGATTAACATAACAACCGCTGTTTGCACTGCAGCTTCAATTGAAATTTTATATAAGATTTTTCCGTATCCTTTACGGTTAATAAAGAAGCCTACAATTATACTGTAAACTACTGCAACAACTGCTGATTCTGTCGGCGTGAAAATACCTCCATAAATACCGCCAAGAATAATAACAGGAATCAACAACCCGGGTAGTGCACCAACAAATGCCTGAAATTTTTCTTCTATAGTATATTTACGGGCAGGCTCCCTACCTTCTGAATTGAATATCCCCTTTTTTGTATCACGATAGCGTACATACATAGCGGCTAGCAGCAAGGCTATTCCTACTAAAATGCCTGGGATTATCCCTGCCATAAATAAACGATTAATTGTGATAGGCATTTGATCTCCGGCAACTAAAGCAAAGATAATAAATGCCACAGATGGAGGGATGATAATGCCTATCGCACCTGAGCTGGCTACTAAACCACCAGCTGTTTCTTTTCGGTAGCCATTTTTTATCATTGAAGGGATTAAAATTCCTCCGATAGCCGCTACTGTTGCGGGGCCTGACCCTGAAATTGCTGCAAAAAATATTGCTACAATTACTGTTACAAGAGCCATCCCGCTTTTCCTATGCCCAACAAGCGCTTCAGCAAAATGTATTAAACGCTTTGAAATTCCAATATGATCCATAATAACACCAGCTAAAATGAAAAAAGGAATAGCTAGCAGAGTAAATTTTGCTACGCTTGTATACATAATATCAGTCAACACTTCAAAGCTGTCCAAACCGTTATCAATAAAAAGAACGACCATGGACGCAGCCCCAAGTGAAATGGCAATCGGTACACGAGCAAATATGAGAAGGATAAACACACCAAATAAAATCAGTGCTGTCATGATTGTCTCTCTCCCTTCACATCTCCGCTAACAACACCGTCTTTTAGCTCCTCAACAACAACTTGAATTGTTCGAATGATACAACACAGTGTTCCAATTGGTAATGCGAGCGACAAAATCCATTGCGGCAGCCCTAAAGCGGGTGTTTTTTGATTCATATCCATTTGGAATAGAAGCATATCTATTCCATACCATGTTAAAACGCCAAACAAAATGAAACTGACTAATCCACTAAAAATAACAATTCCTTGCTTTAATCCTTTTCCAGCTTTATCGAAAATAAGAGTAAAGCCAAGGTGTGCATAGCGCCGCACACCCATTGATGCTCCTAAGAAAGTGATTAAAACTAGAACATTTATTGTAATTTCCTCAGTAAAAGAAATCGACAAACCCATTAAATTTCTCGAGACGACATTTAGAAATGTCAAAACTGTAATCACTATAAAAGCGACACATAGGACAATCTCTTCAAAGTAATTCAATATCTTCATGCGCTAAGCTCCTTAATTGCCTTGAAATGCCTTTAATAAATCCTCGCCCCAAATGTCCTTATACTTATCATAAATTGGCTGAGAAGCATCTTTAAACGCTTGTACTTGTTCCTCAGTTAATTTATTTACTTTCATGCCTTTTTCCTCAAGCTCTGATAATTGCTGCGCTTCTTTTTCACGCGCTAATTGTTTTTGGTAATCAGCAGCTTCTTTTCCTAGACGATCAAATAATGCTTTATCTTCGTCACTCATTGAATCATAAAGTTCCTTGTTAATTCCTAACACAAGCGGGTCATATGAATAGTTCCACAATGTTAAGTAATCCTGTACTTCATCGATTTTCGATGAGTGAATTACATCGATTGGATTTTCCTGTGCGTCAATTGTTCCTTGTTGAAGCGCAGTAAATACTTCTGACCAAGTCATTGTCGCTGGATCTGCTCCATACTCACGGAACAAATCCGTATACATCGTAATTCCAGGAATACGTACTTTCATTCCGCTTAAGTCATCAACTGATTCAATCGGCCCTTCATTATTCGTAATTTGACGGAAGCCATTTTCACCAAAACCTAAGGCATGTACATTTTTTTCAGCTAATAAACTTTTAATTTGTTCTCCTGCTTCACCTTCGAAAGCCTTATCAACTTCTTCGTATGAATTAAATAAGAACGGAGCTGATGCTACTCCAAATCGTTCATCTAAGATTGAATAAATAATTGTAGAGTTTAATGTTAGGTCAATCGAACCTTTTGATAACCCTTCGACTGCCTTACCTGAATCTCCACCAGATAATTGTTCGTTTGCAAATACATCAATTGTAATACGACCATCCGTTTCTTTTTCAATATCTTCTGCTAGTTTTTGAGCACCAGCATACCACGTCGTAGTGTCAGCAACTGTAATTGACATTTTCAAGTTATATTCTTTATCTGCTGCATTTTCTGCTGAATCTTCCCCGCCCCCACAGGCTGCCAGCATTGCTGATACCGCTAATAATGGCCCTAATAGCCACTTTCTTCTTACTTTAAAATTCATTTTAAATTCCCCCTAGACAATTTCTCTATTTCTTTTTTTACAATACAATCTCTTAATCTATATAATTTTGTATCATAACAAATTGATAGATATTTTCTATAATTCTGAATAATTAAAATATATGTGTTATAACACTATTTTGCAAGTGCAAATTTGCCCCTCTATACAAAACAAGCCATATCCCACAAAGGATATGGCGTTAAAAATAATTTCATAAAGGCTGACATTATATAGAATGTAATGCTATTTTTTTGATACTATAGAAAGATAATTATCTATTCTAATCTTTTTATATTATTTACATTCTTAACAAAATCTTACCAAACTCTCAATTTACTATTAATAATTTATTGCTACTTTATAATAGTAATTTAATTTTTTGGGAGGTAATGTTGTGAAAAGTTTAAGAAAAAAATGGCTTTCGTATGCTTTAGTAGGATCTCTAGTCTCTTTCGGTTTAATGGGGGCGACTGATGCTGAAGCAAAAACTGTTAACTCTAATAATAAAAAAGCGAAAAATGTTATTATGCTAGTAATGGATGGCAGCAGTGATAATGTTAGTACTATTTCTCGCTGGTACAAAGGTGAAAGTTTAGCATTAGATAGTATTTTAACAGGCGCTGTTAGAACATATTCAGCTGAATCAGCAATTACCGACTCCGCACCGGCTGCAACTGCTCTTGCAACTGGCAATAAATCAAACAGCGGCTACGTAGGTGTGTTGCCATCAACTGTAACAACACCTGGTGTAGAACCAGTAGCTGAAGAAGATGCATTTAAACCTGTAGCAAACGTTCTAGAAGGAGCTAAACTTGCTGGAAAAGCAACTGGAATTGTCTCTACTTCTGAAATTCAGCATGCGACTCCTGCTGGCTTTTCTTCCCATGTAGCAAGCCGCAGCAACTATGATGATATCGCAGAGCAACAAGTTTACCAAAACATAGATGTTGTTCTTGGTGGTGGCTATAATTCTTTAAACGATACTCGTAAAGACGGCGAAAACTTGCTAACAACTATTGAAGAAAAGGGATACGATTTTGTATCTGACCGCGAAGAGCTGCTTTCAACAAATTCAAATAAAATTTGGGGAAGCTTTGCACCAAGCGCTCTAGCTTATGATTTCGATCGTCCATCAACTAATCCAGACGAGCCTACACTTGCTGAAATGACTGACAAAGCAATTCAAACATTAAGCAAAGATAAAGATGGCTTCTTCTTAATGGTTGAAGGCAGTAAAATTGACTGGGCAGCTCATGCTAATGATCCAATCGGTATGATTTCTGATTTCCTAGCATTTGATGATGCTGTAAACGAAGCTTTAGAGTTTGCTAAAACAAATCCTAATACATTAGTCATCGCTGTTACAGACCACGGAAACAGCGGTATAACAATAGGTAATACGAACACAGATTCAACATATGACACAACTCCAGTTTCAGCTTATATTGAACCACTTAAAAAGGCGACAATGACAGTTGAAGGTGCATTAAGCTTATTAAAAGAAGATAAATCAAACTTACTAGATGTTGCGGCACTTTATGGATTAACTAATCCATCAGCTGAAGAAATTACAAAGTTAAACGAAAGTGAAGACCTAGCAGCAACAATGGTTCAATTGTTATCACAACGTGCAAATATCGGTTTCACTACTGGCGGCCACACTGGTGACGATGTCTTTTTATACGCATATGGTCCATCACACCCAACTGGACTAGTAGAAAATACTGATTTAGCACATACAATGGCTAAAGCGATGAATTTCGATTTAAATAATTTATCTAACAATCTATTTGTTAATGCACAAGAATCATTTGAAACACTAGGTTATACTACTTCAATTGATAACAGTGATGAAAATAATCCTGTATTTGTTGCAGAAAATAACAATAAAATCGTAAAAATCCCTGAAAATAAAAACATTGTTTTCGTTGAAAATAAGCAGAATGGCAAAATTGATACACTTGAATTTAATTCAGTTGCTGTTTACAACGATAAGCAATTCTTTATCTCTCAAGATATGCTAAAAGCAGTTCGTTAATAAAAGTTGATAAATTAAAAGATGCAAGAGTGTAGTCGTTAGACAAGCATTCTTGCATCTTTTTATTTGAATTGTATCTTTTTATACTTACTCTGATTGAACCCTATATTAAAACTCGGAAAAATCTGTTTAACTAACTCACCTTGCTTTTGTGGTTCAATCTGTTTTAACATTCCATTTATTTTTTCTCAGTTCACTTTCCATCTTCCGAACGATCCTCGATACGCTCTTCAATTTCTTTCTTTTCTTCGTGCCACCATAATGCTTCTTCTGGTTCTTCTAAAATCTCTTTTATTTCAGCTTTCTCTTCTACCGCTGGAGGTGAACCTCGGAGAGCTTTTCCTGAAGTATCTTTTAGAAAGAGGGTTACCACAATAATACCGACAATAGATGCAAATATCGCATAGTAGGCAGGTATCATTGGATTCGCCGTTTTACTAATTAACCAAGATACAAGTAAAGGTGTCGTACCACCGAACAATGATGCAGAAATATTAAAGGTAATCGCCAATGCCCCATTCCGCACATTCGTAAAAAATAGAGAAGGTAATAAACCTGGCATTGTTCCTTGGAAAGAAGCAGAAAATATTCCAAGAATCATTAAACCGAAAAATACAAACAAGGTATTTCCACTACCGATTAAATTAAACGCTGGTATACTTAAAATAATCAATCCGATTAAACCGCCTTGAATTACCTTCTTTGCTCCAATACGGTCACTAAAATAGCCCATTAACAGAACAATTGGAATCATAATAACCATTACAATCACAATTAATAAAAGCCCTTCTGTTTCCCCATAACCAAGAACAGCGGTTAAATGAGATGGCATATAGGATAAAACAATATAGTTTACAACAATATAAAAGAAAACAACAAACATACCAATCAGTATTGCTCTCCAATGGTACTGTAATATATGCCTTACGGATTCATCGTCTTCGTCTGATTTGTTTTCCTTCATTGCCTCAAAAGCAGGAGTTTCTTCTAAATTATTTCGCAAGTAAAAGCCAATTAAACCAATTGGGGCCGATAAGAAAAAGGGAATACGCCAACCCCAATCCAACATTGTTTCCTCCCCTAAAATATAAGTAAGTAAAGTAACGAGACCAGCTCCGGCGATATAGCCAACTAAGGTACCCACCTCAAGACCACTTGACATAAAACCTCTTTTTTTATCGGGTGTGGATTCGGCAATAAACGTCATAGCACCCGAATATTCTCCACCCGCTGAAAATCCTTGAACTAGACGAGCAATGAGTAAAAGAACAGTGGCAGTATAGCCTATAGATGCATAATCGGGAATCAAACCAATACTTAATGTGGACAGAGCCATCATGATTAAGGTAATCGCTAAGACTTTTTTACGACCTAACCGGTCTCCCAGCATCCCAAAGAATATCCCACCAAGGGGCCGAGCAATAAAAGCAACTGCAAAGGTTGCAAAAGAAAATACTAATTGCATAGGACCACTTACATCAGGGAAAAATACTTGTCCAATTGTAGCAGCTAGATAAGAGTAAATTCCAAAATCAAACCATTCCATTCCATTACCAACAGCAGTTGCCATAACAGCTTTACGTGCGGAACTCGTGTCAACAACGGTAATTTCTTCTTTTTTCAACTTTGGTTTCGATTTTCTTTTCGGGCGATTATCATTTTTGTTATAAGTCAATCGAAACTCCTCCTTGTTGATTAATCAATGCTAATCTTAAACTTTCCAAAATGGCATTTAATTATTTATAGCTTTTCAATAATCTTCTAACTTTACTTAGTTAGTTTTTACTTAATTTTCCTCTTATCCGGCCTATTTACTTCCATCTGCTTATAAAGTAAAAAACTTTCGAATTCACAATAATAAAAGCTTAATTTCCAAATAATTAAATTGTCCTTTTCATAAAAAAAGACGCTCTCCTTATTTCAGAAAAGGAAAACGCCTGATTATTCAAGATTTTTTATTCAATTAAAAGCCCAAGGATCAAACATTTACTTCTAAGCAATAGTTAAAAGTCTTTACAATTCTGCGGGGGCTGTTACTTGCTCATCAAAATTAATTTTTAAAAGCTGTCCAGCGTGAACCAAACCAGATCCAAATCCGTACATAAGAACCTGATCTCCATTTTTTACTTTCCCCTCACGTATTCCAAGATCAAGTGCTAAAGGAATTGTAGCAGCTGAGGTATTTCCAAAGTTCACCAAACTATAAAGAGTCTTCTCCATTGGATAGTTTAATTTTTCACAGATTGGTTCAATCATTCTTAAGTTAGCGCTATGAGGAATAAACCAATCAACTTGATCTAAAGTTGTTTGTGTTTTTTTCAGAATTTGTCTAATACTATCTGGAACATTCCTTACGACCCATCTAAAAACTTCCCTACCATTCTGTACAAGAAGTTGTGTATCAATCAACTCAATCCCATTGACCATTTTGGATAATCCAGAACGATATACATGTTGTGCTCCACTTCCATCACTTCCTAGATGGAATCCAATGAAATCGTTTGACAGTTCATCTCTTTCTACTAATACCGCACCAGCTCCATCACCAAATAAAACACATGTACTTCTATCGGTATAATCTGTAACTTTAGAGAGGCTATCGGCTCCAATAACTAGTATTTTTTTGTGAAGGCCTGAAGAAATTAAACTATTTGCTGTATGCAAGGCATAAACAAATCCTGCACAAGCTGCACTTAAATCTATGGCACCTGTTTGGGATATATTCAAACGGTTCTGTATAATACTTGAGACAGAAGGAAATGGAAAATCGGGTGTGCTTGTTGCCACAATAATCATGTCTACATCTTCTACTGTTTTATTATATCTTTGCATTAAATCATTTACGGCAGAGACACACAAGTCACTAGTAAATTCATCAGGACGGGCTATTCTACGTTCATGAATTCCCGTTCTTTGAATAATCCAATCATTACTTGTATCAACCATTTGCTCAAGGTCAAAATTTGTTAACCTTCTTTCGGGCACATAAGTCCCTATAGCTGTTATTCTTGCTCCTAACATTCACTCAACTCCATTTACTATAAGTTAGTGTTAATACCTGGTACTAATTATAACCTTAATTATCTTTTTTTCAAGAAGAAGAAGGCTTTTTATGGAAATAAAATCTTCTGCGCTGTTTGTTTTAGTGTGATACATTCCTTTTATCAAAATTCCCTCGTTAAGTTCAATTTTTAACATTCTCGCCTTTAAATAAAAAAACTTTCCTTTTTCAAGGAAAGCATCGATTGTAATATAAGATTAATTAGATTTTTCTGGTTCACCTTTTTCTTTAAGGTTTTATTATAACGGTAGTCGGGGCGCCAGTAAGGACTTAATCCGGTCCGCAAATATGAAATAAACCCAATGTATGTATTTATTCATTTAAATAAAATATTGATAATGAACCTAAGATGAGAAGATATATAATAATTAAATGTAAAGTTAATAAGTATCTCTTTTCTTCTCTTTCATATCTCCACTCCATTAAGGCACGGAAAAGGTTCAGTATGACAAAATAAAATATAAGCAGGTGAAATACATAATCAATTAAAAACCAAAATAATATAAGGAATATTACTAAAATACTGCCCTCAACCCATCTTTGTAACTCATTGACGCCTTTATAGATAAAACCCTCACGTTTTTCAATTCCAAATTTCTTTCTTATATAAATTTCTGAAAGTATTCCTAATCAAAATATGATTATGGAAGAAATAATAAAACTTATCAAAAATCTCACCCCCGTTAGTCATCCATAAATTAATCTTCATTTACACTTAGCATATCGATTACTTAACATATTTTACCATAAAGTTAATAGATTTTATTTTAGAAAATGGACCCTTAATGAAAAAACAACTTACCTTACTACAGGTAAGCGACCTATTGCGGAAAAATATTTTCTATTTCAGAGTATATTTATACTGAGTAGCAAATAACTTTGTTTTGTTCAATTTAAGAACCCGATGAAACCCTAAAAGAGATACTCATTTCCTTCTAGCAACATATTAAAAAATACATAATCGACACACCCTAATGTAAGTGATAAAATAGTAGGATTCGAGATGAATATATAACCATTAAATAGAGCAAGAAATACTGTTCGATATTTATAATTAAAAGAAGTAGGTGATTGAGTATGCGCTTTACAAAGAGTATCCCCAATATGTTAACTTTAGGTAATTTATATTGTGGTTTTCTTTCAATAGGATTTGCTGCAAATGGTCATTTTAAAAACGCGGCGATTTTGATCATAATTGGTATGATGTTAGACAGTATGGACGGTAGGTTAGCTAGAGTTTTAAAAGCTGATAGTACTTTAGGTAAAGAATTAGATTCCTTAGCAGATATTGTTACGTTCGGAATCGCTCCATCTTTTCTAATTTACTACACTTATTTTTATCAATTTGGATTACTAGGATTGGCAGTTGCTGGATTGTTCCCGTTGTTCGGTGCTTTTCGATTAGCGAGATTTAATATTAGTACCAATAAAACGTCTCAAAAATATTTTATTGGCGTACCAATTACTGCAGCGGGTGGTATTTTAGCATTACTTAGTTTGTTTGGTTATCTTATTCCGAATATTATTATAACAGTTATCTTTACGATGCTTTGTTTTTTAATGGTTAGTAGGATAAGAATACCCAGTTTAAAAGAAGTACCGCTACCAAAGTACGGCACAATTGTTACGATTTTTTTAGGATGTTTATTATATCTTATATATAAAGGAACTTACGGAAAGTTTCCTTACCTAATATATATTGCTGCCCCTACATATATAATTTATTTATTAAATCTATTAGTCAAAAGGATAAAAAATAGTTAATGTATTTAAATAACTGCCTTTTTTTCATCTAGAAGCAAGGGATTTACTAATAAGTTAATGGGAATAACTTTTCCTTTAAAATTTCCCCTAATGGGTGTTTATTGCTGCAGTTGCACCGGAAAAATTATCGTAATAATACACTACAAACATTGACTCTTAAAATCGTGTTAAGGTACTTAGAAAGGATATACATAGATGAAAATAACACGTAGAATTAAATTTAATTTAATCCGTTTATTTCGACTTAAATCTAGTCCACATCATGTAGCATTAGGTCTAACTATGGGTCTTATCCCAAGCTGGATTCCTACATTCGGGCTAGGTCCCGTCCTTTCGGTTGGTTTGGCAAGACTAGTAAAGGCCAATACAGTTTCAGCCCTTATTGGTGGTATTATAGGAACTCCTATTTGGCCACTACTTTTCTTATTAAATTATAAAGTTGGGAGCTTAATTTTCGATGGGAAATCAAAGGTAGATGAACTTGATGATGTTGAATACATAAATGCTATTCATCATACCTATAAAGGTATTGTTGGCCCTCACTCCAGTGGATTCTTATTTCTATCAGGTGCAGTTATCAATATACTAATCTCAACAACCCTAGTTTACTTTATTGTATATCTCCTATTTAAGAAGTGCCGGGTGAGGATTTTAAATAAAATTAGAAGAAACTGTAGTTGAAGATAACTTTTAACGATAACTTGAAGTTTATCGTTGCGCTGTATACGTCTACTATGCAATAAAAGAGTTGCTCGTGTATCAGGAGTTTTAATCAGCTGCAATCGAGAACATTTGATTAAACATACTCCAATAAACTCTTCTTCATTATCGTACTAACGTTCTTAGTGGTAAAAACAAAATATAATCCCTGCATACCTACGCTTGTAATGAAGTAAACTATTTTTTAAAAGCACAAATGATTATGCTCTATATTAGTTTGACTTTACAGTAAAAATTTGGATAATTATGAATATAGGGGAAAAATTATATTAGGAGAAGGAGAGATAAACGATGTTCGATCAAGTTGGGTATTTTCTTTTAGAAGCTTTGGTAGTTTTAACGGTTGTGGGTATTGTGTTTGGAGTCCCTCTTGGGGATACACTGTTTAGAAAAAAATAAGACCTAATATCTTGTATTTCGTTTCTATAAAATTCTAATTGCACAAATGAAATCCCTGCTTTCAGTAAAAAAGTAGGGATTTTTGACGTTTTAGATATTGGTGGAAAATAGTGGACCATATTGAAGACGACTAAGCGATTTCTATGTATTGTTCATTATCAACATGAGGAAGAATAACTAATCTTTATTTTTTGGAGAATCTTTCAATATCAAATTAGGTACTGCCTTTATTAGATTAATTCTCCTATTAACTTCACAATAGTTTGTGTTGCAATCACAGCCGCCGCTTTATTTGCCCAAGACTCAGGTAAAGCTAATGCCAAAGGAAGAACAACAAGGGAGTTCCGTGTTCCAGCGCTAAAGATAGTGCTCTCTTTCAATTCCCTACTTCTAAATAAAATAACTAAATATGCTTACAGAGTTTTAAATGGTTTCAATTAAACTGTAAATAACTCAATTTTATTGCCTAAAAACATTTTCCTTTTTCTAGAAGGCAACCCATTGTTGAATATTGTTATTTAACCAAAGCCCACGTTAGCGTAACGGCTTATATTACATATACATTTTAAACTCATCAGAAAATAGAATTAATCTCAATTAAGTCCCATACTTCCTTAATTTCTTTCTCGTCCAATTTAACTTTTATAAGCAAATCTTCAATATCTTCTCCTATAATTTCACTTGCAGAATCATAGAACCTCCAAAACATGAAATGACCTGTTCCAGAACCAATATAGTATTCTTCGTCTTTATAAATAAAATGAATTTCTCTGCCCATACTTAAATCCTTAAGAAATTCCTCATAATTGTATTGTTCCATAAGTTTCAACTCCTATTATAGGAACTCATGCCTCCGTTTAGTTCAACAAACATTTTTAATCAATGTTCCATCCAGCTTAATTGCTTCCAAAGGACATTTAGGTGAGTTTTCTCCAGTGAGAATAATTTTTTTCAAGAATCTTTGATAGATTCTTCCTAAAATTCAAAAACATCATTAGCATTAGCTTTGCTTCTAACTTCTTTTGGGTCATATCAAATTCTATATCGTTTTCTGAAAAGAAGTGACAATTAATGGATTAGTTAATTCAAACTCGACTTAGTAGCTTTAAATTTTGTGAGAATGTTGTAAAACAATTCAAGCAACCATCTATTAATAGGAGTTAATATCGGTGTTAATATTAATGCGTAAACGCTACCCCAACCCAAAGTACCTAATTCATTTACACCAATCGTCTCTCTTTTTTGAATTAATCCTCGTACAATATATTCGCCCGTTAATGCTCCTAATGTTGAAATATACCATATCAAAAAAAGTGTTACGAAAAAACTTAGTATCCACATTTTCTTATTTGAAGGAGTATCAATTCTAAAAAAGTACGTTGATAAATATATGAAAGTAATTACACAAGGAAATAAAGCAGCAAAGTATAACCAACTCTCACCCCAAAAAGATACATATCCCCCAGCTATTCCTTGACCAATAAACATGAAAATAAATGAAAAGCATACTGAAAGAACTGCTCCAAATGAAGCTCCAATTAATATTCCTTTTATCATGTTTTCACCTCACATTAAAAGAGAATTTATCATTCTTAATTAATCATGCACGTTATGTTGAATAAGAAAGTTAACATTATTTTGTTATCTGTTCAATTACTTTACCGTCTGAAAACAAGCCTAAAATAGTAGAGCTTATAAGTTTTTCTCCTTAAGTAACTAAAAATCAAAACTTCTCAACCTTCCTCTATATAAAGCAATTTTCCTTCAGAAGAGTAGGCAGAAACCATGTTTACACTTTCATTACCGTCCTCCTGCTCAGATAATAAATACCAAAACCTTCTATCCTTATTTTTTACAATACTTGCCTCTCTTTTTATATTGTCATATTCAACAATAATTTTATTAATCTTAGGGTCAATTATTTCACCTAAGAATACCGTTGTATAAAGACTGTCTTTATCCAAGGAAATATCCCCTTTATGCCAAGCTGACTGACTTAATGTAAAAGATGTTATATCGCCAATATCATACTGATAACCGGAATGTCCTCGATAACCCCACCCATCTTCTTTACTAGTAAAGTGCAGAACTCCATATCCATCTGGAATTTGAAAAAGAGAGAATGCATCATTATCCGTTATTTCCTTTTTATAAATAATATCTGCTGATGGAATACCACTTTCTAATGAAGCTTGTTGTATCGTATTTAATTCTGTTTCTATTTCATCATCTACGTTTTTACAACCTGAAATGATTACAATAAGTACGAATAATATCGAAAATATTAATTTCATCAAGACACCCTTTCACTACCCATTACATTAAATCCCAAATAATTGTTGAAGTGCAGTACTTCACAACCTTAACTATATACTAACATATATATCCAATTTTCATTATAGGTGTTATTCGGTCCCTTCAATGAAAAAGCACTTTCCTTATTCTAGGAAAGTGCTTGATTGTTGAATATTGTAAAGCTAAGTTAAATGAATAATCTTATACTCTCTAAAAGAATAAAATCTAAATATTTAACCCCTTGTATTTAGTGATGGTGTTCATGGACTTCTATTTCGCTTTGTGTCCCTTTTCGCAAGAAGTCTAGATCACTTTCAGAAAGTTCCCCTACAACAAATTGTTTTCTAGGCATAATAATGGAACCCTTATTCCCTGCGTGTACTTTTACAAAATACAGGCCTTCACTGTCAAAATCTTTACTGATACTGTAAGTACCATTCCCCTGATTATTAGCTTCTTCCATATAATACTTTACAGTGCCATCTTGTTTCCATATCTCAAAATGAACAAAATCTGCATCCTTCACTTTTTCTCCCTCTTGGGTAAGATTAACCTGGATAGTCTCTTTTTCATTATCTGAAAAATTGTTGGGAATAATGATTTCCGCCTCTAGGGGAGTCTCTTCTTTATATAGTTTTTCCACGTTCGGTTTAAGGGAACATCCACTAAGTACAGCACTTATAATAAGGATAAAAATAATAAAAATATTTTTTTTCACTCCAAAAACCACCTTTTACATATTGAATTATGCATTTAAGAACTTCCGTAACCTAGGAATTCTTTTAATAATTAGCCAATCTATTGCTAGAACTACAATAAGAGACAAACCTACCAAAGGAAATACTATTCCCAGACCAATCATTAATAGAAGGAAAAATTTCATTTTCTTAATACTAATCGCTTTTGGAGCCCCTAAATCTTTTTTCGGCTTACGTTTCCACCATAAGTAAAAACCACTAACTGCTACTAGAATGATGCCCAGACAAATTAAAAGGCTAATTAATTGGTTAATTAAACCAAACTGAGTACCTTTATGTAAAGTTATTCCCCAGGCAACTATCTTACCTATTAAACCATAATTATCATAGCGGTAATCTGCCAGAACAGCTCCTGTATATTGATCTATATGGATTGTGGCTTCATCCTGAGCTTTTGGAGGGAATGCAGATAACGTAAAAACTCCTTCTTTATCATTTGGGAAAATAACCGTATAACTTGGATGCATTCCTTCACTGTTCGCTATTTCAACAACCTCATCAATCGAAATAGGAATAAGCCCTTGAACTTCCGACTTCGGTACTTCCAATGTTTCTGCTGCCCATGGAACATCTGCTATATCTTTTGTCTGGACTATAGAGGAAGGGGCATCTCCTATCCATACAGATGGCGGATATCCAAAGCCCGTATTAGTAACAAGTGCCTGGAACTGATTTCCCCAAAAACCTGACCACGGCAAACCTGTCATAATCAGAAATAACATCCCTGCTGTAATCCAAAATGCAGGTACTACATGAAGGTCTCTTCTAAAAATCTTTTTCCCCTTATTAAATCTGGGAATAAGTACACCAGACAAGTCTTTTTTCTTCCTTGGGAACCATAAAAAAAGACCTGTAACAATGAGGACTATCGCCCAGCAGGCAGCTAATTCAACAATTCGATCCCCCAAAGTTCCAGCCATTAATTCCCCATGAAATTCTTCAATCCTATCCATTATACGATCAGCATTATTTAACTCTCCAAGTGATTTCCCTGTATAGGGGTCAATAAAAACTGCCAAAGACTCATTATCTGATGTCATTATACTTACTTCGCTCGAACGTTCATCATTTTCTCCCGGACGATACTTTGTCACTACCGAATCAGGGTACAACCTTTTGGCCTCTTCAATTTGCTCTGTGGCTGTTATTCGATCTTCTTGTGGATTAACCTCGTAATAATCTTGATAAATAACATTCTCAATTTGTGGCTTGAATAAATATATAGAACCCGTTATAGCTAGAATAATAAGAAATGGTGCAAAAATAATCCCTGCATAAAAATGCCATCTCCATACTGTTTGGTACAGGGATGCTTTTGTATTTTTTTTATTTGTTGCTTCTTTTATAGAACTCATGTTTTTCCACCTCACTCTTTATGACAACAAGCTTTGCTATTCATTTCTGCTATTATGGCTTGAATAGCTTCGTTAAAACTATATATTTCCCCTCCAAATCCCTGCTGGAATTTTGCAGCTTGTTTCGTAGAATCAAAGACAATGACTTGTGGCTCGCAGCAATTCAAGTTGAGTTCCGCATTCAAAAGAAAGGCAGCCGTTTTGGCACTTATCGTTGTATCTTTCAAAAAGTCACGGCAAATAATCTGCGAGACTTCATTTTCAATATCGTTATATCTTAGAAGACCACAATGTGGGCAGCAAGCTTGTTCAATTTGTTGATTCTTTTTTATTAACTGAACCGAAAATCTTGAGTTTGTATCTTTATAGCAATAAGAACATCGATTTGAGGAAATGTGTGTTTCCATAGAAAGTGTAATGCCATTTGATGTTTTAAAAACTTTTTTTTGCGCTATTAAAGGCTTTAAATCTCGGTAAACAGTCATTTCCGCTACTTGCAGTCTTTTGCTGATTTCTGAAACTCGCAGTGTTCCCTCATTTTCCAGCCATGATAAAATTTGTTGTTGTCTCTCAATCGGTAACATTTTACCCCACCATTCTTTAGGAGATTATTAATACTCCCCAATATATCCATAAAGTAAGAATGGTTTAATTATACATTAAAAGAGAATAATTTATGTTAATTAATGTGAATAATTGTTGAACTTTAACAATTTCAAACATAAAAAAACCCATTTTATAAATGGGCTTTCTCTTTTATCTTAACTATAGAATTGTTTACAAAAGCTTCTAAAACTTTTATATATAAACAGCATATATCTTACTTTTTAATGAATTTTGAATGTTGTTCCTTATTCCATAATGTAATAGCAGTAGCACTACGTTAGTATGTAAATTAATGTAAAGAAATCTATACCTAATAATTCATAATTTATTGCTATTAAGCTAAACAGTGCTACCTAAATAATGAACCTAATGGATTCTATTAAAGAATCCTCTGCATTATTTATTTAACAACTCCAGCAAATTGCTCTCTTAATTTATATTTTTGAATTTTACCTGATGCTGTCATTGGATAGCTATCTATAAAGAGAATGTACTTCGGAATTTTATGCCGTGAAATTTTATTTTTACAATAGTCACGGATTTCTTCCTCTGTCGCCGTTTCACCTTCACGCAAAATGATGAACGCTGCTACTTCTTCACCGTATTTTTCGTCCGGTACTCCGACAATTTGCACGTCTAAAATTTTTGGAAATGTGTAAAGGAACTCTTCTATTTCACGTGGATAAATATTTTCCCCTCCACGAATAATCATATCTTTTAAACGGCCAGTTATTCTGACATAGCCATTTTCATCCATTGTTGCGATATCTCCTGTATGCAGCCAGTTATCGGCATCAATTGCTTCTCTCGTTGCATCAGGATTGTTATAATATCCTTTCATAACATGATAGCCGCGCGTACAAAGCTCCCCATGCGTATTAGGAGGCACTTCTTTGTTCGTTAGTGGATCCACAATTTTCACTTCTACATTTGGTAATGCTCTACCCACTGTTTCTACTTTTAAATCAAACGGATCATTTGCTCTTGTCTGTGTAATGACAGGGGAAGATTCAGTTTGGCCATAACAAATCGTGACATCTTTCATTCCCATTTTCTGAATGACAGCTTTCATTACTTCCACCGGACAGTTTGATCCTGCCATTACACCTGTACGTAATGATGAAAGGTCAAAATCCGCAAAATTTGGTAAGTTCAATTCACTAATAAACATCGTTGGAACACCGTGAAGTGCCGTACATTTTTCTTTTTCCACCGTTTGAAGAACGATTTCCGGATGATAATCTTGAACGGGCACCATTGTTCCTCCACAGCTTACAATCGCTAATGTCCCAATAACACAACCAAAGCAATGGAAGAAAGGCACCGGGATACATAGTCGATCTTCATGAGTCAATTTCATACATTCTGCAATATTAACGGCGTTATTAATTAGATTAGAGTGAGTTAACATAACACCCTTTGGAAAGCCTGTCGTTCCGGAAGTATATTGAATATTAATGACATCATCATAATGGAGGGATGCTTTTCTCTCAGCTAGTTGTTCATCCGTAACAAGGCTTGCGGCATTTAAAATATGTGACCAATTGTAAACTCCACTGTAGGAATTCTCACCTAAAATAATGACATTTTTTAATTTTGGCAAGCGCTTGGATTTTAATTGACCTGGCTTGCAATGTTCTAATTCCGGACACAATTCAAATACCGTATCAATAAATCTATGATCCTTTACTTGTTCAATCAATATAAGTGTTGTGGAGTCCGATTGTTTTAATAAATATTCAAGTTCAGTCGAACGATAATTTGTATTTACCGTAACGAGCGGTGCACCCATTTTTCCAGTGCCAAATTGCAGCGTTACCCATTCAGGTGTATTTGTTGTCCAAACTGCAATATGTTCGCCTTTTTCAATGCCAAGTGCCATTAAACCTTTCGCTACTTGATCACATAGTGCATCCAGCTCTTTATACGACATTCTTAAATCCCTGTCTGAATAGACAAGCGCTTCCCTATTCGGATATTGTTGCGCTTTTTTCTCTAACAATTGACCAATCGTTTGGTAAAGTAAATCTGCCACTTAACTCCTCCTTATTTCTTTTATCAAATTAAAAGTAGCAAAAGTGCTATGAATTTCTGATGTTCCTTCAACAAAACGTTCAACACCATACTCTTTCTTTTAGCCATAACCACCTTTATAACCATAATTAAAAGCAGTCATTTTTTCGAACATCCCATTGTCTTGCTCCTCTTTGATAACGCTTTCTATTTACTCTTGTTTTGATGTCGTTATCATGAATAATTATTCCAAGGGTAACTTATTAAAAAACTGTTATGTAAGATTTGAACATAGCCAATACTTACAAGAAAGATTGCAATATACCACTTAGCTGTTCCCTTTGATTATATGTTTTCTATGTCTTCTCAATGACAGTTGAAATCTATGCAATCTATAGCTATTTAATTTTTATTTTGATGAAGAAGAATAAATTTAAAAAACCTAATAAAAAACTGCTGAGCCCTAAGAAGTAGGCCCAGCAGTTTAAGTTTTATTTTAAATTATAGAAAGATTTTAATCCAAGATATTGAGCTGTTGCTCCTAGTTGATCTTCAATGCGAAGAAGTTGGTTGTATTTTGCTACACGGTCTGTACGTGATGGAGCACCAGTTTTAATTTGACCAGCGTTTGTTGCTACAGCGATATCCGCAATAGTAGCATCCTCTGATTCACCAGAACGATGAGAAATAACCGCTGTATAACCAGCACGTTTTGCCATTTCGATTGCATCGAATGTTTCAGTTAAAGTACCGATTTGGTTAACTTTAATAAGGATTGAGTTTCCTACACCTTGTTCAATACCTTGAGCAAGTTTTTTCGTATTTGTAACGAATAGGTCGTCACCAACTAATTGAACACGATTTCCGATACGTTCTGTCAGTAATTTATGACCTTCCCAGTCGTTTTCATCTAAACCATCTTCAATTGAGATAATTGGGTATTTAGATGTTAATTCTTCATACCAAGCAACCATTTCTTCTGATGTTTTCACAACACCTTCACCAGCTAAGTGGTATTTGCCATCTTCTTTATTGAATAATTCAGAAGATGCTACGTCCATTGCTAAACGAACTTCTTCACCTGGTTTGTAGCCAGCTTTTTCGATTGCTTCTAAAATAACTGTAATTGCTTCTTCGTTAGAGCCTAAATTTGGAGCAAAACCACCTTCATCACCTACAGCAGTGTTGTAGCCTTTAGCTTTTAATACTGCTTTTAAGCTATGAAAAATTTCTGCACCGATGCGAAGTGCATGGCGGAATGATTCAGCACCCACTGGCATAACCATAAATTCTTGAATGTCTACGTTGTTATCCGCGTGAGCTCCACCATTTAGAATATTCATCATTGGTACAGGAAGTTGTTTTGCATTTACTCCACCAAGATATTGATATAACGGAACATCTAAGTAATCTGCTGCAGCATGTGCAACTGCTAAAGATACACCAAGGATAGCGTTGGCACCTAATTTGCCTTTATTTTCAGTTCCATCAAGTTCGATTAATGCTTTATCAATTACTACTTGATCAAGAACAGAATAGTTTCCTTCTAATTCTTCAGCAATAATAGTGTTCACATTTTCAACTGCTTTTAAAACACCTTTACCTAGATAGCGAGATTTGTCGCCATCGCGCAATTCAACTGCTTCATATTCTCCAGTAGATGCACCAGATGGAACGATTGCACGACCGAACGCACCTGACTCTGTAAATACTTCAACTTCAACTGTTGGGTTACCGCGTGAGTCTAATACTTCTCGAGCGTAAACTTGTGTAATAAATGGCATGGTTATCAAATCTCCTTAATAAGTGGTTTTCCTGTCATTTCCTGTGGCTGCTTTACACCTAATAATTTTAACATAGTTGGTGCAAGGTCTGCTAAAATACCATCTTCGCGTAAAATTAAATTAGGTTTTGTCACAATAACAGGGACAGGATTTGTTGTATGTGCTGTCATTGGTTCACCTTCTAAAGTAACTACTTCATCAGAATTCCCATGGTCAGCAGTTATAATTGCCGCGCCGCCTTTTTCAAGTATTGCGTCAACAACTTTACCTAAACATTCATCAACTGCTTCAATTGCCTTAATCGTTGGTTCAAGCATTCCACTATGCCCAACCATATCTGGATTTGCAAAGTTTAAAATAATTGCATCGAATTTATCTGCTGCAATTTCTGCTAGTAGCGCATCTGTTACTTCATAGGCACTCATTTCTGGTTTTAAATCATATGTAGCGACTTTAGGAGAGGCAATTAATATTCGTTCTTCTCCTGGGAATTTCGCTTCACGTCCACCACTCATAAAGAATGTTACGTGTGGATACTTCTCTGTTTCAGCAATACGGAGCTGAGTGAGCCCATTTCTTGAAATGACTTCACCGACAGTATTGACCAAATCAACATTTTCAAACGCAACAAGTGCATTTACATCCACACTATAGTGCGTGAAAGAAACAAATTTTAAATTTTTCGGGTGCTTTTCTGAACGCTTAAATCCAATAAATGTATCATTTGTAAATACAGTAGATAATTGGATTGCACGGTCTGGTCGGAAGTTGAAAAATACAACGGCATCATTTGAATCAATTGTTGCCACTGGTTTACCCTCTTCTGTAATTACGAAAGGAATAACAAATTCATCATATACTTCTCGTTCATAGGAGGATTGAACACCTATTTTTGCTGATACTGCTGTTTGGCCAATTCCATCAACTAACGCTTTATACGTTAATTCAACACGTTCCCAACGTTTATCACGGTCCATTGCATAGTAGCGACCGTGGATTGAAGCAAATTTACCAACACCAATCTCATTCATTTGCTTTTCACTTTCTTCAATGTAGCCAATTGCTGTAGACGGCCCTACATCACGACCATCTAAAAAGCCATGTACATATACTTCTTCTAGACCGTTTGCTTTTGCTAATTTAAGTAAAGCAAATAAATGCTCATAGTGGCTATGCACACCACCATCTGATAGAAGTCCCATCAAATGGAGTTTTGAATTATTTTCTTTTGCATGTTGAACTGCCGCTAAAAATTTATCGTTTTTGAAAAATTCGCCATCACGAATTGATTTATGAATTCGAGTTAGGTTTTGGTACACAATTCTACCCGCACCAATGTTTAAGTGGCCTACTTCTGAATTCCCCATCTGACCATCTGGAAGACCTACCGCTTCCCCACTTGCTGTTAACGTTGCATGAGGAAATTGGTTCCAGTATCGGTCAAAGTTTGGTTTTTTGCTTTGTGCTACTGCATTTCCAAACACCTCATCGCGAAATGCAAAGCCGTCCAAAATAATTAATGCAACGGGTTGTTTAGGCATTGACTGCCGCCTCCAATTTATATCAATTTCGCCTCGGCTAAACCTAATACAGCATATTTGCCGAGGCTATTGCCTTATTCCCTAATTAAGAAGAATGTAAAAATATTTTAGCGAACACTATTTAATAGAGCTAAATATGAATCTACATTTAGGCTTGCTCCGCCTACAAGTGCACCATCAATATGTTCTTTTGATAATAGTTCTTCAATATTTTCTGGTTTTACACTGCCGCCGTATTGAATTCGAATACTTTCTGCAGTGTCTGAGCCATATAGCCCTCCAACTGTTTCGCGAATTTTACCACATACACTATTTGCATCGTCTGCTGTAGCTGTTTTACCTGTACCAATTGCCCATATTGGTTCATACGCAATGACCATATGCTTTACTTCTTCGTCCGTAAAACCTTCTAGTGCTGCCTTTACTTGGCTTGAAACCTTTGCTTCTGTTTGACCTGCTTCACGTTCCTCAAGAGTTTCCCCACAGCAAATGATAGGTACAATACCATGTGATAGTGCTGCTTTGACCTTTTTATTAATCGCTTCATCTGTTTCATTAAAATACTCGCGTCGTTCTGAGTGTCCTAATATAACGTAATCCACATTAATTGCTGATAATTGTGCTGGGCTAATTTCCCCAGTAAACGCACCTTCGTTTTCAAAATGCATATTTTGTGCACCAATTGCTAGATCAGTTTCAATGGCAATATCAACTAAAGTAGGCAAATAAAGTGCTGGGGCACAAATTACTGAATCTACCTTATCTTCTGACGGAATTTTCTCACGTACTGCTTCTGCAAATTCAACTGCCTCGTCAAATGTTTTATACATTTTCCAGTTTCCTGCAATGATTGGTTTACGCATGAAATTGCCTCCCTATTTACTTATCGTTTAAAGCAACTATACCTGGAAGTTGTTTTCCTTCCATTAGTTCTAGTGAAGCTCCTCCACCAGTCGAAATATGATCCATTTCTTTTGCAACGTCAAATTTTTCTACAGCAGCAGCTGAGTCGCCTCCACCGATAATTGTATATCCTTCTGTTTGTGCCATCGCATTTGCAACAGTCTTTGTACCATTTTCGAATTTTTCCATTTCAAATACACCCATTGGACCATTCCAAATAATCAGTTTGGATTGTTTAATAACTTCTGAATATTTTTCAGCCGTTTTTGGACCGATATCTAGCCCCATCCAGTCTTCAGGGATATTTTCAATATCAACAACTTTTGTTTCAGCATCTTTTGAAAATTCGTTTGCTACTACAGTATCAATTGGCATATGAAGCTGAACGCCTTTTTCTTTTGCTTTTTCGATAAAGTCGCGAGCTAGCTCAATTTTATCTTCCTCTAATAAAGATTTTCCGATTGAATATCCTTGAGCTTTTATAAATGTGAAGGATAAACCTCCACCAATAATTAAGTGGTCTACCTTATCAAGTAAGTTTTCAATAACACCAATTTTATCTTTAACTTTTGCACCACCGATAATTGCAGTAAATGGTCTTTCAGGATTTGATAAAGCTTTTCCTAAAACATCTAATTCTTTTTCCATTAATAACCCTGAAACTGCAGGGATATGCTTTGCAATCCCTTCCGTTGAAGCATGTGCACGGTGTGCTGCACCGAATGCATCATTGACGTATAAGTCTGCAAGTTGTGCAAAAGATTTAGCAAGCTGCTCATCATTTTTTTCTTCGCCTTTATGGAAACGAACATTTTCAAGTAGGATAATATCGCCATCTTGCATATTTTCAACAGCAGTCTCTACTGCTTCGCCAATTGATTCATCAAGTTTTGTTACATGTTGATTCATCAGCTCTTCCAAACGTTTTCCAACCTGTGTTAAACGAAATTCTTCTTTCACTTCGCCTTTTGGACGCCCAAGATGTGAGGCTAATATGACTTTCGCACCTCGATTTACTAAATCCTGTATTGTTGGAATTGCTGCACGAATTCGAGTATCATCCGTAATCTCTCCGTCCTCCATTGGAACGTTAAAATCTACACGTACAAATACTCGCTTTCCCTTAACATCTACGTCCTTCATCGTCTTTTTTATAAACATTGAAGAAAACCCTCCTTCAAATTTTAAATATGCCGATATTTTAATTGTTTCTAAGTGGAACTTTCTTTTCAAGAAAGAGTTTCCTTCAAATCCTAATAGAAATGCGGAATACTTTTAAGCCACTTATGCAAAGCAAAATTTTAAATTTTCTTATCTTAAAAAAAGAAGCGATGGGTATGTACCACCGCTCCCTTACCCTTCATCATTATAAATGGTAATAATTATAAAGGCTATACTTTTTGTGCTTAACTAGATAAATATGTCACATATTTTTAAAAAGTATGTCACATTCAACAAATGGCTTTTATTATTTTCCTTGTTGAGTAATATAGTATGCTAAATCTAATAATCGATTAGAGTAACCAATTTCATTATCATACCATGCTAATACTTTAATCATATTGTTATCTAAAACCATTGTTGAAAGACCATCAACAGTAGATGAATGTTTGTTTCCATTATAGTCAATTGAAACTAGAGGCAATTCATTATAGTCTAGAATGCCTTTTAATTCGCCATTAGCGGCTTCTTTTAAAACATTATTTACATCTTCAATAGTTACAGTTGTATTTAGCTCTGCTACAAGGTCAACGCATGATACGTTCGGTGTTGGAACACGCATTGAGAAACCATCTAGTTTTCCTTTTAGCTGCGGTAATACTTTTGCTACAGCAACAGCAGCACCAGTAGTTGTTGGAATCATAGAAACTGCTCCTGCACGTGCACGTCTTGGATCGCTATGTGGGAAGTCCAAAATACGTTGGTCATTTGTGTAAGAGTGAATTGTTGTCATTAATCCACGTTTAATACCAAATTTTTCGTCTAACACTTTTGCTACTGGTGATAAACAGTTTGTTGTACATGATGCATTTGAAATAACGTCCTGTGATGGGTCATATTGAGTATGGTTTACTCCCATTACGTATGTTGGCATATCTCCTTTAGCTGGTGCTGAAAGAATTGCCTTTTTCGCTCCTGCCTGTACGTGCATCGATACTTCTTCTAGTGAACGGAAACGTCCAGTAGATTCAATTGCAACGTCGATATCCAGCTCTCCCCAAGGTAATTTTGAAGGATCTTTTTCTGACAATACTTGTACTCGTTTACCATCAACAATAAAAGCATCGTCCTCTGAAAGCACTTCTCCATTATAAATGCCATGTACTGAATCAAATTTTAATAAGTGTGCTAGTTGATGAGCATCTGATAAGTCATTTACTGCAACTACTTCAAATTCTGGGTTATTAATTGCCTCACGAAAAACTAATCTTCCAATTCGTCCAAAACCGTTAATTGCTATTCTAATTGTCATTGTTTTTTCCTCCAAATAAATAATTATTTATTTATAAAATTTCTAAAGGCTCTAACACAGTTTTGCCTAGAGAAAAATTAATTAACCATTCAAAATTGCATTTGCTGCCCCTTCATCAGTAATTAATGTAGTTTGACTTGCAGCATTTTTAAAATAAGCTTGGATAGCTTTGGCTTTAAAAGCTCCTCCAGCAACCGCAATTATTTTCGGGCTTTTTTTCACCTGATTAAGCTGGATGCCAATAGTGTTGATTCGGTATATAATTTGCCCCAACTCATCAAAATAATATCCAAAAGCTTCACCAACAGCATGTTTTTGTTCTAACAATTGAACTAGTTCTGAGGTTGCATTGCGTCGAACTGCCATCTCTTTTGCTGTGCCTATTCCGTGAATAACAATATCAATTTTTTCATAAAGATCTAAAATTTCTTTAATAACAGGTTCTTTAATAATGGCTTCATACGCATTTTTACTTAAGTTTTCAGGTAAATACAGGGTGCGAAATGTTGCCTGGCACTTCGATGCAAATTCTGAAACCAGCGTATTTGCTTGGTATTTCATTTCATCACCAATACTGCCTCGTGCAGCAACAAAGGATAATGTATTTAAAGACTTGCTTGGCGTTAAAAAATTAGATAATGAAGCTACACTGCTTCCACCAGTAATGGCAACGGTATTATCTTTTTTCGCAATAGCTGTTAAGTGAGCTACAGCTTCTTTTCCAAGAAGTTGTTTTATCCCTTCGTCTTCTTCCAGATTACCTGGTACGATAACAACCTTTTCTATTCCCAGAAGTTTTGCCAATGCTTTTTCCTTTTGAGCCAAGCCTGATAATTCCTGAAAAATTGGTTTTAACTGTTCAAGTATTGCAAACCCATTTTCAGTACAAACCATTCCTTTTGTTGTAATTTTTATTAGCTTTTGATTTTTAAGCAAAGTTGTTTCGTTGCGAACAGATCGTTCAGTAATTTTTAAAGCATCTTGTATCGCCCTTCTTCCAGTTGGACCAGAAACTGATATCGTTTGTAAAATTCGATACCTTAGTTGAAGTAAGGCCGGCAGTTCTGGTACAAGTTGTTGCACTGAATCACTTGCGAAATTTTTATCCAAAGAATACACCTTCAGCTTTCACTTGGGTATTAATTGCCCCACATTATAAAAAATGCCCCAATTAAAGCAAAAAAATAATTTATATATAAAGTATACATTTTTAAGTAAAATTCGACAATGATTTTAGCCTAAAGTTTACAAATTTTCGAATTAATAAAAATTAAACACGTGATGAATTGTAATCCCTGCTAATGGAGTCTTGCTTACTTTCTTGATGAGGACTCACAAATTCATCACTATAAATGTACGTAAAATTACTGAAGTGCTTCCAACAAAGTAACATAATCCAAATTCCCATATTGGATTACTTTTCCTTCCCTTTCAACTACGGGAATCATTAGCATATATTTTTCGTGTATTTGATCATCATCTTCTATATTAATAACTTCAATTTCAAATTCTACATCTTCTTGAACAAGCTTTAATACTGATAGTCCTTCAACACATAACGGACAATCCGGTCTACTATAAAATTGTACTTTCATTTCAAACTCCTCCAAATTAAAATGAAACTTAAATTCTTATTCGATTTTTCTTAAGTTTTTAACCTTCTATAAAAATAAAAGGTATTTTAAATTAGCATCGCAAAAAAGTGATGAATAATCAAATTTAAGTTACGCAAACTAATGCTGTACGTTTTTGTACATTAAAATCTAGGAGGAGTGTAATTAATGGAAAATCAATTTGAATCTCAAGCTATGCAAGGTAATATGCCTCTTTCGACGAACCATGGTGCACATGAAATTTTAGATGTTCATGAAGTTCTTAGCGCATCGATCGGTGCAATGAATACATTTATTTTCTTACGTCCACATGTACAAGACCAAGAACTTCTTAATATTTTGGACAGACAATACGCATTTATGCTTGATGAGTATAACATCACTGCTGAATGTTTTAAAACTGGACAAGATCCAAGCCACCCAACAGGTTCATACAAAATGCAAATGGGCAACGATACTAAATATGGTTTAACACCAGGTCAGCCTAAAAAACCAATGCAATCAGCAAATGAAATTAACGACGCTATTATCTCTGGCTTCTTGTTAAGCTGCCACAAAATGGGTGCTACAGGTAAAACAACAGCTGCACTTGAGTCAACAAACCCTGTAGTAAGACGTGTATTACAAGATTCTATTCAAAACTGTATTGAAATGGCATACGAATTATCGCTATATCAAAACAAAAATGGATACTACCAAGTTCCACAGCTTTCACCTCAAGATATGCAAGCAATGTTAAATATGTACGGACAAGCTGACAAAGCAAAAGATATGCCTAACTAATAAGAAAAGCGGAGGCGGCTAGTTCTGGCTCGACTTGCGCTGGAAGCTTCCGCCAAGCGTGCTTGCACGCGCAGAAGGAAGCTGAAGCGACACGAGAGCCAAGCCGCCGTAGCTGGACAATAAGAAAAGCGGAGGCGCCCTGGTTAGCCCCGACATGCGCTGGCCGACAAAAGCGCCACATCGTGTGGCATTGTCGGCACTTGCACATCAGTGTGCGGCGGATGGCCCGAATCGAAAGCCCGCTTTCGACCGAGGGACCGAAGCGACCTCGAGGGGCTGGGCGCTGGAGCTAGACATTCAGAAAAGCGGAGGCGGCTGTTCTGGCTCGACTTGCGCTGGAAGCCTTCCGCCAAGCGTGCTTGCACGCGCAGAAGGAAGCTGAAGCGACACGAGAGCCAAGCCGCCGTAGCTGGAGCTAGAAAAGCGGAAGCCTCTCTACTTTTTTAGTACATTAAAAAATCCATTTGATGGCTAGTCAAACCATCAAATGGATTTTACTTTTATAATACTTTTCCTAAAAATGCTTTTGTACGTTCATTTTTAGGATTACTGAATATTTCGGCCGGTTTTCCTTCTTCCACAATGTAACCGCCGTCCATGAATACAACTCGGTCCGCAACCTCTCGTGCAAAGCCCATTTCATGGGTTACAACTACCATTGTCATTCCTTCAAATGCCAGCTGTTTCATTACATCTAAAACTTCATTTACCATTTCAGGATCTAGGGCAGAGGTTGGTTCATCAAATAACATAACTTTTGGCTTCATAGCAAGGGCACGTGCGATGGCTACACGTTGTTGTTGACCACCTGATAATTGCTGCGGATAATTATGTGCTTTTTCGCGAAGCCCTACTTTATCAAGCAACTCCAGTGCCAACTTCTCTGCATCTGGCTTTGACATTTTTCGAATAAGCATAGGCGCCATCGTAATATTATCAATCACCGTCATATGCGGGAAAAGATTAAATTGCTGAAATACCATCCCAACTTCTGTACGAATATCATTAATATTTGTTGACGAATCATTAACTTTGACTCCGTTAATATATACTGCACCATCTGTTATTTCTTCTAGTAAATTGATACATCTTAAAAATGTACTTTTACCTGACCCAGAAGGACCAATAACACAGACAACCTCTTTTTCATGAACTTCGTAGTCAATTCCTTTTAATACTTCAAGCTTATCAAAATATTTGTGTAAATTTTCTACTTTTATCATGCTTCAACCCGCCCTTCTCGTTTTCTTCGCGGATTGTAGTCATTGCTAAATCTCTTTTCAACAAATGCAACTACCTTCGTTACGAGGTAAGTTAATATTAAGTACAGTATCGCTGCTACTAAGTATGGTTCCCAGAAACGTTGGTATGCACCTGCAACTACTTTTGCAGCATATAAAATGTCGTTGGCAGCAATAACAGTAACAAGTGAAGAATCTTTTAATAATGCGATAAATTCATTCCCTAATGGAGGAATCATACGACGGAATGCTTGCGGCAAAATAATTTTTCGCATAGCCTGGCCCTGTGTTAAACCAAGGGAACGAGCTGCTTCCATTTGCCCTTTATCGATTGACTGAACTCCGGCGCGAATAATTTCTGCGTTATATGCACCACTGTTTAAAATAAGTGCTGTTATACCTGAAACCATAAATCCAAATGATTGACCGAAAACCGCGGGAATAAATGCTAAATGAATAATCAAAATTTGTACAAGCATTGGCGTACCACGGAATAAGTCAACATAGATTTTACAAGGCCAATAAATCCATTTTCTTTTAGAGGTTTCACCAAGCCCTACTAAAATACCTAATATGATACCGCCGATATAACCGCAAACTGTTAATACGATCGTTACCCAGATACCACGTAAAAATAACTCACGGTAGTTCCAGATAATGTCCCAGCGTAAATCTAAGAAGTCCATCTGAAACACCCCCAATTATTATTCGATTTCTTGACCTGTAATTTCTGCTAGCTTGCCATTATCTTTAATTTTTTGAAGTCCTTCGTTCAATTTATCAAGCACTTCTGTATTTCCTTTTTTCACCATAAATCCATAGTATTCACTTTCGAAGCTATCATCTTCAATAGAAACTAATTTTTGTTCTGGATTGTTTTTAATGTATTGAAGGACTACTGCGTTATCACCAATAGCCGCTTCAGCTGTACCATTTACTACTTCTTGAATAGCGATTGGAAGGTTTTCATAAGCCATAATATTTGTACTTGTTTGACCTTGTAAATCTTGTGCTGCCATATGTCCTGTTGTGTTAATTTGAACTGCAACCTTTTTATCTGCTAAATCAGCTAATGATTTAATATCTGAACCTTCTTTTACGATTATTAATTGAGTAGCTTCATAATATGGATCTGTAAAATCATAAGTTTCTTTACGTTCATCTGTAATCGTAATCGCTGAAGCCCCCATATCAATTTCACCATTTGTTACTTGTTGGAATACCGGCTCCCAGCCAACATTACGAACTTCAAATTCAACACCAATTTCATTTCCAATAGCATTAAGAATATCAACATCAAGCCCAACAACATTTCCCTTGTCGTCCATATATTCAAATGGTGCGTATGTAGCCTCTGTACCCACTACTAATTTAGTAATTTCATCTCCGCCTTCTGAACCTGTTGAACCAGAAGATGTTTCAGATTCCGAGCCACTTGTACCACAAGCCGCAAGAATAATAGATACTGCTGCAAAAATCATAAACATTGATAAGAATTTAATTTTTTTCAATATTGAAACCCCCTATTAAGTAATTTATTATTTCCAACAACAATTGTCTGATTATTGAAAACAACTATATGATATTTTACATTATATAAATTTCGAAATTTTTATACAATACAAAATTCAATAAAAGAATAATAAATATGAAAAATTATAGTCATTTTATACAATCAAAGATGGAGAAAAAAGTCGAAACATAAGGAATTGTTGGGCTTTTTAACTATTGAAAAAATTTATAAATATAACTTTTTATTTTTTCAAAATAATCAGTATAAGAGGAAATCTAATTCTCTTGTTACATTTTCAGGTCCTTTGTCAAATGTTGGGGTAACACTTGAGAGAACAAGAGAATTTGAGTATAAGATTAACTTTTCCTGCCCATACATTTCTTCCGAAGCGTAGCGAGGAAGGAATGTATGGGTAGGTCGCGGCTCGCTTCGCTCCCTCACCCAACATACAACCCTATTTTTCTATACATGTGACCTAATAATATTTTTGCTTTAAAGTGCTCATATTTGCGGAAGCCATAAGCATTTCGCTTGAGCACTTTTGATTTATTGTTAATACCTTCTAAAAACCCGTTTGAATAGTTAAAGACAAAGCTATTTAAGATTTCTACCTGCCAGTTTTTTATCGTTTGAATACGTTTTATAAAAGATGGAATGTTTGCCTCTTCTACCTTGCGGTAAAACGCTTCTAAACCTTCCTTCACCTTTTGAATATTCTTCTCTTCCTTAGCTTGTGTAAACCACTTTTTATACGCTTCTTTTAACTCATAGGCTTTTTTTAATTCAGGTGATAATCCAAGATAACGGTTTAAATACCAACGCTCATCTTCTGTTAATTTTGCAGAGTTTTTATGTAAAACAAATCGCATACGTTTACATTTTTTGCGATCATAAGCATGCATTTCTTTTTGAACTTTCCTTCTGACGTCATCTAAAGCCCAATGAATATAACGACAATAATGGAATCGATCCGCTACAATGATTGGCTTTGCTAATGCTTGATGGACAGCTGCTTTAAAGCTTCCATTCATGTCCATCACAACAATTTCTACATCTTGTCCATATTTTTGTAAATATGTTTTTATCGTTTGTAGTCGCCGATTCGGCAAAATATCAATTGGTTCATGTGTTTCCGCATTTGCTATAATTAGCTGATATTCCCCGGCATCTGTATCTGCTTTATATTCATCAATGGCAATCGCCTTTGGTAAACGAAACCCTTCTGGTAACGCTGCTTTTGTCTGTTTATTGAATCTACGTAGTATCGTTGAAATGGATGTACTGAGTATCATTGCAGCATCTTTAAATGTTTTTGATTTAACCGATTGAATAATCATGGCTTGATTTGTTTCCTTAGAAAAACGCTGGTAACGCTCAACAAATGGGGCCTTTTCGGCAAATCGCTTCCCACAAATACAACGATAACGGCGGCATTTATACATCAATTGCGTTGAACGTCCCCACATTGGAAGATGCCCAATCTTACGCATTCGATAGTCATGTACTTTCGACGTCTTTTCACCACATGCTGGACAAATGTGTTCTTTTATGGGTATTGAAATATACACTAAAATTCTATTTTCTTGTTCAACAATTTCCTCAAGGTTTACTCCTTTTAATCCTGGTAAATGCATGTTAAAATTCATATTGCACAACTCACCTTTACTACTTGTTTCTCGTCAATTCAAGTATAGTAAAATAGGTGATGTTGTGCATTTTTATTTTAGAAATTGTTTAAAAACCCCAACATTTATTATAGAACCCATTTTCATGTCATCTATTTCAAAATAAAAAAGGTATTCCAAAGTTCACTTTGGGATACCCGTTTATCATTCAAACCTCAAACTAAAATTATACAATGTATCGTTACTCATAAAAATTTTATATGAAATGATAGGTAATGATAGTTTAAAGAGAATGAATTAAGGGTAAAATGAATTGGTACAGTAATTGCATTTTACCCCATATTTTTCATTCCCCCTGAAGTTTATTAGGCTGCTAAACTAATAAACTTCAGCAAGGTCTAGCTTTTATATTATTTATTTGAAACAGTAAAATGGCGCCCTTATAGGGCATATTGTAACAAACGAAAAACAGCTACAAATCAATAATTTGATGGCTTGATATGTAGCACTAATAAAAACTTATCATTCGTTATAAATCACAACATTAACTAATGTACTAGCTTTCAAGGAAATAATCAACCGTTTTGAATAGTTTTTTTGAAAAATATTTAATAAACTAGTTATTTGTTAATATCTAGAAACTTCAATTTTTCCCCTTCCCTGCTCATGTGAATCCTGTTAATTAAAAAACATTCAAGTTAAGTCGTGTATAGTAATCTATTTATCCGTATTTTAAAGGTAGCACGCTCTTTAATAATAGTACTGTTATATCTTAATAGACTATACAAGAAAAGCCTAAATTAGTAGCTCTGTGCCCATTAAAAAGAAACTGAAAAATACATTAACGTATGAAGGAAGTAAAAAACTAAATGAATATGAAGTTGAAAAAAATGGTTTAATTTTCAAGTTAGATGGAAAAGTTAAAGTGGTAAGTAATATTGCAGTTAATAAACAATTAAACCGAAACTTAAACAAACTCGGCATTAAAGAACTTAGATTCCAAAATCTTCATCAAACTCATGAAGCATTTAGTGTACAGTATGTTTTCCAATAGCACAGCTCTAAATAATCACATTCATTACGAATAGAGAGAAAATGTATAGTATTTGAGCGTCGTTTTATTATCGTTACCTCGAACATGCACTAAAACGTTAAAATACCGCACAAACGTTGATACTCAATGTTTGCACGGTTTTCTCATATTATATATAGGTATCTTAAACAGTAAAATGGCGCCCTCGGAGGGAATCGAACCCCCAGCGGAAGAACCGGAATCTTCTGTGTTATCCATTACACCACGAGGACACTTATAAATAGGTTTACACATTAAACAAGGAAATATTTTAAACATCATTTTGTTCAAATGACGACTTTACTATTATACAAATGTCTGTATCATAATTCAACTGTAAAGTAAAAGTCGTTTCCAATTATTATTTATTTAACGTGGTGATTATTTCTTTTTTATCCATACAATAGGTAGTGAATAATATTTTCTCATCCTCAGAGTTTATATTTGACCTTCCTTGACTATTCTGTGTATGATATTGTTACAGCTGAAGATTACTTCAGCATTATGTAAACAAATTAACCTTTAATAAGGAGGATTTAATAATGAATTTAATTCCTACAGTTATTGAACAAACAAATCGCGGCGAACGTGCTTATGACATTTATTCTCGTTTATTAAAAGACCGCATTATTTTACTTGGTAGTGCTATTGATGACAATGTTGCGAACTCAATCGTAGCGCAATTGTTATTCTTAGCAGCTGAAGATCCAGATAAAGATATTTCACTATATATCAATTCACCTGGTGGATCAATTACTGCTGGCATGGCGATTTTCGATACAATGCAATTTATTAAACCTAAAGTATCAACAATTTGTATCGGTATGGCAGCATCAATGGGTGCATTTTTACTAGCTGCTGGTGAACCAGGTAAGCGTTATGCATTACCAAATGCAGAGGTTATGATTCACCAACCACTTGGAGGCGCTCAAGGTCAAGCAACTGAAATTGAAATTGCTGCGAAACGCATTTTATTCTTACGCGATAAATTAAATAAAATTTTATCTGAGCGTACTGGCCAACCTTTAGAAAAAATTGCACAAGATACTGACCGTGACAATTTCATGACTGCAGAACAAGCGAAAGAATATGGTTTAATCGACGGTATTATTACACGTAGTAACGAGAAAGCTTAATACCTATATCAGCTCATTCTAAAAAGAGTACAATTCAGCTTTAAAAGCTGGATTGTGCTTTTTTGTATGGGCTTAATTTTTTGTACGGTTATTATATATTTATTCACTAATATTGGTTTTGCTTCTTAAATAAGAAAGAGCCGCCCAGAAACTATTTTCTGAACAAGCCCTTTGCTTTAATCTAAGTATAATATTTGCTTTTTATGATGGTTACACCAAAACATGCCTATCCTCGGCACAAGGGGCAGTCCAAACTGCCTTTTTAGACGGACCCTTACTGCGAGCGTTTACAAAGCTCTGCCTATTCTTCTTTTTGAATAAGCTTAATTAATCCATCTAGTGCTTCATTTTCATCTTTGCCGTCAGCAATAAGTGTCACTGATGTTCCTCTTGCTATAGCTAAGCTCATAATACCCATGATAGATTTAGCATTTACTTTTTTCTCATCTTTTTGTAAATACACTTCAGACTTATAGCGATTTGCTTCTTGAACAAAAAGCGCCGCTTGTCTTGCTTGCAAACCTGATTTTAATTTTACTTCCACATTGGTTTCAACCATTTTACGATACTCCCTTTCACACCGTTCATCACTATATTTTTATCTTATCTAAATTGTATGAAAAGAACAATGTTAGATTCCTACAATTTTTTGACAAAAATACTACTTTATTGTTTCACCGCGTCTTAAAGCTTCTGCAATTTCATCAATTTTACGCAATCGGTGGTTGACGCCTGATTTACTTACAGCTCCAGTCGACACCATTTCACCTAGTTCTTTTAATGTTACGTCCTGATATTCTACACGAAGTCTAGCGATTTCACGCAGTTTTTCAGGTAACTGATCAAGGCCGATTGTATTTTCAATAAACCGAATATTTTCGACTTGCCGTATAGCAGCACCAATTGTTTTGTTTAAATTAGCTGTTTCACAGTTCACAATTCGATTCACACTATTTCGCATATCTCGGACAATTCGTACATCCTCAAATTTTAACATTGCCTGGAATGCGCCAACCATTCCTAAAAAATCAGAAATTTTTTCAGCTTCTTTTAAATACGTAATAAATCCCTTTTTGCGCTCTATAGTTTTTGCATTTAAGTTAAACTTGTTCATTAAATCTACAAGTGCTTCACTATGTTCTTTATATAATGAGTAAATCTCTAGATGATATGAAGACGTTTCAGGGTTGTTAACAGAGCCACCTGCTAAAAACGCACCACGTAAATAAGCCCGTTTTTGATTTTTATTAGCTAATAAAGAATTGGATAGCGAATGATTCAACTGGAAATCTTCTGACAAAATATCTAAATCTGTTAATAATTCACGGGCACCTTCACGAACACGGCAAATGTATACATTATTTTTCTTTAAACGCATTTTTTTTCGAACTAATAGTTCAACATTGTATGAATATAGCTTTTTTATTATTGTATATAGCCTTCTTGCAATAGCAGCATTTTCTGTTTGCACATCTAAGCTTAACTGCCGATTTGTAAATGATAGTGTCCCGTTCATGCGGATTAGGGCAGATACTTCAGCCTTTAAACAGCTTTCATCGGCTTCTATTTGCGTTAATTCTTTTTTAGTTTCGGAAGCAAATGACATCTCTTCCCCCCCTCTCAAATATGTATGAAGATAATCATAACATACTATTCGTATCTAGAGCTTTGTTTGTTTTATGTTGTAGCTGGAGGCATAATCACATAGCCATTGCGCTATTTTATTCGACTCATGTCTTACTACACCAGATTGGATTGTAGCAATTTCTTTTTTAATTACCTCTAGCCCCATGCTTTCCAATTTTTCAATATCAAACATGACAGGCTCTGCATTTTCTTCTTTATAGTTTTCTTTTATTGGCAAAGGCAGTTCAATGTCATTTACTAAAATGGCATCTAAACATGGCTTTCCTACATGGTCATAAATTGCTTGGACATGATCTGTCGCACGATAATGAATTGTTTCTCCTTTTTGCGTCATCAGATTACAAATATAAATTCTTCGTCCTTTAGCATTCACTAAAGCATCTCCAATTTCTTTCACTAATAAATTTGGAATAATGCTCGTATAGAGGCTTCCTGGCCCCACTAATATGAAATCTGCTTTTCTAATAGCTCGTATTGCTTCGGGAAGCGGTTTCACATTATTTGGAACTAAAAATACACGCTTTAGTGGAAGATGGGATTTTGGAATTTTTGATTCGCCTTCAATGATTGTGCCATCGATTAATTCAGCATGTAATGTGATTTTTTTATTTGCTGCGGGAATTACTTTACCATGAACTTTAAGTACTTTGCTCATTTCTGCAATCGCATGACTAAAATCTCCAGTGATGTCAGTTAAAGCAGTTAGCATTAAATTTCCTAACGAATGCCCACCTAAGTCAACAGATTGTGAAAAACGATATTGAAACATCTGCTCGACTAAAGGTTCTGTATCGGAAAGTGCAGCAATCACATTCCGTATGTCACCCGGCGGCGGGATATCGTAGTCATCTCGAAGACGTCCAGAAGACCCACCATCATCTGCAACTGTTACAATTGCAGTTATGTCAAACGGATAGTTTTTTAATCCGCGCAACATCGTAGATAGTCCTGTACCTCCTCCGATGACTACGATACTCGTCTTTTTATTTTTCATTACTTCAATCCTTTCTGCGATTGATATCTCGATGCGTAATTGCTGTTTTGTATCTGTCACTAAAGAGCTTTCCAAAGTATTCTGCCAACGTAACAGATCTATGCTGTCCACCTGTACAGCCAAATGCGATTACAAGTTGTGATTTTCCTTCACTTATATATTGTGGAATCATAAATTTAAATAAATCTGTCAGCTTTGCTATTAATTCATTTGTTTCCTCAGATGCTAGTACATAAGAAGATACTTCTGTTTGCAAACCCGTTTTATGACGCAGCTCCTCCACATAATATGGATTTTTTAAGAAACGAACATCAAACACTAGATCAGCATCAATAGGAATTCCATTCTTATAGCCAAAAGACATTACATTAATTGAAAACTTTGGACTGTTTGAATTTGAAAATTCGTTGCCAATTCGTTCCCTCAGTTCTCTAGGCTTCATTTGTGATGTGTTATAAACAAATTTTGCTCGCCCCTTTAACTCAGCAAGCATTTCTCTCTCTTTTTGAATGCCTTCTAGGGGTAATCCTTGCGGTGCTAAAGGATGGGATCTTCGTGATTCCTTATAACGTCGAACGAGGGTTTCATTATTTGCATCTAAAAATAATACTCGTGTATTAATATATGCTTCCTTCTCTAACAAATCTAGTGCATCTATTAGTGAATCGAAAAACTCTCCACCACGCATATCCATCACGGCTGCAATGCGTGTAATATTTCGTTCTGACTCCTTCATTAGCGCTAAAAATGTAGTAAGTAAAGCAGGAGGTAAGTTATCGATGCAATAATACCCTAAATCTTCAAAACTTTGAACTGCAACAGTTTTGCCTGCTCCTGACATGCCTGTAATAATGACTATCTCATGTGAATAGATTTCACTATTACCCATGACGACCATCTCCTCTATTTAAGTTCACTCGACGTTTGTATTTTTTCATTTAGTAGTACAAAATCTTTTGTATACTCAAATGTACCATATTGTATGCCTTCTTTTAATGCAGCAAACAATAAATTTCTTCGATCTCCTTCAGCCATTGGAAGTTCATGCAAGCTTTCCAAAGGATGCCATTCTAATACACCTTCTCTTGTCTGTTTAAATGGCTCTCCCTCTACTCCATGGGCAACAAACGTGAATAGCATCCATTCATCAACTTTTTCTTCTCCATCTTTTATAACCATTGTATAGACGCCTTTTAAATGGATATTCTTTGGTTTAACGTTTGTTTCTTCATGAAATTCCCTTAACGCTGCTTCATAAATGGATTCACCGCTTTCCATTTTTCCTCCTGGAGCAACATACCAACCTCTTCTTGGCTTTTGGAGAAGTAAAACTTGCCCATCTTGAATTGCTAGTAAATTTGCTATCCGTTGCATTACACACACCTCAAATCTTCGTTACTCCCTAATCATTATTATACCTTTTAAAATGTCAATCTTACAAAATAATACGTTTGAAAACTAAGAATAATGAAAATCATACACATTCATAATTGTGCATGGAAATTAAATCATGCTTTAGCATGGACGACGGAAGTTAGTTAGTTCCGAAGTTATGCTATGCATACACATTCACTTAGTTTCCGCCAAAAAAAGGTTGCTTCCATTAAAAATTGGAAACAACCAAAATAATTCAAAAAATGGGGGTTTGAGTTTATACCCAAAGTATACCTTTTTAATATTGCAATAAAGTTACAGGATAATTAAATCAATATATCAATAATTTTCCATAATAATTATTGATTAATTTTTTCTTTTAACTCTTCAACATAGCTTTGCACTGATTGAGCTGCAATACTTCCATCGCCTGTAGCAGTTACAATTTGGCGTAACATTTTCTCGCGAACGTCTCCTGCTGCAAAAATTCCTTTTACTGATGTTTCCATTTTATCGTTTGTTACGATATAACCATGCTCATTTACAATGCCTAAATCTTTGAAAGGCTGTGTTAAAGGCACCATTCCGATATAAACGAATACACCATCAGCTGCAAATTCTTGCTCGCTGCCATCAACAGTTGATACAAGTGTTACACTGCCAACTTTACCATCTTTTTCATTAATTTGTTTTACTGTGTGATTCCAAATAAAATCAATTTTCTCATTTGCAAAAGCACGGTCTTGAAGAATTTTTTGTGCACGTAGTTTATCGCGACGGTGAACAATCGTTACTTTGTCAGCAAAACGTGTTAAGTAAACTCCTTCTTCAACCGCTGAGTCGCCTCCACCTACAACAACTAAATTCTTTTGTTTAAAGAATGCGCCATCACATACCGCACAATAACTTACTCCACGTCCACCAAGTTCTTTTTCTCCAGGAACACCCATCTTTTTGTACTCTGCCCCTGTTGTAATAATAATTGAACGTGTTTTATATTCTTTAGCTCCAGCTTTAATAATTTTATATTCTTCACCATCAATAATTTCAGATACGTCGCCATAAGCATATTCTGCACCAAATTTTTTGGCATGTTCAAACATTTTTGTAGAAAGCTCAGGCCCTAAAATTGTTTCAAATCCTGGGTAGTTTTCTACCTCTTCTGTATTTGCCATTTGTCCACCAGGTATACCACGTTCTATCATTATTGTAGATAGGTTTGCACGTGATGCATAAACTGCAGCTGTCATCCCTGCTGGACCTGCTCCGATAATTACTACGTCATAAATTTTTTCAGACATGATATTGCCTCCTCAGGTAAAAAGCTAATAGGCTAGCTAAACTTCAAATTTAATAATAACTTTTGTATATATTATCCTATTGCATTGCTTCAGGAACTTCAAATAAATTGTCTTATGTTAGCTAAAGGATGCTTCCACTTTTCTTAGTCAAATGGCAAAAACTCTATTAATTGTTCTACATACTTTGTTAACGTTGAAACTGAAATGCCGTACTTTTCAGCATATTGTTTTTTCGTTATGTTTTTACTATTAATTGTTGAATAAAACATATACTCTACCGAAGCAGCCAATGCTTTTACATTTTTAAACTTGTAGCCATTTTTTAAAGCTCGTTCACTAAGGACAAACCACATTTGAAATAAATATTGAATTTCTGATGTCACTGTTGAACAGCTAGTAAATAATTCTTCTGCAACTTCCATTGATCTCATAAAATATTTTTCGATTTCATTTTCTTTATTGAAATCATGCTGTAGTGCGTACGCAAGACAAAGCTTTTCAATGCCACTATATTTTGCAAGATCTATTAGTTTAGGATGTGCGATTATTTCTTGTTTATAAATGGATTTGCTTAAAAGGAAGAAACCAAGCATCCGATGAGTACTATATTTGCTGCTTATTTTTTCGATGATAAACTCACGATTATGCTCTAATGAATCACTGTTTGTTTCTTCTTTTAAGTGAAGCCAAGGTTCAAAACCATCCTTAGCTGGATCGATTTCAACTAACAACTTCCATACTGCTTTTCCTTCTTCTACCCGACCTGAAAAGTAAGCAGATTGAGCTAACCAAAAGTAAAATCCTGAATCTCCTTGATAGCCGCGCTTTTTCATACTTTGAAGCCATTTATATGCTAACTCATATTGACCAACTAATGCTAAAGTTGCACCGAGCTTATAGCGATTTTCCCAATCATACGGATTGATTTTTTTCAGCATTTCTAAAAGCGTTGCAAGCTCTTCATCATTTTTTTCATAATATGCAATGACTGCTAGATTGCAAATTGCATGGAGATTGCCGTGGTTTTCCCGCAGCACATTATTTAGCAAAGCTTTTGCCTGCTCTGTATCTCCAACATAAAAATATGCTAATGATAAATTATTGTAAGCTGCCCATAAGTCCGGATAGCGTTCAATTAGTTGTTCTAATACTTCAATAGCATTATGAAATTGGCTATTTTCCATAAAGCGGCGTGCTTTTTCTTGGGCGATTAGTTTTTCCGAATCGTCTTCGTCAAATTGTTCTATTTCATTCTCTTCATACTGAAAGTACTCTAAAATTTCTTCTGCTTCCAAGGCATACATACCATCCGGCTCCATTTGCAAATACATTTCTGCAAACTTTTGAGCATCCCTTATCATGCCGATACAGCCTGAAATTTCAGCTAGAAAAAACACATGCTCAGGCTCGCTTGGATCTAGACTGTATGCAGTGTGTATCAATTCATAAGCCTTTTCAAAGTTTTGAGCTTCCATTTCTAAAATGCCAAATTGCATTAAAACGTGTGCATCATCTGGACTTAATTCTGCAGCCCTTTTCATATATTTATACGCTTTATCCATCTGGTCTTTATCCATTGCTTTAAGCGCTTTATTGAAATAATAATCTCCGTTTGGAATAAACGAAACGACATTATTTAATTTCTCTTTTTGACGTTGATTTCCCAAAATAAATCCTCCAAAGCCTAACTCTATTTGTTAAAGTAACCTTTTAACAAAGTTAAAGGAACGTATTGCTACGTTCCTTTAGACAATTAGGTTTATTATAACATATTTATATACAACGTCATTAGTTTAGCTTCGCACCACGAATCGATTTTATTTTTTTGTGCTTGCTCTTTTTTCTTCGTGGCGAGTTTTAAGCACAGCTAGTACGTCATAAATATTAATCTTTTGTTCCTGCAATAATACTAATAGGTGATAGATTAAATCAGCGGCTTCCCATTTTACTTCTTCCGCATCTCGATTTTTTGCACCGATTACAACTTCAGTAGCTTCTTCTCCTACTTTTTTGCAAATTTTATCGATCCCTTTTTCAAATAAGTATGTAGTATATGCACCCTCAGGCATATCTACTTCACGCTTGCGAATGATTTCTGCTAATTGTGGGATAATTTCAACTGAACCAACTCTATCGTTTTCTAATACTGTTTCAGTAAAACAAGAAGTAGTCCCATTGTGGCATGCTGGTCCAGCAGGCAGCACTTCAACTACTAACGCGTCTTTATCGCAATCTGCTTTAATTGAAATTACTTTCTGCGTATTGCCGCTCGTTTCACCTTTATGCCAAAGCTCGTTTCTTGAACGGGAATAAAACCATGTTTCGCCAGTTTCAAGCGTTTTTTGCAAGGATTCCTCATTCATATAGGCAACTGTTAATACCTCTTTTGATTGTGCATCTTGTACAACCGCTGTAATTAAACCTTTTTCATCAAATTTTAAGCCTTCAATCATCTGACACAAACTCCTTTTTCGCGCAAAGTTGCTTTCACTTCGGCTACGCTTGTTTCTTTATAATGGAAAATAGATGCTGCAAGAGCTGCATCTGCATCGACATCTTGCAGTACTTGTAAAAAGTGTTCAGCATTTCCTGCACCGCCGCTTGCAATGACAGGGACTGTTACAGCATCTCGAACTGCCTTCGTTAAAGCCAAATCAAAACCTGATTTCTCGCCGTCCTGATTCATACTCGTTAAAAGGATTTCTCCAGCACCTAGTCGCACCGCTTCTTTGGCCCACTCAACTGCCTGCCATTCTGTTTTATTACGTCCTCCATGGGTATAAACCATCCAAGTACCATCTTCCTCGCTGTATCTAGCATCGATAGCTACAACGATACATTGTGCACCAAAGAAATCGGAGCCTTCTTTAATAAGCTCAGGTCGCTCTAATGCAGAAGTGTTGACTGATACTTTATCTGCACCAGCTCTCAGAATTCTCTTCATGTCTTCTAATGTACGAATTCCACCACCAACTGTAAATGGAATTGCCAACGAAGATGCAGTTTTTCTTACTACATCCACCATTGTTTCACGGCCTTCATGAGATGCTGAAATATCTAAAAATACTAATTCATCTGCACCTTGTTCATCGTAAAACTTTGCCAGTTCAACCGGATCACCAGCATCACGCAGTTCAACGAATTGAATTCCTTTAACTACACGGCCATCCTTTACATCAAGGCAAGGAATGATACGTTTTGTTAGCATGTAAGCACCCCCACACCTTTTAACCATTGTTCAAGCAAGAACACACCAAAGTCTCCTGATTTTTCAGGGTGGAACTGCATACCCGTTACATTTCCAGCCTGCACTACTCCAGGCACTTCAACACCAAAATAATCAGCGCTTGCTACTAGCTGTTCTTTATCAATATTCACTCCATAAAATGAATGTACAAAATACACAAATTTACTTTCAGGAAGTTGTGCATTTTCCAGCCATGTAGGAATTGAATTGAACTGCAAAGTATTCCATCCCATATGTGGAACACGATATTGCTCGCCAGATTGTGAGATTCCCGTGAAACGTGTAATCGTTCCTTTGAAAAAACTGAAACCTTTTGTTGGAGTAACTTCTTCACTTTCTTCAAAAAGCAATTGCATTCCTAAGCAAATACCTAGTAAAGGCTTTTTGGCATCAACTTGACCTCGGATAAATTGCTCTAGTCCTGTTTCAGATAAACGTTTCATTGCATCTGGAAAGGCACCAACCCCCGGTAAAATTAAAGCATCTGCTGCGGCTAAGGCTGTTGCATCTGATGATACTACCACTTCGCAGTCCAAACGTTTTAATGCCTGTTCAACACTGAATAAATTACCCATTCCGTAATCAATAACACCTATTTTCATGTCAACAACCCTTTCGTTGACGGTACGCCTTTTACACGTGGATCAATTTGTACCGCATCATCTATTGCACGAGCAAGTGCTTTAAATATAGCTTCAATAATGTGATGCGTATTATGACCATAAGGAACAATGACATGCACGTTCATTCGTGCTTCTAAAGCAAGTTTCCATAAAAACTCATGAACAAGCTCCGTATCAAATGTACCAACCTTTTGTTTTAATTCAGGTTCCACTCGGTACTCTAGATGTGGACGATTAGAGCAGTCAATAACTACCTGTGCTAAAGCATCATCCATTGGAACAAAAGCATTGCCATAACGTTTAATTCCTTTTTTATCGCCAAGCGCTTCTCGAATAACCTGACCTAAAACAATTCCAATATCTTCAGTAGTATGGTGATCATCTATATGTGTATCGCCATCAGCAACGATCTTCCCATTAAACAAACCATGTTTAATAAATAAATCAAGCATATGGTCCATAAAAGGAACACCAGTATTTACTTCTGCAATCCCTTCACCATCCAAGTCTAATTCTACGGAAATTTTCGTTTCATTCGTATTACGTTCTATTTTAGCAAAGCGTTGTTTTTGTTCAGCCAACTTATTCATCTCCCTTAGTCCAACCACGAGATTCTACTGCACGTGCATGCCCTTCAAGTCCTTCCATTCTTGCAAGACGCGCAATTTTTGGTGCATTTTCTTCCCATGTTTTCTCGCTATAATAAACAATATTTGATCTTTTAATAAAGTCATCTACGTTTAATCCACTAGCAAAGCGTGCAGTACTATTTGTAGGTAATACATGGTTTGTACCTGCAAAATAATCTCCTACCGGTTCAGAACTATAACGACCGATAAATATCGCACCCGCATGGCGGATTTTTAATGAATCCTCCTCAGCATTTGCTGTAACAACCTCCAAATGTTCAGGAGCTAGAGAATTAATTGCTTCAATTGCTTGCTCCATCGTATCAGCGATATAAATTTGACCGAAGTTTTCAATCGCTTTACGCGCAATTGCTTCACGAGGAAGCTCACGTAATTGTTGTTCAACTTGGTCTGCGACTTCTTTTGCAAATCGCTCACTTGTTGTCACCAATACAGCACATGCTAACGCATCATGTTCTGCCTGCGATAAAAGATCCGCTGCAACCTCATCTGCAAAAGCAGTGTCATCTGCCAATACAGCAATTTCACTTGGTCCCGCAATCATATCAATTGCCACTTCACCAAAAACTTCTCGTTTTGCTAGAGCCACAAAAATATTACCTGGCCCTGTAATTTTATCAACTGGTGCAATTGTTTCAGTTCCGTATGCTAAGGCAGCGATTGCCTGTGCGCCGCCAACTTTATAAATTTCTGTAATGCCTAAAATCGAAGCTGCAACGAGTACCGCTGCCGGTAATTTACCATCCTTGCCAGCTGGAGAAGTAATGACAATCCGTTCCACACCTGCCACTTGTGCAGGGATTACATTCATTAAAACGGAAGATGGATAGGCTGCTGATCCCCCTGGTACATATAAACCTACTGCATCAAGCGGAATAATCCGCTGCGCTAACCAGGAGCCATCAGGTAATGATAGTTTATAGCCCTCTCTTTTTTGTGCTTCATGATAGAAGCGAATATTATCTGCTGCTTCTTGCAAATCCTGTTTTAACTGCTCATCAAAATTAGCAACAGCTTCATCGATTTCTTCTTGCGTAACAAGAAAATCATCCAGAGAGATTCCATCCCACATCTCACTATATTTACGTACTGCCATGTCTCCATTTTCACGAACATCTTGGAGAACTTGGCGTACTGTTTTTAATTGTTCTTCATTTCCACCTTCAAGTTGTCTTTTTAAGGAAATTGAGTTTGATAACTTTGTAATTTTCACAAATAACCCTTCTCTCTAATTGACAAATTTCTTCAAACGAAATACTAATTCTTGGATACGTGCACTTTTCATTCGATAGCTTACTGGGTTTGCAATTAAACGAGAAGATACATCTGTAATGTGTTCATATTCAACAAGACCATTTTCTTTCAACGTTCTTCCTGTTGATACAATATCGACAATGCGGTCAGCTAAACCTATCATCGGCGCTAATTCAATTGAACCGTTCAGCTCGATAATTTCAACTTGTTCACCAATTTCTTTATAATAGTTCATTGCAATGTTTGGGTATTTTGTTGCAATGCGGGGTGCTATTTCATTCATCTTCGTATTTGGTAAACCCGCTGAAGCGATATAACATTGACTAATTTTCAAGTCCAATAATTCATGAACATTTCGTCTTTGCTCAAGCAATACATCTTTCCCAGCAATCCCGATATCTGCAACACCATGTTCTACATAAACAGGTACGTCCATTGGCTTTGCTAAAATAAATCGAATTTTTTCCTCCGGTATTTCAATCATTAACTTGCGTGACATTTCTACTTCCTCAGGTAAATTAAATCCTGCATCAATTAGCATTTGGTATGCTTCTTCAAAAATTCGTCCCTTTGGCATTGCAATTGTTAATTCACTCATTACGCTAAATCCTCCTGGCTGACGTAAACAATCGTGTCAAACTGTTTTGTAAATGCTTCTTCATCCACAAGTCCTTTTTTCGCCTGCAATGTTACACGCTTTCCTTCTTCGCGTAGCTTTTTTGCATGCTCAAGTGCCTTAGTAAACTGTTCATCGTTAAATATAATTGCAACAGTTTGTTTAGCAGATTTATTTGAAGGTACAACTTCGAGCAATCGGTCTACTCGAATTCCAAATCCCGTAGCCCCTACTTTGCTTCCAAAATGGTGCAGCAATCCGTCGTAGCGGCCTCCGTTGCCAAGGGCAAATCCACTGCCTTCTGCAAACACTTCAAATAGCATTCCTGTGTAATAATTCATATGACTTGAAAGTGTGAAATCCAGTGCAACATATTGAGATAGGTTTGCAAAACTAATCAATTCCATAAGCTGTTGCATATATTCTAATGCATCATTTTTCCTTACATATTTTTCGATATCTTCTATAGCACCAATATTCGTAGCTTCATTAATAAATTGAAGTAAAGCGTCTGATTTCGTTTTTGGTAGATCGAATGCTGCAACCGCTTCTTCAAATCCAACATAATTGCGTTCAACTAATAATGTTCTTAATTTATCGGCTTGTTCAGCACTTTCTGTATAGTCCTTTAAGATGCAATTTAATACGCCAGCGTGGCCGATTGTAATTTTAAAAGAGTCAATGCCGAATGCTTGTATTAGATTAATAGCTGTAATAATTACTTCTGCATCTGCAAAAACCGTTCCGTCTCCAATAATTTCAATTCCCATTTGCCCAAATTCAGCAGGACGGCCGCCCTCTGTTTGCTGTGCTCGGAAAACGTTAGCAAAATAAGCTAGCCTTAATGGAATTTGTTCTTTTAGTAATTTAGATGTCGCAACTCGTGCAATGGGTGTCGTCATGTCAGGACGTAGGACAAGCGTATTTCCTTGACTATCTACAAGTTTAAATAATGCTGCATCGTAAATAGCAGATGCTTTTCCGACTGTATCGAAATATTCTAAACTTGGTGTTTTGATAAAATCATAACCACGTGCACGCAGGAAATCACGTCCTGTTTGGCGAATTGCCTCGACCTTTTCATATGTAATTGGGAATGTATCGCGCATTCCTAATGGCTTTTCAAACATTTTTAACGATGACATATTAACACATCCTACCATTTTTACTTTAACACACTAGAGAATTAGAGAGTTAGTATATGAAAGTATTTTATCGAATTAACCTTCTGTAGTCAACCTTCATGTTCAACTTTTCTTGATCTTTCTATGAACAATTATACATGTTATTTAATTGAAAAGACTTATTATTCTAAAAATAGTGAGCATTCTTACGTTAATGAGAGGGTTTTTATATTTACAGGGGGGTGTTTTTTTACGCGGTTTTATTGCTTTTTTACGTGGTTTGCTTGATTATTTACGCACTTTTATCTAACTTTTACGCGGTTTTTTGTTTTATTTACGCGGTTCTATTTTTTTACGCGGTTTCATTGCTTTTTTACGTAGTTTGCTCGATTATTTACGCACTTTTATCTAACTTTTACGCGGTTTTTTGTTTTATTTACGCGTTTCTATTTTTTACGCGGTTTTATTGCTTTTTTACGTGGTTTGCTTGATTATTTACGCACTTTTATCTAACTTTTACGCGTTTTTTTTTTATTTACGCGGTTCTATTTTTTACGCACTTTTACTGTTTTTCACTCAGCTCTTACTTATATTAAGAGAACTTTTTTATTCGATTAAGGTCAAACAATAATAAAAAAATCTACTCCATCCTAAATCAGAATGAGCAGATTCTCGCTTTTTTATAAATGAAGTAGTTTAGTATTTAGGTATTCTTTCTTTTTCTTTCTGCCATTTCTTCAGCTGTGTAGATAATGCGCATAGGGTTTCCTCCTGCCATTGCTCCTGCAGGTACATCTCTATTTACAAGTGTTGCAGCAGAAACAATTGCGCCGTCGCCAATTTCTACACCAGGTAAGATTGTTGAATTGGCACCGATCATTACTTCGCTGCCAATTTTCACATCTCCTAAACGATACTCTTCAATTAAATATTCATGAGCTAATATTGTTGTATTATAGCCGATAATCGTATTGTCTCCTATTGAAATTCTCTCTGGGAACATCGAATCTGGCATTACCATCAATGCAAGCGAAGTTTTCTTACCAATCTTCATATTTAAAAACGTCCGATATATCCAATTTTTCACACTCATAAATGGTGTAATGCGTCCGATTTGGATAAATATAAAACACTTCATAACTTTCCAAAAGGACACTGTTTGGTAAACATTCCATAATGAGTTGGCACCTTGAACTGGATATCGTTCCGTTTTTCTCATAGATTTACGACTCCTTCACAATCGTTAATAAATCAGTCATATGTTGAAGAATATAGTCTGGATTATACTGTCTTAAGAAATCTTCACCTTGAATTGACCATGCTACTCCTGCTGTTTTGACACCTGCATTTTTCCCTGCTTCAATATCATGATAATTGTCCCCAATCATCATCGTTTCCTCTTTATTTATACCTAGTTTTTCAATTGCTAATAATACCGGCTCAGGATGTGGTTTTACATTTTTCACATCATCCAAACCAATTAAAAATTCGAACAGATGGTTTGCCCCCATCAAATTTAGTCCTTTTTGTATTGTATCTCTTCGTTTAGTAGAAACGATTGCTAAACGAATGCCTTGTTCTTTTAATTGCTCTAAAGTCGTAATCACACCATCATATTCTGTTACCAATTCATCATGATGTGCTTGATTCCATTCACGATATTTCTCAACCATTTCGTCTACTTCATTTGGCGTAATTTGTTCGAATGTCTCTATTAGTGACGGACCAATAAATTTTATGCAATCCTGTGGCGAATATTGCCCGGGAAATCTTTCATTCAAAACATGCATAAAGGTTTGGATAATTAATTCATTTGTATTCAAAAGTGTTCCATCAAAATCAAAAAGTAAAGCTTTTATCATAGTTGTGTAACTCCTTTATGTGCTTTTAAATCTGCTCTTTTCCATAGATGTGCAACAATAATCGTTAAGACGAATGCTGTGACAACTCGAATAATAAGCAATGGTAATATCGGAATGCCTAAAGGAACAAAAATTAATGTATCTTCAATAACTGCATGACATGCCACTAAAAAGATAAACGCTAAAGTTGCATCCTTTTTGCTTACCCCATCTTCTTCCACGGCTTGGATCATTATTCCTGCACCGTAGGCAAGGCCAATGATTAGCCCAGCTACAAGTGTCATTGACGTATTTGGTTGAACGCCAATCACTTTAGTAAATGGAGCTAATGCATTAGACACTTTCTCTAAGTATTTTAAATCACGTAAATATTGTACGATAATCATTAACGGAATTACGATAATAGCAAGCTGTAAAATCCCGAGGCTTGCCTTTTCGAATCCTAGCAAAACGATTTCTCCCCAACCCGTGGGATTTTGAGTTTGCTCAGAAAAAAAGCCATACTTTGCGATTTCTCCTCCACCTTGCCATACAAATCTTATGATAAGAGCAGAAAATATCGCTAATCCGAATCTTACAGCAAGTATTACCCACAATTTAACTCCCACGCGGAGAGCTACTCCTGTTTCTATAAATAAGTTATGTGAAAAGGAAAGCATAACTGCGAGTATAAATACTTCCTTTACAGTTAACTCAAGAGACAAGATCCCCGCAATCCCAGCATATAAGTTTAATGCATTTCCCAACACTAACGGAATTGCTGCTTCTCCACTTAAACCTAGTAATCCCATTAGTGGTTCCACAAAATTAATAATCCATGTTAATACCGGTGTAAATTGGAGAATTGTAACGATTAATGTAATCGGAAAAATTACTTTACTTAAAGTCCATGTAGTTTTTAACCCCGCATTTAATCCTTTTCGAAGCGATGACATCCCATTTCCCCTCTATTTGTTATCCTTGTAACGAACAACTGGTCGGACTTTCATTCTACGGTAAACAATTGCGGCAATGCCGATAATGATTGCAATAATTGAAACGACCTGTGCAGAACGCAAATTGCCAATTAAATATAAGCTGTCAGTTCTCATACCTTCGATAAAAAATCGCCCAATTGAATACCAAATCATATAGGAGAAGAAAATTTCTCCACGGTGTAAATTGACTTTTCGCAATGATAGTAAAATAATTAATCCTACTACGTTCCATAGAGATTCATATAAGAAGGTTGGATGTACATAAGTGCCAAGCTCTTCGATATACATTTGTTCAATAATCCAGTTTGGCAGCATTAGATTTTCTAAAAAGTCTCGACTTACTGGCCCGCCAAATGCCTCCTGGTTCATGAAATTGCCCCAGCGACCAATAATCTGACCTACTAAAATACTTGGTGCAGCAATATCAGCTACCTTTAAAAAACTAACTCCTCTTTTTCTGCAGAAAATATATGCAGTAATGACAGCACCTATCAAAGCACCATGAATCGCGATGCCGCCATTCCAAATTTGAATGATTTTCCCTGGATTTGCTCCGTAAAACTCCCATTTCATCACTACATAATAAATACGAGCACAGATTATAGAAATTGGAATTGCCCAAATCAATAAATCTGCTAAAAAATTTTCGGGCAATCCACGTTTTACCGCTTCTCTTTGTCCTATGAAATATGCTAGTACAATTCCTGATGCAATTAAAATCCCGTACCAACGAACCTTTATGCTGCCTATTTCAAAAGCAATAGGGTCTATTGCAAGTAAAATATGATCCATTATAAAACTCCTCTCATATAAAAAAGCGCAAGCGCCCTTGTTAGCCCCGCGTCGACGAAATCGCCACATCGTGTGGCTTCGTCGACATGACTCACATCGTGTGAGCCCCAAGCGCTGGCCGACAAAAGTGCCACATCGCATGTCTTGTCGGCACTTGCACATCCGTGTGCTGCGGAGGACCCCAATCGCGAAGCTTTTCCAGCTTTCGACCGAGGGCAGACCGCGACCTCGAAGGGCTGGGCGCTGGAGCCAGACATTTTTTCAAAAACTTAATTCTTTCTTAAATTAATAATCATCTATTTCATCTTGTATTGAAATTACTTCATCTAAGCGTCTTGAAAATTCCTGTGCAGCATTAACACCCATTTTTTTCAGACGATAGTTCATTGCTGCTACTTCAATAATTACTGATACATTTCGACCAGGCTGTACTGGAATTGTTAGTTTCGTAATATCAGTATCGATAATTTTCATTTTTTCTTCATCTAATCCAAGACGGTCATATGTTTTATCTGGATCCCAGTTTTCCAATTCAATAATAAGTGTAATTCGTTTAAATGGACGAATTGCACTTGCACCAAACAAAGTCATAATATCAATAATACCGATTCCTCTAATTTCTAACAAATGTTCTAAAAGAGGCGGTGGGCTACCGATAATTAAATTTTCAGCTTCTTGTCGAATTTCTACACAATCGTCTGCAACTAAACGATGGCCTTTTTTAATAAGTTCTAGAGCAGTTTCACTTTTCCCTACTCCACTTTTACCAATTATTAGCACACCTATCCCGTATACATCGACCAAAACACCATGTACAGCAGCTGTTGGAGCAAGTTTACTTTCAAGATAATTTGTTAATCTACTAGAAAACCTAGTTGTCTTCATAGTAGTTGATAATACAGGAACATGGTTTTCATTAGAAGCAGCAATCAGTTCTTTTGGGACTTCTAATCCTCTTGATACTACAATTGCAGGTGTATCCTGCGAGCAAAGTTTGAACATTCGCTCTTTTTTTAATTCTGTTGGAAGCATTTCAAAAAAAGACAATTCTGTTTTACCTATTAATTGAACTCTATTTGCAGGGTAGTGTGTAAAATAACCAGCCATTTCAAGTCCTGGACGTGAAATATCACTCGTTGTGATGGATCGGCCAATTCCTTCATGTCCACTTACTAACTCTAAATTAAATTTTTCAATTACTTCTTTTGTCCTTACTTGAATCATCAGCCTTAACTCCCCTATCTTTCCTGGCATATAGTACTTATTTTAGCATGTAACAGATAGAATGTATTTAAAATATACCTAAAAGAAAATAGTATCGTCCAATACAGCGTTTTGAGACGTCAAAAGGGGGATTATATATAAAAAAGAAAGACTTCCTAGAAATTCTCATTCTCTAGAAAGCCCTTTCAAACGTTCATTTATTGAATTATTTTTGAGTTGCCAGCCAAGCTGCTGCTGCTTCAGCATCTTCACCTTTTAGTAGTCCAGGAGGCATTTGGTTTTTACCATTTAAAATTACATCTAAAATTTCTTCTTCTGAAAGACGGCTACCAACGTCAGATAACGCAGGTGTTTGACCCATACCTTGCAGGTTTCCTCCATGGCACATTACACAGCCTTCTTTAACTAAAGCTTCTCCATCTGCAGCTGCAGTTTCTCCTGTTCCAGCTGTTTCATCAGTAGTCTTTGTATCATTGCCTTCTTCATTGCCACCGCCGCAAGCAGCTAGAAATAATGCTGAGCCGAATACTAGTGCTAACCATGCTTTTTTCATTTGAACCCCTCCAAAATGAATAAATAAGTGTATTACACTGCCAATTATAGCAAAATCACACTCGCTTGAAACCTTCCCCCAGCACCTCATAGGCATCAGAAACGATGACAAATGCAGACGGGTCAACGGTTTTAATGATTTGTTTCAGCTTTGTGAATTCTGTTTGATAAACAACAACCATTAGCATAAGTTTTTGTTCTCCTGTATATCCACCGAATGCTGGCATCTTTGTAACACCCCGATCAATTTCCATGTAAATTGCATCTCGTACTTCATCCTGTTTATTCGTAATAATATAAACCATTTTTGATTGACTGAAGCCTAACTGAACGATGTCAATTGTTTTAGTAGTGACGTATAACCCGATTAATGCGTATAAACCTCTTTCTAAATCGAAAACTAATGCTGCACTAATGGCAATTATTCCGTCTATTAGCAGGACGCTGGTACCTAAAGTTAAACCAGTAAATTTCGTAATAATTTGTGCGAGTAAATCGGTACCACCAGTTGAGGCGTTTCCTTTAAAAACCAAGCCAATACCTAAACCAACAACTATTCCCCCAAAAATAGCTGCCAACAATGCATTATCTGTCCATGCAGACCAATCATTCATTAAAATTACGAAAAACGGTAAGGCAATCGTTCCAATAAATGATTTAAAGCCAAATCTTTTCCCTAGTACAAGAACTCCAGCAATAAACAGTGGTATATTAAAAGCATATTGGACTATTCCAGCATTCCAGCCAAAAAGGCCATTCAAGATTGTACTTATCCCACTTACACCGCCGGAAGCTACTTGATTCGGAAATAAAAACACGCTAAATCCAAATGCTATTACTGCAGCTCCTAGAAGCACATAAATATATTCTTGAATAGTATCATTAGAATTAAATACTTTATTCTTATTTTTTTTGCTCATAAATTTCCTCTCTTATATAAAATTCTCTATTTATTCTGGATGATTATAACAAAGACATATGAAAAAGAGAACTTCATCAAAATAAACTGCTATCTATTACTAAATTGAGGCATTAAAGGATATACATCGATTAATTTATTATTCTAACAAGTAAGCATGAGGTATTCATTTATGTAAAAAAATTAATTCTAATTGCATTTCAGTTAAATTAACTTATATAAGAACATTGCTCTATAATCAAATTCTCCCATAGAAACTATCAATTAAAAGTTTAAATAAAAAATGACTGTCCCACATAATTGGAGACAGTCAAATGTTTGATTAGTCTTCTTTAAAAATTGTTGACCATTCATTGCGTTTTTCGAGCATTTCTTTTGCAAGCTCTTTAGCGCCTTCTAAGCTATGATTTGCAGCCCATCCACACTGAACTTCATTGCAAGCAGGTACTTCTTTTGCATTCAGTACATCTTGAAGAGTTTTTTCCAGAATGGATAAAACATCTTCATAATCATCATGATTGATCATTGTTAAATAAAAGCCAGTTTGGCATCCCATTGGACTCATATCTACTACTTGATCTGTATGATTACGAATATTTTCTGCCATTAAATGTTCAATGGAGTGAAGTGCAGCCATTTCCATATGCTCTTTGTTCGGTTGTTTAAAGCGAACATCATATTTACGAACAACATCGCCATTTTTTCCTTCTTTAATGCCTGCAAGTCGTACATAAGGTGCAGCAACTTTTGTATGATCTAAGTTGAAACTTTCAACATTCATTTTTGTCATTTTATATAACCTCTTTTCCAATTATTTTTTTCTTGAACGAAGTGCACCAACAATTGCTGGCAACACAGAAACAAAGATAATTAATAAAATTACTGTGGAGAAGTTTTCCTTAACAACGGGGATATTGCCAAAGAAGTATCCTGCAAAAGTACAAATAACTACCCACAATACTCCGCCGATCACATTGTAACTAATGAAGTATCTATAATTCATTCGACTAGCACCCGCAACAAACGGGATAAAGGTTCTGATAAAAGGCATGAAGCGTGCAATTACTATTGTTTTGCCGCCATGCTTATTAAAGAACTTTTGTGCAGCATCCATTCTTTCTTTACTTATAAAACGTCCGATAAACGAATTTGGTGGAATAGATGTTCCAACCTTTTTACCAATATGATAATTTAGTGTATCGCCTAGTATAGCAGCAGCAATAAAAACAATAATTATTGTAGGCAAATTAAATGCCCCTAAAGCTGCCAGTGCCCCGCTTGCAAAGAGCAATGAATCCCCTGGCAAGAATGGCATAATGACGACTCCCGTTTCTACAAAGACAATTGAGAAAACAATTCCATATGCCCATATTCCAAATTGTTGAATAATCTCTACTAAATGCTCGTCAATATGTAGAATGAAGTCTATTAATCCTTGTATAACAGCCATTTGTATACTCACTTTCAATTCAATTTTCTCTTACCATTTTACAGCCTATACTTGCATATGTCACTTTGGAATTTATTCATCATTTCTTGCTAAATTAATCAATTCCATTAAAATTTAACAGAAAAAAGATGTTCCATTTAAGAAACATCTTTCAGAGTGTAGACAAAGTCGAAAATCGACTTTGTCTACACGTATTTTTAGGTAATTCTTAAAAAGTAAAGAATATCCAGACTGTCTTGAAAACGCTTGCCAGCCAAGGCACGAAGGCGAGTGAAGACGCGAATAGAAGTTGCCTTCATGAGCGGACGAGCGAGACAAGTAACGTAGGATGAAAGCGTTTGTCAACAGTCTGAAAGATGTTCCATTTAAGAAACATCTTTTAATATTTTATGATTTAGTTTTTTGTAGTTCTTTTAAGGATCTACGCAAAATTTTCCCTGTTGAATTTTTCGGTAGCTCATCTAGTATTTCTATAACTTTTGGTACTTTATACTTCACAACATGCTGCGCACAATATTGTCGAAGCTCCTCCTCGGATATACTATTATCTTTTAATACAACATAAGCATGAACCGCTTCACCTAAGTTTGGATCAGGGAATCCAACAACAGCTGCTTCGATTACATTAGGATGGGAAAATAAAACTTCTTCCACTTCCCTTGGGTAGACATTAAAGCCCCCTACGATAATCATGTCTTTTTTACGATCAACGATAAAGAAGTAGCCCTCTTCATCTTTTTTCGCTAAATCACCTGTATATAGCCATCCATCTCGTATAGCATTTGCTGTTTCCTCAGGCATTTTATAGTAGCCCTTCATAACATTTGGTCCTCGGACGATTAGTTCCCCAACTTGTCCTACAGGAACTTCATTTCCATATTCATCGACCACTTTATTTTCAACGTTGGAGATGGATGTGCCGATTGAACCTGCCTTTCGCTCGCGATCAAGCGGATTAAAGCAAGTCACTGGAGAAGCCTCTGATAATCCATATCCTTCAGAAACCCTAACCTTAAACTTTTCTTCAAAATCATTAAGCACTTGAACTGGCAGCGGTGCACCGCCCGATACAGCTAACCGTAAATTTGAGAAGTTTTCAACGTTTCCTTCAAATTGGTAGAGGAAATTATACATTGTAGGTACTCCAGCAAATACGGTAGCCTTTTGACTGCCTGCAAGTTCATAAATTTCACTAGGACTAAATCGAGGTGCTAACAAAACTGTTGCCCCTTGAAGCAGTGGTGCGTTCACAACTACTGTTAATGCGAATACGTGAAAAACAGGTAATGTAGCAATAACACGATCATCAGGTGTCATACCTAAAAAATGGCCTACATCCCGGGCATTTGAATATAAATTGCGATGGCTAAGCATTGCACCTTTAGGATATCCAGTAGTGCCTGATGTGTATAAAATAACCGCTACATCGTCATCATCCAACTCAACTGGGTCAGCACTCGAAGTTGCCGAAGCAAGAAGCTGCGAGAAAAGATAGGTTTTTTCTTTTGCCCCAATTGATAACGAATTAAATTTTTCTACTGTATCTGCTGTTGTTTCACATACAATATATGTTTCTACTTGCGGCAATACTTTTACCCCAATTTCCACAAATGGCAGCAACATATCAAGTGCAATGACAGCTTTTACATCCCCATTTCGAATAATATAACTAACTTCATCTTGCGTATACATAGGATTGATTGGAATTGCAGTCGCACCAATACGCATAGTTGCATACAACGAAATTAAAAAATGTGGTGTATTTCCTAATAACAACGCCACATGATCTCCTTTTCCCACCCCTAATCGTTGTAGTGCATAAGCAAATTGGCTGACCTTTTGCTCAAACTCACCGTATGTAGTATCACTACCTAAAAAATGATATGCACGTCTTGCTGGCTGTTCCAATGCTGTTTGTCGAACTCGTTCAACTATATTCAAAACACCCATCCCCCTTTGCATTTCACTTCAAAAAACCTAGAATTTATATCCAGTAAAATTGAAGTGAAGAAATGAATAATCATTCATTTTCTAAATATTATAAATTAAGTATATTAATAAAACAATGAAATTTTTTAATTCATTACACATTTTTCTTAGAAAACGATATATTATTCTGCAAATAACTTTATTTCTGTCAGTCTCGTACGTGAGCAATATAACGCCATCTTATTAAGTAAAAATAGGTTACTTGTATAGCAATTAAGAAACCAAATGCAAGAACAAGTTCTTTTACAATAGAGATGTTGGCGATGTTTTCTAATATATTTTGAAGAGCAATAAAAGCAAATAAACTATGAATTAGCGCAACTCCCCAAGGCAGGAAAAATTGCGGAAATAAATATTTTGTTACAAGCTTCTTTAGCTCACCATCAGAAATTCCCATACGTTTCAATACATCAAATTTTCTCTTCTCTGAATCGAGATTTGTGTGCAATTTAAAATAAATAAAGCTTCCAGCTGCGAGCAAGAATACCGCAGCAACTAATAACCCTACTAAAGTAAATAAGGAATATGCTGATAATAAATAAGAATAATTCAGACCTGCATTTTCAAAATAATAAGGCAGTAAATAATCATCTTTTAAATATTCCTGTGCAACCTTTTGCTGAATTGGCAACCCAATTTCCTTTGTTTCAATCCATTGTGGAATATCAAATGTAAATAAATGATATCCTGGCTCAAATTCAGGAAAACCATTGTATGGATGTATGAGTTTTTTAAAGTCCTCATCGCTAATGATAATAGAATTTAAGCCAACGATAGAACTAGGGAAAATTAACTTTGGATAAACTTGGTCAATCTTTATGGATACATTATTTTCTAGTAAAACAGTGTGAACAACTTTCTCTGACAAGTCATTTATTGCATCCTCAGAGTACGGTATGAACATTCCTTGCCCCTGTGATAAACGAACCATTGGGTAGCCATAAGAAAACAATAAATTATTAACATCAGATTCCTTAAATACTTCCACACCATAACCTGTAGTTGATGATGTCTGTTTTAGTACTGTAAAGCTTGTTAAATGATAGGATAATCCCTTTTCCTCTAATTCTGAAACAATTGAAGCTATATGTTCATCCTCATATGGGTTATTAATATGCCCTTTATAAATTAACCCTAATGGATTTAATGTATCGTATTGTGAAGTATAAGAAGAAAGAGCTGCAAGCAGCCCAACAGATAAAAATGCCAGCGTTGATACTAAAGTTACAACAAAAAACATTTTCCCATTGTTTTTTAAAATAAAAGTTTGTTCTGCTATCGGCAACATTCTAGATTTTTTCCAGTAAACTTGTTTCTTATTTTTAACTCGATCGACAATAAATTGTGCAGTATCAGAAAAAAAGTAGTATGTACCAATCGTTATTAAAATCGGGATAAACATCGTAAATGTAAAAAGAGTCGTTCTCGTAGTAAGCAAAGCTAAAATATAACCGACCATAATAAATACAATCCCGATTATAGCTTTTCGTTTCATATACAATACATTGACATGAACATTTTTCGACCCCGTCATTAAATCGATAATTTTTCTTTCAGGTGCGAAATGTACGCTGAATAAAGAAATAAAAATAAATGCACTTAAATAGACCGCAATGGTTAGAACAAATGGTTCCCATGAGAAATACAACGGCAGGTCATCCAACATTAATATTTCGCGAACAATCATAAAGAAAAATTTCGAAAATGCATAGCCAAATAAAATCCCAAACATAATTGAGATTGTTCCGATTATAATGGTTTCTAAAAAAACAAGCTTACTAAGCTGTCTTCTCTCCATTCCAAGATGAAGCAAAATCGCAAACTCTCTTGTACGTGCTTCTAAAAATGCTTTCATCGAATAAAAGATGAAAAACCACGAAAATAATACTAATATAATTTCAGCAATGACCATCCAAAAAATTGGTACAGTTCCTAGAAAACCATTCTCAATTTTCGGGTGAAATACCAACATTGAATAGATAAAGAACACAAATACTGAAAAGAAGCTTGCCATGAAAAAAGCAGCGTATATTCGGATGTTTCGGACGACGTTACGGTAAGCGAATTGATGAAAGGTCACCTACTTTTCCTCCTCCTAATAAGCTAAGTACATTCAGTATGCGTTGGAAAAATGTTTGGCGTCTGTCATCGCGATAAATTTCATTGAAGAACTCTCCATCTTTTATAAACAAAACACGGTCACAGTAACTTGCAGCAATCGGGTCGTGAGTTACCATCAAAATGGTAGCCTGTTTCTCTTTATTAATTTTGCTTAATAATTCGAGAACTTCCCGAGAATTGTTTGAATCTAAGTTACCTGTAGGCTCGTCTGCTAATATAATAGTTGGCTCGTGAATCAAAGCTCTTGCAATAGCTACTCTTTGGGCTTGACCACCTGAGATTTCATTAGGTCTCTTATAAAGAAATGACTTTAAATCAAGTCTGTTCACAAGTGATTGTAATCTTTCTTCCATTACTTGAACTGGTTTTTGGTCTAACGTTAAAGGGAGGACGATATTTTCCTCGACTGTCAGCATCGGTAACAGATTAAAATCTTGAAACACAAAGCCCAGCTCACGTCTTCTAAAATAAGCAAGCTCGGTATTATTTAAGTTTAGAGGCTTTATATCATTGAATATAATTTCACCTGATGTTGGTTTATCGATTGTAGAAATTAAATTCAATAATGTTGTTTTCCCGCTTCCTGAAGGTCCCATAATAGCTAAAAATTCGCCCTTTTCAACATCGAAAGTAAGTTGATTAATGGCTCTATTCGTCACTTTTCCCTCATATACCTTGGTGACATCTCTCACTTGTAATATTGACATTAGTGCTCCCTCTTTTTTTAATCAATTTACTTTAGTCAAATTGTACCCTTGAATTTTTATAGAACTATCCTTTTTAACCGTGTCAAAACGTTAGTGTAATCGTCGTTCCAACTCCAACTTCAGAATCAATTTCCAGCTTATGACCCAGCTTTTCACATATCTCGTTTGCTAAATATAAACCCATCCCAGTAGACTCTCCAGTTTTACGACCATTTTCTCCTGTGAAAAATGGTTTTGTCACTCGAATTAAATCTGATTTTGGAATACCTATTCCTTCATCTTTAATCAATAGCTGCACATTTGATTCATTTTTAATTGCTGAAACAATAATACGCTTGTTCTGTTCAAATGTGTATTTAACGGCATTGGTAATAAACTGCCCTATAACAAATTTCAACCATTTTGAATCGGTAGTAATTGTAATCGTTTCATCAATTTGCATTTCAGGAAAGACACGATTTGTAATAAATAAACGTTTATTTTCGTTTATTGTTGCGCTGACTATTTCCTTTAACTTTACTTGCTCAACCTGCATATCTTCTTCAAATTTTTCTAATCTTGCGTTCATTAACACCATTTCTAATCCTTTTTTCAAACGATCCACTTCTTCTTGAACACTTTTTTTATCAAGATTACCCTCTTCTTGCAATAATAATTCCAGTACCGAAATAGGTGTTTTCATTTGGTGGATCCATTGGTTCAAAAATTTCTCTTGTCTATTTTGGATAGCATATAATGTTTGAACTTCGTGTTGATATACGCGGTATAATTCATGCAAGTATTGCTCTGTTTGCATATATTCAATGGTCTTAGCATTTTTCTGCAATGCATCTTCCATTGTAGTAGGAAGATGGGTAATTTTTTTCAAATAGCTTTGACGCAAATAATAACGCACCCCTAAAAAGGACGTCATTAAAACTATGCTAATAGTTATAGAGTATATTGCAGTATCAACATTTCGAAATCCGTCTAACCAGTATAAGGATAAGATAAAAATGACAATTATTAATTCAAAAATGATAAATGAAAAATGTTCCTTAATAAACAATTTAAGTCCCATTACATTTCCTCCGAGTTTAAAACAAACCGATATCCGGCACCGCGCACTGTTTCAATGATTGAAAGCACCCCATAATCCGCAAGCTTTTTTCGAACACGTGTCATATTTACATTTAGTGTATTTTCATCTACAAATGCTTGGTCATCCCAAAGCTCCTCCAACAGCTTTTCTCTAGAAACAACTTTTGGGGATTGTCCCATTAGTAAATCTAAAATGATGCATTCTTTTTTCTGCAACGGAATCTCAACATCTTTTAAATGAAGCTCCATTCTCTCTAAATACAATGTTAGTTGTCCAAGCTGAATCGTTCGTTCTTCATGTCTAGTCGAATACTCACCATATGTTCTGCGTAAATGACTTTTAATTTTTGCTAGAACAATTTCATAATTAAATGGTTTTGTAATAAAATCATCTCCACCATTTTCTAGAGCAAATATTTGATCCATTTCACCTGAACGCGCAGAGATGAATATTATTGGACATTTTGTATGCTGCCTTAATTGGCGGCACCAGTAGTAGCCATCATAAGAAGGTAAATTTATATCAAGCAACACGATATGAGGTGCAAAGGCAAGGCATTCCTCAACGATTTCTTCAAAGTTTTGCACAATTTCTACTTCGTATTGATATTTTCTTAATGTATCTGCTAAAAGTGAGGCGATTTTTATATCATCCTCAACGATAAATATTCGATGATTTTCCATAATCATTCCCCCGATATTTTTTGGAAGGTGTTATTCTTTCATTTTATCAAAAAAGAACCATCTCATAAAAGATGGTCCCTTAGAATGTAAACTAATTGTCATTCGTGCTTGTCCAGCTGTTATATAATCTTTGATACATAATGAATGGTACTTGCTTTCTAATGGAAATCAACAACTTCAGAAACGCACTAATATAGCTTAGTAAATCAACTGTAAAAATTCTTCTTTTGTTACGCCGCCGAAGTAGTGGGGGATATCGATTGCTTCAAGGGCTGCTGCAATATTTCCACGGTCGTATTTAGTGCCGACTAGTAATTTTTCAATCTCTTTTACGTCCCCAACACCAAAGAAATCTCCGAAAATTGTTGCTTCTTCAATAATTCCCTTATTTACTTCTAAACGAATATCTATATTACCTGAAGGGAAACGATGTGTTTTTTGAATGTTGAAACGTGGTGATTTTCCATAATTCCATTCCCATGTTTGATAACGTTCTTTTGAAATTTGATTGATTTTTTCCCAATCCTCTTCTGTCAACTCGTAATATTGAATGTTTTCTTCGCCGCCGAATATTGATTTTAAAATTTCCATTCGGAATTGTTCTACTGTCATCGGTTCTTTTATAAAATCTGAAATATTGCCTACTCGTGAGCGAACTGATTTAATGCCTTTTGATTCAATTTTATCTTTTTTTACTTTTAACGCATTTGCGACAGCATCAATATCAGTTTTAAACATTAATGTTCCGTGGCTAAACATACGCCCCTTTGTAGCATACTGCGCATTTCCTGATACTTTGCGTCCTTCTGCTAAAATATCATTTCTCCCTGACAGCTCTGCGTTAACGCCTAAATTAGCTAAGGCATTAACAACTGGCTGCGTAAACTTTTTATAATTGTGGAAGCTGTTTCCGTCATCTTTTGTTAAGAAACTAAAATTCAAATTATTTAAGTCATGGTAAACAGCACCACCGCCTGATAAACGTCTAACGACAATAATATTGTTCTCTTCTACATAATCTGTGTTAATTTCTTCGATTGTGTTTTGATTTTTTCCAATGATAATGGACGGCTGATTGATATAGAACAGTAAATAGTCATCTTTTTCAATATCCATATTTCTTAATATATACTCTTCTATTGCTAGGTTGATTCGTGGATCTGTAATGCCCTTATTATCTATAAAATACATGTTCATCACTCCTTCTAAGCTACATTTATTTATTTTACACGAAAATGTAATTTATGTGTTGACGAATGCAAACTGTTATAATACAATTAAAAATATCAAAACAGTATTATAACAGATTGTCCAAAAGGAGGGACTTACGCATGTTAGAAAGTGTTGTAGAATTTTTCAAAAACTTGCCTGATAAAGTTTGTGTTCAGTGTGGAGAAAAAATCGAAGAACAAAGTGAATGCTACAGCAGTACTTGTGATAAATGTAACTCTTTATAAACAATCACTATATTATTGACAATCTGTATAGGGGACCTAATTTCAAGAGATGAACCTATAAGTAAATAGCTTACACAAAAAGAAAAGCGTAATTGTCCTACTACTTCGCTGCGTTGTCGTCGCAAAAGGGTTATGCTCAAGCCCTAATCGACGAGAGGAGCCCGCGTCCTCGATGGGCTGTATGGCTTGCGCTAAAAAAATTAAACCCTCAAAGCTCGCTCAAGCTTTGAGGGTTTTCTAGTTGCTATAATTTAATGCTGATGATTACTGCTGCTATCTTGCTCCTGATTCATGTCACTTTCTTCATGAGCATCTGTTTCAAGCTCATGATTCATCATTGATTCACTGCCTTCATCTTCTTTAACTTTGCTCATATCTGGGTTGCCAACGATAATTTGTTGTTTAGGCATAACATGAAGTCCGCGAGCATTAGTATGTGCATACATATAATAAACTCCATCGTGATCGAAAGTTATTTCTGCTTTATACACACCCTCGCCTTCTAGTTTACCATCAATCATTTGCCCATCATCGCGGTAGCCTGATTCCCATACTTCGAATTGAACACTATCTGCATCATCTACATTTTCATTATTTTGTGTAACATGTGCTGCAAGTTCTATCGGTTCATTAACCGCTGCTTTTTCCGGTGTTAAAATATTAACCTTTACTTCCAGCGCTTCTACATCTACCGGCTCATCATTTGTATCGACCTCAGTTTCATTTGAAAAACATCCAACTAATAATGCTGGTACTGCTATAAAAGCTAAAAATAACTGTTTCATTTATAACTCCTCCATCATTGGAATATTAATTGTTACTTTTGTTCCTTTTCCAACTTCACTTTGAATTGTTAAATTACCTTTATGCTGTTTTACTAGCTGTTCAACAATAGACAAACCTAAACCACTTCCACCGTCTGCTCGGCTTCTTGCCTTTTTCACTCGGTAGAATCTTTCTGTAATATGAGGCAAATCTTTATCTGGGATGCCAATGCCCTGATCGGTAATTTCTATCACCGCATTATCTTTCATCATCTTAGTCAAAATGGAAATCTTTGAATCGTTATTTGAATAGCGAATGGCGTTTTCAATTACATTAATAAAAATTTGCTTTAGTTTTTCTTCATTGCCCTCAACGATTATTTGTTCATCAAATGATGTTACAAAATGAATGTCCTTTGAGTCTGCCTGATTTTTTAGAAGGCGAATAGCTTCTCTAACGGTCTCTGATAAAACGATTGGATAAAATTCTACAGCTGTATTTTCATTTGATCCTCTTACTAGTTCAAGAAGCTCATTCGTGAGCCGCTCCATCCGTTCAGCTTCTCTAACGATTAAATTCATCGCTTGCTCCCGTTCCTTGCCTTCAATATAATTCTTCTGTATCGCTTCACCATAGCCTTTAACATAACTAATCGGAGTACGTAATTCATGTGATACCGTTGCAAGAAACGTTTTTTGCTGATCATCTTCCCGTTCAATCGCTGCTGCCATCTCATTAAATGCTTCGGAAAGCTTGCCCATTTCATCTTTGGATGAAACATTTACCCTAGTGCTATATTCACCATTTGACATTTTTTCAACTGCACTCTGCAATTCCTTTAAAGGCCTCAAAATATGCTTAATTCCTTGATATACGAAGGCTGCTAATATACAAGAAAAAATAATGGCACTTCCGATTAATAGCAGTACTTCTTCATTCGCTAGCTCTGTTATTTTAGCCAATGGATAATATATATAAATTATCCCTTCTAAACGATTTTGATCTACTAAAGGAAAAATGACTGAAATTATTTGTCTTTGAAATCGCTCTTCATAGCCAATTTTTGTAACAGATTCACCTTGAAGCAAATGCTGTCTTTCATTAGGACCAATGAGTGTATCATAATCAATTTCAAATGGAACACACGCACTTAATTCCCGGGGATTTCGAACAGCAAATACATCTAAATTTGAATACGTATTGTAATCCTCTATTTCAGCAATTAATGCATCGGTTACTTTGCCGCCCTTATACTTTGTTTGAAGCTTGTCACCTACTTCTATCATCGAGGCCTCTGTGTCTTCAACATATAATTGCTCATATAAATAATCGGTTAAGACATACATGAAAACAATTGTTACCACAATAAACAGTACAATTAATCCCCAAATTTTAGCAAATATCTTTTTCATTCGTTTTTCTCGAAGCGGTAACCAATACCCCAAACTGTCTGTATATACTCGCTTGCTTCCTTCGATTCCTTCGCTAGTTTTAGCCTTAACGTTTTTATATGAGTATCAACTGTTCTTGTCCCACCTGAATATTCCATATCCCAAATTCTCTCAAGTAATTGTTCTCTCGAATAGACAGTACCAGGGTTTTTTATAAATAAATATAGCAGTTCAAATTCTTTTAATGTTAACGGAACAGATTTCTCACGGATGAAAACCTTCCTTGAAATTTCATCTATTTTTATAACACCACATTCAATATTCGACTGATTTACAAAATCGTTTTGAGGCTTAGTTCTTCTTAAAACAGCATTGATTCGTGCAACTAATTCACTAGCTGTAAAGGGTTTTACAATATAATCATCCCCACCAATTGTAAGCCCTCTCACTTTATCTTCATTAGCATCTCTTGCCGTTAAAAATATTACTGGGACAGGAGAAAGCTTTCTTATATTTTCACATACAGCAAAACCATCTTCCCTATCCATCATGACATCCAGCAATACGATGTCTATATCTTCATAGGCGATAATTTGATATGCTTCTTCTCCATTTGGCACAGATAATGTTTTAAAGTTTGATTGCGACAGCATCACTTCAATTAAATTACGCATATCTAGTTCATCATCAACTATTAATACTGTTGTCATTTTCTTCTATACCTCCCTTACTAATAGTTGAAAAGGGCCTTTGTTTGTATAAATTTCTTTCGTGATTTGTCCATTCTTTAAGAAATATAATTTATGATCATCGTAGCCAGCTACAACAACTTCATCTTCAATAATCGCAACTGAAAATGGGTTTGCACCAACTTCAGTTTTCCATAATGTATTGCCTTTTAAATCCATTGCATATAATTCATTTGCTCCATGATTGACAATATATACTACATCTTCATTTCGGGAAAAACCAATGGGCATCATAGAGACTTTTATTTTATCTACAAGGTTCCCAGTTTGTAAGTCTAGAACATCTATTGACTGATTTGGACGACTACCCTCACCATGGCCCCCTATCCAAATGGTATTTTCTTCAGGTATTATCAAAACTCCGTTTGAAGATTTTGCAATTGGCCATTCTGCTTCTAGCTTTAAATTCTCCATATTTACTACAGATAGAAGGGTATCTTTATAATTCACTACATAGAGCTTGCCATTATAAGATGCCATTGACATCGGGTAATTACGCAATTCTAACTCATTTAATTTATTTCCTTTATCATCATAACTAGTGACACTATTTCGCTCACTATTAGCAATAAAAATCTTTTTCTCTTTTTCTTCATAATAAACATTTGTCGTTCCAATGCCGGTTTTTATTGTTTGGAGCTTCTTTCCAGAAGATAACTCGTAAATATCGGCTTCATCTAATTGATGGCCGTATAATAATATTCGATCCTGCTGTATTAATGCCGCACCGGTATAAGCTTTGTTAAAGTTCCAAACTGCAATCTCTTCCCCTAATGGATTGTAAAAGGTAACAGATGGCTCCAATATACTTACAGAGGCGACGAATGATTGATGATGGTTGATTGATGAAAATTTTTCATCTCTACAACCTGCAATTACAGTGATTAATAAAAGAAATATAAATGTCTTTATATAGTTCATTTTTGCCCATCACCTCTATAGCCATCTTACTGTATAAATGTGAACTTTGATTGAAAAAAAATCGACAATCTCAAGTATTTTGAGCTTGTCGACTTTAAATCAATTATTTTTCCCCGCAATTACACCAGCCTACCATCGCTTTCGGTGCCACTATATTCTTTAGATTTCCGCCTTCGTTTCTCTTTTTATTGGATCTTTACTCTGGCCACTAAATAAAGAACTTTATGTTAACTGCATCTCAAACATTTCTTCTAGTACGTCAGAAGCAGCTTTTTTTCCTTGTGCAACACAACTCGGAATACTTATTCCTTCATAAGAGCTGCCTACTAATTTTACTTTAGGAAACTCAGTTTGTATTTGTTGACGAATTTCTTCCATTCGTTTTTCATGACCAACAGTATACTGCGGCATAGATTGATTCCAACGAGTAACGACAGTAAATAAAGGAGCCTCAGAAATACCAATTGCTTTCTTTAAATCTTGAAGAACTGTTTTTTCTATATCACTATCTGACAGTTCTACAATTGTCTCATCTCCTACGCGTCCAATATAAACTCGCAGCATGTCATAGCCATCTGGAGCAACATTATTCCATTTATGATTACACCATGTACAAGTTGTAATGGCTAAATCACTATTTCTTGATACAAAGAAGTTCATTGCATCTTTATGTCTTTTAATCTCTTCTTGCTTAAAAGCCAACGTTACAGTAGCAATGGTTGCATAATTCATATCTGGCATTTCTTCTAGTAAACCATAACTATTAAAAATCCTTTTTGTTGCATTAAAAGGCGTCGTCATAACTACCGCATCACATTTAAGTGGAGCAATATTATTAAAATAAACTTGAATTGAACCATCGCTTAGTTTATCAATCGATTCAACTTTGATCCCTTTTAAAACAGAGTTAGGCAACAATTGAGATTCCAATGACTCAATTAAAGTTTCGAGGCCATTCTTAAACGTTTGATAGGATTTAATATAATCTTTACTGTGAGACAGCCCTGATTTTTTTAATCCTAGAATTAAACTTCGATATTGTTTTTCCAGCTGATAAAACTGTGGAAACATTGATTGAATGCTTAAATGATCAATATCACCAGCAAATGTTCCTGCAAGTAATGGTTCTACTAGATTTTCAACAACCTCTTTGCCAAAACGACGTCTAAAAAAGTCACCTATTGGTTCATCCTCTTCTTCTCTAGTTTTTGGCAATAATAAATCACCTGCTGCACGGACTTTTCCACTTAATGAAAATAATCCTGATGTAATGAATGAGGAGACTTCAAGCGCCCCACCGAACATTAAATTAGACGGAATAGGATACAATTGACTACCTACCGCAACATAAGTTTGCCCGTCATTATTCGAAACCATCTCTTTTTCAATTCCTAAGTCCTTTGCTAAATCGCGAACACTGTTCATATAATCTAAAAACGATTCAGGACCACGTTCGATAATAAATCCATCTTTTCTTAAAGTTTGAATTTTCCCACCTACACGTAAAGATGATTCGATTAAAACGACATCAACTGGTAAATTGTTTTGTTGTGCATATCTTTGTAAATAGAATGCTGTCGTTAAGCCGGTAATACCACCACCTATAACAGCAACTTTTCGTCTACCTAAAGTCACCCTCATCATCACTCTCTACGTTAGTTCGCTAACTTTTTATTAATCGCATCTACCATTGCATCTATAAATAATGGATGTGTATTTGGCATTGGTGGTCGTCTGTAATTTGCCCCAAGTTCTTCACAAACAACTTTACATTCATAATCGTTATCATATAGTACTTCTAAATGTTCTGTTACAAAGCCGACAGGAATATATACGAATGAACGGAATCCTTTTTCTTCATAAAGCTCACGAGTTAAATCTTGAACGTCTGGACCAAGCCAAGGTTCTGGTGTTTGTCCAGCTGATTGCCAACCAACTTCAACATTTTTTACCCCAGTAGCTTGCTGAATTAAACGTGCAGTTTCAATTAATTGTTCCTCATATGGATCTCCTGCAGCTTTAATTTTCTCTGGTAATGAATGATTCGAAACGATTAAGCATGCTTTTTCGCGCTCTTCCTCAGACATTTCAGCAAACGCATTGTTTACCACCTGTTTCCAGTACTCAATAAACTTCGGCTCATTGTACCAAGCTTCAACTGAAGTTAGCTTCATCGAGCTGCCTAATTTTTCAATCATTTCCTGCGCACGGCCATTATATGATTTGATTGAGAAAGTTGAGAAGTGCGGTGCTAAAACAATCGATACCGCTTCTTCAATTCCTTCTTTAACCATAGCTTCCACAGCATCTTCAATAAAAGGTTCAATATGTTTTAAACCGATAAATACTTTATATTCAACTTCATTTTGTACTTCATTTAAACGTTTACAAAGAGTTTCAGCTTGTAATTGCGTCATTTTTGCAAGTGGAGAAAGCCCACCAATTGCCTTATAACGGCTTTTTAAATCTTCTAAATGCTCTTCTGAAGGTTTGCGTCCATGACGAATGTGTGTATAGTATCTTTCAATATCTTCTTCTTTATATGGAGTGCCATATGCCATCACTAATAATCCACGTACGGGTTTCATAAATTTCACCTCAAATTTTTTTACAATTTCACTAAATTATATTAACACATTAATCCATTTGACCTATTTGTTGACGACTGTATTCATGGATAAGTGTAGTAAGACGTTTTAATACATCAGGATTTACTTCTGGGAAAACCCCATGACCTAGGTTAAAGATGTGGCCAGGTACTTCCAACCCTTGATCGATAATATTTTTCGTACGTTGCTCAATTACAGACCAATCTGCTAAAAGCAATGATGGATCAAGGTTGCCCTGTACAGCTTTATTTACACCTAATTCGCGTGCTTTTCGTATAGGCATGCGCCAATCTAGTCCAACTACATCAATTGGAAGGTCATTCCATTCATTTACTAAATGGCTTGCACCAACACCAAATTGAATTAAAGGAACGTTTTCCTTTCGTAGTTCTGCAAAAATCCGAGTCATAATCGGTTTAATAAATACACGATAATCCTCAACATTTAAGGCACCAACCCAAGAGTCGAATACTTGAATTGCTTTTGCACCAGCTTCAACTTGAGCTGTAATGTCGGAAATTATCATATCTCCTAATTTATCCATTAATGCGAACCACGCTTGCGGCTGTGAAACCATGAATGATTTCGTTTTATTGTAATTTCTTGATGGGCCGCCTTCGATCATATAGCTAGCCAAAGTGAAAGGTGCTCCTGCAAAGCCAATTAATGGTACATTTAATTGTTCTTCAGTTAAAAGTTTAATTGTTTCTAGAACATATGGAGTATGTTCTTTCGCATTAAATTGACCAAGCTTTTCAACGTCTGCTGCTGAACGAATAGGATTTGAAATAACAGGTCCAACACCAGCTTTAATTTTCACATCAACGCCAATACCTGGTAAAGGTGTCACAATATCTTTATAAAGAATTGCAGCGTCAACATTATAGTTTTCTACAGGTAATCTCGTTACATATGCACACAGCTCAGGTTGATGTGTAATTTCTTCTAGTGAATACTTTTCTTTAATTTTTCTATATTCGGGTTGTGAACGTCCAGCTTGGCGCATATACCAAACTGGTGTGTATTCAGTACGTTCTCCTCTAGCTGCTCGCAATAATGTATCATTAATCGCTTTCATTTTTGTACCTTCCCCTCGAATTAATAAGCCCTCTGTTAAACTATTTACAAAAAATTTGCTATAAATTTACAAAGGCATGTTTTTATTCAGTATAGGCAATTCTATACAGAATAAGCTTTTAATATAGTGTTTGTTCATTGATATCCGTTTTCAAATATATACTTTTGCGTTTGTATTGTATAGTTTTATCGACCAAATGTCATAAAATTGTTCGTTAATGCAAAATTTTTAATCGTTATTTTTTGACAGAAAATAGTATTATTTCTTTAAATAAAATTATAGAATTGTAAAATCTAACTAGAGAGGGGCTTACTAAAAGATGTTTGTATATATTACTTCAGGAACAGCAGATTATATGGAGAAGATGCGCAAGAAGTATGTTGAGAAGGAAAATATGATTATATTACACGGTTCAGGCAATTCTGTGCTTCTTCATGAATCAGAAAAAAAATCACTATTTGCTACACCTCGCAAATACGAAGTAATCGATCAAGTAAACGTTCTTGAACAAAGAGGCTATTTTGTTTTAAATAATATACCTGTATCGGATGAAGGCAGGCCTATATTTGAACAACGTTTTTTAAATCGTGCCCGTGCAATCGAAAATGAACCAGGATTTATCGCATTTCGCCTTTTGCGTCCACTCGATTCAGACACATACATCGTACTAACTCAATGGACTGGTCCGAATTCATATGAAGCTTGGAAGAACTCTCAGTCTTTTAAAAATGCCCATAGTAAACCCGATCCAGCTCCCGGCGTTAAAAAACAAAATATTTTCAATGCAGCAAGTTATATTACTACCTATTCTGGGAAGGTATCTGAAGAATAAATAAAAGTTATTTTAACTGTAAGAACAGTACAATTGGGCATCGTGCTGAATTGTACTGTTTTATTATAAGATTTTACATGCTGTTTTTTCTTCAAAGGAGCTGTTATTTAACACGGGTTCGGAACTTTTCATATGGTTTTTATTCATATTTATATGGGTTTATTTTTTTACGCGGTTTGCTCAATTATTTACGCGGATTTATTTTTTTACGCGGTTGCCGTGCTTTTTTACGCGGTTTACTCTATTATTTACGCGGGTTCGCCCTATTTTTACGCGATTTCCACTCATTTTTACGCGGGTTTATTTTTTTACGCGGTTTTCTCGCTTTTTTACGCGGTTTCCTCAATTATTTACGCGGGTCCGCCCTATTTTTACGCGATTTCCACTCATTTTTACGCGGATTTATTTTTTTACGCGGTTTTTCCTCACTTATTTACGCGGTTTTCTCAATTATTTACGCGGGTCCGCCCTATTTTTACGCGATTTCCATTCATATTTACGCGGGTTTATTTTTTTACGCGGTTAGCTCGCTTTTTTACGCGGTTTCCTCAATTATTTACGCGGGTTCGTCCCATTTTTACGCGGGTTCCCCTTATTTTTACGCGATTTCCATTCATATTTACGCGGGTTTATTTTTCATGCGGTTTCTACTTGTTTTTACGCAAATCTATTTAAACTAAAAAAATAAAAGTGCCGTAAAAGCAATTTAACATACTTGCTTCTACAGCACTTTTTTATTCACGTGAAGGATCTTTAGACATTATAAATGTTATTTCACTTATTAATATAACAACAATCGCAGGTACAAAAAATAATGGTTGTTCAATAGCACAAATTAGAACAATGAATGCTTGTACTACCATAAAAATGCGTAATACTTTTTGAACAGCTTTTTTTCTAAGATTGCTATCAATTGGATAAAGCCTATCCATTCGAAAGTCTGAAGATGACAGCAGCGCATATTTTAATTGAAGCGTTGTTGCAAAGGATAAAGCACCGGCTACAACCCATATAACAATTGGAATATTGACAAAAATTGCTATCACCCCAGAGATAAACGTTAAGCGAACCCAGAGATAAAAATGGTCATCTGTGCGGATAAACGTTCTGAACACTAAATAATTATGAGCATTTTCTTTTTTATATGGTATTAAATTATAAACAAAGTTTAGCCAGCCACGACGTCGAATTGACCCCCGTAAATGTGGTACATCAGTAAAGTAGTTTGCAAAGCGATAGAACCCCATCATACGGTTTTGTTCTAATTTTACAAAATGCTCATAAGGCACTGGCTGTACCTTAACCCTTCTTTTCAACGAGCTATTATAGAAAATCAATAACACTACAAAAATAATAGCCAATGCAAAATTAGAAGAGAGCATCGCTTGAACTGTTAGTATTGAAATGACTACTCTAACAATTCGATCTACAAACGTATTGCTCCCTCGATTGCAATAGCGATAATTAAATTCAATTTGCACATTCAAATATTTTAAAATAACGACCACAGCTAGCCCCAGCCAAATAAATGTAGAGGATAGCTCTGTTACTGTATTTAATAATGGGATACCTATAATGTAAACAACAACCGCAAGTCCTACTTGAGACCAAAATGTCCAGTTGAGCGCTCTATTAAAGAAATAGGACATTTTAGATTCCAAAGGTAATAAATACACTTGGTCAGGTTCTCGCAATAACGTAACAGGACGACTGAATGCTAAAATAAGGCCGACAATAGCCGCTACAACCCATTCACCAGGAAACGCATCAGAAACAACTTTTAACCACTCACTATATTGATATCCAACCGCACCAATGACAAAGACTAGTACGAGCGCCAAATGCCCTGTGAAAACAAAGCGCATATATTTTTGCACTTCATTTATATAGTGATTAAATCGTTTTGACCAAACTTCCTGCAAATTATTCATTATAGGTCTCCTCGGTCATTGCGATATATAAATCATCTAATGTAGCATTTGGCATATTAAAGCTTTTTCTTAAATCATCCATCGTCCCTTGTGCACGAACTTGTCCTTCATGCAATAAAATAATTCGGTCACAATGCTTTTCAGCAGTCGATAAAATATGCGTGGACATTAAAATTGAAGCGCCTTCCTTTTTCTTCTCATCCATTTGATCAAGCAAAGACTGAATACCAAGAGGATCAAGGCCGACAAACGGCTCATCAATAATATAAAGCTGAGGATTAACTAGGAACGCACACATTATCATTACTTTTTGACGCATTCCTTTTGAAAAATGCGAAGGAAACCAATTAAGACGCTTCTCCATTCTGAATTCCTTTAGTAATTCCTGTGAACGATTTTTTAGTGTATTTTCATCTATTCCATAAGCCATTGCAGTTAATTCAAGGTGCTCTTTTAAAGTTAATTCATCATATAATACTGGCGTTTCAGGTATATAAGAAAATGATGATCGATATAAATCAATATTTTCATTTAACGTTACGCCATTTAATCGAATTTTTCCTCGTTGTGGAAGGAGTGTACCGATAATATGCTTTATCGTTGTACTTTTTCCCGCACCATTTAAACCAATTAATCCAACTAGCTCTCCTTTTTCTATAGAAAAAGATAAATCTTTAATTACTGGTTTTCTCGTATAGCCGCCTGTAACATCAGTTAGTTGTAACAATGTCATTTTTTAACGTCACTCCTATTCTTTCTACAGTTTAACAAAAAATGCGAATGGAATCAGTTGTCATATGTTAAAATAAATTAAAACTTGTTTGAAAGGATGTTTCCTATGAGCGATTGCATTTTTTGCAAGATTATTGATGGTACTATTCCAAGCGTGAAAGTCTATGAAGATGAGAACGTCTATGCTTTCATGGATGTTGCACCTTTAACGAAAGGTCATACTTTATTAATTCCAAAACAACATGTAAAAGATCTTTTTGAAATGCCAGAGGAAGTAGCAAAAAATCTATATGGAGCTGCACCAAAAATCGCTAATGCAATTAAATCGGCATTTAACCCTGCTGGTATGAATACATTAAATAATAATGGTGCGTTTGCCGGACAAACTGTTTTCCACTACCACTTACATTTTATACCACGCTACGATGAAAATGATGGACTAAAAGTAAAATGGGAAACAAAACAAAACGAATTTACACCTGAAGCATTACAATCAATTGCTGCACAAATTCATGATAAATTAAATGCTTAGTATCTTGAATTAACCGAAAATACTATAAATTTCAGCAAAGATTCAACTATGAAACATCTCTCTTTAAAGAATATGAAACTATGTTTTTTCTATTCTATTACATGAGGTTGCAAATTATTTATTTTACAATTAAAATCATATGTAAGTTTCGCTAACGGCAAAGAGTGCACGTTGGGAAATGGATGAGCATAGAACTGCAGAGGAGAGATTTGAATTGAATACAAAGAATCTTGTTTTAATGGCGCTTTTAGTTGGTGTAGGAGCTGCGCTTTATCTAATTATCCCAGGCTACGGTGAGGGGATGAAACCGGACTTTATGCTAACAATGATGTTTATCGGAATATTATTATTCCCTACATTTAAAGAAACATTTTTATTAGCAATTACGACTGGTGTCCTTTCCGGATTATTTTCATCATTCCCTGGTGGATTTGTACCAAATATAATTGATAAAGTTGTTACAGGCATAATCTTTTTTGTTGTTGTTGTTTTATTACGACATGCCGCACAAAAGGTTGCAGTTGGAACTGTATTAGTTTGCTTAGGAACACTTCTTTCTGGAGTAACTTTCCTATCTATGGCACTAGTATTAGTAGGTTTACCTGGCGATGCTGCTTTTGGTGTACTTTTCGCAGCTGTAGTATTACCGGCTGTTGTTTTAAATGCTGTTGCATTTATCATCATCTACCCAATTATCACAAGTCTATTAAAACGCTCGAACTTCAACACATCGGTTTCACAAGCGTAGTTAGTTAGTGTAGACAAAGTCTTTCATATGACTTTGTCTACACTTATTTTTTTGGCTTTAAACGAATTTCCTTATAGCATTTTTAACAGCCACTTCTGCTTTTTTAATTTGCCTTTTCATGGTTTAATAAGTTTAAGAATAGTAAAATTTTTTAAATAGAAAGTGATTACCTATCCCATATTAAGTAATAACTATACAAGTAAAATAAGGAGATGACTAATATGCGCGGAAAACCATTTTTAATCGGATTATCAACAGGAGTTATTGGAGGAATCGCAGCAATTTTATTGACAACACCACAATCTGGACAGCAGATTCGTTCGAATATCGTTTCAAATGCAAAAAAAACAAAGACGACTTTAAAAGAAATGAAAGTGCATTCACAATCATTAAAAGAGTCTTTTTCGACATTAAAATATGAAGCGAAAAATAATATACCAAAAATAATTAATGACTTAAAATATTCTATTACCAATTTCAGGGATGAAATCGAACCTGAAACATTAAAGTTAAAAGAAGAAATAGCAGGATTGCAGAAAACCATTACAGAAATCGAGAATAATCTTTCAGAAATAAATAATAAAAAGAAAAATGAATAGATAGATTTATACTCAAAATTACCTAAAAAATATCGTTTCATTAAGTAATTTTCAATCATTTTTAAGTAATTTATGGCATTTTTTAGGCAACTTCCAATTATTTAATTTTTCTAACTTTAAACTTTTTTCTTTTATTGCTATAATATTTTCATAATGTTAATGAAAGAAGAAGGTGATTGCTTTGTCTGATGAAACATACACAATGAAGGAAGCAATGCTTTATAGTCAAAGAATTGCTCAATTGTCAAAAGCACTTTGGAAAGCTGTAGAAAAAGACTGGCAACAATGGATTAAACCTTATGATTTAAACATCAATGAACATCACATTTTATGGATCTCATACCATTTAAAGGGCGCATCTATTTCAGATGTTGCGAGATTTGGCGTAATGCATGTTTCAACCGCTTTCAATTTTTCGAAAAAGCTAGAAGAAAGAGGCTTATTGAAGTTTTCAAAACGTGATGACGACAAACGCAATACATATGTCGAACTCACAGAAAAAGGTACCGAGCTTATTTTACTTATGTATGATCATTATTACGATACACATCATTCAATCCTTGAAGGCTCACTAGCATTAAAAGAATTATATGGTAGATTCCCAGAGTTTTTAGATGTGATGGCCGTAATTCGAAACATTTATGGTGAAGATTTTATCGAAATCTTTGAACGATCATTCAAAAACTTTAAAGAATCTTTAGTTGAAGAGGCTGACACAGTTAGTGTTAAAAGATAAATAAATTACTTGATAAACTTACTAGGTGAATGAATAATTTACAAAATGTCAAGGATTACTATGAGTGTAGCGATACACTCTTTTTCTTTTTCCTGAATTGTTTGTTTTAAAAGTATAGTATTTCACCTTTTTTTCATATACAATATTTTCACTATCACTCGTTAAAGGGGTTATCAAATTTGCATTGCTGGAAAACAATTAACATTAAAACGGAATATGGAACAGCATGGCTATCAATTATGTCTGTAACTTTATTTGTCATCGTGTTTTCATTTTCATTTGTATTATTTGATCGGATACACCCTACCCTTTACCGGGATGATTATTTTTGGCTTTTTTCTATATCCGTCATCCTACTTTATCCATTTCATAAAGTTGTCCATTATTTTTCATTATTCGAATATAGAAAATCTGTAAAACTACGCATCCGAATTGATCATAAATTTATCCCAATTATCCGTATGCGTATTAAGACATTAATTCCAAAAAGACGTTATATATTAACATTACTTGCACCATTTATTTTAATAAATTGCATATTAGTTATTCTCTTATTAGCTTACCCGCAATTTACACATTATATATGTTTATTGCTTTCGTATCATTGTAGTATTTGCTTAATCGACATACTATATGTTAAAAATTTAATACTTGCACCAAAAAACTCGGTAATTGAAGAAACTCCAAAAGGGTACGAAATTTTAGTTCCGCCTGCGCTATAAAAGTGTATTTGCTTGTATTATTTTAACTTTTTTTGTTATCCTTAAAGGAAGTGAAAGAGGGGAGGAATAGACTTGCTACTTCTAGTTGTAGTGCTATTCTCGGTGTTTTATTTATTTCAAATTAATCGTATGACATATGCACTTGTTATACAGAAAGAAATACCAGAAGAAAAACATGAAAAAATATTCCGTACAATTAATGTACTTATAACTATTCTATTAGTTTCCTTTTATATTGAAGTATCCTTCGCTATGTAAGTTTCGAATCGCAATTCGAACAATAAAAAGAGCTAAAGGCGTTTGCCTTTAGCTCCCAGTTGTATTTATACTTGTTAAATATTAGTAGATGAACGCTGCACCAACAATAATTAATAAGATGAACAATACAACTAATAACGCAAATCCATTACCATGGCCGTATTCGCCACCACCGTAGTTGCCTCCCATCACGACACCCCCTTTCAAAGTCTATATTATGCACCCGTGTTATTGGTACCTAGGCAAACGAACATGCAACCATTTTGTTTTTTAATCGTTTATGTTATAGTTACTATTGATTTAACTGATTTTAAATGATGTTAGGAGAGTATTATACCGATGAAAAAACCATTATTAGCATTAACACTTGCTACTTCTGTCTTCGCACTAGCTGCATGTAACTCGGGCGATGAAGTAGTTGTATCAACAACGTATGGCGATATTACAAAAGATCAATTTTATGAAGACATAAAAAACCTTGCTGGGAATGCATTATTAGAACAAGTAGTCATTGAACAAATTCTTGAAAATAACTATGAAGTAACAGATGAAGAAGTGGAAGAACAATTCAATACTGTTAAAGAACAATATGGTGACTCTTTCCAATCAGTATTAGAAGCAAACGGCCTAACTGAAAGTGCATTCAAGGATAATGTACGTTTCTCACTTCTACAAGAAAAAGCTACAAAAGATGTTGAAGTAACAGACGAAGAAATTAAAAACTACTATGAACAAGGTAAATATGAATTAAATGCCCGTCATATTTTAGTTGCAGATGAAGAAACTGCAAATGAAGTAGTTGAGAAGCTTAACAATGGTGGAGACTTCGCTAAATTAGCGGAAGAATATTCTCAAGATGGATCAGCTTCTAACGGCGGAGAACTTGGTTGGTTTACTGTTGGCTCAATGGTTCCAGAATTTAACGATGCTGCTTATGCATTAGAAGTTAATGAAATTAGTGAACCAGTAAAATCACAATTCGGCTACCATATTATCCAAGTTACGGACAAGCGTGAAGTTAAAGATTACGGCACTTTAGAAGAGAAAAAAGATGAAATTAAAGAAGCAATTGCAGCTACTAAAGGCGACTGGAATGCAAAAATCAAAGAGTTAGTAAAAGAAGCTGATATCGATATTAAAGATGAAGACTTAAAAGCAGCTTTAGATCACTACACAACATCATCAGATTCTGACGGAGCTAAAGAAGATTCAAAAGAAGAGACTAAAGAAGAAGCTAAATAATAAAATAATAATAAACAAAACACACCGTGTAACTTTTATGCGGTGTGTTTTGTTCTGAATAATCCCAGTAGCATAGGGTTTTGCGTTTATGATACTTGTATTCTTTATTTAAGCTTTCTTTACAAACTCTGATTTTAATTTCATTGCACCAAACCCATCAATCTTACAATCAATATTGTGATCTCCTTCAACCAATCGAATATTTTTTACCTTCGTCCCTATTTTCAAAGTAGATGAACTCCCTTTTACTTTTAAATCCTTCATAACCACAACCGCGTCGCCATCTACTAAAATATTGCCATTTGCATCTTTAACAACTAAACCTTCTTCAACCTGCTCATCTACTGTCCATTCATATGCACATTCTGGACAAATGAAAAGCTCTCCATCTTGATACGTATATTGTGAGTTACATTTCAGGCAATTTGGTAAATTCAATTTTATATCCTCCATTTTCCATTTATAAAAGTATATATAAGGTTATATTACTTTTCAATCTTTTTAATTTGGTCCTTTGTCAAATGTTGGGGTAACACTTGAGAGAACAAGAGAATTTGAGTATAAGATTAACTTTTCCTGCCCATACATTTCTTCCGAAGCGTAGCGAGGAAGGAATGTATGGGTAGGTCGCGGCTCGCTTCGCTCCCTCACCCAACATACAACCCTATTTTTCTATACATGTGACCTAATAATATTTTTGCTTTAAAGTGCTCATATTTGCGGAAGCCATAAGCATTTCGCTTGAGCACTTTTGATTTATTGTTAATACCTTCTAAAAACCCGTTTGAATAGTTAAAGACAAAGCTATTTAAGATTTCTACCTGCCAGTTTTTTATCGTTTGAATACGTTTTATAAAAGATGGAATGTTTGCCTCTTCTACCTTGCGGTAAAACGCTTCTAAACCTTCCTTCACCTTTTGAATATTCTTCTCTTCCTTAGCTTGTGTAAACCACTTTTTATACGCTTCTTTTAACTCATAGGCTTTTTTTAATTCAGGTGATAATCCAAGATAACGGTTTAAATACCAACGCTCATCTTCTGTTAATTTTGCAGAGTTTTTATGTAAAACAAATCGCATACGTTTACATTTTTTGCGATCATAAGCATGCATTTCTTTTTGAACTTTCCTTCTGACGTCATCTAAAGCCCAATGAATATAACGACAATAATGGAATCGATCCGCTACAATGATTGGCTTTGCTAATGCTTGATGGACAGCTGCTTTAAAGCTTCCATTCATGTCCATCACAACAATTTCTACATCTTGTCCATATTTTTGTAAATATGTTTTTATCGTTTGTAGTCGCCGATTCGGCAAAATATCAATTGGTTCATGTGTTTCCGCATTTGCTATAATTAGCTGATATTCCCCGGCATCTGTATCTGCTTTATATTCATCAATGGCAATCGCCTTTGGTAAACGAAACCCTTCTGGTAACGCTGCTTTTGTCTGTTTATTGAATCTACGTAGTATCGTTGAAATGGATGTACTGAGTATCATTGCAGCATCTTTAAATGTTTTTGATTTAACCGATTGAATAATCATGGCTTGATTTGTTTCCTTAGAAAAACGCTGGTAACGCTCAACAAATGGGGCCTTTTCGGCAAATCGCTTCCCACAAATACAACGATAACGGCGGCATTTATACATCAATTGCGTTGAACGTCCCCACATTGGAAGATGCCCAATCTTACGCATTCGATAGTCATGTACTTTCGACGTCTTTTCACCACATGCTGGACAAATGTGTTCTTTTATGGGTATTGAAATATACACTAAAATTCTATTTTCTTGTTCAACAATTTCCTCAAGGTTTACTCCTTTTAATCCTGGTAAATGCATGTTAAAATTCATATTGCACAACTCACCTTTACTACTTGTTTCTCGTCAATTCAAGTATAGTAAAATAGGTGATGTTGTGCATTTTTATTTTAGAAATTGTTTAAAAACCCCAACATTTATTATAGAACCTTTAATTTATAGACCGCCAAAGCGTATGTAATCAAAAAAGAGACACCCCAACTTTGGGATGCCTTCAAAATTATTTATTCAAACGTTGGCTTATAGAATGAACGATTGTCTAATGCAAATAATCTTTCTGTAAATTCGCCAGGTTTAGTTTTTGACAATGCTCTTGTTAACATATTCATTTTTGCATCAATATTATCAATGTAATGAAGAATTTCAGCCTCTTGAATCATTGGCTTTTTCGGGCTTCCCCATTCTTCTTTACCATGATGAGAAAGAACAATGTGTTTTAATACTACTACTTCCTCACCTTCAATACCCAACTCTTTTGCTGCTTGACCTATCTCATCCACCATAATTGAAATATGGCCTAATAAATTACCCTCTACTGTATAAGAAGTTGCAATAGGGCCTGTAAGTTCCTTTACCTTACCTACATCGTGCAGAATTATTCCGGCATAAATTAAATCACGGTTTAAGGACGGATATAAGTCACAAATCGTCTTTCCAAGCCGCAGCATTGATACAACATGATCGAGCAAACCTGAAGCATAATCATGGTGGTTTTTAGATGCAGCTGGAAAAACTATTAGCTCAGGTTGATGCTTTTTAATTAAATATCTAGTAATTCTAGAAATACTAGGATTCTTAATTTCAAAGAAAAATTGTGTTAACTCCTCAAAAAGTTCCTCTTTAGGGGTAGTAGAAGAAGGCAATAAATCATTAATTTGAATTCCTTCATCAGCCTTCGCAACTCTTATTTGCTTAATGCGAAGTTGATTTTTTCCCCTATAGTCATGAATTTCTCCACCAATATGGACAATTACTTCTGGTTGGTAAATTTTTTCATGCTCTTCATTTGTATCCCAAAGCTTCGCCTCTATATCCCCACTCTTATCTTGTAAGATGAGTGTCATGAAAGGTTTTCCTACTGTTGTAACTCCTTTTATAGCTTGTTTAATTAATAGAAACTGATTAACTGGCTCACCCGCTTGGAGTTGTGTAATTCCTTTCATAAGCAAACACTCCTTTATTCGTTTATTACTTTTTATTCTCTTTTTCTTAATTCTATTGTAACATGGGAACACAACTGAAACGATTGAAAACATAATGAACTCTATATAAAACTAATATTCCTTTAATACATCGATAAATCGATATTTTTCATGAATTATCTCAATATATTATGTATAATGTTAATATCTTCTATCTAAAGGGGTTGGATACTATGGAGAATTATCGTTTTACAGCATTTGAAAAAACAGGGGAAGTTTTATTCGATGAAGTATGGACTTTTGAAAGCGAAGCACTGGCAAAAGTAGAAGGACAAAAAAAAATTGAAGAAATGGCAGTAGCCGATAAAACCCATCGACTTGTGAATTCTTCAGGGAAGCTTATTCTATTTCATATTTAAGAGCGATATTGTCATAAATTAGGGCGATAACTTCACAAACATGGGCGATATTGTTAATCAGGACGGTAACTTCACAAACATGGGCGATATTGTTAATCAGGGCGGTAACTTCACAAATGAAATATAATACGATATAAATTCAAAAATCGAGGCGATCCAAATTTTCGAACCGCCTCGATTTTTTATTTACCTTTAAATTGCTGTGTACGTTTTTCTATAAAGGCTTTAATTCCTTCCAAGTGATCATCTGTTTTTCTCATTCTCGATTGAGCAGCTGCTTCCATTTCCAAAACTTTTTTAAGCTCTGGCAGCTTTTGGGCATGCAAAATTGCTTTAGTTTCAAGTACCGCTAAAATAGGAGACGCAAGGAATTTACCAACTATCTGGTCTACCGTAGCTTCCATCTCCCCTTTTTCAACAATTTGATCAATTAATCCTAAATCTAAAGCTTCTTTTGGTTCCATAATGTTGCCTTGCCAAATTAATTGCTTTGCCTTAGTTATACCTACTCGCTCTTTCATAAAGAAGTGACCACCGCCATCTGGGACAAGTCCAATACCGATAAAATTCATTGCAAGCTTACTATTTTCTTCTACAACAATTACATCGCACCCAAGTGCCAAACTAAATCCTAACCCTGCTGCAGCACCTTGTATTTGAGCTACCGTCACCATCGGCAGTTGGTATAAAGCCAGTACCATTCGAGTTATGTAACCCATAATAATTTCAAAGTCGACTGGATCTCCTGATGTCATCATCATTTTGATGTCTCCACCAGCTGAGAATATTTTTCCTCCTCCCTTTATTACTAAAATTTGAACTTCTGGATTGTCCTTCAAAAACTCAAAACAATCAGCTAACTCCTGCATCATTAATAAATTCATTGCATTTGCTATTTTCGGTCTGTTAAACGTTAAAGTTGCACGTCTATCTGCAATATCAACTTTTATCGTTTCATATGCCACAAAGACCACCCCCAATTAATTAATGAACGTTCATTCAGTAACTATATTCAATTTCTTGTTTCACTTTTCCTTTATTTACTTAAATATTTCCCAACTTGTCTTCCTGTAAACAGGCATCCTCCAACAAAAGTACCCTCTAACGATCTGTAACCATGAACACCGCCTCCACCAAATCCACTCACCTCTCCCGCAGCAAATAATCCTTGAATTGGTTCTCCAGCTTCATTAAGCACTTGACCATTTAAGTTTGTTTGTAATCCACCCAACGTTTTTCGTGTTAAAATATTTAGCCTAACAGCAATAAGCGGACCATTTTCAGGGGCAAGTAATTTATGCGGTTTAGCTACTCGAATTAATTTATCTCCCACATAATTTCTCGCACTTTGAATTGCCATCACTTGCAAATCTTTTGTAAATTTATTATCCATCTCTCTATCTCTTGCAAGAATCTGATCCTTAATCTTAATAAAATCAATTAGTTCATTGCCCGCAAGTCTATTCATCCCATCCACTAAATCTTTTAAACTATCAGCAATGATAAAATCTTCACCATGGTCTTTAAATGCTTGCACAGGTACTGGAGGTCCTGGCAATACACGTTTTAATATTTGTTTTATACTCTTATTTGTAAGATCAGGATTTTGCTCAGAGCCAGATAAAGCAAATTCCTTTTCGATAATTTTTTCTGTTAATATGAACCAGGAATATTCATAACCTGTCTTTTGTATCGCTTCTAAAGTACTTAATGTATCAAAACCCGGAAAGTTAGGTGCATTAAATCGGTTTCCTAATGCGTCAAACCACATAGATGATGGACCGGGTAATATTCTTATCCCATGGTTTTTCCAAATCGGATTCCAATTTTTTAGTCCTTCTGTGTAATGCCACATGCGATCTCGATTTACAATTCGCGCGCCAGTATTTGCAGATATTTTCAACATACTTCCATCTACATAAGCGGGCACTCCCGATACCATACTTTTAGGCGGCGTACCAAGTCTAGTTGGCCAGTTTTCTCGAACAAGCTCTAAATTCGCTCCTATTCCTCCACTTGCTACAATGACAGCATCTCCATAATATTCGAAATCAGAAATTTCTACTCTGGAACTTTCTTGTCCACGTTGAATAGAGCTTTCTTCAAGAATTTTTCCTCGAATTCCGACAACTGAGCCATTCGTTGTAAGAAGTTCATCCACTTTATGCCGTGGTTTATACTGAATTTTCCCAACTTCTACAGCTTGCTCTACTTTTTTTGCAAAAGGCTCGACAAGTCCTGGGCCTGTTCCCCATACGATATGAAAACGAGGAACAGAGTTTCCATGCCCCCCTGCCAAAGAGCCACCTCTTTCTGTCCAACCTACAACAGGAAAAAATTTAATTCCAAGCGACTTTAACCATTGGTACTTTTCACCGGCTGCAAAATCAACATACGCCTTCGCCCACTGATATCCCCATTTATCTTCATCATCTAATCGATCAAACCCTGCAGTTCCCAGCCAATCTTGCCAAGCCAGCTCTTTGCTGTCTTTTATTCCAAGTCTTCTCTGTTCAGGTGAATCAACTAAAAATAATCCTCCAAATGACCAAAAGGCTTGCCCACCAATTGAATTTGCCGGTTCTTGATCAACAATTAATACATTTTTATTTGCGTCAATTAACTCACATGCCGCTGTCAATCCCGCAAGTCCAGCCCCAACAATAATGACATCATATTTCACACTTCCACCCCTTTGTAAAAGTTAATATAAAACTTCTTGATTCCCTTTTTATTTCCCTTTAATTGCAAGTTATTTTTTTGTTCATGTTATAAAGCTATCATTCGCTTTATTCACAAAGTTACTGAACATTTTTCTAACGAGAATTTTTGATATAATCGCTATAATATTCTGATTTCTCAACAGGAAATCACAACCGTGATAGTCATTTTTGAAAAATTAGAAAAACTCTATTATACGAACTTTATTCGCATTTAAATTGTTTAATGTTCGTGTTTTTAACGTTTACTTAAGCGTTTTCATAAGGAATTTTAATTTTTTTATTAAAATCTGTTGACAAAGCTGAACAATTGGGATTATGATGTTAACAATTAAATCAACGAAAAAATATTATGACGGAGACATGCTCCTTCATTTGGAATCTAAAGAGAGCTGATGGTTGGTGTAAATCAGCGTTTTCAATGACTGTAGTTCCACTCCCGAATTGATAGGCGGAAATTGTAGTATGCCATATCCGAATCATGCACGTTACGCATTTGCTTTCGAGGTTGTTTGAAATATTTATTGTATTTCAGCAACGAAAAAGGGTGGTACCGCGTAAGTAATGTTAAGTTAGCCTTTCGCCCCTTACATAATTGTAGGGAGTGAAAGGCTTTTTATATTTATTACCCTTTCCACAAGATGAGCTAGTGGTTTAGGTACAAAATTATCAAAATTATTTGGAAAAATTATTTTTAAAGGAGAGTTTTAATCAATGGTAACAAAAACTACAACTGCAACTAATGTAATTAACGTATTTATCGCTGACCCGTTAAGTGAAGATGGTATTTTCCCTCTTCGTCAGGAAACTGGACTAAACTTAAATGTCATTATAGATACAGGTCTTACAGCAGAACAATTAATCGCAAAAATCGAAGACATACATGTTTTACTTGTACGCAGCCAAACAAAAGTTACTCGTGAAATTATTGAAGCTGCTAAAAATTTAAAATTAATTGGTCGTGCGGGTGTTGGTGTTGATAATATCGACTTAGCTGCTGCAACTGAACATGGGATCATCGTAGTTAACGCACCAGATGGAAACACAAACTCTGCGGCAGAACATACAATTGCAATGATGACGTCTCTTGCTCGCCACATTCCTCAAGCTTATAATTCATTAAAAAATGGTAAGTGGGATCGTAAATCTTATGTTGGGGTTGAGCTTAAAAATAAAACTTTAGGTGTTGTTGGTTTCGGCCGTATCGGTGCAGAAGTTGCTTACCGCGCTAAAGGTCAACGTATGGAAGTGATGGCATATGACCCATTCTTAACAGAAGAACGTGCGAAAGAACTTGGCGTAACAAAAGCAACAGTTGAAGAAATTTGCGAAGCTGCAGATTTTATTACAGTGCATACTCCATTATTACCTGAAACACGCAACTTAATTAACAAAGAAAAATTCGCTATGATGAAAGATGGCGTACGTATTATTAACTGTGCTCGTGGTGGTATTATTAACGAAGATGACCTATACGATGCAATCGTAGAAGGAAAAGTAACAGGTGCAGCCCTTGACGTATTCGTTGAAGAGCCTGCAACAGATCACAAACTATTAACGTTGCCGCAAGTAATTGCTACACCACATTTAGGTGCGTCAACAATTGAAGCTCAAGAATCTGTAGCAGTTGACGTCTCTAACGACATTATTAAATTCTTCAAAACAGGCACTGTAACAAACCCAGTTAATATGCCGTCAATTCCAAAAGAATTGCTTGCACAAGTAGAGCCATTCTTTGAATTAGCTGAAAAATTAGGAGCATTTTTATCTCAAGTTACTGCTGGCCCAGTAAAAGAAATCAACATTTCATATGCTGGTGAAGTTGCAAATTATGATGTTCGCCCGCTAACTGCAAACGGATTAAAAGGGCTATTAAAGAAAAACCATGGCGAACACGTAAACGATGTGAATGCACGCTACTTATCTGAGCGTGTTGGCATTAAAATTAATGAACATAAAACAACAACAGCAAAAGGCTTCACTAACTTAATTACAGTTGAAGTAAAAACTGAAAACGAAGTGCATTCAGTAGCTGGTACATTACTGAATGGTTTAGGTGCTCGTATCGTAAAAGTTGAAAACTATGTAGTAGACGTGATTCCACAAGGTCACTTATTATACATTAAAAACACTGACAAACCAGGTGCAATCGGGCGTGTAGCAACAAAGCTGGCTGAAAAAGAGATTAACATCGCAACAATGCAAGTAGGACGTGATCAAGTAGGCGGTACAGCTGTAATGATGCTTACAATTGATAATGAAGTTACGGCATTAGACTTGGAATATGTTGCTCAACTTGAAAATATTGATGAAGTAAAAGCAATTACATTATAACTTTATATTAAATCGGTTAAGAGCCACGCATATATTGCTGGCTCTCTTTTTATTGGCTCAATAAGTTTGGTATGAATACATAAATTTTCTTTCTAAGAGCAAAATAAATGAAATGTATGCAAAGAGAAACAAAAAAGGGGAAACAAAAAATTGTTTGATAATCAATCAAAACAGCATCAACAATTAGAACAAAATTCTCTTCTAAAGAAAAAAAGCATTGACCCTAATTTAGAAAGTACAATTGAAATTTTAAAAACGATTTATTCCATACCTTTAAATAGTGATATAAAAATCCGCAACATTTTAATTGGCGGTTTAAACAAAAAAGCCTCAATTATTTATATTAGTACAATTTCAGATTCTAAAATAATTGAGAAACAAGTTATTGAGCCTTTACTTTCAAACAATGATGATTCTAAAGATATAGAAAATATCGTCTCCGCTCAATCAATTAAAACCTTTGAAAAAATTGAAGATGTGCTGTCGGAAATAAATAAAGGAAATGAAGCACTTCTTGTAGATGGATATTCGGAAGCCTTTCTAATTGGCTCCAGCAACTTTCAAGGCAGAGCTATTGAAAAAACAGAGAATGAGGTTGTTTTAAAAGGTCCCAAAGAAGCGTTTAATGAAAAAGGCAGCACGAACATCTCATTAATCAGGAAAAAAATTAAGAGTGAAAATCTTGTTGTTGAAGTAATTACTGTCTCCCAAACTTCAAAAAATGAATTGTATATAGTTTATAAGAAAGATTTAGTTAATAATGAATTGCTAAATACTATTAAAGAAAAAGTTAATTCCATAGAAGTCGATTCAATTCAAAATCTTTCATTAATGGAACAATATATTGAAGAACGTAAAAATTCCATTTTCCCAACCATTTTATATACTGAAAGACCTGACCGAGCAGCTTCATTTATTGAAGATGGCTTCATCGTTTTATTGATGGAAAATTCCCCATCTTCTTTGGTGCTGCCCGCTACCTTTTGGTCATTTTTCCATACTTCCGAGGACTACTATTTGAGATTCTTATACGGAAATTTTATAAGAATTTTACGGTTACTTGCATTATTAATCACTTTATTTATCCATTTCATGAGGCTATCCGATATATTCAATTCGGTTTTTTAACTAATGTGGAATCCTTGTTTTTCCCTTTTTGGCTGCTTTCTACTTTTACACGCTTTGCGTTTTATTTTTATATTAGCTCTTTACTTTTTGGAACGATATTTAAAATACGCCAGTTTGAATATATCATCCCTACATTGGCAACCGTAACCGTACTTTTAGGCTCAATACCAGAGACTCCAACTTTCTCTATTTTTTATTTAAGAGTAGCTCTTCTACACACCGCAACTCCTATATTTTTGTTATTACCCTTCCTATTATGGGTTTTGGCAAAACTGAAAGGGGATGTTAAACCTGAAAAAACAAAAACCTCTTAGTAAAATTATTTATTTCTTATTTCTATTGCTAATCCTAAGTGGATGCTGGGATCAAACAAAAATAGATGAAAGAGCATATGTAATTGCCATCGGTTTAGATAAAGGCGATAATGAAAATCAAATTAAAATTACTTATTTAATTACAAATCCAGAGCTTTCAAAGCAAGAAGGGGGCTCAAGTAACGAACCGCCACGAGAAATTATTACATTCCAAACAAACGATTTGATATCTGCCAAAGATATGGCAAATACTGTAGTTGCAAAAGAAATAACATATAGCCAATTAGGTGTCTTTTTAGTATCAGAGGAATTAGCAAAGGACAAGGATTTAATAAGATGGATGTATGATGCTACAAAAGATAGAGAAATTAAACGTAGTACACGTTTTATCGTAACAAAAGAAAATGCAAGTGATTCTTAAAAGAAAATCAACCTAAACTCGAGACAAGAATCCATAAATATTTTGAATTAATACTTGATGATGGCATCGAAAAGGGCTATATACCTGATTCAAGACTTTACGGATATTTTAGGATAACCGAAGCAGATGCCGATCTCTATTTAGCAATTTATGGAACAACCGAGAGGAATAATTCCGGACAAAACCATGGTGATGAAGATCAATTTTTAGCAGGAGAGTTGATAACAGAAGGACAAACAAATAATACTCAATTTAGCGGATCAGCTGTTTTTAAGGAAGGTAAAATGGTTGGAAAACTAAATAGTGAAGAAACACGGCTTTCTACCATATTAAATGAATCTTTAAATGCAGAAGATATGTTAACAACATTTCCTGATCCATTTAATGAAAAGTATCGAATTACCACCAGAATTATGAAGAAAAGTAAAAATAAAGTGAAAATGAACTTAAAAAACGGAACTCCTACTATTGACGTTACTATTCCACTTTATATTGAAGTTTTATCAAACCACAGCATGGTTAACTATGCAAAAAACAAAGAAAAAAGAGATTACTTAAAGAAATATTTAGATGACAGAATAACAAGTAAATTTAATAATCTTGTAAAGAGAACGCAGGAGGAATTTAAAGGTCAACCATTTGGTTGGTCGCTAATAGGAAGGAAGGAATTCTTGACAATTCCAGAATATGATAATTTTGACTGGGTGAAAACATATCCAAGTATGAAAGTAAATATTTCAGTAGAAATCAAGTTTGGCGAGTTCGGTCGTCAAAGTGAACTGCCAGATTTACAAGAAGTGAGAGATTAAATTTGAATGTATTCATTTGGGTAATCATAATGATAATGTTAATTTATTCGGTTGGTTTTTCAATTACGCTTTGGAAAGAAAAAAATAAAGTAGGCTCAATTGCAGTTTTTATTTTAGCTCTACTTATTGCAATCATTCCGCTTTTCACAAATATTAGTATTGAGTAATAGGAAAGTGCGAAACGCTTTGTTAAAGATTAATTTTCTTATTAAGTTGTAAAGGTAAAAATTTAGAAGATTTTCGTTTATTCCGTGGAACACAAATTACCTCGGGGGCTGTGCTTCTTCCGTGAACACTCTTTAAAAATTTTATACTTCTTCTTTAATAAAACAGCGAAATGACTATTATCTCATCATTTCGCTTTGTTGTTTTTATAGACTTTTTAGAAGCTCTTTAAATTCAGTTAATGATTTTACTTCGTATGTTGGAGTAACTTGTGAGTTGTTCATATTTCCTTCTCGATTAATCCACACGTTTTTCATGCCAACTCGAGAGGAGCCTAAAATATCCGTATTTAAATTATCCCCGACCATAATTCCTTCACTTGCAGTAATACCTGCTTTGTCCATCATAAATTCGAACAACGATGCATCTGGCTTCCCTTTACCAAAATCACCTGAAATAATAATATGATCAAAATACGGTACAATTCCCGGGGTAATTTCTAATTTTAAATTTTGCAAGCTTGGCGCTCCATTTGTTAATAGTACTAATTGATAATTTCCTTTTAACGCATCTAATACTGCAAAAGTATCTTCATATACAAAAGGTGATTTTTTGCGCTCTTCAACAAAGTGTTCTCCTAGTTCAGCACCAAGTTGAGCATTGTCTATACCTAAAGCATTTAGTCCATTTGTCCAAGCATTTTTTCGGTACTCTGGAACAATTCCCTTCATCTTCTGAAATGAATCAGTTGGATCATCAAAAGTTCCCCAAAGCCCTTCGAAAGGATTAATTCCAATTAATACAGTGTAATCATATATTTCATATGATTCATAAAGGCGTCGAGCCTCTTGTCGAACCGCTTCTTCTAATTTTGCCGGGTCTACATCACATTTGAGTGCTGCATAATCACACGTTTTCTCAAAAGCTGTTTTTATACTTTTTTTATCCCATAATAATGTATCGTCTAAATCAAATATGATGGTATTTATTGACATTTCAAATTCTCCTATGTATTTTTATAGTATTCTTATATTTATTTTAACATATTTTCAGAATTGTTAGGATAACCGTTAAAGTTTCGTTATAATAAAGATGTCGTCTGATTCGAGACGACAGTTTTCTACGAAAATGGCTGTACCATCTCAGGAGCAGTGTTTATAGTTTTCCCTTTGTGAACAGCTTTTGGAAAAAAGTCATACTACACACTCCTGTATGCATAAAATACCTTTGTGCCAATCGGGGACCGGTAAATTAACTTTAGATGCTCGTTGGCATACGCTAGCCATTATTCAAAAATTTTATTTTTTTCAAATAAGGAGAGGGATTCTATGTTAAAAAAGTTTGCTTCAGATGCACTTGGACTATCGGATATTGGGAAAGTAATTGAACCACAAGACTACGATAAAACTGAATCAGATGATTATGTATTGCATGAAAAAGGAGAAAAAATTTATTTTCTAATCAAAACAAAAGCAGACGAATATTGCTTTACAAACTATGCACTAATCCACGTTGATGGAGATTCTGCTGTCAGCAAAAAGCGTACTTTAAGACGCTATGATTATAAATTCAACACAATCCGCAATGTCTCTCTTGAAACAGCAGGAACAATCGATCTTGATGTTGAGATTAAATTTACGATTGGAGAAACTCCATTAAGTCTCGATATTAACAAAAACTATGCTGAGAAGATTAGAGATTTATATAAAAGTTTAATTACAATTGAACGCATCATGAGAGAAAACGAGAAAAATAGAAATTATGCATTAGATAGCTTAGAGTATGCGACAAGAAGTCTTGCAACAACAGGTCATGGGCAAACATCCCCAGCTGATTCGTTTAAATCAATCGTCGAGTTTACAAATACATGGTTGCAAGAAAATAGTAAAACATACAATACTGAAGATTTTGGCGACATATTTGATTTATTTATTAAAAACTAATCTTTAATGAATATCCCAAAGGTTTACTATGAAACCTTTGGGATTTTTTTAATATAACTAATAAGAGTAAAATTTATTAATAAAAATTTATAATACGATAACTATTTGCCTAAACTATTACAGAAATTTCTGTTAATGGAGGTAGTTATGAAAATTAAAGCAGCTATTACCCACGCCCAAGGAGAACCCTTTAAAATTGAAGAAGTTGAATTAGCAGATCCTAAATCAAACGAGGTGTTAGTAAAAATTGTTGCTTCTGGTGTCTGTCACACAGACGCAGTTGCACGTGATGCAGCAATTGCTCCACTTCCGGCAGTTCTCGGACACGAAGGCTCTGGAATTGTTGAACGTGTAGGTGAAGGAGTAACAACAATCCAACCTGGGGACCATGTTGTACTATCATTTGCACATTGTGGACATTGTGAAAATTGTTTAACAGGCCACCCTACTGTATGTGAAACGTTTAACGACTTGAACTTCGGAGGAATTAATGACGATCATACTCATCGTTTAAGTCAAGATGGAAAAGACCTTTCAACTTTTTTTGGACAATCATCATTCGGTACTTATGCCATTTCACACGAACGCAATGTCGTGAAAGTAGATAAAGATGTAGATTTGGCGTTGCTTGGTCCATTAGGATGTGGTATCCAAACAGGTGCAGGAACAGTGTTAAATAGAATTCAACCCGAATTTGGATCAACAATCGCAATATATGGAGCAGGAGCAGTTGGATTAAGTGCTATAATGGCTGCGGCTATTGTTGGCTGTAAAACAATAATAGCAGTGGATGTTCATGATAGTCGTTTAGAACTAGCAAAGAAACTAGGGGCAACGCATACATTTAATGGTTCAAAAGTAGATGTAGTAAAAGAAATAAAAGCAATTACAAATGGCGGCACTCATTATGCGGTTGATACAACAGGAGTTCCCCCAGTGGTACGGCAATGTTTACAAGCGCTGCGACCACTTGGTACAGCAGCAATTGTTGGTGTAACACCAGAAATGACTATAGATGTTCATAATGATTTAATGGCCGAGGGAAAAACAATGATGGGTGTAATTGAGGGCGATGCAGTACCCCGTGTATTTATCCCTCAACTGGTGGAATATTATAAAGCAGGCAAGTTTCCATTTGATAAACTAGTAAAATATTTTGAATTCGACCAAATAAACGAAGCATTTGAAGCTTCAAAAAATGGTTCTGTCATAAAACCAATTTTAAAAATTCAACAGTAAATTTTCATAAAGGAAATGAAAATGTCGATTTCTCACAAGGCTTGTGGGAAATCGACATTTTTACTAAATTTTATTTTTATTTTTTAATTCATCAATCATTTTTTCAATACTTGCTTTTTTATTTTTTGTGTCTTCTTTTAGTACTTTGAATGTGTATTTTTCACCATCATCCGTAATTTGTACAATATCGCCTTCTTTTACTGGTACATCGATTTCTGTACGATGAATAAGGAGCTGATCTATTTCTTCTGGACGTTTCAAAAAGATTGCGTAGTCTCCTTCAAAGCGGTCTAATGTATAGTTATTGAAGTTCACTTACAATTTCCCCTTCCGGATTAATAAGTCTTGCTTCATCGCCTGAATTAAGCCAAATTTGTCGACGAGTCCATTGAATGTAACCATTGCCTTCTTTAGCTTCAGGACCACTTGTAATATAAATGGTATCCCCGGGTTGTAATGTAATATTCGGGAAATTAAAAATTTGATTACCTTCCACTGAAACTAGCTGCCAGTCCATTAAATTCACTGATTCCGTCCCATTATTTTTAATCGCTACAATTTCATCCTCTACATTCTTACTGTCAATTACTACTTCACCAGTACTATTAGTATTTTGCTGAACAATTGAATTAGATGCGCCGATTCCCGTCCACTCATCAGCTAATACTTGATATGTATTCCCATTAGTTTTTACTACAATTGTTCCTGATTCGGCTGTACCATAAATTTTGCTATTAACTTTCTTTAAATTATTAATCACTTCAGCATGGGGATGTCCATAAGAATTATCTTGACCATAGCTCAATATTGCAGCTTCTGGATTTACGGCTTGGATAAAAGGCAAAGAACTACTCGTATTAGAACCATGGTGCCCTGCCTTAAGGATAGTGGCTTTAACATTTTGAGCTGCCATCAATTTCTTTTCCATGTCAATATCAGCGTCACCCATTAAAAGAAATGAAACTTCTCCATATTCAGCTTTTAAAACGATAGACGCTTCATTGTTATCTGAAGCATGTTCATCTGCATGTAGTACTTTTATTGCGACTTCCTCATCTAATTTTATTTCATCACCTATTTTAGGTATTATATAAGGAATATTTTTATTGTGAATCGCGTATAGCATTTCCTCATATGTTGCAGATGTATGAGGCTTACCTGAATCAATAAAATTATTTATTGAAATTGAGTTTAATACTGATATTAATCCACCAATATGATCTGCATCTGGATGAGTTGCAACAACATAATCCAGATGGTCTATATTTTGATTACTCAAATAACTAACAACATCTTCGCCAGCCGATTTCGTTCCTCCATCAACCAGCATCGTTTTACCATTTGGACCTACAATCAAAATTGAATCTCCTTGTCCAACATCAATAAAATGTACTGACATGGCTTTCCCTGAAATATTATTGGCTGTACTGTGTGTTTGTTCAACCGAACTGCCATCTGAACAAGCAGCTAATAAAATGCTTAAAAACAAAATAATTATTTTTTTCATAGTTTCTATCCTTCATTTCTGAAAAAAAAACTCAGGGATCCCTGAGTTTTTTATTATTTTTCTACAATGATGCCATTATATAGAGCATTTAACATCTCAATCTTTTTCTCTATTGCATCCTCGAATGTCATGATATAGGCAGCTGGATCTTTTGGATTGTGGAATTGAGTAATTTTTCCGCTATTTGGATTTACAAATTTAGATGAAGCACCACAGCCAATTCCAAGAATTGTTTGTACTTCTTCCATGATAACAATGTTATAAATGCTTTCCTCACCAGGTTTACAGTAACCGACATTCTCTAAATTACCTAAAATATTTTTTTGTCGGTATAAGTAGTATGGTTTGTAGCCATTTTGCTTTGTCCAATCACTTGCCATATCCATCATTTTTGTTACAGTTTCACGATCTGCAACTTTATACTTATCCTTGTTATGTGTCATTTCAGATGCACGTTTAAAGGATAATGTATGAACAGTTAAAGATTCCGGCTGCATTTTTTCCGTTTCATCTAGAGAATGCTGAAATTCTTCAATACCTTCGTTGGGGAGCCCAATAATTAAATCCATATTAATATTGTTCATGCCTGAATTTCGCGATAACCAAAACTTATCGATTGTCTCTTGAACCGTATGATGACGACCAATCGCTTTTAATGTTTCGTCTGTATAAGATTGCGGGTTTACAGAAATACGGTCAATTCCCCATTTCTTAAGGACCGCTATTTTTTCAGGCGTAATTGTATCAGGACGACCTGCTTCTACTGTTATTTCCCGAATTTTATCCGGATTTGGAAAGGATTCAAACATCGTTTTATATAGAGCGTCCATTTCATCAGCTTCAATAGAAGTTGGCGTACCTCCACCCCAATAAACAGATGTAATATTCATATTGTTTTCCTTTAACCATTTCCCCATTGCACGGATTTCAACATGCAGTCCGTCTATAAATGATTCAACACGACCCGCTTTTCGATTGCTTGCAATAGCGTAGGCAGGGAATGTGCAATAAGCACATTTTGTCGGGCAAAATGGAACACCAATATAAACAGAGAGTTCTTTTCCAATTTCATCGAGATCAGGAATTGTAACCAATTGGCGCTCGACAATCTCACGCATTAAAGCAATTTTAGAATCTGAGATGCGGAAATCCTTCTTTAAAATAGCAAAAATTTCGCCGTCGCTTAATCCTTCTTTACGGTATTTATGATAAAGCTTAGTTGGGCGAACACCAGTTAAAATTCCCCATTGCTGCGTCATGCCGGTATATTGCTCAAGTACATCAAGCATAACGTGAGAAAGAGCTCTTTTCATACGAATGCCTTGTTCTTTTTCTGTTCCTTCTGTCTCATAACGGATTGAGTAAGTACTTGTATATGTTTGACCTTCAGCAACTAATTCACTTGCTGTATGGATGGTAAAATCTTTATCTATAGAATGCTGAAAACGAAAAGAAAGTTCAGCATCATCTGAAGTTACAACAATCTTAGAGTCTTCAAAAAATAAATTTGCAATATGATTTAACACACGATTCCAATCTTCTTTAAACAGTTCGTTTACTTCAATCTTTTTCATGATTAAACTCTCTTTCCTTAAAAATCTTATTGTTAAATTCCAAACGTTAATTATAGCATTTCATCTTAATATAACAAACCTCTTATGCTTGCGAGGGTATTTTACGTGATTTTCTGTTTATTTATACGGGTTTAAATTTCAGCATTTTTTACGCGGTTCTTACTTATATTTACGCGTGTTTGATTTTTTACGCGATTTCACTTCTTATTTACGCGGATTGCTCAATTATTTACGTGATTTTCACTATTTTTTACGCGGTTCTTACTTATATTTACGCGTATTTGATTTTTTACGCGATTTCAACACTTATTTACGCGGATTGCTCAATTATTTACGTGATTTTCATTATTTTTTACGCGGTTCTTACTTATATTTACGCGTATTTGATTTTTTACGCGATTTCACTTCTTATTTACGCGGATTGCTCAATTATTTACGTGATTTTCATTATTTTTTACGCGGTTCTTACTTATATTTACGCGTATTTGATTTTTTACGCGATTTCAACACTTATTTACGCGGATTGCTCAATTATTTACGTGATTTTCACTATTTTTTACGCGGTTCTTACTTATATTTACGCGTATTTGATTTTTTACGCGATTTCACTTCTTATATAAGCAGATTGCACAATTATTTACGTGATTTTCATTACTTTTTACGCGGTTTTCACTTATATTTACGCGTGTTGAATTTTTAGCACTTATACTATTTTATTGAATTAAAAATAAAAAAACCACACAAACTTGTGTGGTTAGAATGAAGACATCTGAACTGTCATTCTTATTAAATAAAAAAGTATAGATTACAACCCGTCATATAATGATTGAATTGGTTTTACTAAGATGCGATTTACTTCTTCTATTACTTTACTTAGTGCCATTTCTGCTTCCAGCATTGCTAAAATTTTCGTGCTTTGTTGTGCTAATTGCGCGGCTTTTTGAGCATAAACTAGTTCATCTTCTTGCAATTGTTCACCAGCCATTTGTTTTTGCTGTAGTTTCATTTGAATATCGCGGAAGTTTGTAAATAAATTTTTAGCCTCTTCATCCGCTCGAACTGCTTCAACAGTTTCCTTTAGCACTTTAAACTCTTCCGTTTGGCGCAAAGTTGCTTCTAACTTGTTAATGTCATTGTAAATGTTAATCAATTGATTACCTACTCTCATTTTTTAATTTAAAACTAAAACAATTAAACCTTGAATAATTCCTATTAGACCACCTAAAACAGCACCTAAAATGGTAATCATTTTTAACTCTTTGTTTGCAATATTGATAACAAGTTCTTCTAATTTTTCTAGTGGGAATGAATCAACTTGTTCTCTTACTACTTCCTGCAAGTTTAAACGATTTAGCACATCTTCAAGTTTGTTTTCAGCTTGTGCAAAACCTTTATCAACTAAATTTGGCAACAGATTTGTTTTGACATATTCATTGCCGTCTTTCCAATAATGATTGATTGGTTTGTTCAATCTATCATGGATGGCAAGCTCTTTTTTCACGTATGATTGAATATTTTTTAAAATTGGTTCAAAATCAACATCTGTTAAATAATTCATAACAGGCTGCTGTTTAATTTTATCCCATTCCTGCGAGAAAATGCTAACTAATAAATTTTTTGTTCCAGGTGCATTTAATAGATTTATGATTTCACGTTGAATTTTATTTACTATACTAGATGAATCTCCAAGGAACATTTGAATCATACCACCAAAAGAACCTTTAGACTCTAAGAAATCATCCATCATATTTTTTATCGTCATCTCACCTTTAGATGAAGTAAAATATTCTTTTCCTTTTTCTAATATATATGATGCAGCCTCTGGGATTTTTTTATTAATATACTGTTCCATGTTGCTAGGTAAAAGCTGTTCAATCGTCTTTGTAGATAATGTATTCTTCATATTTAAAAATTGATCATCAATTATAATATCCACATTGTTTTCGATTGTTTGCGGCAAATGTTCAAAGCCCGCAAGCTTCAACCAATCCAAAATCGTTTTGTCGTTTGTAAATATCATTTTCTCAATTTTTTGTTGAGCAAACGTTAAGACGGAGCTGCGAATTTCTTCAGAAAATAATTTTTTCCGAAAGACTTCAGGTGTTAATAAATAATTTGTAACTGTAACTCCTAATTGTTTAGCGAGCTCTCCGCGCCGTTTGGGGATTAAACCAGGTGTAAATGGCAGCCGCCAATTTTTTAAATAAATTGCTTTGTATGGTCGAAACAACATTTTTATGGCTAAGAAATTTGTAAAACCACCTATTGCAGCTCCGACGATTGCCATGAAAATTATTGTAATTACTGCATTCTCCATATAATTCCTCTCATTTCTTTCAAACTCTTCCACAATTATAGCAAAGGTATGTAGTCTAAAGATAATGTTAGCCTTTCTTGCAAACATTTAGTACGATAAATCGTAACTAGAATGTTGCAAGGGGGATTCAAATGATTCAGCACTTTAGCTTCAAACCGTTATATGAAAATACGCAATTGCCTGGATGGGCTATATCATTCTACTATAAACAGCAATATTATAATGCAGAGTATAAAAAAGATGGCGGGATTAAGTGGTTGGGTATTACCCCAGACGCCAATGAAAAAGAAGCAGTAGAAAAAATGGTCCACGAACTAATGCTTTTTCATGTGTATGACTAAAAAGATTGTTTCTAATTATAAGAGCAAGTAAATAATGTATCACTTATTTTGAATATATTTTAAGTAGGTTATCTTCTCAACAAAATAGATTTTCATTCACGCCTCTCATGCCGCAGGAGCCAAAGTGTGAGATCCAAGTCTGCGATTTTCGATCGCAGACTTTAGCTCACACGTCGGCTGCGGCCAGCGTGAATGACCTTAAGTAATATTACATTTTAAATATTCTTTAGTAGCATTTATATGATATTGATTGCTCTTAAGAAAAAAAGGAATACAAGCAGCTAGTGCTTGTATCCCCATGCTTAAATTATGCGCGTTTAAGCTAAATGAAAGAAAATTATATACAGGCTTAGGCTATGATTTTATTTGCTGGCGGCTTTTTTGTCATAACCTATACCATAACTTTCTTACATTTTTTGTTATGTCATTAACATTAGCACAACAAATTTGAATGTCAATAATTTTTAGATAACTGGCAAAGCTATATAGGAAACAGTTAAATATTTAGTCAATCTAAATCTATAACTTTAACAATCTTATACTTTATAAAATAATCAAAATTTTCTTTTTTATAACGCGTTCACAATTTGTATTTTTAATTAAAATATTTTATCATTGTATTATTCAATTATTTTTTTATTATAGGAGGTGTACTCTTTGTTCGCTCCCCTCATTTGGGTCGGGAACAAAGAATGTATTTGGACGTAGACATAGTAGAGTTAACCATTAGGTTGGCAGCATTTTTCTTGTTAATTGCTGCTACGGCATTTTTCGTTGCAACTGAGTTTGCAATTGTAAAGGTAAGAACAACACGAATTGATCAGCTAGTTGCTGAAGGCAATAAAAAGGCAATGAAAGCAAAAAAAGTTATCTCAAATTTAGATGAGTACTTATCTGCTTGTCAGCTAGGGATTACAATTACTGCCCTTGGTTTAGGTTGGTTAGGTGAACCTACCTTCGATTTAATTTTACATCCTTTATTTGAGATGTTTCATTTAGATCCTAGATTATCCGGGGTACTTTCAATAGTTGTTGCTTTCGTAATTGTAACTTACTTACACGTTGTCGTAGGGGAATTAACACCTAAAACGTTTGCCATCGAAAAATCAGAAGAACTTACTTTAAATCTTTCAGGACCATTATTGTTGTTCCATAATATTATGTATCCTTTTATTAGAGCATTAAATGGATCAGCACGTGCTTTATCCGGTCTATTCGGATATAAAATGGCTTCTGAATCTGAAGTAGCTCACTCTGAAGAAGAACTTCGCATGATTTTAGCAGATAGCTATAAAGGTGGAGAAATTAACCACTCTGAATACGAATACGTAAATAGTATTTTCGAATTCTCTGATCGTACTGCGAAGGAAATTATGGTACCTCGAACTGAAATTGTTAGCATCGAAAAAGATTTAACAGTTAAAGAAGTATTTGATGTAATGGGTGTAGAACAGTATACTCGATATCCAATAACAGATGGCGACAAAGACCATGTTATTGGGCTAGTGAATTTAAAACATTTATTAACTGCGTTTATAAAAAATCCAGCAAATGGTGATAAACCAGTTATTGATTATATGCAGCCAATTATTCGTGTTTTCGAAACCGTTCCAATCAGTGATTTATTACTTAAAATCCAACAGGAACGCATCCATATGGCAATTTTAATGGATGAATATGGTGGTACATCAGGACTAGTCACAATCGAAGATATCATTGAAGAGATTGTTGGTGATATTCAAGACGAATTCGATGAGGATGAGATCCCTGAAGTTCAAGAAATTAGTAGTGGCCACTATATTTTAGACGCAAAAATGTTGCTTGAAGAAGTTAACGATATGTTAGGAACTAATATTGAAGATGATGATATCGATACAATCGGTGGATGGTTCTTAACTCAACGCTTTGATGCAGTTGAAGGAGATAGCTTCGATTTTGAAGGATATGAATTTAAAATTAAAGAATTAGATGGCCATCATATTCTTTACATTGAAGTAACAAAATTGCCAGAATTAGAAAATCAATCAGAAGAAGACCAAGAAATAAAAGAAGACTAAACATAAACTAACGACTTTCCAGCACTTGGAAAGTCGTTTTATCATGTTCTAAAGTTTTGTAGGGAGGAAACATTGTGGAGCTATATACAAATTTACGGGCAGGGGAAAAAGGCGCATGGCTATCAATTGGTACATATCTCTTGCTTAGCTCTATTAAACTCATTATCGCCCATTTTGGGGCATCCGAAGCATTAAAAGCAGACGGTCTTAACAACACAACAGATATTATTGCATCGGTTGCTGTCTTAATTGGATTAAGAATTTCACAAAGACCTCCAGATTTAAACCATCAATATGGTCATCTTCGTGCAGAAACAATAGCGGCCTTAATTGCCTCATTTATTATGATGATTGTTGGATTGCAGGTGCTTGCCAGCTCTGTAATGAATTTGTGGAATCCTGCCCAAGAAACTCCAGCCCCATTAACTGCCTACGTCGCATTAGGCAGTGCAGCTGTCATGTACGGTGTTTATCGATACAATTTATCATTAGCTAAGAAAATTAATAGCTCGGCAGTAAAAGCAGCAGCATATGACAATCGTTCTGATGCACTTGTTAGTATCGGTACGGCAATTGGGATATTTGGAGCCATTATTGGTTTTCCAATACTTGATACAATCACTGCAATCATTGTTGCCATTATTATCATTAAAACTGCCATTGAAATTTTTTGGGAATCAGTTCAAACATTGACGGATGGATTTGATATAGAAGAGGCAGAAACATTATCAGTCCTTATACAAAATGTAGACGGAGTAATTCATTTATTGGATCTTAAAGGACGAACTCATGGCAATATGACTTTTGTTGATGTTACTGTAACAGTTAATCCACACTTGAATGTTTGGGAAAGCCATAGAATAACAGAAAAAATTGAGTCAACTGTCAAACGATTTAATCCATTTAGTACAGTACTTGTCCATATTGAACCACATGAGATTCAAACTGCTACTGAAGAGGATTATCATTTCTAATAAAAAATCGCAGTCTAATTAATAAATAAACCTACCGAGTATTCGTGCTACTAGGTAGGTTTTTTACTGTGTTTTATAACGATTTTCATAATAGGATAGTGAACACTTTTCCACTACACACTCATATCGATTGTTCACTGCCCTCCGTCAACCCATGCTTAACAGCGTAAAGAGCTGCTTGTGTACGATCCTGTACTTCTAATTTTGTAAAGATATTGGATATATGTGTTTTAACTGTTTTTTCAGTAACAAATAACGATGAGGCAATTTCCCGATTGCTTTTCCCTTTCGTAAGCTCAGCCAAAACATCACGTTCTCTTGGGGTAAGAGCATTTTTCACATGCGGCAAGTTTTCCTCTTCACGAAGTGTTTCTTCCAATTGAGAAGTTGCAGCGGGATGGATAATATTTTCACCGTTTATTATTTGGCGTATCGAGTTAACTAAATCATCTGGCTCAATATCCTTTAATTGATAGCCCGCCGCCCCTGCTTCAATAGCAGGCAGAACATGATCCTTATCAGAAAAACTAGTAAGCATAAGAATCGCTATATTCGGCCATTTTGATTTTATTTTTTTTGTTGCTTGAATTCCATCCATCTCAGGCATAACTAGGTCCATTAAAACGATATCAGGCTGCAATGCTTCCACAAGTTCTACAGCTTCTTGTCCATTTTTTGCTTCCCCAACAACTTCAATATCCTTTTGAGTTTTTAAAAAGAACAATAAACCTCTACGGACGACATGGTGATCATCTGCAATTAAAACTCGAATCATTTTTCTTCCCCCCTTAATATGGTAGACGGACTAAAAGCTCCGTACCTTTGCCGATTTCAGTAACCCAATCTGCAGTTCCGCCAACTGCAATTGCCCGATCCCGAATCGATTGCAGGCCGATTGATGGGATACTTAACTCTGGGTCAATAACAAATCCTCTTCCCTCATCCTTAATAACAAGCAAAATATCAGTGGCTGTAACAGTTATATAAATAATTGCTTCTTGAACACCTGAATGTTTTCTAACATTGTTTAATGCTTCTTGTGTAATTCGGAATAATGTTTCTTCTATACGAGATGGGAATTGTATAACCCCGGAAACATTTACAGTTAGTTTTATATTTAACATCTCTGCATACGCTTTTATTGCTTCGATTAAACCACTCTCAAGCCCTTTTGGCCGCAATTGCCAAATTAGTGCCCGCATCTCAGTCAGCGCAGACTGTGTTAGCTGTTGAATTTCCTTAAAGGTTTCTTTAATTTCCTGTTGCTCGCTCATTTCAATACCTGCACGAGCAGTCAGCGTTACTGAAAATAAAAGTTGATTTACTGAATCATGTAAATCTCTGGCAAGTCGATTCCGTTCTTGTACTAAAGCAATTTCCTGTTCTTGTTTTGTTAAATAAATTCGTTTAATTGCAGAACCTAATTGAAATGCAACTGACTCAAGCAATTCAAGCTCCTCATCAGAAAAGCTAATCGTGTTTGGAGTAGCAACATTTAAAATGCCGAATCGTTCATCTCCTGATTGCAGCGGGACTGTTGCATGGTGGGTAATGCCCGCATGATCCCCGATATCCGCTTCAATAGCAGCTTCAATTCGTTGACATTCAATAATGTTAGACGCCTTTCTTAACTCATTATTTCGATATCTAGAAACACACCAGCAGCCGCCTTTGCTTAAATGCTGGCAATGATTAAAGGCAAGGGCGTCGGGCAAATTTTCATGAGCAACCAACTCCGACTTTCCCTTTTCATTAATGAAAAAAATCCAACCCGTCTCAAATTTCGTACCATTTAAAAACTTACTTAACGCTCCATTCAACATAGGAATCATTTCGGTTTCTTCATTCAATAGCTCGGCGATTTCTTTTAAAATTGTAATATTGGAATGATCGTTTACAGACATGTCCGATTCACCTCTAATTTATTCTTTTTTATCATATCATTGAACCTAATATATCTGCATTTCTTCTCTACTCATACTTTTGGATGAAATTTGTTTCGTTTACATTCTAAAATTTAGGCAAAGTTAAAAGGATTTTCAGTGTATAATAGTTAGTGAGAACTGAATTCAATTTAATTTACTTCTATTTATGAACACTCTATAATCAAAACAGCGATAGAATCTAATATAGGAGATGCGTAATGAATGAAAAACTAGAAAATAGTTTACTATTTATATGGCTTGTATCATTAGTAGCGACACTGGGGTCCCTTTACTTTTCCGAGGTGCGCGGCTATGAACCATGTGAATTATGCTGGTATCAGCGTATTTTAATGTACCCAATTGTCATTATGACAACGATAGCCTACATACAAAAAAATGCTCGTATTGCGATTACAACTGCAGTTTTCTCATGTATTGGCGGTGCTATTTCTATTTACCATTACGGAATTCAAAAGCTGGATTTTTTAGCGGATTCAGCCCCGGCTTGTGGACGAGTTCCATGTACAGGACAATATATTAATGTTTTAGGATTTATTACGATTCCATTTTTAGCTGGAGTAGCATTTATTTTAATCGCCATTACAAGCTTTTATATGATTAAACAATTAAAGGGGGATAAATAATTGAAGAAATTAGGAATTATTGGTGCAGTTGTTGTAGTATTATTTATCGTAATCATTTTACTTACAAACTTAGCGAATCAAAATAAATTAAAAGATAATCCATATGGAACAGATAATTTAAGACAATCAACAATTGATTTGCTTGATAATGAAAATTATCAAAATATTATACTGCCTGAAGCATTAGAAGAAAAAATTGCTTCTGGAGAGCCTGTTGTTGCTTATATGTTTAGCCCTGAATGTCCACACTGTATGAAAATGACACCAGCATTAATGCCTATTGCAGATGAAGTAGGTGTACACATCGACCAATTAAACATTCTGGAGTATGACCAAGGCTGGGATGAATACAACGTGGAATATACACCAACTTTAATTTATTTTAAAGATGGCAAAGAAGTAAGTCGCATTGTTGGTGATTACTCAGACAAAGAACAAGTTATTTATGATTTTTTAGAACAAGTAAAATAAGGATAAACTGAAGGACAAGGTCGAAAATCGGCTTTGTCTTCTTTTTTACGATATTATTGGAGGTACTAGATGTTTCAATATGAAATAACACAAGATGGATTAACAATAGAAGAATTGCTGCGATCAAAGTGGCGTTTGGGGAAAAAGATTGTCCATGAATTGCGAATGGCTAAAGCGGTTACTTTTAAAGATGGTGCACCAGTACAATGGAAGGATAATCTTGAAGCTGGAACAATTCTTCAATTTACATTTGATATACCAAAGTCAAACTACGTACCATCAGATTCTTTTGACATAGCTATTCAATATGAAGATGACCATTGTTTAATCGTGTCAAAGCCAAAAGGGATGGCAACTCATCCAAATGACCCACAAGACAAAGATACATGCATGAATCAGGTTATTGCACATATTCAAAAAAACGGTGGACAGTATGCAGAGCATGTTCACCGTTTAGACCGCGGAACAAAAGGATTATTATTAGTTGCAAAACATCCAATTGCAAAATCAATTTTTGACCGGATGATTGAAGAAAAATCTATAATTCGGACTTACGAAGCGGAAGTGCAAGGCAATATACGACAAGAAAGTGGTACGATTAATGCACCAATCGGAAAGGACCGCCACCATGCAACCCGACGTGTCGTTTCAAAGTCTGGCCAGCATGCTGTCACCCATTTTGAAGTAGTAAAACGGTTTAAAAATACCTGCCTTGTTCATTTAGTTCTTGAAACTGGCCGTACACATCAAATTCGTGTTCATATGGCTCATATCGGACACCCAATTGTAGGGGACACAATGTATAATGCTAGAAAAACAGCATCAGGAGACTATGAGCTGCATGCCATTCAGCTTGAATTTGAACATCCATTTTTAAACAAAACAATTACCATAAAGGATAATGACCACACTATATGAGATATGGCCGTTCAAACATTAATTAAAAAAGGGGGTGTCATCCTGAGACACCCCCTTACTATTTACAGTTCATCTGGCATTATTTGCTCCATGTATTGCTTTATCATCGTTTCATTCATTTCACCAGTAATTATTTTTTCTATTTTACCTTCTGGACTCACTAAAAATGTTGTCGGCAATGGATTAATATTATATGCTTCCATAACACTTTTATTTTTATCAATTACTACTGGAAAAGTTAAACCTTTACTATCGATATAATTTTGAACAGCAAAATCGGACTCAGCTATATTGACAGCTAACACTTGTACACCTTTCTCTTTATACTCATGATATTGCCTGTCAATAATAGGAAATTCCCGTTTACATGGCTCACACCAAGTTCCCCAAAAATTTAAAAATATGCCTTGCCCTTTATATTCAGACAAACGATGTTTTTCGCCGTTCAAATCTATTAATTCAAAATCTGGCGCTTCATCTCCAATTTGTAAAACTTCAACTTTTTCTTTTGTTAAACTAGAGTAGATAGTAAAAATAATAGCCCCAAATAAAACGATTAGTATTAAGAATCGAACGACCGTCCTTGTTTTCTTTTTATTGTTCATATTTCACCAGGCCTTATTTCCATAATTTTTTATTTACGCTTCCACAATATGACCATAGCAATTGTAATCATAGTAAAAGCAACTAGTGATAAAAATGGAATCGTCACAAATCCAAACCAGTTAATATACTGGCCCGAACATGGTACGCCGTTTGTACAGGCACTAAATTCATTCATTGAAGGGATTTTTTGCAGTGCATAATGATATGCAGCCATTAACACGCCAATAGAAGAAATCGGTAAAATATATTTATATATTTCCTTATCATTTCGATAGAACGCAATTCCTAAAAATATGACGAGTGGATACATTAAAATTCGTTGGTACCAACAAAGTGTACAAGGTACAAATCCCATGCGTTCACTAAAAAATAAACTGCCACTTATAGCAATAATCGATGTAATCCACGCAAGTAAAATTGATTTATTGACCATTAGCAGCCTCATCTACCATCTTGGCGAAATCATCCATTGTCATTCCTTCAAACTTTTTTCCACCGATAAAGATTGATGGAGTTGAATTAACGCCTAAACTATTGGCCATATCCATATCTTTCTCAAGGCCATCTTTTCCTTTATTTTCACCGAATGCTTGCATCACCTGCTCAGTTTCTTCAGCAGTTGCTACTTCAGCTAAAACAGCTTCGAGAAATTCTTCGCTCATAAAGTTTTCTTTTCCATCAACAGTTGTTTGATTTGCAAATAAGTGTTCATGGAAGTCCCAAAATTTTTCATTTCCCAATTCTTGATAAACTGTTTCTGCAAATGTTGCCGCTGTTGTTGAATCAGTTGAAATAAATGCATAATTCATAAAATAAAACTTGGCTTTCCCTGTATCTATAAATTGTTCATGGATAAGAGGCAAAAGAGTATTATTGAATTCTGCACAATGCGGGCATTTATAATCCCCAAACTCTACGATTTCTACAGGTGCAGATTCTTCCCCAACAAATGGTTGATTTTCATATGAAAGCTCTGCTGACTTTTCACTAACATCTGTTAACACTATGATTCCGATTAAACAGACAGCTATGATACCGATAATCCAAAAAATTTTCTTTGACATAATATTTCGCTCCTCAAAACTACATTATGTAGTGTAATTAGGTAAAAAATTTACGCTAAATTAAAGCGTAAATAAAAATAATGCAAATTAAGCTAAATACAATAAGTGACCACATCGCCATAACCAAAGGTATCTTAATTTGATTACTTTGTAATGGGTTTAACAAATATTCAATTCTATAATTTACAGAAGACTCAGCAAAGGAGGCATATGCAAAAGACTTTGAATCTAGTTTTCCTACTTTCAGCATTTTTAATAATGCACTTCCAATATGAATTGCTGATTGTTGTTTTTCAATTGCATTTTCATCCGCCATAATTTCTTGAATAATGCGGTAATTTTCATTAAACCATTTTAAAATAGGAATGTAAGGTAATATTGCTGCACTAATTGAAAGTAAAAATAATTTTAAAGGATCATGGCTCTTCTTATGATACATCTCATGAAAAATAACCGCCTCTAATTCCTCTTCACTAAGCACTGCAACTAATGCTGTTGACAGAACAATTTTAGGGGAAATAAATCCTATTGTAATAGCTACTGGAACAGGATAAGAAATGACAATAAAGTCCTCTTTTCCAGTTCCGTAACGATAATTATATTCTTCTGATAGTTTTTTATTTTCATATTGATGTAATTTTGCCTTTAAACGAATCGTATGGATTATTTGGGTGCCAATTTTCCATAAGGAAAAAAGAACAGTGGACAAAACTAATATATCAACAGCATATTGAAGTGAAGTTAAACCTATCATTTTTAATGTATTTTGACATACTTCAATAATATTAAAATTTAAATTTGTCCCAGATAATAGAGCAATTAAATAGGCAATCATTTGAATTAAAATCGTTCCAGATATGACAATAGACAAGAAGAACATTTTTGTTGATTGACATTTATTCATTGCGTTTATCCTTTTTCAATTCTTTAATCTTCAATTCAAGCTTTGCTACAAGATCGTCATCAACATCCTCAAGTGCATCCAACATATGACTAACGACTACATTTCCAAACTCGTCCATTAACTCATGTGTCATTTCTTTTGATTGTGTATTTAAAAAATCCTGCCTTGATTGAATCGGATTATAATATGAGGATCTTCCTACAACTTTCCGATCAAGAATTCCCTTCTCCACTAAACGATTCATTACAGTCATTACAGTATTAAAATTTGTAGATTTTTCTTTTTCGAGAACTGATTGAACTTCCTTAATCGTCATCTGTTCATTATCCCAAAGGATGTCCATAATTTTTGCCTCTAGAGGTCCGAAAAAGCGGTTTAAACCACTTTCCTGCATATTAAACTTTCGAATTTTCAAATTACCTCACCTCACATTACTCATTGTAGTGTTAGAACGATTACCCGTCAACTATTAATAATTAACGATAAATTTCAGATGACTGCCTGCAATTGCGTATGTTTTGCCATTGCAATGTTTCAATTAAAAAAGGCTGACCCAAAGAGAGTCAACCTATAATTACTCTAACGATTAGAAATCAAAATGGAAATTGTCGGGGTTTTGACCAAAACGTTGATTTTTATTTAATTTATCGATTTGGGCCACTTGTTCTTGTGAAAGCTCAAAATCAAAAATTTGCATATTTTCTTCAATTCGGCTTGGTGTAACAGACTTTGGTATCGAAATAATACCATGTTGATAATGCCAGCGCAGGATTACTTGAGCAGTTGATTTTTCTAATTGCTGTGCGATTTTTGTAATCGTTGCATCCTGTAAAACTCCTCCACGTCCAAGAGGCGACCATGCAGTTACAGCGATATCGTTTTCTTTACAAAACTCACGCAGCTCTAATTGTGTAAGATAAGGATGCAGTTCAATTTGGTTTACCATAGGTTTCACGTTCGCTGTAGCGAAGATTTTTTCTAGATGGTGTGCATGATGATTTGATACACCTGGTACACGAATCAACTTTTCTTCATAAAGTCGCTCAATTGCACGGTAAGTATCCACCAATTTATCCTCTACAGGCCAATGTGTTAAATATAAATCAATATAATCAAGCCCAAGTTTTTCCAATGATGTTTCAAATGCACGTAATGTTTCATCATAACCTTGATCTGAATTCCATACTTTTGTTGTAACAAAAATTTCTTCTCTAGGAACTCGAGAGTTGCGAATTGCTTCTCCAACCTCTCCCTCATTTTTATAAAGTGCTGCTGTATCAATTGCACGATACCCAACTTCTAAGGCTTTTGAAACTGCTTGAATAGCCTCCTCAGGATCAGTCATTTTAAACACACCTAGACCTAAGTAAGGCATATTCACTCCATTTGTTAAAACTTTTGATGGTATAACTGTCAAATTGCTCACTCCCCTTTTTCAATATCTTCCATTATACGATGAACTGTAATCTTTACTTAAAAGATATGCTTAATTATTTAATTTTTTCTTAATTTCGTTGGAAAAATAGATTCTTATTTAGTAAATTTCAAAAAAATATATTTAATTTCTACCATCATTCTCGTTCTAAGACTCTTGAACTATAAATATATTAATAAGAAAGACCTTTTTATCATGGTCACGTAATTTTTGTATGGAATATTTTTGAAAAGGAGCTGATCGTTATGATGGAAACACCTTTACTATTAACAAGCTTTTTAAAACGTGCAGAGAGATATTTTCCTCACAAATTAATCATCTCTAGAACAAGCCCTGAAACAATACACCGCATTACGTACAAGGAATATGTAAAGCGAACTCACAAACTTGCTGCTGCATTAACAAAACTAGGTATGAAAAAAGGGACAAAAGTTGGTTCATTCGCTTGGAACCATCATCGTCATTTAGAAGCTTATTTTGCTGTACCTTGTGCAGGGGCAATTTTGCATATGGTTAATATTCGCCTTTCGCCTGAACATATTATTTATGTCATCAACCACGCCGAGGATGAAATTTTATTAATTGATGGGGACTTGTTCCCACTGCTTAGTAAAGCGATTCCATACTTAAAAACAGTAAAACATATTGTTGTAATGCAAGATAATATGGAAGTTCCTGAATCAACTTTCCCAAATGTCTACTCATACGAAAAACTATTAGCGGAAGCAGATGATAACTTTGCTTTCCCTGAAGATTTAGATGAAAACTCCCCTGCTGGCATGTGTTATACAAGCGCAACTACTGGCATGCCTAAAGGTGTCGTTTATTCACACCGCGGTTTAGTACTACACAGTCTTGCACTTGGTTTAAGTGATAGCATGGGTATTCGTGAAAAAGATGTCATTATGCCAATTGTGCCAATGTTCCATGTAAATGCATGGGGAATGCCGTTTGCTGCTGTAAACTATGGATCTACTCAAGTTCTACCTGGTCCTATGTTCACACCTTCTCTACTGCTTGATTTAATCGAACAAGAAAAAGTTACAGTTACTGCTGGCGTTCCAACTATTTGGCTAGGTGTTGCTCAAGAGCAAGAGAAAAATCCGAGAGATTTATCATCTCTTCGCTCAGTTGTTTGCGGCGGGTCTGCCTCTCCAAAAGGACTTATTAAAACATTTGAAGACAAATTTAATGTTCCTTTTGTCGTTGGGTATGGAATGACTGAAACAACACCAATTGTCTCTTTATCAACCTATACTTCTGAAATGGAAGATTGGACTCGAGAACAAAAATTAGATATTCGTGCAACACAAGGATTACCTGTATCTTTATTGGACACAGAAGTGGTAAATGAAGCTGGCGAGGTTCCTTGGGACGGTCAAACAATGGGTGAACTTCGCATTCGCGGTCCTTGGATTGCAGATGAATACTATAAAGATGAACGAACAGTAGAAGCATTTAAAGATGGATGGCTTTATACAGGCGATATAGCAGTAGTTACTCCTGAAGGATATATAAAGATTACGGACCGAACAAAAGATTTAATTAAAAGCGGTGGCGAATGGATTTCTTCTGTTGATTTGGAAAACGCATTAATGACACATGAAGCCGTTTTTGAAGCAGCTGTAATCGCTATTCCTCATGAAAAATGGCAAGAGCGTCCCCTTGCATGTGTTGTATTAAAAGAAGGGAAAGACGCTACGAAAGAGGAGTTAATAAGCTTTTTAGAAGGACAATTTGCTAAATGGTGGCTGCCAGATGATGTTGTATTTATAAACGAAATTCCGAAAACATCTGTAGGTAAATTTTTAAAAGCAAAACTCCGCGAGGATCTAAAGGACTATCAAGTAAATATATAATGATGCCGCCAAGTAATAAGTTCTGAACCATTATAGACATAAATTAATGTAGTAAAGTTGTTATCTATGAGCTATACTAAAAATAGAGATTTTATAACATGAGGAGGATACTTCCATGAACTTATTATTAATTCTTGGTGTTATTGTAGCTTTCCTAGTTGCTATCTTCACAGCTGGCTACGAAGGTGACTATACTTCAGAAAAATAATCTCAAAAGAAGGAGTGATAACTATTGTTGTCACTTCTTCTTTTTTATTCTATTGTAGAGATTTTTGATTTATTATTGCCCGATTTTGTGAAATTATCGCTCTAATTTGTGAATTTATCGCCCATATTAGTGACAATATCGCTCTCTTTTATAAACTTATCGCCTTTTTAACTTTTCAAGCAAGGCGCTTGCTCTTTTCCTATGTTAATGTTTTCATTAGTTTAAAAAACAAGGAGGCCTTTATATGCCTACACATTTTCATAAAAAGCCTAACAATTATGTTTCCCATGTTCAAATAAAAGTATCAAACTTACAAAGTTCAGTTGATTATTATAAAACGATTATTGGATTCAAAGTGCTTGAACAAACTACAAATACAGCAATTTTAACAATCGATGGTACAGATAGTATTCTTTCTTTGGAAGAAGTACCAAACGCACAGCCTTTACAAAACGGTCAAACAGGTCTTTATCATTTTGCAATCCTTTTACCGACCCGCAAAGATTTAGGAAACTTTATTCAGCATATTATAAAGCACAATGTTCGAATAGGTGCTGGAGATCATCATGTTAGTGAAGCTATATATTTAAATGATCCAGATGGAAATGGAATCGAAGTTTATTCAGATCGACCTGAAGATGAATGGATTTGGTACGGTGATTCAACAGTCCATATGGTAACTGAACAACTCAATATCCCTTCGATTTTGGCTAATGCCAATAATTTGTGGGATGGGCTCCCTAATGGGACAGTAATGGGACATATCCATCTTTCTGTCGCAAATTTACATGACTCTGAAAAATTTTATACTGAAGGATTAGGATTCGAAGTTGTAGCGCGCTACGGAACTCAAGCTCTATTTATTTCAACAGGTAAGTATCATCATCATATTGGGCTTAATATTTGGAACAGCGCTGATGGGGCACCTGCACCAGTAAATAGCCTTGGATTAAAATCATTTACGCTTGTATTAAATAATCTTGAACAGACTGAACAAATTAAAGATAGTTTAACAAAAATCGGAGCAAAAATAGAGCACTTTGAAGAGGCTCCTAATTTTGGCGGCAGCCAAGCGTTTTCTACTATTGATCCTTCTGGAATTCGAATCATCTTCACTTTAGAGGGTGAATGATTTAGATTAAACTATAAGTATGAGTTTATTACACTAGCTCAATGGCTAAAATGTTGAGATGAAGCAAATAAAAAAGCATTTTACCCCTACATTTGTAGAAGTAAAATGCTTTTTTATTTCAAGCCTGGATAATTTTGCTGCCTTAAAGCTTCATAAATGACAATGGCTGCAGTATTCGATAAATTTAGCGAACGAACATGATTACTTTGTGGAATACGCAAGCACATATCCCGGCGTTCATATGCGAAATCCTTTGGTAAACCTGTTGTTTCCTTCCCAAACATAAAATAAATATCTCGCTCACGATTACTAAAATCATGAGTCGTAAATGGCTCATCACTATATGTTTCGATTAAATACACATCGCCATCCTTTGAATACTCCAAAAAGTCTTCTAGCGAATCATGATATACGACATTAACATGCTCCCAATAATCAAGACCCGCGCGCTTTAGCATTTTATCATCAGTTGAAAATCCTAAAGGACGGATTAAATGCAATGATGTATTTGTTCCTGCACAGGTCCTCGCAATATTTCCTGTATTTGCAGGTATTTCAGGTTGATATAACACAATATGCAATGGCAAACTAGACACTTCCCTCTTAGAAAAGCGTAAGCACTCCGCTTAGCCCCGTGTCGATAAAACGTCACATCGTATGGCATTGTCGGCACTTGCACATCCATGTGTTGCGGGGCCTGAATCCGTGAAGCTTTTTTAGCTTTCGAGCGAGAGCAGACCGCGATGTCGAGGGGCCGGGTGCTGGAGTTAGACACTCTTCAAAAAATTTTATACTTCTTCTAAACAATTTCTATTATAATGAAACATTTAATAGTTTAATTCCTTTTTCTATTTCACGAAGCACGTCCTCATCACTCTCTTGTTCATAAGCTTTTGATAAGGCTTCTTCTGCTAACGGACCCCCAATTTTGCCGATTGCCCAAGCAGCAGTACCGCGCATTACTGGTCGTTCATCTTTTTTCATCACATCAATTAAATCTGGTACTGCAGACTGTTCTCTAAAATGTGCTAATGCAATAATTGCATTTCGCTGAATTGGCTTTTTCCCACGCCATGAGCCAGACATTGAACCAAACTTTGCTTTAAATTCTTTATTTGAAATTTTTAATAATGGCTGTAACAATGGTTTTGCCAGCTCGGGATCAGGCTTAAATTCCTCATGTATCCAATTCGTTTTCCCTTTATTTTTTGGACATACAGTTTGGCAAGTATCACAGCCATAAATCCGATTTCCAATTTCTGTACGGAATTCATCTGGCAGAAAGTCTTTTGTTTGCGTTAAAAATGCGACACACCTTTGAGCATTCAATTGACCTGCTTCTACTAGAGCACCTGTTGGGCAAACGTCTAAGCAAAGTGTACAGTCGCCACACTCATTTTCAATAGGGTCATCTGGTGCAAACGGAATATTTGTAATCATTTCACCTAGGTAAACGTATGAACCAAACTCAGGTGTGATGATGGAGCAATTTTTCCCACTCCAACCAATGCCCGCACGTTCAGCTACTGCACGATCAACAAGTTCTCCCGTATCCACCATTGACTTAACTTGGACAGTTGGCACTCGTTCTTTTAGCCATTCTTCGATTAATTTGAGGCGTTCTCTAACTGCCACGTGATAATCAATTCCCCACGATGCGCGGGCAAAAATCCCTCGGCGCGACCCTTTTTTTCCAACTGGAGCATCCTTCATTTTCGAAGGGTAGGCTAAGGCTATGGCAATAATACTTTCCGCACTATTTAAAAGTCTTATTGGTTCGGTGCGCTTTTCGATATCGGATTCTTCAAAGCCTGATTGATAGCCTAATTCCTGTTGGCGTTTTAGTCGGTTTTTCAACTCATTAAATGGAGAAGCATGTGTAAAACCGATTTTATCGACGCCAATTGATTTTGCGTATTCAATTAACTCGGATTGCAAAGATTCGATTTTCATTTCCCATCCTTCTCCTTTTCTGTTAGTATTTATGGTAACATCGCAAAATTACGCGTAATTTAACTATAGTAGGTGATTTTAACAATGAACATTTCATTAAGCAATTCACTTCTAACTACCAATGACCAATTAAAAATCGGCATTATCCATTATACCAAAATTATTGTGTCAGAATCTCCTCAAATGATAAAAGGACGCACACAACTTTATCAAGAGAACCTATATTTAGAACTTCAAGAAAATCCTGTTACTGAGCGTCCTGGGATTGCAGAGTGGCGGAAAATTTGGAAGTCATTGGGCGCTGACCCAAACCGCTATCGCCATTCCGCTGAAAGTTTAATACGTCGTATTGCAAAACAAAACTATTTAACTCCATTTCATTCAGCAGTAGATTTAAATAATTTCTTTTCATTACAATATGAAATTCCAATAGGCATTTACGATATTGCAAAAATTCATGGAGATATTGAAATTGCTTTAGGCGATGAAGAAACAGGCTATGAAGGACTAAATGGCCGATTCAATTCGCTAAAAAACATTTTATTTAGTAAAGATGCAGAAGGGGCTTTCGGTAGTCCATTTGTTGATTCAATAAGAACTGCAGTAACTGAAGAAACTCATGATGCAATTCAAATCTTTTATTTGCGCCCATCACTGCAGGAAAACGAATGCAAGGAGCTGCTGGAATCTGCCGGTAAGATGTTTACACAAATTAATGGCGGCGACTATACAACGGAATTATTAACAAAAGATAATCCAGTATTAACAATTTAGAGGAGCTGATTGTGTGAAAAAGATACCTTTAGCAGAAGGGGTTAAATTAAAGAGCATTTTGACAAAAAAAATTCAAGAATTAATAAGTGAAATTCATTTAGTTTCTCATGCCGTTGTAGAAAAGGGGGAGAAACCAAATCCATCTGGAAGACCACTTAATGAAGTAGAGAAGGAACTTGCTCAAGTACGCAAAGACTCCCGGACACTTGATAAGCTTATTTACCGAGCAAATATCGACAATACTATATCTTTTAAAGGGGAAGAACTGCCGATAGTTGAAGCAATTGAATTAGCTTCCCAATTACGAGCTGAAGCCAGCCTTTATAAAGATCTCGGCAAAGAAGAAAGAGAACGACTATATAGTACTAGCGACAACATTATTTTCTATCAAGTTGCGATGTACGATCCTGCTGAGTATCGCAATCGTGCAAATGAATTAGAAAAAGATGCTCATAGATTATCAAACTTAATCAACGCAAAAAATTATCAAGTAGAAATTGAATTTGACGATTCAAATTACTTCTAGTAAACCTCGGGAAGGTGAGACTCCAACCCGAGGCATAACGATCTGTCCTTTGCCTGCCACGCAAACTTAATGTGAAACCGATTACCTTTAACCTGTTACTTTGTGACCTTTAACTAATAACCAACTATAGTAAAAGCCCACAAGACTTGATTAATAGTAATCTTAATTTTGACAGACGTTATGTTAGAAGCCGCCTCAAATTGAGACGGCTTCTTTTTAATTATTCAACCCCAGGTAATACCCTTAATATTTTTAAATCTGCATCTAAAATAGCATCTACCCCTAATGGCAATGCTATGTTTGGTTCACAATGTCCTATCATAAATCCTGTAACAACGGGTTTTTTAAGCGGTTTTAAATATTCTTCAAAAATGTTCCACACATCTTCTATTTGTGCTCCATCCTCAAGCTCTGAAAAATTGCCTATTACAAAACCAGCCGCCTCATCCAGCTTCCGTGCAAGGCGGAGCTGATTAAGCATGCCGTCTATTTTTTGCAGAGGCTCCCCAATATCTTCAAATAACAGAATCTTGCCTTTTGCATCAAATTCAAATTTTGTCCCTAATGTACTTACTAGCCGATGCAAGTTTCCACCTGTTAATTCCCCACGGGCAGACCCTGGCACAATTGTTTGAAGAGGGGAAATATTTGCATCGTATTGAATTTCAAATGGTATGAAAAGCTGTTGGAACATTTTTTTCGATAGCTCTGAAAAATGATTTGATCCAACTGATGACAGCATTGGTCCATGGAACGTTACGATATTTGAATATTCCTGAAAAGCGTTGTGGAAATATGTTATATCTGAAAATCCCCAAAAGATTTTAGGGTTTTCGGTAAGCAGCTGGTAATCTATACGGTCTGCAATACGGGCAGCCCCGTAGCCGCCTCTTAAACAAAAAATCGCCTTTATTTCAGGATCTTGTATCATTTTATGTAAATCATTTAGCCGTTCCTCATCTGTTCCTGATAAATAGTTGCCTGTTAGTCCAACTGTTTCGCCTAATTTATAACGAAGTCCGAGTGATTCTAAAAACTCCAGCTTTTCTGGCAGCTTTTCCATCGCAAGCGGGCTACTTAACGCCACTACGCCTACTGTATCCCCAATATTTAATCGCTTTGGTCGAATTTTCATTTATACTTCCCCCTGACTTTGATAAAAAGATTGTACCATATCAATTACTTATCAGCGTAATTACTCAGCGTCCTAAGCTTCGGTACAAAATTTATTTGTACCTGTTTGGGCTTTGATACAGATTATTTGTATCTACAACCAACGTCTTCTATGGTGAGGTATAAAATAACTCTTTCTAAACTATTCCGAAATATGAAAATGGCGTTGAACAAGCAATTACTGTATCGCTATAATAAATATATTAAATTGAAGGAGTTTTTGTATGAAATTCCCACCATATATTTTACTAATATTAGCGACCATTCTTTGGGGAGGAAATTTTGTAATTGGGCGCGCGGTAACAGGTGAAATTCCTCCGTTTACCCTTGCCTTTTTAAGATGGTGTCTAGCATTTCTCGTATTCTTTCCTCTTGCTTTTAAGCATGCTAAACGAGATTGGCCAAAATTCAAAGGGCATTGGAAGATTGTTCTTGTCCTTGCATTAACAGGAGTGGCAGCTTTTAATACACTTGTTTATATTGGTGTTTATTCAACTACTTCCATAAATGCTTCCTTAATGAACTCAACAACACCTATCTTTATTTATATTCTTTCCTTTATTTTTTTAAAAGAACGTTTATCCAGAAATCAAATGATTGGAACTGCTATCTCACTTTTAGGAGTTACTTTTATTCTTTCAGGAGGTTCATTGGAAAGTCTACAGCAATTTACATTTAATAAAGGGGATTTAATTGTTATTGTAGCTGTTTTCTGTTGGAGTATTTATTCGTTATTAGTTAAACAATACGCTGATCGATTGCCAGGTTTTTCAACATTTTTAGTAAGTATTGCAATCGGTGCACTAATGCTATTGCCATTCGCAATTTATGAGCATATTACATTAGATAGTCCAATCATTTGGTCTGTTAAAACAATAGGGGCAGTCTTTTATGTAGGCATTTTAGCATCCATCGTTGCTTTTTTAAGTTGGAACTACGGCGTTATTCAAATTGGTGCAAATCGTGCAAGCATTTATTTAAATTTCATCCCATTTTTTTCAGCGATATTTGCCACTGTTTTCATAGGAGAACAACTTAAGCTTGCCCAAGTAATAGGGGGACTGGCTGTAATTGGCGGGGTTATATTAACGAATCGAAACTAAAAAATGTCCCAAAAGTATAGATTTGAATACTTTCGGGACATTTTTTGATGGAGAATAAAAACTTCTACTTTTTATTCTCCTTTTTCTTTTCCATTGCCTTTACTTTCCTTTTCTGCTTTTTTCTCCGATTCTTTATTTTGCTGTTCTTGTTGTTTTACAGCTTTTTCACTTTCCTTTTCTGCTTGTTTTGCTGCAGCTTCAGCTTGTTTTTCTTGTGCTTTATTAATTTTCTCTTGTTGCTTTGCTTCTTGTTCTGCTTGTTTTTCTTGTGCTTTTTTTGCAGCTTCAAGCTGTTTTTCTTCCGCTTTTTTTGCGGCTTCAAGTTGTTTTTCTTCCGCTTTTTTTACAGCTTCTGCTTGCTTCCTTGCAGCCTCTAGTTGGTTTTCCTCAGCCTTTTTCACAGCTTCAGCTTGTTTTTCTGCTGCTTTCTTCTGAGCCTCTACAGCTTTTTGTTGTTTCTCGGTATTAACAGTTGATTCATTCGTTGTTTCTTGATTTGAAGTTGCAGCTTCAGCATCATTATCAATTTCATTTTCTTCTACAATTACTTCTTTATTTTCAACGTCCACATTTTCTTCTAAGCTTTTTTCATCAGTAGTAGCTTCAAGCTCTTCACTTTTCTTTTCAGCTTTTTTTGCTTGCTTAGTTAATTCTTTATTTATTTTCTTTTCAAGCTTTTCTTGTGCTTTTTCGATATTTTTTGCAATTGCTTCTTTCGCTTTAGGGTTTTCTATTTTTTCTAAAACGGCTTGTAAAGCAATGATATTTGCAGCGAATTTAGTTTCTAGCTCAGAACCTTCTGAATCAGCGTCTTCTTCTGCAGCTGTCTCTTCAGTATTTTCAGTTCCTTCTTCCTCAACTTCTTGTTCTGCTTCTTTTTCTTCTTCATATTTTTCTAAAGCTAGTTCTTGCTGTTCTAATGCTTTTTCTAGCAATTCACTAGCTAACTCTTCCTCACCGTCTGCAAGTAATGCCTCTGCTTCTGCAATACGTTCTTCTGCAAAAGATGCTAGTAGCTCTGATTCCTTTACATCATCAAATGTAAGTGCCAATTGGACATTTTCCTTTAATTTTTTCATAAAATAAAAAAAGTCGCCTGGTATTAAAGAAGGTTCTTCTTCAATTTTTTCAGTATCTTCGCTTTCCTCTACTACTGGTTCACCATCTGTTTCTTCGTTAGTTCCTTCTTCAGTCTCGTTTGTAACTTTTGGTTCAGATTCAACTTTACTTAATGAATCTTCGTTTACACCTTCAACAGTTTTAGAATCATCGATAGTATTTTCTGTTGTTTGTTGTTCCTCGGAAGGTGCAACTTCCTTAACTTCTTTTTCTTCTACAACTTGCTCTTCAACTTGTTGAGTAACTGGCTGCTCTTCATTTGCCAATGCCTGTCCACTTCCAAAAGCAAACGCCGTTGCCATTACACTTGTAGCCAACACATTTCTGACATTACTAATAAAATACTTTTTTGACATAAAAAAATCCCTCCAAAATTTATTAGGGAAGAATTTTGATAGACTCAGGTATTATCTGAGTAGCTTCTCCATTCTTCATTTGGCAGCCCAGCCATCTTTGTATAATTACGGAAGATCTGTGACTTTGCGTCTCTACCTTTCGATAGATTTGCCTTTTTCAAATGAGGAACAATATTCCGTTCTCATTATCTAATTAAAATATACTTTATAGTTAAAAGGATGACTATAAATATTTTTTACTATATCTTTCACATCCTTTTCCTATATTCTTTAAAAAGCTAAAACCTTTTTTAACTGGATAGTGTGTTTGCAAAATTTATGTATTTCTATTAACTTTCTATTTTTTTAAACTAGCTTTTAAATTTGTGACAATGGTTCCTATTTTACATTTTATACTTTATAGTATAATAAATAAGTAGTGTGGTAGTTCCCAACCCATTTTATAGTTTAATCAGGTTTAAATCATCGTATGGATTTACTTAAGAATTGAGGTGAATTGTATGATTAAAGCTAAAATCAATACTAAAGATCGTATTTTAGAGCTGCTGAAAAAAGAAGTTTCATTGTCAGTTAATGAACTAACAGAGCTATTAAATATTACTCATATGGCTGTTAGAAAGCATCTAATTGTTTTAGAAAATGAAGGACTTGTTAAATCTACTGAAACTAAACAATCAATGGGTCGACCACTTCAAGTTTACTCATTGACAGATAAAGGGGATCAAATTTTCCCTAAAAACTACGAGGGAATAACACTTGAGTTTCTTAGGGATATAGAAGAACTTCATGGTGAGAAATCCATCCAGCTTTTGTTCGAGAGAAGAGAAAATCGACTTACTCAAGAATACAAAAATCGAATGAACAATAAATCAATAACTGAAAAAATTGATGAACTTGTTAACATACAAAATGAAAAAGGTTATATGGCAAATGTTACCCAATTAGATAACCAAACCTTTGAGTTGATTGAATATAACTGCCCTATCTATTCTGTTGCACAGGAGTTTAAAATGGCTTGCCGTTGTGAGACAGAAATGTTTAAAAATGTACTGGACACGGATCAAGTTCGCCGAGTTTGTTGTAAAACAGACGGAGATGATCATTGTAAATTCAAACTGAAATTTAATTAAATATAATACCTAATTAAATTTAGTGATCCTTAATCCACCTATAATTCCCAATTAAGAGAAGTGAGTATGTCATTTAAATACTCACTTCTCTTACATTTTGCAGCCATAAAATGATTTCTTTTTCTTTTTTAGGAGCAGGGAAAACAAATACTATAGTTTTTGTACCAGCTGAGTTCGATTACTTACATCGTATTTTTCATAAATATTTTGCAAATGTTTCTTTACTGTATTAATAGAGATATGCAATTCTTTAGCTATTGCTGAATTAGTCCACCCTTTTTTAACTAAAATCGCAACATCTTGTTCTCTTTCGGAAAGAAGACCGATACCATTTTTATTATTAAATTGGTGTTGAAGTACAGATGCTATAACATCTGATACTAAGCGTAATGTTATGCAATCATTTGCTGTAAATTTATAAGAATCTTTTTTTTGAGCCATTCCTATAACTCCAACAAAAACTCCTTGATGAAGTAATGCTACTACTAGTTCATCATGATATCCATATTCCTTCATAAACTCACTGTAAAAAGGAGATTTCTCATACTGTTTAGGTGCCATAAGATCAACTAATCGAATAGCTCTTTTTTCACGAAACAAATTAACATTTTTATTCGGATGTAATAAGTCATAATGATGATATTCAACAAGATAGTCTATTAATGCTCTATCACTAAGCTTGTAATTAATAGGATCCCTTAAATTCCCATTATCGTCTGCATACCAAAAAATAGTTTGATCATACACAAAAATGTCAGCTAGTTTATGTTGAATGTGTAAGCGTATATTTTCCACTGGATAAGCAATTTCGGACGAAAAATGGATAATTCTTTCGTATTCCTTAGCTGTCAAACTATGACTAGTCATAATTTCCCTCCTTATTAATCTCCTAATTATATATATTTCTGTAGTTTAAATGTTATGAATATTCTATAAAATCACCCACTTGGGTAATAGTAAGTTTCTAATAAAAATATTTTAATGGAAATAGCAATAATAAAAATTAAAGGTGGAGGGATTATATTTGAAGAAGACGGCATTTATTTATGATGAAAAGTATTTCTGGCATGATACTGGGAATGGTGCTTTATTTATGCCCCCTGGTGGTTATATCGAAACTGATGTTCATTCGGAAAATCCCGCAACAAAACGACGCTTTAAAAATCTACTTGAAGTAAGCGGATTAATGGATAAATTAATCCAAATTAAACCTCGACAAGCTGCTGTTGAGGAAATTAAATTTTATCATCCTGAATCGTATATAAATAAGGTAAAGGAACTAAGCGAAGCTGGTTTTGGAGATGCAGGTGCACTAGCACTGGTAGGTAAAGGCTCTTATGAAATCGCTTTATTATCAGCTGGTGGAGCAATTACAGCAGTTGAATCTGTAGTAAAAGGCGAAGTAGATAACGCTTATGCTTTGACGCGTCCCCCAGGTCATCACGCTGAGGCAGAGCTAGGAATGGGATTCTGTTTATTCAATAATGTTGCAATTGCTGCTAAATACGCCCGTAAGGTACTCGGTCTAGAAAGAATAATGATTCTTGACTGGGATGTGCATCATGGAAATGGAACAGAATCAGCTTTCTATGACGATCCAAACGTTTTATTTATTTCTCTGCATCAAGAACGCCTATATCCACCTGGCCGTGGAAATCGAGAAGATACTGGTAATGGAAATGGTATTGGTCGCAATGTAAACATTCCTCTTCCTGCAGGGACGGGAAATGCAGGATACATGCACGCATTAAATGAAATTGTAAAACCAATTGCCGACCAATTTAAACCAGATTTAATCATCATATCAGCCGGACAAGATGCCAGTGTGTTTGATCCGCTTGCTCGAATGATGGTAAATGCAGAAGGATACAGACAAATGACGCGATTTATGCTTGATTTAGCTGAAAAACATTGTAATGGAAAGCTTGTAGCTTGTCACGAAGGTGGATATAGCGCTGCATATGTGCCGTTCTGTTCACTCGCTATTGTAGAAGAACTAAGTGGATATCGAACAGATGTTGAAGATCCGTTTATAGAAGGGTTTAAAGATCTTCCAATTGAAGAGTTATTTGATATTCAAAAGGAGTACATTGCTAAAGTTAAAGAAGTTCAATCTGCTTATTGGAATTTAACTGTAGAAGCCTAAAAATTGGAGGAGAAACTCTTATGTTGAGAGTTTCTTCTTTTTATTTTTTATCAATTAGACTACTGAAAACAATTTCATAAACAAAAAGGCTTACTTCTAAGTAAATTACCCTTTAGAAGTAAGCCTTAATTTTTTTACAGAACTGACTATTAAACTAGCTTATCAAAATCATTTTCGCTTGATAGCCATGTCGTCACTTCATTTAAATCTCTTCTTTTTCCTTCTGGAACTGCTCTTTTAGGATGACCAAAATAAAGAAAGCCTAATATTTCACCATCTTCAGATATCTTAAAAAGCTCTTTCATTAATGGATCATAAGTAGGTTTCCCAGTTCTCCAATAGCCTCCAAGCCCAAGCCCATGGGCAGCTAACAGCATGTTTTGAATTGCTGCATAAACAGCCCCATATTCTTCCTGGATAATTGCTTTTGGATTATCACTAGGTTCAACTGCTACAGCTATGATAAGGGGAGCACGAAAAGGCTTTTCAATAATTTTGGTAAGTTTTTTCTGGTTTGATTCACTTAAAGGATCATCCATATTCTTTTCTTCAATTTTAGCAAGTGTTTTCCCTAATCGTAGTCGGCTATCTCCTATTAATACGAAAAACTTCCACGGTTCTGTTCTGTAATGACTTGGTGCCCATGTTCCCGCTTCTAAAATCTTATCAATTAATTCTTTTGAGACAGGTTCATCTGATACCAACCCAATACTTCTTCTTGTTTTTATAGCTTCTAAAATATCCACGCCATACACCCCCATTAAATGAGTTGCTCCTCTTTTAATATTCTAGAATACAGTAAGAGTAAAAATGCATCCTTTCAGAAAAAAACGACTTTTATTTAAAAATGCTTGTACTGTGCAAAGGTTGAACTCTGGATGTTGGATCTGTATAATTTTTAGCATAATTCACAGCAATAGGTGCTTCACCTAATCCTACCGCAATTAACTTTACCTTTCCTTCATAAGTAGCAATATCACCTGCAGCATAGACACCTTCAATATTTGTTTCCATTTTTGAATTCACAATAATTGAATTTTTCTCCATTTCAAGACCCCAATTTTTAATAGGTCCAAGTGAAGTGATGTTTCCGTAGTTTACAATTACATGATCTACTTCCACGGTTTCTTCAGTTCCGTCTTTAGAGACGATCGCAACTTTTTCAATTCGCTCTTCATTGCCGATAAGCTCTTTTACAACGTAAGGAATTTTTACTTGTACCTTTGAATTGTATAATTTATCTACACTGCTTTCATGTGCTTTAAATTCTGCTCTTCTATGACATAATGTTACTTCCTCTGCGATATCATTTAACATTAATGTCCAATCCAAAGCAGAATCTCCACCACCACAAACTAATACTTTTGAACCTTTAAAATCGTTAATATTTTTAACAGAATAATGCAGGTTTTTATTCTCGTAGTACTGTGCATTTTCAAGCGATAATTTTCTAGGCTGAAATGCCCCAATACCGCTTGTTATTAAAACTGTTTTTGTATAATGTGAACCCTTATTTGTCGTTAATTTAAAAACATCGTTCGTTTTCTCAAGCTCTAAAACTGTTTCATTTAAACATATTTCCGGCTTTGCATACATTGCTTGATCCACGAGATTAGTGATTAGATCCTTACCTAATATCTTTGGAAAACCTCCAATATCGTATATATATTTATCCGGATAAAGCTCAGCAACCTGCCCTCCTAATTGACCTAGGCTGTCAATAATTTTCACACTCATATTACGCATACCAGCATAAAATGTAGAAAACAAACCTGTTGGTCCGCCACCGATAATTGTTATATCAATTACTTTTTGAGTATCCATAAGCAGCTCCTTAATTTGGAAATTTTATTTAAACCACGTTGAACTGAAAGATTTCTCATTACTTAAAAACAATTAGGACTGAACTTTTTGTTCAAGAAATAGCTAAAAGATTAGAAAACTATTTATTTCACATTTTTATACTAAATGATATAAAAACTAATTGTATTTAAATTACATCATAATTAATATACAAAATCAATTTTTTTGTTTTGTACTCATTGTAAAGTGATCTAAGCTAAATAAAACTTAGAAATAGTAAAGTCATTAAAAAAGTATGCTCAAAAAATTGTCATTTTATTTCTTTCAAAATTAAAACCGTTTCCACTATATAAGAAACGGTTTGTTTATCTATAAAACGATTGATTGCTTGTCTTCATCTTTTTGGATAGTTAACACTGATGATAATAGCTTTTGTGTATATGGATGTTGTGGATTTTCAAATAGTTCCTTAGTATCTCCAATTTCCACCATCTCCCCTTTAAACATTACAGCCACTCTTTCACACATATAACGAATTACCGACATGTTGTGGGAAATAAATAAATAGGTTAAATTTCTTTCTTTTTGCAACTCCTTCAGTAAATTTAACACTTGTGCCTGTACGGATACGTCCAAGGCAGAGGTAGGCTCATCCAGTACAATAAATGAGGGATCTGTAATCAATGCCCGCGCAATAGCAATTCTTTGTCTTTGTCCACCACTAAATTCATGTGGATAGCGATCCAGATGCTCTTCCTTTAAACCTACTCGCTTTATCAGTTGTAGTAACCGTTCCTTATTTCCTTTAGTTTTTCTTTCTAATTTAGGAAGGGCTAATAACGGCTCTAAAATAATATCTTTTACAGTCATTCTTGGATCAAGTGAGCTTTGCGGATCTTGAAAAACAGTTTGTATTTCTCCTGCTTGGACACGATTATATTTTTGCTTGTTCCAAAGTTGCTGTCCTTTATAAGTAATGCTCCCTTTAGAAGGTTCTTCCAAGCCAATAATCATTTTTCCCAGCGTACTTTTTCCCGAACCAGATTCTCCAACAATTCCCAATATTTCGCCTTCTTTAATAGTTAAATTCGTTGATTTTACAGCTATCATACTATCTTTTCCGGTACTATAAATTTTCTCAAGTTGTGAAATTTCAATCATACAATCACCTTTTCTAACCAACAGGATACTTGATGATTCGATTTACCATCTTTTAATTCGGGATGCTCCTCTTTGCAAATATCCATAACATAGTGACATCGCTCAGAAAAAGCACATCCTTTTGGTCGTTTAAGTAAATTTGGAGGTTCACCTTCTATCGCTTGCAATGGTTGATGTGGTTCAACTGAATCTGGTAAAGCAGCTAGGAGAGATTTTGTATATGGATGAATTGGATTATTTAATACTTGTTTCGTACTCCCACTTTCCACTACCTCACCTGCATACATTACGAGAATTCGATCACATACATTTGCTACAACTCCTAAATCATGCGTTATCAGTAAAACAGAGGTTCCTCTCTTGTCATTTAATTCTTTAATAAGATTAATAATTTCATATTGGATGGTTACATCCAAAGCTGTTGTCGGTTCATCAGCAATAAGTAAATTAGGTGGAGCCGCCATTGCAAGTGCAATTACAATCCTTTGCCTCATTCCACCGCTCAGCTCAAATGGATACTTCCTCGCGACAAGTTCTGGCTGATCAATATGAACTTCCCTTAAAGCATGGAGCACAGCTTCTTTTGTTTCCTTTGTTGATAAACGGCGATGCTGCTTAATTACATTAAAAAGCTGTTTTCCAATTTTCATCGTAGGCTGCAATGCGGTCATTGGTTCCTGAAAAACCATACCGATTTCTTTTCCTCTTAATGCTTGTATGTCCTTTTTGCTTAATTCAAGTAAATTTACGCCATTATAAATGATTTTTCCCTTTGAAATAATGGCATTTTCCTCTAAAAGCCCTAAAATCGATAAAGCGGTAATTGATTTACCTGAACCCGATTCACCAACAATCCCCAATATCTCACCGTTGTTAAGAGAGAGATTCATATTTTTCAAAGCCTCTGTTTTGCCACGCAATCCTTCAAAATCAACATGCAAATTTTTTATTTCTAGCAGCATCATTTTCTCCCCCTTAACGTGCTGATTTTGGATCTAAAACATCCCGAATTCCATCACCAATTAAATTAAGTGCACCTGAAGCTAAAAATAAAAATAATCCTGGAAACACAGGGTACCACCAATAGGTTAGAAGATATGTCCATCCAACACTAATCATTGCTCCCCACTCAGGGGTTGGAGGTTGAGCACCTAATCCTAAGAAGCCTAAAGTTGCAATTAATAGAATCGTATCCCCAACATCTAAAGTTGCCTGAATAATGACGGGGGAAATAGCATTAGGAATAATATGTTTAACAATGATGACCGCCTTGTTTAATCCAAATGACTCAGCTGATTTTACAAAAAGTTTTTCTTTCAATACCATTGCTTCACCACGAGCTAGTCGAATATAGACTGGAATTTTTACAATAGCTATCGCAATCATCGCATTTTGGAGATTCGGTCCTAAAACTGCTGCTAATGCCATTGCTAAAATCAAATTTGGGAACGCTAAAATCATATCGACAAATCGCATAATAACTGTATCTACAATTCCGCCAATATAACCTGAAATAGTTCCTATTACAATTCCGATTACTGCAGCGATTATAATGATTAATATCCCTACCCCAAGAGAAAGCCTAGCGCCAAATAAAATCCTCGTAAAAATATCTCTTCCTACTTCATCTGTACCGAACCAATGTTCAGATGAAGGAGGCTGAAATTTATTGACTAAATCAATTTTATTAGGATCAAAAGGGGAAATAAGAGGGGCTGCTAATGAAAGTAATACTATCAATCCAAGAATTACCAACCCTACCCAAGTCATTTTATTTTGTTTTAATTTATACCAGATAGGGTTATTTTTTAATGATTTTGAATGTAGATTAATTTGCATACCCTTCCCCCTATTGCTTCATTTGCGGATTTAATAATCCATAAATAATATCTACAATTAAATTAATCAATACATAGCCAATACTAATAATAATTGTAAAGCCCATCATCGCTGGGAAGTCTAAATAGGAAATTGAATCAACAACAAATTTCCCCATTCCAGGCCATCCGAAAATAGTCTCTGTTACTACTGCTCCACCAAGTAGGGAGCCAAATGCTACACCAATTACTGTTACAGTGGGAATTAAAGCATTTTTCAATGCATAAGAGATGATTAATAACCGCCCTTTTATACCATTGGCAACTGCTGTTCTAATATATTCCTGGCTCATCACTTCAAGCATACTTGCCCGGACCTGCCTTGTAATGACAGCCAACTGTGCATAGGATAATACTAAAGCAGGCAGGAAAATATGCTCTAAGCTGCTTTTTAAAGCAACCATATCTCCAGTGAAAATACTATCTAAAATATAAAAACCAGTAATGTGTGTTGGTGGATTAATATCAAGCGAAATTCTACCATTTGAAGGAAACCAACCTAAATTTCCGTAAAAAATGAGAATAACAATTAGACCGCTAAAAAAGACAGGAATAGATACACCACTAATAGAAAATACTCGGCTTAAATTGTCCCAAAAAGTATTTTTCTTTAATGCTGCAAGTACACCTAAAGGAATTCCCAATACGATGGCAATTGCAAATGCTGCAATAGCTAATTCAAGTGTTGCTGGAAAAAAGGTAATCAGTTCATCTAACACTGGACGTTGTGTACGAATGGAAGTACCTAAGTCTCCTGTTAATAAATCACCTATGTAGTGAAAGTATTGGATCCAGACTGGCTTGTCCAGACCCAATTGTTGACGAATTGATTGTAAAGTTTCTTCACTTGCCCTTTGTCCAGCTATCATACTTGCAGGGTCGCCGGGAATGACATGGGACATAAAGAATGTCACCAATGTCACCCCAAAAACGACGAATATTAGAAGGCCTAATCTCTTAACAATCATTTTTATCATGGTTCGTCACTCCAGTTGTTTATTTAGACATTTCATTTAAAAAATAGATGCCTTCCAACATCGGATTATATATAAAGCCTTTAACATCCTTGCTCATCGGTAAAATATAATCCTTTTGATATAAAAGAATATATGGCGCCTCTTCCATTACAATATCTTGAATTTGCTTGTAAATTTCTTGGCGTGCAGTTTGATCATTATTCGTAGCTGCTTCTTTTAACAATTGATCAACTTCGCTATTTGTATAAAATGCACGGTTTCCTGCTAATCCATGGTTCGCTGAATCGAACCAGTAATTCATGAAGGCGAAAGGATCACCAAAGTCTGGACTCCATACCCCTAATGCTAAATCAAATTCGCCCTTATCCATCATTTCACGGGAAGTAGCATATGCGACTTTATTTAAGTTTACTGTTACACCGATATCAGCTAAATTTGATTGAATAGCTAAGGCTTCTGTTTCCCACCATGTTTTATTATCAGAGTATAATAAATCAAGGGTTAAATTTTCAGCACCTGCTTCAGCTAATAATGCTTTTGCTTTTTCTACATCATAATTATATTGATGTACTGTTTCATCATGACCCCATATCCCATCAGGAATCGGCCCGCGCATTTGCGTAGCATAGCCCAGTTGAACTGCACTTACTAAACTCTCATAATCTATCGCATAATTTAATGCTTGGCGAATTCTTTCGTCCTGCAATGCTGGATTGCCTTTACTTGTATTAATATAAATGTAATCAACCAACAAGCTTGGTTCTTGAATCAACTCGACATTTTCCAGCCCTTTAATTGAATCAATTTGATCGACAGGAATACCTTCTGCAATATCGATTTCACCTTTTTCTAATTGCATGCGTTGTACCGAAGGATCTCCTACGATTCTAAATAATATTGATTGTAGAGTAGGTTTTACTTTTGCGTGTTCATTTACTTCTAGTTTTAATGAATCTCCTTTTTTCCACTCCGTTAACTTATATGGGCCGCTTCCCAATGTATTTTCTGCTAAATAAGCTTGTCCTAAATCTCCATTTACTTCGTGCTCCATTACTGTTGGACTTACAATATTTCCATAGTTTGCTGCTAAAGTAGATAGGAATGGAGGGAAGTTTTCTGACAGCACAAATGTAACCGTCATTGGATCGTCTACTCGAATTTCCGATACCATACTGTATACTCCTGCAGGTCCATTAGCAATTTTCAAAGTTCTATCGAAACTTGCTTTTACTGCTTGTGCATCAACAGGGGTACCATCAGAGAATACATGTCCTTCTTCTAAAAAGAATGTCCATGTTTTTCCGTCTTCGCTAACTTCCCATCTTTCCGCAACACCCGGTTTAATATTAGTTGTAGCACCATCATAGTCTACTAATCTTTCATAAGCGTTGTAGATAATTTTCCATGTAGTATTGTCCATTGTAATTGCCGGATCTAATGAAGTTACATCAGCCGGAATCGCTATAACTAATTGATCTGGATTTGAAGCTGTAGTTGTTTCCGTTTCGTTTGAAGTAGATTCACTTGGTGTTGATTCTGAGGAGACAGGAGCGTTTGCATTTTCTTTACATGCTGTAAGAAGTATTGCAGTAACAATAATCAGTAACACATAGCTAAACTTTTTTATCATTTAATTCTCTCCTTTAAAATTAAGTTCAATACCAAAATAGATAACCGTTCTACTCGTCCCTTCAGCCCAGCGAGCATTTCCGTAATCAAAATGCCACCATTCCTCAGGATTCGAACGAAACCCTACACTTTCCATTAAAGACCTTAGTAAACGGCGATTTTCACGTATTTGTAATTCTTCTTCCGTTAACTGTTCTTTTTCTTCAAAGTATAATGAGTGCGCTTTTTCAGTAAATTCATCAAAGCTTGTCCCCATATTTAACCATCCATTGCTAGTTCCAATCGTTAAATCCACTGCCCCACCGGTGTAGTGTGGAGGAGGTGTTAATGGATCTTTAGAAGGTGTCGCAACAAACTGAGACAAGTGCTGCAGGACTTCTGCCTCATTGTCAAACTGTGTTTCAAATTGTCTTTTAATCATTTCATACAAAGCAGTTTGTGTTTCAAATGAACGCCATCCGTCTAAAATAACTAGATAATGGTCTTCTGGAAGGTTATCAGCAACCAACAATAATTTGGAAACAACCCCCTCCCTTAAAAAACAATCATTTATTGATCCTGGAATTTGATGTTTAAAATAATAAGGAAAAACTTTAATTTTTTTAGTTGAAACAGTAGTAAGAGAAATTAAAGGTTCTTCATTTTCCGTCATTACACCACTTCCTTTTTGGCATTCGGAATCCAAACAAACACCCCCCATTGATAGAAAGCATAATTACATAAAAGGAGAAAATTCATATAGAATTTTCTAAATAAAAAAATTGATTCAGAAATATTATTTTAGCAATAATACATGAACATGAATCTTTTTTCTGAAAAATAAATTCCTATTGGTATAATATTCGGAATATTTAATATTTTAATTGATAGTAAATTGGAAAGCAATTGAAATTTTGTTTAATATTCTATTTAACTAGTTTCGAAAAATATTATACTGGGCAACCAGACCTATTAACGAATATATTTAAGCTGTCGATTTCTATACAAAAAGTAAAAATGGAGCCAACCGAAAAGTTATATCGGTTGGCTCCTTACGTTCCTGATTAATCATTAATTAAATATCATCTTTTGATTTGCCTATTACGGTTGTAAAAATTCTTTTTCATTATAAGCTGGATTTGGATATTTATAGAATCCTTCTCCTGATTGCATACCCATTTTTCCTTTATCTATATATTCACTTTTAACTAAGTTTGCAATATCTCTAAATTCATTTTGTTCTGGAGTAGGATGTTTATCCGCTTTCGTGCTTACGATGTTATAAACGGTTTGTAATCCTACAACATCAATAATACCAAATGGTCCCATTGGAGCACCTGTTGCAATCATCCATGTTTTATCGATTGTGTATGGATCAGCTACACCTGTTCCCCATAAATGTTGTGCCGCATCTAATAGTGGAACTAGTAAACTATTTAAAATATAACCCGGTTGTTCTTTTTTAATATGCAATGGTACCATGCCAATCGCAGATGCAAATTGTAATACTTGTTCTACCACTTCTTTATCTGTTCCTGGATGTTCCATTACTTCTCCCGTATTGTTCATCCAAATACGATTTGCAAAATGCAACGCTAAAAATTTCTCAGGGCGTCCTGTAAATTCAGCAAATTGACTTGGAAGCATTGTAGAAGAGTTTGTTGCGAAAATTGTATGTGCAGGTGCCACATTCCCTAGCTCTGTATAGAATTTTTCTTTAATCTCTTTTAGCTCAGGGATCGCCTCGATTACAAGATCTGCATTTACTGCTGATTCTTTTAAACTTGTAGAATACTGAATGCGAGATTGAGCTGATCTTGCAGCCTCTTGCTCTTCTTTAAAATAATCTACATATGTGTTTTCTAAATTAGCGATGCGTTCTTTTGCCTTTTCAATGGCTGCCTCATTAATATCATAAATCGTTACATTAAATCCTTTAAATGCTGTTTGAAATGCAATTTGACTTCCTAATACACCGCTGCCTGCTACTGTAATATTTTTAAAATCCATTATTATTCCTCCTTAAACATACAATTTTGCTTTTCTGCCATGTAAAACGAAATATAGTGGAATACTAATTATGATGATCGGAACCATCCATAAAAAAATTGAACGGTATCCTACCAATGGAACGATTAAACCTAACAAATAAGGACCGAATCCCAACCCCATATCATAAAAAATATAATATGTTGATGTTGCCAAGCCGAATCGATGCGGCTCTGTCACTTTAACAGCAATTGTTTGGGCAATAGAATTAAAGTTGCCAAATCCAAGTCCAATTAAAGCTGCAGACACTAATAAAATCCAACTACTGCTTGCATTGCCAAACAGAAACATGCCTAATGCAAACAAAACTAAACAAGGGTAGACAATTAAATTTGGCCCTTTTTTATCCATAAGCTTCCCACAATAAGGACGCGTGAAAATAGTAGCAAGAGCATATACAATAAAGAATACACTAGCAGCATCTACTAAGTTGATTTCCTCTGCATAGAAGGATAAAAAGGACATAACACCTGAATAAACAAAGCCCATTAATAGTGCAACGAATGAAATAGGAATTGATTTTGGCTCCATAAATTTTGAAATAAAGGACTCTTCCTTAACTTCCTCATGACTTGAACTGAACATCTGCTTATCCAAACGAATAAACGCCAATACGATAATCATAATGAGTGATAAGAGTACATTTAAACCAAAAATATAGAAGTTGCCATTATCAAATTTCATTAAGAATATTCCAATAAAAGGCCCAATAGCCGATGCAAGGATAACACTTAAGCTGTAGTAGCCAATGCCTTCTCCCTTTCGAGATGCAGGAAGTATATGTGCGATAATCGTTCCAGCCGCTGTCCCAATAACTCCAACGAAAATACCTTGTATAAACCGGTTAAATAATAAAAATGCAATATGTATTTCAATAAAATACAAACATGCACTCACGAAAAATAATACAACACCATATCTTAATATTTTTGAAGGTCCAACCTTCCCTATTATGCGGCCTGTAAGCAGCCGCCCTATAAGTGCGCCAATTACATAAATACTAGAAACGAGACCCGCAATACTTGTGGATACTTGATATGTTTCAATTGCATAACTAGCAATTGTGACAATTAATAAGTAAAACATTAAAATTGATAAAAAATTAATTAATGAAATGACAATAAAATTTTTTGTCCATATTCTATCCTTCATAATTCAACATTCTCTCCTCCAAAATTGCTAACTGTTGTGACCATTCATTCACCATTTCTTCGGAGAATGGCTCTGTTACGAATGATTGGAGATTCATCACTTTTTCTTTTACCTTACCGCAAAGAACTTGTCCTTCCTGTGACAAGGATAAATATTTTTGTCGCTTATCTGCTCCACTTTTGAACTGTATTAGACCTTGTTCATGCAACTTTTTCACTAAAGAAGATACTGTCGGTTTTTCAACTGACCATTCTTTAACAATATCCATACTTGTACAACCTTCGTTGTTGTAAATATGATGTATAACTAGCCACTGTACAGGGGTGATGCCAAAAGGTGAACAAATTTCTTGAAGCTTCAAAACATACAATTTATTGAAACGGTATATTGTCGTAAAAAGATTCATTTAAACCTCCAAAATAGTTAGTATTCCTAACTAACTATATATTAAAGATTTTTACTTGTAAAGAATAAAAAGACTCCAACATAACGTTAGAGCCTTTTTACGTAAACGATTAAAGCTGAACAATACTCCTTTTAAATAAAACAAGATTTGATTATATAAATAAATTAATGATAAAAGAAACAATTTGGTTTAAGCCTATAATCTTAATTCCAAGTATGTGCAATTGTGTTATAACAAAAGCAAAAACTAAGATTGTTGTGTAGATGGCTAATGCTTTCTTATCTTTCGTCTTTACCATATGTCGATAATCAAAAAAGGAAATTGCAACAAATAAGATAATTAATAAGAAAGTGTTCATTAATCATTCACTTCCTTACTTTTTTCTTGAGTTGTGTCAATAATTAATCCTGATCTTCTTACATTCGACTTCACTTTAAAATCAAATTTAACTTGGTCTAAGTAGGCTGATGAATTACTTATTTTGTCCCAATGCTCAGGATAATATCTTCTGACTTCTCTACCTATTCCATATATATCTGAGTTCATTTCCTTCGCTATTTGAAACTCGTTTACAACATTCCTTTTTATAAACTCGCTAACTTCCTTTTCTACGGATTTTAAGTGTTTAGGCTCCAATAAATCCAATGCACAAGTCTGGTCAAGTAAATTTCCCTCTAATATGACATCTACTTTGACATTAATTGTTTCACCTACTAACTTAGGTTTCACAGTACTTTGAAAACCGGTAATTTGAAAGGCGAAGAACTCGTCTGGATTTTCGGGACAGCTGCCTTCAATGATAGTATAGTTTAGTTTGTTGTCCATAATCTGGGTTCCTGTTGTTTCTGGTCCATAAATATAACCTTGTAATTTCCCTTTGCTGAATATAGCAACTCCATTTATTTCAAATGTTTCAACTTTTCCTCTAATTTCCTTTGGTCTAATGACATCGAGTGAAAGCTCTATTCCGGGAGTAGAAATTATGGTCATTAAATCTCTTAACTTCACTTTCCGTGCACTAATTTGTCTCATTTCCCTACCTTCAATAAGATCCGCCATTGATTTAGCTGGAACATCCCCCAGCTCAATTTTACTGTTTAATAAATCTTCCGCAGTTCCAGGAGTAACGACAATAAGTGCTCCAGCACGGCTATCTCTATCTCTTTCAAACCATGTAGTAGCCGGTGTTATTCCATCTCTTGCCAGTTCATCACCAAAAATAATAATTTGTAAATGCGCCCAATATAAACGACGTGGCGATAATTCATTTAGACTTCGAATTGCTCCTAATATAGTTTTTCCTGTAGCCGTCACACTCCAGGTTGGCAACTCAGAGCCTCCGCCGCCGCCATTTTCTTTTGTTGGGGGTTTAATCACTTGGGCTGTAATTTTATACCCTTCTTCCACTTTATCTATACCTACCCCCATTACTACAGCAATTTCATTTAATTCCTTTTGATCCCAACATCCTCCTAAAAGAAGGGAAAGTACTATGATTAAACAGCATCGTTTTAATTTCATATTACTAATTTCTCCTATTAATAGGACGATTTTTTCTAGTCTTAAGCATCCTATTTTGGTTTTCGTTAGAAATTTCTTCAGGTCGTTGCTTCATATCCCGCCAAGACACTCGAATAAATAAATCTCTCCAATCATCTTTATGAAATGGCACTATAGGAGTTAAATAAGGAACACCAAATGAACGTATGGAATTTAAATGAACTAATATTAGAAGTAATCCAAAAATCAGACCAAATGCCCCTAAAAACGAAGATAGGAATAATAATACAAATCTTAAAAGTCTTGCAGTAATGGCAATATTGTAGGAAGGAGTGGTAAAAGAACTGATAGCTGTCAGCGCTACTACGATTACGGTTCCTTGTGCAACCAATCCTGCATCAACAGCTGCTTGTCCCAGTACTAAACCACCGACAATGGAAATTGCGGCACCAATCGTTTTAGGCAATCTAATACCTGCTTCCCGCAAAATTTCAAAAGTAATTTCCATAAGTGCAACTTCAATTGCAGTACCAAAAGGAACTCCTTCCCGTTGTCCTGTAATCGCAATTATTAATGGAGTCGGTATCATTTCTTGATGATAGGTAAGTAAAGCTACATACAAACCTGGCAATATTATAGAAAGTACAAAAGTAAACCCTCTTAAAATTTTCATAAAGCTGGAAATATCGTATCGTTGATAATAATCTTCATTGGATGTTAAAAATAAACCGATAGTTGCTGGCACCATAAGGGCAACTGGTGTACCGTCAACAACAATAGCTATTCTTCCTTCTAGTAAACCCGCTGCAATTCTATCTGGTCGTTCTGAGTTAAAAATCGTTGGAAAAGGAGAATATCTTTTAGGGTCTTCAATTATCTCCTCAATATAAAGGGAATCTAGGATACCATCGATATTAATCTTATCGATTCGAGAAATAACTTCTTTGACAACTTTCTCTTTAGCTATTCCATCTATAAACAGGACTGCTACTGAAGTCTTGCTCTCCTTCCCAATGGACTTTTTATAAACTTGTAATTTAGGTGTGTGGACTCTTCTCCGAATTAATCCAATGTTTGTCATTATGGATTCATTAAAGGCTTCACGAGGTCCGCGAACGACCGTTTCTACTGACGATTCAGTAACCGGTCTTCTATCCCCACCAGAAGTTTCTGCAGCAAAAGCTGTTGTTTGCCCATCCATGAAAATGATTGAAAAACCTTGCAATAGGTGCTCTAATACTTCTTCATGTTTGGTAAGTTCCTTTATCTTATTGGTAGATAAGATAAATTTATCAAAATTAACTGTATTCTCTAATTGATTATTTAAAACGCGGATAACATGTTGGTCTAAAATTTCCTTTTCTACTAAGCTGTCTATAAATAAAATGCCCATTTTACAATGATCACTTTGCAAATATCTTACGGAAAGATCAGAGTCCTTGCCGAATATTTCTTCATATCTTTTAACATTCTCATCAAGTTCATTTAGTATTACTTGTTGATCCTCGCCATTTTTGCCTTCAGATGATGTTTGCTCTTTTTCTTTCTCTTCTTTAGACATCTTTTTTCCGCCCTTCTCTCTTTCCACCTGGTTTCCTAAATTGACTAATAATTAGCAAGACAAGAGGCAAAATTAATCCGACAAATGTAGCATAATAAGGATAGTAATTATTTAAAAAGCGAGCAATTCCTATAAAATCCTCACTGTTTATGATGGAAATGATGGAAATTAATGCTGCTATAGGTACTACCAAAACTTTGTAATCATCTAATTTAAATAACTGACCTGTTCCTAGAACAATGGCATAGAGAAATAAAGCAACTTTAGCGAAGGAGCCTAGTGACCAAAGCAAAATCCCTAAAATATCTAACCTTTGTAATGCACCTATTTGGATATCCCTTAAAGTCAAGAACGTAGGAAAGTAAAGGCCCGTTGCTCTCTCTTCTCCATAAATTGCAAGAACTCCAGTTACAGGACCAATAAACATAATAATCAGTATGATCATTGTTAGAATTGAATACCTTTTTAGTTGTTTCGTGCTATTAACAAATGGAAATATCATACTTAAAACAAATATAGAGCTGTATAGTGAAGTAATTGCCAAAGTTCCATCCAATACAGGTCCCATCGAGTTGTCTAATATTGGGAGAAAGTTGCGGTAATCCTTATCCTTATGTGTAAGAATTGATGCCAATATCCCTATTGGTATAAGCATTATTAGAATCGTTTGATTCGTTCTGGCAATTACTTCAAGTCCACATCGTACCGCGTAACCTGCGAGTATAAGTATTGCTATTAAAAAGATCGAAATAGGCGTTCGAAGCGTAACAGCAGATGTATAAAACTCTCCAAACCCTCTAATAGATAGGCTTACTTCATGTAAGAAGTAAATTAAAAATAAAATCACAACGAATTTTCCAAGCGCTTTCCCAAGGATTAATTGACAATATTCAACCAACGAGTAGCCTTGGTATCGCTGTGATAGTAACGCAACTGTAAATCCTATGAGGATAGCTGGAAATATGGCTAATAGCAGTGCAATCCAACTATCTCGTCCACTATGATTTATAATTACAGAGATATATAAAAGATGCCCTGTTACTGTAATACTGGTGATTCCTAGCATTAAGGCTTGTATCTTGGTAATATATATTTTTTCCAATTAAAACACCTCAATACTTTCCGAAGATTAAAACTATATTAATTATTGACATTAAGGAACTGATTTAATCATTCAGCTATTTGTCTAAACTCGTAAAAAAAAATGGGAAACCTCAATTTAGGTCTCCCATACTTAATATGTTTTTAATGAATTTCAAGTTATAAAAGGTATAATGATTAATTAGTGATTTTCTATAAATAGTTGGAAAAGAAGAAGGGAGTCTTCAAATAAGTTAGTATTAAAAGCGCAAATCCTCACTCTCTAGGGCATTCTATTGATAAATATTTTATTCATACCAACCATTAGCTTCTGGAAGGTTTTTATATTCTTCTTTACTTTTAACTAGAGTAAATATATAATTTCGCAACTCAATTAATTGCTTTGCATCGTCAGTAGTATCACAGTATTGCTCAGAAACATAATGATTGATGCTTTCACCATTAATGGTAATCATCCATTCATCTTCACTAAACGGCTCTTGCATACAATCTGTTTTAGGAATTAAATCCTTTTTTTCTGTTATATTTACCTCTTTCATTTTCTCATAAATCTTTGTCATTTCTTCCGTTGTAAATGTTAGATTTACTTTAACAGTTCCATCCGCAATTAAATCCTTAGTTACTGTATTTTCAAAAGTATTAATTTCATTATTTTTCATAACCCCAAACTGAATTTTAAAGTCAAAGTCACTTGGCATTTTTGCGGGCATAACAACTTTACTAGATTCTTTTGATACTTCATTTGAGTCACAGCCTGTAATGAATAATGCAAATAATAATAATAAATAAGCTATCCTATTCACATAACCCCTCCACTCTAATTCTCTTGTATTAGTCGAATTTTATGGAAAAGTGTTACATTTCATGGCATAAATTTTGGGCGAAAATATAAGCATGGAATAGTAGTTATTTTTAACTATAAAATTTTTGTTCAAACAATGCCTTTTTACTGTTTTTTTTTTACAGCTTTAGCAGTTAATATAAATTGGGAGAACTTTTTGTGGTGATGGATTTTACCTCTACAGAAATAAAAAGCAATTAGGAGGAACAGTTTTAAAATGAAATATTTATTATCAATTTTTTATGTATCTTTAGCGCTTCTCGTATTATCGGGATGTTCATCTAATGAAAAAGATGAACAAAGTGAAAACGTTGACCAAACCGATATTGAAACTGAAAAAGAAGAGAAAGAGACTGATATAAGTTCCGAAAAAAATCAAGAAGAGTCGAAAGATGAATCTTATGATGAATCTGAATTAATCGAAGCAGTTGAAACAGAACAAGTTTACCCAGAGATTCCCTTCCAAAATATTAACTGGTTCTTCGGCAGCCCTGACCGTCAGCCGAATGGAGGTATTTGGGTTTATACATCTGAAACAATTCCATCTGGATACGAAGACACAATTGATTGGGAATTAAATGATTTATTGCTTGTTCAAGTAAATGATCCTAAGTATATTGATCATGAATTAGAAATCAAGGCATTACAAATACTGGATGATAATGTTGTCAAAATTGTTGTAAGTACTGAACCAGATGAATATAGCACCGATAAAAAAGCGGCAAGAAGATATGCATCTGTTGAAAAAGGACAGTTGCAAGGCAAAAAATTCCTTGTTGAAACTGTTGAAGGCGAAAAGGTTGATGTCGGTACTAATGTTAAAACGAGTGAAATTTCTGGTAGTGCAGAACAGTAAATAATGACGAAAAAAGTGGTCAAACCTAGTAACAGGATTGACCACTTTTTTGTTTCGTTATAAAAACAAGTTATATACGAGAAGACAACAATATTTAAGTTAAATCTTCAACAAGCTTTTTACATAAAGTCTATATCAATTTTCTTTTTATCGTTATTTGTTATTTTAGGCATTCTAACTTCAAGTACGCCATTCTTATAAGCTGCCTTTACTCCCTCATTGAAAACAGCACTTGGTAATGAAATAGATCTATGGAAACTACCTGTATAGCGTTCCTGTCTAAACATATTCTCTCCCTTAACTTCACTTGTTTTATTTAAAGTGCCACTTATTGTTAACACATTGTTCTCAACATTAATATTTATGTCTTCCTTCTTTTCAATTCCTGGAATATCACAAGTGGCTACAACTTCATTTTCTGTTTCGTGAACATCAACCCTAATATGTCCGAAATGGTTATCATGATTAAAATCAAAAGGGAAATTAGAGAAAAAACGGTCCAAATCCTTTCTGACATTTGCTAACTGTCTAAATGGATCATAAGGTGTTAATGCCATGATGTACAGCCTCCTAAATATTTTTTACTTTTATATTATGCACTCCCCGATATAAGCTATCCGCATTAGCAACTTAATCCTTGTGAACTTGTTTATAGCAAGTTTGGCGTTTTTTCAAACTAACTTTCCTACTTTTTTACTTAGACATTTCAACCCTATAATAGTCCTATTAATGTTTGGCAGAATCATCAAAAATGATTCTGGATACAAAAAGCGCGATTATATACTTTTTTATAATTAGTTTATCCTTTTACTTCTTTCCATTCTTCTAAATAATCGTCTAATATACTTTTTAGTTCCTTGCCTATACGTGCGTAGGCTTCATCATTCAGATTAGCAAGGGATACGCGAATAGACCATTCTGGTGCTAAAAATCCTTCACCACCTAACAATACAATCGATGACTTCTCAGCAAGACGGTATAAAATATCTATAGGTTTATAATTCTTTTTTAAGTAATCAGTGAATCCCTTTTCATAATGATGGTTACACCAAATTTCCAAGTCAATCTCTGTATAATAGTCTGCGTCGTTTGGCAAATGTTTTTTTGGTAAGCCTAACCCTTCGTATAAAAGATTCATTCTTCGATGTAAAATTCCCATTGTTTTTCTCTTATACTCATTTTTATTATCGAGTAATGCAAAAATCGAAAATAACGCCATTTGTACTTGCTGCGGTGTGGATAATCCCGCTGTATGTCTCATTGCAACATCCCTACTATCTGCAACAATTCGATCTATAAATTTAAGGTTTTCAGGATCCTGTGTAAGAGAAGCATACCTTCTATTTAGAATTTCTTTCTCGCTTTCTGGTAACTTTTTAATCAATTTATCAAAGACATTAGTTTGGTTTATGGCAATTGTACCTAATCGCCAACCCGTCACACCAAAATATTTTGAAAATGAATACACTCCAATTGTATTGAAAGGTAAATCCACCATAATAGAACGAAACCCTTCAACAAAAGTGCCATACACATCATCGGAAATAATCATAAGATCTGGATTATTTTGTTTTACAATTCGGATGATATATTCTATGGATTCTTTTTTTATTGCAACAGATGGAGGATTACTCGGATTAACTAAAAACAGTGCCTTGATATCCTTATCCCTTAACTTATCCAATTCCTCATCTGGGTATTGCCATGTATGGTTCCCTTCATCATCTAATTCAGTGGCATTAATTTTCACAATATCATAAGTAATGTTAGGAAGCTCTGGAATTTCTATGTACGGTGGAAAGATCGGCACCATCACCGCTATTTTAGAGCCTCTAGGAAGTAAATGGTTTTTATATAATGTTTCAAATATATAGCACATTGCTGCTGTTGCTCCTTCAACAGCAAATAAATCAAAAGTGCCAGATGATGTATCCTGACCACACAACTCTTTAGATAAAAAATCATGTACAACTTGTTCAATTTTAACAAGCATACGATCCGGATTAGGATAGTTATCCCCAATGATTCCATCTACTAATTCATAAACCCATTCGTCTGGTTCAAACTGTTTAATTTTGATTCCATAATCAATAATTTCTTTCAATAATTGAATTCCTGGAACATGCTGGTTTTCCTTAACATACTTATTAAATCGCTCTGTAATTCCTATACGACTTGGCATGCCAGCTAAATCGCCTTCATCCCATACGAGCCTGGATTCTGCAACAGCGAATTGCCCGAGTGCAAAAAACGCTTCTCGAGGTGATGCAGCAATCCAATTTGGATTTCCACGCCCTGCATCCAGCATTGTTCTAGTAATTCTCATTTTCCCTTTTGCAAGATCGATGAGCTCATCTTTTATTTCAAATGGACTTAATTTCTCTAACTGACGACTTTCCTTTTTTAGTTCATCCATAAAGCTCCTCCTAAACAACTGCTATCTTAAGTATCAAGAGTATTCCACAATTAAATATGGAATATAATTTAGGTTGTACATTTCCTTCGATAATAGTAATTAAAGAATGGAGCCTTATTGGATATCTTTTCCATTTCAGTTTCTAAAATGAAGGATTTGCTAATTGGTGGTGGTGAAGATTATTTTGTTCTTTTATTAACACTAATCACTTAAAGAACGTGGGACATCTTTTTTTGGCCTTAACTAAAGATCTCGAGTTTCTTATATTGGATAAAATGATTGAAGCAACTATGGAAATTTTCAATCACCAAAGGAGTATTAGCAACTGGTGTCGGGGCATAACTATTTAGGTCGGATATTAAATAACCAATTAAAGAAGAATTACAGAAGGAACAATAATATATTGAAAAGGTTTTAATACTACTGAAAAAGAGATGCCCTAAAATAAAACTTGCAGTGATTGATGTGATACGTTATAATATAAAACATTGTGAAAACATAAAATGGTGATTAGGTAAGACCTGCTTATTTGCTTTTATATGCTTTCTATTTAGTATAAAAATTATGATGGTTGATTTCTTTGTATCGAGTGCAAAGTTATTAGGTAGCATCTCAAAAACCTTTTGGTAAAAAGGGTTTTTAAGGTGCTACCTTTTTTTAATGACAAATAGGAGGAATGGTTATGGCATTTCATAAACCACAAAAAATTGCAGAATTAACGATAGAAACAGGGGTGACGAAGACAAAGCTTCCTTTTTCACATCTGTTGTTGCTTGGGTTTTTAGGGGGAGCATTTATAGCTTTGGGCTATTTATTGGATATTCGTGTCATTGGTGACTTACCAGCAGAATGGGGAAGTCTTGCAAATTTACTTGGAGGTGCCGTATTCCCTGTTGGCCTTATTTTAATTGTCCTTGCCGGGGCAGAACTAATTACGGGAAATATAATGTCGGTATCCATGGCGTATTTTGCAAAGAAAGTTTCTCTAGGGAATCTAGTTCATAATTGGTTTTGGATCACTTTAACAAATTTAGTTGGAGCACTTTTTGTAGCATATTTCTTTGGACATGTAGTTGGTTTAACCGAAACAGGGCATTATCTGGATAAAACGGTTTCGGTTGCACAATCAAAAGTAGATTCATCGTTCTTACAAACCTTCGTATCGGCGATTGGTTGTAACTGGCTTGTATGTCTAGCGATTTGGTTAGCTTATGGAGCAGATGACTTTATTGGAAAAATCGCCGGCATTTGGTTCCCAATTATGGCGTTTGTAGCGATTGGCTTCCAACACGTTGTTGCAAATATGTTTATAATACCAGCAGCAATTTTTGCAGGAGAGCTTACTTGGATTGATTTTATTAGAAATATTATTCCGACCTTCCTTGGAAATGTTGTTGGCGGAGCTATTTTTGTTGGATTGCTTTATTATTATGTTTATTATAAACAAGCAAATCAAATTCAGAAACCTCGTAAGAACTCTTAAGAAAACGAACATATAGATATTTGGACAAACATCATTATTTTAAAAATACACGAAAACAATCTTTCAAGACTACTTCAGCTTCTGCTTACTGGAAGTTGGGATAGTCTTTTGTTTTATCTCCCTATTAATTTTCTTCTTCTTTTCGTTGAACAATGCCCCTGCACACTATTTATAAATATTCTGCCGTACGAAAGAAAAAGAACAAATGCTCAAAGCGTCATACTTAACTCAGACAACTGCTTGCAGGACCTGAGAAGTATTCAAGGTGCTGATCTTCACGAGGGGCTGTGCACTGAATCTAGAGGTAGAATATACTTTTTCAAATGATATCCATATTGAGAAATTATCTAATTTCTTAACAAGTCAAAACCACCAGTATAACTGGTGGTTTGCTCTTCGCGTGAAACGCTGGGTTACTGGCTCCTGTCTAAAGACATTCTGAAAGGTCCGCCAACCGCACTTCGCTTCCTCACTTTGCCGCTAAAGCGGCTTTTTTATTTCTTTCTTCGATTGATTTCTTCTCCTGTGAAAGGGTACTACTCTTCCCTTTTAAATAACCTACAAATCCTGAAACACTTAACTTTGGTGGAATACTTACTAACATATGAATATGATCGGGACATGCACTTGCTTCTATGATTTCCACGCCTTTTCTTTCACACAATTGTCGCAGGATTCTTCCTATATCTGCCTTTATTTGACCATAAATCACTTGTCTTCTATATTTCGGTGCAAACACAATGTGATACTTACAATTCCACGTTGTATGTGCTAAACTTTTCTTATCCATTTTGGAGCTCCTTTCGTACGAAGTCGGTTGACCAGACCTGACTTTATTGTACGACTGGAGTTTTTTTTATGTCCATAGCTATAAGCTTTCCGGAACCCCCTGCATAGCAGGGGGTTTTCATTTATACAATAAAAAAACTCCACAGAATATACTGTGAAGTTTAATATGACAACGTTTCTTGTTGTTTAAGATACCGGTGGTCGGGGTCGAAATAACGGTCAAAGTATTGATTTAATAAGGGCTTAATGGAGTAATGTGTAAAATATGTGTAACGTAAATTTTAGATAAAACTTTTCACCCTGTTTGAATCTAACCCTTTAGTATTCTCTTAGTTTATACTTTTTAGATACTCTACATCAGTTAAAATACTAATGATATTTGAATAAGGAATGGTCTCATCAAATCTTAAATATGCATAACAATTTTCAGCACCGTCATTAAATTTATCGTCATGTAAGTGCCTTAGCGATTGTTTTATAACCCATTTAATCTTCTCTAAGTAAAATTCCTGTTCTTCTAAATAGTACATGTCTTCTACATTGAATGTGTAATTGGTAAATTGGGAAATAGGTGCAAAGAATTTAATTACATGACATTGATACTCAGAACTCATTTTCCAATTATTCTCTATATTACTGGACTTTAAAAAGGCTGCGAGGTTTTTAAGAAATTCTGGTCTTCTCCTTATGTCGCCACCATAATTCAGTACATTCTTATCATAGAAAAAAGCATTTATTTGGTAATCCTTATATAATTTGTAGATAATCCAGTTTAGTTGCTCATCTTTGCTACCAATATTTATTCCATTATACTCCTTACTGATATCATAATTTTTACCCTTATAGAATATTTCCTTCTTTTCTACATTTATTTCAACACCTTGTTCCTTTAAATATCTTTTTAAAGGAGTATTCAAAGTTACTGCCTTTTGTAGGTTTGTTATCCCTAACTCTTTTATAGATTCACAATTATCATTATTGGTTGTAACATGTAGTGATGTTAACAATAATTCCTTATCAGCTACCACATTTTCATCGACATCAAACACTTCTAGAAACTCTTCCACAGAATATTCACCTTTTCTAGTGACAATATACTTCACTATTTCGGAATCATCTATATTTAATAATTTGGAAAGTGATTTAAGAGTACTTCCACAAGTTGTCATATCAAATATTAGCTGCTTTTTCAAAATATCACTCCTAGTTAAAAATATCATAGAATTTCTTATATTTACTTTTTTGAATACTAAGCATGTTTAAAATAATCCAAACAAAGGTTACAAAAATTAGGTTCATAACCACCATCGTCAGTATATCTTCTATATACAATCTTTTCTGCACACACTGGACCGTGACAGGTTGTTAACTCATCTTGAGTCGGTTTTACCCCACAAGATAGGCATACATACTGATAATCATCAATACATATAAAAGTTTCATAATCACAACTAGGACACTCCATTAAAGGGTCATGTCCACCATCTTTTATAGCACTGTATCTATCTACAAAATGATAAATATAATTATCCGAAAAATTATCGATATATTCATTACAGAAATAACAGAAGGCACCAGTCTCATCAGTAAATTCTACTGTTTCTTGAAAACATTCAGGACATTTCATAGGAACATCAATCTTATCTACCACATCTTCAACTAATATGAGTCGTTCATTTACATAAGCATCAAATGTATGTAGATACTCTTTAATTTGGGTAAACCTATCGTCGTCAGCGGTGAAATATCCTTTCTCAATCATATTTTCTTTTAGGAATGGTATTAGATATGTTAATAACTGTACAATATTGGATTTGATTACATCCGAGGAAACCACAAATTGATAATGCTCTGCTTTGTTTCTTTCTTTTTTAAGCCACCTTAATTTATCACTTAATTTCTTATCAAGGTCTAAATCATATTCTTCTTTTAACCTTTTAATTAATGTTTTATAATTTACACTACTAAAATCCCCTGTTCTTAACTTTTCAAAGTCAGCATCCTCTATCCTTTGAAAAATAAGTGACCAATCCTTCTGATAAAGTATCTCTTTTAACATTAATTGAATTCCTGCATGTAAATTTAGAAGTGAATACTTTAGATCTTCATCAGACTTATCAATTGTGTCTAGGGATTTTAATATAAAATCTAATCCATTATCAACCATTTTTAAGTTTATATCTTCCATATTATTTCTCCTTATTTAAAAGGTGCTGTAATAATATACTTCAGATTCTCTTTCGAACATATTGCTACTTTTGTTCCTTTTACTTCTTTTTCTTTTGAACCTATTATACTAAAATTGGAAATTCTATGTAAGTAATTCTAGAGTTATGATTTTTATTTGAGAGTAGATATTGTGGATGTAAACAAAAAAAAACCGTTCAACTAATGCCGAACGGAACTTCCTACTTAGCCATGACTCTTATGTGCAACATATTAAGATTCTCAACTTGCATTTAAAGGTAAAAAAAACTACACTTAAGGGATTTTTATCGAACAAAGATTCAGGTTCAAAACCTTAAGTGTTTTTTTTTGTATTTGGTACAACTAATTTATTAAATTAATAAGGTCCTAAAAACCGTGTTCCATTGAAGTGGATAAGATGAGATGGTGCATCAGCTACCCATACTTCAGTCTCCCATGCTATATCACTTAAATATCTAGCCATTAATGAACGACTCGGAAATGCTGTTACATACACAATACCTACTTTTGAACCTTTGAAAAGTTTCTCCAATTCCGCATGTCTTTTTCCGTCAACTGGTCCATGACTTGTTACTGCTTCAATTAATATAAGCCATTTCTTTTCAGGATAATATAATACAACATCTGGCATTTTCCCATGCGAATCCACTTCAATACCAAGTTCTTTTAAAAACTCTTCATCGAAATAACCTAATTTTTCACCAGTATCTCCTGCGTATAATAAGATACCCCCTGGAACAAATCGAGCTCCAAATTCTTCAATAATATCCTTTATTAATTGACTATGTTCACCTTGAGTTAGATGTAAATGCTTGCCATTTGAAAGTTTTACAGGGATTTTATTTTGGTCTCGTTCCTTAGCATACCTCTCAACAAGAGTTTGTCTTTCATTTAGATAATATTCGAGTGAATCTTCCCATACCTGTGTTCCATATTTTTTAATTTGATTTAAAGTTTCTGATTCAATTTGGTATACAGCCTTAGGACTGTTTACAGGTCTGTTTGGATTATCTGGGTTATATAATGCAATCCCCGCATCAACGAATTGATGCATTGTTTGTCTTCTAAATATTTCTCGGGTATTTGGAGCGTACTCTTTCCCATATTTCTCTTTACTGAATTCCATCATTGGTGTAATGCCAATTAATCTTTGTTGAGCCTGTTGCCAAGTATCTTCTGGTCCAATGTTTAATAGGGCTAACAAGCATAATGCTGACCTTTCATTTTGTTGCGCTTTAGGTAGACCAAGTGCTTCTATAATTTCAATAGCTTGAGTAATATTTGAATGAGTTTCTTCCACTACAAGACCGCCTCCAACTTACTGTCAATATCTACTAAGGTTATAACATTTTTGGATTTTAAATACCACTCTCCAAGGAGAATTAAAATGTCAGTAGATGGGAATAACATGACTCTTAAGTCAGTTGCATTCACTTGTGTATGTCCATTAAAAGTTCTGAAATACTTATCAACTAAGGTCGAGCTCAAATATATGTGTAAACCAAAAGCTAATTCTTTCGGTAACCCTTGCTTGTTTTGATGAAGAATATTTAACCCATTATCAAAACCAAGAGATGGAGCATTATCTAATGCTTCTGGAATAGTTACACCAGAGATTATACGTTTTTTCTCTTCTTTAGCAGAAAATCTACGAATGATGGTGTAATATCCATTTGGATATAAAAGTTTCTTTGTTTCCTCGTTTAATAATATTGCATTAGCTTTCTTAGGGTCTGGTTTAACCCAGTGAATCCCTTGTGATTCTATATGTGTAGGATAAAGTAATGGTACTGTTCCTTCCTCAGGCATCATACGAAGGTGTTCCTTTTTTCGAAAACCTACAACCGGTCCAGTTGATACATTGATACCTAAATTAGCTAAAGTGAATTGAATTGATGAAGGTAGAATATTTTCTTCATCAGTTGTAGGAATGTGGAAGAACTTTTCATCATCTCCTTCTAAAACAACTTTATCAAAAGGTATCATTTCTTCATTATAGTCCGAAAAACTATCATCAGTTGCAGTCGATATTTTCACTTCACCCTGTATTCCACCACGCTCAAGCATCATAATTACCATTTCTTGAAGTACTTCATCATCCTTAAAAGCTTTATCACGAGATTTAAAAAGATGAAGTTGTTTTATTGCTGTCTCTTCTAAAATAAGTTTTCTGAAAGACTTGTAGTAAGGTCCATTACAGAAACTGCGTGGAATGATGGCTACCAGCTGTCCCTCTCGTGATAATGTCTTGATTGTAAGTGCAACAAATGCTGAATATAAATTTACTGTTTCTATACCTATGCTACTCAATAATTTTCTGTGTATTGAATTACTTCTCATTTTTTTATATGGTGGATTTAAAATTGCGTGAGAATACCCCTCTAAGTTATTATCATTGAATAGATTTAACTGGTCGTTAACTCGGTTTACCCCCCACTTAATAAAATCTTCTGCTACTACTTGTACTTTAAGACTTAACTCATCTTTAAATGGCTTTAAGGTATTCTCAATCCGACTTCCAAGGATGTCATCAATTTCTACAAAGGTACAATCTATAAGCGATTGATTGTTTTCAGTTGAAAACCTTTCTAACAAAGCTGCGGTCAGGGTTCCAATTCCTGCACCTGCATCTAAGATTTTCGGATTTTCAAGTTTATCCCTTTCAAAAAGAGAAGCCATAAATCGAGCTATTGAAATAGGAGTTAGATACTGACTATACTCTGCTTTATTCTTCAGAATGTTATTTAAATCTACACGTTCTTTATCTAATATTTCGATTGTCTTATTCATGCTTACCCCTTCTATTTAAAAACTTACTAAGTTTATTATCTTTATTATTGACCTAATTTTAAGTATACCATCGTATTTTTATTTCGTTTCCCTTTTAGAACATTCGGTAAAAAATTTCATGTTGAATAAATGTATTAGCTGGTGATAGATTGTGTTAAATTGATGTAACTTTTGAAAGTTTAAAAAAATAAGCTTGGCTCTAAAATATTAGAACCAAGCCTTATAAATTTGACTTTTTGAAGAACGAGCCTCAAGTTTAAAACTGTTATTTTCTTTTACTGATTATTATCTTAGAAGTGTTTTTTTTAATTCTTCAAGAGGAATACCCTTTTCATAAAAGTCATCTAATGCATTATAAGCTAAATCAATTATACTCATAATGTCTTTTCCGAAATTTGTAAATATAAAAATTAAGGCTTCATCATCATCTAAGTATTCTTTTTTATCTGTTGGATCTAAAAAATACATAATTTGATATGAGACATCAATTCCACCTTCAAAACCCTTTAATCCATATCCAATTACATCAAAGGTAATATGAAGTTCACCAATCGATTCTAGTTCATCAAAAAAACTAACCCCCAATAAATAAGAAGTAATATAGCCGTCTGTAGATGATTTTTGAAATTCAACCAAATAATCATCATCAATACCAAAGATGATATTATTAACATCTGCTTCCAAAATAATTCCTCCTTTTTTATAAAAATAATATTTAAAGGTATTTATCTCTAGCTACTAAACTATTCCATAAAATAAAGCCAGAATAAGTTTTGTTAGTTATTTTTAAGATAATTAAAACCAGCTAGTTAATGCTAGCTGGTTTATTTACTTAATTCACCCTTTATAACTCCACATATAACTAAAAATATAAGTAAAAGAAGTATCTCTGGTTGCGAAATGATTGATTTAAAAATAGCTCTCCAAATATCAAACATTGTACCAAAGAATACTTCAGGAAAGTTTATTGTATCAAACATTCAATATCCTCCTTTCATATATGTTTTTATTCAATACGAAAAATCACTGTTAAAAGTTTCAATTAATTCATTATTTTCTCAGTAAATTATATATTGAACTGCTCTTCAGTTTCTTATTCCATTATCTTGAGTATGTTACTCTATTTGGTCTTTTTTTCTTCAAATATAAGCTTTTAACTTTTTTATGTAGCAAATCATCATTATGTGATTTCCCCTTAATAATATTTGAAATATCAGCAGGTTCTATTATTCGAGCATCAATCAAATAGCCCTTATTTGTTATAGTTTCTGCAGTCTTATTAACATTACCGTATAAGCAATATGTAATAATTACTTGTTGTTGAAAATCTTGAGGTTGGTAATTTTCGATGAGTACTACATAATCCTGAATCTCTTTTAAATCTTTCTTTGGTTGATTCAAAGTACGAAAAGTTCTCATATCCATACTGAAATACTTCCCTATAATTTTCTTTAATATAATTATAATATGGAAAAAATTACAAATCAATTAACTTTCTTTAACTCCATAAAAAATACAGGCGATAAAATAACCGCCTGTTCTTTACCCCCTAAGACTTACTATACTTTCTTTCCTTCATTTGGATAATATTTTTCAAGAATTGTAGATGGGTTTAAATTTACCAGTGTTTTAGATACACCTGTAGTTCCCCATTGTTGCGATATTTTTAATGGCTGTGAGAATGTAAAACATAGGTTACTATTATCAAGGCCATACTGTTCATCTAAACACAAATCTATTTCTTTTGGTTCTATTGGTTCAAGAAAGCCATCATCAATATCAAATGCTATGCTGTATAATTCGTTAAAACATATCAAAGTTACTGGTTTCTCTTGTGTTAGCTGGTCGTAGTAAGATTGATTGACTTCGTTTATTAACCTCTTTTCACCAGTCTCTATTTCCCAATCTTTTAAAAATAAAGGAATATGAGCAAAGGTATTATCAAGTTCTAATAAGATATGAACCCCTTCTGTTATTGACTTTTCAAAGTAGATTAGAAGTCTCTTATGCTTAACTTTAATTTTACGACTGTCTCTTAATTTTGAAATAGTTTCCGATCCTGTATAAACTAAGATATAAATTCGTGATTCATCCTCGCTGAATAGGAATGATGACTCTCGAAGCCTTAACCACTGTATATACTGATAAAGCTCACTTTTCGTATCTAAAAAAAGTTTTTTTGTTCGCTGTTGCTGTGCAATATAAGTTAAGAAGTCCGTCGAAATTGTTTTTATTAACATACAGTTCACTTCCTTTCATTAATTTTGACCGTTGTTAGAGTTTTTTTTTGGCAGGAATTATTTTTTTTTGGTTTAATAGGCCTATGTGTGTAATTCTTGTATTGCATACCTTTTATGGTTGCAATTGATAAATTTGGGTGAATTTGTCGATATCTTAGTTGGGATATGAAATTTTGAATTGTATATGTTGCCTGTGTCATTTATTTTCATCCTCTCCAATATGAATGGACTTTTACTTTTTTCTATCTGCTGTACTATTAATAATTTATATCTGTTTTTATTTCATAAATTTTATCTGAAAATCAAAGGTTTCTTTTTAATTTTTTCACTTCTAAATTGTTGTTAGTGCAGGAAAGGTCAAAATAATTTATATTAAGTGTTATAATCTTTAAGAGTTCCTATTACCCCTTATTTTTAAAAAACCCAAACGATGTTGTCTTCTACTTTGTATACTTCGATGTTATTAAACTTACCTGATTGCTTAAATTCATCTACTGTATATGCACAAACAATACCTTCTTGAACCGAAAGCATTGTATGATCAATAACTTCTTCAATAAAACTTCTAGAACTATATAATTCTCCAATGTCTACTTCTTCATCTAGGTCAGAATCCAATATCGCTTCTTTGTAAAGGTCTAACGGAACATACAAATAACTTGTTTTTACTACTATCCGTTCAAATGTACTAATTGGATAATCACCTTCTATTTCTAAAGATGTTTCATCCATGCCTTGTGCCACGAGTATGTGGTAAACTAACTTTCCGTCTTTCTTTAATTTCTCAATCACTTTATTATCCTTTTCCGTTAACTCTGCTTGAAAGATTTGATAAAGGTTAAAATAATTCGTCTTTAAGACTGAACCAGTTACAAATTGTTCAATAATATCCTTTCTCATGCCTAATGTTTGCATAATTTGCTTAGCAAGTATGTGGCTTCTTGTTGGAAATTTGATTACTTTCTTTGTCTGATTTTTGTCCATAGTGGTACTCTCCTTTTATAAATTTCATATTGCAGAGAGCAATAATAAGCTCTCAGATTTATAAAAAGGCTCTTGAAAATTTTCTTAAAATCGAAAATTGTCCAGAATTTTAAAGCTTTTATCAATGAGAATTAATTAAATTTCTAAATAAATTCCAAATAGAGCGTAATATTGGTAAAAAAAAACATCCACTTCAATAGTGGATGTCATTATAAGTGAATTATTAAAATTGCATTCAATTCTTTCTTTGTTATATATAACTATAGTTCAACATCTTCAATTTCATTCAGACTAAGATTTATTAATCCTTTTTCACCATTCAAATCGAAGAAGGTATATTTTGTATAAGAAGAAATTGATTCAGGTGGCGTGTTATCAACAACAATTATTTGATAATCTTGCCCTAACTCAATCAGAATTTTGTAAATCTCCTCATAAACATCTGGGTCATTTATTCTTTCTTCACTTTGGATTTCTCCCGTATCGGATTTAATAGTTCCTAAATACTTACTTAAAGTATCTAATAATAATACCCCTGGATGACCTACAGCATAATTTTCTTTTTTACTTAATAAAATGGAAGCTAAATATGCAATTTGCATACATTCTAACAATCCACCACTCTCATGCTCGAAAACACTGGCTCCTTCATGATATGGGATGTATTTATCATAATTAATATAAGTGTCTTCACCAACACTATATTTGAGTCTTCTCATATAATTTTTATATTCATCATTTAAAAACTTGAATATTTGTTTTTTATTATCTTCACTAATCTTTAATTTTTCTAACTCTTTTTCTAACCTTACTTTCTCTCTATCTAAGTCGGTAATTAAAATCTTTGTTTCATCAATTTTATGATGTATTCTAATACACTCATTAATAATTTCTTTTTCTTTGTTGTAATTATTTATAAAGCTATTAATACTATCAATTGTAGAAAGAAAAGGCACAGAAGTCTCTTTTGCAAATTCTTGAATAGCGGTTTCCAGTATAAATTGTTCTTTGAGAAGTCTTGATATTGAATCATCTAATTCAATAATTTTATTCTCCTCTTTTTCAATAATACTTTTAACTAATTTGATTTTACTTTCAATTTCTTTTTGAATCTTACTTAATATATTATCCGGTCTATTAATATTATGAATATGACTTTTAACTGTTGAATGACAAAGAGGACATTCAATATTTTGCTCTGGTACAACTAATTTATAGTTTATTTCAAGCGTTGTATCAATTTCAGATTTTTCTTTTTCATATTCTTCTATTAATAAGTTCTTAGAAGCTAAAGATGTTTGCAAATTACCTCTTAAATTTTGCATTTCATTCAATTCATTAGTGATTTTCAGTAATCTATTTTTCAGTTTTATGTACATATTATTTTCACTAATTGTATTACTTCCATTTTGCCGAATAATTGATTCTTTTGTAGCAACTTGTTCATCTATCTTCTCATTAATTTTATTCGCTTTTGAAGTTAATTCACTAAAATCTTCTGCTTCTTTAACTCTTAAATAAGTGGTGTACCCTTCTATATCTTTATTTAGGTTAATAATTTTGTTTTTTATATTTACTATTTCTTCTTGTATTTGATTCTTATCAGGCTCAGTTAAGTTAAAAATCATTTCAAATGCATAGGGGTTCTTGTTTTTTATAAAAACCGATTTGTTTTCTAAAAAGTCATCAGTACCTAATGCATGTTGTTTTATATATACATATCTGAAAATATCTCTAAACGAAATAGTCTCTATTTCTTGTTCATTACTATGCGCTTTATATTTGGAACGTTTATATTCATTTATATTCAGCTTTCGCATTACTAGCTGCATAGCTTCTTTGATTTCTACTCTTTTAGGTATATAATCATTTATTTCACTAAATGAACAAAAGTAAATCCCTATTTTTGTTTGTTTTTCTTTTAACAATCTAAATAGAGTAAGTATTTCATTATCAATTTTTATTTCAATAAATACCCGGTCACAATGTTTATTTAATTCTTTTTGAACTTCTAAATTAATTTTCGAGCTTTTCCCTAAGCAATAATCTATTAAATTTAAAACTAAGGACTTACCAGAAGTTCTATCCCCTCTAATTATATTTAAGCCCGTATCAAATTCTAATGTTCTTTTATATCTTGGACCTAAAATAATAAGTTTTTGTATTATCATTTGACTCATAATACCCCTCCTACAATGGTGTTTTTGTTTGCAGAGGTACTCTCAATGTTATTAATAGCAAAACTATATTTTTCTATTAATTCCGTTATAAATGGTATGTTGATTTCATTAACAAAATCGATCCCCTCTGAAGTAAGTTTTACACTAATTTCATTAATTTTGTAAGATAGCTCACCTTTCACTACTACATAATTTAAATTTGATAATTCTAACAATATATTATTAATTTTTGTCTGAAACCTAAAAGGTAAGTTTCTCTCCAACTTTATCGTATTATTTTTATTACCATCAAATATTCTAATTAAATCAAAATTAATAAGGCTATAGTAAAATACAATGTCAGATATTTTATTGAACTTTCTATTACTTTTCAAATAAAAAGCGTAAAGTAAACAAAGGGTTTTAATTAGTTCAAGTTGTTCATTATTAAATAAAAGTTCAATAGATGGTGGTACTAGCGATTTTCTAATTTCTATTTCAGAATTCATAATCTCTTCTCCCCCCACCAAATTTTTTTCGTACTATCATCTGCTAAAATGTGTATAAAACCCTTATTTTCTTTTTCATTTGATTTATTGTGTTCCTTAAATGCAGCTTTTAATCTACCAAAATCTATATTTTCCAAACTCGAATGAACGACTTCTAAAAACTGTTGACTATTACCATATTTCTTATACGTATTAGCATATTCTTCTTGATACTCCATTAATACGTTAAATAGTATTGCATTAATAACCTCAATATTCATTCCACTCTTTTTCAAATCTCGAATGTATATTTCCGCTGCAACATAAAATAATGAACTTAGTTCAATTAGTGTAGGTTCAATGTTTTCCAAAACTAATTTTTTATAAAATAAATTACCTTGCAAATTTCGATCAGTGTCCATTATGGTAGCTCCTAGAATTATCGTTTCTCCTAAACTAGTTGCTGCTGTCATTTCAGTTGCAGATAGATTTTCTTCATCCTCTTCCAAGAAACTTAAAATTTTTCTAATTTCTTCTTCATGGGAAGAACTTTCAGCATTATATCCGATTGTAATAAGCCCATAATCTTCTCGAAATTCCTTCATTTTTTCCGGTGTTGGATTATTAACAAGAATATAGTGATTTCCATTAAAATATTCTTTGTGATTTTGGATTAATGTTCGAATAAATTGGTCATCAAACGAAAATCCTAAAAACAGGAGTTTCTTTGTTCCCGTTACTAATTTTAGTAAGTTATCATATTTTTTATCATTATATAACCTTTCGTAACTTTCTTGACTAATAACAATATTCCCCGGATTTGATATATGTCCATGAAGATGACAAATTCTTTTTTCATTAAATAAATCTTGAGTACTAAAATTAGTACTTTGTAATTCAATTGGAACATAATCACTTTCTAGATACTTAGATAATAAGTGTTCGTAATTCGTTGTTAAATATAAATTAAAGTTTAGTCTACAAAGGTCAGAATAATTATGCAAACTATCATCTTCTAACTCTATAGGCTTTTCTCTCATCAGCCTTACAATTTCTTTTTGTATATCTTGATCTACAATAGGTGTCAAATCTTTTAAAAGCTTAATCGCACCCCAGTAATCAAATCTTTCTAAATACAAATTAACTGTTTGTTTTAAAACTAGGAGGCTTCCTGTGGAATACACATCTGCAATGTGTTCTATTAATTCTTTCCACGTAGGAACTCCAAAGGGTTTTGACAATCCTGCTCCGATAAACGGTACTATTTTATCCTCTTTATAGTCAGCCTTTAATAAGGTCAGATTACGTTCCAAAATATTTCTTCACCTCTAAACATTTTCTTAAATTAATTATATCTAAATATAGGATATAATTACATTTTTTCTTAATTCAAGAAAAAACTAAAATATGATACTTCTATAGTAAAGTAGCTTCTTTAAAAGTAATTGAATACCTGCATGTAGATTTATTAATGAGTATTTTAATTCTTCATCCGACTTTTCAATTGTTTTTAACGACTTTAATATAAAGTCCAAATCGTTATCCACCATCTTAATTTAATTACTCATAGATATACCCCTCTTTTATAATTTAGAAATCAGTATATTTAGAAGTCCTTACTAACTGTTCTTTTTATTTAAGTTTGATCATTTTTGATCGAACCCACCACTATAATTTAATGTACTATTGTTCTTTACGTACTTTAATGTATTTCGACAAAAGGGGAATTTTCCCTCTAATATCAGCTTGAAGTATTTATAAGTATGAGAAAATAAAAAAGAACGGTGACTCAAGACATCACCATTCTTTTTGCATTAATTATTTACAAAACGACTGAATCGTTCATTATTATAAACAAATTTTAAATATTCACCCACTTCTAAAACTGGGTTCATGAGTGGAAGAGAAATATTAGTAACTTTATTTCTATACCCCTTGTAATAAGATTGTAGTTTATATTTTATTTTTATGGCTTCACGTTTAATTCTGCTGAACTCTTGTTTACTAGGTATTTCATATGTAATACCTGTAAAGGTGTATCCATTGAGAAAGATATCTATTGTCTTAAAGGTTTTATTTAAATCTATTTTGTAACCACTAGATAAGAAATATTTGTCGAATACTTTATTAAATTCTTGTTGGGTCTTTACACAATTATTTAGGCAAACCATTAGATAATTTTCCGTTTCTATAACCACCTGATAAGCTTGTTTCTTATCTAATAAGTCAATTACCGTAAGAAATTCACTATAATTACCGATTAGCGTTTGTACATGACAACCAGTTCCTTTGTTAAAGACTATTCCTACTAATAGTTTATCTGGTTTTTGTATAGGTGATATATTCATGTATTGTACCCCCTCTAAATTATAAATACATTTCCTCAAATTTTAAAAATGGACAAAGGTTACAAGCATATTCTCTAGTAAACGATGGATAAGGGTATACATATTTACAGCAAACATTACCGCACAATTTAACTTGTTCAGAAATTATCTTATATTGATGACTGTTTACATATGCCTTTAACTCTTCCTCAGTTTGTATTTTACTGATGCAGTTCTTTATATAGGTTAAATTTGTTTCGTGACGATAGTTCGATTTTTCATTTGCTACTAAAAGGAGTTCTTCTTGTTTATCAACAACTTTAAGTAGGAGTTCTTTTATTTCATTTATATTTTCTTCTCCTAACATGATTATCTTCCCTCTCGTACTTCCTGTTTTCAATAAACATACTATTACTTATTTATTAATAACCATTTAATAAACATCTATCACAAAGTACAACCGACCAACTTCTATCTCTTAACTCACCTTTATTACCACAAATTTCACATACATGCTCAGATAGAAACTCATATTTCCTCAATATTTGTTGTAAGCCTGAAATAGAATTATTTGTATAAACTCTAAGTAGACCATGTTTTTCTTTAATCTCAGAAAAACTTAATCTATCAATTGATTTATTCATTAATTTAAAATGCTCTTCAATCTCAGTGAGCATACCTACTAATAGGTAATACCAACCAACTCCTACATTACAAAAGACGATTTCACCATCATTGGTAACAAACCAAGGAAACTTTTTAAATAATTCTTCCTCTAGCTCTTCACTCATATAAATAAGGTCTACTCCTAATCGTTCCATTTAATCAAATCCTTTCAACATTAGTAATCAAAATAGTTATTTTCATCGATACAGTTGATATTAATGCTTATAAAAAACCTTGGATTCTTAATCTTCAGAAGTGGAATGTTCTTTAAAATTAGGTTCATCTATATAACTTAACTCGCTTTACATGTCTATAATTATCATTTTTATGGGAACATACATAAAACTTCTCTCAAACCCCTTATGTAGAAAAAAGTTATTGACACTTCGAGTAATACTATTATTTTTGCCAGTTAAAAAGGGCTTGTTACTTAACTTGTAACGATTCTTCGAATTCCTTTACTTTTCGGTAAAAGGTTCCTTTAGTCATATTGACGATTTCCATAAATTCGACCGCCATGATTTCACCATTCTTCCACTTCCAATATAGGACAGGGAAGTCATTGGGGATTTTTTTTCTGGGTCTTCCTAAGTGCTTACCCCTTGCCTTAGCTGCTGCAATTCCTTCTGCTTGGCGTTTGCGAATATTTATTCTCTCGTTTTCCGATACAAAGGCTAAAATTTGAAGGACAATATCACTTACAAAGGTTCCCAACAAATCTTTATGCTGAGTGGTATCTAATAATGGCATATCAATTACTTTGATATCCGCACCAAGTTCATGAGTAATTTCTTGCCACTCCTTCATAATTTCCCTACTATTTCTACCAATACGGTCAATTGATTTTACGACTAGCAAATCACTTTTTTCTAATGATTTTTTCATATACTGGTAACCAATTCTATCCATATCTTTTCCACTGGCTTTATCTTCATATATGTATTTTTCTTCGATGCCCAGTTTCTTCATTTCATCGATTTGGCGAGCTAGATTTTGTTCTTTACTTGAAACACGAATATACGATACCGTTTTTGGCATTTTACTCAAACCTTCCTTCTATAGTTTGTGTGATTTTAGCTCTAGTGAACCAGAAGGTCAACAAGTTTATTGGTACGTCACAAAAAAATTTTAAGGACTTTTTGAAACGCCAAATACCACATTGAAGGAGAGTATCATAACCTATAGTTTTATAGACTAGTATGAAAAAATAATCAGGATATTTTGAGTTTCTTCTATTGTATATAAACCTCTTAATTTTTATATTAGTTTTAAACTATCGCAATTTTTATGATAAAGTATTATTGTTGGTAATTATTACATATTTGTAGGGAGGAATATGCAAAAAGCAGGTAAAGAAGGGGGTATTTGGCATAAAAAGATAAAGGAAGAAAAGTTTTAGTAAAATCAGGATAAAAGGTTATATTCAAAGATAACTAAATAACAGGAGGGAATAAACTTATGAAAAAGCACTTAGCAGTCATGGTAGCTCTATCGATGCTAATAGGGGTAACGGCACCATCGTACTCCCCATCACAAGGTTTTGAAGCACTACAAGCAGAAGCATCGGGGTTCACATACACCCAAGACCAACAAGAAGCTTTAACCTACATCAATTCAATCCGTAAAGAGATGGGTTTATCACAATTAACACTAGACCCATTCTTATCGGAAGCAGCACAGAACCACGCGAATTATTTAAAAACAAATGGTACTGCTTTTGGGCACGATGAAGTAAAAGGACACTCAGGCTTCACTGGGAGTACTCCTTCAGATAGATTAAAAGCAGTAGGGTACAATCCTAGTGGTGTAACTGGGGAAGCAATTTCTCCTTCGGCTATAACATTAAAAATCGGTGTAGATAGTTTACTTTATGCCCCTTACCACAGAACTATTCTTTTAAAACAAGATTTAGATACAATAGGAGTAGGGTATTCAGGAAGCAGTTTAGTTATAACTACTGAAAGTGATGGTAAAATAACATCTTCTAGCGGTACAAAAGAAGCAATGTACCCATATGATGGGCAGATTAATGTAGGCACAAAGTTCTTAGGCGATGAGGAGCCTAACCCTTTAAAACAATTCGGTATACGTTATTCAGGTTACGTTATTTCTTACACTCCTGAAGTAAAAGTAGATGAACAAGGAAAAATTCGCATTTCCAACTTTAAAAACATAAAATTCACTTTAAAGGACAACCAAGGAAACATTGTACCTGTTTTTGAAGAGACAAATACTTTTGGAGCAACTTTATATTTCTTCCCAAAGGATTACCTAAAAACAAATACAAAGTATACTGCTAATATCTCATATACTAATTTGTCTACTGGGAAAGATGTAAACAAAACATGGTCATTCACCACAGGTGACGGTAGTTTACACACAGACCAAGATTCAAACAATACTCCACCACCATCTAACAATAACAACGGAGGTAATAAGGGTAGTGGAAACGTAATCGGACCACCAACAGAGGAAGACGTATACGGACCGAGTAAACCGACTACACCTACCGCACCAACCGTAACAGGTAAAGACTACGCTGACTTCAAACCAGACCAATATTGGGCGAATGACATGTTATGGGCGATTGAAAACAAATTAATTCAAGGTTATAAAAACGTCAAGAACACAAAAACGGGTAAGTATGAAAACTTATTAAAGCCGAACGCACCATTAACAGAGTATCAGTTCTTAGTTATGTTCTTCCGCTATTCGATGCCAAGTTATGTAGCAAGTAAAGGAGCAACAATGGATGTAGTGTATCAATTAGCAAAAGATTATAATTTACCGACGAAAGGTAAAGTAGGAGCGTTCACTGGAGCAAACGATACAATCACACGTGGTCGTGTAGCTCAAATTCTAGCAACCTTCTACAACCATAAAGTAGTATCTCAACGTGATGCAGTAACGTTTATGTACAATGCAAAAATCTCTACGGGGTACGACTCCAATAACAAAACGTATGAAAATTTTGGAGTAAATGACCCATTAAAACGAGCGCACATTGTATCGTTCTTACGTAACTATGATAAATTCAAACAAACAAATCCTTAGTATAAAAAAGACAAGTATCGAAAAGATGCTTGTCTTTTGTTACCCCTATAAAGTTTATAAATTCTCCTATTAAATTTAGTTTAATAATCCTTTTACATCTCCTATGATTGTTATTATTAATTCTTTCATTGTATCCCAAGTTGTGATTGCAGACTTTTGTGCTGAAAACTCTGGATTAATATATGTTAATAATACATACAGTACAGTCGTAAATACTATAGATAGAAGCAATATCTTTAATAAATTTTCTAAAGAACTTAAAACATTAAATATAAGTGCGTAAGCCATTTTTAATACCCCTTTTATTGGGTAGATTATGAAATTCTGAGAAAACCAATTAATTACTTTTCCAACTCTATCTGCAAATGTAATTTTATCTACTTCAACTATCTTCTCTTTAACAATTGCTGTAGCTTCTTCATATGCTCTTTCTAGTTGTTCAAAGTTTTTAAAATCAAGGTTTTCATTCTGAACTTCTACTAACTCTAAATTCGATTTTTCTATAGTTATTTCTATATCAGGGGTAACTATTTCTTTTTCAAATACATTAATTTCTTGGATTCTCTTTTTATATTCATTAATATTTGTCATTTCCGTATTTACTTCTTCATTAAAGTGTACTTCTTCATCATTAATATATAAACCCGGGGTAAATTTATCCTCCTTTAATTCTTCTTTAGGCGTATCAACTTTCAAACAATCTTGTTTATTTATTTCTATAGTTTCTTTTATTACTTTTGGATTGTTAGTGATTTTCGGCTCTTCGTCTAAAAGTACCTCAGAATTTACTACTTCATTTTTTGCTTTATCAATATAATCAGCAACTCTAACATTTACACCCAATCCTAAATCTACAGTTTCTTCACCAAGGTTAAATATGGTGAAAGGAATATCTACTTCTTCTTCCGATTTAGCAATGTCAGATTTATCTACATCATTAATAGTTTGAATTTGTTCTTTATTACTTAATTTGTTTTCAAATGTTATTGTTTCCATGCTTTCTACCTCCTCATTTGTTATAAATTTTGTCACCCAGATTGTCTTTAAATTGAGAATTACTCTTACTTTAGAGATAAAAATGTTATGTTTTTATTGATACAAATGCCTTAAAATGCATATATTTTAGTTAAATTTGTTAAATTAGGTTAGTAAAACACCACCTTATAGAAACTAACTGCAAAATTTATTTTTATTTTAAAAACAGAATTACTTAGAAATAGCAAAAAAGAAATCCCCTACTAGAGAAGGGAATTTCTTTTTTACTACTTATTCTATTGTAGGTTGAAATATGATACAGTCTTCTTCTAATTCAATGTGATATTTCTTACCTTTATATTCAATCACTAAATCTACGTTCCTGAATTTAGTCGGATTTTTAAATTTAAGAATGAACATTTCTTCGCTTACCCCAGTAATCTTGATTGTTGTTATAGGCTTCGCATTAACTTTTATCTTTCGAATTAAATTACCTTCTGCATCCAATACCTGTACATTCTTTCTTCTAAAGAACCCTACTATAAATAAGAAAATAGTCGAAATTGACGCTGCAATTGGTATAAAAGGAAATTTCTTTTCTACGATTATATCTTTTTCAGAACCATTTTTATTCTGAGCGTTTTTTTCTTGACTTGGTTCAATTGTTGCTTTTACTGATTCTTCTATATGATTATCTTCTGTGGATTTTTGATACTTGAAATGCACTACTATTTCTTCACCATTTTGTTTGATAGTAACTGTTTTCATGTATTCATCATCTAAATTATACCCCTCAATAAAAGGAGCGTATTCGATGTGTTCACCTAGGGATACATCAGTAATTTCAGTTTGTTTTAATACTTGTTCTGTTTCTCCATCAATTGCAATAACTAAAAGTTTATCAAGTGACTTTGTAGTTTTTGGTTGTAATGCTTTAGATTCTGTAACTATTTCAATAGTTTGTTTGGGTTCTGTTTCTATTCGTGATTTATCTTGGAAATCATGAGCCTCTTTTGTTACTGACTGTGGTTTTGGTTCTGGTTTTGACTCTGGCTTCGGTTCTGGTTTTGGTTCTGGTTCTGCTTTTGGCTCTGGTTGTGGCTCTGGCTCTGGTTCTGGTTTTGATTGTGGTTGTGGTTCTGGTTTTGGCTCTGGTTTTGGTTCTGGTTTTGGCTCTGGTTTTGGTTCTGGTTGTGGTTCTGGTTGTGGTTCTGGTTTTGGTTCTGGTTGTGGTTCTGGTTGTGGTTCTGGTTGTGGTTCTGGTTTTGGTTCTGGTTTTGGTTCTGGTTTTGGCTCTGGTTGTGGCTCCGGTTTTGGTTCTGGTTTTGGTTCTGGTTTTGGTTCTGGTTTTGGTTGTGGTTCTGGTTTTGGTTGTGGTTCTGGTTGTGGTTCTGGTTTTGGTTCTGGTTCTGGTTCTGGTTTTGGTTCTGGTTTTGGTTCAATGAGTGGTTCATCTTCATAATATACTTCAACAATTTTATCGCTATCCATTTGTAAACGAATATTGTAAGCTGTATATTCCATATCACCCACTATCCATTTTACAAATTTGCTTCCTTCTCTCGGTTTTGGAGTTAGAGATACTGTCATCCCCTTAGTAATTTCAGAAATTGTACCCACTAATTCATTATAATTCACCATTGTATCTTCGATTAGAACAAATGTACTACCATTACCATGTGCGTTGACTGTTAGTGAGTAATACTCGGGTTCAGGTTCTATTTCTGGCTCTGATTCTGATTGTTTAAAGTGTGCTTCAACTGTATAGTCTTGCGTAAACCCTTCAATACCCCCTAAAGATGTTGATGGTGAGTAATCAATATCTCCGTTAACAATCCAATATAAAAAATTAAGGTAGTCATTTGCATTTAAATTTACTGTCGAACCGCCTTCAAAATTATAATTTTTTGTTAGCTGATTTTTATATTCGGTCATTTCATATGAAGGACTATAGTGAGTTATGTCTATACTGCCATCACCAATCACAGTTAAGTTTAAATCTAACATTTCCTCAAATACCGCTTCTGCTAAGATATCCTCTTCCTCCACGTTGATTGTAATGTTCTGTAATTTATATTCAGTCGGTGAACTTTTGTTTCCTAAAGTATCTATGGAATAAACATTCCAGTGCGAGAAAATATACCCCTCTGCTGGTGTTGCTGAAAGTTCTATTTCAGAACCTAATTTTACATCCTTAGTACCTTCAAAATTTAATACCCCTTTACCTAATTTGGAAGTTGTAAGTTCAACTGTAGGTTCCAGTTTTTGGAATATTGCTCTAGCCACTTTATTAGAATCCATTTGAAAAGAGATATTGGGAGTATATAACTCTTCCTCTAAAACATCCAGTATATTACCACCATCGTTATTATCTTTGTAAATTTCCCATTTTACAAATTCATAGTCATTTGCAGAGGGATGTGGTAAAGCTGTAATTTGTGCCATTTCGTTTTTATGATAGTTTATATTTCCTTTGCCTTGTATCCAAGTTGTAGAATTAACTCCTATTATTTCTGGTGGATAAGCAACGTAATTATCATTATTAGGGTCACCTTCATAAGGGAGTATTTTTGCCATTGTGGTTAATTCATACCCCTCTTTTAGAATTACCGAATCTTTTAATACTGCACCTTCCATAACAATTTCATTATTATTATAAAAGAAGCGTTCTTTACCTAATGTAGTTTCACCACAAGGTGATGTATCTGATAAATTACTGTAAATACTTTTGTAAGCTACTCCCCAAAGTTCCCCTTCAGCGTTTGAAAAATCAATACCTAATTCATCTCCGTACAATTCATTCAATTGGTCAGCGTACTCAACTAAAGAACCGGTTTTATTTCCATCACTTGTTCCGTAATCATAGTCGGGATTAACTACCCATGAATAGGAGTTATCTTCATTTCGAACACAGACCTCCACTTGGGCACTCCAACCTGTGTGTGTGTTAGGTTTTCTTTCAATTAATGATTTTACTTCTTCAACAGTTGTTGGAATTTCAGGTGTATCTTTCATGATTACCCCACTACCATCAGTTTTTCTAGTTAAGAAAATATAATCACCTGATGTAGTAGAATCAGTAGGTAACGAATTAGACACAGTAATTTTTGTGTATTCTGTAGCCACCATATGATTGGGTTCCGTATATTCATCCACCAATGAACTTTCAATCAGAGAATAAGATATTAATTGTTCATTTCCTTCAATAAGAACTGTAGAGTTTGTTAATAAATTTTGCTTTTCAAATTCTATTAAGCTAATATTAGTTCCACTTGCTAACTCTAAAGTCGCATTTTCTTTAAATGTAACCTTGGAAGGAATGAATGTAATACCATCTTTGAACGTTACTTTACTTGTAGTGTTGATGGTTATATAACCCGTCACAGTACCTGTTCCATCATTTGAACGGAAAGTTACATCTTCTGAGTCACTAATTGTTGTATCTCCTACAATCGATGCTCCTTTTTCTAAGTTAATGGAGTTTGCTCTACCAGCATTGATAATTGCTTCTTCAACCCTTACATTTTCAAGAGTTAATGAAGTTACGTTTGGATTGATTGTTAAAGTTTCGATTACCCCTATTCCATTAGAACTGCATATTACTACATTACTTCCTTCAACTACAATTTCTTCTACTGTTTGTCCTTGTAAATCCTTGGACATACCATCTTGAAGGTTCGTTTCAATTACTGGAACTTGCTCTACTGGGGCTTGTCCATCTTTAGAGAGTTCTTCAGATTGAATAACATCCTCTCGAACACTTTCTTCTTCTATGTTAACATCTTCTATAGGTGCTTCTATTTCCGTGTTTTCGTTATTTTCAGTGGTAGGTTCTACTATTTCATTGAAATTTATAGAATCACTTGTAGTTGATTTAGTTTCTAAAGTTTCTATTTCGGGACTCATTAATTCTGCCTGCTCTGATGTTTCTTCTGTTCCTTCAGATATCGTTGTTTCTTGATGTTCTGAACTCTCCTCTTCTGTTTCAACTTCTTGAGGTGTTTCAGCTTCTTCTTCACTACCCCCTATATCCTCACTTTCTTTAATAAAATCAGTACTTTCCTGTTCTAAATTCCCCATAGAAATTTCTTGTGTTTCTAAATCTTCTGTAGTTTCTGCACTTACCTCTGAGAGTGGAGAATTCAATACTAATGTCATTGCTAAAGCACATGATACTGTACTCTTTAAGCCTGTTGATTTGCTTTTCATTTCTAACACGCTCCTTCGTAATTAGAACATTATTTTAAGTGCTACTTACTATAAAACATGTCGGAAAGGAACTCTTGAAATTCTATTAATATCGATGAAGATTATAAATTTATGTAGTTGAAGTTTAGAAGATTAATTCATAAATTAATATGGAGATGTTACGAAGAGTGTAGAGGAAAATAATAGTGCAGTACCTCCATAGAGATTCTGCACTATATATTCAAACATGGTTACTAACTTTACTATTAAGCAGTCTCAATTTTATTTTCTATTTAACCTAATTACCATCTAAGAAATATCGGACTTTCCTCTTGAAAACCGTACATATATTTATCCCAACCCTCTATATGTCTTTCACCATCTTTTAATTTTGTTTTATAAATTCATCTGCATTCATTCTTACCCCTCCTCATTAGTCATAAAAATCATATTATTACTTGCTACTTCTATAAAAGTTATCATCTGATAGGTGCTGAATACGAAAAATCTCATACAGACTATTAAAAAAAAATGCAGTACTCTCTGAAAAAGAGTACTACATTTTTTTAATAGTTTATATTGTAGGTCAGATTAAACACTCAATGAATATTTTTTACTCTTAAAATTATGGTTAGTTTGATTTGTTTGGTTGAATGGATTTTTTTTAATTGTCGTTGTACTTCTTAACTATTTTTCTTTGGTTGTAAATAACTCGGTATAGTGAAGTTTGTCCATAGCCATTCTTCCTGTTTTTCATCTGCCTTAGCTGCACTAGATTTAGGGATTTCCCCTAGAAAGATTTTATGCCAACCGTTATTTTCAAGGATATCCTCGTAATATGGGTTTTCGAAGTTGCTAATCATTATTTTCATCTTAGAATGGAGAACTAATTCTGCAAGTTCACCATGTCGCCAATCAGGGAAATCATCTTCATATGACTTTGTTCCGTAGTAAGGAGGGTCAAGATATAATAGTAAATTTTCAGATTGAAGGAAAGGTTTGATTGCATCGACATAATCCATGCTTGTTACTTGTGTACCCTTCATCATATAATGCATCCGTTTATATTTGTTAAGATAGCTAAGTGAGATTCCATTCTCAACTTTTTGTTTATCAAAATTTTGTCGGTCTGCTGCTCGACTAAACGCTTGAACTACAATGGTTAAAGCTGCTGCTTCGACTATCGGTGTTTCGATTTGACGTCTTTTCTCTTTTGCTTCGTTAAATGCTTCTTTTGTTTGGATGGAGAATTGTAACTCAAATGCTCGTTTAATCATTTGGTTTAGCATCTGTTCATCTGTTGTACAAGCTGCTATGCTTGCAAACCCCCAATCCATTTCATTGAAAATTTTATACTCAAGTCTTGGGGTTAAATTTGTAATGAACTTGTTTCCTCCTCCAAATGCTTCAACCGTCCCAGTAATGTCATACTTGCGAATTGCGAACATCATGATTTTTAATAGAATATTCAATAGTCTACTTTTCCCCCCTATAGTTGGAGTCCCTAATTTTAAATTGTTACCAATTGAGCTTGGAGTTACAAGTGATTTTTTCACATATAATGGCTTTACTAAACTAGGAGGTATATAGGATTCTGGTATCATGTTTGGTTGCTTGCTACTGCTTTTTCTTAATGAACACATTTTAACGAACCTCCTTTTTACTATACTTAAGTAAGTCTTCATTAATTAACACAATATAACTTCTAGGATTCTCCGTAGAGTTATCTGCAAGCGAATAAAGTACATCGACTCGTTTACTCTCTGTTGATTTCAAATACCCAAATGTACGCATCCGTTCTACTAATGCTTTAGGCATATTTCCTTCAATTCCGATAATTTCCTTAAAATAATTAGGGATGACCGCAAATGTATCTGGTCCGTATTTTTTTAATCCTACAGCATCGTCTACTTTGACCCCTTTTGATACCCCTTGTATATACCCATATTCAGATACTTTTCCTCTTCCCTCTTGTAAATTTTTGTTAATGCTACTTAGAGGAAAGAAGTTTTTATTTTCCGTAATAAATTCATATAAATGCTGATAAGCCTTGTGAGCTTGAACATCTAAAGCATCATAAATTTCTTCACCTTCGATATAATCTACTTCCACCCATTTTTTTTCATGTAACAACTCTTCTACGTAATCCTGGATTTCTTTAAACCCTTTAACCAATATACCTCCGTGTTTTAACAGTTTCTCTTGTACTTCTAAAACTCTTTTTGTCATAAAGAAGTCAGGTAAAGGATAAGTAAGTGAAAAGCCTTCATTTATTAATGATTCAACTCTAACATAAAATGATGAGTTTTCATCAAATACTTTCTTTTTTAATAGAGTCACGTGCCAATCCATACTCGGAATACCATTATCTTCTGCAGTGAATTCAACTAGCGATTCCTTGTAAATTTTTTCGGTTTGTGGGTTTCCTCTTAAAATCACCGGAATATGTCCCACTGTTTTTCCTGTTTCCTTTGATTTTTTTTCCATATTAATAACCACCTTATAAATAGGCTTAAGGTTTAATTAGGATATGTAGGTTAATATGATACCACTAAGATGTATCCCAAAACAGAATGTACGTTTGCTTTTTAATAAAATGTATTTTTTTACCTTATTTTTATTGGAATATAGCCTAATATTAACCTACGGAATAATCCCATTAACGCCTTAGCAAATTTATAAGTTCAACTGCAGTTCTCACTGCAGAATTTGATTGATTCACACTCTAAATTTTAAAAAAGACCCCAAAAATTTTTAAAAAGACCATAAAAACTTTTCATTTTCCTCTTTTTTTTGTCTAACTGCAGTGTCATGTTACTTTCACTGCAGAATCAAATATTTCATTATGGTGTAATTTACATCATGTTCACCAAAAAAGTCTTTGTAACATCAAATTCATACATCCTTTCTTTGGAGTAGATAAAAAGGAATGGATAACAAATTCTTAGTGATTTCGTTATACATCCCTTTTATATTTGTAGAGTATCAATGGTCCGTTTTTCTTCTTTAATCTAGTTTTAAAATATAAAGTATCCAATTATATAACCTAAAGTGAAGTATACAAGTACAATCATAAATGCTATCTTCATTAGTTCAGGTTTCATCTACATAACCTCCTTATTCGTAATTAATAAATCTAGGAATTTATGTAGATAACTTGGTCAAATGATTTAAAACAAATTAAAATGTCCATTTTTTTTCCTAAAAAATTTAAAAAATTTAAGTAACTGAAATTTCCTTTATAAATATGAAGAAACTATTGCCGTATTGATTTTTAATTTCATTATTCTAACTTCATTTCAAGTAAAGCAATACCTAAGGAACTAGTTTCAATTCCATTTTTCCTGTACCCCTCTAATATAGATTTAAAATATTCTTCATTAGGAACTTTATTTGCAAACTTTAAAACATATTTTTCCGTCATAATATAAATAAGTGCTATTACTTCAACTTCTCCATTAGAAATATCAATTAATCTATTATTTTCTACAATTTTTGTAACCTTAACTGGTAATATTTCTTTACGATAAATTCCTTGTTTTACCCCTTCATATACATCTAGACGCTTTTTATCTTCATCAGAAATTAACCATAAAACAACTGGAACTAATTTATCCTTAGAGGCAACGATTGTAGCGTATTCATTAAAGTTTAATTCATAATTCTTTATATACCCTTGACCATAAACTGTTGCATTCTTACATCGGACTTTCATTTCATCAATGTTCATATTGTTACCATAAGCTCCATATAAAATCTTTTTTATTTTCATAAACCGATGACTCCTTTCGGTAATTATTTAAACTTATTAAAATATGTCAATATACTCATCTGTTTCATCAACATTACTATAAGAATCATTATTACTATGTACTTGATTTATATATACTTCCTCCTTTAAAAAATTGGGAGCATATTTCCAAGCTATGTTTCCTTCTAAATTTCTTAGTAAAATAGAACGCATATCTTTAAATTCATCACCAATCGCTCCCATCTTAAGTAGCCAAATTCTGAATGTATATTTTTCGTTAAAGGGTATACAAGGTTTATAAAATACTTTCTTTTGCTTTAATGTTTGAGCCATTATTAATGTACAGAATTGTATATATGCCTTCAGTTCTTTTTCATCTAATACCCCGTTAAAAAGTCTAAATTCTACTGTTTCCATTCTTCCACTTAGCAATGGATGTAGATTTATTATTTTATATTTGCTATCATGATAACGATTAGTAACGCTCTTCCATACGTTTGGCATCCCATACCATACCTCAGCAAATTCCTCAAAATCTTTCGGTTTCTTTTGATTCAACTCTTCAATAAATCCTTTAGAAAAATTGTTGCAGTACTCTTTTCTTGGTGTATAAAGTAAGGCTTTTTCCAATAGATATTGTTTGGAGTAAATCATGTTGCATAGATTTCTCAAATTATTTGCATTCAGCTTTTCCGCTCCAACATGTACATGAAATCCTGTTGAAGCATTAATGTGTATTCCCCCTGTATTTTGCAAGATAAAAATGCAGAGAATTGCAATGAAAAATACAGAGTGTTGCCACCCAATATTTTTACTGTTTTCTCGACAACGCATTGGCTAAACGGAAGCTCTGTCCCGTATAAGAAATAATATGGGCATGGTGAATCAAACGATCCACCAGAGCTGCCGTTAAACGTGAATCTGAAAAAATACGATTCCACTGACTAAATTCTAAATTTGACGTGATAATCAAACTCTTCTGTTCGTAAAATTCAGAAATGATTTGAAAAAGTAACTCCGCTCCTTCTTTACCAAATGGAAGATAACCCATTTCATCCAATATCATTAAATCAATTTTCTCTAATTTATTTCGAAATTGCTTTAATTTCCCCACATGTAAAGCCTGTTCCAATTCTTCTACTAAATGCGAAACTCGATAAAAACGTACTTCAAAACCTTGCTCACAAGCTTTTCTACCCAGTGCTGAAGCTAAATGTGTTTTACCAGTTCCAGGCGCCCCTACTAGAATTACATTCTCTTTTCTTCGAATAAAATCGAGCTGCACTAGTTCTTCTTTCGATAGATGACTAGGTAAACAAATATCTTTGTGCCATTCGTAGCCCTCTAATGTTTTCGTATCGATAAATCGGGCATTCTTTAAGTTTCTTGCGATCCTTGCTTGTTCCCGACCATCTTGTTCTTTTAATAAAAGTTGGTAAATATATTCTTCAGGTGTTGTAAATGGAACATCATGTATTGCTTCAGCGATATGAGCTAACCGCAATTGCTTACACAATTGTAAAATGGCATTATTCATGACTTGAAGCCTCCATTCCTTTAGGAGATAGCGCATCATAATCAGTCCATTTTACACCGTAAGGATGTTCTTGATCATCGCTATTTTTTCCAATAAGTTCATAAAAATTCTGGTCAATTTCTTTCATATCATGAGTCACTAAAAGAGTGAGTAATTCATTTAGACGCTGTTTCCTTAATGCCAAGGATGGAACTGTTAAATACTCCTTTATACGAGTCGGTAAATAAGGGGTATAACGTGAATGCCCAATAACACGAGGCTTTTTTAACCAATCTTTTAAAATATCTTTCCATGGAATGAAACGTCGTTTCTTCATATAAGGTCTTGCATCTGATAATAAAATTTCTCCCTCATTTGTAATCACTTTGAATGAATCCCAATACGTAATGCAATATAACTGCACATAGTTACGCGCTCTAGGCACATGAATAAAATGCTTGTCTAACTTAAACTCATTATACTTATTAAACTTAATCGGAAACTGCTTAAATACTGGATACGGATCTTCTGGTAATTTTATTAATTGCTTTTGCTCTTGCTGCCATAAATCCTCAATGAGTTCTTCTTTTTCATAATGTGGTCGGTCACGATCTTCCTTCAGTTGTTGCTTTAATTGTTCCGTTAAATCTTCAAAGTCTTTTATGACTGGTGGTAAGCTAAAGAAGTTATATCGTACATAGCCTACTTTATTTTCCACATTTCCTTTTTCATTACCTCTGGATGGATTGCACACTTGCACTTTAAAGCCATAATAGTTTTGGAAATGGCGAAATGCTTCTGTTAATTCAGCTTCTGTATCACCTTTGCGTACTTTTTTGACCGCAGGTGTTAAATTGTCAATTCGAATACTAATTGGCACTCCACCAGCTTGCTTAAACAGCTCTTGTAACCCACCTAGGAAACACTCCAAATTTTCTCCAGGCATCGGTATCGCAAAACCAGTATTACTAGCTGGGAACGTCATAACTAAAACATGAACATCGACAATCTCTCCGTCTTGAACAGCCTCCATTACGCCAAAATCTAGTTGCGCTTCACCTTCTGGATGTTGTAATCGCTCATGCCCTTTACTTACTTCATCATCTTCTGTCGCACGCCATTCTTGAATAAAGTTACAGACCGTTCGATACGATCCTTTAAACCCCATCCTTTTTAAATCCGCAACTATTTTTTTATTTGTTCGACGTAGTTTTTTCTTTAGTTTGAGATCTTCTTCAAGCCAGTCTATAACGATTTCTCCCCATTTTTCTTCGTACATCATCCCTTTTTTAATATGCTTTTTTTCTTGAGGTAACTGATTGCCATCACCATACTTTTTGGCGGTACGCCAATTTACATTCATAGTTTCTGCAATTTTAGAAATAGACAATCCTTTTTCATTTCTTAAAGTTTTGATACAATTAATTTCAGACATTGCTAGCATCCTTTCAAACCTCCACTGGTAAAATTCGACACTTTAACAGTAGAGTGACTTGGGGTGGCTGGCAAGTCTATTTTTTTGCACTAAAAAAGTGCTAGACTCTGTACAAATTCGTTGCACTAGTCTGCACTTTTATTATGCAATACACACCCCCTCTGTATCTTAAGTGTGTATATAATCTTTGAAGAGTTTTAATATCTTCATATTTAAGAATTGGACTGACTAATTCACATTGAAATTCTCCATCTATTTCACCATTTTGGTTATTTTGAGGTATTATCGACGAATCTCTTACTATTTTCCACGGTCTCCCTTTTGTATCGAAAATTCTATAAGTATCATAACTTCCACCAAGATGTACTTTTGTTGTTTCAAAGTATTCTTCTACTAATTTTGCTGCTGTTTCCCTAGTCACCCCTGTGAATTCTATTTCAACCCCTATTGTAAAGTCTTTATAACTATGTTCCATTCAGTGTGCCTCCCTTCACACTTGTAATAAACTTATTCAGCAAAATAGTGTAAAAATAAAAGGGATTTGATAGATTTTGAAAATTAATCAGAAAATTAAAAGAGTAAGTTGCTTTTTAAACAACCTACTCCTAACTATTTTCTACATATTAAATTTTGAATACATATTGCTGGTGTATCGATTTATGTTATTTATCTGGCAGTTAATTATATAAAGTCTAATTAAAATAACATAAAATAATGCTTAGTTTATCAAAGGTTACGACTTTATTTTTACAATGCTATTCTTGTTGTAAATTCGATGTGGTCAATACTAGTTATTTTCCTACCACTAATTATTGATTGGATTAATCTTTGTGGATTATTAAAAATTTGGGCTTTTGCTTTGAGAAAATGTGGTAGGTGCGATGGATATATAGTTGGTTTCTTTAACTCTATATGAACTAACTCCCAATTTTGTTGGGATGGGGGTACAAGTGCTAAAAATATCTTATTACAAGGATTCGCTATTATTGAATGCTCTATAATCCTTTTTATGGTTAGACTCTTTGTAATCTCATAACAGTCTTTTTCAAGAAAAACTGTATACACCCCAATACCTTCTAAAAATCTATCTCTAAATAAAAACCTAAATTCTTTTGAATCGATAACTATTCCCCTACTTTTAAAAGAAGTGGGGGAAAAACAACATTTTACAACCTTTATATGTTTATTTAGTTCCTCACTATTAGTTTGGTTGAACCTACTGTCATAAAATTCACCAATATCTGAGTGAAGTGTCGAACAAACAGCTGAATAAACTAGATGAACCCAGTTACTATCTGAATAAGGCTGGGATGCAACTCTTAAAAGTTCAGTTATATCTAGTTGTTGGATTTGATCTTCAAGAAAATGAAATTGTTCTACACTCGACACTATTACCCCTCCTTATAGAAATTCCCACTGTTCAATACTTCTAATGCCTTGGTTACCTGAGATTTAATATTAACTATCCCTTCTTCTCGATTTACCAATTCTCCTCTTAATAAATAATTCAACACATCCTTTTCATGTGAAGGGGAATTACTTTCTAAAAAGCTAAGAAGGTGGGATAACTTCTCTTTATCGACTTTAGATATTTGATGTTCAATTGTGAAATTTGATAGACTCAATAATAAAATCAATTCTTGTTCACATTCAGCCAATAACATGAACTTATTTCTCTTTGGTTTTGGAAATAATTTTTTTACCCCTGTAAGAAAAAAATTTTCTTCTTGTATTTTTTGTGTGCCAATGTTAAATCGTTCAATCGCTTTTTCGATTTCATTTTCATCTACAGCATTTGTAATTTGTTCAATTGTTTTCTCACCAATATGCTCTATTAACTTTTTGGATGCATAGCTAACTGCTACATCCATTGTATTGCGTTTAATTTTGTAGTGTTGAGCAGTTCTTTCCGCGTCACAATCATATATTAAGTACATTCTAATTCTTTCTTTTGTTCTACTCTGAGATAACCAATCCATACTTTGGATATATTGTTTAATCTGTCGTAATGCTTCTAGTTTCTTTACCTCTAAATCCAGATACATCGAGTCTAGGTTGTTAGATGCTATTGTTAGACTTATATTTCTAATAGATTCCTTTAGTTCTTTAAAAACCATGTTACTGTCCCTCCTCAAGCTCTTTTAATGTTGTTTCGACTGCTGCAAGTACAATCTCGAATTCAAGTCCTTCTTTGAAAAACAATTCGAAAGCTTCTTGGACTGTTCGGAACTTTTCATCAATATCATACAATACCCCTTCTAATAATGATTTCTTAACTTTATCTTCTTGACCGTATTGGTTACTAAATCTATCTTGATTCACTTGGTATAGGTAAAATAATTTTACTAGTGGTATACCTTGATTATTTGGTACAAGTTTAGAGAACAACTCTACTAAGTAATGTTGATTACTGCTCTTTGAAGTCAAACCACTTTTACAAAAAGCTAATAAATCTATGAGGTAACTCTTTTTAAGATTTCGAATACCTGAACAATTTCTGAATTTATCCATAATTTCTTTTAATTCATCAAGAGACTCGCAATTATTAATAGCATCTAGAGTCGTAACTCCAATTTTTTGTGTCATTTCTTCATTTAAGCGATAATTTGATACTCGAATAGCAGTTTTTTCTTTTTTTGATATCGTAGTTTTACGAGATGATTGATTTAACCAAAGTTTTAGTTTTTCTTCAGCAGATTTTGGTGTCTTTGACCAGAGTGGGTAGAGTTCAATGAAACGGTAAATTTCAAAGTATGCTTGAATCTTAGATTTTAATAGTAACTTTTCTTCTAGTACTAACTCCCCTGTTTTTATCTTTCTGTCTAATAAAGTAATAAAATCATATACTTTCTTCCAAACTCTTTTGCTTTTAACATTATTACTATTTTGCGATTTTTCTTCAGTATCTAAACTCATTGCTAAAAGCCTCCTTTTCTAAATATGAGGATTTAATTTAATTAGAATTAGGAATAAGGAACTCCCATATCTGGCCTTTCTTTTTATTTACCGAAATCCCATATATTTTTTAGGATGTAGAGTATTTTAGTAAGAAGGAAGAAGGACAGGAAAGCCATAAACCTAATAATAAGATTAGAAAAGCTAAATTAATCCCGTATTAAATCCTCAGCTTTATAAAATTTATCTAGTTGCTACTGCTAAATTAAAATTAATTTGTCATTTTTAGATTCAATTTAATTCGAAAAAAATAAATAATTTTTAGTTTAAGTGTTGGGAATTTCAAATGCTTTTTTCAAGTGGATAAATACGTAGTGAAAACTAATCAACATTTCTGAATAGATTCAATTTGAAAGATTGCTCTGGTTCTAAATGCTACTTTGTTATTTAAAAGACGTCTCTATCTAAATTGCATTTATCTTGGAGGTATTTAGTATAAAGCGCTAGTAATCAGCATAATCGACCAGTTGAGATTTTACAGAGGGATCAAAAGAAGATAATCATAATTCTCTTAAGTAATTATTGATAATAACACTATTGAAGATGAATTAACTGTATTGAAATTGAATTAAAAAGTTGTTAACTATTTTATAAATAAAGATAAGGTTCTGTAAGGAATTTTAATAAAAGAAGGTTGGAATATTGGGTTTATTATAAAAAATTATGTAATCTGTAACAGTGTTTTATATTAAAAATGCCTTCTTTAATAAATCTAACTTTACTTATTTCATCTTTTATAAAATAATTTCATTTATTAACATTGTTTAATAAAAATTAAAATGTTATGTAACGTTTTCTTGAAATTATATAAATAGATTTAACCCACTCTTAAAAATTAGATTTAATAATTTATAAAACTACCGATTAAAGTAACGCTTTTTGTAAACAAATAGATTGTATAAGTATCCTTTTGTTCTGCTAGAACTACTGTTTCAACAGTTATTAAAACTTGTTTTCTAATACATAAACAACAGTAATGTGAAACAGCTTTAACTTCTTAGTTCTACAGTCTAAAAATCTACTTTATGATATGGGTATAAATGTCCGTATCAAAATGTACATTTTTGCTTGTCTAAGCATGTACACTTTCGCTTAAATTGTGCTTCTCTATACATGTGCATGAATAATTACAACTTGACATGGAGACCTCTACTCGCATGATTCGGTAGCCAAAAGCCAGCAATTACAAGAGCTGGCTGACCCAACAAGGCTATCATGCTCGCCCCTCCATGTAAAGTTGTAATATACACTGGGGTTCAAAAATGTACATGGTTAAACGAGCATTTTTGTACGTTCTTAAATTGTCATTTATGATATGGGCACTAATTATTTACTCGCTAATCTATATTAATAGTCTGAAATTTTATACATATATCAACTCATCTTTTTATTTTATAAAAAAATTGCGAGATGCTGCTTTAGCATCTCGCAATTATAACTTTGAAATACGACATTAATTATTCTGTATCATCAATGAATATCTCTTGAAGGTTAATGGTTTATGAGTGGAATTTTTAATCTTCCTTCGTTAATTTTCTTCTTACTAACAGTAATATAACATTTAAAATTGTATACTTTTTTAATCTATTCTCGGCTTCTATCCATGTAATGACCATACATACAAAATCATATAGTACATCCATATCACTTTTGAAAATGTAAATTGATATTTCAAATTTGTTTGGAATTTTGACTTTTGGTTGTTCTTTTAAATCATTTCCAATTTCTATTTCGAGTTTTCTTCTAACCATTTTTTCATTGATTGATATAGTTCTGTTTCATCTGCTTTTAAAAATTCAGGTTCTGGAGTAGCACCTGTTTGTTTATAATGTTCCAAAACTCTACTTCTTAAGTAATGTAAGGACTTAGATTTGCTTCTACGAGTCTCTTCATAGAATATTGTTGATCCATCTCCATCTAATGAAGTTCCATCTGTCATTTTAATTCTTAATATATGAACTCCACTAATCTCTGTATGGAAAAATCCATATACTTGGTCGGCAACAACGATATTATATTTCTCAAGTGATTTTAATTCATCCTCATATTTTCGATAAGTTTTAAATCTTTCAGCACCCAATAAATCAATTAATTCACAGTTTTTTTGACCAACTATAGTATATGTTGTTTCATCATCATCATAGGTTATTCCTACAGGTATACCTTTGTAAGTAAAATGCAGGGAATATCCATTTGTTTGTGTATAAATACGAATAAAACCATGAATTACTTCTTCATTATGTGTAAAATCTACATTACTAGTAACGGACTTCAATATTCCAACTCCTTTTGTTATACCTTACTTAACTTTTCATCTACTATTTAAAATATTAACATAAATATCCAAAACAGTATCTAAACAATAAGATTAAATTTAAGATATTTTATATCAATTTAAATTAAAACTCTTTTAACAAAGTCCTAACTCTTTATCATCTAACCATGTAAACTGTAAGCCATCTTCAAATTCGAAATACCATCTTGTTCCTATGGGTTTTATTTGATTAGGCTCGTAGTAATCTTCTAGGGCTTTCCAACCTATAACTCCGTCTGGTCGTATGTATACTGTTTGATGTTGTTTTTGTAATTGCTTCATATATTGTTAATAATTTTTTATAATGTTCGTTACTAATTTGCTGTAACATTATAATTCCTCCTCCAAAAAAGGGAAGGAATTAAACTCCTTACCCCTTTTTTTAGATTAAATTCATTAAATATTGAATACGATTTTCCCATGTTTTTTAATTAGAATATTTCTATAGCGATACATGTCACGATGCTCTCTATTTCCTTGAATTGTTATGATTTCTAGTTGACCAAGTCCTTGGGTTTGTATTTTCTCATCTTTTATAATTGGATTCATATGGTTGATTTCAAGTGTTCTATTTTTTCCTAAGCATTTGAATGTCTCAATTCCAAAACCAAACAATGAGACTAATTGATGCACTCTTGGAATAAATGTTGGCCTTCCAATTCTATTAAATTTAACTGCAGGATATCTTAAATAATCCTTACCTACGTATGAATACCCATTTAATAAATATCTTCCGTAATGTGGAATAAACTTATTATCTTTGCATACAGTTACCCAATTATCACAATTTTTTAATTTAAGTTCTATTTTATTATCTATAATACGCTCTTCATATTTTTTTGTATTGTACCAAAATACATCACCGCTATTCATTACATCGACAAACAGAATATAAGGGAAGTCTGGATGTTTCGTTCTTACTATCCCAGAAAAGATTTCTGTACCATTTACAGCTAGAACATGCATATCTTTTTCCTTTAGTGACCAATTTTCTGAAACTTCCATATTACGAATATCTTGAATGTTTTGTTTGATAGATGCTGCGTTTGAAATATTGATTGATTGTAATTCCATTGTTATTCCTCCCAATCTGATTTTTGGTTTTTATGAAAAGTTCAGCTCTATTGTTTTAAATTTTGAGTTCGATTGATTATGCGTAATTCTCACATCTCATATTTTCATACTTTGCTGTTATTTCTCGTTCTGATAAATCGTATAAACCATAAATTTCTTGATTGGTTTTTGCTTCTTGTTTTACAAGTTTATTAAGTCCCAGAATTTCAACAGCTTCAACATTTCTTAAGATAGCCTTAACCAGTTCATGAAGTTCGAACTTTGATATTATATCTTTAAGTCTATCTTGGGCTACAAAATCACAGGTTAAAGATAATTGAATAATTTTATTAAGATTTACCCCTTCTATTATAAGAAGGTTTTGCACTACTTCTCTAAACTGTACAATTTCATCTACTATGTCTATATCTTCTTCAATTTTTGTGTAATCTACCTCTGCAACTAAAGCTGCTTCAGAAATACCTGAGAACCCTTGTTTTAAATCCTCTTCTGTAAGAATTGAAATCTCTCTTTTCTGCTTAGCAAGTCGATTATTTCTTTCTATGGCTTTACCAAAAGCTGCAATATTTTCAGTACTTTCTAATTTACCTTCAACACTTTTTATATACATTTCACTTAAAGCTAACATTACTTCCGGTGTTTTAATATTTCTGTTCTCATCAATTTTCCTTAGAACTTCTTCTTTTGTTTCGTAATCTAAACAGTCATTAACACTGAAGGTAAGCATTGTATGCATCTCCTCTATACTTTTTTACTTTAGGTATTTAATTGCTGTGCAAATTTGTAATAAGATCCCACATTAATCTGTAGTTCTTCAGCTGCTTGTTCAGATGAAATCAAACCTTCTTGTTGTCTTAAAAATACTGAATAAATTTCACTTAGTAATTTTTCTTTTTTTGTGTCTGAAGTAATCAATATTTTATTTTTCTTTGATTCCATTTGCGCTTGTAGGATTAAAAATTGTTCTAAATATTTATACCCCTCATCAGAACAAAAGATTTGTTCACCTGATGCTTTCTTTAAAATGTCTATTTTCCCCCCAATATTATGAACTACGTATAAGAAATCACGTAGTTCTTGAAGTGAGGTAGTTACATTTGAAAAAGATTTGATAAGTACTAAGTCATCTTTTCTTAATTGGTCTAACATTTCATTTAGCTTTTGATTAGATGAAGTTTTCCCTAAAACAATATCAAAGTATAAGTTGTCTATATGCTTACCCTCTGTACTTTGATAGACTTCAAACAATTCAAGTTCTCGTTGGTTCCGGAGTTTCATGTAACCATAAACATTTCCCATTTCTATCCTGCTCCTTTATGCGTGAATTCCTGCTAAAAAACCACATGCCATCGAAAGAATTGCAAGTACACCGAAAAATGAAGAGTACAACACCACATTTGATTTTGTTTTAAAACCTAATACAAATAAAGGACTTAAAAGCAAAGTGCTAGTTAAACAAACCGCAATAGTTATAAAACCTAATAACATTTTTAACCCCGCCTTTTTTGTAAATATTTTACTGTTTTATTTGTATTATGTTAGCATGCTTTTTTATAGAATTCAAATCTTTTTTCTATTCTAGGAAAATTTTTTTATATTAAAATTGAAAATTTTACAATACAAAAACATCTATATAACAACTTTTATAAAATTTTCAATTTTAACAAACCCAAAAATAAAGATATTCTAATATACTTATTACAAACCCTTTAACTACCCTTTTTTGGAGAGAAAAAACTTTTTAAAGGGATTTTACCCTTGAAAGAAATAAAGAGCTTGTAGGCAATTTTGAGAGACGTGAATATTACAATAATTAGATAAGATACTGAGGGAGGATGTAAAACAAAAATAAGGAGTGATTGTCTTAATAGAAAAACTATGGTGCTCCGTTAATTCTAAACTCCTATTTATTGGTAGATTGACCCCTATTCTTCTAATAATGTATCTTAATTACAAGAAGCTTTTGTAATAAAAATGTTGTAAATGGTTTTTGTGGTTAGATTGGTTATGTATTTTTGAAAATAGTATTTTATATATTGCGTATAAGAAAAAAGGTGCTGATTTTTCAGCACCATTTAAAACCAACTATTTATTTCTCCGCTATTTTTTTGATACTTATCGACAATCAAATGGATTTCAGGATAGTTAGTTATTATTTGGATTCTTAAATTTTCGTTACCCCCATTAATCCCTAAGACAGATACTTCTATGTCTATATTTCTTGTATTAAACCATTCTTCAATTTCTTCAAAACAGTTATATACAAATTGATATTGCTGCTCCGTTAAATCTAATGGGTCTGAATCATAGAAAAATAAATCCTTTTCATCTTCACTCATCTCTGGAATAATTACTTTCGCCCAAGGAAACCGAAGAAACAAAGCCCTTTCTTTAATGCTAGTCAAATTCATTCATCCTTTCAATTTTTGTAATACTATAACTCGAAAGAATGAAGTTGTGAAATCAAATAGAGAGGGAGGAACACTAACCCCTCCCTTAAATCTGTATTACTGGTCAAAAGAATCTGTAATTGAAACATTTCCAATTACATAGTCTATACTGTATTCTCCACCAAAAGATTTTGGTTTTTGTGATGAATCATACTCCATCCATGCATCAACTACTTGGAATTTTAATTTTGTATGCCCAAGATAACCTTTACTGAATAACATGTTCATATCAATTGGAGCCTCTAAGCCCGGTATTGACATAGGTACTTTATCGACATAGTTATGTTGAGGTAAGTCGAATTTTGTGATATATTCGCGGATAACCAAGACACTTGTATCTTCGTTATACCAATTCGTACCTTTCTTCATATCGTTTGTACCCCTTACTGCGTTTCCTAGGTCAGCTACTTTGTTTTCACCTAGTGGGTTACCTTGTTCTCTTTCGAATGTGTTGAAGATGTTATCACCTACAGGTGTTGAAATCTTCATGCGTTCGATTGCTAGACGTAAGTTTTCATCTAATTTCCAGAAGTCTGTTACCCCATCTACCGATAGTAGCTTTCCTCCACGTACTACTAATGTATGCTCTACGATTTCTTTAGAAGCTTGTTTTAATTGGTACGTGTCTTTTTGACCACCATAATCTTTGTTGTTGATTTTTAGTTTACCATCTGTACCTAAGTTGACTAACCATGTGCCGTCTGCTTGCTTTGTTGCGTAGCGAGACATGTATTCTTCGTAGACAGTGTTCGTGTTGTAAGAACTGTTATTCCATACATTTTTAAGAGCCGAACTACCGATATCTAAGGCGAATGTGCGGAACTCCAATTGTCCTTTAACATCAAAATTGTTCGTTACGGAAGAACCTTTGTAGATTACTTGCTTTCCATTTGAACCTAATCTACTTGCTAATTGTTTTGCATTTGAGTCCGTTGCTACCGATTGCCCAGTTACTGTAGGAACAATGTTCACATTTACGAATCTTGCTTGGTTATAGTGAACTGGCTGTATTTGGCGCATTCTGTCACCTGCTGCAAATGCTACTGATGTGTTTCCGTTTTGGTCATCAAAAGCCATCAAGACTTCAGGGTTAACGTTTAGAGTTGCTTTATCTTGATATGACTCCCAATAGAAACCGTTTGTCTTTTTATCATCTTGTTTTGGGAATTGTTTGATTGCTACGCTCTCCTTCGGTAAGTAACGTTCAAATGTTACCCCTACTTTGTATAAAGAAGGGATGTAGGACTGTTTAGCTTCGCCTTCCCATCTGTAGCTCCAACAATCATCTTTACCACATCTTGTACGTAATTCCGAGTACTCGAATCTCGAATAAGGACTCTTTACGTTATACTCAAATGTGTGCGACTTTCTAACTACAGAAGCAGTTTCTACTGCGCCTTGAGTAGTTGGATTGATGCGTTTATTGTATAGGTCATAGTTATTTTTCCATGATGCTAATTTTACATTACTCACTGAGATGTTATCTTTTACCGCTAATAAGTCACCTGCTAGGTTGAATGTTGCAAAGTAGTTATAAGGTGTGATTTTACGATATGGTGAATCATTATATAACTTGGCTCTACTAATTGCCCAAGGTGTTTTATCCAGTTTGGGGTCAATTAAGTTGAATGTTACACCGCTAGGACTAATTTTCGGACTACGGAATGTACTAATTGGTGGGTCTAATTCAAATACCGCTGTAGATTTCTCATTTGGAGAGATATCCTCAAAATACTTAGATAATCTCCACTGCGGAATTTCATGCTTAACATAAGGAACCCCAGTATCCTCCATAACTTTTACATAAAGTGTTAATTGAGCATGCGAGAAAGCAGGCTTACCATTTTCCAATTGACCTTCGTATTTATTTTCTAATAAGGAACTACTATCCCCTCCAAGATAAGCATGTAAATCCTGAGGTAAAGGTGTATCGAAACCAAGGTAAATTTCCCATGTTTCAGCGTTATTAGGGATAGAAATATAACCATCTTCTCCAACTGCATTCTTTGTCATCTCAAACTTATTAATATTTTCATTATCTTTCTTATCCATTAATGTAAACTTTACATTTTCTTCTGGGAGAATATCATAAATTTTACTTTGATGTTTGATTGTTAGTCCGCCACTAATTACTGCATCTTCTCCAGTTAAATCATTCAAATACTTGTAATTTGTTTCTTCCCAACCTTTAACAGGTGATTGGAAGTTATCCTTAACTCGTCCTTCAAAATCTAATACTGTCACATCTAATTTAACATCGATTGCTGGTTTCAATAATGGGTCTATTGATTGATACCCCCAAGGATTATACCCCCACCCACCAAAAGGGTTCTTTGACAAATCTGTAGTTAGCTTTACTGAATCACTAATTGGTTTTAATGTTCTTGTATAGTTATCACGTAAATACGTTCTTGCTGAGAATGGGATGTTACCATTTTCTTTATATGGTGATTTCAAAATATCCGATTCATAAGTGGAACCACCTTTTGATGCTGCTTCTGCTTCTCTATTTGCAGATAACTTTTGTAAAGTAGTATTCTTCGGTTTCGCTGTTTGCATTACCCATAAATACCAATCTGTTAAATCATGAGTAGACATGAAAGCATAATCCCTTGAATTAGGATTCTTATTGTCCTTTACACTTACCCCGACCATTGTTTGGACAAACAGCACCACTTCTTGATTACGGTATGCTTCTTGCATCATTTGTTCGTATGATGAATATTCTTCATCTGTTAATCCCCCTCTAACACGAACTAATGTAAGATAGTCATTAAATACTTCTTGTGCTACCTTATCATACTCTGTCTCGTTGTAACCTAAAATATCTAATACATATTCTTCAATCAAATCTCCGATTGAATTACCTACAACACCGGGTCCTGCTATTGTTCTGTTAGAATTATTTGGTTCAATATTGTAAAGCGCCTCAGCCATAATTGATACAAATCGATTCTTATTACCCCTTCCTAAATCAGCATAAGGAAGAATCTTATTCTCTAACTTAGAATGAGGTTCACCTACAGAACTGTTTTTATACAGCGGATTTTTACCGTATAAAGTTCTTACCTTACTATTCGCACCGCCTCGTTCAAAGCTAATTAGAGCTGAACCGTTATCTTTAAGAAGTTGGTCATAATTTTTATTTGGAGCCATATAAAACATTGTTTTCTCAAAATCAAATTTGAATTGGTCTTCAAAATCCTTTTTATTCGATGCATCAGATAAAATATAACAATCTTGTCTTTCCTCAGTTGGCTCTAATGTTTCAAAGCAATTTTTTCCTTTTTCTTTATTTATTATAAAACCTACTTGAAGAACAGATACTTTATCTGACACTTGGAAAGCTCCTGCTGGGGTTGTACTAGTACCTCCTCCGGATGCAGGTGGTGCTCCACCAATGTTTGATGATGCATTCGCTTCAATAGGTGAGAATAGAGAAAAATTCAAAGTTAATATAACACCAATCAGTAGAAAGGTCGATGTTGTATTCTTAACTCTCTTATTTTTATCATAGATTAATAAACCTACCCCCGCTGCAAGAAAAACTGCAAAGGCGATGATAAAATAGATGATGCTGTCACCAGTATGTGGTGCAGTTGCATCACCCCAGAACACTACTCCTACACCTAAAACTAACTTTGTTAGAGGAGCCTGAGGGTCAATGTTGACATTATAAACATTACCGGATTCATTATCCTTTATCATATATGATTCTCCGGGTGTTACTGCAAAATTTTGAAGGTCTTTACCTTTGAATTCTTTAGCTGAAATCCCATCCACGTTTATAATTGAAAAATTGTACTCCTTACCATCTTTGTCGATTGCAAGAGTATGCTTTGGAGAAATAGTAACATTTAGAGTTCCTTTACCCCTACTTACTTTTAAAGTACTAGACTTTACTTTTGCAGTAGCATACTTTCCATCTAAGACCTCTACTTTATAAATACCATCTTCGATGCCGTAGAGTGTATCTACTTCAGGTGTAATCGTATGAGTACTAACGTTCTGACCATTTGATAACTTAATATTTACTTCTGCCCATGGTGTTGATAATTCTGTGTTACCTTCAATGTTTAGATTTATCGAAATTACACTATTTGTTTGTTCATCCTTAAACATTATTGGGAAGGTTAGGATAGAATCTTGTTCACCAGTTATAACTGAAGTTGGTAATTTAATCTCTGCTTTTCCATTTACCCCATTCTTAACAACCTTGTCTTTTGAAGATACTAAGAACTTCCAAGATAAGTCCTTACTATCTAACCACGCAATACCATTGTTATCTGAAATAATTTCTTTAGTTCCTTTTCCCTCTAATAGTTTCACTTCGATTGGGAAGTTTTTTAATTTGTTACCAGATTCATCTGTTAAGATTAATCCTATTTTGTTACTACTTGTATTTAATTTTAATGCAAAAGGATTTAAATCTGTTCCTGTTAAATCTTTATAAACCGTTTCCTCGTCATCGTAATAATCGAAAGGTTCAATCTCGATAATATGGTACGTGTTTGCTTTCAATTGGTAGTCGTCAATCTCAAGATAGTTAATTGAGCTATCCATTTTTCTGGGAATTAATGCAAATTTGTCACCAAGTTTAAACCCTTGATGATTAAAAAATAAATGAAATACCCCTTTATTACTATCATAATTCTCACTGTTACCAACTACTGTACTAATTAACTCGTTTTCCAATGACCAAAGCTCAACAGTAAATTCAGGAATATACATATTGTCAGATGTAGATGGATAATATACATCAACATGAATACCATCTTTTACTGTTCTATCTGTTTTATCAATAATGATTTGATTGTTCACTATTTGTTCAGCTAACTCTTCATTAACAACTTCTTTATTGGGTGATTCCTCTGGAAGTCCTTCTGAAATAACATATTCCTCCACATTAGATTCTGGGCTAATTGTATCTACAGGAGTTTCTAGCTCAGAAGGGGTTTGGTCGATTTGTGTATCTAGACTTTGTACTCTGTCTTCTGTACTGACCGTTTTGATGTTATTTGTTTCGTTTTCTGTTTCTTTTCTTTCTCCGATGTTAATAATCTCGCTTGCATATACCGAAGATGAAAGTACAGAGAAAATTAAGGTAGTTGCTATTACAGATTTTGTGATACTTCTAATCATGTTTTAACCTCCAAACTATATTTGTATTACAAGTACATCTAATTATTGTTCTGGCTCTTGGTAAATTGATTTTTGTACTTGTACTCTTATAAATTGGATGTTGAAATTTATCTTAGAAAATGGTGCTTCTCTAGAAATTTATTAATAAATAAACAAATTAAAGGACAGTGTCATTGTAGAACACCGTCCTCATTTCTCTATGCTTATTTCTCATTTTTAATTAAAAATCATTTGTAAGTTGATTCAGTAAAAACAAAGTACCCCTTTTTCTTTGCTTTCTCAATATCCACTTTGGTGAAAGAATCCGCCCCAATGTTATACCAGTTACCCTTAATTTCAACATATGCCTCAACATGTACTTGCGTACCAAATATCATTGTATTGTACCCCATAGAATCAAATACTGCTGAGATTACTTGAGCTGTCGCATCGCAATCAGTAGTCTCTAAAACCAACGTATCATAAGCAGACTTAGTAGCACCATTTCCCTTTGTATCAGGTTTGAATTTGTATAATTCATTTGCAATAACTGCTGCTTTCCATAGTTTCTTTATTTCTTCCTCACTTACCCCTTCATTTACTAAATCACCGATACTCGAATCAGCATAGAACAAACCTATATTCTTCTCTGTTCTATCTCTACGATTTCCATTATATCTTTCTCCGTTTAAATACTCTTCATAATACTGAGCATACTTTCCACCAAAAGAGATTTGGTTATAATGAGCGTTGATGGCTTTGCTTATAATTTCCATAACTTTGTTATATTCTGCTTGGTTGTTACTTGCATAGTCATGACGACCATATTTAACTGTTATATTACCTATCTTATTGTTCTGTGATGGTTTGATTAACGTATTTGCTACTGCTTGTAAAGATAGTTGGTTCGGTTGGTTTCTTTGGTTATTTTGGTTAACCGAAAAGGTTATTGATGGAGAATTTGAAGCCACCAATCCTAATCGTCCTTTTAATCTTTCAATTACATCTAAGGATTCTATAAATTCATTACTTTTTCTAAGTGAATTTTGTGAGTTCGCATTAGTAAGTGTTTTCCCAGTATTCGAAATTAGATTTCTAAGGACAACCTTCGATTCGATTTCATTAAATCTTTCTTCAATCTGAGTTAGATTAGAATGAAGTTTTCGGAGGCTATTTCTTGTTAATCCATTTTCTTCAATCACTTTTTGTGCTAAATCTAAATTTGATATTAATTCATCTTTATCATAGGAATTGGTTTGAATTTCTATAGAAACAGTTTTATTTGTGGTACTTGCTTCTGCTGTAGGAACCCCTGTGATGCCCAAATTAGTTAGAAGCATTGAACTGAATAACAATCCTGAGATTACCAAATTAAAAGTACGTTTTATAGACTTTTTTCTTTTGTGTACTGCCGTCATTTGAATTTGAGTGTTCTTGTTAATGTTCGGCATATCTAACCCTCCCTTTTGTGTTATTGGTTCTTATTTAAAATAATAATTTTCCCATTCTACTTCCTAAATTATAGAAATTTTCTTGACTTATATTTATTTCTATATAAACAAAAAGTACAGAACAATTAAATAATAAAAAATAGAAGTTAAGATTTTATTACATGATGAAAAGAGAATGAAATTATAATTAAGTATTAATTTTTTTTAACTATTTTCAGTGTTTATAAAATATCCACCTCAAACATGCATTTGAGGTGGATATTTTTTTTCGAATTTAGGTGTTGTAACAAGAGTTTGTTTATACCACTTAGGTGGTTTTAAAAAAACTACCAATCTATTAAAAGGTGGTTGTAAATATATGCAAACTCTAAAGCTAAATGTCGATGTTATTGTTCCTGATGATTTGGTAATAATTACCAAAGTTGAACTTATGGAACTGGAAAAGCAGAAATTATTAGGTAAGTACTGGACTATGAAGGATTTAGAAAATCAAGTTAATAAAAAACAGGAATGGATTAAAGAAAATATTCTTTATCCAAATAAATTTCGAAAAATCTTAGATGTCGAAAACGATGGTTTTGTATATTACCCCAAATCCAAAGGACAAACATGGTCATTTCATGCACAAAAAATGGCTGAATTTTTAGACCAACATTTCCATACTATTTTTTCAGAAAGTAGATAAACACTCAAATTATTAGACTATACATTTAATTACTTTACCTTTATCATTCGAGTGAACCGTTATTTCACTCGTCTACCTAAAATTATTCAGGGGTGATATTATGGCGAGTTTTCAACAGAGAGGAAAGTCCTGGCAATTTACTATTAGTAATGTTATCAACGATAAGCAGAAACTTATTCGAAAAAGTGGTTACCGTACTAAAAAAGAAGCCCAAATTGCTGCAGCAGAAGTAGAAACTAATTTAAAAAAGGGTTTGGTACCCCAAATAAAAGCGATGTCCTTTGAGGAGTACTTCGAGAATTGGATAAAACTCTATAAAGAACCTAGAGTTAGTCTTGTAACACTAGAGCATTATAAGTATTCGTTAAAAGCTATTAAGAACTTTTTTCAAGGTAAACCTATCCAAGATATTAAAAGGCAAGACTATCAAATGTTCTTAAACTGGCTTGGGAAAAATAAAGCAAAAGAAACAGTTTCCAAAATCAATGGACACGTCAAAGCATGTGTAAAAGATGCCATTGAGGAACAAATAATACAAATCAATTTCACAAGAAAAACTGAAATCACTTGGACAGTTCAAGCAAAAAAGTCCACTGAAAAACATTTAAGTTTTGTAGAAAGTGAGCGATTGTTACAAAAAATATGGAGTAGACTTAATGAAGGACTAGGATACTCATTATTGCTACTCGCAATCACTTCGGGAATGCGCTATGAGGAACTTATTGGTCTTACTAGAAAAGATTTTGACTTTGTTAATAATACAATAAGTATCAATAAAACATGGGGCTACAAAAAGAACTCTCCAAAAGGATTCGGTCCAACTAAAAATGAGCAATCCAACCGGACTATTAAGATGGATATTAAAACAATGAATTATTTTGCAAGGTTATTTAAATCCACTCCTACAAATATTGACCAATTAGTGTTTTACAGTCCCTCTTCAAAATACAAAGTCATTAGCAATACAAATGCTAATAAGTTACTTAAGAAAGTATTAGATGAATTAAAAATACATTCTATTACTATTCATGGATTACGACATACTCATGGTAGTATATTGCTCTATAAAAAAGCATCTATTCATTATGTGAGTGAACGATTAGGTCATGGTGATATAGAAACAACACTGAAGGTATATACTCATGTTCTTAAAGAATTACGAATTGAAGATGAGGAATTGAGTATGAGGACTTTTGAAGAAATGGTTGTGTAAAATATGTGTAAAAAAATTTAAAAACCTATCGTTTTCTATCTTATTCTCAAAAATAAGAAAATCCCACAAACTCTTTTAAATCAAGGGTTTGTGGGCAATTTAGAATTTCTTAACTTAACGCAAAATAACTAAAAGATACCGGTGGTCGGGGTCGAACCGACACTCCAGAAGGAACACGATTTTGAGTCGTGCGCGTCTGCCAATTCCGCCACACCGGCATATTAAAAAAATGTAAAAAAAATATCGGATTTACCGATTTAAAAATCTGGAGGCGGCAACCGGATTCGAACCGGTGATAAGGGTGTTGCAGACCCGTGCCTTACCACTTGGCTATGCCGCCGAAATTTTTTGGAGCGGAAGACGGGGTTCGAACCCGCGACCCCCACCTTGGCAAGGTGGTGTTCTACCGCTGAACTACTTCCGCGAAAATGGCTGGGGTACCAGGATTCGAACCTGGGCATGACGGAATCAAAATCCGTTGCCTTACCGCTTGGCTATACCCCAAAAATATTATCGTAAAAGTTTAGTTTTAAATTTTATATGGGGCGGCTGATGGGAATCGAACCCACGAATGTCGGAACCACAATCCGATGCGTTAACCACTTCGCCACAGCCGCCAATACAGCATTATGAATTTAAATTTTACTATTAAGCTAAAGGATGGGGCGACTGATGGGAATCGAACCCACGAATGCCGGAACCACAATCCGGTGCGTTAACCACTTCGCCACAATCGCCATAATGCTTATAGTTTTTAAATAAAAAAATTGGCAGGGGCAGTAGGAATCGAACCCACACCAAAGGTTTTGGAGACCTCTATTCTACCGTTGAACTATGCCCCTATTTTTAAAAATGGTGGAGGGGGACGGATTCGAACCGCCGAACCCGAAGGAGCGGATTTACAGTCCGCCGCGTTTAGCCACTTCGCTACCCCTCCAGATAAATGGTGCCGGCTATAGGAATCGAACCCACGACCTACTGATTACAAGTCAGTTGCTCTACCTGCTGAGCTAAACCGGCAACATATGGTGGGTCGAGACGGAATCGAACCGCCGACACTTTGAGCTTCAGTCAAATGCTCTACCAACTGAGCTATCGACCCATATGTTTTCATTTATTAAAATGGCGGTCCCGACCGGGATCGAACCGGCGATCTCCTGCGTGACAGGCAGGCATGTTAACCGCTACACCACGGGACCTTTTGGTTGCGGGGACAGGATTTGAACCTGTGACCTTCGGGTTATGAGCCCGACGAGCTACCGAACTGCTCCACCCCGCGATAATAATAATGCAATATTAATCTCAGTTATTCTATTATACCATACAATTATAAATCATATGGTGGAGGATGACGGGCTCGAACCGCCGACCCCCTGCTTGTAAGGCAGGTGCTCTCCCAGCTGAGCTAATCCTCCAACTGGATTTTAATTCAAATGGTGACCCGTACGGGATTCGAACCCGTGTTACCGCCGTGAAAGGGCGGTGTCTTAACCACTTGACCAACGGGCCAAAACATTATGTATGGCGGAGAAGGAGGGATTTGAACCCTCGCGCCGGTTACCCGACCTACACCCTTAGCAGGGGCGCCTCTTCAGCCTCTTGAGTACTTCCCCATATGGCTCCGAAGGTAGGACTCGAACCTACGACCGATCGGTTAACAGCCGATTGCTCTACCACTGAGCTACTTCGGAATATTTTTATGGAAGCCTAGCAACGTCCTACTCTCACAGGGGGAAGCCCCCAACTACCATCGGCGCTAAAGAGCTTAACTTCCGTGTTCGGTATGGGAACGGGTGTGACCTCTTTGCCATCATCACTAGACTCACTTAATTGAGACAAGATTTATTATAACATATTTGAAAGCATTTTCAACCCTTTTTTTAGCGTTTTTATGCTTCAAATTACTTGTTCTCTCAAAACTGGATAAAGACATTGAATGCGTTCAAAATTTTGGTTAAGTCCTCGATCGATTAGTATTCGTCAGCTCCATGTGTCGCCACACTTCCACCTCGAACCTATCTACCTCATCGTCTTTGAGGGATCTTACTTACTTGCGTAATGGGAAATCTCATCTTGAGGGGGGCTTCATGCTTAGATGCTTTCAGCACTTATCCCGTCCACACATAGCTACCCAGCGATGCCTTTGGCAAGACAACTGGTACACCAGCGGTGTGTCCATCCCGGTCCTCTCGTACTAAGGACAGCTCCTCTCAAATTTCCTACGCCCACGACGGATAGGGACCGAACTGTCTCACGACGTTCTGAACCCAGCTCGCGTACCGCTTTAATGGGCGAACAGCCCAACCCTTGGGACCGACTACAGCCCCAGGATGCGATGAGCCGACATCGAGGTGCCAAACCTCCCCGTCGATGTGGACTCTTGGGGGAGATAAGCCTGTTATCCCCGGGGTAGCTTTTATCCGTTGAGCGATGGCCCTTCCATGCGGAACCACCGGATCACTAAGCCCGTCTTTCGACCCTGCTCGACTTGTAGGTCTCGCAGTCAAGCTCCCTTGTGCCTTTACACTCTACGAATGATTTCCAACCATTCTGAGGGAACCTTTGGGCGCCTCCGTTACCTTTTAGGAGGCGACCGCCCCAGTCAAACTGTCCACCTGACACTGTCTCCTACCCCGCTAAGGGGTATGGGTTAGAATTTCAACACAACCAGGGTAGTATCCCACCGACGCCTCCCTCGAAGCTGGCGCTCCGAGTTCTCTGGCTCCTACCTATCCTGTACAAGTTGTGCCAAAATTCAATATCAAGCTACAGTAAAGCTCCACGGGGTCTTTCCGTCCTGTCGCGGGTAACCTGCATCTTCACAGGTACTATAATTTCACCGAGTCTCTCGTTGAGACAGTGCCCAGATCGTTACGCCTTTCGTGCGGGTCGGAACTTACCCGACAAGGAATTTCGCTACCTTAGGACCGTTATAGTTACGGCCGCCGTTTACTGGGGCTTCAATTCAGAGCTTCGTGATGCCACTAACCCCTCCTCTTAACCTTCCAGCACCGGGCAGGCGTCAGCCCCTATACGTCACCTTACGGTTTTGCAGAGACCTGTGTTTTTGCTAAACAGTCGCCTGGGCCTATTCACTGCGGCTCTCTCACGAGAGCACCCCTTCTCCCGAAGTTACGGGGTCATTTTGCCGAGTTCCTTAACGAGAGTTCTCTCGCACACCTTAGGATTCTCTCCTCGACTACCTGTGTCGGTTTGCGGTACGGGCACCTCCCGCCTCGCTAGAGGCTTTTCTTGGCAGCGTGAAATCAGGTACTTCGCTCATACGAACTCCCCATCACAGCTTGGCGTATTAGGAAGCGGATTTGCCTACTTCCACGCCTTACTGCTTGGGCGCGCATAACCAACAGCGCGCTTACCCTATCCTACTGCGTCCCCCCATTACTCAAACGGCGGGGAGGTGGTACAGGAATATCAACCTGTTGTCCATCGTCTACGCCTGTCGGCCTCGACTTAGGTCCCGACTAACCCTGAGCGGACGAGCCTTCCTCAGGAAACCTTAGTCATACGGTGGATGGGATTCTCACCCATCTTTCGCTACTCATACCGGCATTCTCACTTCTAAGCGCTCCACCAGTCCTTCCGGTCTGACTTCAACGCACTTAGAACGCTCTCCTACCACTGACATCAAAGATGTCAATCCACAGCTTCGGTGAATCGTTTAGCCCCGATACATTTTCGGCGCAGCGTCACTCGACCAGTGAGCTATTACGCA
>NZ_CP155468.1:3767500-4112500 GCF_039654155.1 Lysinibacillus telephonicus
GGCTTATTATCCACAAGAGCTGTTCAAGTTGTCTGTCCAAATTGCGGGAAACACACAAAAGTTCTTGGTCGAGTAGATATGTGTATGTATTGTAACGAGCCGCTTACATTAGATCCTACACTTGAAGGACAAGAATTTAACGAAGCATATAATAAGAAAAGTAAATAAAAGAGAGGTCGACTTATTAGAACTACCCCTTTTCAAAGGTAATAATGGGTAGTTCATGTAAGCGACCTTTTTTTTAGAAGTTAAACGTTATATAAGCTTCGTGAAAAATAAAACCTAGTAACATTTAGCTACTAGGCAACTTTTACTATAAAACTTGTTTTTCAACGTTTTCAAGACAATCTTGACATGTACCATACACTTCAAGGCGATGTGAGTGTACTTTGTAGCCAGTTACATGTGATGCAAATTGCTCCACTTCGTTTAAGCCTGGATAATGGAAATCAACGATCTTACCACAGCATTGACAAATCATATGGTAGTGATCATTCGTTACAAAATCAAATCGACTTGCTGCATCACCATAAGTAAGTTCTTTTACCAAGCCTGCTTCACGGAAAACACGTAAGTTATTATAAACTGTAGCAACACTCATGTTTGGGAACTTGCCTTCTAGCGCTTTATATATTTCATCTGCAGTTGGGTGTGTCATTGATTCAATTAAATATTCCAAAATAGCATGACGCTGCGGAGTAATTCTTACACCAGTTGTCTTTAACGTGTCTAGAGCATCTTTTAAATGCAGTTCAGACATCGCCATGCACCTCTCTTCGTACAGATTCTTAATTTATAATTGTTATAATTAGTGTAGCGAATAAACAAGATATAGTCAACATTTCCTTACTTTACACTGTTACTTTACGTTTATTTTCCACAAATATTCATTAAAATTCAATAATTTTTAACAATCAGAAAAAAAGATTTCCTGTACGACCGTATTCCTTTATCAATTAGAATCTCAATAACCACGCAAAATATTCATCTTATTCTCAACATCTGTTTCACCATTTAGCCATTTTTCTAAGCTTGGTTTAAATATTTCTAAACTGCGCTCCACATAACGGGATGAGTGGCTGGAAAAATGAGGTGAAATAGTTACGTTGTCAATTTCCCACAGCTTGCTGGATAGTGGAAGTGGTTCTTCTTCAAAAACATCGAGCACCGCATGGAATATTAGTTTTTGTTCGAGCGCTTGAATTAATACATCCGTTTTGACAACATTACCTCTTCCAAAATTCATAAAAATTGCATCATCTCTCATTAACTTGAAATGATCCAATTTTATTAAATGTTTAGTCTCCGGAGTGCTAGGCAACATTGAAATAACAATATGAGCTTTTGGTAATTGTGATTCCAATTCATCAATACGATAAGTTTCATTCATAAATGGTGCATCCTCACCACTGCGATTACAGCCAATTGTATAAACTTCAAATGCCTGCAGTAATCTTCCAATCTCAGAGCCTATTGCACCAGGGCCGATAATTAAGGCTGTGCTGCCATTCAGTTCAGAAAGTTGCGCTTTTTTATCCCATACTTTATTACGTTTATTTTCATAAATAAACGGTAATGCCCGCTTCAATGATAAAATATGTGCAAGAATAGATTCTGCCATTGGTGTTTTATGAATACCGCGGACATTAGAAACTAAAATATTCCGCTCTGCAATAGCTTTTGCTGGCATTTTTTCAATTCCTGCAGATGCAACAAAAATCCATTTTAAATTTTTAGCGATCTCAATTCGAGAATCATTTAAATCTTCTCCATATGTTACTAATACATCTGCCTTTTCTAGCTCTTCTTCATCTAAACGAGCATGGAAAATGAATTCTACATGTGGGAATTGTTTTACTAAAGGTTCTTTCAAGTCTGGTCTAGGGTCAAATGTAAAGTAAATTCTCATTATTCATTTCCCCCTTCCTTTAAATACGTTAACACTTCTTCTATATGATTTTTCACCTTTACCTTGCGCCATTCTTTTTCTACAATTCCGTCTTCATTAATTAAAAATGTAGAGCGTTCGATTCCCATAAATTCACGTCCATACATTTTCTTCAATACCCAAACACCATATTTTTCGGCTACTTCATGGGTATCATCAACCAGCAATGAGAAAGGAAGTCCATATTTTTCGATAAACTTTGTGTGCTTGTCTGCTGTATCGCCGCTTATCCCTAAAATTACTGCGTTTAAATCCTCAAATGATTGGTAGTGGTCTCTAAAATCACAGGCTTCAGTTGTACAGCCCGGCGTCATGTCTTTTGGATAAAAATAAAGAACAACCTTTTTCCCTCTAAAATCACTTAAGCTAACTTCTTCTTCTTTTTCATTTATTAGTGTAAAATTCGGTGCTTCCATATTTACTAAAGAATCCATATTTATTCCTCCCCTTTATTTCTATCGTACAGAACAAACAAAGTAGTTTCAAATTCTTTGGATTTCCTTTGAAATAGGGCTACAATAGATGTGAAAATAGATAGGAGGCATTTTGATGAACCATTTAAAATCCGAAGAAATTTATAAAGAAGCACAGGAGCATATCGTTGGTGGGGTAAATAGCCCATCACGTTCGTATAAAGCTGTTGGCGGCGGAGCACCAGTTGTTATGGCAAAAGGAAAAGGACCATATTTTTGGGATGTAGACGGAAATCGTTACATAGACTATTTAGCAGCTTATGGACCAATTATTACAGGCTTTGGTCATCCACATATTGCGCAAGCAATCTCTCATGCTGCAGAAACTGGCGTATTATTTGGTACACCAACTGAACATGAAGTAAAATTTGCCAAAATGTTAAAAGAAGCAATCCCTTCATTAGATAAGGTTCGATTCACAAACTCAGGAACTGAAGCAGTAATGACAACAGTTCGTGTTGCACGTGCATATACAGATCGTACAAAAATCATCAAATTTGCTGGCTGCTACCACGGCCATTTCGACCAAGTTTTAGTTGCCGCTGGTTCGGGTCCAGCTACATTAGGCTCTCCTGACTCGGCTGGTGTGCCCATAGCTGTAGCAACAGAGGTTATTACAGTACCATTTAACAATAAAGAACAATTCAAACTTGCAATGGATAAATGGGGCAATGAAGTTGCAGCTATTTTAATCGAACCAATCGTAGGGAACTTCGGAATTGTAGAGCCAAAGCCTGGATTCCTTCAATATGTACATGAGGTTGCAAAAGAAAAAGGTGCATTAACTATTCATGATGAAGTAATTACCGCTTTCCGTTTCCATTACGGAGCTGCACAAGATTTACTCGGCTTAACTCCAGATTTAACAGCAATGGGTAAAATTATCGGCGGCGGTCTGCCAATTGGTGCATATGGTGGTCGCAAGGAGATTATGGAAACAGTTGCACCACTTGGACCAGCATATCAGGCGGGAACAATGGCAGGAAATCCAGCGTCCATGTTAGCAGGAATTGCATGTCTTGAAGTATTAAAACAACCGGGTGTTTATGAGGAAATGGATCGACTTGGCGCTATCCTTGAAAAAGGCATTTTAGAAGCAGCTGAAAAACATGGCGTTACGATTACAGTTAATCGATTAAAAGGAGCTTTAACAGTTTACTTTACAGACGAAAAAGTTGAAAACTACGAACAGGCTGAAAACTCAGATGGTGAAATGTTTGGACGCTTCTTTAAATTAATGCTTGAAAAAGGAGTAAACCTGGCTCCTTCAAAATACGAGGCTTGGTTCTTAACAACTGAACATAAAGAAGAAGATATTTTAGAAACCATTGCAGCAGTTGACTATGCATTTTCAAAGCTTAAATAAATTTGTTATAGAATACATTTACTAGCAAGACAAGCAGATGTAAAGCGACTTTGAAAGTGCGGATTTAACAGCAATTCAAATTTTTTATCCCTTAATAAAGAATTCGGTTGACCACGGTGAAAAAATTAGGTAAAGTAATGTGATTTCCAATACTTTGATTTTGAAAGAGAGGGCTTATTTTTTTATGCAATTAGGTGCCCGTGTTTTAAAAACAGGTGTCGCTATTGTTTTTGCACTTTTTCTTGCAGAATTACTTAACTTACCTTCACCTGTTTTTGCTGGTATTGCTGCAATTTTTGCAATACAGCCATCAATTTACCGTTCTTATTTATCAATAATTGAACAGATTCAAGGGAACTTTATTGGTGCAACAGTTGCTGTGTTATTCGGTTTAATATTCGGACATCATATTGTCGCAATTGGGATAGCAGCGATTATTGTGATAGGTTTGATGCGAAAATTCAAATTGGATAGCTCTATGTCTCTTGCACTTGTTACGGTTGTTGCCATCATGATTTTTGAAGGAGAAGATTTTTTAGAGTTCGCTATTATTCGTTTTGCAACAGTTATGGTTGGGGTATTCGCAGCATTTATTGTTAATTTAGTGTTCCTTCCGCCGCGCTACGAAATTAAATTATTCACGATGATTGATTCATTGCAGGATGATATAATTCGTTGGACACGACTAGCGGCAAGGCAAGCGTCTGAACATACATCAACGAAAACGGCATTAAATAAATTCGAATCACGCCTGTCTGGAGTAGAAACTATGTACGGTTTTTACAAGGAAGAACGGCACTATACAAAAAGCAAACGATTTATACAGGCACGTAAACTAGTTATTTATCGCCAAATGATTACAACAACGAAGAAAAGCTTAGAGCTGTTGTATCGTCTGCATAAACACGAAAATGAAATTGCAAATTTACCTGATCAGTTTCGGATAATGGTACAGGAACGTCTAGATTTTCTCTTAACTTTCCACGAGCAATTGCTGTTAAAATTTACTGGCAAACTACGCCCAGAACATTCAAAATGGGTAAACGAAGCAGAAAACAAATACGCTGGTGTAATGGAGCAGCTAATACAACAAATTGCTTTTGAACAAAATCGTGAGGGAGAAGAAGAATTTTCAAGTTATCATTTATTCTATATTTTCTCTAGACTTTTAGATTACGAAGAAAATTTAGAGCATCTTGATACATTGATCGTTTCCTATAGGAGCTATCATAGCAACGAGAAAAATACAAATTTAGAAGAAGGCTTTTATTAACGTATTAAGAAAAAAGGTTGAGGTATCACAATTTTAGTGAAACCTCAACCTTTTATTATTTTCGTGGTTGCTAGACTCCCTGTTTCTTCGGTTCGTCTCCAGCGCATTTCGGAGTTAAACGAGCCTGCTCCGCTTTTCTGATTGTCTAGCTGCGCAGGCTAACTCCTCGTGCGCTTCAACTCCTCCTTCGAAGGCAAAAAGCGCCTTCTTGTCGGAGTCTCCAGCGCATTTCGGAGTTAAACGAGCCTGCTCCGCTTTTCTGATTAATTTTTCATTTTTGGGTCGAGTGCATCTCGCAAGCCGTCACCCATTAGATTAAATCCAAGTACTGTTAACATAATTGCGATTCCGGGAAATATCATTGTCCATGGTGCAGTCATTAAATGAACCCGTGCATCAGACAGCATTTTCCCCCACTCTGGTTTTGGTGCTTCCGCGCCTAACCCTAAAAATCCTAGTGCTGCCGCCTCAATAATCGCTGTTGCAATCGCAAGCGATCCTTGAACAATTACTGGTGAAAATGAATTCGGTAATATATGTCGCCACAAAATTCGGGAATCCTTCATACCAATCGCTTTTGCAGAAACAATATATTCCTCTTCTTTTACACTTAACACTTTCGAACGAATTAATCGTCCGAAATTCGGAACATTTATAATAGCGATTGCAATTAATGCATTTTGTAGAGACGGACCTAAGATAGATACAACTGCAATTGCTAATAAAATGCTTGGAAAAGCAAGCATAATATCAAATATTCTTGAAATAATTGTATCAATCCAACGTCCGTAATATCCTGCAATAATCCCTAAAAAACAACCAACAATTGCCGATAGAACAACGGCTGAAAATCCTACATACAATGAAATTCTAGCCCCATGAATAATACGCGAGAAAATATCTCGTCCAAAATCATCTGTTCCAAACCAAAATTCACTAGATGGCGGTGCTAATCTAACACTAAAGTCTTGATCATTTATTCCCTGAGGTGCAATCAAGGGACCGAATATAGCTAGCAGGATGAAAAATAAAACAATACCTGTTCCAACGAGTGCAGACTTGCTTTTCTTAAAGCTGCGCCAAGCCTCTTTCCATGGTCCAACAGCTTTTTCTGGTTTCGATGTCATATCAATAGATTTTGAGACCAATTCAGACATGTTTAGTTCCCCTCCTAGTTATATTTAATCCTTGAATCAATTACAGTGTATAAAATATCTACAATAAGATTAATCATGACAAACATAAATGCAACGACTAAGATTCCCGATTGAATCACGGTATAATCACGGAAACCAATAGCTTCATATATATAACGCCCAATGCCCGGCCAGCTGAAAATAGTTTCGGTTAAGATAGCTCCGCCTAAAAGTAAGCCAGTTTGTAAACCAATTACAGTTAAAATAGGTATCAATGCATTTTTTAAAGCATGCTTATAAATAACTTTCACCATTTTTTGACCTTTCGCACGAGCTGTACGAATATAATCTGAACGCATAACTTCTAACATGGAAGACCGCGTCATTCTTGCTATAATCGCCATCGGTATAGTGGCAAGGGCAATTCCAGGCAATATTAAATGTTTCAATGTTGTTAAAAATTGGTCATATCTACCTTGAATCAATGTATCAATTAAATAAAAATGGGTTATAGCATTGACAGGATCTCTCACCTCTTCACGTCCTGAAGTAGGTAACCACCCTAAGTTAATGCTAAACGTCCATTGCTCCATTAGACCGAGCCAAAAGATTGGCATTGACACACCAATTAAAGCGACAACCATTGCGATATAATCAAACCAAGAATTTTGGAACCAAGCAGAAATTATCCCAGCATTCATGCCAATTACTATAGCTATTATCATTGCAAATATGGCTAATTCAATCGTTGCAGCTAAATATGGCCAAATTTCAGTTGAAATCGGCTGCCTCGTTCGAAGCGACTCTCCTAAATCACCTGTTAATAAGCCTTTTAAGTAATCGAAATATTGAATATACCACGCTTGATCAAGTCCTAATTTTTGGCGAAGGGCCGCAATTGATTCCTCTGTAGCTTGTTGGCCTAAAATTACTTGTGCAGGATCACCGGGTATCGCACGAATGATAAAAAAAACAATAAACGTCATTCCTAGCAACACAGGTATTAAATGAAGAATTCTTCTCCCTATGTAGTGAAGCATACTTTCACCTCTTTCATCAGAATGTACCAGGATACAAAAATAATGGAGTATTTATAATTGCATGTGTACCTGGCACACTAAAAAATAAATTTGTGCGTCCAGGTACACTAAATTTTATTGCATATATACGTTTACTAAACTTTCAGATCCTGTCGGGTGCGGCAAGTAGCCTGTTACACCTTTTTTCGCTGCAAGTAATGGTGTTGAGTGTGCTAATGGTACCCATGGAGCATCCTCATGAATAATTGCTTGCGCTTGTTTATATAATTCATTACGTTTTTCTTCATCTACCTCTGATTGAGCTGCAATTAACAAATCATGCGTCTCATCATTTGAATAATAGGTATAGTTGTTACTGCCGATAGTATCTTTATCAAGCAATGTATATAGGAAGTTATCTGCATCTCCATTGTCGCCTGTCCAGCCTAATAAGAATGCATCTGCCTCACCGTTGTTTGCTTTTTCTAAATAAGTTGCCCATTCATACGTAACGATTTTTGAAGGAATTCCAACGTCAGCCAAGTTCTTCTGAATTGCTTCAGCTACCTTTTGTCCATCCGGCATATATGGACGTGGAACTGGCATTGCCCATAGCTCGATTTCAGAGCCATCGTAGCCAGCTTCAGCTAACAATTCTTTCGCTTTTTCTGGATCATATGGATATCCTTCAATTTCATCATTATATCCACTAATTGATGATGGCATTGGGTTGACCGCTACTTCAGCGCGCCCTTCAAAGAAAGCATCCACAATTGTTTGTTTGTCAATTGCATAGTTAACTGCCTGACGAACTAGCTTATTATCAAATGGTGGACGAGTGTTAGTTAAACCGAGATATCCAACATTCATTGAAGGACGTTCAATTAATTGTAAATCTGGATTCGATTCAACTGATGCTCCGTCAGATGGATTAATTCCGTCTGCTAAATCGATTCCTCCAGTGATTAGTTCATTTAAGCGTGCAGAGTTATCAGGTATTGCTCGGAAAATAATTTTATCTAACTTTGGAAGACCTTCTTGCCAGTAATCTTCGTTCTTTTCGACTGTAATTGAATCGTTTCGTTTCCATTCAACAAATTTAAATGGCCCTGTACCAACTGGATTATCTCCAAAAGCGTCGCCATCTTTTTCAAATGCAGTTGGTGAAGCAATTCCAAATGGACTCATTGCAAGATTTTTAAGGAATGGTGCTTGAGGGCGAGTTAATTTAAATTCAACTGTATAATCATTGACAGCAGTTACACTTTCAATCACATCTTCGCCTTCTGCTTTAAACATAGAGTTGAAGTAATAAAACTTCTCTTCAGCCCCACCTTTCCAACGCTCAACATTTTTAACAACTGCTTCAGCATTGAAATCAGTTCCATCGTGGAATTTCACTCCTTCCTGTAATTGGAACGTATAGGTTAAACCATCTTCACTTACTTTCCATTCCTTAGCCAACCCTGGATGAATTGTAGTATCTTGTTCTCCAAAGTTTAATAATGTTTCATAAATATTTTCTGTTACTTTAAATGATTCACCATCTGTAACGATTGCTGGGTCAAGTGAAACGGAATCTCCACCACGACCAAATACTAATACTTGAGGCACTTCCTCTGCTGGTTCTTCCGTAGCCGGATCATCAGTTGTTTCTGCAGGTTCTTCAGCAGTATTTTCATCACCACTACATGCAGCTAAAAAAACCGAAAGGACCAGAAGTAAAAATAGTCCCAATGTCCAAAACTTGATTTTTCTCATAAAAACCCTCCCATTTTTCAAACTTATCTATGTCATTGTCACGCTTCTCCATATAAATGGCAGGCAACAGAATGACCTTTTTTAACTTCTACTAAATTCGGAACATTCATTTTGCAGGTAATCGTTGCGTATGGACATCTAGTATGAAATGCACAACCCGCATCTGGAACTGAATTTGCAACATCTCCAGTAATAATTACCTTTTCTCTCTCATATGTTGGATCAGGTACTGGTACAGAAGATAGTAATGCTTGTGTGTATGGATGAAGTGGTTCAGCATATAAAGATTCACTATCTGCCAATTCTACTAATCTACCTAAATACATCACTCCGACTCTATCGCTAATATGGCGAACAACACCCAAGTCATGGGCGATAAAAATATAAGTAAGCTTTAAGTCTTCCTGTAGTTTTTGCATTAGATTCAATACTTGAGCTTGAATAGATACATCAAGAGCTGATACAGGCTCATCTGCAATAATTAACTTCGGATTTGTCATTAAAGCTCTGGCAATGCCGATACGTTGGCGCTGACCTCCGCTAAATTGATGTGGAAATCTCCTTGCGTGATAAGCACTTAATCCAACAATTTCTAAATACTCTTCAACCATTTCTTTACGCTCCGCTGAGCTTCCAATACCATGAACAATAAGCGGTTCTTCTAATATCTTTTTAACTGTATGTCTTGGATTTAAAGAGGCGTATGGATCTTGAAAAACCATTTGAATGTCTCGCCGCGCCTTCCTCATGTCCTTATTTGATAATGTGGAAAGCTCAATACCATCAAACTTAATCGATCCTTCTGTGGGCTCTAAAAGACGCATAATCATTCTTCCAGTTGTCGATTTTCCACAACCGGATTCTCCGACTATTCCAAGAGTTTCTCCCTCATTTACCTCAAAAGAAACATCATCCACTGCTTTTACTTCACCATGCTTTTTACCTACAGCCCCAGATCGTTTTGGGAAGTATTTTTTTAAGTTATCGACTTTCAACAGTACGTTCGACAATACCAACCCCTCCTTTCTCCTCTAACAAGAAGCATCTCGCTTTGTGAGCTTTAGAAGATTCATACAATGGCGGATTTTCAGTTACACAACGGTCACTTGCAAACTCGCAGCGAGGTGCAAAACGACATCCTTGTTGAATGGAACCTGGTTTTGGTACATTGCCTGGAATTGAATATAAGTTTTCCTTTTTATAACGCATATCTGGAACGGATTGAATTAATCCTTTTGTATATGGATGTTGAGGATTTTTAAATATATCAGCTACAGTAGCTTCTTCTACAATTTGACCTGCATACATAACAATTACCCGTTCACACGTTTCAGCAACTACTCCTAAATCATGGGTAATGAGTAATACAGCAGTTTTAAATTGTTTATTTAATTCTTTCATTAGCTTTAAAATTTGTGCTTGTATCGTAACATCTAGAGCAGTTGTTGGCTCGTCGGCAATTAATAATTTTGGATTACATAGTAATGCCATCGCAATCATTACACGCTGCCTCATACCGCCCGATAATTGGTGAGGATAGTCTTTCATTAGTTCCTCCGCTCTTGGTAAACCTACTAATTTCAGCATTTCAATCGCTTGATTCGCTGCTTGCTTTTTCTTCATGCCTTTGTTGTGAATTAAAATTGCTTCAATCAACTGATTTCCTATTGTGTATAAAGGATTTAAAGATGTCATCGGTTCTTGGAAAATCATTGCGACATCCTTTCCTCGAACTTTACGCATTTGTTTTTCAGTTAGCTGTGTTAAATCAATGTCATCAAGTAAAATTTGACCTGATGTAATTTCCCCAGGAGGAGATGGGACTAATCCCATAATGGATAAAGAAGTTACACTCTTTCCACAACCGGATTCTCCAACAATCCCTAAAATTTCCCCTTCATGAATATGAAAATCAATATGATCAACGGCAGGCACTTTTCCGTCATCTGTGAAAAAGGTAGTTTCTAAGTCATTTACTTTTAGTAGTTTTTTTCGCTCCATCTAATGCCCCCTTACTTGTATGTCTTTTAATACAAATTTGAAACAACTCTTTCTTTCCATTAATTTCTACTTCGTACAAGAAAATGATAGATTCGAAATCTATTAATCATATTTTTTTATGCTAAGATACTGTAAGTTATACAGCTTCATCAACAGAATTTCTTCGACAGGAATTTACATCTACGTCGCTTTAACGCGTTAATCTTCTAATCAATTAATTTGATAAAAAAATAAAAGTTTTGTTGCTTATTTAAGAGTTGAAGCCTTCATAAGCATCAAATATTTATTTAAAAAACAAAAAACCTAGCAAGTCGAATACTGACTTACTAGGCATTTTATTGTCGTTAAGTTTTTAGTCCAATTTTTGTATTTGGAATAGGTCAAAGTATACTTCTTTTTTCTCCATTAATGATTCATGAGTACCTTCTTCAACTAATTTTCCATGGTCTATAACAAATATTTTATCTGCATGAGTAATTGTTGATAATCTATGGGCAATTATAATCGTTGTACGATCACTTGCCAGTCTATCCAATGAATCCTGAATTAACGCTTCACTTTCTAGATCAAGTGCCGAAGTAGCTTCATCTAAAACTAAAATCGGTGGATTTTTTAAAAATACTCTCGCAATTGCTACACGCTGTTTTTGACCACCTGAAAGTTTTACGCCTCGCTCGCCAACTTTTGTATCATACCCTTGTGGAAGCGTCATGATAAATTCGTGTGCATTAGCTGCTTTTGCAGCAGCAATTACTTCTTCATCAGTTGCATCTGGTTTTCCCATTAATATATTTTGCTTAACGGAATCAGAAAATAAAATATTATCCTGGAGCACGATTCCAATTTGGGAGCGCAATGAATTTATCGTAACATCTTTAATATTGATTCCATCAATTTTAACCGCACCGCTCGTAGCATCATAGAAACGAGGGATTAAGCTTACGATGGTTGATTTCCCACCACCGCTCATCCCTACAAAAGCAGCAGTTTCTCCTGGGTTAATATTAAAATTAATTTGATTTAAAATTAACTTTCCATCTTTTTCATATTGAAAATCAACATTTTCAAAAGAAACACGTCCTTCAACAGGTGGCAAACTTTTGGCGTATGGTTTATCTTGAACATCATAATCTTCATCCATTAATTCGAACATTCGGTCCATCGATGCAATGGATTGAGTTAGCGTTGTGGAAGAATTGACTAATCTGCGTAATGGGCTATACAACCGTTCAATATAAGCGTAGAAAGCTGCCATTGTACCAACTGATAAATCCCCATTTATTACACGATATCCTGCATATCCTATCACTAATAGTGGAGCTATATCCGTAATCGTATTTACGACAGCAAAGGACTTTGCATTCCACTTTGTATGATCGAGTGCGCGATCGAGAAATACACCATTTTCACCATCAAAAATCTTTTGTTCATGTTTTTCAAGTGTAAAACTTTTAATAATGCTTATTCCGCTAACTCGTTCATGTAAATAACTTTGAACATGAGCTAACGCTTGGGATCGTTTTCTTGTTAAATCCCGAAGTCTGCCAAAGAAGTACTTAACACTGATAGCAAAAAACGGCAATGCAATGATAGAAACTAAAGTTAGCTTTACATCCATTGCAAGCATTATCCCAATTGCAATTAGAATTGTGGCAACATCCAACCATAAATTCATTAAGCCAATCATAATGAAATTTTTCGTTTGTTCTACATCGTTAATAACACGGGAAATAACTTCACCAGCACGAGTATTAGCATAATATTTTAAGCTTAGCTTTTGTAAGTGGCCGAATAGTTCTTGTCTTATATCAAACAGTACTTTGTTGCCGACATGCTGTGCAAAATATTGACGATAATATTCAATTGGCGGACGAATAATGAAGAATAATATGACAGTTCCACCTAGCCAGAAAAATAATTGTTGGATTTTTTCACTATTTGTCATGTCTGTATCGATAATATGATCAATGACGATTTTTATTAAAATAGGAATAAAAAGTGGAATTGCAAATTTTAAAATACCAATAATGATGGTTAATATAATTTCCCATCGGTATGGTTTCACAAAGCGCATGTAACGTTTTATACTACCCAATTTATTTATAACACTTCCTTTAATCTAGAGATATTAGATAAAATATGTAACATTATTCAAAAAACTACTTAATATATTCGTACTAGCCACGGACAACGTGTAAGCTAAAGCATTAGATTATAAACGCATAAACTATAGTACCCCCTGTGGATAAGAGGCACACTCCACTATTTCGCCACTTTATCTACAATAACATAAAAAAAGTCGTCTATTTAAATCAGACGACTTTATTTCAGTAACGCCTCACCAGCGTCCGGATTTTTCAAGCCTAGACCAACACGGTGTTGGTCAGTTAACCGTTTGTGCAGGGGACACGAAGAAGCTACACTGCTTATTATTGGCGCCTTTCAAAAATTCGTGTTATCCCAGAGGCTTTGATGCAGCGAACGTATTGTACTTCCACTGCATAAAAATTATTTTTTATTCGATTGCATTTCTTTATTAAATAGGTATCGATTCGTCCATACCTCTATAAAATCGGGCGCAAACGGACCTCTTTTTTGTTTTATCCAACTAATTAATTTATTTACATTTCGTTTTAAAATTTTATCAATAACTTCTGGATAGCCCATTTCTTTTTTATGTTGCTCATATTCATCTTCATCAAGCACTGTATAAGTCATATCAGGAAAAACTTTTATATCAAGGTCGTAATCAATATATTTAATTGCATTATTATCGAAGACGTATGGAGAGCTCATGTTGCAGTAGTAATACACTCCATCTTCACGCAGCATACAAATGATATTAAACCAATGCTCAGCATGAAAGTAGCAAATAGAGGGTTCCCTTGTTAGCCATGTTCGCCCGTCTGATTCTGTAACAAGTGTACGTTCATTTGCACCTATAAATATGTTTTTCGTGCCTTTTAAGACCATTGTTTCCTGCCAGACACGGTGGATGCGACCATTGTGCTTATAACTATGTATTTGTATCGTATCTCCTTCATTTGGTATTGCCATATAAAGCCCACCTTTTCGTCTATGCTATAATCATGTAGCAACTTATTAGGTATATTATAGCAATGCATTACAAAAACTTGTAGCTAGAAAGAACATAATTTTTATATCGATTAACAAAAATTGGCTTATTAAAAAATTAAGGTATAGACATAATGTCTATACCTGTAAAGTGAATTTGCTATCCACTTGTTTAAGCATTTTAGTTATTATCATTGTTATTTTGGTTGTTATTATTGCGTTGGTTGTTGCGTTGATTTTGGTTTTGCTTTTGGTTTTGTTGACGTACTTGTTGGAAATCTTGATCAACTGCAAATTCTTCACGGTTGTTGTTATTGTTGTTGTTATTGTTATTGTTGTTGTTGTTTTTTCTCGCCATCTCAATTCACCTCCGTGCTAATTATTGTGGTCTGATGAATTGAAGATTATTCGAGTTTGATGAAATTAGTTAATTCAGAACATTCAAAATTTTCAACATTGGCACAGGCATTGGCAATTGATTAATTTGCTCCTTTGAATAGAAGCAAACATTTTCGGGTAAATCGGTCGCCTTTACTATCTTTACTAGGTTGCAATTCATTTCCCAAGTTAAGTGAGAAAATACATGTTTAAACGTCAATAAATTATCATTTACAAAGTCCATTATGTCCACATTGTAGTTTAACTGAAATTCATCACTCGATTTTAAAACTGATTCTTTGCTAATTTCAATCATTGGGAACTGCCACATATTAGCAAGCAACCCTTCGTCAGGGCGTTTTTCTAATAAGTATCGACCATTTTCATCATACCCAACATAGACATCATATTTTATTTTTTTATTTTTAATTTTTTTAGTTTTTATAGGCAACTGATCTGCATCACCCTCTTGAAATGCTATACAATAATCTCTAACTGGACAAAGTAAACATTTTGGAGATGTCGGTGTACAAATCATTGCGCCTAGATCCATTAAACCTTGGTTAAAGTCTCCTGGTCGTTGTGGATCAATTAACATGTCTACCGCTTGTTCAAATATTTTTCTAGTTTTCGGCAGTGCAATATCTTCTTTAATATGTAGAGCTCTACTTAAAACTCGCATTACATTACCGTCTACTGCATGTTCTGCCTTATTGTAGGCTATACTTAAAACAGCCCCTGCTGTATAAGGACCAACACCTTTTAATTTCGAAATATCATGCCGATTGTCAGGTACTTTTGCATCGTACTTTTCAACAACTTCTTTTACACCCGCTTGCAAATTCCGCGCTCTCGAGTAATATCCTAATCCTTCCCACATTTTTAAAAGTTCTTCTTGTGGGGCATAGGCAAGAGATTGCAAAGTAGGGTACTTTTTTAAAAACCTATTGTAATAAGGAATTACTGTATCGACACGAGTTTGTTGGAGCATTACTTCAGAAACCCAAATTTTATAAGGATCTGACGTGCGTCTCCATGGTAAATCACGTTTTTCTTTATTGAACCATTCGACTAAATTTTGTCGAAATAGTTCCTTATATTGATATTCCACAATAACCTCCAACTAATTACGATTTTAATTTTTGTAAAAAGGGTATAATATAAACATATGGATAAATGTAAAATTACCCAAAAACGTCAAGTATATGGCCAAATTTCCATCCATATACGAGGAGTTGATACACTTGGATTCAGGAACACATTTAGTAATGGGAATCGCTTTGGGCGGACTGGCTTTAGCAGACCCTGTCATAGCAGATAATTCGCTAAGTTTCACTGCCGTAATGGCTGGAACAATACTTGGTTCACAAGTACCTGACGTTGATACTGTATTAAAGCTGCGAAATAATGCAATTTATATAAGGCATCATCGTGGTATTACACACTCGATTCCAGCCGTTCTTTTATGGCCAATCGGAATTACTGCTATTTTATCGATAATTTTTCAAGAAACCAATATATTGCACTTATGGCTATGGACCTTCCTAGCAGTAATATTGCATGTATTTGTTGATATATTTAATGCATATGGTACTCAAGCACTTCGCCCATTTTCAAAAAAATGGGTAGCACTTGGTGTTATCAATACATTTGACCCAATTATTTTTGGATTACATTGCATTGGCATTTTGTTATGGGTTTACGGCTTTGACCCGGTAATAACGTTTAGCATTATGTACCTTATTATAATAGGTTACTATATATTACGATTTATCTTACAAGGTGCAGTTAAAAGAGCAGTTCATCATGCTATACAGGATGAGGAATATGTAATCGTAGCACCCACCATGCGTTTTTTCAACTGGCGAGTAGCAGCAAAGTCAAAAACACATTATTATGTTGGTCGTGCATATGGAAGAACGATTAATATTTATGACAAGTTTGAAATTCATCCCATTCCAAAAACTCCTATTGTTGAGAAGGCATTAGAGGATCATAATTTAGCTGCATTTGTTTCTTTTTCTCCTCTATACCGATGGGAAATTTCAGAATTTGAAAATGGCGTCACGGAAGTAAGGCTAATTGATTTAAGATATCGCAGCAATGACCGGTACCCTTTCGTAGCAGTAGCACATGTAGACGAAGATTTAAATATCGTAAATTCTTATACAGGTTGGATATATAGCGAAGATAAACTACAACGTAAATTGCAAATAGGGTCAAGCGATTAACAAAAATTAAATCCCCTGCAAAGTTCCGTATCTACGAAAACGCCATAAACTTTACCCGTCGCTTTGTTTTTGATGCAGTTTTAAAATTGCACATATGGGAAAGTTCAGACCGCGACTTTAAGAGGTTGGGCCAAGAGCTATACATTGTTATTCCTCTAACCGTGATGAGGAGTTGTCCACTTTTATTATGGACGACTCCTCTTTTTAATTCCCTATTTAATATCTATTGCAAGTTACCATCTTGTTCATCTAATAAATGAGCATATTTTGGATTTCGACCGGCAAACTCGTGAATTTTATCGCCATAGCTTGCAATCCATTGCTTCACTATTTTCTCTGTGTATTCTGCACCGCGATAGTCATACCCAGCTTTTGCATAAGTGGATTCGAAATCTGACCAAAGAAGTTCAATCCATGTCCGAGCTTTATTTACAGATAAATTCGGATTCTTGTCTGCTAATTGCTGTGTTAACTGTTCGATAATATGATTTGCATTCAATTTATTTCCCTTCCTTCACCGGTAAAAGAATCGAGATAGGTAATGCTTCTTCATATCGTTCTCCGCCTAAACGATATCCCCAAGCAAAACGCCCTTTTAAATACTCTACTTTAAAAAATTCTCCTGGTGCCCCGTCTATTCGGTAAATTTCACCGCTAATGATAGATTTCGGATCTATTAAATAAGCAGAAGCCATTATTGCTTTTCTTTCATATACTGCAAATTCGTTTACTATGCCAAGTTGTTCTGCTTTACGGGCTTTTTCTTTTAATTTTGCTATTTCTTCTCTTAATTCCTGTTCTGTCATTTGTGCATAATTTTTTTCATTCATGTTCTTGTGTCTCCTTTTCATCAATGAAACGCTCGATTACCTCTAGTGGAAAACCTTTTTGGTATAAGGCTTGTTTAACCTTCATATGCAACTCACTACCCATATATTTAGAGGTGTATTTTTTCCAAATTTTTTCACCTTGTATGTCAATCAGCTGTTGCCATTCTTCATCTTCTCGCTCTAATTGAATTTGGTCAAGTATTTCATTTATTATTGAAAAAGAATACCCTTTTCTCATAAGTATATCTTGCACTTTTTGCTTTACTTGCATAGGTGTTTTGGTGCTATTAGCTTTTATAGATTTTTGTGCAAGCTCCATGGCGATTTTCACTTGTTCTTCATATGTAAAAGTATCAAGCACTTTTATTTGTGTATCCTTATCGATGCCCTTTTTAATAAGGTCCTGTTTGATTGCACGCGGCCCTTTTTTAGCTGTCTTCTTTTTCGTTTCAAGAAGCGCTTTTGAATATGTTTCATCATTAAGGAATCCTAACTTTTCAAGTTTTCTAATCGCTTCTAAAATAACAGCCTCTCCAAAATCAGCATCTAAAAGCTTTTTCTTTACTTCATATTCACTTCGCATTTGATAACTTAAATAATGTAGTGCACGGTTAAATGCTTTTGAAATTTCATCTTCATAATTAATTTCATCTATTTCAAATTGGTCGAGTATTTTCCCTTTTGTTAAACCAAACTTTATAAGTGTAGCTTCATCGACAGCAAATGCAAAGTTTTCATTTAAATAAATATTATAACGCTCTGGATTATTTTTTTGACGACTTATTTTTGATATAACCTGCATATCTACACTCCTTCTACAGCATAGTATACATGTTTTTGTAGTTAGTTTCATTGAAAAGCATAAGTACCCTGTTTAGCTCAGATAAGAGCTGGTCGACAAAAATACAGCCTCCGTTGGCATTGTCAGCACTAGCAATCCGTGTGCGTCGGATGGACCTGACACGTGAGCAGGTGCAGACGCGACCTCGAGATGCTTTCACTGCTTGCACTAGATATTAACTTTCTTATTACCGAATAATGTACTTATTTTCGCACAAGATAAGCAAAAAGGAGGCTTTATTTTTTTTATGTGGAAACATCACATTTTTGGTTTAACCATTTGTGCAATAGTATTTACTATTGCTTTTAGTTTCGTTAAACCAAATGTTGCAAATGCAAACGCCTATCATTGGGGCTTTACTAAAGGAAAAGATGGAAAACCTGGAGAAGCAGGGGCTAAGTTTGAAAGAATTTTAAGTGAACACGGTGCATTTTATCGAGGAGATATAAACAAAAAAGTTATTTACCTTACTTTTGATAGTGGTTTTGAAAATGGGTTTACAGAAAGTATTCTCGACACTTTAAAGGAAGAAAATGTCCCTGCGACCTTCTTTTTAACAGGACATTATTTAACAAGTGCTACAGATTTAGTGAAAAGAATGATAAAGGAAGGACATATAATCGGAAATCATTCTTACGGACATCCCGATATGTCAAAGTTATCCGATGAAGCTTTAGTAGATGAATGGCATAAGTTTGATAACAAGTTAAAAGAATTAACTGGTATTAAGCGAACTTATTACGTTAGACCACCTAAAGGAATTTTTAGCGAACGTGATCTTCGTGTTGGCAATGAGCATGGCTATACCCATATATTTTGGGATACAGCATTTGTTGACTGGCATGCAGATTCCACAGTTGGATGGGAATATGCATATGATGAATTAATGGGTCAATTACATCCTGGAGCACTTATTTTATTGCATACTGTTGCAAAGCATAATGCAGATGCTCTACCTAAATTTATACAGGATGCAAAAAAGCAAGGCTATGAGTTTGGTTCATTAGATGATTTAGTTATGGATTCTTTATTTGAATAAAATAAACGGAATGCATCGTGCTCCTGCCGCTGCGCTTACGTCGCAAATAATACTGCTCCTGCCGCTGCGCTTACGTCGCAAAGATGGGCGATGAAGCTACAGACTCCTAATTATACATTTTATTTTAGAAACAAAAACAAACGCAAGAATGATGTTAAAAGTCAACATTCTTGCGTTATTTATTTGATCATTATTTAAACATTTTTTTCAAGTTTGCCATTTCAATTGCTGAAACTGCAGATTCATATCCTTTATTGCCAGCTTTTGTTCCTGCACGTTCAATTGCCTGTTCAATATTTTCAGTCGTTAAAACACCGAAAATAACCGGAACATTTGTATCCAGGGAAACTTTAGCAATGCCTTTTGCTGCTTCATTGCAGACATAGTCATAGTGTGAAGTAGCGCCGCGGATTACTGTACCCAATCCTATCACAGTGTCGTAATCTCCTGTTTCAGCCATTTGCTTTGAAATAAATGGTACTTCAAATGCACCTGGAACCCAAGCAATATCAATATTTTCCTCGTTAACTCCGTGTCTTTTTAGACCATCAAGTGCACCGTCTAATAATTTAGATGTAATAAATTCATTAAAACGTCCTACAACAATTCCTACTTTTAAATCAGTACCGATTAATTGTGCTTCAAATGTTTTGCCCATTTTTTATTTCTCCTTTTAAAAAACCAATTTTATTATTTATCTGTTAACAGTATTTTTTTCGCTAAGACGATATTTAACTAAATCTTCAATTGAAATAATTTTCAAGTTATGCACCTTCGAAAATTCAAGCAAACCATCCAACCGAAGCATTTTTCCGTCATCGCCCATAATTTCACAAATAACTCCTGCTGGATAGGATCCACATGCTTTTGCTAAATCAACTGCAGCCTCTGTATGTCCTCGTCTTTCTAAAACTCCATTATCCTTTGCTACTAAAGGAAACACATGTCCTGGTCTTCTAAACTGTTGGGGTTTTGCATTTTCGTTTATCATTTGAAGAATGGTAAACGAGCGCTCATACGCACTAATCCCAGTCGTTGTTTCAACATGATCTATACTTACAGTAAAAGCAGTTTGGTGATTATCCGTATTATTTTCAACCATTGCATGCAGTTCAAGTTTTTGTGCAAGTCCTTGGGAAATTGGTGTACAAATTAGTCCTCGGCCATATGCAGCCATAAAATTTATATTTTCAGGTGTTGCAAATTCCGCTAGGGATAATAAATCTCCTTCATTCTCTCTATTTTCATCATCCACTACAATGATGGTTTTTCCTTCTTTTAAATCTTTTAAAGCTTCTTCGATTGTGTGTAACATGAAAACCACCACCAATTTCTACTTATTTTAAAAACCATTTTGTCTTAAAAAGTCATACGAAATATTTGATTGTCTTTTATCGCTTTTTCTTAAATGATGTAATACATACTTGCCCAGCATGTCAGTTTCAATATTGACCTGCTGACCTATACCCTTCATCCCTAAAATTGTTTCAGCGTAAGTATGTGGTATAAGTGAAACAGTGACACTTTGTTCTGTCACTTTAAAAAGCGTTAAACTCGTCCCATCAATTGTAATCGAGCCTTTTGGAATACAGTTCTCCGTAAGTTCTTTCGGCACTTCAATGTCGATATAAACTGCATTTGATACCGCCCTTTTACTTCGAATTGTTCCAACACCATCAACATGTCCTGAAACAATATGACCTCCAAAACGGCCGTTTGCGCTCATAGCCCGCTCTAAATTAACAAAATCACCTTGCCTCAACATATGAATAGTTGTTGCTTTTACTGTCTCCGGCATAACATCAACAGTCATTTCTTCACTTGTTAAATGGGTAATCGTTAAACATACCCCATTGACTGCAATACTGTCTCCTAAATGGGCATCAGAAACTATTTTGGATGAGGCAATTGTAATTTCCATGCTTTTTTCATCTTTTTTTAGCCCAACCACTTTGCCTTTATCTTCTATAATTCCTGTAAACAAAATCTCACCTCTTTTATTTATAAAAATAAAAACCCCTTAGTGGATTCCTAAGGAGTTTGGGAGTATTTTAAAAAAGGCATAGTTAAATAAACCTTTTGAAAGTATATTTTTCAAAAAGTGCCTATCATCCTTCTCCCATCCAGACTTTAACTGTCGGCTTTGGATTCTCACCAAATCCTGCTCATTTGAGCTCGCGGGCTTAGAATAAATTTTATTCATCACCGCCGATTGGGAATTTCACCCGACCCCGAAGGACTAAGCTGAATCAAATTATTCAGCTATTATGAAATTATGTTAATTAAATAAAAAATCCCGACCTGATTAGGACCGGGATAAAGGTACTGTGTAAAAAATTGAATAACAAATAAGACTATTAAATATCATCATTTAATAGCAAGTCAATACTTACACTCCTTCTCCCATCCAGACTATACTGTCGGCTTTGGATTCGCACCAAATCCTGCTCATTTGAGCTCACGGGCTTAGAATAGTTTTATTCATCACCGTCGATTGGGAATTTCACCCGACCCCGAAGGAAATTTATTTAATTGATTTAAAGATACCACGAAATAATAAGATTATCCAATATATAATCTTTTGTTCGAAATAATATTACCGAGGCATACTTAGAATAAAGAGATTTCATCACTTGCTTTACCTTCTTGCTTCGTTATAATGGTTAAATGAACTTATTAAAGGACGTGAGCTTTTGAGCGAAAAAGTAACTATGGAAGTTGGACAAAAATTTCCTTTAACTATAAAACGACTTGGTATTAACGGTGAAGGTGTAGGATTTTATAAGCGAAATGTTGTATTTGTTAAAGGTGCGCTGCCTGGTGAAGAAGTAACTGTAAAAGTATCAAAAGTACAACGGAATTTTGCGGAAGCTGATATTTTAAATATAAGAAAGGCTTCAAGCAATCGTCAGGAACCGCTTTGTCCTATTTATAATGAATGCGGCGGCTGTCAGCTTCAACATCTAACATATGAAGGGCAATTAAAAGAAAAACGCGATATGGTTGTACAGTCCCTTGAAAAATACGTAAAATCAATAGCTGAAACAGTGGAAATTCGTCCTACTCTAGGAATGGACAACCCTTGGCACTACCGCAATAAAAGTAGTTTCCAAGTACGAAAAGAAGGAAAACGTGTTTATGCGGGACTTTTTGCAGAAGGAACTAATAAACTTCTGAATATTAATGATTGTGCAGTTCAACATCCGTTAACTTCAAAAATTACAGTTGGTACACGCAAAATATTGCAAAAGCTAAATATTTCGATCTACGACGGAAAATCACTTGATGGTTTGGTAAGAACAATCGTTGTTCGTACTGGAATTAAAACTGGGGAAACTCAAGTTTGTCTCGTAACGACAAGAAAAGATCTGCCACATAAAGAAGAACTAATTGAACGGATGTTAAAGATTGACCCAAGTATCGTGTCTATTACGCAAAACATTAACCGCGAAAAAACATCTCTTATTTTTGGAGATGAAACAATCGTTTTATACGGTAAAGAAACGATTCATGAAAAATTAGGTGAGCTTGCATTTGACCTTTCATCACGTGCTTTCTTCCAATTAAACCCCGAGCAAACCGTTCATCTATATGATGAAATTAAAAAAGCAGCAGCGCTTACTGGCAAAGAAAAGGTTGTTGATGCTTATTGCGGTGTTGGAACAATTGGATTATGGCTTGCTCCCCTTGCAAAAGAGGTTCGAGGTATGGATGTTGTACCCGAAAGTATTGAAGATGCGAAGAAAAATGCAAGAAATCACGGATTTAAACATGCCCGCTATTATACAGGGACAGCTGAAGAATGGTTAGCAAAGTGGAAAAGAGAAGGCTTTATTCCTGATGTCGTGACAGTCGATCCTCCACGCACAGGGCTTGCTCCAAGCTTTATTAAAACGGTAATGAAAATAAAACCAAAACGCTTCGTTTACACTTCTTGTAATCCATCGACTTTTGCAAAGGACTTACAAGAATTAACTAAACTATATAAAGTTGAATACATCCAGCCAGTCGATATGTTCCCACAAACTGCAAGGGTTGAGATTGTAGCAAAACTAACCCTTAAAAAGAATACAACTAAATAATTCTTGTTAAATGTCCTGAATTCGTTAAAAATCGAATTCAGGATTTTTGATTAAAAACACTGAATAAAATGTCCAATATATTGGACATTTTTAAAGTTATGTTTTACGATTAATGTCCAATACTTTAGACAAAAAGGTGATTAATTTGAAAAATATAATTAAAGTATTAAGGAAAAAATTAGGCATTACCCAAGAAGTTCTCGCTAAAGAATGCGGAGTAGTAAGACAAACTATTAATTGTATCGAAAATGATAAGTATGATCCCACTCTTGAATTAGCTTTTAAAATTGCAAAAGCGTTAAATAAAAAAGTAGACGAGGTATTTATTTATGACTAAATTCCATCTAGATTACATAATTACAATGAAAGACATAGTAAAAGAAGGGGCTTCAATATTACGCAAGAAGACTGAAGAGGTTGCACTCCCTGTCTCCAAAGAAGACAAAGATACATTATTATGTATGCTTCAATATTTGAAAAACAGCCAAGATCCAAATATAAATAAAAAATATAACCTCCGCCCAGGATCAGGACTATCCGCCAATCAAATTGGGCTTGATAAACGTATGTTTGCAGCGCTATTTGATAATGAAAGGTACATGTTAATTAATCCAAAAATTATTAGCCATTCTATCAACATGATTTATTTACCTCAAGGAGAAGGTTGCCTTTCAGTTGAGCGTGAGGTTAATGGATTTGTTCCGAGATATGAAAGAATTAAAGTGAAAGCATACGACATAACTGGGCAAGAAGTAATTTTCAAATTCCAAGGATATGGTTCAATTGTTGTCCAACATGAAATTGATCATTTAAATGGCATTATGTTTTATGACAGGATAAATCAAGAAAACCCATTTAAACTACCTGACAATGTGATTATTGAAAGTTTATATTAATTTAAGAAAAGCGCAAGCGGCCCCGCTTAGCCCCTAGTCGGTGAAAACGCCATATCATTTGGCATTGTCGGCACTTGCACATTCTTATGCTGCGGAGTGCCCGAATCGCGAAGCTTTTTTGGCTTTCGACCTAGTGCAGAACGCGACCTCTAGGGGCAAGACACTTTTCAAAATTTTATACTTTATTATTCAGTTAAAAAGCCATCTGAAAGCAACAAGTACTTTCAGATGGCTATAATTATAAAATCGAAATAACTATAATAATAATCAAAGGCACTAGTACAATTATATATCCTATTGGATTTGCAAAATTAATCGTCCAACCAACTCCAAAACGTTTTTCAACAAAAATTGATGGATCATTTTTATTGAAGTAGAACATACCGCCCTTCCAGTATTTATCCTCATCAATATCCATAATTTTTTCATCTTCTAAAATCTCAATTTCTTTATCAGAACGGCCAACCTTTAATCCAAAAATTAATGTTCCAATTAGAACAATTGCTAAGAAGAATAGAGGTAATGCAGCCATTGCATAATCTGAAGCAATATTAGGATGAATAGTTGTTAACTGGAAGTAACCCATTAACATAGTAATCACTAATACGACAAATAACATAAACCAGCTTGAATATTTTCTTAAAGATAATTGTCTATTGCGCGACGATTGTAAACCAGTTGCACTAAGTTTAATACCTGAATTTTTTGTTGCAATATGAATGCCTAAAAACATTAACTGCATGACTAATAAAAGCAAGGTTAATTGAATTGAAGAGAACGGCGTTTTTTCTGTAAAAGCATCAGGTTCTCCACTTGGACCCCAATGTGTTGGAATTTGATCTGGCAATAATTCGTAGTTTATTATTGTATAAAGCATAAAGCCAATAGTGATTAAAATCGGCATTAAATAAATGTACCACGGCAGCATTTCGTCTTGGCTGCGGACAGATAAATCTGTTACTTTCACCTGCTTTAAATTTTCTACCCATTTATTTTTACTTTTTAGCTGCTTAGTTTTCCCATGGTAGTAAAAATACCAGGAAACACTAATAAAAATAATTGCAAATTCAATGATTGTACCAGCTATTGCAACTTGCTCTTCTAAGCGTTCGTTAGTAAATGCCCAAATAATGTAGCCGCCTATGATGATTCCTGATAAAAGAGCCACACTAATTGAATATCTTTTTTTATATGCTTTTATTGTTGGATTTTGAGTATATTGATCCGGTATTGTCACTCCGAAGACTACTGTTCTTTTTACTAAATACGGTATTACTGTTTGAATAAAAGCGATAAATAGAGTAATTACTAAAAAAACTATAATCGACATGGAATTTCCTCCCTTACCTTTCCTTCATTTCTCCGATGATGGTGTTAATTAAACTTTTAATTTCTTCTTTACCCATCCCTAATACGAGCGCTTCTGCAAGATGGGGTTTTAATTCAGAGATTATTCTTTGTTTTGTCTCATTATTGATATTGTCAATCGGTGAAATCATCGCGCCCGATTTTGGAACAATTTTTATAACCCCTTTTTTCTCCAGCTCATGATAGCTTTTATTTACAGTGTGCATATTTACACCAAGGTCAGCTGCAAACGCTCTAACTGAAGGCAAAGAATGACCTGGTTGGATATCTCCCCGAGCAATTCCTTCAATTATTTGATTTGTTAATTGTGTATAGATTGGGATATCCGATTCTGTATCAATTTGAATTATCACATAAGCTCCTCCAATCTGTTCTATAAATAATATAACAAATCTGTTCTACATTGTCTATAACAAACTTTATATAAAAAATTAGCCACACTTAAATTTAACTTAGTATTCAAATTCCTAAAAAACATAAAAGCCTGCTAACAGTTTGAAGGAAGGGTGCTCCCCTTGTCTGCTAGTAGGCTATTGGATAGGTGTTTTGGTTCCAATTTATAGGAACACTTTTTTGTTAAAACTTTTACCTTGATTTAATTTTTCATAAACATCGTAGCACAATACAATTCATCCTCCAGCTCTTGCTGGAAGTTTGTTGTTAGCTGTTCAGACCAACTAAAGGACTTGGCCATGTAAGCCGCCACTTCATTCTTCCACTTTTTGACACTTTGAATATCAAATAATATTAAGCTCGTTCTCCTATTAAAGAAGTCGGTAGGGGTGCAAATCATTTCGTGTTCAATTGCATACTTTAGTTGCACAAAAAGAATTAGTGGAATTCCAGCCTCTTTTGCTTCATCAGCACTTTTTCTTGCTATCTCAAATAAAATTGGTGCATTCGAACCGTATTTAGTTAATAGTACAGTTAGCTCTTGTTCAGATAGTCCAGTATCATTTCCTTGCTGTTTTTGCTCATTTATATATGATAAAAACCCTAAAGACCCTCCAACATGACCTCCTGAAATCGGCAATTTGTACGTCAAACATTTATCAAAATACTTATAATTCTCCGAAACGAACTGCTTAGCAACTAAGTCAACAACATTTTCAGCCATTTTTCTATAACCTGTTAATTTCCCTCCAGCAATTGTAATCAAGCCTGAATTAGATATCCAAATCTCATCTTTTCTAGAAATCTCAGAAGCACTTTTCCCTTCTTGTTTTATTAAAGGGCGTACCCCTGCCCAGCCAGATTCTATATCATCTTTTGTAATATTTAGTGTTGGAAACATGTATTGAATCGCATTTAGGATATATTCGCTATCCTCTTCATTAATTTTTGGCTTGAGTGGACTTTCATCATACATTGTATCTGTTGTACCAACATATGTTTTACTATCACGTGGGATGGCAAAAACCATTCTTCCATCCGGTGTATCAAAATACACTGCTTGCTTTAAAGGAAAACGAGATTGATCAATTACTAAGTGAACACCTTTTGTTAATTGTAGGAATTTACCTTTATTAGATTTATCCATCTTACGTATCATATCTACCCATGGTCCTGTAGCATTTATTATTTTTTTAGCATAAACAGGAAATTCCTCTTCTGTTAACATATCTTTCGCTTGTACACCAATTAATTTTCCATTCTCATATTGTAATGATTGTGCTTTTGCATAGTTTAAAATGCATGCACCAAAACGAAATGCTTCCTTCATCACTTCAATTGTCAAGCGAGCGTCATCTGTACGATATTCAACATAATATCCTCCACCTATTAATCCCTGTTTTTTGATAAGAGGTGCTTTTTCAAGCGTTTCGACTGCAGAGAGCATTATACGTCTTTCTTGCTTTTTGACGCCTGCTAAAAAATCATACACACGTAGGCCTATCGAAGTTGAATACTTTCCAAATGTACCTCCCTTATAAATAGGCAACAACATCCATTCAGGAGTCGTTACATGTGGTCCATTTTCATACACAATCGCCCTTTCTTTTCCTACTTCTGCCACAACCCCTACTTGTAATTGTTTTAAATAACGCAATCCACCATGAACAAGTTTTGTTGAACGACTTGATGTACCAGCAGCAAAATCTTGCATGTCAATTAACCCGACTTTCATTCCTCTAGCGGCGGCATCTAAAGCAATACCTGCACCTGTAATCCCTCCGCCTATTACCAAGACTTCAAATGTAGTGTTTCTTAATTTCTCTATATAATCACTTCTTTTAATATTGCTAAATCCCACTCTCCTGTACCTCCTTTCATAAATCTAAAGAAAAAGAGACCACAAATCACACACCTCCATTAAAAGGCATGTATTTGTGGTCTCTCGAATATCCGCAACCAAAATTATTAACTTATTTTATAGTATATTATTGTTTTATTTAAATGTTCTAGTGCTTGCAACTGCCTTTTCCCAACCACTTACTAATTCGTTTCGTGTAACTTCATCCATTTTCGGCTGATAAGACTGATTAATTGCCCACTGAGAAGCAATTTCATTTTGACTTTCCCAGAAATCAACAGCTAATCCCGCTAAATAAGCAGCCCCAAGTGCAGTTGTTTCATTGATTTGTGGCACTTCCACTGGTACGTTTAAGATATCACTTTGGAACTCCATTAGGAAACTATTTTTTACAGCTCCACCATCAGCACGCAATGTTTTCAACGCAATCCCTGAATCTTTTTCCATTGCATCTAGTACAGCTTTTGTTTGATAGGCAAGTGATTCAACAGTAGCACGGACAAAATGGTCTTTTGTTGTACCACGTGTTAAACCAAATACTGCTCCTCTGGCATCACTATCCCAATAAGGGGTACCTAATCCAACAAATGCAGGAACGACATAAACACCATCTGTTGAATTAACTCTTCTACAATACTCTTCACTATCTGCAGCATCCTTGAACATGCGCAAGCCATCGCGTAACCACTGAACCGCAGACCCAGCTACAAAAATACTTCCTTCAAGAGCATATTCTACTTTGCCATTTAATCCCCAAGCAATAGTAGTTAATAATCCATGTTCTGATTTTACAGGTTTTTCCCCTGTATTCATTAACATGAAGCACCCTGTGCCATATGTGTTTTTTGCCATACCTGTTTCAAAACATGCCTGACCAAATAAAGCTGCTTGCTGGTCACCAGCAACACCCGCAATTGGTACTTCCTTTCCGAAGAAAAGATCTTCAGTTGTTGTTGCATAAATTTCTGATGAAGGACGCACTTCAGGTAGCATAGATTTAGGTATCTCTAATATTGATAAAAGTTCATCATCCCATTTTAAATCATAAATATTGTACATTAATGTACGGGATGCATTAGAATAGTCCGTAACATGCGCTTTTCCGCCAGACAGTTTCCAAATTAACCATGTATCAATCGTTCCGAAAAGCAGCTTGCCCTCTGCTGCCAAGTCTCGCGCACCTTCAACTTGATCTAGTATCCATTTCACTTTAGTTCCTGAAAAATAAGCATCAATTAACAATCCAGTTTTCGAACGAAACAGATCGTTATAGCCTTTGTTTCTTAAATCCTCGCAGATTTCATTTGTCTGACGTGATTGCCAAACAATTGCATTATAGATAGGTTGACCTGTTTCTTTATTCCATACAACTGTTGTTTCACGTTGATTTGTAATTCCAATACCGGCTATTTCTGACGATTTGATTCCTGACTCAGACAAACAGGAAGCAATTACTGATAATACAGATCCCCATATTTCATTTGGATTGTGCTCAACCCAACCAGGTTGTGGGAAAATTTGAGTAAACTCTTTTTGAGCACTATGAACAATATCTCCCTTTTTATTGAAAAGAATTGCTCTAGAGCTAGTAGTTCCTTGATCAATAGATAAAATATAATTTCCCATTCTCATTCCCCCAATTTTAAAATAATTGTTTTTTGCATCATCTTTCTTCCTTAATACATAAGCTTAAATTTACTGCGTTAACTGATGATCAAATTGTTCCAATTTTTTTAGGACTCATAATGTATGAAATAATTAAAATTATAATGGTAGCAATTAAAACAATCCAAAATTCTGTTGTCATTGTTTGGTTAAAAACAGCTTTATGGAATAATGCACCTAGTGAGCCTCCAAGTATTGGTCCTAAAACAGGAATCCAAGCATAACCCCAGTTTGATGACCCTTTACCTGCGATAGGAAGGATTGCATGGGCAATGCGGGGACCCAAATCACGGGCTGGATTAATCGCATAACCAGTAGTGCCGCCAAGCGACATCCCAATAGCAATAATTAGAACCCCTACTGCAATTGGGTTTAACCCTTCTGTAAATTCATTAGCTCCAATAAATTGAAGACCAAGTAATAATATAAATGTACCAATAATTTCACTTAATAAGTTCGAAAATGAATGAGGAATAGCCGGACCTGTTGAGAAAACACTTAACTTTGTACCTGGATCTTCGGTTTCTTTCCAATGAGGAAAATACTGAAGGAAAATTAGAGTAGCTCCAAGAATGGCACCTATCATTTGAGCTAAAATATAGCCCGGAACTTGACTCCATGCAAAATCCCCAGTAAATGCCAAACCGATTGTTACAGCCGGATTCAAATGTGCTCCACTAATACTTCCAACTGCATAAACACCTAAAGTAACACCCATCCCCCATGCAGCCGTAATGACTATCCAACCACCATTTTTTGCATAGGACTTCGTCAAATTTGCACCTGCACAAACCCCTGCGCCGAACAAAATTAAAATCATAGTCCCTAAAACTTCTCCCCAGAACGCTGACATTTAAATCTCCCCTTTGCATAAAATTTTTAAAACCATTACACCTTGGCGTAGTTGCACCTGTCGCTTAGCTTTCGGTACAGCTAATGTGTCGGGATTTCGGACTCGTGTTTAGGTCCGCACGAAACAGGTCAGTTAGCCTTTGCTGTATGATTGCTACGAACTTACGCTAACCTCCTAACTCCCCTACGAAATCCGGACATCCGCCAGAGGCTTTATCTTCATTCAGTCGGCGTTTGGACTCCCACTGAATAAAAGCAAAGTTTGCATTATCCCTCATCCTAGAGGTGAGAGTCTTTTCGGCGATTAAAGATAAAAAAGAGACACATAAATTACATCATCTCTCAAAGAGTGATGAATAAATGTGTCTCCTTTTCTCATCCACAATTATTAACTTACTTTGAGTATAAATTCGGGTGAAAGCGCTGTCAACATGTATTGAAGAAAAATTTTTTTATTAATTTTTTTCTAAATTAATCATAAATCCAAACTTTTTATCATACATTTATCATTTTTACATTAGTATAATTTTTGTGAGTAGTAATCCCATAGCTCAACTTTTGACGTTGTAATTGACACGGCTCCTGCTGATAATGCTTCCTCTACTTCATCAGCAGTTCGAATTAACCCCCCTGCAAAAATTGGGATATTAAATCTTTCAGACACTTCTTTAATCATATGTGGAACGGATCCAGGTAGAACCTCTATATAATCCGGTTCAGCTTTTTCAATACTTTTAAAGCTTCTTTCAATTGCATGGCTATCTATCATAAACATCCGCTGAACAGAGATAACATTACATTTTTTAGCTTGTTGGATAACACTAGATTTTGTTGAAATAATACCAAACGGCTTAAATTCCTGACATAAATATTGTGTCCCATACTCATCATTCTTCAACCCATTTATTAGATCAGCATGAAAAAACAACTGTTTCTTTGCTAGTTTGGCCATATGTGTTATGTGCTTAATTTGAGCAAGGTGTGTCTCCAATATCACTCCTATTTCAAAGGGTGACTCTAAAAACTTCTCAAACTGTTTTATCGAGGCTGGTGCAGGTAATATTTTTTGATTCATAAATCCCTTCCCCTTTATCCTCTTTAATTTGTTAAGCAACAGTAATTACCTGTTTTCTTCAATATATAAAAGATCATAGTAAAATATTAGTAAATTCGATTGATTAGTTTTACTTATAAATATGTGGTTAACTTTTTTACGTGGTTTCAGCTGCTTTTTACGTGGTTTGAGTTTCTTTTTACGCGGTTCTGCCTGTTTTTTACGCGGTTTCCACTACTATTTACGCGGTTTGCAGTTTTTACGCAGTTTCAGTTTCTTTTTACGCGGTTTGCTCAATTATTTACGCGGTTCTGTCCTTTTTTTACGCGTTTTGCACTCCTATTTACGCGGTTTGCAGTTTTTACGTGGTTTCAGCTGCTTTTTACGCGGTTTGACCGATTATTTACGCGGTTCTGTCTGTTTTTTACGCGGTTTTCACTACTATTTACGCGGTTTGCAGTTTTTACGTGGTGTACTACTATTTTACGCAGCTCTTACTTATTTTTACTAAGCTTAACTTCATGCTTACATTAGTTAACAAACAAAAAATCTGCTCATTTCGAAAACAAGCAGATTAATTAGTAGCTATCTTCCTTGGAACTAGAAACAGCACTATTTCAACAATTAATAAAACGAGAACAACCCAACCTAATCCATACATAAATTTTGTTTGAAAATATAATTCATACCTTCCTTCCGCATAGTTTATTAAATTGAAGGTAAAGTAATAAAACATCCCAAATGTAAAATTTCTAGACCATTGGGATATGTGATATGTAAAAATTGCTTTTCGTATTCCATAAAGTTTAACTCTTGATATTCCCCGCAGTATCTCAAATATCTCGACAATAATAAATAGACAAAAAACTACGAACCAAAAAATTAATAACAATTGAAATTCAATGGTTTGCGACAGAGTCATTGCCAGCCCTGTTATCGACAGTGCTCCATGAATAATACAATCAGTATTTCTCCATTCGTGAAGGCTAAAGTGTTTACATTTAAAACGAATGACTATGAGAACAATTGAAAATAAGTACAACACAATTCCCAATACTATAATCAAAATATTTGTTTTTTGAATAGTTTCCATTAATAAACAGGCAATTGATTGTGTACTAACAGTTGTTAATAGAATAACACCATGTAAATCATAAACGGCTCGATTTATAATAATCTTCTTTAATTGAAGACAACTAAATAGCATGTAAAGCAACCAAGCTATACAATTTAAATAAACAATATACTGAATTCCAATCACATTTGGAAAGTGTTGATGAATTAGTATTGTCATAACTGAAGTTGCTGCAATCCAAGTTCCCAATCCAAAGCTTTGTATAGATTGGTTCCATAAATTCTTTAAAAAATCGACAATAAATATTGAACGAATAAAGCGAACCAAAATGATAATCCAAGTAATCAATACTATAACAAATAACAAGTCAAATAGTTGTTCTATATATGAAAACTGATGTATTGCCCCTAATAAGAAAATCCCCATTGCCATAATCATTGCACCAGAAGCTACATCAATCGTTTTTTCTGTTTTTCCTATCATTCTGCTTCCACACCCAACATCTTTAATAATACTCATTATATACGTTGAAAGTTGTATGACGAAATCAATTTAAAGCAACATAATTTTCACTTTTTTGTTTACTCTATATATGAAGCTGGATTTACAATTGAAATCTTTTTAGTTAATTGGTAAAAATATTTTCTATTTTTAATATAAATTTTGTCGAAAAATAATTGATACGTAAAAAATTATTCTGTATAATCTGTTTTATTGTGTTTTAATAATTAGCCTTAAAATACGAGGCTTATACTTAAGGGGGTAATAAGGAATTGGGTAAAGCATTGATTATTGGAGCTGGTGGTGTAGCTAGCGTAGTGGTACACAAATGTGTACAAAATTCAGAAGTGTTCGAGGAGATTATGATCGCTAGTCGAACTAAGTCAAAATGCGACGCTTTAAAGGAAAAATTAGACGGCGGTAAAACAATTATCCATACAGCACAAGTTGATGCGGATAATGTTGACGAACTTGTTGAATTAATCAATGGATTTAAACCAGATGTGGTAATTAACGTAGCTTTACCATATCAAGACTTAACAATTATGGATGCATGTTTAGAAACAGGTGTGCATTATGTAGATACTGCAAACTATGAGCCACCTGAAACAGCTAAATTTGAATATAAATGGCAATGGGCTTACAAAGAAAAGTTCGAAAAAGCTGGACTTACAGCTTTATTAGGTAGCGGATTTGACCCAGGTGTAACAGGTGTATTCAGCGCTTACGCATTAAAACACCATTTTGATGAAATTCATTACATCGATATTTTAGATGCGAATGCTGGTGACCATGGTTATCCTTTTGCAACAAACTTCAACCCAGAAATTAACATCCGTGAAATTACAGCAAACGGACGTTACTGGAAAGAAGGCAAGTGGGTAGAAACTGAACCTTTAGAATACAAAGAAGTTTATAACTTCCCTGAAATTGGACCTAAAGATATGTACCTTCTATACCATGAAGAACTAGAATCTTTAGCAAAAAATATTACAGGAATTAAACAAATCCGTTTCTGGATGACATTCTCTGAAAAATATTTAACTCACTTACGAGTTTTAGAAAACGTTGGAATGACATCTATTGAACCAATCGAATTTGAAGGACAAATGATTCAACCACTTCAATTCTTAAAAGCTGTTTTACCAGATCCAGCTTCACTTGGACCTCGTACAAAAGGTAAAACAAATATCGGTTGTATTTTCCGTGGAATTAAAGACGGGAAAGAAAAAACTTACTATGTGTATAACGTATGTGACCATGAAGAATGCTACCGCGAAGTTGGCAGCCAAGCAATATCTTATACAACAGGTGTACCAGCAATGATTGGTGCAATGCTTGTTATGAATGGTGAGTGGCAAAAACCTGGTGTATGGAACGTGGAAGAGTTCAATCCAGATCCATTCATGGAAGCATTAAATAAATGGGGTCTTCCATGGCAAGAAAGTCATAACCCTGAACTACTTGACCTTGACCTAGAAAAAGAGGCAAAGTAAATGAAAACGATTGATTGGAACCAAGCACCGTCACCTAGTTATGTAGTGGACGAGCGCTTGCTTGAGCGTAACTTAGAAATTTTAAAATCTGTACAAGATCGTACAGGTTGTGATATTTTGCTAGCATTAAAAGGCTTTTCAATGTTCTCAACTTTCCCTATGGTACGCAAGTATTTAAAAGGGATTACTTCAAGTTCATTATTTGAAGCCCGTCTTGGATTTGAAGAGTTCGGCAAAGAGGTGCATGCATATGCACCTGCTTATGCGGAACATGAAATTGATGAGTATTTAAAATATGTGGATCATATTGTGTTCAACTCATTTGACCAATTAAACAAGTACAAAGAAAAAGTACAAAGTTTGGACAAGCACGTATCAATTGGATTACGTGTAAACCCTGGCTATTCTGAAGTTGAAACAGAGCTTTACGATCCATGTGCTCTAAACTCTCGATTAGGAATTCCTTTTGAACAGTTCCGTCCAGATGAATTAGACGGTGTTGAAGGAATTCATTTCCATGCAATGTGTGAGCAAAACTCTGATGTGCTGGAACGTATTCTTCCACATTTTGAGGAAAAATACGGCCCTTATTTACATCAAATGAAATGGGTGAACTTTGGTGGAGGCCACCATATCACTCGCCCTGATTATGATGTAGATAAGCTTGTAAATTTAATTAATTATATTAAAGAAAAATACGATGTTCATGTTATTTTAGAGCCAGGTGAAGCAATTGCTTTAAATACTGGCTACTTAGTAACAACTGTACTTGATGTTGTGAAAAACGGTATGGAAATTGCCATTTTAGATTCTTCGGCAACATGTCATATGCCAGATGTTCTTGAAATGCCTTACCGTCCACAAATTATCGGAGCAAGTACACCAAACGACAAACCATACACATATCGCCTTGGCGGTATGACATGTCTAGCTGGAGATGTGATTGGTGACTATTCATTTGATAAGCCTCTAAAAGCTGGAGATAAAGTAATTTTTACAGACATGGCACACTACACAATGGTGAAAAACCATATGTTCAATGGTGTAAACTTGCCTAGCATTTGCTTATACAATGAAGAAGAAGGCGTAAAAGTTGTTCGTAAATTCGGTTATGAGGACTACAGAAATAGACTTTCATAAGTCAGTACAAGTTTAGAAACAAAGGCTCTACATGAGAGGTTTCTCGTGTAGAGCCTTATTATTTAATCTGTTATAGTTTTTAATTTTTTTCCAAAGAAAAAGACAATACAATACATAATTATTAATATAGCTGCGATAAATAGTAAAAAACTAATCGTTTGAACTAATTGTAAATACAAACCCCCAATAAACGGTCCAGTGAGGCTTCCTAAGCTGAAGAAAATCCCACATAGTAAATTTCCTGTTGGCAAAAGCTCTTTAGGTGTAAGTTCAGCCATATATGTAATACCCATTGAGAAAAGCGATCCTAGGAACATACCCGATAATAAAAATACCGCCACAACTACAGGCTGAAATTGTTCTAGTAAACTACCAACGCTAAAAATAACTGCCCCTGCAAAAAATGTTACTAATATAACCTTTCTTCTTCCAACCTTATCTCCAATAATTCCTATAGGTACTTGCGTTAAAATTCCTCCTATTGAAAATGCGGCTAAAATAACTGACACGATAGATACATCAAACTCTTTTCGTAGGGCATACACTGGAAACAAGGCATTCAATGATGTTTCTAATACGCCATATACAAATGGCGGCAGAAACGCAACCCATGCATACTTAAACGATAACTTATATCGAGTAATACTATTTGTTTCATTACTATCCCCTTTCAATACTTCTGGATGTTCATTTCGAACAAAAAATACTGAAGACCACGCAATTATGCAAAGTATTGAAGATAAAATAAATGGAAGTGCTTGAGAAATTTCTACAAGGTTTACCATTAACGGTCCAACTGCAAAACCAACACCGAAAGACAAACCATATATGGACATACTTTTTCCTAAGCTCCCTTTAGGGGCAGAGCTAGTTAGCCATGTTTGAGTGGCAAAATGAAGACAATGATCCCCAATACCTATAAGTAAACGTAAAATAAACCAAAACAAAACGTTTTGCCAAAGTGGAAATAATAATAGTGAAATAAAAACGATTGCTCCTCCAACTACAATAACGGATTTATACCCAAATTTTCTTAATGGTTGTTCAATGAATGGTGAAATCAATAATGTTCCTATGTATAATCCAGTAGCATTTAATCCATTTAGTGTAGAAGAAACACCGTCTTTTTCAAAAATCACGGAAATTAGCGGTAATAGCATACCTTGCGAAAATCCTGAAATTGAAACAATGGCTATTAAAGTCCAAAATCTTCGTTGTTCGTATTTTTCTGTTGTTAACATGCCTGCCCTCCAACATACATCATCCCAAATCTGCGATACTATGTTAACATATCAAGTGGAAAATAGCTTCAAAATTTTCCAAATAAAAAACCCTAGCGACATCAAATCGAATGTTCGCTAGGGTCTTTACATTTCAGATAACTCCATTTTCAGTTGCATAAACTCCAATTCGGCCATTCGATAGCCGAAAAATTGTTTAAACTCCCTCCTTTTCATAGATTGAGTGAGCATTTATCTTCCGACCATCTCCTTTACTTATAAGTATTATTAATTTATCACATAAAATCATTTGTGTAAATATTCAGAATAAAAAAATAACTCAAATGATTCAATGGACCCATTTCAAATCCTAAGCTTTATTTCAACATAACAATTGAACATAGGCTATAAATTCGCTATGATGGTCATGACGAAAGAGGTGGATTTATGTCGAACCCAATAACTGATAAAAATAAACAAGTCAATTATTTAAAAGAACGTCTTCAAATTTTCGTCGAGGTTTTAGATGCTATCGATCCTGAAACTGCTGATATTGAAGATATCGATCGACTTATCAAAATTATCGATGATGTTGAGGAGAAAATGGACCAATTCCATAACCGCAATGAATTGACAAACGAGTAACAAATAGGCCAAGCAACAATGCTTGGTTTCTTTTTCTAGCAAGACTATTAAGCTATCACACTTTTTTTCATGAAATTAAAAAGGTATAATAATGCTTGGAGTGTAAATTTCAAATATTCTGGGGGGAATATATAATGTCACAAGTGGCAACATCCTATTTACAAACTTTAGAAAAAAGCCTTTATGATTTAGTAACTGAAACGTCAACAAATTTACCTGCAGACGTTCGCCGTGCAATTAAAAAGGCAAAAGAAGCAGAAAATGCAGGCACTCGTGCTGCAATGAGTTTAGACACAATTACTAATAACATCGTAATGGCGGAGGATAACGTATCACCAATCTGCCAGGATACAGGCTTACCTACTTTTAAAGTAAAAACTCCTGTTGGCGTAAACCAAATCGAAATAAAAAAAATGATTCGCAATGCTGTAGTTCAAGCTACAAAAGATGCAAAATTACGTCCAAACTCTGTTGACTCATTAACGGGTAAAAACAGTGGGGATAATTTAGGTGAAGGTGTACCTGTAGTTAAATTCGAACAATGGGAAAAAGACTACATAGAAGTAAAGCTAATTCTAAAAGGCGGCGGCTGTGAAAACAAAAACATTCAATACAGCTTACCTTGTGAATTAGAAGGTCTTGGCCGTGCTGGTCGTGACTTAGACGGAATCCGTAAATGTATTCTACATTCAGTATGGCAAGCACAAGGACAAGGCTGTTCAGCTGGATTCATCGGTGTAGGTATCGGAGGAGATCGTTCTTCTGGATATGATCTTGCGAAGGAACAACTATTCCGACATGTTGATGATGTTAATCCAAATCCTGATTTAGCAAAATTAGAAGAATACATCGTAGAAAAAGCAAATACATTTGGTGTTGGAACAATGGGCTTTGGTGGTGAAGCAACATTACTAGGCTGTAAAATTGGTGTAATGCACCGTATACCGGCATCATTCTATGTATCAGTAGCGTATAACTGCTGGGCTTACCGTCGTATGGCAATTGATATCGACGCAAATACAGGCGAAATCATTAAATGGCATTACCAAGAAGGCGAAAAAATCTCTTTCCGTGACGAGCCAAAAACTGAAACAAAATCTGAAAGTAAAGTAGTAGAATTAAAAGCACCTATTACTGAAGAGCAAATTCGTGAACTTAAAGTTGGGGACGTTGTTAAAATTAGCGGCCGTATGTATACTGGACGCGACGCAATCCACCACCATCTAATGAGCCACGATGCACCAGTTGATCTAAACGGTCAAATTATTTATCACTGCGGACCTGTAATGGCAAAAGACGAAAACGGCAACTGGACAGTTAAAGCTGCTGGTCCTACAACGTCAATTCGTGAGGAGCCATACCAAGGCGACATCATGAAAAAATTCGGCATCCGCGCTGTAATTGGTAAAGGTGGTATGGGACCAAAAACTTTAGCTGCACTTAAAGAACACGGCGGTGTTTACTTAAATGCAATTGGTGGAGCTGCTCAATACTACGCTGACTGTATTAAATCTGTTGACGGTGTTGACTTACAAGAATTCGGTATTCCTGAAGCAATGTGGCACCTAACTGTTGAAGACTTCACAGCGGTAGTAACAATGGACTCACACGGCAACTCATTACACGCAGACGTTGAAAAATCATCACTAGAAAAACTTTCGCAGTATGCGGAGAGAGTATTCTAAATAAAAAGAGAAAATTTTATACTTTGAAACACTATACTCAGAAGTTTTTATTTTATCTCCGCTGCGCGAAAGGCGAAGCCGACAGCGATAACCGCAGAGAGAGTATTCTAATAAAGAAAGGTATTCTTTTTCATAAGTATTCTTTATTATAAGCTTTTATTTTAACTCTGCTGCGCGAAAGGCGGAGCCGACAGCGCTAACGCGGAGAGAGTTTTCTAAATAAAAAGAGAAAATTTTATACTTTGAAACATTATACTCAGAAGTTTTTATTTTATCTCCGCTGCGCGAAAGGCGAAGCCGACAGCAGAAAACACAACTTACCAAGTTAACATTTTAAGCTCGTAAGAATCCCATTCTTACGAGCTTTCAGGTTGTTGACAAAAGACCTTCAGAATGGGCTTATTCTGAAGGTCTTTTGTAATTTTAATAGATTATTGGGTATTTAACCGACTTATTTGGGGTAAAAACACTCTTCGAGTATTATATTTTAGGCCATTTCTGAAGCTTGCCACGTCCAATTAGCAAGCTTTTTTAAATTCATGGCAGCAAAAGTAAGCATCGCCTGCATAGACAATTTTTTAATTCCACGTAGGGTTGTCCATCGCATACCATGCTTTTCTTTTGCATCTGCAAAGACACGTTCAATCGTTTCTTTACGTCTAGCATATATTTGTTTGATATCACTTTGATGACGAAGATGATCCGCTTCCTCTACATGATGTGCCCAAATATGACGTTCAATGATTTTTCTGTGATCCTTACTACTTGTACATTGAGTAAGTAAAGGACAGTTTACACACTGAGTAGGGTTTGATTTATATTGGCGTTTCCCATCTTTAGTCGTTGTCGTATATTTAAGGACTTGCCCTTCCGGGCAAAGATAGCAATCATAATACTCATCATAGACATATTCATGTTTGCGTAAAAATCCATCCTTTGTTTTTGGTCGTGTATAAGGAAGTGCTGGTTGAATATCATGTTCAAATAAGAATTTAGTAATCGCAGGTGTTTTATAAGCAGCATCGGCAGCAACAGCAAGTGGCTTTTTCACTTTTTCCATTACCTTTTCAACAAGTGGTTGAAGCATATGACTATCATGAACATTACCAGGTGTCACAATTGATCCGAGTATAAATCCATAGCGGTCAGCTGCCGCATGAAATGAGTAAGCAAACTGCTTAGTTCGTTCATCTTTTACATAGTAGCCACTTTCAGGGTCTGTCGTACTTTCTTTAATTTCCTTTATCTCTTCTTTTTCAAATTTATCTGGTGGGAATGGTTTCTTCCCATGGTCAATCCGATCTTGATTCAATTCTTCTTGAAGTTTAGCTTCATATGCCCGAGTCTCTTTACGTACCATCTTCTTCTCGAATTTACGTTTATTCGCACTCGCTTTAACATGCGTTGAATCGATGAAAACATGGTCAGCACTTAGTAATCCTTTATCAGCAATTTCTTTAAGTATTCGATAGAAAATCTGTTCAAAGATATCTGTGTCTTGAAAACGACGTTCATAGTTTTTACCGAAGGTTGAAAAGTGTGGTACTTCTGAATGGAAGCCAAATCCTAAAAACCATCGATACGCCATATTCGTTTCGATTTCTTTTATTGTTTGACGCATTGAACGGATTCCAAATACATATTGAACAAATGTCATTTTGATTAATACGACTGGGTCAACACTCGGGCGACCTAATTTAGAATACAGCGGTTCTACTAGTGGATAGATGAAAGAATAATCAATGGCTGATTCAAGCTTTCTAACAAGATGGTCTTTTGGTACAAGTTCTTCAATCGTAATCATCTCAATTTGATCGCGTTCATTTATTTGATTTTTCGACATCATTTCCATTCACCTCAACGTATATTTAGAAGTAGTTGATTGTAGTGTAGGCGGCGACTCCTGCGGGAAAAGCGTGACGGCCGATACCCCGCAGGAGCGTAGCGACGAGGAGGATTGGCCCACGCCCGCGGAAAGCGTCCGCCGAAACGGAAATCAACTAACTTATTCAAAAAGGGTTATTAATTTTATTTTAAAAGAAAAAAGACTGTAGGCAAACTCGAATTTTCGAGTTTGTCTACAGTCTGTAAGCTCGTAAGAATCCCATTCTTACGAGCTTTTTTTATTTCCCTGTCCCCCTCTTCAACTCAATCTAAGAAGTAAACTTTCTTCACATTTCTTCTAAAAGGAATTTAATTAGTTTTACATTATACTCGTTCTATATTATAATAATTATAAATTAATAAGAATTATAGTTTAAATGAAAACTGTTATCATTGTTGATATTTAAATAATTTGATATTGATATTCATTATCAGGAGGAGGATATGATGGATACTTCTAATCGAGAAAACGATGTTCTAATTGAGAAAATTAAGGAACATGGCGAACTGATTGCCGCTCTGTTATCAGGATTGCTTATATTGCTTGCATGGAGATTGGAATCTAGTGGCCTAAATACAGCGGCAATTATTTCATACTTAAGTGCATTTATTATCGGTGGCTACGCAAAAGCAAAAGAAGGCATTCTTGAAACCATTCAAAATAAAACATTAAATGTTGAATTATTAATGGTATTAGCTGCAATTGGTTCTGCAATCATTGGCTACTGGACTGAAGGGGCAGTATTGATCTTTATCTTTGCACTAAGCGGTGCCCTTGAAACGTATGCAATGAATAAAAACAAGCGTGAAATTACAGCATTAATGAATCTACAACCTGAAGAAGCTTGGTTAGTTCGAGGTGCCTTTGAGCCAATAAAAGTTGCTGTTTCTTCCTTAATTGTTGGGGATCATTTGTTAATAAAACCCGGCGAACGCATTCCCGCCGATGGACAGATTCTAAAAGGAACATCTACTATAGACGAATCTGCCATAAGTGGTGAATCCATGCCTGTAACAAAACAAGCTGGTGATGATGTCTATGCTGGAACAGTGAACTTAAATGGAACTTTAACTATTAATATGACAAAACCAAATTCAGAAACATTGTTCCAAAAAATTATTACGCTTGTTCAATCAGCTCAGAGCGAAAAGTCACCATCTCAACAATTTATCGAAAAATTTGAGGGTATATATGTTAAATTTGTTCTTTTAGCTGTTGCTTTAATGCTGTTCCTGCCTCACTATGTACTAGGCTGGGATTGGACAACAACATTTTATCGAGCAATGGTTCTTCTAGTTGTTGCATCGCCTTGTGCACTTGTTGCATCAATTATGCCTGCAACCTTAGCTGCCATTTCAAATGGAGCAAAAAATGGTGTTCTCTTTAAAGGTGGTTTACATCTAGAGCATTTAAGTGTTCTTAAATTGCTTGCAGTTGATAAAACAGGCACTTTAACTGTTGGGACTCCTGTAGTAACAGATATTATCGTACGTGAAGATTTAGATAAAACAAATACAATTGCAACTTTAGCGTCCATTGAATCACAATCAAACCACCCACTCGCACAAGCTATTTTGAAATATTCAAAGGATCATAATATCAACACTATACAGGGGATTGATATTGAAGATGTTCCTGGGTGGGGTTTAAAAGCAAAGTTTGACGGACATAGCTATATTGTTGGAAAGCCCGATTTTGTAGGTCGGAAAGAGGCTCAAAGCTTTGCTAGTGGAGCTGCTGAAAAACTTGCTGAAGAAGGAAAGACAGTTATTTTTATGCGTGACGACCTAGGAATTGCAGCACTTGTTGCGATGAAAGATACTGTGCGTGAAGAAGCAAAACAGGCTATTAAATTATTAAAAGAGTTAGGAATTCACGTTTCAATGCTGACTGGGGATAATGAAAAAACGGCAAAAGCAATAGCTAAGGAAGCTGATGTAAATGAATACATTTCAGAGTGTCTACCTGAAACGAAAGTAAATTATATAAAAGACTATTTAGCAAAATATAAATATGCTGGAATGGTAGGCGACGGTATCAATGATGCCCCTGCGCTTGCAACTGCAACAGTCGGCATCGCAATGGGTGGAGGTACTGATGTTGCATTAGAAACGGCAGATGTAGTCTTAATGAAAAATGATTTATCAAAAATTGCCTATGCTGTTCGATTATCCCGAAAAATGCAGCGTATCGTAAAGCAGAATATTATTTTCTCTATTGCAGTAATCGCCCTTTTAGTCTGTTCAAACTTTTTACAATTAGTTGACTTACCATTTGGCGTTATTGGTCATGAAGGAAGTACAATTTTAGTAATATTAAACGGCCTTCGCATGTTAAATTCAAAAATATAAAATTAAAATGACCCAAAATATTGATTTTGGGTCATTTTTTATGTTGACGCTAATTTTTTCCGTTTCTCAATTTTGGCTAATTTTCTTTTCTGCATTGAGGCATTTAATAATCCACCAAAAATTAATATCATACCAGTCATATATAGCCATAGCATTAATAAAATAACACTAGCAATACTTCCATACGTTGAAGCAAAATTGCCAAAATTATTTACATAGTATGAAAATGCATAAATTAACACCAGCCAAGAAACAGTTGAAAAAATAGCACCTGGTAAAACACTTGTGAAATGTAATCTAGGATCTGTATTTGGAATAATCCAGTACATTAAAACCAATATAATAAAAATTAGTATCGGCGGCAGTATCCATTGAACAAATCTCCAAAATTCAGCAAATGTTTCTTCTACTCCTAAATAGTTAAACAGCGATAGCGCGATTTGATGCCCGAATATAGGAATTAGTAATACCATTAAAATTACAAGTACAAGTGAAATTGTAAAAACTAATGACCACGCACGGTTGATTATACTTAGCCTTGCCTCTGCCTCATATGCATCATTTAAAGTTTTAATTAGTGCATTTACACCTCTCGAAGCTGACCAAATTGTTCCGATAATACCGATTGATAATAATCCTCCGCCATTATGAGTCGTTAAAATTTCAGTCAATGTTCCTTGTGTTAGTAAAAATACTTCAGTTGGTACAATCGTCTGAATAAAGTCGAAAACATAATCTTCATTTAAATCTAAGTAAGGCAATAGCGTTACAATGAATATTAATAAAGGAAAAAATGATAATAAAAAGAAGTAAGCTAATTGAGCACCCATTCCAGATATATCAACATCTCTCATACGAACGATTAAATCTTGAAAAAATCCCTTTACTGTCGTTACATCAATATTGGATTTATCAGGTGCAATAAAAGTTTTTATAAAAGATAAAATTTCATTTTGAGATTCCTTATTGTTTTTACTCAAAATTAGCTCCCCCCTTTATTGAAAAGTGCAAGCACCCTGCTGGCATCGGCGAACGCTGCTTACCATATCAAACCGTCAATTTATTTGCATCAAAAGTGAAATTTGCATGATTTACGCCGTTGCGAGCCCAAATTAGAAGACAGAAACACAAATTTTCAACCGAGGTCAAATCACGCTCTTAAGGGCTGGGGGCCTTGTGCCAGACATTCTTCAAATTATTTTGTACTTTATTGTTCAGAAAAAGATCATTATTTTTCTATCACATTATTTGTAAACGCGTTTTTTGTATCACTAACAATATTTTGAATTGTATTTGGCAGCTCTTTTACCTCTTCTATTTTGTGAACAATCGTATTTATATTATCTGAAGCATTATCGTACAACTCCTGTACTTCATCCAATTTTTCTTCAATTATATGTTGTAACTCATCTTTATTCTTCGCATAATAAATGACAGTATCTTTTACTTTTTTCGACATCTCAATTGTATGTTCTCTCGTTTTGCGGTCAAACATACTAATTATCGCTCCTGTTAGTGCACCTATTACAATTGATTTGAATAATTTACTCTCACTCATCATGTTTTCCTCCTAAAACTTTTTAAAACATTAAAATAGTTATATTAGATTTCTTATCATTACCATGATATATAAATTTTTACGTTTTTTAAAGGGAACGTCCCAAATTAGGTTGACACGAAGCGTATGTAATGAAATGATAAATCCGTATAATTGAAAGGTAGGGCGATAAAAAATGAATTTATCAAATCCATCAAGAGAAAATGTCATCTTTATGATTGAACAAATAAAAGAAAAACTTCGAATGGTTAATGTCGATGCTATGAAATCTGAGCATTTTAATGATGAAAATTATGAAGATATTTTATATCTTTACGAAATGGTGATGAAACGCAATACATTCAGCCCTAGTGAAATGCAAGCAATTGTTTCTGAACTAGGTGCACTACGTAAATAATAAAGGCAATCTGCACTCTTTAGACATATGTGAACGGGGTGTCAACTCAATTCTAGGCAACAGGGTTTATTTTGTTTGAAACTTGGCTGTTTCCCCCTTTGACACATAAAGGAGCTTTAGATCATCCGACTCGATTGTTCTTACTATAGACTTTCAAAAAAGAAGTTTCCATTGATAAAAATATCAGTGGAAACTTTAATTTTTAAACTATTTATTTTTGTTTAGGGCAATAGCGATTTCTGCGCCAATTTTGGCATTGTTTTTTACAAGTGCAATATTTGCCTCCAACGATTTTCCTTCTGTTAATTCTTTTACTTTTCCAAGTAAGAAAGGCGTAACTTCTTTACCTTGTATACCTTTCTCGTCTGCCTCTTTTAACGCTTGTTCAATAATTCCGTTAATAAAGTTTGCATCTAATGCATCTTCTTCTGGTATTGGATTGGCAATAACTGCTCCACCTTGCAAGCCTAACTCCCATTTCGCTCTCATCATGTCTGCAACTTCCCGGGCAGTATTTATTTGGAAGTTTACATTAAACTTACTTTCTCTTGTATAGAACGCAGGCAATTTATCAGTTCCAAATCCAACAACAGGAACGCCCTTTGTTTCTAAGTATTCTAAAGTTAGTCCTAAATCCAGAATTGATTTTGCACCAGCACATACAACCGCAACATTTGTTTGTGCAAGTTCTTCTAAATCTGCCGAAATATCCATTGTATGTTCTGCACCGCGGTGTACACCACCAATACCACCTGTAACAAATAGCTCAATTCCTGCTAGTTCAGCAGCAATCATAGTAGCTGCCACAGTTGTAGCTCCAAGTTTTTTTGTCGATAGTAAAAATGCTAAATCCCTGCGAGAAGCTTTTGCAACATCTCTTGCATTCCCGAACATCTCCAACTCTTCATCAGTTAAACCAATTTTAATTTTCCCGTCTATAAGTGCAATTGTTGCAGGTACAGCACCTTTGTCTCGAATAATTTGTTCAACTTCTCGTGCAGTTTGAACATTTTGAGGGTAGGGCATACCATGTGAAATAATTGTTGATTCAAGAGCTACGATTGCCAGCCCTTTTTCCTTTGCCTCGATTACTTCTTGAGAAAATGATAAATATTTTTCCATTATGAATTCCTCCAATGTATTAATTCTTGTGGTGATAAATCTTGCCTAACAGTTGTATCTGACTGCAATGTTTTTGCAGCATTATAAAGTCCAAATTCCACTGAGTCATGTAAGTGTTCTCCACTTATTATCCCATGTATAAAAGCACCTACAAAAGCATCTCCAGCACCTGTTACATCTACAACTTTGTTTACTTTAGCTGCTTTAAAATGAATGATGTCATTATGATTTCCAACAATAACACCATGCTCGCCAAGTGTTAAAATGACGTTACTTGCTCCTCTTTCAAGCAATTTCTTTACTGCAATAAAATAATCATCGTTATTTTGAATACGAATATTTAAGTAAATTTCTGCTTCATCACGATTGCAAATAAAATACGTTACTCCTACTAAATCAGGCGGCATATTTTTCATTTTTGGAGCTGATACTGGGACAATAATAAAAGGCATTTTTTTTAGATAGGCTATATTTTTCAAATAGAGTACAGTTTCTTTAGGACAATTTAAATCCACTATAATGCACTTTGCATTCATTAAAACTGCTTCATGTTTTTTTATTACAGCTGGTTGAAGCTGATCATAGATTGCCATGTCTGCCATCGCTAGGATGAGTTCCCCACTGCCATCTAAAACTGCGCTATATGATCCTGTTTTATTTTTGGATGTTTTCTCAACTAAATCTAAATTAAAAAATGCTTTACTTTGTTGTTCAATAGTTACCGCATCCTGATCTTGTCCAAGTATTGTCATAAGTTTTACTTCATTACCTAGACGACCTAGATTTTCAGCAATATTTCTAGCTACACCTCCAACACTTTCAGTTACTGATGCTGGATTTGAGGTACCATACTGAACACTTCCTTCAAGATGGAATTTTCGATCCACATTTGCTCCACCAATTGCAACAATTGAATTTTTTTCAGGCAGCACATATGCTCTTCCAACAACTTCGCCTTTTTTAATAAGTCCTGAGATGATATTTGCTAAAGCTGGTCTTGACATATTCAACTGTTCAGCCATTTCCTGCTGTGATAAAAAAGGATTGTTTTTTATTAACTGGAGAACAAGTTGTTCCTTTTCATTCACGTCCAACCCACCTTTATATAAACATTTGTTTAAAATTATAAACTTTTGTTTTGTTAAAGTCAAAATAAAAAAGAGCGTTAAAAAAGTCTTTGAAACGCTCTCTTAGGAAACAATGTAAATCATATACTGCCTACAATAAAGGGGCTAGTCAGAAACTATCTGATTAGCCCCTTGGGTTTAACTATTCATCCTCATTTTCTGCGGAATTTTCCGGTTCAACTAGTTGTTGAATTAAAACTTCCACACGGCGGTTTTGTGCTCTGCCGGCTTCTGTATCATTTGATGCTATTGGATTATATTCACCATAACCCTTAGCGCTAAAATATTTAGGATCTAATTGCGGATTACTATCCATAATTAGTTTCATAAGGTTTACTGCACGCATCACAGAAAGTTCCCAGTTTGATCTAAACTCCGCATTATTTTGAGGTACGTTGTCTGTATGACCCGTTACAACTATAAATCTAGGAGGATCTAATTGTAAAAGTTTAGATAATTCTTCTGCAATTGATATATAATCCTGTTTTACATCTGCTTTACCCGAGTCAAACAGTATACTATCTCGAATTGTTATTAAAAGACCTTCGTCCGTTATTTTTGTAGCGAATGTGCTTTCTAGCTCGTTTACTGCAATGAAGTTATCAATGCGTTCTTGAATTTCCTTTAATTCTTTTTGATCTTGAATATAGGCTGCTTGTTGTTCAGAAACACCATCTGTTATGGCAGTTGGATTCTGTATAACAGAAGTATGATCCATAAAACCTGATGAGCCTTCAAAAATTTCAGTAAATACTTGAGACATTTGCTCCATTTTTGCTTGGTCAATAGAGCTAGAAGCAAATAATACAATAAATAGGGCTAATAAAAGGGTTAATAGGTCAGAATATGGTAAAAGCCATGATTCATCAATATGTTCATCATGCTTCTTCTTTTTAGCTTTCTTTGCCAAGACCGCCCGCCCCGCTTTCGTTTAATATTTGTCGGCGCTCCTCCATTGTTAAGTACGAAGCTAATTTTTGTTCGATTACACGTGGGGCTTCACCTTCTAATACGGATAAAATCCCTTCAATCATTAGATGTTTTTGTTTTACTTCCTCTGCGGACTTTCTTTTTAATTTATTGGCAAATGGATTCCATAAAACATATCCAGTAAAAATACCAAGCAATGTTGCAATAAAAGCAGCTGAAATTGCATGGCCTAAAGCATCAATATCACTCATATCTTTTAATGCTGCTATTAAACCTACAACAGCGCCAAGTACCCCAAGAGTTGGGGCATATGTACCAGCTTGAGAAAAAATTTGTGCACCACTTGCATGACGTTCTTCTAGAGCTTCTACTTCTTCTGTTAGAACATCGCGGATATAGTCTGCATTTTGTCCGTCAATCGCTAATGTTAATCCATTTTTTAAAAATGGATCTTCAACCTCTGCTGCTTTGCTTTCCAGTGCTAACAATCCTTCACGGCGAGCTAAATCAGCCCATTGTGAAAATAGTTTAATAATTTCTATATCACTTGCAAGCTTCTTTTCAGTAAAGAGAATTTTAAATAACTTTGGCACTCTCTTTAACTCTTTCATAGGAAAGGCGATTGTTACTGAAGCTATTGTACCTAAAATAATAATTAAAAATGCAGCGGGATTTACTAATGAAGCTAAACTAGCTCCTTTTAACACCATCCCAACAAATACAGCAATAAATCCAAGTACAATCCCTATTATCGTTGATAAATCCATATACGTACCTCCAAAATATTCAACCTATAATATTTTTCGACATTCTTTCAAATATTTTTACTTTCTTATCACTAAGTATAATAGGACTTATCTATTTTTTCGACGCAATATTCGTTTTTTCTTTATAAATTCGACATTTTGATTACATTGAATCAAAAATTTCCTATTTTTATATTTTGAGGGTGAGAATTATACGGAAATAGGTAATTGTTTTGATTAAATAGTATTATTTTAGAAATATAAATCCATTATCTAGGTCATATTATCTAGATTTATAGTCATAGTGTTCAAAAATTGATATTTCAGCTTTTTATTAAATGAAAGGGGTAACTTCATAACAACAATTCTTAAATTTGCCAATATTATTTTCTTTAATAGGCTACAAAAAATAAAGATATATAGTATAATAGTATTCAATGACATCTGTTAAATAGAAAGGAGTCTAACAATGGGCTTATATATTTCTACTGTTGCTGGTTTATTTGCAGTTATTATGATTAGTATGGCAATGTTCATCCACTATTTACGTATTGGTTTAGATTCTTCATCATCTGTAAGAGTTGATCCTAAACCAAATGAGAAATTTTAATAAATAACTAGTCGACAAACTCTAACGGCGAGTATTGTCGACTTTTTTGTATATAATAGTGTTAGGTTAAATGATTGGGGGATGTGAAGAAATATGGTGTCTTCTTTAAATGAAATTTTGAGCTTTAATGATTCTTTTGTAAAATTTAAACAATACGAGCCTTACATAACATCAAAATTTCCTGATAAAAAAATAGTTATTTTAACTTGTATGGATACACGTTTAGTTGAGCTTCTGCCAAAAGCAATGAACATGCGCAATGGTGATGTGAAAATTGTAAAAAGTGCAGGAGCTCAAGTCAGCCATCCATTTGGAGCAATTATGCGAAGTATATTAGTCGCTGTATACGAGCTGAAGGCAGATGAAGTGTATATCATTGGCCACCATGATTGCGGCATGAGTGCAATCGACCCAGAAGTTATGATTGAACATATGATTGAACGTGGTATAAATAGCGATATTGTAAACACGGTAAAATACTCGGGAATTGATTTAGTTGAATGGCTTCGTGGCTTCGGTGATGTTTCGACAAGTGTATTAAAGAGTGTCGATATTATTCGTAATCACCCATTAATGCCAAAAGCTACACCAGTTCACGGACTCATCATGGACCCAAGTACAGGTAAGTTAGATTTACTATCTGATGGAAACAAGTACCTAAGTGATAATGGCATTACAACATCTACTTCAACCGAATAACAAAATCAAAACAGGTCTCGCCTTGCGAGACCTGTTATTTATGTCGATATTCATCTCTTAGCAGCGAATAAATGTAATGATCTTCCCATACGCCATTTATATAGAGAAGCTCTCTTAAAAGCCCTTCACGAATGAAATTTGCATTTTCTAATACCTTAATTGAGCCGTTATTTTTGGGTGACACATACGCTTCTATACGATTCAGTTTTACTGTGCTAAAGGCAAATTGGACAACTAGATTAACAGCCTCTGTAGCTATCCCTTTTCGAGTGAATTTTTCATCGACTGAGTACCCTATAAATGCACTATTATATGGGAGCCTTTTAATAGCGTATAAAGAAATATGCCCGATTAATTTATTGCTTCCCTTTGGATAGATGCCGAAAGAATACTCTCGGTTTGCACGAAGTAAATGTATGCTTTCTAAAATTTTTTTAAATTGTGCTTCCTCCGTGTAAAATTCTTCTTCATGCAAAGGTTCATGGGTTGCCCAAAAGTATTTATTGTTTCGCATTAGTTCTGCTAAACTTTTTGCATCGGACTCCACAAAGGTGCGCAAACACAATCGGTTTCCTTCAAGCCTTATCACACTATCACCCTTTTTATGTAATAAATTAAAAAATTTTCTCACCATCGTGTATACCCTAATGCCTTTCCCCGAGAATTTACGTATAAGGACAACAGTTATTTTGTCATTTAATTTTATTTATTGTCTATATCATCTTGCATATTTCCCAATTGGTCACTTGCTAAACTTTTAGCATGATCATCTTTTTCCTCAATATGATGATATGTGATATTTAGTCCACGTCGCTTTAATTCTGTTTCAACATGTTTAATTGTTTCTTTTAATACTTTTATGCGTGCATAGTTTTTATTATTTCCGGGAATTAATATCCACGGTGCATTTTTACTATCCGTCTTCTCAAACATTTCATCTGCAGCTATCACATAATCATCGAATTTGCTTCTATTTCTCCAGTCTTCATCAGTTAATTTCCAGCTTTTATAAGGATCAGTTTGTCTTGCTTTAAAGCGATTTAATTGTTCATCTTTGTCAACATGAATCCAAAATTTTAGCATAATATATTGTTCTTCTGTTAATATTTTTTCAAATGAGTTAATTTCATTATATGCTCGGTTCCACTCTTGTTCTGATGCAAATCCCTCAAGTCGCTCTACTAATACTCGGCCGTACCATGAACGATCGAATATTCCAATCTGACCGTGCTGAGGTAATTTTCTCCAAAAACGATGCAAATAATGATATCTAAGCTCATGCGGCTGTGGCGCTGAAATTGGATGCACTAAATAACCTCGTGGATCAAGTCTTTGGGTGAGTCTTTTAATTGCTCCGCCCTTTCCTGCTGCATCCATCCCTTCAAATGCTATAATTAAGCCGATTTTGTTATTGTATAAAAACTGTTGAATGTTTAACATTTTGTACTGTAGTTGTTTTAATTGTTTCTTATACTCTTTCTTCTCAAGTTTTACATCAAAATTTAACTCACTTATTTTCTTCATCGAATTCACCCCTTTTATGTTTATTTTTATTTTACAAAAATTTGTATGTTTTTGGTATCTGTTGTTCAATGTTATGTAAATGTATATAATTTTATAGAAAGGAGAGGAATGTATGCGTCAAATAAGCATAATTTTTATTGCACTCATTGTAGCCACTATTTTTACTATTAATGCGTTTTGGCTGCAACTACAAGGGGCTTCAACCATTGACATCATAAACCGTTTACCTATTCTATTTGCACCTGCAAATTATGTTTATTACATATGGTTTCTTGTCTTTATATTTCTTTTCCTATGGATTAAAAACTATCTGCCTTTACGCCAATCAGATCAGTTTATTACACCAGTGCAAACAATTTTATTTTTGTGCACAATTATTTTCCAAATCACTTCTCTTTTAAATTGGCATAATGGCCTATTAATTGTGTCATTGATATTGTTAACGCTACAGCTTATATCGGTGTTTGCGTTATATTTAACATATCCATTAAAAAAAGAGATGCTGAAATTAAGACTTCCAATTGCTATTTATTTTAGTTGGACTACATTTTTATTTATCCTGCATATATGCTACTTATTAGTAGACTACAGTTGGCGGGGATTTGGTTTAAGCAGTGCGTTATGGGCCGTCATTATCATGACAATCGGTACTGCCATTGCATTGCATCTGCGTTTCCATCATTTTGACATTGCCTATCCAATTGTCTTTATTTGGTGTTATATTGGCATTGCCATTGGAAATGGATTTGGAGAGTTATTAGTTACTACCGCAGCGCTTTTTCTAAGTGGTGTCATGATTGTCGGTATACTTTTTATGAAAAAAAATCCTGTGCACTTGAAGTAATATTCAAGAGTACAGGATTTCTTTCTGAAGTGAAGTGACATGTAAAATATCGCTCTTGCAGATGAGCAAATTATGACGCTTCCGTTTTTTAGTCTAGCTGTGTAATAATAATTGGTTTATCTTTTGTAACAATAACAGTATGTTCTATTTGAGCAACTAGTGATTTATCAGGTGTAATAAATGTCCATCCATCACCAGCTTCAATAATATGCTCTGCCTTTTCTGAAATAAATGGTTCTACTGCTAACACCATTCCTTCTTTCATAATCGTTGAATCCCAAGCATCAAAATAATTTAAAACGTGATCTGGTTTTTCATGTAAAGAGCGTCCTACACCATGACCAGTTAGGTTCATAATAACAGTTAAACCGTGGTCTCTTGCTTCTCTTTCGACTGCTTTACCAATTTGATTTAGTTTTGAGCCTGCTTTTACTTTTGTCATTGCACGATCGAAAGCTGACTTTGCAACCATACATAATTTTTCTTTTTCAGGGTGTCCATCACCGACAACAAATGAAATACCTGTATCTGCAAAATAGCCATTATACGAACCGGATACGTCGATATTGACTAAATCTCCTTCGTTAATTACTTTGCCGCTTGGTATACCATGCGCTACTTCATGATTGACACTTATACATGTATATCCAGGAAAATCATATTCACCTTTAGGGCCTGAAACTGCACCAGCTTCTGCAAACATGCGGCCAGCGATTTCGTCTAACTCTTTAGTAGTGATGCCGGGCTTCGTAGCTGCCTTCAATGCATCACGTATTTCGGCACAAATGCGTCCAATTTTTTTTAATGCCTCTAATTCTTCTTTTGTTTGTACAATCATTGTAAACGTCCTTCCTATTTACATTTCACTATATAATATACCATATTTGAGATTAGATATTTGGGCATCTGCTTCTATTAATTTATTTATGGAGAATAAAACAGATTTATTCTTTTTTAAACTTAAAAAGACGTCCTAAAATTATTGTTGAACTAATACCATAAAATTGGTATGAGCAACGTATAATTAGGACGTCATATTTTAATTAGTTCTTAAAAGTTTTGGGGCTGATGTAAAGATTAGAGAACCCACTATTGATGTTAGAATAATTGCAGGTATCATATAAGATCCGTTGTAAATGATTGTATACAACCACACATTTTGATCTCCCGCATATTCTTTAAAGAAAACTGCCCCAGCAATTGAGTGTGCAGCATATCGAAGCAATCCGCCCATAGTCGTACCAAGCACGATATAGAGGCTTATTTTCTTTTTATCTAAATTTTTTGCTGCTTCTAAAATTTGTGTACGGAATATCCCTGCAAAACCAACAACTGAAAATGCAACAATATAGTCTAGGAATCCTTGTACCCAATGAAGAACATAACCGCCTAACGCAATTTGAATTATTCCAATTAATAATCCAGTAATAACTCCCGCTGATAATCCCCAGCGAATAGCCATTAATAAAATCGGCAGCATGACAAAGCTAATAGAACCGCCTTGAGCCCAAATGGAAAACGATATTTTATCCAACACAACCCCAATTGCAGCAAAAATTGCAATTTCAACAAGCATTAGTAATCTTGATTTGTTCATAACAACTCTCCTCTCTTTTATTCCGATGTAGAACAACATGAGAAGGAATAGAAATCTAGAAAAATATTTACTCCAGTTGTAGATTTGCATACACAAAAATACAAAAATGGCGCCAGGACAGAGCCTGACGCCAGATGGAGTCGGTTTCTATCCACATCCCTACGCAAGTGTTAACTTACAGGTTCAAAGGGTTAGTGCAATACGTGCACAATCTCAGCTGACTTCATCAGCCCCCCTTGTGGGTAATACATCATATTTAACTGTTAGAACAAATTTATTGTATCAAAGTATGTGACTTTTTCAACTAGGATTTTTATTATTTTTCCAATTGAAACCATTATGAATGTTTTTCCGTATATAAAGTATCTTGGATTTAGAAAAGGAGATTCTATGGAACAGAATAAAGTACTATCTGCCCTATGTTACATTAGTTTGTTGTTCGCACCTTTTTTATTACCTCTAATTGTCTATTTTGTCGTTAAAGACTCGGAAGTGAAATTCCATGCGAAACGGGCATTTTTATCTCATTTAATCCCTGTGGTATTCTTGATTTTAATATCACTCTTCGGTGTTATCGGGATGTTTTCATCATATTATTATGATATGAACAGTTTTGCATATATCATATTTGGATTAATGGCTGTCTATATGATTATTTCAATTGCATGTATTATTTGGAATATTATTCAGGCAATTCGTGTTATCCGCTAATATCTAAAATAATAAAAAACAGAATGATAGCTATGAATAAAAGTGGTTTGGAGTAAAAAAGCGCCAGCATGAGTAGTGCTGGCACTTTTTTCGTCCGATTAAACTATTAGTTCCATATAAAACCACACTGAAAGAAATAGTCCTAACGAATTTTTATATTCTCTTAGAATAATTTTTTATTTCACAATAATTGAAGTTTTACTATAGCCTTCTTTTAATTTTTCTACTTGTAAAATAGCTGGCATTGCCGCTTTCAACTCCGAAACATGGGAAATGACCCCAATCATTCTACCCGACTTTTGAAGATCTATTAATGTATCAATTGCCTTCATTAGCGATTCTTCATCAAGGGAACCAAATCCTTCATCAATAAACATCGTATCAATTTTCACATTCCCTTGGAAGCTTTGAATGACATCCGCCATTCCTAGGGCTAGACAAAGGGATGCATTGAATTTTTCTCCTCCAGATAGAGACTTTACATCCCGTGACTGCCCTGTATACGTATCATAAACATCCAAGCTTAAGCCACTTTGACGTCCATGGGATTCCTGCCGATCTGAACATTGCAAATAATACTGTCCATTGGATAAATTTCGCAGTCGAATATTAGCAGCCTCTGTTATTTGCTCTAAATAGCCCATTTGAACATATCGCTCAAAGGAGATTTTCTTGCTATTTTGACCACGCAGCAAATTGTATAAATCTACAATTTGATTTGAAACTTCCTCTAATTGATATATTTCGTCGACAATTCGATCAAGCTTCTCAGAGAAGTCGATGCAATTTCGTTCACATTCTTTCGAGAAATTTAATGTTTCATGAGCTTTTTCTCTTACAGCTTCTAATTCTGCGAGTTGTTGCTCTTGTAATTTCAAGTCAACCCTTTCTTCTCCTTTTAACAGCTTGCCCTCTTCTTCCACCTGTATCTTTAAGGCATGAAGCTCATTTGTGTATTGGACATATTGCTGTTGTAAAAGCTGTTGTTCACTTTCGCTACGAATAGAAGCTTCGAATTGTTTATAATTCGCAAAACCAGCAGCAGCCATGGATTGTTTAAATTCTTCTTTTGCTTTTTCTAGGTTTTCTTCTAGTAGCTTTAATTGCTGCTCGGTATGTTTTAATGCCTCTTCATTTGTAGCTTGATTTTTTTCAGCTTGTTGTAATTGTTTCTGAGCACTTTCCCATCTTTGCTGCAAGTTATTTTTATTCTGCTCTGCTTCCACTAGTGCTTGCTTTACTTGAGAAAGCTGTTGGAAATGTGAAGGAATAAGTGATTTATATTGATCTAATACAGTATTTTCTTTTATAAGCTGTTGCTGTTTTTGTCTATATATATCTTCAACTTGTTTTCTTTGTAGATCCTGCTGCTCAATCATAGCTTGTAGTTGCTTTAACTGTTTTTTATATTGAGCAAGCTGTTCTGATTCAACCTGTAATTGCTTTACATATTCATTGATTTCGTTAAATTTATCTATAAATTGTTGTTGCTCATCTATTGGTGCATTAAGACGTTCCAGTTCATTTTGATATTGATTTAGATGTGCAATTGATGCATTAACATTCGCCTCAGCCGTATACTTGTTTTGTTCAGCAGCTGATAGATTGGTTTTCATTGCCTTCAAAGCTTTTTCGTCGATAACATCTACATGTTGGCGGTCTAATGTAATATGTTCAGTACTTCCACAAACAGGACAGGGTGAACCGGGCACTAAGCTGGCAGCCAATATCGCCGCCTGATTATTTAACCATTTTATTTCTTCTAAATCGTAAGCTGTTTTAGCTGCATCATACTCTTGAGATGCATTAATATATTGCTCTTTTAGTAGATTCACTTTTTTCGTAAGTTCATTATAAGTTGTAAATGTATTTACTACTTCACGTAAATGGATTTGCTGTTCCATTGCATGATTTAGCTGTTCGTTTCTTATTTCAAGTTGCTCAATTTGCTTATTTAACTTTGTCATCTTCTCTTTTTGCTGCTGAAGCTGCTGTTCTATCTGTTTAAAAGAAGTAAGTGCTTGATTTACTTCATTTTGCAAAGCCTGAACAATGAACGTTTGTTTTTCAACTTGCTCAAAAAGAGGGAGTAATTTTTGTAATTCGAGTACTTGTTGTAAGGAAGCATCGCGTTCATTTTGCTTTAAAAGTTCATTTTGAAATATTTCCTTTGCAACTGTTAATTGTTGTATTGCGTTTTCTAATTGTTGCAAGACTACTTGTAATCGTTGTTGCTGTTGTTGTTTTTGTTCATGTAATGTTAAGCATTGTTCATTCAAAGGCTTGATTCTACTGGCACGAATTGCTGCTTGATATTCATTGTTTATTTGTTCAAAATAAGGTTTTTGTTGCTCGATTTCATGCAGTTTTTGTACTTTCTTTTCATATGCATCAATTCGTTCATTTAAATTTCGCTTCGCTACGATAAACTCATATTTCTCTTTATATTTTCCTGCAGCTTCATCATAGCTTTTTTGATCTTCTTTTATTTTTTGTTGATAGTATTGGACCTCTTCATCGAGCGCATCCTGAATTTGATAAATGTTTGAGTTTTGATTAAGTACCGTAAACAGTAAGGATTCACGCTTTGGCAACGCCCCTTCAATTTGTGCAATATAGCTATTTTTTAACAAGCGAGCTTCATTTAACTTTTGTTCAGCCTGTCTCTTTTTCTCTTCTAACCTTTGCGTTAGCTCTCCATAGCGATTTGTTTTAAAAATTTTTCGTAAAATTTCCTCTTTATTATCAGATTGAGAGGTTAATAATTTACGAAACTCTCCCTGCGGCAGCATGACAATCTGATTAAATTGGTCGTATGATAAGCCGATTATATCTTCAAGCTTTTGGTTAATATCTGTTATTCTTTGCCGTTCAACAACTGGAAGCTCTTGACCGTCTCGTATTTCAAACAACTCATATTTTTCACCAGTTGCACTTTTACGCCCTTCTTTAACATGAGGAAGCTGACGCAGCACACGATAGACTTTTCCGTGGATTTCAAAAATTAGTTCCACTGCAGTATGGACATGGTCTTCTGCAAAATCGCTTCGCATCATTTTTGTGTCTTTACGATCTTGTCCACTGCCAAACCCGAATAACGCAAAACAGATGCCATCAAAAATCGTCGTCTTCCCTGCTCCAGTTGAACCTGAAATAACAAACAGACGATTATTTTGAAGCTCCGTAAAGTCAATTACTTCTTCGTTTTTATACGGACCAAATGCTCGCATTGTTAGTTTAAGCGGCTTCATTTCACGATCACCTCTTTACCTTCACGTTCTTCTGCCAGCATTTCCTGAAGAACCTCTTCAAATAGTTGCTGTGTATAATCAGTTGGTTCTGTTCCCAAAATTTCTTTATGGAACGCTTTAAATAGACTGCCCTCATCCATCTGTTCCCTTCGAACGATTTCTCCATTTTCAGCGTCTTCTAATCTCGGCAATGCTTTTCGTTCAACATGCATTGCATTTGGATAAACCGTACGAATTTGTTCCATCGCTCCAACAACAGGCGTTAAATCTGTTAAACGAACAAATACGTAATCCTCACTAATTCCATGTTTTAAAATATCTTGAATTGTTCCTTCAATAATGCGCAAATCTCTAAGTGGAATGAAGGGGCGTTTTGCAACCGATACTTGTCCATCCTTATTTAAATCAACAATTAAAAAACCTTTTTCGTGGTTTGCTTCAGAGGCAGAATATTTTAAAGGAGAACCTGAATATCGAATTGTTTCATTTAGAACATAGTGTGCCTTATGTAAATGCCCTAGTGCCGTATAGTGGAATGGCTTAAAGTACTCGGCGTTTACACACTCCGAGCCCCCTATTGCTAAAGGACGTTCTGAATCACTCGTATTGTGCTCTTTTTCTCCATACGGTGTGACAAAGGCATGTCCAATAAAAACATGTCTCTTGGATTTGTCCATTTTCTCTTCAATTATTTGAATAACTTTTTTCATCGCTTCATCATATGTAGTAACTGCGTCATCCTCAAATATATTTTTAACAGTGGATGGTTCTACAAATGGTACTAAATGAAAATGGACTTCTCCAAACTCATCGTTCAAAATAATTGGTTCGATGCTTTTTGAAAGCTCACCAATAATATGCAGTCCGCTTTCCTGCATCAACTTGCTGCCAAACTGTAGACGTGTCGGGCTATCATGGTTTCCCGCAATACTTAGTACAGGTACTTTTCTTTTTAAAACAATTTCTGCTAACGTCTCGTCCAATAAATCAACTGCTTCGACAGGAGGAAGTGCACGGTCATATAAATCCCCAGCAATTATCACGACATCCGGCTGTTCTTCATCAATTGCTTGTAAAAATTGCTGTAAAATATAGCGTTGGTCATCTGTCATATAAACCCCTTGTACAAGCTTACCTAAATGCCAATCTGCGGTATGGAATATTTTCATTTACATCGACCTCCATGTTTCGATTTTTTTCTATTGTATCATTTTTCAATAAAAAAAGCCCACTTCACACGAACAAACATTCGTGAAAAGTAAGCTTATTTTACTGGAAATTTTTTATTACTTTACTTAAAATGCCCAATTCCCTTTTCGGAAAATCGGCTCTTCAGTACCGTCAGGCAGGACGCCGTCAATATCCATTTCCCCGCTGCCAATCATAAAATCAACATGAGTAACAGAAACATTTATTCCAAGTGACTCTAGTTGACCGTCCTGTAGTTCGCGTCCACCTTCATAGCAAGTAGGATATGCTTCACCAATTGCTAAATGGTTTGAAGCATTTTCATCAAAGAGAGTATTGTAATATAAGATACCTGAAGTTGAAATTGGCGACTCATGAGGGACAAGAGCAACTTCCCCTAAATAGCAAGATCCTTCATCCGTTGCAATTAATTCTTGCAATAAATCATTCCCGACTTCAGCCTCTGCCTTCACAATTTTCCCTTTTTCAAACGTCAGCGAAAATTTATCGATAATATTCCCTTGATATGCTAACGGTTTCGTATTGCTTACAACACCGTTTATCCCATACTTAGAAGGTAGTGTAAATACCTCCTCAGTTGGCATGTTGGCAATAAATGTCGTTCCCTCAGGAGTGTTGCTGCCGCCTGAAAGCCAAACATGTTTTTCAGGAAGTTCTATCGTTAAGTCTGTACCAGGAGCCCTGTAATGTAATTTTGTAAATTTTTTGTTGTTTAGTTGCTCTGCACGTTTTTCTAAATTATTAATATGATGACGCCATTTTTCTACAGCATCACCTTCACCAATGCGCACTGTTTTAAAAATTGCCTCCCATAATGCAGTCATCTGTTCGCTTTCCGATAAATCTGGAAACACTTTTGCAGCCCATTTTTTCGATGGTACTGCAATAATCGACCAAGCGATATCATCATTCATAATTGCTTTACGGTAACGAACTAAAGCATTTCCCGCAGCTTTTTGCTGTGCTGAAATACGGGAAGTTGCGATTCCTGCTAAAAGGTCAGGATCCTCTGCATCAATCCATAAAAGAGCGCCCTTTCGTTCTATTAACTCATCGCGTTGAGCGACAATCCATTTTGGATATTTATTAAATTCTTCTTCTGCACCATGTTCATAGAACTCACGAGTAAAAACAGGGTCTGTTAAATTCACTTGAACTCTGCCTGCACCTGCTTCATAAGCTTTTTTCACAACAATTCTTGTAAAATCAAGGGTCTCTGTTGATGTATTAATTAGTAAGTATTGACCTTTTTGAATGTTAACGCCAACTTTTACTGCCAGTTCAGCATATTGTTCCAACTTTTCATCAAACGTCATCCTATTTCCCTCTCTTTTGTAAAACTGTTTTTGAATTGCCCTCGATTACTTTTCCTTGGTGCCAAATTTTCTGCACTGGTTTAACATTTATTTCTCGTGTTAATTTCTTATATGTTTTTTCATCTTTATAGGAAAGCAATGTTAAAACTTCTCCATCAGCTCCAGCTCGTCCTGTACGGCCAGAACGGTGGGTATACTGCTCGATTGTACGCGGTGCATCTACATGAATAACGTGTGTCAAACCACCTATATCAAGGCCACGTGCTGCAATATCTGTTGCAATTAAAATGCGTGCATCTCCCTTACGAAATGCATCTAAAGCACTTTTACGTTCTTCCTTTTTCATATCTGAGTGGAGAGTTACAATTTTTGCATCCTTATATTTTAATTTTGTTTCTTTCATTAAAACTTGATCAATATTATTAACGAATGCTAACCCACGCAGCTCCTCAATATTAGCAAGACGTCTTAACATTTCTGTCTTATCGCGTTCTTCTACTTTAATAAACGAATGAACAACTTTTCCAACTTGAACCATATCTTCAGGTTTAATCTCAATATTAATCGGTTCAAACATCATACGGCTTGCTACCAGTTTTATTTCATCAGTTATTGTCGCCGATACAACAACAACCTGTCTACCATATGCAGCACCTTCAATAAACGATTTTATTATAACGCGGTATTCACGGCTAAGAAGTTGATCACATTCATCTAATACTACAATTTGAATTTCTTTTAATTTTAATTTATTTGATCTTGCCAATTCATTTAAACGTCCTGGTGTTCCAACAACGATAGTTGGTTTTTTCTTTAATTTTTCAATTTGACGAGCTGAGTTTGCTCCACCTATTAATTGCTGAACAGTAATATCTGTGCCAGTTGTCCATTCACGAATTACTTCAACAATTTGCATAGCAAGCTCTTGTGAAGGTGCAACGATTAGTGCTTGCGTTTGTTTTTTGCTTCCATCTACCTTATTTAAAATCGGCAAAACATATGCAAGAGTTTTACCAGAACCTGTCGGCGATTGTGCAACAATGTCTTTTCCTTCAAGCATTGCTGGAATCATTTCCTCCTGCACTTTCATTGTATCTTCAAATTTCCATTTATTTTGTAATGTTTCGTTTAACAAACTAATTACTGACATTTTTTACCCACCTTTAGTTACTTGCGTTTAGTGTACCATAATTTAGTCATTTATACCTTGAAAAGCAGAGGCTGCACGTTTTGGCTCTATATGTGCTAAGAGACTACCGCCAAACACAGAAGGAAGTTGAATAGACACGAGAGCAGACGTGCGCAGCTAAACACTTTCCCAAAAATTAATACTTGCCATTCAGTAAAAAAACCTGCCTATTAAAAGGCAGGCTTAAACTCTTACAGGGTTATTCAGTTCATATCCACATGCAACAATTGCACTTTCTGCTAGGACCATTAATGAATCGATATAGCGATCATTTAATTTTAAATCTTTGTTTACAATTGAAAGCTCTGTACATCCTAAAATTATTTTGTCGCATTGTAATTGCAGCATTGCCTGCTCTATCACATTCCATTGATAAAGCGAAACTTCTCTTCCTGCCTTTACATAATCGTAAATAACTGACATAACTTGCTTTTGTATTGCTCTATCAGGAATAACGGGTTCAATTCCTTCCTCAAGCAGCGCTTTTTGATAGACAGCTGAAGCCAACGTACCATCTGTTGCTAAAATTCCAACACGTTTTGCTCCTAAACATGCTGCACGTTTTGCTGTCTCACGAATCATATGCAAAACAGGTACTGGAGAAGCTAATTGTAATTCATCATAAAACGTATGTGCAGTATTACAAGGTATACAAATTAAATTTGCTCCTGCATTTGCAAGCTTTACTGCATCATTTATTAAATACGGAACTGGATTTTCATTCGTATTATCTAAAATATACGCTGTCCGATCTGGAATAGTTGTATCATTATCAATAATTGTATGAACATGCTCTTGATCTTTAGAAGCTCTTGTACGGCGAACAATCATTTCACCAATAAACATCGTTGCTAAAGGACCGACGCCACCAATAATACCTAATGTTTTTCTCATTCTTCCAAACCTTTTTTATTAAAGTATTTTTTATATTTTCGGTAATAATTTAAATTGTTTAACGTTAGTTTAACCCAACGCTTTAAATTCATGTCTTCTTTATAAAACAAAGAGTTTGTCCACTTTCCTTGACGAATTAAGCTTTTTGCTTCAATTTTCATTTTTTCATTTGAAGCATATTTAAATAAAACGCCTTTCGGGATAATCATCCATAAGTGCTTATTGTTAGCATATGTTAAATCTTGTTTTATGTTCAACATACGATCATCTGCAACATATTTCATTAAGTTATAACCCGCTGCTGTAACGTAGTAGCTTGAGCGGCCGTTTCGCAAATTAATTTCAAAGAGCTTATATTCTCCGTCACGCACGTCATACTTCATATCGAAATTGGCAAAACCAGTATAACCGATATCTTCCAAGAAATAGCGGACTTTATCCATTAATTTTTCATCATGTGTTGTAATAATTGCTGCATAGCTTCCAATTCCTTCAGGTGAATGCTCCTCTAAAATTGGATTTCCTAAGCACATTAATTTTACTTTTCCGTCTTTCCCAACATATGCATTAAGAACACGCATATACGAATCATCGCCAGGAATAAATTCTTGAACAATCATTGTATCTTGATAAGAAGAACTATAAATTGCCTTTAAAATAGCAGTCTTTTCTGCTTCATCATTGGCAACAAATACTTTCTTTTTCCCTGGGAACTTACAAGCCCAATAAGCAACTGAATTGGATGCCTTTAAAATTATTGGATATTCAAAAGGCGGTGTAAAACCTTCGTAATTATCTGCTGTAACAGTTGTTGTTCCAGGATATTTGAAATTATATTTCTCACACATTTTGTAAAAGTTTTCTTTTAACAAAATTTGATCCATTAATGTTTCATCGATATATGGTACTGTAAAGTATTTTTCTAATGCAGGTTTATTTTTAATAATTAATTTTGCATAATCATCCCCACATGCAAGCAGCAATAACTTTTTATCTGGGTACTGTTTTGCAATTTTTTCAAGTGCAGGTACAAACACGTCTTGTTGATTTAAATTTGCAACTTCTTGAAAGTTTAAAATGCGGCTATTTTGAGTTGCAGTTAAATGAGAGCGGCCTAATACAAGCGGCTTTAATCCATATGCTTCATAGAAAGCACGCGCCATGCCGTATGCGTTCATGTCAGAACCTAATAATATTGGTAAAAATGGTTGTTCCATTGTGTTTCAGCTCACTTTAGTTATTTTGTATAGAAGATAGTTTAACACATTTTGTTAGGTTTTTAATAAGCTAGGCAGCTAAAATTTTCTTTACTTTTTATAGACGTTATATTTACCTATACAATGTTATACAGGCTTAAAATCTATGCTGTTACACTAATCCTATTAAACGGTGCATTTTTTATCGAAATGCAGGGGCTTATGTAGTCTGTGGTAGAGTTTAGTCACCTATTTTATACATTCCTATTCAGTTAAAAGGTCCTATCTAAGATGATTCTCCTACCATCTTAAATAAGACCTTATCATTCTAGAATGTTTCTTTTACCCATTCAGTAAATAAATTGTAATCATAATTTACTTGTACCTTATAGGTCATTGCTGAAAAAGAAAGCTGCTCTTTAAATGCATCGAAATTCTTCCCAATCGCATCTAATATTTCTTCTTCACTTTCATGTGTAAATAGTTCATGTTCTGTATCTACATCGGCTCTTGAATGAATTTTCGCAGTAACTCTGCCCATTATTTCCAATACTGCATCAAAATCTTCGACAGTAGCTAATTGAGAAGCTTTTACCTTCTTCTTATATGGTGATCGTTCTCGAACGTAAAATTCCCTTCCATCCATAGTTAGATAACCTAAAAATGGGTCTTCTAAGTGATGCATTGCCTTTTGTGTAGCGACTACACGTTTTCCTTGATGCTCGTATTTTCCCCAAAATTTATCCCTGTATGGCAAAAAGTAGGCTGGAATTGGTGTTCGAACTTCCTTTACTTCAAGAACTAAATCATCTTCACCATTTAATTCGTTTTCTCCTTCTATTAAAATATAATATCGATCAAGTCCTATTGAAGCCGTTCCCGTACCATGTTTAATAGCAATATCCTTGATTGTATAGTATGAAATATCCTTTTGATCTTCCTGATCTAGTGAATTAAAATAAGACTCTGTTAGAGACTCCAGCAATTTCCTTTCCTCCACATTAAGAGGTTGGATTTCCTCTGACCATGAAAAAACACGTTTATTTTCCTCATTGAGGATTGTAATGTCTTTCAATAAATGTTCTCTTTGTCTTTTTGCCAGCTTTTTTAATAATTTTTTAATAGGACCTTTAGTATTGTTTTCTGTAAAGGTTAAAGTGAAAGGATCATCTTTCCCTTTCTTAAATCGTTTCAATTGATCATAGTATGCATCTAAATATGTTTCAATTCTTCCTTTTTGCTGCTCCTCTGATAGACCTTGTGCTTCGCAATATAAAGCAATACTTGTAGCCATGCGCAAAACATCATATAAATAAGAGCCAATATAGCCTTCATCAAAATCATTTACATCGTAAACGATTTCCCCTTTTTCATTTTGAAAGGCGCCAAAGTTTTCCATATGCAAATCCCCTTGAATCCACGTTGGCTTATTCTGATCAGTATGATAAGGAAATGGGATTTTTGTCATATCATAATAGAATAAATAAGCACTTCCTCTGAAAAAACGGAATGGACTTTCCATCATTTTCGTGTACTTCAATTTCCGTTTCTCACGATCAAGCCCCATACATTGATCATCAAATTCATTCAAAATGGTTTCAATTACATACTTGCGCAGCACATCTCTTGTATCTTTTACACGGTGAATTAAAGTTTCCATACAATTCTCTCCTGTCGTTATTCTATTAGTTATTCATTATACTCTTGTTAATAGTTTTTTTGGGAATAACCTATGAAAATAATGTAATATATTCCACCAATTGGTCACAACAAATAAAAAAAGAGCAAAAAATACAACTTTATGATGTTCACCCTAAAATTAAACTACAAAAAATTTAACTTTTAGGACATCATAATATGAATTGTACTTTCTGCTTCTTTATATGGTTGAAATACTCTCGTAATTAAATAGCTGTCATTATTAATGCTATTCCTTGACCGCCCCCGATGCAAAGACTCGCTGCTGCATACTGCCCTCCACGGCGTCTTAATTCATAGGCGCTTGATAGAATGATTCTGGTACCGCTTGCCCCAACAGGATGTCCTAGAGCAATGGCACCACCATTGACATTTGTAGTATCTCGATTTAATCCTAATTCTTTTTCAACAGCTAAGTATTGAGCAGCAAATGCTTCATTTACTTCAACTAAATCCATATCTTCTAAAATTAAGTTTGCTCGTTGTAAAGCCTGCTTTATTGCAGGAACTGGACCGATTCCCATAATCGTTGGGTCGACTCCTGCAACTCCCCAAGAAATAATGCGTGCAATAGGCTTAAGTCCGTTTTCTCGAACAGCTTTTTCGCTTGCAACAATAACAGAAGCTGCCCCATCATTAATTCCTGAAGAATTTCCTGCCGTTACAGTACCATCTTTTATAAACGCAGCCCGTAATTTCGATAAACTTTCGAGATTGGTATTTTCCTTTATATGCTCATCGACTTCAATAGAAATTTCATTTTTCCTCGTTTGAATAGTAACTGGTACAATCTCTTCTTTAAAGTACCCAGCAGAACGTGCATTGACAGCCCTTTGATGGGAAAGTGCCGCAAATTCATCCTGTTCCTCGCGTGAAATATTATATTGCTGTGCTAATTTTTCTGCGGTCATCCCCATTCCTGATCCAGTATACTGGTCAGTTAAGGTAGCTTGGAGCATATCGACAAATTGTAAATTTCCCATTTTCGAACCGTTAAACCGTTGTTCAAAATTAGAATACGGAGATTGCGACATATTTTCTGTTCCTCCAGCCAGAACAATGTCAGCTTCTCCTAACAATATTTGTTGAGCCGCAGTTACGATTGATTGCATACCTGAACCACATAAACGATTTACTGTTAAAGCCGGGGTTTCTTTTGGCACCCCTGCATTCAAACCAATATGTCGAGCAAGATAGGATGCATTCACACCAGTTGCAATTACTCCACCGTAAACGACATGATCAACTTGTTCAGGATGCACCTTTGACCTTTTTAATGCTTCTACAGCAGTAGCAGACCCAAGCTGTACAGCATCAATGCTTGCAAATGAACCACCAAATGACGTAAAAGCAGTTCTTGCTCCATCTACTATATATACATTGCTCATATCCAATCCCCTTTATCTTAAAATTATGTTGTTTTACTTTCTATTGGTTTTAATGTATGTTTTAACACTTTCCCCGAAGCATTGCGCGGCAATTGATCTAAAAATTCTACTTCCAATGGAACTTTATATTTCGCAAGCTGTGTTGCACAATAAGATAAAATCTCTTCTTCTGTAATAGACGCTCCTTCTTTTAGAACAGCAAATGCCTTTGGAACCTCACCGTAAACCTCATGGGGCACTCCAACAACAGCTGCTTCAAGAATTTGTGGTATTTGATATAAAACTTCCTCTACTTCAATTGGATAAATGTTTTCTCCACCACAAATGATCATATCTTTTTTACGATCGACTATAAATAAAAATCCTTCTTCATCAAAACGTCCTAAATCCCCTGATAATAACCAGCCATTTTGTAATGTATTTGCGGTTTCTTCTGGATTTCTAAGGTACCCTTTCATTACTTGAGGGCCCTTTACACAAATTTCGCCTACTTCCCCAAGTGATACTTCTTCACCATATGCATCTACTAACTTAATCTCTGTTTTTGATAATGGTCTGCCTACAGATCCTATTTTCGTTAATGCATGTTCATCTGTTAAAGAAGAGGCAGCTGGTGTATTTTCAGTTTGGCCGTAAAGATTTTGCACTTTTACATTTGGGAAAGTATCTTTTAATCGCTTCACTAACTCATAGGGCATAGGTGCAGCACCGTAGCAAAATAGTCTTAAATGTTCGAAATTATAATTCTTTAATTCTGGTTTGTTTAATAAAATCGTGTACATTGCGGGTACACCAAAAAATATCGAAGCCTTTGTTTCAACTAAATTCTTTAGCGTTCTATCAGGAGAAAATGCTTCTTCTATAATTACCGCTCCTCCACGATACATTGTCGGCACGGCAAAAACGTGGCTTCCTGCACAGTGGAATAGCGGTGTACAAATATACATCCGGTCATTAGCAGTCATATTCATAGACTCGGACCAAATGTCAGCGGTTTCGTAAATATTTTTGTGAGAAAGCATAACTCCTTTTGGTTTACCCGTTGTTCCTGAAGTATACATTACTACTGCAGTATCCTCTTCATTAACTGGAGGACTGTTAAAATGGATTTCATCTGCATTAAGAATGTCGCGTATTTTAGTTGAATTAATTTGTTCATTAAAGCTATGAAGGGAGCCTTCTATTGTTTGTTCAATTTTCTCATCATAGAATAATACTTTTGCTTCAGAATTTTTAAAGATGTATTCCACTTCTGGTGGAGCAAGCTTTGTATTAATAGGCATTATAGTAAGCCCTGCAAGCTGCACCCCATAGTAAACTGCCATAAATGCATCTGAGTTAAGCATAAATTGCGCTATAATATCCCCTTTTTTATAGCCCTGTTTTTGCAAGTACCCAGCAATTTTTTTGGCATTCTCATATAGCTCACTATATGTCCATTTATTCCCTTCAAAAACGATTGCTAGTTCATTAGGTTGATTCTTTGCGTGCTGTGCTAAAACATTTGTAATAAACATATAACTTCCCCCTTTTATTTATGAAATAAATCCTCATCCCCTAGCGGCTAAAGCTCTTTAATATTTCACTTTAAAATCTCTTTTGCAATAATCCCTTTCATAATTTCTGTTGTTCCGGCATATATCGCTGCAACTGGTATATCTCTGAAACGTCTTGCAATCTCGTATTCTTCCATATATCCATAACCTCCATGGAGCTGAAGACACTCACTTGCAACACGCTTTGCCATTTCACTAATCCACCACTTTGCCATCGATACCTCTTTTACAATCCTTTCCCCTGCAATATGCTTAGCTGCAAGAGAATTAATATAGTTGCGTCCTATATCAATCTCTGTCGCCATTTCTGCTAGTTTAAATTGTGTATTTTGGAAATTTGCTATTGTTTGATTAAAGGCTTTTCTGTTTTTAACGTAGTCCTTTGTTATACGAAACATTTCTTCTGCTTCAATTTGCACTTCAATGGCAACCAACAACCGTTCTTGCTGTAGTTTATCCATTAAATAGTAGAACCCTTTTCCTTCTTCTCCTAGTAAGTTTTGAGCAGGAACCTTTGCATCTTCAAAAATGAGTTCTCCTGTATCGGATGAATGCATACCTACTTTATTTAATTTTTTACCCCTTTTGAAGCCTGGTGTTCCATCTTCTACAACGATTAGACTAATGCCTCGATGTGCTGGACTAGCCTGTGGATCAGTTTTGCAAACAACTACTACATAGTCAGCATGAATGCCATTTGTTATAAAGGTTTTTTCTCCATTTAAGATATAAAAATCACCTTCAGGGCGAGCTGTTGTTTGAATACCTGCTAAATCAGATCCTGCACCTGGTTCAGTCATAGCAATTGCAGAAATATATTCTCCTGATATACTTTTTGGAAGCCATTTTTCTTTCTGCTCTTCCGTACCATACTGTTCTATATATGGTGTAACTATATCTGAATGCAGCACGATTCCACTTGCGGGCCCTGCACCAACCCGCTCTAACTCTTCCGCTAGAATCATAGAGTATCCAAAATCAAGCCCCATCCCACCATACTGTTCACTTACTTGTGGACATAAGAAACCATGCTCTCCAAGCTTAAGCCAAAATGACCTAGGGACATCCCGTTCTTGTTCCCACTGTTCAAAGTATGGATAGGCGTCTTTTTCTAGCATTTTTCGAAGTGATTTTCTAAACATCTTATGTTCCTCTGAAAAAATATCCCCAATCATATTTTTCTCCCCAATCAGATTGTAGAATTTTCTGAAAATATAATCATATTTTAACAAAGGATTCTTCAACTAAGCAACAAAACAAAGTGAAATACGTTCGTTTTCGAGGGTATTAAGTACATTAAAAAAGAAAAAAACTCAATTGAGACATTTGTTCAATCGAGTTTAAAATCGCTTTATTAATGATATTGTAATTTCTGATCAATTAGAATTTGCTGTAATTGTTTAAGTTTGTTTATAACAATATTTGAAACGTCTGTTATTTCTTCCATAAATTTTTCAGCTAATTCCTTATCTTCAGCATGATAAGCTTCAACAGCTTTTTTTGCGATTATGTATACTTGTTCATGTAATTCCTCTAAATCCTGAAAAGCCTTCTCCGCACCTAATAATTCTTTGCCTTTTCCGTAGTACCACTCGCCTAATCTCGAAGTTTTAGGCGAACCAATATCGTCTGTAGTCATCTTTTCAAAGCCTAGAATTAGATTATAAATTTTCCATCTCCATAAAAGATGGTCAGTAATCGCAACCTCTATAATATCTTCTTGGCTTAATATGAAGTTTTTAGAAATGGTCTTTGTACGATAACCATCAATCATTTTACTTAATTGATAGATAGCAAGACCAACTTCAAATGTAATGGCTTTACTACGTTCTGCACTTTCTGCAATATTTTTGTTTCGTTCAGAAATAGAGGAGGATGACTGAGCTTGAATTTTGGCCGCTGTTACAATTTCATCAAAACGTTCACCTTGTATTTGTAATGCATTATTTAGCTCAAATAATGTTTTTGTAACTTGTGACGCTTCTCTAACGCTGCTATGCAAGTCGTTGGCTGATTGCTTTATTTGCTGGTCAATCTCACTTGTAATTTGCAATAGCTTCTCAATATCATCGTTTATTGATTGTACAGAATGCTTTGTATTGTCAGCTAAATTTCGAACCTCTTCAGCTACTACTGCAAACCCTTTCCCTGCTTCCCCAGCTCTGGCCGCCTCAATCGATGCATTAAGTGCTAATAGATTCGTCTGCTCTGCAATATCCTGAATGAAGGACATTAATTTTGAAACACTACTAAATGTTTCACATCCATTTGGATTTTTTGTTGACCATCATCTGTATTTTGAAGAATTGTTGATACATGTTTTAAAGAGGATATATCGTGGTTTAATTGATTCAATGCTTGCTGAGTTTGCATTGCAACATCTCCCACTGATGCTGCAATTTCTTCAATACTTGCATCAAGTTCTTGCATAGCATCACTTGCTAATATATTACTTCTTGCTGCTGTACTTCTTGGAATTGAACAAGCTCTTTTATTTGTTCAAGCTGTGTATTGTATTTAATAATTTCTCCCAGTCCATTTACTACTGAACCACCCTGTATTTCGATATAGGTTTCAACAATAATCTGGATATCAATTGTAACTAAACTATCATATGTAAGTAGTATATCCATCATTGTACGTTCATTTTTAGAAAAACTTTTTATAATAAGCGGAATAAATAATTGATTAATTAATGTATAAGCGGAAATCATCCAATTAGGTAAAACACCAATTTGAGCATGCGTATAAGCAATTTTCCGCCGTTTAAAAACATATTCAATTGATAATTCATCCTCGAATAAGCTAACAAAATGTCGATCCAAAGATACTTTTAAGCGTTCAACAGAAGAATAAGTAGTAATAATGTAATTTAACTCTGGAATCTCCAATAGTCGCTTGTAAAACATATCAAGTATATACTCTTTATTTTCATTGTAAAGTTTATGTAAAGAGCGTACAGAATCACGTCGAATTTTAGTTAAAGCTAGAAAATCCAATTTTTCTTTAAAGCGTTCGTTTGTTTCTATATCAGAAATTTGAGATTGTGAAAAGTATTCATAGTTTTGAAGCCTCTTATATTTTCCAAACATAAAATGACCCTCCTTAACAAGAAAATAAATGCTAAGTAAATTCTAATATACAAAAGTTAAAAACGGATTATAAAATATGTATATTTTGTCAATATTTTAGGTAATTTCGGTGACAAAATACTATGTGCATGATGCTAATAGGGTGACTGCCCTGAAAGTTTATTCTGGACAGCCAACCTAAAGAAAATGATTAATTAAGTTGCTCTTACCATCCTCGGAAAAAAGGGCATCCAAAATAACTTTTGGGATGCCCCTTTTAAGACTTCTATCAGCTATGTTTCTTCTCATCTGGAGATTCTTTTCGAAATACCTCTGTAATGAGTTCATCATCTTCAGTTTTAACACGTTTATTTAACTCTTCAACAGGTATCGCATCAACAGTTTGCATATCTTCATGCAAATCAAAAAGACTAATATTTTCAGAATTCACCATATCAGGTTTATCCGTATAAGGTAAATCTGCGTATACATTCTTTGACTCCGGCAGAGAGTCCCAGTCTTTTTCCATACCAACACACTCCTTTATCATAGTGTGTGTAATGAAAGGTTAAATATGCAAAATTTAAAAACTCTCGGTTATGTCAACATATAATTTAATTGATCTGCAAAGCTTATATTCTTTGTACTCCACTTTCTTATTGGACAATCAATCACTTTATAAGGTAATCCCAATTTTTGAATAAATTCCGTAAATTTATTATCAAACCAAGGTGGACTCCAAGCTCCTGATCGGCAGATATGTATTGCTGATGTCTTAATGCCACTAGGTAAATTTTCAAACTGCAAATAATTAATATTAAAAATATTGTTTATTTGTTTAAAGTATTCAGGTTGTTCCTTTGTAAAAGGACTATAAATTATATGTGCTTTTTCAATATCTTGTTGTTTTAAAAGTTTACCGAGCCAATTTGCACAATTCACTTCAAATTCAAGAGATTGTAAGCCGCCATAGCCTAAATCAGAATGTGCATCAAAAAGATAAACCTCTCTGCAATGATATTTTTTTGCAATTTCATAAGATAATGTATGGGAATCTGAAACAATTACTTCTGTATTTTCACTAATTTGAAATACTTGTTTTATTTTATCCCAAAATTTTTCTATTTCATGTGAAAGCTGAAAAGACTTTTGTAGATTTTTCCCTTTTGCCTTCGCTTGAATATAGCGTTTATACCAGGCATCTATAATCGTTTTTTTATTTTCTACATATGAAACAATCCCTTGATTTTCTGTGGAAATAAAATAGTCCCAATCGATTGATAATAAACTGTTCCCCATTCATATCACCTCAAAAATCAATATGTAGTTTTATAAACACTCACTAGCCTCATGTGACTATATAGTAATATTAATATTTATGAATCTATGAATCAAATAATAAATCCCATTAATTGTAAAAGCAATTCCAGAAAAGCAAAATTTATAGAGTTGTTTTTGTTAAAATCAAATTAATAACAAAAGGGGAATTGATGTATGATGTAGCAATTATTGGAAGAGGTTCCGCTGGGGGAAGCGCTGCGATATACACTGCAAAAGCTGGTAAAAAAACTGTTTATTGACAGCAACCAAGGAGCAACAAAACTGGCAATGCTGTATAACCATTATGGTACTGCAGATTCTGATTTAGTTGAAACAGGTTTAAACCAAGCAAAAAATATGGCGCCGAACTTGTTGAAACAAAGGTAATGAACCTTTCAAAAACATCTATTAGAATCTGAAAATGGGGTAATTGAGGCAAAGCAAGCAATTTTAACAACAGGGTTTCTTACAGACCTAGCTGAAAGCATTGGACTTGCTACAAAACCCAGAACTGAACCACAAGTAAAAAAATTTTTGAAGTTGATGCATTAGGTAAAACAAATATTGAAGGCATTGGGCAGCAGATACGTGTGCTGGTGTAAGTGTACATACCATTATTACTGCTTGAGATGGAGCCAAAATAGCTATTAATTTAATTAGTGATTTAAACGGCGAACGCTATGTTGACCATGATGTACTGAAATAAAAATCATAATGCAAAGTAAATTAGCGTCTCTAAGTTAAAGAGACGCTGATTTCTTAATTTAATGGCGGTTGAATTTTTCTTTTTATTTCCTCAGAATTAGTGTCGCTAAATTGAGCTGTATTATGACCGCCTCTTTTCGCAAGCATTTCTAATACCTCTTTATAAGACAGTCCTGACTGTGCATTTTTTCGTTTAACTTCTTCTATATCAGTGCCAGCAACTGTAAATTGTTTTTTTCCTTGCTCCAATTTTAATTCCTCCCTTCATATTTATAGTTCCTAAAAAAATTTACATTATGAATTGGAATTATGTATAAATTCTTTTTAAAATACTCATTTTAAAAAAACGCCCCATAGAGAGGCGTTTTAAAAATTCATTATTTATTTTTTCCTTGCTCTGCTTGAGCATTTTGACGTCTTACTTCTTGGATATCAGTACCTGACACTGTTTGACCCGCAGAAGGTTGACTAAATGGTCTAGCAAATGGAGCACTTTCTTGTGCAATCTCTTCTCTTACCTTTTGGATGCTTGTACCCGAAGCTGTTTTACCAGCTGCTGGTTGATTTTGTTGACCAGCAAAAGGTTGTGCAAAAGGAGCACTCTCTTGTGCGATTTCTTCTCTTACTTTTTGAATGTTTGTACCAGAAGCTGTTTTACCAGCTGCTGGTTGGTTTTGTTGACCAGCAAAAGGTTGTGCGAATGGTGCACTCTCTTGTGCGATTTCTTCTCTTACTTTTTGAATGTTTGTACCAGAAGCTGTTTTACCAGCTGCTGGTTGGTTTTGTTGACCAGCAAAAGGTTGTGCGAATGGTGCACTCTCTTGTGCGATCTCTTCTCTTACCTTCTGGATGTCTGTTCCAGAAGCTGTTTTGCCAGCTGCTGGTTGATTTTGTTGACCAGCAAAAGGCTTTGCAAATGGAGCACTTTCTTGTGCGATTTCTTCTCTTACTCTCTGGATATTTGTACCAGAAGCAGTTGTACCGCCTACTGATTGACTAGAAAAACCTTGTCCATTACCAGCTTGTGCATTTTGTCGTTTTACTTCATTAATATCAGTTCCACTTTGAGTAAAGCGTTTACCATTATTCTGCATATCAAAAACACCTCCAAAAATGTTATGTCTTTATCATGCCTAAATAAAATAGAATTATGAGCAGAATTAATTTTTTTCTTAGGAATAATCAACAAACTGTTAACAAATTACATTTTCGATATATTATACAAGTAACAATTGTTGAAGGATTGATTAAATGAAATATGCATTTTTAGGGGATTTACATTCAAATATTGAAGATACTAAGGCTGTCTTAAATCACATTAAAGAAACTGCACCTAATGCCATTGTTTACGGTTTAGGCGATTTATATGAATGTAAAATAGGAAAGAAAAAAGCTCAAATGGTTTCAAATGTTCCGCTTAAAGAAGCTGCAATAGTTGAAGAGAAATTTGAAGAACTTTTAACGTTTCCTTCAATTAGAGGAAATCAGGAAGAACGGATAACACTTGTAACCGGAATCAAGCGGTTTGCTAATTTGCCCGAAAAAATAATGATTGAAGACGCTGCAATAATCCACGGTCACCAAATAAATTGGGACAAAAATTGGGAGCCTTCAGATACATCGTTAACAGACATTGATACGCCGCTTTTGTTCTTTGGTCATAGTCACAGAAGTGGCATCTATAGAAAAAACAAAAAACTTCCTATAAATATCCAATTTGGACAAGAGCTCCAGTTAGTAAAGAAAAAGTATTGGATTAATGTAGGTTCAGTAGTAGATCATCGGGAATGGTGTCTGTATGACAGCAACGCAAGAACAATTACTTTTATGAAGTCAATGTAATAAAGAGAAGATATTGAAACTCTTCCCTTGTTCCATTCAATACAGATATTTGCACGTATTGTCTGACTTTTTCCCACAAAGATCACTACAAACACTGCAAACTTTCAATAAGAAACAACTGTCAAATTAAAAAAGACTGTAGATTAGTCCAATTATGACTTTTCTACAGTCCCCTATCTTAAAGATACATTCTAATTAAAATACTCTGGATAAAAACCTTTTGCCAAAATTTCGATTGCTTCAGCAACACGTACTCCTTCAGAGGCTGCTGATAACGGCAATACGACAAAACGATTGTTTTTTGCAGCAGGAGTTGTACTTAAAGCTGGATCTGATTTAATAAAATTGATCTTTTCCTGTGCAGTTGTAGAACCATAATCAACTACTACAATCACTTCCGGTGCCTTATCAACTGCTTCTTCCTTTGAAACCGTTGTCCAGTTGCCTTCAATATCACCAAAAATATTGACTCCACCGGCTAATGTTATTAGTTCATTCATAAAATTTTGCGAAGCTGTAAAAATATCCGTTTCCCCACTATCAAATACAAGAACTGGCAGCTCCTTATCTACTTCTGGCAATTGCCCTGTAATCTCGGCTATATCTGTATTCATTTCTTCAATTAATTGCTCTCCGCGCTCCTCTACTCGAAAAATAGCCGCAATATTTCGAATATCATTATAAATATCTTCTAGTTTCGGTGCTACCATCGTTGAAGAGGTTTGTAAATATGAGTGGATACCTAGTTCAAGTAATTCTTCTTGTGATGCAATCGTTTTTTCATCAAATGCACTAGACCAGCCGCCGTATAAAAAATCCGGCTCTAAAGCAATTACTTGTTCCTTTGACGGATATTGATCAGAAATAACTGGTATTTTCTCATATGCTTCTTGTAATGGTTCGTAAATTTCATCATCTAAATAAGCTGTTCCAATCATTGAGTCTTCCAACCCTAAAGCAAGCATAATTTCTGTTACATGTTGATTTAATGAAATTGCTCTAGTAGGAGCTTCTGTGAATTCTTGGGTGAAACCGTTATTATCAATAACAATAACTTCTGATTTATCCTTTGATTGTCCACTAGATTGTTCATCCGTATTCTCTTTAGATTGTTGATTGGTTCCACATGCAGATAGTATTAGTAATAATATGAAAATAATTAAATGCCTTAATTTAAGATTCATTCACTTTCCCCTTCTCTTTATACTTTTTAGATACAAACTGCAAATATGGTTTATTTGTAAAAGGGTTTGTCATAATTTCTACATCTACATTAAATACATGTTTTAATTGTTCTACTGTCAGCACTTCCTCTGGAGATCCGAATGCACACAGCTTCCCTTTTTGTAAAAGGAGCAATTTATCACAATAAGTTGCGGCTAAATTTAAATCATGAATTGCCATAATAACTGTCATAGAACATTCACTAAGTAAATCCAATAAAGCAAATTGATGTTCAATATCTAAATGATTCGTTGGTTCATCTAAAATAAGGACATCTGTTTGTTGTGCCAATGCTCTAGCAACAATTACTCTTTTTTTCTCACCGCCTGAAAGACTGGAATAATTGCGATTTGCTAAGTGAAGCACATCAGCTTTTTTCATTGCATCTTCCACAATTTCCTCATCCGATTTTGAGTCCCGTTTTAATAGTTTTTTATGCGGAGTACGTCCCATAAAAACAAGTTCTTTTACAGTAAAATCAAAGGCAACAGAGGATTCTTGTGTAACTACTGCAACTTCCTTTGCAAATTGCTTCTCTCCAATTTCCCAAACGTCTTTTTCTCTTAACCATACTTGTCCATTTTGTGGTTTTATGTAACGATACAAAAGCTTTAACAATGTGGATTTCCCACTGCCATTTGGTCCAATCAACCCTATAAATTCCCCTTCAGGAAGGACTAATTGAATATTATTTAATATTTGTTTTTCTTGTAAGGAATAGTTAAGACTATTGATTTCATATAAATTTTTAGTCATTTGTTCCAAAGGTATAACCTTCCTTCCTCAACAGCCATATAAAGAATGGACCACCGCATAGAGCTGTTAAAATTCCTATTGGCATTTCTTCCGGTGCAATAATAATACGTGAAAGTGTGTCCGCCCATATTAAAAATATAGCTCCTATTAATGCACTAGAAGGCAATACATAACGATAATGTGATCCTACTAGCATTCGAACAATATGAGGAATAATTAATCCAACAAAGCCTATCGTACCGCTTACAGCAACAAGTACTCCCGTTAATAATGAAACACTGACAATGACAATTAATCGGAATTTTTCCAATGATATTCCTAAGGTTGTTGCAGTTTCTTCCCCAAGAAGCAGCGCATTTAGTGAATTTGTAAAGCAGTAAAGAAATAGAAAAACCGCAATACAAACAAGGATTGGAATTTGTATATTAGACCATTTAGCACCAGCAAGGCTCCCCAACATCCAATGCATTACAGCCTTCATCCCCCCCGCATCTTTTGTCATCATTAAAATAAAGTTCGTTATTGCTGAAAAAATAAGTGAGATAGCGATGCCTGCCAATAATAAACGTATTATCGATGTCCTTCCTCCAACACGAGCTAACAAAAATACAATGAATACAGTTATAAGTGCACCAATGAAAGCCGCTAATGATAATGCCCAATTTCCCAAAAATGAAAATGCACCTAGTATGATAACAGCTGTTGCACCTACTGACGCCCCAGAGGAAACACCTAGAATATATGGATCTGCAATTGAGTTTTGTACAAGCGCCTGAATAGCTGCTCCACTAATAGACAATCCAGCACCTACTGCTATTGCCAATAAAATTCTTGGAAGACGGATTTCCCAAATAATTGTCGATTGTGCTATGGATGCCTCTGTAAGCGAATTAGTAAATCCTAACTTCCAACAGAGGACATCCCATATAATACTTGGCGAAATATTTACTGAACCTACTAATATTGCCCCTACAATGGATGCAAATGTAATCAGAATTAGCAATAACAGAAAAATAGAAAAATGTTTTTTTATCATAATTTTTGCTCCCATAAAAAAAGTTAATGGATCAACCACTCTTCTTTCGGTAAATAAAAAACATGTAAACAGCGGAATGTTTACATGCGGAAGCAAAGAATATATGAATTACAATGCTTCCTATAATCCCGTAGGTACATTTTCGTTCATTCGGCAGGTCTCCTGACTTTACTTCATAGCAAACAAATCCCTTCCCGCATATGCAGTGGATATGATTTATTGCTCAGTTTCACAGTGGCGGGTACCGTGGCGACTTTTCATCGCACTTCCCTTTTAAATAGTAAAAATACTATACCGATGAACAATATTATTTTATTTGACCTATAAATTTAGAAAGGAGACTTTTTCCTGCATACAAAAAAGCCTGAATTCCTCTAATGGGGAAAACAGGCTTGTGTACACATATACATAAGAATGTGAATAAACACAAACGTATTGTAAACTGACTCACCTATACTTCTCCCACCGAAAAGTTTAGTTTACATTATTAAGCAGGTTTCCTGACTTAGGCTTCTCTTTACTCTCACACCTTCCTCAAAAAGAGTGGTCCTGTGATTTTATCAGCCATTACAGTAGCGGGGGCTGTACTAGATTCTCACTAGTTTCCCTTTTACCTCAACATTATGAGCACTTAATAACGATATTCAATTAATCTTTAAAAATACCATACCACAGTTTTACACTAATAGAAATATTATTAAAAGAACAAATAGATATTATTGTAAGCGGTATAAGATACTAACTTATTCCCGTTTTCTCCTCTGTATACATTTTCTCTATGTTTTTATCATAAAATGGTGCATGTCCGATTGTAAGGAGAAGTGCATGTATTATTTAAAGAAAGGTTTCGCTATTATTGTTGGTAGCATTTTTTTAGCTATAGGAATAAATCTCTTTTTAACCCCTTATGAAATTTTAGACGGTGGTATCATTGGGCTTTCACTAATTTTGCACTATTTATTCAGACTAAAAATTGGCTTAATGATTATTGTACTAAGCATCCCAATCTTTATACTGGCATGGTTTAAATATAAAAATTATTTTTTTAATAGTCTTCACGGCTTACTTATTTCATCCGTTGTAATTGATATGTTTAAACCTCTGCGTTTTCTTATTCAAATGGAGCCTATATTTAGTGCAATAATTGGCGGTATATTTGTTGGCTTTGGGATTGGATTAATGCTTCGTTTTGAAACAAGTACGGGTGGAACGGATTTACTGGCTCAATTTATTTCTGATAAAACTTCTATAAATGTTGGATTCGTTATCTTTATTATTGATGCAATCGTTGTATTATTAGGAGGTGCCTTTATTTCTACCAATACTTTACTTCTTTCAATCGTTACCATTATCGCAGTTGGCATCACCACTAGCTTTATAACAAGAAATTCTTATACATAAAAGAAGCTAGCCCAATACAAATCCTGCATCGTATTTTTCACTAAAGGTGAATAGCAGAAAATTAATATAGGACAAGCCTCTAGAATTATTTAAATTAACTTTTCAAGTCTGGATTTTTTCATGAAAGAAAGTTTCGTTTCTGAAATAATAATTGCGCACAAAATTAAAATAGCTCCGATAATCATTCTAGGCGTTAATACTTCACCTAATAAAATAATGGAGAAAACCATGCCCCAGAAAGATTCCGTAGAAAGAATTATGGCCGTTTTCGTTTCACTCGTGAACTTTTGTGCAATTGTTTGGAAAAGATATGCAATGGTTGTAGAGAAAATACCTAAATAGAAAATAGATGAAACTGCCTCCAACTCCATTGAAAAATTCACTTCTCCTTTAAATAGAACAACAATGCATGCTAGTATTGCCGCAAAGAACATTTGAATAATGGTTAAAGTAATTGGATCTTCATCTTTCACATACTTCGCTGTATAGAAAATTTGATAAGCAAACCCAACGGCACAGCCCAAAGTAAGCAAGTCCCCTATGTTCACATCTGTTGAAAATTGAAGTGAAAGAAACCCAATCCCAACAATAGCAAGAATTGCTCCGGTTAGTTCAAACTTATCAATTTTTCTTTTGTATGCTAAAAATGCAATGAACGGTACAATCACAACATTGACTGCTGTTAAAAACGCATTCTTTGATGGGGTTGTATATTGAAGCCCAACCGTTTGCAATGCAAAGGCTACATATAATAAAGCCCCTAAAACAAATCCTTTTAAAATAATACTGCGATTTAAGCCTCTCAGTTTCTTATAAAAGATAATGCTTAATATAATAAAACCAACTAAAAACCGTCCAGCTAATACTTGATAGGGAGTATAGTACTCTAGTGAAACTGCACTAACAACAAATCCACTTCCCCATATAATTGCTGTAATACACAGCATGATTTCTCCAATATACTTTTTCATTGCTGCCTCCACATATATGTAATGATTAAAATCTGAATATTAATTATATAATATTTACATATATTTGAATATTTATTTTTATGTAAAGATCAGTATATTTAATCATTGTAGTAAAACAATAGCATAAGGGCTACTTTATCGAATCAATAAATCCTTGGATCATCAATTCAAAAGTCTTTTCAATACTAACTGGGAGTCCGAATGCAGCCTTTTGTTCTAATGTGGAAAAGCCATGAAGAAGGCTTCTTAAAGCTCTTATCGCATGAATCTTATACTCTTCTGATAAGTTATAATCTGAAAAGCAGCTGCTTAATAAAGAAATTATTCGGCTGCTGGCTGCTTGCAGTTCATAATCATCTGGTTCAGGAGCACGCAAGATTAGTTCATATATCCCTGGATGTTCCCTTGCAAACTGAATATATGCATATGCAAAAGAAAAAATTGCTTCATTTTTGTTCTTCTCTCTCGATGCTTCTTCAATCTTTTCATAAAATAAAGTTAACCCATATAAGGACAGCTCACGCTTGATGCTATGAAGGCCTTCAATATGGTTAAACAAAGAAGGGGGACGAACATTTAATTTTCTAGCAATTGTGGCTAAAGTTAGGGAATCAACCCCTTCTTTATCTACCAATTCGGCTGCAGTTTCTATAATACGTTTCACATCTAATCCAACTCTTGGTGACATGTTACTCTTTCCTTTCCTACCGTTTCAACAAAATCTCTTCAGCTTCAATAATTGCCCGGGCTATATTTTTTTCAGGATTTTGTATTATTGTGCCATGTCCTGCCGCTAGTAAAGAAGGCTTTAATTCCAGAATTTTTTTAGCGCTTTGTATGGCTATTTCTTTATTCCATGTTGCAAATGCAGGGAATGGGAAACTCTTTACAATCTTGCCGCTTACTGCGATTTTCCCTCTTGTTTGAAAGGCATCACCAACTATGATATGACCTGTTTTTTGTGCATATAGTGAGATTGAGCCTGGTGTATGTCCAGGTGTTTCCACTACTTCAAGAGAACCAATTTTATCCCCTTCCATCAATAATCGATTGGGTTCTGTTATTATCCCTTTTGGAATCCCACCTTTAATCGGTGTTTGTGGTTCACTTTCATTTAATGAAACATCCCCTTTTAATAAGCGGCTATCACGAACAGAAATTGAAAAGCAGGCCTCTGGAAAGCTTTCTTTTAGCTTATCTAATGATCCAACATGATCACCGTGTGCATGTGTCAAAATGATATTTGTTAGCGGCTTGCCTATATTTTTAATAGCATCGACAATTCCTTTAAAACTAGCTGGCATACCCGTATCAATTAAAGTAATTTCATGTTGTTCCTCAAAAATATAGCAATTCACAGGAAAAAGCAGCGGCCATAAAGTTAACTGATACATTTCCCCATATTTTGAAACCTTCATTCTACCCATCCCCTTTAATATAATAAAAACTAATACCGTTAGTTTTTATTATAACTAATGGCATTAGTTTTTCAAGTGATATTATGGAAACTTTTTCTTAAGAAAAGTAAGTGGCTGCCTAGAAAGCAACATTTTCTAAAACAGCCTCTCCTCTTCACACTAGTATGCGTATCAAAATAGCGGACTTTTGTTAAACCCAGCCATTTACTACAACTTCTTTTCGTTTATTTTCATTACGTTTAATAATCACACTTATTTTCTGGTACCACTTAGTACATTCTTTTAAAATATCCTTATATTCATCTAAATCTTTTGGAATGGCTTGTTCGTTATCTAAAAAAATATATTCAATAATCGGATTCGATAAATCATCTACAACGAGCTGCAGCATAAGCTTTTTAACTTCCTTATTCGATTTTTCCTCTGATTTGTTTTCTGATTCCGCATCGTATCCTTTCACATGAACATCAATTTTGGAACCACCATCAATTAAAGACCAGCCGTGCACACCACCTTTAGAAGTAAGTGCTATATTATTGCCATCCTCTACAATCGCTACTTCATATAACTCATGAAATGCGTACTCTCTTGCTTCAAATTCCTCCTCAGTATCCTCTCTTTGGAGTATTCGAAAAGTATCAGAATGTTCGTCTATCAAAAGTGCTTGTAAGCAATCAGAAGATAAAATATAGCGAGTATGAGGATACTCTTCTATTTGTTCGATTGTGTCCTGCTGAATTTCTTCATTTCGCCTTTTCGATTCCTTATTTAACTCGTATAACCACCAGCCACCTAATGCAACAGCAACAAGAATAAAAATTGTTTTGCCAGTTTTGAATGCTAAATATAGATAAATAGCTTCTAAGAGTAATAGAAATAACTGCAACAATCCTCTCACCCCATTTTCATATATTCTTTTGGAAGTTTTCTAGTAGTTACTAAAAATACTATTCAAGAACTTCTTTTTTCATTCTCTTTTTAATAGAATTTAAAAATAAAAAAATAGAACCCTTTGAAGGATTCTTTATCTAAGTGATAATAAGGTTAGTTATATAAGTAAACTTGCAAGTTAGCTTGTTGATCAATTGTAGCCAATAATACATCCTGAATGCCAACTTGATGTGTTGATTGGAGTTCATTAACAATCCAATCTTCATTTTGTGAAATTTTGTTTAACTGATGATAATCGATTTTTCCCTCTTTAATAATAGCCACAGGAAGAGAATATGGTTGTTTTGGCAAATTCATATCTTTTGGAGTTAACGTTTGATTTTCAGGATAAAGAAAACTTGATATAGATCCGTCTGGTTCCCAAAATGCAAAAGCAACTTTTTCTATATCATCTACTTTTTCTTTCCTTAATTCTGAAAGTAAATAATCAATCGAAATTCTAGCTTTTGTTAAGTTTTTAGATAGAATTTTCCCATTCTTAATAAGTGGTATAGGTGTAGGTTCTATAAAATGTCTGAAGGAGATCCATTTTAAACTCAAGTAGATACATGCAATATACAATAAGATTAAGACCGACATTGTAATCATTGACCCACCCATCCCTAAACCTTCATCAGATAATGGATGGGCTATAATATTTCCAACAGTGATAGCCATAGCAAAATCAAGTAATCCAAGCTGAGAAATTGAACGTTGCCCCATAATTTTTGCTGCAAAAAATAAAAAAATAAACGCTACTACCGCTCTTAATATCCATTGAATTGCGTTTAGTGATTCTTGCCCATAAAGAAAATCCACAATGACACTCCTTCTAAAAGCTTTCTACTCCAAATTATTGTCACCTTTATTCCCACTATTATGCAAAGCATTAATAAATGGCGAACTAATACAAAAATTAATTAACCCTATTTTGAATTTGATTTAATTGAAATTTGTTCACTTTACTAACCTGTATAGGACTACAACCTTAAAGCTATACTTAAATTTAGTAAAAGTCGTTGAAAAGAGGGGTTAATTTGTCTGTTAATAATACACTTTCCATTTTTGCACTTGGCGGCATTAATGAAATCGGCAAGAATATGTATGTTATCGAATACGGGGACGATCTAGTTATCGTTGACTGTGGAGCAAAGTTTGCAGATGAAGCTTTGTTAGGAATCGATTTGATTATCCCTGATATTACTTATTTACAGCAAAATGAACATAAAATTCGTGGTTTAGTTGTTACCCACGGACATGAGGATCATATTGGAGGAATTCCTTACTTCTTAAAAAAATTAAATGTACCTATTTACGCTACTCGTTTTACTCTCGGTTTAATTGAATTAAAGCTAAAAGAACATAAGTTATTAAGAGAGTCTACATTAATCGAAATTCATTCTGAATCACAACTAGATTTTGGTGAAATTAAAGTTAATTTCTTTAGAACAAGTCATAGTATTCCAGATTGTTTAGGTATCGTCTTTAATACTCCCGAAGGAAATGTTGTTCATACAGGAGATTTCAAATTTGATTTAACTCCAGTAAATGATCAATATTCAGATATTCATAAAATGGCGAACATTGGTGAGGAAGGCGTGTTAGTTTTAATTTCTGAAAGTACGAATGCTGAACGACCTGGTTTAACCCCATCTGAACGGGAAGTCGGGTCACATATTGAGGAGGCATTTCTAAATGCTACTGGCAAAATTATTATTTCAACTTTCGCTTCCAACGTAAATCGCGTTCAGCAAATAGTTCATGCAACAATTAAATCAAATCGAAAACTCGCATTATTAGGCAGGAGTATGTTAAATGTTGTAAAAGTAGCAAGACAACGCGGTTATGTTGATATTCCTGATTGGCTGTTGATCGATGCTCGGGATGTTAAACAGCATCCCCCAGATCGTGTTGTCGTACTTTGTACAGGAAGCCAAGGTGAACCACTTGCCGCGCTTTCAAGATTATCGACGAATAACAATCGCGATGTAAAGGTTTTACAAGATGATACAGTCATTTTCGCTGCATCTCCTATTCCTGGAAACGAAAAGGACGTCTCCAAAATTGTAGATAATTTATTTCAGCTTGGCGCAAATGTTATTTATGGTTCATCTAAAATTACAGGAATGCATGTATCAGGTCACGGCTATCAGGAAGATTTAAAACTGATGCTCACATTAATGAAACCAAAATATTTTATTCCGATTCACGGTGAATATCGAATGCTTCATTTACATCGAATACTTGCTGAAACTGTTGGGGTGGAGAGAGAAAATACATTCATTATTCGAAATGGTGATGTGGTCGATGTTCAGCATGGTGAGGCTCGGCAAACTCGTAAAGTACAAGCTGGTGATACGTATGTAGATGGTGTTGGAGATGACGAAATTGGTGATATTGTATTGCGTGACCGCAGACAGCTTTCTGAAGAAGGGATGCTTGTCATCGTTTGTACGATAAACAAAGAAGATGGCAAAAGAATTTCTGAGCCAGATAGCATTTCACGTGGATTTGTTTATGCAAAAAATTCAGAAGAGCTTTTATTCAATATCAATGAAGTCGTTAAGGCAACTGTTGATCCCTTTAAGGATGCCAATGTTTTGGGTATGAAAAGGGCAATTAAAAAAGAGGTTGGACAATATGTATTTGAACAAACGAAGAAAAAACCAATGATTTTACCAATCATCATTCCGATTTAATCAATGGTGATGGAGGCATCCCCCATCGATTGCTAGTTGCACCAATCGGATTTTTACGAGAAGTTAATCCACCACCTTTACTTATTACTCTTTCTTAAATCTTAAGGTAGTGTCTTACTTCCCATTAAGGCTGGAGAAATAGAAAAATCATTCCATTATAAGAATACTTTTAAAAAGCAACGGGCATTATAGTAATGTTTTTAAATTTCACGAGTGCCTATCACTCTAATGAAAGGATGACTTCTAGTGGAAAAAGACCCTTCAAATCAAGGCAAAAATGAAACAAATATTGAAAACGATAATTCTCTAACGAACAGACAAGGTCACCCGATTACAAATAACCAAAACATACGTACTGTAGGAAATCGAGGTCCTGCTACACTTGAAAATTATGATTTTATTGAGAAAATCAGTCATTTCGACCGCGAAAAGGTTCCAGAACGTATCGTACATGCCCGCGGTGCCGGTGCTCATGGGTATTTTGAAGCCTATGGTACAGTAGGTGATGAACCTGTTTCAAAATATACTCGTGCAAAACTGTTCCAGGAAAAAGGGAAACAAACTCCTGTCTTTGTACGATTTTCTACTGTTGTTCATGGCTTGCACTCACCTGAAACTGTACGTGATCCACGTGGCTTTGCAGTAAAGTTTTATACTGAGGATGGCAACTGGGATTTAGTTGGAAACAACTTGAAAATCTTTTTCATTCGTGATGCAATGAAGTTTCCTGATATGATTCACGCATTCAGACCTGACCCAGTAACTAATATTCAAGATTCAAGACGTTTCTTTGACTTCTGTGCTAATTCACCAGAATCATTTCATATGGTGACACTCGTTTATTCACCATGGGGCATTCCGGCTAATTATCGCATGATGCAAGGTTCAGGGGTAAATACCTATAAATGGGTAAACCAAGAAGGAAAAGCTGTTCTTGTAAAATATCATTGGGAGCCAAAACAAGGAATTAAAAACTTAACAGTTAAAGAGGCAGAAGCAATTCAAGCTAAAAACTTTAACCATGCAACACAGGACCTATATGAGGCAATAGAACGCGGGGATTATCCTGAATGGGAACTATTTGTGCAAATTATGGAGGATGGCCCTCACCCAGAGCTAGATTTTGACCCATTAGATGACACAAAACTATGGCCAAACGATAAATTCCCATGGTTGCCTGTTGGACGCATGGTGTTAAATAAAAACCCTGAAAACTACTTTAATGAAGTAGAGCAAGTAGCATTCGGGACAGGCGTTCTTGTAGATGGTTTAGACTTTTCAGATGATAAAATGCTGCAAGGACGTACTTTCTCCTATTCGGATACACAACGATATCGAGTTGGGGCGAATTATTTACAGCTTCCGATTAATGCTGCAAAAAAACGAGTTGCTACAAATCAGGAAGGCGGTCAACTTCGCTATTACAACGATAAGGCGCCAGGTCAAAACCTACATGTTAACTATGAACCATCGAGCATGGGCGGGTTAACAGAAGCTGAGCAAACTGGTAAAGAATATACACCACATGTTGAAGGTAATTTAGTTCGTGAATCCATTGATCGTAATGACAATACAAAGCAAGCTGGGGAAACATACCGCAGCTTTGAACAATGGGAGAAAGATGAGCTTATCAATAACCTAGTTAACGACTTGGCTCTCTGTCCAAAAGTAATCCAGGATAAGATGATGGCCCTTGCCGATGAAGCAGATGAAGAATATGGACGCCGACTAAGAGAAGGATTAGCTGAAAAGGCAAAGACCATGAACAATAAAGAAGAATTTGGTCAAGATTTCAATCCGCATCCATTAGGTGCAAAAGAAGCAAGTCAAGCTGTAGACGATGCTGTCAACAAAGGACATGACGCAGATCCTTATTAATTAAAAACGCGTAAATATCAGTTAAACCTGCGTAAAAACTCAGCAGTAAAACCTTGTAAAAATGAAATTACACTGTAAAAGAGTACAATTCAATTTTTATGAATTGTACTCTTTTTCTTTCACAAGGTTTTAAATTATGATGACGTCACTTGGCCACCATTTACGTGAAGCGTTTGCCCAGTGACAAAGCGGGAATCATCAGATGCAAGGTAAACATAAGTTGGGGCTAATTCAAATGGCTGACCTTGGCGTTGCATCGGGTTGTCAGCAATTGTTACAGCATCAGCAGAGAAACTAGAAGGAATTAGTGGAGTCCATATTCTCCCAGGGGCCACTGCGTTAACCCTTATGCCTTTACTTATTAGGTTATTTGCTAATGCGCGTGTAAAGCCGACATTCGCTGCTTTTGTTGCTGTATAATCAATTAATTCTTTATTTCCATAATACGCCACTACTGATGCTGTGTTTATTATTGAACTACCTGTGTTTAAGTATGGCAGCGCTGCTCTTGTTGTATAGAAATGCGAATATATATTGACCTTAAAAGTATCATCGAATTGTTCATCTGTAATATCGAGTAGGCTTAATTGCTGAAACTGAATTCCTACATGATTACATAGTATATTTAGCTTTCCGAATGTTTGAATTGTATTTTCAACAATTTTTTTGCACTGTTCTTTATTCCTTAAATCACCTGGCAACAATAAACATCGCTGACCTAGTTCTTCAACTCTTGTTTTCGTTCGATTGGCATCCTCATGCTCGTCTAAATAAGCAATCGAAATATCCGCACCCTCTTTAGCAAAAGCAATTGCTACTGCGGCACCAATTCCACTGTCCCCGCCTGTAATTAAGGCAACTTTTCCTTTCAGTTTTCCGGAACCTTTATAATTTGGATTTTCTATAATTGGTCTTGGAACCATTAGTCCTTCTATACCTGGTTGTCGGTATTGTCTTTGCTCAGGTACTGTAACTGGAACTTCTTCAAACTGAGTAATTTTCCCATAGTTAGGGTTTAAAGGATACTGTTGACTATTTGATTCCTCTATCCCTTTCTTAAAGTGACTTTCCATAAAATCCTCCTAATAAGATCAGTACTAAAACATCTTATGTATACTAGGCTATTATGGTGCATATACAGAAAGTTACCTAAAAGAAGAAGTATGAATAAGATAGGATTAAAAGATTTAAGGAGGAATCAGTATTCAAGTTTATCAATCTTGTCCTGGGGTAAATCTTCTATTAATTCCCTACTCTAATGAAAAAGTAATGCTTAAATATGCAAATAACAGAAAACCTTTAAGAATGCCTAAAATAAGCACGAGGCCTCCATTCTATACAAATCCAAGATGTCAATGGTACTATCCAAACTTTTAATATTAAGATTTTGGGCTGTCCAGAAAATAGATTTTTCTAAGCAGCCCATCATTTTAAGTACGTACAATATCAACAATAGTCGTCGCAATAAAATATGTAATAATTGAAATTAATGCACCTTTCCATCCAAACAGTATAAAGGCAAATAAAAAAATAAAAATATTAATGGCAAAAATTGATTCCCCAACAGTATAAGACGTTTTATCAGAGATTAGTAACGCCAATACATCTGTCCCATCCAAAGCCCCGCCATTACGAATGACGATTCCTATTCCCATTCCTAACAATAAAGCACCAATAAAAATTAATAATATTGAATTCCCTTTAAGAAACGGTGGGAATACTTCTAAAATACCTGTAGAAATTGTTAATACAGTAATTCCTAATGATGTAGTAAAAGCAAAGCGTTTTCCTAAAAATATGTAGCCTAATAAAACAAATGGAATATTTAAAATAAATAACAAAACACTTAGTGAATACCCTAGAATTTCTGATAGTATCATCGAAACTCCCGTAATTCCTCCATCAATCAAACCATTTGGGATTAATATTACTTCAAGACTAATAGCTGCCATTATTGCACCGGAAATTATCCATGGTATTTTCATGAGGAGATCTAAAAAGTAAATTTTATATGAATTTTTAAATTTCAATTAAACTCTCCTTATTGTTAAATAAGATGTATTGGCTAAAATTTTTGATAATTGTCCCAATACAAATAACTATGAGTAATGAATGAAAATGATACGTAAAGTTTTAATATGTAGAAAATTTTATATAGAGGAATCAAAAACTTAATAATTGATCAAACTCAATCGCAAATAAAAAATGTACACTACTAAAGCATAATTTAGTAATGTACATTTTTTAATATCGTATTATTAAATAAATTGTCACTATATGCGCTTTTCAAAAGCAAACTGAACTATTACCTACAAGGCCTTTTTGTAATTTCGTTTACCGTCATACGTATAAAGTACAGGTCTTGATTCCACATATGTTTCCATATGAACAGGGCGACCCCAAAGCTGATAAATATATGGTAAAACATGCTCCAAATAGTGAGGATCAAGCTCCATCCCCTCATATCCATGCTTCAAAAATAACTCGCCATTTCGTAAATAATCCCCATTTTCTACCACTATATATGGAAATCCGCCATTTACCCTCATTGAAACGAGCTGATCCCGAACATGTTCATAATCTTTATCAGTAATTTTATATTCCGATCCTTTTTTCTCAAATAAATATAAGTCTTCTTGGTCCACCAATTCCTTTGTTAAATAGTTTCGAATAAAGGAAATATCCGATTCTATTTCACGTACCTCAAATATTTTTTCGCGGCCAGAATTCGGTTTTATTCCAAGCCTCTTCATTTCTTCTGTCGGGTTATTATAGCGTTTTTCGATATCTTCAAAAATTTTCAATCCTAGATAATAGGGATTAATGGATGTTTTTGACGGCTGCACTACCCCTGCGTTCAGCTTCGCATATTCAATCGTTTCTTCAGTCGTTAAGTTTAACTCCCTCATAATTCTTTGATGCCAGTATGAAGCCCAACCTTCATTCATAATTTTTGTTTCTAATTGAGGCCAAAAATAGAGCATTTCTTCTCTCATCATCGTTAAAATATCCCGTTGCCATTCTTCTAACTCGCGGCTATGCAGTTCGATAAATAGAAGTAAATCTTTCTCAGGCTTAGGTGGGAATTTTTTCTTCTTATATCGTATTGTTGGCTTTTCCTCTTCTTTTTGATCTAAACTCCATAGATCGTCATAAGGAGTTTTTGGAACAAACACATCCTCTTCCTCATCCTCATCTTCTTGAACAAATAAATTTGGTCGAACTAAAGACGGATCAATATGCTCCTGAATGGCTAATACTGCATCTAAAAATTGCTCCACTTCATCTTTTCCATAAAGCATTTCATAATTCGCGATTCGTTCTGCAGTTGCCGTCATACTTTCAACCATATCTCGTCTTGTATTAGAAAAACGAATATTATTTTTGAAAAAATCACAGTGCGCCAACACATGGGCGATAATTAGTTTATTTTGCGTTAATGTATTTGTATCTAATAAAAAAGCATAGCATGGGTTCGAATTGATAACCAATTCATAAATTTGGCTTAATCCTAAATCATATTGAAGTTTCATTTTATGAAATTGTTTTCCAAAGCTCCAATGTGAAAAGCGAGTAGGCATTCCATAAGCTCCAATAGTATAAATAATATCTGCTGGACATATCTCATAATGCATTGGGAAAAAATCAAGACCAAACCCAACTGCAATTTCCGTAATTTCATCAATTGCTTTATGAAGCTCTTTTTCCATCTTTACTCCCCCCTAAAAATAAATTAAACTATGCTTTCTTGTTTTTGGAAGAAGCTTTTCAATGCCTCATATACATCTTTCTTTTGCCTTATAATGTAATGACGAAACTTCGGATTATCTATTTTTTTAAATGTCGACATCAATGAAGAATAACGGTTGTTTGGGTTGACTTCCCCATAGCCAAACATACTTGAAATATCCATTAATTCATTCACTAATTTCAAACATTTCTCATTGTCTGTTGAAAAATTTTCACCATCAGAAAAATGCACAGGGTAAATATTATAACGAACTGGATTATATTTTTGATCAACTAATTCCAACGCTTTTGAGTACGCGGATGAGCAAATTGTTCCTCCACTTTCTCCCTTTGTAAAAAATTCTTCCTCCGTCACTACTTTAGCTTCTGTATGGTGGGCGATAAATTCTATTTCAACAGATTGATATTTTGTACGTAAAAATCGTGTCATCCAAAAGAAAAAACTTCTTGCACAAAACTTTTCAAAATTCCCCATAGATCCACTTGTGTCCATCATCGCAAGGACTACTGCCCTCGTTTCAGGTTTTATTACTTCATCCCAAGTTTTAAAGCGTAAATCATCATTATGAATTGGTGAAATTTCTGCTTTACCTTTCATTGCATTGCGTTTAATCGCAGTTAAAATCGTTCTTTTTTTATCGATATTGCCCATAAGCCCTTTTTTTCGAATATCATTAAATTCTATTTTTTCTACTGTAATTTCTGCCATTTCCTTCTTCTCTAAATTAGGAAGCTCTAACTCTTTAAATAGTACGTTTTGAACTTCTTCAATACTTACTTCTGCCTCATAGTAGTCATTGCCAGGCTGATCTCCTGCTTTTTTGCCTTGGCCTGCAGCTTGATCACCCGGTTTTCCGTCTCGGGCAACAACATCTCCTACTTTACTATCACCTTGACCTTGACCAACGTGTTTCGATTTTCCATAATTGTAGCGAATTTTATACTCATCTAATGAACGAATTGGTATTTTAATAACTTCTCGACCATTCGACATAATTATGCTTTCTTCACTAATTAAATCTGGTAAATTATTTTTAATGGCATCCTTCACCTTATCCATATGTCTTTGTTGATCTTGGTACCCTTTACGATGGAGGGACCAGTTTTCCTGAGAGACGACAAAGTTTCGATTCTGATTTTCACTCATTTTATCCTCACCCATCTTAATGATATTTCCCACTTAACAGCTTTGAGAAAATCACTTTTTTTATAATATGCGAATTTTCTGATATATTTCACTGTTTTTTTAAAATAAAAAACGAGTGTCCTTAATTTTATGGACACTCGATTAAATATATTACCTATTTAATAAACTTCCTACATATCTTAATAATTCATTCGCTGATGTGGAGTCATAGCCATGCTCATCTATTAGTCTTGCTACTACTTCATTTATTTTTTTCAACTGCGACTCATCAGGGGTTTTCGATGAAGTCGTAATTTTCACAACATCTTTTAAATCTGCAAACAATTTCTTCTGAATCGCTTCTCGTAATCTTTCATGAGAATTGTAATCAAATCGTTTACCTTTTCTCGCAAAGGCAGAAAGGCGAATTAAAATTTCTTCACGGAATGCTCGTTTTGCATTTTCCGAAACACCGATTTGCTCTTCAATCGAACGCATTAATTTTTCATCTGGATTCATTTCTTCACCAGTTAATGGATCACGGAGTTTATTTTTATTGCAAAACGCTTCCACATTGTCTAGATAATTGTTCATCAAAGTTTTTGCAGATTCTTCATAAGAGTACACAAATGCCTTTTGTACTTCATTTTTCGCTATTTCGTCATACTCTCGTCTTGCCACCGCAATATAGTTCATATATTTTTCTTTATCTTCTTCAGAAATAGAAGCGTGCTGATCTAGCCCATCTTTTAAAGCTCGAAGTACGTCTAATGCATTAATCGATGGAACTTCTTTTCGAATGATTGCGGATGAAATTCGGTTAATAATGTAACGCGGATCAATACCATGCATACCTTCATTTGGATATTCCTTTTTCAATTCCTCAACATCAATGGAATTAAATCCTTCAACACTTTCTCCATCATATAAACGCATTTTCTTAACTATATCTATACCTTGCTTTTTCGGCACTTCAAGTCTAGTTAAGACAGAGAAAATTGCTGCCGCCCGTAATGCGTGTGGTGCAATATGAACGTGGGACATATCACTTTCGCGAATCATTTTTTCATATATGCGCTCTTCCTCACTTACCTTCAAATTGTAAGGAATCGGCATTACGATAATTCTTGAATGTAAAGCCTCGTTCTTTTTGTTAGAAATAAATGAGCGATATTCAGTCTCGTTCGTATGTGCCACGATAAGCTCATCTGCACTAATCAAGGCAAAGCGACCCGCTTTGAAATTCCCTTCCTGTGTTAAGGATAATAAATGCCATAAAAACTTCTCATCCAGCTTTAACATTTCTTGAAATTCCATCATACCTCGATTTGCTTTATTTAATTCACCATCAAAACGGTATGCTCTTGGATCTGATTCTGATCCATACTCAGCAATTGTGGAAAAGTCTATACTTCCAGTTAAATCTGCAATATCCTGTGATTTTGGGTCAGATGGTGTAAATGTTCCTATACCAACACGTCTATCTTCAGAAAAGAATATACGCTCAACCATTACATCTTCAATGCATCCACCATATTCTTGTTCTAAACGCATTGTGTTTAAAGGTGACAGGCTTCCCTCAATTCTTATTCCATATTCTCTATAGAAGTCTTCTCTTAAATGATGCGGAATAAGATGGAGGGGATCTTCATGCATTGGGCATCCCTTAATCGCATAAACTGCTCCTTCATCTGTTCGAGAATATTGTTCTAACCCTCGTTTTAATAAAGTAACAATTGTTGATTTTCCTCCACTCACTGGTCCCATTAACAAGAGGATTCGTTTTCTTACATCTAATCTTCTTGCTGCTGGATGGAAGTATTCCTCTACAAGTCTTTCAAGTGCTGTTTCTAGTCCAAAAATTTCTTTCCCAAAGAAATGGTACATTTTTTGACCATCTCTTTCTACAACACCTGCGCTTTTAATCATATTATAGACGCGTGAATGAGCCGTTTGAGCAACTTCAGGTCTATCTTTAAGAATTTCTAAGTATTCTGCAAACGTACCTTCCCACTTCAATCGATCCTCTTCTTCTCTGAAACTTTTAACCCTGCTTAAAATATCGATAGTCTTCCCTCCATTCAGGGCGTGTTTTATACATAGTATGAAGATAGTTCGCTAATGATACCGAATACTTTTTACTCAAGTTTACGAATTGTAACTTCACATGATAAAAAAACAAGGCACCATCCAAAGAAACTTTATGGTTGGCGCCTTGTTTTGTTTAATTTTTTCTTTTATATAAAATTCCTAGTGTGTTAGGTCCACAATGGCTTGAAACTGTGCAACCAGCAGTTGTTTCAATAATTTCTTCAAAATTCGCGAAACGTGCAACAGCTTCTTTAACTTTTGCTACTGTTTCAGGTGCGCAATGAGAATGAGTAATAAATAATCGGCTGTAATCAATATTATCGTTGTTTTCTAATCGGTCTTTCACATAATTTTCAAGACATCGTTCGAAATTACCTCGATATTTTTTCCCGACATGCATTTTCCCATCAACAACCTCTATAGATGGTTTAATTTTAAGTAATGTAGCGCCTAGTGCTTCAATACTTGAACACCGGCCACCTTTACGCAAGTAATCCATTTTATCGATTACAAAACTTGCATCCACTTTTGGAATAACATTCTCTAATTGTTTGCAAATTTCCTCAGGTTCAATGCCATCTTCCGCCAATAAAGCGGCATCATACACAATATGGCCGCTCCCTGTTGATAGATTGCTTGAATCAACAACATAAACATTGTCAAAATTTTCAGCAGCTAGTTTCGCATTTTGGTAGGAGGAAGAAAAATCTGAACCTAAACATATATGTATAACCGCATCATATTTTGGTGATAACCCTGCAAAAAAGTTCTCGTATTCAAACGTATTGACAGCTGCTGTTGTACAGGTTTTATTTTGTTCTCCGACATATTTAAAAATTTCTTTTGGTGTAATATCAACACCGTCACGAAAATCTTCATCATCGATTAAAACATGCAGTGGCATTAATGAAATATTCAATTGGTCGATAAGAGCTGGAGAAAGATCACATGTACTATCCGCAGTAATTTTAATCATACTCATAACCCCTTCTATAAAGACTCTTTTTTCCATTATATCACATTTAATATCCTGTCTATTGATATGCTGACATACCCTATATAATTCCGCATGCAATATTTGTCATTTTTTTGCGAATAAAAGTAAATATTCGCTCATATATATTGTTGTAATGCAGAATCTGGAAGGAGGATTACTTTGTTTTCTCAATTTAGATATTGGAAGCCCTACATCAGTCCATTTGATCCCTGCAAACCCATTCGTGTAAAAAGCTATTCAACACCTCCACAGCTCTTTATGGGATTTCAACCACCAGGACTTCCACAATTTCAAACTCCACACCAAGCATTAATGCACGGAACACTTTGGCCAGCTTTATTTAGCCCATATCCAGATCCCAAAAAAGGGGTGAAGCCTAATGACTAAACAAATGCCCCCAGAATATTATCAGTTATTAGAAGAAATTCAAGCAATTGATTTCGTTTTAGTAGAACTGAACCTTTACCTAAATACTCACCAACACGATATGGAAGCCATTAAACAATTCAATGAAACAGCCCAATTAAGTATGCAATTAAAAGTTAATTTTGAGAAAAAATTTGGACCACTCATGAATTTTGGAAGGAGCTATTCAAATTATCCATGGGATGTGGATGACACACCATGGCCATGGCAAGTTTAGAAAAACAAAATTTGCTCGATTAGCTTCTAAACTCGTCGGCTACTCTGACACATAATTTTGCTCATGAAGGAAGAGTCGAAGCGATGCTAGAGGTTAACCTCCTTAGCTAGATAATTAGAAAAGTTAAGTATGGCTATTGCTGCGTCAAAACAAAATTACTGAATATGAGGGGTGAAAACAAGGGATGTTTTATTATGAAAAAAAACTTCAATATCCCGTTAGAGTAAGTACGTGTAACCCTATGCTCGCGAAATTTCTTATTGAGCAGTATGGAGGTGCCGACGGGGAGTTAGCTGCCGCACTGCGATATATGAATCAACGTTATTCAATTCCGAATAAAGTAATTGGTCTGCTGAATGATATTGCTATGGAAGAGTTTTCTCACCTTGAAATGATTGCAACAATGGTCTACAAACTTACAAAAGATGCAACTCCGGAACAAATTAAAGCAGCAGGTATAGCTGACCATTATGTAGATCACGACCGGGCCTTATTTTATCATAATGCAGCAGGTGTTCCATGGACTGCAACGTACATCCAAGCAAAAGGCGACCCAATTGCTGACCTCTATGAAGATATTGCCGCTGAAGAAAAAGCCCGCGCAACATACCAATGGATTATTGACCTTTCAGACGACCCTGACTTAAATGATGGCTTAAAATTCTTGCGTGAACGTGAAGTAGTTCACTCTCAACGATTTAGAGAAGCAGTAGAAATTTTAAAAGAAGAGCAAGGTAAAAAGAAATTCTTTTAATAATACTTAAGACGATGACTATTTTAGCATCGTCTTTTTCTAATTCAATCTACTTCCTAGTCCCCTCGTTGATTTACTGTTTTTACTAAACTATTCCGTCTTATAATTCTATTCATTTTCATTTTTTAAGAGAATTCCTCATTATTAATTAAATATCAAAAAAATTTATTCTAAACACATTTCCAATTTAATGTTAAATAAATATTTCCTTCATTATAATTAAATCACTACATAAAAAATATTAAGGAGGCACTTTAAATGGCTAGAATTATTGAAGCGAAAGCTGGCAGCACGCCTTTCCAAAGGCTTTTAGGTCATAATAAAGAAGTAATGGAGGCATGGTCCCAACTGGGAGATACATTAGAAAAAGATGGACACTTATCTTCTGAATTAAAGGAACAAGTAAGAAGAACTTTAGCGCAAAGTAATGGGTGTGAATATTGCAAAGCGAAAGGAAAGCCTGAACCTGAAAAGTTTAATGAAAAAATTTCAGTAGCAACAGGATTTGCAGAAGTATTTTTAAAGCAAAAAGGGGATATTCCCGATTCAATATTTAATATATTAAGAGAATGCTTTACAGAAGAAGAAATCAGTGAACTATGTGCATTTATTACATTTACAACTGCTCAGCAATATTTCGGGGCAATCATGAAACTAGAGGCTATATAAATCCTCTTTAATCATAAAGCTGCTCTAAAATAACGGATAAAGGAAATTCTTCTTCAACCAATCCTTTATCCCCTACAAAAAATAAAGGAGTTTTTATGCGGTCTTTTTGCTTGTATTTTCTACTAATCATAAGGAAAATTCACTTGCTAATTTAGCAGCTATCATGAGAAGATTGGTTCTATGATAAATAGTAGAAAGTTTGGTGAACATAGTGAATACAAAAGCTTTATTACTCGGACTTTTAACTGTTTTAATATGGGGGTCTACTTTTGCTGCAAATAGCGTCAGCTTACAAGGTGGCTTTTCAGCAGGGCATTTAATATTATATAGATTCATCATTGCTTCTATTATTTTTGGTATACTTTCCTTAATTCCTACAATGAAAATACGGTTACCAAAAAAAGAAGATCTTTTAAAAATTACACTTTTAGGATTTGTAGGAATAAGTGGTTATCATATATGTGCTACATTCGGTCAATTAACTGTTAGTGCAGGAACAGCCGGTATGTTAATAGGTTCGGGGCCAATCTTTACGACGATATTTGCAATTTTAATTTTAAAAGAGCGATTAAGCTCGGTTGGATGGGTTGGATTAGGCTTTGGATTTGTTGGAATTATTTTAATAGCAATCGGGTCAGGTGATACATCACTTGGAATTGCTCCAGGAGTATTTTTAACAATCGCTGCTGCTATTGCAACTTCCATCTTCTTTGTCTATCAAAAGCCTTTCTTTAAAAAATATAGCGCTATTGAATTAACTGCTTATTGTACATGGGCAGGAACAATTCCATTTCTTATTTTCGCACCTGGGCTTATTCAGGATATTCAAACTGCAACATTGGAAGCAAACATTACAGCAATTTTTATAGGGATTTTCCCTACCGCATTTGCTTACTTAACATGGGCAATGGCCTTATCACTTGCTAATGCAAGCTCGGTCTCCAGCATCCTTTACTTAGAACCTGTTATTGCAATTACTGTTGCTTGGATCTGGTTAAATGAGCTGCCAACTATGGTTTCTATTATAGGCGGTATGATTGCTATTTCAGGTGTGTTGGTTGTGAATTTCTATGGTAAACGGCAAAATATTGTCGAAAACAGTGATCAGGTGAAAATGATCCAATAAAAAATGTCCCAAGAGCTAATTAGACTTTTGGGACTTTTTTATCTCTGCGGTATTCCAATTAATAATTTCGATTTACGGCATAATTCAAGAAATGCTTTAAAAAACTTGTATTTCGAGGAATTATTTCAAAGGTTTCGGCAGCAAGACAGTAATGCTCCCACATTTCCTTTTTAGCCTCTTCAATTCCGAGTACTGTAACGAAAGTTGAGCTATTGTTTTGTACATCTATACCGATTGGTTTTCCTAATTGAGATGAATCACCTTCATAATCTAATAAGTCATCTTTAATTTGAAATGCAATTCCTGCGTGGCGAGCAAAAGTTTTTAAAGCCTGTATTTCTTTTGCATCTGCATTTGCTAATATAGCTGGTATAAGAAGTGCTGCTTCAAAACCTAGACCTGTTTTATAAAAACACATCGAATTTAATTGTTCCAATGTTAAATTTTTCCCCTTGGAATTTAAATCCATCGCCTGCCCCTTACACATTTCTGCTGTTATTTGTGCAGTATAACGAATTAACTTAAGGACTGTCTTTGTGTCATATTCTTCAAGGGATGTTTGCTCTTCAATTGCTTTTTGAGTCAGATATAACCCTGTTAATTCTGCTACAGCAACATTGTAAGCTTTATGAACAGTTGGTCGTCCTCTACGAATTGAAGCATTGTCTTGGGAAGGTAAATCATCAAAAATAAGTGAAGCGGTATGCATATATTCCAGTGCTTTTAATAGAGGAAATAAGGTCGACTCCTTTAATCCATAAACTTTGACACCCATAAACCACGTTATAATCGGTCTTAAACGTTTCCCTTCTCCTGATAAACTATAATTTGCTGCATCAGTAATTGATTCTTTTATAACCAATTTTTCATCATTAAATATGGCTAGATGACGATTTATTTGTTGTCTAACGATTTTTATCGTTTCTTTAAACTGTTGTTGTTCCTCACGTTCAGTTTTTAGCATACTAATTATTTGATCACGCAATAGCTTATCAAAAAAATCTATATCATCTGCATTGTCTACCATTTTTTGCAGCACTTTATTGAATTGAGGAATTCCTGAAGTAAGTACATCCATTACCTGCTTAAACTTTTTATCTTCATTATTTTGTTTAAATCGTTTTAACCCGTTTATTGCACGATTTAAAATAACTTCGCTTGTTTTTTTATCAGATTGGTAGACATGATGAATTAGGTGTGAAATAACTGTCCAATATAATTCAAATGGGTTAATAAGGTCCCTTCTTTTCTCGTGATGAGTCAAATAGTAAGTATATGGCGTCACCGCTCCATTTTTCATATCATCAAACATATCCGAAAAGTCATCTGCTAGTTGATTGTAAATTCCATATAGAAACGTTCTCTTTTCAAAGCCATCATCACTTGATGTACTTGTGACTAATCGAGCAATAAGGCGAGAGGAAGATGATTTTATAATAATAGGAATATAAATTTCTTCATTTGTGTACTTGTCATTCGATAAGTCCTTCTTACGGTCAATTTCTTGAGAATTAAAAAATATATATGCCTGCTCAAAAAAGTTTCGAATATCGGATGGTTTTTGATATAACTTAATATAGTCAAATGCTTGACGGAGTTCACTATGAATATATCTCATAAATACAAGACTGTCGCTCCGCCAATCTCCCCCTAAATCCGGCACGTTTCCAGTAATAAGTGAGGTTCGAATTAGTTCAGCATATTGTTCCTTTTCCGTTATTGATAAAACATTTGAGTCCAAAAGGTCGTCAATGAATGGATATGTTAATCCGTAACAATATCCTAGCCGTATAGCTTCATCAAGTTTTTTTGAGCGTTCTTCAGATGATATGTCAGCACTTAGAAGATCTATTGTATGCATCATAACACCAGCAATAATTTTTATGAGCTTGCGCTGGGCGTTTACTGCGTCCAATCCTTTTGGAATATTTGAAGCAACGGCCGTCAATTTATTTATCAACCATATCATTGAAGATTCAACACCCTCTTCCTGGGCGTTTCGATATAATGAAGCCAAAGTAAATATTTCATTATTTTCTAATTTTGTAGAATCTTTTAATTGAATTTTTAACCGTTCAACTAAACGATCTATTTGATTTTTAGTTTCTGATGAATCCAGTGTTTTCCCTAGATCTCTTAAAAATAAATACGAAATACTGCGGTCCAAATAATTCTCTAGTTTATTTGTATAATCAAGCCATTTTATATATTGATGGTAATCTTTTTGGCTTGGTTTTCGCTTTTTCCGGGTAAAGTATGAAAAGAATGTTGGATGATGGATATGCTTTATTTTCCACAGCCGAAAATCTTCAGTTAATGTAGTAATATAAGATTGACTTACAGCTTGTTGATAGAGCAAATTAAAATACTGAGCAGCTTTGTGCTCAGCCTGCCGATAACATTGATCTGCATTTATCATAAAAACTTTATTCATTTACTGACTCACCTTTACTATTGATCTCTTTTCTATCAAATGGAAAAGACAATCCAACATCACTAATAATCATATGTTTATTTTTCTACTGTTATATCTCCATTATCAGATGTTAATTTAATCAAGTTTTCGCCATTACCAATAACAGTTGACTCGTTAGATTTTCCAAAGATATTTATGTTCCCGTTATCTGTATATACGTCCATCTTAACATTTTTAGGTTCTTTTTTTGTTTGAATTATAATTGAACCATTATCGGTTTCGAACTCGATTGGCTGATTTAAAGTATCATTTACAAGTGTAATGTCTCCATTATCTGACTCACCCAAAATTTCCCCTTCAATATTTTCAAAGAAAAGTTCCCCATTATCTGATTGAGCATAAATCGAATTGCTTTTTACATCCCCGATTAAAATTTCCCCATTATCAGATTCTGCCACCATTTCTTCTGACTCAAGATTGGATGCACTAATTGTTCCATTATTTGTTTCCAATGCTATAGTTCCAGCAACTTTTTCTGGCAACATTAAGTTTAATGTTGGTGAATCAGAGAAGAAATCGATTGATAGCCATTTAAATCCTCTACGATTCACTTCGATTTCAAGTGTATTACCATCCACTTTTACGTCAAGCTTATATTTATTGTTCTTATTATTAACTAATTCTGCCTTTGCTGTATTGTTATTTGAAGCAATTACATTAATATTTGCGTTTTCGGATTCTACTTCAACATGCGAAAAATCTTGAGTAATTTCGATTTCCTCAGTTTTGCCATTTAAAAAAATATTGTAGAATGTTACAACAATTATACCGATTAATATAACACCTATGACGAATACTTTCTTATTAATATTAATCTTCCTTTCAAATTTGAATTCATTTTTCTTTATTAGATTACAGGAAGTATACTGTTTAATTAACGACCCTAGAATGTAATTTCAACTAAGACTTAAGAAGTAGTTGAATGGGCGTTCGTGAATTTTATGAATTGCCCCTTTGCAGATAAATGGAATAACTACCTTAGAAGTATAAATTTTAAACATATACTAAAAAGTAAAGAGGCTGCACAGAATGTTTTATTTCTGAACAACCTCTCAATTTCTTTGTAGTATTCTACTCTTGTGGTTCTCCTGCAGCTTCCCAGCGAGCTATTTCTTGTCGTACAATTGGAGCTACTTCCTTGCCAAGCAATTCAATGGATCTCATAACATCTTCATGAGGCATAGAGCCAACGGGGCAGTGAAGCATAAAGCGAGTAATACCTACATTTTTGCGTAGAAAAATAATTTTTTCAGCAACAGTTTTCACATCGCCAACATATAATGCTCCTTGTAAACTGCGGGCATAGTCAAATGTTTCTCTAGTGTATGGACCCCATCCGCGCTCTCTCCCTAAAACATTCATTGCATATTGTGTAGGAGGGAAAAACTTTTCTACCGCAATTTCTGTACTATCTGCAACAAAGCCATGAGAATGCGATGCAACAGTAAGCTTAGATGTATCATGACCAGCTTTCCTTGCAGCATCATAATAAAGCCTCACAAGCGGTGCAAACTGCAGCGGGCTACCCCCTATAATCGCAAGTGCAAGCGGCAATCCAAGAGCTCCTGCACGTGCAACCGATTGCGGTGTTCCACCACTGGCAATCCAAACAGGCAATTGATTTTGGACAGGGCGTGGGTAAACTCCTCGATTCGGTATTGAGGGTCGGTACTTGCCAGTCCAATTAATAATTTCTTCATCTCGTATTTTTAATAATAAATCTAACTTTTCTTCAAACAATTCATCATAATCTTGCAAATTAAAGCCAAATAGAGGAAAGGACTCGATAAAAGAACCTCGACCCGCCATAATTTCTGCTCTTCCATTCGAAATGGCATCAACCGTTGAAAATTCTTGGAACACTCGTACTGGATCATCAGAGGATAGAACAGAAACAGCACTTGTTAGTCTTATTCGTTTTGTTCTTGAAGCGGCTGCTGCAAGTAATACTGCTGGAGCAGAGCAAGCATAATCCTTTCTATGATGTTCACCTACTCCAAATACATCTAATCCAATCTCATCTGCTAAAACAATTTCTTCTACTACTTCACGTATCCTTTCTGCATGGCTGATTACTTTCCCATTATTGACATCAGGTGTTGTTTCAACAAATGTCGTTAAACCAATTTCCAAAATTCCCACTCCTCTATTTTGCATCATCTCTAAAATTGAAAACAATTTTTAACTTGTAAATTAATACATGTTTTAAACTCATAATATATGATAGATCTATTTGTTTTCAATTTTTTGGATTATTAGAGGAAGCCAGAGCGGAATAGCTAGACATGTGCTAAATTGAGGTATTCTTTAATTTACTTATGCTAAAAAGTGCGAATCCTTAAAATAGGACACGCACTTTTTAATATTTTCTATGTATTTATCAAATATTTCCGTTCAAATTCTTTAATTGGACAAGGTTTACCAAAATAGAAGCCTTGAATTTGATGACAGCTTTGTTCTAGTAAATAGTCTAATTCTCCCTTTGTCTCAACACCTTCAGCGATAACCTCCATTTTTAGATGCTGCGCCATTTTTATCATTGCTGTAGTAATACTGGCATTCTCTGATTCAGAAGAAATATTCTGAATAAAAGAACGATCAATTTTGACTCCATCAAGCTGAAATGTTTTTAAATAATTGAAAGAAGAGTAACCCGTACCAAAATCATCTATATAAATTTTAACTCCAAGTTCCTTTAGTTCCATCAAGGTTTTTTGTACATTTTCTTCGTTTCTCATAATTGAATTTTCAGTAATTTCTATTTCGAGCCATTCACCATCAAGATTATATTCATTTAACAAATCCAAAATATCCTTAGAAAAACTTTTTTGTAAAAAGCGTTGAGAACTAATATTCACACTAATCGGTATTAGTCGCAACCCTGCTTTTCTCCATGCAACAAGGAGTTCACAAACTTTTCGCTTCATCCATTTCCCAATCGGAATGATAAGACCAGTTTCTTCAGCAAGTGGAATAAAATCGCCTGGAGAAACTAACCCGATTTCTGGATGCTCCCAACGTATTAAAGCCTCGGCACTTATTATTTTTCCTGTTAATGCATCAACACGCGGTTGTAAATACACTATAAACTCATTATTAAAGATTGCTTTTCTTAAATCTCTCTCTAAAAAAAAGGACTGATAACTCCTTTTACTCATTGATTGATCATAAATTTGATACATATTACGGCCTAACTCTTTTGCATTATAAAGAGCAATATCAGCTTTTTTCATTAATTCAACAAGATCATTTCCGCCTGTTGGATAGATACTAATCCCGATGCTTGTAGAAATTAGCAATTCAAAATCTTGAATAAAAAATGGTGATACAAAACTCTGTAATATCTTCTCTGCTATTGTAATTACCTCATCACAGGAAGCAACATCCTGACAAAGAATCATAAATTCATCTCCACCCATTCGGGCAGCATATTGCTTTTCATTATCAAGACAACTTAATAATCGTTCAGCAATTTGCTTGAGGAGTTGGTCACCAATCATATGTCCAAGCGTATCATTAATAGATTTAAAGCGATCTAAATCGATTAATAATATCGCTAGTTGCATTTTATTGTTTTTTGCATTTTGTAAGGCTCTGTTTACTTTCTTTTCTATACCTCTCCTATTAGCAATATTAGTAAGTTCATCATGATCTGCTAAATATGCATTAGTCTCCTGGATGTATTTTTGTTCAGAAATATCCTTGCCAATTAAATATATACCTCTAATTCGATTATCGATAATGATAGGGATTAATGTTATATTAAAATATAATTTATCGTTATTTTTATTTACTATATTTATTTCAAAATTTTGTACGTTTCCTTGTACTGCTTTTTCAAAATAATCACCAATATCTCCTAAATAACTTTCAACGATTTGTTTCCTTATTTGATTATTTTTAATATCATCACTCGAAAGTCCAAATAATTCAAAAGTACGTGGATTCATATCTATAATTTGTGAATCTGTATTAAAAACAATGATGTAGTCTTGACTAAATTTAAACAAGGATTGGAATTGTCCTTGATTGATTTGAAGCTCTTTTTGCGTTGATCTTAATTCTGTAATATCATTTACAGAAGCAACAATCTCAGATACTTCACCTTCATTTACAATAGGGGTAATATCTACATATACTTGTCTACCATTAAATTCAACTTCATAATTTGTGCGTTTCCCTTCGAATGCTTTCTCATAATGATATTGTTTATAAAATGCCAGCTCTCTTGGGAAAACCTCAAAGGGCGTTTTTCTATAAAGTGTTGAGGTTATAACTCCTATTTCCTCAAACAGTTTACCTATAGCCATAGTATAGATAATGCTACCTTCTTCATTTTTTGCCATTGAAAAAAAACCGTTTTTTAGATTTTGCATTTTATTAAGAAATTCAATCTTCATTTGTTTTATTAATTCTGATTCACTTTTATTATCGTGCACATCATTTATAAGCAATACTTGGAATTGCTCATCCCCAGAAGTAAATGTATAAGTTTGTATATCTATCCAAAAGTGATTTTTAGATTCCTTAATAGCTATATATAATTGATGTTTTTGCCTATTTGTATTCTCTAGGTGGTTATAATTTAGGATAAGAGTATTGATAGACATTCCAACAACATGATTACTTGTGGCAAAAAACATCCTTTCTGCATTTGCATTCAAATATAAAATGTTTCCTAAATTATTAATAACTACTATACAATCTTTTTGTTTACTAAATAATTTTAATAATTGATCTAACGTATCGAGTTGCCTCTTCATTTGCCTATCCATAATTGCCTCTCTTAATTTCCAATAATATTATTAATATTTTACTTTATTCACATTACAAATGACATATAAAACATTCATTAATTATACACCTTTTGTCTATAATTTTAATTTTAAAATTATAAAAAGTGCTTAAATAAGCACTTTTTATAACTAGTATAAAATAACTATTTCTATTCCTCTTTATTACTCAACTTTTCGATTTCATTCATTAAATACTCCACAAAAACGTCGTCCCTTACTAGCCAAGCTTCGAAATTGCGTTTTAAAAATCGTTCAGCTTGCTCAAAGCTAGTATAAGTTTGTTCAAGAGCAACTTTATTTTTTTCAATTACCCAATGTTCATCTGATTTTAAATAAATAAGAAAAATATCTTCATTACGATTTTTATACAACGAACCAAAAGAAGATTGTTTTATGTTATAACGGTTTCTTTTTGCATCCTCCTGTAGAGGATCTAAATGAAATGTATCTAATACATACTGTTTATAAGCTTCATCTGTTAATGTACAGCCAGACGCCTTTTGGTGACCACCTCCACCAAATATGCCTGCAATTTCTGAAACATCTACATGGTCATGAATGGTACGAAAAGAAATTTTTTTGCTTCCCATATTTAAAATAGCTATATAATCCAAATGGTCATACTCTTTTCCTAACTCATTACCTACTTCAGAGTGGTAGGATTCCGCGTAAATAACCCCCGCAAAATAGTCACCAATCTCTGCTTGAACAATTTCACGTTTTTTCCTGCGAATATACCTCTCAATTTTATCTTCTTCCATATTAAGCAGTTTTTTTTCAAATTCATCAAAATCAAATTCATCACTCGTAGTCAATCGTTCAATCATTTTTTCTTCAAATTCATCAATTGACACTAAAAAAAAGAGTGAATTTAGAGCATGTGCTTTATGATTTTCATTCTTTTCCCACTCCCATGTATCGTATTGACGCACAAGCTCTACAAATTCCGAAATAGCATTAGTAGGCTTTAAAAGGTTTTGTGATACAAGAAATTCATAAAATAGCGAAGTAGCCGATGTTAAGTTGCCTTCTTCATCCTCAACTAAAACAAGCCCCCACTCATAATCATTTAAGTGCATAGCCGTTTTATGATGATCAAGCAGCTGAATATTTCCGATTTCCTTAAAATAATCTTCTAGCTTTTTTTCATTTTCCTCATTTGGTGATAAGTCGGTAATAAATAAAAACGTATCTGGCGGATCATTTTCTAAAAAAAACTCAATTTCACGGTTAAGAGAAGATATTGAATTATAACGCACCTTTACTTCCTGCCCAAAAGCAAGTTTTGCTAAAATTCCACACCCAACTCCATCTAAATCATTATGTGTTAACAGCTTATACATTTTCTTCACCTCTAGTGTAGTATGAATGATTACTTAAAAATTATTGATGCTGTGAAAAATTCTAAAGTACAATTCGAAGTATTATTTCAAAGTTCCGTTCCATTCTTATTTGGATTTTGGTGTCGGTGCAGTTCAATATTATCTTATCCATAACAAAGGAGTATAAATAAAAAATCGAATGAGAAATTAGCTTCGCCTACTCATCCGATAATATATTTTATACAGTTTTTGGGATATAATCATATTTATTCACAAGGTAACAACTAGCCTTCACCTTTTTGCAATTTCGTTTAATCGATGCCACAGCATTTGAAAGATCCTCGATTTTTTCAAAACGCTGGTTTTCATTCGTTAAAACAGCTATTGATAACGTCATAATTGTAAATTTTTCTAGATTTCCAGATCTTCCCTTCACTCGGAAGGTCGGGTCCTTTAAATGTTTTTCCTCATAAAAATTCGGAATCTTCCTATCAAATTCTTCAATAATATTTAGACAGATTGACTCTACTTCATAATGAGGAAGAATAGCCATAAAATCGTCTCCACCTATATGCCCTAAAAAATAACCATTCTGTGCTACATTTCTTTTTAAAATATCCGTTAAAAAAAGGAGTACTTTATCTCCTTTATTAAAACCATACAAATCATTGTATGTTTTAAAATGATCTAAATCAAAATAAATAATGCTATATTTTTCAAGATAAATAATTTCACTCAATTGTTTATCAATTAAATGATTCCCTGGCAATTTACTAAGTGGGTTTAGGAAGCTGGCGATTTGTACCTGTATATCAACAAATTCCATCAATAGGGCTCGAATACTTACAACACCAACAAATTTATCATCTTTTGTAACAATAACATCGTCATATAAATCTTCTTCTTTTCTTTCCATCGCTAATTTACTAACTTCCGTTATTGGTTGAAAATAATCTACAATTAGAGGGCTTGTTTTTGCCAGCAAATTACTTTCTCTGCCCATATACAAATTATAACCATACAAAGTCCCAATCTTTTGATAGAAATGTGTTCTTGTAATATGAGCAATGGGTTTTTCATGATGCACGACTACAATTCCTCGTAAATTCGGGTTTTCAGTAAATAATTTATCTACTTCTTTATTTTTTAACGATGGGGAAATATAGGGTACTGTTTTCACAATCCTACCTATATTTGACACTACTTCCTCTGTTTTCGTCATCATTTTCTCACCTATTTGCATCGATTTTACATACAATTTCTATAGACTTGGTATTTTACCAACCGTAATCTCTCTATTTGGTCTACCTATAGCATAACCTTGAGCATAATGGATTCCTACAGTTTGTAAATATTTTATTTCCTCGACTCTTTCAATCCCTTCTGCAATTATTTTTGTATTTGATTGCTCCGCATAGTCATAAATTAGTGATACGAGCTGTTGACCTGGAGCACTACTATCAATGTGGTGGATTAAGGATCTATCTAATTTAATAAATTCAGGTTTTAAGAAAATTAAAGTTTTTAGACTATTATAGCCCGAGCCTACGTCATCAATTGCTATACGATACCCTTGAGAACGATAATGAGAAAGTACTCGTTCGAATTCTTGAAAATCTGTTACGGCACTACGCTCGGTAAGTTCGAATACAACCTGTTCAGGTTGAATTCCTATTACATTTAACGATTGCAACGTATCTCCATAATGATAGTTTTTATCCAGCAAAACATGTGGATGAATATTAATAAATAGTGTAAAATTTTCATTTGCTAATTCAGTATTTAATCTAGATATATATCTTTTTAATGATAAATTTCTGCAAAACTTCTCAAACTCAAATACCATATCGGTTTGTCCAACAAATTCATAAAAATGATCTACACTGGAAAAATATTGAGATTGTCCTGGACGATTTAAAGCTTCAAATCCAAAAGTTTTCCCCGTTTGCAGATTTATAATAGGCTGAAAAAAAGTTTCTAGCGACTCTTCCATCATTATTTTTTTTAATTCAGTATATCTTTTGTAGTACAGCATATCATCATGTCTTTTATTAAATAAATATTTTAGATAAGAGAATATATTAAATGAGGTTTCTCTTGTATATGGTACTGAATTCATAGCGACTCCTTATAAATAGGGGTATTATTACCCATTTTATACCAACGTTATTAATGCACTATTAATAAATTATTAACCATTTGTAAATTGAAGCCCTAATAAGCAAGTTTTACTAAGTCTTTCATATCAAAAAACTCTAAATTCACTCATCCAAACTTAGTTTATATAGTACGATTTTCTTGTAGTTAACTATGACTAAACGTATAAAGGGGCGTTCCAAATAGCTGGACGCCCCTTTTAAATTATTTATAACAACTTGTAAAATTACTAAGTCGTTAAATTAATTATTTTAATGAATATTTACCAAATCCGTCTGTACCATCGCCAACGTATTCGATATTGCTGCCTTCTGGAATAACTTCAACCGCTTTTTTAGATGATTCAAATACAACATTAACGTTTGCTGGAAGCTCTGCAAATTTCCAGTTGCCGTCAGCAGATGGATCGATTGTTTTGTTTTCAATGATATAGTCAATAATCGCTTGACGATTTTCATCTGGATAGATTTCTACATATGTTGCATTACGAACACCTGGGAATGTACCATTTGCACGATAGTTGTTTGTCGCAACAATAAATTCCTGTTCTAAATCAATTGGTTCACCGTTAAATTGTAAGTTTACAATACGCTCTGCATCTTCATTTACAACATTACCGCTTGCATCATATTTTGCTGGCTGTGTTACATCGATTTCATATGTTACTCCATCAATAACATCATAGTTATATGAACGGAAATCAGAATTGATTAATTGTTGCTCAGCAGTGCTATTTCCATCAATTTGATTGAATTGACCTGCTGACATTTCAAGCCATTCTTTTACATCTGCACCAGTAACTTTTAAAATAGCAAGCGTATTATCATATAAATATAAATCAGCTACGTTTTTAATTGCCAATTGGCCTTTTGGTACAAATGTATAGTACTCAGGGTCGCTGCGCGTACCGGCTTTAAATGGTGCACCTGCTGAAAGAACTGGAAGACTTTCAAATTCAGTACCTTTAATTTTGCCTTGTACATAAGCCTTTTGTGCATCTGTAACGATTTGGATGGAAGGATCATCTTGTACTTGTGAGAAGTAACTATGAATATCAGCTGTTGTTTCACCTACTGCTTCACGAACATACTCAATTGTTCCTTCATGAGCTTCTTTTACTGCTGCGGCAATAGTTGCATCTACATCAGAAGCATCTTCTGCAATTTCACGTACTTCACCTGTACCAGCTACTACTTCCCAATCTTCACCTTGCTGTTCAAGTGTTAAGTCAATAACACCTAAATGGCTGCCGTATTTTCCTGGCATCACAACTGGCACACCATTCATTGTACCTTTTTCAGCATCAACACCTGTTAAAGATGCATCAACCTCACCCGGGAATACACCATGTGCGTGGCCAGTAATAATTGCATCTACACCTTCAACCTTTGTAAGTAGATATGTTACATCTTCTTCGCCTGCTTCGTGTGTTGCATCACCAAAGCCAGAATGTGAAAGCACTACAATAACGTCTGCTCCTGCTTGCTGGATTTCTGGAACAACTTTTTCAACTGCTTCAACTGAATCATCTACAGTTACTTTTCCAAATAAATTAGACTTGTCCCAGTTTAAAATTTGCGGAGGTACAATTCCTGTAACACCGACTTTAATTGTTGTTGTTTTGCCTGTTGAATCAACAACTTCTTTATCAATTAGTACATAAGGTGTGTATTTATAATCTTTTGTATTTGCATCACGAATATTCGCATTTACATATGGGAAGTCCGCATCATCAACTACTTCATCTAAGTAATCTAAACCATAGTTGAATTCATGGTTTCCTAGTGTTGCAGCATCATAACCTAGCAGCTCCATGGCTGTAATAGATGGATGTTCTTCACCATCTTCTAATACATCAATTGCTTGTTTATAGGAACCAAGTGGTGTTCCTTGAATTGCATCTCCATTATCGAATAATAATGAATTGCTATTTTCTTTTTGTGCTTGTTTTATTAATGTTGCTGTTTTTACTAATCCTAAACTGTTAGATTCAGTATCTTTATAATAGTCATAGTTCATAATATTTGTATGAATATCTGACGTTCCTAAAATACGAAGTGATACTGTTGTATTTGACTCAGCTGGTTTATAGTCTTCAAGGAAACGCTCTAAAATTTTATCTAAATGTTTATAAGATAAAACATTAGTTGGTTTAATCGTTTTATCTTCATAACCTGTTAAAATGCCTAATCCAACTGCTTTAGCCATCTCATCACGGTTTTCTTCTTTAATCTCTTGATTATCTTTAAATTGGTTTAAAACATCCTCTGAAAAAGTTTCATTGCTTTGAACGGCATTTGCTACAATAACAACTGCTTCTTCACGAGTAATTTTTTCATTTGGGGCAAATTGTGTTTCTGTTTTTCCAGAAACTAATTTTAATTCGATTGCTTTTTCAATATAAGGTTTTAATGAATCTGGAACATCCTCAAATTTAATAGTTGCACCTGTACCTAATTTTACTCCCATTGCATCAATTACTGCTTTTACATACTCACCACGAGTTACCTCGTTGGCTGCAGCATTTGTTTGATCTACATTAGCAAAACCGGTTACTGCAAGCGATAATGCAAGTGCAGAAGCTGAAACCTTTTTCCACATATATTCTCATTCCTCCATTATAAAGAATTTTCAAACAACTTCTATTTTATCAAAAAATAGAATATAAATATAGTAACTTGATGAAAATTATGTAAAATTAACATGAATTTAATATTTTTGGAGATTTTATTAGCTGAAAATGAGGATATATTCGAGGAAATTTAAAGGCTGAAACAAAAAATTTTCCTTCTTGTTTCAGCCTCTAGTCACTTTTATATTATTGTCCTGATCTTCCTTTTAATTGAGATTCAGCCATTTGTACAAGACGTTTTGTAATTTCACCACCGACCGAACCATTTGCACGTGAAGCATCTTCTGGTCCAAGGTTTACACCAAATTCTCGTGCAATTTCATACTTCATTTGGTCAACTGCAGCTTGAGCACCTGGAAATACTAGTTTATTTGAACTTCTGTTATTAGAAGCCATTTCTCTCACCTCCTTGTGACATTAGAATGTTCAAGGAAGATTTTTTAATACGTTATATATAGATGATAATAGTTCCTGGCAAGTATCAATATCCCTTTTTCTCCTTGAGCAGCTTTTTGATACACTAAATTCATAAGATTAGATTTTTTTCTATTATAGATATTTAAAGGAAAGGGTTTGTTTATGGTAATAAAAACCGTATCGATTATTGGATTAGGTGCATTAGGTACCTTATATGGCCACCATCTATCAAAAATTATGCCAAAGGAAAATTTAAGAATTATCGCTGATTCAAATCGAATTGCACGCTATAAAAAAACTGGAATTTTTTGCAATGGTGAACGCTGTAATTTTAATTTTATTACGCCTGAGGAAAATTGCGAACCAGCTGATTTACTTCTTTTCACTGTGAAATTTGATGGTTTACAAGAAGCAATTGAATCAGTTAAATATCATGTTGGACATAATACAATTATATTATCCGCATTAAATGGCATTAGCAGCGAGGAAATAATTGGTCAAACATATGGAATGGAAAAAATATTATATTGTGTAGCACAAGGAATGGACGCCGTAAAAATAGAAAATAAACTAACATATGCTAACAAAGGATTACTATGCTTCGGAGAAAAAGAAGCTGGCATTGTTTCAGAAAAAGTTAAAAGTGTGGCTGATTTTTTCACTCGAGTTGAGCTTCCACATGAAATAGATACAAATATGCTTCATAGGTTATGGGGCAAGTTTATGTTAAATGTCGGCGTAAATCAAACAGTTGCCGTCTATAAAAGTAATTATGGTGAAGTTCAAAGAGATGGCGAAGCAAGAAATACAATGATTGCAGCGATGCGGGAAGTCATTGCTTTATCTGAGAAAGAAGGCGTTTCTTTAACCGAAAAGGATTTACACTATTGGTTAAATGTACTTGGAACTTTGAGTCCAGACGGAAAACCTTCAATGGCACAAGATGTTGATGCCAAACGACAAAGCGAAGTCGAACTCTTTTCTGGGACTGTATTAAGATTAGGAAAAAAACACGGTATTTCAACACCTGTTAACAAGATGTTATACGATCAATTTCAGCTGATTGAAAGTTCGTATGCTAACTTTTAGCTAATGACTAGCTCGAAAACCGTTAGTTTATCTTCAATCAGAATTAATTTTATTAATTCTTAGGAAAAGTCTTGAATTTCCAATCAAAAACATGTATTATTCTGGTTAATTAAATATTCACTTATTTCAAGATCTTTTGAAGTAAGGATAGAGGAGCAAAGACCATCAGTACACAATTTGAGGATAATGAGGTCCTACGACAATTGTGGAAAGGGGAATTTGCCGAAGCTTTTAAGAATCTCATTCTTCTTAAGGCTGGTTCTGTTGTTGAATAAATGCAGGACTGTCATATAGGAAACTATATGGAGGGCTATCTTACGCAAAGAAATGAATTTTATTTCTTAGCAGCAACGAGCCCTCGTTGTTGCTTTTTTGCGTTTACTTAACTTAACGCCCTTCTCCCTCTATTTTTTAATAAAAATTTATTAAGGATGTGGAGAAGAAATGAATTTCGGTAAAATTTTAACTGCTATGGTAACCCCTTTTGATCAAAATGGTGAAATTGATTTTCCAGCTACAAAAAACTTAATTAACTATTTAATTGCAAATGGTACTGATGGATTAGTTATTTCAGGTACAACTGGAGAGTCTCCAACACTGACTGAAGAAGAAAAAGTCGAGCTATTTAAATTTGCAGTTGACGTTGTAGATGGAAGAGTTCCAGTCATCGCTGGCACCGGTTCTTATAATACTAAAGCTTCAATCGAATTAACAAAGCATGCAGAAAATGCAGGTGTGGATGGCGTTATGCTTGTTGCACCATACTATAACAAACCATCACAAGAAGGTTTATACCAACACTTCAAAGCAATCGCTGAAGAAACTTCATTACCAATTATTTTATATAATGTTCCTGGTCGCAGTGCTGTCAGCTTATCTGTTGATACAGTTGTCCGCCTTTCCGAAATTAAAAATATCGTTGCAATAAAAGAAGCAAGCGGTAATTTAGATGCAATGGCTGAAATGATTGAAAAAACGCCAGACGATTTCTCCCTATATAGTGGCGACGACGGTTTAACAATCCCTGTACTATCAATAGGTGGAGCAGGAGTTATTTCAGTTGCTTCCCACATTATCGGCAATGAAATGCAGGAAATGATTAAGAAATTCCAAATCGGAAATGTTCAAGAAGCAGCTCGGGACCATCGCAGATTATTGCCTGTAATGAAAATTTTATTTGCTACACCTAACCCAACATCTGTAAAAGCTGCACTTAATCTAAATGGAATTCCAGTTGGCGGTGTACGTTTGCCGATGATTCCTTTAGAAGAGGAAGAATTAAATACATTGCGAAATGTTTTAAATACATTTGAGAAAGTGAATTTATAATAAAATTTAAAGAGCGCCTTAAATTAATGCGCTCTTTTTTTAATTTTTATACACTTGCTGACTGAGCTAGTTTCATTAAGTAATATTGTTCTTCTCTTAACATGTGATCAGCCATTGAGGCAGAAAATATACCTAGCACTTCAGCACTTAATTCTAATTCTTCTAGTTCTTTCAAAAACGTTTTAAACAGCTCTATTTCAATTTCTACATCATTATTAAATTTATTTAGTGCTGGGAATTTCTTCACATTCGAGCGAAGATAACCAGTTAATTCTACTGCCTTTAAATAAAATTGTTCAAAGTGTTTGGTAAAGTTTTGACTTTTTTCCTTTAGTCTTTTTTCTACATCATCCATTCGTACGTCAATTGCTCCCGCATGGCCTGCTGCATCTGCCAGCCAAAGTAAATGATGATGTAATTCATGAAAAATTGGAGGAACTTTTCCTGCTTTAAGATAATTTAGAACTCGTTGATACTCCTCTAATTCATTTACCATATGATTGATAAAGGTTGGTGTAAGATGGATATTCATTTGACTTAATAAATGACGTTTTATGATAGATAGCTTAAATTCTTTCAATTGACTAACTAGGGCTTCAACATTTTCCGCAAAAGCAATTGCATTAGATGTGTTTATCTCATCAACTTGCGAAAGAAGATTATCAAAATGTTGAATAAAATAATTAGCCTTCGCAATATCCTCCTTTTCAGAGGGATATAGTGAATCATGAATAAAACGAGAATGGTCTCCTAGCACCTGAAGCCAAAACCTGTGTTCAAAAACAGCACTTTTTAAATAATTGTCCAAGCCTGTATCATCTCCTTTGGTTTTCTCTTTTACCACTTTATTCGACATATTTAAAAAATATTAGTGAACCTTGAAAATACTATCTTAATAAAGTTTATCGAAACTATTTGCTAAATTATGTTATAGTTAAATAAATTGAAAATTCTATAAACAGGGGTGTTTGAATAATGAATACATATAAAATAGCTGTCATTGAGGGAGACGGCATTGGAAAAGAAGTTGTACCTGCAGCAATTGAAGTGCTAGATACTGTTGCAAAGCTTGATGGAAGCTTTCAATTTGAATGGACATATTTTCCTTGGGGATGTGATTACTATTTAGAGCATGGAGAAATGATGCCAGAAGATGGAATAGAAACATTAAAGCAATACGATCAAATTTTTTTAGGTGCAGTTGGAATGCCAAATATAGTACCCGATCATATTTCTCTTTGGGGCTTACTTATAAAGATTCGTCGAGGCTTAAAACAGTCTATTAATGTTAGACCAGCAAAGCTTTTAGCAGGATTAGAGTCACCGCTTAAAAACCCTCAAAATTTTGATATAACAGTTGTCCGAGAAAATTCTGAAGGTGAATATTCAGATAGTGGCGGCCGAATCCATAATGGGGCAGATGAGATTGCCATTCAAAATGCAATTTTTACCCGTAAAGGAACTGAGCGCGCAATGCGTTACGCCTTCGAACTAGCAAAAAATTCAAATAAGCATGTAACAAGCGCAACAAAATCAAACGGTCTCACTTATTCAATGCCATTTTGGGATGAAGTATTTGAAGAAGTGAAAAAGGATTATCCTGATATTGATACAGCAGTAAATCATATCGATGCCTTGGCTGCCTTTTTTGTTATGAAGCCACAAGCTTTTGATATTATCGTTGCTTCAAATTTATTTGGCGATATTTTAACAGACTTAGGAGGCGCAATTATGGGAAGTATCGGAATTGCCCCTGCTGCAAACTTAAATATTGAGCGTGAATATCCATCGATGTTTGAACCTGTACACGGCTCAGCTCCTGATATTGCTGGACTTGGAATTGCCAATCCAATTGGGCAAATTTGGACTGGAAAAATGATGCTTGATTTCCTAGGTCATTACGAAGCTGGAACACGAGTATTAAATGCGATTGAAAAGACATTAGCATCCGGTGTTAAAACAGGTGATTTAGGCGGCACTGCTACTCTTGCAGAAGTGAAAAATTCAATCATTGGTAACCTTTAATAAAAGTAAAATCCTAACTCTTGAATCTTTGAGTTAGGATTTATTATTTTATAATCCATTTATGATAATTTACTATCTCAGAAAAAACGCTCTAGAAATAGAAGAATACTGTTAAATCATGTTTTACAATTTTTCCATAAACTCTCTATTTTTACACTCTGCCTATATGTTATGATATCAATATAGTTAACCTTATTATAGAATTAGTTAACCTACTATTTTTTAGATTGGGTGGAAGTGTTTATGTATAAGCTACGTGGTCATCATCTATTTTGTCTTCTAGGTTACCGAGGAATGGGGTATTCGGAGGAATATGTTAAAAATATGACGCATATTCATCAAACTTTGAAAAGTAATCCAAATACTTTAGTTCAGCTTGTAAAAGGTCCTGACCAGTTGTGTGAAAAGTATCCCAACTCTGGTGAATACCATTGCCAGGATCAAAATATTTACGAAAGAGATGCTGTTATCTTAGAGAAAATGGACCTTAAAATCGGTCAAATTCTAAAATGGGAAGAAATTGAATCACGCGTACGTAAACATGTTATCCCCACTGATATACATTCTATTTGCGAAACATGCTCATGGCGTTCCTATGGGGTTTGTGAACAAGGTATTGAAAGGATTCATGGTGGAAAAGGCTTGTGGAAAGTTGAATAAAAACAAAAAAACTCGTTAAATCATAAACGATTTAAACGAGCTTTTCTACAATTTATAATTTTTCCAGCAATGCCACACACTCAACATGTGTAAACTGTTTTAATATTGATAAAATTAAAGGGGAGCGAATTAAACCCCCATTAGTAATGGATTTTTAAAATTGATGAGTATTTCGGCAATAAATCCAATCGTTTTCATCAGTTTTAATACGTTTTTTATATCCTTTCTCTTGATGAAATAATTTACTGTTTTGTTCACTTTAGAACGTCCTTGAACTAAATCTCCCCTTTATTATATTCAGAAGATATTCGACTATCACTTGAAGTTGTAATAACTAAACTACTTCCTGAGTACTCCACTCTTACTGTGTCTAAGTCTTGTTGTATAAGGATAGCTCTATGATAAGGTGCATATAGTAAATCTTCTAAGCCTATTTTAACTGTTTTTGCTGCAGGAGATATAACTTCTCCATTTACACCAGTTTGAGTATAACCAAGTGCATCTAACCTTTCGGCAGGTGTACTACCTGTGTAACCTGTACTTCCTTTTACTTCATCATGACCGAAAGCAGTACCATTAGCTTTTCGTAATTCGCATGGTTCTGTGCTGCTTCTGGTAAGAATGGGTCTAGTGTTACTTGTGATAACCCCATTTGTTTCCGAATTGAGTTGATGTAGCTTAAAGCTTCTTGTTGGTCTTGGGTGTAGGTGAACCCTGCTGCTTCTGCTTGTGGGGTTTCAAACCCCTATTTTCCTAGAAAATTATTGTTAGTACGTCATTATCCTATGAATAAAATATAAACAACCTATCATAAATAGTATGTATTAGTATAATAGAAAAATAAAATTGAAATGCCTTTATTTGAAGGAAGATAGGCATATAAAAACCAATTCATTAGATACTCAAAAAAAGGTAACGATAACGTCACCTTTTATTTTTATACCGCATATTTCTAAGTTATTTATTTCGATAACAATCTTGCTCTTTCCAAATCTAAGAGTTCAATATATTCTTTTTGAAGTACTTCTAGGAAAGAACCCAGAACATTAATTAGCATTACCTCATTCTGTTCTTTATAATCGCCTTCTTCGAGTAAGGCGATTAGTGGTCTCAATGCATATTCTAAATTACTTCCATTAACCCCTTTTTTATTATTTAATTCTTTTACTTTTTCTTCAACACTTGTTATAACCGATTCGACTGAATCATTTCCACTAATTTTTCCACTGATATATTCTAAAGTTTCAATATCTATTTTACAAAGTTTCAGGCAAACCAAAATAGATTCAAATACACCTTTAATAGCATGAACAGATAAGTAATGCTTTGAATGAACTGCAAAAAAACTTTGCACTTTACGTACCCATTTGCTTAGAGACTTTATATTATTAAAATCGGATAGTAATTGGGGAGATGTTTGACTTTTGGTAAATTTAGAATTATCAAATGGCGAAGGGAATTTTTCCTTCTGACCAAACCTCCTCATAACAGACTTATCTTTGTTTCTACTATACATAGTAACAGTTGGGATTAAACACTTAGTCAACCAATTATAGGTATACTCTGCACTCCAAACGATATTATTTTGAAGTTTTTCAATATCATCCTCATTATCAATCAGTATAGATGGTTCCCAACATAACCAAACTTCATTATCAGAAGATGAGAAATCCTGCCATAGATAATCATCAACTAATTCTGGATAAATAAATGTTCGGTAATCCTTTATGCTCTCTTCAGGTGTTGCGCAATAAACTTTTAAATAGCTTGCTCTCCCATCGAAAATATGCCATTCTGTCGTTCCATTTTCATAATCATGTTCAGCTGCAAACTCAAGTATTTCTCTCCATAATAAACGGGATATTTTAAGAATCCTAAATTTCCCACTCCTTGAATATGTATAATCACGTGTCTTTAATATGCTTTCAGTAGATTTAATACTATCAATATATTTAGGCGCTATTTTATCAATAAGCTTACATAATTGCCTTGCTTCATCTAGCGATATAGTAAATCGATTATTTCCTAACTGTATCATAGTACTATTTTCACTAACATCGTTATATACTATAAATCCTCTATAGTTGTCTTCTGGTAACGAACCTATTCCTTGGAATATTTCATTAACAATTTCTGTATGATTAAATGTAATCATACAATCTCTAATACGTAAACTGCGGAATGTAATGAGCATTGACCCATTAAGTTCGGGGAATTTAGGCAAGAAGCATTGAATCATTACATTTTTGGTACTAACTCGTACATAATTACCTTCAAATCTTTCCTCTTCTTCAAAATCGGACTCGTCTTTATTAAAATAATTATATAAATCTTCTGGGGATGTATGCCCCTTTTCAATATACGTATCAATTTTTGAAATATTTTCATCATATTTTTCCTCTTGGTCAAGTTCCTCTTTTATGCTTAATATTTTTGACATAAGTTTTTCAGTAATCACAAGCACCCCAGAAAAACTTTTTGCAGTTGGAACATACTTACCTTTTCTATTATTATTACAAGTTGTATGCGAGGGAACTAAATTTTTCAAGCCATTAAAGTCGAAATTACTATCTAGGTTTAATTCTTTTAATATTTCTTCTTTTAAATCCTTATCAGTACTTTTGGGTATAAAGTGGTCAATCTGTAGTTCTCTAATTGAGACAGATTCATCGCAATAAAAACACTTTTTATTATGAGCTTTCCAAATTGCTCTTCTTAAATTATTCTGCATTTAATATTACCCCAATTAATTTTATGGAACAAAATCAAATGGTTATATTTTGCTCTCATCAATAATATTAAATTAAAATTGGGAATTTATAAATAATTCAAAATACTAATTATATGATAAGTAACTTAACATGTTATAAAATTATGAACTTTTTCATATAAAAAGGGTGTGTACATTACTGTACACACCCTTTTTATATTATTAAATAAATCAAAACCATATCTTATTTTTCATTTAAAGTTAGCAATGCCACACACTCTACATGTGTCGTATGCGGGAATAAATCTACCGGCTGAACTGTTTTTAATGTATAGCCAAAAGGTTCAAGCTCCTTAATATCGGTTGCAAAAGTATCCGGGTTGCATGATACATATACAATGCGTTCTGGCTGGCAACGGCCGATTCTTCGCATTACTTTTCCACCTGCACCTGAGCGTGGTGGGTCTAATAATAATAGTTCTGGTCTACCAAAATACTCTAATACTTGATCAAGACCTTTTCTTGCATCTTTAGCTAAGAACGATGCATTGTCTATGTCATTATCCTTTGCATTACGTTTTGCCGACTCGATCGATGTTTCAACGATTTCAATACCTACTAATTCTCCTACTCTGCTAGCGAACGGTAGTGAGAACGTGCCTACACCACAGAAAAGATCGATCATTTTTTCTGTTTTCTTTGGCTGTCCCATTTCAACAGCTAAATCAACAAGTTTTTGAGCTTGTGTTGGATTTGTTTGGAAGAATGTATCAAACCAAACTCGGAAACGGTATCCATCCATCTCATCATAAATAAAGTCTCGCCCAGCCAACACATGAGTTTCTTCTGATTGCGTTCGGTCTGCCCATTGTGTATTTTCAAGCCACAATAAGCTTTTTACTTGAGGGAACTTAGTTGTAATGCGATTAACTAAATCCTCTGCTGCTTGTGCAAGGTGATCAGCTGGTGCCTCCGTTGCAAATAGAGCAAGCATAATTTCCCCTGTTGCAAATGATTGTCTAACCATTAAATGGCGAAGCAACCCTTCATGGGCGTCTTTATTATAGCCTGATAGCTGGTGGTTTTTTGCCCAATTTGCCACTTCCATCGTTGCATCTACCATTACTTCCCCTGCAATTAAGCATGTTTCAAGTGGAATAATTTTTCGGAAGTTACCTTGTTCATGCAAACCAAGCGTACCTTCCGGAGAGAAAGTAAACTCCATTTTATTGCGATAATGCCAAGGTTGATCCATCCCCATAGTATCGCGTACTAAACTTGGGTCGAATCCCTGTGCCTCAAGTACTTGTTTCACATGGTTCGTTTTTTCTTGCAACTGCCCTTCATATTCTAAATGCTGCCATACGCAACCACCGCATTTTTCAAAATGCTGGCATGCAGGACCAATTCGCTGCGGATGTGCTTCTAGAATTTCTTCTGCCATTACCTTTCTTCTTCTTTTGAATTTTTGATCAACGTCCACAAGAATACTCACTTTTTCTCCAGGCAATGTTTGTGGGATAGTAAATCTTAGTTTTTTCGGATTTCCAAGTTCATTTTCACGCCAAATGACAGCTTGCCCCGAACCTTTTTCATCAAGTCTGTTTATTTCAACAACCATTTTTTCTTGTTTCATAATGGTCAATTCTTGCTCCTCCTTATTTACTACCTAGTTTCTTTTATATTTTAAGAATATCGTTTTTTATAGATTAATAAATCTAGCTACCATATCCAGTAATACACATTATCTCATTATAAAGGACAAATGATAAATATGAAATCAAATCATTGTTAGTATTTATTAGCAAGTTTGAAAATGGATTATTTATACTTAATCCTCAAAACAATCAGATTTTTTTAAAAAATAGTATATTTAAATATAAATACTTGTTTCATAATTTAAAAAACCATGTTAAACTATTTTTGATTAAACTGTCTTTTTGGACAATACATTTGTACGTTATAAAAGAATATTTTACTAAATTACATCGGGGGAACATCATGAAAAACATCATGCTTAAGTGGAATCAAATTAGTTTAGTTAAACGAATACTAATTGGTATGATTGTCGGAATTCTACTGGCAGTTACTATACCTGATTCTACAAAATGGGTTTCAATTTTCGGTTCTTTATTTGTTGGTGCTTTAAAGGCCATTGCACCAATATTAGTGTTATTCCTAGTTATGAGTGCCATCTCAAAACATAAAAGTGGTAAACAGACAAATATGAAAACGATTCTAGTCCTTTATGGATTAGGTACATTATTAGCTGGTGTTGTTGGCGTTGTTGCTAGCTTCCTATTTCCAGTTAACCTATCGCTTTCAACAGGTGCTCAAGACGTTGCACCCCCTAGCGGTATTTTAGAAGTACTTAAAACTTTACTTTTTAATATTGTGGACAACCCAGTCAATGCATTATTAAACGCAAACTATATCGGGATTTTAACATGGGCAATCCTTCTTGGGCTGGTACTGAAAAAAGCTGCTGAAACAACTAAAACAGTGATAGCTAATTTTTCTGACGCAATCACAAATATTGTAAAGTGGATCATTGATTTAGCACCACTTGGAATTATGGGTCTAGTTTATGATGCAATTTCAACAAACGGTCTTTCAGCATTAAAGGAATACGTTCAACTACTAGTACTATTACTTGGCTGTATGTTCTTTGTTGCACTAGTTGTAAATCCTATTATTTCATTTATCTTTACACGTCAAAACCCTTATCCGCTTGTATTAAGAACTTTAAGAGAAAGTGGTCTGACTGCCTTCTTTACTCGTAGCTCAGCTGCGAATATTCCAGTAAATATGACATTGTGCAAAAAATTAGGGTTGGATGAAGATACATACTCCGTTTCAATTCCTTTAGGTGCAACGATTAATATGGCTGGTGCAGCTGTGACAATTTCTGTCCTAACTCTTGCTGCCGCGAATACGATGGGTATCGAAGTAGATATTTGGACATCTATTATTCTAATGGTGCTTTCTGCGGTTTCTGCTGCCGGTGCTTCAGGTGTTGCCGGTGGATCACTGTTATTGATTCCGCTAGCTTGTAGTTTGTTTGGAATTCCAAATGACATCGCAATGCAAGTAATTGGTGTTGGTTTCGTCATAAGTGTACTGCAGGACTCTTGTGAAACTGCATTGAATTCATCTTCTGACGTGCTGTTTACTGCAACTGCTGATATTGCGAAGAAGCGTAAGGAAGGGAAAGTAATCTAATCTTCACTTTTCTTTCTACTTTTCATTTGATGATGTGCTAAATTTTCGGATTAACTATTAAAATCCTAATTCACTTGTTTGTGAGTTAGGATTTTTTTCATTAATAAATATAAATCCTGGATTCTTAACTTTACAAATTCTTTTAAATTTCACACTTGTAAAATAATCCAATACAGTGTAATATTAACTCACTAAACACGAAAGGGTGACCATGGGGCGATGATTTACTAATTCTATTCTAAAAAATACATTCGTTTATAAAATTTCGAAGTCATTTTTTGAATGGGATTAGTCTATAATTTTTAGAAAAGGATCATCGTAAGCTTAGTATTCGGTGTATACTATGTCTTTTTCTGTGGCTATATAGACCTCTTATCCAAAAAATGACGGATAGGAGGTCTTTTTTATTTTCTAATATATAACCCCAGATAGAATATCCACTTTATATATAAGAGAAGAGGAATAATATGAGTCAATTATTAAGTAATCGTTTCGTTCGCGCCATTTTACTTTCCGCTTTGTTTCTACAAGTGGGAATTTGGGTTCGAAATTTTGCTATTCTGTTATTTGTTATGGAGAAGACGAATGAAGACCCATTTGCTGTCTCTATGATTTCTGTCGCTGAATTTGTTCCCATCTTCGTTTTCTCCTTTATAGGGGGGACATTTGCCGATCGCTGGCGGCCAAAGAGAACGATGGTTTGGTGTGATATTTTAAGTGCAATATCCGTGTTTGCTGTACTTGTTACACTTCATTTTGGATCATGGAAAATTATCTTTTTCGTAACATTGATTTCAGCAATTTTATCGCAATTTTCTCAGCCATCAGGTATGAAGCTTTTTAAAATGCATTTAGGTGCTGAACTGATACAATCAGCTATGTCAATTTATCAAACAATATTTGCGGTATTCATGGTGTTCGGTCCTGTAGTCGGTACAATAGTTTATCAGAAATTTGGGATTGAAGTATCAATTGCAATTACCGGCATTGCATTCCTTCTATCAGCTTTAATGCTTGCTTTTATACCAAAAGATCATTCAATGGAAACAGATAAGGAGAAAACTTCATTATTCGATGAAATGAAGAGCGGAATTCGTTATGTATTGAGAAAAAAAGAATTGAAGCTTCTTGGATTATGTTTTTTATCAGCTGGACTCGCTTTAGGATTGATTCAACCGCTTAATGTTTTTATTGTAACGGAAAGATTAGGATTAGCAAAGGAAAGCTTACAATGGATTCTAGTAGCAAATGGTATTGGGATGATCTTGGGGGGAGCTGCTTCTGTCTTATTTTCTAAGAAAGTGCCTCCACAAAGATTATTGATGATTGGTATGCTTGTAAATGCTATCGGAATGAGCATCATCGGCTTTTCCACTAACCTTTCAATTACACTCGCAGCACAATTTGCTTGCGGGCTGCTCTTCCCTTGTATTCAAATAGGAATCAATACGATGATTCTGCAAAATACGGATGCTGAATTTATTGGAAGAGTAAACGGAACATTGAGCCCGCTTTTCACTGGGGCAATGGTATTAACAATGAGTATCTCCGGTAAAATGATGGAGCAATTTTCAATTGTTACTGTTGTAGAAACATCCGCGGTTCTTTTTGTTATCGGTCTTACTGCAATGCTGCCGCTCTTTAATATGAAAGCAAAAAATATAGAAAGCATGCTTTCAAAAGAATAATCTCAATAGCCATTAATTAGATTACTAGTTATAAAACATGACTAACCCCGTTCTAAATTTTGAACGGGGTTAATTTTTGAGGCATGCTACTTGTCGTTTAAAAGTCTAAGGCTAATTCTACAATTGCGTCTGAAAATTGAATATCACTTGTCTTAGTGAAAAAATAATTCTACTTTGTGTTAAAGGCACTGGATGTTCTTAGAGAAATGCAAACTTCCCTTGAAACTGTGTAACTTAGTGCTATTTATTCTAGTGGTGGAAATCTACACAGCCGGTATTCCCTTATATACACAAATTTTAAGAAGAGCTATTTCTTCTTCAATTCAAAGATTTCACTATAACCATTCCAATTTATTGTAATATTAAAAGTATCTTCTAACTTGGTTGAAGGGCTATTAGAGCTCAAGGCATTGTTTCTGTAAGAACCATCTTTATCTAAGTTAACCTTTTCTGCTCCAAATGTAGTTTCCCTCCTATTGTTTTCAACAAAATAATCAAAGGATTCAATTGAATTCAAATTATTTCCATTGTATCTTATTTCAAGCTGATTTTTTTCAGAACCATTTATTACACTCACAACTAATTCTACTGACCAGTTTTTACTATTTCCAATAAAAAGGAGTTCATCTCTCTCTTGACATGCTACTAACAATGGCAGTAATACAAGTAAAATAAAAAACTTCTTCAACTTATTCTCATCTCCTGGACTATATATATTAGTCTCGCTCAATTAGCTTAATTGCAACTAGTGCAGCATTAGTGTAAATGGTAAAGTCATAGTATTTCCTTCATTTCTTATACATTTTATTACAATAATTAATTATGTATTTCATACATTGTATTGTGTCATTAATCCTTTGTTTCTTAGAATCACAGTAACGTATGTTTAATCCTTCTCGAATACTTATCGCTTCTTTAATGATTGCATGCCAACTTTCTGGTATATAATTAAGTGCATATTTACCTGCATCTACTTTAGAAATAATTCCACGTTCTCTGAGTGTATAGAATTGCCGTAAAATTCCGGTTATAGACCATTGTACCTCACGCTCCACAAGATTATTTGGGAATAAAAACGCTATTCTTTTAAACCTTTCAATTGTATTTAATCGATTTAACCAATAAGTGTTCATATTGTTTAGTACGTAATCCACAAGATCACTTTCATTAACATCAAAGTGGAACGATTTTATTTCAGGACCAATAATGCTAATCCCTTTGTCTCTTAAAATCCACCAAGTAATCGGATTAATAACATGATTACTCCTACCTACTTTTCCTTCGTTTACATATAAACACTTTTTTGTTTCTGTTTGTTTCTTTCCTATGTCTTCCCAAAGGAGATAGCATCCGTCCATTCCCGTTTTTTTATATTTATTTTTTAATTCTCGATGAATATTAGATAATACTTTTACCTCTTTTTCAGTTAAATCACTGTTTACAATTGCAATGAAATCAATATCGCTAGACCCGTTAATATAAGCGTTAAGGGCAATTGAACCGTGTAAATATAATCCTTCAAGAGTATTGGGAATTCGTTCATGAAATAAGGAAATATACTCACTTAAAATAGTTTGTACTGATATAGGTATTTTTGAAGCCATAAAATCCTCCCATTATTTACCAACTAATCATTACGATACGTCACTATTATCTATAAAGGGCAGCTGATAACAATTCTTTTATTATAGAATAGAAATTCAGGTTCATCTTTTTTCAAAACGGTATGACCTTTTTATACAATCCAATTTTATTTTTAAGAAATAACTTTCTAAATTAAATACTTAGAGTTTTGTTAGATATTAATTTTCTGAGAGACTAATCTCTTCTCCCATCTTAATTTCTCTTATTTCTCTTGTTTTTTTCGTACGTTTTTATAGTTATTAGTTTCGACATAACATAGTGGACAACTGCAATTGTAATTAACAAATCTCTATATGGTTCATTTGTTCCTGTGAACAAGGCTGTAGTAATATAAAAAAAACCAAATGAAATTAAGAGTAAGATAGAAATATAATGCTCTGTGTATAATTGCATTTTTTAACTCCCCCAGATCTATATTTCAATAGATGTAGTCTTTTACTTCACAATCAGGTTTATTTATTAGCTGGCATAAAAATGAAAATTCGTGAAGTTATATTAGAATTATTAATACAAATAGGATTATGTCTATTCCAATAAGCAACCAAATTTTTTTATTCATTTTCTTTGAAGGCTTTTCTTCCTCCCATGTTGATGGGGATTTCCAAATTATAAATGTAATTGCTATTGTAATTAAGAAACTTAATATTTTTAATCCCATTTCCATTATGTAATCTCCACTTGGTTATATACTTTCCACAATTCAATCCAAATTTTACCACAAAAAAAACCTATAATACACACTTAATCTTCCCCGTAATGAAAGGAAAGTGCCCTTTTAATGGAATTAGTTTTTTGTTTGATTTATGTCAAATAAATACTTCAATAATAACAACAAAAAATGACAACCCCATCCAAATTAATAATATATAAATAGAACTTTCTAATAAACAACCGCAACATCTAATATGAAGTGGCCAAAATCTTTAATTTTAGTAAAACCATATCGTTCCATTGTGAACCCGAAAAAACCCTGTTGTTGCTCACCCACAAAAAATGGAATCATTAATTATTATCTCTGTAAACTAAAAGAAAAAAATAGTGGCGGTGAAAAAACTGTAGTATTTCCATCGCCACCTTTGACTGTTTACACAGATTTGACTTAAATTACTCTTGCTTTAATTTTTTGTTATGAATCAAGTATTTTACGTCGGCCACCTTTTTAATGAATGCTTGATCGTGGGAAACAAAAATAATTGTTCCTTCGTATGCATCCATAAACTGTTCTAAGGCTCCAATTGCATGAATATCTAAAAAGTTAGTCGGTTCATCTAACACTAGAATATTAAAATCCCCTAAGAATAATTGACAAAGTTGAAGTCTTATTGCTTCTCCTCCACTTAATAACTTCACATTTTTTTGTAGATCAGTGCCTATAAATTGCATTGAGTATAAAACACTTCGTAATAAACCTTCATCATAGTCGGAACGATTCTTCACAAATTGTAGGACTGTTTCATCTGTTGTAAATTGATAACTCATTTGATGAAAATAACCGATCTTTGCTTTTGGGGAAATAGTTAACCCTGGACCATTATTTATAATATGGCGAAGTAATGTACTTTTCCCGCAGCCATTTGGACCTCCAATTGCTATTTTCAATCCAAGCGGCAGTTGGAAGCTTACCTCTTCTAATAATACTCTTTTATTAATTTGCAGTGTCAGTCGGTCTGCCATAATTGGAAATTTATTATGCAGTTCTAAAGCTTTAGACTGACGGAACACAATTTTCTTGTCCTCTTGTACAGCCTCCACTTCTTGAAGTCTTTCCATTCGATGCTCGATTGCTTTTGCAGCACGTTGAACGGCTTTTTGGCTTGTGCCTTTAGATTTTGTTTCAAACATGCGATTCGCCTTTGCCTTTGATTCCTTCTTTGACATACTTCCTGCTTGAGCAATTTTTTCAGCCTTTTTCATTTTTTCTTGTGCCGCTTTTTCGAGTCGGATCTTTTCTCTCATGAATTGTTCATGAGCTTGACGCTGCTGCTCGCGCTCTAGCTGCTTTTGTACAATATAATCACTGTAATTCCCTGAATAAACACGCACCTGACCTTCATGTACTTCCCAAATTGTTGTTACGAGTTCATCTAGAACAGTACGGTCATGGCTAATTAATATGAGTGCTCCATAATAATATTTTAGCTCCTCAAGTAAAAATGCAATGCCATCTTGATCTAAGTGAGTTGTAGGCTCATCAATGAGTAAAGCTTCGTAATATTGAGTAAACAATTGTGCCAGCTTCATCCTTGTTTGTTCTCCACCGCTTAGCTGCTCAGAATTTTGCGGAACGGATAACTTTCCAAGTAAGGCTGGATCTGCATCCCGGGCTTTTGGAGCTTCAAGTTGCTCAAAATATCCGCTTTCCACATGGCGTTTTACCTTCCCATTTGTTGGCTGAACAATCCCTGCCATTAACTTCACTAATGTGCTTTTCCCAGCGCCATTCTTTCCAACTATACCGATTCTGTCAAATTGATGTACTGCTAATCGGTCAATCTTTAAAATTTCTTTATCTAAATAAATAACTTCTATATTTTCTAATTCAAAACAAATTTGTTCCATTATTGCTACCTCCGAAATATTGTGATTTCGTATCGATAGCTAGGATCGATACGAGCTTCTAATTCAAGCTCGTATTAAAAGAATAATAAAAATTGCATGGTTTTTCCTCCTGCCTTTTATTAAAAAAATCACAGACAAATGCCTGTGATTTAGAGTAAAGGAATTTTCCATTTATATTTAGATAACTGCCACATTAAATAATCCACTTAAAATAAAAAGGGCAGATAAAAAGGAAAAGCAGAATAATCTACCTTTCCTCAAGTATTTTGAAGATTATTAAAAAAGGACAGACTAATCCCTTAACTCTGCATCAAAAAAAACAGAGCATTTGACCGTATTTAATTACTGGTTCAAATTTGGGAAACGAAGTCTCATAGAATGTGTCATTTTTTAATAACCCTCCTCAATAAATCTAGTATCATTTTAGTGTGTCTTTTAGAAAAAATCAAGCAGCACTCAGAATTCATTATAGTAAAAAGGTTTAGTAATGCATAAAAAGGGCTAAAAGAGAAGCCCTTTTACTTAGATTTTAAATGCCGAATAACTAACCAAACAATAAATAGATGTTTAGCACCCATAATCTAAAAAAATGCATCGCGCTGGACTTAGTTCCCCTACATAAAGGAAACAAATTGACTATGCCATTAAATGATTAATCCTCTTTTATTATTGGTTTTTTTACTGCTCTTACTTCATATTTACCTACTTCAGTATTTAAAATATAATCTGGCTTCGGCTGATTCAAGTTTGCTTTATGACCTGCAATATGAGCATCACTTTTTTCCCACTGCTTCCAATACTCTTCTGATTCCCAAGTTACTAAAATAATAACCTCTTCTTCACCACGTCTAACTTTCTTCACCAGTACTTTTAGGTCAACAAAGCCTTCCTGTTCTTCAAGTATCCCAGCTTTGCTAAAGCGCTCTACTACTTTCTCAGAGTTTCCTTCTGATACTGTCATTTTTCTTAATTGAACAAACATATACATATCCCCAATCTTCTATATAATCCAAATGTATTCCGAAGCTCTTCGAAAATTACACTTCTGAAGAGTTATCTCCAAGTTCTTCGCTTGTAATTTCAATTGAATTCTGTTGATTAATTTCATCTTCATGAATTTCAAACAGCTCAGTAAATTCATTAATAATCATTTCAACAGCCTTTAATTCACCTACTATAATAGGATTAATAGTTTGCAGCTCCGGTGATTCTAATTGCTGCTTTAATGTTGAACGCTTTACATTCAGTCTGTTTAAAAATTCAATTGCTCTTCCCCGACGAAATGTTTTTGCACCTCGATGATGTTCTCTTTTCCTATGGCCGCCACCCCTTGAATGACGATGTTCTTCCCAATTGAGTCCATCTGCAAAATGTTTATCATCTCTTCGATACCTTCTATCATATCTTCCTCTCAAAACACAAACTCCTCTCCGTATACAAATGTATACCTCTGATATTATCGTATACTTTTGTATACGATTAGTCAATGAAATAATTTCAGCATTACTCCTTTAATATCCAGAAAATGTTCAACCATTTAAGATTTAGCCTATGTATAAATTATTAAGGAAATTAACCTCAGTTAGATAATCCTGGCACTGTTATAAGTTATATTCCATTCAATGGCATAGGAGAATTTTAAAGAAAGAAGGGGGCTGTCTCGGAAGTATTACAAACTTCTGGGGCAATTTCTTTATATTATAAAAGTCCTTTAAAACTTCTGTATCTGTCACTTCGTTTTCGATACAGATAAATTGTATCTGTCACTTCGTTTTCGATACAGATAAATTGTATCTGCCGCTCCACTTTTGGTACAAATACGGTCTTGCCTTTCATCGCACAATGGGGACGTCCCATATCATTATGAGACGCCCCCTTTTGTTTTTCTTTTTTCTATTTCATTAATTGTATTGTACTAAGTATATTTCCTACATAAACTATATTAATTAATCGACTAAGAAGAGAAAGGTAGGGAACATGATAAACGATAATGTATTTAATGGTACCTTTCAAAATTTAAGTCAAAAAAACATGCCTTTTGAACAAGTCTTTTTAAATATATTGCAGTTTATGGAGAAAGATCCCACCGGAAATTTCAAGCTTATGTTCGGAACAGATTCACAGGTTTATAGTAGAGAAACGAAGTTTATTACAGGTATTGTGATTCAGCAGGAGCGAAAAGGAGTTTGGGCTTGCTTTCGAAAAGTCATTTTACCTAGAAAAATGGAAAACTTGCATGAACGAATTTCATATGAAACCACCTTAACAGAAGAAGTCGTTTCATTATTTACTGAAGATAAAAAGGAACAGCTTATACAAATTGTTCTGCCAAACATTTATAAAGGTGCAAGCTTAACGATTGAAGGACATATTGACATAGGCTCAGGAGAAAGAAATAAAACGCGAATCTTTGTAAAGGAAATGATTTCACGAATGAATTCCATTGGTTTAAAGGCGAAGATCAAACCGGATTCTTTTGTTGCAAGCTGCTATGCAAATCGATTCACAAAATAATATGCAACTATTTTACAGGGCTATTATACAATCGGTTTAAGTAGTGCCGAATTGTTTCTGAATTATGTGTGAACCGGGTACAATATAAGTAGTAGATATAAAAATTGGAGGAATTAAATATGTTACCGAATTTTGAGGAAAATTTACAAAAATACGCAAAGTTATTAGTTGCAAAAGGAATTAACGTGCAGCCTGGAGATTGGGTAAAGATGACAATTGCTGTAGATCAGGCTCCTTTAGCACGCTTAATAACGAAAGAAGCCTACGCTTTAGGTGCACAAAAAGTCATTGTGAAATGGGCTGACGATGAAATTAGCAAATTGCATTACCTTCATCAGCCTACAGAAGTGCTGACGAATATTCCGCAATATGAAATCGATGAATCAGAAGATCATGTATTAAATCACCGTGTTAGCAGACTTTCAATTATCTCAAGTGACCCGGGTCTATTAAATGATGTAGATCCTGCTAAGGTTGCTGCTTACCAAAATGTTTCTAGTAAAGCCTTCCATATCCAACGAAAAGCTACTCAAAATGACGATTTGAAATGGACGGTTGCGGCTGCTGCTGGTGCAGGATGGGCTGCTAAAGTATTCCCCAACCTTGAAACATCTGAAGAACAGGTTGATGCATTATGGGATCAAATTTTCAAAACATGTCGGGTATATGAAGAAGACCCAATTGTTGCATGGGATCTCCATAAAAAGACATTAAATGAAAAAGCTGCAAAACTAAATGAAATCCAGTTTGATGCACTTCACTATACAGCTCCTGGTACTGATTTAACCTTAGGCTTGCCAAAAAATCATATATGGACATGTGCTGAAAGCTATAATCCAAAAGGTGAAGAATTTATTGCCAATATGCCAACAGAGGAAGTGTTTACAGCTCCTGATACTCGCCGTATGGAAGGTGTAGTTCGCAGCACTAAGCCGCTCAGTTACGCAGGGACATTGATTGAAGGAATCGAAGTTCATTTTAAAGATGGTAAAATCATTGCAATTTTTGCTGAAAAAGGCGATGAAGCAATTAAGAAATTAGTCTTTGAAAATGAAGGAGCAACTGGTTTAGGTGAAGTAGCACTCGTTCCAGATCCATCCCCTATTTCACAATCAGGCATTACTTTCTTTAATACGCTATATGATGAAAATGCATCAAACCATTTAGCAATTGGTTCGGCTTACCCAACGACAATTCAAGGAGGAACATCGATGAGCCAAGAAGAATTGTTAGCACAGGGTATGAATACATCAACGGTTCATGTTGATTTCATGATTGGCTCCGATAAAATGAATATCGACGGCATTAAGCAAGACGGCACAATTGTACCAATTTTCCGTAATGGGGATTGGGCAATTTAACTTCAAATATAAAACAATCTCTTCCTACATTCACATAGTGGAAGAGATTGTTTTTAGTTTCGAAATATTAAATAACTAATTAAAAATTCACTCCAAGTTGAAATCAAGTTAATTAATATTGAAACTTGAATATAGGTAGAGATAAAAAAACTATTTTATTGCAGTAAGACTATTGCTTCTATCCATTTTTAGTAACATTTCCGTTTCTGCTTTTACATTCTGAATAAGTTCACTTATTACGTCCAATAAAGAGTTTAAAGCCTTTTGTACGTACCCATTCTCAAATTGCTCCAAAGGCTCCGGCAGCTCATCTTCGTCCAAAATAAAGTACTCTCCATTAGGAAGGACTAAAACATCAATAATCAAATCTTCAAATTCAATTATTTTATCTAAGGACTTTGTATTTTTAACAATATTAAAATAAGCTCCTATATAATTTCCTTTTTCATCTTTCCAAAAATATAGATTATAAGGCTTGTCCATCCAATAATACGCAATTGTATAACTGCCTTTAGGGATAGTTTTTTTCTTTTGACCAGCCATCATAGAAAAAGAGTGTTCGATTTTATGTAAAAGTACTACCCTTTGCTGCTCTGCTAGTAGTAGTTTACATTTATGCTCAACTATTTTTGAATCATAGCAGATTTTTCTTTCTACAATTGCATCATTTTCCTGAATCTCCAATTCCACTATTCAACCTTCTTTCAGTAAAATTATCCATTCAAATAATAGACCTTACACGATTATTTTGAGATCTATATAATTGTGATTATTTAAATATATGTTCCTCGTTTTAAAATCAAGAAGTTTACTTTGTTCGTTTTTAACATTCAACATGTAATTTACACGCTTATATAAAAAATCTACTACTATTCTGAAAAATGTTTTAAATGTTGAACAATAAACTCTGCATCAAATCCTACTCCTTGCATCAACGCTGATCCCCGACGATACTGCCAAGGCAGACCGATAAAGTAAAGTCCTTTTATATTTGAGACACCTCTAGAATGAATAATTTGTCCTTTTTCGTTAAACACTTCTTCTATCTCTAGCCAAGGATACTTTGACTCAAAACCAGTAGCCCATATAATATTATTCACATTTAAAGTAGACAAGTCTCCAAAGGTAATTTGATTATCCTTCCCAGCAATTACTTTTGATTTTATCGTTACTTCTTTTCTTTTAATAGCATCTTTCAATTCATAGCCAAATATAGGGTCGCCTCTTTTTTGAATCCTTTTACCCAAAAAGGAATCTGTATTCGCTTTTAAAATACCCAGTTTGTCAAACCACCAAAAAATACTTTTATTTTGGATACTTAAAGGCAAGTACGATATTTTTTTATTGATTGCTAAGTATGTTTCCCTTTCTTTCGATAGCTCGACTGCAATTTGCGCCCCACTATTCCCACCACCGACAATAAGTACATTTCCGTCTTTTAGCTGGCTAGGATTTTTATATTGGGAAGAATGAACTTGATAAATCTCTTTTGACAAATCCCTTGAAAATAGTGGCATCTTTGGATATTGAAATGCTCCAGTTGCAATAATTAGATTTTTCGATTTAAAAACGCCTTGATTAGTTTTTACGTAAAAAACATTTTTGATTTTAGATACTTTTACTACTTCAGTTTCAAGGTTAATAGGCAGGTTAAATGTAGTTGTATATCGCTTTAAATAATTTACAACTTCAAACTTCGATGGAAATCCATGTGTCTCTCCTTCAAACACTAGACCTGGTAAAGAGTTATACATTCTAGGTGTAAATAAAACTAATGAGTCATATCTATTTCTCCAACTATCTCCGACTTCCTGCCCTTTATCCAATATTATAAATTTATCACTATTTTGTTTTAAGTAATACCCAATTGAAAGACCTGCTTGTCCCGCTCCTATTACAATTGTGTTATACATTAAAGTCCCACCTTCCAAAAATACATATATGAACATATAATCATATATGAATGTTAATGTATTACCATACCCAAGATCAACCAAAATTAAGAAGAATTAAAAGATTAATTTTCCCTCGTTCAAAACATTGACGTGTTTACTAAGCTTTACAAAAAAACATCTAGACTGCACAATAAACTTTGTATCAATCATTACTAAAGGAAAAATTCATATCTATTACAAGTGACTAGAGAGGAATCCTCATGGGTGCATATTTACTATTAATCTTAGCTATTGTTAGTGAAGTGTTCGGCAGTTCAATGTTAAAAATAACAAACGGCTTTAAAAATCTCTTCCCCTCTCTTGGGGTAATCGTTGGATATGGTATTGCTTTCTATGCTTTATCTTTATCTTTGAAGACGCTGCCACTAGGAGTAGCTTATGCTATTTGGGCAGGTGTGGGAACAGCACTTACTGCGATAGTTGGCATTATCATTTACAAAGAAGAGTTTAATAACAAAAAACTATTTGGGTTAGTTTTAATTATTTTCGGAGTAATTTTATTAAATATGGGCGGAACCCATTAATTCTAGAATGGGAGGAAGATAGATGAAAGGATATATATTTTTGGCGATCTCTATTGTTGGAGAGATTTTTGCTACTACAATGCTAAAAATGTCTGAGGGGTTTACCATTGTCTCCCCTTCTATTGGGGTAATTGCCGGTTATGCATTGTCATTTTATTGCTTATCCATGTGTCTTAAAACAGTCCCCTTAAGTTTAGCATACGCCATTTGGTCGGGAATAGGAACAGCGTTAACTGCCATAATTGGTGTAGTTGTATGGGGAGAAGTTATTACCTCACTAAAGGTCTTTGGAATATTAATGATTATTGGAGGAGTTGTATTATTGAATTCATCTAAAAATATAGAGACAGCAAATGAACCTTCAAGCTAACATTCTTTTGCTGCCATTGTAGACAAATAGACAGGACTGGAATTTCATAGTCTAGCGAGATTTAAAAAAGTGAAGAAAAGTAAAAAATCCTTTTCTACACTTTTATTCTTTTCCTTTCTCTAGGAAATATTTCCCCTTTTATCCCAATTCGTTTTCCAAAATACGCTATCCTGATTAGATTTTATAACTTAAATCGATTTACTGCCTCATTTAAGTTTTCTGCCATTTGAGAAAGACTATTTGCTGATGAAGAGATTTCTTCCATAGTTGCTGATTGCTCTTCAGAAGAAGCAGCAACGTTTTGAATATTTCCAGATGTTTGAGTGGAAATAGCACTTAATTCGTTCATTGAAGCTGAAATAAGTTGTATTCCCTTGTTCATCTCGTCGATTGCATGATTAATCCCTATAATTTGATTGTTGACACTATTAACCGACTCCAAAATATTACCAAAGTCAACACCGACATGTTCGAACGATGAAACACCGTCTTTTAAAGTATTGTAGCCTACAGCCATGGATTCAACCGCATTTGCAGCTTCATCCTTAATTATTTCAATTTTGCTTCTTATATGGTTAGCAGCATCTTTAGATTGGTCAGCCAGTTTACGAACTTCTTCGGCAACAACAGCAAACCCTTTCCCATGTTCACCAGCACGTGCTGCCTCAATTGAAGCATTTAATGCCAGTAAGTTTGTTTGATCTGTAATCTCAGTTATGATTGTTACAATGTCACTAATTTCTTTCGTATAATCACTTAAACGGTTCACTACATCAGAAGTTTCTTGTATTGTCTTATAAGTGAAATGGATTTTTTCCACAGCATTTTCAATAACCTTGCTGCCATTTTCCGCAATATTAGTTGTTTTTTGTGAATTGTTCGCAACCATACCTATATTCTCAGAAATCTGTTGCATACTACTAGAAATATTCGATACGCTATCGTTCATATTTTCAATATGGGATACTTGATTTTCCATACCACTAGATACTTCTTGAATTGCCCCAGTAATTTGGTTAATAGATTGACTTGTTTGCTCTGCACCGGCCATAAGTTCCTCAGAGGTAGCAGCTACTGTGTCTGCGTTTACTGAGATGGAAGCAATTAATTCGTTTAAACTTTGCACCATCCTTTGAATACCTTCAGCTAATTGAGCGATTTCATCTTTCCCTTTTATGTTGAGCTCATCCATAGATAGATCCCCGTCAGCTACACGGCTTACATAATTTCGAATTAAAATAAGTGGATTGATAATTTTCTTGCTTACTACGAAAGCAATAGCCACTCCGATTATAATAAATACCAAGGATGTAATAATGGATACAGCTAAAATATTTGACAACAACTTTTGAATGAACGATGCATCAATATCTATCCCTATTAACATATTCGTTCCTTCAAGAGAGGCAGAGATGGATTTATGAACCCCATATTCATCTTCATAAATATCACTTATTTCAGTTGAACCTTCCGTGAATGTTTTATTCATTTCCCCAGTTATCGCATATTCTGTTCCATATAAGTCATCACCGTTAACTCCAACGATATAACTTTTACCATCTTTTTGTGTCAAAATATATATTAACTGAATCGAATCATGTTTTTCAGCAAAATTATTTAGAAGGTTTAAAAGTTCTTGATATTGTTGTTGATTTCCATCATCCGCAGCCTCCGCAACAGATGGGTCAATTTCCAACTGCGCCTCTTGTACTAATAACTCAAGGTTTTTTTCAAATTGCACTAGCACATGGTTATTTACGATACTTTGTGAAAATGTGTATAGAATGAAGCTAAAACAAATTGAAAATATTGCAATAGGAATGACAAAACTTAAAACATATTTCATAAGAATAGAATGTTTAAATTTAGATAAGAACTTCATTTTCTATTTCCTCCAGTTCTTTAATAGCACTGTCTAGAGCTGTGGTAATATGGTCTAAATGTTCTATTGTTGTATAAGGAGAAATTGAGAAAAACTTTGCTACATAAACTGGAAGTCGTTCTTTTGAATCTGAAGCATATACCATACATTGTTTTTTTGTATCTCCAAAGAATACATCTTCACGATTTTTACCTAAAATCTCAAATAATCGATCGTTTAATTCGTTTGTTTTTTCAATTTCATCGACCTTTAATTTTCCGCTTATTTCAAGATCCCATTTTGCTTTATTCTCATACAATCTAAAAGTAGTAATTGGTCCGATTGTTTCGCTATTAGTAATACCTATTCTAGGGAAATTTGTTATTAATTTTTTACGGAAAGCTAAATTTACACGAATATAGTTAGCTAGTAATTGTTGATAACCTTCCACACCAAAAGCTAATAATGATGCATAGATGGAAATTGCGCTTCCCATTCGCGAGCATTCTAAAGTATATCCTGTATGGTAGCTTCCATAGCCTCGATTGCCTACATACGGTGTATCAAATTCCTCTAGGTCAAGTAAGCCAAAGTCTTGTCCATTTTTAACTAAATAAAGGCTTGCGTTGTAAGGGTTTTGTCCAAGTTTATGGAAATCAAAACAACAACTATCAGCAAGATGAATATATTTCATTCGATTATTTATTTTCTTCAGACTTGTTAATACTTCTTCTTCAAATTGAAGTGGATTGTTCATAAAATCATATTCACGGAAAAAGCTATAAAATCCGCCCATCGCAGAATCCGCATGAATATGAATTGGTTTTAATTGATATTTCTCTTCTATTTCAGCAGCTATTTCTTTAATTGCTTTAACATCATCGATTCCAAAACTATCAGTTGCTCCTGTAGTTGCAACAATATAAACTGGAATTCCTCCATTTTGAATGACTTTTTCCAGTTTTAATCTTAAATCATCTAAGTCCATGGAATGATCTGATCCTGCTTTAACAGTTATTAAATGATTGCTCCCAATTCCAGTTGCCTCAACAGATTTTAGTAAACTATAATGAGCATTTTCAGAAGCAAAGCAATATAAGTTATTTGGAATGCCTTCCTTATTTGAGTTTGGAAATTGCTTAACAATCGCAAGCCGCAAGCCGTTAAATACAGCTCCTTGACCACCCCATGTCGTATAGCCCCAGCTTTTTGTATAATCATATCCCACTATCTTTGACATCATCGAAATAACTCTAACCTCTGCTTCTGTCGCTGCTGGTCCATAAACATCCCACAAACTATTTGAGTTTAATAAAGATGCTGTTAATTGGCCGATAACTCCCGGAATACTTGCTAGCGGAATAGAATTAGTTACATAGTTTCTTGTTTGATAAGGACTTCCCTTTGAGAGATTTATTAACTCATGGACAACTTGTTCCATTTCAATTCCCGTTTGAGGTGTATTTGTATTCTCTATAAGTTCTTTATAAAAATCATCACTTTTTTCTTGAATAGTACCTAACGTAGATTTGTTAGGATTTTTTAAATTGTCGATGTTCATTACCAAGTTTTCAATATTTTTTAAGAATGCCTTTTGTTGAAGCTTGCTTCCATCCTCACTTGGAAATAGTTGTTGTACACTTTTAAAATCCATTGTCATTCCTCCAATTGCTTATTTTAAAGCCTTTTATAAACGTTCTTTATAAATTGGAAATTTAAAATAAAAAACATTTACTTACAAAAAAAAGCCCTTTGAAAAAAGGGTTGCAAAATGTTAGAAAAAAATTGTATTCATAATAGATTGCAACCCAGCCGTCATAGCAATGAACCTTAGACCTGAAGCTTTGCGTCCTCATTTTTCAATGAGTTTGCTTTTATTGTAATTATTTACATTATGACGTAATAATACCATGTGGATTGGGTCATTTTTCTAATTTTATTAATTCTGAATAGATAGAATATTACTACTAATCATCTTTTAAAAATGTGAAATAATAAATGCTAATTTACTTTATTAGGAAGCCAAATATATATAATTAACTAAAATGAACAAAAAAGACACCCTATAAAGAGTGTCCGAGAATTACAAATCATTATGTATATATCATCGTGATGTTAGAATGCAAAATTTATTATTTTCAATTAAGGATTAAGTACATTTTAATATTGTGATTGGAAAGTCCAATAGTTATTTAATATAAAATTAACAATAGGGATTACTAAAATTGTAACTAACTCCCCTACAAAATAGTGATAATCAAGGATACGTACAATAAAAAACATTAGCAAGAAATTCAGTGTAAAACCAATTGTGGATACAATAAAAAAACGCAATAGTTTCTGATATGTAACATTACTACCAAATGTATAACGTACATTCAAAAAAAACGAAACAATAGTCATTATAATGAAGGCAATAGCTGAAGCAATTACAGGTTCATTGTGAAATCGTTCTACTAAAACAAAAACAGAAAGAAAGTAAATACACGTACTAATACAACCTACAAAACTATATTTAATAAACTTTTGAAATAAACCTTTACCCAACAACACCGTTCTTCCCTCTCAAAATTTTTCTAGTTCTAATCCTTCTATAAACGCACTACAAAGAATTCTATTTCTTTATTCATAACGCAACTTATTACCTTTTTTCGCAATAACTTTCCCTTTGCCTGGAAAAGGTTCTCTGGATGATTGTTTACGATTTATTAATAAAACAAGTTGAAGGAAAATAATTGGTAAAAATGATTTTTTATATGCCAAATACTTTGGTTCCCATTCTGTAGCAAATTTACCTTTAAACTCTCTTAACCCTTTAAAATTGTACTTTTTATTTCCATAAAGATAGATACAACGAATGATTTTTTCACTAATAAATGAATGCTTGCAATTTCCTACATTCGATAATGGGGCCATTCCTAAACTACAATTTTGGTAGGCTTTGTTTTTTGCCCAGTCAAAAATATGTAAAAATAATACATCCATCGTTCCATGCGGACTTTGTTTACATTTTCTCATAAGGTCAATTATCAAGGTTTGTTTGTAATCTGTTGCCAAGGTGGCAAATGCAATAATTTTTCCTTCTGGATCATGCATAAGAGCTATTGGGAAACGAGCAACATAGTCTTCTCGGTGAGAAACAACTGAAAATCCTTTTTCCTTTCCTCCACCTAACCATGAATCAGAAATTGCTTTTAACTCTAAAAGAAGTTCTTTTGAATAAGGAGGTTCTACAACACGAAATGTAAACCCATTACGGGAGAATTTATTTATTCTAGTTCGTAATTTTGCTCCCTTTTTTCCTTCGAGAGAAAATCCCGCAAGTTTTACAATCGCCTCCTCCCCCAACTTTACAAAGCGATATCCAGACTCATGATAATATTGCATATATCGAGGGCTCGTTTGGTAAAAGATTGGTTTCAAATTTTTCAATTTACAATATTCATTGAATTCATTAATTGCATTATGTATGTATGATTCATCTCCAATAGGATCACCAAGTACTACCAATTTATTGAAGATTTGCTTATAAACAATAAGTGCATTTCTATCTTTAGTCCAGAATTGTTCTTTATCTTTTAAAAATATTAAATGCGAAGCATGATTGCCTCCTTGTTCTTTTAAAAATAAAAGTAATTCATCATAATGAACATGCACCTGATTATCAAATATATTTTTAATACTACTCTGTTTTTGAGAAAAGGAAATGAGCTTTTTAATATAAAACAAGGTGTTTCCTCCTACAAGTATCAACAAATTAACCAACTATGATATTACCATATAAGAAGTGCTGTTCATAGGTGGTAAATATTTACCAAAACCTCACTCTTGGCGGATACTATTCATGGATATATAAAATAAAAAACACTTCATTTAAATGCTAATAGAGAGAAGTAATCTATTACAATTGAATATAAAAATACAAATCCCGAAAGTTCATTTTAATTTTCAGGATTTGCTTATATTAGTTAGTTTTTAAAATATTTAACTACCAAATTGGTTATTTACTACTGAAAGCAGTATGAACCTCCGACGTCTAACTTCTATTTTTTTTAAATGCCCCCCATATTAGAAAGCGAAAATTTAATATAAAGTTTTAGCATTTATTTATCTATAGACTTACAGCTCGCTGACTGTATTTGCAACAAAATCTAAAGCTCTTTCTTTATTGTTTTTAACCCAATCATCAACATCTTCACTTTCCATCGGTTTACCATAATAATAGCCTTGCATCACATTACAACCTAACTGTGTTAATGATTCAATATGCTCCCGACTTTCAACACCTTCTGCAATAACATCTAAATGCAAGTTTTCTGCCATTAAAAGGATTGCATTGATAATAGCACGTTTACTTGGAGTTTCTAAATCATTCGTAAATAACCGATCTAATTTTAGTGAGTCTATAGGGAGACGATCAAGCAGTCCGATAGAGGAATACCCCGTACCGAAATCATCCATTGATATTTTCACTCCGAGAGCTCGAATACTTTGAAGTTGTCTAACTATGTCTTCCACGTCGAATAGCACCATAGATTCAGTGATTTCAAGCTCCAGCAAATTGGGATCCAGCTCTACCTTTTCAAGCACCGATTGAACGAAATCTGCTAACTTGTCAGTTTGAAAAAGCCTAATAGAAATATTCACTGAAATTGGATGAATATCCCCCTTCTCTTGCCACTCTTTACATTGAATGCAAGCTTGTTCTAAAGTCCATCTAGTTATTGGTACGATGTGTCCCGTTTCTTCTGCAATTGGAATAAATTCAGCTGGAGAAATCACCCCTAGTCTTGGATGTTTCCAGCGCAATAGTGCTTCAAACCCTGCAAGTTTATTCGTTTTAACATTCCACTTTGGCTGATACATCAGATAAAATTGTTTATCTTTAAGTGCTCTCTGTAGGTCTTTTTCCAATTCCATTTTACGTATTTCTTTCATTCCCATTGTATCGTTATAAACACAATACTGATTCTTACCTAACCCTTTTGCTTTATACATCGCCGTATCTGCAGTTTTAAGCAGCATAGAACGTTCGGAATCTTTTATCGAACTGATGCTAATGCCAATGCTTGCCGTGATATATAGTTCATTTCCGTCAATCTGATAAACTTCCTTAATACTTAGCAATATCTCCTCTGCTAATCGTTCAGCTCGTTTCTGATCACAATTTTTTACGATGATTAAGAATTCATCTCCGCCTATCCTAAAGGCTTGCTGATCTTTCTTAATAAACTTTTTCAAGCGAAGGCCAACTTCCTGAATGAGCAAATCACCTGTATGGTGTCCTAAAGTATCATTAATCGCCTTAAAATGATCTAGATCAAGAAATAAAACACCAATCTTTTCATCGCCTATATAAGTATCAAAAAAGCGATTCATTTCATTGCGATTTGGTAGCCCTGTAATTCCATCTTGGTAAGCCATTTTTTCCAATACGTGCCGATCAAAGAATACTGCTCCCCATGATACAAATAGAATAATAAAAATGGTGATGGTTACTCCATATAATAGGAAGAAATTTGCATAAGGATCACTTTCCATTATCATTTCCGAGTGAGAATGAAATTTGGCAGCTTTCATTCCTGTATAATGCATACCGCAAATAGCAAACCCCATAGCTACCGCGGACATCCACCTTAACCAACTGAATGGCGATTGATTATTTCGAAAGCGTAGAAATAGAAATAAAGCTGCAAAGGAAGCAGCAAAAGCAATCATTACAGACAATACCCACCACCCTTTGTCATAAGTAAGCTCGACAGGCATAATCATTGCTTCCATTCCCATATAATGCATCGTGACAATGCCGCTTCCCATTATCAAACCGCCAATTCCAATTTTATACCAGTGAATATCTTTTTCTTTCGTTATGTAAAATGCAATAAACGAAGAAATCATACTTGCTAACATTGAGAGTAACGTCATTGGTACATCGTATTTCACTGGCATTTGAAAATGCATTGCCAGCATGCCGACAAAATGCATTGACCAGACGCCAGTTCCCATTATAAACGAGCCCGCTAGTAGCCAAAAAAATCGACTTCGGCCGTTTGAATGAGAAATTTTCGCCGCAATACTTAGTGCAGAGTATGATGCTAATATAGCAATCACAACCGAAAGCGCAACAATATAATAGTTGTAGTTTCCTTCCAAATACACCTTTATCTCTCCCATCTCTCAACAAATACTCACAAACCTTGAGAATAATTATCAAAATTATATTTTATCAATTTTATATATACAAAATCTATACAAATTCCCAAAACTATGTTCCTTAGCTTTAAAACAATGGATTATTCTTAAAATTTTTGTACAACCTTTGTTACTTAGTGATCAGCGCCGCTCGAGAACACACCCTTACATTGTACTATGGGCAAAATAATCTTCTGCTCTGCAGAAATAAACTATTTGTAAAGGGGGCTGCTCAGAATTTACACATTCTGGACAGCCCCCTCTAGTCTTTATATCCGTTCAGTTAAGTTTCGATATTTCTATTTAGTTCATAGTATTAAGAATAGGATTTACTTTTCCATTTTTCATACCAATTTGTAATATTAAAACTTGGCAAACTATCATATTCTTGTTTTAGTACAGATCTTAATAGCCTATATTGCTCTTCAACAGCAGTTGAGCTGTTTATTGACGCATACAGCCTCATCAGTTCAAAGTAACTTTCTTCTTTATCTGGGTACATTTGTTGAATTCGTTGGTTTACTTTAATTGCCGCTTGAATATTCTCAGTATCTCGATAAAATCTACTCAAAATCAAGCCATGATTCAGCCATAGGCGGCGAAGTCTTTCCCTTTCCCCCTCAGCCCATAAATAGTCGTAATCACCAAGATAGTCTCCTTTATACTCACTAAATACGATTTCATGTTCGTGGATATTATCATTTTTTGGAGGAGTTAATTTGTTTAGCTTTGTTTCCCATTCATTTGTATCAACTAGAATATCTTCAATATGCATTATGTATCCTCCATATAAATTGTTTACACTACTTATTGAAATGGAAGGAATTCCTGCCTTCTTAATTGTTTGACGAATGTGGTAAATGGCGGTATAAAGCTGTTTTGCCCCTCTTTCAATTCCAAAATCAGGCCACAACATTTCAATTAATGTCTCACGATCTACTATTTTTCCCCTATGGTGAAACATATATGCGAACAATTCTTGCACCTTGGTTGTACGCCATTTAAAAATTTCAGGTTCACAACCTGCTCTCTGGTACTTAAGTTGATTAAAAGTGTAAAGTAGGGTATTCTCAACTTTGTTTTCTTTACTATTTGTTTGATGATTATCTAGTCTTCGCTGCAAACGTTCCACAGTTTTTTTTAGACGTTCTATTTGAAGTGGCTTCATTATGTAATCAAATGCATATAAATCAAACGCCTCAAGAGCATGTCTATCATCCCCTGTCACAAATACAATCTCTATATTTTGAAAAGCTCCCTGAATGCGTTCTGCCATTTCTAGTCCATTCATCTCAGGCATATGGATATCAATAAATATTACATCTGGTGAATCTGTTTTTATGTTTTCATAGGCTTGAATAGGATCTTGATATACTCCAACAACTTCCACACCATCAATTTTATTTTCCAGCACTTTTTTTAAATACATTAAAGGCAATTGCTCATCATCGATTAAAATCGCTCTCATAAGCATATCCCCTTTCCTAGTACTCATAATACGTACAAAATTCGTTCTACAAATTTACTACCATTTTGACCAATTAATACCATTTTATAGAATATTGTATTTATAACATTATAAAGTTACATATATTTTTTTGCTAGATTAATATCGGCCAAAAATATAAAAAGTGAAAAGTGAAAATTGTCAAAATACAGAAAGCTATATTATAATGATTATAATGGCAAATCAATTGAAAAATTGAGACGCAAAACTACAGGCCTAAGGTATATTGCTATGGTGGCTGGGTTACCGTAATTTTCTCTTTTAGAGATAAATCGTAAAGGAGCAATACTTATGTTCAAAAAAACATTCCTTGCCTTCAACCTTGCATTTCCTCTTCTCTTAACTCAATGCTATCCTACGATGGGCCATGTACATAACCCTTTATTAGATGTGAATAGCTATAAAATTTACTACGGTGAAATAGATGATTCAAAAGCTGAACAACTTAGCAATTATGACATGGTAGTTATTGAACCCCATGAAACAACAAAAGAACACGTTTCTGAAATTAAGGAAGCGGGCACTATTGCTCTAGGTTATATTAGTATTATGGAGTTACAGACATGGGACGAAGAGTTTGTTGAAAAAGTAAAGGACTCCGATTATTTATTAGATGATGGCGAGAGAGTATACGTTGAAGATTGGGATACTTACTTAATGGATATTACAAATCCCCATTACCAACAGCTTCTGCTCGATGAAATTGAAGAAGAAATTATTGAAAAACAATTTGATGGCATTCTTTTAGATACAGTTGGGGATATCGATGATTTCTATCACGATGATGAAGAAATGGCGTCTTACTTAAGAAATGGTTATGTTGAACTTTTACAATCCATTACTGATAAACATAATGAGTTGCTTTTATTGCAAAATTGGGGTTTTGAGACATTAGAAACCTCTTCAAAAGATTATGTTGATGCGATTATGTGGGAAGACTTTGATAAAAACCGCTTAAAAACTAGTAAATGGGGTCAAGATTGGATTCAATACTTCCAAACACTAGAGAGTGAAGAAAATATTGCAGTATTTACTGTTACTCCAGATACAAAAAGTTTTAAATACAGTAAAAAGTATGGATTTGTTCCATATAAAAATTCAAACAGCATATATAACTAGTTATATATGAGGGACTATTCGGAAAGATTGTTTTTCTGGATAGTCCTTCTATTTATTTAGGACATATATAGCTATCAAAAATTACACTTTCGAATTTCGTTTTCTGACTAACGGTAGGAGGCTTAGTAACGTTGCTCATATCATCATCACAGTATACTTTTCTCACCTTGCTTGTGCAGTAGTTCCTTGTTTAATATTTAAAGGGCCGTTCTAAAGGAATTTTCGAACGACCCTTTATTAAATATTATGGACAAATTATGCCGCGTAATCCCCGCTATATTGTACGAGGGATACATCTTTTACACCATCAATATTTGATAGTTTATGAACAAATGCAGTATTATCAACTTTAAGCTTAATTTTTAATGTTAGCTCTGTTAAATTATTTCGTACAATTTTAGATTTTAACTCATAATTGAATTTAACAAGCTGTGATTTAATCTCATCATATGCTTTTTCATCATAGTGGAGGACTAATAAATACGTTACATCCTTCCATTTCTTTTTTGATAGTATAAACACTGCAATCGCAATGAAAATGGATCCGAAAATTGCAACTGCATAAATAGATGCCCCGACGGCAATACCAACTGAAATAGCCCAAAATAGAAAGACGATATCAAGCGGATCTTTCAATGCAGTTCGGAAGCGGACGATACTTAGTGCACCGACCATCCCTAAAGAAAGTACAATATTCGTACTAATTGTCATAATAACTAGTGAAGTTATCATTGTCATGAGCACTAATGTAACATTGAAATTGTGACTGTAAACGACACTTCGAAAAGTCTTCTTATAGACAAAATATATAAATAGTCCAATTAGAAATGAAACAATTGTTCCAATTAAAATCTGCAAAATTGATACACTTGTAAACGTATCTGAGTTTAAAAAACTTTTTTTAATAATGTCGTTAAAATTTATTCGTTCATCCATATTTAATTGTCCTCTCTTATTGCTTATAGTACATCATACTTTGTTCCCGACAAATAACATATTTTGAAATAGCCGAGCGATGGTGACTGTCCAGCTGAAGGATATCACGAATATAATCTGGTAAATAAGAATTAAACTTTACCTCCATAATCATAAAGGGATATTTTAAAGCTTCAACTGTAACTAGATTCTTCTCAAAAATATCGACAGAGTTCACGCCAGCGCTTAAATATTTATCAAATGTAATTCTTACATCTTCAATATCTTCCATATATGCTTCGCGAACATAATCAACAATTACTTTAGGGGACATATGCTGCGTCCTCATATATAAATAAAAATCTTTTGCGGTTTGATTATTTTTATCCTGTAAAAAATCGTAGTCCCATTCTAATAATCGTTGATATTCATCCTTCGAAATAGAGAGAGATTCTTTGTTGATCATTTCTCCAAATCGATTCTTCTTCTCAAGCTTAATCACACTGTCGCTATGATTATAGATTCGAATCCTAAATTTTTTCCTGCGATAGATTCCATAGTTTTTTTCATACAGATCATTATCATAAACATTATCAAAATAAAGACTGCGAATATGATACCCTTCATCATTTACTGTATGCTTGTCCCTTTTTAAAACAATTTGCAATTTTTCTCTCAGTAGTTCATATTCGCTTATATTAATATAGAATTTCAACTCATGTCGTAGCTTCTTCATTTTTAGCTTCCTTTATTATTAGGCATTGTTAAATAGTATTTGTAATGTTTTCATGTACTTGAACAAGTATGCAGGAGGTGAAAAGACCCTAACCAAATGAAATTGCTTTCATCTATGTGGATCATTTACTGCATCAATTATTAATTAACGCTAAATTTCTTAACTCCAAAGTAAACTATTCCATCCTCATCCAATTCATCAAAAGCCATTTGCTCATTTCCTTTTGTATCTTTAGCAATGACCCGCCAATAATAAGTACCTTTTTCTAATTGATCTAAGGTATATGTTGTTTCAATCATATCTTTTTTCTCATGAACAATCTGTGTAAAGGCAGGGTCTGTACTTATTTGTAATGTATAGAATATATCGTCACCCTGGATATCATAAGAAGCATCCCATGAAAATACATTTTGCTTGCCTTCTATATGGTAATCTAAAAAGAATGGCATCGGCTTTTCCAGGTTTTTATAATATATCTCCTTATTAACCTCCGATTCTCGTACCATTCCAAAATATACGTCTTTATAGTCTGAAATGTCTATATCTAAATGGTCTTTATCAGGTGACCTTTTTACAAATTTGCTTACCACTGGATAATACTCATCTAATAGTTTTTTAGTATTCTCGGGATTAATGATTGAAGATAACTCCTCTATTTTTTTAGTCAAATCATCAACATTCTTTGGATCTTTGAAAAAGCGTTTATGAAGAACAGAACCCCAATAATTTGATAACCCATTTTGCCACTCAGGTGTTTTTGTATGCTCTTCTATTGTAGATGAAGATCTCCAAGCTCCATCATAATCCCATGGGAGGAAGTACCATTTTTCAGAATTCGATGGGCTATATAAATAAAAGTTTTGTGTAATAACATCTCGATTTCCCATCAGTATATTAGTTGCTATCCATGTTAGGTAATTTTCTCTGTCAAAATGCTGTTCTACTACGTCATTAATGTTTAAAGAATAATTATTTACATCATCTAACATATCAATCAGCTTGCGATGATCATTACTTCCCTTATTTTCTAATATTGTTTCAAATTCGTCCTTATTGAATAAAGGATCTGATTCAAGTTTCAACTGATCAGGGTAACGATAGAATTCGAAAAATGCTGCTTTGTATAAATTCCCATTAGAATCTAAACCATGTGATGCTAAAAATCGTTCATTTCCTTGTTCAATATGGGTGTATAATCCATAATCTACGAATTTACCATTTGTATTTTTATCTGTTAAATCCTTTACATACAAATGGACAAATTGTGTACGCATACTTGTCAGATTCGGGATTAGTGTAAAATAATCAAAAGAAAGCTTATTCCTTACTCTAGTTGCATCATAAGGATGTTTATTTAAATTTAATGTTTTTTGACCTTTCCACAGCCCAGCACTATCATATAATTTAATTTTAAAGGACTTTTGTGCAGCAATTCTAGTTGATTTCCCTCTAAGTTCAATCGATGCATTAACATCTGTTTCATCAAATCCAAATAAACCGTCTTCAATTCCTTCTTCTGTACCCTCTTGAATCGTAATATCCAGCTTAGGAGATTTCGAATTACTATTGTGAATACTGTACCAATTGTTTAATTCATAAAAAGATGTATCATTTTTATCTGAAATCGTGATATAAAATGTAACAATAGAATTCTTTTTCTCAAAATCATATAATCTAGGATCCTCATCGATAGTTTGGTTACTGTCCGTTTCTTGTACTTGTTTTTGCTGAGCTTCCACATTGCCGCCATCTGCCTCACCTGTTTCATTCGTACAACCTGAAAGAATCAACATAAAAACGATAAAAGCCATCATAAGTAGTTTGTTCATCTTTTCATATCCTCCAACACACTAATACTGTTTTTTAATCTGATTTATCAGTTCCCACGTAAATCTCCTCTTCTTTTTTTCGGTATGAGTGGTTGTGAGCAAAATGTGTAATAGTCAATATTATTCAAGTAATGGGTTAGTTTCCATAAGCCAAACAGTAAGCTAATTAATGCAGCAATAAATACTGAGAAACCATTATTGTCATATGGCACAAAAACAAATGTAAGTACCATGCTGCCCACAGTATAAATTACCGTAGTGATAGATGCTCCTTTTTGATCATCATAATAAAGTAATAGAAGTACGACTGTGTACATAACAATGAAAAAAAGGTAACCAAGAACCAAAATAATAAAGAGTTGGATTTGCTCAAATGTCAACCCTAATAATGGGAGAAATTTCAACCCCAAAGCAATCGAACAAATCGCTGTAAACAACTGAATTTCCACGATAAATGCAAGCTCTAAAGAGAGTATTTTAAACATGTCCTTTTTCGCTGACAATATATCCCTCAATGGAAAAGAATTTAAAATACGATTATAGTACGTCTTATAGGCTGTATAAAAAGACGTTTCTAAAGAGACAACAAATAAAACCATGGCTGGCAGCACACTTAAATAAGCAAAAAAGACAGGAACATCATAAAAAGGTGCAATGACAAACGTATCTGCAACCGTGTGCTGATACTGTCCCTGCCAGACAATAAGATTATGGCCATATAATCCTAATGTATAGAAGAAACCACAAACAAAAAGCAAGGGGTATTTTTTAAAATAGGCCAGGAATAGAAAATATTTATAATTATTTACCTTAAAATATTCTCTAATGTACTGTGTAAATTTTACAAGCATAAACAAGAAGCCAATATTTAAACAAATCATCATTGCTGTTACACTATAGATGTGTAAAAATTTAATGCAAATAAAAATCGCTGCTCCAGAAATTATTACACCTATTAAGAAGCTCTTAACAATTTTCATATAATCCTTTAGTGCAGATACATACATACATTGAATCCATACGATAATAAGTTCAATAAAAAAGATGTATGTAACAAACTTAAATGTAAGATCTAACGGTGAGAATAAGAAGAAAACAAATGCACTAACTCCGCCGAGCAAAACACAGATGCTCATAACACCATACATAGAAGATAGTATATTTTCATATTTTTCTAGGTAAATTTGATCTGCTACATACCTTGATACAATAAGATTAAATCCGCCTGTAATAATTTGTGAAAAAATCAATGCATATTCGGATGCGGCCAAAAACAACTCTCTTTCTGCATATGGTGTATCGACAGCTAAAAGCAATTGTTGTACGAAGGTCATTAGTAATATACATAATGCCAACGGTCCTACTGTAACAATCGCTGAATAGCTGTAAGCACGAACATTGGCTAAAAAACCGCGCTCATTAAACATTTTTTTTAATTGAAACCCTATTCCTGCCATACACTTTTCACCATTTCTTCATAAAGTTTCTGATAACGTTTGATAAAACTCCTTTTTGTATAAAAGAGTCCCACTCGCCTTTTTCCTATTTCCCCCATCAATTGTCTCTTCTGTTCGTCCTGGCATAGTTGAATAATTGCTCTTGCCATTTCGGTATATTGCATGACTGGAACAACGATTCCCGCTTCTCCTAAATCATCTAGTTCACCTAATAGAATTCCTTTACAGTTACCTACGTCTGTTGCAACAAAAGGTATTCCACACACCATACCTTCTAACAGTACTAGCGGTTGTCCTTCACTAATGCTTGAAAGCACTAGCACATCCATTAGATTAATATATTCTTTAACATTTACCTCACCTGTAAAAAAAACATCCTCAATCTGCAGACTTTCTATTAATTGAATACACTCGTTATAATACTCTTCATCTTCATCAGTTGGGCCCATTATGAAGAATTTTGCATTTGGCAATTCCTGTTTCACGATAGCGAAGCTCTGCAGCATTGTTTTAATATCTTTGATTGGAACAACACGAACAATTGCCCCTATATAAAGCTCCCCGCGATTGCGGTATCCCCTTTTAGGCAAATCAATGTAGTCTTCACGATTTACACCGTTTGGTATAATAACAATCTTGTTTGGGGAACATCCTAACTCTATTTGAATTTCCTTGTTTTTTTGGAATAACGTAACTACCTTATCGGCATGTTTATAAGCACAATTTGATAAATTATAAAAATACTGAATCCATAAATCTTTAAAATACCCCTTAACCCATTGTGCTTTAATAATTTCTTCTTCTCTTTCCCGCGTATATATTCCATGTTCAGTCAAAACAAATGGCTTACGATTCATGTATTTCCCTAGGCTGCCGAGAACTCCTGCGTATCCTGTTGATACACTGTGGTAAAGATCTGCTTGCGGGAGTGGATGTTTAATGCAAAGGAATAGGGGCAACACCATTGAACGTATCGACCAGAACATATCTGTAAATGGAACTTGATCATATTTCTCTAGACAAATTTCATGAACTATATCGAAAAAGTCTCTGCTTTTAAGGAAATTGATAGCTGAATCAATTTTATTCCCAGAGAACATAGATAAAAGCGTTTCCCAATCTGGTTGATTGCTATCTATTAAAGATTTAAGCGCTTTTCTCTCTTCATTTGTTAATTTATAGGTACGTCCCCACTTGTCTTCTTCCTCAGCAAAGTCATCTAAAAAAACTTCTTCAACTTGTATAACATTTGCTGGAAGCTGATACTTATAATTCCCTTTAGCCTTTTTTTCAGCACCTATCGAATAAATAATAAACTGATGCTCAGGCATATTGGTTATAATTGTTTGAATCCAACTGGAGACGCCCCCTGTAACATAGGGGTAGGAACCCTCTGCAATGATACAAATTTTCATTTTAATCAACCAATCCTAACTCAATTGTTGCTTTTTTCGCCTTTACATAGTAAACATCTTCATCCACTTTTTGCACTGTACAATCTTTCAGCTTTCCGATATTTTTTTTAGTTCTAAGAATGAAGCTCATCTCACCTGGAAACTTATCAATTTGAACTACAATCCTATTACTTTCTTCCTTTATATAAACATCAGCATTTAAGTAGTTTGTTAATTGTTGTCCTGCACCTCTTGCAGTCATACTCTTCAGCCAAGGATAGTCTTCATAAGTATCGCTCAATAAGTGATCATATTCTTCCTCAAGCAAACTCCACTTTTTCCCTGATGAACGTTCTTCATCTAAAATATCATCTGGATGTATAAAGTGAGAGAACACACCAATTGATGTGATGCCATTTACCAATGCCCATTTTGTTTTATCTGTATATTCGTAACCAGCTGTTATTCTTGGAATATGAATAAACTCATTACTTCGGTCAAATTCATGAACAGTAGTATATGGACTGCCATCTGGCAAATATAAGGATGATAACACATTAACCGACGGAATCGCCTGCTTTAAGGCTGCTTCTCCGACTTCATCAATTCGATTTGAAGGTGGAACATAAGTTGTGAAATCATAGTTGGAAAAAATATCTTTTACATAGCTTACTGTTTTGTTAAGCGCTTCTTCCATATCAGCTTGATTGTTCCACGCATTATATCCTAAATCATCAACTGCCTCTTGATTAACAGTCAATGATTGGTGGTTATAGCCATGAACTCCAATCTCTCCGCCCATTTTTAATAGTTCACGACCGAATTGGATAAATGTATTTCGATCCTGTTCAGTAATATCAAATGGAGGAGTTACTTTGTCACCATAATTCTGGATTACTGCACCGGTATACTTAACATCATATTTTGCGGAAGTTTTTAGAATATCAGGCCACCAAATATCTTGATAAAAACTCGGTATGTCTCTACGATATTCCTCATAAATTTTTTCGTTTTTCCCTTCTGGAATTGGTGCAGGGAAGTCATCAATATATGCAATTTTCATATTCATTATTGGGTAAATGAAATTCTCATTTAATAAACTGATTGCACCTGCTATTAGGCCCCTATTCTCCTTCCACCCAAGCATTGTTCCATTAAAAACCATAAATTTTCCTTTTTCATAAGGAATGTCCCATAATAATGGAACTTGGTCAATAGACTCTATATAAACCGTACTTCGATCATCAATTCCGATAGATAGAGAGGAGTTATCTCCTGTTTCGCCCTTTTCCATCACAAGTTGATTCTGCTTAATTAATACATTTGACGTAAGCTTCATCCCGTTAGGAATTATAAATTCTCCTACTTCATAGATTCCTAATTTCCGATATAAATTTTGTAAAGAACCATTTATTTCTGGGCGAATCGCAAAGAAAACATGTCCTCCTTCAGCAGTATAAGTTTCCAGTGTTCTTAAATTCGAAATTTCGCTTACTTCTTCAAGTGCGACAATCACGTTATGAAAATCATTAAATGATGAAGGAATTTCAGATAATGAGGAGAGCGTTACTTCTTTCTTCATATATTCCAACGTTTGGTTGATGTTATCCATTAATTCGACACTGTATGGATTGTTCTCATTATAAATAATTAAATATTTTTCTTTTTCCAGGTTTTTAAGAGTCTCCTCTGGTAACCTTGTAATATTTGCCCCGTTGTCATTTAATCCTAAACTAGCTTCATTAGGTAAAAACTTGAGCATGAAATTTGAATTGATAACACCTAATAGAAGACCAATAATAAAAACAAATGCGATGACAAAATAAATTGTTCCGCCTAATCGAAATTTAGTATCCATTTGTATCACCATGCAACCAGAATCTTATTTTATTCAACCCTTGTGGAGAAAGTCTTACAGAAGAATCTCTAAGCATTTGCAAAACTTCTTTAAATTTCATTTGATTTTTCAATGAATAATAGAGCTTCATGGCCATAAAATATGCTTCTTCCTCGTTAGCACAAAATTTTAGGAAGAGTTGGCTATACTTTTCAGCTGTTTCGAGTTCTCCTAATTGAAGATCACAGTTAATTTTTTCAATATAATATTTCTTTTCTTGAGGCACTGCTTCAATAACTTTTCCAAGTATTTGTGAATACCTGTAAGAATATTGTTTTTTTGTTCGTTCATCTAAGTAGCCCGTATTTAAATACTGCTTTATCACTTGGGAAAATGAGATTAAAACATCTACATCATCCGGCTGCTTCTCAATTTGATATTCCAATTGACGTATGGAATTTTGAAGCTTTCCCTTTATATCTTGAATAGCTGTTGCAGCATAGTGCGATGTCTCAGTATCATCATTTTCCAAAGCTGATTGAAGTATACCAATATGATGGAATGTGTCATTTTTTAAAATATCCAACAGCATTTTACGTTTCGTTTGATGATCATTTAGTAATAACGCGTCCTTCATAGGAACTATGCTAGTCTCTTTTTCAACATCTACCATACGTAATATTTCTGTCTGCTCTTCACCTTTTTTATTAATCCATCAGGAATAGAGCGTTCCTCATTTTTGATATGATGGAACATAAAATACAATATGATTAACCCGATAAATGGACAGAAGAAGGCAATAAGCATCTTGACAGTAAAGTTCTTTTGATCTTTTCGATATTCAATTATTAAATAGATGAATACAATCAAAAAGTACACCATTAGAACATTAAACATAAACTTCTTCCTCTTTAAAGAAACACTGATCAGCAAACGATTTAAAACGATTGATCACTGCTCTTGCACTTTCTTTATTCGTATTGGAAAGAAGCATCCAATATGAACCCTTCTCATCAATACCGATATAATCCGTATCTCTTAATAAAGCAGAAATTTTTTCAATTACTTGCTCCATTTCCTCTACTGGCTCAAGCCTGATTAAGGAATAAGGAATATTTAGCTGCTTTTGAGCTTTTTGTTTGCTTTCTAAAATCTTTTTAAAGTACTCAGCTTTTAATATTGACGTTCCCTCAATATAGCGGTCATGATGTGTTGCATTTACATATTCATATGCCCGAGCAACTGAAGAAGTAATTAAGTTTGTTACAACATAAAACAAATTCTCATGGTAGAGAGTTAGCTTATCAAAATCCATTTCATTTATACAAATTAGGGCAACTGGTTTATCTTCTTTCCATATTGGTGCAATCATCATCGGAAGATTCGGATCCAACTCCCTGTTAATTATTGATTTATTTTCTATTAAAACTTTTGCATATGGGCTGTTTGGAACTACCTCTATAGAAGTAGGAAACTTAGAGCTAACAGCATTGGATTTTGAAATAAGTCTTAAATATCGATTGCCTTGACCAACTAGATAAATAGCTGCTTCTTTTGTTTTCATAATTTGTTCAAGTACGCTAATAACCCCATTAAACACTTCATCCGGCTCTAAGCTATCAATCTTTTTAATAACCGAATATACTTCTCCTACACTGTCTTCCGAGTAAAGGATTTGTGTTTGTAATTCTTCCTTTACCTTTCTAGTTTCCGTATATATTTCATCTAATAATAAATACTTCTCTTTAAACAATTGCAATTCACTTTTTGCAGCTTCTTCTCTTAAATGTTTACGGTCTATCACATAACCAACAAGTAAAGCTACAAATAGATATACAGCAAATTGTATTAAAGTAGTATGATCGGTGAATAGCGCAACTATCTCTCTTCCATTCGCTAATCCTTGCCAACTATATAAAACAACCGACAAAGAGCAAGCAATTACAGCCTGAACTTTCCCAAAAATAATTCCAACAATCAAAATATATATCAGCAATAAATCAATATTAAAAAAGAAGTCTCCAATATTAATATGAAGGAAAGCGATAATGATAAAAATAAGTACGTTCTCTATATAAGGAAAATAGGGTTTCCCTAATTCACTGAAAATTGGTTTAGAGCGAATTTTTTCGTTATAAGTATTTTCTTTATCAATATGGTTGTCTTTTTGATTTTTAAACCAATCGTAAGTTTTCTTTAACCCTTCCTCTAAAGAATATTTAGGAATCCAATCTACCTCTTGTTTTACTTTTCGATTATCTAATCTCGAAAATTGAATATCGCCTTTTCTAGCCTCTTTATGAACAACACCTGCGATTTCGGTAATATCCTTATAATAATCGACTAATTGATTAATACTCGTTTCAGTATTAGTAGATAAATTCATTAATCCGGAAATATCGCTGGCTACTGCACGAAATATAGCTTCAGCAACGTCTTCCACATAGATAAAATCCCTCGTCTGTGTGCCGTCACCAAATATATTCAAAGCCTCATTATTTAAAACATTTTCGGTAAAAATTGAAATGACTCCGCCTTCACCCTTGCTACCCTGCTTAGGTCCATAGACATTTGAAAAACGAAAAACGAGTGTATCTAGTTGATAGATTTCGTTCCACTTTTGACAATAGTATTCTCCTAATTTTTTGTTTATTCCATAGGGTGAAAATGGTGCACATCTGGATTCTTCATTTAATGGAATTTCTTCATTATTTCCATATACTGCAGCTGATGACGCAAAAACAAATTTTGAAACACCATATTTTTTTGAAAGCTCTAATATATTTATCAAGCCCAACACATTTACTTTCGAGTCTCCAGCTGGGTTCTCAATTGATTTTTCAACATCGACTTGTGCTGCTAAATGGATAACTACATCAAATTTGTTGGTACGAAAGATTTGTTCACATTGTTCATCCTCAACGTGAAGTAAATAGGAATGATGACGGAAGTTAATATTATTCTTTTTTCCTGTTGAAAGATTATCGAGGACGTGAACTTCATGACCTTCCCGATAAAACTTTTCAGCAACAAAAGAACCAATAAAACCATATCCACCCGTAACTAATACTTTCATTGCAATCTCCTTTTTCTTCATAACAAAGCGGTAAATTAAAGACGTTATTTTCCAAAATAACAGAGCAACCTCTACAAAACCTATACAACTAATACGAAAGTGCTATAAAAATACCAATATAAGTTAATTTATGTTCTGCAAATAATTATCGAGTAATCATTCAGCAGTGCACTTCCATTGATATGAATTACTTATTATAGGATTTCAATGATATCATTTTACCATATAACCATTAAATAGCTTATAAGTGTAAGTAATAAATAAATATTTTGTCATAGGGAAAAGTATGGATAATTATCCCCTTTATTCCAATAGTCGCTGTTTCTATGCTATTAATTGTTATTCAAATTTATGTTAATTAAGTGATTGTTGAGAGAGCAGAGTAATGAATTTAAGACAAACGTTGGAGTTGAAGAAATTGTAAAAAATAAAGCTCGAAAATTCAACTTTGAATTTTCGAGCTTACATTTTTATATTTTTTTGTATACCACAATGAGAATTTATCTACTACAAGTGTAATTTTCTATTAGCGGTTTTCTTCATCGTCTCCCCAACATTCTACTTCACCGATGTTCGGTACGTTCTTCTTGTAGAATACAGGATCCTTGCCTTTTTTACGCTGTTCTAAATAATCATTAATTACAGGTTTAGCAACTTTCCAAAGTAGTAGAATTGCTACTAAGTTAATGACAGCCATAATAGCCATAAAAAGGTCAGCTAAATCCCAAACAACTTGTACTTTTGCAATTGAACCAAACATGACAAAGCCTACTACTAAAACACGGAATACTTGTAAGAAAGTTTTTGATTCTTTAATAAAACCAATATTTGTTTCACCATAGTAGTAGTTGCCAATAACTGTACTATAGGCAAATAGAAAGACAGCTATCGCTAAAAATATTCCTGCCCAATCTCCTAAATTACTTACCAATGAAGCTTGTGTCAGATTTACAGATGCAGCATCTGATTGAAGATACGCATCACTTAATAATACGATTGCAGCCGTTGAAGTACAAACTAGCAGTGTATCAATAAACACACCTAATGTTTGAATTAATCCTTGTTTTACTGGGTGAGAAACGGCAGCAGTTGCCGCTGCATTAGGCGCCGAACCAATACCAGCTTCATTTGAGAATAAGCCACGTTTAACTCCATTCAAAATAGCTGCCCCTACTACTCCGGCAAAAGCCTCTTCCAATCCAAAAGCAGATTTAAAGATAAGGATAAACACATTTGGTAATTCTGTAATATTTAAAATCACGACAAGTAATGCAATAGCAATATACGCAATTGCCATAACTGGTACAATAACTTGAGTAACACTTACAACACGCTTTAGCCCACCAAAAACAATAATTGCTGTTAAAAGAGATAAAATAACACCTACAACAATTCGGCTTGTACCAAAACTTTCTTCAAAAGCAATTGTAATTGTATTTGCCTGTACGGCATTAAAAACAAATCCATAAGTTAATGTTATAACAACTGCGAAAAGAATACCCATCCATCGCTTATTTAAACCCTTTTCCATATAATAGGCAGGGCCTCCACGGTACAAACTACCGTCTTTCACTTTATATACTTGAGCTAAAGTACTTTCAATTAAAGCAGATGCTCCACCAATTAATGCAATCATCCACATCCAAAATACTGCACCAGGTCCCCCAAGGGCAATTGCTGTCGCTACTCCTGCAATATTACCTGTCCCAATACGGGATGCTGCAGAAATCGTAAAGGCTTGGAAGGATGATACTCCTTTTTTTCCTGATTTATCTGTTGCAGATTTCTCTGTCAGAAGCTTAAACATATCAGGAATTAATCTGAATTGAATAAACTTTGTTTTTAAAGTAAAAAATAGTCCTGCTCCTACTAATAGAATAATTAAAAGCTTTGAGTAAAGAAAAGTATTTAAATTTTGTAATAGAATGTCAAACCCGTTCATAAATTTCCCCCTTTTTAATGATCGACTTTTTAAAAAATTAGGTACTACAAAATAATTAAATTAAAGCGAACGCTTACATTTCATTGGAATGTTCCTCTTAATTTAACTAAATATGAGCAACACATATTACTTAATAGTATCAAGCAACTAACTATAAATTCGAATTATTATACTTATCCGAAAATATATAAATATTTTTGCAACATTAAAATTATATCAATATATATTAAAATAAGTAAAGCCTATCATTTTTCCAATTACTTTCGTCATAGATTTATACACTGATAACCGTTGATGATAAAGGGTTTTATAATTTTACAACTGGATTAATTTTTTATATTAGTAAAGTTCGCTATTTAAACATTCATTATTTAAGGAATATTTTTAATTATCCATAAAATATGAAATAGACAACAAAAAATTATATTAAATGTAACTTTATAGGTCCTTTTATCAGTAAATAAAAGGACTGAGGCACATATTTCTTGTGACTCAGTCTTTATTTCATATCTCACCTTTTATACGGGCATCCATTTCTTCTTTCATTTCTTCCTTCATAGCTTTTATAGATTGCTTGCGACGTTCGTTTTTATGTTTAATCACTTCACGCTCTTCTGGATTTGCAAATTCCATACTAACCTCGGCTTCTTGTAGCTTTTTTTGTGTATTTTCAATCATATCATGCAACCGTTCAACATTATTAAATCTATTATCTGGGTTTGGTTGTTTTTGATTTGACATATTTCTCCCCCAATTCATTTTATTTATAAGTAGTCTGGTTTACTTTGGCTTTTTTATACTAACTTTATAGCGATGCAAAAATTTTAAACAATATAAAAAACCACACATCCTAGTAAAAATGATTTACTATATGTGCGGTTCTCTATATCTAAAACTAACTTAATAAAAGTTGATATTTATGATTCAACTACTTCATCTAAACCAGTTTTTTCATTGTATACTTTTTCATTAAATTCGCCAGTTATTTTACTTGTTAAAATACCAGATGTCATACTTCCACTTACATTTAAAGCTGTACGTCCCATATCAATAAGCGGTTCCACAGAAATTAATAAGCCGACGATTGCAACTGGTAGATTCAATACTGAAAGTACAATTAGTGAAGCGAATGTTGCCCCACCACCTACACCTGCAACTCCAAACGAACTAATGATAACTACTACGATTAAAGTCAAAATAAAACTTGGATCTAATGGATTGATTCCAACAGTCGGTGCTACCATCACCGCTAACATTGCCGGGTAAATTCCTGCACATCCATTTTGTCCGATTGTCAAACTGAATGGGCCAACAAAGTTTGCTACCCCTTCAGATACACCAAATCCATCTGTTTGAGTCTTAATATTAAGTGGTAAAGTACCTGCACTTGAACGGGATGTAAATGCAAACGTTAATGCTGGCATACCTTTTTTAACATAAGTTTTAGGATTTAATTTTGCTAGACTAATAAATACTAAGTGTATTAAGAACATAACAATAAGAGCTACATAAGAAGCTACAACAAATTTACCTAAATTCAATATCGCTTCAAAATCACTTGTAGCAGCTACCTTTGTCATTAACGCCAACACTCCATATGGTGTTATACGTAGGATTAACGTTACAACACGCATAATGATGGCATAAAAAGCATCAACAATTTTAGCAAATAGCTCAGCTTGTTCTGGCTGTTTGCGTTTGATACCTAAATAAGCAATACCAATAAATGATGCAAAAATAACAACAGCTATAGTAGATGTTGAACGAGAACCCGCCAAATCTGAAAATGGATTTGTTGGAATAAAGGAAAGAATTTGTTCTGGAATCGTCATATCTTCGACAGTTGCAATTCGCTCTGTTAGTTCCGCATTTTTAGCATTTTCAGCATCCCCTGCTTGCAATTCAATTCCTTCTAAACCAAATCCGAGAGCAGAGCCGATGCCAACTGCTGCTGCAATCCCTGTTGTAAGTAATAAAATACCGATGCCATAAGCACTAATTTTGCCAAGATTTTTTGAAATACTTACTTTTGTAAATGCCCCAACAATGGAGATAAACACTAATGGCATAACAACCATTTGCAATAATTTTACATAACCTGATGCTACAATATTAAACCATTCAATTGTAGTTGTAGTTACATCGGATGTCGTTCCATATAACAGATTAATAATAAAACCAAATAAAATACCTAAACCAAGCCCTGCAAATACTCGTTTTGAGAATTTAACATGTTTCTTTTGCATTATATATAAACCTATAATAATTGCAATAAGTATAGCAATATTAACGATTACTAAAATTGTATTCAATACGGTCTCCTCCTTAAGATGTTTAATTTATTTTAATTTATGAACCAACAATAACTATAATACATAAAAACTTATTGGTAAAGTATGAATTGAAATAAATTTAATAAACTGGCAAAAAATCTTCGCTCTAGTTAACTATCACTACACTTAAATAAAAAGAGACAATTAAAAAGGGGTAAGATGCCAAATGGAACTTTGTACATCTTACCCCTTTTATTTAAATGTCTCTATGTTTATTTGTTATCAGTTTTTTCTATAGCATCTTTATTATAATTGTACTGAGATGGATCGACGGGTGTAAATCCTATTGGCGTATAGAATCTCAATAAATCACCATTTACGACTTTATCAGATAACTGTAGTTTGTATTCTACTTCTTTTTCAAACTCATTTGCTTTTTCCAATAAACTATCATCTTCAGTTAATGGTAAACCAGTTTTCGCATCATAAAGATTATCATCAATTGAGTAAATCGTTGGGCTGACGAAGTCACCATTTCTGAACGGTACTAATTCATTGTGTTCTTCTGATAATAAATCTGTACCAAATTGAACGTAATTTTGTGAATCAATTCCAAGTAAGTGTAATAAAGTTGGAAGAAGATCCATTTGACCTCCGTAAGTATGATTCACTTCACCTTCCATTCCTGGAACATGAATAATCAAAGGTACTTGTTGTAAATTAGCACTTTCATAAGGTGTTACTTCTTTTCCAATAATTTGTTCCATTGCTCTATTATGATTTTCTGAAATACCATAATGATCACCATAAAGAACAATCATACTGTTATCATATAAACCTGATTCTTTTAATTGTGCAAAGAACTGTTCAATAGCTTCATCGGCATAACGAGCCGTTTGGAAGTAATTATCTACACTTGGATCACCAGTAGTCGCTTTCCCAATCGTTGTTAACTCTTGATCAATTTTGTATGGATAGTGGTTCCCTACCGTTATAAATTTCGTATAGAAAGGTTTAGGTAAAGATTTTAAAAGATCCATTGATTGCTCAAAGAAAGGCTTATCTAACAAACCATATTCAGCCATCTCTTCTTTAGAACTTGTGTCATAGTAATTTGCATCAAAGAAATGGTCATAACCGAAGGATTTATAAATCTCATTACGGTTCCAGAAAGTTCCGTTATTACCATGGAACACCGCTGATGTATAACCACTCTCTTTTAAAATAGCAGGAGCTGCTTGGTACGTATTTTGACCTTTTGTAATAAAGGCAGATCCTTGTGGTAAACCAAATAAAGAGTTTTCTAACATAAATTCAGCATCTGAAGTTTTACCTTGAGCCGTTTGGTGGTAGAAATTATCAAAGTAAAGTGTGTTCGGATCTTTAATTAATGAATTTAAAAATGGTGTTACTTCTTCACCGTTTAATTGATAGTTCATTAAAAAGTCTTGAATGGACTCTAAATGTATATAGATTACATTCATTCCTTTTGCTGCACCAAAATATTCTGGATTAGGTTCTGCATAGTTGGATTTTGTATAGTTAATTACTTCAGTCATATCATCACTATCAGCTAAAGCTCTTTGTGAAGATGCTTTTAAAGTTTCTGCAGCGTCATAAATCGTATAGTTATACATACCTAAATACTTAACGATATAGTTTCTATCAAAACCACGAGTTAATAATTGTGGTCGATCGGCATTAGCAAGCCCTAAATTAACAGCTGAAATTCCTATTACAAAAGCAATTACAGCAATTGCTTTTTTATATCCAACTCTACGATAATCTTTTTTTATTTTTTTAGATAAACATAAGTAAATTAACAAAAATACATCTACAAAGAATAAAATATCATAAGGTTTTAGTAAAGAAATAATACTACCGCCCAAGTCCCCAAAGTTTTGAGTTTGAGAAATTGTTGGTAATGTAATAAAGTCACTAAAGAATCGATAGTAAACCGCATTTGCATATAAAAGTATGGACATAAGAGTATAAATTACAACTAGTAATATATATTTTCCTCGTCCTTTAAAAATGAAGGCAACCCCAAGAAATAACATAGCTGAGCCTAGTGGATTTAATAATAAAAGGAATTGTTGAAGTGCCCCTTGTACTCCTAAATCAAACTGAGTTACTTGCGTAATATACGTTTTAATCCATAGCATAAGAACAGCTAATAAATATAGACCAAAAAACTTATTTAAAAAACCAGCTTTTTTATTAATTAAACTTTCCATTTTATTTCACCTTCCTAATAGTCAAACAGACTAAAATATGACTATTATAAACTTAACAATTATTTAAAAAAATAATTATTAATCTTTACATTAACTTGGTAAAATTATTTTTTACCGATAATTTTTCAAGCTTATACAGACTACATCTTAGTCCCGGTCTCTGTCAAGAGAATATAATAACCTAGTTTGCTATTTTCTCCTATATCTTACTTCCTATACCTTACTAATACTTAGACTTGTAGAATCGCTTTGAATATAAAAATGACCTCTTAATTTTTAAAAGACATTTACATTTTTAATATAACGATAATACTTCTTAACAAGTTCCATGGTTTTGTTAAATTTATAAGATGAAAAAAAAACGAATTCCATATTAGGAATTCGTCCCAGAGTGTAGACAAAGTCGAAAATCGACTTTGTCTACACGTATTTTTAGGTAATTCTTAAAAAGTAAAGAATATCCAGACTGTCTTGAAAACGCTTGCCAGCCAAGGCACGAAGGCGAGTGAAGACGCGAATAGAAGTTGCCTTCATGAGCGGACGAGCGAGACAAGTAACGTAGGATGAAAGCGTTTGTCAACAGTCTGAAACGAATTCCATATTAGGAATTCGTCCTTTTATTGTAATACTAACTCACTCCTCATCATATGCGGAGTGCTGCTCGTGACTAATTAGAAGTTAGTTGGTCTTATGAAAAATGCTTTGTTTACTTAAAACTAAGTTTGCCATTCTTAACATACTTCAACAAAACTTTCATTTTAAAAGGTTCTTTTTTTACTCATTAACTGCTCAAAATAATTACAGCAATAGATAAAAGAAACATAAACATAGCATTAATGGTCATCAACGGGCTATGTTTTGCACGGAAAAGGTGAGCATGTATTGCACCAATCATCAATATAGCAAATAAAATTGCTGCAAAAATCAACATTTTCTGAAACAAAAATGCTATTAATATACCTAGTACACCTATCAATTCTAGTGCAGCAATGATAAACATGAACCACATAGGGTACTTATACTCATTCCAATGCTGCACCATCATTGGTTTACGCAAAAATTTGATGGCAGCAGATATTGTAAATATACATACTAAAATAATCTGAGCAATAATTAAAAGTATCTCCAATTAATAACACCCCCTATACAAAAAACATTTATTGGTTAAAAGCACTATAATTAATAATGGAATAATAATCTGTAGTCTAGCCTACCAATCTATTTAATAAGGAGGCATTTTGTGGATAAAGTTAAATACTTATCAAGAATCAATTTATTTCATGATTTGGATATAAAAGAACTACAACAAATGGAATCCATTACACCGATTACAGTAACTAAAAAAGGTACTTTAATAACCTCTCCCAGTCGCAGTCAAGAACGACTGTATTTAATAAAGAAGGGAAAGGTACGCATGTATACTATTTCTAATAGTGGAAAGGAACTTACTATTGATGTATTGAACTCAGGAAATATATTTGGGGAAATTAGCCTGTTTTCCCCTGGGTTCCACCATATGTACGCTATAGCGATAGAGGATTCAGTTATTTGTTCAATAGATAAGACCCAGTTTGAACAAATAATAATGGAAAAGCCAGATATCTCACTAAAGATAATAACAATCCTCTCCTCTCGATTAAAAGAGATGGAAGAGATGATGGAGCAAATGGCTTATGGGAGTGTACGAAGCAAACTGCTTTTTTTACTAAATAGATTGTCAGATAAATTCGGAGAACCTTTAAAAGAGAGTGAGGACGAAAGTGGGTGGATTCAAATAGGTGTGAAGGTTACACATCAAGAATTGGCCAGTATGATGGGAAGCATTCGTGAAACTGTAACAGAATTATTAAATGATTTAATTTCAGAAGGAATGGTAAAGAGAACAAGTAATCGTGGTTTTTTTACCATTCATCAAACGCGATTAAAGAAAGCTTTAAAAGATTCGATATAGTAGAGAGATTCAACCATTGTTCTATAATTTATCACTAATAAGGTTGAATAATGCCTTAGATAATCCCATTTTAAAATTTGCTTATTATAGGTAAGAACTATTAAAAAGATCCTAATATTGTTTATCAATAATATTATGGATAAAACAAACATTGTACTTAATTATCCCTCTCATTAATAAGTAATTAACCAAAGAAAAACGAATTCCACATAGGAATCCGTTGAAATAATCTTATATTAACTTTCATAGGAAGAATCAACTACATTCTTTTTTTGGCTATAAATGACTCCAGCTATTGTAAATGCAACGCCAAGTAAAATTGCACTAACAAAAATAATCAAACCTACATTGCCATTTATATAAGTGTTATTCCAAACTGCTAGATTAACTACTGGCATTGAAAAGTCCTTTTTATCAATAATCATATCGACGATACTATTAAATATATAAAAATAAACTCCACTAATACTTAAACATATTGCAGCTTTATAATAGTTATTAAATGTAGTGTAGCGAATAACCAATAGATAAACCCAAGGAAGAATGATTCCAATACTAACTAAAGGAATTGCTATTTCAAGCACATTTTGAATATCCATAGAGCCTGACAGAAGAACACATGCTATTACTGTAATATAGACTAAAACTGTATCTATAATAAAACATAATAGTGCTTTATTACTTCCTATACCAAATGGCTTCATTTCACTTCGTAAAATTATTGGAAGAAATACTAGGGCATAAAATGTAAGTGTACATACAAATGTAATAACAAACCAGTCTCCTCCCGTGTACCAAGAACAAACAAGTAATAACAGATTAAGCGAAATAAAACTTCCTAAAACTGTAAACAACCCTTTCCTTTTGCTCACAATTAGCGGAAGATTAAGAAGTGAGAAAGCTAGCAGCTCTGCAGTTAAAACAATATAAAACCAATCTAATTTATGCTCTATAACTAAATTAACAATAAAACAAGCTAAGAGCGATATTAGGTAAGCTCCATATAAAATAGCAGAGTAAGTTTTTACAATATTCAGGAAATAATCCCCTCGCTTTTCCAATTGTCTTTGGTGATAATCCTCACTGGCAGTAATCAATTCATGTTCCGTTATTTGAAGTACTCGGCAAATTTCAGAAACAAGTGAAATATCCGGATATGAAACTCCACGCTCCCATTTAGAAACCGCTGATTCTGTAACATACAATGATGATGCAAAATCTTTTTGTGTCATCTGTTGCTCTTTCCTCTTCTTGGCTATAAACTGTCCAAATTTCATTTTATTTTCCATAACATCTCTCCATCAATTTAATATTCTTACACAAAACTTTTTATAAGCAGGAAATAGTTTAATATCTATTTATCATAGCACACGAATTAATTAACGATTTACATAAATAACCAATAATGGCATCGCATTAATTTTTAACCTCCCTTCTATTCCTTGCAAGATGATTTTGCCATTTCTGCATCTGCTTTTTCGGTGCCATTTACGTTATATGATTTTCCCTTCCACAAATCAATAAAATGCATAAAAAAAAGGACTCGACCATCAAGCCAGTCCGCTATTATCAAGGGGGTTAGCCACTTTTAACTTTTTACAAATTTCCCGTTTCACTCGAAACATTTCTAATAATTGACCTACGATTCAACTAGCAATAACTTTAAATATGACATATAGTTACGTATCTTACATTGTGAAAATCTAAAACATCTTTTACTTATAAAAGTGAACTTTACAAATTGTTCATTAACCGAAATATACTAATATTACCTAAAATTATATAAAAAATATTATTGCAATATAAATGTCATGGACGTAATCGATTTATCACCTTCCTGTGCTTTTTGTCAGAAAAATCTATGTTAGGATTATTAAAAATTAGCAACAAGAACTTGGAGGATAAATAAATGATTAAAAAAATGATGTCAATTGTACCACTTGCTGCACTCACATTAACTGTTAGTGCAAATGTACAAGCTGCAACAATTACCGTACAAAAAGGAGATACACTTTGGGATTTAGCACGTGCAAATAATTCATCTGTAGAAAATATTCAAGCAGTGAATCATCTTACTACAGACCTTATTCATCCCGGAGATATTTTAACCATTGCGCCGGAAAAACAATATACCGTTAAGCAGGGGGATACATTATGGGACATAGCTATAGCTTATCAAGTAACAGTTTCACAAATAAAGGAATGGAACCAATTACATACTGATCTCATTCACCCTGGTTTAAATCTAGTAATTTTTGAAGGTTTAAAAAATAGTGAAAGTGCAAAAATTCCTGCAGTGCATGCACCAAAGGAAAGTACACCTGAATCGAAGGCTCCATCAAATGAAGCTTTAACGCAAAGTACACCTAAGACTGCTGCTCCTGCTGCAAATAATGAAATTTCACAAGAAGAAGCACCTAAAGCAACCGCTCCTGCTAAAAGCAATGAGACTTCAGAGAAAGTTGCACCTAAGGCAACCACTCCTGCTGAAAGTAATAAAGCCGCACAGGAAAGTACATCTGAGGCTACTGCTCCTGCTGCAAGCAGCACAGGTTCGAAGGTAATTACAGTGGAAGCTACAGCTTATACAGCTTCATGCGAGGGATGTTCTGGTATTACCTCAACTGGTATTAATCTTAAAGAAAATCCAGATGCAAAAGTCATCTCAGTTGACCCTTCTGTTATTCCGCTTGGCAGTAAAGTTTATGTAGAAGGCTATGGTGAAGCAATCGCCGGAGATACTGGAGGAAGCATTAAAGGTAATAAAATCGATGTCTTTATTCCTTCGAAACAGGATGCAGCAGACTTTGGAGTTAAACAATTAAAGGTAACAATACTAGACTAGCATAATCATAACTAACCCATCTTAAATTTTTATATACAGAATAAGCAAAAAGGAATCCGTTTCGATCCCTTTTTGCTTATTTATACAGCCCTTTTAGTGATTCCAGTTTATAGAGCAGCAATCTAAATTATGATTCTGTAGTGAATAGATACTTTGTCTTCGTCTGATACACTTGCTTTTCTTGTAATATTGACGATTGGAATTGAGGATGATTGATTGAATCTGGTGGGTGTTGAGTCTCCAAGCATAAACCTAAATAATTTCGAGAAGGCGTTCCATAAAATGATAATTCATTGCCTAAATTATTTCCCGTATATAAAACAACACACGGTTCATCTGTTTCCACAATAAGCTTACGACCACTTTCTTTTTCAACAAGAATAATTTCTTGCTGATGATTTTTATTCAGTAAAAAAGGATGGTCATAACCGTTATGAGCAATCATATTTTGGATATTATTGGATTTGACCCCTTCTCCAATCTCTCTCCCATTTCGAAAATCAAAAACAGTATTTTCAACATTAATAATATTCCCCGTTGGCAATAGGTTTTCTTGCAATTCAAGGAACGCATTACTGTCAATGGTTAATTCGTGCTTTAAAATATCTCTTTTCAAGTTCCCACTTAAATTGAAATAAGTATGATTTGTGACGTTCAATAAGGTTGTTTGGTCAGAAACACCATAATAACTGATAATAAATTCATTATCATTATTTAATGTATACGTCACTTTCATTTCTACGTTCCCGGGATACCCTTCTTCACCATCAGGACTATGGTAAAAAAAATCCAACGACAATTCATGCTCTTTTTCAATAATTTTCACGTCCCATAATACATGACTAAACCCTTTAATTCCGCCATGTATATGATTGCTACCCTCGTTTTGTGCAACTATATAATTTTTTCCGTTTAATTGAAATGTTCCTTCACTAATTCTACCTGCGAATCTGCCTACTATAGCACCTAAATAAGGTGAATTCACTTCATAATCTGTAAAATTATCAAAGCCTAATACTATGTTTTCACTATCACCATTGCGATCCGGGGCTAAAATCTTTGTAATAATACAGCCATAATTAAGACAGGTTATTTCCACACCATGATTATTTTTCATTGTAAATATATAAACTGGCTGGTTATCCTTAATACCAAATTGTTTCTTAAGAACTTTCATTCATCCCCATCACCTTCTACGATTTATTAAAAATTCTCTTCTCTCTACAAAAGGGCTTACTTGAAACCATGTATATATAATTACCGTTTAACATTCACACTCTGTCCTGTTTTAATTGATTCATAAAAAGCATTTATGACTCGCATATTATTTACTGCAGATTCGCCGGAATAAGAGGGCTGAAAATCCTCTAAAATAGCTTGTGAAAAGTGTTCAACTTCTAAACAATATATATCACCATAAAATATTTCTTCTCTTAATTTATTTCCAATTTTAACAATGACATGACCTCCCCCTCCATTTCTATCTGGTCGGAAGGCATAAGGTACTTTAATCGATCCTTGTGTCCCAATGATTTCGTATTCATTTCGTTCAACCATATCAAAGCTACAATCAACTAGGGCTGTAACACCATTCTCAAGTTCCATATATGCAAATGCCGAAGTATCAACATTTGTGTCCCTATCAATTTTTGCATATACATGTACTTTAATAGGTTCTGTTTGTAGGACGCTGCGAATTGCATGTATAGAATAACAGCCTACATCATATACACTTCCGCCGCCCATATCTTTATTCATTCGAATATCTCCATCTCTATCTTGAAAATAAAATGAATGACTTGATCGTATCATTTTTACCTCACCAATCTCACCTGAAGAAATAATTTCTTTCACTCGTGCATGTTGAGGATGAAACTGATACATAAATGCTTCCATAAATTTAACATTATATTCCTTGCAAATTTGCACCATTTCATGAGCCTCTTCAGCAGTCAAAGAGACTGGTTTCTCACAAAGTACGTGTTTGCCCTGTTTTGCTGCTTTAAAAACCCATTCTTTATGTAAATGGTTTGGAAGTGGTATATAAACAGCATCGATATTCTCATCTTCAAGAAGTTCATCATAATTCTCATATGCTTTTGGGATGTTTAAATCTAATGCAACTTGGTACACCTTGCTCCCTCTACTAGCAATTGCGATTACTTCTGCATTCTTTGCACGAAAAATTGCTGGAATTAATTCTGTTTGTGCAATATTTGCCGTACTTAAAATTCCCCAACGAATTTTATTCACTTTATAGCCTCCTAATTATTTAAATATTGGAAAAATTTATTTTCTAAAGGCTTGTAAGGATTCATTTAATTCTGTGGTTTGTTCGTATACTTGCTTATAAATTGCAAAAAGTTTTTTATATTTCTCAGCATTTTCCTTTATAGGCTCATATGTTTTAACCTCTTCGATAAATACATCTGCACACTCTTGCAGCGATTCAAACCATCCGCTCCCAACAGCTGCAAGCATTGCGGCTCCAACGCCTGGACCTTGTTCACTTGAAAGTTTTACAATGTTTGCATTAAATATATCTGCCTGCATTTGCAGCCATTCTTCATTTTTTGCTCCCCCACCAATGGAAACAATTTTCTCTATTGTTTTACCGTTTTCTCTGAAAATATGAATAGTTTCATAAAGTGAGAAGGTAATCCCCTCTAATACAGAACGGACAAAGTGCTTTCTCGTATGAGCTCCATCCATTCCAATAAAACTTCCGCGAATAACCGAATCAGCATGTGGTGTTCGTTCTCCAACTAAATAAGGTGTAAAGATTAATCCATTTGCTCCAATTGGAATTTCGTCAACTCCAGCAAGTAAATCCTCAAAGGTTTCATTCTCGGCAAAAACATCCTTAAACCAACTTAAACTATAACCTGCTGCTAATGTAACGCCCATTGTATAAAATGCATTCTCTTTTCCGTGATTAAAGTAATGGACTTTCCCTTGAAAGTCTCGATCCTTATTTTCTTCGTAAGATAGAATAACCCCAGAAGTACCAATACTACAAAGAGTTTTCCCCTCTGATAAAATCCCAGATCCAATTGCTCCACAGGCATTATCAGCACCGCCTGCAAATACTTTTGTCTCTTTGGAAAGCCCTGTTTCCATTGCAAATGAAGTTTTTATTGTGCCTACACAATCATGGGATTCTATAAGTGGTGGACATAGTGAATAATCAATTCCTGTTAATTCACATATTTCTTTGCTCCACTTTTTCTCACTAACATTTAATAATAATGTGCCGGCAGCATCGGAATATTCACTATGAATATTACCTGTCATCTGAAAACGCAAATAATCTTTCGGCAGCATAAACACAGAAGCTTTTTTAAAAATATCGCTTTCGTGTTCCTTTACCCATAAAAGCTTTGGTAATGTGAATCCTTCCAATGCTGGATTTCTCGTAATAGAAAGCAGCTTTTCTTTCCCTACGATTTCATAAATTTCCTCGCATTGTTTAGTAGTTCTTGTATCATTCCATAAAATTGCAGGACGCAGAACTTCACAATTTTCATCTAATAAAACGAGCCCGTGCATTTGTCCAGAAAAACTTATCCCTTCAATGTTATCAACATTATCGTCAAACTTTTTGACTAGTTCAGATAATGCCTCTTTTGTTTTTTCTACCCAATGAGATGGATTTTGCTCACTGTAACCCGATTTTTCCTGAATAAGTGGATATGATTTTGAAATCTCCATACACACTTCGCCGTTTTGATTCATCAGTAGTACTTTTACAGCACTTGTTCCTAAATCAATACCAATTACATATTTCATTTGTCCACCTCATTTTATATCAATCGCGAATTAGTTAACCAACATCCAGTCTATAGGATCGTGGTAGGTCAGCAAGTTGCTAAACGCAGAATCAGTATTTATTTCTCACCTTAGAGGTAATAAACAAAAAGATATACCAGAACTACTAGAGGATGCTCAAATTATCTAGTAATAGCATTTTCATAGACAGCTTCTCCTTTAGTCCCCAAGTATATTATCTACTATGGTCAGTAGGATTTCGCTTCATTGAACTTTACTTTCCTCTTTGAACAAAACACTATTATAATTTCACTCTGGTATATCTAAATTCTTGTTAAATTACTCTGAAAGAACTGTTAATAAATATTGATTAACTATCGATTTTAGACGTTCTGTTCTGCCAGATGTGTTTTTAATTTCATCTAATTGCAGCGCATACTCCTCTAATTTATGAAAATCAGTATTTCCTTCTACGATGTCTTTGCCAATTCCATAAGAATAACTACTATAACGCTCTTCAATAAAGTTTTCTAAAACTTTATCATCAAGTAATTTTTGGGCAACTTTCAATCCTATTGCAAAGCTATCCATCCCTGCAATATGTGCATGGAAAAGATCTTCTTGCTCAAATGATCCTCTACGAACTTTTGCATCAAAGTTTAATCCACCACGGCCAAGTCCACCATTTTGTAAAATTTCATACATTGCTAGAGTAGTAGAATATAAATCTGTTGGAAATTCATCAGTATCCCATCCAAGTAAAGGATCTCCTTGGTTTGCATCAACAGATCCCAACATTCCATTAATACGGGCAACACGCAGTTCATGCTCAAAAGTATGGCCAGCTAATGTCGCATGATTTGCCTCAATATTGAACTTAAAGTAATCTTGTAGATTATAATTTTGTAAAAATGCTAATCCCGTAGCTACATCAAAATCATATTGATGTTTTGTTGGTTCTTTTGGCTTCGGCTCAATTAAAAATTGCCCTGTAAAGCCTATTTCTTTTGCATAATCAATTGCCATATGGAAAAAGCGTCCAAGATTATCTTGTTCAAGTTTCATGTCGGTATTCAACAACGTTTCATAACCTTCACGTCCACCCCAAAAAACATAGTTTTCAGCGCCTAATTCTTTTGCTATTTCTAATCCTTTTTTTACTTTAGCAGCGGAATACGCAAACACATCTGCGTTAACGGCTGTGGCAGCTCCATGAACAAAGCGTGGATGTGAGAACATATTCGCTGTATTCCAAAGCAATTTAGTTTTACTAGTTTTCATATATTCCTTAATCATTGTTACAATTTCATCCAAATTTTGATTTGTTTCTTTTAGATTATCGCCTTCAGGGGCTATATCAATATCATGGAAGCAAAAGAATGGGACGTTCAATTTTTCAAAGAATTCAAATGCAGCTTCAACTCGTGCCTTTGCAAGGTCCATTCCCGTAAACTTATCCCAAGAACGAATCATGTTTCCATTGCCAAATGGATCCGATCCATCCATTGTAAATGTATGCCAATAGGCCACACCAAAACGGAGAATTTCCTCCATCGATTTACCTGCAACTATTTCTTCTGGATTATAATATTTAAACGCCAACGGATTTGTTGATTTATGTCCTTCAAATTTAATATGGTTTACATTTTCAAAATAAGCCATTTAATCGCCTCCTATTATCGTAGGAAAAAAATTATATTTTCCTATTAATTATGATTTACTTCTTACTTGAAATATCAATCCATACAGCTACGATAAGTATTAAACCTTTAACAATATATTGCCAAAAAGCTTCAATATTCATCATACTCATACCATTATCAATACTAGCCATAATTAGAGCACCAATTAGTGCCCCAACAATTTTCCCTTTACCACCTACTAGGCTTGTTCCACCGATCACACACGCAGCAATTGCATCCAGCTCGTAGTTACTACCAGCACTAACTGTTGCAGCATTAAGTCTACTTGTTAATAAAACACCTGCTACTCCAGCAAGAGCACCCATTGTAGTGAATACCCACAACACATTACGTTTAATGTTTATACCAGAAAGTGCTGCAGCTTCTTCATTTCCACCAATTGCATAAACATAGCGCCCAAACGCTGTATTATTTGAGATAAAGATAAAAATAACCGCTAATAATGCTACAATTAAAATCGGAACTGGAATTCCAAGATATCTGTTTAATAGATAAGTAGCTAATAAAATAAAGAAGGAATAAATTGCTACCTTGCCATAATCAAACATTGGAGCAGAAAGCAATAGTCCCATACTCTTTCTTTTAGAACGTTTTCTCACTGTCCCAAAAACAAGTAAAGCAATACATACTACAGCAAGAATGTAACCTGGAATATATGGGAAATAGCTTGTTCCAATTAATTTAAAACTTTCATCTAGATTGGAAATCGTTTGACCATTCGTTATTCCAATTAAGATTCCTCGGAAAATAAGCATTCCACCAAGTGTCACGATGAAAGCTGGAACCGCTCGGTAAGCAACCCACCAGCCTTGCCATAATCCAAATATTGCTCCAACTACAATTGCAGCAATTACAGTTAAAACTGTATTCCAGCCATACCAAACTTGTAATATCGCTGCAGCGCCACCAGCTAATCCAACTAATGAACCAACTGATAAATCAATATGTCCTGCAACAATTACAAGTGTCATTCCTATTGCAAGTACAGCGATTATTGACATTTGGGTAAATAAATTAGAGAGGTTTCGAGAGGATAGAAATTCACCGCCCGTAAAAATTCCAAATATGACTGCAATCAAAACTAATGCGATAATAAGCATATACGATTGAAGATCAACCTTAAAACTTAAACCTCTATTAGATTGAGTTGCTTCATCAGCTGTTGACAAGTGATTGCTCACGTTTCTTCCCTCCTGTTGCACACGTCATAATATTCTCTTGTGTAGCCTCATCTCTTAAAAATTCTCCCGTAATTGTTCCTTGTGACATGACAATTATCCGATCAGACATTCCTAAAACTTCTGGCAATTCCGACGATATGATAACAATACCAACACCTTGACTGGCAAGTTCATTAATAATCTTATAAATCTCATACTTTGCACCTATATCAATTCCTCTTGTTGGTTCGTCGAGAATTAAAATTTTCGGATTATTCATTAACCATTTACTAAGAACAACCTTTTGTTGATTCCCCCCGCTTAATTGGCCAACCTTTGCCTCTAAACTTGGGGCTTTCAATTTCACTTTATCTGTTATGACACTAACACTTTTTATTTCTAGTGCTTGGTCAATTACTTTCAACTTCATCACTTTATTTAAAGCAGTTAGAGTTGTATTTTTCGTGATGTCCATTCCTAAAACAAGACCATAGCGCTTACGATCCTCGGAAACATATGCTAATCCTTCTTTAATCGCATCTGCTGGTTTTTTAATATTTGTTTCCTTGCCATCAATATAAACTGTCCCAAACTTCTTTCCTTTAAATCCACCAAACAAGCTTATAAATAATTCCGATCTTCCTGCACCCATTAACCCAGAAAAACCAAGTATTTCCCCTTTTTTGAGTGTAAAGGAAACATTATTTATAACTTTTTTCCCCGTTTCATCAACTGTAGAATAATTCTTCACTTCTAAAACATTTTCATCACTAATCTCTCGTTGTTCATATGGGAAGAGCTCAGTTAGCTCACGGCCTACCATCTTCGTAATAATTTTATCCTCAGTTAATTCTTCGATTGGATCCGTACTAATTGTTTGACCATCCCTTAGAATAGTTACTGTATCCGCTAGAGTCATAACTTCACCAAGTTTATGGGATATGTAAATACAGGTAACCCCTTTAGACCGTAAATCATTTAAAAGGTTTATTAAGATTTCTACATCACTTTCAGTTAATGCTGCAGTTGGTTCATCTAAAATTAATATTTCTATTTCCTTTGTTAATGCTTTGGCAATCTCTATTAATTGTTGCTTTCCAACCGTTAAATCGCCAACCTTTGTTTGCGGATCTATATTTAGCCCAATATGGTCTAACCATTTTTGAGCTTCTACATAAATTTTGTTCCAATTAATTACTTTTGCCCTCATTAAGTCATGACTTAAAAACAAGTTTTCTGCAACCGTCATTTCTTCAACTAATGCAAGCTCCTGGTAAATAATCGCTATACCTGCATCTTGTGATTCTTTAATTGATTTAAACTGAACCTTTTGCCCATTAACCAAGATTTGCCCATCATAAGTTCCGTGGGGATAAACTCCACTTAATATTTTCATTAAAGTTGATTTCCCTGCACCATTTTCCCCGCATAAAGCATGAATCTCTCCTTTACGTACAGAAAATGTAACGTTATCTAAGGCACGTACACCTGGAAACTCTTTTATAATTCCTTGCATTTGTAGTGCATATTCTCCCATTTTGACTAACACCACCTAATAGAAAGGTAAATTGCTTAGCAAATTAGGGGGAAAATTATCCCCCTATGATTGCTTTCAGCTTTTTAAATTATTATGGACGTGCTGGACGATCAGCTTCTGGAACATTTTTATAAACATCATCATAGGAATGGAATCCATCTGCGATTACTGTATCAATTAGGTTTTCTTTGCCTACTTTAATAGGATCTAATTTTACGAAAGGTACATCAACTTTTCCGTTATTAACCGTTGAATCACCTGTAATCTTCTCGCCTTTAGCTAACTGTACTGCTACTTCAGCACTTTTTGTTGCGATGGCTTTAATAGGTTTATATACAGTCATTGTTTGAGTTCCTTCTGCAATACGCTGAACACCTGCTAAGTCAGCATCTTGGCCTGAAATCGCTACTTTACCTGCTAAACCTTGAGCAGCAAGTGCTTGAATAGCTCCTCCCGCTGTACTATCGTTAGATGCTACTACTGCATCGATATCATTGTTATTAGCTGTTAATGCATTTTCCATGATTTTCAATGCTTCGTTCGCGTCCCATCCTTTCGCCCACTGATCACCAACAATTTCAATATCTCCACTATCTACTAACGGCTGGATAATATTCATTTGGCCTTCTCTAAACATCTTGGCATTATTATCTGTTGGTGAACCACCCATTAGGAAATACTTTCCTGCAGGAACTTGTTCTACTAAATATTCTGCCTGCATTTCACCAACTCTAACATTATCGAATGATACATACGCATCAATCTCAGCACCATTAATTAATCGATCATATGCTAAAACAGGAATCCCTTCACTTTTTGCCTGCTCAACAACTGTTGATAGTGCATCTGAATTAATCGCTATAATTACTAAAGCATCGATATCTTGCGAAAGCATGTTTTGAATTTGTGATAATTGTTCTGCCTCATCACCATTTGCGGATTGAACTAATACTTCAGCACCTAATTCTTCTGCTTTCTCTACAAAGAAGTCACGATCATGTTGCCAACGTTCTAATGTTAAATCTGAAACAGAAAGTCCAATTTTCAGTGAATCATCAGATGCTTCCTGATTTGCATTTTCCGCATCATTGTTACCGCTTTCATTTGTTGTATTAGCATCCTGCCCACAAGCTCCTAATACAAAAAGAGTAATTAAAGCAAAAACCCCTACAAGAAACCCCTTACAATTTTTCATAAACATCATCCCCTTTTGAATATTCAGAAAATTAACTTCAAAAAGATTTTACCACCACAAACTTAGTTTGTCTACCCAATAAACTAAGTTTTGTAGTATAGTATAAACTAAGATGAAATGAAATGAGGGAGAACTATTGACATATAATTCATGGAATCAACATGTGGTAAAAAAGAAAAATAAAGAATTAGTTCTTAGAACGATTACGTCACTAGCACCTTTATCCCGAGCAGATATTGCTCAAAATTCTGGTTTAAATAAAGCCACTGTTTCTTCATTAGTGAATGAACTTATTGACGAAGAATTTATTTATGAATCTGGACCAGGCGAATCTAGTGGAGGCAGACGACCGGTTATGCTGTTGTTTAATGAACGTGCCGGCTACTCGATAGGTATTGACATTGGTGTAAACTATATTCTGGGTGTAGTAACAGATTTAATGGGAAATATAATATTTGAAAAAAATATAACAGTTAGAAACCTTTCATTTAAAGAACATATTTCACTGGTTAAGGAAACAATTCATATACTTATTCAAAATACACCTCAAAGCAGATATGGTGTTATAGGTATTGGAATTGGTGTTCCAGGTATTGTTGATAAAAGCGGAAAAGTGCTTCATGCTCCAAATCTAAATTGGAAAGATGTTAATTTGAAAGAAATAATTGAACAGGAATTTGATTATCCAATAACGATTGAAAATGAAGCAAATGCTGGTGCATACGGAGAAATGCGATTTGGTGTTGGTCAAGATTGTACTAATATCTTATATGTAAGTAATGGTATTGGAATTGGTTTAGGAATTATACTAAACGGCGAATTGTATCGTGGAATAAATGGTTATGCGGGTGAAAGCGGCCATATGGTTATAGTTGCAAATGGAGAAAAGTGCACCTGTGGAAATTTAGGTTGTTGGGAAGCTTATGCATCGGAACATGCATTGCTAAAAAATGCAGAAAATTGCGGAATTTCCTCAACCCCCACATTAGAAGAGTTAATTCAAAAAGCCGAAGAAAAGAATACTGATACTATTGAACTTTTTCAAGATATAGGCTTCTATATTGGAACAGGTGTTAGTAATTTAATCAAGACTTTCAATCCACAAAAAATTATTATCGGAAATAGACTAGCAATGGCAAAGCATTTATTGGAAAAGCCAATTGTAGATTCTGTAAGGAAACAGGCCTTAATATACCACCAAGCAGACATAATAGATTTTTCTAAACTCTCTACACACTCAACAGCACTTGGAGTTTCTGCATTTGCGGTTGAAGATTTCCTCCATATAAGTGATCAAATTGATTAGAATACATCTTTTTTTGATTTTGAAAAAGAGCTGTCCTATAAGGAAGCAAGTGAAGAAAAACGAATAGTTCTTCTCCACTTGCTTTTTGATTTTCTCTGAAATATAGGTGTCAGTTACTTAAGGGAGCGGAGCCGCGAGCAAATAGAATAATTCGAACTCTTTAGCAACTCGAATTCCTTAAATATCTTGCTGTCTTTTATTAATAGGTATCCATATCTCACTATAATAATCCTCTGAGGAAGGATCAGCATTACTTGGGTATACCTCAATCTCTGGTCCACCAGCATGCTCATATCCAGTTGATGGAAACCATTCCGAAAAGATTCTATCCCACACCTTTGGCATTGCATCAGGCATTGCGCCATGAACCGGAAAAACGGCCCAAGTTGCAGAAGGAATCTGCCTTTCTTCCCAATCAGATGGAATATGCTCAATATTTTTTTCAACGCCGATTAAGTAGGTTAAATTTTCATGTTGTTTGTCATAGTCCATGCAAACTCCAATTAACCCAAGAGGTCCACAGTTTTTAGCAAGCTCTGAAACTAATCCATTCTGATTCGATTCAACCCAGAAAGCATCAATTCTTCGGTTGTTCTCTCCCCCAATTGTTGTTGTACGTATGCTTTTTCCTACAACATTAAAAGCAGACTTATCTACAATTTTATAATCCATTTCAACATCACCCTTTAATTGAATTTGAAAGGAGAGTTTTGGATAAGCCTTCAAGAATTGACTATTTTTCTTAGCTTCTGACGGACTAATGCCTTGAATTTTTCGAAATGCCTTTGTAAAAGATTCAGGACTTTCATAGCCATATTTGAACGCAACATCAATAACCTTAGAATTAGAATTAATCAGTTCCTGAGCAGCTACTGTAATACGGCGATTTCTAATATATTCACTTACTGTATATCCCGTTAGCATATTGAACATGCGTTGAAAGTGAAACTTAGACATACAGGCAATAGAAGCAATATCCTCAATCAAAAGGTTATTGTCTAAATTCCTTTCTATATACTCTAAGCTATCTAGCATTCGTTGAAGTCCCTCCATGTTATATCTCTCCTTTCTACATTCAATGTACCAACAACTGTTTGGTTATTCCTGCTAATCTGTGCTCATTTATGACAGGTTTCATCTTTCATTAAAACTTTTTATAAGGTTTATAAATTTTTTAAGAACATGCAGGCTTCAAATTCATAATTAAATACGTGTCATTGATGCCATATCCAAACATATTATTTTCTCCTACTCTTCAAAAGTTAAGTTGGTAGGCTCATCTAAAAGGTCATCAGAAAAATCTATGTTGGTTGTTGGTGTTTGTTTATCAACTTCCTCAAATTTAAGTTCATCAATCCATACTTGCCCATTTCCTGAAAGCAAAACACCAAAGGCAATTACTACACTATTTTTAGGTACATCTAAAACAATATGATAATAATTCCACTCATTACTCCCTACAATTTGACGGTCACTCATATTATCAAATTGCAATACATCCCCAAGTGCATCATCTACACGCATCCAAAATCCACAGAATCCATCCACATCTTTTGACTTAATAAAACCAGAAAGTTTTATCCTTTTACCAAGATACTTTTCCGCCTTGAATTGTTGCATCATTGTTGCAAATTCACCATGGGATTGGACATTAACAGATTTAAGGAATCCAGATGCTTTTCCTTTATGGAAATTTTCTCTATCAATTCCCATCTGATAATTAAACGGATGACTACCGCTTAATTTCCATCCTTTTAATAACTTCTCATTTTCCAATATGATTTCCTCCCTTTGTAAAGTTAATTTGCCGATAATTTTTCGGTATTGTCCTGGTGGTAAATTATAATATTTCTTAAATGTACGAGTAAAAGATTCCTGTGTTTCAAAGCGATAATAGAAAGCAATATCTATTATCTTTTCATTTGTATAGAGGAGCATATTAGCTGAATTGGCAATTCTCCGATATCGAATATATTCAGCTAAAGTTACACCAACCTCCTTTTGAAAAATACGATGATAATGATACTTTGAAAATCCGACAAACTGAGCAATACTTTCTAAGGATAGTTCTTCATGCAAGTTTTTCTCTATATACTCAATCGTTTTTTGTATGATGGGACTGTAACTCATTGTCTGAACCTCCTTACAAAAAAGATAACAAAAAAAGCAAGATCTTTTTTGACTTATATTGCTATGTTTGGCCTCATATTAATGAAAATAGTAGCGTGGCAAATTAGTGCTTTGAAGTGAGGGTTCTATATTTACTCCATACTAGAAAACTTTTATGCTTGAAAAAGTAAAAATTTTTTATAAGGAATTTTGGATATTTTTAGGATGAGGTTTATAGGAACCTCTTACTTTTTCGCTCGAAAGGTAGTAGGGAATGATTTTCTGTATTAAAAAAGATGGGATTGTAGTTCCCATCTTTTTATTCTTAAACTTATTCACAGCCTTATCCACATATTATACACAATTATATAGAAGGCAGTGTTATTAATCCTTTACGCTGTTAACTCCAACTACTGCCTGAGTTGATTGGATTCATTTTCTTTAATTTTTTGAGCTACCTTATCTTACTATCCAGCATCAATCAATATTGTTTGCTTCAAAATTATCAAGCAATGCACGTACTTCATCTGTTGATTTTGTATTCATCAATTGGTTTCTTAGTTCACCTGCACCGCGGAATCCTTTGACATATATTTTGAAGAAACGATGAAGCCCTGTGACTGGACGTGGCAATTCTTCTTTATATTGATCATGAAGATTAAGCTGCAATCTTAAAAGGTCCAAGTACTCTTTACTGCTATGCTCTTTTGGCTCTTTTTCAAAGGCAAACGGATTTTTGAAAATGCCGCGCCCAATCATCACACCATCTACACCATATTTCTCAACAAGCTCAAGACCAGTCTGACGATCAGGAATATCTCCGTTGATTGTAAGCAAGGTATTTGGGGCCACTTCATCACGCAGCTTTTTGATTTCCGGAATCAGCTCCCAATGCGCATCTACAGCACTCATTTCTTTTCTTGTCCGTAAATGAATAGAAAGATTCGCGATATCTTGTTTTAAAATATGGGTTAGCCATTCCTTCCATTCGTCTATTTCGGTATAGCCAAGTCTTGTTTTCACACTTACTGGCAGTCCACCCGCTTTTGCTGCTTGAATAATTTCAGCAGCTACATCTGGTCGAAGAATCAGGCCACTTCCCTTTCCTCTAGATGCAACATTTGGTACAGGACAACCCATATTAATATCGATGCCTTTAAATCCTAACTCTGCCATGCCAATACTCATTTGACGGAAATATTCGGGCTTATCCCCCCATATATGTGCAACGATTGGCTGTTCGTCTTCTGTAAAAATTAAACGCCCGCGCACACTTTTCATACCTTCTGGATGACAATAACTCTCCGTGTTTGTAAACTCCGTAAAAAATACATCCGGTCTACCAGCTTTAGCTACCACATGACGAAATACAACATCCGTTACATCTTCCATTGGTGCAAGTACAAAAAATGGCCGCGGTAAATCACGCCAAAAATTATCTATCATTTCAAACTCAAATCCTCTCATTATGGGTAAAGCTTTAAACTCTCAATCTAAATGTTCAACTTCTTTTACACTTATATCATGGTTGATAACTTATTATCAAACACAAGGATATTAATAATTTGTGAAAATCCGCAATGTTTATTTTAACGAAAATTCGTCCTAAATGGTATTTTTATAAACTCAAATCAATATGATCTACCTCTCAACTTTAGTATCCCCTTCTTCATGGAATGGTTGTAAATCTGGTAAAATTAATAATGGCAACGCCCATATAGGGTTAGCTGCCTTTTAAAATAAACTAAGACACACTCACATATGGCGATTATGTGGAGGCGGTAGGTTTATTAAAACACACTTAAGACTTGTACTAACTGTTCTTGCTAAACAAGTAATATTTGTGCTTTATCTATTTATTTGTTAATTCACCAGCTCCATATTATTCTTTATTTTCTTTAATGCTGGCAGTTGGGACAAAAGTAGGTTTTCCTTGAAGAGATTTTTGTTTTAATAATAGTAGCATTGCAACGGGAACATTCTTTACCCTCTCTATCATAAACATAAAATTGGTAGCCTCCTGTTTTGCCATCTCCCTTATATAGAGGGTTTTCCATATAACCACCTTGTTCAATTCCCTTTTTAAGGATGTATTGAATCGAATGATATAGCCGGCTTAATTGTTGATTGTCAATATCATTAATTTTTTTATCAGGGCGAATTTCTGCATGCCAAAGAATCTCATCAGAATATCCATTACCTATTCCAGCAAGTACCTCTTGATTCATTAATGTAGTTTTAATCGTTCCTTTTCTTTTTTTCATCAGATGTTGAAAGGCATCCATTGTAAATTGAGGATCCAACACTTCAGGTCCTAGCTTTTTAAACTCTTCCTTAACCTCTTCAGGTGATAAAAGATGCAGGTAGCCTAAGCGCAATCCAATGAAAAATAAATGTTGTTCTCCAAAGGATAGTTTTACTTGAATGGTCCTATCGGGTTGGTCTTCCTCTTTGCCAAAAAACATCCATCCACCAAGCATCAGATGCAACAGTAAACATGAACCATCCTGTAGTTGAAAAATTAAATATTTAGCTCTTCTATTAATTGTTTTTATAGTTTGATTTGTAACTTGCTTAGTAAAGCTGTCAACTGGTACGTTAATAGATTTTTCCCGTCTTATCACAACATTTGTAACTTTAAGCCCGCCTATTAATGACCCCAGTAATGTTTTATATGTTTCCATCTCTGGCAATTCCGGCATAATCCTATCCTCCATTTTGCAAGCTGTTTTATACAGTATTTCCTACTAGTAGGTTATTATGAATTGTTGGCATTTAAAGAATCCAATATAAAAATCACAAAAAAATAAGGGATTAAAAAATTAATCCTCCCCGATTAAAACGTTTATTAATTTCCTATTTTTATAAAAATAGGGTTACTCGCCATAAGTACCACTTTGAAGACCTATTAGAAGTTACTGTTAAAGGATTATGTAACTGGTGGCAATAAAAAAAGCATCCTAAATTTGGATGCCTTTGGAACCATATATGTCATTTACAGCGATTCTTAATATTTTTGAGGTAACTTCTAACTACGCATTAATGCGCCATTAGGTTTTGGTAACTCTTGAGCTAATATTTTATTCATTTTACAAAAATATTTAAAAAATTGTTGTGCCAACTCTTTTTCCTTTGGGTCATTCTTCAACGACACTATATCAAGCAAAATCTGAGCCATCCATGAGTTATCAAAATAACGATACTTACCTGATTTCCATGTTATTTGGTGAGGAGATTTGTCATTTGAATAATATTTCCAGAATTGCATCTGATTCGATTCCTGTTCTGTAAGTTGGATTTTGTATTTTGAATGTGCAGGGATATATCCATCTTCACAAAGCTTACCGATGAAATTTTCATTCACCATATATATACCTAAAATACGTCTGTTTTCTTCAGGCAAGCTGGAATCTACTGATGTTAATAGGACAGCACTATTTCGGTACAAGCGGCTCGGTTTATTTGGTTTCCCCTTGTTATTTCCGCTTTTTACCTCACCTAAGAAAACCCTCCACTCTGAAAAAGAACTATGTTGTTCATCTTTGTCACACCAAAAAACTAATTGTGATTCGGGATGAAGTTTATGATTTTTCATAAGTTTTTCATGTTCCAAACGAAGTGCCTCGTTTTTTCGTTGAATAACTCTTTCCTCTTCCTTCTTCCGTTCAGCTTCCTTTCGTTCCATTTCCTTTTCTTGTATTATTTTATCAAGTAAATCAGCAATACTTTTATCATGCAGTGTTAAGTGCTTTTCAAATACATCAGGAAAAACAAACTTTTTATTTTCCGATGCGAAATTTATTTCGATACTAGAATCATTTTGTTTAACTATACTACCCAATCCAAAACGCTTATGTGTAACTTTCTTATTGATTAGATTCATTATTCTAATCCTCCTTGTGGAATAAAAAATGTTTATTAATTGTTAGTAATTTCAAATATTATTCGACTACCCTTACGAAAAGCTACATAATTGTTTAATTCTTCTTGCCATAAAAATAAAAAAATCGTATCCCTAATTCTATTGCAATAAAATACATTGGAATTCGGAATACGATTGAGTAAACAACTGTAGGACTAGTATAACATTTTTTCAAGCTTCACACAAACTTTTTGTTGACAATATATTTCAGCGTGAGGTAAAATTGAAATTTTATCATTCTAGCAAATAGAATAATGAACTTCAGATTAAAGTAAAAGATTTGGTCGAAAGGCTTTAATATACCTTTGGTAAATTTGTCTAAAAGGTTAAACTCATTCACATTAATGTCAATTTGATTTTATTTCATGTTTCTTTCAATAAACACATTAATATAGCTAAATTTATTATCCATACTAAGTCATTAACATCTTAAAAATCTTTGACTTTAAAACAAAGTTTACCCACATAATGATTTATGAGAGCCAGATGTGCTTTATAAGCATCTTCCAATAAAAACACTTCATCGATATGAACTTTTAATTTACCAGAACTTATCCAATTATTTAATCTTAGTATAATTCCCGGTTCGGGTTCACCATTATAACTAGTTACACTAATATCCGATTTTGTTTCTGGAATCGGATATATCCCATTTGGATATGCTATACGACCACCAGTTCGAACACACTGAACTATGGAGTTTGCTAGTTCCCCACCAGCTGTAAACAGTGCAGTATCAAATCCCTCCGGTGCAAATTTCCTTGCAGCAGAAAATACATCATCTCTAGTTCCGTCCACTACAGTGCATACACCTAACTTTTTTAGCATAGCAACCCCATCTTCACCTGACGCTATCGCAAATACCCGAGCCCCCATATTCTTTGCAAGTTGTACAGCCAAGTGTCCAACTCCTCCACTGGCGCCCAAAATCATGATTGATTCTTCTTTATCAAGTTCTAATACATCTTCAAGCCCACGCAACGCTGTTAATCCTACTCCAGAGATTACACTAGCTTCCTTCAATGTTATAGATTCCGGAATCTTAGATACATATTTTGAATCTATGGCAACAAATTCTGCATAAAAGCCGCCTTTGGGATTAAGAAAACCTGGTGCGTAAACCTTATCTCCAATAGCAATACTTTCTACATTCTTCCCTTTAGCATAAATAGTACCTGAACCTTCTGAACCTAATATATACGGAAATTTCGAATGTAATCCTAGCATTTCATCATATCCGCCTTCTCTTTCAAAGATATCCCACTGTCCAATTCCCGCATATTGAACTTGAATAAGCACCTCATTATCTCCAATGCTTGGAATTGAAATGTCTCTCACCATCAGTTCATCCGGTCCTCCAAATCTATCAAGAACTACAGCTTTCACTTAACCTTCCTCCTCCTATTGCTAATCTACAATTAAAAAATATACACTAAAACCATGACAGAAATTGTCATAGTTTAGGAAGGGGTGAAAGAAATGTCTAAAACAAAACTACTATTTGATTTGATCATGTATGTTAATACAAAGCGTAGTTTTACCGCCGAGGATGTGGCACATGAATTTAATGTTTCAGTTAGAACAGCTCATAGATACTTAATGGAATTAAGCGAGATAGGTGTCCCTCTCTATACCGAACCTGGTCGTAACGGTGGCTATCGCATACTTAACAATAGAGTACTACCACCAATTATTTTTAACGAAAATGAAGCCTTTGCTATCTTTTTTGCTTTTCAGTCTCTGAAATTTTATAAATCATTACCCTTTGAAATTGATATTAACTCTGTTTCCAGAAAACTATATGCAGGTCTTCCATCTGACACAAGAAATAAAATCGATAATCTTGATTCTGTTTTGTCGTTTTGGAATAAAAAAAGAGGCATTCCTTCTCCATTTATAAAGGAGATCATAGAGGCTGCCTTAGAAAATAATAAACTTTATATCGAGTATAAATCAAAATACAAAAACTCAAAAAGAGAAATATCACCTTTAGGTGTGTATGCTTATGATGGTTTCTGGTATATGCCTGCTCTTGACTTAAACCATAATGAAATCAAACTTTTCCGTTTGGATCGTATTTTAGCCTTGAAAAATACACGAGAAAGGCATAACCCCGCAATAAATCTTAACGAATGGCTGGATAATCTTATAACACAAGAACCAAGTGATCCCTTACGTTTATATGTAGAATTGACTAGAGAGGGAATACGGCAATGCAATAGTCAACATTGGTTAGAGCCTCACATCAAAATTGCTGGTCAAGATCATGGCTATATTGACATAATAATTGATAAGAGCGAGCTTGAATTTGCTTCTAATTTTTTTCTTCAGTTAGGTAAAAATGCAAAAGTAATCGAGCCACAGGAAATTATAGATACTATACGCAAGCAATTGCAAGACACTCTACAGCATTACTCATGACTCTTCTGCTAGAGTGAATTTTATTGTTTGGGTACCAGGATATCGTCAAAATAGCAGGTGTCCCATTATGAAATGATATGCACTGTATCCAATTGCAAGCAAATGCAATTAAGCATTGAAACACATCTCAAATTCATAAACAATCTTTTTCTCTAGAAACAATAACAACCCTTGAAAACAGCCTAAACAAGCCATTCTCAAGGGTCTCGTCTCTTATCTTATTTTAACTCCAGCAGTGCGACCGCTTCCACGTGTGTCGTCTGCGGGAACATGTCCACAGGCTGAATCTCCATAGTTTTATAACCGTCATCTTCTAAAATTCTCAAATCCCTTGCAAGTGTTGCTGGGTTGCATGATACGTAAACTACTCGTTTTGGCTTTTGCTCAATAATCGTTGTTAGAAGTGCCTCATCACACCCTTTACGTGGCGGATCGACAACAAGTACATCTGCTTCTTTGCCCTCAGAATACCAACGAGGGATGACTTCTTCTGCTGGACCAGCTTCGAAATATGTGTTCGTGAAGCCGTTCAATTCTGCGTTACGCTTTGCATCTTCAATGGCTTGCTCTACAATTTCAACACCCATTACCATTTTTGCTTTTTGTGCTAAGAAGAGTGAAATAGTCCCGATACCACAATATGCATCAATCACAATTTCATCCCCCGTTAGTTGTGCGTAATCTAATGCTTGCTTGTACAACACTTCTGTTTGCACAGGGTTTACTTGGTAGAATGAGCGAGCTGAAATTTCAAATCGAACCCCGCCAATTGTATCTTCAATAAAATTTTTCCCCCAAAGTGTTACAGTTTCATTTCCAAGAATAACATTGGTTTTTTCGATATTTATATTTTGAACGATTGACGTTACATTTGGAACAAGCTTGCGAATTAATTCAATAGCTGCTTCTTTTTGTGGGAATTTGTGCTTATTCGTTACTAACACAACCATCACTTCCCCAGTTGCCCGCCCTTTTCGAACAACGACATGCCGCAGCATTCCTTGATGTGATTGTTCGTTATATGCCTGTACGCCAATCTCCATTAATTCCTTTTTCAAATTGGCCATCATTGCATCTGCTTCGCTTACTTGAATTAAGCAGCGCTCCATGTCGACTATTTCATGTGTTTTTGATTTGTAGAAGCCAGCAATAGGGCCTGTTTCTGTCATAGAAAATGGAATTTGTGATTTATTGCGGTAATTCCACGGATCTTGCATCCCTTTCACTGGAAGTACTGGTGCATCAATTTTACCGATTCGTTTCATAACGTTTCGAACCATATTTTCTTTCCACTTTAGCTGACCTTCATATGATAGATGTTGAAGCTGACAGCCGCCGCATTTTCCAAAGTAAATACATGGCGCTTTTACACGATCAGGCGATTCCTTAAGAATGTCTACAATTTTTGCGAAGCCGTAGTTTTTCAATGTTTTTAATACGTGGACTTCTACAGTTTCTTCTGGAAGAGCGCCTTGAATAAATAACGGATAACCGTCAATTTTAGCGACTCCATTCCCATCATGTGTTAAATCTTCTATATAAACTGTTTTTCGATCATTTTTCTTCACTGGTGCTACCATGTTCCGTCCTCCATTTCAGTTCTTCTATTGTATCATGGGGATGAAAAGTTTTTCTATTTTTAAGTTGGGAAACGGAGTGGAGTAAAATACAAGAAACCTCAACAATAAATTGAGGTTTAGTTGTATTTCTGCACCGAAAACGAAGTACTTATGAAAACGGATAAATTAATTGTCTACGAAATCACGCAAAAATTTGAAACCGCGTAAATATTGCCTGATAACGCATAAAAATTTCTTAAAAGCACGTAAATATTTAACTGAAGTGCGTAAATACCGCATGAAATCGCGTAAAAATAAAAACTGCGTAAATATTGCCTGATACCGCGTAAAAAATTCTTAAAAGCACGTAAATATTTAACTGAAGTGCGTAATTACCACATGAAATCGCGTAAAAATATAAACCGCGTAAATATTGCCTGATACCGCGTAAAAAATTCTTAAAAGCACGTAAATATTTAACTGAAGTGCGTAAATACCGCATGAAATCGCGTAAAAATAAAAACTGCGTAAATATTGCCTGATACCGCGTAAAAAATTCTTAAAATCACGTAAATATTTAACTGAAGTGCGTAAATACCGCATGAAATCGCGTAAAAATATAAACCGCGTAAATATTGCCTGATACCGCGTAAAAAACACTAAAAGCACGGAAAAAATCCTCAACTTCATTCGAGATTAAAATTTTCAGCTTCAATTAATCATATTTCTATTAATCAGACTTACTCTTCCCGTCTTTCGGTGCTACATAAAAAGCTAGCCCAATCGAAATGATGACCGTTATAAATGGTGCTACGAAAATCATAAAATCATTCATTGTTCATTCCTCCTATGCATGATCGTTTCGTTCACCAGTCACATAATCCTTATTAAACAAGAACAATCTGAACAATAAATATATGGATGGCAGCAGTAAACATAGACCTGCAATAAATGCAATGACAAGAGCTATTGCCATTTCCTCGTTTGTAAATCCATCATGAATTGTTAAATATGGATACAACAAATATGGATAATGTGAAGCTCCGTATGAAAAGAAGGCAAGTGCAAATTGCAGAATAAGTAAAATTACTGACAAGCCGTAATTGCGCTTCCTCCAAATAAACCAAACCGTTAATAAGAAAAGAATGCCTGACAATCCAAACATAGGCCATAGAGATACCATTCTTTCATAGTGTTCTTCATTATGACCGCGCATTTCTATTACTATTCCAACTGCTGTAATTATTAGTGGTGCAGCCCAAATTAGAGCATATCTTCGCATTAAGTCCGATGCTTTTTTATCTTTTGCCTTCCATGCATACCACGTTAAAAAAACGGCTGAAATATACAATACGGCAGCTATGCTTAAAAGAACAATACTCCATGAGAGTGGATTCGTATATAATTTCCAATAATCGAGCACTGGTTTTCCATTTACTATTTCTATAAATCCACCTTCAGAAATTGTTAAAACAACCGAAAGAGATGCTGGAATTAGTAAACCTGCAACGCCATATGCAAACGCATACCCTTTATGTCCAGTCGAGCCATATGATTCAAAGGCGTAATAGGATCCTCGTACCGCTAATAAAATCAACGAGATGCTCACCGGAACGAGTAAGACCGTCCCATAATAAAAGGCCGTTTGTGGGAAGAAGCCCACAATCCCTACAAAGAAGAAAACAAGAAATACATTTGTTACTTCCCAAACAGGAGACAGATATCGTTTAATAATCTCCGTTAAAATATGTGAACGATTCGTCAACAAGCTGTACGCGTTAAAGAAGCCCGCTCCAAAATCAATCGAAGCGACAATGACATACCCGAAAAGAAAAATCCATAACACCGAAATTCCTAATATTTCAAGATTCATCGCGCTATGCCACCCTTCTCAGACTCTCGATCCGCAATTTCTTTTTCAATTGGATTGGAACGGAACATTCTTCTTAATACAATGATACTTCCTATTCCTAATACGAGATATAAAATACAGAATAGTACTAACATAAGGTCTACATTGTCGCTTGTTGTTGCACCCTGCTCTGTTCTCATTAGACCTCGTAATATCCATGGCTGTCTACCTACTTCCGCTAACCACCAACCTGTTTCTATAGCTATTATTGATAAAGGTCCTCCCAAAACAACAACCCAGTTAAACCATTTCGTTTTGATAAATGCCCAACGACGTGATTTCGCCATTAAATACAAAAGCGAAACGAGCACCATAAGCATTCCAATAAACACCATAATATTAAACAAATAATGAATGTAGAGAGGCGGAATTTCATCTTCTGGAAACTCATTTAGCCCAATTACTTCAGCATTTGGATTGCTATGAGCCAATATACTTAAAGCATAAGGAATCGTAATTTTATATTTAATTTCTTCTCCATCCAAGACCCCGAATAGGGTTAGTGGTGCTCCCTTTTCCGTTTCAAAATGCCATTCTGCAGCAGCAAGTTTCTCTGGCTGATATTTAGCTAAATATTTCCCTGAGAAATCTCCAATTAGTGCACTTGCTATTGAAAAAATGAGCCCTAACTTCATCAATAAATACATCGCCTTCTTATGATAAATGTGATCAGATCCTTTTAAAAATCTGACTGCTGTAATAGATGCAAGTATAAAGGCGGAGGTCATATAGGCTGTCACTAATACATGTGCAACTTTTGTTGGCATTGCCGGATTGAACATTGCAATTAATGGTTGAATGTTCACAAGTTCTCCATCTAAAATTTCAAATCCTTGCGGTGCATTCATAAAAGAATTCACGATAGTAATAAAAACTGCGGACATCGATGCACCTATTGCAACTGGGATAAGAAGAAGCATATGCTTTTTCTGACTATCAAATCGATCCCAAGTATATAAATAAATGCCTAAGAAAATTGCTTCAAAGAAAAATGCAAAGGTTTCCATGAATAGTGGAAGAGCAATTACTTGTCCAGCTAATTCCATGAAGTTGGGCCATAATAAAGAAAGCTGCAGCCCGATTGCCGTTCCTGTTACAACACCTACTGCTACTGTAATGACAAATCCACGCGTCCATCTTCTTGCAAGCAAAATATAATGTTCATCGTTATTTTTATAGCCTACCCACTGAGCAATCATTATCATTAGCGGAATTCCTACACCAATAGTTGCATAAATAATATGGAACGACAGTGTCACTTCAGTTAGTACTCGACTCCAAAACACTGCTGACTCGTTAATCAAAATAAGTCCTCCTAACTAGAAAATAATCTTCCAATGATGGATAGAAGCATGATCAGTGCAACTCCAAAGCTTAAGTAAATTAGCCATTTTTCTTGTGTTTTATACATGATTAAACGCTCCTTTGCGTTTTAGTATACCCATTTATACAATTGTTGAACGAAAATAAAACAAAGAATTAATCCAAATCAATTACGTCTTTGCGTAATTGGTTTCGGACTCATATTTACATTAAATGTGAATAAAAAAACCTATATAATCGTCGGTATTTTCCAACGTTTATATAGGTAACCTACTTTATTCAACTCTATCCAATTCCCGAATATCAGTAATTGGAGCACAGACTTCAATATGTCGTTTTAGGTTTGTAAAGGTAACTGGTGCATCTCCACCGTACTCGCCGTCAAGATTGATGTGAATTGTCTCATCTTCTGCCATTGGAGACACCTTTACTACACTTGCTTTTCTATAAATTAAATTCGGATCGTTTAAATGCTCACCTCGTAATGCGAGTGATGCAATTTTGATAAAATCAGCAATCGTACATTTTTTTAAAATCATCATCGTAAATAAACCATCGTTAATACTTGCATCAGGTGCTATTTTTTCAAAGCCACCCACAGAATTTGTCAGGCCGCATAAGAACATCATTGCTTCGCCTTCAAATACTTCTCCATCATATTCAATTCGCATGTTTGTTGCTTTTATTGATGGAATCATTTCAATTCCTTTTAAGTAATAGGCCAGTTGCCCAAGGACCGTTTTCATTTTGCTTGGCACCTCATAGGTTAGCTCAGTAATACGTCCTCCAGCTGCAATATTAATGAAATAGCGATCATTATTTATTAAACCGACATCTACAGGTATTGTATCACCTTTGACTATAATATCGATTGCTTCATCAATTTTTCGAGGAATGTGCAGCGCACGGGCAAAATCATTAGTTGTTCCCATTGGTACTAAACCTAGTTTTGGTCTTTTATCATATGGGCTGATTCCAGCAACTACTTCATTTAACGTACCATCCCCACCAGCAGCAATTACAATATCAAAGCCACGTTCAACTGCATTAGCAGCTGCTTTTTTTGCATCACCTTCACAAGTTGTTGCGTGGCAAGATGTTTCATAGCCTGCGATTTCTAGTTTCTCTAACACCTCAGGTAAGTGTCTTCTAAAAAGCTCTCTTCCTGATGTTGGATTATAAATGATTCTTGCTCTTTTCATCGTATCGTCCATCCTATACTTATTTATGTATAAAACGCAATTAATAAAAGGAAAGTTCTCTCCAGGCTAAAAAAATTTTATTAAAGCATTGAAGAGAACTTTCACCTTATCTTTTTATGACAGCGTTTTCGTAATAACAGCTTTCATATCTTCATAAACCCATTGTGCACATTGTGGGTCTATTACGAATTTCTTCTGCAAAGAAGTATACAATTGTTTTTGCTTTTCTTCAAATGTTGGGTCTTCTTTTTCAGGCAGTTCTGCTCTCATATCTACTACTAATTGTTGCAGCTCTGGTGCACGTGGACCCCATTTTCCAATTACTTCTCCTTGTTCACTTATGAACAGATAAATCGGAATCGCTCTTCCTCCATTTGTTAAATAACGGTCAATTAAATCCGTATCTGCATCACGGAAAGCACATCGTATGTCGAGGTCTGCTTCCTCTGCAATTTTTCGAATGACTGCATTGTTCAGCATTGCATCTCCACACCAGTCCTCTGTGATGGCTAGAATGTGAGGTTTTTTCTCTTTTAGTAATTGGAATACTTTATCTTCTGGGTTCACGTTGAAGTTTTTGTAAACCTCAAAACTTGGTTCTTTTAAGTTTGTTGTCATTTGTTCCATATATTCTGCCATGGACATCGATTCTTCAAAATACTGTTGTTCTGTTTTCAAAAGGTATCCCTCCAATTTCTTAATAATTCCATTTTGCATGTGGGATAAGATAATTACAATTGATTTGATTTTTGAGTTACATTTCTGCTTTAGCTTAAGATGAAAAAACGCCCATAAGCTAAGCATTGCTACTTATGGGCGCACATAAACGTTATCGTTTATTAATTTCTTCTAGCAAGATTTTATTTACCATTGGTGGGTTTGCTTGCCCTTTAGAAGCCTTCATAATTTGACCTACTAAGAAGCCAATCGCACGGTCTTTACCGTTTTTAAAGTCTTCGATAGATTGTGGATTTGCATCTAACACTTCAGTTACAAAACCTAATAACGTTGCTGGATCAGAAATTTGAACTAATCCTTTGTCTTTTACGATTTTCGCAGCGTCGCCACCGTTTTTCACTAACTCTGTAAATACTTTTTTCGCAATTTTAGAAGAGATTGTACCATCTGCAATTAATTTCACCATACCTGCTAAGTTTTCTGGTGTTAATGCAGTTTGTCCAATTTCTTTTTGCTCAGCATTTAAGTATGCAGAAACGTCACCCATTAACCAGTTTGCTGAAAGTTTTGCATCCGCACCTTGAGCTACCATTTCATCAAAGAAATCAGAAATCTCTTTGTTAACTACTAATACACTTGCATCGTAATCGTTTAAGCCAAGTTGTTCAACATAGCGCTTTTTGCGAGCATCTGGTAGTTCAGGTATAGACTGGCGTACACGTTCTAACCATTCATCATCAATATGAAGATCAACTAAGTCAGGTTCTGGGAAGTAACGGTAATCGTCTGTTCCTTCTTTAACACGCATTAAAATTGTTTTGCCCGTTTTCTCATCAAAACGGCGTGTCTCTTGCTTAATTTCTCCGCCAGACATTAATACTTCAGCTTGGCGTACTTCTTCATACTCAAGACCTTTACGTACAAAGTTGAAAGAGTTTAAGTTTTTAAGCTCTGTTTTAGTACCAAATTCCTTTTGGCCATAAGGACGGATAGAGATGTTTGCATCGCAGCGAAGTGAACCTTCCTCCATACGAACATCAGAAACACCAGTGTACTGAATAATTGCTTTTAATTTTTCAAGATAAGCATACGCTTCTGCTGGAGTGCGAATATCTGGCTCAGATACGATTTCTACAAGCGGCGTACCTTGACGGTTGAAGTCAACTAGTGAGTAGCCGTCGCCATGTGTTAATTTACCAGCATCTTCTTCCATATGAAGACGTGTAATACCGATTCTTTTCGTATAACCTGGTTGACCATCTGTGCCTTCAATTTCAATTTCAATCCAGCCATCATAGCCGATAGGTTTATCAAATTGAGAAATTTGATAAGCTTTCGGATTATCTGGATAGAAATAGTTTTTACGGTCAAATTTTGTTTCTTGGTTGATTTTCATGTTAAGTGCAAGGGCAGCTTTCATAGCAAAATCAACAACGTTTTTGTTTAATACAGGTAATACACCAGGGTAACCTAAGTCGATTACTGTTGTATTTGTATTTGGCTCTGCACCGAAATGGTTTGGTGCTGGAGAGAAAATTTTCGAATCTGTTTTCAACTCAACGTGTACTTCTAAACCGATAACTGTTTCAAAGTTCATAATTATTTACCCTCCCAAATTTGAGGAGTTTGTTTGTGGAAATCTGTCGCTTGCTCGTATGCGAAAGCTGTACGATAGATTGTTTCCTCATCGAAATGCTTACCGATGATTTGCAACCCTAGTGGCAATCCATTTTCGAAACCACATGGAATCGAAATTGCTGGAACACCTGCTAAGTTAATTGGAATTGTTAAGATGTCATTTGCATACATCGTTAAAGGATCATCTATGTTTTGTCCAACTTTAAATGCTGGAGTAGGCGCCGTTGGACCAACAATTACATCATAGTTCTCGAATACTTTATCGTAATCTTCTTTAATAAGAGTACGAACTTGTTGTGCTTTTTTGTAGTAAGCATCGTAAGTACCTGCACTTAATGAATAAGTACCAAGCATGATACGACGTTTTACTTCGTCGCCAAAACCTTGAGCACGTGTTTCTTTATAAAGTTCCATTAAGTTTTTCACGCCTTCAGCACGGAAACCGTAACGGATGCCGTCGAAGCGAGAAAGGTTTGATGATGCTTCTGAAGATGAAAGAATGTAATATGCAGCTAATGCGTATTTAGAGTGAGGAAGTGAAACCTCTTCTACAGTAGCACCTAATCCTTTTAATACTTCAAGTGCAGCAAGAACAGAATTTTTTACTTCTTCATTAACACCTTCACCAAGGAATTCTTTTGGTACTGCAATGCGTAAACCTTTAATATCGCCATCTAGCTTTGATACATAGTTTGGTACAGGTATGTTAGCTGATGTTGAGTCATTAGGGTCTACACCGGCAATTGCCTCAAGAAGAAGTGCATTATCATATACGTTGCGTGTAATTGGCCCAATTTGGTCTAAAGAAGATGCAAATGCAACTAAACCAAAACGGGATACGCGTCCATAAGTTGGTTTCATCCCAACAACACCGCAATATGCTGCAGGCTGGCGGATAGACCCACCTGTATCAGAACCTAATGAAAATGGTACTTCGCCAGCAGCTACTGAAGCAGCAGAGGCACCAGAAGAACCGCCTGGTACATGATCAAGGTTCCAAGGATTTTTCGTAGTTTTGAACGCAGAGTTTTCATTTGATGAACCCATTGCAAATTCATCCATATTTAATTTACCAACTGTCACCATACCTGCTTCACGTAGTTTTTTCACTACTGTTGCATCATAAATTGGCATGAATCCTTCTAAAATTTTAGAAGCACAAGTTGTTTCAAGCCCTTCTGTTACGATGTTGTCTTTTACACCGATTGGTAAACCAAATAATGGGCCACGTTGTTCAAATGGAACCTTATCCATTTCTTCAGCCTGAGCTGTTGCTTTTTCTTTATTTAAAGCTAAAAATGCTTGTACATCGCCATCAAGTTGTTCGATGCGAGCAAAAGCTTCGTTAGTTAAATCAGCAATTTTAAAATCGCCGTTATGTAAACCTTCTTGTAATTCCTTTGATGAACGTTCAAATAACGTCATGAGTTTACCTCCTTCTTTTCGGGGATTAGTCTTCTAAAATTGGCGGCACTTTTACTTGACCAGCCTCTTGTTCTTTTACGTTTAGCATCATTACTTCACGATCTAAACCTTTTTGTGCTACGTCTTCACGCATTACATTTACGATTGGTAGAACGTGCGATGTTGGTTTTACATCTGTTGTATCTAACTCGTTAAGTTGTTCTGCGAAATCTGTAATTTTCCCTAATTGGTTTGCAAATTTTTCTGCTTCTTCATCTGTAATAGCAAGTCGCGCAAGATGTGCAACATGTTTTACTTCTTCTTTTGATAATTTCGCCATACTTCTACACCTCCGATATTCTACGTGGCAATAATCATTAATAATACCATTTTTCTCATTAGAAAGACACGGTTTTCGCTAATAATAGCGAATATCAACGGTTTTTCTTACACTGATGTCAATATAGAAAATCACTAAATTGATAAAAACATTAATAAACTTTTGATGTATGGAATCAATTTATATTATCGCCCTATGTTTTATAAATTCAAACCTATCTTATAAATCGCATCCACTCTTAATGTTTGAAAAGTTATTTTTGATAACGATGTAGAGGGGCTGTTTTTTTTATAGACAGCCCCGTACTTTATTTCATTATTGATAGATATGAACGAATGGCTCCTGGTCATTTCTTTCTTTTAGGATAAGCGCTTCTGGTCCGTTTACTGATGTAATACTTACTTCGATATCTAAATCCGCCGGCAATTGCGTTAAAATTATTCCGGATAAGTATTGTGAAAATCCAATTATTTCAGTTGAACCGTAAAATTGAATAGGAATTTCTATTGATAATTTTTGAATTGTGTTATTTTGATAAAATCCTCTGCCAATAACGCTAGTATAATTTGCAAAGTATCTATCAACCTCTTGCTTAAAGTTTTGGAAGCTCGTATTCATATCACGATATTGCTCTTCTGGAGAAGACATTGGAAACGTAACATATTCTTCATCAATTGCTGTCCAGTCACTTAAACCATTTTGCCCTGCCTCTGATACGCTGTACGCAAAATATGTTCCCGGTACAATCGAATTTCTTGCTTCCTGTTTAAATAGACCAATTACAATTGGTATATCACTTAAACCTGATTGGGAACGTAAACGTGTAATAACTTCCGCAGCAATTTCTTTTCCTTTTTTCTCTAATTCACTATTTGGAATCGGTTCCTCATAATATTCGCCGTATTGCTCTTTTTGATAATAGTAAATTGAATTTAAGGCTAGCCCGATTGAAATGCCGCCAAGCTTAACCTTATTATCATCAGTTTTTATTAAGTAGTTTTGTTCAACGATATGCGCCAAATAGATAGGGGCTTCTTTTGCACGTACTTCCGGGTCCATTCCTTCAGGAGCTGCCGGATTTAGCCCATCCTCCGTTTGATTGCTTCGAGCGAGCCAATTGCTTAATGTTTCTGAATCTAAATATTGTCCTTCTTGGAAAAAGTAATCTTCTGTACTAAATTCATTTTGAGAAAGGCGCATTAAGCCTTCTTCAACTTCTTTAATATCATACTTTGTATAAATATTTGATACGACTAACCCTCGACTCGCACTTTCTTTATACGGTACAAGAGTTCTATAATATCTATCATTTAATTGCATGCTTGGAATGATTGTAGTTTCAACCACTTCTTTGGTTTCATCTGTATTTTGCAACACTTCTGTATCTTCTTTAATCGAAGGTACACAACCTGCCAGCAATGCAACAACGACTGCTGCCGGAATCCAGCGAAATCGTTTCATCATTTGAAACTCCTTTACTGTTGTAATTGTTCTATTAGGCGGTCTTCGTCCCATACTTCGATACCTAGTTCTCTAGCTTTAGCTAATTTTGACCCAGCATCTTCACCGGCAATAACAAGATCCGTTTTCTTACTTACACTTCCTGTTACTGTTCCGCCCAACTCTTCTATTTTCGCCTTTGCTTCGTTGCGTGTCAATTGCGTTAATTTACCCGTTAATACAATTGTTTTGCCTGCAAAAGGACTATCACCAATCTCAACCTGCACTTTTTTCCCTTTAAATGTCATATTAACGCCAGCTTGCTTTAACCGAGTTATTAATTCTTTCACTTCTTCATTATTAAAATAAGTAACAACCGAGTCCGCCATCTTCGCACCAATTTCAAAAATAGAAGTTAATTGTTCTTCTGTTGCATCCATTAGTGCATCGATTGTTTCGAATTGCTCCGCTAATATTTTTGCAGCTTTTTCACCTACATGGCGAATCCCTAATCCGAATAGCAGTCGTTCCATCGAATTTTCTTTAGAGCGCTCAATTGCATCTACTAGGTTAGTTGCTGACTTCTCTCCCATTCGCTCTAGCTTCATCAATTGTTCCACTTCAAGATGATACAGGTCGGCAACATCTTTAATATAATTTTCGCGAAGAAGCTGCTCAACAACCTTTTCACCTAAACCGTCTATATTCATTGCATTGCGTGATACAAAATGTTTAATACCTTCAGCAATTTGCGCAGGGCAGGTCGGATTTACACAGCGTAATGCTACTTCTCCTTCTATACGCACTAATTCGCTACCACAAGCAATGCAGTGTGTTGGCATTTCATATGGAACAGAATTTTCTGGACGCTGCTCTAAAATAACGCCAATAACCTCTGGGATAATGTCTCCTGCTTTATGCACTATTACTGTATCTCCAATACGGATATCCTTTTCACGAATTAAATCTTCATTATGAAGAGATGCTCGTCCCACTGTTGTCCCAGCTACTTGGACTGGTTCTAGTATTGCGGTTGGTGTAATAACACCTGTGCGCCCAACTGTTAATTCAATATCAAGTAGTTTAGTAACGACCTCTTCTGCAGGAAATTTATAGGCAATTGCCCAGCGAGGACTTTTTGCTGTAAAACCTAGCTCATCTTGATGTGCATAACGGTTAACCTTAACAACTATACCATCAATTTCATATGCAAGATTTGGACGATTTTCAGTCCACTTTTCTATAAACGCCAATACATCATCAATTGTTGCGCACTTTTCCCGTTCCTTATTTGAAGGAAAACCAAGTCCCTCTAAATAATCGAGCATCTCAGCATGTGAATCAATTCCGTATGCTTCTCCATCGCCGCCAATAGCATAAATAAATGTAGAAAGATTGCGGCTTGCAGCAATTTTAGGGTCAAGCTGGCGTAGCGAGCCAGCAGCTGCGTTACGCGGGTTCGCAAAAAGTTCTTCTCCTTTTTGAGCACGTGCATTATTTAAGGCTTCAAATGATTTTTTAGGCATATATGCTTCTCCGCGCACTTCAATTGTCACTCGTTCCTTTAATCGAAGTGGGATTGCACGAATTGTTTTTAAGTTTGTCGTAATATCTTCTCCGACTACTCCATCACCGCGTGTTGCACCTTGAACAAATATCCCATTTTCATAGCGTAACGATATTGCTAACCCATCGATTTTCAGCTCACAAACATACGAAAAATCATCGCCAATTGCTTGTCGGATTTTCCGGTCAAAATCACGCAAATCTGCTTCGTTAAACGCATTTGATAAACTTAACATTGGGTACGTATGTGTAACTTTGCGAAATCCCTCAGCAGCAGCTCCTCCGACACGTTGAGTTGGCGAATCAGGATAGATTAACGATGGATTTTCTTTTTCTAATGCAATTAATTCATGTAAAAGCTGATCATATACCGCATCGGAAACAATTGGCTTATCTTGCACATAATAGGCATGTCCATATTCATGAAGAAGTTTATTTAGCTCTGCAACTCGTTTTTCAATATCGTTCATTATATTCCTCCAAAAATAAAATCAATGACACTTTCCCTAAACCTTTGGTCGTCCATCATTATAAAAATTTATTAAGCCTTCGTAATCGGTGCGAATTTAGCCAGCAAACGTTTAATCCCTATATTAGGAAATGCAATATCAAGTTCAAGCCCATCTCCTTCACCCTTCACACTAACAACTGTACCAGTACCCCATTTTCCATGGACAGCTTTATCTCCAGCCTTCCAGGCAAGCTGGTCTCCCCCCGTAGATTGAAGGTCAGCAATTTGAGTTTTTGTTTGCACATTGCCAATCGTACGGCGATGGCTTTGTTTACGGCTATTTCGCCCTGCACTGAATGGTAAATCATCAGGTTCAATTTGATTTGCAGCTTTCGAAATTTGCTCAATTACATCCTCTGAGATTTCACGCAAAAAGCGAGAAGGCATATTAAAACTAGAGCGTCCATAGAGTGTCCGTGATCCGGCACATGTTAAATAAAGACGTTGTTCTGCCCGCGTTATCCCTACATAGGCTAGGCGGCGTTCCTCCTCCATCTCTGCTGGATCATCCAGAGATCTTGAATGAGGGAAAATATTTTCTTCCATTCCTATGATAAATACTACAGGAAACTCAAGGCCCTTTGCTGAGTGCATTGTCATTAAAATAATGCTGCCTTTAGATGTATCTTGTTTATCAAGAGCATCAATATCTGCAACTAAAGCCAAGTCTGTTAAGAAAGCAATAAGTGATTTGTCATCACTGCGTTCTTCGAATGCTTTTGTAACAGATAAAAATTCTTCAATGTTTTCTAAACGACTCTCTGCCTCTATTGTTTTTTCCTTTTGAAGCATTTCTCGGTAGCCGGATTTGTCAATGACTTGCTCCACAAGTTCTGTTACAGAAAGATATTCCTGCATTTGGGTGAAGCCTGCGATTAACTCACGGAACTTGTCAACTGCATTTGCTGCTTTTGAAGTTAGCCCCATAAATAATACATCCTTCATTGCATCAAAAATCGAACGGTCTTGTTCAATTGCGTACGTTGCGATTTTTTCAAATGAAGTTGCACCGATGCTGCGTTTCGGTTCATTAATAATGCGTGCAAGGGACAGGTCATCATCATTGTTGGCAATTAATCGCAAGTAAGCTAATAAGTCTTTAATTTCCTTGCGATCATAGAATTTCGTTCCTCCAACAATTTGATAAGTCATATTTGATTTAACGAGAACTTCCTCCATTACACGAGACTGTGCATTCGTGCGGTATAGAATAGCGAAGTCGTCCAATGAGCGATTTTCTTTTTCCATCAATTTTTGAATTGTTTGAACAACGAACTGAGCTTCATCTTGTTCAGTGGATGCTTTATAAAGTACTACTTTCTCCCCTTCTAAGTTATCCGTACGCAATTTCTTCGGGTAGCGGCTTTCATTATGTTCAATAAGATCATTTGCTGCCTGTAATATACGTTTTGTAGAACGGTAATTTTGTTCAAGTAAAATAACCTTTGCATTTGGGTAATCTTTTTCAAAGGATAAAATATTTCCAATATCGGCTCCACGCCAACGATAAATTGACTGATCAGAGTCGCCTACTACACAAATATTTTTAAATTTTTGTGCAAGCATTTGAACAAGCTTGTATTGAGAATGGTTCGTATCTTGATATTCATCAACATGAATATATTGGAATTTATTTTGATAATATTCCAGCACCTCAGGAACTCGTTCAAACAGTGTAATTGTCGTCATAATAAGATCATCGAAATCAAGCGACTGGTTTTTGCGAAGTCTTTTTTCGTAACCTTCGTAAACTTGTACGACAACCTTTTCATATGGATTATTTGGATTGCTATTTGCTTTATACATATCAGCAGTAATGCATTCATTTTTTGCCGAACTAATTGCATTTAAAATAGCACGAGGTTCATAACGCTTTGAATCGATGTTTAGCTGTTTCATAACATTTTTCACTACAGATAATTGATCTGCAGAATCTAGTATCGAAAAGTTTTTTGAAATCCCGATTCGATCAATATTACGCCGTAAAATTCTTACACACATTGAGTGAAATGTAGATACCCACATACTTTCTGTTGTTCCATTACCGAGTAAGCCATCAATACGCTCACGCATTTCACGGGCAGCCTTATTCGTAAATGTAATCGCTAAAATTTTAGATGGGTACACTTCTTTTTCCACTACTAAATAGGCAATTCTATGTGTAAGTACTCTTGTTTTTCCTGAGCCAGCACCCGCCATAATAAGCAATGGACCTTCTGTTGTTTTCACAGCGTTTTCTTGCTGTGCATTCATTCCGTTTAGTAAGTTTTTCGTTATTTGCTCCATGATGCACCGCCTTTATACAAACATTTGTTCTTACATTATACTAGATTATATTCTTTATCGCATTTGAAATTTCTGTTAAATAGGCACACTCTTTACAGCTTCAACTGTTTTTAATGCTTGTCTTAAATCATCGTATATAATGTTTCCTACTACTACTGTATCTGCTATACGTGCCATTTCTGCTGCTTGATCTGCAGTAGTAATGCCTCCTCCATAAAAGAGCTTTGTATCATTTAAAACTTCTTTAACAGAAGCTACCATTTCTTTGTCGCCATAAGCACCACTATACTCAATGTAAAAAATCGGCATTTTAAAATAGTTTTCAGCTAGTCTTGCATATGCAATGACATCATCTTTTGTTAGGTTTGTGTCAGCATTTGTTGCCTGTGCCACTTTACAGTCTGGGTTAAGTACACAATACCCTTCAGCAACAAGCTCGTCCCACACCATTACATCTCCGTATTCCTTTATTGCTTGGTGATGTAAATCTTTCACCCATTTTGTTTCCGTACTATTTAAAACGGATGGGATAAAGTAATAATCAAAACCGGCTGTTACAGAATCAATATTTGAAATTTCTAATGCAATTGGGACTGTATAGCGGCGAACACGAACCAAAATATCGATGACATTATCTAGGTTGACACCGTCAGTTCCACCTACTAAAATGACATCCGTTCCAGATTCACAAACTTTTTCTAATGCTTCATCCGAAATAGTTTTCGCTGGATCTATCTTGAATACATGCCTCCAATTTTTATAATCCATTCTTTTCCCACCTATCAATGATTTCATAATTTTTTATGTACGATTATCCGTCTACAAGTATATCGTAAAGTCTGCGAAAGCGAAAAAGTTTTCAATCTTGCTGCAAAGAAAAGGGTAAGCATCCTGTTCTTACTCGCTACAAAAGATCTTTTGCTTAGCTCCACCTAGGCGAGGGCGCCATATCGTATGGCATTGTCGGCATTTGTATATCCATTTTTCAAAGAAAGGATGGAATCGATAGCTTTTCCAGTTATAACCGAGAGTAGAGCACAACCTTAGGGGCAAAGTGGCTCATTTTCGATGCTATTAGTCCTTAACAAATACAAAAAGCTGTCTAATAGTCTTCATTTTTGACTTACTAGACAGCCTTATTTGTAAATTGTTATTTAGACGCTTGGAACGGTTTTTCATCCGGATATAAGCGTCCTAGCATCTCATCATACGTATCATTTCCATAATCGAAGCAGCGGCGAACACGTGAAATTGTTGCGGTAGAAGCTCCTGTTTCTTTTTTTATTGTTTCATATGTTTTCTTTAAACGTAATAAATGTGCTACTTCAAAGCGTTGCGCCAACGATTGGATCTCGCTTATCGTACATAGATCATCAAAAAATTTATAGCATTCTTCGATATTTTTCAACTCTAATACTGCTTTAAATAATTGATCTGTTTGATGCCCTCGAATTTTGTCGATTTGCATTCGTCTCATCCTTTCACTACGAATATGTTACGGAGGCAGCTATTCCTGGATTTGTTGGAACAAAATGAATCCAAGTATGTCCAGGAACTAATTTTACTTCACTACCGTCTTCTTCTACAGCTTTCAATACACCATCAATGTTTTCCCAACGAACCTCTCGCATCAACCCTTCCTGGAACACATACGCTGTTCCACCAGAAGTAATATCAATACTACGGCGTCCTGCGTTATCGATAATGGAATGGTTCATTTCAAAAAATAATACATTTGATAATGCAATCGGCTCATTTGTTAAATAATCTGTCGTTATTTCATCTGCACATTGTCGAGAGTACGTATTCGTATCTGCATCATAAGTATACAGACTATTAAATGAATCGTAATTACTGTACTTAACACTTACTGAATTTGCTTGCACTCCTATTTTAGCATGTTCATCAGGTTCATAAAAAGTATACGATACTTTTTTCTGATAAAGAAGTGAAGCGTTCACCTTTTCTGCAGCTGTTTCTATATTTTCACCTGCAATGTAGGAATTGTGGGGTGCAACTCGATCCGATGAACGTTTAAAAATCGAGCCATCATATTGCATGCCGTTTATATTATCTACAACGCCGTTTGTTAACATTGTTTGAGCTTCTGGACTATAGCCATGGGCAATATAAAATGCATCTAGTCCATCTGCAATTTCAATGAAATAATCCCTGGCGCTTCGAATCGGTCCTATATTATCTGGTATTTCTGATTGAAATAAAGCTAGTAATCTCGTAACATTTCCTTCTGCGAGCATTTCATAAATAACATCAGCAGAACCAATGCCAGATTGCGGGCGTGCAGCCGGATGGTTATTAATGGTTGCAATGATAGGTCTTGTTGTTATTTCATCTGCAATCTTCTCTCCTGTAAATGGAGTGACATAAGGCAACTCTACTTCTGCTGTTGCTGGTATAGTTTGTTCTTCTATTACACTAGTATCTTCTACTAATTCTTCTTTTTCGTCGCATCCTACAATTAAAACTGCTGAACATGCGATTGCACAGCACAACAATCCTTTTTTGCCAAACATTCTTTTTCTCCCCTTTAGCGCATTACAGCTGGTAACATCACTTTCTTTTTCATTACATCAAATATGCCTCTAGGCGTAATACGGATATATGGTAAATGTGTTGATTGTAAAAATAGTAAAGTATAGATAGCATCCGAATGTCTATATCCTCTATCTCTTAAAGCTGTTTTAAGAGCAGTTTCCTTTTCAATAAGATCTTCTACAGCACCTTCATATAACGTTCCATTAATTGTTAGCGGAAGAGAAGCAATTACTTCATTGTTTTCAACAAGTGCAATTCCACCGTTCATTCGCTTTATTTCTTCAAATGCTGCTTTCATATCCTCTATACTTTTACCAATTATGATTATTTCTCCTGTATTCGAGTAAGAGGAGGCAAATCCTTTCACATGAGTGGCAAAACCTTTGAAAATTGTGTTAACTCGCCATTTTCCTTGACGATCAATAAGAAGCAAATAACTTTCATCATTACCAAGCGGAAGCTCCTTTTTATTAATATGGAGATTAATGGAGTACGGTTTTGTAATAACATCATTAATCATTTCGATTCCAATTGGCATTGAAAATTGAAAATCCTCATCTTTTAAGTTAAATGAAATGTTAAATGGCTCGAAGTTTTTCCAATCAATTTTTGGCAGTGCATAGACTTTTTCATTATTTTGTTTTAGCCATACACCTTTAGATAAAACAGCTTCAGGATTCGGTGTAAATTCATCTTTTAAAATATTCAATGTTGCAAAACGACCAGTTGCAATTAATCCGTGCAAATGAGTCATGCCATAATAGCGAGCTACATTATAGGAAGCCATATTATAGGCATCGATTGGAGAAACTCCGCTTTCAAGGGCGATGCGGATACATTTGTCCATAACTCCATCTTGATGGAAATTAGGTGTCGATCCATCTGTTGTCATCATTAGATGATCAAATATATTTAATTTTTTCTCGACAATGCCTTTTAAAAGTTGAGGCAAATCAGGTCGAATAGATGAATGTCTTAATGTAACTGCATAACCATGAAGAATTCGACGTTCTACTTCCTCTACTGTCATGGATTCATGATCGCCATCTGCTCCAAACAGTTTCATTCGTGCAATTGTTTTTTCGGAAGCACCAGGAAAATGTCCTTCAATCTTCTTTCCTTTCATTTTAGAAGCTTGTATCCAGTAAAGCATTAAGTCGTCACCTTGTATTAAGCGCGGCCATCCAGTTAACTCCCCGCCAAGTACTACATCATTTCTCTCAAGCCATTCGAAAATAGATTTGTTTGTAAACAGTTCATCCTCATTTTCGAGTTCAGTTTGAGAATCAAATCGAACCCACCAATAAAATGAAAATGGCAGTTTCTTTAATTGATCCAAAATTGAAAACGCTTTCTCATTTGGGAGTGATAGCACAAATGTCATATTATCTGCGATAAACATTGTTGTTCCTGTTTGAGCTGCAAAATCTGCAAACGATTGTGGATTATATAATTGAAATGGGTGAACATGCGGCTCAATATATCCTGGAACAACTATTTTCCCTTGTAAATCTACGACCTCTGTATTTATTGTATTAGAAGGTAATTCCTGTCCAACATAAACGATTCGATCTCCCAAAATCCAAATATTGCCTGAAATCCATTGTTTAAGCACACTATGTAAATAACGTGCATTTTTTAAAACCATTGTTGGTGCTTCTTGACCATCAATAACGGCAACCTGTTTCCTTATCTCATGTATTTTCCAGATAGGCTCTGGCATTTATAACACTCCCTTCCATTACTTATAAAATTTATTTTGGTTATTTAAATTTTATACGCACATACTAACTTTGCTCATAAATTGTGCGATTTATTTATCTTCATTCAGTATTGTTTGCGACGAAAGCGAAGTTCCACAATAGAAGATTCGCACTTAACCTCAACTTCGAGGAGTAATTGATTGTTGATTTTATCGTATCACAGCAATTTCTTAAATTAAAGTTTTTACACTGGAACAATTTTACTTTTAAAGGAGTGGTGAAAAATGATGGAGGAGAATATCTCTGAAAGAAGCGGTTTTGTACGTTTAGCTTTAGGAACAGGTTTAACAGCATGTGGCATCGCACATTTAGCAAAAGAATCTGGCAATAGAACATTAGGGTCAATTTTTGTAGCTGCAGGAGCAATGAAAATTGCAGAAGGCATTTTCCTTTACTGTCCTACAAAAGCATTAATTAACTCAAATGTAAGAGAAGCAGTGGCTACAACATTTGATGAGTTTTTAGATGGCGATAGCTTAATGAATGCTTACAATCAAGCATATAACAATAAATGGAGTGGCGGGAGCTCCCAAAGTGGCAGCAATTCATCAAATTCCAGTACTGGACAAAATAATTCAACTATGAAAAATGTTGCAAATACAGCTTCGCAAGTTGCTCAAACTGTTTCTAATGTTGCTCCAAGCGGCACAATGGTAAAAAGCGCTTCACAAGCAATAAAAACTGCGGCAGATACTGTTTCTGGAACTCAAAGCCAGCAAAACAAAAATAAATCAAATAATTCTTCACAAAGTGGCCAATCAAGTTAATCCCCCCTCTTTGAAGAGTTAAGCACTTGTGTTTATTTAAAATGGCAAGCCTGTCGATTTATTTTTCGACGCTTGCCATTTAATTATTTATTGAAAAGTTCTCCAACCAATATCTTTTCGATAAAAGAAATTATCCCACTTCACTTTTTCGATACCAGCATAAACTTTTTCTTGTGCTTCTTTTAAGTTCTCTGCTTTAGCAGCAACTAATAAAACACGGCCACCGTTGCCGACAAAGTTCCCATCAACTAGTTTTGTTCCAGCGTGATATACTTCATAGGTTTCAGTTAACTCGTTCAAATCCGGTAGAGGATTTCCTTTTTCAACATCCCCTGGATAACCATCCGCTGCAATTACAACACCTAACATCGCTTCATTGGACCATTGTAAATCAAAGTATTTTTCTTCCATTAAAGCTTTCATAAATAAACCAAAATCAGAAGTCATTCTAGGTAAAACCACTTGTGTTTCTGGGTCGCCAAAACGGGCATTAAACTCAATTACTTTTGGTCCTTGGTTTGTTAAAATTAAGCCTGCATATAAAATTCCTGTAAAGGAAACTCCCTCTTCTTCCATCGCTTTTACTGTCGGCTCTACGATTTCAATGTAAGCACGGGAAACTAATTCTTGAGGGATTTGCGGTACAGGAGAATATGCTCCCATTCCTCCTGTATTCGGCCCTTTATCACCATCATAAGCGCGCTTGTGGTCTTGTGCGATCACCATTGGGTAGATTTGCCCCTTATGAACAAACGACATAAAGGAGAATTCCTCACCATCTAAAAATTCCTCGATTACAACTCGAGAAGACGATTCGCCAAAACGTTGATTGCCAATCATATCTTTAATGGCGTCGCAAGCTTCTTGTTCAGTCATCGCAACAATAACACCTTTGCCTGCTGCTAATCCATCAGCTTTTACAACAATCGGTGCACCTTGTTGCTTTACATATTGGATTGCTTTTTCCGCATCAGTGAATGTTTCATATGCTGCTGTAGGAATATTGTATTTCTTCATTATTTCTTTTGCGTATGATTTACTGCCCTCGATTTGTGCTGCGGCTTTTGTAGGTCCGAAAATCGATAAAGAACGAGCTTGGAAGAAATCAACAATTCCTGCCGCTAATGGTTGTTCTGGTCCGACAAATGTTAAATCAATTTCATTTTCTTTTGCAAATTGGGCTAATCCAGCAAAATCCATCGCATCAATTGGAACAACTTGAGCAATCGTACGCATTCCATCATTTCCTGGAGCAACGAATACTTTTTCAACGGATGGAGAATCATTGAACTTCTTAGCAATAGCATGTTCACGACCGCCACTGCCGATTACAAGGATGTTCATTTTATTAAAGCCCTCCTGTTGGGTTTTTCATTTCTCTTTTCGAGTTTTAGTTTATGAGCGAGTTTGACATGTTTATGTGCGAGTTTCTTGGCTTTATGTGCGGTTTTCACCAAATTATGTGCGATTCTCTCAGGTTTATGTGCGATTTCCTGCACATATGTGAAAATGTAAACTTAATATTAAGATTAATGTTTAAAATGACGCACACCTGTAAATACCATAGCAATACCATACTCATTTGCTTTATCAATTGAATCTTGGTCTTTTATGGATCCGCCTGGCTGAATAATTGCTGTGATGCCAGCTGCTGCTGCAGTTTCTACAGTATCACTCATTGGGAAGAATGCATCCGATGCAAGCACAGCACCTTTTGCTTTTTCTCCAGCTTGTTCTAATGCAATTTTAGCTGCCCCAACACGGTTCATTTGACCTGCGCCGACACCTAAAGTCATTTGTGTATCAGTTACAACAATCGCATTTGATTTTACATGTTTTACTACTGCCCAGCCAAGCTTCAATGCTTTCCATTCTTCTTCTGTTGGTTCACGATCAGTTGCCACTTTAATGTCAGCATCAGCAAAGCCAAATTTATCATCTTCTTGAACTAAAAGACCACCTTCAACTGAAACCATTTTAAATTGATCTTGTTTTTCTTGTGAGAAGTTGATTGTCATTAAACGAATATTTTTCTTTTTCGTTAAAATTTCTAATGCTTCCTCAGTGAAAGAAGGTGCAATAATAATTTCTAAGAAAATATCACTTAATTTTTTAGCAGTAGCTAAGTCTACTTCGCGATTTAAGGCAATAATGCCGCCAAAAATAGAAGTCGGATCTGCTTCGTAAGCTTTATCGAATGCTTCTTCGATGCCAGCACCAGTTCCTACCCCACACGGATTCATATGCTTTACTGCAACGGCAGCTGGCATGTCAAATTCTTTCACGATTTGAAGTGCAGCATTGCCATCTTGAATATTGTTGTAAGATAATTCTTTCCCATGCAATTGAGTTGCAAATGCCAATGAGAAATCTGAACCTAAACGTTTTTGATAGAATGCAGCTTTTTGATGTGGATTTTCACCGTAACGTAAAGTTTGTTTTAGCTCATATGTCATCGTTAAATTCTCAGGGAACTCTTCTTCTGTTAGATAATTTGAAATGTAAGAATCATATGCCGCTGTATGTCGGAATACTTTTGCAGCGAGACGACGACGTGTTTCAATTGTAGTTGAACCCTGTGCTTTTAATTCTTCGAGAACTTGGCAATAATCGTTAGAATCGACAATAACCGTTACATACTGATGGTTTTTGGCAGCAGAACGCAGCATAGTTGGACCGCCGATATCGATGTTTTCGATTGCATCATCCCATGTTACATTTGGTTTTGAAATTGTTTCTACAAACGGATAAAGATTTACACAAACAATTTCAATTGGCTCAATGCCATGCTCATTCATTTGAGCTTGATGTGAAGGATCGTCAAACTTTCCTAAAAGACCTCCATGAATCATTGGATTCAATGTTTTTACACGTCCATCAAGAATTTCAGGAAATTTTGTTACTTCATCAACAGCTGTTACAGGAACATTGTTGTCTTGCAACATTTTTTTCGTACCGCCTGTCGATAAAATTTCATAATCTAATGCTGCTAATTCCTTTGCAAATTCTAAAATACCTTCTTTGTTTGAAACACTAATAAGTGCACGTTTCGTCACGAAAAAGACCTCCAATATACTAATTAGAATGAATACTCCTAAAATGTTCTTCATCCATATCTATTTTTCAAATAATCGTGATAATGTCTTTGTATAAAGTTCATGTTCGATCATATGAATACGTTCTTCTGTTGCTGCCCTATTTCCGTCAACTACTTCAACCGCGGCTTGAGCCAAAATTGTCCCCGTATCCATACCTTCATCAACAAAATGAACTGTTACTCCTGTAATTTTCACTCCGTGATCCATTGCTTGTCCAATGGCATCCTTACCTGGAAATGATGGTAAAAGCGAGGGATGAATGTTAACAATTCGATTAGCAAAAGCTGAAAGTAATGTTCCCCCAATTAAACGCATATACCCCGCGAGAACAATCCATTCAACCTCTTTTTCTAGTAAAACATTCACAATCTCTTGCTCATATGCCGCTTTTGATTCATAAGATTTAGGTGTAAATGTAAACACTGGAATATTAAAGTTTTCAGCCCGTTTTATAACAAATGCATTTGGTTTGTCTGTTACGACGAGCTCAATTACAGCATTTAATTTACCATTCAAGATTGCCTCTTGAATTGCTTGGAAGTTGCTTCCGCTTCCTGAAGCAAACACAGCGATTTTCGTTGTCATTACTTTAAACTCCCGTCATGTTCACCATTAAATATTACACCTTCACCTTTTACTACACGACCTATTTTGTATGCTTTTTCACCATTTTTTTCAGCAATCCCAATTACTTTGTCAGCTTCAGATGCAGGTACAGAAAGTACATAGCCAATTCCCATATTGAACACATTATATAAATCTTTGTCAGCAAGCTCTCCTTTATCTTTTAAAAATTCAAAGATGCGAAGAACCGGCCAAGATCCTAAGTCAATTTCAGTAGCTGAACCTGCTGGCATCATACGTGGCAGATTTTCATAAAAACCTCCGCCGGTAACGTGTGCCATCCCATGAATTTCTGCTTGTTTGAGCATTTCAAGGACAGGCTTTGCATAAATTTTTGTCGGTGTAAGAAGAGCTTCCCCTATCGGACCAAGATCTTCATAACCTTCTACAACTTCATCTACAGCTAAACTGTTATCTGCAAATACGATTTTACGAACTAAAGAATAGCCATTTGAATGTACACCGCTGGACGAAAGACCAATAAGAACATCACCTTCAACAATCTTTTCACCAGTTACAACATTTGATTTTTCTACAGCACCAACGGCAAAACCAGCTAGATCATACTCATCTTCATCATAAAGTCCTGGCATTTCTGCTGTTTCTCCACCGATTAATGCAGCACCAGCTTGTACGCAGCCATCTGCTACTCCTTTTACAATTTGCTCGATTTTCGCAGGCTCAGCTTTGCCAAGAGCAACATAATCTAGAAAATATAACGGTTCTGCACCCTGTGCAACGATATCGTTTACACACATTGCAACACAATCCACACCAATTGTATCGTGTTTATCAACCATAAATGCAAGTTTTAATTTTGTCCCAACACCATCTGTACCTGAAATTAGAACAGGCTCTTTTAAGTTTAAAGAGGACAAGTCAAACATGCCTCCGAAGCCGCCAAACGTCCCCATCACACCCAAACGATTTGTACGTTCAACATGTGATTTCATACGTTTTACTGCTTCGTATCCAGCTTCTATATTTACGCCTGCTTGCTCATATGCTTTTGACAATTTTAATATCCTCCTTAGATAATCAATTGCGCCCCCGACGAAACTGTGTCTTTATTTCGGTCATAAATTACGACAGAAATTATATGACTACGTCGGAGGCGGAAGATAAGATTGTGTTATTAAGTCTTATCTAACTACTTCTTTTTCATGTGGTAAGACTGTATCTGAGAAAATTTCTGTAGGATAATCGCCAGTAAAACAAGCCATGCAAAGACCGCGATTTTCATCATCAAATGGACGGGCCGTTGCTTCTACTAAGCCCTCAACTGAAAGGAAGGTCAATGAATCTGCACCGATTGCTTCACAAATTTCTTCCACATTTTTACTTGAAGCAATTAATTCTTCATGTGTAGATGTATCAATTCCATAGAAGCAAGGATTTTTCATTGGCGGCGATGAAATTACTACATGCACCTCAGTTGCTCCTGCTTCTTTTAACATGTTTACGATACGTTTAGATGTCGTTCCGCGTACGATTGAATCATCTACCATGACAACGCGCTTTCCCTTTACAACTTGAACAACCGGTGAAAGCTTCATCTTAACACCGCGTTCACGAAGCTCTTGTGTAGGTTGAATGAATGTACGGCCTGTGTATCGGTTTTTAATCAGTCCAAGTTCATATGGGATGCCGCTTTCCTCAGCAAAACCAATCGCCGCTGAAATAGATGAGTCTGGAACTCCTGTTACTACATCTGCTTCCAGCCAAGCACACTCTTGTGCAAGTCTTTTCCCCATACGTTTACGAGTCATATGGATATTAATTTGGTCGATATTAGAATCAGGACGCGCAAAATAAACATACTCCATTGCACACATTGCACGTTGTTCCATTTCTACAAATCGATCTTCTTCAATACCTTTATCTGAAATGATTAATAGTTCACCAGGTTCAACTTCACGGACAAATTCTGCACCGATTAAATCAAATGCACAAGTTTCAGAAGCAACAACCCAAGCATCATCTAGCTTGCCGAGAGATAAAGGACGCAACCCGTTGCGGTCACGCGCAACCATGATACAATCCTTTGTAAGTATTAAAAATGAAAAGGCGCCTTTTAGTAATGAAAGAGCTTCTTTCACTTGAGCACGGAAACCAGGCTTTTTACTTTTCTTAATTAAATGTACAACTACCTCTGTATCGGAAGAAGAATGAAAAATGCTCCCCGAACGTTCTAAATGCTGTTTTAAATGATTGGCATTTACTAAATTTCCATTATGAGCAATTGCCATACTGCCAGTCGAAGAACGGAAAAGCAACGGTTGTACGTTTTCAATTCCGCCTCCACCAGCTGTTGTATAGCGAACATGAGCGATTGCTGCTTGACCTTTTGCAGATTTTAAATTTTCTTCACTAAAAACATCATTAACTAGTCCTTCGCCTTTAACCGCGCGCAAAGCTTCACCGTCTGTTACGACGATACCAGCTCCTTCTTGACCACGATGTTGAAGTGCATGAAGACCATAGTAGCTTAATTGTGCTGATTCAGAATGCCCCCATATTCCAAAAACTCCGCATTCTTCATTTAAGCCTCTGATTTCACCAAGCATGGGATTGCTCCTTTCCAAGCAGAACGGAATTCCTCCACTGTACCTTCTACAAGAATGCCAGTATTACCGTTGATTGTGATTTTTCCATCATCTGTTACAATACCGATTTTCTTCGCATCTGATACGATTTCTTCAAATGCAGCAGCATTTTCTTCTTTAACCGTAATGATAAAACGAGATTGAGATTCGCTGAATAACACTGTGACAGCCGAGCCATCAAGAGTTACAAATACACCTAAGCCTTCAGCAGCAAAAGTTTTTTCAGCAAGTGCAACGGCTACCCCGCCTTCTGAAACGTCATGCGCCGATTGAATAAGCCCTTTACGAATTGCAGTTAAGATTGCAGTTTGACGAGACGCCTCAACTTCTAAATCGATGTGAGGAGCTTTACCAAAGATTTTTCCATACACTAATTTTTGAAGTTCAGAGCCACCGAACTCATTTGCTGTATCACCGACTAAATAAACGATGTCTCCAGCTTGTTTTAATTGTTGTGTTGTCACATGTGTTAAGTCTTCTACTAAACCAACCATCCCAATTGTCGGTGTTGGATATACCGCTTCACCCGAACGTTCATTGTAAAGTGATACGTTGCCACCGATAACTGGTGAATTTAATGCAGTACATGCAGCCGCGATACCGTCAGCTGATTTTTCAATTTGCCAGAAAATCTCTGGTTTTTCTGGGTTACCGAAGTTTAAGCAGTCTGTAATAGCAAGAGGCTGTCCGCCAGATGCCACGATGTTGCGAGCTGCTTCTGCTACTGCGATTTTCCCGCCTGTCTCAGGGTCTAAATATATATAACGTGAATTACAGTCAGTTGTCATTGCAAGACCTTTATTTGTACCGCGTACACGTAATACAGCTGCATCAGAACCTGGAGCTACAACAGTATTTGTACGAACTTGGTAATCGTATTGATCATATACCCATTCTTTTGAAGCAACAGTTGGCGCTTGCAGTAATAATTTTAAAGTTTCTTTTAAATCTGCAACTTCCGGTTCACTATTTTCAACCGCTTGGAACTCTGCGAAATAAGCAGGCTCTTTTGATGGTTTATGGTAAACAGGAGCATCTTCTGCTAGTGCATCAGCAGGAACCTCTGCAACTACTTCACCTTTGTGTAGCAAACGAAGCATTTTATCGTCTGTTACGCGACCAATAGCTACTGCATCTAGGCCATATTTATCGAAGATTGCTTTAATTTCATCTTCACGCCCTTTTTTTACAACAAGCAGCATACGTTCTTGTGACTCAGATAACATCATTTCGTAAGCTGTCATACCTGTTTCGCGTTGAGGTACTAAGTCTAAGTTCATTTCTACACCAGAACCCGCTTTTGATGCCATTTCTGCTGAAGATGATGTAAGTCCTGCAGCCCCCATATCTTGAATGCCGACAAGTGCATCAGATTTTACAACTTCTAAACAAGCTTCAAGTAAAAGTTTCTCCATAAATGGATCCCCTACTTGAACTGCTGGACGTTTTTCTTCAGAAGCTTCTGACAGTTCTTCGGAGGCGAATGTTGCTCCGTGAATCCCGTCACGACCTGTTTTAGCACCAACGTACATCACTGTATTGCCGACACCTGCTGCAATACCACGTTGAATATCCTTATGATCGATTAAGCCGACACACATGGCGTTAACAAGTGGGTTTCCTTCATAACAAGGGTCAAATTGAATTTCTCCCCCTACTGTTGGAATACCAATGCAGTTTCCATAGCCGGCGATACCTGCAACAACTTCTTCAAATAAATATTTACCGCGCTCTGTTTGCAGCTCTCCAAAGCGAAGAGAGTTTAACATCGCAATTGGACGAGCACCCATTGAGAAAACGTCGCGAATAATTCCACCTACCCCAGTTGCTGCACCTTGATAAGGCTCAATAGCAGATGGATGGTTATGCGACTCCATTTTGAATACTACTGCTTGTTTATCACCGATATCTACAATCCCAGCCCCTTCACCCGGACCTTGAAGAACCTGAGGACCTTTTGTAGGGAATTTACGTAATACAGGCTTGGAATTTTTATAGGAACAGTGTTCTGACCACATTACAGAGAACAACCCTGTTTCAGTCCAGTTTGGAAGACGACCTAAGATCTTTTCCACCATCGCAAATTCTTCATCTGACATTCCCATTCCAGCATAAAGTTTTTGTTCTTTAATTTGCTGTGCTGTTGGTTCGTTCTTAGCTGACATGTGATTCCCTCCACTGTTTTACAATTGATTTAAATAGTGCAAGTCCATCGCTGCTGCCGAGCAATGCATCCACTGCACGTTCTGGATGCGGCATCATGCCTAGTACATTTCCGCGTTCATTAACAATCCCTGCAATGTCTTCAAGACTGCCATTTGGATTTTCACCTGAATAAGTAAAAACAATTTGATTGTTTTCTTTTAAAGCAGTTAATGTTTCTTCGTCACAGAAATAGTTACCTTCACCATGAGCGATTGGAATATTAATAATTTGCCCCTGTTCATATTGGCTTGTAAAAATAGTATTATTATTTTCTACTTTTAATTGAACTGTACGGCACATGAATTTTAAGTTTTTATTTCTTAATAAGGCACCTGGAAGTAGTCCTGCTTCCGTTAAAATTTGGAATCCATTACATACGCCTAAAACTGGTTTTCCCGCTTCAGCAGCTTTTTTTACTTCAGCCATTACGTTCGATTGGTTAGCCATTGCACCACAACGTAAATAGTCACCATAAGAGAAACCACCAGGAACTAAAATGCCATCGAATTCACTTAAATCAGTTGCATCATGCCAAACGTATTCAACTTCTTCGCCTAGCTCATCCTTAATTGCATGATACATATCGATGTCACAGTTTGACCCAGGGAAAACGAGTACTGCGAATTTCATAATTAGTTAGCCTCCTCGACTTCGTAACGATAGTCTTCAATCACTGTGTTTGTAAGAAGTTTTTCACACATTTCTTTCACTAACGTATCGATATCTCGTTCTGTTTCTCCGATTTGAAGCTCTAAATATTTACCAATACGTACATCACTTACTTCGTTATAGCCAATTTTCGCCAAAGAGTCCTGTACAGCAGAACCTTGAGGATCTAACACACTTTCGCGTAATGTAACGTAAATTTTAACTTTAGTCATTTCTATTTTCCTCCAAGTCTAGCAAGAATGATTTCATAGCTTTGCGTTAAACTTCCTAAATCACGACGAAACACGTCTTTATCTAGCTTTTGTTTTGTTTCTGCATCCCATAGGCGGCAAGTGTCAGGTGAGATTTCATCAGCAAGTAATATATTGCCATTTTTATCTCGTCCAAATTCAAGCTTAAAGTCTACTAATATAACTCCAACTTCTTCAAAGATTGGTTGAAGTACATTATTAACCTTTAAACCAAGTTCATATAAAGATTGAACTTCCTCTTTTGTTGCAATGCCTAAAATGTCGATATGATCGTTATTGATGAATGGATCACCAAGAGCATCATCTTTATAGTAAAATTCTACAATTGTACGTTTTAAAGGAGTCCCCTCTTCAACCCCAAGTCGTTTCGCAAGACTACCAGCAGCAATGTTGCGGACAACCACTTCGATCGGAATAATGTCTACTTTACGAACAAGTTGTTCATGCTCTGAAATTCTTTCTACAAAGTGTGAGTCAATTCCATATTCTCTTAATTTTTCAAAAATTAAAGTTGTAATGCGATTGTTAAGAACGCCTTTTCCTTCAATTTCTGCTTTTTTCTCACCATTAAATGCAGTAGCACTATTTTTATATTCAACGAACAAAATATCTTCTTGTTCTGTTGCATATAAACGTTTTGCTTTTCCTTCATATAAAAGCTGACCTTTATTCATGACGTGAGCCTCCAATTAATTTGCATTCATCTCTCATCACCATTTAGATGAGAGATGAATGTTTATTAGAATTTAAATTAGTTCAATCCAAGACGTTCAAAAATCATATCCACATTTTTAATGTGATAGTTGTAGTCGAAGCAATCATCGATTTCTTCTTTAGTTAATAAAGAAGTGATTTTTTCATTCGCTTCTACTAATGGACGGAATTGAATTTGTTCATCCCAAGCGCGAGCAGTTAATGGCTGCACTGTATCGTAAGCATCTTCACGAGCCAGCCCTTTATCAATTAACGCAAGTAAAATACGTTGTGAGTAAATTAAACCGAAAGTACGGTCCATATTACGTTTCATATTCTCAGGGAATATTGTTAGGTTTTTCACAATATTACCGAAACGGTTTAACATGTAGTTTAGTGCTATTGTTGCATCTGGAATAATGACACGTTCTGCTGATGAATGTGAAATATCACGCTCATGCCATAAAGATACGTTTTCATAAGCCGTTAACATGTATCCACGGATTAATCGTGCCATGCCAGTCATGTTCTCAGAACCGATTGGATTACGTTTGTGCGGCATAGCGGAAGACCCTTTTTGACCTTTACCGAAGGCTTCTTCTACTTCACGAGTTTCTGATTTTTGAAGACCACGTACTTCAGTCGCAAATTTTTCAATTGAAGTTGCGATTAATGCTAATGTTGAGAAATATTGTGCATGACGGTCACGTTGTAAAGTTTGTGTAGAGATTGGAGCTGCTGCTAGTCCTAATTTTTCACAAACATATTGTTCAACGAATGGATCGATATTAGCGTAAGTTCCTACCGCACCTGAAATTTTCCCAGTTTCGATTACTTTTGCTGCCGTATCGAAACGTTCTAAGTTACGCTTCATCTCTTCACGCCATAGTGCCAATTTCAAACCGAAAGTTGTCGGTTCAGCGTGAACACCGTGCGTACGTCCCATCATTACTGTATATTTATGTTCTTTCGCTTTTTCAGTTAAAATATCGATGAAATTCACAATATCTTTGCGTAAAATCGTGTTTGCTTGTTTGATTAAATAAGATAATGCTGTGTCTACCACGTCAGTTGATGTTAAGCCGTAATGAACCCATTTGCGTTCCTCGCCTAAAGTTTCAGATACCGCACGAGTAAATGCTACTACATCGTGGCGAGTTTCCTGTTCGATTTCATAAATGCGGTTAATATCGAATGAAGCGTTTTGGCGAAGTAATGCTACGTCTTCTTTTGGAATTTCACCAAGTTCAGCCCAAGCTTCACAAGCTAAAATTTCAACTTCTAACCAAGCTTTAAATTTGTTTTCTTCTGTCCAAATTGCGCCCATTTCAGGACGTGTGTAACGTTCAATCATGTTTCCTTCTCCTTTTATTCCGACCAAATGCCGGAATTTTTTATTTGTTCTAATGTTTCCTCGATATTTTCCGTCATTACTGTTACGTGACCCATTTTACGATTCACTTTTGCTTCAGCTTTGCCATAAAGATGAACTGACCAATCAGGATATTTTGTGATGGAGTTTGTTAATGGCACGACATGCTGCCCTAACAAATTCACCATAATCGATGGCGCCCATAGTTTTGGTTTGCGAAGCGGCCAACCACAAACAGCACGTATATGCTGGGCAAATTGTGATACATTACAAGCTTCAATAGAGTAATGGCCAGAATTATGTGGTCTTGGTGCTAGTTCATTAATAATAATCTGTCCATCTTTTAACACAAACATTTCAACTGCTAACGTACCAACAAGCTGTAAATAATCTGCAATTTTTTTAGCAGCTTCTATCGCTTTGTTATATGTTTCAACAGATATACGGGCTGGTACAATCGTTTCGTGTAAAATGTGATGAACATGAATATTTTCTCCAACCGGAAGACAATAGCTTTGACCATTTCCATTACGCTGAACAATGACGGAAATTTCCTTTTCAAATGGGACAAACCCTTCAGCAACACATTGAAAATGCTCCAAAAGCTTTTGTGCAAGAGGCAAGTCTTCTTTTGAATTTAATTGTTGTTGACCCTTACCATCATATCCACCACGTGCTGTTTTCACAATACATGGATACCCAATTTTCTCAATCTGATTCACTAATTCTTCATAATTATTAGCCACTATATATGGAGCAACTGGACAGCCGCTGCTCTCAATCGCGGATTTTTCTGTCACACGGTTTTGTGTTATGCGTACTAGCTCCGCACCTTGTGGAACGTAAGCTTTCTCTGTTAATCTCTTTAAACCTTCATAATCTATATTTTCAAACTCATAAGTAATGACATCGCTGACTTCTGCTAATTCTTCTAATGCAGCGTCATCATTATAAGGAGCTACAATTCTTATGTCTGCTACTTGGCCGCATGGAGAGTCCATAGACGGTTCAAGTACTGCAATTTTATAACCAGCTTCTTTAGCAGCAAGGGCCATCATACGACCTAATTGCCCCCCGCCAATAATGCCAATCGTTTGGCCAGGATAAATCACTTTTGTCACAGTAGGTCACCTGTACTTTCTAACACTTGTTGCTTTATCATTTCTCGACGTTCTTCAAGCTTATTAGCTAGTTCACTATCACTAATTGATAGAATTTGAGCCGCTAGTAAACCTGCATTTGTTGCACCAGCCTTGCCGATTGCCACTGTTGCTACAGGTACACCACCAGGCATTTGTACGATTGATAATAATGAATCCAATCCATTTAATGCTTTTGACTGAACCGGCACACCAATTACAGGTAATGTTGTTTTAGCTGCAACCATTCCTGGAAGATGAGCTGCTCCACCTGCACCTGCAATAATAACTTCTATTCCTCTTGAACGTGCTGATTCCGCATATTCAAACATAAGATCTGGCGTACGATGTGCAGAAACGACTTGTCTTTCATACGGCACTTGCAGTTCATCTAAAATATCACATGCAAATTTCATCGTTTCCCAGTCACTTGAACTTCCCATGATCACACCAATTTTTGGATTCATTTATTTCTCTCCTTCAAACATTTACGTTTTGATGTAAATTTATTGAACCTTATATTTCCTAATCTATTCACATAAAAAAGTCCTCAAATAATCCACTTTCTCTATTGCGAAGAAAGCAGAATACTTGAGGACATTTTTATGTAAGAAAATGTTGTGAATCGCATAAGTACGTACTCACACACCTTTCACATGCCAAAAGTTGCTTTCCCGCATAGTCCAACATTTACGGTGTCGGGTAGAGACACTAGAGCCATATTCTCTAGCATATATGTGGGAGGTCTTAATATTTTATAATGAATAGTCATTTAAACTTAAGATGTTAAATGTTTTCCTGTTCACATTTTAACAAGGCAGGAGAAGAAAATCAATGGTAAAATGCGAACGATAAATTTTCAGAAAACATAAATGTTCGGTTTTTGAGTCGAATCACCTTTAATCTTCTATTAGAATCCCTTTAAACATGATTTTTTGACGCAAGTATGTCGGTTCTCCATCAACTAGATGAAAAATCGGCTCTTCTTTACGTCCGCACGGCTGATAACCAGCTTTTTTCATTCGTTCTAAACACTCTTCAATAGTTTCATTTTCTTCCACTTCAAACCAAATTTGTTTTTTACCCATAGAAAATTCCTTTCATCATTTGTAGCTACTATAATACGAATTGGCAAGAATGAAAAGTGAGGAATACTTGCAACTGAGAATTATAAGTAAAAAGTTCATTAATTATTTGAAAAAGAGAAATATTCCTCATCATTTTTTAATGTTGCTTATGTATTATCTTCTTATAAAGAATGAAAATAAAAAATGCGAGTTGATTTGAAATGGAGCATCGAATTTTAATTATTGAAGATGAAGAAAATATTGCCCGCGTCTTACAGTTAGAATTAGAGTTTGAAGGTTACGCTGCAGATGTGGCACATACTGGAACAGCAGGTTTAATTAAGTATCGTGAAGGGGATTTTGACTTAGTTCTTCTCGATTTAATGTTGCCAGAAATGAACGGTCTTGATGTACTGAAACGTATACGCGCTACAGAACAAGCAACACCAGTTATTTTATTGACCGCAAAAAGCGAAGTTGAGGATAAAGTGAAGGGGCTCGATTTAGGGGCAAATGATTATGTTACAAAACCTTTTGAAATTGATGAATTACTCGCGAGAATACGCTCTGCCATTCGTTTTGCAAAGACTCGTGAAACCGCCAAAATCAACCAACAAAAAGACGAATATCTAATTTCCTATGGGAATCTCTCTATCCATGAGCATACACGCGAAGTTCTTTACTTTGAAAAGCCAGTCGAACTAACTCCACGGGAATATGATTTATTGTTATTTTTATTAAAACATCCAAAGCAAGTATTAACGAGAGATCAAATTTTAGAGGCTGTCTGGGGCTTTGATTATTATGGAGATACAAATGTCGTCGATGTTTATATAAGATACGTTCGTCAAAAGCTTGAGGCATCTAACACTACGCCAATTATTCAAACAGTTCGTGGTGTTGGTTATGTCTTAAAGGTGTCTACTCATGAAACTTAGAACGAAGATTCATCTTTTTACAACGTTGCTAATGTTAATTTTATTAATTTTGATGAATATCGGCGTTTATTTGTTATATGAACAACTCTCTATTAATACTGAATATAAGCAGCTGAAATCACGCGGTGAAGAGCTTTTAACGGCGTTAAACCAAGTTACAGAAGAAACAAATCCGAATATGATTTTACGTGCATATATGCCCACCGCTGGAGCCGTACGTGTTAAAAATGAAGCCGGGGAAGAAATTACTTCGGTTGAAGCCTCTCTATCAATGGCAAACATTCAGTTAGAGATGAAACAAGGTGAGTCTTATATAAAAAGTGAAATAAATGGTTCCCCTATTATTATGACTGAGATGCCAGCAATTTGGATAGATGGAAATGTTGTTAAACTGCAACTTATTCAACGACTTGACGAGCTGGCAGCGAACCAATCATTGTTGAAACTAATCTTAGTAGCGGTTACTGTCTTAGCAGCAATCCCTCTTTTACTATCAAATATGGCACTAAGTAGAATCATTTTAAAACCTTTGGAACGGTTAAGTGAAGCTATGAAAAAAAGCGGTTCTACCGGTACTTATGAAAAGATTGATCATGTAGATGTTGGAAAGGATGAGCTTGCTGAAATCGGTCGTACATTTAATGGAATGATGGAAGTTCTGGAAACGAACTACAAAAAACAAGAACAGTTCGTTTCAAATGCATCACATGAGTTAAAGACCCCGCTTACTGTTATAGAAAGTTATTCGAAACTATTATTGCGGCGTGGGTTTACAAATGAAAAAGTTGCAAAAGAAGCGCTGGAAGCAATTGTAAATGAGTCATCCCGAATGAATGAGTTAATTGTACAAATGCTGGAATTAGCAAAAAACAAAGAAAATATGTCTCTTTCAATTGATAAGATTAATCTTTCACAACTGCTTGAAAATACCCTTTTACAAATGCACCAAGCATATAGCAGAGAATTTGAATTACATGGAGATTCAAATCTTTTTGCTTATACAGACTCACAAAAAATAAAACAGCTGTTTTTCATTTTATTAGATAATGCACGTAAATACAGCGATGACAAAGTTATTGTAACAGCAACTAAAAATGAACACTTTATATCAGTTGCTATCGAAGATTTTGGAGTAGGAATTCCTAAAGAGCAGCTTCCACATTTATTTGATCGATTTTACCGCGTCAATCAGGACCGCAACAGAAAAACTGGCGGTACAGGTTTAGGTCTTGCGATCGCAAGAGAATTAGCTGAACGCCTCGATATCGAAATAAAAGTCGAGAGTAAAGTAGGTTATGGCACTTGTTTTACATTGCTTATACCAATTAACGATGACTTCAGCGAGGTGGATAGCAAATGACGACCTATACAAAATGGATGATTTCTTTAGTTAGTTTAATGCTAGCAATAACAGCACTTGTCATTTGGCTTATTCAAGACCGCTTTTTTAAATCAGATGAAATTTCCATCCAGGAAGCTTCTCAAAAGGTTGAGTCTTTATATGGAGGAACGATTGAATCCTTTGAACAAAAAAATGCTATTTTTTATATGGCCATTAAACGGAACAATCAGCTATATAACCTTCAAATGGATGCTGAGACAGGCGTTGTTTTAAAAGTAAATAAAACAGGTGAAGAAATTGACACTGAGCAAACTGCAAGTCTAAAGACAATTGATGAGATTCGAGCTTTAATAAAGTCCTTAAATAAAGGCACAATTCAATCTATTACTTTACAAAACCAAGATGACAAACAACAATATATCGTTGAAATTTCAGACAACCAAGCACTTAAAACAATAGTCGTACATGCTCAAACCGGTGAAATTCTCTCAGAGAAGATCCAAGAACAAAATGCAACGGAATCAAATAACCCAGTCATTATTACAAGCGAAAAAGCAAAGCAAATTGCCCTTTCACAACTAAGGGGATCTATTGAATATGTCGTTTACAAAGAATCAAGCGATGGAGGATATTACTTAGTTGAAGTTGACGGTGAAGATAATGAAGCAGTTTTCCAAATACATGCTGTTTCAGGTAAAGTTTTATCCGTAACACCAAACTATGATTCGGATGATGATGACTCCGACGAAAGCGATGATGATGCTGAAGAAAACGAGGACAACGATGAAAACGATGATGATGATTAAAGATTATTAATGGATTTCTCATCAATTTCTAATCATCCTCTTCGATTCTTATAATTTTTCACACTTACTATAGAGGTATCAAATAACTAAGGAGTGAAAATATGAGAAAAGTTATTTTAGTACCTGCTTTATTAGGTGTAATGGGAATTGGTGGTATTATTGCGGTTGCAGGGGGAAATATTGTTGGTTCAGCAGACAGCCCTAAAAAATTGTCAGCAAGTGAGATTGAAAAAAAAGCGCTGGCAGAGGTAAATGGAACAATTACTGATTTTGAATTTGAAAGAGAAGGAACAAGAAGTTATTACGAAGTTGAAATAATTACTTCAGATGCTGAATATGATTTGAAGTTTGATGCTTTTACAGGCGAATTATTAAAGAAACGAAAAGAGCGACTTGAGAAGGACGATATTATTAAAGCTTCATATAAACAAGTTTTAATTAACAACACTACTGATGCTAGCTTAAATGATAATCGCGATGATTCAACTTCTGCAAAGAATAGCACAGTTAGCCAAACTTCGAAAGCTACAGCTGGCAATGAAAATACAAGCCAAAAATCAAGTGCAACAACTTCAACAACTCAAAAATCTGTAGTTCAACCAAGATTTGATGATGATTATTATTATGATGATGACCGTTACGATGACTTAGACGATTTATACGACGATCGTTATGATGATGACCGTTATGATGATGATGACGATGATGATTTTGACGACCGCTATGACGACGATGACGATGATGACGATGATGATCGTTATGATGACTAATTTAATATAAATACAAAGTTAAAAATGGGTGACTTATAAATAGTGAGTCACCCATTTTTATATTGACGAACATTAGGATTGCTTTTAAATATCACTTATATTTCTATCAACTCTTTTAATTTCACCTTGTTAGGATCAACTACTTTCATGTTCTCTTCGTCCATTATTTGTTTAATCACAAATAAAATGTCTTGTTGTACGGAATATTTTTCACGAATGTCATTCGTTGGTATGTAAAAGCTAATCAGCATTCGATAATAATCTGTATGATACTCATCTATATACACAAGTATTAAATCTTCTTTTGATATTTGAGGATGCAAAATTATTTGTTTATTAATTTCGTTGCAAACGTTTCGAATTGATTGCTCAGTATTATCCGTAGATAAAAAAACAAATGTTTCAATTTTTCGCTTTTCACGCTTTGAGAAATTATAAATAGGTCTGTTCATTAAATAAGCATTTGGAACATAAACAATCCCTTTATCAGACGTAGAAATCAAAGTAGAGCGAAGATTAATATCCTGGATAACTCCCTCAATTTTATGATCCTCCGTTGAAATAAAGTCCCCTACTTCGAAAGGCTTGTCGAATGTCATCGACAGTCCTCCAAAAATATGCGAAGACGTATCACGAACACCAAACGCCAATGCAACACTTGTAAGCCCGATTCCTGTAAGAAATCCGTTTAAGTTAAAGTTCCACAATGAAGCAATTAACACTATAGCAACAACTGCTAAAGATGCATTAATTATTCTTAATTTAAGTGGTGTTAATTTAGTAGATTTACTTTCATTTAGGTGAAACGATTCAGGATGATTCGCATAGTAAGTTAATACATCGTACATTCCCTTAAAGAAATAGAAAACCATTAATGAATTAAAAAAGTTGCTCATTGGTGATTTAGAAAAAAGAGATACTTCAATTAAAAATCCAGCCGCAAAGAATAAAATGATTGTAAAAAATGCATGTCGGATTTCCCTACTAAAATGTTCGATTATTCGTGCAGTCATCAATTTAGCTTTTCTTTCAAAAAAGCGGGAAATTTTTTTGATGATGTATTTTAATAAATAGTGTTGAAGAACCCATCCTAATACAATGATGGTTAGAAAAATAATAATGTCTGACAAAGTAGGTTTAACCATATCCGGATAAAGCCAACGGAAAGATTCAATCATGTTTCTATTACTCCTATTAACATCTTTTAAGTTATATTATGAAGGATTTCCTCCAAATATAAAAACTTTTCCATCATATCAATTTCAAAGATTTTTACCAAAAGTCAAAATATCTACAAATAATTTTATCTACTTTAGTTGATTGAAAACATTTCGATTCAGTACCCCTGTGTATTGCATAATAAAAGTGCAGACTAGTGCAACGAATTTGTACAGAGTCTAGCACTTTTTTAGTGCAAAAAAATAGACTTGCCAGCCACCCCAAGTCACTCTACTGTTAAAGTGTCGAATTTTACCAGTGGAGGTTTGAAAGGATGCTAGCAATGTCTGAAATTAATTGTATCAAAACTTTAAGAAATGAAAAAGGATTGTCTATTTCTAAAATTGCAGAAACTATGAATGTAAATTGGCGTACCGCCAAAAAGTATGGTGATGGCAATCAGTTACCTCAAGAAAAAAAGCATATTAAAAAAGGGATGATGTACGAAGAAAAATGGGGAGAAATCGTTATAGACTGGCTTGAAGAAGATCTCAAACTAAAGAAAAAACTACGTCGAACAAATAAAAAAATAGTTGCGGATTTAAAAAGGATGGGGTTTAAAGGATCGTATCGAACGGTCTGTAACTTTATTCAAGAATGGCGTGCGACAGAAGATGATGAAGTAAGTAAAGGGCATGAGCGATTACAACATCCAGAAGGTGAAGCGCAACTAGATTTTGGCGTAATGGAGGCTGTTCAAGACGGAGAGATTGTCGATGTTCATGTTTTAGTTATGACGTTCCCAGCTAGTAATACTGGTTTTGCGATACCGATGCCTGGAGAAAATTTGGAGTGTTTCCTAGGTGGGTTACAAGAGCTGTTTAAGCAAGCTGGTGGAGTGCCAATTAGTATTCGAATTGACAATTTAACACCTGCGGTCAAAAAAGTACGCAAAGGTGATACAGAAGCTGAATTAACAGAAGCATTTCGCCATTTCCAAAACTATTATGGCTTTAAAGTGCAAGTGTGCAATCCATCCAGAGGTAATGAAAAAGGAAATGTGGAAAATAAAGTAGGCTATGTACGATATAACTTCTTTAGCTTACCACCAGTCATAAAAGACTTTGAAGATTTAACGGAACAATTAAAGCAACAACTGAAGGAAGATCGTGACCGACCACATTATGAAAAAGAAGAACTCATTGAGGATTTATGGCAGCAAGAGCAAAAGCAATTAATAAAATTACCAGAAGATCCGTATCCAGTATTTAAGCAGTTTCCGATTAAGTTTAATAAGTATAATGAGTTTAAGTTAGACAAGCATTTTATTCATGTGCCTAGAGCGCGTAACTATGTGCAGTTATATTGCATTACGTATTGGGATTCATTCAAAGTGATTACAAATGAGGGAGAAATTTTATTATCAGATGCAAGACCTTATATGAAGAAACGACGTTTCATTCCATGGAAAGATATTTTAAAAGATTGGTTAAAAAAGCCTCGTGTTATTGGGCATTCACGTTATACCCCTTATTTACCGACTCGTATAAAGGAGTATTTAACAGTTCCATCCTTGGCATTAAGGAAACAGCGTCTAAATGAATTACTCACTCTTTTAGTGACTCATGATATGAAAGAAATTGACCAGAATTTTTATGAACTTATTGGAAAAAATAGCGATGATCAAGAACATCCTTACGGTGTAAAATGGACTGATTATGATGCGCTATCTCCTAAAGGAATGGAGGCTTCAAGTCATGAATAATGCCATTTTACAATTGTGTAAGCAATTGCGGTTAGCTCATATCGCTGAAGCAATACATGATGTTCCATTTACAACACCTGAAGAATATATTTACCAACTTTTATTAAAAGAACAAGATGGTCGGGAACAAGCAAGGATCGCAAGAAACTTAAAGAATGCCCGATTTATCGATACGAAAACATTAGAGGGCTACGAATGGCACAAAGATATTTGTTTACCTAGTCATCTATCGAAAGAAGAACTAGTGCAGCTCGATTTTATTCGAAGAAAAGAGAATGTAATTCTAGTAGGGGCGCCTGGAACTGGTAAAACACATTTAGCTTCAGCACTGGGTAGAAAAGCTTGTGAGCAAGGTTTTGAAGTACGTTTTTATCGAGTTTCGCATTTAGTAGAAGAATTGGAACAGGCTTTACATGTGGGGAAATTAAAGCAATTTCGAAATAAATTAGAGAAAATTGATTTAATGATATTGGATGAAATGGGTTATCTTCCATTTGGTAAAGAAGGAGCGGAGTTACTTTTTCAAATCATTTCTGAATTTTACGAACAGAAGAGTTTGATTATCACGTCAAATTTAGAATTTAGTCAGTGGAATCGTATTTTTTCAGATTCACGTTTAACGGCAGCTCTGGTGGATCGTTTGATTCACCATGCCCATATTATTTCTTATACGGGACAGAGCTTCCGTTTAGCCAATGCGTTGTCGAGAAAACAGTAAAAATATTGGGTGGCAACACTCTGTATTTTTCATTGCAATTCTCTGCATTTTTATCTTGCAAAATACAACCCCTTTCTAATCACAAAAGTAAAATTAAGATTTTCATAAGATTTATAATACCTTTTTATTAAGAATCTTTTGCTATATTAGTATAGATTTAAATTTAGAGAGGGTTATAAAATGCAAAAAGTACTGAGATTTTGCTATTGGTTTATATTGCTTTTTTATGTCTTTTTATTAGTTGATACAGTATTTATTTCAAGGGAATCCTTAAGAAGTGTTAATTTAATTCCTTTTAATTCGATTAAAGAATTTATAATGGTAGACAATGGGTTTGGACAAGTTCGAATTGTTGATATGAATATTTGGGGAAACATTTTAATGTTTGTACCAGCAGGGATATATATAATTCTTCATAAAAAACATAGGTCTATCATGAAAAATTTATTTATAATTTTGTTAAGTAGTTTAGCTATAGAAGCAACCCAATTTATTTTCGCTCTAGGTGCATTAGATATTGATGATATCATTTTAAATGTAATGGGGGGATTTATAGGATTGGCATTCTATAAAATGTTTGAAAAACTCTTTAAAGATGAAAATAGAATTAGAACAGCCATTTCTATCCTTTCCTTAATTGTTGGCTTACCAATTCTAGTATTGACACTGTTATTATTCATTGCTAATTAAAATTGTTCGCTAAATTTCTTCCTTCCTTAAAGTGATTTGCTCAATCTATACTGACATTAATTCCTTTTAACTAGTAGATAAAAACACCACTGGATTTTCAGTGGTGTTTAAATGCTTAGCAGTTAGTACATAAAAAAACTGCTGAATACTGGTGCAAAAAGGTAGAAAAATAAGTTGATTTTTTTAAAATTCATCAATTGATTTCTCCAAGCTTTTCATCCTCTCTTTATTCTGTTTAATTATTAATTTTAGAATAACTTTTCTCAAGTACAGGATAAAGAGTGGTATACAACACCACTCAAAACTTCTTCATAGTTGACTTCAATCAGTCTACTACCTATTTTGATTATGTATATCTAATAACTATAAAGCCAGTTATACCAATAACGATTTAGTAGAATGTTATTATTTACTCAAATTTTGTTTTAAGAAAGTGTTAGGGAGGCAAGAGCCAATAATAAAAAGAGCAGCACTTTACCGCTCCTTACCGATTTATCTTCTTAATTTAAAACGTTTCTTCAGCATACTCTTAATTAAAAAGGAGGTAGTAACATTAAAAAGAATATTTATTTCATTTTATTTCTTTCTTTTATTGTAATTGGCATTCTGATTTTTAATTCATACGATCAAAAAAATCAGAATCTCCCCTATTACACTACTGACAAGGGCTTAAAAGAAATACAAGAGATAAACAACACAATCGACAAAGTTGAATTAACAAAAAAAATAGTAAATGAGTTAACAAAAAACGGCTTCTCTCCAGATAAAAGAATACAATATACGATTTATTCAGCAGATGAAAAAACACTGACACTTTCATTACCAAGGTCAGATATTGACGATGAAAAAATACTTAAAATAACTAACATCGTTAATACAATTTCACAACAAAATGGTCTTAATACATTTTCAATTGAAATTATGGAAATAGGAAAAAGCATCTAATCTTGTATTTTATATTAACAGTATCACTAGACTTCAAACCAACAGCTCTTACATAAAAAACGGCTTTTCCATGGGAATCAACATATAGTCTTGCATCCTTCGGAAACAAACTTCTTCATCTACTGTTGTCCCCCCAGTTGGTTATCATCATACATTAATGGCAACATAGCACCTGACGTAATATTTAGCGGTTTCATTAGCGAAGCGACGTCCTATTCTCACAGGGGGTGCCCCCAACTACCATCGGCGCTATCTCGAAGCGCGATAACACTTCGGATTCCTGCGTCAACTTCGTCAGTGCGGTGCTCACGTACTATGTACGCTGCGCTCCGCTCTTCCTCGTTTCCTTGGACTCCTCGGTTCTCGCGCTTCTCGAATCAATACTTATTTCTTTATTCCTTGTCATTCTCTTTTCAATTTTAATACGCGCCGAACTCGCCTTCGGCTTTTGGTAGTTGGGGGCTTTTTTTCTACATAAAAAAAACCGCTGAATCTCAGCGGTTTCATTAGCGAAGCGACGTCCTACTCTCACAGGGGGAAGCCCCCAACTACCATCGGCGCTAAAGAGCTTAACTTCCGTGTTCGGTATGGGAACGGGTGTGACCTCTTTGCCATCATCACTTCACTTTTTGGCTTCCAAGAATTATTTTCTTGAAATCCTCTTTATTAAATTGAGAGTTCGTTCTCTCAAAACTGGATAAAGACATTGAATGCGTTCAAAATTTTGGTTAAGTCCTCGATCGATTAGTATTCGTCAGCTCCATGTGTCGCCACACTTCCACCTCGAACCTATCTACCTCATCGTCTTTGAGGGATCTTACTTACTTGCGTAATGGGAAATCTCATCTTGAGGGGGGCTTCATGCTTAGATGCTTTCAGCACTTATCCCGTCCACACATAGCTACCCAGCGATGCCTTTGGCAAGACAACTGGTACACCAGCGGTGTGTCCATCCCGGTCCTCTCGTACTAAGGACAGCTCCTCTCAAATTTCCTACGCCCACGACGGATAGGGACCGAACTGTCTCACGACGTTCTGAACCCAGCTCGCGTACCGCTTTAATGGGCGAACAGCCCAACCCTTGGGACCGACTACAGCCCCAGGATGCGATGAGCCGACATCGAGGTGCCAAACCTCCCCGTCGATGTGGACTCTTGGGGGAGATAAGCCTGTTATCCCCGGGGTAGCTTTTATCCGTTGAGCGATGGCCCTTCCATGCGGAACCACCGGATCACTAAGCCCGTCTTTCGACCCTGCTCGACTTGTAGGTCTCGCAGTCAAGCTCCCTTGTGCCTTTACACTCTACGAATGATTTCCAACCATTCTGAGGGAACCTTTGGGCGCCTCCGTTACCTTTTAGGAGGCGACCGCCCCAGTCAAACTGTCCACCTGACACTGTCTCCTACCCCGCTAAGGGGTATGGGTTAGAATTTCAACACAACCAGGGTAGTATCCCACCGACGCCTCCCTCGAAGCTGGCGCTCCGAGTTCTCTGGCTCCTACCTATCCTGTACAAGTTGTGCCAAAATTCAATATCAAGCTACAGTAAAGCTCCACGGGGTCTTTCCGTCCTGTCGCGGGTAACCTGCATCTTCACAGGTACTATAATTTCACCGAGTCTCTCGTTGAGACAGTGCCCAGATCGTTACGCCTTTCGTGCGGGTCGGAACTTACCCGACAAGGAATTTCGCTACCTTAGGACCGTTATAGTTACGGCCGCCGTTTACTGGGGCTTCAATTCAGAGCTTCGTGATGCCACTAACCCCTCCTCTTAACCTTCCAGCACCGGGCAGGCGTCAGCCCCTATACGTCACCTTACGGTTTTGCAGAGACCTGTGTTTTTGCTAAACAGTCGCCTGGGCCTATTCACTGCGGCTCTCTCACGAGAGCACCCCTTCTCCCGAAGTTACGGGGTCATTTTGCCGAGTTCCTTAACGAGAGTTCTCTCGCACACCTTAGGATTCTCTCCTCGACTACCTGTGTCGGTTTGCGGTACGGGCACCTCCCGCCTCGCTAGAGGCTTTTCTTGGCAGCGTGAAATCAGGTACTTCGCTCATACGAACTCCCCATCACAGCTCAACGTTACAGGAAGCGGATTTGCCTACTTCCACGCCTTACTGCTTGGGCGCGCATAACCAACAGCGCGCTTACCCTATCCTACTGCGTCCCCCCATTACTCAAACGGCGGGGAGGTGGTACAGGAATATCAACCTGTTGTCCATCGTCTACGCCTGTCGGCCTCGACTTAGGTCCCGACTAACCCTGAGCGGACGAGCCTTCCTCAGGAAACCTTAGTCATACGGTGGATGGGATTCTCACCCATCTTTCGCTACTCATACCGGCATTCTCACTTCTAAGCGCTCCACCAGTCCTTCCGGTCTGACTTCAACGCACTTAGAACGCTCTCCTACCACGTGCATCAAGATGCACATCCACAGCTTCGGTGAATCGTTTAGCCCCGATACATTTTCGGCGCAGCGTCACTCGACCAGTGAGCTATTACGCACTCTTTAAATGATGGCTGCTTCTAAGCCAACATCCTGGTTGTCTAAGCAACGCCACATCCTTTTCCACTTAACGATTACTTTGGGACCTTAGCTGGTGGTCTGGGCTGTTTCCCTTTTGACTACGGATCTTATCACTCGCAGTCTGACTCCCGTGTATAAATATCTGGCATTCGGAGTTTGTCTGAATTCGGTAAAGCGAGATGCCCCCCTAGTCCAAACAGTGCTCTACCTCCAGTATTCTTAATCACGAGGCTAGCCCTAAAGCTATTTCGGAGAGAACCAGCTATCTCCAAGTTCGATTGGAATTTCTCCGCTACCCACACCTCATCCCCGCACTTTTCAACGTGCGTGGGTTCGGGCCTCCAGTGAGTGTTACCTCACCTTCACCCTGGACATGGGTAGATCACCTGGTTTCGGGTCTACGACCACGTACTCATTCGCCCTATTCAGACTCGCTTTCGCTGCGGCTCCGTCTTCTACAACTTAACCTTGCACGTAATCGTAACTCGCCGGTTCATTCTACAAAAGGCACGCTATCACCCATTAACGGGCTCTAACTACTTGTAGGCACACGGTTTCAGGTTCTATTTCACTCCCCTCCCGGGGTGCTTTTCACCTTTCCCTCACGGTACTGGTTCACTATCGGTCACTAGGGAGTATTTAGCCTTGGGAGATGGTCCTCCCGGATTCCGACGGAATTTCACGTGTTCCGCCGTACTCAGGATACACTCAAGAGGGAATGAACTTTCGACTACAGGGCTTTTACCTGCTCTGGCGGACCTTTCCAGATCGCTTCGCCTAATTCATTCTTTTGTAACTCCGTATAGAGTGTCCTACAACCCCAAGAGGCAAGCCTCTTGGTTTGGGCTCTTCCCGTTTCGCTCGCCGCTACTTAGGGAATCGAATAATTTCTTTCTCTTCCTCCAGGTACTTAGATGTTTCAGTTCCCTGGGTATGCCTTCATGACGCTATGAATTCACGTCAAGATACTGCTCCATTACGAACAGTGGGTTCCCCCATTCGGAAATCTCCGGATCAAAGCTTACTTACAGCTCCCCGAAGCATATCGGTGTTAGTGCCGTCCTTCATCGGCTCCTAGTGCCAAGGCATTCACCGTGCGCCCTTCATAACTTAACCTAATTGCGGCTTCCGATACACATCATATACTTTCGTCAATTTCACTCGTTCGAATCCTCACGTACATAGGTACGCTCCGGTCCTCACTCGTTCATTTCCTTATACTGCTCGTGTCTCGAAACCCTTAAAGTTAGTTACAGCTTTTCTATAAAGAAAAGACTTAAGAACTTACAATAAATTTCTTGAACTTTGTTTGTTTCAATGTCGTTTTATCCAGTTTTCAAAGAACGAAATTACTAAATTGAAGATAATTCATTTACATGAACTCTTCAAAACTGAACACAAAACGTTAATGTTAGTTGATCAAATCAACTATTCCGTTAAAATCCTTAGAAAGGAGGTGATCCAGCCGCACCTTCCGATACGGCTACCTTGTTACGACTTCACCCCAATCATCTGTCCCACCTTCGGCGGCTGGCTCCAAAAGGTTACCTCACCGACTTCGGGTGTTACAAACTCTCGTGGTGTGACGGGCGGTGTGTACAAGGCCCGGGAACGTATTCACCGCGGCATGCTGATCCGCGATTACTAGCGATTCCAGCTTCATGTAGGCGAGTTGCAGCCTACAATCCGAACTGAGAACGGTTTTATCGGATTGGCTCCCCCTCGCGGGTTGGCAACCGTTTGTACCGTCCATTGTAGCACGTGTGTAGCCCAGGTCATAAGGGGCATGATGATTTGACGTCATCCCCACCTTCCTCCGGTTTATCACCGGCAGTCAGATTAGAGTGCCCAACTGAATGATGGCAACTAATCTCAAGGGTTGCGCTCGTTGCGGGACTTAACCCAACATCTCACGACACGAGCTGACGACAACCATGCACCACCTGTCACCGCTGTCCCCGAAGGGAAGGCTATGTCTCCATAGCGGTCAGCGGGATGTCAAGACCTGGTAAGGTTCTTCGCGTTGCTTCGAATTAAACCACATGCTCCACCGCTTGTGCGGGCCCCCGTCAATTCCTTTGAGTTTCAGTCTTGCGACCGTACTCCCCAGGCGGAGTGCTTAATGCGTTAGCTGCAGCACTAAGGGGCGGAAACCCCCTAACACTTAGCACTCATCGTTTACGGCGTGGACTACCAGGGTATCTAATCCTGTTTGCTCCCCACGCTTTCGCGCCTCAGCGTCAGTTACAGACCAGAAAGTCGCCTTCGCCACTGGTGTTCCTCCAAATCTCTACGCATTTCACCGCTACACTTGGAATTCCACTTTCCTCTTCTGCACTCAAGTCCTCCAGTTTCCAATGACCCTCCACGGTTGAGCCGTGGGCTTTCACATCAGACTTAAAGGACCGCCTGCGCGCGCTTTACGCCCAATAATTCCGGACAACGCTTGCCACCTACGTATTACCGCGGCTGCTGGCACGTAGTTAGCCGTGGCTTTCTAATAAGGTACCGTCAAGGTACAGCCAGTTACTACTGTACTTGTTCTTCCCTTACAACAGAGTTTTACGATCCGAAAACCTTCTTCACTCACGCGGCGTTGCTCCATCAGGCTTTCGCCCATTGTGGAAGATTCCCTACTGCTGCCTCCCGTAGGAGTCTGGGCCGTGTCTCAGTCCCAGTGTGGCCGATCACCCTCTCAGGTCGGCTACGCATCGTCGCCTTGGTGAGCCGTTACCTCACCAACTAGCTAATGCGCCGCGGGCCCATCCTATAGCGATAGCAGAACCATCTTTCAGCATTTCATCAGGAGATGAAATGAATCATTCGGTATTAGCCCCGGTTTCCCGGAGTTATCCCCAACTATAGGGCAGGTTGCCCACGTGTTACTCACCCGTCCGCCGCTAACATCAGAGAAGCAAGCTTCTCATCAGTTCGCTCGACTTGCATGTATTAGGCACGCCGCCAGCGTTCGTCCTGAGCCAGGATCAAACTCTCCATAAAAGAAAATTTGATATAGCTCAAATATTTGCTGGCATCATATTTGATGTCCAAAATCTCGTTTCGTTCACCGACGAGGGTCAGCTACTAAAAACTATATTTCATTAACGTTTTGTTGTTCAGTTTTCAAGGTTCATTCGATACTTTATTATTATATTACTATAATACTATAATAATGTTTTGTCAATGCTTTTTTCGTTGCTTTTTAACAGCAACTTTTATATCTTATCATCTTCAAACGGAAAAGTCAACAGTTTTTAATTTCAAACTAACTTTTCGCCAGAGACGACTTTTACAATATTATCACCATAACATTATTGTGTCAATAGTTTTTTAAACCTTTATTACTTTTGAAATGAGTATTCATCTCAGAAGCAACGTTTAATACTATATCACCATAACAAACAATTAACAAGTTAAAATTTAAAAGTAAAACAATTTAGTTTTATTTAAATAATTAGATAAGAGTTTCTTCTATAATAATAGTTTTATAATCACTTAAAATATCCCAAACAAAAGTTTACAATTACTTTGTACATGTTTCATTTTAAATGTAACAATAATTTTCCCCAAATATAAAATTTTAAACTCCATATTAAAGAATATAATTAATCAGCCTGATTGTTAAAACTATAGACTTCTCGACTACAATAATTCTTGTGTTATTTCCCCCCTTTATTCCATTAACTTAAAATCTAAAAAAATACTAGTTAAATAGAAAAAGCGATAATTAAACAACAAACTAGTTGCTAATTATCGCTTTTCTATCTAAATATTGAAAATCACTACGCCGCTAAATATAACAAGAAGATTACCGCAAAGATATACATGATTGGACTTACTTCTTTCGCTTTTCCTTTAATAATCATCGTTAATGGATAGAAGACGAAACCAACCGCGATACCTGTTGCAATTGAGTATGTTAATGGCATCATAATCATTGTTAAAAATGCCGGTACTGCTATTTCAAAGCGATGCCATGCAATTTGACCAAGTGAAGCAACCATCAATACCCCAACAACTATTAAAGCTGGTGCTGTAACCGCTGAAGTTATTACTGACAACAACGGAGAAAGGAATAATGCCAATAAGAATAATACACCTGTTACAACCGAAGCAAAGCCTGTTCTCGCACCAGCTGCTACACCTGATGAAGATTCAACATAAGATGTTATAGTTGAAGTACCAAAAATTGAACCAATAATAGTAGCAATTGAATCGGAAATTAATGCTTTACCTGCGCGAGGTAAACGATTATCTTTAACAAATCCAGCTTGATTCGCAACAGCCATCAATGTTCCTGCATTATCAAAGAAGTCTACAAATAAGAAAGTAAGAATTACAGAAAGCATTGATAAAGAATAGAATTCTGGGTCTGAGAATGCGCTGAATAAAGCACCAAATGTCGGCGAGATGCTTGGCGGTGCTGAAAATACACCACTAGGCAATTCAACTAAACCAAAAATCATCCCTACAATAGCAGTAATGACCATTCCGTAGAATACGCCGCCTTTTAAACCTTTAACTAATAAAACAACTGTAATAATAATACCGAATACTGCAAGTAAAACCTGTGGATTGTGGAAGTTGCCGATACCAACTAAAGTAGCATCGTTATTAACAATAATTTTTGCGTTTTGCATACCGATAAACGCGATGAATAAACCAATACCAGCCCCTACCGCTAATTTTAACTCCATCGGAATGGCATTAATTAATTTTTCACGTAAACCAGTCAATGTTAATAATAAGAAAAATACACCTGAAATAAATACTGCTGCTAAAGCGTGTTGCCAAGGACTACCATTTACTAAAACTACTGTGTATGCGAAAAATGCGTTAAGACCTAGACCAGGAGCAAGTGCCAATGGATATTTTGCTAAGAACCCCATGATGAAACATCCAATTGCTGCTGAAACTGCGGTTGCTACGAAGACTGCACCATAATCCATACGTAAAGCATCTGGAAGGTCCTTTACATCATCTAAAGTCAACGTTAAAGGGTTAACAACTAAAATATAAGCCATAGCTAAAAATGTAGTGAAACCTCCTAGAATTTCACGACCATATGTTGTACCTAGTTGATCAAACTGGAAATACTTCTTCATTTTCTTCCTCCGTATTGTCGTTACAATGTCAAAATAAAAAGACACGCTACTATTAAAAGTTGCATGTCTACGATTTAGGCGAATTACTATATAACCATAGTATAACCATAGTAATCCATCATTTATTCCAAATCGTAGTCAAGCTATTTAAGGTAGCTTGGTAGAAACTTTCGAGCCATATTCTCGACATTATACGACTAAATATTTAATTTACGTTAGTAATATACCACCTCCTCTTTTCTATTTCAACCATTTTTACGAACATTTTATTAAATAAGTAGATAAAAGTTCGGAAATAAGTTTAATTTTTTTCAAATAATAGGAAACTATACACTTTATCATAATATAAAAGGGTCCATCTATTAGGACGGACCCTTTTGCTCTGAGAATGAAACCATCATAACGAAGATAATGATTATATTCTTGCACAACGCCAGAAAGCTGTATTACTCTAATAATGTTAACACCGGATAGATATACGGTTCACTTGGTTCATCAACAACGTTTAGACTTGTTACCTTAATAATCGGTAATTCATATCCACCATAGGTACCTATATCTATAACACCCTCAATTTCAATCCACGTATCTTCTTCAATTGTTTCTGCCCCCTGAAATTCAGCTAGAAATCCAATTATACTTGCATCCGCTATACAGTGCGTAATCAAAAATCTTGAAATGACTAGTTGATTATTAGTAAATCCATCTTCTTTAAATACGAAACCACTCATTTTAATAGTTTTTCCAACATAAGGCTGAGGGTTCTCGTTAATCTCTCCATAATAGGAACTGAACATATCATCAGTCATTTGTATCGTTTCTGATTCCTGAAGCAATCTAAACTTATCATTATATTCCTCTTCAGAAAGATAGTTATTATTTGGCAGAGGAATATGTTCACTTGAGTAAATATCAATATTCTCTTTCTCCACTAAGGACTCTGCATCTTCCATTAAAGAATCTTTATCTGAACTGTCCACCTTTTCCTCATTGCTGCCTTGAGATAATAGGAACCCTTTATTAGCTGCAATAGACGAGTCTAATGTGGCAGGTGACAGCGTAAATCCGGTTATGATCGGAAAGGCAACAATACTATAGCCAACTACTCTTTTTAAACTCCAATAATCGTTGCCATGATCGTGACTGCACCCATGAGAACAAACATGGTGAATATGCTTTTTCTGCCATATACGAGAAAGTTGGATTAGGAACAGAACTAGAAAAAAGACTGCAGCAATTTTACTCATAAAATCATATTTTGGATTAATATACTTTGTGATATCACCTGTAATATGGAGGTTAGTAAAAAACAAAGTAAATAACCCTAATAAAATGGCTTTTAAAAAATGTTGAAAATGAAATCTCATACCACACCTCCTATATAAAGCTCGCTAAATTTACAAATATAAAGACGATTATTGTGATCAGTAAAAATAAAACAAAAACAAATTTCGCCTTAAACACACTTAATAACATAATCGTATTTTTCAAATCAATCATCGGTCCATAAATTAAAAAAGCTAATATCGAGGTTGTTGGAAATACATTTCTAAAGGAAGCACCAATAAAGGCATCCGCTTCAGAACATAAAGAAAGAACAAATGCCAGAGCCATCATAACGATAGTTGACTGCACCTGATTGTCACCAAACAGCAATAGAGATTGTGTAGATACATAAGTTTGTAAGAAGGCAGCAACAAATGCACCTGCAATTAAATACTTGCTCATATCAAAAAATTCATCTATAGAATGCTTTAACATATCATTAACCCTTGTAATAAATGGCTGCTTTTTGTTCACTCGAGCATCTAAATGATGGCTTCCCTTGGATTTTTTCAATTGGTTCGATTTAAATAAGATGCTAATCACTAAAGCAATTGCCAACGCCGCAACAAATCCAACCCCCATGCGCAGCAAAGCCATTTCCATATCATTACCAAATGCCATGTAAGTTGATAAAATAACGATTGGATTAATGAGTGGACCAGTTAATAGAAACCCGACTCCTGCATATAAAGGAACGCCTTTCCCAATTAATCTACGTACGATCGGAACAATTCCACATTCACAAGCTGGAAATGCCGCCCCTACAACACAGCTCATTAATACTGCTAGAAATTTATTTTTCGGTATACAAGCTCGAATATGTTCTTCTGTAATAAAGATTTGAATAAACCCAGCAATCAACACCCCAATTAGCACAAATGGAATGGCCTCAATTAATATACTGAGAAAAATCGTATTTAATTGTTGGAAGGAATTCGGAATTGCTAACGATTTACCCCTTAAAAGTAGCGGGATTAGTAAAACTAATAATATCCCTAAAACAAATACTGTTGAGAAATTTACAGATTGCTTCTGCCTTGATTGCATCGTATCTCCTCTTTCTTTATTGCTTAGATTTTTATTTAACGGTTGTCCAAAATTCAAAACTTAGAAAATAGACATCTCATAATATAGTATTTGTTTTAAATCGTAATAATTCCTATTTATTTTTATTCGACAATAAAAAACTCTCTTTCATTGCTATTTCGGGCAAATAAAAGAGAGCTATTTTGAATATTTAATTGTTGATTATTTTATTTCCTATTCCCACACAATATTTACATAGTGAGTACCCATAGTTAATTGAATTCTTTATTAACAACGGTAAACATCCTATATCAAGAATATTTATCGTTAATGAGGTTTACAAACTTTCTTCCCATACAATACCTTCTTCGGATTTATAACGATAATTAACACTGCTGCTATCAAATAAAAAACCGCGTTGTACATAATTAATTCGATTAATTTCCCATTTATTAAACCAATAAATAGATTAAAGAAAAAGTGGATAATAATTGGAACGATTAAATTTTGATTTAAGTTATAGAATGCTGCCATGATGATTGTAGTGGATATGATTGCAATCATAAAGAACAGCATATATTTGATTAAATCAAAGCCTGTAAACCCTGTAGTAAACCATATAGGTAAATGCCATATCCCCCACCAAAACCCTATGATTATCGAAGCTTTTAATGGTGAATATTTTTTCTGAAGCTCCATTAGTGCAAAACCTCTCCACCCTAGTTCTTCTCCTAGTGGTCCTGACAAAAAGGTTTTAATAAAGTAGTAGATTAATACTCCCGATGTAGTCCTATTAAAAATAGAATCTGCTTCGCTATTACTAGACACGATAAACAAAATTATCAAAAATATGAAGAGTTGAACCATACTTACAGAAAGAACTACAGAAAATTTAATTTTAGTTCGAAATTTATTTTTTACAAATTGAATAAAACTCTGTCCAGGATAGATCCTTTTAAACAGCAATCCAAAAGCAAAAGTTGAAGACCAAGCAGATATACAGAGCATTGCAACAAAGAACCATATAGGAAATTCTAATAACCTCGTGACTCCTACAAGAAGAAAAAGCGGCCAAAAAATGATATTGGTTAGTAAAATAAAACTTACTACCGGTTTTTTTAGTTTTTTGTCTCTACTCATATATACTCCCCGCCTTAATTTTTAGAATACAGCAATGCTCATCCTTACTTAATACTTACTCACCTTAAAGGATTACGTATTTTTTCTATGGACACATGAAATTCTAGAAATACATTTATATACTTACCCAAAAAGTTCCCCCTTTTTATTGATGCAACATCGTTCTTTTCATTCCCCCTAATGAACCCTAAATTCCCCCTTACAGGAAGGATATTCTTATACACTAAAATAACTCTCTCCCATTTACTACTCTTTTAGATAAAAGCTAACCTGGCTAGATAGGAAAGTTGAATTATAATTTACAAAGGTGAAGTGGATTAACACTCAATTAAGAAGGATTATTAAGCCATGAAAGGAATCGATACGATATAAGGAGGAAGTCTCGAAATAAAAAAAGAAGAGAACAAACAGAACCAACATTCAAAATACTAAAAAAGATTAAAATATATAATCTATCCGAATTCAAATCATACTGCCAGAGATATATTTAACGGAATGAAATTTGATATGTATGTACTAACGTGGACAGGAAGGCGTAGAGGTGAAGTTATGGCTGCGATAGTGAATTAGGGGCGTATGAACGAAATATGATAATCTTTCTCTCGATTAATTTCGATTAACTGAACTACTTTAGTTATAAAAAAACTCCCTTTCATTTACTAAAAAAACGTAAATAAAAGAGAGTAAATTTTTGAAAGTCAATCGTTGTAGGTGAACATTTTATATCAACATAAATCGCGGTTAAACGGTGATATGACTCTATCCGTGAATAATTATTTAAACTTATTCCCACTCAATCGTTGCTGGTGGCTTAGATGTAATATCATACAGCACACGGTTAACGTGTTTTACTTCGTTTACGATGCGAACTGAGATTTTTTCTAATACATCCCATGGAATACGTGCCCAGTCGGAAGTCATGCCGTCTATTGATGTTACAGCACGGATACCTACTGAGTAATCATACGTACGAGCATCACCCATTACACCAACCGAACGGATGTCAGGCAGCACTGCGAAGTATTGCCAAATGTCGCGATCAAGGCCAGCATTTTTAATTTCTTCACGTAAAATATAATCCGCTTCACGAACTATTTCTAATTTTTCTTCTGTTACTTCACCAAGTACACGAATACCTAAACCAGGGCCTGGGAAAGGTTGACGCCATACGATTTCTTCAGGTAAGCCTAATTCTAAACCTAAAGCACGTACTTCATCTTTAAATAATGTTTTTAATGGTTCAATTAACTCAAACTTCATATCTTCTGGCAGTCCACCAACGTTATGGTGTGATTTGATTGTTTGAGCTGTTGTAGTTCCTGATTCAATGATATCAGTATAAAGAGTTCCTTGCGCAAGGAAGTCCATACCTTCTAATTTTGAAGATTCTTCATCAAATACGTAAATAAATTCATTTCCGATAATTTTACGTTTTTTCTCTGGATCCGAAACGCCTTTTAGTTTATTCATGAAACGTTCACGAGCATCGATTTTAATAACTTTCATATCAAAATCCTCTGTGAAAGTTTTCATAACTTGCTCAACTTCGCCTTTACGGTTAAGATTGTGGTCCACAAACATACATGTTAATTGGTCACCGATTGCTTTATGAATCAATACAGCTACTACTGATGAGTCTACTCCACCAGACAACGCGCATAGAACTTGCTTATCGCCAACTTGTTCACGTATTTTTTTCATTTCTAATTCGATAAAGTTTTGCATTGACCAGTCGCCTTTTGCATGGCAAATATCAAATACGAATTGACGCAAAAGATCATTACCGTAGACAGAGTGGCGTACTTCTGGATGGAATTGTACAGCATATAAACTGCGCTCAACATTTTGCATTGCTGAAATAGGACAAGATGTGCTTGTTGCAATTACTTCAAATCCTTCAGGCACTTCAGTTACAAGGTCACCATGACTCATCCATACCACTTGTTCTTTTGGAAGGTTGCCGAATAATTTATTGTCTAACGTTACGTTGATTTCCGCTTTCCCATATTCACGGTGGTCAGCTCCTTCAACTTTTCCGCCTAATGAATATGACATTAATTGCATTCCGTAGCAAATTCCTAAGATCGGTAATCCTAAATCAAAGATGGCTTCATCTACTTTAAATGCCTTTTCGTCATAAACTGAATTTGGTCCACCAGAGAAAATGATACCCACTGCGTTCATTTCTTTGATCTCTTCAGCTGTAATTGTGTGTGGATGTAATTCAGAGAAAACACCAAACTCACGAATACGACGAGTAATCAATTGGTTAAATTGGCTACCAAAATCTAGAACGACAATTTTTTCTTGTTCTTTTAACAATGGAGTTGTCATGCGCTTTTACACCTCTTCTAAAATTTGAAGGCTCCTCGTTTCATCAACATTAATATACCACGGCCAAAATTTTAAATTCATATTAATACGAATTCAACAACCGTTGAAGGTTTTAACAATATAAGAAAAGCGTAAGTGCCCTGCTCCTGTTGCTACGCTTTCGTCGCAAAAAGGCATTTTGCTTAGCCCCGACAAGCGCTGGAGGGACCTGACGAGTGTGGTTTCACACGCGGGAAGGTACCGAAGCGATCTCGAGGGGCTGGGCACTGGAGCTAGACATTACTCAAATAGATATATAATTTTTATCTTTCGAAAAGTACTTATATTGTTAAAAAAACGCGTTCAAAAAGAATACTTTCTGACGCGTTCATGTTCTAACTATAAAGACGGGCACACCTAGAAATACATAGCAATGCCCGCCGTCATAGATAAGTTATTTCAGGTAACTTAGTAGAAACATCCGAACCATATTATCGGACTTATATGAAGGCAGCCTATTTATTATTTTTCTAAATTTTACTCTTAGTATCAGTTAAAATCAACTAGTTGTCCGATTGATTAAATATTCCCAACTTTCTTTCATTTCATCAAAGTCAACTTCTCTTAAATCTTTTGCGTAAATAAATTGTTCATACGCCTTTGTAATGTTTGACATATGCTTCGTACTATAATAAGCATCCACTTCAGCAGCAAACGATTGCAACGTTTGTCCCTCTAGTCTTTTAAAGCCTTTCAACTCTAAAATTTTTAGCAATTGCAAATACATTGCTTCAAACGATGCTTCACTAAACTGTTTTTGTTTATTCATTCTTACATAAACCTTCGGAAGCCATTTACGACGAAGCTTGTAAAGCGAAAATGCGAAAAGAACTAGGACAATAAATACAAAAATAAGTACTACCTTATGCTCTTTAACAAAATCTACAAAAGTAGATAAAATGTTATTTTTTTCTGTTGTCTTTTGTTGTTCCTCTTCTTCCTCTTCAACTGTTTCATCAGGTTCAGTTTCTTCATCAACCGTTAATTCCTCTTGTTGGTAAGCATTTGTTTGCACATCATAATTAATAGTTCGAGTGTTATTAAAGCCAATTGTTGGTTCGAAGTTAATCCATCCTACATTCGGGATATATGCTTCTACCCATGAGTGTGCATCATTGTTTGTTACTTGAAATTCTTTCACTGCACCATCAGTATTAATAACATCTCCACCTGCAAATCCTTTTACCCATCGAGCAGGAATTCCTATTGAACGCAATAATACAACCATCGAAGTTGAAAAGTTATCGCAATAGCCAATTTTCGTTTCAAATAAAAACTGGTCGACATAGTCTTGGTCTTCAGCGGGAACTGCTACATTATCCGTCGAATATCGAAATCCATTTTGTCTAAAGTACATTTCAATTGCTCGAGCTTTATCGTACGGCGTTTCTTCCCCCGCAACAATCTCTTCCGCTAAATCCCTTACTCTAGAAGGCAGCGTCTCTGGTAGCTGTAAATATCGTTCCTGAATAAACGGATTCATCTCTTCCGTTGGATTTTTCAGTTCACTATAAAGATAAACCGGTTTACTGTATTGAACTAAGTAATTATCTAAAGTAATAGTACTATTATTTACTTTCGGAATAAGTTTCTCCGAGTTATCATCCATATGAAGTTCAATACTTCCATCCGCTGTTCCATCAACCTCTATCGATTTTAAACCGTATGGTTGAATTATAAATTCAAATGGGTATAAGACTTGAATCGATGCACTTTGAGTCTCTTCTTCTGGTCCAACTGGCAAGGAGTGATAAATCGGTTCATTAGGAAGGTATACACTCGCTGTTCCTACAAAGTAATCCGATTTCTCCCACCCTTTTGAAGTATAAATATCCTTCGTTTCTACACGCCAATATTGTTTTGTTTCAGCTTGTGCAAGAAATACAACAGTATCATCTGCTATAAAAGAGCCTCCAAGCCTACTATCATTTTCTCCATAGCCAACCTTCGAAACACCATCCCGGTTGTCGATTTCCTCACCCTGACCAGCAGCAGATTTAATAAATGGAACCGGGTCAGGCCATTGAGGAGGAGATTTAGGTAATAAAATCGCAACAATCCCCGAAAGTCCTATTAAAAACACAATAGGCATTACGAGTTTTATATATTTAAACCAGGCAATATGAACATTCGATTGTGAAAGAAGCCGTTTAATAAATAAAATAGAAGTCATCATTAAACCGAGCAATACAATTTTTATAATGGCATTTGAGCCATCATATTCAGTAAATGTATCGAGGGTCGCAATGAAAAATACAGTAAGTACAATGAAATAAAAAATCGTCATTCGAACCGTTATCCAATGATGAATTAAATAAATTAACATCCATATTAAAATAAAAAACAGTAATGTCCGGAATGGATCTGTTACATGCACCCAATCGGATTGGATAATGATGGCGCTATTTGTTTTAAAAATATCTAATAAAAAGAGAAAACCATCTACCGATAAAATAGATTGTCCACTATAAACAAAAACTATAAACCATGACATATACACAAGTTTAATAACCCACGAGATAGAATAGTGTACTTTAAATAAATTAAGCACAAGATTGATAGCAATGAAAAGGAGGATTAAACTTGTATATCCTGTTCCAGTCAACTCCATAATAGGAACAAGCCACTCTCGTAAAATAAAGAAAACGACAACATAATAAAGCGCTAATTCTAATCGTTTAAAATTATTTTTTTTCACGGCTTCATCACCTCCGTGAATACCTTTTCGAAGTTCGTCTTCGATATTGGGATAACCTTCACAGTTGGCAGTTTAATTCGAGATTCTAATAATTTGTCTTTTTGATCCGTAATAACAAGGCAAATGATTCCTTGTGTCAACTTTGTACTATTTACTAAAAAACGCTCCACCGATTCAGAAAGCTCTCCGGTAATTAGAGTTATTGTTGCAGAATTGTTTAATCCAATTTCATTAGCAAGAAACGAATCCAATGACTTTTTTGCATCAGGTTTTACAATCGCGAGATGCTGCATTACTTTTTCCATCTGATTTTGGGTTTTGATTTTTTGAAAGTATTGGTAGTTTTCCCCTGTGGAAAGAAATGAAATATCACCATGACTTTTTATAACACTTTGCAAAATTGATGCAGCTAAATCAACACTATATTCAAAATTTATATTAGATGATTGGTCAATTATAAGAAAAAGTTCTTGAGATTGACGATCTTCAAACTCTTTTGTACGTAATGTTTCATTTTTCGCAAATGATTTCCAATGAATCCATGAATATTTATCACCCGATTGATATTCCCTAACACCAGTTACTAACGAAGCATCCTTCACCATTGTATATGGCGATGGAACCCCGCCATGCTCAAATTGCATGTTCAAAGGTTTGTATTTCAATTCGGAAATTCGGGGATAAACAACAACCGTCTTATCCTCTTCTATAAATTTCGTCCGTAAAGTCCATCCAAAAAAATCTGTAAAAGTTAATTTTAGTCCACTGAATTGCAAATGCCCGCGCCCTACGTTTTGAAAATTATATGTCCACTCAAATTTCCTTTTCCATCCTACAAAAAATATTTGATTTGATAGTTCAATAAACTGATCATGTTCATTATTTAGCGTTCCCATTTCTTTAACGGTCAAAAAGATTAGAGGAAACCATGTTTTATTTTTAAAGCGAACCGTGACCCTAGCATTATCACCGCGTTGAAGTTTCGAAGGCTCAATTTCCCTCTGAAATTCCACTACTTGAATTGGGGCAAATATTAGTAATAATGAATAAATCAAAAACGGGGCAATTGTGTAAAAAATAAACCAGCTAACAAACCCTCCCTGGAACATCGCATAACTAAAGGTAATGACAATAAGTAAAATAATGACGACAAGGCGTCCCCCATCGCCTAATACCCCTTTTATTTTATTCATTTTTCAGCATACCTTTTAATTGGAATAACTGCATTCGAGAGAATACGGTCTACGATACCTTCTACAGTAACACCCTCATATCTCGCTTCAGGTTTTAAAATAATGCGATGTCCGAAAACATATGGAGCTAAATATTGTACATCATCTGGTTTCACAAAATCCCGATCTTTCATTTTTGCATATGCTTGGCATGCTTTCATTAATGCGATCGAAGCACGTGGACTTACCCCAAGATAAATCTCACTCACCTTTCTTGTTGCCCTAGCCAACTGCACAATATAGCTTTTGATTGAATCATCTACATAAACATTGAGCACTTCTTCTTGCAGTTCTATAAGCTCTTCTATAGAAATTACAGGTGAAAGTTGTGTAATTGGTTCTGTTTTTTCAGCTCTACGCAGCACTTCAATTTCCTCTTGAGCAGTTGGATAACCCATCTTTATTTTTAATAAAAATCGGTCGAGCTGCGCTTCTGGCAAAGGATAAGTCCCTTCATATTCAATCGGATTTTGAGTGGCCATTACAAAAAAAGGTTTTGGAATCTGTAATGTTTCCCCATCGACTGTTACCGAAGATTCCTCCATACTTTCAAGCAATGCTGATTGCGTTTTAGGGGATGTCCGATTAATTTCATCAGCTAAAATGATATTCCCTACTATCGGTCCAGGTCTAAATTCAAACTGAAGCGTTTTCGGATTGTATATAGAAACACCTAGTACATCAGATGGAAGTAAATCAGGAGTAAATTGGATTCGTTTAAACTCTGCACTTACAGACTTTGCTAAAGCCCTTACCATCATCGTCTTCCCTACCCCAGGCACATCTTCTAGTAAGACATGACCTCCTGAAAGCAGCGCAACTACACTTAATTCTGCAACCTCTCGTTTTCCAATCATTACTTTTTCTATATTTTCTATAATTCCTTCGATTTGTTTATGCATTCAGTCACAACCTCCCAAACTATAGCGATAATAGTCAGAATATACACAAAATATAACTACAGCATAAACGAAATGTTATTCATAATACAACTAATTGTCATTAGCTATGTATAAAATTTACAAAAAAATAGATTGATTCAACATGTATTGAATCAATCTATTCAATCAATTATTCAGCAATTAACTTTTATTTTATATAGAAGTTCGGTAAGTGCTATTTCGTGATATTTTACTTCTAGCAGTTGTTATTTTAACAGAGTGTTCCAGCAGACTGTTGCAAACCTCTGCTACCGAATCTCCATCAAACTGCAACCCCTTTACAACCAAATTATTTGAATTACTTCTTACTACCTTTTGTTGATTTTGATTGTTATTTTGCTGCGTCTTTTTTTGTTTTCGTTCATTTTTACGTTTAGAAGACTGTTGAAAAGCTCCTTCTTCCATTGCACGATAAAATAATTCATTCGATTGTAAATACTGCTTTGAATTTCTAAAAATACTGCTTGGTGTTGATTGAACTCTTGTCGTTTTCAATTAGCACTTACCTCCCTTCCTTATATCTTTTTTCCTATATTATTTTTTATTATCGGCAATAAAAATTAAAATTTAAGACATGTTAACTATTTCCGTTTACTTTATTTTACAACAAAAAATAGTGTAGATAAAGTCTTAAGCCCTTTATCTACACTATATGAAAAATCATTCCCAAAAATGATCAAAAATCGTAATCGGTAAATGACGTTTATGTTGAGATTTTAAATAATGACCTTCGATTATTTCTCTAGCTTCCTGCGGAACTTCTTTACCTTCTAAATAATCATCAATCACTTCATACGTTACACCCAATGCCGCTTCATCAGGAAGGGCAGGTCTTTCCTCTTCCAAATCTGCAGTAGGTGTTTTTAAATATAAATGCTCCGGACAATTTAAATGGGCTAAAATTTGTTTTCCTTGGCGTTTGTTAAGTCGGAAAATAGGAGTTAAATCAACCCCGCCATCCCCGTATTTCGTATAAAATCCAGTAACCGCTTCTGCAGCATGGTCTGTTCCAACTACAACTCCACCATGCATTGCTGCAATAGAATATTGAACTTTCATTCGTTCACGGGCTTTCTCATTGCCTTTTGCAAAATCACTTAAGCGGACTCCTGCATCCGCTAATGATTGAACACTAGCATCAACAGCATTCTTAATATTAATTGTAAAGACCTTTGTTGGCTGAATAAATGCGATTGCATCCTGGCAATCCTGCTCATCCGCCTGCACTCCATACGGAAGTCGTACCGCAAATGTAGAATATTTTTGTTCTCCAGCCTCTTCATTTAATTCATCAACTGCAATCTGCACCAGCTTTCCAGTTAGTGTTGAATCCTGTCCGCCACTTACTGCAATAACAAATGCTTTTAAGAAAGAATGTCTTTTTGCATATTTCTTTAAAAAATCAACTGATTTACGAACTTCTTCTTCTGGATTAATTTCTGGCAAAACTTTCAATTCTTCTATTATTTGTTTTTGCAAGTCTCCCACTAATCATCACTCCTTTAAAGATTTTCAATATCATGAACCATATTTCGAACCTCTTGAATATTTTTCATCTTGTTATCCCAACATTTTTGGCTCAAATCAACTGGATATTCCTCAGGATTTAATGAACGTTTATATTCATCCCATAATAACTCTAAATTATCAAATGCATATTGCCGCATTTCATTTACCGAAGGGCTTTCGTATATAATTTCACCTTCGTCAATTACTTTATGGTGCAGTTCCTTTGCCTCAAAGTTCGTTACAAATTTTGAAATAAACGTATGAACAGGGTGGAACATTTTAATTCGTTCTTCTTCATGTATATTTTCATCTGACATGGCAATATAATCGCCTTCTGCTTTCCCATTTTCACGGTTAATTATTCGATACAATTTTTTCAACCCCGGTGTAGACACCTTTTCAGCATTTGCTGTAATTTTAATCGTATCTTCCATTTCACCGTTTTCATTTTCAATGGAAACCATTTTGTAAACTGCGCCTAAAGCAGGTTGATCATAAGCAGTAATTAACTTTGTTCCAATGCCCCAAGAGTCAACCTTTGCACCCTGGGCTTTTAGGTTTAAAATGGTATATTCATCTAAATCATTTGATACGATAATTTTTGCGTTTGTGAATCCAGCTTCATCTAACATGCGTCTTGCTTCTTTAGATAAAAATGCAATATCCCCACTATCCAATCGAATTCCGATGAAATTAATTTTATCTCCCAATTCCTTCGCAACTCGAATGGCTGTCGGAACACCAGACTTCAAAGTATTATACGTATCAACTAAAAATACACAATCTTTATGTCGTTTAGCATAAGAATGGAATGCATCATAATCGTTTTTATACGCTTGCACTAATGCATGAGCGTGTGTACCTGACACAGGAATATTAAAAATTTTGCCTGCACGCACATTGGAAGTTGAATCAAACCCTCCAATAATGGCAGCTCGCGCCCCCCAAATTGCAGCATCCATTTCCTGTGCTCTACGTGTTCCAAATTCCGCTGCGCTTTCATTCTTAATAATTTGTTTAATGCGGCTCGCTTTTGTTGCAATCAACGTTTGATAGTTCACGATATTTAATAGTGCTGTTTCGATTAACTGAGCTTCTACAAGCGGAGCTTCAATCCGTACGATTGGTTCGTTTGCAAAAACAAGCTCACCCTCCAGCATAGAATATACAGAACCAGTAAAACGGAGATTTTTTAAGTACTCTATAAAATCATCCTTATATCCAAGTTCTTCAGATAAATAAGCGATATCTGTATCAGAAAAACGGAAATTCCGTAAATATTGAAGCATACGTTCTAATCCTGCAAACACTGCATAACCATTTCCGAAAGGTAATTTTCTAAAATACAACTCAAAAATCGCCTTTCGGTTATGAATTCCATCTGCCCAATAGCTTTCTGCCATATTTATTTGGTATAAATCCGTGTGTAATGTTAAACTGTCATCAACATAATTCGATTTCATCTGATGCCCCTTCTTCCAGTTTCATAATTAGTCATAGTATACACTATTTAACATTAAACGAAATATTGATTTATACTCCATTCATTTCCTTCGCCACACCATTATATGTTACATTTTCTCACACAAAAATTCCAAGCAAAAAATTCCAGTTATTTTTTCAGAACAAATTTCCGTCATATGTTAACGCTACCATCTTATTTAATACTAGATTTTTAGAAAATCACATTATTTCACGTTATATTTCCTAACATAAATTTTAAATTATCTATTGATTTTTTTCTTTAAAGCTATTATCATGTTAGATGTAATAACACATAAAAATAATGGGTAAGACGAATTAACTCCTATCAGGGTTAGAAGTATACTTAGCCATCTTCTAACTCTCCCTTCTTCTTAATGTGTTATTATCTCCTCTTTGTAGATTACTAGTCTTGTTCCCCTTAGCAAGCTAGTTATCAATATAACCTTTAAGCTAACTCGTGCCCCCAAATTTTTGCGAGTTAGCTTTTTTCTGTCCTCTGAAATTATTTCTTTAATATAGAAGGAAGCATTGCAAGTATAATAATTTTATAAATCTTCGACAAACTAAATTACATATTACGCAAGAAGCTAAGCACAAAAACTTACTTGCAGATAACTTATATACTAATTCGTTTTTCAATATTTTATCTTCAAACTTAACAATAATCGTTATAATAGGTTTAAAAAGCCATTTAATTATTCTAGGAGTAAAATATGACACAACCTAATGAAACAGCAATTAAGTTTGAAAATGTTTGTTATGAAGTTGATCAGCTATCGATTTTGAATAATATTACGGGGGTATTTTATAAAGGCAAAATTACAACACTCGTCGGCCCATCTGGTGCTGGGAAAACAACATTATTAAAAATGTGCAACGGCTTAATTTCCCCAACAGAAGGTGAACTTTTTATCCAAAACCAGCCAATAACTTCTTTTGAGCCAACATCTCTTCGAAAAAGTGTCGGCATCGTTTTGCAAAGTGCACCAATTATTAGAGGTACCGTTTATGACAACCTCGCTTTGCCATTTAAGCTGCAAAACAAAAAATTCACAGAGGCAGACGCATTCAACTCATTGGAAGGAGTTGGCCTTAATAGCAGCCTCTTATATAGAAAAGCTTCAGATTTATCAGGTGGTCAGCGCCAGAAATTATCAATCGCAAGGACACTTATTAATCGACCGCAAATTTTGTTGCTAGATGAAATTACATCTGCACTTGACCCTACATCTGTACATGAGATAGAACAGCTCATTTTAAAAATTAACAAAAAATATAATGCAACAATCATTTGGATTACTCACAATATCGATCAAGCTAAACGGCTCGGCGATTTTACTTGGATTATGATGGAGGGGCAATTATTGGAAAGTGGTGAAAGCAGTATTTTAAGTAATTCATCAAACGAACTGGTTCATCAATTTGCTGTTGGGGGGGAAAAGGAATGACTTATACTGCATTATCTTTAACATTAATATTTGTACTTATCCCCCTAATCCTTTCAAAATCTTTAAAATTAGGTCTTGAAAAAGATACAGTTATTGCAACTGTTCGTTCCGTTATTCAATTACTTGCTGTAGGTTATGTATTAAAATTTGTTTTTGAGGCAAATAGTAATATTTATATACTGCTAATGATTGCATTAATAATTATTGCTGCAACGTTAAATGCTAGAAAAAAAGGGAAAGCTATTAAAGGGATAACATGGAAAATAGCAGTTACTTTCATTATGATTGAGGTAGTGACCCAAGGTATTTTACTCGGTCTTAATATTGTTCCCGCTACTGCACAATATATTATTCCAATCAGCGGGATGTTAATCGGGAATTCCATGGTATTATCTATACTATTTTTAAATCGTTTCTCTGCAGAAATTGAAACAAGCCGCGATGAAATTGAATTAATCTTGTCACTTGGAGGAACACCAAAGCAAGCAATTCAAAAGCAGCTGACTGATTCAATAAGAGCAAGTATGATTCCCACAATAGAAAGTCAAAAAACAATCGGCCTAGTTCAATTACCCGGAATGATGAGCGGACAAATAATTGGGGGTGCAGATCCTATTCAAGCAGTTCAATTTCAACTTTTAATTATTTTCGGATTGTTAACAACAGCGACATTAACGAGCATTTTAATAGGTTTTTTAAGTTACCCTACATTATTTAATGAACGCATGCAAATACTAAGGAAAATATTATACTAATATTAGAATATTTAAACTATTTGAAATCACTTAATATTATTTTGTTCTGTGATATAATTATTTTCAAAAAAGAAAGAGGTACTAATTATGCCAGTATTACGCGATTTTTTCATCCACTTATCTGAAAACCAATTATTAAATAGTGCTGCTCAAAGGTACGGTCTAAAACTTGGTGCACAAAGTGTAGTTGCAGGAACAAATATTCCTGAAGTTATCGAAAGCATTAAAGAATTAAACAGACATGGAATTTCTTGTACAGTTGATAACTTAGGTGAGTTCGTTTATGAAAAATCTGAGGCTACAAAAGCAAAAAATCAGATTTTAGATGTAATCGAAGCTATTCATGAACATGGTGTAGATGCACACATTTCTGTAAAACCCTCTCAACTTGGTTTAGACATTGACTATGATTTTTGCTTTGACAACTTAATGGAAATCGTAGGAAAAGCACACGAATACAATATGCATGTCAACCTAGACCAAGAAACTCTTGACCGTCTTCAACCTACATTTGATTTGATGGAAAAAATATCTGAAACTTATGACAATGTTGGTACTGTTATTCAAGCTTACTTCTTCAACGCAAAAGAAAACATTGAAAAATACAAAGACTACCGTCTTCGCATTGTAAAAGGTGCCTATAAAGAGCCTGCAAATGTAGCTTACCAAGATAAAAATGATATTGATTTAAACTTTATTGAATTAATCGAATATCACTTATTACATGGTAAATTTACTTCAATCGCAACTCATGACCATAACGTTATTAACCACGTAAAACAATTTGTTAAGGAAAACAACATTCCAAATGACAAATTTGAAATCCAAATGTTATACGGATTCCGTAAAGAAATGCAATTAGAGCTTGCAAAAGAAGGTTACAACTTCTGTACTTATGTACCATTCGGTAATGACTGGTATGGTTATTTCATGCGTCGTTTAGCTGAACGTCCGCAAAACGTAAAACTTGTTACAAAACAAGTATTCACTAAGAAAACAAACACAGTTATCGGTTTAACTGCTGCTGCGTTCTTACTAGGTCGTTTAACTAAAAAAAATCGATAAGATAAAAATAAAGGATGACAATCTTGTTAAATAGATTGTCATCCTTTTTGTATGGGTATTAATATGTCTCCAATTTTAAAGCAGTACTATTATTTATTCCATCCCTTTTCTCTAAAACGGGAGATGGCTTCTATACGATTTCCTGCTCCGAGTTTATCAAGTATTGTGGAGATATAATTTCGTACAGTTCCTGCAGACAGGAATAGTTCTGCAGCAATTTCCTTTGTTGTTTTTCCCTCAGCAACTAGTTCTAAAACTTGGCTTTCTCTCTCTGTTAAAGGATTTTCACTGTCATCCTCATAAACAAAGTCCACTAACTCTGGAGCATAAATTCTACGTCCATCCATAATTACACGAATTGAATGAACCAACTCTTCAATTGGGCTATCTTTCAATAAATAACCACGCACACCAGCTTTTCTTGCACGCTCAAAATATCCTGGTCTTGCAAATGTTGTTAAGATAATAATTTTACAATCCTTTTGCTCAACTAATTCTTCAGCAGCGTCCAATCCAGTTTTAACAGGCATTTCAATATCCAAAATACAAATATCAGGCTTTAGCTCTTGCACTAGCGCAATCGCTTCTTCACCATTCTTTGCAAGCCCTACAACTTCCATATCTTCTTCCATACTAAGCAGTGACTTCATCGCTCCGAGCAACATGCCTTGATCTTCTGCTATAACTATTCGAATCATTTCACTTACTTCCTTTCTGGTGTGTTATGGCTAATGGCACACGAATAATAAGTTTTACTCCTTTTTTATTCTCAACAGTTAGTGATCCATTGATAAACTCCAAACGTTCTTGCATTCCTTTTAAACCATTTCCAACATTCAGCTTTTCTTTTAGACCTTTCCCGTTATCTAAAACAGTTAACATTACTTCATTATCATTTCGTTCTATTGTTATTTTACAATTTTTTGCTCCACTGTGCTTTACAACATTCGTAATCGCTTCTTTTAAGCACATACTCAATACATTTTCTGCTAAAACAGGGATATTTAACGATTCGGTATCACCAATAATTTCATAATCTATTTGTGCAGCCTTTAATATTTCTTCGACTCTTATAAGCTCTTCATTCAGTTTCACTGCACGCATATGTGAGACAAGTTCTCGAACTTCCTTTAATGCTATACTTGCAGTGTGGCGAATATCTCTAATTTCTTGAATAGCTTGCCCCGGGTTTTTTGTAACGAGTCGACTAGCTAAATCACTTTTCAACCCAATCATTGAAAGCTTTTGTCCTAACGTATCATGCAAATCTCTTGCGATTCGTTGACGTTCCTCATGAATTATTAGTTCTGCAATTCTTTCTTTTGCCGTTTCAAGCTGCCCCACTAGGTTCTCCTGCTTATTTTTACTGTATAAGGTGAACGGCAGGAGCACAACGCCAATTACTGTAATAATAATAAAAGGTGTTTCTGAAAGGAATAATTCCAAATTTATAAAGTATCCAGCTACAATGGAAAGCACTGTAAACCCGATATGCAGGCCATACATAATATAAAACCCAACTGTATTTCTAATATTGCCAATAAAGAAAGCAGTAAATAATGAAAGATAAACATACCCAAACATTAATGTCATGGCTATGTTTAATACCATCTCAAAGCTTACCCACATATATACAAGTCCGTTTTTCGATTTGGAAGAGAAACGATGCGATAGAAAATAAAGTAATATTAAAACAATACCAATTGTAATTTGAATAAATGAATAAGATCGAATAATGAAGTAGAATGGCAGTATACAAAAAATAATCCAAACATAAATGCTTACCCACCGGTTTTTCGGTAATGTTGTGTACCAGCTTTGCATGATTTTCCCCACAGTTTCCTTAGTTTTTCTTTAGTATATCAAAAATCGATGTTACTTATAGAATCTCACCTATAAGAAGAACGTCATTACATCTTCTAAATTAAGAATGCCCCTTAAGTATTAATACTCTCGGGACATTTTTTACTAACGTATAAGATTTCTTTAAGAGTGTCTAGTTTAAGTGTTTCTTCCCTTAAGACTCCTTCAACAAGGCAATAAAGGACATTCACTTGAATAAGCTCTTGCAGTTCACTTAAAGTGAGTAGTATCGGGTAGACAAGCGGTGCTATCGTTTAGCAAAAATGAGCTACAAGGTGCTAGCACGTTTCTTCACTTGAATGGCTTTATTATTTAAACGTAAGCTTTGTTCGACCTCTTTAAATGAGATGAACTTCTTATTTTTAGGATCATATAATTTATAACGGATCGATTCAACACTAGTTTTTAATGTAATCGTTGTTGCTCGCTGCAATGGAGTAATTGAATCATGCGCAGCTTCTAAATTATAGTTTGGCACTCTTGGCGCTAGGTGATGGACATGGTGGAAACCAATATTCCCTGTTATCCATTGCAATAGTTTTGGTAATTTATAATACGAACTTCCTTCTACTGCAGCTTTAACATAATCCCATTCATCATTGTACTCAAAATACGAATCTTCGTACGTATGTTGAATGTAAAATAACCAAATACCCAGTGATCCAGCAATAAATAGTGTTAGTCCGTGTACTAGCAAGAACGTCTGCCATCCGAAGATTAAGATAAGCGTTACGCAGGCTACAAGTAATATGCCATTAGCAAAGTACGTATTTAAACGTTCCTTCTTCTTCGCATCTTTGCGATTTAGGCGATTTAACACTAATACCATGTATAGCGGCCCTAATCCAAACATGACAAGTGGATTTCGGTATAAACGATACCCTAAACGCTCAAGCTTTGATTTTTTCAAATATTCATCAACTGTTAACATATCAATATCACCGATACCCCGCTTATCGAGGTTTGAACTTGTAGCATGGTGAATCGAGTGTTCCCTCTTCCATTTTTCATATGGGAATGAAGTTAAAATCCCTGTAATATTCCCAACTAAATCATTTGCTTTCTTACTTTTAAAAAACGAACCATGTGTACAGTCATGAAAAATAATAAAAGTACGAACAACAAAACCTGAGGCAAGGATACTGCAAACCACAGTAAACCAAGGTGAATATTGCAGTAAATAATAACCTGCTCCCCAAATAAAAAGAAGTGGAAGAATTGTATTTATTATTTGAAAGATACTTTTTTTCATCTCAGATTTTGCAAATGAAGCAACATCTTTACGTAATTTTTTTGTTTTTTCAGCATCGGTCATAGCCAATTTAACTACCCTCTTTCCCGAATATCATTAGTTTAATCTTAAAGAAAGAAGCAATTGCGGGATAGAAGCAAACATCATATATTAATGATTACAAATGTCATATGACGGGGTAATTAATTTGCATAAAAAAACTATCCTAAAAATAGTATTTAGGATAGTTCTTAACTATTAATTTTCCTTAGGATTTACTGGACCTTTTAGGTCAAGTTGTAAAAAAACTAGGTCTAGCCAACGACCAAATTTATAGCCCGAATTTTTAATTGTTCCTGTGTAATAAAATCCTAGTTTCTCGTGGGAAAGAATACTGCCTTTATTTTCTGCATCAATGCATGCCACCATTGTTTTTACTTCACGTCTTTCGGCTTCTGCAATTAAATGTTTCATTAATTTCGTTCCGATTCCTTTTCGATGATGGTCTTTATGAACATAAACCGAATGCTCAATAGTATATTTGTAGGCAGGGTATGCACGAAACGGACCGAATGTAGCAAAACCAACTACCTCCCCATTCTCTTCATATACAAAGAGCGGATCATCATTGTCTTTTTTTACTGAAAACCATTGTTCACGCTGCTCTATAGTTTCTGGCTCATATTTATAAATAGCTGTGGTTGTTAAAATTGCATCATTATAGATTTCATTTACTATCGCTAAATCTTCTTTAGTCATTGGTCTAATCATTTAAAAATCCCCTTCTTCTAGCTTTTATTCTCGCATTCACTTAAGCGTTTAATAATTTTTGATAATAGTAAAGTGCGTTCAACTAATGACGGTATTTCAAGATACTCATCCTCGCTATGGGCATTTCCTCCAATTGGCCCTAAACCATCAATTGTTGGAACTCCTACATTGGAAGTGAAGGAAGCATCTGAATTACCGCCTGTAGAAACATCCGTTATTTGCAGTCCAAGTTCCTCACATACCTCTTGAATCATTTTTAATAGCTTTACCGTTCCTTCATTTTTTACCATAGGGGAACGATTAATCCCACCTTCTAACTCAATGATGGCACCCGGCACATCTGCTTTTTTACAAATCTCCCTAATTTCTTGATCAATAGTTAACCCCTGCTCCAATTTATCGATTCGAATATCAATAACTGCTTCTGCGTAAGGACAAATAACATTAGCTGATTCTCCACCCTTTACTATTCCTACATTAACATTAATTCCTTCTTGAATTCGATTTAATTTTTGTAATTTTATAATTTTATGAGAAATTTCCTCTATTGCACTAATCCCGTCCTCTGGTGCTATACCTGCGTGTGCTGCTTTTCCATAAATTTTTAAATCATAATGACCGCCGCCTCTTCTAGCACTTACAAAGGAGCCATCAGGACGAGCAGGTTCCATTATTAATGCATACTGTTTTCCGAGGGCAATATTTTCAATCAATACATGCGAGGTGGTGGAGCCAATCTCTTCATCACTATTATAAATAATATGAACATTTTTATATGCTTCTTCACAGCCGCTTTCAATTAAAGCCTTTAATGCATAGAGAAGTGTTACATGACTTCCTTTCATATCAATTACGCCGGGGCCATATGCTCTTGAGCCGCGAATCTTAAATGGCCTTTCTTTTACTGTTCCCTCTTTAAAAACAGTATCTAAATGCCCCAATATAATAATCTTTGGTGATGTTGCATCCTTATGGCGTATCAGTAAATGATTCCCTACATCCGTTTGCTCTACAATATCTACTTTAAAATTTAATAATTTATATTCATTACTTAGAATTTTTCCAACTGTATCTACACCCTTTTTATAGTGGCTCCCGGAATCTTTGTTAACAAGCCTTTCAAGCATAAATAACATTTCCTGTTCTTTAGACTGCAAATAGTCAATCAAAAGATCATTTCCTTTCTATTAAGAGCTTTCTAGTTTGCTAAAGGATAGAAACATGCCACTTCATGCCCTTGTTCATGTTCAACTAATTCAGGCGACTCCATTTTACATTTCTCAGTTGCAAATGGACAGCGTGTATGGAAACGACAGCCAGAAGGCAGATGCACATTACTCGGAACATCGCCTTCTAATATAATTCTCTTTCGAACATCTCTTATTGTAGGATCTGGCAGCGGTACTGCTGAGACTAAGCTTACTGTATAAGGGTGCAAAGGCTTTTCAAATAATTGATCTCTTGTTGTAATTTCAACTATTTTTCCTAAGTACATAACTGCAATTCTATCACTTATATATTTTACTGCTGGTAAACCATGAGCAATAAAAATAAATGTTAATTGATAATCCTTTTGAAGTTTCATTAATAAATTTAAAATTTGCGCTTGAATTGAAACGTCCAAGGCAGAAATTGGTTCATCACAGATGACAAGTTTTGGTCTTAATGCAATGGCTCTGGCAATACCTATCCGTTGACGTTGACCACCACTAAATTCATGTGGATACCTATTTGCATAGGATTTATCAAGACCAACTGCTTCCATTAAGTTATGGACGTCTTGTTCAATTTCTTCCTTACTCTTATTTGTATGTGTCCTGATTGGTTCACTAATAATTTCCTTTACTTTCATTCTTGGATTCAAGGAGGAGAAGGGGTCTTGAAAAATCATTTGAATATCGCTGCGCAAACTTCTCATTTCTTCGGCTGTCAGGTCATCAAAATTCTTTCCGTCAAAGACAATTGTTCCTCCTGTTTTTTCAATCAAATGAATGAGCATATTTCCCGTAGTTGATTTTCCACACCCCGATTCCCCTACAATGCCTAAAGTTTCTCCTTCATATACTCGGAAGCTAATTTCGTCGACAGCTTTTAATAATTGAGTTTTAAAAAAACCTTCTTTTATTTCAAAGTATTTTTTTAATCCTTGAACATCCAACAAAATATTTTTTTGACTTTGCACATCCTTCATACTAAAGTCTCCCCCTCTTCTTCAACAAGCCAACAACGGACTTGTCTTCCCGAATCTAATTTCTTTAAGGAAGGATTTTCGTTTAAGCATTTTTGAGTAACGTAAGGACAGCGAGGGTTAAATCTACAGCCAATCGGCATTGAATTTGATGTAGGGACTGTTCCTTTAATCGATTGTAATACTTCGTTTTTTTCATAGAACTTTGGTGTACTATTTAAAAGCCCTTGTGTATACGGATGTTTTGGATCAGCAAAAATAGTAAAAACATCTGCAAATTCTACAATCTGCCCTGCATACATTACAGCAACAGAATCAGCCATTTCAGCTACAACACCTAAATCATGTGTAATTAAAATAATGGCAGTGTTATTTTCATCTTTTAGTTTTTTCATTAACTCTAATATTTGAGCTTGAATCGTTACATCTAATGCAGTAGTTGGTTCATCTGCGATTAATAGCTTCGGCTTGCAACTTAGTGCCATTGCTATCATTACACGCTGTCGCATTCCCCCACTTAATGTATGAGGGTAAGAGTAGTATACTTTTTCTGCTCTTGGAATGCCTACTCGTTTCAATAATTCAATGACGTTAACTTTCGCTTGTTTAGTATCTAATCCTTGATGCAGTTTAATCGCCTCAGCAATTTGATTGCCAATCGTAAAGAGTGGATTTAATGAGGTTAACGGTTCTTGAAAAATCATCGCAATATCATTGCCTCTTAATTTTCGATATTCTTTATCATTGATTTTGGTTAGATCAACTTGTTCCAATTCAATTTTTCCTTTTTCAATTACTCCTGGCTTTTCAATGAGTCCCATTATAGAAAGTGCAGTTACACTTTTTCCCGACCCCGACTCCCCAACAATCGCTAATGTTTCCCCCTTCTGCACTTGGAAAGAGACATCTTTTACAGATTGAACATATCCTGAATTCGTTTTAAATGAAGTATGCAATTGTTGTACATTTAAAACAACATTTGATTCACTCATAGAACCCCCTCCCTATCGTTCTGTTCTAGGATCTAATACATCCCGCAGCCAGTCGCCTAAAAAGATAATTCCAAGTACTGTCACAGTGATTGCTAACCCAGGCAATGTTGCAAGCCACCAACTCGTTGCCAAATAATCTCGTCCATCACTTAAAATTCCTCCCCATGAAACGGTAGGAGGTTGAATGCCTAACCCTAAAAAGCTAAGAGAGGCTTCTAAAATTATGGTAGAGGCTACACTTAGCGTTGAGATGACAATAAATGATGACATAACATTAGGTAATATATGGCGTACTATAATAAGTGAATTTTTGACACCAATCGTCCGAGCTGCTTTAACAAACTCTCTTTCCTTAACAGACAGCGTTTCTCCGCGCACAATTCTTGCATATGCAACCCAATTCGTAACGCCAATCACTATAATAAGTGTAGGTACACTTGGACCAAAAACAGCCAAAAACACAAGAGCAAATAAAATATTAGGAATTGCTAAAAATGAATCCACAAGCCGCATTAAGATCATGTCAACCCAGCCCCCATAAAACCCTGCGACTAATCCAACCAACATACCAATTATTCCTGCTAATACTACTGCAGAAATTCCAACAAGCAATGAAACACGGGAACCGTATATAATTCGACTTAAAATATCTCGTCCTAGATTATCTGTACCAAATAGATGACTAGGATCACCTCCCTCTATCCAGGAAGGTGGCTTTAACATTTTTGTTGGGTTTATAAGTGTAGGATCATATGGGGCTAGTATGGGAGCAAATATTGCAACGACTACAACTGCGACGAGAATAATAAAACCGACAATTCCAGTTTTACTTTTTAAAAGGGATTTTAATAGACTAATTGATAATTTTTGAGTATTCGGTGTTTCTGTTTTACTTCTAATTAGCGTCATAGCATCACCCCTTAATTATATTTAATACGCGGATCTAGAACACGATATAATATATCTGCTATTAAATTCATTAAGATTACTAATATCGCAATAACAAATACACTTGCCTGTACAATTGCCATATCTCTTGTATTGATAGCCTGAATTAATAATTGACCAAGGCCTGGCCAAGAAAAAACCGTTTCTGTCACTAGAGCTCCACCTACTAAAGTAGAGGTTTGAAGAGCGGTAATTGTTATAACAGGTATTAAAGAATTACGAAAAGCATGTTTATAAATGACAAGAAACTTACGCAAACCTTTGCTTTTTGCTGTTCGAATATAATCCTGACTTAAAATTTCAAGCATGCTGGATCGGATGAGTCTAGTCATCTCTGCAGCAATTCCAGTCCCAAGAGTGATAGCTGGTAAAATTAAATGCATCCATGAGCCCCTACCAGATACAGGCAACCATCCGAGGGTTACAGAAAACAATAAGATTAACATAATACCCAACCAAAAATTTGGCATTGCCTTCCCTAAAACAGAACCACCTGTTGCAAATAGATCGACAAATGAATTTCGTTTCGAAGCGGACCATACTCCCATTGGAATTGCAATAATAATAGCAACTACCATTGCACTAAGGGCAAGTTCGATAGTTGCAGGCAACCGCTCTAGTACAATGGGCAATGCATCAGAATTGTAGCGGAACGATTTGCCAAAGTCTCCTTGCAATAAGCCGCTTAAATAAGTTCCATACTGAACGATAAATGGTCTGTCTAAGCCTAAAGCTTCACGTAAATTTTCAATATCTTCTTGACTAGCATCCTCTGGCAATAGCAAGGCAACTGGATCTCCGGCTACAAAAACTAATGTAAAGACAATAAATGAAATAATTAATAATACTGGTATAAATTCCAACAACCGTTTTATTAAAAATTTAATCATGTTTCCCCCCCTTTATAAAAAAGCGTAAGCATTCTATAACCCTGAGTAGGCAAAACATGCCGCTGCACGATATACCTCACCTCGTATAAGTCTTAACAGCTGCAACGTCTCCTTCAAAAGAAGGCGCTATTTTTCTTTGTCAAAAGAGATGGCGACCTCGAGGGGCTTGCTGGCTTGCGCAAGATTGGCTTCAAAATTTATAACCTTTCTTATGAAGTAAGGAAAGGTCAGAGGCGTCCTCTACCTCTGACCTCTTATCGTTCGTTAATTTCTCGTTATTGTTGGAACATACAACATCTCATCAGAAGTTGGCGTAAAATTAATACGGTCGCTGACACCTGTATTAATTTTTTCAAGGTATAAATTGATATGAGGTACATCCTCTGCAACAATTTTCTGGATTTCTTGAATTTGTATTTCTCGGGTTGCAGGATCCATATTTACTTGAGAGTCTGCTAATAACTGGTCAATCTCTTCGTTTTTATAATCCGTATGTCCCTCCATACGAGTAGAACGATACCAGTCTACAGAATAAGCCCCATCATACATAGAGTTTCCTAATCCCAATAAATATGCATCCTTGTTTTCATTTGCATTACGCAGCTCAACAAAGTTACTCCATTCCATGAATTCTAGGTTAACTGTTATACCTACTTGAGCAAGCATACCGACGATTAACTCTGCTACTTCAGCATCTTGTAAATAACGCCCTTTCGGAGCATGCAGCGTCATTTCGAACCCATCCGAATATCCAGCTTCTTCAAGTAATTGTTTTGCCTTTTCCAAGTCATAGTTGTAAGTATCATACAAACTTGCTTCATGGCCAAAGTTTCCTGGTCCCACCATTGAAAGTGTTGGAATCCCAGCTCCTTGTAGAGCGAATTCAGTTAAAGTTCCATCATCTATTGCATAATCAATAGCTTGCCGCACTCGAACATCAGCAGTTGGATAGCTTTCTGTAGCACGGAGAACAATGAAAAGTGTTCGATTTGAAACTTCTTGTTTTAGCGATGTTCCTTCATTACTTTCTACACGTTCCCAATCAGCTGGAGGAATATTTGTTGCAATATCCACTCCTCCAGTCAATAGTTCCGAAACTCGTGTTGAATCTTCAGGGATAATACGGAATGTTACTTTATCCCATTCTCCCACTTTTCCCTGGAAGTAATCCTCGAATGGCTCCATAACAATTCGATCATCTCGAACCCACTCTACATATTTATAAGGCCCTGTACCAATAGGGTTCTCTAAGAAATAATCCCAGCCATTTTCTTCAATATATTTTTTTGGCAACATTCCCGAACCTAAACGTGACAGTCGGTGAATGATAGATGGTTCCGGGGCATGTGTAATAATTTGCACTGTATAATCATCAATAATTTTCACTTCTTTAATTTGCTTATAATTTGGATTTTCTTTCAATGTTTCATCAGTTGCTACACGTTCTAACGTGAACTTCACGTCTTCTGCCTTGAATTCATCTCCATTATGGAATTTAACACCTTGTTTTAATTTAACCTCAATTGTCATATCATCGAGAATTTCATAAGATTCGGCCAGCCAAGGCTGTAATTCATTGTTCTCATCGCGTTTAAATAAATAATCAAACATATTTTGATGTATAGATTCAGTCGATGTATTGTTATGGTTATGAATATCAAATCCTAGCATGTCAGATCCTATGGCAATCGTTAATTCCTTGCTTTCCCCATTAGAAGTTGTCCCAGTTTCCTTTGTGCCTTCCTCTGTTTCAGCGGACTGTTCATTCTCGGTTGATGAATTATTCGTACAAGCAGCTAATACGATCAAGACAAACATGAATGGCAAAAAACATATTATCTTTTTCACACATTTCCTCCCCTCAATAATTTTCTTGCTACATCTACAATTCTTTAACTCTGAGTTGTTTACTTAATATATTCTTATAAAATTTCATTTTATGCATAAAAAGTAAAACCATGAAAAAAGGCTGTCCAGATATTTCTGAACAGCCCATTCCATGGTCAGTTTTTTAATTATACATTAAAATATCTTGCGTTTGGATGTGCAAAGACAATGGCTGAAACACTTGCCTCTGGTTCCATCATATAGCCTTCAGTTAATTGAACGCCGATTTGCTCAGGCTGCAGCAATTTAAATAGCTTTTCTTGATCCTCTAAATTAGGGCATGCAGGATAGCCAAAGGAGAATCGCTGTCCTTGATATTTTGCTGCAAAACGTTCCCGCATCGTAAAGTCAGTAGCATCTGGGAAGCCCCATACATCACGAATTTCTTGGTGTAAACGTTCAGCGAATCCTTCTGCAAGTTCCAACGCCGTTGCAAGCAATGCATGGCTTTCTAAAAATTTGCCTTGCTCTTTTAACTCATCTGCTGCATCTTTAACTCCATGACCAGCAGTTACAACCATTAAAGAGATATAATCCATTTCACCGCTTTCTACTGTTTTTAAGAAGTCAGAAAGACATAGATAAGGCGCTTCTTTTTGTCGAGGGAAATGGAATCTTTCAATTTCCGTTTTGCCATCTTCCGGACTATAAATGACAACATCATCACCATCAGCTTGAGCAGGGAAGAATTGGTACATTCCAGATGGCTTTAGTAAATCTGAATTCAAATAACCACTAACTAGATTGTATAATTCTGTAGCACGTTCATCCTTTTCTGCTAATAGATTTTCCACATTGCCTTTTAAGCCTAAATGATGACCAATTAATGTACGCATGTTGACATACGGCTGCAAGTGAGCAACAGAATAGTTGCGTTTAATGTGCTGTATTAAATCCTTTGGTTTGAAGACTGGTGCATCCTCAACTGTCTTTACCGCTTTTTCAGTACGTTCTATTGCTGGTCTAGCCGCGCGTTTCTCATCTGCAAGCAGGCGTTTTTCCCGTGATTCTCGAAGCTCCTGTAAAAATGCTTCTCTCTCCTTCACATCAATTAAACGATTTGCATGCTCCAACCCTTGCATCGCATCTTTTGAATAAATAACAGGACCATCATATTCAGCAGCAATTTTCGTTTCAGTAAATCGCTTTGATAATGCCGCTCCTCCAACTAATATTGGCACATCTATATTAGCTTCCTTAAAGTCCTGTGCCGTTAACACCATTTGCTGTGCTGATTTAACAAGCAATCCCGACAACCCAACAAAATCAGGCTGTTCTTTTCGAATTGCTTCTATTAACTGGGCAGGTGTAACTTTGATGCCAAGATCTACAACCTTGTAGCCATTGTTGCTTAAAATGATGTCAACAAGATTTTTCCCAATATCATGTACATCACCTTTTACAGTAGCAAGTACAATTTTGCCTTTTCCTGCACTCTCATCTGATTTTTCCATATACTGCTCTAAATGAGCAACGGCAGCCTTCATCACGCCAGCACTTTGCAATACTTCAGCAACAATTAATTGATTATCATTAAAGAGTCGACCAACTTCCGCCATCCCTTTCATTAAAGGACCATTAATAATATCCAATGGCGTATCAAACATCTTTCTAGCTTCCTCTAAATCTGGGATTAACCCTTCCTTTGTTCCTTCAACGATATAATAAGCAAGACGTTCTTCCACCGTTGCAGGAATATTGGCTACAGATTTCTCTTTCTTCTTATCACGATAAAAATCAGTAAATACGGCGAGTGTTTCATCATTTGTATTGAAGATTAAATCATTCGCAAGCTCTATTTCTTCTTCTGGAATTGACGCATAACGCTCTAATTTCTCTGTATTTACAATTGCATAATCTAATCCAGCCTGTGTACAGTGATATAAAAAGACAGCGTTTAATACTTCACGACCTATTGGAGGCAATCCAAATGAAACATTACTTACACCAAGCACCGTCAATGCTTTGGGGAATTTTTCTTTAATTAACCTAATCCCTTCGATTGTTTCTTCCGCCGCTCCTATATATTGCTCGTCACCTGTTCCAACAGGGAAAACAAGCGGATCGAATATAATATCCTCTGGGTCGATACCCCATTTTTCCGTTAATAATTGATAAGATCGTTGTGCAACTTCCAGCTTTCTTTGACGCGTTACAGCCATTCCCTCTTCATCAATTGTTCCAACTACGATGGATGCACCATACTTTTTGACAATCGGCATGACCGCATCAAATCGTTCTTCACCATCTTCAAGATTGATTGAGTTAATAATTGCTTTCCCTTGGGAATATTTCAATGCTTCCTCAATAACACGTTCATCAGTAGAGTCAATTACTAAAGGAACCTTTACTTTTTTCACAACCTCTTGCATGAAATTGCGCATATCTTCCAACTCATCACGATCCGGGTTCGCTAAACAAATATCAATAACATGAGCTCCATTTTTCACTTGAGCACGTGCAATTTCTGCTGCCTCTTCAAATTTCCCGTCAATAATTAATTGCTTAAATTTGCGAGAACCAATGACGTTTGTACGTTCACCGATAAATAACGGGCGCATCGAATCGTCGTATAATAGCGGATCAATTCCTGAAACAGCATGGCCATGTGTTTGTTCCGGAAGTGCTCTTGGTGCGTATCCATCAACTGCTTCCCGAATAGCTTTAATATGATCAGGCGTTGTTCCACAACAGCCTCCTACAATATTAAGCCAGCCTTTATCTGCAAAACCTCGTAGTTTAATAGATAGTGAATCTGGTGTTTCGTGATAATGCCCTTCTTCGTCTGGCAGTCCGGCATTTGGATAACAGCTTATATAGCTTGTTGACAAATCCGATAATGAACGAATATGGTCGGTCATAAATTCTGGACCAGTAGCACAGTTTAGTCCGATGGAAAGCGGCTTAATATGTTCAATTGAAATGTAAAATGCTTCGATCGTTTGACCAGCAAGTGTAGTTCCCATCGGTTCAATCGTTGCTGAAACCATAATCGGCAGTTTCTTTCCAGTTTCTTCAAAAGCGCGATTTACAGCAAGGGACGCTGCTTTTACATTTAACATATCTTGGCTCGTTTCAAGTAGAAGTAAATGTGCACCAGCATCGATTAATGCTTTCGCCTGGACATAAAAGTTCTCCGTTAATTCATCAAATGTAATTCCTCCAGTTACTGATAGTGTCTTTGTTGTTGGTCCAATCGCTCCTGCAACAAAACGAGGCCATTCATCTGTTGAAAACTCATCTACAGCTGCTAACGCTAGTTCTACCGCACGTTTATTGATTTCCTCAGCTTTATGTCCTAAATTATATTCATTTAATACAAGCGGTGTCCCGCCGAACGTATTTGTACAAATAATATCAGCACCGGCTTCTAAATAAGCACGATGAATATTTGTTAAAACATCTGGCCTTGTTAGTACTAGATTTTCATTACAACCTTCTAATTCTTCTCCGCCAAAATCTTCTGCTGTTAAATTTGCTTGCTGCAGCATCGTTCCCATTGCACCATCAATAATTAAGATGCGTTTTTGCAATTGTGCTTCTATCGGATGGTTAAACATTTACCTTTACCCCTTTATTTTGCTCATCAAGTTGTTTGATATATTGCATTAGTTGTATTGTTAAATCGTATCGTAAAAATGGAGTAATTAAATATATACCATTGAAATGCTGAACAGCTGTATCTAATAACTCTTTTGCTATTGCAACTCCCTCTTGCGCCTCACGAATTTTATCCCCTTCACAAGCTTTCATTCTTTCCAACACTTCATCAGAAAGCTTAATACCAGGAACCTCATGATGTAAGAATTCCGCGCTGCGGAAACTAGTTAACGGCATTATTCCAATATAAATAGGCGCCTCTATATGTTTTGTTGCCTCATAAATTTCTACGATTTTTTCTTTTGAATAAACAGGTTGGGAAATAAAATAATCTGCTCCATGTTCAATTTTCTTTTCTAGCCTGCTTACAGCTCTGTCAATCACACGAACATTTGGGTTAAACGCAGCGGCAACTGAGAAGTTTGCTTTTTTTCTCAATGTTTTACCTGAGAAAGATATCCCTTCATTTAATTGCTTAATTAACGAGATTAACTCCATGGATGAAACATCATAAACACTTGTTGCTCCTGGGAAATCCCCTACTTTTGTCGGGTCGCCTGTAACTGCTAAAATATCGTGTAAACCTAATGCATTTAACCCCATAAGATGAGATTGCAGCCCAATCAAATTTCGATCTCGGCAAGTAATATGCGGCATTGTACGAATACCATGCTGCAATTTTAAAATTGATCCCATGGCAATATTGCTGATGCGAGGGGAAGCAAGTGAATTATCTGCCATCATAATAATATCCGCACCTTCATCGTAAAGCGCCTTTGCCCCCTCTACAAAGGGGTCAATTTCTAAATGCCTTGGAGTATCAAGCTCCACAATAATTGAACGCTCCCGCTTCGCTTTTTCATGAAGTGGCTCAAGCTTACGCGGTTCTGGATCCTGTATAAAGATCTCTTGTTGCAGTTTAGTCTCTTTCGATTCAACAGGCTTTAGTTTTTCCAGTTTCTTCTTTACAGATTCAATATGTTTTGGCGTCGTACCACAGCATCCGCCTATTAAACGAACACCTTGATTTCGTAATTGAACAGATGCACGCGCAAAATAATCGACCTCTGACTCATAAATGACACGACCATCTTCTATATCTAATAACGATGCATTGGGATATGCTGATAAATACGCGTTTTCGGGAAGCTCTACACATTCAAATGCTTGTATTGTATGATACGGTCCTAGCCTGCAGTTCACACCAACTACATCCGCCCCAATACTCTCTAGTTCATTTAATGCAGCATTCAATCGGAGCCCATTTTGTAAAACACCAGGTTCATGCATCGAAACCTGAGCGATAATCGGTATATCAGTTATAATACGCAGCATTTTTATAGTTTCTGATAATTCTTCAAAATCATAATACGTTTCTAATAATAGACCGTCTAAACCGCCATTAATTAATACTTCTGCTTGAACTCGAACCGATGCTAATATTTCTTCTAAAGTAGAATCACTCTTTCGAACTCCTCGAATGCCCCCGATTGAACCAACAATAAATTGGTTTCCATTTGAAACAGCATTTTTTGCTATTGCAATTGCGGCTGCATTTATTTCTACAACTTTCGATTCAAGTCCATAGCGTGCAAGCTTAATCGCATTCGCACCATATGTATTCGTTTGGATGACATCTGCTCCAGCTGCAATATATTCTCTATGAATCTTTTCAATTACGTCAGGCTTTACGAGATTCATTTCTTCATGACAATTATCTAGTCCATACGAATATAATAGTGTTCCCATTGCACCATCTGCAGTTAAAACTTTTGATTTTAAAGCTTCCAATAATCTCATTTCTTTCACTCATCCCCCATCGGTTACTTTTAAAAAATTCTGTCTCTTTACGAGAAAAGCATAAACTCCTAAAGCTATGCATCTTAAACGTAATATTATGCTTTTGCTTGACCCTTATACCGCCGTTTACTCCTCTTATATGAAAGAGCCTTTGCGTTTACGGAGGAGTAGACTTCAACTTAGAGAATTCCTTCATCCGTTAAACTTCAAAAAATAAAAAGCCTTCTTTTTTCGAAAAGAAGGCTTAGCATGCTAATTAGATTTCCTTCTTATCTCTCGGCTCTTTGCCAGCTGGATTTAGCACCTTACATTTTGTTGGTTGCTGAAGCTTCATCGGGCCAGTCCCTCTGCTTCTCTTGATAAGAGTTGTTTTTTATTATATTAAGTTGAATCATATCTTGAAATAGCTCTTTCGTCAATACTATAATCAGATTTTTGTGAATCATTGCAATAATATGTTAGAAATTTTCTCTGCAGTATTTTTTCCATTTTCAATACATGCACCTATTCCTACGCCAAAGTAAGAGCAGCCAGCGATGAAAAGATTAGGATATTTATCTTCAAGTTCATTCTGAACAACCTGCAAAGCTTCATTATGCGCCAAATCATATTTAGGCATTGAATCAATCCACTTCTCAACATTAACAACAACAGGTTCTTCTTCGATATTCAAGCTTCTTTTCACATCATTTAGAGCTACTTTTGTAAGCTCCTCTTCTGACATAGCAGCAAGTTCTTCATACTTTGGATTATTATTTTTATAGAACAAGCGGATAAGTAAATTGCCATTCACTGATGTATGTTTCCATTTACGACTTGTCCATGTTGATGCATTGCATACTAAATCACTATTGTGTGAAACAATAAAACCAGTTCCATCAGCTGGCAATATTGAGTCAGGTACATCAAACCCTAAATACATAGTAATTGCAGAGGCATTTGTAAATTTTGATAATTGGTTATCTAATTCTTTATCGTTCAGTACAGATCGAACAACTTGGTTCGGTACAGCTAATACAACAGCATCAGCCAAAACGGAAGGTCGATTATCAAATGACACTTCATAACCGTTATTATGCTTTTCAACACTAATTGTTGCAGTATTTTTATAAAACTTTACTTCTGGCATTAATTCTTCAAGTCGATTAATTAATGCAGTTAAACCATTTCTAAACGAGATGAATTTTTTATTTGCGGCTTTCTCGAACTGCTCTCGATTTGCTTCAAAGCCTTTTATAATACTTCCATATTTATTTTTATAATCAACTAAGTAAGGCAATGTTGATGCTAGAGAAAGCTGATAAAGATCGCCTGAATAAACACCAGCTAATACAGGCGCTATTTGCTTTTCAACAATTTCTTTCCCTAAAAAGTATTCTAAAAATTCCCCTATAGAGCTTTCTTTCGTAAACTTTGTATTCGGCAACTCAAAATCTTTTAATACTCTTTTTTTACCTTCTTCTGAAATCAATGTGCTAGCATTTAATGAATCAATATCCATAGGAATTCCAAAGGTTGACCCTGCTGGTATTGCATGCAATTCGTTGTTTGTATGTATATAAGAAATTCCTGTTTCGTTATATACAAGCTCCGATTCAAAATCAAGCTCTTTAACAAGGTCCAGCACTCCAGGGTAACGGGCTACTATAGAATCTGCACCAGTTTCCATAATGAAGCCATTCTCATATTCAGTATGCATTTTACCGCCCAAATAATCATTTTTTTCCGCTAGTATAAGACGAATAGGTGCATCTAATTCTTGGGCATATCTTCTCAAATAATGCATTGTACATAATCCTGTTATTCCGCCTCCAACTACAACAACCGTTTTCATCATTACAACTCCCTATCCGAACAATTTAACTCTTACTAATAGTATAAACTTTTTTTCAATATAGAGCTTGTATGTTACTTTACAAAATTAGTACAAAGAATATGGCTGTTGCTGATGAAGAAGAAATAGCCTTTAAATTTTCACTTTATAACGAAGAAAAGGGATGTACAGAAATTCCTCTTTCTGTACATCCCTTATTTCAATTCAAATTAAAATATTTTCTATTCCGTACTTTTCATTTGATACATAGCCGATTTACGCCAACGTGCAGCTTCTTTTTTATCCTTAGGCACATCTAATCCCTGCTCGTAAATACTGGCGATATTTAGTTTTGCTTGATAATCGCCCATAAGAGCCGCTCTTTTATAATAGTGGAGCGCCTTCTTGCCATTTCTAGCAACACCTATACCATTTTCAAATAAAAAGCCAAGATTATAAATAGAATCAATATGGTGAGATTCCGCAGCTTTCTCAAACCATTCTAAAGCTAAAGAAATGTTGCTTTGCTGTCCTAGCAGTCCGTCTAAATAGATGGAACCAACTCGGTATTGTGCTTCATTATAGCCCCCTTCAGCAGATGCTAAATAGTAGCTTAAAGCCTTTTCTTCATCAGCTTCAATGCCAATTCCCTGCTCATAAATAATTCCAAGTGTAAACATAGCCTCAACTACATTATGCTTTGCAGCGGTTTCAAACCAATATAACGCCTCCTTCTCATTAACCGGGACACCTTCCCCGTTCAAGTACATATCTGCTAAATTATTCGCCGCATCTGCATGGCCTTTTTCCGCGGCTTTTTTATATAATTTAAATGCCTCTGTATAGTTTTCTTCTACACCAAGTCCTTCAAAATAACAATTTGCCAGCTCATACATTGCCTCTATATTCCCTTCGACGGTCGCTTCGCTCAACCAGAAAACTGCCGCTCTAAAATTTTCAAGCTGTCGGTAAATATGCGCTATTTCAATCATAGAGTCTACATCTCCATCTATTGCGAGATTATAAAATGCAAGAGCCATTTCTATTTCTTCATTGTTAAATATATGTTTATGCTCATACAGCAATTGTTCAAACATTTCTCGATCATACTGCAACGTTATCTTCACCTTTTATAAGTAATTAATAAGTTTTCTATTTATTGCTTATTTTCCTTTAAAATATTCAACTAAATAATTTTTGAATTGATTTGCTGCAGGGGATAGATAACGTCCTCCTGACCATGATACTCCGATTTTTCTTTCGCAGATTGGATCACTTACTCGAATTTTACACACATTGTATTCATTTAAACCTTTTATATTAGGAATAAGTGATACTCCAAGCCCCGCACCAACGAATCCTGCAACAGTATGCATTTCTTCCCCGGCAAATGTAATATTTGTTGTTACACCCGCTTGTTTAAAAAATTTATCGACAATTTGTCGCAGCGCATTTCCTCTTTTAATAGAAATAAACGATTCATCTTTTATTTCTTCAAGCCTAATTGTTTCTCGATTAGCAAATCGATGGTTTTTAGGTACAATAACAAACAATTCTTCATTCCACAGCTCAATCCACTCGATGTCTATTGTTTTCGATTCAATTCTTTGAGATAAACATAAATCAATAACCCCTTCTTCAAGTCCCTTCAGTAGATTATAAGAAGTTGCTTGGGTAAGTGTAAATCTCATATTAGGATATTTGTCAGGGACATGTGCCATCAACTCTGGTACAACTTCCATTCCTAGAGTATGAATAAATCCGAATGCAACTTCCCCATACCCTGGCATTACTAGACCGCCTATTTCCTCTTTCGCCTTTTCATATTCCTTTAAAATAATTTCAACACTTTCCAAAAAAAGTTTACCGTAGCGATTTAGATTAATTGAACGGCCTTGTCGATCAAAAAGAGGCACTCCAATTTCTTGTTCGATGTTCGAAATTGATTTACTTAAAGCTGGTTGGGAGATATTAAGCTTCTCTGCTGCTTGTGTCATATGCTGCATCTCCGCAACGGTTTTAAAATATTCTAGCTGCTGAATTTCCATATTTGAAAACCTCTCTTTAATTGATAACTGTTTGGAATGAAAATGATAAAAACAATAAATTGTACTTATGTATCGTTAACACTATAATAATGTTAAACAATCAGTTTGCATATCAAATTCTAATAAAGAAAACAATACTTTTCAGAAAATTTCCTTATATTTGTCACAAGTAAGAAATTAAAGGAGTTCAAAAAAATGAAAATTATTCCGCCAAAACCATTTACAATTGAGAAAGGTAAACGTGCCGTTCTTTTACTTCATGGTTTTACTGGAAATACTAATGATGTTAAACGTTTAGGTAAATATTTATCAGAGCGTAATTATACTGTACACGCCCCATTATACAAAGGACACGGTGGCGATCCTAACACGTTAATTCAAACAGACCCAATCGAATGGTGGAACAGTGTTCTTGAAGGTTATGATGAACTTAGAAGCAGAGGTTATGAAGAAATCGCAGTTGCCGGTGTTTCACTAGGAGGAATATTCTCTTTAAAGCTTGGTGAAGAACGACCAACAAAAGCAATCGTCGCAATGTCTGCTCCTGCACTTGCAAAAAGTGTAGATAGTTTACAAAATCGTATTATTGACTATACGATTAAATATAAAAAATTATCAGGAACTTTTAATGAAGATACTGATAGCCCACAAGAACTTGCAAAAAAATTCCGCATGCCTTCACTAGAGTATTTACAAGGCATGATTAATGAAACTAGTTCAAAATTAGAAACAATTCAAACTCCAGTCCATATATTACGTGGATTAAGAGATGATGATTATTACTGTGAAAGTGCAGATTTAATTTATAACTCTGTGAAATCACGAATCAAATCTGTTAAAAGCTTTATTAATTCCGGGCATATTCTTACTCTTGATGAAGAACGTGAACTTGTTTTTGAAGAAATTTATCATTTCTTTGAAGGACTTAAATGGAAAGAATAAAGTACTTTACAGCAAGTTAAGATAAGATTTTAAATTTCATGATATGAAATTTAAGAAACTTGTCCATATTATTAATGTATCCCCTAGCAAATTTATGCGGCAAATGGCTAAGCCAAAGTCGCAGATTCCCCAATTTGCTATAAAATATATGTCCTAGTGACATACATCCCTTTAAAACAAGCTGCGACTAAGATTCCCCGTCTTATTTTGCAGCTTGTTTTTTATTTTCAAACGATGGTGCTTGTCCAAATGTTAGCTATATTCAAATTTTACTCTCCTTGCTGAACCTTCCCGTAAGTCCCACCACCACCAACCGTTATTTCAAGAAGTCCTTTTCTCGCTAAGTCTATAGTATGGGCATGTTTTTTCGGAATTACCTGCTGCAACTCCTCAACAGACGCATGATGAAGTATATTCATTTCTGTTCCAAATACATCGAGCATTTTATCAATTGTTTTCGGTCCTATTCCAGGGATAAAATCTAATGGTATTTGATGAATATAAGGCGGCCGTCTACGTTGTAAATGATTTACATCCGATAGCTCCTTAATACGTTTCAATACGCCCTTTATGAAATGTTCCTTTCCGCAGTACGGACATCTATGGAAAGTTTCCGTAGCCTGTTCTCCACAATTCGCACAAACCGTTTCATAATACTTTCCTAACTTCGGGTTTAAGCCATAGTTTGCAATAACTTCTCTACCGTCTTTTTGCTGCAGCGCCATTTTTAATTCCTGGAAATTCGCTTCTTCCAGCTGAATTTTTTGGTATTCACGAGCAAGTTTTCCTAGAGAATGGGCATCTGAGTTAGTTAGGAAAGTATACGGATCTAATTCACTTATTCCATTTACCATATAAGTATCCGAGCTTAAACCAAGTTCAATTCCATCAATTCTATTTGGATCAAAAACCTCAGTTAAACTTTTTACAACGCCTTTTCCATAAAGACTTTTAAAAGGAGTAAACACATGAGCAGGTATAAAAATCCCACCTAGTTCATGAACTTTCAGTTGTAAAGTTCGCCCATCACAATAAATTCTTTGAGAGCTTAAGTGAATATTTTTTAAATGCTTGCTCATCCAATTAGAAAACCGCTTCATTGTATTAAGCGTTGGAAAGAATGCAAGTACATGTATAGGTCCATGGCAATTTTCATCGTAAATTTCAATTTCTGAGCCAGGAATTAATACCGTCTCTTCATAGCGCAATCCTCCACCTGAAAGCTCAGTAACTTTTTCTTCAACTATGAGTTTTTCCAGCTCGTTTATCACTTCTGGCGAATGGCAATCAATTATTCCAACTAAGTCTAAACCTTTTCTAGAGGCTGCTGTATGCAAAATATTTGTTAACGTTAAATTTTTGCTTCCAGTAATTTTTACAGCCCTGCCGCTTTCAGTCCGGCCTATATGAATATGTAAATCCGCATAAAAATGTTTTAACAAATAAGACACGTCCTCAATAAAGATTTTTATTTTAAGAATACCCTAAACGGCAAACTTTGTTACAGGTCTGCAATTTAGAAATGTTTATATTCCGAAATAGTTATTTGTTAGACTCTAATTTCTTAATCCTCTATAATGACAATAAGCTTTCTAAATATGGAAATTAAAGGAGGATCATTTATGGAAAAGTATGCCCACGTTTTTCAAGGAACTGCATTTTCCAGCAAGACGTTTCAAGAAGTAAACATTTTAAAAGACTTTATTTTTTGTATTAATGAAGATGGATTTATTGAAAAAATGGTCTCTCCTGATGACGAACAATACCTTGCACTATTAGGCGCTTATGAGGGGAAGGAAAATTTCCACCGTTTAGAAGATGGAGAATACCTGCTCCCTGGATTTATTGATTTACATGTTCATGCGCCTCAGTGGGCTCAATTAGGCACTGCTCTAGACCTTCCTCTATACGATTGGCTGAACACTTACACATTTCCTGTTGAATCAAAGTTTTCCGACATTGACTATGCTCAAACTGTTTACCAAGATTTAGTTAAAACTTTAATTGCAAACGGCACAACGACTGCTCTTTATTTCGCCACGGTACATAAGGAGTCTAGTCTTTTGCTTGCGGAAATTTGCGCTAAACTTGGTCAACGCGGCTTGGTTGGAAAAGTAGTGATGGATAATCCAGATCAATGTCCTGACTATTATCGAGATGCGGATACAAAAACTGCTTTACAACAAACAGAAGAATTTATTGTAGCTGTACAACAACTTAACAAGCAAACAAAACAAGGCGTCTATCCAGTTGTTACGCCTCGTTTTATCCCAAGTTGTACGAACGAAGCATTAAAAGGCTTAGGAGAACTCGCTGCAAAATACGATACGTATATTCAATCGCATTGCAGCGAAAGCGATTGGGAGCATGAATATGTGATTGATCGTTTTCAAAAACATGATGCATTTGCATTAAACGATTTCGGTCTTTTACAAGAAAAATCGATTATGGCGCATTGTAACTTTTTAAATGATGAAGATGCAGAACTTTTTGCAAAAACAGGGACGGCAATAAGCCACTGCCCGGTTTCAAATGTATTCTTTTCCAATGGTGTACTCCCTGCCGCACATTTGCACGAAAAAGGCGTAGATATTGGATTAGGTACAGATATTTCTGGCGGCTTCTCTCCTAGCCTTTTTGATAATGTAAGGCAGGCTGTCATCTCTTCAAGAATGCTGGAAGAGGGTGTGGACACTACTGTTTCAGCAGATAATCGGGGAGTACCTTCGTCACGTCTAACAACGAATGAAGCATTTTATTTTGCAACTGCCGGTGGAGGAGAATCTTTAAGCTTGCCAATCGGCCGAATTGAAGAAAACTATACTTGGGATGTACAAATTATTAATACAAAACTTCCTTCTGCTAAGCTACCTATTTTCGGGGACGATCTATACGATATTTTCCAAAAAATTATTTATCTTGCACGCCCTGAAAATATTCAACAAGTCTGGATTCAAGGAAATAAAGTTCACGAACGATAAATAGAAATACACAACTCGCACCAAAAAGTGGGTTGATGCCATTTCTTTATACTGGTTACTAACCCACCTTTAACCAAAAAGCGGGAGAGTCTTCTTAGTCCTTACAGGAACTAGTGTTATACACGTCTTTCAGTAAAAAAGCGAGGTCTCAGCTAATGAGCCCTCGCAGTTTTTAATTTATAGCCTCGATAAATACCAGCACCCATGCAACTAAAAATAAAACTCCTCCAATTGGTGTAATTGCCCCAAGCTTCTTAACGCCCGTAACGGAAAGAACATATAAACTACCTGAAAAGAAAATCACACCTACAAACATTAGATAACCTGCCCAAACAATCAAACCTGTTGGCCCTACTAACGAGTCCATTGAAAGAATTGCGAGTAATATAATTCCAAGTGCATGGTACATTTGATATTGTACTGCCGTATTCCAATATTGCTCGTATCGTGGTTCTGGAAATTTATCCTTTAGGGCATGTGCCCCAAAGGCACCTAGAGCCACACCTAAAAAAGCAAGTAATGTTCCTATTAACAATAGAATATTCATAAAAACGCCCCTTCTATGTATTTTCAATTTAACTATATATTTTTCGTTGTATAAAAAACAAGGGGACGTCCTAAAAATCTTTTAGGGTCCCCTTGCATAAAGGGCTTCTTAGAATACTAATTCTTTATTGCCCTGAGTTATTATTAAAATTATATTTTTTCACTTCTCCGGTTTCGAATTTAATTTCAAGTTCGAATTCCTTAAAATTTTCATCTAAATTAAAGGCTTCTAATACTTGACTTCTTACTTCCTCATCATTTGTATTTTCTTCAAAATTGAGTAATTCAAAAGCCTCCATTAATCTTTTATTGGCTTCATCACCTTGTAAATGAACATTGTTAATTTCATCTTCAATTTCTGCTGTTACTTTATTTTGGTTATTCGTATATTCAACATCAAAAGAAATATCATTTTTATATTCTACGTCTAAATCAAAATTAGTGAACTTCGAACTTAAGCCGCCATTTTGTGTTTTATCTGCCACCGTTTGGTCAGGATCCATCGTTTCATCTGCTTGAAGAGCTGTATTGTTTTCAATTTCTTCTGTTATTTCATCTGTTTGGTTATTTTGCTTGTTTTCTGTCACTACTTCTTCTTGGTCATCATTATTATTACAAGCGTATAAGATACCAAGCGTAAACATTATCATTAAAAGAAATTTTACTTTATTCATTCTTTCCCTCTCCTTCAAAAGATTAAATACACTAATTATTTTCTCCTTTAAAGTGAAAAATTTATCCCTTAATTTAAATAAAATTTCTTTAAATTAGTAGAAAAGTTTACCAATTTCGATTTAGCGCGTTGAATCGCTAAATTTTTTTGTTGATTTATTCACAATATTCTATATAATTATTCTAATAAATTATTAATAGAAAGAGGCAATCAATGTGAAAGATTTCTTCAGTAAATTATTAAACGGTATGAGCATCGCTATCGTTTGTGCGCTCATTCCAAATGCACTATTAGGGGAAATATTAAAATTAATAATTCCTTCTGTACCAGTACTGCAGCATCTTTTAGATGCGACAGTGATTGTTATGAGCATGCTGCCAATATTAGTAGGGATATTAGTTGGTATGCAATTTAAATTAACTCAGATTCAAACTGCTAGTGTTGGAATTGCAACTATTATAGGTAGCGGCGTTGTTAGTAAAACTGCAGATGGATTATTTACAATTAGCGGAATTGGTGTAGTAATTAACTCAGGGATTACTGCTGCATTAGCAGTATTATTTGTTCAATTAGTAGGTGAGAGATTAAGAGAATATTCAATCCTAGTTGTTCCCACATTAACAGTAGTAATTCCAGGCATGATTGGTGCAATGATATTACCTTTTGTAAAAACAAGTGCAGGGTTAGTTGGTCAAGGAGTAGCCTACTTAACAAATTTACAACCTGTGATTATGGGTGCGTTAATCGCAGTTGTCTTCGGAATTATTATTTTATCGCCAATTTCAACTGTTGGTGTTGCTACTGTAATTATGCTATCTGGCATCGGTTCAGGTGCTGCAAACTTAGGAATTGTAGCTGTTGGTATGGGATTATGTTTTGCAAGCTTCAAGGCAAATTCGCTTGGAACAGCATTAGCCCATGTTTTAGGTTCACCAAAAATCCAGATGCGCAACTTCTTTATGAAACCTTCCATTGCCTTCCCAATGTTAATAACTGCGGCAATCCTTGGTGGACTCGCTGGGGTATTAAATGTACAAGGTACTCCGTATAGTGCTGGATTTGGTTTATCTGGATTAGTTGGACCATTGAATTATATTAAATTAGCTGAGGGTGGATGGACTGCAACAAACATCGCCATCATGCTTGGCATGTTCCTTATTTTACCTTTGATTTTAAATCTATTCTTTATTTACGTATTTAAGAAGAAGCTTAAAATGATTAAAGATGAAGATTATAAATTGGATTATGAATGATAGTTTAAAAGGACTTCTATAAATATAGCAAAAGCAAAGCGTAACTAAATTTAAAACGCTTTGCTTTTTGCTATTATAAATGATTTTAAGTGATCACTAACTAAAGGATAAAAAATGCCCTATAACTATGAAAAGTAGCAATAGAAATCAAACCTATTGCTACTGTTTCGATATTTATAAGGCGAAATAATCTCTATAATGCTTTAATATCTATTTTCTAGAAGAAGACTTCTCGCTATTCCCTTGTTATGGAAAACATTAATATTAAATTGTTTTTATTTCTATATTATTTCCTTTTAAAATACTGCTTACATTTTGAGCAAATTCAACTGCCTTTGCACCGTCACCATGGATGCACAATGTATCGACTTCTATATTTATCTCTTTTCCTGACGTCGCAATAACTTTCTTTTCAGAAATCATTTTAATCACTTGTTTTAATGAAGCTTCTTCATCAGTAATGACAGCATTTTGATGTGTACGAGGGGTTAATTGTCCATTTTCATTGTATGTTCTATCAACAAACCCTTCATTTGCAACTCTCAACCCTAATTTCTTCGCTTCTGAAATTAAATAACTATTAGATAATCCATATAAAATAAGTTCTTCATCTACTTTTAATATCGCTTGTACAATTGCATTTGCTATTTCTTCACTTTTCGCAGCCATATTATAGAGTGCTCCATGAGGTTTTACATGATGTAATTTACTTCCCTCAACTTCTACTAATGTTTTTAAAGCACCTATTTGATATAAAGTTAAATCAAAAATTTCTTCAGGTGTATAATTAATGTTTCTTCTACCGAAACCTTGTAAATCCGGATATCCAGGATGTGCCCCAACAGCGACATTTGCCTCTAATGCTAGGTTTACTGTCTTTCTAATTACAGATGGATCTCCTGCATGGAACCCACATGCTATATTTACAGATGAAACATATTTCATCATTTCTTTATCGTTGCCAATTTTATATATACCGAAGCTTTCACCCAAATCACAATTTAAATCAATCGTTAATTGTTTATTCATTAATATTCTCCCTTATAAACGAGATTCGGTCACCATACCGTTGTTGAGCTACCTTCCATAAATCGTCATCAAGTATTTTCCCTACAATCGGGTATCCTCCTACCGTTTGGCCATCAGCCATTAAAATAATTGGCTGCCCTTCTGGCGGAATTTGAATAGTACCAAACATTGTCGGTTCAGAGAGAATGTCTTTTTTACATTTCATTTTCAATTTTGGACCTTTATAAAAATATCCCATTCGATCACCGGAGGACAATTGAAATTCCTCAGAAAAAAAGCGATTGACATCCTTTTCTTCAAAATAATTCAGCTGATAACTAGGAACAACTCTTACTTGATGGTGGCTTGGAAATTGAGGGATAAATTTATAAAATAGTCCTCGACGATTTTTAAAAATTGGATAATCCTCTCCATATAAAATGGTTCCATTTTGAATATTACAGCCTAAATTCGCCTTTAGGTATGTTGAGCAGCTATTTAAAATAGATTCTTCCTTAAATCCACCAATTGGTATTAAGTAAGCGATTGACCCCTGTTTAGAAAATTGAACTTTTAAAATATCCCCCTCATTTAAAATAAAAGTTTTCCAAGACTCAATTTCTTTTTCATTAACTTTAGCATTCATATCAGCGCCTACTAACACATATTCATGTTTCGATAGTGCTTCAAATGACATTCCCCCATAAAAGATTTCTAAAGCAGTTATATTATTATCGTTACCTAAAATTTTTTTTCCCAATTCAAAAGATAACTTATCCATTGGACCAGCTGTAGGTATACCAAATTTTCGAAAATGAAATCGTCCATTATCCTGTAATGAACAAAATACCCCCTTCTTCAAAACCTTAAGTAACTGTTTCACTTTTATCTCCACTTTCTACTTCAACTATGCGTCAACAAAAATCAATTCATTTTTAATAATTCAAAAACATATTCTGAATCCTTACTTAGTTGTTGTTCAAGTTCATCAAATTGTTCTTTCGATATTTTTTCGAATTTTAGTTGATTACCTGCTTGCAATAAAAAAGGATGCTTTCTTTTCACATTAAATAAATCAATAGGGGTTTTGCCAATAATATTCCACCCTCCAGGGGAGTCTACTGGATATATTCCCGTCTGCTGTCCCCCTATCCCTACACTGCCTTTTTGTACATTTTTTCTTGGTATTTCAAGTCTAGGAATATATAAATCTTTTTGTAGCCCCCCTAGATAAGGAAAACCAGGTAAAAAGCCAATAAAAAAAACGGTATAGAGTGGTTCGCAATGCTTTTCGATGATCTGTTCCTTCGATAAATTGATTTCTTTGGATACTCGATCTAAATCTAAAGCGAAAGGTTCCTCATAGCAAACAGGTATTGTAATTTGTTTTGTAGTATTTAAAGCATTTCCAACAGGATATTTTTCCCACATTGCTAAAATTTCTTTTGTTAGTAGATCACTCGAAATAGTCCTATTAAAAAAAACGGTTACCATATGATAGCTTGGTACTGTTTCAATTATATACCGTTTACAATTTTTGTTAATAAATTGGTCAAATGCTGTTACTAATTGAAAAGTTGATAAATTAATTTCTTGTCCAAAAATGAACGAGGCAATTGTTTTATCCTGTATTGATATGACAGGAATCACATTAATCCCCCTCTTTAGCTATCACTTCTAAACTAATTTCAATTGCTGATATTAAATCTTTTTGGGACCAGCTAGGAATTTTACCATGTATAATAGCTAATTCATGACAAGCAGGCATATGAATAAAACCAGCTTTACAACGTAAGTCATTGACTTTAATATAATCTAATACGCTATACATAATGTTATTACACAAATATGTTCCTGCAGTATTTGACATTTCTGCTGGGAAGCCATTTTCAATTAGATTATTGATAATTGATCTAACCGGTAAAGTTGAAAAATAAGCATCTGGACCATTGCTATTAATCAATTGATCTAAAGGAGCAAAACCATTATTATCGCGATCTCCATCCTTTACGTTAATCGCGATTCTTTCTGGTGTAATTTTAAATCGGCCAGCTGCTAAACCAAGGGAAACTACAATATCTGGCTTTAATTGTTCCATTTTCTCTATAATAAGTTTTTCAGATTGATTAAAATCTACAGGTAAAATAAAGCTTTCAATTTCATAGTCTTCAATTGTTTTGCCATCCAATTCCTTAGCAACTGTCATAGTTGGATTTATTTTATAATCTAGAAAAGGTTCAAAACCTGTTAAAAGTATTTTTTTCATATGTACTCCCCCCTAATTGTTATTTCTAGTGGTCTCTCTCTGTATAAGGTATTTCCGTTACGTTTCATGTCTACATTCGAATTTGAAACTGTTTGAAGTATTGATAAATTAAATAAATACTGTGCTTCTACGCATTCCTCCAGCACGTCACCATATACTACTTCATCTGCCACTTCAGAAATAATATCTGCTGCTACCCATTCAGGATATCTTAAAATACTTACTGCAGAGTAAGTAGGTGTTACAATTCTCTCTTTATAGAAGTTAATGTTGCCATGCACTTCGAGAGGGAATATCTCAGGCAGCCAATCATGGCCATATTTACGGAATCTACTTCTCCAATATTCATTTTGTTTAGGAATATTAGTTGTTTCATAGATTTCACTCATGTCTTTTACAATTTTCTCTAGGTTTTCTCGGGCTACATCTGTACCAAGTTCATTTGAATATCTACCAATTCCGTATATTTTAGCGCTCGGAATAAAATATGACACTGGGAAACGTGGAGGGCTATTATACCCTGCGAATGGCTGTACCCATTCATGAGCAGGAATTCCATGATTATCAATGACAACGTCTGGTGCCCATCTTTTCATTAATTCCGGCAGAACATTTGATTCCCCAAAGATAGTATTTTTATATCTGATATGGGCGAATTCAAGTCCAACTGCATTATAACGAGCAGCATGATGTTTCCATTCTGGATGTTCCTTTGTTAATTTTTTTAGTAAATAATGTCCATCAGGATTTGCCAATGGAATTGCAACGATATTAATTTTTTTCAGCAGTTCATTGTTGGATTCTAACCGTTCTAATAATCTATGAACTGCAATATTACTTGAAACTTCATTAGGATGATGTGCACATTCAATTAACACTGTAGGTTTAAACAGAGTCATTTTTAAAGGATTATCAAATTGTTCATTTGATGGTAAATACTTTTCTATTACATGAATTGGACGCCCTCGAAACGAATAATCAACTAATACACTATTGGGTACTGTTGTATCATCAATTTTTGTTTGTTCCCACATTGTTAATAATTCATCAATATCCCACAAATCGATATGGCCATTAACTTCTAACCTAACCTTTGTTGGCACATTTTTTTCGAAGAAAAGTTCTTTTGTTTTAACTTCATTTTTATTTAATTGGTGCCATTTTGTTACTTTAATTGACGCCCTAGGATTCTCACCTTTTGCAACATGCATAATAGGAACAACAGCACCAACCGCTATGTAGGGTTTTCCAATTAATTTTGTTCCTAAATCTTCGAAGTAATCTAACGTATTAAAATAAATATCTTCATAGAGCGCTTCTAAAGGAGATGTTCTTTCTTCATTAACTGAAAGTCTTTCTTCCTCTTCACTCATCCAAACCTCTACTTCCATTTGATCAAATAGAGGCTGTGTAAGTCCTTTTTCCCCTTTTATTTCACCGATTCCATCTAATAATTGAGGTAAAAAATCTGTCAGATAAAATTGATAAAAACGTTCCCGATCTGATGGGAAATGCATTACCGCTTTACCTGTTTCAGAACTAAATACAATACAGCTTGTCGTTGGTGCAGCAAATCTCTCTCCATCCACATAAGGAACTTTGCTGCATTCAACATCTAAACTTCCTAAATGATAGACCGTCCCATCATCTAATAAGGTGACTACTTCATAAGTGTGCTTTAATTGATTATCTAGTTCGAATTGAACATTTTCTTTACTAATTGATGTTTCGTTTTCAATAATGGCATCGATAGGGTAAAGTTCTTGAATCCAACGAATCGGCAGCTCAAGACTATTTTCTAAATGATGTTCTTTAACTTTTATCTTTATCTTTTTTGCGTTGGCAGGTATTTGATGGATCAGCTCTTCTTTTATCCAATGAAAACCAGGCTTGAATGATGATCTTACAGTAATCTCTTGAATATTTTTATATTTTTCAGACCATTTATTTTTTAGTAAGCTTCTAATCTCTAAAGGCTCCGAGACATAAACTTCTACTTTCTGAATTTGATTATTTGCCAAAGATTCCAAGTGCTTTTCAGCAAGTTCTATTTCAGAGGGGTTATCCCACTTTACTTCAAGCATTGTTTCTTCTTTATTTTTAAAATGAGCGTAATGAAATGCATTTTCCCAGGCACCTAAAACCCCATTCTCTTTCCAGCTTCTTTCGTTCGCTAACCATTCCATCATATTTGCACATTGGTCTAGTGAACCATTTAATTGGATAATATTTTCTTTTGGCACTTCAATAAATGATTGATTGTGCTGTTGAATAATAAACTGGATTTCTGCGTTTTTATTTTGAGCAATTGGCAAAGTAATAGAAGTACTTACTAAACCCAATCTTGCTGCAAAATTACATGTTGCTTTAAATAGCTGCTTGTTCCATTTTTCACAGCCTATATTAATATTAAGATGCTGCTGTGGGCTTGCCTCTTGTAAATAACCAAATCCAGATAATGTCCAAATGTCACTTATACTAGTAATAGATGATTGTGCATTGTCCTTAACTAAATTCTCTCTCAATTCAGTTCCAGCAATTGAGCTTAATAGACTGGAAAGTGCTTCTTCAGATGTATAATAAATATGAAGTTTTCCTGATTCAAAACTTGCTCTTGTTTCAGTTTCATTTTTCTCAAAACTCATGACTACTTTTTGATTTGTAAACTCAAAAAAGTTAAAAGACAAGGCAGTAGTTTCAAGTCCTACTCTCACCATAAAATCTAATAAACCTAATGGATATAGATTATCGGGTAAATCAATATAAAGTGAAACACCATCAGGTACTCCATCATTATTTTTATCGAGCAGCAAGCCTTCTAATGTCCATAAATCCTCCATATTCATCACCTACGTCTTTAAATTAGGGTCAAACTTATCTCTTAACCAATCACCAAGCAGGTTAAATCCTAGAACTGTCAGCATTATTGAAATACCAGGGAATACAGAAGTCCACCATGCAGTCGTAATATAATTTCTGCTGTCTGCTAACATTCCTCCCCAAGAAGGAATTGTAGGGTCTACACCTAAACCTAAGAACGTTAAGGAAGCTTCCAGTAAAATAAATTCTGCGATATACATCGTACTAAGAACTAAAATTGACGATAACACATTCGGTAAAATATGTTTCAAAATTATACGTGTATTCGATCCACCGATTGCTTTTGCTGCTTGTACGAATTCTTGTTCCTTTAATGAAATTACTTGTCCCCTAATGAGGCGAGCAAATCCAACCCAATATGTGAGACCTAAAATAATGACAATTTTCCATATTCCAGTACCTAAAACGCTCATTACAACAATGGCAAATAACATAAATGGAAAAGCCAATTGAATATCAGCTATACGCATAATTAGGTCATCAAGCCATTTACCAAAATAACCTGATACTAATCCCATTATCGTTCCGATTACAAGAGAAATAAGAACACCAAATATCCCTACAATTAGTGATATTCTTGCTCCATAAATCATTCTACTTAATAAGTCCCGACCCAATTGGTCTCCACCAAGAAGATACTGTGACTCTCCTGTATCATCAGTAAAAGAAGGAACATCTAATCTCGCAGTTAAGCTTGCTTGAGATGGATCATAGGGTGCAATCCATGGTGCGAAAACAGCACAAACCACCGTTCCCGCAACAAGTATCATCCCTAAAATTCCTATAGGATTTTTTCTTATAAATTTAAAAATCTTTGAAAGGATTGATGTCTTCTTAGGAGAAGAATTTGTAACTTCAGCTACTTGTTCCATATCTATTTCCCCTTTCCAGCTTTAATTCGAGGGTCAATAAGTGAATAACTTAGATCGACGATTAAATTAACTACTACCATTACAAGTGCTAAAAATACGACTCCACCTTGAACAACTGGATAGTCACGTTGGTTGATAGCATCAATAATTAAACGGCCAATTCCCGGCCAAGCAAATACTTGCTCTATAATAACTGTTCCGCCTAATAGCGCACCAAATTGAAGTCCAATAAATGTTGTAGTTGGTAATAATGCATTTCTAAATGCATGTTTTAATATGACTACCCATTTACTGATTCCCTTTGATTCTGCTGTACGAATATATTGTTGGTTTAATACTTCCAACATTGAGGAACGCACCAACCTAGCCAATACACCAGATAAAATAAGTCCAAGCGTTATCGATGGTAAGATTAAGTATTTAAATCCTTCAAACCCAGACGCAGGCAGCCATTGGAGATTTACTGCAAAAATTAAAATTAACATAATACCAAGCCAAAAGTTTGGGAACGATATACCAATAAGTGAAAATACTCGACCACCGAAGTCTAAAAAAGTATCCCGTTTAACTGCAGAAATAATACCAACTGGAAATGCAATTAACAGTGCTACTACCATTCCACCAAAAGCCAGCAGCATAGTCGGCCATACTCTTTCTGCAATAAGCGTCATTACAGGAATACCACTTCTAAAAGACTCCCCTAAATCGAAAGTTAACAATCCTTTCATAAACAGCCCATATTGAATATGTAATGGTTGGTCTAAACCTAATTCTGCAGTTAACTGATCTATTGCTTCCTGGCTTGGCTCACCCGCTCCAAACATTATGGCTACAGGGTCTCCTGTTAGTCGTATTGAAAAGAACACAATAAGTGAAATAACAATTACAACTAAAATTGCATGAAAAATTCTTTTAACAATATAAGATAGCAACACTTTCACATCCTTACTTGATGGAATAAAAGAGATAGTACGGTGAAACCATACTATCTCTCCAGTTTTAAAACCTATTGCACACTAACCTCTTCTAAACGTAGACGGTCATCATGTGGAGGGTTGAAGTCCACTACACGTTTATTTACTGCATATAAATCTACTGCTTGATAAAGGTTAACCTCTGGAGCTAATTCATATAGTCTTTGTGTTAATTGCTTAAAGATTGCTTCACGCTCTTCTTGGTCAACTGAATTTCGTTGTTCTTCTAACAAACGTTCAATTTCTTCATCATAGAATGTTGGATTCCAAAATTCACCGGAGTGGTACATTTGGTACGCTGTATTATCAAAGTCTAGAGTCCAGCCTCCCCAACCATTACGATACATACCTCCAGCATTGCCATTTGGAATTAAATCAGAGTTCAAAGTAGTTACATCAACAGTATTAATATTTAATTTAATACCCACTTGCTCTAGGTAGAAAGCAACCGCCTGAGTTATTTCTTTAAAGTTCCCGTCAGAACCAGGGATATAAACATCAACAGTTGTACCTTCTGTAACGCCGGCTTCTTGTAATAATTGCTTCGCCTTTTCTGGATCATATGGATATGGTTCTAAGTCAGGGTTATAACCAAATGATAATTCACTTTGGAAAGTTGCAATTGGTATTCCATATCCGCCTAAAATCTCTTCAATTAACGCATTACGATCTATTGCATAGTTAAATGCTTGACGCACTTTCACATCGTCAAAAGGTTCTATACTAGTATCAAAACGCAGCGCAAATACTGTTGGAGTACCTGTTTCCATTAATTCTAAATAATCAGTCGATTTAACCGTTTCTGCTTGTGATACCTCTACTCGTTTCATAATGTCAATTGAACCTGTTTGTAATTCAGCTAAACGAGTTGAAGCTTCTGGGATAACTTTAAATGTTACCTTATCTAACTTTGGTAATCCTTCTTTCCAATAGTTTTCATTTTTCTCTAAAACGATTTGTTGATCACGCTCATAACCAGTCATTTTAAATGGCCCTGTACCTACTGGATGTGTATCAAAATATTCCTCGCCATTTTCTTCAATATAGCCTGGAGGAACTATTACTGCTCCATAACTAGCTAATTTTGTTAGTATTACAGGGTCAATCGTGTTTAAGTGGAAAGTAACAGTATATTCATCATTTACTTCTACACTCTCAATAGATGTATAGTTTGAATATTGCGGTCCTTGTTGACCTTGTTCTCCTAATAAACGATCGAATGTATATTTAACTGCATCTGCATTAAAAGCTTCACCATTATGGAATGTTACACCTTGGCGAAGTTTAAATACTAAAGTTTTATCATCAACATACTCCCATGATTCCGCTAATCCTGGTTGAATTTCTAAATCATTATTGCGATCTACTAAACCTTCAAATACTGATGTTGCAACTGTGCTCCAATCTAGTAAGAACGTATCAATTGGATCCCAGTTTTGCGGTTCAGATGATACCCCAATTACTAGTTCATTTCCTCTTGAACTCGCTGGGTTTTCAGAAGAACCCGCAGCATTATCGCCGGCTTCTGACGAACTAGAGTTTCCTCCAGAACAAGCAGCTAGAACTAAAACTATTGATAGTGAACATAACAAAAATAAATGTTTCATTTTTTGCATCTTCTCTTTCCTCCCTATTTGTTAAATATGATATTTAGTTTTTTATTATAAAACCCCATATGGATAAGGTTGTTTATAACCAATAAGTGATGAAATGATAGCAGCAGCATTCCATAATTCTTGAACAAAATACTTTCTATCTTTCTCCGGTATAGATGTGATGATCCCCGCAATACTTAACGAATACAACACTTTACCTTCGTGATTAAATACCGGTACTGCTATAGATACCGTTCCTTCCTCAAGCTCCGATACACTGTAAGAATATCCTTCTTTTCGACAGCATTCTAAAAGCCTGTACACTTCTTCTTTTGTTTTAGGTGTTCCACTTGCATAATTAGTAAGTGGTTCGGATAGAATTTGGTCAATTTCTTCTTTCGATTGAAAAGCTAAAATAGTCCTCATACATGCTCCAGCATAGAGGGGAGCCCTTCTTCCGGTCCTTGTGTATAAACGCACTGGCCTCGTGCTTTCTACCTTTTCAACATAGATACCTTCATGTCCATCTTTAAAAGCAAGTTGAACTGCTTCATTAAATACTAATTGAAGGGATTTCATATGTGGTAATGCTATATTGCGAACATCTAAATTTGCAGACACGATATTGCCCAACTCTAAAAACTTCAATCCCAGTGAAAATCGGTAACCTTCTGAACTTTGCTCAGATTTATCAAAAGGCGTTTTTTGTAAAAACCCATTTTCTACAAAGATTTTTAATAGACGATAAACTGTTGGCTTTGGAATTTTCGTATATTCAGAGATTTCATCCATTGTCCATGTTGGTTTTTCGTTTGTAAAAAGATCAAATAATTGAATTGCTTTTTCCAGTGTTTTACTCATGGAGCAACCCCTACTCTCTTATCATTCTGCATAAAGGTGGCATGATACTCTATGTTGATTGTTTATTGCTTTCAATACTGGAATATCGGTTTTACATTTATCGATACATTCGAAACAACGGGTATGGAACATACATCCACTAGGTGGATTTGCAGGGCTTGGTACATCTCCCTGTAATACGATTCTCTCCTTTTTTTGCAAAGGATGGGACTTAGGAAGTGCAGAAAACAACGCTTTTGCATATGGATGCATAGGATTTTTAAACAACTCATCTTTATCTGCAATTTCTACCATCTTCCCTAAATACATAACACCGATTCGATCACAGAAATGATTTACAACATTTAAATCATGGGAAATGAAGATATATGTTAAATCCATTTCCTTTTGAAGGGACCTCATTAAATTCAATACTTGTGATTGAATCGAAACATCAAGAGCTGAAACAGGTTCGTCTGCAATTATTAATTTTGGTCGAGAAACAAGCGCTCTCGCAATTCCAATTCTTTGTCTCTGCCCTCCGGAAAATTCATGTGGAAGTCTATCTAGCTGTGCTTTTGATAATCCAACATGTTCAGCTACTTCATAGACTCTCTTCATTCTTTCAGTAGAATCTTTTACTCCAAAATTTATTAGTGGTTCTTCAATAATGTTATAAACTTTCATTCTAGGATTTAAAGAAGCAAATGGATCTTGAAATACGATTTGCATATCCCTTCTTTTAGAACGCATTTCTTTACTATTTAATGCTGCGATATTTTCACCATCGAAAATTACATTTCCTGAAGTAGGTTCCAATAATCTAAGAATCGTTCTTCCCGTTGTACTTTTTCCACAGCCCGATTCACCAACGATTCCAAATGTTTCTCCTTTTTTCACTTCAAATGAAACATCATCTACCGCTTTAATCGTTTGGACATTTTCCTTGCCAAAGCCCTTCTTTACGATAAAATGCTTTGAAAGATGCTCTACTTTTAACAAAGTTTCTCTTTCTTTTATGGACGTCACCATCAAACACCTCCTAATTATCAGAATAGAGCCAGCATTGAACCATGGACTGATCATTATAATTTCTTAAAACAGGTTTTACATCACATTTTTCATGTCTTGCAGTACATCTTGGAGCGAATCTGCATCCCCCCGGCATATTTCCTGCTGTTGGAACTACACCTTTGATAGAGGATAGATATTCCTTCCTCTCTTCAATTTTTGGCAGGGAAGCCAGTAGCCCTTTTGTATAAGGATGTTTAGGATTATCAAACACTTCTACAACTGTGGACTGTTCTACAATCTCACCTGCATACATAACAATTACACGGTCACACATTTCTGCTACAACCCCTAAGTCATGGGTTATTAAAATAATGGACATATCCATTTTTTGTTGTAGATCTTTCATTAATTCTAAGATTTGTGCTTGGATTGTTACGTCTAAAGCAGTTGTTGGTTCATCTGCTATTAAAATATCAGGGTTACAAGATAGTGCCATCGCAATCATAACCCTTTGTCTCATCCCACCAGAAAGTTGATGGGGGTATTCATTAAAAACTGCTTCGGCTCTTGGTATACCAAGTGTTTTTAACATATGTATTGCATGTTGTTTCGCTTCTTCTTTCGGCATTTTGTTATGGCTTTGTATCATTTCAACTATTTGATTTCCAATTGTAAAAACAGGGTTTAATGAACTCATTGGTTCTTGAAAAATCATTGCAACTTTTTGTCCGCGAACAGAGCGCCAAACTCTATGGCTTACTCCCTTCATACTTTGCTCAGTTATTTTTATATCCCCATCCTGCCACTCAATCCCAGGAGGCAACAGTCCCATTAATGCCAGTGATGTTAAGCTTTTGCCACAGCCTGATTCACCAACAATTCCTAATGTCTCGCCTTTATTTAAGTTAAATGATACGCCGTTAACAATTGGAATTTTATGCTTGCCATTGCTTATTCCAAGTTTTAATTCCTTTACTTGCAGTACACTTTCTGTCATAGGATTCACCCCTTAAATAAGAAGATTACATATTGCAATCTTTTTTTAGATCTTTAAATTAAATCATTATATGCTAATTAACCGGGCATCGATTTCAAAATGTGAAATCGGTAATTCAAAATTTGAAATCGAGTTTTTATATTTTTTATTTTATTCATAATCGTCAAAAGATTTCAATCAGTTTTTTTATGCACCATCACGCATTATTATTCTAATATAGTGAAAATTATAATAAATTGTTTAACCCAACTATTTCAATAGAAAACAATGCTTTTAATGTGTAAATATAAATTATAGGTTACATTTAAACGTTAATAAGCGATTATCTATTGTGAAGAATTTGTAAAGATAGAGTACCTTCATTTACAATTTTCATATAAGAAATAAAAAAATCCCCAAAGGTAATAGCGTACCTTCAGAGACAATTTCTAGCTTATTCACTTAAATAATTAACATATATATGTCTAGATCAAATAATTATTTAGTATGTATTTTTTATACTTTTATTAGGAAATATTTCTAAAAAGTATATTTTACAATATTTTTATATTTTATTAAAAATAGCACTTTTGGACTACGTTATTTCCTCTAATAAATTTAAAATTATAATGTGTAGAAAGAAGCAAAAATATATTTGCTTCTCTCTACACCTTTTATCTTTATGCTTCCTTCTTTTCTTTTGTCTTTCTTTTTCGAACAGTAGGTTTCTTTTTTGATGTTCTATCGAGAGAAGCCTGTAATGCAGCCATCAAATCTGTCATATCAGATGGCACTACCGCTTCTTTTTCAGTAGCTGTAACTGTAACCTCTCCTGATCTCTTCTGCTCTATTAATTCAAGCAATGCAGTGCGATAATCATCTTGATACTTTTCTGGTTCAAATTTTGCGGTCAGCTGATCAATTAACATTAATGCAGTATCAAGTTCTTTTTGAACAACTTTATCCTCGCTTGGAATATTCGGTACTTCTTCAACATTACGAACTTCATCAGGAAAATGGATTGTTTCCATTAACAGAGTTTGTCCATAAACTCTAACAATTGCCAGCTGCTCCTTTGAACGAATTGTTATTTTTGCGACACCTATTTTACCTGAATCGCTTAATGCCTTTCTTAACAATGCGTACGCTTTCCCTCCACCACTATCAGGCGCCAAAAAATAACTACGTTCAAAATAGATCGGATCTATTTCTTCCAATTTTACAAATTCAATAATTTCTACAGCTTTCTCTTCATTTTCTTTCCTTAGCTTTTCTAACTCTTCATCATCAAGTACTACGAATTTGTTTTTTGAGTACTCATATGCTTTTACTATATCTTCATTTTTAATTTCTTTATCGCAAACAGGACAAACCTTTTGATAACTGATTGGACTATTGCATTCTTTATGCAGTTGGCGCAGCTTTATATCTTTATTTTCTGTTGCTGTGTGGAGCTTTACTGGGATATTCACGAGTCCAAAGCTAATACTGCCTTTCCACACTGTATGCATAAACTTCACCTTCTTTTTTCTTATTATGCACGCATATACCTCTTTTCTATGTATAACAGAAGCAAATCAGTCAAAAAACTAAGAGAAAAAAGAGGATTTTAATATGAAACCAATGCTTTTAACTTCTGCTGATTCATTACCTAACGGAAATGATTGGATTTATGAAGTGAAATATGATGGCTATAGATGCATCCTGCATTTAGAAGAAAATGGGCCAATCTTCATTAGTCGCAACGGCAAAGAGCTTACACACCTTTTTCCCGAAATTGTTCAATTTTGTAATGAACAATATGAACGAATCGCTCCTCTGTTGCCAATTACACTCGACGGAGAGATTGTTTACCTAGTGAATAATTTCAAAAGTAACTTTTCGATTGTTCAATCTCGAGGGAAAATGAGAGCAAAAAAAACAATAACCGAGGCAAGCAAAACATTCCCTTGCAGTCTAATTGTGTTTGATGTCCTCCGTTATAAAGGAAAGGATTTAACTCAATCCCAACTAACAGAAAGAAAAAAGGTTTTAACTGACATCTTTCAATTATTACAATTTTCGCTTCAACCAAATTTTCAAGTTAAGGGAGAAATCCAGTCGATAGAAATATTTGAAAATGAAAACTTGGTTTGGAATGAAGTAAAAAAATATAATGGCGAAGGTGTAATTGCTAAGAAAAAAACAAGTTTATGGGAAATTGGAAAACGCTCAAACCAATGGCTGAAAGTGAAAAATTGGCTTATTGTTACAGTTGTACTAACAAAGTATGATCAAGAGAATGGCTATTTTAATGGAGCGGTTTTTGGGGGAGAAACCTTAGAAGAAGTAACAATTTTTCGCCACGGACTATCTGATGAAGAGTTAAAAACTTTAGCAAAGTTTTTTCAATCTAACGGCAAACAAACCTCCTCAATGACTTGGGAGATTCCACCTTCCATTTGTGTTGATGTTGCTTGTATTAGCCTTACAGGTGATAAGTTGCGAGAACCGCGCTTTGCAGGGTTTCGGTTTGATGTTAACCCTACTGAGGTAACTTGGAAAACGATGCTGCGGCAATTAAATCCAATCCCAGAAAAAGTAGAGATTACTCATCCTGATAAACCAGTTTGGCCTGTCCTTAACTTAGTAAAGGATGATTATATTTATTATCTTCAGCAAGTTTCTCCATTTTTTCTACCATTTTTAAACAATCGACTACTAACAGCCATTCGATTTCCACATGGTGTTCCTGGAGAAAGCTTTTATCAAAAAAACGCGCCTGACTATATACCAGATTTTATTGAAACAAAAAGGGAAGAGGATATTGATTATATTGTATGTAATGATATTGATTCTTTATTATGGTTGGGAAATCAACTGGCATTAGAATTTCATATACCTTTTCAAACGATTGACACGAAATATCCAACTGAAATTGTTTTTGATTTAGACCCGCCATCAGTTGAAGAATTTTCGCTTGCAATCGAGGCGGCCTTAAGAATGAAATCAATATTTGATAATTTTAAGCTGCTGTCATTTATTAAAACGTCTGGTGGAAAAGGATTGCAAGTATATATTCCCTTGCCGAAGGATACATTTTCTTACGATGAAACTCGGGTTTTCACAGAGTTTGTTTGTAATTTTTTATGCGAGCAGGAACCCCGTTGGTTTACGACTGAGCGTTTGAAAAAGAACCGTGGTAATAAATTGTATTTAGATTATGTACAACATGCTGAAGGGAAAACAATTATTGCCCCATATTCCCCAAGAGGAAATGAAAGAGGACTAATTGCAACACCTATACAATGGCATGAAGTAAATGAAAAATTGAACCCAAGCTTATTTCCAATCCCTGCTATACTAGATCGAATTAATTCAATTGGCGATCCTTTTAAAGATTTCTTTAAAATTGGCAAAGTGCAAAACTTCAAACCAGTACTAACCTCTCTTCAAAAGCTTATAAAAAAGAAATAACCTCCATCGGCCTGTGGAGGTTTTTACTATTATCTTTTTAAGATAACAAGTGTGCTTTTTTAGCCCAATAACTATTTCCTTTAAAAAATTGATAACATAATATTACAACTATAACTAAATCAATTGCATCTCCCGCATAATACATCATCATCCCACCCAGTTCTGCATCAGTACTTTCGACACCGGCTGGGGGATTTGCATAAATCCATTTTGATAATATACTATGGCCTGCCATTGCAATTACTAAAATACAAGCACGCAAATAAAAACTTGTCGGATGTGGTGTCGGGTCAATATAAATCATGGAAATAGTAAATACATATCCAGCTAAAAATATATGCAAGTGGACCAGCGTGTAAATAATTATTGAAGAATGCATCATCGAAAATAAGTCAGTAGTATACAACACCCATAGCCCGCCTATATTTAAAATCGTGGCAGTTATCGGATGACAAATAAATTGCACATAAGCGCTTTTTAACAATTTGCTAAGCCGTCTTGCATGCTTTATAGATAAGCTTCTTAATACAAGCGTCATCGGTGCTGATAGACTAATTAACAGCGGCCCCAGCATTCCAAGGAGCAAGTGCATTATCATATGTGCTTGAAAACTTGTATGGGCACGTTCTGCAATTGGCCCTATTAATGCAGAAGCAATACAAAGAATCCCAACAATAAAAAAAACAATTCGATAAACAGGCCATCTTTGATATTTTTTATTCGCCATGTAAACAGCCATTATAAATATAAAAATAATAAACATAAATGGTATGCTTAAAATAATAGTATCAAATACATTATTCTCAGAAATTGGTTGGTGATGTGTATGCATTAAACCTCGCCTACTTTTTGATTAGATTTATTTGTTTTTTAATTAATACAAATCCAATTACAATAAGAATTGCTGCTAATACATTCCAAGCAATATCATAATAAATAATCTCAACATTATAGCGAATTTGGTGAATCCTCATTAACTTATGTTGAATGATTCCATCGTACAATTGAAATGAACCAGCACCTAATAATTCTGCACCCATCCACAGTTTAAAATTAAACACCCTTCTCTTTTTTAAATCCGCAACCATAAATAGTGATGCAACTGTTGCAAACCAGCTAAAAGCATGAAACAAGCCATCTGATATCAGACCTATACTAGTTGTAGATAAATCATAAAAATGGTGCCAATGCAAAAGTTGATGAAAAACAGCTTCATCTATAAAAGCAACAGCCCCTAAACCAAAAAATATTCCCGACCAAATATTAAACGATATATCAGTATGACTTTTCCGTTTTTGCATAACATCGCTCACCCTTAATCAAATACTCTAACAAACAAATTTTATCCAAATTACTTAAAATCTATAAGTTGGGCTACGTTTTCCAAAGAAAAAATCTCCACAAGTTTGTGGAGATTAATGTTTATGTTTAATGGCTATGAACATGATGATGATTTAATGAACTATCGTGTTTGCATAAGATCGAGTTTTCGTGTGAGTGGTGACTGCATTCAACTTGAACCGTTATATGACCAATTCCTAAATGGGCTAGATCGTGTTCAATTGATTTTAAGAGCGCTTGGCTTTCATGGAGCGACAAATCATCTTCGACAACAGCATGGCAGGAAAGCGCATTTTGGCCACTTGTAATGGACCATACATGTAAATCATGTATATCTATTACACCAGCTTTATTTTTAAAAACACGAATAATTTCATCCATTTGTATATTGCTTGGTACACCTTCCATTAGAACATGGATGGAATCTTTTGTAACTCTATATCCGCTCATAAGGACAATTATCGCTACCACTATACTTGCAAGCGGATCCGCCCATCCCCATCCAAGGAACATTATAAGAAGTGCTGCAACAATAGCACCTACAGAACCTAACATATCCCCTACGACGTGAAGAAATGCTGCACGTAAATTTAAATTTTCTTTAGTATCCCCACCACGTAATAAAATCCAAGCAACTAATATATTTACAAGCAACCCTGCAATTGCAATGACTAGCATTCCAGTTGAAGCAATCTCAGGAGGAGACGTAAATCGCTTAATTGCTTCGATAAAAATAAAAACAGAAACAAGTATTAATGTGACTCCATTAAAAACCGCAGCTAATATTTCAAATCGTTTATATCCATATGTTTTACTAAAGTTAGCTACTCTTTCGCCAAATTTAAACGCTAAAACACCTACTCCAAGTGAGATAGCATCACTTAACATATGTCCTGCATCAGAAAGCAGTGCCAAGCTATTTGTCAATAAACCACCAACTACTTCAAGTAACATAAAAACAGCTATAATAAAAAACGCTATTGTCAATGTTTTTTTATTTGCGCCATGTAAATGATCGTGATGTGCATGGTCGTGTCCATGTCCCATGATACTCCTCCTTCGTTATAAATTATTATATGTTCATATAATCATATTTGTTAGTTTGTTTTTAATTTAACTATGAATAGCATGCTCAATCGTTTGCTTTAACATGTTCATTACGTGTTCATCGTCATATGAATAAAATAAAGATGTCCCTTCACGACGATATTTCACTAATCGCAAATTTTTTAAAAAACGAAGCTGATGCGAAACAGTAGATTGTCTTAAATCCAATGTTTCAGCAATTTCATTTACTGAATACTCTTTATTAAAGAGTAAATTTAATATACGAATTCGAGTTGGATCACTTAATGCTTTAAACGTTTGCGATACAAGAAACAATGTTTCTTCATCTAAATCATGAGGATTAACTTTCATTTCTTCCAATTTGAATCTCCTCTTCCTTTTATAAATTCGTATATGATTATGTATTCATATATGAATATTTTATTCTTAAAAGTTCATTCTGTCCATTTAATTTTACCAATTATAAGAAAAAAATCTGTTATAAAACGTTCCGAATTTAGACTTCTCATTTTCGGCCAAAATTCTCCATAAACGAGTCCTAAATAGGCGAAAAATCTGCACATCCTCAAAAACTAGGATGAGCAGATTCTCAATTGTAAAACAAATTTTTAAAATAATTTTTACTTTAATAGTATCGGTAACCATTAACTCGGTTTTCATAAACTTTGTGTGCTAGACGGATTGTTGAAACTGCTAGTTCAGCATAAGTAACATTTTCTTTCGGTTTAAATAAATCATTCTCTGTTGGTAATAATTCTAGTGCATCTGCCAATGCAACATAACCCGTATAAGTTACTTCTTTTGCATCTTTTATATCAAGCTTATAAATATCATTATGTGATGCTGCTTGCTCTAAACCTAGTGCTCGTACATACCAAACGGCAAGCTCTTCACGAGTAACTAGGGCGCTTGTATTTAAATCTTGGTTATTAGGATTTAGAATCCCCATAGATACAGCTTGTTCAACAACACTATAATAAGGGTGGTCAGGGCCAATGTTTTCAAATGTTTGAGGATGTACCTGCTCCTCATATCTAATATTATACTCATCATAGAAATACGTTAAAGACTTTACGATTGTTTTTAACGCTTCCCCTTTTGTAATCGTAGCATCTGCATTAAAGCTACTATCTTTTACTTCTAAAATGTTATTTTGAATTAGATAATTTAATTCCTGCTCTGCAGTTGGATGCGAAATTACAGGGTAATCTTTTTCATTGAACATGCTTGTCCATTCTCCGTTAGTTGCATCAAAAGAGTTTGTGCCTTTGTCATTAAAGATAGGTGTATAAACTAGAGAATAATGACTTTCTTCATCATTACTTCCTTGCATTATATATTGAAGCTTCAAACCTAATCCATCTTTAAAGCGTTGTAGTGCCTCTTCTTCGGAAATAATATTGCTAGTTGACGGCCAATTTTCAAATTCTAGATGACTTATAGATAAACTGTTTAATGAACCATCGAATTTAATTCCAATGTGGATTCCATCCCCTGACACAATAATTCCATTCACAACTCTTGGGAATGAAAAATTATAGATGCCACTTACTTCATCGGCATACGGCTCATTGATCGGTAAAGCATATTCATGTAGATAAGACGGCGCATATTCTTTTAAATAATTTATTGCTTTTGTTAACGCTTGGTCGCTTGTTATTTTATTTTTATTATCCGTTTTTCCAAGCTCTCCTAAGACATCATTTTTTATATCGTAATAGTCAATTAGTTCTCCTGTATTTTTATCAATTTGCAGTACTGTCCCATGGCCGCCATTTTTGTAGTTATACATGTAACTAATACTATAAACTTCTCTACCGTTATAATCTGTTTGTTCTTCAACACTATCAATTGTTAAGGTTATTTCATCTGAATCCACCTTAAGCAGTTTTTCTGCAATATTTTTTGCCTCATCAGGAGTAATACCTTCTTGTCTTGGCGCTAATGGTTTAGGGACAATTGTTTCAATTTCTTTAGCTTTCGGCAAGTCTTGAGTGAACCCGCTTTCCGTCTGCCACTGTCCTGTTAAAGCATGTACACCGGTAAATTGGCCTGATGGACTATACACTAGTTCCACAGTTCGTTTATCATATGGATATTCATAGTTAATTTGATATTGCAATTGAACTTGAAGATTCTCTTTTATCTTCTCCAATATTTCATCTTTATTTTTCACTTTTTGAACATCATCAAATCCTACAGACTTACTTGCCATAGGATAGCTATAAAATTGAACTATTTCACCATTGCCAAGTACAGTTACATGTATTCTTTGATCAAAAATTTCAACTTGGTTTTTAGTGCGTATAAATGAAAATGAATAACGAATTGGCTCCGTCAGTAGATTATTTGAATAATAAGAGTATGAGTCACTATTATTCTTATCAAATTGATATTGTTCCCCGTTCGGAAACTTCTTTATAAAATCCTCTGCAATTTTTTGTGCTTCTTCCTTAGAGATTTTTGCTGGGAAGAGCGCATCAGCAACATTTGCAGGTTGATAATCAAAATTTTCAATTTCTAAATCCTCACCTACAAAGGTGATATAGCCATAAACATCCTTGCCCTGTACTTTTTTCGAAAAGTTTAAATCATATCGTACTGTCTTATCCTCAGGGTAGTAATGACCTCTACTCATTTGAAAATCGCTTGCTGATAAAAAGTTGAATTTATTCGGAAAAACTTCATTTAATTTTTTTATTAAGTCATTTTTAGTAACCGTGTTTTCCGTTGACGCCACTTTAATTTCGATTTGTTTAGGCTGTTCAACACTATTTGTGTCAGCGCTTGCTGCTGACATCATACCAAAAGACATTACCGCAGCTGTTATTGAGAATCCAATTTTATTTATTTTCACCAAAATAACCCTCCTAATATTTGTTAGTAACATTCTATTATATTTATCTAGGATAAAAAATAGGAATTTCTGTTTATATTTTCATCCCACTTATCCTATGCATTAAGAATTACAAAAAGACTAAGCTTAATAGTTTTATTATAAGCGTTAAAAAAGAGCAGCCTAAGTGACTGCTCAATTTTATGTTATCTATCTCTTTACTACATTGAAATTTTCATTAATTAAGAGCCAGTTTTGCGGGAATGCGAATCCTAATTTCCAAAAACTAATTCCTCTAAGATTTAATCTTTTCATCAAGTTAAATTTTGCTTGGATTGAACGTGCGTCTTCAAACCAAACTTTATGCGCATTTCCTTCATCATCCACATAATTAAAATGAGGAGCTTGGGCCGTATAGTCATATTGAATGACAACATCATGTTGTTTAGCAAGCTCGATTGCTCTTTGAGGACTTAGAGCTCTCGCATATTGACCCCCTTCTACAAACGGAAGAGTCCAATCGTATCCATATAAATTTTGCCCCATCATAATTTTATTTGCTGGCATCTCAGTTAAAGCATAGTCCAACACTCTTTCAACCTCTTGAATTGGCGATACTGGCATGGGTGGGCCACCCGAATATCCCCACTCATATGTCATTAATACAGAAAAATCAACTATTTCTCCATGTGCCCTATAATCATGTGCTTCATACCATTGACCTGCTTGCTCTGCACTTGTTTTTGGCGCTAGAGCAGTTGAAATCATAAACCCTTCTCCATGCAAATAATCCGCCGCTTTTCTTAAGAAGTTATTGTATGCCTCGCGTTGATCTCCCGGAAGAAATTCAAAGTCAAAGTGAATATCTGTAACACTTCCGATTCTTCTTGCTTCTTCTACAATATTCTCAAGAAGTACATCTTGAACTGCCGAGCTCTGTAAAATCGCTCTACCTAGTTCGCCACTAAATTGACCATTCTCTAAATTCGTGACAACAAGCATTAACGTGGTTCCTGAAGCAGCTGCAGCTTCCGGAATCCCTTCTACCGGTATAGGATCTAGGCTGCCATCCCTTCTTGCCTCATAACTAAACGGCGCTAAATAAGTTAAGTATGGACCTACTGCTCTTGCTTCATTTAATAATTCCTCGCTTACAGTTTCGCCAATTGGTTCAATATAAATGTTTACTTCTGCATCTCGTCTTTGCATCGGTGGTATATATAAGCGCATCCCAACAGTTAATGGTGCATCCGGGTTGATGCCATTGATTTGAGCTAAGGTCGTATAATTTACGCCAAAACGCTGAGCGATAGAGTATAAAGTATCTCCCGATTGCACCCAGTAAAAGCTCCCGTATATTGGAATGACCAATGCTTCACCAACAACTAAACGCTCTGGATTTTCTATTTGATTTGCTTGAATAATGTTTTCTACCGTTGAACCATATGCTTGTGCTATTCCCCATAACGACTGCCCCGGTTGAACAACATGTATTTGAATCTTATTTCCCTCCCTTTTGTCGTTCATTGGTAATTACACCTATCATTCTATGTTTCCGCTTCCCGGAACATAACATCAGAAAACAACAAAATGTCTACACATATAAATATTGTTCATACTAGATTGTCTTTTACTTAATCAATACGTTTCAGTATCTGCGGCTTATGTGGGGAGAGAGAACGTCGCGTCCATGCGACATCGCTCCCATGACCAACATCGTGTTGGACTCTAAGCCTATTCACTCACCTATATACTTTTAAAATTCTTATAAGAAACTTCCCGATAAAAAATATCTAACAAAAAAACTTCTCATAGTTTTTGATTTAATCATCAAAACTATGAGAAGCATATAAGGTTTATCCATTTTTAGTTTACTAAATTATGCTCATATAAATAGTCATAGGTAACATCGACAAATAAATATTCATGTTCATTTAAAGCCATTGAATAAGTTCGTGTTAGTTCACCGGTTTCAATATCACTATAAATACTAGAAAGCTCGCCTTTTACATCATTTCTTAGCTTTATAATATTAAATAAGAAATATGGACGCCAGCTCCAGTTTTTCCCTACAGCCTTTTCTTCAACATCCCACTTTCCATTTCTACGAACGATATTAGGTGAAATCTGAAAACCTTCATCATTACAAATATAAAATCGGAATGCATAATTCTCTAATTGATTTGCTAGTTGCAACAATGTTTCGACATCGTTACTATCGGGCTTCGTATATTCAACGATTGTTGCAATTGTTCTTTGTAATTTTTTCATTTCTTCATACTTTAATTCTAATAATCGTTTTTCTGCAGAAATAAATTGCTTACACTCATTGCGGAATCGTTCTTTTAATGTATCTCTTGGAATAAAACGTTTTGATGGCTGCTGTAAATAAACGCCTTTAAAATAGCGGGCTCCACTTTTCCATGCATGATGTAATTGATAGTCTGTTTGAATATTATCAAACATTAATGCTGCACCTATTTTTACTGCAAGTGATTGAATTGTAGTAAAAACATGGTTTTGAGCTCCCCATGCATTATAATTTAGCTGGCTTACGTTGATTTTCAATACTGCTGGTTCCAGCATTAATATTTGGTCAAGGTTGCTGTCCGATCCAATATTGTCCAAGGCTACCTTTACACCGTATGTTTTAATATAACGAATTGGATGTTGAAGCTGCTCAAACTCCCCTTTAAACTTATGCTCAGGAATTACTAAATAAATATAGCTTAAAAGATTTTCATCCATCGATTCTTTTAAAGTTTGGAAGTATTTTTCCCCGAAATCTAACATTAATAAATTTGGATTGCACGGTAGAAAGAGTTTTACTTGTTTTTGTAACAACTCGTCTTTTGCAGCTTCAATTGCTTTGATTACTAAAAATTGTTCAATTTCTGATCGTATATCTGCAGGAATTGACTCATCATATGTAATATCTGTAATGTTAAAAGTTATCCCCTCGTTTGTATATTCCCCAATAACTTCGTACGCCACAATTACATGTTCATCCGCACTGTAAATTGGTTCAAATAAAACGTCGATTTCATCTAATTTATCTAAAAAATCCAGAACATCCATCCATATAACCCCCACATAAAAATTCTGACTACTTTATTACATCAATTATACACTAAAATTCGTGTCACAAAATATAACATAATCAAATGTGCTTCGATTATAGAATACACATTTTATTTATTTATTCTTTAAGTGAAGTTTATATGATACTATAAATATAATTGATTATTTAATCAGTAGATTGAATTTTTATAAATTTTATTTTCTAAATTACGCCTTTACCACACAGTTTCTTTCCATTTCTTTTGCTTTATAAAGTGCATTATCCGCTCTTATATACCAGTCATTGAACGACTCAAGCATTTCTCTTTGTGCAACACCTAAGCTTGCCGTTAATTGACCTGCGATAGGATACTTAAATTGTTCAATCGATTTGCGAACTCTTTCTGCAATATTTATTGCTTTATCAAGGTTTGTATCTGGTAATATAATCATAAATTCTTCTCCACCAAGACGAATTAAAGTATCAGAATGTCGCAGCATTTTTTTCAATATTTGAGCTGTTTGTTTAAGCACCTCATCACCAACTGGATGCCCCCAAGTGTCATTCACTTGTTTAAAGAAATCAATATCAATAATAATCATAGACAGAGATTGCCTATCTATATCTGATTGATTCATTTCATCAACTATTTTCTGATCTAAAAAATGCCGATTATATAACCCTGTTAATTCATCTGTTAGTGCAAGTGTTTTTAATATTTTATTTTTTTCTTTTAACTCTTCTGTTAGTTGAGCAAGATTTTTATTTTTTTCAAATAACTGTTCCTCTAATGTTCTTCGTTCTGTAATATCTCTGGCTGATGAATAAATATATTTTCCATTTAGTTGTGAATGCCATTCTAAATACCGATAAACACCATCCTTTCTACGCACTCTATTTATAAACGTAGAAATATGTTTTTGGTTTTGCAAATCTTTTATTCTATTTAAAGTCGAAGATAAATCATCCTCATGAACAAGTTTTGTGAAGCTGCTTCCTTCAAGTTCCTCCACTTTATATCCTAGTATTCTTTCAAAAGCTTGGTTGACCCTTAAAAAATAGCCATTACTATTCACAACAGAAAGCATATCAATATTTACATTTAAAAAGCCCTCAATTTCATTGTCCTGTATATATTCTTTTGTTACATCAGAGTAAATACACCCAAGAGTGTCCCTTTGTAATGGAAAGATCATCATTCTAATCCACTTTTGCGAGGAAAAAGGAATTATATCAAATTGAATAGACTTTTTATTTATGACTGCATCTAAAATATATTTGTTCCAATCATTTATGTTTTCCAAACAGTTAGGAAAGACATCAATAAATCTTTTGTTTAAAGTTTCGGCGCCTTGCAATTCCATCAAATTTTCAAAGGCTTTATTATAGTCAGAAAAGACAAGGTCCATTGGCACTCCATCATTATCATAAATGACCTTTTGACATGAATAGGCTGTTGGAGAATTTTTATAAAATTGTTCGTAATATTTTGAATCCAATTTAAATGCCCCTTTCATGTCAAAAAATTTAGATATATTTAAATAATATATCCTTTAACTTACAACCTTTGAAATTTTCTTCCTCAATAATAACTTCTTTAGTAAATTTACTCAATGATACAGCATATTATCATTTTTATATAATAATTTAATCAGGAATAAATAGGTTTATGAAAAAGAAAGGACAGCTAACTCCTTTGAATTGAAAACATACTAATTCACCTTAGCTTATCCTGGTAGCATCATTTAATTTTATTACATTAGTTGCCTGTTTAAATTCGACTGATAGAACTACTATATGAATTAAGACAATACCCTTCTAAAATAATAAATTTGCCAAAATCTAGAGGCTGGGACAAAACCCGTCTCTGATGAAAAAGCCGGTGAAATTTTACGATAAGTAAAATTTCACCGGCTTTGATTATTTTAAATAAAAAATAAGGACCACTTCTGATAAAATTAAGTCACCACAACAAAATTATACAGAAAGAAGGATCCTTATGTTTAAAAATTATAACATGAATCAAATCGTTTTGCCTTTAGAATTAGAAGTAAAATTACAAAAAAATGATATTGCTTACCACGTGCATCATTTAGTGGAAAGTATTCCTCCAGAAGCATTTGAACCATTTCTCCGAAATGAGGGATGTCCTGCCTATCATCCACGCATGATGCTTAAAATTATCTTATGTGCCTACACACAATCTGTCTTCTCAGGACGCAAAATTGAAGCGTTATTAAAAGATAGTATTCGGATGATGTGGTTAGCTCAAGGGTATGAACCAAGCTACCGTACAATCAATCGTTTTCGTGTCCATCCAAAAGTAAAAGAATTGATTCGCCAATGTTTCGTCCAATTCCGGTGCCAATTGATTGAAGAAAAACTAATCCATCAAGAAGCCATTTTTATCGATGGTACAAAGATTGAAGCGAACGCAAATAAATTTACGTTTGTATGGAAGAAATCGATTGAGAAATATCATCAAAGTTTAATTGAAAAGTCCAACCAGCTATACAATGAATTACTTGAGAAAGAAATTATCCCTGAAATCGAACGTGAAAGCGATGAACAGTTATCATTAAAAGAACTCGCTCATTTGGTTCAACAAGTTGACGATATCGTAACCGAGTATGATAAGGAAATTGAGGCTTCATCAGATGTCCAAAAACGAAAAATTTTAAGAAGTGCACGCAAATATCCGAAACAAGTGCGTAATCAGTTGATTGATTTTGTCTTACGAAAGCAGAAATACCAACAAGACTTTGAAACTTTTGGCGCACGTAATAGCTATTCTAAAACAGATCGCGATGCGACATTTATGCGAATGAAAGATGATTATATGCAAAACGGGCAATTGAAAGCTGGTTATAATATACAAATCGCGACAGAGGGACAATACGCTTTAGCCTATAGTTTATTTTCAAATCCAACAGATACACGTACGTTAATTCCATTTCTAGATGAAATTGAGCAACATTATTTCGAACTACCGAAATACATTGTCGCAGATGCAGGGTATGGTAGTGAACAAAATTATCATGATATCCTTTCGAACAGAAAACGAGAAGCACTAATTACGTATAACATGTATTTGAAGGAACAAAAGAAAAAGTACAAACAGAACAAATTTAATCCCGACAACTGGGAATATGATGAAGAAACAGATACATATACATGCCCTAATCAGAAACGTCTTGAATTTCAATATGATTCTATCCGTAATGACCGTACAGGCTTCCAACGGAAGTTCAAAATCTACGAATGCGAAGACTGTTCTGGATGCCCATTCCGTTCATTGTGTACAAAAGCAAAAGAAGGCAACAATCGAAAATTAATAGTAAATGAAAAATGGGAACAACAAAAAGAATATGTAAGAATGAAGCTTTCAGAAGAGAAAACGAGTGCCATCTACCGAAAACGCAAAATCGATGTGGAGCCAGTTTTTGGATTCTTGAAGGCTAATTTGCGTTTCACTCGATTTTCTGTGCGAGGAAAATCGAAGGTTGAAAATGAAATGGGTCTTGCGTTAATGGCCGTGAATTTAAGAAAATTCACGGCCATTAACTAAGGGAACAGAAGAACTAATGTGAAAAAAGAGAGAAAGGTGAATTTGAGGGAACTCAAATTCACCTTTCTCTTTATTTGAAGCTAGTTATGTCCCAGCCCCTTTACATTTCTATTTAATTATTGTGCTTCAATCTTGTCTGGACTTTTTGCTCGTTTTAAGAAGAATGACAAGATTAAAGCAACAATTGTAATTAAAGTTGCTACTATAAATGATAAGTGGATTCCATCAAGTAATGCTTGCTGTGTGATTTGTGCTTTTAATGTTGCCATTTGTTCTTTTGTCACAGGACCAGTAGCTCCCGCTTGTGCTTCTCTTGCCAATTCTTCGGCAGAAGAAGTTGTGCGTGCATTCATAACAGCTATTAAAATAGCAGTTCCAATTGAACCAGCTACTTGTTGAATCGTATTGTTAGCTGCAGTACCATGTGGATTTAATCGACTTGGTAAAGAGTTTAAACCGTTTGTCATAATTGGCATCATAACTAAAGAGATCCCAACCATTCGAATTGTATAAATAAAGATGATGTAGAAATAAGTTGAATCAATTTGTAACTTTGATAAATAGAAAGTTGAAACGGATGTAATAATAAGTCCAGTCACCGCTAAAATTCTTGGACCAAACTTATCAAACAGTCGTCCTGTTATTGGTGACATGATCGCCATTACGATAGCACCTGGCAACATCATTAATCCAGATTCAAAAGGTTCAATCCCTCTTACATTTTGAACGTAGGCTGGAGTTAAAATCATTCCACCCATCATTGCCATTGCTTGAACTGCACTGATTATGGCCGATAATGAAAATAGTGGAGACTTAAAGATTTCCATATTTAATACAGGTGATTCCAGTTTTATTTGTCGAATTACAAAAGCTACTACACCTATTACCCCGATGATTATCGTTGTAAGAACAATCGGATCAGACCATCCATCGTTACCTGCAGTACTAAAACCATATAAAATCCCACCAAAACCAATAGATGATAAAACTATTGAGAAATAATCTAATGTAACTTTTCGGTTAGGTAGAACATTTTCCAATTTCCAAATACTTAAAAGTAAACTAATTATCGCAATCGGTAAAATCATTTCAAATAAAACGCGCCAGTCATAATGTTCAACGATCCAACCAGATAATGTTGGTCCAATTGCTGGTGCACTTATCATAACTAAACCGAACATCCCCATTGCTGCCCCTCTTTTTTCAACAGGGAAACTTATTAACATAACGTTCATTAAAATAGGTCCCATAACTGAAGAACCTACTGCTTGAATCATACGACCTGTCAATAGTACGGCAAAATTAGGGGCAATTGCGGCACATAATGTCCCTATAGCAAAAATTGTCATCGCAAAGATAAATAACGGTCTTGTCTTAAAACGCGTAATTAAAAACGCAGATGCCGGAATTAAAACTCCACTTACTAACATATACCCTGTAGCAAGCCATTGTATCGTTGCATAAGTAACATCTAAATCTACCATCATTGTTGGTAGAGCAACATTAAGCAACGTGTTATTTAAAAAAGAAACAAAAGCACCCACAAATAAAATAGCAATCATTAAATAAGGGGGCTTTTTCAGCGTCTGTTCAGAATTCATTTTTGTATGTCACTCTCTCTCTTGTATTCATTTCAATCCCCGAAATACATTCTATACCCCTAGTCTATTTTTTTCAATAAAAAAGCAAACATAATTTAAAATGTTGAAATGTAAGTGTTTTCAGACTATACTCGTAGTATAAAAAATAGTCAAAAGGTGAAGATATGAATACGAGGAAACGACAAATCATCCATGCAGCACGTCAACTTTTTATTGAAAAAGGATACAATAATACATTTATAAATGACATTATTTCCGCAGCCAATATTTCAAAAGGTACATTTTATAACCATTTCACTTCTAAAAGCGAGTGCTTAATCGCAATTCTAGAAGAAACGAGAGAAGAGACGATCAGTGCTCGTTATCAAGTTGCAGTTAATAAAGAACTAAATGATAAAACGGTTCTCATAAAGCAAATTTCTTTATTAATTCATGTCAATCGAAAGCGAAATCTAGTACAAATATTTGAAACCCTTGCTGGTAATGCTGATAAAGAAATAAAAGCTTTACTTGAAAAACATATGATTCTTGAATTGGAATGGCTTGCTAGCAGATTTATCGATGTTTATGGAGAAAAAATCCGAGATATCGCCTATGAATGTGCTGTCCAAACAACTGGAATGATTCAACAAACAATACGCACTATTACCATTGCAACAAATCAGTTAGTTTCACCTGAAGCTGTAATAAAATCTGTATTAGACTATATAGATGCTATGATTCCGCGTCTTCTTGAAACAAAAAATTTAACGATAACACCGGATATTATCCAAGCACTACATCTAAAGATTGAAGAACAGCTTGTTACAAAAGAATCGTTAATAGAACAACTGCAAGGATTTATTGAAAAATTGCCAAATGATTTTCCTGAAAATGGCATCGAACTTTCTAATTATTTATTAAAGGAACTACAAAGTACAGAGGAAAAAATATACGTATTAGAAGCAATTTTACTCTCCTTTAGTAAACCATTTAAGAATACACCACATGAGGCAGAAGCAAATGAAATCACTATTGCTTTTTGGCGCTATTTACATATAAAAAAATGTGGGGGTAATAATTAATTTATATTTTCAGTTCCTATTTATAGTTTGGCGATAGTTAATAATTTATTCTTATTTTTTAAAAGAAATTATATAGATTGATTCCAAAAGCTACGTAGAATGATAACCCGTAAAAAATCAGCGTATCAAAAAGAATTAAGTACAACTATTTAAATTGTAGAACCTTAATAAAAAAATTATCCCCAAAGTTTATCGTTTTAACTTTGGGGACTCTCTTTTATATGAAATTTAGTTATTTTTTGTTCCCATCGCTGTTACTGCATTTTCCCTACAACTTTCACTCTTAATCTTGTTGCGTTTTCTGGATGATATGCAAGCGGCGTTTCTTCTACTTCAACTAATTCAATTGTATCTGAAACAGCTCCAGCTAATACAGCTTGCTTCACTGCTTTTTCTTGAGCATCTTTCAATGAAGCTTCACGTGGTTCTTTCGAATAGATATAGATTTGTTCATATTGCCCACTAATTTGAGCAATCGAAGCACCAATTGCATTTGCAACATTACCATTCTCAGCTTTTATAATATTTGATACGCCTCGAATCGTATCCGGAACAATGATACTTCCTCCACCGACTAAAACAAGCTGTACGTCTTCTGAAGAGGTTTTCATTTTATCAATGGCTTGTTCTAATAAAGAGGAGATTTCTACTAAAACTTCTCTAGCAAAGTCTTCTTCTATATGTGCAACAAGACTTTTATCCCCAACATCAGCCAATCCTAATCGAACAGCAATATCTGTTGTAGTGAGAGTTTTTCCTCCAAAGACAAGAGCTTCCTGACCGATTTTGTATCCTACGCTATCAGGCCCAACTGTAATTTTGCCATTGTCTTCTCTTACAATACTTCCTCCACCTAGACCAACAGAAATAATATCCGGCATTCTGAAATTTGTACGGATATCGCCTACTTCAACTGCTACAGATGATTCTCTAGGAAAACCGTCTTGTAAAACCCCAATATCTGAAGTTGTACCACCAACATCAAGAACCATTGTATTCTTAATTTGTGCCAAATAAGAAGCACCACGTATACTATTCGTTGGTCCACACGCAATTGTTAATATAGGAAATTGTCTTGCATAGTCAATTGACATCAATGTTCCGTCATTTTGGCATAAGTATACCTCTACATTGGAAATTCCCTCTTCCTCTAAAGCATGAGCAAAGCCTGTTGTTGTCGTTTCAATTACTTTGCATAATGCAGCATTTAAAATTGTCGCATTTTCACGTTCGATTAAACCAACAGAACCAATTAATGAAGAACAAGAAACTGGAAAATCTTCTCCATAAACTTCTTGTATAATATCGCGAACCTTAAGCTCTTGATCGTTTTTAATAGAGGAAAAAACGCCAACCACAGCAATGGATTCAACTTTATCTTGCCATTTTTCTAGAAGTGTCTTTATCTCAGTCTCGTCGAGTTGTCCCAATAATTGTCCATCATACTCATAACCACCATGCACTAAAGCATAATTCCCAGATAGTTTTCCAACCATATCTGTGGGCCAAGCAGTATACGGTAAGACAGAAGCAGTTGCGGGATATCCTAATCGAATGACGCCAACACGAGCTAACTTTTTGCGTTCTACAATCGCATTTGTACATTGTGTTGTCCCTAACATCGCGTGAGTTATTTTTGTTCTATCGATATTCGCTTCTTTTAATAAATTTCTTAAAGCCTTTTCAATACCTGTTTTAATATCTAAACTTGTTGGCGATTTTACACTATGAATTAAATTACGATTTTCATCTAAAATAATAGCATCTGTATTTGTTCCACCAACATCTATTCCTATTTTATACATGTTTCGCTACCACCTTTTTAACAAGTTCCTCGATTGGAACGTAATCGTAATCATACCCAAAGTATTTCGGACCTGCTGTTTCAATTCCTTTTTTAGTTCTCCATTTTTCATTGGCCGGTAACCCCAACACACGTACTCGTTTCCCATATTTTAAACTTTCAGTAGTTACTGGCAATAAAGTTTCATAGTCAACTAAACATAGTAAATCTGGGGTCATCGCTATAACTTGACCATCTTTTTCTGCTATCAAATTTTCATTTTGAAAATGAACCTTCATATTTTCTTCCTTATTTACCGCAATACCTTCAAGATTCATTTTTCCTAAATTAAATCCACCCTTTGTTTCTCGTATAACATCCACAATCTTCCCTTGGAATAATTCATATCCAGAAACTAACTTTAATAATTCTTCGAGTTTTTCGTTCGGATCTCTATCTTTTGAGGAAATAATTGCTCCAATTTTTTCAGAAAGTGTAATAATATTATGCACACCACTTTTTTTAATTTGAGCACCAGTTGTTGGATACAAACTAACCAATGAACTAGCTCCCATTTCAACAGTAGCTGCTCGAGCTATTCGCTCTGTCCATTTATTATCGATGGTTTCAAAAATACCGATGTTCCCCTTTTCATCAGTTATAGCCATCGGTGTCGCCGGAATCCCATCTAAGTGGAAGGTCACCATTTGCAGTTCAGGAAATGCTCGTCCCATCCCATCACAATCAATGAGAGGCAAATCCAATTGTGCGGCTACCACTATTGGAATCATCGAGTTAACTCCCCCTGCTTCCATCGGGTACGTTCCAGCAATTTTATCTTTTCCTAAATAGTTCGCTAGTTTTTGAAAAACCTTAACAAATTCATCACCGCGGGGAAATTTCTCTACTAATACAGAAGGTGCTCCCATCATAGCGGCTGGAATAAAAAAGTCTCCATCCTCTATTTCATCTACTGAATACAATTTTACTGGTCCATTTTTTTCAATAGCGGAAAGAGCCATTAACTTACCAATATAAGGGTCTCCTCCCCCACCTGTTCCAAGAAAAGCTGCTCCTATAGCAATATTTTCAATCGCTTCTTTATCTAAATATCTCATCTATTTTCCTCCAACATGACAGTGTTTTGTGCTGATATACGATATCCAATAAAATAAATAACAAATGATATAACAATTCCTATTAAAGGTTGATTGGGTACTTGCGGCAAGCTTGGAAATAACGATAAAACTACAGGAGTACTGGCAATAACAGCTCCTACAAGCCAAGAAGCAATACCTAACCGGTTTACACCATCAACTTCTCTCCAGTTATTTTTATCCCCCTTATTCATAACCCAGTAAGAAGCAATCATGACGCCTGCAACTGGTGGAATCATCGCTGATAATATCGACATTATCGGTGTAAAGTAATTTAATATACCTACCACCGCTAACAGAGTACCTACTGTTCCAGCAATTCCAACCGCCATTTTTTCTTTTTTCTTAGAAACGTTAAACACATTAACTAAGGCAATTCCACCCGAGATGGCATTGACTAAATTTGTTTTCCATGTCGCTAAGATTAATACAACACCACCTATAAATGGAGTGGCGATATTCAAAAAGACTGCGGTAATATCACTAGTTTGATAGGCAATCGTTAAAACAGCTCCTGTGCCGATCATAAGTACCCCAGCTGGTATGATGCCAAAGATTGCTGCTTTTAACACATCCGAACGTTTTTTGGAATATTGCGAATAATCACCAGCTATTACCGCCCCTAATGCAAATGAACCGAGTGTTACTGCTAATCCATCCATAAAACTCATATTACCTTTAGGTTTATACTCCTGAATGGTCTGTAAATTATCCCCTGTCAATGTTTGTACTAAACCAATAACACACATTACAACCAATAAAGGAACAGCAATATAACTTAATACACGAAGTACTTTAATTCCGTAGATAGCCGAAATTACCATCACCAACCCACTAAAGAAAGAGGCTAATGGAATAGGCACAATAATATCGTATACTGCTAATAAATTTGCTAATGCCGCCCCACAAACATTTGCTTGAATTCCAAACCAACCTAAGCAGGCAATAGCTAAAATTATTGAAATAATCGTGCGAGAGCCTTTTTTACCAAAAACTTGTCCTGCCACTTGAACTGTTGGCTTTCCTAAGTCAGTACTTTGAATTCCTTGTAAAATCATGAGTATAACGACAACGGCATACCCAATAACAGTTACTAATAATGTTTTTGATAAACTCATTCCGGAAATAAGTGTATTCCCTACTAATAAACTTGGTATCGTTATCATCGCACCAGCCCAAATAATCCCTAAACTATACCAAGACTGATGCTCTCCATCATTTTTCATATTGACCCTCCTTTGTTCTGAACAATTTATTTTTCTATTATAAAAGGAGGCTTAAGAACAAGTCTTTTTCAAAATTGAAAAAAAAATCCGAATTTTTGTTCTTTTAGACAAAAATTCGGATGATTCTAACTATTTATTAATCGGTATATCATACATGCAATATATACATCATAAAATTCGGAATAAACCGTTACATCATTTCCAATAAGTTCACTTATTTTTTTAATCCGATATTTCACTGTATTTTTGTGAATAAATAAAAGCTTCCCACATTCTTCAAAATTCCCATTCGCATCTAGAAGAAACGTCATCAATGTTCTTAAAGATTCTGTATCATTTAGAATTGGGGCAATTACTGATAAACTTTCTTCAATCATTTCTTCCCCTTGTGTACTGAAATCAATCGCACGCTTCATCGACCGAATTTCAGCTGCTGTATACAACTTACGGTCTTTAAAGATCGAATGAACCTTCTTTCCAACATTATTTACTAACTGATACATTCGGCGTACGTCTTGAGTGTTTCTCATTCTAGGAGAATAAGTGATTTCTGATATATGGGAAATAAAATTTGTTGTTTCGATAAACTCACTAGCAATCTCATATTCATTGTATCTATATGAGCAATTTCCTAAAAGAACAATAATACAATGATCGATGGTTTGAATTACTGCCGTTTTATAATATTTCGAAAGATGCTCTTCCAACTCATCTCTAATTGCCTTTTCTTCGGATAAATCATTTATATAAACTAGCCACATTATTTGAATAGCAGAAACATCGATATGAAGTTGATTAGCTAACCTTCGCATTTTTTCACTTTCATCATTAATGATTGCTTTGACTAAAGCATATTCACTCACTTCATCATGCTTATCGCCCCATAAATTAATAGCGACTTGTACAACTTCACTTATTTTTTCAATAGTTTTTCCTGGTAATTTCGTATTTTCTTTAATAAGAAATAAATAAAGCAAATCTCCGTTTTTTTGATGGATCGTCTTATATTCTATAAAACAAGGAATGGTGCTACTTTCTATTTCTTTCTTTTTCTTTCCATCATTCAAATTATATTTTGAAAATTCCTGGACAGCGTTTAAAACATCTAAGGATGAATTTCGGGGCCACATCACTTGATTTACAATTTCAAAGTTTGTATTTGTCAATAGAATATTTGCTTTTAGGCGATCTGATAACAATTTAAGCGTAATCTCCACACTCTGCAAATGTTCTGGAAGCAAAGAAACCTTTTCTAAAGTTTCCTTCACGAAATGATCATTTACTGTTTGATTACTTATAATCGCTTCCATCACTTCATAGATAACTTCATTATAGCGAAGAGAATAATCGTTTTTAGGCATACAAATAATAATAAAGTCTTTAGATTCTGCTAATTGCAAAACCTCTTCTGGTATTTCTGGCAAAACAATTCCCACATAATATAAAATTAAGCCCAATTCCCCTAAATCATGTAGGTGCTGAATGGTTTCACACTGTTTTTCAACACTATCTCTGATTGAGTAAAAGGAGCTTATGACAAGTTCTTCAGCATACCATTCTTCTTGAACCGTTTGGATAATTTGTGAGAAAAAATCTACATTAGAGACTTCCAGTACAGATAAAGATGAGACTGTTCGATTAAGATTATTTTTTCCGGTTAAAACTTCCGCTCCCCTAAAGGACGGCAAGTGCAGCAAATCCTTTACAGTTATCCCATTTTCGTTCACCACTTCTTTTAAATATTGATTTGTTAGATCCAACTATAAATATGGATGTTTTTATATACATACTCGTAAATGCAATATTTTTATATCAAATTATTATTATCATAACATAATTAAAGATTGAATATTTCTACAATAATTTCTATATTCAAATCAAAAAGGCCAACTACCTGCATTAGGTAATTGTCTTGATATTTTTGCTTTTGTTTAATGGGAGTTTGGCATCTTTACTTCTCCTGCCGTCCCCCTTTATTGATGATATACTGGAAAACTACTTCAAGTACTTGTAAACTACTTATAGAAAAATATAGAAAGGTTGAGATGCAAATCAATGGAGATGTTCATAGTGGCAATTTTATTTACTTTAATTTTTGGATCATTTTCTTACTTATTGTTAAAAAATACTGATAGTGTCTTAAAAACGACTTCCTTTTCAAAGAAATTTACCAACAATCCTTTGCTAAAGAAATTCCTCGTGTTTATGGGATGGTGGTTTCTAATTATTGTCGCTGGTGTATGGGTTATAGCCATTATTACTTTGTTCGAATAGGCCTGACATTAACATTTGAGCGTTTTTTTAATTCTGTGGACTAAATCATAATTTAAATAACGCTTATTCTAATTAGAGCTAATACAATTCACCCATTACTCTAGGTTAAGGTATTATGAACAAACTTAGCCTTTTCGATAACCTATACATGTCAATGTACGGCGAAATAAAAAAGAAGTTTCCCCTAGCTCAGTGAACTTAGGAAAACTTCTAAGGTCAAGTTAACTCATATTAGCATCATCTTGTTGCTTTTCTTTATAGTTATCTGTACCTTTATCAAAGTCCTCTGAAAACTCTGCTTGTGTAATTAAATTATCTTTTGGGGTGCGTACAACATGTTCAGTTTCATTTTCAAATAAATGATCCACTAAATATTTATGGTAGTAAAATTCGCCACCTGCAATAAATAATGATGATAATAATGCTGCTGAAAATACTGAAATATCTGGATCAAATAGAAATGCACCTAGTGCCCATATAACTAAGAAGGCGAGTACTAAATCAGCTCCTGCAGCTGAGGCTCCCCCAATTCTAGGTAAGATAAACAAATCTCCAACAAATGCTACGATTGTTAAAACGAAAGTTATAATAAGAATATCTGCTAAAGAAACACCAAAGAATAACCCTAACACTAATAATAAGACCCCAAAAGTCATAGCTAGCTTAATGAAAAAAGCTTTTGTTCTCTTCAAAAAACATCTTCCTTTCTTTTTCTTTAAGCTTTAGGTTTTCCCAATTTATATCCTTCATACGTTTAAGGATTAATTGATGATTTATCAGTGTATTAAAAATTTAAAAATGATAAAAAAGTAAATATAAAAAGCTTCCCAAAAGTCTTTTTAACTTTTGAGAAGCTTCCAAAGCATTTATAACTATCAGTTTATCTCGACAAAAGATAACGAATACTTAACTATTGTTTTATGATTTACTTTGATGTCTTAAAATCATCATTTAAATATCGAGCCAATAATACGGCAAAATCTTGACGTGAAAGATTATTAGTAGGCTTAAAAGTTCCATCTTCATAACCACCAGCTATATTATTTGCTGCTAGTGCGGAAATTTCATCATATGCCCAATACTCTTTTGGGACATCCTTAAATTCGGTTGGATTAGTTCCCTCTAAGTCATAGGCTAATACTAAAATCTTAGCTGCATGTGATCTAGTTAATTTTCCGTTTGGATCGAAGTATTTTTGGCCCTGAGCATTTACGTAACCGTTGATTATACCTAATTCTACAGCTTTAGCAATCTCCTCATATCCATTATCGCCTGGCTTCACATCAATAAATCCTGGATTTGTAACGTTAGAAAAGTCTTTAATTCCCTTTTCTCTTAAAATCATTTTTATAGCTTGTAAACGAGTAATAGGATTGTTTGGTTTAAATGTTCCATCAGCATAACCCTGAATTATGCCTTTATCTGTTAAATACTCAATTTCATCTTCATAAGAATTAACATCTTTAAATTTAGTTTCATCAACTAAATCAACCGCGAAATTAGGCGTTGTTTTTGGCAACGTTCTAGCATTTGTTGCTTGTTCAAATGAATAGGCTAAATCTAATAGAGATTGTTCACTAAATGCTAGCCCGAAGAAAGAAATCCCAACAGGTACCTCTTCCTTCGTAACACCAGCTGGCACAGTAATTTCAGGGAATCCTGTTGCTGAAGCTACATAACTAGCGGCATAAGTATCATATGCTTCACATACATATGTAGGGTCTTCCTGATCAAATCTTGGTGACGCTGGACATGACATCGTTGGAAAAACGATTGCATCCAAATTTTCATTTTCCATAATTGCTTGAATTTCATCACGTACTTTAGGCATTTCGTTTGTTATGATTTGATTGTATTCTGCGCTGTCTTTAAATTCTGCCTGTTCCATCGAAGTTTTAAAACCTTCCACACGCCCTGGATTTACTGGCGTTGCCGAATTTAAAACTTCAGGAGATTCACTAATTTTGATAATTTCTTCTAGTGTTTTTGGCTGACCCTCTGGGAGCTGTGCAAGATATTCTTCTAATTGCACCTTAAAGTCCGCATCATTAATCGGTCCAACAATTGGTGTCCATAAATATTGAGTTAGCTCTGAGAAAGACACCGGAATAGCCTCTGTACCCATTTCTTCCATTTTTGCTATAGCTTCATTCGCAATCGCATCCACTTCTTCGTTGTCGCCAAAAAAGTCAACTGCTACGCCGATTCTTGCGTTTTGTAAAGCAGTGCTATCTAAGGATTTACTATAGTCTTCGACGATGTGTTCCTTTGCAGGCAACGTTTTAGCGTCTTTCTCATCAACCCCAGCCATTACACTCAATACAATCGCTGCATCCTCAACTGATCTTGCTATCGGACCAGTTGTATCAAAAGTTAACGAGGATGGAATTACCCCACTGCGACTTATTAAACCTATCGTCGGTCTTATACCAACTAGACCAGTTACATTCGCTGGACCTCTCACTGAAGCAGATGTATCTGTACCTAATCCAAATACAGCAAAGTTTGCTGTAACTGCCGCTGCCGTTCCGCTACTTGATCCTGAAGCATCTCGGTTAAGATTATAAGGGTTTAAAGTTAAGCCACCCAATGAGCTGTATCCTAATCTGCCATAAGATGCTGCAAACTCTGACATATTTGTTTTAGCTAGGATAATCGCTCCTTCGTCCTTTAGTTTCTGAATAACAAAAGCATCTTCTGTCGGATAAGCATCCTTTAGTGCCACAGAACCCGCAGATGTAGGCATTCCTTTTACGTCAATATTATCCTTCACAACAATCGGAATACCATGAAGAATGCCTCTTGGACCTTTATTTTGTCTTTCTTCATCTAATTGCTTGGCAATCTCAACAGCTTGATCATTAATTGTAATGATTGAGTTAATCGCTGGGCCTTGCTTGTCATATGCCTCTATACGCTCTAGATAATACTCAACCAATTGTTCAGAAGTAATTTGGTTGTTATTTAAAGCATCAGAAATTTCACTAATACTCTTTTCAAATGGATCAAATTCCATTTCTTCTGCAGAAACACTTACTAATGGAAGCGTCGCTATTACAAAAATAAAAGCAATCAGGGTTTTAAGCTGATAAATTGTTTTAAACATAGTGTTTCCTCCCTTTTATAATGATTCGAAATAGTAAACTAATACACTTTTAAATATTCTGGATTATTAAACTAGATGATCTAATCATTAGGAATCATTAGATCATCTAACAATAAATTAAGTACTGTAAAGTGGATTTTTATAGTTTAAATTGCTGTATAACTTCCTCTAATTCAACTGACATTCTAGCTAACTCTTGAGCTGCTAATGAAACCTCTTCCATTGAGGCACTCATCTGTTGTGATGATGCAGCAACATTTTGTGAATGATCGTTAACCTCTAAACTTGTTTTCGAAACTTCCTCTATATGGGCTACAACTTCCGCTATATGTTTTTTCATGTTGCCCATTGCTACACTAACATCAGATATTCTTGTTGTGACATCAAGTACGGCATCCTTAATTTCTCCGAAGGCTCTTCCACTTTCATTTACAAGTTTCATTCCTTCTTTAGCCGAGTTTGCCCCTTGATTAACAAGACTCATTGAATCTTTAATTCCTTCTTTAATATCATTAATAATTTCATTGATCTGCAATGCTGAATGACTAGATTGCTCTGCAAGGTTTCGTACTTCGTCTGCTACTACCGCAAATCCCTTTCCATGTTCGCCAGCTCTTGCCGCTTCGATTGCAGCATTTAAAGCTAATAAGTTTGTTTGCTCTGAAATTGACTGTATCATCAAACTAATTTGACTAATTTCGTTCGACTTCTCATTTAATAGGCCAATTTTTTCAGCAGAAGAGCTCACATTTTTATCTATTTCACCCATTTGCTTTACAGTTTGATAAACAACATCACTACCTTGTTTAGCAGTTTCTGCTGAAAAATGAACAGACTGACTTACATTGTCCATGCTCATTGACACATCATCAACATGCTTAAACACTTCATTTATAATCCCTACAGCATTCTTCATTGCCACATTTTGTTCTTCTGTTCCAGAGGCGACGCTTTGGATAGAATCAGATATTTGATTCGAGGCTTTTTGATTCTCAATAGAAGATGCTGCCAGTTCCTCAGATGTAGCTGATAATGCCTGAGATTCTAATGAAATCTTTTTAATCGTTTCTTTTAAACTATTAGACATAATATTGTAATTCTTACCCATATCTCCAATTTCATCATTTGATTTAATCTCAACTAATTGAGTTAAATCACCTTGAGACATGGCTAATGATACATCACCAATATTTTTGATTCTTCGTGTTATACCTTGACTCACGAAAATAGAAACGATTATAGCTATTACTGCAATAATTCCACCAATAATAGAGATATTTGTGCGGATGGAGTTTGCCGTCGCTAAAAGTTCACTCTTTTCGATGACAGTGATATATTTCCAGCCTTCATTTTTTGATGTGACTGTGTTTAATACATATTCTTTTCCATCAATTATTGCTTCAAATGAACCATCTTTACTTAAATCCTCTAGTTCCGGAACATTCAGTTCGGAAATTGGTTGGAAATTCAGTTCTGGATTCTTTGGATTTGCAAGGATTGTTCCATCCTCTTGCGCTAGAATTACATAACCATTTTCTCCTATGCTGATTTCCTTAATCATATTTGTTAAACCATCTAGACTTACATCCAGACCTAACACACCTATTTCTTTTCCGTCCTTTTCAATCGTAACAACATTACTTACGATAATTCCCTCTATTCCAGTTGCTGCATAGGCGCTTGTTAACTTTACTTTTCCTGGATCTTCAGCTGCTGTCGTATACCAAGGACGATCTCTTGGATCAAAGCCTGCTGGCACAGGACCCTCTGGATATTGGACATAACCTCCATCCGATGTGCCTATATAAACATAAGCTGCATTTGGATGACTCTCACTAAATTGAGAAAACACCTCATATATTGCTCGCTCTTTTTCCCCATTAGTAGAAGGAGTCATGTCAATTGAATCTTCCCCTGCTACATCCATATAGGAGGTAATACTTGAATCAGCATTTATAACAGATGGGTTGGTAGCTAGTAAACTCACGTTTTCCCTAATAGATTCAAAATACATAGAAATTCCATTATCAACCTGTTTAATTTCTCTTTCACTAAAATTGAGATAATCTTTCTCAGTTATTTTGCTAACTGTATTATTTACTAAAAATCCAACAAAGATGATCGGTACTAACGATAGTAATAAAGAATAAATTAAAACTTTTGCTTTAAATGAAAATCTTCTTTTATTCATATTGCCAAACCTTTCTATTGTTTTAGTGAAACTATTAGAATTTCCACATCTTGCACGTCAATAAACTGTTATCATCCCTCTCTAAAACTTTCACTACACAAAGTTATTGCTAAATATTATAAATGTACAAAAGCTTGTTTTATAATTAGCAATCATCTAGCTTATGGAATAAAACTTGCCAAAAAAAAACTACTCTATTTTTCATAGAATAGCCAAAGGATTTAAATTAGTAAGAATCCGTAAATTTGGTAACCAGGCGATCATCGTTTAAATTGCAGGATTTTGATTCATCCTACTAAACCTTAGACCCTAGGCTTTGCGTCCTACCCTTTCGGAATAGTTTGCCTTTATCTTCCATAAATATAAGATTAAACTCATCTCTTATAATAATCGCATGTAATTATACAAATTTCAATAATTTATGACAATAAAACCAAAATACTTATTATTTTCTACAGGAAAAACTATGCACTATATTATAATCGGGATAATTAAATCTTCCTAGAAATACTATTGTAAATGCAATACGAAGGTTCTATGGCTAAATGAAAAAGACTCCTTCTCTGATCTATTAGAACAGTACCTTCCTCTATTAGAATGAGTAAGCCTGAAAATCAAAAAAACACCATCTCTTAGGTTAATTGCTGAGAGATGGCGTTAAGAGTAATACTATTTAATTTAAAGTTTGATTGCTAATTCAAGCTTCTTGATAACCGCTCAAACACTGTTTGCCTTACAGCATGCTCTCTGAGTTACAAGGCATTTTAACGCAACAGATGTCCATGCCTTATTTGGGGCAATGTCAGCGCTTACTAATTAGTCATCATCTCGGTGAATTTCTACCCTCATCAACAATTGAAATAACCATGGAAACTTCAAATTTTTCGCTTCTCACACCTGAAATAATTTTTTAGCTAAATCTAATGTAATATTACTCATAATAATAGGCCATTTGTCTAACTTATTTATTTAAAATTTCATGAGGATCAATGACAAACTTCTTGGAAGCTCCCTGATCAAATTCAGCATATGCAGCTGGTGCTTGATCTAAAGAAATTGGTGTTGCATTTACAGCTTTAGCAATTTGCGCTTTCCCGCTCAGGATAGCCATCATTAAGTCACGGTGATATTTCATAACCGGTGTTTGACCAGTTACAAACGTATGAGCTTTAGCCCATCCAAGCCCCAAACGAACCTTTAATGTACCGATTTTCGCATCCTCATCGACTGCCCCCGGATCACCTGTAACATATAGACCAGGAATACCCAGTCGCCCTCCAGCACGGGTAACTTCCATTATGGAGTTTAATACAGTAGCTGGAGCTTCACCGGTCCCTTTACCATGTCCGTGGGCTTCAAAACCGACACAGTCAATCGCACAATCGACCTCTGGACTTCCTAAAATCTGTTCAATTTGTTCTCCAAGATTTGGATGTTCTCTAAGATTTACTGTTTCACAACCGAAGCTCTTAGCCTGTGCTAGTCGCTCACTATTTAAATCACCAACGATAACTACAGAGGCCCCTAAGAGTTGGGCAGAATGGGCTGCAGCCAAGCCAACTGGTCCAGCTCCAGCAACATACACAGTAGAACCAGGCTTTACACCAGCACTCACCGCACCGTGATAACCTGTTGGGAAAATATCAGAAAGCATAGTTAAATCAAGGATTTTTTCCAGAGCTTGATCTTTATCTGGAAATTTCAGCAACTGGAAGTCTGCATAGGGAACCATTACATACTCGGATTGCCCACCTACCCATCCACCCATGTCCACGTAACCGTATGCGGAACCGGGACGATCTGGATTAACATTTTCGCAAATATGTGTATTCTGTTCTTTACAACTGCGGCAACGACCACAAGCAATATTAAATGGTACGGATACAAGATCTCCTTTTTTTATAAATTCGACATCTCGCCCTACTTCAATGACTTCACCCGTAATTTCATGACCAAGAACAAGCCCCTCAGGAGCAGTGGTCCGGCCTCGAACCATATGTTGGTCACTTCCACAAATATTCGTTGTTACAACCTTTAGAATTACGCCATGGTCACACTTACGACCTACATTTAAAGGATTTACTCCTGGCCCATCTCTTAGGATCAAGTCTGGGTAGCCAATATCTTCAACAGCTACTTTCCCTGCCCCTCTATAAACTACGGCTCTGTTTCCTGTCATTCATTTTCCCCCTTCATTTTTCTTACCTTAACTACGAAGTTTTTACATCCCCATTGATAGAGTTATCAAAGTTTTTTCTCCTCTTTTATAGAGGGTCTGTTTTTTGAATATTCCCTATCTTAAATTTATTCTAAAAAATGATTCCTTTCTTTGGAAGAACGCACTTTTTTGTGAGAAAGTTACTTAAAGGATACTTTTTGATAAAAAGGGGGAGAAGTATTTTATGCACGATTTACGAAAGGAAGTTAGAAAGAAAATTGAGAATGGTGAATTTAATTGTGAAAAGGAATTAACCTTATCCATCATTAGCGGCAAATGGAAAATTACGATTATTTACTATTTAGGAACTAATGGGACATTACGTTTTAGTGAAATTAAACACTTATTTCCCAAAATCACACATAAGGTGTTAACAACCCAAGTTAGAGAGTTAGAGGAAGATGGTATTGTTCAAAGAAGAGTTTTCCCCGAAGTTCCTCCACGAGTGGAATATTCATTGACAGAACTAGGCGAAAGCTTAATGCCCATTGTTTTAATGATGTATGATTGGGGTAAGCAAAATTTAAAATCGTTCAGTAAGTAAGATATTCACAGAAACAGTTCTTACATTTTCGTAGTTTCACAATTTTGTAGATGATGCACTTAATAAGCCGCGCAATCGTTCTAGTGACAGCAGCTTATAATCACAAATTAAAAGCTGCTGGATTGCTAAAACTACTAAAACTTCATTAACCACCACTAAGAAACGGTAAGCACAATAGTTTAAAATGGTGTGGATGAACTATTTCATAATTCGCAGCCAAGCCCTGTGAGTAAACTCTCTCGAGTGATTCAATGACTAGAGAACCTGTCTACGAAGAAAGCTATAGGGGGCATAATAAAGCCCCCGGTTCGTTCACTAAAAACACCTATCCCCACGTTACAATAGACATGAAAAAAGAGGCTTCCCAAAAGTTTTCACAACTAATGAGAAGCCTCGATTAAAATCCTCTATGTTAGCAAACCACTTTCATTTTACATACAAACCCTTATATATCAAGGCATTGACGGGCAGAGGAACTCGGACTAAAACCGCGACATCGTGTCGCAACGTCCGAGTGACCAACTTCGTGTTGGCCTTACATCATGCCGCCCATTCCGCCCATGCCACCCATGTCAGGCATTGCTGGAGTAGCTGGTTCTGGGATATCTGCTACAACTGCTTCAGTTGTTAAGAATAAAGCAGCTACAGATGCAGCGTTTTGAAGAGCTGAACGAGTTACTTTTGCAGGGTCAACTACACCAGCTTCGATCATGTTCACCCATTCACCGTTTGCAGCGTTGAAGCCAATACCTGCTTCTTCACGTTTTAAGCGGTCAACGATAATTGATCCTTCAAGGCCAGCATTGTTTGCAATTTGACGAACTGGTTCTTCTAAAGCACGCAACACGATGCGTACACCAGTTGCTACGTCGCCTTCTACTTCATCAAGTACTTTTTCAACTGCACCGTATACGTTAAGAAGTGCAGTACCACCACCTGATACAATACCTTCTTCAACAGCAGCACGAGTTGAGTTTAATGCGTCTTCGATGCGAAGTTTACGTTCTTTTAATTCTGTTTCAGTTGCAGCACCAACTTTGATTACTGCTACACCACCAGCTAATTTTGCAAGGCGTTCTTGTAATTTTTCTTTATCGAATTCAGAAGTAGTTTCTGCGATTTGAGAACGAATTTGGTTAACACGTGCTTCAATTGCATCACTATTTCCAGAACCTTCAACAATTGTTGTGTAGTCTTTAGATACTACTACTTTACCGGCACGACCTAAAGAAGTTACATCAGCTGTTTTTAACTCTAAGCCAAGATCAGAAGTAATCACTTGACCACCAGTTAAAATTGCAATGTCTTCTAACATTGCTTTACGACGATCACCAAAGCCAGGAGCTTTTACTGCTACTACATTAAATGTACCACGTAGTTTATTTAAGATTAATGTAGTTAAAGCTTCCCCTTCAATATCTTCAGCAATGATTAATAATGGGCGGCTTTGTTGAACAACTTGTTCAAGCAAAGGAAGAATTTCTTGAATGCTTGAAACTTTTTTATCAGTAATTAAAATATATGGATTTTCTAATACAGCCTCCATTTTATCTGTATCAGTTACCATGTAGTGAGATACGTAGCCGCGATCGAATTGCATACCTTCAACTACATCAAGTTCAGTAGTGAAACCTTTAGATTCTTCGATTGTGATAACACCGTCAGTACCTACACGTTCCATTGCATCAGCAATATATTCCCCTACTTCTTCATCAGCAGCAGAAATTGCAGCAACTTGTGCAATCGCTTCTTTGTTTTCTACTGGACGAGAAATAACTTGCAACTCTTGAATTGCTGCAGCAACAGCTTTGTCCATACCTTTACGAATACCTACTGGGTTAGCACCAGCCGTTACATTTTTAAGTCCTTCACGAATCATTGCTTGTGCTAGAACTGTCGCTGTTGTTGTACCGTCACCAGCAATTTCATTTGTTTTTGAAGCAACTTCAGCAACAAGTTTTGCACCCATATTTTCATATGGATTTTCAAGTTCGATTTCTTTTGCAATTGTTACACCATCATTTGTAATTAATGGAGAACCGAATTTTTTTTCTAATACTACATTGCGGCCTTTTGGACCTAATGTTACCTTTACTGCGTTTGCTAATTTATCAACACCTTGTAGCATAAGCGTACGAGCTTCTTCTGAGAATTTAATATCTTTTGCCATTTTGCTAACCTCCAAATTTTATATTCTATTCAAAAATCAAAAGTAGCATGCGAGCGCCAAACAATTCATAGTATGTAAAGGCGCCCATTGCTTAAGATTCATTTTTTACATTTTTAGCCGATTACTGCTAGTACATCACTTTCGCGGAGAATTAAATATTCTTTACCTTCATATTTCACTTCTGTGCCTGAGTATTTAGAGAAGATAATAAGATCGCCTTCTTTTACTTCAGGCTCGACACGTGTGCCGTTATCTAGTACACGACCTGTTCCCACAGCAACAACTTTACCCTCTTGTGGTTTTTCTTTTGCTGAATCTGGAAGTACAATTCCGAATTGTGATTTTTCTTCCACCTCAACTAGTTCGATAATGATACGATCACCTAATGGTCTTAACAAGTGAAACAACCTCCTACAAATTTTAGTTTAAATATCATTATTAGCACTCTCTTCATATGAGTGCTAACACAATTATTATAATAAAGAATTCAATTTATTTTTGCAAGTACGAAGCGTAAAAAATTTTGTTTTCTTTCCATATTCATCTACAATAGAATTTAGTTGGATAATCTTATTCAGACGCCTCTGATAGTTTATCTACTTATACTATGTTTTAAACTCTATTTTTAGAAAGAGGGATTTTCTCTATTGAGTACTACTACTAATATTCAAACACAAAAAACTGCATTTTACGTATTGCTTACTTACATTGGATTTCAATTATCCGGCTTTATAGTACTTATTCCACCTGTGAGGAAGGTTTTCCTTCATTTTATAAATAAAGACGGGGCAGAGGCAGGTATTGCGATAGCAGGCTGGTGGTCCGCTATATCGGCAATTATTGCTTTCATCGTTTGTATTATTTTAATTAATAAAAATAAAAATTTTTGGAACATATTTAAAGGGGAAAAAGCATCTATACCCGTTTCAATCGGCTGGGGAATTATCGGTTTTTTCCTAGTATATCTAGGTCAATCGATTGGAGCAATGATTGAGTTAGCCCTTGGGATTGACTTCGGTTCGGAAAATACGGAAACCATATTGCTTGTAACGGAAATTGCCCCTATCATGATATTAGCCTCTGTATTTTTTGGTCCGATTTTAGAGGAGTTAGTTTTTCGACGGGTTGTTTTTGGCTCGTTAATACAAACTCAAAGCTTTTGGGTGGCCGGTATCGTTAGTTCCATTGTTTTCGCTGTAATTCATTTAGATTTTACCCATATCATTCTTTATACAATTAGCGGTTTTATTTTTGCATTTCTCTATTATAAAACGAAGCGATTACTTACATCTATTATTGCCCATATGATGTTAAATGGTTTTGTTACATTAGTTCAAATGAATGCTGATAAGCTTCAACAAATTATGGATCAAGTGCCTAAATAAATATCATCAACCACTTCTAGCGTATTTCACTTGAAGTATTGCGCTTTGGGAACAGCTTTCCGTTGTTTTCTAATGTGAAAGACTTTTAAAAGTTTAATAATTAAAAATGAAAAAGCCTATTTTCGAACTTCTTGTCCGAAAATAGGCTTAATTTTTATTGTTGCTTTGTCATCTCTTCAATTTGGCGCCGCTGTTCTGCCAGCAATGCTTCTACTTGCTGGTTTTGAGCTTCTTCTTTCTCTTCCTGCTGACGTATTGCTTCCGCGATTTTATATTTTTTATAACCAATTCGTGCGATTACAATACTAATTTCATATAAAATAAATAGCGGAATTGCTATCAGTAAATTTGATATAAGATCTGGTGGTGCAAGTAGTACCGCTAAAACAAATAATACAAAATATGAGTACTTACGGAACTTCACCATCAGCTTTGGATTTAAAATGCCGAGCCGCGCTAAGAACAGCGTCACTACCGGTAATTGAAATATTAAACCAAAAGGAACGACAAGTTTAAATAAAAAGGAGAAATATTCATTTATACCAATTGTTTGTTGAATTTCAAGCTCATTTGATAAATTCATCATGAAATTCATAATATTTGGAAATAGAATGAAATAGCCGAATGCAAGGCCACCAATAAACAATAAAAAGGCATATGGAATATATTTTAAAGTGGCTTTACGTTCTGTTTCATGTAAACCAGGCGTAATAAAAGCCCATAGCTGATACAGGATAATTGGCGATGTGACAATTAATGCTACAATAAAGGTTACCTCTAAATAAACTGTAAGTGGATCGCCTACATTGAATGCGTTTAATGTTAAATGCTGCTCTTTTTCTCCCGTATGTTGAATAAATTTTATTATCGGTTCTGCTACGTAAAAGCTTCCCACTAATGCAAGAACAAAGAAAATCGCACAAATAAATAAACGTTTTCTTAACTCTTCTATATGTTCAATAACAGTGAGTTCTTTTGGATTCATAATAAGTTGACATCCTTAACTTACTTGTTTTCTTTATCTTTATCTATATCTTTATGCTCAATGACTGTTTTTTTAGTGTCCTCATCATCGATTAATCCGCTTGTACCTTTTTTAAATTCGCGAAGTGTTGAACCTAAAGCCTTTCCAAGCTCTGGAAGTTTTTTCGGCCCGAAAATTAATAAAGCTACAACACCAATAATAACTAGGCTTACTGGTCCAATTGCATTTAAATGCACAACCATGATAGCCACCTCCTCTAATATTATGTACATTTTATCGTATATTGTCGCAATTTGCTAATTATATATTGTGAATACTTTTCGTCATTCACTATTGCGAATTAAATAGATTAATGCCTCTAATTCGACCGATAAATCGATATTCATAATCTTCATCGAATCTGGTACATTAAGTCGAACCGGTGTAAAGTTTAAAATTCCCTTTGCATCGATTGCAGCTAGACGATCGGCCATTACTTGAGCTGAGCGAGACGAAACTGTTAATATTGCGAGTTCCGCATGATATTCATGATACATTTCTTCTAATCGATCCGGATGGTAAACAGGAATACCATTTACTACTTCCCCGTCATGAGGCGCTTTCGAATCGAAAGCTACAACAATTCTTGTATTATGGTTCTTTTGGAAATTATATTTTAAAAATGCATTCCCCAAATTCCCTACACCTATTAACGCAACATTTGCTCCTTCATCTTGATCCAGCGTTTGTCTGAAAAACTCAAGCAAATAAAGAACATCGTATCCATATCCTTTTTTACCAAGCGCTCCGAAATAGGAGAAATCTCTTCGAATCGTTGCAGAATCTATTTTCATTGCTTCACTTAGTTCTTGTGAAGATACTCTTCTTTTTCCTTCATTTGCAAAGTTTTGCAAAAAACGATAATAAAGAGGAAGTCTTTTTGTCGTTGCTTGTGGAATTTTTATTTCTTGTTTCACACAATCCCTCCCTATATGCAATTGGAAATCGTTTTCATCTTACTAAACATGTACAAATAAGTAAAGCATCCGATTGCGTACATTTTCCCCTTCCAGTACACTAATGATAGTGAACTGAGGTGTAAAAATGATTGTATTACAAGTAAATCAATTATATAAATCGTTTGTGACAAATGAAATATTAAGTGGGGTAAAGTTAGAAGTTCAACATCGAGACCGTGTTGCGTTAGTTGGGCGCAACGGAGCAGGAAAATCAACATTGCTGAAAATTATTGCTGGTCAGATGTCATATGATTCTGGTGATATTATTATCCCAAAAGATGTGAAGATTGGATATTTGGAACAACATTCTGGTTTAGAATCGACTTTATCTATTTGGGATGAAATGATGACCATTTTCAAACCGCTGCGCGATAAAGAAAAGAGCTTACGTGCACTAGAACTTCAAATGTCGGATCCAGCAGTCTATGGAAATCAGGATTTATACAGCAGGGTAATGGCGGAATATGACCAATTACAGCACGATTTTAAGGATGCTGGTGGCTATCAATATGAAGCTGATACTCGTTCCGTTCTCCATGGAATGCAGTTTTTTCAAGAAGACTATGATAAACTAATTGCTTCCTTATCAGGAGGTCAACGTACTCGTTTAGCTCTTGCAAAACTTTTATTAAGTAAGCCTGACCTGCTTATTTTAGATGAACCAACCAACCATTTAGATATTGAAACATTGAGTTGGCTTGAAAATTATTTAAAGGCATATGATGGAGCAATCTTAATCGTTTCTCATGACCGTTATTTTTTAGATCAAGTTGTTTCGATTGTTTATGAAGTATCTAGAACCCATGTCACAAAATATATGGGGAACTATAGCGCTTATTTAGAAGAGAAGGCAAGAAATTATGAAAGAGATTTAAAATTATATGAACGTCAACAAGATGAAAAAGCCAAGTTAGAGGCATTTATACAAAAAAACATTGCCCGCGCATCCACTACAAAAATGGCTCAAAGCCGCCGTAAAGTACTTGAACGTACTGAATGGATGGATGCACCTGATGGGAATGAACGCTCTGCTAATTTTGGATTTACAATCGAGCGCCAAAGCGGCAATGATGTACTATCAATTGATGATTTAACAATTGGCTATAATGGAAAAACAATTTCACAGAACATCTCAATGCGCATCTTCCGTGAAGATCGCATAGCATTAGTAGGGCCTAATGGGGTTGGGAAATCTACTCTACTAAAAACAATTGTTAAAGACCTACCAATCCTCTCTGGAGATATTCGTTATGGAGCAAACGTACAAATTGGTTACTATGACCAAGAACAAGCTAAACTAACGGGAAATAAATCAGTTCTTCAAGAACTTTGGGATGAATGGCCGCTAATGAATGAAAAAGATATTCGTACAATTCTAGGCCGATTTTTATTTAGCGGTGATGATGTTTCAAAGTCTGTTAATTCTTTATCTGGTGGTGAAAAGGCACGTTTAGCATTAGCAAAATTAATGATGCAAAAAGCGAATTTACTTGTGCTCGATGAACCGACAAACCATCTCGATTTAGATAGTAAGGAAATATTAGAAAATGCGTTAATAGACTATCCTGGTACATTGCTATTTGTTTCCCACGACCGCTATTTTATCAATCGAATTGCAACAAAAGTAGTTGAGTTATCAGGAAAAGGCTCTTTTGAATACTTAGGCGACTATGATTATTATATTGAGAAAAAACAGGAGCTGGAGGAATTAGCACACTTGAAGGCTGCTTCATCTTCACAAGTGGTAGAATCGCCTACTCCTTCAAAATCAGCTAATTCTCAAATTGATAAAGATGCGAAAAAACGTGAGCGCCAAATCCGGCGTGCAATTGAAGAAATTGAGAAAAAAATGAACGATTTGTCCGAACAGATTGCAATTATTGAGGAGAAATTATGTGATCCTGAAATTTTTAAAGACCACGAAAAAGTAATGAAACTTCAGACGGAGCTTGATTCTGTTAAATCAGAACATGAAGAAATTGAATTACAATGGCTGGATTTAAATGAAGAGCTTGAAAATATGACTTTGTAATAGTAGATGGGGCATGTCCAGAAAGAAAATTTTCTAAACATGCCCCTCTTTTTCTTTATGCAGCAACTGTGTTTGGAATCTTCTTTTTATTCAAGTATAAAGGAACGGATAATACTCCTAACTTGCTGTCTAATAAGATATGAAAAATGAAAAGCCATCTATTACTGCTTTATCCTGGTTAAGAAAATGGAGTACCATTCAAGTACTACCGAATTGCCCTTGCTTTTTAGATGTCTTTTTATATTATTCGCAAATATTTTACATACATCTTGGTCAATAGACAAATTTCGATAAATTATTTCCACAAATTTATTCACATTATTATCTTAGTAATATCAACCTATCAACACACTTTTCCACATTATCCACAAATCTATTTTGACTTATCAACATTTATGTGTGTAAAAACTAACACTACATATAGGTTTACCACAAGTTACCCACAAGTTATCCCCAATTTGTGCATAAGTACGAATGTTCGCCTTGACAATTAAAGAAAAATATTGTTGAAACTGTGGATAAGTTTTCAGAAAAATTATACAAAATGAAATTACAAATAAGTTTAGAGTATGATACTAAATATGTTAATATAACGTTTTTATACATATTCCGAGATGAAAGCACTTTTTTTGTCTGATGCTAGAATACGATTTGGGTCGCCACACTTTTTCTATAAACTGTTCAAAAAAGGAGGCATCCAACTATGACTTTTTGGATGCCTCCTACTTATTATTTTATCCAGCTTTTCAGTTCTTTACCTGGCAGACCATTCATGGATAAATCCCCTCGAACACCTGCATTATACATATAAGCTGCAGCTGCACCTATCATCGCAGCGTTATCTGTACAAAGCTTCAATGGTGGTACAGTAAAAGGAATATTTTCTGCCTCAAAAGCTTGTTCTAAATTTGTCCTTAAGCCCTTATTTGCAGAAACTCCACCAGCTGCAATTACTTGCTTCACTTGGAATTCACGTGCCGCACGAACTGTTTTTGTTGTTAGTACTTCCACAACACTGTCCTGAAAACCTTTTGCGACTTGCTCTGGGATAATTTCTTCCCCTCGTTGATCCATATTATGCTTATAATTAATTACGGCAGATTTCAATCCACTAAAACTAAAATCATAGGAGTCCTCAAGCCATGCACGAGGAAACTCTACAGCTTCATTAGTTTCATGAGCCATTCGATCAATATGCGGCCCTCCAGGATACGGCATATTCAAAACTCTAGCTACTTTATCATAAGCTTCTCCAGCTGCATCGTCTCGTGTTTCTCCAATTACTTCAAAACTGCCATGTTCCTTCATTAATACTAATTCTGTATGCCCACCAGAAACAACTAGTGCCAACAAAGGAAACTGCATTGGTTGGACGAGCGCATTCGCATAAATATGTCCAGCAATGTGGTGCACACCAATAATAGGCAATCCATGTGCAAACGCAAATGCTTTAGCCGCATTAATACCTATTAACAGTGCTCCAACTAATCCTGGGCCTTCCGTAACTGCAACAGCAGTCAAGTCCGACGGCTCCATATTTGCTCTTTGCAAAGCTTCTTCAATAACGATTGTAATTTGTTCAACATGATGACGTGATGCAATTTCAGGAACTACACCACCAAACCTTTTTTGACTTTCAATTTGTGACGCTACGACATTTGAGACAATTTCATTACCATTTCGAATAATAGCTGCTGCAGTTTCATCACAGCTTGTCTCTATTGCTAAAATAATACACTCTTCCATTATAAGTTCACCCACATTACAAGAGCATCCTCTTGGTTATCTGTATAATATCCTTTCCTTATACCGCCCTCTTGAAAACCAAGTTTACGATAAAGGTTTTGTGCAACCGTATTAGATACGCGGACCTCTAGACTCATGACTTCAACTCCATGGTTTCTTGCAATGTCCATTGCTTCACGCATCAGTCCTTCTCCGATTTTTCTACCCCGAGCTTCTTCTAATACAGCAACATTTGTAATTTGAGCCGAATCAATGACAAGCCACATACCACAAAAGCCAATAATGTTGCCATTGTCATCTTCTGCTACTACATAATGCGCAAAGTTGTTTTCTCTCATTTCATAGTGAAAGGAATCCAACGTCCATGGAGTTGGAAAGGAGGCAACTTCAATTGCATGAACTGCTTCTACATCTTCTGGAGTCATCCTGCGATAAAGTACCATAACTATTGCTGCCCCTTCTTCTGTTCCTTTACCCAATTTGCCTCTGCCTGTGCAATACGGTGATATTTAGGAACAAAAGAATGCACTTCTGCTGCATTAAGCAGTGGTTCATTTTCCGCTATTTCAATTAACTTTGAAGCTCTCGGCAAATGAAGAGAAAACGGTGCAAAAAATGCATTATCTCCTAAATATTGAACTATTTGATCTTTAAAATTCGCTGCATCTACTCCAACAAATACTACACGCTCATTCAATTGCTGTAATTGGACTAAGATCGCGTCAATTGAATCATGACGGTCTTCAATTATAGTTTCTAAATTCATTCCATTATACGCAGCAGCATAAACATTTTGTCTGCGTGCATCAAATAAGGTGCAAATGACCCCATTAAATAATTGTGCATTTGCAGCAAGCACTTTTAAACTTGATACCCCAACCAATGGCTTTTTTAGCGTCCATGCAAGCGTTTTTGCCAACGTTACGCCAATTCGAATACCAGTATATGAACCTGGTCCTTCTGATACAGCGATTGCATCAATATCAGCTGGTTTTATATTTACTTTGTTTAAAAGCTCCTCAATTGTCGGCATAGCTGTAACAGAATGAGTTAATTTTATATTTTGCACTACTTCAGCAAGTACTTGTCCATCCTTTACTATTGCAATCGACAACGGTGAATTTGAAGTTTCTATCCCTAACCAAATCATTTAAAATAACTCCTCACACAATCGTTCATAACGCTTTCCGATTGGTTTTAATACAAATTTTCTTTTATTATCATCTATACGATAAATTTCAATTGCTAATCGTTCCTCAGGCAAATCTTCCTTAATTAAATGTGCCCATTCTACAACAGTAACTGCATCACCGTAAAATATTTCATCCCAACCAAGATCTTCATCACTATCAGATAAACGGTATACGTCTAAGTGATTAAGCGGCAGCCTGCCTTCATATTGTTTCATAATTGTAAAAGTTGGGCTATTGACTGTTCTTGTAATTCCTAAAGCCTTTGCCAATGCCTGTGTAAAGGTAGTTTTACCTGCACCAAGATCGCCTTCTAAAGTAATAGTATCCTGTGGTTCAAGTAAATCAGCAATATTTTGTGCTAAGCTTTGAGTTTCTTCTAAGGACATTATCTCTTTTTCAAATATCATTTTACTTTTTCCTCTCACCATCACATTACCTTAAGTTTACCTAAACAATGTTAAATGTTCAAAATGTATTACCTAATTTCTCAAAAATCAATTTTCCCTCGTTGCAAAGTATTTGCATCTGCTAAGGAAAACATTTTGTAGATCACAGCATAGGTTGGTAATACTTTCAAGTAAAGATACAGCACATCCCTAAAAATACGATTCGGGATGTGCCTCCAAAATCGTTAGCGTGTAGAGTATCCACGTTTTTCATAAATTTTTTTATCAATTAACTTATCATTCTCAAAATGAATTTCATACCCTTGTGTCATAAGAAGTTCATCATCCCATCTGAAAACACCTGCGGAAACTTGTTCGCCCCCTCCTTTTGCAATTCCAACAACGTCCATATACGACATTCCATTTTTTAGTTTTGCGAACTCTTCTTCATTCATATATTTTTGCCAATAGTATGCATTTGAATCTTCAATATTATAAATCTTATTTACTTCATATGAATGTTCATAAATTAAAACGATAATCGCAGCAATTATTATAAAAAGAAGGACTAAGATGTTTCTCCGATATCGTTGTTTCAAAAAAATCACCCCAAAAAATGACATACTACTACTATATTTATGTAGTTTTATAATCATGTGACTTTACATATCTCTTGAATATTTAGTCGTATTTTTTGGGCCATTCAATGAATCGTGGGGTTTTAGAATGGGAAAAAGGAGGCAACTTTCGAATTGAAAATTGTAAACTATTTTATCAATAAAAAAATCCTTATAAAGCCTATGCTTTATAAGGACATAAATTCTATTAGTATGGCGGTCCCGACCGGGATCGAACCGGCGATCTCCTGCGTGACAGGCAGGCATGTTAACCGCTACACCACGGGACCGTTTCTATCAGACATCTAATAATATAGCATTAAATAGGTGTTTTTACAATATTTTTTATAAAAATATTAGTAATTTTTTTCACTGATTAATTGATAGCAAGCTGGTTATATTATTTATTAGAACGTGGAAAATAGAGGAAAATAAGTATATACATGCTATGCTTAAAAAAAATTATTAATCCCTATCTAATTGCAAGGCATAAAGCAATGTCCCTCTCTCCCAAGGCACATTAACGCACTGGATTCCCGTGTCAAACTTGCTTCTTTTTTCCCAACCTATGGTTTTGTAGTAAAATGTTGAATATCAGCGGTTTCATTTGCGTGAAGCGACGTCCTACTCTCACAGGGGGTGCCCCCAACTACCATCGGCGCTATCTGCGAAGAGTGATGACACTGCGGAAACCTTCGTCATCTTCCTCGGTACGATGCTCGTGTACATAGTACACTCCGCTTCGTGCCTCCTTGATTCCTTGTTGGTCCTCACACTTCTCGAATACTACTGTTTAAATTATTTTTACTAATCGCGCCGACCAAACCTTCGGTTTTTGGTAGTTGGGGGCTTCCTTTTCTACATATAAAAAAACCGCTGAATATCAGCGGTTTCATTTGCGCGAAGCGACGTCCTACTCTCACAGGGGGAAGCCCCCAACTACCATCGGCGCTAAAGAGCTTAACTTCCGTGTTCGGTATGGGAACGGGTGTGACCTCTTTGCCATCATCACTTCACTTGCACATGGATGTGCTGGCTTCGCCGTTGCAACAGGATGTTGCGCTCTTAGGCGAAGTTCCTTTATTTAATTGAGAGTTCGTTCTCTCAAAACTGGATAAAGACATTGAATTCGTTCAATTATTTGGTTAAGTCCTCGATCGATTAGTATTCGTCAGCTCCATGTGTCGCCACACTTCCACCTCGAACCTATCTACCTCATCGTCTTTGAGGGATCTTACTTACTTGCGTAATGGGAAATCTCATCTTGAGGGGGGCTTCATGCTTAGATGCTTTCAGCACTTATCCCGTCCACACATAGCTACCCAGCGATGCCTTTGGCAAGACAACTGGTACACCAGCGGTGTGTCCATCCCGGTCCTCTCGTACTAAGGACAGCTCCTCTCAAATTTCCTACGCCCACGACGGATAGGGACCGAACTGTCTCACGACGTTCTGAACCCAGCTCGCGTACCGCTTTAATGGGCGAACAGCCCAACCCTTGGGACCGACTACAGCCCCAGGATGCGATGAGCCGACATCGAGGTGCCAAACCTCCCCGTCGATGTGGACTCTTGGGGGAGATAAGCCTGTTATCCCCGGGGTAGCTTTTATCCGTTGAGCGATGGCCCTTCCATGCGGAACCACCGGATCACTAAGCCCGTCTTTCGACCCTGCTCGACTTGTAGGTCTCGCAGTCAAGCTCCCTTGTGCCTTTACACTCTACGAATGATTTCCAACCATTCTGAGGGAACCTTTGGGCGCCTCCGTTACCTTTTAGGAGGCGACCGCCCCAGTCAAACTGTCCACCTGACACTGTCTCCTACCCCGCTAAGGGGTATGGGTTAGAATTTCAACACAACCAGGGTAGTATCCCACCGACGCCTCCCTCGAAGCTGGCGCTCCGAGTTCTCTGGCTCCTACCTATCCTGTACAAGTTGTGCCAAAATTCAATATCAAGCTACAGTAAAGCTCCACGGGGTCTTTCCGTCCTGTCGCGGGTAACCTGCATCTTCACAGGTACTATAATTTCACCGAGTCTCTCGTTGAGACAGTGCCCAGATCGTTACGCCTTTCGTGCGGGTCGGAACTTACCCGACAAGGAATTTCGCTACCTTAGGACCGTTATAGTTACGGCCGCCGTTTACTGGGGCTTCAATTCAGAGCTTCGTGATGCCACTAACCCCTCCTCTTAACCTTCCAGCACCGGGCAGGCGTCAGCCCCTATACGTCACCTTACGGTTTTGCAGAGACCTGTGTTTTTGCTAAACAGTCGCCTGGGCCTATTCACTGCGGCTCTCTCACGAGAGCACCCCTTCTCCCGAAGTTACGGGGTCATTTTGCCGAGTTCCTTAACGAGAGTTCTCTCGCACACCTTAGGATTCTCTCCTCGACTACCTGTGTCGGTTTGCGGTACGGGCACCTCCCGCCTCGCTAGAGGCTTTTCTTGGCAGCGTGAAATCAGGTACTTCGCTCATACGAACTCCCCATCACAGCTTGGCGTATTAGGAAGCGGATTTGCCTACTTCCACGCCTTACTGCTTGGGCGCGCATAACCAACAGCGCGCTTACCCTATCCTACTGCGTCCCCCCATTACTCAAACGGCGGGGAGGTGGTACAGGAATATCAACCTGTTGTCCATCGTCTACGCCTGTCGGCCTCGACTTAGGTCCCGACTAACCCTGAGCGGACGAGCCTTCCTCAGGAAACCTTAGTCATACGGTGGATGGGATTCTCACCCATCTTTCGCTACTCATACCGGCATTCTCACTTCTAAGCGCTCCACCAGTCCTTCCGGTCTGACTTCAACGCACTTAGAACGCTCTCCTACCACGGACATCTACGATGTCCATCCACAGCTTCGGTGAATCGTTTAGCCCCGATACATTTTCGGCGCAGCGTCACTCGACCAGTGAGCTATTACGCACTCTTTAAATGATGGCTGCTTCTAAGCCAACATCCTGGTTGTCTAAGCAACGCCACATCCTTTTCCACTTAACGATTACTTTGGGACCTTAGCTGGTGGTCTGGGCTGTTTCCCTTTTGACTACGGATCTTATCACTCGCAGTCTGACTCCCGTGTATAAATATCTGGCATTCGGAGTTTGTCTGAATTCGGTAAAGCGAGATGCCCCCCTAGTCCAAACAGTGCTCTACCTCCAGTATTCTTAATCACGAGGCTAGCCCTAAAGCTATTTCGGAGAGAACCAGCTATCTCCAAGTTCGATTGGAATTTCTCCGCTACCCACACCTCATCCCCGCACTTTTCAACGTGCGTGGGTTCGGGCCTCCAGTGAGTGTTACCTCACCTTCACCCTGGACATGGGTAGATCACCTGGTTTCGGGTCTACGACCACGTACTCATTCGCCCTATTCAGACTCGCTTTCGCTGCGGCTCCGTCTTCTACAACTTAACCTTGCACGTAATCGTAACTCGCCGGTTCATTCTACAAAAGGCACGCTATCACCCATTAACGGGCTCTAACTACTTGTAGGCACACGGTTTCAGGTTCTATTTCACTCCCCTCCCGGGGTGCTTTTCACCTTTCCCTCACGGTACTGGTTCACTATCGGTCACTAGGGAGTATTTAGCCTTGGGAGATGGTCCTCCCGGATTCCGACGGAATTTCACGTGTTCCGCCGTACTCAGGATACACTCAAGAGGGAATGAACTTTCGACTACAGGGCTTTTACCTGCTCTGGCGGACCTTTCCAGATCGCTTCGCCTAATTCATTCTTTTGTAACTCTTGTATTGAGTGTCCTACAACCCCAAGAGGCAAGCCTCTTGGTTTGGGCTCTTCCCGTTTCGCTCGCCGCTACTTAGGGAATCGAATAATTTCTTTCTCTTCCTCCAGGTACTTAGATGTTTCAGTTCCCTGGGTATGCCTTCATGACGCTATGAATTCACGTCAAGATACTGTTCCATTACGAACAGTGGGTTCCCCCATTCGGAAATCTCCGGATCAAAGCTTACTTACAGCTCCCCGAAGCATATCGGTGTTAGTGCCGTCCTTCATCGGCTCCTAGTGCCAAGGCATTCACCGTGCGCCCTTCATAACTTAACCTAATTGCGGCTTCCGATACACATCGCATTACTACGTCAATTTCACTCGTTCGAATCCTCACGTACGTAGGTACGCTCCGGTCCTCACTCGTTCATTTCCTTGTACTGCTCGTGTCTCGAAACCCTTGAAGTTAGTTACAGCTTTTCTATAAAGAAAAGACTTAAGAACTTACAATAAATTTCTTGAACTTTGTTTGTTTCAATGTCGTTTTATCCAGTTTTCAAAGAACGAAATTACTAAATTGAAGATAATTCATTTACATGAACTCTTCAAAACTGAACACAAAACGTTAATGTTGATTAAGCCAAGCTTAATCATTCCGTATTGTCTAGCTTCAAACACCAGCTCGTACGCTGATTTCGCGCCTTCGTTCGAAAACAGGTTTTCGACTCAGTCG
>NZ_CP155468.1:4115000-4362500 GCF_039654155.1 Lysinibacillus telephonicus
CTCATCTTGTCGACTTTTACTATTATAGAGACACATTTCATTAATGTCAACACTTTACTCAATATTTTTTAATAAATTATTTAGACCTTTATTAAACCCTTTATTTATGGGCTTTTCAAAACTTTATTAGTTAACAGCTTTTATAGAATGTGCAGTATTAATATAATTCATCCAACTATTTTTTAGTAAGTATTTTATTAATATCAATGCATTTCTATGTTTAATCTCAAATTTTATTATGTGAACCTTGTTATTTATAATACACGGAATGTTTTTTATCAAGAGAAATTTTAACACTACGGTAATCTATCTTCTACTATTACTTGAACATCCTCCATTAACTTACCTCTTTTTTATAATTCTCACACATTCATGGTTCTTATTGATCTATATCAAACTAAGTCATTAGTTTTTATATTTATGTATTTATTTTATTTTCTTTAAACCGCCATGGCATTTACCACATCGATACTTTGCTACGTTCATGATTCTTTTTCTTGGGTATTGTTGGTGACATTGAACACACTCATAAATGTGGAATTTTGTATTTTTCTTTTTATTCTCTTCAATAGTAGAACAAAATCGTGGTGCACCTACTTTTTTTAATAGTGCACGGAAATCAGCATCTCTATGTTTATAGCCCATACCTCGAATATGCAGGTGATAGTGGCATAATTCATGTAAAATTATCCCGCGCAGCTCTTCCAAACCAAATAGTTCATAAGACTTTTTGTTAAACTCGATATTATGACTGCGCAGTAAATAACGCCCCCCAGTAGTTCGCAGTCTATTATTAAAATATGCCTTATGTAAAAATGGTTGATTGAAATAATTTAATGAAATTTCTTCTACTAGGACTTGAAGTTCATTATCCGTCATTCTACTCCCTCCTCTCTCCAATACAACAACAAATGTATCATAAAAACCCCGCAATTGTTAAATAAGCCAACAATTACGGGGAAGTTAAATCGTCTAATGTTATTCTTTGCTAGTCAACTTGATTTTCAGGCGGAATCATCGTTAAAGATATTCGACCTTTTTCAACTTCAACTTTATCGACCCAAATAGTAACAATATCGCCCAAAGAAACAACTTCTAAAGGATGCTTAACACGTCGCTTTTGCAATTTTGAAATGTGCACTAAGCCATCCTGCTTAACTCCAATATCAACAAAGGCGCCAAAGTCTACAACATTTCGAACTGTTCCTTGCAACTCCATCCCCACTTTTAAATCTTCCATTTTTAAAACATCTGTTTTTAACAATGGCTGCGGAAATGCATCACGTGGATCTCGAGTAGGCTTCATTAACGTATCGACTATATCTTTAACCGTTACCTCTCCAACCTCTAATCTTCTGCTCAACTCCACTATATCCACATCTGCTAAAGCCTCTTCACATTTTTTTGATCCAACATCTTTTTTAGTAAGACCAACAGCAGCTAAAATATCTTCTGCTAATTTATAACTTTCAGGATGTATTCCTGTAGCATCAAGTGGGTTTTTAGCCTCTGGAATACGCAAAAATCCAATTGCTTGCTCGTATGTTTTCGCACCTAATCGTGGAATTTTCTTTAGTTGTGATCGAGATGTAAATTTCCCTGCTTCACTACGAACATTCACAATATTTTCAGCAACTGTTTTCGATAAGCCAGAAACGTATTGCAGCAAGGAAGCAGAAGCTGTATTGACATCAACTCCTACTTGGTTAACAGCTGTTTCGACAATAAACGTCAATGATTCAGCTAGTTTCTTTTGTGAAACGTCGTGTTGATATTGCCCTACTCCAACTGCTTTTGGCTCAATCTTCACTAGCTCAGATAATGGATCCTGCAAACGTCTTGCAATTGAAACTGCACTTCGTTGTTCAACTTGCAAGTCAGGAAATTCATTGCGAGCTATTTCAGATGCAGAATAAACTGAAGCGCCTGCTTCATTTACAATAACATAGGCAATATCTTGCTCTACTTCTTTTAATACATCTGCGATAAATTGCTCCGTTTCGCGGGATGCAGTACCATTTCCAATTGCAATAATACTAATTGGATATTTATTTAATAATGATTTTACAACCGCTTTTGATTTTTCTACATCTGGTTTTGGTGGATGTGGATAAATTGCTGTTACTTCTAACATTTTTCCCGTTTCATCAACTACTGCCAACTTACAGCCTGTCCGATATGCTGGGTCTACCCCTAATACCATTTTACCGCGCATCGGAGGTTGTAATAAAAGACTTCGCAAGTTTTCTGAGAAGATATGAATCGCTTGAGCTTCAGCCTTTTCAGTTAATTCATTGCGAAGTTCCCGTTCAATTGATGGCTGTATTAAGCGTTTATAGGCATCTTCAATCGCTTCTTTTACATGTGATACTGAAGGTGAAAATGAATTTAACGGCAACCACTCTTTTTCCATCAATTGCAGTACTTGATCTATTGGAACAAGTATAGATACCTTTAATATTTCTTCCTTTTCGCCACGATTAATGGCAAGTGTTCTATGAGGAACAATATATTTTACAGGTTCTTCATATTCATAATACATTTCAAATACTTTCTTTTCATCTTTATCTGCATCTTTTACGGCCGTTACGATACGCCCTTCTTTCCGTGAAAGCCTTCTCAATTTATCTCGTACTGCCGCATCATCTGCAAATCGCTCAGCTATAATATCTTTTGCCCCTGCCATTGCTTCTTCAGCAGTAGTTACACCTTGTTCCTCATTAATAAAACGAACAGCAATCTCAGCAATATCCTCTTTACTAAACTTCATTAACTCATCCGCTAATGGTTCAAGTCCTCGTTCTTTAGCTATTGTAGCTTTCGTACGACGCTTTTGTTTATACGGGCGATATAAATCTTCTACACGTTGTAAAACTGTTGCACTTTGAATTGCTTCAGATAATTCTTCTGTTAACTTACCTTGTTCTTCAATTAATCTAATAACTTCTTCTTTTCGCTGTTCCAGTTGCTGTATGTAATGATAGCGATCTTCAATTGATTTAATTTGGACTTCATCTAATGAGCCTGTTGCTTCTTTTCGATAACGGGCTATAAAGGGCACTGTATTGCCATCTTCCAATAATTTTATTACCGCTTCTGCTTGAGACGGTTTTACTTTAGTATCTGTGGCAATAATTTGTAACATTTTCTTAGCGTCCATCATTCCACTGCCTTTCACATTTATATCAATATTACGCATTAGCTAACCAGCATCCGGATTTCGGACTCAGAATGATACTGGTCAGTTAACTGTTGTCGCATGAATGCGATGAACTTCAGTTAGGTTCCTTTTCCAACTTCTCTAGGAAATCTTATGACTCATCGGAGACCTTATGTTCATTCATCTCCTGCCTCTTTAGGTGGGAGATGAATGAACATAAGGTTATTTTAACATTTGCTTACTAGTTTCTCCTATTGTTGTTCATTATAAAATACAAAACGTAAAAGCTGCTTTCATACTTGCATTAAGAAATTTCGAATTTCCTGTCCAGCCAATACAACTCATTTTTTGTTGTTCTCCAGCTTCCTTGTTGCTGCATCATAAACCAAAAAATAAGCCTACCCTAAAAAATTTCTAGAGTAGGCTTGTTTAATCGATTAATTTCAAATTTACTTTTATATTTTTCATCAAGGGAATTTGCCGCTACACTCCACCACTTGCCATAATGACCTCTTGCAGTTTTTTAATTGCCTTTCGTTGTAATCGAGAGACATGCATTTGAGATATACCGAGAATATCCCCTACTTCTTTTTGACTTAATTGCTCTAAGAAGGTCATTTTAATTATTTCTTTTTCCCGTTCAGATAAAATACCCATTGCTTCTGAAACAACTATTTTTAGATTTGTTTTTTCAAATCCTTCATCTTCTTTGCCGATTATTTCAATTAACTTTACTTTTCCACCATCTAAATCACCTTTAATAGAGTGATCCATTGAAAGCGCTTGATAACTTCTGCCTATCTCCATTGCTTCTAATATATCCTCTTCCCCTACCTCCAAGTAACTAGCAATTTCCGGAATAGATGGGGAGCGTTGTAGTTTGACTGTTAAATCCTCTACGGCAGCTTTTATTCTTGGACCAAGTTCTTTTATCCGACGAGGGACGTGAACATCCCACGTTTTGTCACGTAAGAAACGTTTGATTTCACCAACAATTGTTGGAACAGCGAATGCTTCAAAATTTCTTCCAAATGACGCATCAAAACGTCGAATCGCCCCTAATAACCCAAGCATACCTACTTGTACAATATCTTCATAATGGGATTTACCATAAGAATACTTTTTTGCAATTGATTCAACTAAATTTGTATAATGCAAAACGAGATTTGTTAGAGCAACATCATCTTCATATTGTTGATATTGCTCAAGCCACATTAAAACTTTTTCTGTGGATGCATCTTTATGTGGTGATTCTTTCGACATTCTCATTCACCTGCTCTCTCGTGACATATTTTGTCATGAAAACAGTTACTCCACCCTCGTTATTAACTCTCACCTCATCCATCAAAGATTCCATTAGGTATAACCCTAGTCCACCTTCACGCAGCAGTGCTATGTTCTCATCTTCACGGTACGGTCCAATATTTGATTTAATCTCTTCAAAGGTAAAGCTATTACCATAGTCGGAAACCATTATTTCAATTTTATGATTATATAGGGCGCTGCTGATAACAATTTCACCCTCTTCATTGTCGCTATATGCGTGTTGGACAACATTTGTAACGGCTTCACTAACAGCAATTTTCAAATCTTCTATTTGATCATACGAAAATCCAATTCTAGTTGCTATCCCTGAGATTGTTAGTCTTATAACACTAACATATTGTGGTTTTGAAGGAATTCTAATTTCAATGTAGTCAAATGCTTTCATTGCCTAGTCTCCCTTCTTGATCGTTTCAATATCCATTAGTTCACTAAGACCTGTAATTTCAAATAATCTCGTTAATCTTCCTGATAAGTTCACTAACTTTAAATTGGCATTTTCTCTCATCACTTTTTTATAAAAGGCGACAAATACTCCAAGCCCTGTACTATCCATAAAACTTACATTCAATAAATCCAATTCAATAAACAATCCTTCTGAAATGCAAATTGAGTTTAACTCATCACGCAATGTGGGTGCAGTGAAAGTGTCAATCTCTCCTTCAATAAACCCCAGCAGCAAATCTCCTTCTTCCCGAAATTGCACGTTTACATTCATTCAGGACACCTCCATTTATACCTACTTTTCCCTTCCCTTAACTTAAAATATTTAAACCTATTTATTTTTTATTTTTTTATAATTACAATAGTAAAATCATCATCTAAATTGAAGTCTTGTAATCTTTCTAAGTCTTTATATATTTCTTCGCACATCTGTTGGGCACTTAATCGACTATATGAAACGGCAAGCTGCTTAATATAGCCTCTTGAGTCAAATTCCTCTAGTTTTCGAAAATCCGTAACTCCATCTGTCATCAGAACAAGAAAATCATCTTTTTCTAATTTAACGTCATGTTGAATATACTTAAATTCCGGTAAAATCCCCAGCAACAGACCTTTAGATTCTAAATCGTAAAAGATATTTTCTTTTGCTCTATAGTAAAGTGCAGGTTCATGCCCTGCTGAAGCCCATGTAAATATATCGTTATTTAAGTTGTAACGCCCATAAAAAAGCGACACAAACATACTGTCATCTACACTTTTTTCAATAATTTTATTTAATACTTCTAAAACATAGGAAGGATTGCTATTTGCATACCCTAGTGTGTCTAACCCGTACTTCACCATAGACATGCAAAGTGCAGCGGGTACACCTTTTCCTACAACATCTGTAACCGCTACACCTAAATAATTTTCATCATCATGCAAAAAATGAACATAGTCACCATTCATTTTCCTTTTAGGGATAGATACCATTCCTATGTCAAGAAGCTCTGGAGTAGGAATTGTCGTCTCTAATAATAAATTCTGAATTTTTGCTGCTATGTCCATTTCAATGCGCATTTCTTCTTGTTTCAGAAGCAAGAACTGATGTTCCTTAACTTTTAAACCAAAGTGTACCATTAATTCAATTAAAAAATCATAAGCATGAGAAATAGATTCTGGTAAATCTTCATAAATCTCTTCAATAGCCTGTTTGTGAATACCGATTACATCTTCTGGCGTTACATTTTTTTGTATTAACTGTTTAATTAAATTTTGGCCGATATATAAATTACTTTCATTTTGATTTAATATGTAATCCAGTAAAATCTTTTTATACTGAGCTTTTAGCTGTTTCAAAATGTTCACACCCTACCTTAGCCATTTTTCAATTCGAACAATTGTCCCCATCCCTATCTCAGATTGAATTTCGATTAAATCCACAAGTCTTTTTACAGCATGTAATCCAGCTCCATTATTAGCAGCAGGTGAATAATCCAACACTTTACCTACATCTTTAATTCCAGGTCCTTTATCAATAGCGATAATAGCGATTCCTTTTTCGCTGTTTCCATTTTTTGTTATCCTTTTAATAATGATTTTCCCAACACTTGCATATAAAAATATATTTTTTGCTAGTTCACTAATTGCGGTTGCAATTCTTGCTTGATCAACTTTATTAAACCCGATAGCTTTCGCTTCATTACGACCAAGTTGACGTGCAGCTACAATATCTAATTCTGTAACAATTTGAACCGTCGTCTCGTCTAACATGACTGCACCCCCGTCAAAATAACGAAAATATTGGAAAACTATTTCTTATTTTTTATTATACTAGTAAATTATGTAATGAAATTTGTTATTTCTAATATATATTATTGTTTACAATTACATCAATTACATAGTTGATAATAAAGATAATATTTTTATAATAGTGACCAATAATATTTTAGAGAAATAGAAAAAAGCACCTTCTTAAAAGTCATAAATACTTTTAAGAAGGTGCTTTTACTTTTATGTATTTAAAATTTCATTAACCCCAAGCTTATTTCAAGCGCAACGTCAACTTTCTCCATAAGCTCTTCATCTAACTGCGTAATGCGGTCTGTTAATCTAGATTTATCTATTGTACGCAATTGTTCAAGCAAAATTACCGAATTCCGTTCAAAGCCATATTTTTTAGCATCAATTTCGACATGAGTCGGTAATTTTGCTTTTTGAATTTGCGCTGTAATTGCAGCGATGATTACAGTCGGACTAAAGCGATTTCCTATATCATTTTGAATGATTAATACGGGCCTAGTACCGCCTTGCTCAGATCCAACAACTGGTGAAAGATCTGCAAAAAAAACGTCCCCTCGTTTCACAATCAAAAATGTCATCCCCCGCTTACGAGACGCTCTACCGTATGCTCCGCTTCATATTCTGCATGCAGACATTCGCTACTAATTGACAGATTTATTTGCGACATTTCTACATAGCCTTTCATTAAAGCTTCCCGTATTTGATTTGGTTGCTTGTGCGTTGACAATCTTCGAGACGAAATATAAACAAAACTCTCTTTGTCTCCAGATTTTTGCTCAAGTGTAAGATTAAATTCATTTAACATTTCTTGAGGAAAAGTAAGATTTACTTCCTTTTCTTCTTCAACTTTTTTCGCGTACAAAACAAGCACCTCCACAAAAACCGTACCATTCTCATTTCTGTTCTCATTCTATCATCGAAAAGATGAGTTGAAAAGAAAAGAATTAAAAAATCTATCAATCCTTGTAGTTATATCGGTTTTTGTTGGAGATTTTGTCGTATTTTATTGTTTTGTGTTGTAGATTCTAGGCACCCTTGAGGTAATAATACAAGGAACTTCATAGTTTATCGTATCTACTTTTGATGCCCATTCGTCGATTGTTATTTCTTCCTCTTTTTGTTTACCAATTAAAGTTACTTTTTCACCTATATTATATGCTGTTGGCAACAATATCATACATTGATCCATACAAATTCGACCAACAATAGGGACACGAATGCCATCTAACAGTACATGTTGTCCACTATATTTTCGTATTAGGCCGTCAGCGTAGCCGATTGGAATCGTCCCTATATATGACGGTTCTGTTGCTGTAAATGTTGCACCATAACCAATAGACTGACCAGCCTGAATTTGCTTAACTTCGATCAATTCTGTTTCTAATGAGAAAGCTGTTTGCAATGGAAACGGTAATTTTGTTTTAACATAGGCAGAAGGTGCAAGACCATACATTGAAATACCGAAACGTACTGCATCAAATTGAAGATGTTTATCTTTCATTAGCATTGTAGCAGTATTAGCAGCATGAACTATTCTTGGTTTTGCTGGTAAAGCGCTAATAAACTGTTCAAACATATTCGCTTGCTTATTAAAGTACGATTCATCTTCTTCATCTGCAGTTGCAAAATGAGTAAATACACCATCAACTATCAAATTAGAAGATGAATTAATCGTATTATATAGATGCAATAAGTCTTCTATTTTAGTTACACCAATTCTACCCATGCCAGTATCAATTTTAATATGTAGTTTTAATGGTTTAGTTAAAGTTTTTAATGACTGAACATTCTGAACCCATTCGGTAGAAAAGACCGTCAATGTTATATTTTCATTTGCTGCATATGGAGCAAATGAAACTGGGGCATATCCTAAAATTAAAATATCAATATTAGGGAAATGCTTGCGGACATGGAGCGCTTCATCGGGTGTTGCGACAGCCAACATCGATGCACCTGCTTCAATTGCTGCGTGCGCCACCTCTATATCTCCATGACCGTAAGCATTTGCTTTAACCACTGCCATTATTTGAACATTAGGTTTAAGATATTCCTTTAAATGGCGTACATTATTTTGAATTGCTTGTAAATCAATAATTGCTTTTGTTGGACGGAAGTGTTGTATGTTTTGCATAGTATATATACCCTCTTTTACAATTTATAAACTACTAATTTTGGGATTTTTTATATATTTTAACTTCTAATCACCTTCCATCCAACACTTTTTTATTTTAAACTACTTGCTGTAACAGAAGCCGCAACTTCCATCATCTCATCTTTTGTTAAATCATTTGATGCGATAAAGAATGATACTCCATCACGTTCCCAGCTAATTGAATTATCTGTAATTGCTCCAATTGTAAAGCCTAAATCTGCTGGATCTCCTGGTGCAAATACAGGGACTGTTGAGTTTTCCTCATAGACAACTGGCTGTTGAACAAGTGTAAACGCTTTTTCACCTTCAAAAGTTAATATAACTCGTTCTACCCCATCTTCACTAATTGTTTTTTCATCTTTTAATTTTGTAGTATCCCAATTTAGCACAGGATAGTATGTTTGGAAATCTTTACTTTCTATATCGGCACTAGCTGTACTTTTTTCTTCTTCATCATTGAATTTTTCAACAGCATATTCACTTTCTTTATGTTTCATACCTAAATCTATATTTTTAAATTCAATTAACATTTGTTCTTCTTCTGTTTCATTTAATACTGATACTGTTGTTGGCAACATTGTTTTCTTATTTACTGTAATTTTTTGCTTAGGCATAATACTCTTATGATTGTTTCTAGTTGCTGCTGTAAAGATATAATTCTCCTCATCTTCTTCCATTTGCACATTGTTATCAGCAAGCAAATCTTCAGCTAATGCACCTATTAGGTAGGCTTGGCTATTTTGTTTTGGCCATTCACTCTGGAACTTATACGTTTTTCTTAGAGAAGGTGTAACTACAAATACTCCTTCTTTATTTCGTATAATCATTTGAGTTACATCTTCGCCTTGTTGTGAAACTTTTACTCGATAAAAGTCTGGTTCAGTATACCACACGTTTACATCATAAACTCTTGGTTCAGTGCCTGTTTTGATTTCCATTGTGGCATCTAGTTCATATCCTTTTACGTCATTCCATTTGTTATTTAGATCTTTTAAAACTTCCTCCGGTGAATCCTCCCCACAAGCCGCAAGCATTAGCACACTTAACAACATGACAATAAAAGCGATTAATTTGTGTCTCAAAACTCCATCCTTTCTTCTACTTTCAGCTCCGATACGTCAAATATATGAGTGGTTGGACAACTTTATGCTATCTCTTTTGGACAACATTACAAATTATTATCTGTTATATGTATCATTGAACTAAGATAACTTGAGCTGCTGCATATTCTTTAGTATGTGTAATGCTAACATGTCCACTCACTAATTCCCCGTCAAAATACAGAGTTGGTTTCCCTAAATCATCTTTTAATACTTCAATTTGATAAAACTCACAGCCTTTACCAATTCCAGTACCATTTGCTTTAGAATACGCCTCTTTCGCAGCAAACCTCCCCGCTAGAAATTCAACTTTCCTTTTTTCTGATAGTTGATAAAATATATTCAATTCACGCTCAGATAATATTCGTTGTTGAAATTTTTCTGAGCGTTTTATCGCTTTTTCTATCCGGTCTATCTCAACAATATCTAAACCGATTCCTTTTATCATTTTATACGTTCTCCTTTCTTTATTATTTAAATACAATGTATAATGATTTATATAAGAGGTGGATATATGTTTATTCGTAAAGAAAGTTTTAAACAATTTATAAAGTTCTATCCAGTTGTATCTTTTATAATTGGGCTCAATTTGATTGTTTATATTTTAACGATACTGCCTGTCCTTGGTGACTTTTTCTTTTACTCAGGGATGAGTGTTAACTACTTAATCGGTGAAGGACAATGGTGGCGTGTTGTTACTTCTATTTTTATTCACAGCGGCTTTCTTCATGTTTTATTTAATATGTTTTCATTATTTTTATTCGGCCCAGAACTTGAGAAGATTGCTGGCAAAGCCCGATTCTTAACAATTTACCTATTAGCCGGAATTTTTGGAAACGTTGCTACATATGTAGTACAGGACGGTGGATATGCTAGTGTTGGTGCAAGTGGTGCGATTTTTGGCATTTTCGGTGCATTCGTCGGGCTTGTCTACTATACACGAAAAACAATGCCGCAGCTCAAACAAATCATTATGCCTTTAGTCATTATAAGTGTGATTATTACGTTTTTATCCCCTAATGTAAATATGGCTAGCCATTTAGGTGGATTAGTAACAGGCTTCTTGCTTGGGCTATCTTATTTTTCTCCAAAGAATATTATACGCTGGAGAAAAAGATAAAATACGAGTGTGACATCATTAATTTGTCACACTCGTTTTTTATTTTCCATTACTATTCCAAAGACGATTTTTCTAGCCAACGCATGATTGTTTCAGTATCATGCTCATTTAAATTAGATGCCCTTGCTGATGTACCTGCCATACCAGACATTACGGTAACTTGAATGGAGGCGATATTTCTTCTTTTTTGAAAAACACTCTGTTTACTTTCCATTGCTTGTATACGATTTTTTTCAACAATAAAAGTTATTCTGCTAATAACTCGGTATACGAGTGTCAACTGATGCCCACGAATTGCAAATCCCGTTGATTTATATTGCCAAAACCTTATTAAGATAACTGGTACTACGAGTAAAAATGATAATATGCCAAGTGGGAAAAAGAAATAAGAACAAATAATAATTATTGGCATTAACCATAAAAAATCTACTCGATAAAAAAATGGTTTTGCCTTTTTCGGGGGTCTTATTAATGTTACATCCCATTCAAACTGAGGCAATAATTGTTGAAGGGGTTTATATACCTCTTTTTTTGAAATTAATGGAAATAGTGTAATTTGCTTGTCGTTCTTCCCAAAGCCGCCACTTGCACTTTCAACCACAACTGTTGTATATCCAAACAACTGTCTAAGCGGATTTTCTACAAATTTAATTGCCTGAATTCGATTCAACGGTATTGTAATTCTTTTTTTCTCTAGTAATCCCCGTGTTACAATTAACCGTTCCTCTTCCTCTACTACTGTAAAATCATAATAATTAATAAAAGTAATTAATACAGAAACGAGCCATGCTAAAAAGAAAGCTGCGAAAATAGTGACTGCTACAATAGCTACTCCATATTTAAAAAATGAAGATACTTCCTCAAAAACCCATTCATATGGAATTAACTCGGACAGTTGTGTAAGAACAGCTGCTACACCCGCTAATACAACCCCAACACTATTTGAAGTTGTTGCCAACAAGACTAAATCTTTGGCTGACATTTTATGAATTAAGTTGTTATGAGGTTTTTCATTTCCTTCTTCAGTCAATTTCCCACTGTTCTGATCAACCGTTTGCTTTACTTTACGAGTCTCGTATTCAATTGTATTTGCAGCTTCTTTAGTTATTGCAGTTAATATTGCTTCAGGCTTTCCATCTGTACTCCCGGCCGTTTCCACTGTTACTTGAACAAGACTAAATAATCGATGAAATATACCTTCTTTATAATTTAAGCTTTGAATACGGTCAAATGGAATAAAACGCTTCTTTTTTACAAAAAGACCGTATGTTACTCTCAATTCATTGTCCTCAAACCAATACACAAACGTCCACCATTTAATAATTCCCGAAAACAAATAAATAACTGAAACCCCACTGAATATTAAAAGCGGCACAATATCTGCCCAAAATCCTTCTTCCTTAGGATTAAATGAAAGATTAAAACCATTCGCGACAAAAATGATTACAAACGGGATAATTAATTCCCTTAACCCTTTAACAAAGTTAATAATTGCCGAGACCGGGTGAAGTCTATATCTATTTTCAGACATCATCTTCTGCCACCCTTGCTAGCTCAGAAATACGTGCGCGTAAATTATCCGCATCACTAGTTATAAGCATTGGAATAATATGTGTTGTCGCCGCGGTTGAAATCGATATATTTGCTAAATCATATTTCTTTAGTATCGGTCCCTGCGATGTATCAACATGTTGTACACGGACCATTGGAATTAACGTTGTTGTTACAATAAATAGCCCACTTTGTATTTCAATTTCATGTTCTCGAACTTCGTAACGCCAGTGTTCCCAACGAATTTTAGGAAATAACCATATAGAAGTAACTCCAGCGATAATCCCTATGACCACTGCTATAAATTCTATTAATACCGGCCAATCAAAGAAAACAGTTAAAAAAATACAAACTGCTACTAGCAGTACAACGAATAATGTTTTAAAAACGCCATATAAACGCCAAACAGTTAAACCTTTCCTAGGAATTTGGTACATTAGTTGTTTTCTCAAAGTTCCACCCCTTCTCTCTTCCCTTTATACGTTTATATAGAGAAATTGTTTCAAATAGAACGTCATAAATCCATAGGAACCTAAAATAAAAGGCTGTCCAAATTTCTGGACAGCCTAAATTTAAATATTTAATTAATCTTCACGACGAGTTCGGCTTCCACGACGACGATCGCCTTCTCGACGGCCACCGTCACGTCGACCTTCTCTGCGACCTCCATCACGACGGCTACCGCCACGACTGCCGCGGCTGCTATCGCGACGACCACGGGAGTCACCGCTGCGACCACGACTACCTGAAGAAGTTTTGCGCATTGGTAGTGGACGCTCTTCTGTAATTGTAACAGGTGTATCATCTGGCTCTTTTGTCATCGATTTAAGAGCTGCAGCTACTAGATCAACAGCGTTATGCTGCTCTAATAATTCATTTGCTAAAATTCTGTAATCCCCTAAATCATTCGCTTGGACAATTTCCACTAAAGTTTCCATTGCAACTTGTTGTTGACCAACTAAAGCTTCAGATTCACTAGGCGGACGAAGTGGCGTCATACGTTTTTTCGTAGTTTCTTCTACAATACGTAAGTAACCCATTTCACGTGGTGTTACAAAAGTAACAGCAAGGCCTGATTTTCCTGCACGGCCAGTACGCCCAATTCGGTGAACATAGCTTTCCGGATCTTGTGGAATATCGAAGTTGTACACATGGGTTACTCCTGAAATATCAAGACCGCGCGCAGCTACGTCTGTTGCAACTAGTATGTCAATTTTATTCTCTTTAAATTGACGCAATACAGACATACGTTTTGCTTGGCTTAAATCGCCATGAATTCCTTCAGCTAAGTAGCCACGAATACTTAACGCTTGTGCTAATTCATCAACACGGCGTTTTGTTCTTCCGAAGACAATAGCTAATTCAGGTTGATGAACATTGATTAAACGAGTTAAAATATCAAATTTTTCACGTTCTTGTGATTTAACAAAATATTGATCAATATTCTCAACTGTCATTTCTTTTGATTTAATTTTGACTTCTTCCGGCTCTTTCATGAAGTTTGTTGCGATTTTACGAATTGCAGGTGGCATTGTAGCCGAGAATAATAATGTTTGTCTTTCTGTTGGAACATATTCCAATATAGCATTAATATCATCGATGAATCCCATATTTAACATTTCATCTGCTTCGTCTAATACAAGAGTTTGTACATTTTCAAGCTTTAATGTACGACGATTAATATGGTCAATAATACGACCAGGTGTACCAACAATTATTTGAGGTTTATTTTTTAAGGCACGAATTTGACGCCCTATATCTTGGCCTCCGTAAACTGATAAAATTTTTACGCGCTTATCGTAACCAATTTTATAAAGTTCTTCAGAAACTTGGATTGCTAATTCACGAGTAGGTGCGATTATCAACGCTTGAATGTTAGTGTTTTTAGGATCAATTTTTTCAATTAGTGGAATACCGAATGCTGCAGTTTTACCTGTACCAGTTTGTGCTTGGCCGATGATGTCGCGACCTTCCATTGCAAACTTTACTGTGCCTTCTTGTATTGGTGTGGCTTCTTCAAATCCCATTCGCTTTAATGAACGTAATGTCGATTCGCTAATATTTAATTCTGAAAAATTTGTCAAACTCTTCAATCTCCTTTTTTCTTTAAGTTGACAAATGGTTACATTTTCAGATGAAGTGTCGGCAAACTAAGGGCCTAGTTTGGAACGTTTCCGTTACTTAAATAATTCTCTGTGCCTTTTGCAGAGAGTGATTTTATATGAAAAGGAAAGCCCGGTCTTTGCCGAGCGGTTCAATTCTACACTTTTATTTGAGTGCTTTAAAACAATAGAATAAAACCGTTAATTTCAAAAAAAAGCACTCTTCATCAATTTGTGAAGAGCCTTCGCACAAAATGTATCCATTGCTTTACATAGTCTATCATGGCTCGTATTCGTATTGCAACGATATTGCTTTAGTTGTATTAATCTGATTTATTTTTTCCAAGCAAAAATTTTAATACTTGAGGGAACCAAGTGTCACAATCATCACTATAGCAAATATGATGCTTTCCATTTACTGAGAAAAAAATTTGTTTTTCGTTAGAAGGAAGTTGGTCATACAGTAATTGTGCAGTTGCACTAGGAACGATACCGTCGCATTGGCCTTGAACAATAAATACTGGTACATCAATTGTATGGATATAAGGTTCCACCTGACTTACAATTTTCATAAACTGAACCGTACTACTCGCTGGTACATTTTTTATTTTGTTCTCGTAACGCTTAAATAATTCGTTGTCTTTTAATCGACCATTTATTGCATCTTCTGCCATCGCCCTTAAATCCTTTAAAAGTTGCGCTGGAGCAATGTACTTTACTGCGGCACTTAATAGTATAAGCTTACTTACTGGGTATCTTTTCGCTAAATAAAGTGCAATTATACCACCCATCGAAAAACCAATTACGAAAATTTTGTCCACTTTTTTGGCTAAGTTTCGATAGGCAATTTCAGCATCCATTAACCAGTGCTCTGCTTTATAGCCTTTTAATGAAAGAATATCCATATCACCATGGCCAGTAAAGGTAGGTGTTTCAATAATCCAATCGGTATTTTCTTTTATGAAATTTGCTAACGGCATGATTTCGTATGGTCCACCAGAAAAACCATGAAGCATTAAAACACCAATACTCATAAACTTCCTCCTAGGCAATAACATATACGTTTTAATAATCCAGTTAATTTGACAATACTAAAACAAGGTGCCTTTAAGCCAATAATTCGACTTAAAAGACACCTTTCTTAGTTTATTTAAATGATTTTAAAATAGTTTCTAATTTCATTCCGCGTGATCCCTTTAATAATATTAAAGATCGCTCGCTAGCGTGTTCATTTATATATTGGACAATAGCATCATAATCATTCTCTGTATAGAAAATATTTTCAAGTGAAAATTTATTTTTCAATTTTTCATAAAGCCACTTCATTCTTGGACCATATAAACAAACTTTTGAAATTTCTGTTTCATTAATATCATTTGCTATCTGCTCATGAAACTGCTTTTCATTTTCTCCCAACTCAAGCATATCGCCAAGTACAAGCCATCTATCCTCTCTTAAAGGCGTAGATTGAACAAATTGAATTGCTGCTGTCATTGAAGTAGGTGCAGCATTGTACGCATCATTAATAAATAGAATTCCCTTTTCAGTTGGCACTAATTGCATACGCATATCTGTTAGTGTAACTTGAGCTAGGCCATCACGTATTTGTTCAGCTGACAATCCAATTTCTTTACCGACCAGCATTGCATTTAATGCATTCTTAACTTGATGTTTTCCTAAAACCGGGATGAAAAATTCCCCGTTCAATTCTCCACTTACTGTAAAACAGCTTCCTTTTTCAGTTGTTTCGATATTCGAGCCAATTAAATCATTCGTCTCCTGGAAACCAAATGCCTTTGAAAGGAGTTTTGTATTGCCCGCAACTAAATTTTGCAGCAAAGGTTCATCCCCATCATAAAATAGGGCCCCGCGTTCCTCTAATCCTTGAACAATTTCAAATTTCGCCTTTGCAATCCCTTCACGAGATCCAAGGTCTTGCATATGTGCTTCTCCGATATTTGTAATAACAGCAAAATGAGGTCGGGCTAGTTTTGATAAAAATTCTATTTCACCAAAACCACTCATACCCATTTCTAACACTGCAATATCCGTATCTTCATCTAAGGATAAAATTGTAATTGGCAAACCTAACTGGTTATTAAAATTACCAATTGTTTTTTGAACCTTATAAAATGGAGAAAGCATACTTGCTAAAATATCCTTCGACGAAGTTTTCCCATTTGAGCCTGTGACCCCAATAAACTTCGCTTTATGTTCAGTACGATAGGCTCTAGCCATTTGTTGCAGCGCTTCTTCGGCATCTTTAACAAATAAAATTGGTCTATCCTTTGGAGGGTTTGGTTCATCTTCAAGCCATAAAGAAGCAGCTGCTCCTTTTTCAAAAGCCTGTTCTACAAATTTATGACCGTTTACTGATTCGCCGCGGAATGGAATAAATAAATCGCCACTTGAAATAGTGCGAGTATCAATAGAAACCCCCGTTACGATTACCTCGCTAAAATTCTCTAAAACTTTTATATTTAACCAATCCGCAATTTCTTTAATTGTTTTTTTCATTTTAGCTCACTCTAATCTCGATTATATTGTAGTTGTTGTTTTTCTGTATGACGTTCTATTGCTAATTCTATTAAAGTATCAATTAATTCAGGGTAGCTCACACCTGTATGCTGCCATAGTAGCGGATACATGCTGACAGGAGTAAATCCTGGCATAGTGTTCACTTCATTAATGTAAACTTCATCATGCTCTGTAACAAAGAAATCTGACCGTACAAGGCCTGAGCAATCTAAAATTTTAAACGCCCGAATCGCCATATCTTTCATCGTTGCTTCTACACTTGATGAAATTTCAGCTGGGATAATAAGAACCGTTGAGCCATCTTTATATTTAGAATCATAATCATAAAACTCTGTCATCGGTTTAATTTCACCTGCAACAGAAACTTTCGGATTATTATTCCCTAGTACACCCATTTCAATCTCACGGGCTTTAACACCTTGCTCTACAATTACTTTACGGTCGTATTGGAAAGCAAACTGAATTGCATCGATTAATTCTTTTTCATTAGATGCTTTACTAATTCCTACACTTGATCCTAAATTCGCAGGTTTTACAAACATTGGCCAGTTGAGTTTTTGTTGGCACTTTTCAAGAATCTGCATTTGTTGTTGATTCCATTCTTGTCGTATGAAATATACATACGGAACTTGTTTTAAACCAGCTATTTCGAATAATTGCTTCATAATAACTTTATCCATGCCGGCAGATGATGCTAATACACCATTTCCCACATACGGATAATCCAAAACTTCTAATAAGCCTTGAACAGTTCCATCCTCACCATTTGTACCATGTAGTAAAGGAAAAACGACATCAAATTGGACTTGTATATTTTTATCTAAAATAAATTCAGTTATATTATTAGGCAATTTACTTTCACTAGTAAATTGTAATTGTTCTATAGATTCAACTGGTTTCGTTAATTGAGGTCCTCTTAGCCATTGTCCATCCAACGTAATGTAGATAGGATGCACTTCATATTTATCATAATCAATAGCTTTTGAAACCGCTGTAGCCGTTGATAATGATACCTCATGCTCTGCAGATTTCCCTCCATATAATAAACCAATTCGCTTTTTCATAATTCGACCTCCAAATATTGAGTATTTCTAGTTTATCATGAAAATAAATTTTCCGATAAATAATTATTCCCCTGGGTATTCGCACCATACCACTTTCGTCTTATGTGCAGCTATTTGCTTTTAAAACTTGAATTGTAGCAAAAACTCAAAATGTATATCACTTAGTTACTATAGGACGAGGTGATTTTAGTCTGAGTTCCTCCTAATTTAGTAATTGTTAGGTATTAAAATTTTGCATTTATTCTATTCATCTAAGGAGAAAGAAACCACTATGGACTGCCGCTTCGTTGCCTACCTAAAATCATTGCTGAATGAAGAATATAAAATTGACTGTTGTACGTAATTAAAGAGAAAAAACTCCCTGTCGCAAAAGAAACAGTGACAGTGAGTTTTAAGTAATTTTAATGAGTTCATCCATGTTTTGTTTTAGTATCACATCTAAATCATCCCAAACTTCGTCGGGATAATCATAGTCAGAAAGAGTCCGAATTTCTACCCCATAGCAATTATTTGGTTTTTCCATTTTATATAATGATAATAATGCGCCTTCTTTTGCAAAAGGACGATATGCTTTTAAAATAAGCGGATCTAAATTAGGAATAGTACCCTTTGTTTTTTTACGCCAAAAACTTCCGTTACCTTCTTTTTCTTTTATTAATTGGTTGAATAAATTGGAAACAAGTTGTTCTGAATCATGTAAATAACGAAAATAAATTTTTGTCGCTTTTTCATTTTCAGATGAATAATAAATGTACCGATTTTGTAGTTTTGAGAAAAACGGAGAATGAATGGGCTCTTTTTTATGGCTTATATATAGTAATTCAGCTTGTTCAATAGGAGATAGTTGATTTAAGTCTTTTTCATTCCCAAAATCAACCCAGCATAAATCCCCATTACTATCATCCATTTTCTTTACAAATTGATTTATATTTTCATTGGGCACAAAGTCAAAATGTGTATGCATATTGAATGAGCCATCTTCGTAGTGATGTTTTAGCAACAATAAATTTTTGATTGGGTCGACCGCACTTATAAACTGCTTTAAGGATAGACCACTAAAGATAACAAAATGATCGACATCATTCATATGTATAAACAAGTGATGAATAAAGTCTTCAGCAGTTTTTTGTTTTTTTGCCATACGATCACTCTCCAATACTTCAATACAATTGTTATTATATGATGTAATTCTAATTTTTGAAACATTTTCATCAACTTTTCGTTACAACTTTTAGACATAATGAAATGTCCTTTTGCATTTACATATGTTAAAGTAAGATGTGCGAGTACAAATAGGAATATTAAATAAATTATTCATTTAAATAGGTGGAAAAAATGGAAAACAATCGTAATTTCGTAGACCGCTTTGATTGGAAGCTAGCGGTTATACTTTTATTATTTCTTATAGTAAGTTTGTTGGCCATTTCATCTGCCCAAACGACCGGGCAGTACGCTGGCACCAACTTTGTTATTAGGCAATTAATTAACTATGTAATTGTCGCTATAATTATTGCATTTGTAATGTATTTTGAACCAGAACAATATAAAAAGATGGCTTGGTATTTATATGGTTTTGGCATTCTGCTACTGTTTCTTTTATTTATTATCCCAGTAGGTGATTTCGCAATTGAGAGAAACGGAGCAAAAAGTTGGTTTGCAACCCCTATAGGAAATATACAGCCTTCTGAATTTATGAAGACCTTCTATATATTAGCCATGGCATTATTAATCAGTAAACACCATGAAAAGCATGCTATAAAAAGCATTAAAAGCGACTTTATTTTATTGGGGAAAATCGCTATAACTTTAATCATACCTTTAGCATTTATTTTAACCCAGCCCGATTTAGGTTCTGCACTTGTGTTTTTTGCTATTACTGCCGCCTTAATTATTGTAGCTGGTATTTCATGGAGAATTATTGCTCCTGTATTTGCAGGTGGTGTTGCTATAGGCGGCGCCTTACTTTGGATGGCTCTTTATATGCAAGATTTCCTTGAGGAAAAGTTTGGTTTCAGCCCATATCAATTTGCCCGTATTTATTCATGGCTAGATCCATACTCATATTCATCGGGCTCTGGCTATCACTTAATTACTTCACTAAATGCGATTGGTTCAGGAGAAATTTTTGGCAAAGGATATATGGATCGTGAAGTGTATGTCGCTGAGAACCATACCGATTTTATCTTTACAGTAATAGGGGAAGAATGGGGATTTATCGGCGCAAGTTTTGTAATTTGCATGTTTTTCTTACTAATTTATCACTTAACAAAAATTACTTTAACGTTAAAAGATCCATTCTGCACATATGTTTGCGCAGGGATTATAGCGATGATCACCTTCCATGTATTCGAAAATATCGGAATGACGATACAACTTTTACCGATTACAGGGATTCCACTTCCATTTATAAGCTACGGTGGTAGTTCGCTAATGGGGAATGCACTTGCAATAGGCTTAGTATTTAGTATGAAATATCATTATAGAACATACATGTTCTCAGCAAATGATGATGAGGATTAAAACGGTGAAATAAAAGCTCTCGACTTTATATGAGTCGAGAGCTTTTATTTTGTTTATACTAAAAATAAAATTTTATACTTGTGGAGTTTGAGTTGGTGGTGTTAATACTTTGAGTAATTCCAGACGTGACTTTGTAACTGTTGCAGTAACACCTAACTTAGATAAATTCGAAACGATTTTCTTTAAGTCTACTTCCTTCGTCATGCTTCCACCTAACCTTCCGATATATATATTATTTATAACGTTTAAACAGTAATAAAGTTTCAACCGATAAGAGGTCTGACAAGTTATCTAACTATATCATATCATGTTTTAAAGTAAATAAATTTTTCAATTATGTTACAACTTTGCAAATGTCAACTAAATTGCATTATAAATTTTATCCAATTATTTGATTTTCAGTTCATTGATAACTCTAAAATAAGAATGGTCAATATTTTTAAAGTTTAATCAAAAAAATTTCTCACCAAGTTATTATATGACTTCGACTGACCAATTATCCATTTTTTGTATTATTTTTTAACCTTTCTTAAATTCAAAATATCTTTTAAATACTGAACATGAAAGTAAACTGCACCGCGTATATTAATTTACGCAGCAACTCTTAGGGGAAATGTTTAATAATTAAAAATACGTAGAAACTAAGTTACATGAAGAGATGTTTCCTTTTGGACAATACGTAAAATTAGTTGGAGGAATTACGTTGGAATTTGAAAGATTTTTTGAATTGCCACATCAATTAGAATGCTTTCGAAATAAATTAGAGCCCTCTTTATTGAATACTTCATTAATTATTCCATACCATCGTATAACTTCTCTTTCAGAAAGCAAATTTGCTGGAAACCCCTATTTGCCTAAAATGCAAAATTACCCAAAGGACCCCGACGGAGATTATATGTATTTGTTAGCCCAAATCAATTTTGCCGAAGCACCATTGATGTTTCCATTTCCTTCACAAGGAATAATGCAAATATTTGTATCAAAAAGTGTATGCTATTTTGAAAATCAAGTTCAAGAATTTTTATTTCAACAATATTTTAAAATCCGTTACTATGCAACAGTGTTACCAGAAGATCAATTAACAACCGACTTTACTTTTTTAAAGTCCAGTTCGAATGAAGTTTTTCCAATTATTCAAAACGAGATGGCTTTGACATTTACTAATCGAGTTGAACCAGTATCAGCGACTGATTATCGAGTTGAAAAATATTTACCTCTTTCAAGTTTTGGAGTTATTAGTGAAGATGAAAGAACATTGGAAGATATTTATTTTGAAAAGTATTTGGCAGCGGAACATAAGATTGGAGGATATCCTTATTTTATTAACAGCGACAAAAGAAAGGACTCTTCATTTTTAAGAAAGTACGACACATTATTATTACAAATTGTTTCTAACGACGAGCAAGGAATAATGTACGGAGATACAGGTATATTGAAGTTTTTCATTAGTAAGGAAGATTTAATTAATCTTAATTTTTCAAACATATATTTCCACGGGGAACAATATTAACATTTTTTAAAACTCCTTTCCTTCGTTTAAATAAGCTATAATAAATAACATAACAAAAACAAAGTAGGTGATATTAAATTGAGTCTCCTATTTATTACTGATTTGAGTCTCCTAAATATCACTGAATCACCCTTTCCTTATTTTTTAGTTTTAAATATTATATTGGCTATTACAATCATCTTTTTAGAAAGAAAGGACCCTTCCTCAACTTGGGCTTGGATTCTTGTATTATTTTTCCTTCCTCTAGCTGGATTTATTTTGTATTTATTGCTCGGTCGACCGATACGAAAAAAGCACTTATTTAGATGGGAAGGACAAAAAGATATTGGGATTGATAAATTAATTTCTTATCAAATTGAAGCCCTCGAAAGCAATGTGCTCGAGTTTAACACAGATGATGTTGAAAAATATAAAAACCTAATCCACATGAATTTAAAAACAGGTGATTCAGTTTTAACTCAGGATAATCAAATTCGAATATTCGATGAGGGATCAAAGAAATTTGAAACATTAATCGAGGACATTTTAAACGCAAAAGATCATATACACATTCAGTACTATATTTTTAAACTTGATAACCTCGGGGGACGTATCTATACAGCTCTTAAGAAAAAAGCCAAACAAGGAGTCAAAGTAAGAGTTTTATATGATGAAATGGGGTCACGCAGCCTTAAAAAAAGAAACTTTAAAGAGCTTCTAGAATTAGGAGGAGAAGTCGAAGTATTTTTCCCATCCATTCTACCACTCTTTAATCCTCGACTAAACTTTAGAAACCATCGCAAAATTGTAATTATTGATGGACGCATTGGATATATAGGTGGATTTAATGTCGGAGATGAGTATTTAGGGTTAAACAAAAAATTTGGATATTGGCGGGATACTCATATAAGAATTGAAGGTAGTTCTGTACACCCTTTGCAAACTAGATTCTTACTCGATTGGAATCAAGCCAGCGATAACAATATCGATTATTCGGATCGCTATTTCCCTGCAATCCCTAAAAAAGGGGATGTCGCTATGCAAATTGTTTCAAGCGGACCAGATACAGACTGGCCTACAATAAAAAATGGTTATTTGAAATTATTAATGAGCGCCAAACGTTATATTTACATTCAAACGCCTTATTTCATTCCGGATTATAGTTTTTTAAATGCGATAGAAATTGCTGCATTATCTGGAATTGATGTTCGAATCATGATTCCTAATAAACCTGACCATATGTTTGTTTATTGGGCCACATATTCCTATGTAGGGCAATTATTAAAAGCAGGAGCTAAAGTCTATATTTACGAAAAAGGATTTATACATGCGAAAACAATCGTTATTGATGACGAAGCTTCAACGGTTGGAACAGCTAATATTGACGTCCGCAGCTTCAGTTTAAATTTTGAAGTAAATGCTTTTATTTATGATGAAACAATTTCACATGAACTAGCCGAGATTTTCGAAAAGGATATGTTTGATTGTACTGAATTAACCCTTGAAAATTATGAAAATCGTTCCAATGTAATAAAATTTAAAGAATCTATTTCGAGATTGCTTTCACCGATATTATAAATTGTTATTTATTCCAAAAAAGAAGCCGCCTCAGTTGTGAGACGGCTTCTTTTTTATTAAATTCCCAAATATTCTTCTAACGTTAAATTTGATGCCTTCACTTTTGTTGCTAATTCAACACCCAAGTATCGGAAATGCCATGATTCATACATATAACCGGTAATGTTTTCTTTCCCTTCTGGATAGCGTAGTATGAATCCATATTTATGTGCATTTTCGACTAGCCACTTGCCTGCAGCTGTTTCGCCAAATTCACTTGTGAGCCATAAATCTTCCTTGCCTTTTTCTCCAATATCAAATGCTAAACCTGTCTGATGCTCAGAATAACCTGGTCTTGCACTGTAGCGGTCTGCATTTTCTTTCCCATCACGACTAACATAGTTATTATAAAGTGTTTCTTGATATTCGTAAGAGCGGTATGTACTGAAAGCCACTAATTCAAATCCAGCAGCTTTTGCATCTTGCGCCATGTCTTCAAATGCAGCTCTTGCTTCCTTATTTTCCCCTGGAGCAAAATTACTCGGAAGTGGGTGCTTTTTGTTTGCAATTAGCACTCCGTCTATATACGTTGGTTCTGTTGGTTCTGGTTGCCCTTCGATATATCCACCAACTGTTGTATTTCCTTCATTCGTTTTAGGCTGCTCTGTTTCTTGTACAGGATCCTCTTCAACAGGTGTAGTAGGCTCATCCTGTTGCTCCTGTTTATTGTCTATAGAAACTTCTTCTTCAGTTTCTTGTTTTTCTTTGTCTATATTTTGCTCAATTGCTTCATTGGGTTTTGATTGTTCTTCTGTTTCTTTTTTTGGATCATTCACTATAGTGGCTATTACAATAATTGCAATTAATAAAACAATTGAAACTATCGCGATTATTATATATTTACTTTTGTTTTTTTTCTTGTTGTTTAATATAGGTCCTGTCATAAGCCTAGCCTCTTTCCTTAGCAATGATATTATTTTAGCATTGTTTTCTAAGTTTTACCTCTTATTTATCATAAAATTTTGGAACTTTACTAGTTTAATAATTTAGCAATTAGCAAATAAAGAGACCGTCCGAAAACCATTTTTGGGACGGTCCTTTTACAGCAAGTATACGGATACTATGGCAGGTCAATCTAATTAAATAAATTTGAGAGGCTGTTCAGAAATTTTACTTTCTGGACAGCCCCCCCTAAATTCAACTATTATTTTGAAGGTTGTGCAGGATGCTCTGAATAATACTTTCTTCCAATATACGTTTGGATGATCAATAACAGACCGCTGACTGACCAATAAAGTGGCAGGGCTGCCATCGATGAAAATGAAATAAATACAATCATAATTGGAGAAATATAAATCATTAACTTCATTTGAGCTTTTTGTGATTCTGGAACAGTCCATAAAGATACTTTCGCTTGGATGAAATACACAATACCAGCTATAATCGTCATTAAAATATCAGGTGTACCTAAATTGAACCATAAAAATTCATGTGTCTTAACATCCCCAGAATATAAAATTGCAAAGTATAGACCCATGATGATTGGCATTTGAATAATAATTGGTAAACAGCCCATATTTAAAGGATTAATGCCATTTTCACGGTACAATGTCATCATTTCCTGCTGAATTGCCATTTGCTCTTCTTTCGTACTAGCTGCTTTTAATCTTTGTTGAATCTCGTCCATTTTCGGTTTAACGACATCCATTTTTGATTTCATTAACGACTGTTGACGATAATTCTTCAACATAAATGGCATTAAAATTAATCGAATTACTACTGTGATTGCGATAATTGCTAATCCATAGCTGCCGTTAAATAAGTCATTTCCTAAAAAGTCTAGTAACCAATTCATCGGTTTAACAAATGTACTATAAAAGAATCCTTCTTGATTTTCAACCGCTTGACATCCAGTTAGAACAAGCAACAACAAGCCAAGCATCGAAAATAGCTTCAGTTTTTTCATTTTTCCACCTACTATATTATTTAACTAAGTTGAAGTATACCTTAATAAGTTTGTTAATATCAAATTGCAGCGACCATTTTGATTACAGTTTAAAGCCATTTGAAGCGAAATACAGTTGGCACATAGAATGCCAACTGTATCTAATTAATATTATACTTTTTCATACTCATCTTCAGAAATTTCAAATCGGTAAAATTCGTGATGTAATTCATCTCTAAAATGCTTTGGCGTAACACCAGTATACTTCTTAAAAATTCTAGTAAAGTAACTTTGGTTGCAGAAATGGAATTGTTCTGAGATAGATGTAATGCTTTTATTCGTATGTCTTAAATAATATTGTGATTCTTCCACTCTTCTCACATTTAAATATTCAACTAAAGTTATTCCTACATGCTCTCTAAATATACGTGATAAATGGCTAGTGCTTATGTGGAATTTTTGAGCAATGCTCTCTACAGTTAAATCATTTTCTAGTTCATCGTTTATGTACATTATCACTTTATTTACTGTTTGATGTCTAAATGTCGGCTGCTTTCGGTCAGCAATAAAATACACATAAAAGTCAATTAAATCATCCGCAAATTGGAGAAACTCTGCATCCTTCATTTTGTTTTCAATCATATCTGCACAAGCTAAATTGAAAGCAAACGCTTTCTTAGAGGGTACTTGATTATCCAATAATTTTCGCGCGACAATTGAGGATAAAATAACAAAGTAATTTCGTACAACCTTTATCACTTGTTTACCGAAACGTATCGAAAGAATATCAATAATCTCGTGCAGGGATTTTTTCGCTTTTGCTGCCTCTAAGTGGAATATCTCAAATAACAGCTTTGATTCAATATTAAAAAAATCCTCGACCCCGTTATATTGATTTATATTATCAATTTCTTGAAAGTATCTTTTAGAAATTGTTTCAGATATTGAATGTTGATGTAGCTGCATAGATTACCCCATCTTTCTTCAGAATGCAATTCGCATAATTAATTTCAATTACAATAATTAACATCTACTACACTAATATAACCTAAAATAAAATTCGAATATAGCTTTTATTTATATTTTAGAGATGAAATACATGTCATATTGAATATATTATGCTAAAAAATTAATTTAAAATTTATAAATAAATGAGAATAAAGCATTAATCATTGTTAACTAATGTGAATATTACCATAATTTCATTTTTTTTCAACTTGATTTTATGTTGAAAATACAAGGGATAATAAGCAACATAAACACTATGAAAAATATAATTATTATATTAGTACACAAATTATTTCGGTAATATAAGGTATACTATGATTAGCGTTCATCTGAAAAAGTGACAAAATTAAGGAGATTTTTTTCTTACTAGCTGAAAATTCCTTATTTATTCAATAATCTTCTCTATTTTATTTGTTTTAATATGTAGTAAAATATATGATATATATAATATAAAAATGTATACAAAATGAGGTGAATTAAAGTGGATCCAAAACAAATTGAAGAAATTATGGATATAATAAAAGATTTCTTCCCAGAAAATACATCTATTGCTATTTCCGATAAAGAAGAATATTTGTATTATCAACCAAGCAAAAAAGTAGATTTAAAAATTAAACCTGGAGACCCAGTAAAAGAAGGATCTGCAGCTTATAAAGCCCTTACATACGGCCAAAAAATTAGTTCATATATAGAGCCTGATGTATTCGGTGTCCCTTATTATGGAATGAGTATTCCCTTAATCGAAGAAGGCGAAACTAAGGGAGCAATCACAGCTATCTTCCCTCAAAAACCATCACCATTTTTAACTAATTACATCACAATTAAAATTGATGATTGCTGGTATCCAATTAAACATAATCAAGTTATTTATCTTGAAACACAGCTTCGTAAAACATTTGTTAAAACCATGCACCGAGAAGGCTATCACCGTTTAAATCTTAGCGATTTAGAACTATTCTTAGCATCAGATTCATTTATCCGTTGTCATCGCTCATATATTGTGAACATTGACTTTATCGATGAAATTCAACCTGATTCACATTCGACATTCCTTTTAATTATGAAAGATGGAACAAGGATCCCTGTCAGCCAAAGATATGCAAGCTATTTCCGACGTTCGCTAGGATTTTAAATTCAATTTAACTTTTCATTATAAGACGACCTTTGTACTATTTGCAAAGGTCGTCTTGTATTTTTATGCATGGAAATCTTGTGGTTTTATCTTTGTTATCAATCGCATTTTATCGAATATTACATTTTTTTCTCGAAAAGTACTTTTTTAAGCACTTTCATGCATTTCATGAAGATTTTGTGACAATTTGGTGTTATTATTATTTATGCACATTGAGTATTAGCTCACATGAATGTACAGAAAATTCTACATAATTTTCTCTTTATTTATTTTGACCATCCAAATTTAGGGGGAGGATTTTTAATGGATCCAAGAGTTGAGAAACGTTTAGGATTAAAACAATTAACAAATAAAGTTGTATCTGCTGAAGAAGCTGCAAAACTTATTACTGATGGCGATGTAGTTGCAATGAGTGGTTTTACACGTGCTGGAGATGCAAAAGTTGTACCAATGGCATTAGTAGAACGTGCTAAAAACGAAAAATTCAAAATTGACATTTACACTGGTGCATCACTAGGTCCAGAAGTAGATAAGTATTTAGCTGAAGAAGGGGTTATTCGTAAACGAGGACCTTTCATTGCAGACCCAGGCATTCGTAACAAAATTAACTCTGGTGATGTTTTATATGTAGATGCTCACCTATCTCATAATGCTGAATTAGTTCGCCAAGGTATTATTGGCCCTATTAAATATTTAATTGTGGAAGCTGCTGCGATTACTGAAGATGGATTAATTATTCCTACAACTTCTGTAGGTAACTCACCAGTTTTTGCTGAGTACGCGGAAAATATTATTGTTGAATTAAATATCTCTCACCCAGAGAGCCTTATCGGAATTCACGATATTTATGTTCCTGCACCACAAGGACAACGTGAACCAATTCCAATGACAGATGCTAAAAAACGCATTGGTGAAATTGGTATTAAAGTAGATCCTGCGAAAATTAAAGCAATTGTTATTTCTGAAGAGCCAGATGCTCCTTCATTAATCGTACCACCAGACGAAGAGACTCAAACAATGGCTAACATTTTACTTGATTTCTTCCGTTCTGAAATTAAAGCTGGTCGTTTAACAAATAAATTAATGCCATTACAATCTGGTGTTGGTTCTGTAGCAAACGCAGTATTAGATGGCTTTGCAGACTCTGAATTCGAAGATTTAGTAGTAGCATCTGAAGTGCTTCAAGATGCAGTATTTAACTTAATCGATGCTGGTAAAGTAAGCTTTGCAGCTGCAACATCTATTACAATTTCTGAAGAATTACAGAAAAAAGTCTACGGCAACCTTGAAAAATATGCTGATAAATTAGTTTTACGTCCACAAGAGATTTCAAACCACCCAGAAGTAATCCGTCGTCTCGGTTTAATTTCTATCAACACTGCACTAGAGTTAGATATTTACGGAAACGTAAACTCTACACATGTTAGCGGTACAAAAATGATGAACGGTATCGGTGGTTCTGGAGACTTTGCTCGTAACGCTCGTCTAGGAATTTTCGTAACAAAATCTTATGCAAAAGGTGGAGCAATTTCATCTATCGTTCCAATGGTATCTCACGTAGACCATACAGAGCATGACGTTGACGTAATCGTAACTGAACAAGGTATTGCTGACTTACGTGGACTAGCTCCAAAAGAACGTGCAGCATTAATTATTGAAAACTGTGCACACCCTGATTTCAAAGAACAATTATGGGATTACTACAACCGTGCTGTAGAAGCTACTGGTAATGCACAAACTCCTCATATCTTAGAGGAAGCACTTTCTTGGCATGTAAACCTTGCTAAAAATAAAACAATGAAAAAAGAAACTTCAAACGTTTAATAAAAATAAGGAGCTGTTCAGAAATATTCTGAACAGCTCCTCTTTTATTATTTATTGGTCGAACTACCATATTATCGATGTCCATTACGTTACCTTTTTGGACATTTTAAACTCTAATGTACTTGGTGTTGGTTGCTTTCATTATAATAAGCTAATGCCGTTTGTCCTCCACCTTCTCCGATGAAGTTATTTTCACGAATTTTAGTACTTGTTGACCCTGCGCCTGTTTCGGCGATTTCCTTCAAAGAATTGTATTTCATTCCGGAATTTTGTTGCTGCTGAGATCCTAAAAACGAACTTGCTTTCATCTGCATATTTTTAAATAGCTTCATCACTTGATCACGGTTCCTTTTCTTACTTAAAAATGAAGCAGCTCCTGCAACTAATGCTGTTGCCACTACACCTTTCCCTTTCAATTTGGCCATACATAATCCCTCCAAAATGTTTGTATGCATTATTTTGCCCTTAATAATGATTTTCAAACTTATTTCATGAAAGAATGAACCTTTTAAAATATGGCAACTATAATGAATTTAGACACAAAATCAAAAATTTTTACATAATATTGCTTTTTGTTCTTTATTGTCTAATTTTTTATCAAAAAATTATTATTATATTATGAATACTTTAGTTAATAGATGAATAACCTTATATTACTGTTCTATTTTACACTCTATGAATGGCAACAATTAAATAAATCTATGTACCTGCATTAACAGAAGTAAGAGTTAAACATTATAGCGATAAAAGGAGAGGAAGAATTGTATGAATAATTATGATTTCACTTATGATTGGAAAGAAGTTACCTCAATAGCCGTCGCATCAATCGTTCTAACTACACTTATTTATGTTTTTTCTAATCTTTATTAAAGACACCCTCAGCAGTAGATTCTGGTAAAATGCCACCATATTGATTACTCAACATAAGCAAATTATAATTTTTTACTTAATACAAAAGGCAATCAAATTGTTCTAGATAACAATTTGATTGCCTATTTTTTATGCTTTTACATCATCGTACGCATCGCTTTTTTCAAACGCTGATACAACGTAAGAACATATTCCATTCATTTTATATTGATTTTCTCTAGCATAGTCAGCAGCTCTATCTAACAGCTTTTTTGCTACCCCTTGTCCGCGCAATGCATCAGAAACGTAAGTATGAGTCATGTCCATAACACGATCATGCTGAGTCCACTCAATTTCCGCTAATTTTTCCCCGTCTTTCTCATATTCGAAAGCAAAATGATTTGGACTTCTCTCCGATAATTTAAACTCCATTTTCATCCCTCCCATTTCCTACTAATATAACATATCTTAATTTTTATTTTAATTCATTTGCTTTTTTCTACATCGCCATATGCAGCATTATTTGAACCAAGATGAAATGGTATCAATTAATTTATTGAAGAAATCTTTCACACTACTCCAAAATCCTTCATCTTGAAGAATGTCGCCAAATTTCTCTTCAAATTTAGTTGTTAAATCGGATAACTGATCGGATAGCTTCGAAAAGTCGATATCCAACTGGCTTATACGATTCATTAAATCAACAAGTAATTGACGGTCTTGTTCACTTAACTCAATGTTTAACTTTGATAATTGATCTTGTACAATCTGTTCTACTTCTTCTTTTGTAGCAGGATTTAGTTCTGCAATTTGCTGCTTAATACCTGTTAATAATTCAGCAATTTGTTCATCAGTAACATTTGCATTTTCAGCAATTTGTGTAGCTACAGATAATTCATCATTCGCTACATCTGTTCTCTCAATATCTAATGTTTCCCCAGTTTTCACTTCATATGCTTTATAAATCCCTACAAGCGCTGAATGGCCAGTTACAGGCTTTGGAGCCGCGATTTCAACGCTTGCATCTTCAATACCTGCCGTAAGCATTGCATTTGCATACATCTCTGATGTAACCTCTGTAATATTTTCAGGTGTTACAATGCTAATAACTAGTCCCGATCCCTCTTCTTCACGAGTAATTTTTGCTGAAGAGTACATACGTGAACTAGAATTACTATTTTTTATATACTTAACTAAATCTTCACCAGTTACTGTAATTTCATCAACTTCAGGTTCTTTTTCTAATTGCAAGGCATCTTTAACAGTCTCTTTTTCTTCTTCAGAAAGATTTCCACCATAAACAACAATCGGCACTCCTAATTTTTCGTTTATTGCTTTAACACTGCCTTCTGCTGCTAAAGCATTCATTGGAAGAAGCAATAAAAAAACTACACTTAATAAAGATATAAACATTGAAAACCCTTTACGTTTCATTGTTATCTCTCCTTTCAAAACAAATCCTCAAATTTTATGATTTGTTCATTCAATTAATACGTAAAAAAAAGCAAAAGGTTCCAAAACAAGTTGCACAAAGATTGAGCCCCAAGAAAATAATATAGCGAAAAATTAAGCTGTGACAATCAAAATAGTCACAGCTTTACTCAACCTAAGTACTATAAAATTTCAGTCCATCCATCTTGTTGCTTTACTTTACCATTTCTCATCAATGTACCTAGGGCACGTTTAAATGCACCTTTACTCATATGGAACATTTCTGAAATTTCTTCAGGCGTTGATTTATCACCGAATGGCATTTTTCCCCCAACGCTTTGTAAATAGTCGTATATTTGTTCAGCATCTTTCCCTAAACGTTCGTGCTTACGGGGAAGCATCGAGCCATTTAAAGATCCATCTTCCTTCACTGCAATAACTCGAACGTCTACTTCTTGACCAAGTCTAGGCTCTTGCTCCATTTCAGTATTATGGACAAAAATTCGATAAGGAGTTTCTGTACCTAGCAAGAAAGAGCCTACTGGCAATAAACGGTAAGGTCGCGCTTTTATGTTTTTATTATGCATATCTTCAAGAGCACCCTCGTAAAGTTCATTTACCTTTTCTTCTGTTACTAAACGGCCAAATAAATCTCCATTACGGTCAGTACGAAGCGTCATATATAAGTGGTCTCCTACTTGGGGCCATAATTCCCTTAAAGGTGGTAAATCTTCTTCTTTTACCAATACCTCTCTTGAAGAACCAATATCAACGAATGTGCCCTCTTTTGTCACCTTTATAACCCGCGCCCAGCCATATTCACCTTGTAATATTTGTGGTATTGCTGTTGTCGCCTGCAAATTTCCACGTCGATCTGCATAAAGGAAAACTTTTATACGATCACCGATAGTAAGAGGTTGTTGTACCTCAGAGCTATTCAAAGGAATTTCCAATACACCGTTTGTCAATATCCATTTTGAAACTTGCTCTTCAAGTACTGTTAACTCATGAACTTCACCTGATTTTAATTCGCTCAATTTCGTCTTTCCTTTCAGCTTACTAATTTTTCATTGTGTTATTGTTCTTTCATTTCTTCGAGTTTTTTTACTAAGTGCTCATTTTCTTCTAAAAGTTGCACTAAATCTGCAATTCGATCAATTGAATTCCAGCTTAAGTGGTGCTCAATACCTTCAACATCCTCGTAAATTCGTCCTTCATCTACGCCGATTAGACGTAAAAATTGTTCTAGCAATTCATGTCTTTTCACCAGACGTTTTCCTAGCTTTTCACCTTTTGATGTTAGTGTTAGCCCTCTATATTTTTCATATACTAAATATCCGTCTTTATCTAATTTTTGAACCATTTTTGTTACGGAGGAAGGAAGAACAGATAATGCTTCAGCTATGTCAGACACCCTCGCATATCCTTTATTTTCAATTAACAAATAAATTTGCTCGATATGATCCTCCATACTAGGTGTTGGCATAACAAGTCTCCTCACATTTAAAATATCAGTTTAATTTTACTACATCCTCTATGAAAAGGTAACTTAAAACAATAAACAAATAGGTATGTATTAAAGTCAAAATGCCCAACAAGTCAATTAGACAAGTTGGACATCTTTTTATGATCTGGTTTTTTGCCTACTGCATGAATCGATAAAATAATTTGTTTATTTATCATTTCAATATTTTCAGGTGATTTAAGTTTTCTGAACGCTTGATCTCTCGCTTCAGCTGTTGATACATAATAAGACGGTAATTGATTTAAGACGTCGGCGGCAATTTCCTTTTCACAATAATCACAATGACAAAAAGTTTGATACTCTGTTCCATATAATAGAAACTTTACAAGGCCATTAACAATTTCTTCTGTTACATTTACTAAAAATGGTTTTGACATATATGATTTCGCCTACCTAATCTTTATTATTGCTAAATTAATTACTTGCTAATCGTAACTTATATTATCTAGGTTATCAATAGGTATAGAGGTCATAAAACATACATTTTACCTATGAATTGAAATTAAGTTTATATGCACAAAAAGTATCACACCATAAATTAACAGTATACCCAATAAGTAGTGATGGGATATTTTAAATAAGTATATTTTCATACAATTAGTAACTTTTAACTGAGGTGAAAGGAGTTTAGTTTTAAAACTTAATAAAAAAAGAAGCCGCCCAGCAAGTAATAATTCTTAAACACACCTACAATTTTTTAGTAGATATAAATAGAAATTATTATTTATTTGATGCATCCTCCTCTCAGAAGAGTCATACTCATCACAAAAGAGCCGCCCCTAAATGTCTTTGGGGACGGCTCCTTTTACTTTATATTCAGTTGCTTTACCTTTAAAACTTATTCAGCTTTTAATTGAAGTTCGTACTTCGTATTAAGGTCGCCATCAATATTTGTTTCATGATATCGACCATATACCCAATTAGAAATTTGGTTATCGTACCATTTCGATTTAACATGTCCACTTTGGCCAGGTGCAACCATATGGTAGGCACTAGATAAATCACTTAAATCCGCTACAAATCTCCATGAAGCACCATGATTAACATTTCCTTCACCATCTTCTGATGCAGCTTGAACAGTCACCTTAGAACCACCTACAGACAGCTTTTCTGGGTTTAAATAAGTTGCTAAGTATTCTGAAACTCCTGATAATGGATGGTCAAAAGTTAGTTTGTTGTAGCTGCCCCAAGTCCATTTTGAAACTTTCGCACCATACTTTTTAGTGATTTCTGCAATTGTTGTTTCAAATGAATGATAGACTAGCTCGTCTACACCGCCTGCTTCGGATACCCAAACCCCTTCATTTCCTGCATATGCATCACGTAATAACTGATCTGTAATTTGGAATTTTCCAGGCATCATTTCATATACATCTTCAGGCATCGCATCTTCAAATAGTGTATCTTGAATTTCCGTCATTAGTAAATTGAAAACTAAAGGAGCACCTTCATCCTTGTTATCAAATAACTCCCACTCTTCAAGAAGTTTCACAATATCCTCATATTTCCCTTCACTATCCATCTTCTTAATAGATGTTAAAATATGTGGTAAAAACTCTTCTGCCTGTAAGTTTTTCTTATCTGATTGCATTCCTTGCATGTCACCAACAGTTAAGCCTTCAATTACTTCACCATCTTCATCTGTTTGGCCTTTTTTAACAGATTCAATCATCTCAACAATCCGTTCATAACGATAAGGCGGCGCCCAGTAATTTGTAATATGATAAGGGTATTCGTCACCTATAATTTTGTTATTTGCTGTTACAATATATCCTTCTTCTGGATTAATGACTGTTGGAAGTTCTTCATATGGTATATAACCTTCCCAACCATACTCAGAAGAATCTCCTGGTACAGGGAACTGCCCGTCGCCAGCCTTGCGAATCGGGATATTACCGTTTGCTTTGTAGGCAATTGTACCATCAGTTGAAGCAAATACGAAGTTTTGAGCAGGTGCTTTAAAATCCTCTAATGCCTTTTCAAACTCTTCCCAATTACTTGCCTTGTTATATCCAATAACTGCTTGCAACTCTTGTGTTGACTCTAGAGCTGTCCATTGCATTGAAAATACAGCAGTTGGTTGTTCTTCTTCAAATACAAAATCTGAGATTACAGGGCCATGGCGGGTTACAACCACTTCATAATCAATTGTTTTACTGCCTTTTATTTTTATCGGTTCTTTACGAACTTCGGCTTGCTCCCATTTACCATCATACTTAAATTGAGTTGGATTATCTGGGTTCGGTGTTTCAATATACAAGTCTTGAACGTCTGGTCCAACATTTGTTACACCCCAAGCGATTTTTTCATTATGCCCCAATATAATACCAGGAACTCCAGGGAATATTACTCCACTTACATTTTGCTCTGGCGATTGTAAATGCATTTGATACCAGATAGAAGGAGTACCTAATCCTAAATGCGGATCATCTGCAAGCAACGGCTTTCCACTTTCTGTTCTCTCACCAGAGACTACCCAGTTATTGCTGCCATTAAATTCATTTGGCAACAAATCAGTATTAAAAGCTCCAGCAACTTCTATCGGATTTTCCAAGTTTGCTTCAATAATTGTTTTTGCATCTTCTGGATAATTAATAATTAGCTCTTTAACTTGTTCTTCTGTAAAGTTTTGTAATGCCCAATGGTTAAAGGCTTGAAGACTCCAGTTGCCGCCTAAATCATATGCCATATATTTTCCGATAGTTAATGAATCAATTGGCGTCCATTCTTCAGGTTCATATCCTAATAGTTTGAACTCGTAAGAAAGTTTACTAGTGCCTTTTACTTCGTTAATAAATGCGTTAACGCCTTCAGCATACCATTGTAAAATTTGTTTAGAATTCTCATTGTATCCTTCCCAAGATTTTTCTGCTGCATTTCTTAAACTAAACGTACGGAAAAATTTATCAGATTCAACAGCTGATTCACCTACAACCTCTGCTAAAGTACCGCTGGCTTGCCGGCGAGCTAAATCCATTTGGAAAAGACGGTCCTGGGCTTGTACATACCCTTGAGCGCGATATAAATCCGCATCAGAATTCGCTTCAATATGCGGAACACCTGTCCCATCACGAGTTACCATTACATCATCATCTAATATAGAAACAATTACTTCTCCTTCTATTGTTGGCTTAGAATTTGATACGTAAAAGTGGATTCCAACCACTATTAGTCCGCCTACTACAATAACCAAGCCTATTATCCATATAAGCAAATCTACTATTTTTCTACTTTTTCTCTTTACTGCTTCAGTAGACATCTTTTATTCCACCCTCTCATTAAGAAAAGCGCAAGCGCCCTGCTTAGCCCCAAATTGGAGAAAGCACAAAATCCATATCTATATCAGGTCGGAATGACTAATTTCGTATGACACTTAAGCATCGAAGAAGCACCTCGACCACAAGGGACTGTAGCTTGCACTAGAACTCTTCAAAAAATTTTATAATTTCTTAAGTTAGCAAGGATCAATTTCCCTACTATAATACATTTATTTTTCAAATAAAATAAAGTATCATCATTAGATGATTTTATCATTTCACATCTTTTAATTCTAATACGATTGGACAATGATCGCTACCTAAAACTTGCGAGTGGATGTCAGCAGCCTGAATATAGTCAACTAGTCGATTAGAAACAATAAAATAGTCAATTCTCCAACCGATATTTCTCTCCCGAACTTTATTCATGTAAGACCACCATGTATAAGCGTCAGTTGTGTCCGGATTGAGATGGCGAAATGTATCGGTAAAACCAGATTGAAGCAGCTCTGTCATTTTCCCTCGCTCTTCAAAGGTAAACCCAGAATTGCCAATATTAGATTTAAAATTTTTCAAATCGATATCCTCATGCGCAACATTTAAGTCCCCGCAATAAATAACAGGCTTCTTTTTATCAAGCTGTTTTAAATACTCAATTAGGTTTACTTCCCATTGTAAACGTATTGGAAGTCGTGCTAAATCTCGCTGTGAGTTTGGTGTATAAACATTAACTAAGTAAAACTTATCGTATTCTAAAGTAATAATACGGCCTTCTTTTTCGTTTTCATCATCGCCAACCCCATATTTTACAGATAAGGGCTTATGCTTTGTAAAAATTGCCGTACCTGAATAGCCTTTTTTCTCCGCGTAATTCCAATATTGATAATAACCTTCAAAAGGCAAATCAATTTGACCTTGTTGACATTTAGTTTCTTGAATACTGAAAAAATCGGCATCTACTTCATTAAAGTAATCAATAAATCCTTTGTTCACGCATGCCCTAATTCCGTTTACATTCCACGATACAAATTTCATACTTGACCCTCTCTATGTATACAAAGCGCCCTTCATAAATAAAAAGGCGCCTTAAAAACTTATTTTGTTAAATCTTCACCAACAATCTTTACTTCAAGCTCAAGATCTACATCAAATTTTTCTTTAACAACCCTCTTAACCATATTAATGGTCTCAATGTAATCTGTTGCTGTGGCATTCCCCTTATTAATGATAAAACCGGCATGCTTGGTTGATACTTCTGCATCTCCAACACCTTTTCCTTGCAATCCACTATCTTGAATAAGCTTCCCTGCAAAGTATCCTGGCGGACGTTTAAATACACTGCCTGCCGAAGGGTATTCTAAAGGCTGTTTTGATTCACGTTTAAATGTTAAATCAGCAATTTTTTCATCAATATCTTGTTGGTTTCCCTTTTCAAGTTCAAATCTAGAAGAAAGAACAAAGTAACCTTTTTTTGCGATAATACTTTGACGGTATGATAACTCAAGCTCATCTTTAGTTAATACGATTTTTTCTCCTTCTTGTGTTAAAACTGTAGAATCTATAATAATATCCTTAATCTCACCGCCATATGCGCCAGCATTCATTGCCATTGCTCCCCCAACAGATCCCGGGATTCCACAAGCAAATTCGAATCCTGTTAAGCTATTTTCTGCTGCTAGCTTCGAAACATCTTTAATTAATGCCCCACCTTGTGCATAAATTTGAGTTCCTTCAAGGTGAATCTGGTCTAGCTTTTGAAAACAGATTACAATTCCACGAACCCCACCGTCACGAACCACCATATTAGAGCCGTTCCCTAACATTAATATTGGAACATTATGATCATGCGCATACTTTACAATTGCAGTTGCTTCTTCTTCTGTTTCTGGTAAGACAAACACATCGGCTTTACCACCAAGTTTCGTCATTGTATATGTTTTTAAAGATTCATTTATTTTAATATTACTTGGATTAACTATGTTGGCTAAGTCTTGTGCCCATTGCTTAATTGTCATAAAAGCAAATTTCCTTTCTTACTTCATACTCTTTCTTAGTATGGATAATCCAAAGCTTTTTGACAAGTAATACATATCTTTTTATTTACCAAGCCTGTGACTATTTTTCGACTTCTTTAAACGTTTATGTTCCATTACCAAACAAAAAAAGCAGCAGGTTAAATGATTATAAATTTATGTTAATATAAAAATTGGGAAAAAGTTGAAACTAAAAATAGAAATAAACGTATTTGAAGATAAAAGTTTATCTTTTAAAATAGTATTGTCGAATTTCGCACCTAAAGAAGAACAATTTCAGTACACCATTACAAATTCATTACTTCAAAGATTTTATGAATTACCATACATTTTTATTCATTTCGACAATTTTTATAGTTAACTGGGGGAATGTAGAATGTTTTTTTTCGAAGATATTATGTTTAACCTTGTGCCAATATTTATAATAATTATTGCCATTATTGTGTTTGGAAGTATATTGTTGAAATTTACTGCTGGTATTAAGCAAAATGTTAAAAATAATGCTTCTCCTGTTTTGACAGTACCTGCCCAGGTTATTGCAAAACGCACGGAGGTACGCGGCGAACATTCCCATACTTGGTATTACTCAACATTTGAAGTTGAAAGTGGGGATCGTATAGAATTTGAAATTTCTGGTAAAGAATATGGGCTGCTAGCAGAAGGAGATTTAGGACTCCTTACTTTCCAAGGAACACGATTAAAAGGCTTCGAGCGAAACCGTTAATAACAAAAATTCTAAAGGGCTATCCAGAAAATAATTACTTTCTAGACTGCCCCTACTTCTTTTAAAAATATATGCTCACTACTCTTGTTTCAGTGGTTATCCATCCTCGCAAAAAAGCCATCCAAAAGTGATTTTTGGATGGCTCCTTTACATTTATTTTTACGCAGTTACTGTTGCTAATTTTTGTGCAGCAGCTTTAACACGTTCTAAACCTTCTGCGATAATTTCTTGAGCTTTATTTGGTTCTGCATTATGACCTTCAATAATTACTTCTTCAAGAAGCTCCATACCTGCAATACCACTAAATACATTTTTAATGTAGTTAGCTGACATTTCCATTGGTTGTGCTTCTGGAGATGAGTAGTACCCGCCACGAGCATTTAATACAACATATTTTTTATCTGTCATCAATTGAACCATTTGACCTTCAGAATTATATTTGAACATATAGCCTGCTGAATATACATAATCAACAAACGTTTGTAGAACTGCAGGGATTGTTAAGTTCCAAAGAGGGAAAGCAAATACTACTACATCAGCAGCAGTTAATGCATCCATTGCTTTTTGTTTTGCAGCTAATAATCTAGACTCTAAATCAGTTAATTCTTCACCATTTTGAACTTTCCCGAAAGCGTTGAAAAGATCTTGTCCAAAATACGGCATATCTTCTGCATATACATCATATGTAGTAAGATTTAAACCAGCTACATTTTTTGCTTCTTCTACAAAAGTTTCATACATTTTAGTTGAAACACCGTCAGGACGGTTATTTGCTTTAACTACTAATACATTTGTCATATCGTTTTATTACTCCTTTATCTATTAAAATATAAATCTTGAATTCAAGACATATGGTTAATCTTAAAGGAAGATGAGAATTATTTCAACAAAACTTCCCTCAGACTTTTAGCTGATTTTTAGTACTTTTCAACAATTAGATAAGCTACTATAGATCACATTGTCCATCTGAACAAATGCTACCGTTATCTCCAACTATTTTCAATTTCGGCTTAAGTCCTGCTTCACTTGCAGCTTTTGCTATCGTTTGGTTAAATAATGGTTGTGGTTGTGCACCAGAGATACCATACTTATTGTCAATCACAAAAAATGGAACTCCTCTTACTCCTAAGCTTTGTGCCTCTAAAATGTCTTGCTCAACTTCATCTGCAAATTGATCACTATTCAAAACATCTTGTGCATCCTTCCGGTCAAGACCTACTTCTTCAACTAAATTTAATAGGACTTCGTATCGACCTATCGCTGCCCCTTCTAAAAAATATGCCTTCAATATTCTTTCACTAAGTTCCGGACCCCTTCCTTTTTTGGCAGCCCATTTGGCTAGTCGGTGTGCAGCATTAGTATTTGCATTTTTCATAATATCAAAATTATATTGAAGACCTACTTCTTTAGCACGCTCAGCAACATTATTAGTCATTTTTTTAGCTTCCGCTTCTGTAGTATTATATTTATTTGCTAATGAAGTATAAACTGATTCTTCGGCATCCAGTGGAGTATTTGGGTCTAGTAAAAAGCTTTTTAACTCTACCTCCACTTGACCTTCATACCCAGAGTCTTTAATAGCCTTTTCTAGTTGACGTTTACCTATATAACAAAATGGACAAACATAATCTGACCATACTTCTACTTTCATGTTTCATTCCTCCTTTTTCATCAGTTTACGTATGAATTAATTTTCCTACAATAAATGTGCTCATATGAATATTGTTTTCACATTTATCCAATACTTTTAAAAAATGAGTATAATTGGGGGCGCTTATGCAAAACTCTCTTTGGCTAAAAGACGTTGAGTCATTATCATTACCTACATTATCAAAATCTTTAGACTGTGATGTTTGTATAGTTGGCGGTGGTTTAACAGGAATATATACAGCATATTTACTCGCAAAAAAAGGCATTAATGTTATACTGCTTGAGGCAAAGCCTTCCGTTGCACTTGGTACAACTAGTCATTCAACAGGAAAATTAACTCCTCAACACGGTATTATTTTTTCAAAACTTTTAAAGAATTTTTCTGAAGGTGATGTTCGTACCTATTATCAAGCAAATAAAAATGCAATAGATTCGGCTTTACAGTTTGCACCAATTGAAACATATCAAAAAATAGATTCTTTTATATATGCACAAAGCAATTATGGCAGCCGGACAATTCAGGATGAATTGAATGCCTATAAAAAACTTAATTTACCAGGCTATGAAACAACAGATACTGAGCTGCCGATTCCTATTACATCTGCATTAAAAATGGAGGATACAGCACAAATACATCCTACAAATTTCACACTCCATTTTGCCAAGCTCGCCTTGAAGGAAGGGGCAACTATATTTACAAATTGCCGTGTAACTAGAGTGATTATCGATGAAAAAATAGTTGAAACCAATAGCGACAGTCGTATATCCTATAAAAACTTAGTACTATGTACGCATTATCCAATAGAATCCATTAGAAATTTATATACAACAAAGCTTTCCATTGAACGCTCATATTTAATGGCTTCAAAAGCTAGCGAGCTGTTACAGGGGCAGTATTTATCCGTTGAAAATCCTTCAAGGACCATAAGGACTGCATTGATTTCAAACACACCATATTTTATTTATGGAGGAAGCAGTCATAAGGCAGGTGCTATTAAACATACAAAAAGCTATTACAAAGACCTTGAAACCGAATTAGTTTCCAATTTCGACCTACCTAAGCCAACGTACTTTTGGAGTGCACAGGATCCAGATACACCTGATTACATTCCTTATATTGGGCAGCTTACTGATAGCGAGCCTAATATCTATATTGCAACGGGTTACCGTAAATGGGGGCTTTCTAATTCGCTAGTAGCAGGAGAAATTATTTCAAGCTCAATTACTAAAGAAGCCCATATGGCAGCATCCTTGTATAGCCCTTCAAGAGGACAATTTGGCAAAAATCTTTTATATTCCTTAAAAAATATTGGTTTTGTTGCAACAAGTCTAGTTGGTGGTTATATTACAAGAATTGAAGCACCTAAATGTACACATCTAGGATGTAAAACAAGATGGAATGAGGCCGATGAAACATGGGACTGTCCATGCCATGGATCCCGCTTTGATAAAAATGGAGATATAATAGAAGGACCAGCTGTCTACCCTTTAAAATTAAAGAAATAAATGTAAAAAGGATCCATCCAAAAAAACTACGTTTAATTAACTTTACTGCGATAAGGATAGTTATTGTCACAAGGAGCAATGTTTAATTAATAAAAAGGGGGGCGTTACAGAAAAGAAAACTTTACTGTAACGCCCCTCCTTTTTTAATTAAAGTGCTTCTGTTAATACTGGCACGATTTGTTTTTTACGTGATACAACACCAGGTAAGTCAACTAAGTCGTTGTCTAATTGTTTACCAAATGCTTTTGCTGCTGCTTCAGCTGCGCTTCCTACAACTACAGCTGTAGAATCGTTATTTAAAATATCAGTTACAACGAAGAAGAATAATTGTAAGCCATTTTCTTCAATGTTTTTATTCAATAAACTTACTAATTCATCCTTGCGATTTAATACATCATTTACGTCAACTGCATTTACTTGAGCAACTATTGACTTTACTTCACCAAATGTAAATTCTTTCGCATCTAATGATAGCAAGTCTTCCAGTGATTTATCAGAAAGGTCTGCACCCGCTTTTAACATCGCTAAACCATACTCATTAGCATCTACACCAGCTTTTTCAGCTAACTCTTGCCCAGCCTTTACATCTTGTTCTGTACAAGTTGGCGATTTAAATAATAATGTGTCAGAAACAATTGCAGAAAGCATTAATCCTGCTATATTTGAAGGAATCTCAACATTATTTTCTTTAAAAATTTTATTCAAAATTGTTGCTGTACAGCCAACAGGTTCTGCTCGGTAGTAAAGCGGATCAGAAGTTTCAAAATTTGCAATACGGTGATGATCGATTACTTCTGTTACTTTAACTTCTTCAATTCCATCTGCAGATTGCTGACGCTCATTGTGGTCCACTAAAATTACTTCGCTTGCTTCATTTGCAACATTTTCAATTAATCGTGGTGCTTCGAAACCAAACTTTTCTAATGCATATTTTGTCTCGTTGTTCACTTCTCCTAGACGTACTGCCTCTGCATCTACGCCAAGTTGTTGTTTTAAATATGCATAAACGAGTGCAGAAGTGATTGTGTCTGTATCTGGATTTTTATGTCCGAAAACTAATACTTTGCTCATTCAATGAGTTCCTCCTATTTATGAATGTTCTTAATTCCGAGTATATTTTATCATACCTGTTACTGAATAGAAAAATAGAACTTGATGTGTTTTTAGAGTGAACGAGCGCCTTCCGCTTTTCTTATTGTCCAGCTTCAGGCGCTTGCTCCTCGACAACTTCGGTGCTTCCTTCAAGGGCAAAAAGCGCCCTTTCGTCTGCCCCTCCAGTTGTTGTCGGAGCTGAACGAGCGCCTTCCGCTTTTCTTATAAAAAGCGCATTCGTAAATGCCCCCGCAATTTACGAATACGCTCTCGAAAGTATGATTAGATATTTTGTGCTTTATCTAAAAATAAAAAGTTACTCTCTATTTGTGCATTAGATTTTTGGAATGATGTATATTGTTTTTTATTTTGTGCAACCATTCCTTCAATAAGTGCATGAATTAGTGAATGTGATGCTGTAATTACTTCTGTTGAAGAATGCTTATGCCTACCTACCGTAAAGATGACATCTGCATAATCACGAATTGGTGATAAATTTGAGCTTGTAATTGCGATTACTTTGGCATTCTTATTTTTCGATAGTTTTGTAATCGTCAATACATCTTCAAGTACAGTATCTAGAGCGATTACGATGAGCAGCGATTGATCATCCATTCCGCTAATCTGCTGTACAATATTCTCCACATCGTGCTGGATTTGTTTTACATGCTTGCGATAACTGCTTAAAGTGCTTGTTAAGAAATTTGCAGAAGGTGAAGATTGTCTAAAGCCTAATACATATAAGAATTTCATTTCATGCATCCACTTTATAGCTTGTTCGAACTTGTCCTCATCAACTTGTTGAATCGTACTTAAAATACTCGTGATATCACGATTCATCACCTCACTGACAAGATGCTCATGTTTTTTTGTTAAAAGCGGATGATCATAAATAGGAGATTCTTTCTTTTCCATTAGATCTTCTTTAACCTTCTCTTGCAATTCACAAAAACCAGATAATTCCATCGCATAACAGAACCGAATAACAGTCGATTCACTAACACCTATCAACTTCCCAACATCGGAAGCTATATGAGTCGCTATGATATTTGGGTTATCAATGACAAATTGAGCAACCTTGCGTTGTCCTCGAGATAAACGGATAAAACGCTTCTTTATATCATCACATATGCCCATTTTAACTTCGACTACCTCCTTATTTTGTAAATTGTACAATTTAATAAGAGATAGGTTAACACTATTATTGATTGAATACAATGAGTTTTCAGAAAAAACTTTATTATGCTAAATTAGAAAGTCAAAAATTTGTCAAATCTTAGTACGATTCCCTCAGATAAAATTGAAGAAATGAAAAGACTGCCCATTTTTTTAGGCAGTCCCTCTAAATATAAGTTTAAAAATACTCCATCAGTACTTAGCATTCTACTTGCAAATGAACTATTTAACCCAATTCTCATAATCCTTATTACTGTAAAGGTAATTTGGCAACACACGTTCTTTTTAAAGCTTATAATTCTAATTCTGTTTGTTTTGTTTCTTTTCCTAAAAATAATACTGCTGCAGCCCCAATAAGTATCGATACGCAAAATATTGCAAAAATAGACCCAATACTATATTCAAGCTTTAATAAATAGCCAACAAGTAGAGGACCAAAAATTCCTCCTATACGGCCTACTGCGGCGGCCATCCCCGCACCGGTTCCACGAATAACCATCGGATATTGTTCTGGAGTATAAGCATATAATGCTCCCCATGCTCCTAAATTAAAGAATGATAATAAAATACCTGATATAAGTAATGCCGTTACGGTTTCAGCATTACCAAATACATATGCACTTGCAGCAGTACCGATTAAATACGTCACAAGGACGAATTTCCGTCCAAACTTCTCTATAAACCACGCTGCTGTAAAATAGCCGGGAAGCTGTGCGATAGTCATTATTAGAACGTACTTAAAGCTTGATATTAAGTCAAACCCTTTTCCAACCATTACACTAGGCAACCATAGAAACATTCCATAGTAAGAAAAAACTACCGTAAACCATAGAATCCAAAGCATCAAAGTTGAACGGACATATTTTTTCTTCCAAACCCCCGCCATATTTTGCATAATGGAACGATTTTTTGCTTCTGGTTTGGCTGCAAACTGAGGTGAGTCAGGTAAATGCATTCTGATATAAACCGCATAAAATGCTGGAATTGCTGTTAGGATTAAAGCAACCCGCCATCCTTCAATTGGCCAGAATTCAGCTGGTATTACAAAATAAGAAATAACCGCAGCTATAAGCCACCCTGCAGCCCAAAAGCTTTCTAGCAACACTACTACTCGACCGCGTTCTTTTGCTTCTACACTTTCCGATACTAGGGTTGAAGCAACTGGCAGCTCCCCTCCTAACCCCATACCAACAAAGAATCGTAAAATCATAAATGCAACAAATGTCGTCGTTAATGCAGAGAGACCACTAGCAACAGAAAAAATGATTAAGGTCCACATAAAAATCTGTTTGCGCCCTATTTTATCTGCAAAAATACCAAATACCAAGGCACCAACTGCCATACCAATAGAGTTAGTACTTCCTATCCAACCCATTTGTGTAGAATTTAGTCCCCAATCAGCGGCTAATGCGGCGATGACGAAAGACAATATTCCAACATCCATTGCATCAAACATCCAGCCAACTCCAGCAACTCCTAATAATTTATTGCGTGAAATTGGTGCTGTACTCTTTTTTACATCCACTTATATTCACCTGTCTTTACATTTGAATTTACACTTATAACAATACACCTGTTTTAATAAAGTGACAAGGAGATTTTGGCCTTTTTATAATTTTGTTAAATTATCATTTTCTATTGAAATCTACCTCTAACTTGCGTTAAAATGTCTTTTATATACAAACAACTGTTCATCCAGTGAGAACAAAAGGAGAATGTTCGCTATGTGGAAAGGTCTTATAGAAGAATATAAAGAATTTTTACCTGTTACTGAAAACACACCTGCATTAACTTTAAATGAAGGTAATACTCCTCTTATTCACTTAGTAAATCTGTCCAAGGAATTAGGCATTGAATTATACGGTAAAATCGAAGGCGCAAATCCAACAGGATCATTTAAAGACCGTGGTATGGTCTTTGCTGTAGCAAAAGCAATTGAAGATGGTGCAAAATGTGTTATCTGTGCATCTACCGGCAATACATCAGCTGCTGCATCTGCATATGCAGCACGTGCTGGTATTCAATCTATTGTTGTAATACCTAAAGGAAAAGTTGCACTTGGTAAATTAGCTCAAGCATGTATGTATGGAGCAAAAATCATCGAAATTGATGGCAACTTTGACGATGCACTTGCAATTGTTCGCCAAGTTAGTGAAACAACACCTGTTAAACTAGTCAACTCAGTAAACCCATACCGTATTGAAGGGCAAAAAACTGCTGCATTTGAAATTGTAGATAGTTTAGGACAAGCGCCTGAATACCTATGCATTCCTGTGGGCAACGCAGGAAACATTAGTGCCTACTGGAAAGGCTTCAAAGAATATAATGAAGCAAAAAATACTGGTTTACCAAAAATGTATGGCTTTGAAGCAGAAGGTGCTGCTGCAATTGTTAAAGGTGAACCTATTACAAATCCTGAAACAGTCGCAACAGCAATTCGAATCGGGAACCCAGCAAGCTGGAAATTAGCTGAGGCTGCGCGTGATGAATCAGAAGGTATTATTGATTCTGTTACGGATGATGAAATTTTAGCAGCTTATCAATTAATTGCTCGTTCTGAAGGTATTTTTGTTGAGCCTGGTTCTGCAGCATCACTTGCTGGTGTTATTAAATCCGTTAACAACGGCAAAATCACTAAAGGTAGTCGCGTTGTTACTGTATTTACTGGCAATGGATTAAAAGACCCTGATACAGCAATGAGTGTATCTAAAGTCGATTTAGTATCACTTAAAAATGATGAAGAAGAAATTCGTCAATATATCGAGGGAATTTTATGAGTAAAAAATGGCAAATCACTGTCCCTGGGAGCACTGCTAACTTAGGACCTGGGTTTGATTCCATTGGGCTTAGCTTGTCCTTATACTTAAATCTAACAGTGTCTCTATCAGACAAATGGGAAATTATTCATTTATCTGACCATCTACCAAAAGAATTCGAAATAAAAGATCATTTAATCTACAAAATTGCAAAAGAAACAGCAGCGCGATTTAACAAAGAACTACCTGCTTGCCGAATCGAAATGACGAGTGAATTACCTTTTGCACGAGGATTAGGAAGTAGTGCAGCAGCTATTGTTGCTGCGATTGAATTAGCCAATATCGTCTGCGACTTAAATTTATCTACACAAGAAAAATTAGATATCTCTTCGCAAATTGAAGGACATCCTGATAATTCATCAGCTTCCGTTCTTGGCGGTTTAACAATTTCCACAATGGATGAAAACGGAAATGTCGATACGATCCATATACAAGATTTAGATGCTTCCTTCGTAGTGTTCATCCCGACTGTTGAATTAAAGACTACGGAAGCTCGTAGAGTATTACCGGATCAGTATGACCGAAGCTATGCTGTTAGTGCAAGTGCAAATGCTAATATGTTAGCAGCTTCTTTAATCTTAAAAGATTATGAACGGATAGGCCGCTATATGGAATCTGATTTATTCCATGAGCCATTCCGTGCAAAACTGATTCCTTACTTTAATGAAATTCATTATGCTGCTCGAGAGGCTGGCGCATATGGTACAGCACTTAGTGGAGCTGGTCCTACTGTTATATCTATTATTCCGACTGAAATAGAAGAGCAGTTCATCAATAAATTAGAAAAACAGTTTCCTACACATGAAATATTATTAACAAAAGCTGATCAACAAGGTGTATGTGTAGTTGAAGTAAAAAATGACGTACTAGCCTAAGGAATTTGACTAAAAAACTAATACAAATGCCCAATGAATCATATATTGAATCATTGGGCATCTTTTTTGGGTTAGTTATTTAAATAGGCTCTATAATATTTGTTGGGGTTTGAAAAAATTTCATAAATAAAAAAGCACGTAATCACCGATTTCTATATACTTGAATTGTCGAGAAACAAGCAATGAAAGGTGATACGTGCAAATGAATTTTAACATGAATATTCCAGGATTAAAAGGTGTAACTGTTCATAAGGTGGAGGAGATGGGGGAACGTATTGTTCTACACGTTTCCATACCAAAAAAAGAACATCAATGTCCAGCATGCAAGAATATAACATCAAAAGTCCATGATTATCGAATTCAAAAAATTAATCATTTAAAATGGTTTGAACGATTAACCGTCCTTTTTTATAAACGTCGTCGTTATGTATGCCAATGTGGGAAACGTTTTTCAGAAAAATCCCCTTTCGTGGATAAATATCAACGTTTCTCGAAAGAATGGAATCAAGTTGTACGAATCCGTTCAATAAAGGCAAAAACATTTAAAGAAGCAGCTGAAGTACTTGGTACATCAAGCTCAACAGTGATTCGTCGCTTTAAAGAAGTAGTAAAGGAACAATTAAATGAAGGGGTTCATTTACCAAAATGTATCGCGATTGATGAATATAAAGCAGATACCGATGCGGGAACTTATCAATTAATTATTGCCAATGCGGAAACACATGAACCAATTGATATTTTACCAAATCGTAGAAAAGAAACCATTAAGGATTACTTGATGAAATACGGTGCAGATGTAGAAATTGTGGTTATGGACATGAATCCAAGCTTTAAAGCAGCAGTTAGGAAGGCGTTAAATCGCCCGATTATTATTGCGGATCGCTTTCATTATTGTCGTTATATTTACTGGGCACTAGATGAAGTACGTCGAAATGTTCAAAAAGAATGGCATGCATATGATCGAAAGAAATGTAAGAAAATGCGTCACGTACTATATAAACGATTTGATAAGTTAACAGAAACGAATCGTTGGTACTTAAATCGTTACATAGGAATGTCGAAGGAACTAAAGCAAGCCTATGAATTAAAAGAAGCTTACTGCGAATGGTTTGATTGGGCAAAAACTTCAAATGATTTGATAGAAATAAAAAAAAGATTAGAAGCCTTTTACCGAAAGGTAGAAGAAGCAAATATTCCGGCATTTTTAAAGGCTATTCAAACGCTAAAAAATTGGCAAGTTGAAATTTTAAATAGTTTAAGTTTTGGATATTCAAATGGTTTTTTAGAAGGAATTAATAATAAATCAAAAGTTTTGAAGCGCAATGCTTATGGTTTTAGAAGCTATGAACACTTTAAAGCGAAAATTTTATTAAATAATTTATATAAGAAAATTGGGGTTCATTTAGGATAATCGGGGTGCCGTGTAATATCACTTCACCCCAACATTTGACATAGAACCTTTAAATATAGCTGGCCAACGGTTTTCATAAGATGTCAACATACCATGATTTTCAGGATTACTAGTCCTTTTAGTGTGAGAAACAGTTTTATTTAATGGTTTATTAAAAATCATTAGAAAGGAGTAGCTCAAAATGAAAATCGGCATAATTGGAGCGACTGGGAAAGTTGGCAGCAATATATTAATTGAAGCTAAAATGAGGAATCATGATATAACGGCTATTGCTCGAAACAAAAAAGCATTACCAAACATGAATATTACAATTTTGGAAAAGGAAATCTTTGATTTAACGAAAGAAGATGCAACACAGTTTGATGTACTTGTAAATGCATTCGGTACATTTCCAGGAGAAGAAAGCCTGCATGTTAAAGCTGGGCGCTATTTAATTTCTTTATTAAAGAATAGTCAAACGAAGCTATTTGTCGTTGGCGGCGCCGGAATTCTATTTAAAGATAATGGATATAAAATACGATTAATAGATCTCCCAGAATTCCCTAAAGAATATAAATCAATCGCCAATCAGCAATTACAAAACTTAATCGATTTACAAAACTCTTCTATCCGGTGGACGTTCTTAAGCCCTTCCCCATTATTTGATTCTGATGGCCCTAGAACTGGTCATTATATATTGGGGAAAGATCGACTGCTTTTAAATTCACAGCATCTTAGCTATGTAAGCTATGCAGATTATGCCGTCGCAGTGCTAGATGAAATTGAAAATCCACGGTATGAGAATAAACATTTTACAGTAGCCTCAGAAAATGCTACTACTGCGTCATAATAAAACAAAGTAAAAAGAGTTTTCGGTTTTGCCTTAGATCGCACAAAAATTTTTCCGACTTTTGGACTTCGCATTTCACCGTATAAAAGGTTGCGACTGTCGGCTTCGCCATACGCCTTATACAAGAGGACGTCTTATGTGAGACGTCCTCTTTTATGCTAATAGCAGTAAACTAATAGCCATAACTGCCATCCCTGCTACGAGACCATAAATTGATAAATGCGTTTCATCATATTTTTTTGCAGCAGGCAATAGTTCATCTAGTGAAATAAATACCATAATTCCTGCAACAGCAGCAAATATTACTCCGAACATAATGTCATTTAAAAATGGCATTAAAATTAAAAATGCAACAATAGCCCCAACCGGCTCAGCTAGACCAGAAATGAATGATAATTTAAATGCCTTTTTACGATTGCCTGTTGCAAAATAAATCGGAACAGCCACTGCAATTCCTTCTGGGATATTATGAATGGCAACCGCAATCGCAATAGCAATTCCGACATTTGGATCTTGAATTGCTGACATAAACGTTGCAATTCCTTCTGGAAAGTTATGAATACCAATTGCTAAAGCAGTAAATAACCCCATTTTCATTAGTTGTTCTTCATTAATTGCTTTTGCATTTAGTTCTGCTGCATGTACGTCCTCAACAGTTTTTACTTCATGTGGATTATTTTTCTTTGGAATAAAGCGATCAATAAGCGCTATAAATATTATCCCTGCAAAAAATCCGACAACTGTCATCCAATAGCCCTGTGTCTCACCTAACGCGGCTGTTAATGAATCTTTTGCTTTTACAAAGATCTCCACCAACGATACATAAATCATAACTCCCGCCGAAAAGCCTAATGCAATGGAAAGGAATTTTTTATTTGTTCTAGATGTAAAGAAAGCAATTAATGATCCTACCCCTGTTGCTAAGCCCGCAAATAAAGTTAAACCTAGTGCCAAAATGACATTACCTTCCATTTAGTATCCTTATCCTCTCTTTATTTTTATAATAGTATTATATATTCAAAAGTTTCCTTTGTGCAACTTTTTTTACTCAAGTTATATCTTATGCACAAGGAAAACTTTTAAATATAGTCATAACGTTTTATAATATGTTCTTTGTATAATTTGGTTGTTTTGTTATAAATAATGCATTTGTTCTTCATCTTTCAAAAATTTAAAGAGCCTTATTACATTATTTATGTAATAAGGCTCTTTATTTTTGAACAGCATATTTTTGATTTCAAAAAATTTTGCTCAATTATTTAATTTACTATTAAGGTACTTTCTTTTTTTCCACTCATACCAAGCAGCACAAAAAACAAACCAGCTATACCCTAAGCACCACCCAGCGATTACATCTGAAGCATAATGACGGCTTTCAGCAATTCTTGATAGTCCTATAAAGAATGAAAGGACAATAGCCAAAATCCATATTATAATAACTTTCTTTTTATTTGATAAAATTTCTGAAAATAAATAGGCTATTGTAAATAAGTACAACAATGAGAGCATCGCGTGACCCGATGGAAAACTAAACGTAGTTAACTGATCCAAAATCTCAGGTCTAGGACGGTCTATCCAATTTTTTATTATTTGATTTAAAACCTTTCCAGCTGCAACAGTTAATAAAACAAATGCCATTCCTAAATAATTTCGTTGTCTCAGCCAAAGAAAAATTAACATAAAGATCGCAACGATAATAATAGTACTTGTATTACCAATATAGTGAAATGCAACAATAAAAGAATTGCCACCCAAAAGTTCAGACATTGTATTATCTAGCCATATTATCGGAGACTTCTCGTAACTTAAGAGTAATCCAATAAAAATAAACAGAGTAATAATGGCAATCGTAAATCTCCAATTTTTCACTGCAATTCCACCCCTAGAGAAAGGATAATCTAATTGCATTTTACCATTTGTATTTAAAATATGCCCAAGAACAAAAAAAATCCCGATATTCGGGATTAATTAGCAACATTATATACATCTTGGCTTGACTCAACTATATAATCTGGTTTCGGTTTTCCAGCATTCGCCCTATGTCCAGCTATATGATCAGGATGCTTCTCCCAGCCTTTCCATGCTTCCTCTGACTCCCAACGTATCATTATAACAACCTCTTCATCGCCTCGTCTTACTTTTTTCACTAATACTTGTTTATCAATAAAACCAGGTTGTTGCTCTAACAAAGATGGACTACTTTTCTTCGCTGAAAAACGTTCTACAACCTTATCTGAATTTCCTTCAGTTACAATTATTCGCTTAATTTGAACAAACATTTTTTTCCTCCTCGAGAAAAGTAATTATTAACTTAATTTCTCAATAATCTCTTGAATTTTTAATAGCTCAGATTGTAAACCGCCTCCAGCTAAGTACCATAGAGCACCATCTAAGTAAATAATTTTACCATTCTGAGCAGCTGTTGTTTTGTTAATAATATCATTTTCGATTGCTTCTTTAATGTTTGATTCTCCACCTGTAGCAGCTACACGGTCAACTACGAATAAAACATCTGGGTTAATTTCTAATACTTGTTCATAGCTTAATTTAGCACCGTGAGTTGAATTTTCAAGTGATTCATCAGCAGGTGTAAACCCATATACACTGTGTACATGTCCATAACGTGAACCATCTCCAGGGCCATATGCAGATAATGTTTCATTGTAAAGAGTTACTAAAGCTTTACCGCTATCAGCAGCGATTGCTTTTACTTCTTCTAAAGCTTTATCAATTTCAGCAAGTTTAGCATCTGCTTCTTCTTGTTTATCGAACAATTGACCTGCAATATTAACTGATGCTTTGAATGAATCATAGTAATTTGAAGTATCAGTTCCAACAAATACTGTTGGTGCAATATCGCTTAACTGTTCATAGAAGTCGCCTTGACGACCAGAAATGAAAATTGCATCTGGTTCCATTGCAGCAATGTCTTCAAGTAACGGTTCTTTTAAACCACCAGCATTTAAATATTTATCATCAGCATATTTAGCTAAATGTTCTGGGAAATTCCCTTTAGCAACAGCCATTACATCAACACCTAAAGCGTCTAATGTATCTAAGAATCCATAATCGAATACAACGATTTTTTCTGGAGCTTTATCAAAAGTTACATCTTCATAGCCTTCAACTGTAGATTTAATTGTTAGTGGAAAAGCTGAAGCTTCTTCTGTTGCAGTTTCTGTCTCCGTTTCAGCTGCATTGTTTGTTTCCTCACTTACTTCTTCCTCTTTAGAACCACAAGCTGTTAAAACTAAAAGTAGCATAGCCATAACAACCGTTAATAACTTCCAATTCTTCATATTTTATTCTCTCCTATCATTTATCGATACTGATAATCATTATCAACTAATTGAAATTATATCATTCTTATCGTATTCGTCAATGTCTTTTTTTATAATTTGTTAATTTTGTTAAATATGTTAAGAAAGGGGTTGGACTATACTACATTTTTGATCGACTTTTTATAGCCATCCATCATTTTAGACACCTATTCGATTTTAAAGAATACACACACTATTCCCCCAAATTAGGTAAAAACTATTGTTTTCTAAAAACTTTATAACTGCTTATTAAGCATAAAAAATGATTTAGAAAAACAGAAATGCTTCCCTAAATCATTTTACTTCTTAAGAATGAGAATTAAAATATACACAAATACGGCATCCATTTTGCTCTTGTACAGGGATATCCATATCATAAATTTGCTTTAGTGCATCTGAATTAATAATTTCATCTGTTGGTCCTTCTTTAACCACTCGACCATCCTTTAATGCAACAATACGATCTGAATAAACAGAAGCAAAGTTAATATCATGAAGAACGATAACTACAGTTTTGCCAAGTTCATCTACAAGCTTGCGCAAAATTTTCATGATTTGAACTGAATGCTTCATATCCAAGTTATTTAGTGGTTCATCAAGCAATACATAATCAGTGTCCTGTGCAATTACCATTGCGATAAACGCACGCTGACGTTGACCGCCAGATAATTCATCTAAATAACTATGTTGAATATCAATTAAGTTCATATATTCAAGTGCTTGGTCAACATATTTTATATCCTCATTCGTTAAACGACCTTTTGAGTATGGGTATCGACCGAAAGAAACGAGCTCACGAATCGTCAATCGCACATTCATGAAATTAGATTGTTTTAATATAGATACGCGTTTAGCGAATTCATCAGATTTGATACGGCGAACATCATTAGTATCTAATAGCACTTCACCTGTATCAGCGTTAAGTAAACGACTAACCATTGAAAGTAGTGTTGATTTCCCCGCACCATTTGGACCAATAAAAGATGTTATTTTACCAGTTTCAATAGTTACGGAAACGTTATCAACTACTGCTTTCTTTCCAAAGAATTTACTTAATTCTTTAACTTGAATCATCCTGCAGCCCTACTTTCCCTTAATAGTAAGTAAATAAAGTATATTCCACCTATAAAGTTAATAATGACACTTAAAGTTGTAGATAGTTCAAAAATATGTTCTACAATAAACTGTCCTCCAACCAACGCAATAATACTAATTAAGCTTGCACCAGCTATCAATACAGAGTGTTTGTATGTCGGTAAATATTGATATGAGAGATTTGCCACAATCAAACCTAAAAATGTTATTGGACCAACAAGAGCTGTCGATGTTGCAATTAAAATTGCAGATAGTACAAGGACATTCATAACAAGTCTGTCATAATTCACACCAAGATTAATTGCGTTCTCTCGTCCTAAAGACATAACATCTAGCTGTCGCATGATTTTAAAGCCATAAATAAACGCCACTATTAGAATTGCAAATGCTACCCACACTAAATCGGCATTTACCTTTGAAAAACTTGCAAACAACTTACTCTGTAAATTCAAATATTCATTAGGATCTATCAATACTTGTAAAAATGTCGTTGCACTTCCCAGCAGTGTTCCAAGAACCATCCCTACTAACAATAAGAAATAAATTGGGAACTTATCTGCCCTAAATAGGAAGCGATATAAAATAAGAGCAAACAACACCATTAGAACAATAGAAATTGTAAAGTTTAAATACTTATTAATAACTAAAATTGAAGTCGACCCTAGAAAGAAATATATACACGTTTGTACAACTTGATACATTGAGTCAAGACCCATAACAGAAGGCGTTAAAATTCTGTTATGGGTAATTGTTTGGAAGACAACAGTTGAATAAGCAATAGCAATACCCGTGATTGACATTGCAAAAATTTTTATAAGCCTTCTTGGAAATGCGTAGCTAAAGCCGCCTTTTATGTCATAGAATGCATAAAGTAAAATACACACAATTGCAATAACAGCTAGTAATATTAATTTCACACTATTTCGCATATGCTCTCCCCCTAAACAACATGATTAAGAAGATAGCACTGCCGATTACACCGACTGTTAAACTAATTGGTATCTCATACGGATAAATAATAATTCGTCCAACAATATCACATGCTAATAAAAATACAACACCTAATAGAGCAGTATGTGGCAGCGTCTTTGCTAAATTATCTCCCTTAAATATAGATACAAGGTTAGGAACGATTAACCCTAAAAATGGTATAATCCCTACCGTTAAAACTACTGTAGTAGAAATTAGGGCTACCAGCACTAATCCTAAGTTCAGCACAAACTTATAATGAACTCCAAGATTTTTTGCAAAATCTTCTCCCATCCCCGCTACAGTAAAACGATTCGCATATATGTACGCAATAATCAATACTGGAATACTTAAATATAGAAGTTCATATCGACCTTTAATGATTAATGAGAAATCTCCAATTAACCATGCATCGATATTTTGAAGTAAATCTGCCTCATACGCAAAAAATACAGTGATAGCAGATAATATGTTACCGTACATAATCCCGATTAATGGAATGAAAATTGCATCTTTAAATTTAATACGGTTTAAAATTTGCATAAATACAAGTGTCCCTATTAACGCAAAGGCGAAGCAAAATATTATTTGCTGTGTATAGCTCGCACTTGTAAATAAAAGCATACAAATTAGAATCCCGAGCTTAGCAGCGTCTAATGTACCTGCAGTTGTTGGCGATACAAATTTATTTCTACTTAAACTTTGCATTATTAAACCAGCAACACTCATTCCAATACCAGCTAATATAATAGAAGCTAGGCGAGGAATACGGCTAATATAGAAGATTTCTGCTTCATCAGAACCGAAATCTAGTAAATCCATTGGTGTAATGTCTGTAGCACCAAGAAATAACGATATACTCGATAATACAATTGCGGCTAGTACTAAAATCCAAAGTCTCATTATAATCCCCGATAATTTTATTTTATAGTGAAAATGATTATCATTATTCATTATATTTTATTATAGCATATAATTTTTTCTACTCCAATACTAATTGAGAACTTTTATCACCATTTCAGACTAAATAACAATCATTTAAATATTAAAAAAAGGGTTTGTAAAGTGCAGGAAATATATTAGAAGGAAGGATAAATGTCATAAGATAAACTAAAAAAAAATTGTATGGTATATATATTATTATAACATTATACGGTTTAAGCTATTAAAATCTTCATATAAGATGTTTTTCGAGAAAAAGCGTAAAGGCAAAATAACTGTCTTTCCTTTCGATATATTCTTAGCACCTTGATTTCGAAGAGATCATTAAATTTTAGTCTTTATTTCCAAGTAAAAAGAACTTAATTCAAATTTCTTGAATTAAGTTCTAAAAAGTTTAGTATTGAACTTCTACAGCTTGATCAATTACTTCTAGTGGTATTGTGATGGCTTCGACTTCATTGAAGTTGTTGAACGCTATTTTTGCATCCGTTGAAATCTTCATTGATTTCCCATCAATGTCAATTGTGATATCAAAAATTGTATCCATCGCATGAATATCGAATGTTTCTTTATCAATTTTAATTACATAATTAATATTATCGAACTTCATATTCTCAATGATTTTTTGTTCTTCTTCAGTCACACCCATCATTTCCGTTACTCGCATTTGTTCTAAAATAAATTCACTAAACTTTTCACTAGCTGCATTTAATTTCAATACATATTCTGTTTCAGTTTGTTCAAAAGTAAAATCTTCAATAAATGATTCAAACTGTTTTAACTGTTCGGACGCATTCACTTGATTTACAGTTTGTCCGGCGATTGCTTCAAATTGTTCAGATGGAAGCTTCATCCACTGCTTCGTTTCAGGGTTTTCCATGAAAAACCCTTCCTCAGACATGTACATTTCCATATCAACGTTCATATTTTCTCCCGTCGCAGGATCTGCCATTGTCATTGCTCCATCTATATGCATAGATAGCGGTTCGCTAACCATATCCATTGTCATATCAGCAGATGAGCCCATTTCATAAGCTTCAGTACCATCATTTAACTCCATTTTTTGGTTCATATTAATATCTGCACTAACACTTTCCAATGTGTTTTGTCGTTCTATTGCCTTTTCATAAACTTCTTGTAAAGTTAGCTCACTTTTGTTACTAACTTCTTTTCCCTCTTCTCCTGATGTTGGCTCAGCAGTACTATTACATGCCGATAAAGCTAGCACTAATAAACTTACCAAACATAGCATGACTACTTTTTTCATTATTATTCCATCCTTTCAAATTGTTGGTACCAATTTAGGTTAACATTTTTTTGCGAAAGGATAATGAGTAATTTGTATTTTTTTCTATTTATCCCCAAATAATACATACATACTAGAAAAAGTGGGTACTCATACACATATGAGATACCCACTTCTGCAACAAAAGGACCGATATTTTATATTAATTAATTCCACGCATTGCCTTTGAAATAATCGGAGTTAAAACTAGCAAAATAACTCCTAGAATAATTGACATAGCTCCAAGTGCACCAAAGTACGTAATTTCTGATACTGCTTCATAAACAAGTACAAGTTGTGCATTTATAGCTTGGGCAGCAGCACTAGTTAAGAACCATAGTGACATTGTTTGAGCTGCAAACGCAGCTGGAGCAAGTTTTGTAGTTGCTGACAATCCAACCGGAGATAATAATAACTCCCCTACTACAACTAGGAAGAATGATAGAACTAACCACCAAGGACTTACAAGTTCTGTTCCTCCTGACATTTTAGCTGGGATAATCATGACTAAGAATGATAGACCAGCAAAGAATAATGAAATGGCAAACTTCTTAGGTGTTGATGGTTGTTTATTGCCTAGACGCAACCATAACCACGCAAAGACTGGTGCAAAAATAATGATGAACAATGGATTTAGAGATTGGAACCAAGATGCTTGAAGTTCAAAGCCTCCAACCGATAAATCCGTTCGAGTATCAGCATACGTAGCTAAAATTGTTGCACCTTGTTCTTGGATCGCCCAGAACATTACCGCTGCAATAAATAAAGGGATATAAGCTAACAAACGAGATTTTTCATCTTTATTTGTTTTAGGACTGCGATACATAACAAAAAAGAATATTGTAGGAATTAATATACCAAGTGTTGTAATAATTAAACTAAACACTGCCATTGTTAAATTTCCAGTAGCATAAAGAATACCACCAATTACCAATATTGCGATAATTCCAATTGCGAAATTTCGAAGCGCTTTCTTTTTCTCAAGTTCGTTCATTGGATTTGGAATCTCTTGACCTGCTAATCCCAGATTTTTCTTTTGTGTTATATAGAACACAATTAAACCAATAAACATACCGATTGCTGCGATACCAAATCCTAAATGGAAGTTAACTGTTTCACCAATTGTTCCAACAATAAACGGAGCAATGAATGCACCCATGTTAATACCCATATAGAAAATGCTAAAGCCTGAATCACGACGGTTATCTTTTTCGTCATACATATCTCCGACGATTGTTGAAACATTCGACTTTAATAAGCCTGTCCCAATAATAATAAATAGCATTGATATTAACAGCCCTGTAAAGCCTAGTGGTAATGCTAATATTATGTGACCAATCATGATTAATATTCCACCGTAAAATACGGTCTTACGCGTTCCCCATACTCTGTCCGCAAACCATCCGCCAATAACACCAGACATATATACTAATGAACCATACATCGCCATAATAGAGTTGGCAGTTCCGCGATCTAATCCTAAACCGCCTTCATGTAGCTCATAATACATATAGAAAATAAGAATGGCGCGCATTCCATAGTAAGAAAATCGTTCCCAGAACTCAGTAAAGAATAATGTAAATAATCCTTTTGGATGTCCAAAGAAGCCCTTTTGAGGAACGGATTTGACTATTTCTTCTTTGCTGTACATCAAAATACCCTCTTCCGTTTTATTAAATGTTAGTTTTTTCTGACAATTTAGTTCGAAGTAATCAATTGTCTGACAACTGTTTTTTTACAATAAAGCATTTTGAAAGTTTTTTCAATATATTATAAAAAAGTTCGAAATTTCTTTATCTTCTATAAATTCTTTCTATTTTTCTTCATTTAGCATCAATAATGGCTTAGCTCTATTATTTCAAAATAATATTAGCTCTTTTTCCTCAATAAAAAAATAGGTAACGACCTTTTTATCGTTACCTATTTTTACTATTTTATTACGTATTGTTCATATTTTTTCATTACCGACTCTTTTAATTCAACCTTAATTATTGTTCCACGTTCACCATATTCCATTTCTTTTATTAGAGCATTAGCACTCAAGTATGCAGCGATATCACCTTTATCATAGGGGATTAACATTTCACAAGTTAAGTAATTCGAAAATATATGCTGGCGAATCTTTTGAATTAACTCATCCAGCCCCATCCCTTCTCTGGCGGAAATCCAAATATTATCGCCACTAACCAAAGGATAGTTAACATCTGCAACATCCGACTTATTATATACATAAACTGTTGGAATATCTTCTACACCAACATCTTTCAATGTTTTATTTGTAACATCCATCATAAAACGATACTCTTCGTTTGAAACATCGACAACATGTAATAACAAATCAGCTTCCCTAGCCTCTTCTAATGTAGAACGAAAGGCCTTTACTAAGTGATGAGGCAATTTGCTAACAAATCCGACTGTATCCGTTAAAAGAAAAGACTTTTTATCTGGCAGCTCTATATTTCGTACTGAGGTATCAAGAGTTGCAAAAAGCATATCTTTTTCAAATACTTGCTTATTTTCTTCCTGTCCTAATTTTCGAAGTAATTGATTCATGATAGATGATTTCCCTGCATTTGTATATCCAACAAGTGAAACAACAGGAATTTCATTTTTACGACGTTTTTTTCTTTGTGTTTCACGCTGTTCCTGCACATTTATCAAATCTTTTCGAAGTTTAGCAATTTGGTCCTCAATTTTTCGTCTGTCTAGCTCCAACTTCGTTTCACCAGCACCACGGTTTCTAAAGCCCCCTCCAGTACCACCGCCTTGTCTTGAAAGAGAGGCATGGAGTCCTACTAACCTTGGCAGCATATATTGGAGCTGAGCTAATTCTACTTGCATTTTTGCTTCTCGTGTTTTTGCACGGCGATCAAAAATATCAAGTATTAACATCGTACGGTCAATAACTTTACATTCTAAATCATGCTCAAGATTACGAATTTGAGAAGGAGAAAGCTCATCATTAAAAATAATTAGATTTGCATCTGTTTCATCAATGAAACGTTTTATTTCCTCGATTTTCCCTGTTCCAACATAGTGTGAGGGGTTGATGCGTTCTAAATTTTGTGTCACCTCACCTACTATTTCTACCTCAAGTGCTTGAGATAAATTCGCTAACTCTTCCATTGAGTACTGGAAATTCTGGTCATTTTGCAAATTAACACCGACCAGTATTCCTCTTTCGATTATTACTTCAACTTCCTTCATATTTCTCATTCATGTTCCCCCTATAGAGGTTTTTTCCCAATCGTATCATATATTATATCCCTTTTTATATAAATAAAGACCCACACGAGGATTCGTGTAGGTCTTAAATATATACGGATTATTTCTTTTCAGATTTTAGCAGCTCTAATGTTTCATCAAATTCTGTTTCAATTTCTTTATTTGGTTTATAAGTCACTAAACTTACAATTACAGCCAAAATAAGGTTGATTAAGAAACCAGGAACGATTTCATATAGCATACCTGATAACGCTTCATTTTGTCCCCAAATAAATGCAACAACTGCACCGACAACCATACCAGTTAATGCACCAACATTAGTTAGCTTTCTCCAATATAATGCCAGTAAAATCGTTGGACCAAATGCGGCACCAAATCCAGCCCAAGCAAATCCAACTAGGTCCAAAATAGAACTATCTGGATTCCACCCTAAGATTGCAGCTACAATTGACACAACAAGAACTGCTAAACGTCCAGCTGTTACATAATGTTTATCTGAAGCATCTTTTTTAAACAATGCTTTATACATATCTTCAATTAATGCAGAAGATGTTACAATTAATTGTGAAGAAATTGTACTCATTACTGCTGCTAAAATGGCAGCTAACATAATCCCAGCAATAAACGGATGGAATAAGATTTGTCCCATTACGATAAATATAGTTTCTGGGTCATCTATTTCCATTCCATTTTGTTGGAAGTATGCTAAACCTACTAATGCAGTACCAATAGCTCCGAATAAACTTAAGATCATCCAACCGATACCAATACGACGTGCTTGTTTTGTTTCAGCAACAGATTTAATTGCCATAAATCGAACAATAATATGAGGCTGACCAAAATAACCTAGACCCCAAGCCACTGATGAGATAACCCCCGCAACTGTTGCCGTTGATGCAAATAAACTAAATTGTTCTGGATTTACCGCTTTAATTGAGCTAATTGTGTCACCTAAACCGCCAGTAAAGAACACACCAATTACTGGTACTAAAATTAACGCCAAGAACATAATTAAACCTTGGATAAAGTCTGTATAACTAACGGCCAGGAATCCACCAAATAACGTGTACCCTACAGTAACAACCGCTACAATTAACAGACCAGTATGATAATCAAAGCCAAATGAACTTTCGAAAAATTTACCGCCTGATACCATACCTGAAGATACATAGAACGTAAAGAACACTAAAATAACGATTCCTGAAACTATACGGATTAACTTCGTATTATCACGAAGACGGTTATCCAAAAAGCTCGGAATCGTAATAGAATCCTTCGAAACTTGTGTGTATACACGTAAACGCGGTGCAACAAAAAGCCAGTTTAACCAAGCACCTATAGTTAAACCAATTGCAATCCAAGCTTCGACCATACCCGCAGCATAAATTGCACCAGGCAAGCCCATTAGCAGCCATCCCGACATATCTGCAGCACCAGCACTTAATGCTGTAACAGCAGGTCCTAAGTCACGTCCACCTAACATATAATCATTTAAGTTGCTTGTTCTTTTATATGCGTACCAACCAATGATAACCATCGCGAGCATATAAAGAACAATAGCTAACAATTGAAACCCATGATCTGACATTGTCTCTCCCCCTGATGTAAATTAATTTTTTTTGTTAAAAATAGTGTTAAAAACAGTAGAATAATATCATATTCCAGTACACTATGCCATACAGATAATTTACCATACAATAATGATTTTGTGTTCAAGAATTTTTTAAAAATTCAATTTTAGTATACTTTTTTATACTAAAAATATTACCTCTATCTGTTATTGCTACTATTAACACTTTCTAGGGCTCCTATGTTAAACTATTTCCATCAAAATTAGAAGAAGGCTGATTAATATGGACTTTGAGCAAATGAAAACAGAATTTATAAAACGTATTGATAACAAAGAACTTATAAATGCTACAATTAGTCAACCACGTCAAAAATCAAATGAAATTAAACGTGTTAAAATTAAACCTATTGAATTGAAAGGGAAATATCATATTCAAATTGAGTACCAATTTGAACGAGTTTTAAAACACGAAAATGTTTTATTAGAAAAGTTTTCTGAAGCATTTGAATTGTTATTACAACAGTTTCGTCAAATTCATGCTCAATTTATAGATGAGAACATCCAAATACAATTATCTAAAAAAAATAAAGTACTTTGGAAAGAAGAAAAATCAAAATCATCTAAGCAAGTCGACCTATCTCATAATCGCAAAAAGCAATATTTATTAGACGAGTCTACCCCCTACCCCTTCCTTATCCGCCTAGGTGTACAAACGGAAGATGGAAAAATCAAAAAACAAAAATATGATAAGTTCCGTCAAATCAATCGTTTTATTGAATTTATCGACGATTCATTAGCACATTTACCAAAAAATCGCCAAATCCGAATATTAGATTTTGGATCAGGCAAATCATATTTAACCTTTGCACTTTATCATTATTTAAAAGTGGAAAAGGGTCTAGATATACGAGTTACTGGACTTGACTTAAAAAAAGAAGTAATAGATGAATGTAATCGCATTGCACAGGATTTACATTATGAGCAGCTTGAGTTTTTAGTTGGAGATATAAATGATTATAATGATGAAACCTCTGTGGATATGGTAGTAACTTTACATGCTTGTGATGTTGCAACAGATATGGCGCTTGCCCGTGCAGTAAAATGGGGTGCTAAAGTTATACTAAGCGTTCCATGCTGTCAACATGAATTAAATCGACAACTGCAATCACCTGCTCTTGAAATAATGACTCAGCACGGCTTAATAAAAGAGCGATTTGCTTCGCTAGCTACAGATTCTATTCGCGCTGAAATTCTGTCGCTTGTTGGATATGATGCACAATTGTTAGAGTTTATTGACGTTGAGCATACTCCAAAAAATATTTTAATACGAGCATACTTCACAGGTAAAAAGCCAACAAGCGAGCAGCGTACACGCTATAATTCATTCATAGAATTTTTATCTGCGAAGCCATTTTTGCAAAATGAACTTCGTGAATATCTCTAAACAAAAACCGTAATAAATAAATTTTATTAGGCAAATATATAAGTATAGGAGCAATATACCTTTTATATATTTGTCTTTTTTATATTCAGATATTATTTTTTGAACATTATGTATATTACAGCAATGTAAATTTTGTATATTTCAATAGATATTTTATGTAGATTTTTTAATTATTTTGTTATGATATTCTATGTTTCAGTTTTAAATTTTAGTTAAAATTACACGTATACCAGGGGGCAATTCCATGTTTAGTTCAAAAAAATCAGATCCATTTTTCCTATCTTTACATAAGATAGCTGAAAATATGAGAGAAGGTATTCATTATGCTAGAGATTTCCGAATAGAATCAATAGCAGACTTAAAAGAACTTAGCGTAAAAATGAAAAAATATGAAACTGATGGAGATAAATTAATTCATGAACTAATCGTCATGCTTAATAAATCTTTTATGACACCAATTGAACGTGAGGATATTTTAGCGTTAGCAAACAAAATGGACGATGTACTAGACGGTGCAGAACATTGTATCGCACACTTTGAAATGTTCTCTTTTATAGACATAGATGAGTCAATGGAAAAGTTTTTAGACTTCATTTCGAAAAGTGCAGATGAAATAGTCGCAGCAACAGACCTGTTAAATAAAAAACATCTACTGGAAATGCGTAAACACATCATTCTAATTAAAGATTATGAACGCGAATGCGATGAAATTTCCCGTTCTTCTATTAAACAGTTATTCTTAAAAGAAAAAGATCCAATTCGTTTAATTAAAATGAGAGACATTTATGATCAACTAGAGGAAATTGCCGACTCATGCCAAGATGTAGCAAATACATTAGAAACAATTATTATGCGCAACGCATAAGATCAGGAGATTTTTAAATGGACACTATTTTATTTATCACAATATTAGTCGTAATCTTTGCTTTAGCTTTCGACTTTATTAACGGTTTCCATGATACTGCCAACGCTATCGCTACTTCCGTATCTACACGTGCATTACCTCCGCGAGTTGCTGTATTAATGGCTGCTATAATGAACTTCCTTGGAGCAATCACATTTGTAGGAGTGGCGAAAGCAATTGCAAAGGATATCGTTGACCCATTTGCTTTAAATGCTGGTCCAGATGATACTACTGGTACTATCGTTATTCTAGCAGCTTTAATTTCCGCAATTACTTGGAACTTGCTTACATGGTACTTCGGTATTCCGTCAAGTTCATCTCATACATTAATTGGTTCAATTGCAGGTGCTGCAATTGCCGCTGCTGGCTTTGGTATTTTAAATTATGGTGGATTTTCCAGTATTTTAATAGGTTTAATTGCATCGCCATTTATTGCTTTGGCAATAGGATTTTTATACATGTCCATATTTAAAGGCTTATTTAAAAATTTAAACCTTTATCGAACAAATAAGGGCTTTCGAACACTACAAGTTTTCACTGCAGCATTGCAATCCTTTACACATGGTACTAACGATGCTCAAAAAGCAATGGGAATTATAACAATGGCGTTAATCGCTGCGGGATTACAAACAGGCGATGAAGTTCAAGAATGGGTTCGAATTGCCTGTGCAATTGCGATGGGACTTGGTACATCAGTCGGTGGTTACAAAATTATTAAAACTGTGGGCGGTAAAATTATGAAAATCCGTCCAGTAAACGGAGCAGCAGCAGATTTAGCGTCCGCTTCCGTAATTTTTGGGGCTACATTAATCCATTTACCGGTTTCAACAACTCATGTTATTTCCTCAGCTATTATGGGTGTAGGTTCAGCACAGCGTGTTAAAGGAGTAAAATGGGGCGTTGCTCGTAAAATTGTACTGACATGGATTATTACAATGCCTATTTCAGCTCTAATGGCCGCTATTATTTACTCTATACTAAACTTATTCTTCTAGATTTTGCATGGTAAATAGGGATCTTAAGATTTAATTAAATGGGTCTAACCAGAAATATCCCTTTCTGGTCAGACCCCTTTTTAAATTTCAACTTTTATATGAAGTTAAAAATTGTGATGAAATCTGCGCAAATGTAACCGTATCTTCTACCTGTTTTGGTTCATATGTTGCAAAAAATACTTTAATGGCTATTACAACTAATAAACTGACTAAAAGTATAATTCCTATTAATGTAATTGCAGCCTTTTTCCCATTCATTTTAACTCTTCCCCTTTATTTTTTGGGCTTAAAGCCTTCTTCAAATAAATATTCTACCGCTGCTTCACGAGTACCAAAGGATTCTTCTAAATTATTTCGGAAATAAATATTCCAATTTCGCTTTTCATGAACTAGCTCTAATAATACACCTTCTCTAGAAGTCCAATTTTCTACAATCGGTGTTTCCATATCTTCAGACATATAGTCTATCGCATCTCGAATAATTTCTCTTAACGCTTGCTCATCGTATTCACGAATATTCACTAGCCCTTTTTCATTTGCTTCCTTCTCATATTTCAATAAATCTCCTACATACACAAACCCATTGCCGTTTGGATGTAATTTTTCAATAACAATTGTTTTTTCATGTAAACTATTCTCGAAATGATAGTTTAATCGGTTTAACGAAATCTCTTTTTTAGTTAGCTCTGGAAACGATTCAATAATATCTTGCTTTTGTTCAAATGATAGCATGGATGAACTCCTTTTCAATTCAATATACAAATACACTTTACACTAAAAAGAAACACAGTACACCCTTTTTTGGTATACTGCGTTATGCACTTATCAAACTGACTTTGTTGCAGCTTCTTTGATTTTTTTTCTTTCTTCATAAATGTTTTTAACAATAGCTTTTAACACAGCATAAGTTGGGATCGCAATAATAATCGCAATAAATCCTCCAATATTGCCTGCTGCAAGCACAATCGTAATAACCGTTAATGGATGCACATCTAATGATTTACCCATAATATTTGGTGTAATTAAGTTGCTTTCTAATTGCTGTGCAACGAGTGTAACTACACAAACCCAAATAACCAAAATAGGGTCTTGTATAAGCGCGACAACAATTGCTGGCGCAAGAGCAATCCACGGCCCTATAAAAGGAATCATATTCATAAAAAAGGCGAATATCGCAAGTAATAATGAATACTCAAGACCAATCAATAAGTACCCTATAAAAGTCATTAATGCAAGGATAAGACTGATTAGTACTTGTCCTTGTACATAGTTTCTTAATACATGATCAATATCAGCTAATGTTTCTTTTACCCATGTTCGTCTTTCGCCTGAAAAAATTTTATATATATTTGGTGCAAATTTTTCATGATCCTTTAACATGTATATAAAGAAAAATGGTACTAAAATTAATGTAAAAGTCGCAGAAACAGTACCACTCACAATGGTCACAACATACTTACTTCCTGCCATTGCAATATCCTGAATCGAACTTGATATCGAATCAATAAACTTTTCTACTTGCGGTGGAAGATTATCCTTATTTTCTAAAACGATGTCTGCTACATCCATAATCTTATCCTCAATATATGGTGCATTTTTTACTAAATTATTAACTTGTTCTGTAATAGGATTACCAATCATTAAAAGCAGCCCTGTTACGATGCCTGCCAATAACAGCAAAATCGTTGAAATACTTGCCCACCTAGGAGCTCCTTTTTTCTCCATAAATCGCTGTAACGGTTCTGATATATAATAAAGAACGCCGCCTAATAACATTGGAATAAATATCGTTTTAATAATGATAAAAATTGGATTCAAAATCCATCGAACTTCAATAACATATTTAATAATTAAAAGGGCAATTAATACACCCATTCCTACCTGGAACCATACTTTTTTTGTCATATAATATATTCACTCCTTTCCACATTGTACCATATATGCAACTTTCCTATTCACCCATTATATAACTATTTACGTTTTATATTAATTTTCATTTCGAGATAAGTCGATTCTGGTCACATTTTTTAGAGACGAAAGCGAAGCTGCTCGAGCCGTTGCATTCGAAGCACTCTACTGCAGTTATCGTGTATTTTCTAAACTAAAAAATGCCCATTTCCAATAAATGGGCAAATTCTTTTTAAATAATTATGACACTGCTACTTTTAGATTACTCTCTAATATTTTATAAACTTGTATCATCAATAGAATTTAAGTAGTTTTCAATTGCTTCGATAACAGATTGTATACATCCATTGTCAAACGGAGAGATTAAGCCTGCTTCTTTCACTAGCTTTGTAAATGGCAAAGAACCACCTAATTTGCAAAGATGAATATAGTCTTTCCATGCCGACTCAAAGTCTTCTCTAGACCGTTTCCAAAATTGCAATGCACAAACCTGTGCAAGTGTGTAATCTATATAATAGAATGGATTCGCATAAATATGTGCTTGACGCTGCCAAAAACCACCAGCTTCTAAATATTCATAGCCATCATAATCACGATGAGGCAAATATTTTTCTTCAATTTCCTTCCAGGCTTTTTTACGCTGTGCTGGTGACATAGCTGGATTTTGGTAAACAATATGTTGGAATTCATCAACTGCAACACCATATGGTAAAAATAATAATGCTCCACTTAGATGGGCAAATTTATATTTTTCCGTTTCTTCCTTAAAAAATAGCTCCATCCACGGCCATGTGAAAAACTCCATACTCATTGAATGAATTTCTGCTGATTCATAAGTAGGCCATAAATATTCCGGAATCCCAATATGTCGACTGGAGTACACCTGAAAAGCATGCCCTGCTTCATGTGTCAGCACATCAATATCTCCTGAAGTTCCATTAAAATTCGAGAAAATGAAAGGTGATTCATAGTTTTCAATAAATGTGCAGTATCCTCCACTTTCTTTCCCTTTCTTCGCCTCTAAATCCATCAATTCATGATCAATCATATAGTTGAAGAACTCACCTGTTTCAGTGGATAGCTCCTCGTACATTTTTTTGCCGTTTTCAACAATCCACGATGGCTCACCTTGAGGCTTTGCGTTTCCGGATAAGAAATTTAAGCCTTCATCATAAAACTTAAAGTCGCTTATACCAATTCTTTTCGCTTGCCGCTCATATAGTTTTGTTGCGATTGGAACGATCAATTTGTGAACTTGATCACGGTAATTTGCTACCATTTCTGCATCGTAATCAATACGGTTCATGTTTATATAACCGAGTTCTACGTAATCTTTGTAACCTAATGTTACCGCAATTTTATGGCGCAATTGAACAAGCTGATCAAAGATTTCATCGAATTTTTCAGTATTTTCGCTAAAGAAATTAAAACGAGCCTCCATCGCTTGCTTACGAACTTCCCTATCAGTTGATTCTGTATATGGTGTAAGTTGAGCAAGAGTTAGTATCTTCCCGTCAAATTCAATTTGTGCCGATGCAACTAATTTGCTATATTCGGAAATAAGTTTGTTTTCTTTTTGCATTAGTTCAATTACTTTTGGTGAAAAGCCTTTTATCTGATTTTCAGCTAATGCAAAAAGCTGTGTCCCCCATTTCTCCTCTAATTGCTTTCTAAATGGAGATTTAACGAGCTCTTTGTAATAATTAAAAACTATTTCTTCTACTTGCGGCGTAATGTCGTCTAAATAATCACGTTCAACTTGGTAGAATTCATCGTTCGTATCAATAGAAGCGCGGATATAAACTAAATTTGCCTGGGTGGAGAAATCATTGCGTAATGCATTAATTTGTTCAATTACTTTACTTTGAGAATCAACAGTATCAGCTTGTTTAAATTGCTCTAATAATACTCCTGCCTTCTTCTTCATCTCCTCCAAATTTGGACGTCTGTACTCATAATCTTTAAAAACAACCATCCATGACACCTCTTTCATTTTTCGAATCCGAAACTTTAATAATTATTATTCATGATATTATTTTAAAGCGCAATTATTCTGATAATCCGCTTGTAGTTTAATATAAAGAGCTCAAGCAGTTTCCCTTAGAACTGCTTGAGCTTACTTAGCGTACAGTAAATTGTTGTATGGATTCTTGTAAGGCAGATAATTCCAGCGATAAGTCTTTAGAGGATTCTGTTACAAGTTGAATTGCTTTTTGCTGTTCTTCCACTGATGCAGTAACCTCCTCAGCTGTCGCAGCATTCTTTTCACTAATTACAGCGATGTTTTCAATTGCACGAGTCATAATATTTTTAGATTCATTTAATTGATTTACACTTGATGATACATCTTCAATTGTAAGTATAATATTTTTAACTGCAGCTTCAATGTAAGTAAATGAGTTTTCTGTTTCAGTTACTGATTTATTTTGATCTTGTACAATGGAGTTCGTTTTAGACATTTCCTTTGTTACTACATCTGTCTCACTAACAATACCGCGCAGCGTATTGCGTACCAACTCGGTTGCTTCACTTGTTTGGTCAGCTAATTTCCGTACTTCTTCAGCAACAACGGCAAAACCTTTTCCATTTTCCCCAGCACGAGCAGCCTCTATGGAAGCATTTAATGCGAGTAAGTTTGTTTGATTTGAAATTTCAGTTATTGTACCTACAATTCCTTCAATTTCTTTTACTTTTAAGATTAAACTATCAATTACATTTTGCACCTTTATAATTAACTCATATGATTCATGAGAACGTTCTTTTAAGATAATTAAATTTTTCAATCCTTGTTCATTCGAGCTTCTCATAATTTTCGATGATTCTAACATGGATTCATTTTTCTCATGAAGCACCTCTATTTGTTTTGCGAATTCAATTGAAGTTCGGTTTGTTTCCTCCGTGTCCGAAGCTTGTTGTGTTGCTCCATCTGCCACTTCAGTTACTGCTTTTACAATATCCTCTCCATGAACAATTGTTTCTTCTGCTACAGAGGAAAGATTAGCTGATGTCGTTTGAATTTCAACAATTGTAGACTCTACACCTGAAATTAAATTTTTTAGCTGCTGTACCATATTGTTAAAGCCATTGTTTAATGCTCCAATTTCATCTTTTCGATTTAGATCCTGCAGCTCAACTGTTAAATTTCCTTTCGCCACTTCTCTTACTCTTTTTGATAGCTTCATTAATGGACGTGCTAAATGACGTGAGAACAGAATCGTAGCAAGACCGCCTATAATAATTGATACACCGATTGTTATTAATATAACTGTTAATAGTTGATTGGCTGCTGCATTAAAGTCTTGATTATATGTACCTGAAGCGATGATCCAGTTCCAATTTGGATCTAATTTTGAATATATTAATTTTGGCGCAACAGTGTCTTGTCCTGGAAGTTCAAATTCATAATAGGTAAAACCCCCACCCTCAATTGCACGGTCCTTTACTTCGCGAATGAAATACTGACCTGAGGTGTCTTGGTCATTCCAAAGATTATCTCCTTCTCTCGTTGGATGTCCAAGCAATGTGCCATCATGTCCTAAAATATAAATATAGCCATTCTCTCCTAAATCACCTGGGTAGGCAATTTTGCGAGTCCCATCCTTCTCCATTTCTCCTATAAGAGTCGTTTTCACTTGTTCTTGTGCTTCTTCTAGTGTAAGAGTACCATTTTCAACTTCCTGATTTACTGACTCTATCAGCTGCAACGAGGACTCCACACTATTTTTAATAATCGTTTCCCCTAATTCATCCATACTATTTTTTGCCTGAAAATAGCTAATGATTCCAATGGTTAAGCTAGGTACTAAAAAAAGTAAAAACGAAAAAACTAGTAATTTCCCCTTAATTGATTGCTTCATTTCTCCACCCCTAAGAGACCAATTTATTTATATTATTTTCTACTAATATTATACATATTTTTCATTTTTAACAATGCTGTATTAGTAGATTTTTATACTAAATTTCTGTTTGAAAACGTTTTTCTCAAAAAGTAACTTTTTAATAATTAATTTGTGAAGGACAACTTAGGTGAAAATTGTAGCATTTAACGACTTCTCCAAGGGTATTTTAAATATAAAAACACCCAGTAGTCCAACGACTACTGGGTGTTATTTACAATTTCAATATAAGATTTACTCTCCTAAATCCGCGTTATGATATACACGTTGAACGTCATCTAAATCTTCTAATGCATCGATCATTTTTTCGAACTTCGCTTTATCTTCACCAGATAATGCTACTTCTGTTTGTGGCAGCATTGTCAGTTCAGCAACTGTAAATTCCTCAATTCCTGCTGCTTTAAATGCTTCCTGAGCAGTATGGAATTGATCCGGCTCAGCATAAACAATTGTTACATCATCTTCTTCAAATACATCTCTTGCATCAACATCTGCTTCTAATAAGATTTCTAAAATTTCATCAGCAGATTTCCCTTCAATACCAAACACTGCAGTTGAATCAAACATGTATGTTACAGAACCACTTACACCCATGTTGCCGCCGTTTTTACCGAAAGCAGCACGAACGTCAGAGGCTGTACGATTTACGTTATTAGTAAGTGCATCAACAATAACCATCGTGCCGCCTACACCAAAGCCTTCATAGCGTAGCTCATCATAGTCTTCGCCGCCAGCACCTTTTGCTTTATCTATAGCTTTATCAATAATATGTTTTGGAACATTGTATGTTTTAGCACGTTCTAAAACTGCTTTTAATGCTGCATTTGACTCTGGATCTGGTTCACCTTTTTTGGCAGCTACATAAATTTCAGTACCAAACTTAGCATAAATGCGACTAGTATTTTTATCCTTCTCTGCCTTTTTATCTTTAATGTTATTCCATTTACGACCCATTGGATTCACTCTCTTTCAATTTTTTAATATATTAATTGAGGCATCGTATTAACTTAGTTAAATAAAGTAAATGAGACTGTAATATTATACACCAATATGAACAGAAAGAAAAAGGTCGGATATTCCTTATCCTATTTTTGGAATTACTTAAAAATGGATTGTATTTAAACGTAACGCTACATTGCTTCTATAATTTTCTTCAGCAAAGCTTCGCATCCTTCTGAAACTAAATCATAGGTTTCTTGGAAATCCCCAGTATAATATGGATCTGGAATATCTTTTTTGTGGGATGTTAAATCTAATAGGCGAAAAATTTTTGGATGTTCAGGCTGACCAAGCATTTCTCGAATATTATTTACATTGCTGCTATCCATCCCCACGATGTAATCAAAGGCTTCAAAATCATCATTCTTTAGTTGGCGGCTCTTCATGCCACTTGTTGAAATACCGTATTCCTTTAACTTTAACTGTGTTTTTCTATGTGGAGGTTCTCCAACATGCCAGGAGCTTGTCCCTGCTGAATCAACTTTGATTGCATCAGCAAGCCCTCTTTTCTCGATTAAGTCCCGCATAACTGCTTCTGCCATCGGAGAACGACAAATATTCCCTAAGCAAACAAAAAGCACACGAATCATATATTAATCCTCCAGAATTAAAGCACTCTCCATAATCGGAAAGTGCTTTACATTATTTTGTAATTTTTAATTTCAACTCTTCTGTTAAACGTGATAGCTCTTGTTCTAGATAATCAGTAGACTCATCACGTGCTTCTTTACCACCAGCAACCGTAAAAGGTTTGCCATAAATTAAATAGCCCTTTTGACGCTTAAATACCTCTCCTAAATTTCGAGGCCCAACATATGCTGCTGGAACTATTTGTGCTTTTGAAAGCTGTGCAATTGTGATGGCACCTTGTTTTAACTCTACATTTTCCGTTGAACGAGTACCACTAGGAAAAATACCAACCACTTTCCCCTCTTTAATCAATTGACGTGGTATTTTTATTACACTCGGACCTGGATTATCACGGTCAACAGGGAAAGCATTTAACCTTTTAATCAATGGACCCAACACTGTTATATCAAATAATTGCTTCTTAGCCATAAAATGAATTTGCCGCGGCATTAACGATACACCTAAATTAAAAATATCGACATAGCCATTATGTGTACAAGCAATAATATAGCCGCCTTCTTTAGGCAAATTTTGTTTTCCATAAACCTTTGCTTTTGCACCGTTCAACCATAAAAGAATACCGATCAGTCTTGCTCCAAAATTATATAACACTGCTACATTCCTACCTTTTATTTTACTATTAATACGTCATTTTTCATCTTTTTTAGTCGATATGTTTATTCTATTTCAAAATGCTTAGCCCATCAATTTAATTAGAAAGCTTGCCAACTAAAATTTCAAGATCAATGGTAATGTCATTCAGAGAAACTTCCTTTTGCAAATGCCATCCTAATGGAGTCATTTCAAGAAGCTTTGGAACTAGATGCGGCTCCAGCTCCATTGTGTACGTTATCCGCTCTTGCTCAACATTTGCAAAATGCTCTTTAAATCTTTCAACCGTTTGCTCATTTGAATAATTTTCCTTTTCAGAGCTTGCAAAGGCTTCTTTTCTTAATTCTTTTAAGTAGCCGGATTGGGGCACAACCTTAATTACTTTCCCATTCGGCTTTAATAATCGGCTAAATTCATCATAATTAGCTGGAGATAATATGTTTAGTATAATATCAAATGATTGTTCTTGATAAGGGCTGTTTGCTAAATCTCCTACACACCATATTTTATCTTCATAATATTTTGCTGCAGCTTGTATTCCTTCTTTTGATATATCAATACCCACAGCAAGTATTTGACGATTTAATAAGCTGCATATTTTTTCTAAATGTGAGCCCTCTCCGCAGCCAGTATCTAGTATTGCATCAGCTTGTTTCCCAATAAGGTTTGCGATTGCTTTTTGTATTGGTTCATATAATCCACTTGTTATAATTTCCTGACGCGATTGAAATAAACTTTTACTATACATTGAAGGTGAAGGCTTAATCATAAAATTCACATAGCCTTGTTTCGCAATATCAAACGAATGTTTTTTGGCACAAACAATGTGGCCATCATCTCCGACATTCATGCTGCTTTTACAGATTGGACAGGAGAAAAGTGATTGTTGCTCTTTCATATATAAAATGCTTGCAGTTCTTTTTGAAACTTTCCCCACGAAGAATACTCCTTTTTATTTTCTGTTAGTATCATATCATTCATTAACAAATAATGAAAAACTAAACAAATTCTTTAGATGGTTGTTTTTTAATTAAAATGACAAATAGACTTGCTATTAAACAAAATCCGCCAGCTAATAAAAAAGCCCACATGTAAGAATTAAAAACTTTATAAATAATACCCCCTGAAAACGCAGCTACCCCTGCTCCAACCTGGTGGGCTGCAGTTATCCAACCATACATCATAGCACTTTTTTCAATACCAAATTTTTGTCTTGTCAATCCAATTGTTGGCGGTACTGTAGCAATCCAATCTAGACCGTAAAATATTGAGAAGATGACAAGCCAAGTATAGGAGCCTTGCGCCAATGCAAATGGCAAAAATAATAGAGATACACCTCTTAAGGAATAATACCAAAATAACAGCCAACGATTATCAAAACGATCTGATAACCAACCCGAAATCGTTGTCCCAATTAAGTCAAATACGCCCATAAAAGATAACATAGATGCTGCGGTTACTAACGGTATTCCAAAGCTTATACAATATGAAATAAAATGTGTTCCTATTAGACCGCTCGTCGATAATCCACAAATAAAAAAACTTCCTGCAAGCAGCCAAAACTCCTTCACCTTTAGTCCTTCAAATAAAGAGGCAATTGCCATTTTAAAAGGGTTTTGTTGCTTAACTATCTTTGGTTCTTCTACAGCAATCTCTTCTTGGCCATATGGCATAATGCCGATATCTTTTGGCCAACTTTTCATAAACATTGCAATAAGTATAAGCATGGCAATACTCAAAACAAAAATTAATGCAATTGCCGTACGCCAAGAATAATTTTCGACAAAGCTTGCTAGTACAGGAAGTAGAATTAATTGTCCAGTTGCTGTTGCCGCTGTTAAAATACCAACAGCCAACCCTCTTCTTTTAACAAACCACCGATTTGCAACTTGTGTACTTAATACAGTTAAAAACAAACCAGAACCAACACCAAGCATGACACCCCAAATTAAAATCAGCTGCCATTCACTTTTCATAATAAAGGTAAACCCAAGTCCAATTGATAAGATGGACATTGAATAAAGCATCATTCTTTTCAAACCAAATACATCAACAAATGCCGCCATAAACGGCCCCGAAAACCCATATAAAAATAAACATAAAGCGAAAGAGAAAGAAATCGTTGGGCGATCCCAACCAAACTCTGTTTCAAAAGGATCAATAAAAATTCCCGAGGAAGAACGAATAATCCCTGCAACGATAATAGTAATAAAAGTAATTGATAAAATTACCCAGCTAAAATGTATTTTTCTCATTTATCCACCTTAAAATTTGTTTTTCTCTATTGTACATGAACTATATTTATTAATTCATTGAAATTTCAGAAGAAAGGCACATAGCTTAAAGATTCCCTGCATCAGTTTAAACACTTGCATCCATGACCCGTTTTTTGTAAGCACAATTAATTATCAATAGGAGGGTAGCACTCGACTTAAAAAGTTGGGTGTTGGAGCTAAACAATTTTCAACAAATTTATCCTTATTAATAATCGAGTAGAGGAAAAATAAGTTGACTTATTTTCGCCCCTCTCACAACACCGTACGTACGGGTCTCGTATACGGCGTTTCAATTTATATCACAGTGTGAACTTCTAAGTAACGTTCTAAAGCAGAGGGTATTCCCCTCTGCTTTAGTCTTTTATTAGAGATTGCTCTATGAACAACTTTCGATAATCCGATAAATCGATAACCTTTCCTACAGAATGTTAAGCCTTTGGCTTCTTCTTCGGGTATACCTAATTGGATTAGCGACCTTATCTGTCTTCTTGGTACCTTCCATTGTTTCCAAATGATTACCCTTATTCTTGAGCGTAGTTTCTTATCAATTTTACGCATAGCCGTTTTCATGTTTGCAGTTCTAAAATAATTTACCCAACCAAATATTACTTGTTTTAGTTTCAGTATTCGGTAGTCTAACGGAATGCTCCAGTTTCGTTTTGTTAGTTGTCGAAGTTTCCTTTTAAATTTCTGTACTGAAATTGGATGTGGTCGGACTTGATATTTCTTATCTTTTGAATCGTAGTAATATCCAAACCCCAAAAATTTCAAGTCTTTTGGACGAGCGATTTTACTCTTTTCTGTATTGACAATCAACCCTAATTTCTTTTCTATAAATTTCACGACTGATTCCATTACTCTGTTTGCAGCTTTCTCACTCTTCACAAAGATAAGAACGTCATCCGCATATCTCACGAATTGGAGTCCTCTATTTTCTAGTTCCTTGTCCAGTTCATTCAACATTATGTTACTTAGCAGTGGGCTAAGGTTTCCTCCTTGTGGGGTTCCAATCGGTGTTTCTTCATATTTCCCCTTTACCATGACCCCACTGACCAAGTATTTTCTTATTAAAGAAATGACATCTCCATCATCGATTGTTTTGGATATAATTCGCATGAGTTTATCATGGTTGACTGTGTCGAAAAATCTTTCAAGGTCAATGTCCACTATCCAATCATATCCATCGTTCAGAAATTCGAGGCTTTTTATGATTGCCATCTCACAACTTCTATTTGGTCTAAAACCGTAACTGTATTCACTGAACTCTTTTTCAAATATCGGACTGAGTACTTGATGAATTGCCTGTTGAACTACCCTATCCACTACTGTTGGTATTCCCAGTTTGCGCATCTTTCCATTTTCTTTTGGGATTTCCACTCGTAAGGCAGCTTGTGGTTGGTATTTTTTGGTTCTGATGCGCTGACGTAGCTCATCCTTGTTCTCTTTCAGATACTTTTTAAGTTCATCAACCGTTATTCCGTCGACTCCACCTGCACCTTTATTTTTATAGACACGTAAGTAGGCTTCATTCATATTTTGATTGCTTAGAATCTTTTCTAATAGTTGCACACTCGTTTCTCCTTTCCTCTTACGTAGTAAGTAATATCTCCATTTTGGTTATCATTTGAGATACGCTCATACTTTCACCATTAACACATTCGGAGTCCGTTACTTACGCATTTGTGGCGTTGAAACACTATAAATTGTTCAGCCCTTCATGACCAAAGGTCATTACTATGGCTTCTGCTGACTTCTTGCGACTAACCGTTTTCGACTGTAACTATGTACATCCGCAAGACCTCCCAGGGTAAGACAACTATCTTTCCTCTTTTACTCGCCTGATTTACTCTGCAAAGTTACGCACATCTTTTGGACTTTAACTTGTTATGGAGTCTTATCCCTTTGTAGAGCCTTGGTATCAGATTTCTGTTCGTCGAGCCAAGATTTTATTCCACGCTTCCTCCAGCCCTTATCTCGCGATAAGTACCTTGCGCTTCCTTAGTGGTTGGTCGATGTGTACCTCCACAGTGGACTTTCACCACCTAGATAGTTGCCATGCCTGGCACACATAAAAAACCGAGTCTATAAGGCCCGGTATAATTAGGAAGAAAGATTTTAAGTTTTTATAGTAAACAAAAATTATGCCTTTAGATGTAAATCCAACAGTCTCAATCTCCTACACGAAATTAAACTAGTTATACTTTATTTAATTAGCAGTTATATTGTTAATAGAAGGCTGCTTTTTATTTTCTTTAAAACTCACGTATTTTTCTAATGCATTATAAATTTTATTAATTTCTTCCGTTGTTATTTTTTTATCCAAATCATTTTTCCAATAATTTTTTAATTCTTTTACTTTAACAACATCAACATTTTGTGAATGGATTTCGATCTTATTAAAGGAACAGTTGTCGTTAAAAACAATTAAGGACTGGAAATGACCCCTTGCTAAGTTTGGAAGTACTTCCTTTAAATCCAAAATTGCAAGTTTAGTATCAATAATTGGATTATTAAACTTAATTAATTTATCTTTATGTAAAGCTTGTGCCCATAAGGAATCTTGTTCCCTTCCAAAAATCCAGCCTCCAAGATTCTTTATATCTGTTACGAATATACCGGCTTCGTGGAGTATTACCATATCAACATTTCTGTTATTAGGGAGAACTAAGTTAAATAAAATCTTATAATTGTCACTTTCTTTTGGCAAAGCCCGGACAATTTTATATAAGGATTTTATTTTTTTATCCGTCCACAGATCAATAAACGTATACCCTGTCGTTTTGCTAAACGGGCTATTCTCATACATATATAATGCAAACAAAAATAAGATTCCAATAATAATTGCAATAAATAAAATTGAAATTGCCATCTGTCTCACCCTCATTCATTTTCCATTATTTTTAATTGTAGCAAAACTATTCAGTATTAGACATATTATTTTGGTCTCTACCTATTTTAAGAAGGTATTCAGTCGAATAAAAACGAATGATTGATATATAGGTCATTTCCTGGGAAATCACCTTGATTCAACGCTGATTATGTTCTTTACAAACTGTTAATTAGCTAATAAGAATACAGTTTATTTACAATTGAGGTGTATTTAAATGAATAAGAAAATGTTTTTTGTCCTTCTTACTATCGTTATCATTTTAGGCTGTTCTATGTTTTTATATAAAAATGCTGAAAAGAGTGATTCACAAATAGCTAATGAGTCTGAAACTAAAGTTGAGGACTATTCACCTGTCCTTCTTGAAGATATCTTTACTCAATCGAAACAGGGAAAAATCCTGAACGCACCATTTATCGCAGGAAAAACGAATTTAGAGGAAGTAATTGAATTGTGGGGTAATCCAAATGTGATTGACAATACTTCAGTTGGGGATTATTCAGATTATATTTCATACGAAGCAACAATCGGTTCGGTCAATTCAGTTGTAGTTGATGTTCGTTCTTATAAATCTGATTTAAATACAATTCGTTTAAAGGATATCGAAGCTTTTGCCGGCAAGCCGGATAAAATAACATATTACCAAGATAAAAATAATGATCAAATCATACTAATTTACAATGTTAGTTTAACATACCAATTAAAATGGATATTGCCGCGTCCAACAGAAAGTGAACCAAATCCAAAAGTACATCATATTTCTGTTTTATCCCAAAATAATTTAATGATACAACAAATACAAAATAAAATTTCAAAGATGACTTTAGAAGAAAAAATAGGTCAAATGATTTTTACAGGCATCTCAGGAAAGACCCTCAATGAAAATGATTTGTCGTTAATTAATGAATATAAAGTTGGAGGCATTATTTTTTTTAAAGGGAATTTAGTATCAACAAATCAAACACTTAATTTACTAAATGAAATTAAATCAGTTAATGAAAAAAATGATTTCCCTTTATTTTTAGGCATTGATGAAGAAGGTGGGCGCATTTCAAGACTGCCTAAAGAATTGATTGGCATCCCTTCAAGTAAAAAAATAAGTGAGTCGAATGACGTATTTTTTGCCCATGATATTGGCAAAATACTTGGAAAAGAATTATCTGCTTTTGGTTTTAATTTAAACTTTGCACCAGTATTAGATGTAAATAGTAATCCGAAAAATCCTGTAATTGGTGATCGGTCATTTGGAGACAACCCTGATATAGTTAGTTCCTTTGGTATAGAGGTTATGAAAGGATTGCAGTCACAGAATATTATTTCTGTTGTAAAACATTTCCCTGGACACGGAGATACTGCCGTAGATTCACATTTAGACTTGCCTGTAGTAAATAAATCATTAGACCAACTTAAGAAACTTGAGCTTATTCCTTTTAAAAAGGCTTTTGCCGAAGGAACCGATGTTGTAATGGTTGCCCATATTCTTCTTCCAAAAATTGATTCAACATTCCCATCATCTATGTCTAAAGAGATAATTACGGGAATTTTAAGAGAACAACTTAATTTTGATGGAGTAGTCATTACAGATGATTTAACAATGAAGGCAATTACAAATAACTATGATATTACAGCAGCTGCTGTTAACTCTGTAAAAGCGGGCAGTGATATTATCTTAATCGCTCACGATTATCATAATGTCATTTCTAGTTTTCAAGCATTAAAAAAAGCTGTAGAAAGCGGAGAAATATCAGAAGAAAGAATTGATGAAAGTGTAACACGAATTCTTCAATTAAAAGAAAAATATAAAATCGATAACTCAAAAGTAAATAAAATTAATATTGAGGAATTAAATCGTACCATTAATAAAGTTCTTAACAAATATAATTCATAAAAATAGATATAATGTAAATAATAACGATAGTCTTTCACACACCTATAGAAGACGGAGGTTTTTACTGTGGATATCATTGAAGAAAAAGCAATTCCTGCATTTCTTGAATCGAATGAGCTGATTTATGAACTAGAAAGCCTTGATGTTTATAACAATATCATCTTTCCTGTTCAAGCAAAGGAATACGATATCGATCCACAAGTAGAGGTACCGTATGACATAACAAAAGAAAAGAATGCACAAAAAAGTGTAGATGAAGGACATTCTCCTTGGAGATTAGATCCTCTTATGACAACTCAAGTATTTGTTAGTTTGCAGGTTTCGCCTGGTGGTATAGAAGGAGACTATCCTATCGAGATTGGCAATTTAAAATTACTGTATAGTACAGATGAAATTGCTGTCGTAGAAGTGAATGATGAGGATACACCAATCAACATTGTCTATTTGAAACGTTTAATCAGACAGGATCCAACAGGGATTTGGACAGTAATTGGTTACGATCAATTAGATAAATAGCCTATTATTAAAATTTTAAAAGGAGAACTCCACTACGGAATTCTCCTTTTAAAATACTAATTAACACAAGTTACTCTATAGGAGGTATATCCTCGATTGAATCGATATCCATATATTTTGGAACTACCATGCCAATCTTGGCACCTATTAAGTTTTCACCTAAATCGATAATGTCATCCTTATATTGTTCATAGAAAGAAGCATGTGTTGCAGGCAACCATGGAGCAACCGATACATCACCTTCACCCGAAGCAATTGCCTGGAACATAATCACTGGATCGACTGGTGTTAATGTTACCTTATAGCCTTGTTGCTCTAATATTGTTTTCATCACATTACCGGAAGCACGTTCAGTATCCCAAGGTGTTGATACTAATTCAATCTCTTTTCCATCTACCTTTTCCGTGCCTTCTGTCCATTCAGCAACTTTATCTTGATTTTTTTCTACCCAATTTTTTGCTGCCTCTTCAAAAGAAATATCTTGTGCGGCAAACATCACTTCTTCCATATCTTTCGGTTCCCAATAAAATCGATCAACAATTTTATATGCATCTGGCATGTCCTCTTCGAAACCTTTTCTTACAATTGTGTTGATATTTTCAATTCCTCCAAATGTACCTTTTGGATCTTCTAAATATTTTAAATCATAATTAACAAACATCCAGTGTGGAGTCCAACCTGTTATAATAATTGGTTCCTCATTATTTATCGCTTTATCCAGAGAAGATAACATTCCTGCAGTGGAGCTTTCTATAAGTTCCCAGCCCTTTAGATTTTCATATTCCTCTAAAGTGTTTCTAGCAAGCTCCGTCGTTCCTGCTCCAGGTTCTATTCCTGTAATCGTATAATTTAATTGTTCACCTAAATTCGCAGGATCCCCTTCGGCATTCCCACTACCCTGTACATTTTTCGATCCTGCTTCGCTACCACAGCCAGTTAATAGTAAAGCGACAGATAAACCAAGCATTGTTTTCAGTAATTTTAATTTCCTCAATTTTCTATCTCCTTAAAATTTAAGGAGTTATCTAAAATTTAGATAACTCCTTTTATTTTTTAGCAATGTTAATATTCTTAACATCCATTAATATAGAATTCTTATTAGAAATTAATGATTCAAACCTAGCTTATTCTACACTTTCTGTCCATTCAGCTACTTTATCTGGGTTTTCTTGTACCCATTTTGCAGCTGCTTCTTCTGGGTCAGTGCCGCCGTTTATTTCAAGCATTACAGCTTCAATATCTTCTGTTGTCCAGTGGAATGCATCTAATACTTTATAAGCTTCAGGCATTTCTTCCTCTAATCCTTGGCGAGCAAATGTATTAATTGTTTCTTCTCCACCAAATACACCTTTAGGATCTTCTAAATATTTCAAATCATAAGATGAGAATTTCCAGTGTGGAGACCAGCCTGTAACAATTACTTCTTCTTCATTTTCAATTGCTTGCCCTAATGCAACAGTCATTGCACCAGAAGAAGATGGTAGCAATTCCCAATCCGCTAAGTTTTCATATTCTTCTAAGGCTTGTTCTGTTGCAGCCATAACACCTGCACCAGGTTCAATACCTGTAATTGCCTTGTTTGCTTCATCTGTTAAATCTTCAATTGAATCGACATCCATATAAGAAGGCACTACTAAGCCAATTTTAGCACCTGTTAAATTTTCGCCTAGCTCAACTAGACTGTCTTTATATTGTTTATATTGTGCAGCATGTGTATTTGGCAGCCAGCCAGCCACCATTGCATCTGCCTCACCATTAGCAACTGCTTCCCACATAATTGCGTTATCTAATGGAGTTAATGTAACATCATAGCCTAAATCTTCTAATACTTTCCCTACAACATGTGTCGAAGCTACTTCAGTATCCCATTCAACATATGCTAAGTTAATTTCCTTAGATTCTTCTTTTGCTGCTCCATTCGAATCACCTGTTGATTCAGAAGCATTTTCACCTTCATTAGCACCACCGCATGCTGCTAATATTGCACCCATACCAAGCACTAAGCCCATCATTTTTAATTTTTTTAAGTTCATCCAATCTCCCTTTCTATTTTTATTTCTTTTTATTCAAGCTTTGCGTTAAACGATCAACAATAATAGCAAAGATTACTAGACTAAGTCCCGCAACAAAACCATTGCCTACTTGAGCACGTTGCAAAGCAGATAATACTTCTCGACCTAAACCAGGAGCACCAATCATTGAAGCAATAACTACCATCGATAAAGATAACAGTACGGTTTGGTTAATACCTGCCATAATTGTAGATTTTGCTAGTGGCAATTCAACTTTTATAAGTTTTTGCCATCCAGTACTACCATAAGAATCAGCAGCTTCTACTAATTCTCTTGGTACTTGTCGTATTCCTAAGTTAGTAAAACGAACTGTCGGTGGCAAAGCGAAAATAACTGACGCAAAAACACCAGGTACAACTCCAATACCAAAAAAAGCAACAGCCGGTATTAAATATACAAAACCAGGCATTGTTTGCATGAAATCTAATATAGGTTTGACAATTGCTTCTGCAATTGAACTTTTCGACATTAAAATACCAAAAGGAATACCTATAATAATTGCGATAATACTTGCAAATATGACAAGCGTTATCGTATTCATTAACTCTTCCCATAAACCTTGGTTATATATAAATAACAACCCTATTATTGAGAATACTGCTAATCCAAATTTCTTTCTCGTTGCAAAAAACGCTATAAGCGCTATAAGAATAATAAATACAACCGGTGGAACAGCAATGAGTATATCTGTAATAAACTCCATTGCTGTTTTGCCGCCACTTTGAACAAATTCAAATAGCGATGAAAAATTTCCAGTTAACAAGTCCATAAAGCTCTCAACTGCATCTGCAACAGGTAAGCTAGGAATACTATCCAGCATCTTACTCATCCTTATTCACCCCCTCAGAATTAGAAGCAAGTGATTGGATAACAACGCCTCTTATTAATACCCCAGCAAGTTTATTTTCATTTACAACTGCAATAGGTGTCGGTGATTCGGAAATGAGACCTAATACATCTTGAATAAGCATATCTGGTGGTACTGTTGGCATATCTGTTTTTAAGAAACCGACCACGCTTTTTTCACCGCGTTTTGATGCCTCCAGTGCATCATCCGCAGTAATATAACCTTTAAACTCTCTCTTTTTGTCAACGGCAAGCAATACACTTACCTCTTCTTCACGCATACGTTGCAAAGCCACTTTCGGTCCATCCATCTCAATATTTACTGAGATTGGGCGTATCATTGCATTTTCCACTGTTAGCACTTTTGAACGGTCAACATCTTCAAGGAAAGTCTTAACATAATCATTCGCGGGATTAGTTAAAATTTCTTCCCCTGTTCCAACTTGGATGATTTTCCCATCTTTCATTAGTGCGATGCGGTCTCCAATACGTAAAGCTTCATTTAGATCATGCGTTATGAAAATAATTGTCTTTTTAAGTTTTTGTTGTAAATCTAATAGTTCATCTTGCATGTCTTTTCGTATTAATGGATCGAGCGCAGAAAAAGCTTCATCCATTAACAAAATATCAGGGTCATTTGCTAATGCTCTTGCTAAACCAACACGTTGCTGCATACCACCTGAAAGCTGGTTCGGATATTGATCCTTATATGGTAATAATCCCGCATTTTCTAAAGCCTTTTCTGCTTTCAATCGTCGTTCTTCTTTTGAGATGCCGCGTACCTCTAATCCATATTCGGTATTTGCTAATACTGTTCGCTGTGGAAATAAACCGAAGTTTTGAAACACCATGCTCATTTTTTCACGTCTAATTTTTCTGAGCTGTTGTTTGTTCATTTTGGAGATGTTTTCGTTATCTATGTAGATACTGCCACTAGTAGGTTCGATGAGGTGATTTAATAATCTAACCAATGTTGACTTACCACTGCCTGAAAGACCCATAATAACAAATATTTCACCTTCATTAACTGTGAAGCTTGCATCATAAACGCCTATCGTAGCACCTGTTTGTTTTAATATTTCAGTTTTACTTTGTTTTTGCTCGACAAGCTTCAAGGCATTGCCAATATGCTTACCGAAAATTTTCGTAACATGTTCTACTCTAATTTTCTCCATACCATACTCCTTTCCAATTATTTTCATAGATATATCAATAAGATTACAACAAAGTGACAACCTAATCGTAACAAAAGGTTGTTACTTGTGTCAAATATCCAATATATGTATCTTCTAGAAAATAAATTCCTATAAAGAGTTTGAAAGAAAAAATTGCAATTCTACATAATTGTGAATTGCGATTTTTCTATATTAAATTTTGTTCCAAGTTTTTTGGCAGATGCAAAGCATCAGGACGTCGATTCTTACAGATTAAAATTAATCTTTTTGAACTCACCACAACTAAAAATACAATGTATTTTAAAGAAGTTGCCTTCATTCAAACTAAACAAATAAAAATCTGCTCAATACTAATAAGTAGATTGAGCAGATTAATGAAATTTGTAGAAATCAATATTCAGCTATTCCTTCGTTAATTTGGATATAAAAATTTTTGTACTCGCTCTAAACATTCATCGTTTCCTATGAAGTAAATAATGTCATGCTCTTGGAAAGTTGCATAAGGTCCAGGTGAGATTAATAGTTCATCCCCTCGCCGAATTCCAACAATTGTCGCCATTGTATTTTGCCAAAAATTAATTGTTCCAATGGATTGTGAAATAAATGGAGAGTTTTCAAGAATTTCAACTTGGAAAGGTACAAAAGGATTCACTGATTTAAATCTTTCTGTACGGCTTACAAGACGTTCTGTCGTTTCCTGTAAAACATTCAACTCTTCCCTTTGTCTCTTTATACTTTCAAGCATCTCTAACTGTACTTGATAAATCGATTGCACTTCTAAAAATTGATGAACAAATTGGGCAGCCTTTTCATAGGATTTAATCATAACCCCACTGCCTTTAGTAGCCTCTACTATTTCTAGGTCTTGAAGAACAGCAATTGCCCTTCTTGCTGTTTCAGAGGATACCCCATACTGGCTTGCCAAGGAAGATCTTGCGTAGATTTTTTCCCCGACCAAATACTTTTTTTCTACAATTTTTGACGCGATATCAGCAGCTATTTTTTGATACTTGGGCTGCTTTACTTGAATGTTTTTATTTTCCATCATTGCTGCTACCTTTCAAATGCATGTATGTCATGATTAATATTATCCGATTAATAATTTATAATAAACATTTTTAAATTTTAATTTCATTTGTTTTTAAAGTCTTCATTTCCATCATTATGGGAATAATAAGGTAAAGTGCATACGCAAAACTCATCCATGCTGTGAAAGAAATAACCTGCGATGGTTCTAAGCTGGGAAAAACAGTCTTGTAATTCGAAATTGAAAACATATCTAATGTGAGTCCAATGATAGTACCTACTAATCCAAATTTTAATGGTGCGTGTTTTGTTTTATCGAAGAGCATGTAGATTCTTGTAGCGAAGTATAGCAAAGCACCAGTACTTAACAATAATAAAGTTAAGCTAACTAAAAAGCCCTTTGATCCCGGTGCATAAAGTACATACTCCCCAAACAGAACAAAAAATAGTGTTGCAAAAAGCCAAACAATAAATCCAAATAATGAAGTTTTTAAATAGCTGTTCATTTTTTCAAATCCCCCATACTTAAAGAATTTAATCCTAAAATCAAGTTCTCTAATTGATCGTATACTTTATCAATCGGGAAATCCTTTTGTAAAATTGCTTGTAATGCAATTCCATCAATTATGGCGTTGAAGATTATACCCCAAGCTTCATTATCCACTCCATTTATTGGGGATTGTGTCCAAGCACTAGTAATTTTTTTAACCAATGATTCATTTTCTAATGATAATATCTGTCCTAATTGTTCACGAATTTTTACATTATTAAAACTTGCAGCAACTAAGGAAAAAAACAGTTTATGAAAAAATGAGTCATAGGTGCAACGGCTTTTAGCAGATTGCAAAGCTTCTTTTACAATTATTTCATCCTTTTTTGACAGTTCATCCCATGCTGATTCACAAATACCTTGAACAATTTCTACAAGCAGCTGTTCTTTCGTTCGAAAATGATAATAGATTGTTCCTTGAGTTACTTCGGCTTTATCTGCAACTGATCGCAGAGTGAAATTTTCAATGCCGTTCTCAACTATACATTCTTTGGCGCTATTAATAAGAGTACTTTTACTAATAACATTTGGTTTTGCCATAGTATTACCCCCTTTTAGTTATTCAACTAACTAACTTAATCCAAATTCTAACATTCTCAAAAAATTTTTTCAATTAATTTATTGACATTCACGCTACGTTAATCTTTATGATAAAAATCAGGAGGGGTTACGTTGGAATATACAATTAGCAAGTTGGCAAAATTAGCGAATGTTAGCGCGCGAACATTACGCTATTACGATGAAATCAATTTACTAAAACCAGCAAGAATTAATAGCTCTGGTTATCGTATTTATGGTCAAAATGAGGTCGATCGTTTACAACAAATTTTATTTTTCCGTGAACTAGACGTCGATTTAGAAACGATTATCTCGATTATGAACAATCCAAGCTTCGACCAAAAACAAGCTTTGCAACAACACTACAAAAAGCTTATACAAAAACGTACCCGCCTAGATAAATTAATCGAGACGGTTGAAAAAACAATCGCTCATCAGGAAGGAGAAATCTTTATGCAAAATGATGAAAAATTTGAAGCATTTAAAGATAAATTAATAGCAGAAAACGAAGAGAAGTATGGCAAGGAAATAAGAGAAAAGTATGGAAATCAAGCAGTAAATGATTCAAACGTTAAACTACAGGGGATGTCCAAGGAAGATTATGAAGGGCTTGAGAAACTTGGGGAGGAAATTCTTAATCTCTTGCCAAAAGCCTATGATTCGGGTGATCCCGCTTCACCCTTAGCACAAGAATTAGCCAAAAAACATAAAGAGTGGCTAATGTATTCTTGGCCATCCTATACAAAAGAAGGACATGCAGGATTAGCGGAAATGTATGTTGCAGATGAACGCTTTAAAGCATATTACGATAAAGCAGTTGAAGGTGGAACTGAGTTTTTAAGAGATGCTATTTTAATTTTCTTGAAAGAAAACTAACTTCTGTTTATCAATTCACAAAAAAGGGGACGTCTCATAAAATTATGAGACGTCCCCTCAGACTGTAGACAAACTCGAAAATTCGAGTTTGCCTACAGTCTTTTTTCTTTTAAAATAAAATTAATAACCCTTTTTGAATAAGTTAGTTGATTTCCGTTTCGGCGGACGCTTTCCGCGGGCGTGGGCCAATCCTCCTCGTCGCTACGCTCCTGCGGGGTATCGGCCGTCACGCTTTTCCCGCAGGAGTCGCCGCCTACACTACAATCAACTACTTCTAAATATACGTTGAGGTGAATGGAAATGATGTCGAAAAATCAAATAAATGAACGCGATCAAATTGAGATGATTACGATTGAAGAACTTGTACCAAAAGACCATCTTGTTAGAAAGCTTGAATCAGCCATTGATTTTTCTTTCATCTATCCACTAGTAGAACCGCTGTATTCTAAATTAGGTCGCCCGAGTGTTGACCCAGTCGTATTAATCAAAATGACATTTGTTCAATATGTATTTGGAATCCGTTCAATGCGTCAAACAATAAAAGAAATCGAAACGAATATGGCGTATCGATGGTTTTTAGGATTTGGCTTCCATTCAGAAGTACCACACTTTTCAACCTTCGGTAAAAACTATGAACGTCGTTTTCAAGACACAGATATCTTTGAACAGATTTTCTATCGAATACTTAAAGAAATTGCTGATAAAGGATTACTAAGTGCTGACCATGTTTTCATCGATTCAACGCATGTTAAAGCGAGTGCGAATAAACGTAAATTCGAGAAGAAGATGGTACGTAAAGAGACTCGGGCATATGAAGCTAAACTTCAAGAAGAATTGAATCAAGATCGGATTGATCATGGGAAGAAACCATTCCCACCAGATAAATTTGAAAAAGAAGAGATAAAGGAAATTAAAGAAAGTACGACAGACCCTGAAAGTGGCTACTATGTAAAAGATGAACGAACTAAGCAGTTTGCTTACTCATTTCATGCGGCAGCTGACCGCTATGGATTTATACTCGGATCAATTGTGACACCTGGTAATGTTCATGATAGTCATATGCTTCAACCACTTGTTGAAAAGGTAATGGAAAAAGTGAAAAAGCCACTTGCTGTTGCTGCCGATGCTGCTTATAAAACACCTGCGATTACTAAATTCTTATTTGAACATGATATTCAACCAGCACTTCCTTATACACGACCAAAAACAAAGGATGGATTTTTACGCAAACATGAATATGTCTATGATGAGTATTATGATTGCTATCTTTGCCCGGAAGGGCAAGTCCTTAAATATGCGACAACGACTAAAGATGGGAAACGCCAATATAAATCAAACCCTACTCAGTGTGTAAACTGTCCTTTACTTACTCAATGTACAAGTAGTAAGGATCACAGAAAAATCATTGAACGTCATATTTGGGCACATCATGTAGAGGAAGCGGATCATCTTCGTCATCAAAGTGATATCAAACAAATATATGCTAGACGTAAAGAAACGATTGAACGTGTCTTTGCAGATGCAAAAGAAAAGCATGGTATGCGATGGACAACCCTACGTGGAATTAAAAAATTGTCTATGCAGGCGATGCTTACTTTTGCTGCCATGAATTTAAAAAAGCTTGCTAATTGGACGTGGCAAGCTTCAGAAATGGCCTAAAATATAATACTCGAAGAGTGTTTTTACCCCAAATAAGTCGGTTAAATACCCAATAATCTATTAAAATTACAAAAGACCTTCAGAATAAGCCCATTCTGAAGGTCTTTTGTCAACAACCTGAGGGGACGTCTCATAAAATTATGAGACGTCCCCTTTCTGCGACGAAAGGCAAAGCCAACAATCCAATTTATCTTTTCTGAAAGCGAAGCAGAAGGTACTAAAAGGATGTTTATATAAAGAAAACTATACTGGAATTTTGTAATACTTTATTATCCTATTTTTTACATATCATCGAATTTTTCATAGTAATTTTGGCAATCATATAAACAATAATACTGCCCTTTCATGCTTTATCAAAGAATGGATATATCAAGGCTCATAAAAGATTAAAGGAGACAATTTACCGATGCAAAAACATGAAACAAAATTAAAAAAAATTCATTATGAATATGATAATCAGGAATACATAGTTATTAATAAGTCCCTCATTGTAATTTAGATATTCATCCAAATCCTGAGCGCAGTCATTATTTAGAAAACGACAGCTTTAAAATTGGTGTAATATCTTTATCTTGTCCCTCATGTAAAAAGCATTACTTTATCTTTAATGACTTTGGTGATGCAGTAATTTCAAATGATAAATACCTTATATCCATTCCGAAGTATGGTTTTAACGAAAATTCCTTAATAAAAAATGCATCGAATACGTTCCAAAAACTTTATGCACAATCAATTAATTCGGAAATACTAGGATATCACGATATTGCATTTTTCGGTTTAATAAAGTCGCTTGAAATCTTACTGAAAGATATCGCCATTTTAGAGCATCCCGAATCGGAGGATGAAATTCTTTTTTGTAGCCTAACTTCATGTTTAGAGCAATTTCATGCAACAAACATCCATCTATTCTCTAAAAAATTATTGGAAGTCCTAAAAAGCGACTATTTACACTACCAGAAATCCCCTGATTTTTATGTATATACGGAATTAATAAAAGATTGTATCGATTATTTTTTACTATACTTAGAGTTAATGCTAAAAACAATTACACTAAATGATGACAAAAAATTATTAGATAGGATTAAAAAGGAGCATTGATATTCAACTATCACCGCTCCTTTTAATTTTCTCTATCTAAATTTTGTGATCTTTTAGTTTAGCTAGCTCACTTTGCATATTTAGAAACTACTTGGAAAAACTAACTTTAAAAAAGGAGATTTTACATGCCTAAAATCGCTTCAGTTAGTACATATAATCCTCCTCACGTATTAAAACAATCCAATATAGAACAATTGACAAAAGAACTTTTTACAAACAAAATCCCTCAGTTAGAAAGGTTGTTAAAAGTATTTGAAAATGGTGAAATTGAGCAGCGCCAGTTTTGCGTTCCCCTTGACTGGCATAAGGTCAACCATACCTTTGAGGAACGGAATAATTTATATATTGAACTGGCAGTAAGCTATAGCGTTAAGGTCATTAAATCTTGTCTCCAAAATACAAATTTTTTATTACATCCCTTATCCACTGAGGAAATTGACGCAATTATTTTTGTTTCGAGTACAGGCATTTCAACTCCTAGTATTGATGCAAGAGTTATGAATAAACTGACCTTTTCGGATCGCATTAAACGAATACCTCTATGGGGTCTCGGATGTGCAGGCGGAGCTTCAGGTGTTAGCAGAGCTTTCGATTATTGCTTAGCTCATCCGAATGAAAAAGTACTTGTTGTTTGTATTGAACTTTGCAGCCTGACTTTTCAACAAAATGACTATTCAAAAAGCAATCTTGTTGGAGCCTCTCTTTTTTCTGACGGTGTAGCATGTATTTTAATATGTGGAGATAATGTTCATCTGGATAATAAAAGGCTTGTCCCACGTATAATAAGCACCGCTTCAAAATGGTTGCCAAACTCTGAAGATGTAATGGGTTGGGATATAAAAGACGATGGTTTTCATGTTATTTTTTCAAGAGACATTCCCTCCATTATTTCTAAGTGGTTAGGTCCGTTCATCGACGATTTTCTAAACGAACAACACATTTCAAAAGAACAACTCCATAATTTAATCGCTCACCCTGGTGGCAAGAAAGTCCTGAAAGCGTATGAAGATACATTAAACCTGACGGAACAACATACAGCCCTATCTCGTAAAGTTTTGAAACAGCATGGCAATATGTCTTCACCTACTGTGCTTTATGTACTTGAACAATTTATGTTGAAAGAAAATCCACTAGATGCATATGGATTATTGGTCGCACTTGGGCCTGGATTCAGTGGAGAAGCTGTATTACTTCAATGGAGGGATTAAAATGTACTTTTTTATATTTGTTATACTTGTGATATTGCAAAGAATTATAGAAGTAATTATTGCGAAACGTAATGAAAAGAAAATGCTGTTAAAAGGAGCATATGAAGTTGGAGCATCTCACTATCCATATATGATTGCGATGCATATAAGTTTTTTCCTTTGTTTAATTGCTGAGGTAGTTTTATTTAATCGAGGAATCTCCCCTCTTTTTTTATGGCTCTTTATACTATTTTTAATTGTTCAAGCATTGCGAATATGGTGTTTAGTTTCTTTAGGCTCTTTTTGGAATACGAAAATTATCATTCTTCCAGGAAGCCATGTTGTTAAAAAGGGGCCGTATCTTTTTATAAGACATCCTAATTATACAATTGTGAGTATTGAAATTTTACTAATTCCATTAATGTTTCAAGCTTATATAACTGCTTTTTGCTTTACTATACTCAATATACTTATGCTGTCTGTTAGGATTCCACTCGAAGAAAAAGCACTGATGGAAGCAACAAATTATACAAAGGAGTTTAAAAAGAAATTGTCGACGCCACTTCATAATAATCATAATCAATAAACTTGATTTAATTTGATATAAGCACTAAGGTATATCCTTCATCAGCAAGGGCGACACATTGCGTGTCTACTCGACAATTACTTTTGAACACCAACTCCTCGGATTTAATGCTGCAGTAAACGAAAGTTATTTTTAAATGTTCGTACTTTATTATTAAGTTAAAAATAAAAAATAATATTTATTAGAAATTTCAAAAGATAAGTCGTATAATTCAAACTATACAGCACATAATGTTCAATAATTTGCAACATTTTTATACAAAACCACCATTTCTGAATTTTGCTAATTTATTTTTGTTGCATTTCCAACTAATCTTTTTATAAAAAGTCTATTTGTTTTAGAGATTATTTATATTATCATGAATTACGTACCAATTTTTTGTATAGATAATTCACATCTAGCAAAAAGATTAATTGGATTTAATTGGATTGAGTGGCTATATGTGAAATAATTATCAAACTTATCTAAATAATAAGCAGAAATGCAATGTAAAGGAGAATTGGATATGTCAGAAGAATTGATTCAAGCACAGTCAACTGGAAGCCAACAAAAACAAGATCTACTTGATCAATTATTAAAACCTGAAGTTCAAGAATCATTAAGTACTTTGGTAGAGCAATTGCCAAAATTGACTGAGGCTGTAACTCTTTTAACAAAGGCTTACGACTTGGCACAATTAGTAGCTACTGATGAAGTATTAAAAAGCGATACAGTAAACGCTGTTAAAGAAGTAGCAGAACCTGTTATTGGCTCAGTAAAAAATCTTGCTTCAGCTGCAATTGAAGCAAAAGAGCGTGCAGATGAGACAACAGAAGCTGTTGGTTTATTTGGTGTATTAAAATTATTAAAAGACCCAGAAGTTCAAAAAGTTTTGCGTTTCGCAAACGCATTTTTACAAATTCAAGCTGAACGAAAAGCTTAGTATAGATTCATTCAAAGAACTTAGTTAGGACGGAGGATTATCATGGCAAAAGAAATCGTCATCTTAGGTGGAGGTTACGGCGGTTTATTAACTGCTCTAAAATTTCGTGAATATTTAGGTAGAGAAGAAGCTAATGTTACAGTGGTGAATAAATACCCTACCCATCAACTTATTACAGAATTACACCGTCTTGCGGGTGGAACAATTTCAGAACCTGCAATTTCATTCCCTTTAACAAAGTTATTTAAAGGGAAAGATGTAAATGTTGTAGTAAATGAAGTTAAATCTTTCTCAGTAAATAATAAAGAAGTATTTCTTGCTGATGGATCGGTATTACAATATGACTACCTTGTAGTTGCCCTAGGAAGCCAAACTGGTTTCTTCGGTATCCCTGGTCTAGAAGAAAATAGTATGGTGTTAAAATCTGTAGATGATGCAAATCGCATCAATGCACATATTGAAAAGAAAATTGCTGAATTTGCAAAATCAAAAAACCCTGCTGATGGAACAATCGTTATCGGCGGTGGCGGTTTAACTGGTGTTGAACTCGTTGGTGAAATAGTTGACAACTTCCCTAAAGTTGCAAAAAAATATGGAGTTGACTTCCGCGATTTAAACATTAAATTAGTAGAAGCTGGTCCAAAAATTTTACCAGTACTTCCAGATGATTTAATTCAACGTGCTACTGAGTCCCTATCAAAACGTGGGGTTGAATTCTTAACTGGTCTTCCTGTAACTGGTGTTGAAGGAAATAGAATTTCTCTTAAAGATGGTACTGTTATTGAAGCAAACACATTCATCTGGACTGGTGGAGTCGCTGCTCTTCCTTTAGTTCAAGAATCAGGACTTGCTTGTGATCGCGGTAAAGCAACAATTAACGAATTCCTTCAATCAACTTCACATCCTGAAGTATTCGTTATTGGAGATGCTTCTGTTGCATTGCCAGCAGATGGCGGACGTCCATTATATGCACCTACAGCTCAAATCGCTTGGCAAATGGGAGAAACTGCTGGATATAATTTATTTGCTACACTTCGTGGTCATAAACTTGAAACATTTAGCCCAGTCAACTCTGGTACACTTGCTAGCCTTGGCCGTAAAGATGGTGTTGCAACTGTTGGTGAAAACAACATTCCACTTAAAGGATTACCAGCATCACTTATGAAAGAAGCAAGCCACGTTCGTTACTTATCACATATTAAAGCATTATTTGGATTAGCATATTAAGATAAAAAGAAGATTTCGGTAATAGCCGAAATCTTCTCAGACTGTAGACAAACTCGAAAATTCGAGTTTGCCTACAGTCTTTTTTCTTTTAAAATAAAATTAATAACCCTTTTTGAATAAGTTAGTTGATTTCCGTTTCGGCGGACGCTTTCCGCGGGCGTGGGCCAATCCTCCTCGTCGCTACGCTCCTGCGGGGTATCGGCCGTCACGCTTTTCCCGCAGGAGTCGCCGCCTACACTACAATCAACTACTTCTAAATATACGTTGAGGTGAATGGAAATGATGTCGAAAAATCAAATAAATGAACGCGATCAAATTGAGATGATTACGATTGAAGAACTTGTACCAAAAGACCATCTTGTTAGAAAGCTTGAATCAGCCATTGATTATTCTTTCATCTATCCACTAGTAGAACCGCTGTATTCTAAATTAGGTCGCCCGAGTGTTGACCCAGTCGTATTAATCAAAATGACATTTGTTCAATATGTATTTGGAATCCGTTCAATGCGTCAAACAATAAAAGAAATCGAAACGAATATGGCGTATCGATGGTTTTTAGGATTTGGCTTCCATTCAGAAGTACCACACTTTTCAACCTTCGGTAAAAACTATGAACGTCGTTTTCAAGACACAGATATCTTTGAACAGATTTTCTATCGAATACTTAAAGAAATTGCTGATAAAGGATTACTAAGTGCTGACCATGTTTTCATCGATTCAACGCATGTTAAAGCGAGTGCGAATAAACGTAAATTCGAGAAGAAGATGGTACGTAAAGAGACTCGGGCATATGAAGCTAAACTTCAAGAAGAATTGAATCAAGATCGGATTGATCATGGGAAGAAACCATTCCCACCAGATAAATTTGAAAAAGAAGAGATAAAGGAAATTAAAGAAAGTACGACAGACCCTGAAAGTGGCTACTATGTAAAAGATGAACGAACTAAGCAGTTTGCTTACTCATTTCATGCGGCAGCTGACCGCTATGGATTTATACTCGGATCAATTGTGACACCTGGTAATGTTCATGATAGTCATATGCTTCAACCACTTGTTGAAAAGGTAATGGAAAAAGTGAAAAAGCCACTTGCTGTTGCTGCCGATGCTGCTTATAAAACACCTGCGATTACTAAATTCTTATTTGAACATGATATTCAACCAGCACTTCCTTATACACGACCAAAAACAAAGGATGGATTTTTACGCAAACATGAATATGTCTATGATGAGTATTATGATTGCTATCTTTGCCCGGAAGGGCAAGTCCTTAAATATACGACAACGACTAAAGATGGGAAACGCCAATATAAATCAAACCCTACTCAGTGTGTAAACTGTCCTTTACTTACTCAATGTACAAGTAGTAAGGATCACAGAAAAATCATTGAACGTCATATTTGGGCACATCATGTAGAGGAAGCGGATCATCTTCGTCATCAAAGTGATATCAAACAAATATATGCTAGACGTAAAGAAACGATTGAACGTGTCTTTGCAGATGCAAAAGAAAAGCATGGTATGCGATGGACAACCCTACGTGGAATTAAAAAATTGTCTATGCAGGCGATGCTTACTTTTGCTGCCATGAATTTAAAAAAGCTTGCTAATTGGACGTGGCAAGCTTCAGAAATGGCCTAAAATATAATACTCGAAGAGTGTTTTTACCCCAAATAAGTCGGTTAAATACCCAATAATCTATTAAAATTACAAAAGACCTTCAGAATAAGCCCATTCTGAAGGTCTTTTGTCAACAACCTGAGAAGATTTCGGTAATAGCCGAAATCTTCTTTTTTATTATTCTTTTACTTTTTCATTACTCGATTTTCCTACCTCAATCAGCACCTTGCTTCCTAGAAGGAAAAATCCAAGGGCGAAGATTAAGATGCCTGTTCCAATTAATAGCCATTCAATTGCAATAATGTCTGCAATTGGACCAAAAACCAGCATTCCTAATGGCATCATTGAAGTTGAAATCATTGTTAAAACACCAAATACTCTACCTAGATAATCTTCTTCTACTTTTTCTTGCAGCAATACTGTAGCAGGTGTATTAAACATTGGCATAACTATTCCTATTATCCCCATGAAGACTAAGTACATCCAAAACAATGGAACTAATCCTAGTAAAAACGTACAAATACCAAAACCAAACGCCGATAGCGTCATCGTATGTGTTTTATTGTTAAATCCACCCCATGAAGCCATAATAATGCCGCCAATCATCATACCAATTGAGAAGGCAATTTCTATTGCTGATAAATACCATTCATTAGCACCAAACGTTCTTGTTACTTGTAATGGTGTTAAAAATGATGCTGGAGCAGCTAATATAAAAAACATCGCAAAAAACATAAAGAATTGTTTAAGAAACTTATGATTTTTTATATATAATAGGCCTTCTTTAAAATCATTAAAGTAACTTGTTGATTGTTGTTCTTTCGCTTTAGCATGTAATGGGATTTTCAAAAACACTAATAATGTTAGCACCCCAATAATTGCAGTAAATACATCTACAAAGAAAATAATTTCGATAGTAGTCATTGAAAGCAATCCCGCACTTGCTATAGGAGAAATAAGCATAATAAGTGCTTGGATACTCCCATTTATACCATTTATTTTTGTTAAATATTGTTCTGGTACGATTTGAGGTAGTATTGCCCCAACTGCAGGAGTTTGAATTCCTGTACCTACCGCACGAATGGCAGATATTACAAATAAAAGCCACATTGCATTATATCCATTTAAAAATAGGATTGCTAGGATAAGTGTTGAGACTGCAATCATAGAATCTGAAAAGATGATTAGCATTTTACGATTATATCGATCTGCCCATACCCCTGCAAATGGTGATAGAAAAAATGCTGGGACAAATCCGCAAATTATAGAAATGGTCATCATAATTCCAGATTGTGTAGTCAATGTGATATACCACATAATTGCATACTGAACTAGTGAGGAGCCAAAAAGCGATATTGTCTGACTGCCTAAAAACAGGATAATATTCCTTTTCCAATGATGCATTGCAAGTTCTGTTTGGTTCATTAAAAAAACATCCTTTTCTTTTAATTTGGATTTTCTTAAGTAACTTAGAACCGTTATTACAATACATTCTTTTAATTAAAAACCTGGCTATTACCTTTAAAAGTAAATGGATAGACTGATCAAAAAAGGAAAAAAGAAGATTCGTTAACTTCACATGTTTTTATAGTAAAATTTTCATACTTAACATTAAGACAATAAAAAAGAGAGGAGATTTGCCCCCCTCTTTTTTACACATTCGTAAAGTTAAGGTTTCCTAAAGATAGCTAGACCAATCCCATTTACTCTGAACATAAGCAGAGCCTTGAACGTATTTAACTAACTGTTCGAAGCTTGGAAACGTAGTCTAACTGATGCCATTTAGGAAAACCTCCATTCCTTATAAGTTAGCGTTAGTATAACATAATTATATTTATCCAATCAATTGTTAGGTAATTGATAACGACCCATTTTTTAACATTTTTTTAGCTCCAAACAAAGATTTTTATTTAATACTAAAAGGTCTATAATGGTAAATATTAGTTTAATTGTAAAGGCGGGAAATAAAATGAGTGATACGAAAAACACACTAAATAATCCCATATACCCTATTATGATTGCGATTGGGATAGCACATTTAATCAATGATACAATGCAATCAGTTGTTCCTGCCATGTTCCCTTTACTCGAGAGAGATTTAGGATTGTCATTTACGGAACTTGGAATCATCTCATTTGTATTAAATATGTTTTCTTCTACACTTCAGCCAGTAGTTGGATTTGTTAGTGATAAAAAGCCGATGCCTTATGCATTGCCAATTGGAATGATGAGCTCCTTCGTTGGATTATTAATGCTTGTGTTAACAGAACAATATTGGCTAATCCTTGTAGCTGTTTTATTTTTAGGTTTTGGGTCAGCTATCTTCCATCCTGAAGGATCCCGTGTTTCATTTATGTCAGCAGGGAATAAACGTGGGCTTGCTCAATCTATTTATCAGGTGGGAGGAAATTCAGGACAAGCTCTTGCTCCACTCATTAGTGCGTTTATTTTAGATGTTTACGGTCAGCACGGTGCAGCTATAGTATTATTGCTTACTGCAATTGGAATTGCAATCTTACTTAAAATTTCCAGATGGTATATGCAGCAGCTAGAGGCAGAGAAATTATCGAAACAAAAGAAAAAGATCCTTATTTCTTCTCTGCCGCCATTAACAAAAAAACAAGTTGGAATCGCACTTACACTCTTATTAGTTATTATTTTTGCCCGCTCATTCTACACAACAAACATAACAAACTTCTATGTCTTCTACTTAATGGATCATTATGATATGAATATAAGAATGGGTCAGGTCTTTATTTTTATTTTTATGGCATTTGGTGTAATTGGAACATTTTTCGGAGGTTCTCTATCAGACCGAATTGGTCGTAAAAATGTGATAATTTTATCAGTTGTTGGACCATTGCCATTCTGTTTACTTTTACCTTATATGTCTGTATGGGTTGCACTTATTTTCTTAATCATTATCGGAACGCTTATCATGATTAGTTTCTCTGTTACCGTTGTTTATGCCCAGGAGTTGGTCCCGACTAAAATTGGAACAATGGCAGGTCTAACGACAGGTTTTGCTTTTGGAATGGGGGCAATAGGAGCTGTAGTAATAGGCTTTTTACTTGATTATATCGGAATAGAAAATACGATTAAAATCGTCTCTGTATTACCAATCATGCTAGTCGTTGCATTCTTTTTGCCGAAGGATAAAGTAGAAAAAACAGCTTAATAAAAGGGGAGCTAGTTAAGCTCCCTTAGAGGAGGAAGTAAAAATAACCTATCAAACATAGGAGGTTGCAATGTTATCTAGCAAAAGTTTATCTTTGTACTTAATTGCTATACCATTTTTTCTCGGTATTATCTTTACTGCATATCGACTATTCCTTGGTTTAATAATTATCATTCTCTTTTTATTGATTATTTATATCGTAAATGTAAATTATCGTTTTATAACTTCAATTTTTATTGCCTTTCTTATCAGTTTTCTTATTTACCAACTAACAAATATATTCATAGATAATTTTGAAATATCAAGAGAATTAAGAATACTTGTTAATAGAGGATTACTTATTATTATCATTATTGGATTAAGTATAGTTATCATTTTACACAAAAAGAAAATATCTTTTTTTAGCAACAAAGCAAATTGGAACAGTTCTATTTCATTACCTTTCCATTCAATCAAATTATCATACTTTATGCTAATTGGTGTCATAATAACAGGATTAGTTTTTACCCCTATTATGCTTGATCAAGAGCCTGGTTATATAAAATCAATTTTAGTTTTTGCATTATTGTTCTCGATAATCAACGCCACACTTGAAGAGCTTATTTGGAGAGGTTTATTGCTAACTAGTTTAATAGAATATATTTCCGCAACTAATGCAATCATCATTACAAGTATTGGTTTTGGTTTGCTGCACCTAGTAGTCGGTATACCTTTATTAATTAGTTTACTATTTTCTATTGGTGGATTGTTTTATGGGTTTATTGTAATAAAAACAAATAGTATTTATCCTGCAATAATTTTTCACTTTGTTATGAATGTTGGAATGGTTTTTAGCGGTTTGATACTGTGACAAGCACGAACAAGTAAAAAGGAGCCGCCCAAAATAATGATATGCTCCCTATTAGGTAGACAGATGAAAAAATAAAAATTCATCTACCTAATAGGGGGCTTTTTTTATGACCTTTTATAAGTATCCAAAAGAATTTATGTTAAAAATCATTCAACTTTATTTATCAGGCGACTACTCATTTGAAAAACTTGGGCAAAAATTTCAAATTCATAAAAGTACCTTGAAAGAATGGTATGTAAAATATGAAATATTTGGTGAAGCGGTTTTTGAGCATGGTTTTCCGCAACGGAAGTACACAAAAGAACAGAAGTACCAGGTGGTGGAAGATTATCTATCTGGTCATTATTCATTACTGGAGCTCATGAAAAAACATCAAATTTCGGGTAGAACCATTTTAATGAACTGGGTAAAAAAGTATACTAGTCATAGTGAATTAAATGATTCGGGTAAAGGAATGAGCCAAACTATGACAAAGGGACGAAAAACAACAGTTGAAGAGCGAATTCAAATTGTCGACTACTGTTTAAAGCATCAAAAAAACTATCAATTAGCAGCGGAAACATTCGATGTTTCCTATCAACAGGTGTATCAATGGGTGAAGAAATTTGAAGCGAATGGTGAAGAGGCGTTACATGATCGTCGAGGTCGTACAAAAGAAGAAGCTGAATTAACAGTAGAAGAAAAATTGAAACTAGAAATTAAACGAATTGAACGTGAAAATGAACGTTTACGCGCAGAAAATTTATTTTTAAAAAAGTTAGAGGAGATCGAAAGGAGGCGTCGATAACACAAGTTCGTTTACAACAGCGTTATGAAGCAATTCAAGAACTACATGAAGAAGAACAATTAGCGATTATTTTATTATGCGACATCGCAGGTATTTCACGCGCCGCTTATTATAAGTGGTTAAAACGAACACCTACTGCTCGAGAAACTTTAAATCAGTCGCTATTAGAAGGAATTCGACGACTTTACCAACAAGTATCTGGGACTTTTGGTTACCGTCGTATAACAATCACAATTAATCGTTACAGAAAAATAACGAATTTACCGCCAATTAATGAAAAACGTGTTTATCGTTTAATGGAAATTGATCAGCTTAAAGCTGTCATCCGTAGAAAACGAAAGCAGTATAAGAAATCCCCTGTTCATCATGTGGCAGAAAATGTGTTAAACCGAGAATTTACAGCTGATAAACCTAATAAAAAATGGTGTACTGACGTGACAGAATTTAAATATGGGAATGGAAAAAAAGCCTATTTAAGCGCAATTATTGATTTACATGATGGTTCTATTGTGAGTTATGAATTTGGCCACTCAAACAATAATGCATTAGTATTTAAGACGATTAAAAAAGCGATAAAAACCTTACGTGAAGGTGAACATCCATTAATACATAGTGATCGTGGGTTCCAATATACTTCAAAGAAGTTTAAGGAAATCATTGACGAAGCAAAACTGACTCAAAGTATGTCTCGAGTTGGACGTTGTATTGATAACGCCCCAATCGAATCATTCTGGGGTACATTAAAGTGCGAGAAATATTATTTAAAGAAATACCATACATATGAGTCACTGAAACAAGCGATTGATGAGTATATTCATTTTTATAATCATTATCGTTACACAAAAAAATTAAACGGCTTAAGCCCTTTAGAATTCCGAGCTCAAGCCGCTTAAAATCTTTTTATTATTTATACTGTCTACTTGACGGGGAGCAGTTCATAATTTGGACTACTCCTTTTTCTTTTATTTATAGCCTCGCATCTTTTTTCGGTAAAAACGAATAACGACAACAATGAATATAATTGCTAGAGCTGCATATGCGATATTTGAATAGATATCCATATAATGAACAATTGTTTCCCAAGAATCCCCTACTGCTTTACCTATGTTTACTAACACCATATTCCAAATTAATGTTCCTAAAGTCGTGAGCAGTAGGAAAATCCAGAAGTTCATTTTTGCCATCCCTGCCGGCAATGAAATTAAACTACGGATTAATGGAATAAAGCGACAGAAGAAAACAGTCCACACATCATACTTTTCAAACCAAGCATTCGCTTTATAAATATCGCTGCTTGTTAGTCGCAATACTCTTCCCCACTTATCAACAAATCTCTCAATCCGTTTAATACCTACTATTGCTCCTATACCATAAAGTATTATAGCACCTGCAACCGACCCAATCGTAGATGCAACGATCACACCAAAAACCGTTAACTCTGTAGTGGTTGTCATAAATCCGCCAAAAGTTAATATAACCTCTGAAGGAATAGGGGGAAATAAGTTTTCTAACATTATAAGCAAAAATACCCCTAGGTACCCGTAATCCTCCATAATCGTCGTAATCCAAGTTTCCATTAATTCTCTCCTTATGTATTTATAAGTTTATCATCTTCAATTTTTATGCTACTATATTTAACCGTATTCAAACTTTCTTCTCTTCATACACTTTATCAAAAATAATGCCAATGAAAAATCTTATTGACACATTAATATTGACTATTTTTTGTATAATTTGGTTTCCACTTTACTTTAACTTTATAAAATTATTAAAAAGTAGATTGATTTATATTTAATATAAATAGATTAATTGTCGATGCAGTTTTAACGTCGACTACTGCTCGGGAAGTACATTAAAAAGAGGGACAGTCCAGAAATTCTTACTTTCTGAACTGCCCCTAATTATAAATTATCTTTCTAAGGACTTAGTGTTATGTTCAAACTCTGTTATTTATACTTCTTCTTTAATCCTTTCGAAATCTGCTTCCATTTCCGTTGTTCTGCTTGCCTTGCTTGTGTATTCACTTTTCTTTCAATAAAAGCAAGTTCTTTTAGCAATTTAAAGTAGCTTTGTAATCTTGAATATTCAAGGTCACCGTTATCAACGGCATTAATGACTGCACAGCCTGGCTCGCTTCTATGGCTGCAATCCCGATATCGGCAGTTTTGTGCTAATTCTTCTATATCTTTAAAACCAGAATTCAGGCTTTCACTTTGATCCCATAACTGAAGCTCTCGCATTCCTGGTGTATCAATTAAACAACCACCTTTTGGCAATAATACAAGTTCTCGGTGAGTTGTAGTATGTCTTCCTTTTGCATCATCTTCTCTAATGCCGGATACTTTCATTTTATCATTTCTGTATAAAGCATTTGTTAAGGTTGATTTCCCTGCTCCAGATGAACCGAGCAAAGCTCCTGTTGTTCCCTCTTTTAATAAAGAACTGATTTCTTCAATTCCTTCCCCTGTATAAGAGCTCGTAACAAAAATATCTACACCAAATGCAATTGCTTGTGCTTCATTGTAATATCGCTCAACATCCTCACATAAATCAGCCTTCGTTAAAACGATTACTGGTGTTGCACCTGAATCCCATGCCGCTACTAAATAACGCTCTAATCGTCGAATATTAAAATCCTCATTTAAACTCATAACTAGTAGTACAAAGTCTACATTTGCAGCAACGATTTGTACATCTAGTTCCTGCCCAGCCATTTTCCTGGAAAATTGAGATTTCCTTTTAAATAATTTATGAATGATTGCTCTTTTCTCACCATCCATTTTTTCGACAAGCACCCAGTCGCCTACTGCAGGATAATCCTCTTGGACAAATGATTCGTACGCATAATGCCCTGCGACCGTTGCCAGCCATTCTCCATTTTCTGAAATAACTCGGTATGAATGCTTATGTTCTTTAGTTACACGAGCAGGAATGCATTTTTCAAATTTTTTATCTTTTAACAAGTCTAATAATTGATCTTCAAAAAATGATGAAAATCCTAACGATTTTATATTCAATTTAAATTTCCTCCTGAAATATATGTCTTCTACAGTTCTTCTGCTGCAAAATAAAAAACCTATGGGCTGCGATTTGGCAGTCATAGGTTTCAACACGTTCAAAGAGTATAAATTGAATACACCTTATTCTTCTTAAATAAAGGTAAGTACTTAACAATATACTTTGAGGTGAGTGAAATAAGACAAACCAAATCGCTTGTTTACAATTACAGATACGTTTGCCATACTACTTCACCTCTCCTCATATTAGTATTTCTAGTATATTCAAGCATTTTATAAGTGTCAATTAGTTCACGAAAAATAAAAGGGATCATTATTTATCAACATCTACATATTTAAGATAAATACTGCCTAGAGCATTTGGTTCCATATTTTTAACATAATCCTTTTTTACATAAAGGTTTGTGTAATTATAAATTGGAGCAATTGGGAATTCAGCCATTGCAATAGCTTCTGCTTGTTTTAGTAAACCGATGCGAGTTTTTTCTTCCTTCTCTGTAATAGACTTTTTTAATAAGGCTGCATAACTTGCGTTTTCCCACCCAGTAACATTGTTGCCATTGTTTGCTGAGTCATAGGGCTCTAAAAATGTGTAAGCATCATTATAGTCAGCTACCCACCCAACTCGTCCTATATCATAGTCTAAATTGGTTAGTTTATCTAAGAATACTTGCACTTCGGAGTTATCTATTGATACGTCGATGCCTAGGTTCTTATGCCAACCTTCTTGTATATATTGAGCGATCACTCCGTGTCCTTCACTTGTATTAATAGAAATGGCTATTTTAATTTCACTTGGATTATTAATACCCAGTTCCTCCATACCAGCTTCTAGAGCTGTTTTTGCTTCTTTAATATTATTATCAGTAAAGTAGCCTCTGTCTTCTTCAAAACCAGGAACCGTAGATGGGACCATCCCTAATGCGGGAGTTTGTTCACCTTTTATAATATTATCAATTAACCCCTGGCGATCAATTGCAAGTGTTAATGCTTTTCGAATGTTAGCATTTGAAGTGAATTCACCAGTTGTATTGAATGTATAAGCATAAATTGCAGCGTAATTAGAAATATTTAAAATCCCTTCATCCTTATATTCATTAATTTTGTCTAAACCGATAGTTTGGAACGGAGCCCCTAAAAAATCCACTTCTCCTGCATCAAACATCATTGAAGCAGTTGCTTCATTTTCAACTATTGATATGTTTACTTTATTTAAAGCAACATTTTCTGCATCCCAGTAATTCCGATTCTTTTCTAAAGTAATTGAACTACTATGACGCCAGTCAGCTAATGTGAATGGCCCGTTTGTTATGTATGTTTCACCTGCATCAGTATACCATTTGTCATTTTTCTCTGCTGAAGCTTTATGGATAGGATAATATGTTTTAAACGCTGTTAATTCTAGGAAATACGGCGTCGGGTGTTCTAGTGTAACTTCAAGAGTTTTTTCATTAATCACTTTAATTCCTAAATCTTCTTCTCTTCCTTTTCCAAGGCTATAGTTTTCTGCACCTTTAATTGGATAAAATATTGAAGCATACTTAGATCCATTTCCCGGGTTTAAAGCGAACTTCCAAGCATATGCAAAATCCTCTGCAGTAACTGGATCACCATTTGACCATTGTGCATCACGTAATGTGAATGTATAAGTAAGTAAGTCTTCACTTACTTGTATATCTTTAGCAGCCGCATATACCACTTTGCCATCTTTTATAGTTGTTAAACCTTCAAAAACGTTCTGAAGAATTGCATTTGATGCATTATCAGTTGCTAATTGTGGATGTAACGATGGTGGTTCTGATGGAATTACTAGATTAATTTCTTTCAAACTTGCTTCATTTTTTGATACTCCGAAGTTACAAGCTGCTAAAATTACAGCTAGAGCTAGTAACAGGGATAGAAGTGGTATATTATTTTTCTTCATATTATGTCTCCCCAACTTTTTATATTTTCACTTTTCTGAAAATACATTTACTAACATTTATTATGGTAACAAATAGCTTTTATTAAATAAATAAAAACTTTGATTATCTGTCTCTTTTACACGTTTACACTATTTTTATATTCTTTTTTATCTCCTTTATTATTTACCTCCTATTATTACTCTAATTATAGTTATATAAATATAGCTAATAAGAATAATTACTGTTATACTTCCAAAATTAATCACTTTCTAATTCTATTTTTATACCCACTAGAAAAGATGATAATTCATCTGAAGGAATTATCATCTTAATCATTTATATTATCCATTTTTTCAATTGACTATTAGAGCCATAAACAAAATGATTAGGTAATACCTCTTGTAATTTTGCATGCTCGTCCGTTTCTTCATACTCATAAGGAATTCTTTGACGCTTTCTTTCTGTCATAGGATCCGGCAGTGGAACCGCTGATAATAATGACTTTGTATATGGATGAATCGGATTATGATAGATATCTTCTGCCATTCCAATTTCTACAATCTTTCCTTGATACATAACAGCAATGCGGTCACTAATATATTTTACCATTGATAAATCATGAGCGATAAATAAATATGTTAATTTGCGTTCTTTTTGAAGCCTCTTTAATAAATTCACTACTTGCGCTTGAATCGAAACGTCTAAAGCGGATATGGGTTCATCTGCAATTATAAAGCTTGGATCTAAGCTTAAAGCTCGTGCAATACCTATACGTTGGCGTTGGCCACCAGAAAATTCATGTGGATAACGATATGCATGCTCGCGATTTAAACCAACAGCTTCTAATAATTCCGCAACTTTCTCACGTCTCTGTAGTTTATCTTTATAAAGTCCATGTATATTAAATCCTTCGCTTATAATCTCTCCAGCTGTCATACGAGGGTTTAATGATGCGTATGGGTCTTGAAAAATCATTTGCATTTCACGATTTAACTCTATTAATTCCTTACGAGATTTTCCAGCGTGAATATTTTTCCCCTTAAATAATATCTCTCCGTCAGTAATATCATAAAGGCGGATAATTGAGCGCCCTGTTGTCGATTTACCGCAGCCAGACTCTCCCACTAAACCAAGTGTTTCCCCTTCAAATATATCAAAGCTAATGCCGTCAACCGCTTTAATCGGATTACTTGGAGAACCGAAATATAGTTTTAAGTTTTTTACTTCGAGCAGTTTTTTAACCATTGCCTTTTGCCTCCTTCAAATAGCCTTCCATTCTACGAGAAATTGATTCCGGTACAGGTATTTTAGGGGCATTTGGATGCAACAACCACGTTTTGGCATAATGTGTATCCGATACCTGAAACATTGGCGGTTCCTTTACATAGTCAATTGCCATAGCAAATTCATTTCTTGCTGCAAATGCATCCCCAATCGGTGGATGAATTAGGTCCGGCGGTGAACCAGGTATTGTACGCAATTCTTCTTTTACATCGTTTTTTAGGTCAGGCATTGAACCTAAAAGACCCCACGTGTATGGATGTCTTGGATCATAAAAAATATCATTAACCGTCCCATACTCAATTATTTGCCCTGCATACATAACCGCTACTCGGTCAGCAACATTGGCAACTACTCCTAAATCATGTGTTATAAAGATAATCGCCGTATTTCGTTTCTTTTGAATATCTTTCATCAACTCTAAAATTTGGGCTTGAATTGTGACGTCCAGTGCTGTAGTAGGCTCGTCGGCAATTAACAGCTTAGGGTCAGCCGCTAACGCAATTGCAATTACTACACGCTGGCGCATCCCTCCGCTAAATTCGTGTGGATATTGTCTGAACCGTTTTTCAGGCATTGGAATACCTACTAGTTGCAGCAACTGTATGGCACGCGCTTTAGCCTCGGAATGAGGTATTTTATTATGCTTCAAAATTACTTCTGTAATTTGCCTTCCTACTCGCATTGTTGGGTTAAGAGCTGTCATTGGATCCTGAAATATCATTGCGATATCATTTCCCCGAATTAACGACATTTCTTTCTCCGATAAAGGGATTAAATCTCGCCCTTCAAAAAAGATTTCGCCATCTTCATATATCCCCGGGGGTTGAGGAATCAACTTCATTATCGCATTGCTTGTAACACTTTTCCCTGATCCTGATTCTCCTACAATCGCCAATGTTTCTCCTTCAAACAATTCAAAGTTAACACCTCGAACTGCTTGTACTAGCCCTGCATATGTTTTAAAGTTGATTTTCAGATTTTTTACTTCCAGCAATTTTTTTCTCATCATTTTCACCTTCCTCTATTTACGTAATTTTGGATCAAGAGCATCTCTTAAGCCATCACCAACTGCATTAAATGAGAAGATAGTTAATGATATAAACAATGCTGGGAAGAATAAACGCCATGGTGCAGAAGTTAATGCACTATTCCCTTCTGAGGCCATTGTTCCCCAACTTGCTGTTGGTGCAGGGACACCTAAACCTAAGTAACTTAAAAATGACTCAGTAAATATAGCAGTTGGTATTGTTAATGTCATCGTTACTAAAATAGCCCCTAAAGCATTAGGTATTATATGTTTTTTAATTAAATGCCACGTACTCGCCCCAAGAGTTCTAGCAGCTAAAACATACTCTTGGTTTTTAATAGATAACACTTCTCCTCTCACGATGCGCGCCATATTAATCCAACCAGTAATAGATAATGCAATAATCATCGGAAGTAAGCCTGGCTCTAATACAACTAGCAAGATAATCACTACTAGTAAATACGGCACTGCTGATAGTATGTCTGCGATGCGCATCATAATATTATCAACTCGACCGCCAAATAAACCCGAGATACTTCCCCATAAAACACCAATTATTAAATCGATAACAGCAGCCGTAATCCCTATAAAAAGAGAGATACGAGCTCCTTGCCATACACGGACAAACACATCACGACCTAAATCATCTGTACCAAACCAATGTGCTGCAGATGGTGGTGCATTATAAATTCCAAGCTGCTCGCGGTAGCTGTATGGAGATAAAAAAGGAACGAGAATCGCCATTAATGTAATGATGATTAAAGCAACCACTCCAAAAACCGCCAATTTATTTTGACAAAAACGAAGTAATACTTCCTTCCAAAATGATACTGATTTGTCAGCTAACTTTTCGGTTTCATCATGACGACCACCGACGATCTCAAACATTTCAGGCGGTAGTTTTTCTAATTTATCTTCAGTTTTTATCATCATTTTCTCGCTCCTTTCAATTTAATTCGCGGATCAATCAATCCATATAAAATGTCTACAATTAACACTGCAAACAGAAGAATAATTGAATAGAATACAGTTGTACCCATGATGACGGTATAATCGCGATTTGTAATGCTTGTTACGAAATGTTTTCCCAAGCCAGGTACTGCAAAAATTTGTTCAACAATAAAGCTGCCTGTTACAACTCCTGCTGTAAGTGGAGCTAAATATGTTATTACAGGCATTAATGCATTTCGTAATGTATGCTTGTATACTATTGTCCACTTACCGAGCCCTTTTGCACGTGCCATTTTTACATAATCACTATTTTTCTGTTCAAGCATACTTGCACGAGTAAGCTTCGCTATAAAGCCCATATGTGAAAGAGCGATTGCGAAAGCTGGTAGAATACTATAGATAAACCCCTTCCAACCACTTACGGGGAATAGATTAAATTTAAAAGCAAGAAAATATTGCATTAGCCCTGCAAGTACAAAGGAAGGAACTGATATTCCAAGAACTGCAATAGTTGACGAAAGATAATCAGGAAATCGATTATGGTAAAGTGCAGATATTACTCCAAGTAATATTCCTAAACCTATCGATAAAAGCATTGCCTCCATTCCCAACGTAAAGGAAATTGGAAAGCTTTCAGAAATAATATCGTTTGTTGAACGGCCTTTATATTTCATAGATTCACCAAAATCAAAAGTCGCTGTATCTATTAAATAATCCTTATACTGAATATACCAAGGATTATCCAATCCATATTTAGCATTCAATTGCTCTTCTATTTGCTGCGGAAAGTCACGTTCGCTAGCAAAAGGGCTGCCAGGTGCTAATCTCATTAAGAAGAATGTAGCAGTAACGATTATAAATAATGCAATAAGTATATAAATAACTCTCTTCAAAATATATTTAAGCATGTTGAATCCCTCCCTTTTTAAGAAAGCACATAGTAAGACATTAGTTTCCAAAGCATAGAAGGCTGCTAGAATCGATTACTCGATATTAGCAGCCTTAAGAATAGTAACCTCTTCTTAATTTGTTTATTTATTAATATCTGTATATTTTAAATATATGTTACCAAGTACATCTGGTTCAATATTTTCTACATAATCTTTCTTAACAGATAGATTTGTATAGTAGTAAATTGGTGCAACAGGATATTCTGCCATTATGATAGCTTCTGCCTGTTTTAGTAATTCAAGTCGTTTAGCTGGATCTGTTTCACTATTGGATTGTGTTAACAACTCTGCATATTGCGGATTTTCCCAACCAGTGTCGTTGTTGCCATTTTCAGCTGAGTCATATTGCTCTAAGAATGTATAAGCATCGTTATAATCTGCTATCCAACCAAGACGTCCAACATCGTAATCTAAATTAGTTAATTTATCTAGGTATACTTGCCATTCTGAATTATCAAGTGAAACATCGATACCAAGATTTGTACGCCATCCCTCTTGAATAAATTGAGCAATAGCTGCATGTGCTTCGCTTGTATTAAATGATATATTAATTTTGATTTCACTAGGGTCAGAAATACCAAGTTCTTTCATCCCTAATTCTAAAGCTTTTTTTGCTTCTTCAATATCATTATCTTTAAAGTAACCACGGTCTTCTTCAAAGCCTTCAACTGATGGTGGAACCATACCAAGGGCAGGAGTTTGCTCACCTTTTGTAATGTTGTCAATTAACGTTTGTCGGTCAATAGCAAGCGTCAAGGCTTTACGGATATTTACATTTGATGTAAATTCACCAGTTGTATTGAATTTGTACATATATAAAGCTGTATGGTCTTGAATCTTTAAAATGCCTTCTTGTTTATATTTATTAATTACATCTAACCCTACAGTTTGGAATGGATTACCTATAAAATCAATTTCCCCAGCATCGAACATTGTTGCTGCAGTTGTTTCGGATTCAACCATCGAAATGTTTACCTTGTCTAGAGCAACATTATCTTTATCCCAATAACTTTCACTCTTATCTAATGTAATCGAACCTCCATGTTGCCAATCAGAAAGAACGAATGGTCCGTTTGAGATAAAGCCTGCTTCAGAATACCAATTTTTGTTTGCTTCAGCTGTAGCTTTATGAATTGGGAAATATGTTTTAAATGCTGTTAATTCTAAGAAGTATGGCGTTGGGTTTTCTAATGTAACCTTAAGCGTTTTTTCATCAACTACTTCAATCCCTAAATCTTCTACAGTACCTTCCCCAAGGTTATAACTTTGCGCTCCTTTGATAGGATATAAAATTGATGCATATTCAGAGGCATTTTCGGGGTTTAATGCAAATTCCCAAGCATAAGCAAAATCCTCTGCTGTTACAGGGTCACCGTTCGACCATTGTGCGTCCCTTAATGTGAAGGTATAAGTTAATAAATCCTCGCTCACCTCGACATTTTCAGCGGCAGCATTAATGACCTCTCCATCCTTTAAAGTTGTTAACCCTTCAAATAAACTTCTTATAATTACATCCGATGTAGTATCTGTAGCTAATTGCGGATGTAAAGATGGTGGTTCAGATGGAATGACTAAATTTATTTCCTTTGGACCTTCCGAAGCTTCTTCTGGAGCATCATCTGTTGATGGCTCTTCTGAAGTAGCTGGTTCTTCCTCCCCTCCAAAATTACACGCTGCTAATAAGAGAGTTAAGCCAAGTAACATCAGTAGCAAAAAGAAACTTCTTTTCATCATAAAAATCCCCCTTCTTTTTTCTTTGTTTTCTGAAAATAGAATCAACATAATCATTAAAAGTTAAAGATTTTTTTAAATATTTTATTAGGAAAGTTTTTTATTAATTTATATTTCTAGTAATAATGACTTTTTAAAAATTTAATACGTTAAAGTGATAGATTGAAATTGAAGGTAATATAGTTTATTTTTATACACACACACAGTTGCAATCTTTCTTTTTTCATAATATTCAGTTTATATTTATGATGGGTATATCTAAAATAGAACTTAATGATATGCCATAATATGATTTAAATGATGTGCTTTTAATTATTTCTTCACAAATCTAATAAGTTATAAAAGAAAGACGTGTTCCTCCGATTTATATATTTTTTATTAGGCTTGAATACATAAATTTGAAGAGCTAATATAGGTTTATACTTTATTTAGAAAAGAGATGTTTTACAATTGCAACAAACAAAACTTTGGACAAAAGATTTCGTCCTTTTTTTATGTGCAAATTTCTTCATTGCATTAACGTTTTATTTATTAATGACAACTTTAGCCGTATATGCAATTGATGAGTTTGACGCTTCTCAGAGTGAAGCAGGATTAGCTGCAAGTATTTATGTTATCGGTGCACTCGTCGCAAGATTATTTGCTGGCAAATATGTTGAGGTGTTTGGCCGAAAAAAAACATTATACTTTAGCTTATTTTTAGCTTTCATCACAGTGGTTGCCTATTTTCCTATCAATAGTCTCCTAGTACTTTTTATTGTTCGTTTCATTCACGGAATTTCATTTGGCATTTCAAGTACAGCCATTGCAACTACAGTAATGGATTCAGTTCCGAGCAATCGACGTGGAGAGGGTACTAGTTATTTTTCTTTAAGCTCCGCTGCCGCTACTGCTGTTGGTCCATTTTTAGGTCTTTATATCACCCAACATTTCGACTTTAATGTCATTTTTATGATTTGTACCGCATTAACTATTTTCTCAATAGTAGTGATTCTTTTCACAAAAGTCCGCGAAGCCGACTTAACTACTGAAGAGCGACAAGCTATGAGAGGTGGCTTAAAATTAGGAGACTTTATTGAAAAGGCTGCCTTGCCAATTTCGCTTATGATGGTCATTATTGGCATGGGGTACTCTGGAATAGTTTCTTTTATTAACACGTACGCAATTGAGATTAATTTAACGAAAGCAGCTTCAATATTCTTTATTGTATATGCGGTTGTGTTATTCATTTCAAGGCCAATTACGGGGAAAATGCTTGATTCAAAGGGAGATAATATAGTTATCTATCCAGCCATTATTTGTTTTTCATTTAGCTTAATTTTAATGGGAATAGCAAAAAACAGCTTTACTTTACTAGCCGCTGCGATTTTTTTAGCCCTTGGATTTGGTACTCTTATGTCATGTATGCAAGCAATCGCCATCAAAGTATCTCCACGAAAGAGTGTAGGTCTTGCAACTTCTACCTATTTTATTTGTATGGATGGAGGAATGGGATTAGGGCCGTTTTTAATCGGTCTCATTATACCACTCACTGATTTTAGAGGAATGTATATTTTATGTGCTGCTGTTATTCTTTGTATGATTGTCGTATATTATCTAATTCATGGAAGAAAATCTAGCAAGCCACAATTAGATATATAATGTCGAAGAATAATTAACTAAGTTTGCACTTTTTTGACTGATATATTCTTACCTATTTTATGGTCAAGGTTGAGGCTTTAATTGGAAGGTTGATGCTCATGTTTTTAGAATTAGATCCGTCGCTTATTTTAATATTATTTCTATTTGGATTTTTAGCTGCGTTTATTGATTCTGTCGTCGGTGGGGGCGGATTGATTTCTTTACCGGCATTATTTTTTACAGGCTTAAGTCCTTCTGCAGCAGTTGCAACGAATAAACTTGCTGGAACAATGGGATCACTGACAAGCGCCATTACATTTTATCGTTCTGGTCAACTTGATTTAAAAACAATTGCAAAGCTTTTCCCGATTGTTTTTATTTCTGCCATGGTTGGAGCTTGGATCGTTCACCTAATGGATCCAAATGTATTAAAGCCATTAATGCTTTTCATGCTCGCGGTAGTTGGTGTATATACTGTTTTGAAAAAAGATTGGGGCAGCATTTCAACCTTCAAAAAACTTACTACTAAGAAATTAATTGGTTTTATTATACTAGTTTCTACAATTGGATTTTACGATGGCTTTTTAGGACCCGGAACAGGTTCGTTTTTAATCTTTGCTTTCTTAATGATAGGCTTTGATTTCTTAAAAGCAGCAGGAAATGCAAAGTTTTTAAATTTTGCTAGTAATATTGGAGCACTTGTTATGTTTCTATTTTTAGGTCAAATTAATTTTGCATATGGTCTAATCATGGGGACTGCACAAATTATAGGTGCAGTTTGCGGCTCAAAATTTGCTATTAAGCGCGGCAGTGGCTATGTTCGAGTGTTATTTATTGTTGTCACAGTACTCCTATTAGCAAAAAATACTTATGATTATTTCTTTAGTTGATAAGGTTCAAAAAATAGTGGTCACCACCTAAAGAGCATCATTTTAAAGCCTATAATATAAAGAAAGGGGGATGTTCACATGATGATTACTGAACATCCCCCCAACTATTATAGTAGAGTTTCTACAAAGTCATTTAATTTACTTATGTCTGTTAATGTTTCATTACAAGCTACACTATCTTCACAAATGTAATTTCCTCGTTTTGTATATGTTCCAAGAGTAGGGCCACTTTTTGAAGTCATTAACATTCCTACTTTCGCCTGACGGTTGCAAACTGTGCATATCCCTACTTTTTCAGTATTACTAAATACGCCGCGCAACCCTTTCAATTTTCCATCTTCTCTATAGACGATATACTTACGATTAGTACCAGAGTCAACCCAGCTTAAATAAGTAATCTCTTTCCAATCGATTTGTTCAAGATTTGGAATTCTTAATTTTTTATCCTTTGGGAAAAGCTTCTTCAACTCATTTTCTGTTGGACGCTTAAAAGGTTCTACATATTGTTTAATATCAACAATAAAAATTTCCAGCTGTTCTTTTGTACGCAAACCAAAAATTGGCTGCAATAACAGCTGTTGTTCAACATCGCTAAAATATAACTTATTATTTATTTCTTCTTGGACGAGAGCTTGAATCGCTTGTATGACGTTTTGGTCCTTTGATGATGTATATGCACTTAAGATTTTCTTTGCTTGTTTTTTAACAAATTGATATTGCTCAACATTCATGAAATTCATTTAGAACACTCCTTTTGCTATAGCGTACAGAAAATGTACAAACTCAGCAATTGGAGACATTTTTTTAAATTAAACTATACATAACATAAAGAGGGTTAAAATTTTGCAACCCTTTAATCAATATCATAAATAACCTAATAACCTTAAGTTCTTTATTTTCGATAAACAATCTTTTTGATCGTTTCAATCGATAAATGATATTGCTCTGCCAAGCTTTGAATAGGCGTCCCTTCTTGAAATAACATTTTAATATGTTCATTTCGTTTTTGCAGCCTTAATCTCTCCCCAGAAAGGACGCCCCATTGTACACGTTTATTTTCAGGCTTTGGAATATAGATTAAGTCACCTTGAACATACTTCTGTATTTCATCAAGTAATTCTTTTGGTAATATATCATGTGCATTTACATAACGCATTTGCAACTCTCCTTTACTTTATCGTTCAAAGTAAGGGCAAAGCGTTTGAATGCATAGCAACTTAGGCGATTATTATAAATATCTCCTCACGCAAAGTATCGCCATAACATTCATAGGCTTTGCATGAGTAGATGCATTAAGTGGCGAATTTATCCGAATTGCCAATTTCATCACATCCTCTTTAAAGACGTTTTTTGTAATTATTATACAAGGAACAAGAAAAAAATCGAATGGAAAACCCAAGTTTTTTTCCACTCGATTATCATATTAACAGCATTTTAATTTAGCAATTTTTATAATACTTACTTCCATTCCATTCCTGAACGCTTAATTTTAAAATCTACTTTTATTTGGATATCCATATCTTTGTAGATTTCTGACCATTTTTCATCTGTTTTCACTTCGTCATTCCAATATTTTGGGTATTGGGCTCTTATTCTTGCACCTATAGCATAAATATCAGACTGATCCTGCTGCAACTTTTCTTTAAATTCATTAAAAACCTTATCAGACAATTCACAAAGTTTTTGTTCTATTTCATAAAGTTTTTCTTCTGATAAATTATTCGACTGTGTTTCTTCTTCAATCATGCCGTTTATTTCCACATTTATAAAAGCAGATGGTTTTCCATTGGTTACTTTGACCTTGAATTTAGAGTTCCTCTCATACGATTCAACCATATAGTTGGCACCGTCTTCTGTCGCTATTGCAACGGAATAACCACCTGGATTTTGACCTTTTACCGCCAAATATTGGCCGATTTGCAATGGATTGGTTCTACCAACCATTTTATCACCTTTAAAATATGCTAGGCCACTAACCATAATTCGGTCATTATCGATATTTTTTACTATAGGCAAAACTGCATCAACACCTATATCAGAAAGGTCTACCCAAAATTTTCCGAAGAATTCTCTTGGTAATTTCCCCAATCGCACTGAATTATCCAATGTATTTGATAAGTACAATGAAGGTACAGTTTCAAGCGGTGGTGCAGCTTGTATTATATTTGATGCTGCTTCTTCACTTACAACCATCCAAGCGGTTCGTCTTACTTCATACTCGCGTTTTAAGAAATCATTTATATCTGTAATGTCTTCTTCAACAATTTTTTTATTTACAACAATAATTTGCAAGTGCCCATAATAGATTTTCTCTGCAAGTTGTTGTTGTAAATTTGCCATAGCATCCTTCATTGTATATCCATATGATTCCAATACCCAAGCTGTTTTCTGAGATTCTTCTCCTCCCTTTTCAGGACCTAATTTAATTTTCCCAGGGATAGCTAATTGTGCAGTTACTTTATAAAGAGTATCTTTATCATTGCCTGGGTATCCACCTTCTTCGTGTGTGACATTGGGAACAGAATTTCCTTCCTCCTCTTCTGCTATATCTACAGCTAATCCTAAAATATTTGCTCTCTCTTCTAATTCATATCGATCCCAGCATCCGGTTAGAAAAAGTGACGATATACAAAAAAAGATAATGATAAATAGTTTTTTCATATAGTATCTCCCTTTTTCTTTCTTAGCTTTGCAATCATTAGTATTAGCAGTGGATAAGGAATAATAAGGAGAACACCTACCGTAGTTATCTTAAGTATATAATCATACATTTCATAAATATTTTGCGGAATCAATGCTATACAAAACACTGCTAAAAATCCAATTATCTTAATTACTCTATGCTTCTCCGTATTTAACATCTCTGCTATCCCTCTAACTGAAAAGAAGAAATAGGAAAGTAATGAAGTAAAAACTGCAAATATCCATGAAATGATAAGAATAGCATCTATACGTGCCAAAACTTCCCCGGGAACTTGAACCATTCGACCAAGCACCAGGGCCGGCCAAAACATCTCCAAAATTGTTACTTCACCAAAAACGCCAAGTGTTATTGTAATTAATGAAAAAACTATAAGACCGCCTAATAGAAACCCCCAAACTCCACTTTTAACAGATTTATTTGGATTTTTCATATATGGGATTATCATAGCAATTACTAGGAAATTGGAGATGGCCTGTCCTATTCTTAATGATCCATTTAAGAAATCATTAATTGAACACATTATGGCCAAAAATCGGCAATAGATGATATATCTCTATATCTCTAAAGGAAGGAATCAATACTAAAAATAATGGTATGATACTTAGTGGTAAATAGAAAAAATGGATAAAAGCAAAAGACGAAACATTTTGGAAACTAATTACTGAACAGAGAAAAATAATTAAAAAAATTGATACTTGTATAGGGGTGCTAGGTAAGAGTGCACCTACCATAACTTCTGCAAACTGCCTAGTTTCAAGACCCATTAACAAAAGAAAAAAAACAATCAATATAATATTAAAAAAATTGCCTAGAAACTTCCCTAAAACTATCTTGTTATAGCTGATAATTGTTTGTTTTGGAAATTTCTTACCCAACATTGTAACCACCACTACTCCAACAAGTGAACACAAAATCCCAAATAAACTTGCAATAGGAGCTGCATTTCCCACTTCCTGCACTACAAATCTTGGTAGGCCTAATAATGATATTCCTACCATTGTACCAGTAACAATAGAAGCGAATTGTATGGAGGAAATTGGATCACTATGTTTCATCAAAATCTCCTCCGTTATTATCAAGAAAATTATTTTTCGTTGTGTCTTTTACCTTTTTGCCTATACGCTGAGCATCTCTTACATGATTTTCAGCTGGCCGTTCTTTTAGCCAATAAAAAGGAGCACGAAATATTGAATCTTTTAATGATTTAATGTTCCCTGGAGAGAATGGTGTCATATAAGGTATTCCAAAGGAACGAAGGGAAAGCATATGGTTCAAAACTAACATAATTCCTACTGCCAACCCTAAGAGGCCAAATGTACCTGCCAAAATAATAAGTAAAAATCTTAGCATACGAAATGCAGTTGCTGCATTGTATGAAGGAGTTGCAAAAGAACCGATTGTTGACAGAGCAATAATAACTACTGTGATCGGACTTACAAACCCTGCTTGTACCGCTGCTTGACCGACTACAAGAACTCCTACTATCGATAACGCGCCCCCTACTTGCTGGGGCATCCTTACCGTTGCTTCTCGTAATATTTCCATTGCAAATTCCATAACTAGTACCTCAAAAATAACAGGGAATGGGACACCTTGCCTCCCACTCGCAGCGGCAACAACAAAATTTGCAGGAATAAGCTCAGGATGGAAGGATAGAACCGTTATATAAAAGGATGAAAAGGTTAATGAAAAAATTAAAGCTGCCATACGAACAATTCGAACAAAAGAAGAAATTATCCATCTTTCATAATAACCTTCACTGGTTTGATAAAATTGGTTAAATGTTGCAGGCACAATCAATGCAAAAGGGCTTCCATCTATTAATATCGCAACTCTTCCTTCTAAAATGTTCCCTATGACTTTATCCGGTCTTTCGGTATTTTGGACTTGAGGAAAAGGTGAGTAGGACGGTCTTGTATAAATTGTTCGATATAACCAGCATCTAAAATACTGTCTATATTTATTGCATCAATTCTCATCTTCACTTCTTTTAATAAATCTTCACTTACAATATCGTCCATATAACAAATTGCAACCTTTGTTCTCGTTCTTTTTCCCACCTCTGTTTCCTCAATTTGAAACTCAGGAACTGGGAGGCGATAGCGTAATAGTGAAATATTTGTCATAATTTGCTCAATGAAACCATCTCTTGGACCGCGGACAACTCTTTCAGTAGCGGGTTCTTCAATCGATCTTTTTTCCTTTTCTACTACATCCAGTTCAATTCCATATTCTTCGCCTTCAATTAAAATAAGAGCTTTTCCAGATGAAATAGCTTTAATAAAAGATGATAGTTCTGATACTTCCTTTACGTCTGAAAAATAAAGTATGTTATTTATAATATATTGAGTTACTTGCTGTGATGGATCACTTAAAGGCTCGCCCTCTTGAAGAAGTTTAATGATATCACGGTCAATTTTTTCAGTGCTCACTAATGACTTCAAACATATAAGTACTGCAGGAGTCTTACCGAATAAATTAAACTTTCGAATTAAGAAATCCATGTTCTTCTGAAAAATTTTATTAATTTCATATATGTTATCTTCTAGCTTTGGGGAGATTATTTTTGTGGAATTTTCTAGGATTTTGCTTTCAGGTATAGTTGGTACTTTATTTTTTTTCGTTCTTTTTTTAAAGAACGGGGACATATTCATACCTTCCTTCCATGCTATCGTTTTAGAAATAGCATGAGTAGTATGTGATAAATAACCATAATCATACACAATTTCCACTAGTAACTTAATTTAAAAACTCAACTAAAAAACCGTCCATAAAATTTAATTGGACGGCTTTATTGCGGGGATGATGCAACTGTAACTAAATTAAGTGATGTAAGATAATCAGAAATTAATTACTAGATATTAAAATTTAGCTACTTTTCTTTATACATATTTATTTGTTTTGTTAATTCATTGAATCTTTGATCGAGTTCCTGATATTGTTTATCTTTTGAAGTCATGAAACTAAGTTTTCCTAAAATTTCTTGTCTTTCAGTTTCCAGCCTCAATAGGACTTCTTCTTTTGTGTCCTTTTTTTCTGTGACTTCATTTAATTTTTTGTAAATATGGCCATTCTTAATTTCAAGTTTACCAGTAGTAGTTTTGTTAATAAAATATCTGTCGTGAGAGACAATTATCAATGTACCATTATAATTGAACAAGGTTTCTTCCAATTGCTCGCGTGTAGGTAAATCTAAATGATTCGTTGGCTCATCTAAAATGAGCACATCCTTTTCTTCCAATATATAGATCATTAATTTAAATTTAATACGTTCCCCCATACTCATATATTGAATTTGCTCTTTCCATGCAGCTTTACAAAATCCTAAGTGCTTCATGAAATTTTGAACCTTGCCTCTTTCTTCAAAAGTGTCACGGTGGAATAACTCTTCAGGTGTTTTCGTAAGGGGTAAATCAAATACATCTTGCGTTAAATATCCGATACTTGCAGAAGGTGAAATCCAAACATCCCCTTCTGCCTTCGTTTGACCCATAATAATTTTTAATAGTGTAGTCTTGCCGCTGCCATTTGGACCTACTAATGCAATCTTTTCCCCATGCTGAATTGTGAAATTTACATTTTTAAATAAAGTTTTATTTCCAAAAGTCTTCTTTAAATTTTTTACTTCTAAAAATCGTTTGCCATGTTTTTCTTTTGCTTTCAATGTAAAGTTCACTTCATATTCAGGTTCAACCTGCACTACTTTTGCTTTTTCTAGTTCTTTTTCAAGCCTTTTCCTTTTGGATTTAACTTGTGTATCCATACGTTTTGCTTTAACACGGTAAAATTCTTTAAAACCTTCCTGCTTTGTTGATTGTGCATGGGCTTTTTGAGACCAAGAAGTTAATTCCTTTAATTGGCCTTCAATTCGTTGCACCATCTGCTGCTGCTTTTCATACTGCCGTTGTTGGGAGAGTCTTTTGTGCTCCCGCATCTTCATGTAGCTTGAATAATTTCCTTTGTGCTCGATTAGTCTTTTATTTTCAATTGACCATATTTTCGTTGTAACTTCATCTAAAAAATAACGATCATGAGAAACAAGTATAATTGTCCCTTTATAATGTTTGATTTGTTCTACGAGTAATTGTACACTTTGTTCATCTAAATGATTCGTTGGCTCATCTAACAATAAAATTTGGGCATTCTCTGAAAACCCTTTAGCAAGTCTTGCTTTCAGCTTTTCTCCACCACTTAATTCCTTAAATTCATTGGCAGGAACATGCCACTGTGATAATAATAAAGCCTCCTCAGCTGTAACTCCTGCTGATTTATAAGCTTCGATTTCTTGTTCAACGCTCTCAACCGAAATATTTTGTTGAAGCCAACGTAAGCTTCCGCTAGTTGCTTGTATAGTTCCAGAAATAATTTGAAGCAGCGTGGATTTCCCAGCACCATTTTTACCGATAATGCCTATAACATCTTCTTGATGAACTGTTGCATGTATCTGTTCAAAAATAACGGACTCCATTATTTCATAATGTATATTTTGCAATTTTAATATTTCCCGCATATATATCTTCCCTTCTTTTAGTTAGTAGGGAGGATTCAAAAACATATCTTGCACTAAAATAGTGCAGGTGTGTCTTTCCTTATGTGGATTACTGTAAAATAAAAACTTATACTTTCTAATCCACTAAAAAAATCCTCCCAAATTACATTGGAAGGATTAGTCGCTTTTAAGCAATACAAATAAGCTATTACCGTTAAAAATAGCTTTCTTATACTTATAGAAAATGGGCAGACTAATCCTATTTTTGTTTCGAAATCTTTTTAGATTACATCAAAAATAAGATTATTTGCGCATTGGCCACCCATCTTCCCTTCTGTTCATAGTTTTTTCATTATATCACAAGATTTAATTTAACTTAAATCAAAATCCTAAAGTTAATGATTTCTTTTTTCTAATGCATTTTTTATATGTGCTAAATGATGATTTACATGCCACACACAAAATCCCATTGTCTTCTCAACTGTTTGAATGCCAGTATCAGGGTGAATAAATGTCTTTTTTAATTGTTCTTCACTTAAGTTTGCTAATAAATAGCTTAAACGAGCGTGTAAACCTTGAATAATACTTAAAGATGAAGCAAGTTCTATATTTAAATCTGCTAACGCTGCCCAGCCATTTTCTTCAAACGGTTTAATTGTTGGATTCTCTTCTGTTAAAGCTAATTTAATTCGAGTATAAACATTTATTTGGGCATCAGCAATGTGATGAACGAGCTGTCGGATAGACCATGCACCTTCACGATATGTCAGATGTTGATCTTCCTCATTTATCGACTCTACTATTTCTTTTAATCTCGTTGGAAATGTGGAGATATCTTCAATCCAATTATCTCGAATTTCTTGTGTAATGCTTTCAGGAGCCTCATATTGTCCTATTGGGTATCGTTCATTAATCATTTTTGACTTCTCTCACTTTCCTTAAGTTTTATAGCCTCTACTACTCTATGTTCGAGAGGAAAGCTGAAATTCCTTCTTGAAGGGAATTTTAAACATTAACGTAGTGTAGTAATAATTTTATATGCAAGCGCGATAAACCAGTAAATACAAAATATCCCGTAAACTGTTCTGATTGACCTTTTATCATATACGTAACTAAAAAAGCAGAGGGCCGCTCAGTAAACTGGACGGCCCCTTGTTTTTTCTATTATTGGATATTTTCTTTCTTTCGCTTCACATTTTTTAATATGATTTTACTCTGGGGGATGCTTGGTATATCTTCCATGCTGAAGCTTAAATCTTGCTCTGGTACATCATAATCCATTTTATTTACTAGGTAATCAATGCTTATTTTCATTATATCAATTGTAATCTGTTCACCAGCACAGCGATGTCCTAAATAGTAGTCTCCACCACCCTGTGGTATGAAACTAAAAGGACTTCCTTGCCATTGTGCAAAACGTTCTGGATAAAACATATTCGGATGTTCCCACAGTTTCGGGTCATGATTAGTCCCGTAAAGGTCTAAAAGAGTTAATGTTCCTTCGGTAAATTGATATCCATTCCATGTGAAGTCCTGCTTCACCCGTGCCGCAACAAACGGGAAGAATGGATAAAACCTTCTTACTTCTTGTACAAACATTTTTTGATAATCGTTATACGTTTTTAATTTTTCCTTTTGTTCCGGATACTGATACAATGCCAGCACTGTAAAGTTTATATAAATTGCAATTGCAACAATTGGCCTTAACAAATTTAGTATTTCCACCGATGTTGTTTCGATATCTAATAAATGGCCATCTTTATCTTGATAAAATGAAAACTGATGCAAGGGTGTATTTTGAGGAAATTGTACTTTTTTCTCCCGGGCAGCTTGAATTAGTTCCTGTATTGTCTTCTCCGCTTGATTTCGAAAACCTCTACCTAACCAATGAGCAGGTCCAATTGCTGCCGGAGTTTCAAACATCGCTCCTAAATCTCTTGTCATTCTTTTCACATCATCTTCATGCAATGGCGAGCCAACCCATTTAAAAGCCGCTTTACATAATAATTCCTTCATTTCTTCATAAAGAACAATTTGATCCATTTGACTCCACTTATCAAGTGATTGCTCCCATTGAAGCTTTGTAATATCCAATAGTCTATTTATCTCATCCTTTGTCATTATTGACATAAGCATATCTTTTCGTTGTCTATGTTCTTCACCATCTAATGTTTGAACACTATTTTTTCCGAATAACGTTTGCACAATACGGTTGGGTGCAGCACCATTCCTTTGAAATTTTTTTGGATCATAGAAGATTTGAGCTGCCTCTTCTCCAATCATACAGATTGCTTTTTTACCTAAAATTCTTGTTTCAAAAATATCGGATTGTAAGCTTTGTCGCCTATTTAATATAAAATTGTATCCTTCCTTTAATAGTCCTAAACTATGATCAATTCCTTCTTCACGCGGCATCTGATTTTCCAAATCTGTCACCTCTTTTATTATTCTTTTTTTATTCTTTCTAAATGATTTTTACTTTATGCTATTTTTCATTAAATACATGCATAATAAAACACCCTTAAAATAATAAATTTAAGGGTGTATATGCCTCTATAAAATTTTAGGAAACAATTGGATACATTGTCGGAGCATCACTTTCAAGTAAATCCGCTAATTGACCTTCAAACTCTAATTCAATCGTTTTAATACTCTGTAAGTCATGTGGAGAAACAAGAGACAAAGGCTTTTGAAATTCAATGATTTTTCCTTCATTTAAAACTCTTGCAACAAATTCGGAACAAAAATATGCACGCTTTCTTTGATAAGGTTTGTTTAAAATAAAAGTAATTAATCCTAAAAGATTATACCTGTAAAGATGTTTTTCATTGTCAATCTTATTAATAAAATATTTCATACTGGAAATTTGCTCATCTGTTACTTCAAAACTATAAATAGCACATCTGGCATTTTTAAATAATCCCTTTCTAACATCTTCATTAACAAATCCACCAATAAACGGGTTACGAGGCTTTTTGCGGCCGAAGCTATAAACTTCCGTAAACTTATTATCAAAAGCTATAGAAGCATGATTATATGGTTTTTTTGTATATAGCTTTATCATCCGTGTAAATATTGTTCCTGTGTCAGTTAACAATAAGTAGACTTTTTTCCTGCCCATAAACTTTCCCCTTTATTTATTCTTGCTTTTATAATAGGGGTTTTCTTTTAGTTAGGTAACCGACTTTAGAAATAAATTGGTATAAGACTAGAGACGTATTTGCACAAAAATCATACTTAAAAGTATAAAAATGGAAAACAAAATAATAAACCAAGAGATATACTAAAGTAAATTCGTAGTTTTTTATCAAATTTATGTAATAACGATTATACAAACAGAACTTTTTTCATGGTATAATCCTTTAGAAAATGTTACTTTTATTCTATTTCAGGAAGGTGATATATATGAAAATAGACCGCGATGTTTTATTGTTAGAAAGGGCCATAAGTAAAAGCGACTATCCTCAAGCACGTAAAATTATCGAATTAAACTTTGATAAATTTAAAAATACATATATCCGTACAAAATTAAGTATCGAAGCTTTAACTTTAGTAAATTGTGTTGTCGATTTTAATGATGACAATAATGAGCTTTATTCAAGAGAAACACAGTTAATTATTCAACATATTAATTCTTTAGCACGTGATTTCAGATTCGCGGAAATTAAGCGATTTTCATTTCTACAAAAGGAATTGCTTTCAAATCCTAAAATATATAATGCATTAAATGCTGATGCTAAGGCTCTAATTGCACCTCCTAAAAATTAACTTGCAGAGTCATAAAAAAACCCGGAAAAATTTCCGGGCTGATTTCACTAATTCTCATGATTAAAACTGTCAGGCTTAGGCTTAATCTCAATATTCGATTGTAACGAAAATTTAGAGATAGATGCTTTTCCAAACAAGTTTTGAGGCGGATTTTCAGACTCTGAATTGTCTTCTGCGTTAATCATCGCAAATCCCTCCTAATGGATCATTTCGAATTGTTAAGTGAAATCATTTATAGTATTGCTTCAATAATAGCATTTATACTCGGCATAGAATCCATTTTATTTTTTGGTGTTTTTTTGCTGATTTTCACGTTCTATATGTTCGCGCATTTTTTTTAGGCGCTTAATTTCATTTTTCTTTATTGGAATCACTTCTTTGATTAACATTCTCCATAATGTTACTCCCAGCATCAATAATATTACCGTAAATGGCAGTGCTGCAATTAATGAGGCAGTCTGTAGAGCATCTAATCCACCAGCATATAATAAAACTGCTGAAATAGCTGCCATTAATACTCCCCAAGTTAATTTTGTAATAACCGCGGGATTCATAGAGCCTTTAGATGTCATGCTTGCCATTATAAACGTAGCTGAGTCCGCAGATGTAATTAAAAAAGTAAAGATTAATATTATACCGATTATAGAAGCAATTAATGATAAGGGTAAGTTGTTTAACGTTTCAAATAACGCTACTGTAATATCTTCATTAACTAAAGTTGCAATATTTGTTCCTTTGTGTAAATCAAACCATAGTGCAGTTCCACCAAAGGTTGCAATCCAAAAGCAAGATATCACCGGAGGGATAATAAGCACACCTACAATAAATTCACGGATTGTTCTTCCCCTTGAAACTCTGGCAATAAATGTACCAACAAATGGTGACCAGGAGATTGCCCAAGCCCAGTAAAAGATCGTCCAATGCTTCACCCATTCTCCTTCTTGATACGGCTGCAAACGTAAACTATATTCCACAAAATGAGTAATATAATCACCAATAGCCAACGTAAATGTTTCTAAAATAAATACAGTCGGTCCCATTATAAAAACAAAGCCAAGCAACAAAATTGCTAATCCCATGTTTAGGTTACTTAAATACTTAATTCCTTTTTGTATACCTGTAGTAGAAGACAACATGTAGCCAATAAACATAACACCAATTATCACAAGCTGTAATGCAAAATTTACCGGCCAATCGAAGACCGCATTTAATCCACCGTTTGTTTGCAATACTCCTAAACCAACAGATGTAGCAACACCCATTACCGTTGCAATAACAGCTAAAATATCAATTAAATTTTTCAAACTCTTTTTTGTCCCTATAAGAGGTTCCAATGATGTTGAAATTAATAAGTCTTTCTTTTTATTAAATTGAATATAGCACATCACAAGTCCCATTAATGCATATACAGACCATTGACTAATTCCCCAGTGGAAGAACGAATACCCCATTGCCAACCTTGCCGCTTCTGTTGTAAGAGGTTCTGTATCAGCAGACGGGGTAGTATAAAAATGGCTCATTGGCTCAGCAACACCCCAAAATACTAATCCTACACCCAACCCGGCGGAGAACAGCATTGAGATCCATGTCAAAAATGAAAATTCAGGTTTTGCCTCGTTTCCACCAAGGCGAATAGAGCCATATTTACTTACTGCTAAAAATATTAGAAATATAACAATAGCGAAGACTGAAAGCAAATAAAACCAAGAAAAGTTTTGAGTAGTCATATTAAAAATTTTATTTGCTACATCACCAAACTGTTTCGGAAATAAAGCTCCTATTACAACTAAAATCGTAATAATTATTGCGGCTATAGTAAATACTGGATTCTTTAAAATATCTTTCACAAAAATACAACTCCTCATAAGGACTTAACTTTATAATTCTCCATTTCAATCTGAACTAATCATTATAATTTTTTATCTAGGGGATAAAATAAAAAAGCCCAGAAAAATTTTCTGGGCTTGAGATTTTTCATTTAATTATTAATTTCCTTTTCTAAGTTGCTTCACTTTTTGTATTGCGGTTTTTTTGAATACGACCCAAGCAAAACATACAGATTGGTGCGGTTATTGTTACTATTCCTATTACTGAAAACGCCATTCCCCAATTAAACCACTCCAAAACTATCCCAAAAATAAGCGGTGAAAAAATCGTTGTTGAAAAACCTAATACTGATTGTACACCTAATGCTAGACCAATCACTTCAGGATCAGATACTTCAGAAATTGCTACATTATAAATAGGTGAGTCTGCTACAATTGTAAATCCATAAATAACTACAAGGAAAAGCATGACTAATAACGGAATTTCTAAGAGCCAACCTATACATAATGAACATGTAATACTAATTATTAAAAAAACATTTACCATTTTTATTCTTCCAAATGAATCAGATAATTTACCTCCGATATATGTAGCTACTCCACCAATCATAATAACAATCGCACCTAATAAATTACCAAATTGTATAGACTGCGATTGAGAATAACCATGTATAGAAAAGTAATAAACTAAAAATGGACCAATCCATGCCCACATAGAGTAAAGCTCCCAAGTATGCCCTGCATAGCCTCCATTTATAAGGAGGTTTTCTTTGCGAAATACTCGTTTGAAAATATCTTTTTTTAATGTTATCGACGTATTATTTTTTATAGACGGAATCTTTAAAAGATACATTAATACAGCTGCAGCTAAACTGAAGCTCGAAGTAACAAATATCACGCCCTCCCAGCCGATAATATCAATGAGTAGACCTGAAATAAACAGCGAAAAACCCGAACCAACTACTAAAGACCCTACATAGACGCCTAATGCTGAGCCTCTCTCATTAGGTTCAAATAGATTTGTTAGCATTCTCATCCCCGGTACATAGACTCCTGCGATTCCTATTCCAGAGATCATGCGTAATAGTAAAATTGACCAAAAACTTTGCGCAAACATAGCAAAAATTAGACCAGAAATTCCAGCAGCTAATGCACCATATACAAAAAAATATTTGGGATTATATTTATCAATCAAAATACTATATAAAATTATCGCCGCCACATAACCAATATGAAAAAAAGTTATAATAACTCCGGATTGTGTAGAGGTTAAATCCCATTCTTTCTCTATAACTGGCATTACAGCCGAAAAGTTAAACCATACTTGCATTGCTAAAAATTGAGCGATGGACATTATCCATAATATTCTTTTATTACTCAAAGCAAAGTCCCCCTCTTTACTTTGTAATATTATATGTTTCAAAAAGTTTTATATTATATTTCATATAGATTAGCAGAACATGGAAGAATATAAAATAAAAAAACCCGGAATAAATTCCGGGCCATGATTCACTTAAATCTTACATGATGTTCTAAAACTGTCTAGCTTTCGCTTCTGATCTCAATATTTGGTTGTGGAGTGAAATCTCCGTTTGACCATTCATTTGAGACTTCTGAATCTTCGGCTTTTCCCAGTTTTGGTATGTCTTCTTTGAACCAGGATTCATAAAACCCTTTCTGTCCACTCGTCACACCCCTATTCATCATGTTAGATTTCTTATGTGAAATCTTTATTAGTATGAATGAAATTGGTCATTTTATGCGCTTTATTTAAAATCATATTCCCCAATAGGTGATAGCATCAAAAAAGCCAATTATAAGAAGAATCGCCCCGGTCAATTTTTGAATTAGGTTTCCGATAATTTTGCTCTTCTTCATTATCAAACGTTTTGCATTAAATACTTCAATTAAAGCAAAAATAATAAGCAGTGGCATTGATGTTGCAACTCCAAAAACAGCAGGCAAGAAAAAACCATATGAACTCGAAATAACTGTCGGCATTAGCCATACAAAGAACAACACAAACATTGTTGGGCAAAAAGCCAGCGAAAAAGTAGCTCCTAATAAAAAAGAGCCAATTTTCCCTTCTTTCATAATTACTGGTATATGTATTGTTAGACGGTTTATAAATTTAAGTTTTAACATCCCAATAAGCACTAATCCAGTAATTATTAATAATGGTCCGATTAATTTACGGAAAATAGGAAAGTATTTTGTCATTTCTGATTCAAAGGATTGACCAAAGATCCAAGCGAACCAACCGATTAAACTAAAAATAACAACCTTCCCAAAAATGAAAGAAGTTATCTCAATCCATATTGTTTCCTTTTGTATTGTCCGGTTGCCATAAAAAGATATCGCACTAATATTTCCTGTTATTTGGCAAGGAGCAAATGCACTAATACAACCTAACAAGATTGCGATTATTATTGGAGAATGATTATAAGAGTTTAAAAAAACAGTGATGGGATAACTAATAATTTGGCTTAATTCAGATAAAACACTATACATATGCTTACACCCTCTTTATAAAAGAATACTATGGTCCAATCATATTGTAAAAATGGTTTTATTTTTAGTTAAATCGTATTTAGATAGAAATACTACGAACACTTTTTTCCCATCCCCATATTTTATAGAGTGAGGGGGCGATCAATATGGTTTCAATAGAACCAATCGAATTACATGGTCATATGTTTACCGCTGTCACTGTACGTTTACCTAAAACAACATTGTTAACAGTATCAAATGAGAATGGCTATATTATGTGTGGCGCATTAGACGTTGGTCTGTTAAACAGTAAATTGGCAGATCGTAAAATTATTGCAGGCAGAGCGGTTGGGGTAAGAACAATTGATGAATTATTAAAAGCTCCGCTTGAATCTGTTACGTACGAAGCAGAAAAACTCGGCATTATAAAAGGTACAATCGGCGAAGAGGCATTATTAAAAATGATTTAATGTGAAAAACCAGAGATGCACTGCTCTCTGGTTTTTTATGTTAATCGATAATTTTAGTGACCAATAGCATCACTATATTTACCTGTTATCTTTTCAATTTCTACTTCAAATAATTCTGTTTTAGGTAAAGCTGGATAGCCATCTTTTTCGAAAGTCCAATTTGGGTCTCCATACTTTCTCCATAAACAATCATAAAACCATTCTTTTCGCGGGATTTCCTCATTATGTTTAACCGTTCCGAATAATACTACACTTGTGTACCCCAATGCGGACTGACAAGCGTATTTTCTCCCAGGAACGATATCGCCCATTTCACACACTTCAATACTCACCCTTGGATTATTTTTAATATTTGACCAAAAATGACTTTCACGTAAATTTCCTATATGAAGATAAAGTTTTGTTCCCCCCTCATATACAAATACAAAAGGAATTACGTATGGATAGCCGTCCTCTCCCACTGTAGCAACATGAGCAACTTGTGCATGTTTTAAAAAATGATATGCGTTTTCTTCAGATATTTCTCGTTTTTTGTTATTAATTGTTCCTCTCATTATTTTCTCTCTCCCTTCTATTAAATATATATTCTAAATACTACTTTTAAATCCCTTTAAATTTAATAGATTTTTTCAGAAAAACGATGAGAAAAACTATATTAATATCATTTTATCGCCGTTATTTATTAAACTTAAATATTATGCTAAAATGGTTTTTAGTAAATACTAGGGGGTAAAACAATGGGCAGTAAATCATTAAAATTAGATGCAAAAATTACACCAGAACGCGTTGATGAAGCTTTAACAATCCGCGACCGATTAATTATCGAATTATTAGTTGGTGTACTAGATGAGCAATTAGTTATTGAACGTCCAATTTTACGTGAACGTTTAGCAAACCTTGTTGAACTAGCTGACTACGATGCAGAGTTGAAAGAAACTTTACACGGTGTAATTAATAAACTTTAATTTTATTATCAAAAGGAGGTGCTCCTAGTCTTGGAGCACCTCCTTTCAGGTTGTTGACAAAAGACCTTCAGAATGGGCTTATTCTGAAGGTCTTTTGTAATTTTAATAGATTATTGGGTATTTAACCGACTTATTTGGGGTAAAAACACTCTTCGAGTATTATATTTTAGGCCATTTCTGAAGCTTGCCACGTCCAATTAGCAAGCTTTTTTAAATTCATGGCAGCAAAAGTAAGCATCGCCTGCATAGACAATTTTTTAATTCCACGTAGGGTTGTCCATCGCATACCATGCTTTTCTTTTGCATCTGCAAAGACACGTTCAATCGTTTCTTTACGTCTAGCATATATTTGTTTGATATCACTTTGATGACGAAGATGATCCGCTTCCTCTACATGATGTGCCCAAATATGACGTTCAATGATTTTTCTGTGATCCTTACTACTTGTACATTGAGTAAGTAAAGGACAGTTTACACACTGAGTAGGGTTTGATTTATATTGGCGTTTCCCATCTTTAGTCGTTGTCGCATATTTAAGGACTTGCCCTTCCGGGCAAAGATAGCAATCATAATACTCATCATAGACATATTCATGTTTGCGTAAAAATCCATCCTTTGTTTTTGGTCGTGTATAAGGAAGTGCTGGTTGAATATCATGTTCAAATAAGAATTTAGTAATCGCAGGTGTTTTATAAGCAGCATCGGCAGCAACAGCAAGTGGCTTTTTCACTTTTTCCATTACCTTTTCAACAAGTGGTTGAAGCATATGACTATCATGAACATTACCAGGTGTCACAATTGATCCGAGTATAAATCCATAGCGGTCAGCTGCCGCATGAAATGAGTAAGCAAACTGCTTAGTTCGTTCATCTTTTACATAGTAGCCACTTTCAGGGTCTGTCGTACTTTCTTTAATTTCCTTTATCTCTTCTTTTTCAAATTTATCTGGTGGGAATGGTTTCTTCCCATGATCAATCCGATCTTGATTCAATTCTTCTTGAAGTTTAGCTTCATATGCCCGAGTCTCTTTACGTACCATCTTCTTCTCGAATTTACGTTTATTCGCACTCGCTTTAACATGCGTTGAATCGATGAAAACATGGTCAGCACTTAGTAATCCTTTATCAGCAATTTCTTTAAGTATTCGATAGAAAATCTGTTCAAAGATATCTGTGTCTTGAAAACGACGTTCATAGTTTTTACCGAAGGTTGAAAAGTGTGGTACTTCTGAATGGAAGCCAAATCCTAAAAACCATCGATACGCCATATTCGTTTCGATTTCTTTTATTGTTTGACGCATTGAACGGATTCCAAATACATATTGAACAAATGTCATTTTGATTAATACGACTGGGTCAACACTCGGGCGACCTAATTTAGAATACAGCGGTTCTACTAGTGGATAGATGAAAGAAAAATCAATGGCTGATTCAAGCTTTCTAACAAGATGGTCTTTTGGTACAAGTTCTTCAATCGTAATCATCTCAATTTGATCGCGTTCATTTATTTGATTTTTCGACATCATTTCCATTCACCTCAACGTATATTTAGAAGTAGTTGATTGTAGTGTAGGCGGCGACTCCTGCGGGAAAAGCGTGACGGCCGATACCCCGCAGGAGCGTAGCGACGAGGAGGATTGGCCCACGCCCGCGGAAAGCGTCCGCCGAAACGGAAATCAACTAACTTATTCAAAAAGGGTTATTAATTTTATTTTAAAAGAAAAAAGACTGTAGGCAAACTCGAATTTTCGAGTTTGTCTACAGTCTGAAAGGAGGTGCTCCTAGTCTTGGAGCACCTCCTTTTTTATACTAAACTTTCTTGGACAAACATACACTTTCATATAAGTAATGCTAAATGGAGGGTGAATGTTGGAAAGTGCACTAATTTATATGGTCTTATTGCGAATCTTATCTGGAAGTCTTGAAATAACAGCAGCAGGATTAATGTTTAAATTTAATGATCTTGAAAAAGCTTTAGCTATTAACTCTTTACTAGCTTTAGTAGGGCCTACTGTTTTAATTATTACGACAGGGATTGGCATCGCTGGCATAAGCGAAAAAATATCTTATTTAAAAATGGTTTGCTTATTTAGCGGGGTATTGCTTATTCTATTGAGTTTAAAAATGAAATGAATAATGTTTTTACAAAACCTATTTAAACCAGCCTTTCTTTTTAAACCAAAGAAGCATTGTGACGCCAATTAGAGCCATTAATCCGAGTGATAGAAAATATCCATACTTCCATGATAGTTCAGGAATATTTTCAAAATTCATGCCATAAATTCCTGCAATAAAAGTTAAAGGTGCAAAAATAGAAGTTATAATAGTTAACAATTTCATGACGTTATTCGTTTGTTGCGAACTTAAAGATAAATAACTATCTCTTATGTCCGCAGTGACTTCTCGATTTGTCATTACCATTTCAGAAAGCTTTAGAAGATGATCATAAATATCTGAAAAATACTCTCTTCTTTCACTAATCCTATTTAAATTTAAATGATGTGAATTTAACATTCGATAAAGTAAATCCCGCATTGGATTTATCGTATGCAAAAGGTTTAGGAGCATATTTCTCGTTTCAAACAACTCGTTCATTAGAAAATTCATTGAATGACTTTGGTTATTTTCAACCATCTTTTCTAATTCGTCCTCAATTCGATAGACAAGCGGAAAATAATTATCGACGATTTTATCCAGTATTTCATAAAAGATATAGTATGGATCCCAATTTTCTATAGATTCTTGTGATAAAAAACGAGTCCAAACTTTTGTTACTTCTATTGAAGGAACCTTATGAAATGTTACAATACAGCTTTCTCCTACAAAAAAATCTAATTCTTCTTTAATAATTTCGTTACGCTCTTCTCGAACAATATGCGTTACATAAAAAGTATAATTATTGTAGTAATCTAACTTTGGCCGCTGAAATTCTTGAACGCAATCTTCTATTGCAAGGGGATGAAAATGAAACGTATTAGATAAGTGTTTTAGTTCTTCATCTGTTGGCTCACTAAAATCTACCCAAAACCATTTATAGTTAGATAATATGGCGTTATCAATCGTTACATTTTCAAAGTTGTTATCATGTGTTATTCCTATAAAATTAATCATTTTTTAAAACCCTTCTTTTTACTCAATACGTTAAACCATAAATGGGTTTTCCCTTATGTACGATTGAATAAACCTTTGCATTACATCATGTAATTTTTGAGGTGCTTTCGTTGGAATTTGATGATGTTCATTTTCTAATAACACTAGCTCATTTTCCGGAAGTTTTTCTTGAAGAATGTAGGCATATTTATGAAATACCTTATCTTTTGCTCCATATACGAGCAATATAGGCACCGATATTTTATGGAGCTGATTCGTACAGTTATATTTTAAACTAAATTGATAATATTGTTTAATATTACGTATGTCTCCTTTTGATGATGCTTGCTGCATCCTTTTAAAACATTGTTGTGTGTTGGCGTTCCCCCTCGTAATAGCATATGTTAAAAGGGGAAATGTTTTTTTAGTTGAAAGGCCGGCTGCTGTTAGAATTCTTAACTTTAAATAATAATCGTTTACTTCAGACATTCCACTAATCACTATTCCTCCAAAAGCCCGTTCAGAATGCATTTGCAAAAATTCTAGAACAATTGATCCTCCTGTTGAATAACCACAAAGAAATGCCTTCTTTATTTTTAACTCATTTAAAAGTAAAATTATATCTTCAACAATAAGAGAATAGTCGATTACCCGGCTTGAGTATCCACTTTGCCCATGACCGCGTATATCAAATGTAATGATTTTATACTTATTCGATAAATGCTCAAATTGATACATAAAATTTATACCAGTTAGTAACGGAGGGTGAATAAAAACAATAGGAATTCCCTCTCCCCTTGTTTCATAATACAAATTACCCCCGTTGATTTTTATATGCGGCAATGTACTACACCTCTCATATTCTATACTTTTGGATAATTAGTTCTTTTTTAATATTAGGTTCGCAGCCTTCAATCCTGACACAACAGCACCTTCCATCGTTGCATAATAAGGCTGCCGCGTATAATCTCCAGCTAAGGTTAAACCTTTAATTTCCGTTTTCTGATTTGGCCTTAAATGATCAAGGTTTGGTTCCAAACTATAAAAGTCATCCGAGCGGCTGACGATCCGGTAGTCTATCAAATTTGTCTCTAAATCCAGCCCTAACTCTCTTGCTTCCTTTTGTACATGCTTTAAAATATCCTTGCTCTCCATATTTAAAAATGCTTCTGGGGGAGTTAAAATGATAGAGAGCCTTCCTTGAACATGTGTAAACGTTGAGCGGGATTGTTCCGCAAAACTTGCAAGTGAAGTTAATGGTCCAAATGTCGTACGATCATAAGGAAGTACAGGTTTTGTAAATTCCATTTGTATTGTTACAGCTGGCATAGTAGGCAACTTAAACAGATTTTCCAATGAAGGATGATCAATAAAATGTTTTTTTAATATTTCCTTCGTTCCCCCTAAATGAGTGGCTAATATTATATCCTTCGCATAAATTTTGGAGCCTTCTTCTAAAATCACTCCTATTACAGCCTCGTTTTCAAATACTAGGCTTAGTACCTTCGTACCTGTTTTAATAACACCATTCTGGAATTCAACAAATTGAGCAATCGGTCTTGCTAAAAGCTCAGTCATTCCCCCTAAGTAAGCGCCAACTCTCATTCGATAAAAACGTGGTATAGCTGGAAAGAATAAACCGAAAAATACTTTTGCAGAGTATCTTTCAGGTGGTAAAAAGAAAATACCCGCGCTTAATGGAATAACAGCATAATGTAATGCATTTTCACTAACATTATGTTTAGTTGCATAGTCTCTTATATTAAATTGATCTAATGCATCTGGATTCTTTAGATATTGCAAAAAACCACTTGTAAAAAACCTCAATAATGACAATTTGTCTTTCCATGAAAGAATATCATTATTCCCTAGAATTCCTTTAATCATGTCCAACGGTCCAAAGATAGGAGATACCCCAAACGTTATAGCATCCTTTTTCCCTTTAATACGAACATCAATATTCTCCTCCCATTGAACAATAGCATCTATATTTACCCCTACCTTTTTTAAGACTTGTGGCAACGCTTTATAATACCCGATGTGACGATGAAATCCCGATTCAACTACCATTCCATCTTCATCCCACGAAGATGTTCTTCCTCCAATTACTTTTTCCTTTTCAAGTATAAGCACCTTCTTTCCATTAGTGGTTAACTCTAAAGCCGCAGTTAAACCCGCTAATCCTGAGCCTACTATGATTACATCGTAATGTTCCATCCTGTACCATTCCCAACCTTCAAATGTTTTCATACACTACATAAAGTTTTATCATTTCTCTTCTTTTTTAAGCGACAATCGATAAAGTCATGTTTCTAGTCGATTAAAAAGTTTTAATACTCCTGTATGTGAATAAAAAAATTGTACAAACCCATACTTTCATCGAAAACATACTTAAAAGGGAGGAAAATCTATGTATTTTTATAAAGAAGATTTAATTAACATGATTGTTCCGGATAAACCAGATCCAGCAGCAGCAAAGGTACTGCAAGAAACTCTTGGTGGGCGCTTCGGGGAAATGCGAACAATGATGCAGTTTTCGTTTCAAAGTGCCAATTTTCGTGGTAATGCAAAGCAATATCGAGATCTAATCCGCGGTATTTTTTTAGAAGAACTTAGTCATGTTGAGCTAGTCCAAACAACTATTAACCAATTATTAAACGGTGCTGGAGAATCCGGAGTTGGTAATGCAGGAGTCGATCAAGCACCGTTAGATGAAGCGATTAAACACGCTAATCCTCACCACTTTATCATGGGTGCGCAAAGCTCCTTGCCTGTAGATGCAGCAGGAAATCCTTGGATGGGTAATTATGTTTACTCCCATGGGAATTTAATAGCAGATTTACTTGACAACCTCGTACTTGAATCCACTGGTGTGCTTCAAAAAACAAGAATTTATGAAATGAGTTCCAACAAAACTTTACGGGAAACATTGGCTTTTTTAATTGTTCGAGATAATGCCCATCAAAACGCATTTGCTAAAGCGCTCGAAACCCTTGGAGTAGAATGGGGAAAATTATTGCCAATTCCGAACTACGACATTACGAAATATCCTGAATGTCGAAAATATATTGATATGGGCTTTCATAATGCATTCTTTAATTTCAGGTTAGATGATCACAGAGTTGGTGAAATATTTAAAGGGGAAACACCGAGTCGAAATAACAGTGAACTGCAAATTGTCGATCCGCCCACACCGCACCCTGTTCCAGATTTACCCGAAATGCCAAATGAACATAGCCCTGGCCTTAAAGATTTAATGAACTAAAATAAGTGCTAGCCTCTATCGATGAGACTAGCACTTATTTCTTTATCCTCGATTAAATCGTTTGAATGGTTTTCTTTTGCTGTCGTTTTACTGGATCTAATCTTCTTTCAATCATTCCCAATATAATATCAGATAGGATTGCCATTAACGCCGTTGGCAATGCACCTGCTAAAATAATTGCAGTTCCATCTGTTGCGTTAGTACCACGTATAATAATATCTCCTAGACCACCGGCACCGATAAATGCACCGATAGCAGTAACACCGATGGCTACGACTAGCGCAATCCGAATTCCTGTAATAATTACCGAAAGTGATAACGGCAGTTCAACCATATATAATACTTGAGCCTTTGTCATGCCCATGCCTCGACCTGCATCGGTGACACTTTTATTAATCGTAGTAATACCAACATAAGTATTTTTAATAATTGGTAATAATGAATAGAAAAACACCGTAACAATAACCGTTGTTTTTCCCAATCCGAGAACAAGCATGAGAATTGCCATTAAGGCAAGTGCCGGGATTGTTTGAATAATATTTGCCAGTGTAATAACGACACTTGATACTTTCGCATACTTTGCAATAAGAATTCCAAGCGGGATGCCGATGACTGCTGCAAGTAATACTCCATATATTGAAATTAAAAAATGATCAATAAATTGACTAAACACGTAAAAGCCATTTTCCTGCATATAAAAGAAAAATTGCTCTACTTTAGACATCTGGGTCATATCTTGCATTACTCATCACCCCCTGAAAAGTAGTTATGTTCAATTAAAAATTGTTCTGCTACAACTGCTGGTTCTATTAAATTATTATCTGCTAAGTAGTTTAATTCTTGCATCGTTTCCGTAGAAATTTTACCAATTAATCGTTCAATTGCTTTTTTCACTTCAGGTTTTTCCTCTAATAAAGCCGTATCAGCGAATGGACTTGCATCATATGGGGGGAAGAAATTCAAATCATCCTCTAAAACTACTAAATCGTAAGAAGCAATGCGCCCATCAGTTGTATAACCAAGAACAACATCGAGCTCACCAGAATCAACTGCATCATAGACTAACCCTATTTGCATTGGGTATGTTCTTGCAAAATCAAAGCCATATGCTTCAACAAACGCTTTATAGCCATCCCCCTCACGATTCATCCATGATGTATCAACTCCTGCCTCCAGTTCACCGGCAACATTAGCTAAATCACTCACTTTTTGTAAATTATATTTTTCTGCTGTTTCTTTAGTCACCATAAAGGCATACGTATTTTCAAATCCATAGGAATCAAAGAATGTTTGGTTAAAACGTTCATCAAATGTTTTTTGAACATAGGCCAAAGCCTCTTCGGGATCTTTTATCGGCTCTGATTGCAGAGCCCCTGTTAAATCCGTCCCCGTATACCGAACTGCTGATATATTTGCATCGCCATTCAGCATCGCTTGATGTAGAACAGTACTTGAACCTAGATTATTAATAAGCTCCACTTTTTCATCCGTATAATGTTCAATCATATCTTTCATCATATAGGCTAAAATTTGCCCTTCTGTTGTAACGACCGATGCAATCTTGATAGAGTCATTTTGTCGATTCATTGTTAACGAAAAGAAGCTTATTATTAAGATTGCTGCAACTGACACAATTAGAAGCAGGAGTTTGTTTTTCATGATGTACGCCCTCCTTCAATTTTCAGTCCTTTTGGTGTTACCCATTTTTCGAGCTTCGATAATAGAAAATCTGCCAGTAGCGCAAGCAATGTTACAATAATTGCCCCACCTACAATCAACTCAGTTTGGTATAAGTTTAATCCGTTAAAAATGAAGTCTCCTAAACCACCCGCTCCAATATAGGATGCAAGAGTTGCCCATGAGATCACATATACCGCTGAAAGTCGTATACCTGACATAATTACCGGTATTGCTAGTGGCAGTTCTACAAGTAAAATAGACTGGAAACTTGTCATCCCCATCGCTATGCCCGCACCTTTTGTATTTTCATTAACCGATTGCATTCCTATAAAAGTATTGTTCAATATCGGCAGTAAAGAATAAATACACAGCGCTATTATGGCAGGTACTTTTCCAACACCCAAAAAAGGAATCATGACTGCGAGTAATGCTAGTGAAGGAACGGTTTGCAATACGCTTGTTATACTTAAAACAATTTTTGCTGTATATTTTGATTTCGATAAAAGAATGCCAACAGGAACTGCAACAACAACTCCAAGAAATAGAGCTATCATCGAAATATAAAAATGTTCCCATGTCTTTAATAAAATTTCAGAGCTGTTTTCAGTGAAAAAGGAAATCATTCACGAATCAACTCCTTCTTTTCTTCCACTTCTGTTTCTGCATCTCCCCAAATAGTGTCATAAACGATATCAACAATGTTCGCACGAGTAACTAAACCGACTAATCGGTGCTCCTCATCGACGACAGGGATATTTTTTAAGTTACGCTTTAAAATTCTGCGGACAGAATCCTGTAATTTAGAACCGGTTTTTACGTAAAAGACTTCTTTTTCATAAACTTCTGAAACACTTTTCTTTGTCTTACGTGCACCCGTAAAGCTTTCTACATCTAAATAGCCTTGTAGTCGATTGTCGCCATCTGTTACAAATAACGTGTCTACTCGCTTTTCCACCATTAAACGAATGGCCTCATCGAGACTTTTTTCAATTGTAATTGATATAGGTTTAATCATAACTTCATCAACTGTTTTAATATTGGGTTTTTGTTGAATAAGTCGGTGTGAACCGATAAATTCTTTAACAAAATCATTAGCCGGATTTGCTAAAATATTATCTGGTGTATCAAATTGAATTAGTTTTCCATCATGCATTATTGCAATGCGGTCAGCAAGTTTAATCGCTTCATCCATATCATGCGTAACGAAAATAATCGTTTTATTTAAACGTTGCTGAATATCTTTGATGAGATCTTGAAGTGTATCGCGTGTAATGGGGTCAAGTGCACCGAATGGTTCATCCATTAAGATAATATCTTGATTTGCAGCAAGTGCGCGTAAAACACCAATACGCTGCTGTTGACCACCTGAAAGTTGTGTTGGGTAGTAGTCTAAATAGGATGGGGGTAAATTTACAAGTTCAATTAAACGGCGAGCTGTTGCATCTTTCTTTTCCTGTGGCCATTTTAATAAGTGTGGGACGAGTGTAATATTATCCCTTATTGTCATATGCGGCATTAAACCAATTTGTTGAATAACGTAGCCTATACTCCTTCGTAATGTTACGGCGTTCATTTTAGTAATATCTTTTCCATTAAGTGTAAGCTTGCCACTTGTAGGCTCTACCATTCTATTAATCATCCGAAGTGCTGTTGTTTTCCCACTCCCACTAGTTCCTATAAATGCAATAAATTCTCCTTGTTCTATCGTAAGGTTTAGTTTATCTACAGCAACCTTACCTCCACGATATACTTTTGTTAAATTTTCAATCTGTAACATCAATAAAATTCCTCCTTTCACTACTATTATGTTACATGGGTTTCCCCCTTGATATAAAGAAAAAACCATTTTGCAATATATAAATGTTACAAATTTGTGAACTTTTTATATATTTTATGTGACTATTTCTACTTTTAATTAAAGCAAAAAAAGACTGTATAGAATACTGGTATAATAAACTTTAGGAGAGTTTTGGAAAAAGTTAATATTAGAAAGTCATTGTTTTATTTTCAGAATATTTGAACTTATAATGGGTTGACAGATAAAACTGCCATTTTCGCTAAAAAATCTTAACGAAACGAGAAAGCAGCACAAACTACAACTTAAGTCTGTGCTACTGAAAGTCTGTTATTCAACACCTAATTTAACACCCTGTTGTTTTAAATATTTACGATACGCAATACTTAAACGATCGAATTTTAATGATAATTCTACCTGTAAATCCAAGGGCAATTCTTCAGGTTTTTGATTTTCTACTATAGGTTTATCTTGAGCAAAAATTATATTTTGAAATTCAATTACTTCTTCATCGGTTTGTGCAATGTCATAGTTAAATGACTCAACACCGAATACAATGCAATCACGTTCTCCAACTGGAAGAACTGTCATAAACATCGAAAATCGATTGTTTGTTATTGGATCACATTTCGTAAATCGAGCAGTTAAAGGATTTAATACTTCATATGTATAAAGCACATCCTTTGCAATGCCTGTCCCATCGGAATCTGGTTGATATACGATTATTTCATCTGTAAATATCCGATTATCTACTGTATGCACTTTGTAATCATTAATAAGAGGTTTATCTTGAATACCTAGAAATCCTTCGTGGACAAATGCTAAGTGGCTAACATCTAAAAAGTTTTCTATGATGCGAGGCGGGTTTGCTTTTACATTTTGTGGACCCCAAATAACATTTCGGTGATGTAAGTCTATGTATTCAGGGTAATTGAATAATTCAGGTTCATTATTGTTTAAGTTCACCCAAATAAAACCATATGCAACTTTACAACCGTAAGGAATTGCTTTTGCCTTTGAGGTAATAGGGGCTCCTTCTGGCAATTGGGGGATTTTTACACATTGCCCATTTGAATTATATATCCAGCCATGATATGGACAAACTAAACAGCCGTCCTTTACTTGTCCAAGCGACAATGCTGCACCTCGATGAATACATAAATCTTTAAATGCATAGGTACCTTCGTCATTTTTGAAAATAACAACTCTTTCTCCTAGTATTGTGACTTGAATTGGCTCTTCTCCCAAATCGACTTCCCTGCATGCAACAATCCATTGATTTCGTAAAATTCTATCTTCAATTAACAACTCAGTCACTTCCTTCCCTATTTTTTCAATATAGTTTTCATATAATTCTTAGTTTATGTACTAACCAATCTAAAGTCAATATATTCTGAATATTCAAACCATAATTACAGATATTTTAGAACATTCTTATGAATCTGGCCTGACATCAAAATTAAAATAGATAAACTTAGAGTTGATTTAGAGGAAAAATAAGTATGTTGTCAAAATAAATTAATAAAAGAAAGGAGGAAATAAATGAAGCAACGTCATAAAGTGTTATTTCAGCAATTAGAGAGCTATCGCGGAAATATAATCAATGTTCTCGAAAATATAACTGAAGAACAGTCGGAAATAGTGCCTAAGGGATTTAATAATAATATTCGATGGAATATGGGGCATATTTTGCTAGATCAATACTTATGGATTGAAGCACTAACAAAGGAAAAAAGCGAGGTACCTGAGCAGTTTAATTATTGGTTTGGATTTGGCACTTCACCAGCTAATTTCAATGCTGATACTCCATCTTTCCATGAACTAAAGGAATTATTAAAAATACAGCCTGCAAAAATAAGAGAGGCCTATAGTAATCGATTAGAAGAAGAATTTCCAACAGTTGAAATGGGAATGTACACGATAGAACAAGTTTTAATTCGAACCATTTTCCATGAGGGGATGCATTTACAAGCAATTTTGGATATAAAAAAGTTTATATAAATATTTTATTTAATCGATGGATTCCTTTTTTAATACTACAATGGGAATCTTAATGAATTTTGATGGTGCACATACGACCTATATAAAAGGGAGAAGGCAATATTTAAATCCAAAAGTTCAAACAGCCTTTGCTATTTTAGGACACTATTTATCCACTTAACAGATGATTATTCTCATTGGCTTTTGTACATGTGAAAGATTTGTATAAACTCTCCCTTTTCCTCTAATTATGATGGTTTAAAATCAGACCCCTGGATAATTTTTTCTGAAGAAATTCGATAAAACACGCTAGATTCTACAGAACCAACATTTTTTACGTAGGATTCGATAATTCGGTATCCTATACAATAGCCTATCCAACTCGGTAAACCTAAACTTTCATCTCCATATAAAAACGAGTAATGATTTTCTACACCAAGTAAATACATATTCGGAGCATAGTACTTTTGCCATTGTTCTTTTAGTTCTTCAAAAGAAGATTGTTTCGTCCATGGAGATAGCCCTGCCTCCCCATACAATTTCTCAACTTCCCACTCTGCCATTCCCTCTATAATTAATGACTCTATTAATTCTATTTCCTGGGGTGCTTTTTTTATATGAGAAAGTCTACAAATATGATGATACTCATGGGCAAGCAAAGCTTTTAATTCAATTTCTACTAGTTCTTTTGAAATAAATAAAAATATTGCATCATTATATGCTACGCCATTCTTTTTTACTTCCATCCCATCAATCATCGGTCTATGTTTTGTTAGGGGAAAAATGTAAATAGGTATATCAGGCCCCCTCCATAAGCTTCGCAGTTTCTCAAATTCTTTTTGAACTATACCCCATACATTTTGCTGTTCCAATTCTTTTATAGTGGCAGCTATATCTAATCCTTCATACGGATCAAACAGCCCATTCCTTAAAAGCTCGAAATGAATTTCTTCAATTGTCCTTTTTGGAAAAATAGTTTTAAGAGGGTTGCATAGCAATTCTCGGTGAACTTTTATTAAATTATCTTTTGCGCTTTGACTAGACTTTTCACACAATTTATAAAGTTGTGGCAGATTATATACTACTGGCATCTATTTCCTCCTTTTTATTTAAGATATGTTTTAGACTCCTAACTCGTGTCGACTAAAAATAGGAACATATATTAATTAACAGTAATATTAAAAGGGGGGAAAACTATGCATCCTCATAAAGTATACAATCTATGCTGCCGCTATTTAGGTAAAAGAGTTTGTATTACTGAAAAAAATGGCAGAAAACATGTTGGAAGAATTACTAGAGTAGATCGACATATGGTATGGATTATGCCTGATGGCGGCTTTGGTGGATATGGAATTGGCTACTGGGGCTTTGGCGGAAGCGGATTCGGAATTGGTATTGCAATTGGGGCAATCGCTGGTATTGCTCTTGCCAACGCTTTCTGGTGGTAGATTGCGAACACTTTTATTCTATAAAAATCCGCTTAAGGTAGTATAGTCCAAAATAGTTCTTAAAAGGGGGCAGTCCAGAAGCAATTTTCTGAACTGCCCTTCAGTTTGTATTTATGCAGTCCTCTGCAAGCGGCGTTGAGTTAGCCATCTATGTCCTTTTCGGAAGTCTATTTCACCGATTTTTTAATGTATCATTTTCCACTACAAACTTAAATTTTGTTAATTTATTATTCCAAAACTGTTCGTAATATTTAAGCCAACCGCTTAATTCTTCAAAAGGCTCTGGCTGTAAAAAATATATTTTTTCACGGCCGCTTTTTTCTCCTCGAACCAGACCTGCTTCAGATAATATATTTAAATGCTTGACCACTGCAGTTCTACTTATATCAAAATGCGAAGAAATTTCAGCTATAGATTGTTTATTTTCGGAAAGTAAATGAAGAACTCTTCTTCTTGTTGGATCAGCAATTGCTTGAAAAACATCATACTTTTGTGTGGCAGCGCACATTAAACTTCCACCACTTTTTTAAACTTAAGAACAATTCCTGCCCAACCTTGATTCATCGTATTTCGAATTTCAGTATTTGGTCTTTGAGCTTTCGGTACGATTGCACCTTCGTCTTTCCACCCACCGTGAATAACTGTGAATTCTGTTTCATTGTCAATTTCTTTTAATAAAAACGTCACAATCCAGCCATCTGTATCCCATTCGAAAGATATTTTATATGGTTTATCAACTTCTATTACCTTACAAGGAGATGGTCCGAATGGAGATTGGATTGTAAATGCAAACCCTTCCTCCGGTTGAAAATCGCTTGGCATAAACCATTCTGCAATCCCTTCAGCAGTGGATATATAATCCCATACTTTTTGTATTGGTGCTTGTACAGTTACTGTTTGAATAATGTCAGGTAATTTCTTTTGATCATTTGTCATTTTCAATTGCTCCTTTACTGCAACATCTATACATAACCATTCGGTGTTACTTTCAAAGTATATATAACTTAAAGGTGTTATGTCAAAATAGAATTAGAAAATATAAATAAATATTGCAAAAATAAAGGGCAATATAGTTAATAAAAAGCCATATTTTGCAAGTTTTTTATTAAATAATAAAAATACCCCTATAATCCAAAGTACAATAAATAAAGCCTCATCTATAAACTTTCTTTCCATGCTGCCTTGTTCTAGTATTGGTATAGAAATGTAAAAGGCAAATATCCCTGTCCATACAAGATGAATAATCCTATAAATTTTTAATATCATGTGTACCTCCCTTTATTATGACGTATTTAATTCAAGACGCACTCATTTCCCAAAAGATTCTTTCCCCTAGTTTCAACGAAAATATATCTTTATATCCAAACCATAAAAAGTGAACTTGCTTTATAATCGATATGAAATTCCAACTTATAAGAAAAATAAAAAAGTGTCGACTCCTTTTTTAGGAGCAGACACTCATACTTTTCCAACCATTTATCGCTGCTTTTTCGTACATCGCTTTATATATGGCAGTTACATTTTTATGCGTTATCCAGATTATTGCGTTTCGTTAATGCATTTTTGTAAAACACAATACTTAATAACATGAATATTGCTATAACAAAATAAACTTCTCCCTGAAAATGAATTAGTAACCAGCCTCCTAAGATCGGTCCAATGAATCCTCCAGCATTTTTCAATTGAGAGGCTCCCAAATATGTAGCTTTTTTTGTTTCTGGAGCAATCTCTTCAATCATTGCATTCATCATTGGGAATGCAAAAATCTCACCAATGGTAAATACAACCATTGCCCCAATAAAAACAATCCAGCTTGTTGCTAGGTTGAAAAGAACAAATCCTGCTGCAAAAAAACAAATTCCAATCACTAAGCTCTTCAAGGTAGAAATACGCTCACTATAAATGCTAATCGGCAGTTGTAAAAGCAGTACTACAACAGCATTTGTTACAAGTAATATTGAATACAATTTCACGCCATTCTCTACAGTTAAATTAATAAACTGTGGCAATGTTGAATCATATTGGGAATAACCAAGATTAATTAGCATACCCCCTGCTAATAACAGAAGCAGCTTAGTATCTGAACCAACAACCTTGAACATTTGAAGAAGAGTTTGTCTCTCTTTATTAATCTGCTGGCGCATTTCAACATTGTTTAAAGCGATTACTAAGACTACGCCATATAATGCATACATCCCTCCTGTAATGAGAAATGGCAATGTTGGGCTTGATAGACTTAAAAGCCAAACCCCACAAATAGGTCCAATAACTGCGGCGATGTTGATTGCTGTATACCGTACAGAAAAAAGTCTTCTTCGTTTTTCCTGTTCGGTAAAATCAATCATTAATGCTTGTGTCGAAGGCTCAAAAAATGAACGACATAGTCCATTCAAAGCGCTTAAAAATACGAAAAGCATTACACTATGAACCGTTGCAAACCCAACAAAGACAGCACTCCATATGAAAATAGTAAATAGTATAATAAGTTTTCTTCCTAGTTTATCTGTAAGAAAACCTCCGAATATTCCTCCAATAGTAGCAAAAAGCTGTGCAGCACCAAGCGTTATTCCAATGATTAATGGAGATGCACCTAATTCCCTTTGCAAATACAGTGCAAGGAACGGGATCGTCATAAAACTAGCGACTCGAGTAAAAATTGTACCAAACAATATATTCCAAACGAGTGGATGAAAATAATTAATTATACCCAAAACAACACCTCTATATTTATCCCACTACTTTATAATACTTAAATGAAAAAATTACATAAAAATATGCATAAGGGGCGTCAAAGGATCTTCAGCCCTACTACTTACTTGACCTTACTGATCATTATGACGATTCCTTTAAATTGAAAGCATACTTCACCTTATATTTTTCCATAATTCTATTAAATTGTGATGCCAGTACTTGTTGGAATAACATACCGAAAACTACAGGCATAACTACTTTTGCTGGGAAGTAGGTGCTTGCGATTACAACGCCCACTGCGATATTGCGCATACCTCCAGTAAAAACAACTGCCGTGATAACACTCGGATCTTTAAATAGGTAATGACCAAGTATTAAACAAATTACATAGCCCGAAATTGATAAAAGCAAGACGACAATAATAATACCAATCGTCTCCCACGTAATGTTTCTTATATAAGGTCCAATAACACTACTATTAATCATCACAATCAAAAATAAACTAATTTTCTGAAATGGTGCAAGTGTCTTCCCAACAGTCTCTACAACATTTCCTTTTGTCCATTCATTCAGTAATACCCCTGCAACAGATGGCAGCAAGATCATCCATAATAAATCAAGCATAATAGACATTGTATCAATTTCAATATTTTGCCCAACAACAACATGCACTAATAATGGCAAGATAATAGGCGATAACATTGTATCTATTAAAATAATTGATAAGCAAAGGGCAAGATGGCCTCTACAAATGCTAACCCAGATAAAGCTTGTAACCCCAGTTGGTACTGCAACAGACAATACGAAGCCAATTGTAAGTAGATGATCATTAAATATTACTGTTGCTACGAAATACGCCCAAATCGGCATCAAGATATGTAAAAACGCAATGGTTATTAGAATGACAACTGGATATTTTGTAAAGCTGCGCAGTCCTTGAAAATTCATGCTTAAGCTACCTATAAATGTCATTAGGGCAAATAACCAAGGAACTAAAAATAACAAATATCCCCCAATATCATCCAGCAACACACCGATTATTAAGCTAAGAGGTGTTAAGATTGGCATTAATTTTTGGAGATTCTTGTTTAGAGTGGCTAACATAGAAGCCCCCCTTCCTTAATAAAATCCTAAACTCACTATACACCTTATTTTTTAGGTTGTTAATGAACCTTTCGTCTGAACATTCAACATTCATTGAAACCTTATATACTTTTTAGTTACATAAAAAGGCGCCACCCCTGCGAAAGAAGAGTGACACTTACAATTAAAGTTAATCAATCCCGAACTATGAATATAGGGCGATACAGCCGTAGCGCAAAAAAATTACCAACTGTTGGTGAAATCGCAGGCTATATATTACTCTTTTCGAGAGAAAAGCGAAAAAGGGGCTAGGACATAAGTGGATTTTTTGTAAGAATTCGCTTTTATCATTAATAATAATTTGATATTTTTTGAAAATTGATTAGAGTGAAGGGGCGACTCCTGCGGGAACAGCCCGTGACTCGAGACCCCGCAGGAGCGTAGCGACGAGGAGGCTCGAGCCGGGCCCGCGGAAAGCGTCCCCGGAACGGAAATCAGTTTTCCACTTAGCAAAAAAACGTCATTTTTCTCTTCAAGAAAAATGGCGTCTTTTAGTTTTGTCCCAGCCTCTTTATTGACAAGAACAAAATTGATTTCCGTTCCAAGGAAGCTCATCCAGAGCGGGCCCAGAACCTCTTCGTCCTCCGCTTTCCTTTACCAGCATAGAATGTAATTATTTAAAAAAATCAGGATTATTATTCAAAAAGTTATGCCAAGCTTTTTTCATTCCTTGATCCAGCTCATCCCTTGAAGCAGTAAGCCGTTTTTCCGTTCCCCCATAACCAATTTCAATTTGCCCATTCTTTAACCCTTCAAATATCGCATGGATAAAGTCATTTAATGGTGCACCAAATGTATGGACTCCAACACCTCCCAAATCCGTGTTAACAGCTGGAGGTAAAACCTCTATCACTTCAACATTTGTGTTTTCTAGTTGTTGGCGTAAAGTTACTGTGAATGAGTGCATAGCAGCTTTTGTTGCACTATAGATAGGCACCCAAACCCCAGACTGGATTGCCAAGCCGGATGTTACATTAAGAATAGTTGCTTGTTTTTGTTTTCTTAGGTGAGGAATAAATAACATGGATAAATGGATTGGGCCCTCTACATTAATAGCAATTTCATTTTGATAATAGTGCCACTCATTTTTTGCATCGAGTAAATTAACTCTTTGTTGAATGCCCGCATTATTTACTAAGACGTTTAAATCCGGGAAGCTTTTTGTCACCCACTCATAAAGCTGAATACGTTCTTCTTCCTTGGATACATCACAAACTCTTGTATGTAATTCAGGAAATTTTTCTTTTGCCGCAGCTAACTTGTTTTCCTGACGTCCTACAACAATGACCTTATTTCCTGACTTTAAGAAGTTCTCAGCAAAGGCTAGACCTATTCCAGACGCTCCGCCTGTTATTAATATTGTGTTTCCTGATAATTTCATTATTTTCACTCCAAGTTAAATTAGTAAGCATATACTTAAATAGTTTTTACCATCATAGCAAATCCAAGTAATTTTAAACAAAAGAATGGATTTATAATTTATCGTATTGTCAAATTACTAATCACAAAAGTATTGCGTTTCTTTTTTGCTTCATACAAAGCATCATCAGAATGCTTTAAAAGTGTTAAATAATCTTTACCATTTGTCGGATAAATAGCAATCCCAATACTGGTCGTAATATGGAAATACTGCCCTCCTATACTAATAGGCTTCTTAAAGGCATGAAGAATACGGTTCGCTATATCAACAACCTTTTCTTCACTTATATCTTTAAGAAGAACTGTAAATTCATCTCCTCCTTGCCTCCCAATAACATCTGTATTACGAATACATCTTTCAATCCTTTTTGAAAATGCTATTAATACCATATCTCCAATATCATGTCCAAAGTTATCATTTATATATTTAAACTTATCCATATCCATATACATCAAAGCAAATTTTCCATCCGATCCTTCTATTTCATTTATCACTTGTTGCTGAAACATTCTTCTATTCGCTATTCCAGTCAGTTCATCATGATAAGCTAAAAATTCTAACCGCTTCTTTAAAGCTAGAGATTCTTTGATTACTTTTTGCAAATAAAAGAAAGCAAAAATAAAACTTAAAACAGATAGAATAAGCATTATAATTCCATCAAGTATCAGTCTTTCAAAATTTCTATTTTGATTATTTAGTATCTTTGAAAATGAATTGTAATAATCATCTTCCAGGGGTTGTAAGTAATGTAAATTTAAATCCTCAAATTCGCTATTTGCTCTCATTAACCAATTCTGTGATTCAATATCATTGTTTTCCCTGCTTAGCTGCATGGCCCTATTAAAAATAATCCAATAACTTTTCCATTTTTCAATGAACGCATCCCGTTCTCCCTTTTCCAAATTTAAAGAGATGTCATTAATTAAATTATCAAGGGCTAAATGTGTGGACTCTATTTCTTTATTGAAATAATCCATTTCGTTATAATTATTTGTCAAAATATGCTTGTGCCCTAAGAAATTTAATTTAAAGGTTAAAGTCTCTAATTGGTATACTGTATTAACAATTTTTACAGATTTAGATTGTAAGTTTCGGTTATTTTCATATGTTTGAAAAATGTTGTATACCTCAAAAGACGAAATAAGTAATATAAGGAAAAATAAAATCGAAAATGTTACATTTATTTTAGACTTTATCTGTTTCATCGATTTCTCCTTACTTATGTAAAGGCTGCTAATCTGAAATTTACCAATAGATTTATTTTGCTATTACCCATGCTTCCCATTTTCAGCAATAGTAAAAACAAAATTCTTTGTTGTTTTTCGAAAATAAATATTTACTACATTAAAAACAGAAAGTCCGTCTCAACCTGAGACAGACTTTCTCATACAGCTATTTTCTTTCCTTTAATATATCTTGAATAATTTCAATATGAAAATCAGCCCAAGCCTTTTCTCTAAAATGAAGAATTAAGCCTATAGTTAAAAAAACTAAATATATACAACAAAAAAAGATCCACTTCAAACTTCCGTTTGCAAATAGAAAATGTTCTAATTGGCTGGAAAATAAAAAGAGCAGCCATGGAACGGCAGCGACATAAACAGGAATCATACCAGTACCGCTTTTCTCTTTAATCATTCGGTAGTAAATTAACTTTAATAAATCGCTGTCAACTGATTGATAGAAATCACGAATTTCTTGAATTTCATTTAAGAACTTGATGTCTCTAATTTTTTTAGGCTCTTTTTTTAAACGACGATATATTTTATGTGCGTCTCCACGAAAAATAGTCATGAACAACATCCTTTTAATATTCTAAAGCTTATTTTCTAATTCTTATTATTGTGTACATTAACGAAAAAATTAAGAATCCTATTTATAATTTTTCAAGTTATTTTCCTATTATTTTCACAATTACACAATTGCCTAAATTTTTAAGAAAAGATATAATTTTATTTATGAAATTACAATCTTTTTTACAAAAAAATTCTGAAGAGGAAAAAAGTGTATGTTACTATCATTGACTAGTGCTTTCGAAAAAACAAAAGAAGAGCTTTTTAATAAAGCAAAATCCTCAACATCCCTTACCTCAAGTGAGATCCTACACCAAAGTCAACAATTAGATTATTTTATTACACTGTTCCAAAATAAGAATTTTTCTGATTTTGTTGTAAGCTATAGGGTTGAGGAATCTAAACTGTTTATTGAAATTAAAGGGCAATTGGATATTATTACTTCCGACGAACTGAAATCTTTCGTTAAGGTAAATAAAGAAAAATGGGGAGATATTAAAGAGTTTTATATCGACTTAAGCCATCTTAATTTTTTTGATACAACAGGTGTTGAATCTATCGTTTCTTTAATTACTGAAGCTAAAAGTCATGGTATTTTGATAAAATCAATTATTACAAATCAAACCGCTTATGAAATTTTTAATATTATAGGAATTTCAAGTGCCCTTAAAAAATTAAATTGCGGGACATTCGTCGCAGTCTAATCTAGGGGAATACGTAGATAATTTATCTCAAAATCGAAATTCTCATATTACTATCATTGTGGAAGTTTAAAAAGACTTTTCATTTAACTTCCACAATGGTTAATAATAGGCGGATTCTATAATTATTACTTTTTACTCGCTCTCCACAAGAGTGCTGAAATTAAAAGAATGCCCCCTACTCCAACACCAATTATTTGATCTAAAAGAAATTCTCCAGTTCTAAAATAACGGATTATAAATGTGCCACCGAATATTATAGTGATTGTAATTGCTAGTTGTATTAGATATGTATTGATTTTCATTGACAACCCCTCAACTTTGTTTTAGCAGCATATTTTATAAATTTTTTTCAAAAAAACCCCTAATCCTTTCATGACATTCTTCAATTATAGGAAATGATTCATATTTGCAAACATACCCATAAACTGAGAGAAATTCATACCTATTCCTCTTTTCAATGTTAAATTAACTTATCACAAAATAAAGGGGAATCATTAAGTAACTAAGTTCGGTCAATTGAAGTATTAACAAATGTACGAAAGTGTGGTATTTTATATTTATATACTAAAAGGTATATAAAGTATGAATTTCTCACATAAAGCAGAAGTTCACCCATCAGGTATATCCTGTAAATATAAATGATAGGTGGAAAAGAAAATGAATTATCGAGTTTTATTATATTATTTTTATACAAAAATAGATGATCCAGCTGAATTTGCAGCGGAACATTTAGAGACATGCAAGAGTATGAACTTAAAGGGTCGTATTTTAGTAGCCCACGAAGGTATCAATGGTACTGTTTCAGGTACAATTGAAGATACGAATGCCTATATGGATTATATGAAAAATCATCCTTTGTTCGATGGTATTGTGTTTAAGATTGATGAAGCAGAGGGACATGCATTTAAGAAAATGCATTGCCGTCCGCGTCCTGAGCTTGTAAACTTAAGCTTGGAAGACGATGTCAACCCACATGAAGTTACTGGCCGTTATCTAACACCTCAAGAATTCTTTGAAGAAATGCAACGCGAAGATACAGTTGTATTAGACGTGCGTAACACTTACGAGTATGATGTTGGTCATTTCCGTGGAGCGATTCGTCCAGAAGTTGAAACATTCCGAGATACACCGCAATGGGTACGTGATAACAAAGAATTATTTGAAGGTAAACGTGTACTAACATACTGCACAGGCGGTATTCGTTGTGAAAAATTCTCAGGTTGGTTAAAACGTGAAGGTATTGGCGAAGATGTTGGCCAATTACACGGTGGTATTGCTACTTACGGTAAAGACCCAGTCGTAAAAGGGCAACTTTGGGACGGTCAAATGTATGTATTTGACGAAAGATTAACTGTTCCGGTTAACAAAGTTGAACACGTTGTTGTAGGTCGTGACCACTTTGATGGTACACCATGTGAACGTTATATTAATTGTGCAAACCCAGAATGTAATAAACAAATTTTATGTTCAGAAGAAAATGAACGCGAACACCTAGGTGGTTGTACAATTGAATGTTCAAAACATGAACGTAATCGCTATGTTGCAAAGCATAATTTATCAAAAGAATTTGTTGATGCACAAATAGCAAAATTAGAACAAGTAGCAAAATAATTAAATAATTTTGTACAAATAAAGCAGCAAGTGGAATTTCACTCCACTTGCTGCTTTCGAACATTCTATTAGTAGGTGATAATATGCCCGCATTAACCTTTGAACAGGTCGAGATGTTAAATAAATACCGAATTTATACGACTCCGCCAAAACGTGCGCTCTTTACGCTGGAACGTTTAAGCAAGGAATTTTTCCATGACGACTTTGCTCCACTCATGCAAGGAATTACAGACTCAAAAAATGCAACAGCTGCTGTTTCACACTTTGCCAAACGCTACGGAATGTTTTTTGCTATGCAGTTTCATATGTTGGCTGCTTACGATTTAGTTTGGGACGGTAAATTCATTGATTTACAATTTGATGTTACAGAAGAATTTGGCACACATACGGTTGCTATGTTTATAAATCCGAATGACTACCGTTATGTAATACCAGAGGAACGGCAATATAAAATAAGCTCAATTTTGTATTATCAAGGGTATGAGATTGTGCAGCAGTTAAGGAAGACAACAACAATCTCACCATTAACCATTTGGGAGAACTTCTTTATCCATATGATTAATATTTTTGATAAGTTGTTAGAAAATCCAGCAACCGCAACCCAAGCTATGGATGATATTGAATTGCTGGAAAACCCAGAGTTATGGAAACGCTTTAGTGATAAATCGCTTTTCTATGAATTTACGAAAGGTAAAAACCCTTCGCAACTAGCTAGTCATCCTAAAAGGAAAAGTTGCTGCTTTTCTATGGACATCCCTGGGCTGGCAGCATGCGGCTATTGTCCAAGAGCTTAGAAAAAGAAAAGCACAAAAACCCTTTGGCTGTGTGCTCCCTGTTTCTATTTGTAATAAGGGGCATTAACGAGGAGAAAATTCTAAAAGAGATACATGTCAAAAGTGAATATAATCGTAAGTTTGGATAGATCTTGTTAATTAAAAGGCTTATAAAAAAACAAGTAAAGCTTCTTTCCCTGTAAATAAATATAAAAGTCTTTTTTTAATTTTAGTTTCAACTTATACCCTCTCGTTGTTGTATGTTATTATGTTGGACCTAAATCTTCAGCTACATTTAGGCAAAAAATAAGCAGAGAAACTATTTAATAATTTCTCTGCTTACAGTTTAGGTGCTAAATAAGCCTTTTAAAGAAAGAGAAAATATATAATACTAGCTTTTTGTTAACATTATAAACACCTTTGAAAATTATTCCATCGATGTGTTTTTTAAAAAGCGATCAATTAGATGAATAACATCTCGACTAAAAGTATTTTCGATTGATTTAACCTCATTCTCAACCTTATCTTCATCTACACCGATATATCGTAAAAATTGTACTAGCACATGTCGATTTTCAAGTAGATGCTTACATACCTCTTCTCCTTTTTCTGTCAACTTTATCATTTTGTATCGCTGAAATTCAATTAATTCTTCGTCTTTTAACTTTTTAGCCATTTTCGAAACAGAAGGAACTGAGACTTGTAATGATTTCGCTAAATCTGAAACACGAGTATAGCCCTCGTTATCCTGATTGCTATAGATCTCTATTAAATATTTCTCTTTATTAGCGGAAATCACCATTTGAAAACCTCCTTATTTATGATTTCATTGTAGAAGGTCTAATCTTATTAGAAAGCAGTCCGTGTCGTGGTGAAAAGATAAAACTAATGAAAAAGACAATACCGGTTGCAAACGCCATTGAACCTGATATGGAACTATCAATCCATACTGCAAAATAATAACCAGCTATAGCAGAAAGAATTCCAAAAATACTACTTATAACAATCATTTTAAATAGATTATCTGTCCAAAGATAGGCAGAGGCAGCTGGAGCAATTAGCATGGCAACAACCATAATTGCCCCCACAGCATCAAAAGCTGCTACAGTTGTGACTGAAACAAGTGTCATAAACAAATAATGCATCCCAAGAACTGGAATTCCGATACTAGCTGCAAGTGCAGAATCGAAAGTCGTAATTTTCCACTCCTTATAAAATAGCCCAATGATTAATATTATTATCGCTAATACAAGTAATAAAATTAGAGTAGCCACAGGCATATCCCCAAACATTGGAATTTCAACTGTATTCCAAGGAATAAATGCAATCTCTCCCATCAAAGCATGTTGAACATCAAGATGTGCATTTCCAGCCTTAGTTGCAATTAGAATGACTCCTAGTGCAAAAAGAATTGTAAATACAACACCAATTGATGCTTCATGCTGTACATTATTTGAATGGAGCCATTGAACGAGAAAAGTTGTAAATACACCCGCTAACGCTGCACCAATTAACATGTGTATACCGCTTAAACTTTGTGTAAGTAAATAAGCAACCACAATCCCAAGTAATACGGAATGACTAATAGCATCAGCCATCATTGCCATTCTCCTTAAAATTAAAAACACTCCTACAATTCCACAAGAAATTCCTACTAGTGAAGCTGTCAATAGTATCCATGCTGAATATGTCATCGTTTTCCCTCCCTTACAATTTGAGCAGGAGGCATAAGTTTAAGTACTTCATTTTTTTTATTTCGAAAAATTAGGTACTCAACAACTATTCCTTTTTTTGCTCCAAAAAATAAGGAAAGTAAAAATATCAAACCAGATATCATTACAATAAACGGTCCGGTTGGCCATCCGGAGCCTAAAGCGCTAATAGTAGTTCCAATCGTACCAGCCATTCCCCCAAATAGCCCTGATAACCACATCATTTTCTTAAAAGAATGGGTCCAGTATCTAGCACTTACTGGAGGAATAATAAGTAATGCTGACATCAAAATAACACCCACTGCTTGAATCCCAATAACAATAGTTAAAACTAAAATAATTAAATATACTGTATTCATCCCTTTAATTGAAAGGTTTAAACCTTTTGCAAAGTTCGGATCAAACAAAAGTAATTTCCATTCTTTAAAACCAATTAGTATAATTAATATTACAGTGGCTGCAAGGATGGTTGTTATTACAACGTCCGACCATATCATAGAAGCAGCCTGGCCATAGATAAAACTATCTAACCCAGCTTGATTTCCATTACTATTGCGATTAACAACAGTCAATAGGACAATTCCTCCACCAAAAAATACTGCTAAAATTAATCCCATCGCTGTATCTGAAGTTATTCTCGTTGTTGATTTAATAAGCATAATTAAAAATGCACCGAGTAGTGCGCTAATAGTAGCACCAATGATTAGTAGAAAAAAATCCTTTTCTTGAAAAATTAGAAAAGAAATTACAACACCTGGTAATGCAGCATGTGAAAGTGCATCACTCATCAAACTTTGCTTCCTCCAATAAACTAAACAACCAATTAATCCAGAAGCAAAACCGAGGAGGAGTGTACTTAAAAGTACCCATTGATAGTTGCTAGATAGTAGAATGGACAATTCCGATTCCCTCCTTCAACCAGCGAACGGTTCCTCCATACGTTTTTTTAATATTATTAGCTGTAAATGTAGAGGTAATGGCCCCATGTGCAACAACAGTTCGGTTCAAAAATAACACTTGATCAAAATAATCTTCTACTGTTTGAAGGTCATGATGTACAACTAGTACGGTTTTTCCTTCCTTTTTTAATTCCCTTAAAATTGCCATAATTGCTCTCTCTGTTGCGGCATCGACACCAGCAAGCGGCTCATCCATAAAATATAAATCTGCATTCTGTATTAAAGCTCTTGCTAAAAATACCCTTTGTTGTTGACCACCTGACAATTCACTAATTTGACGATTAGCATAATCCGCCATGCCGACTTTCCTTAATGCATCAAGTGCTTTCTCCTTATGACTCTTATTCGGCCATTTTACCCAACCAATTTGACCGTACATTCCCATCATTACAACATCTAATGCATCGGTTGGAAAATCCCAGTCAACAGAACCTCGCTGAGGAACATACCCTACTTTCTTTTTTACATTTTTTAAGAGCTCTCCAAAAAATGAAACATCACCTGATAGATTTGGGTGTAAACCAAGTAGTACTTTAATTAATGTCGACTTGCCTGCACCATTTGGTCCTACAATACATGTTAGCGTCCCTTGGGGGATTGTGAACGAAACATCATTCAGAATAATGTTTTTTCTATACGCCGCACTTAATTTTTCGACTTGAAGTACATCCGTCATTGTGTACCCCCTGTTAGTCCCTCATAAATAGTTACTACATTATGTTGATACATGCCAAGGTAAGTACCCTCTTCAGTTCCTGTTTCACCCATAGCATCTGAGAACAGTTCTCCCCCTAGATTAACACTTAGCCCTTCTTTACCAGCCCCTTCAATTACTGCTTTTATTGAATTTTGGTTAACACTGCTTTCTACAAAAACTGCAGGGACTTGCTTGTCAATTAACAAATCAACAGTAGTTTGAATTTCCGATAGACCAACCTCATCTTCTGTACTTAAGCCTTGTAACCCGACCACCTCAATATCAAACATACGACCAAAATAACCAAATGCATCATGAGCTGTTACTAAAACGCGCTGCTCCTCGGGAATGCTTGATAACTTTTCTATAGCGTCTGCTTTTAGTTCATCAATTTTGCCAAAATAACTCTCTTTATTTTGTTCAAAGTAATCTGCATCTTCAGGTGAATATTCTTTTAATAATTCTGTTGCGCTCTCTAACGCATCTTTCCAAAGATCTAAATCGAACCAAATATGAGGGTCAATTGCGCCATTTTCGTCTTTTAATAATTGTTCTTCATTAATTGATTCTCCTATTGCAAACGTTGTTTTCGAATCTTTTAATTTGGCGAAAATTTCATCCATATTTCCTTCAAGATGAAGCCCATTATATAAAATAATATCTGCATTTTGAAGGGTAGTAATATCCCCTTGAGTTGCTGTGTATAAATGTGGATCAACACCTGGTCCCATCAGACTCTTCACTTCAACACGGTCCCCACCGATAATTTCAATTGGTTCTCCAATTTGGGCAATTGTTGTAACAATTTGAATTGGTTCTTTTAATGAATTTTCACCATTTGACACAGTATTATTTTGCTCTTTCGAGTCTTGACACCCCCCTAAAATGAAAGCAACTATTCCTAAAATTACAATAAACAATAAAATAAAAAGTTTTAATTTGTTCATTTCCATCCTCCTTGGTTTAGGTCACAAATGTTGCACTAGGGAAACTTTTTGGCTAAAAAATATAGAAAAGCAGACAAGCTTTCCTTACAGACAAATTGTTTCCTTAAGGAAAATTTAGTGCATAAGGTAACAATTGTCAATAGTTTTTTCCATTTTTTGATTAGAAATTTTAATACCAAAAGAGGACAACCTTAAAAAATTTTAGGTTGCCCTCCTACCATACAATTTTATATTATTATTTTTTGTGGCCAACTGTTAGATAAATAGAACCCGTAGATTCTACAAATCTTGCTGTCACTGTTCTTCCATTTGCAGTAAAACGCTCTGGAATATCACCTTTATTAAAGTAGTTCCAAACACGATTTGCATCCTTTTCAAAATATAATTTAAACAGCTCTTTCGCTACAATTGGGATGCGGTAAGATTATTGTAAAGCACTACTTTGCCATCCATAAAACGATATTCCAACCTCATATGAGGCAGTTGGTCCTTGATCAATTACTTGGATAACCTTCGATTTACCAAAAATACTATAAGTTATTCCACCTTTATCAAATCCTAATTCATTTTCAAGTGTTTTTTTGTTTACTTGTGGGTCTTTACTCCACTTTGATTTCAAGGTAGAAGCAAACCATCCATCATCATACATCTTACCTGTAGCAGGTGATTTCCCTATTTTAAGTGCATCTTTCTTTACGAAGCCACTTTGATTTCCAACTTTAATTTTATACCAATTGCCCTGTGCTCGAGCAATGTATACTTGTTGATTTTTCACTAGTGCTGTAACATCTGTTATACTTCCTGGAGCTGGAGAGACAAGCGCCCATTTCGTTGCATACCCTGTCTTTTTAACAGTCTCTGCAAGTTCAACAGGAAGCTCGCCAACGTAAATCGTTGTCTTTGATTTTTCATTTACTGTCTCAACGTAATAATTTAACCCGTTTTCTGAAGAAATAAATTCTACTGGTACATAGACTTGGCCATTTTTATAAAGTGCTTTCGCATCTACATCCTTTGTATTGCCGTTTACTTTTTCAGTCTTCAACGGAACAAAATGAGTTCTTTCTCTACTCATCAATTGCGAATCATAGATCTCGGCTTTCGATTCACCATCAGTTACAGTTGCAAAAGTTAGACCGTCTAGCTCAACAGTAACTTCTTTCGACCTAGAAATAGGTCTACCACCCATTTGTTTAGCGATTTCATTTAAAGGGACATATGTTGTACCATTGCTGATAAATGGATTATATTTGCTATTAACTTGTTTGTTGTTAACTTTTAAAACGATAGGTGTGTTACTAATTGATTGTTGTAAACTTCCAGGAAGCTTTCCAACATATATTATTGTTTTCGTATTTTCTTTTACTACCTCTACAGGATATGTCATACCATTTCCGGACGAAAGAAATTCGATCGGCACATATACTTGTCCATTTTTATAGATGGCTTTCACATTGGCATTTACCTGTTCGCCGTCTACCATTTTGGTCTTTAATGGGTAGAGCTTCCCATTTACGATTCCAGTAGTTTGTCCATCTTGTATAACAACTAAAAATCCTGTTTCTCCTTTAATATGCACTTTCTTTTGATAGGAACTAGAAGTTACTTCATCTCCCATTTGTTTAGCAACTTCATCTAAAGGGACATAAATATTCCCATTGCTTGTAAACGGACTGATTTCTACTTTTTTATTGTTTACCATTAAAAGTACAGACGCAGATTCAGCCTGTACAAATGTGGGTGCTACTAAAGAAAATAACAAAATAAATGCAATCAATAGTTTTTTCATGTAATATCTCCTAATTTCCAACATAATACCAAATATGGAAAATTTACTAATCTATAAATTTATCAAAATAATATTTACCATCTATTTCTTTAAATACCGCAGTAATACTTAAACCGTCTTTTTCTCTAAAAATATAAACTGAATTATCCGAGGTAACGGTAATTTCATAATCGTAATAGCCACCATATGGCTCACCCTTAAGCGGGGAAGAACTTAATGCCTCCATAAAAAGGTCAATATATTGGCCTTCCGGGTCAGTAAGTAATGTCTTTAATAGATCTTCATTTTGATTGGAAAGACCAAAAAGCAGCGCTTTTGTAGCACCAACTACATGCTCTTGTGGGAAAAGAATCTCTCCCCCAACAATTGCACTCTCCTGTTCTTCTAATTCTCTAATTGAAATAGGCTCTTCTAAATAAAACAAATCATCATATAGTTTTAATAATTCCGGTGGTGTTCCCCATCCTTCAGTGGCTGCTGCTGATTGGCTATATGAATCCATTGCACTATTATAGGCATCTATAACATTAGTAAAAACCGCCAGCGAATATTGTCCTTGCCCAAAGCCCCAATAGAATAAATGGCCACCTGCAATACTATAAGCATAGACAGAGCTTGTAGGAACCTCCCAATGCTTTGAACCAGTTAAATCCATCGCAAACATTTTTTGATTCTCTGTATAATAAATCGTGTCACCTGCAATATTAGGCATGTCAATTGAAGCACCGTTTTCCTTAAGATTAGCAGTTAAGTTTCTTATATCCCCGCCATCTCCATCTATGCTCATTTTAAAATTATCCCCGTTTTCTAGATAATAAAGATCATCACCATTTACCTGAAATGACTCCAAGTTGAAATGGGATTTTACTAATGGCTCATCAGCATTTTCTAAATTATCTATGTATAATCGATAGTCACGGTTTTTAACTTTTTCAGACCAATATAGTTTTCCCTGATCAATATAAAAGCTTTTAATACCAGTTGCCTTTTCCTTCTCATTTTCTCCATTAATCCCCATCGTATAAAGATTAAAAGAATCATATTCGCTATCATAAGAGGAAAAAATAATTTGCTCCTTATAAACAATCATGCGTGATACAGAAACCGAAGTTGGTATTTCTTCCTTTCCCTCTCCATCCAAGTCCACTTTGTAAATTTTTTCGTTCTTAACGTAATATACACGGTTATTTATTACATTAATGGAGGCAATTAACCCTTCTTCATTTTCTACACTATCAAGTACATCTCCGTTATTCTCCATATCAGAAATTTCATCTCTAGGAGAGGCAATTAATCTTTTTGAGTCCGAGTAGAAAACCATATTCCCATATTCTGCGGCTACTCCACCATTTTGAATATTGCCGCTTGTATTCCCCGTAATTACAGCTAAAGCATCCTCTTCGACTATTTGTTCCTCAGCTTTAGTAGTTGAATTCTCATCCTTATCCTCTACTTGAGTTTTAGTATCTTTAGAATCAGCACAACCAACTAAAGCTAAAGAAATCATCAGTGTATATATAATTCCTTTTTTCATAAGCAAATGCCCCTCTACTTATATTGTTTTAAATAAGACTCACCTGAAAATTATACTAAATTATACATATAAAGAACCATCTATTTTTATATTATTTTAGTAATAAGTTCTTATATGGTTAAACTCTTTTATCACAGCAAAATTCCTATAATTTAATTTTAATAGTATTAAAGAACTTCTTTTTGACATAATAAATACCCTTTTGGCAATTCAACCAAAAGGGTAAAACAGTTCAACGCAACTTTATTTTAAATATGTCTCAATACTCTCTCTTGTTTCCCTTTTTTACAAAGTCCCACTCTACCTCAATGTTTTTCCTAACTCGTTGAAGAAGATGAAAAATAGCATCTGCTTCCTCCGGAGAAAATCCGGATAGTGCAACCTTATTCGAATAATCCCCTTCTCTTTTTAGAAATGGATACACCTTCTTACCTTTGTCTGTTGGGAATAATTTTTTAATTTTTTTATTAAACTCATCATCCTTTTTTTCTATAAACCCTTGTATTTCCAATTTCTTTATTGCACGAGCTGCTGTTGTTCGATCCACTTTTATCATTTCTGCTAGCTTTTCTTGAATTATTCCAGGATTTTCACATATTCGAACAAGGTACAAATATTGTCCTTTAGTAAGGTCATATTCTTTAAATTCAATATTGCTGATAGAATCTAACGCACGTGCTATCATACCAATTTCACGAAGAATTTCCTTCATAAAAACCTCCCTCAACTTTTTGTTGCATTTACAACAAAATTTCGTATATACTTTTCATTAATAACTTCAATTATGACTTGTCTAATTAAATAAATCCAGAAAGGTGAAGGTAAATTGAAAGTAAAAAAAATAACAGAAGAGATTGACTTAAATAAAGCATTTCATATCAGAAAGGCAGTTTTTGTTGAGGAACAAGGAGTACCACATGAAGATGAATTTGATGATTTTGATAAACTGAATGGAAAATGTGAGCACATATTGGTCTTTTACAATGAACAGCCTGTGGGAACTGGTAGAATTAGAATTCATGAAGGTCTAGGTAAACTAGAGAGAATTTGTATTTTAGAACCTTACCGAAATTTTGGTCTAGGTAAGGAAATTATTAAATCGTTAGAAGAAATCGCAATAGAAAAGGGTGTATCCCAGGTTAAATTACATGGCCAAACACAGGCAGAGGGCTTTTACATAAAACTTGGCTATCGTACTTCATCTGATCCATTTATGGAGGATGGAATTCCACACGTTTTAATGATAAAGGAATTGTCAACTGTGTAATGTTGAAGATGTCAGGAAAAGCGAAATATACACTTTATGTATTAGGAATATTGATATTAACCCTCGGCATTTCTTTTACTATACAATCGGACCTTGGAACTTCGCCTTATGACGCACTTTTAGTAGGACTATCTATAAGCGTGGGGCTAACTGTTGGAAGCTGGGAAATTATAATCGCTTTAATACTAATATGTATTAATTCAATTTTAAGAAGACAGAGACCTGAACTATTAGGGGTGTTAACTGCCATTATCACTGGCATTAGTATTGATATGTGGCTTTTTTTATTGCACAATTTGATTTCCCCAGAGCTTTGGATTAGTAAACTCATATTTTTTGTTGTCGGCTTAGTTGTTACAGGATTAGGGACTGCAATTTATTTACAAACTCATTTTGCACCGATGCCGATTGACCGTTTAACACTAATTATACAAGAGTTAACTAGAACAAATATATTTATTTCTAGAACAGTTATTTACCTCGTATTCTTGGTAATGGCAAAACTATTTAATGGTCCAATTGGTATTGGAACTATACTGACCGTTTGTTTAGGAGGGGTAATTCTAAATTACTTTATGGCATTAACTAAGAATTTTTTAGAATGTTTACAGGAAGATACCTATACATCATCTAATTATCATACAGAAAAAAACGATTCTATATAGGATGGCTTTAGTCAAAAGAAGGATGACCCAAGACTAATCATTTTGGATCATCCTTTGTATTTACTTCTACTTCCGATTTAATCCTGATCACTAATTAGATAAGTATTTAAACCGATAGGGACAATTCTTTACTCCCTTACGTATAAGCACATATAAATTAATAGATGCTAGCCTTACGGAATCCATCATATACACTAATTGCCGCGGATAATATAAAGATAAAAATACCACCGCCAACTATCCATGCATTTAACTGCTGTGTAGTAATGTTAAACAGTTCAGCAGTATACACATTAAAGTCTTCGGTTAGTAGATTTGGATTTATGATTATTACTATAAATCCAATCGTTGCAACTAGCTGAAGAATAGCATTATATATTGCCATTCTTTTTGTCCATTGACCCTGAACCAATTTATAGAGTGCCAATGCTATTTCAAGACCAACCATTATGATAACAATTGGCCAATACTGAAGCAAAACTTCATGGTTGAAAGTCGGAGCTACAAATTGAAGTCCATCTCCGTTGTTTTCGTATATACCTACAAGACGATCTGCATAAAAATAAACAGTTGCCCAGATGGCAGTCCACATTAAACTTCCAAATACCTCAAACTTTGAAACGGCTTTTTTCTTAGGAATATACGCTATATTTTTCAAATCATCAGGAGTCCATTTTTTAAGGCTTGTTGTTAATGGCTGCTGATCTTTACCTTTGTCTGTTCTTTCTGCAATAGCAATCACAAGTGTTAACCAAAAGAATACATGTATTCCTACCTCAATGCTTCTCCATATGCCAAATGCAAATACATCTAAAACTACATTAAGAACAGCTTCCTTGCCATCGTATCCAATAAAATATTCGGCAATAATAGAAATTAACGAAACGATAACAGCAATTGGTAAAATCATTTTGAGCAGCGTTAAATATATATCAAAATAACGTGGACCAATTAGGTGTATTGGACGATCTAGATAACCGCTAGCCAATGATACTGGGCTTCCTAATTTCTCTAGAGCACCCTTTACATCATTTTCGCTGTAATCATCAGGCAGCATATCCTCTATCGTTGATCTTAACTCAAGTGATATATCCTCACGATTTTTTTCAGGCAGTCTTCGGGTAACTTCTTGAATATAAACTTCAATTAAATTCATCTTCTTCCCCCTCTTTTAATAAGCTATAAAGCTCTTTTGAACTTTTAATCCATTCTTCTTTTAACTGCATAAAGACTTCTTGCCCATACCCACTTAAAACATAGTACTTACGAGGCCTACTCTCAGATGTATCCCAACTACTTGATACCAATTCCTGTTTTTCTAACCTACGAAGCAATGGGTACAATGTACTTTGATCAATGGCAATACCTGAACCCTCCAGCAGCTGAACGAGTGAATAACCGTACTGAGGGGTTCTTAATTGACTTAAAACTGCTAATGTCAACGTTCCCCTCCTAAGCTCTGTCGTTAAAGAATTCAATAAATTACTCATTGCTCCACCTCATCGTCATTACTATATGTCATACAGTATTTGTTTTATACTATGCATCGTACACTATTATTGTTACAAAAGCAATTGAAATAAAAAACTTTATAAAGTAGTTAAGCAAAAAAAGAAACCACATATTAGATTGTCTAAAATGTGGCTCCTACTTACTTTTTTCACATGGATCAATGCCCATTGTAATATCAATAATTTTATTTAAAACCTTACAACTTTGTCAGTAAGTACTTCTAAAGCATCTCTTACATCTTTTGCAAAGTTAACTGGATTATCAATTTTTATAAAGTGGATATACATTAATCTTGGATCTTCAAACAACCAATGATTATGGAATGCTGTTACTAGAATATTATGTTTTCGGAGTTTACTAATGAATGGGTTTAGCTCTTCTTGAAGAATAACAGTCTCTCCGCTGCAAAGTGCCTTCCCGTCAGGTGTTAGTGATTCAAACACAAACATTTGAGGTAATAGCAGAAATGACCTGCCTCTCCTTCCTAAGACACAAGGTTTTATATTCAGCCTTGAATCCATGACTGTACAAACTCCATTTTCGAAAGTATGCATACCACCTAGTATTTTATGGAATGCTTCGCAAAGTTCTTCCGCGTTTTTATTTGAAGGTCGGAAAACATTTCGCGGACCGCCTAACTCTTTATTAGTCAATACTTTAAGCGCTTCTCTCACTTTTTTAGCAAAAGTTAGCGGCTCATCAATGGATTCGAAATGAATATACATAAGCCGAGGCTCGTCAAATAACCAATGATTGTGCAAAGCTGTTACAATAATTCCATTTTCCCTCAAGATTGAAATAAATGGGTTAATTTCTTCTTGGAGAATGACAGTCTCCCCTAGACATAACGCCCTACCTTCACGGTCTATGTTTTCAAATGAAAATGCTTGTGGTACAAACATAAACGATTCAGCTCTACGTCCCAGTACTATTGGATGTAAGTTTGTCCTAGAACGTGTTGCTGTACAAACTCCATTTATAACAGATGGCGTTGCACCTAAAATTTTAGCAAATTCCTGGCAAAGTGCACTAGGCTGAACAGTATTCATATCATTCATGTTTAATTTTCCTTTCCTATAAATTTACTTATAGTAAATACTATTCAAGTAAATTTATAGTACTAGGGCTTTGATACAATGCCTTAAGTAAATACCTTGATAACTGTTTGGTCTTAATTGTTTTGTACTATTTATCTCGCAAATTTAGTGGCATTTCATAAAAACTATTAAAACCTGCTTTGCACAGACAATTTCTATACTTCTTTTACTGGGATTACAAAAAATGGTCATCATAACATCAGTTCCTATGAGAAGGGTACCTTTTCAATATAATCATGATACAGCAAAAGTGGCAGTACAATTGTATTTGCAATACGAAACACTGTTTTTGGTAGTGGAAGCCCTAATCTCTTAGTGGAGAATATTTTTAAAGCAAAACGATTTTTGTAGTTTAAGACTTATAAACGGTTATATTAGGTAAGTTATTGAATATAATTCGGTATATAACTACGGTTATCCTTGGATAGATCAGATAAAAGATATTACATAATCCTTTACGATTCTTGTTTATTTTTTGAAAATAAATAACGCATCAATAACTAACAAAATAATAGATACACCTATTGAAATGGTTATGTTAACGCTATTATTCAAACTAATGATTATTCCAATTATGTAGAAGGCTGCTATCCTAGTTAAGGCTACAGATAAAATCGCATAGATATTTTCGCCAAATAAATATTCAAATAACTTTTCAAAGATATTATCAATTGTAAGCCAATAAATAAGAAAAAATATTCCTATAACAATTAATTGATTGGTAGTTATATTTAAAGAGAACAATGTATCCATAATTCTTGTAGATCCTATAACAAGAAATAAAAAGAATGCTACTACAGCTGTAATAATTAACGAAAACAAAAGCGATCCAAAAATAATTAGCAGTATACTATCTTTATTTTCTTCTTTTCGGTTTTCATTGTTTAAGAAAAGAAACAATAAAATGAATGAAAGAAACAATATAAAGGATAGAAAAATAGCTATTTTCAAACTATCTCCCCCTATGTAAAACCCTAGTATAGAACCCATTTTGAAAATAAAATGGATTCTTATCCATGAAGTCTAAGTTTTATAACAAATTCTTACACTTTCTATCTATGTTGTTCCATTAGCTCTTGCTATTCTAGGTAAGCTAGAGCTATCGAAGGTATCCTCCATTATTTATATCGAATGTTGCTCCAGTGTAGTGTCTGGATTTATCTGATAATAAGAATATGACAGAATGAGCCACATCTTCAGGCATTACAGGTGTATCAATAAGTTGATGACTTAAATACTCCTCTTTCCTCCAATTAGGAATTGAATCCATCATTGGTGTATTAACCATTGTAGGGGCAACGGCATTAACTCTAACGAATGGTGAGAAATTCATCGCACAACTCTTAGTTAGGCCTATTATAGCAGCCTTTGACAGCCCGTAAATTGCATCTGAGCTGCCTTCAATGCCTGACACTGAAGACATATTCACAATTACCCCCTTGCGTTTACTTTGGAGTAATTTCCTTCCCAACAATTGTGAGAAAAATATAAATCCCTTAATGTTTATATCTAATACTCTATCAATTTCATCTACTTGATAATCCAAAATATTCTTCGCCAAATATATTCCTGCATTATTAACTAAACTATCTACATCAGGATGTTCTATTTCAATAAGCATAAAAAATTTAGCAACTTCTTCATAATTACTTACATCTAATTGGTATGTGTGCAGAATCCCCTGATTGTCCATTGACCGTTTTAACTCATGTAAGGAGTTTTCATTAATATCACATGCAATTACTGAAGCGCCTTCATGCAAACATTGTTTCACGATTTCTTTTCCAATTCCCGAAGCGGCACCAGTTACTATTATCTTTCTATTTTTAAGCATTTATAAAAAATTCCCTCACTTTCTATAAAAATTTCCAAATTTAACTAAATTATATCATAGCATTACCTATTCTTATTTATAATCGCACCCATCTAAAGGTAAATTTATCCTCTTAAGCTATTTTTATATAAAAGAATTAATCATCCATACCTATCAATGCTTACACTTGAAATGTTAAATACATAAATAAAGTAGGAGCAAATTCGGTTAAGAACTCTCCTGCTTTTCTACTTTTCACTATAGGAGAGAAAAATTCGTTAAGTTACTCTTACTCATTTTTAAAACTTCACCAACTTCTGGATATTCATTTTTCCTTCTTAGTGATTACTAGCCTAGCCTATATAACAATTGTAAAATAAAAAAGTATACAACTTTTATAAAGTTTTTTTACATAAAAAAACCGAACAACCACATGCAAATCCATGCGATTGATCGGTCATTGATGTTTAATTTAGCTCCTTATATTAAGACAATTCCTTTGTAAAATACCTTTCCACTGTATCCAACAAATTGCTGCATCAAGACAATAGCACTCTATGAGTACAAAATTAAAGGAAGGTTATTTTTAAGGTGAGGTAACTTTTACTTTGTTGCGAATCATCTTGCCAACTTTCATTACTCCTATCAATAATAAAAGTATTGGGATTATGAATAATGCATGTCCTATTCCAGGAACAAATAATGTTACCGTGGACCAGGGAGTTATTTTAGGAATAAAATATAAAATAATCACTGGTATAAAAAAATTAATTAAAGTTATTGATAGTATATTTATAATAGTACGGATTCGGGTTGCTTTATGCTCTTTCTGTTTAAAAATCCTGTAAGTTGAAAAAGCAATCAAAGCTAAAACAATTAATATAACTATATCGATAATGATATATATAGTAAAAGGGTTGCTTTCATTGGAGATTAAGGGCTCTCCATTTTGAACAATATTATTTAAACCCGTCATGATGTTATCATATTGATCAACATTGAGGTAATCTAGGGAATTTATAAGTAAACTAATCCCATACTCACCATCAAGCACTACCTTTGAATAAGTATTTTCTGTAGAGCCATCATGGGATATTACATTATTATTTACAGTCCATCCCATTGCATAATAAGTATCCTCCCACATAAGAGAGGAGGGGTGATGCATTTCGTCCATTCTGTCTTTTGATAAAATGCTTTCTCCACTAAATTGCCCATTATTTAACTGTGCAATCATATAATTAGCCATATCTTCGGCACTTGAGATGATATATCCAGAAGGGATATTTCCTTCATGATTTAATTGCTCTGTTGGCACTTTAAATCCAAACATAGTTTGATACCCTGTTGCAATAGTGTTATTCACATCATCACGAGGATCAGCGTAACTATTGTTCATATGAAGTGGTTTAAAAATATGATTGTTTACATACTCTTTATATGGCATATTTGCTACATCTTCGATTACTAAACCTAAAATATCATAGTTTAGATTTGAATATTGATAAGTATCACCTACACCGTTTACTAATTGTATATTCTCCAAGCTTTCTATATGCTCTTTTAATGATTTATTACCCTCAGCTATTGAGCGTTGGCCGTCATACGTAGACAATTCACTCGTATGGTTTAATAAATGTTGAATTGTTATTTCTTTTGATGCATCCTTATCTGCTAAACTAAACCCAGGTAAATATGTGTTCACAGGTTCGGTCAATTCGAGTTTCCCTTGGTCCACTAATTGCATTATAGCGAGCGCCGTAAACGATTTACTTACTGAACCAATGACAATAGGAGTTTGCGGAGTCATTTTCTTGTCGGGGCCAGATTTGCCGTAACCCTTCAAATATTCAATTTGATCACCTTTAACAATCGCTACCGATGCACCAGGTATATTGAGCCTTTCTATTTCCCTATTAATAAATGCATCGATTTTAGAGCTATCTACACTGTTACCGGTTCCCACTGCCAAAGTAGATTGATTTACCGAAATAATCAAAAATAAACTAACTATTAGAATGAGTTTTCTTATGCCTATATGCTTTAATCCCCGAGTTATAATGTCCATAAATCCTCCAAAGTTTTTTACCTTGACTTCATAAATTTAATATACTTCTATATATCATTTTTACAAAAAAACGTTATCAAATTATGCATATTATGTAAATATCTTGTATTTTATTAACCATGCACATATTTAGACTGAATGCACAGTTAAAAATTTGGTCATAAAAAGCGAAAAAAACTTCATTTCAATTACATTGATCGAAATAAAGCTTTCCTTGAATAGTTATTGATTTTTAATAATTTCACATAATTCAAATATACCTTTTTTTATGTTATCCAGTGAAGCAAACCCATAGGATATCCGGATAAACTGTCCTGAGTGCTCAGCATAAATACTACCGGGATTTATTAGAATCCCTTTGGCTAATGCTTTCTCAAACAATCTCTTTACTTTAAAAGGTGATTTTATCCTAATCCATATGAAAAAACCACCTTTTGGAATTTCCCATGTAGCATATAAACCTAAATATTTATCTAAAGCATCCAAAGCCGTTCTTCTACGAATGCAAAGCTTTTCTCTTACATTTCCAACGTGAAGGTCATACAAATCACTGGATAGCCACTCTGCTGCAACAAGCTGAGACAACGTACTTGATCCGTAATCCAACTGCATTTTCAAATCAGCTAACCGGTTAATTACTGATTCTGTTCCAACTATCCAACCAATCCGTAATCCAGGGCTTAATGTTTTTGATAAACTTCCTAAATACAATACATTCCCATGAAAATCCATTGCCTTCAGTGGTTCCGGTGGCGGATTATCGATCCATAAATCGCGGTACACATCATCTTCTATTACAGGAAGTTGTTCTCTTACACAGTATTCAATTAACTCTTCTCTTCTTTTCTCTTCCATTAAAATACCTGTTGGATTATGAAAGGTTGGAATAGTATATAAAATATTTTTTCCTTTTTCTTTTGTTTGATAAATCGAGTCAATCATAAGACCTTTACTATCCATGGGAACTCCTTTCAAATCCATACCCATCGATTGAAATACAGTCAATGAATAAAGGTACGAAGGCACTTCCAAAAACACAGTCGATCCTTTTTTTAATAGACCAATAGAAATTAGATGCAGCGCTTGAAGGGCGCCTGAAACTACTAAAATGGATGATGGAGACGCGTTAATGCCTCTTACCTTTAGATAGTCGCTGATTGCTTGGCGTAGCTTTATATTTCCTTTTGGTTTTTCATATCCAAACGATGTCAACTGATTTGAAACCTTTTGAACGATGGATTTCATTTCTTCTAAAGGAAACATATCCGGTGATAGTTCCCCTTTTCCTAGTTGAATTAGATTATTATTAGATTCGGCTTCATTTATCTCTTGTACAGTTGAAACACTTGGTTTATGGATACCTAAGGAAACATTTTCATTCCAATTAGTTGAAAGTTGGTTTCCCATCAAATTCCAAGTATTATTAGTTACAACTGTCCCTTTTCCTGCTCGACCTTCAATCAGTCCTTCTGCCATTAATTCCTCCAGTGCTGTTATGACTGTACTGCGATTAACCTCAAAAAGTTTTGCCAAGTTACGCTGACTCGGTATTTGACTTCCTATCGCCCATTCACCTATAGAAATTTTTTCTTTTATAAAATCAACGATTAACTGGTATTTTGGTTTTTTCATATATACTCCTTTTTATCAAACCTTAACTGGTTGGTTTTTTTCTATTTAACCTGTTGAAGAAATTTTATCAAATTCGTATTAATATGAGAAAACATTAAGGGAAGTGGTTGGATTTAAAATTAATTGAGGTGTATTTATGTTAAAATCTTTTGATTTAAAAATAGTCTCTGCACATTTTATAACAATTTTTTTATGGGCATCTGCATTCACTGGAATAAGGGCTGCATTAACAGCATACTTGCCTGAACATGTATCACTTTTGCGCTTACTAGTTGGATCAATAGCTTTAATTTTTGTGGCAATTATTCAAAAAGTTCGTTTACCGGAACTAAAAGATATACCAATCATTCTATTACTCGGCTTTTTAGGGTTCTCGGTTTACCAAACAGCACTGAGTTTTGGTGAGCAAACAGTTAGTGCCGGGGTCGCTAGTCTATTAGTATCAACAACCCCAATATTTACAGCTCTATTGGCTTTATTATTTTTTCATGAGAAATTTGGACTTTGGGGATGGATTGGTTCATTAATTGGTTTTTCTGGTGTAGCATTTATCTCATTGGGCGGATTAACTGAGAGTTTTTCGCTTAACGCTGGAATTATACTAGTTTTAGCAGCATCCCTTTCAGAAAGTATTTACTTTGTTTTTCAAAATACTTATCTAAAAAAATATGGTTTTGTTGGATTTACTATCTATACAGTTTGGTCTGGCACTATTTTTATGATGATATTTTCACCCGGTCTTTGGGGTGCGATTTCTCATGCTCCAATTGATATAACACTTATAGTAGTTTATCTAGGCATCTTTCCTACAGTCATTCCTTATTTTACTCTAGCATATATTACCTCGCGAACCGGAGCATCAGAAGCAACAAGCTCTCTTTATTTAACTCCTGTTTTCGCTTTTGCTATTGCATGGATTTGGCTAGGTGAAGTTCCTCATTCTTCTGCAATTATCGGAGGTTTAATTACACTGTCCGGTGTATTTATTTCAAATATAAAGAAGGTAGATACTACTAAAGGGACAGGCCACTGAATAGTTCATAAATTATAAATTAGGGAGTTTAAAGTTCGAGTTTATTTAACACTGCCTTATTACTTTAAAAAAATAGTATTAAATAATTGTGGAAATGCTACCTCTAACCGAATGCAATACATTTCTTTTATTCTTGCAAGTTAAAGTTGTTAATAACGCTTTTAACTTCAGAGGGACTCAATGCTAAAATTGGAGGGAAAGGTGTCTAGATTGAAACAAAAAATTGAATTGCGTAAGAAATGCGCTGCTTTCTTTTGTTAATGCTTCATTCCTTTTTACTTAATAAACGGAATAAAGTATCTAATTTGGCTAGTGGTTAAATGAATTAACCTTGATTTAATCTAGTAACTCTTCAAGTTCTTGTTCGGATATAACTTTAATTCCATTCATCTCCAGCAAAGCTGTCGTTACGCCAACACCTGCTCTTTTTTCTCCAATAAACTTTCCATTATAGATTTTCTTGCTGCCACAAGAGGGACTATATTCCTTTAATACTACGTAAGTAGAATTCATTTCCTTTGCAAGTGCCAACGTTTTTTTAGCGCCACTTATGTATAATTCAGTTACATCATTTCCTGAGCGTTCCATCACCTTAGCTTTGCCGGATATCACATCAAACCCATCACCACCTAAAATTTCAGCTGGTTCTCTAGGTGTAACAAAACCACCTAAAAGCTCTGGGCAGACTGGGATTGCCTTGTTCTCATCAATCAATTTTTGAATTCGATCATTCAAGCAAGAAGTACCATTATATCTAACAGGATTTCCCGCTAAACAAGAACTAACTAAAATCATTTTAAAACTACACATCCTATCTAAGTAAGTTGTTTTTTAGATTGCCTTTAAATTCCCTTTCACCAACAGTCTAATCTTATAACCAGCTTAATACAATCAGCTCAACAAAAAAGAACGTTATTCTGTAAGAAACACATTATTAGTTCATTTACTTATTAATAACAATCGATAATTTATAGTTTGCATGTTTATTTAGGTCTTCCAAAAATTGATTTAATGCTTCATTAGTAGGAAATTTACATTCAAGGATATAACAACCGTCTCCACTAATTTTATAGTTATTGATTGTATATTTCTCGTGAGTTTTTATAAATGAAAGATAAGGCTGATGATTTATGGATTGTATAATGACTGTAATAAAAGCATGGATATTACATCCTAATTTAGCTTGATTAACTTTAATGGTATATCCTTCAATTACGCCATTATCCTCTAATTTTGCAACTCTTGCTGAAGCAGCTTGTCCAGTTAAATGTACTTTCTCTCCAAGTTCTTTCATAGTGATACGACTGTTCTTAGAAAGCTCATTTAAAATTTGTATATCAGTGTTATCCAGCATTTATTAGACTCCTTTCATTAATCAAGTGAAACAGCCAAAAGACTTGATTTCATCCATGTATTTATAGTTGGTCATAGTATAGACTATTCATAGTTTATTTGAAAGGAGTTAATTAATATGAACATACAATTAATTCGTAATGCTACACTCGTAGTACAATTTGCTAGGAAAAAGTTTCTCATTGATCCATTCCTTGCCGAGAAGGGAACTTACCCACCTTTCCCAAACTCATTGAGACAAGATCAATTTAATCCATTAGTAAGTCTGCCTATTTCCATTGATAAAATTATTGATAATATCGATGCTGTTATTGTTACTCACCTACATTTAGATCACTGGGATGATGCGGCTAAAGAAGCATTGCCAAAGGATATTAAAATGTTTGTACAAAATGAAGAAGATGCGATAGAAATTAAAAATGCTGGATTTTTAAATATAGAAGTTTTACAACAAGATACCGTCTTCGAAGGTATTCAATTAATTAAAACTAAAGGGGAGCATGGAAGAGGTGAAATTTTAAGCCTTGCTGGTCTAGTGTGTGGTGTTGTCTTTAAGCATCCAACTGAAAAAACATTATATGTAGCTGGAGATACGGTTTGGTATGAAGGTGTTCAGGAAGTAATTGGAACACTCAAACCAGAAATTATTGTCGTTAATGCTGGGGATAACCAATTCTTACAAGGCGGTTCTCTAGTAATGGGAAAAGAAGATGTTTATGAAGTGTATAATGCTGCCCCAAATGCTAAAATCCTGGCTGTTCACATGGAAGCGGTCAATCATTGGACGTTATCAAGAGAAGAATTACGAATCTTTATTAATGAAAAAGGAATCTCTTCTAATATATTAGTACCAAATGATGGTGAATCCTATTCATTTTAAAAGTAGAGACAGACAGAAAAATTAAATTTCTGTCTGTCTTTTTCTATAAATTAATATTCAATTTGTTTTTCATTTACATAATTTAAGTATTCTTGGGCTTCTATAAATTCCTCTTGCAATTCAGCAGGAATCATATCGATTTCTGGAGCACTTGAAACTCCTATTTGCGCCATAGTAGTTTCATAAGTCATTAATGCTTTTATATATTGATCATATTCTTCTTTTGTTAAAATATCTTTACTTGATGGTAGTCCATTTAATTTATCAAAGTATGGTTGGATTTCGTGCATTGCTATTTTAATTTCTTCCAATCGTTCGGCAGGTATTTGAGAATAATCTATGTTTCCATTTTTATCGCCATATTCAAGCTTTGCACTTGTGAACACATTTAATAGATCTTTAAATTGTTCAAATTGTTCTTGTCCTAACTCACCACTAGCTTGATTTAATTTTGCATCAAACAATAAGTAACTCTCCATTGTTGCACTAGCAACATGCTTTTTTAGGTTGTCAAAAGAACCATATAAGTCATCAGCAAGCAGCGCTTGATAAGCAAACGCACCTGTTGGAACCATTAAACAAGCTGCTATAACAGCTACTGCTAACCGTTTTTTTACAAATCGAGTTGCTCTTCCTCCCATTTCTTTTTTTGCTTTATTAATGCCCAGTTTACTTCTTTCGTGAAGCTCTACTGGGATTTCAATTTTTGTTAACTCTTGTTTAAATTGATTATCCATAATTCTCTACCTCCTTTAAATTTTGGCGAAGCTTATCCAAAGCACGATATAAAACAGACTTTGCTGTTCCAAGTGGGATGTCTAATATCTCTGAAATTTCCTTTATAGTGCGATCATCGTAATACTTTAATAAAATGATGCTTTTCTCATCCTCTTGTAAAGTATCCATCAGTTCATATAAAGATAAAGAAAGTGCGATGTCTTCATCTTCTTTCCCATTAAGTACTTCAAAGCTTGGGTTTAGTTGAATCACTTTTTTATTTTTATTAATTAAATTCAGTGCACTATTGATTGTTATCTTCATGAGCCATGTCTTGAAATACTCTGGATTTTTCAATGTACTGATTTTTTTAAATGACTGATAGGCTACTTCTTGAACAATATCTAAAGCGTCGTCTTTATTTTTCACATAGACATACGCCATTCGATAAATATCTTCTTCAAACTGCTGGAAAAGCATTAAGTAAGCTTTGTCATTTCCTTTTTGCGCTTTTTTTACTAAGCTTTCGAGCTTCATTGCGATTTCCTCCTTTCGTTTTGATTTACATATATTAGACAAACGAGAAGATTATTTGGCTTAAAATTTTTTGATTTATTTTACGAGTTGCGGTTTTGCTTGGACCATATAAGTGATTCTAGGCTGTGTTGCTATGAATTTTATTGAATATTTGTCCAACGAAACTGGATTGTCTTTTGTAGTTTAAATGCTTTTTTTATAATTTCTATCATAACGTTAACAGAAATACCCAATAAAAAAATCCCCCCTCTAATATAGAGAAGAGATTTATTAATCAAACTTTTTAATAGATTAACTGTTTACTTATTCCTAAATTCACACTAGCAAGTTCCCAACCAATTTGAGTTAATAAGCTTCTCAATAACTGGCATTTCAACAATTCCTTCACCTGATGAGAAGTGCCCTCCATGTGGTAATAAAATAAACGGACTTTCTAGTACATCCGCTAACTCATATGTAAATTTCCAATTAATAATTTGATCTGTTTTAGAAGAAATCACATAGGCATCTCCTATTAAATCTTTCCAGCTTACTTCTTTTAGTCCTTTAAAGTAAGGATTGAATTGTGGGAAAGCTTCTATTTCATTTTTAAAGCCAGATACTAAAATAGCCCCTTTGATTTTTATCCCATGGCGTTGCAAATATCTTAAAAATGTAATGCATCCTAAGCTATGGCATATAAAATAAGCATCCTTAGGAGCTTCAATCCCTCGCTCTAAATCTAAATCCCACTGCACTACATTAGCTTCAGTAGGGTTTGTGTACGGAATAATTTGAATATCAAATCGATTTTTATATTTCTGTTCAATGTTTGACAGCCAATTGATCTCTGGAGATCCTCCATAACCATCAATTAAATACAATCTATTCATATGATACTTCTCCCTTTATAGATGCTAAAGAATCTAATATTGTATATAACAGCTCTTTGTTTTCTTTTGGAATCTCAAATGAACTAATTTGTTCAGCACTTTGATTATAAACTGAATTATTTATAAAAGATGAATCATTTTGTACAATTTTTTGTAAACTCTCCCGATCAGTTTCAAGATGGAATTGTACACCAATTAAGTTTTCAAACATAATACCTTGGTTTTCACAATATGTATTTGTAAATAAACGTGTTGCTTTCGAAGGAATTGTAAATTGTTCTCCATGCCAATGTAGTACATTGAAATTTGTTTTGTTTGTTTGGAAAGGCGTATTTTTCAATGTTACCTCCCCCCAACCTACTTCTTTTTTACATGGTAAAACTTCTCCGCCTAGCACTTTGGAAATCTGTTGAGCTCCAAAGCAAACACCAAATACAGGTTTCTTTTTCCTAGCCATATTCTCAATTAATTCGCGTTCATCATTAATCCAAAAGTCTTCATCATTAACACTCATCGGCCCGCCTAAAACAATTAAAAATTCTATATTTTCTTCCTGAGGTATAGCAGCACCTTCAAAAATTTTATGAATTCGAAGTGAATAATTTCTGCTTAAAGCCCATGCAGCTATTAATCCAGGACCTTCAAAAGATACATGCTGAATAATATCGATATTCAAAATGGTTCATCTCCTAAATAATCTTTTACTATTATAATATTATCAAATTCGAACCTATCATGTGAATATCATCAACAGTCTACATTTAACTTCGATTAGATGCACGAAAAAGGTGCACAACCCGTTCTTAGGTTTGTGCACCTTATCTATACACCTCAAATTTCTATTTTAGTATTTTTAAAATACGCTTTATGTTTTTTAAACCTACGTTTAATTAAAAAGTTTACGATTTAAAGATGGAATATACATAGCTAAAAAAATAGAGCGACCTACACTAAATAAAATGAAAGCCAACCATAATCCGTGATTTTGAAGAGTAGGAATGGATATGTATAAAACTAATAGAAAAACTATTAATGCATAAATCATTGAATTTCGAATCGGTTTAGCTTCAGTCGCACCAGTAAACACACCATAAAGAACGAGTCCAAAGCTCGCGGATATTGGAAACAGTATAATCCATCCTTCATATGTGTCAATTAATTCAATAACGGTCTGCTTCTGTGTAAAGATAGGGATGATTAGCCCCTTGCATAAATAAAAAATTCCAGTAATAAGAACAGCAGCAAAAAATGCCCACTGACAGGATAATGATAATGTTTTATTATAAAGAACCTTATTATTGGAACCTATTGCTTTCCCAACATAAATACTCGAAGCATTAGCTAAGCCATCAAAAGCGTAAGCCATCAAATAATGGATTTGAATTAGGATTGCATTTGCAGCCAATGTTTCTGTCCCATACATTGCACCTTTTGCTGTAAATAAATTGAAAACAACAAGTAAACAGAAGGTTCTTATCATTAAATCTCGATTCATAACTACCATCTTTTTAAAAGGGACTGGATCCATAATCTCACTTTTTGAAGGAAAGCTAAATGATTTTGGCAGTAATTTTATTATTATGAATAAACTTAAAGCAAATGCTATTATTTCTGCTAAAAGTGTTGCTGCAGCTACACCAGATACGCCCCATAAAAAAACGTTAACAAACAAAACCGTTAATATAATATTAATAACATTCATAAATATTTGAAGTGTTAGTGTTAACTTTATCCGCGCTCTTCCAATTAACCAACCCATTACTACATAGTTCATTAGTGAGAATGGGGCTCCCCATATTCTGATCGAAAAATAATCAGATGCGAACTCAAAAACATCTGATGAAGGCCTGATGATTGCAAGTGCCAAATTTAGAATCGGCAACTGTAAAATAAGAAAACTAATTCCTATAATAAAAGCAATAAACAAAGGCCTAATTAGTGCAAGTGCTTGTTGCCTTTCATCATTAGCTCCTTGCGCTTGGGCTGCAAAACCAGATGTACTTACTCTTAAAAAGCCAAATAACCAATACATTGTATTGAAAATAATTGTACCGACTGCCACACCTCCGATATAAGCTGGATTTGGCAACTGGCCTACTACAGCCATATCAACTATACCTAATAAAGGTGTTGTTATAGTCGAAATAATGAGAGGGATTGCTAAGGCAAGATAAGTTCGATGATTCAACAGACTCCCTCCTGTTTTATTTTTGAATTCCTAACGTATCAGATAGAATCACAATGAATTTACTAATAATCTATTATTAAATTGAAATAGTAAATGATAGAAGAACATACCTAAGGATTTTACACTCTACCTAGTCTGTATTTGTATCTTTTGGAAGATGACTTTTTCATTTCTAAAAAATTGAAATAAGTTCTTTTGTATATGAATGCCGTTCTTCGCTAAACAGTTGATCACTACTAAATTGATCAATCAATTGCCCTTCTTTCATAACTAAAATTCGCTGACACATTTGGCTGACAGCAGCAAGATCATGTGAAATAAATAAATAAGAGAGATTTAAAGTTTCACGAAGCTTAGTTAATAAAGTTAGCACCGCCCTTTGTGAGATAACATCCAAACTTGCGGTTGGCTCATCTAACACTATAAGCTCCGGTTCGATACTAATAGCACGGGCAATCGTTACACGTTGCCGCTGTCCACCACTTATTTCATGAGGATATTTATCAGCCAAATTAGCAGGCAACTCAACAGCTTCAAGAAGTTGTTTTATAAAAGCATCCTTTGAAGTAAAAGAAAAATGACTAGGGGTAAGTTCCTTGTGAAATTGGGCGTATGGATCAATCAATGATTCCTTTATTTTTAGCTTTGGGTTTAAAGCAGCTGAAGGATTTTGGAATACAATTTGCATCTTTTTTCGATAAGGATGCAAACGACGTTCATCAAGACTTTCGATTGCTTCGCCCTTAAAATAAATCGAGCCGCTATCTATCGGTTCTATCCGCAGCAAGCAACGAGCCAATGTGCTTTTACCACAACCGCTTTCTCCAACTAGACCTAGACATTCACCCTTGTTCAGTCCGAATGAAACATGGTCAACTGCTTTTTTCCCTTCCTGATAGGATTTTGTCAGGTTTTTAATTGTAAGCATAGTCATACTTTGACTACCTCCTGTAACCCAGATGGCAGACCTTGACCAATAGTAGGTGCAGCTTGGATTAACTGTTTTGTATACTCATGCTTCGGATGGTCAAGTATACGATGTTTTCCGCCTGACTCAACAATTTCCCCATCCTTCATTACTGCTAAACGGTTAGCATAGCGTCTGACATACCGCCAATCATGAGTTATGAATAAAATTGCACATCCAGTTTCCTGTTGCTTTTTTGCAAGTAATTCTAAAATTCTATGTCCCAATACACTGTCAAGTGAGGTTGTTATTTCATCCGCAATTAATAAATCCGGAGACAACAAAAGTGCCATAGCAATTGATACCCGTTGAAGTTGTCCACCACTTAACTGAAAAGGGTATCTATTGTAAAAAGTTGCATCTAATCCAACAGATGCAAGTGCATCAATTGACTTTATTTTTCTGTTTTTAGCATCCAATATACCATGGGCTTTTTGATATTCCTGAAAATGTTGTCCAATTGTTCTAAACGGTGTAAAAGAGCCTTGATAATCTTGAAAAATGTAGGATAATTTTCTTCCACGAATTGTCCGCATCTGTTTAGATGATAATGTAAGTAAATCTTCCCCATTAAAGAATATATTTCCTTTAACCTGCAAATTAGCGGAAAGCATACGCCCTATCGCTTGTGAAAGTAAGCTTTTACCACTTCCACTTTGTCCGACAAGTGCGAACCATTCGCCTTCACTGATAGAGAGTGATACGTTATCAACTATTTTCCTTTCTCTACTTTGAATTGAAACTTGCTCAACTGATAAAGTCACTGCTGCACCTCTTTCTTAACATCAAAATGATCACGTAAGTAATCTCCCAGCATATTCGTTAATAGCACAACTACAACAATTGCTAATCCTGGATATATCATTAATTCAGGTCTTGATTGAAAATATGAGCGTGAGTCATTTAGCATCGCCCCCCATTCAGGCGTTGGGGGCTGCACACCTAGACCGATGTATGAAAAAGCTGAAATGAGCAAAATAATTTTACCTAAATCAAGACTAGCAAGCACTAGTACATGTCCGACAATGTGGGGTAATAAATGCTTTTGCATGATTTTCCTTGAAGAAAGGCCATTAATACGGGCAACCAAAACATAATCTTTTTGAGATTCGGATAAAACCGTACTTCTTACAAGGCGTGCATAACTTACCCATTTAATCATTACTATTGCTAGAACTAGATTGCCAATCCCCGGTCCAAGTAAACCGCTTAGGACAATTGCCACAATAGTATCGGGAAAGGCTAAAAATCCATCGGCAATTCGCATAAATATTCGATCAACTAATCCACGCTTATATCCGGAAATAAGACCAAAGGGAACTCCAATGATAAGTGCAATAATAAGTGCCAGTAAACTATAACCGATTGTTTGTTTAGCACCTAATAATAGTCTTGTTAGAACATCCCTACCAAGTTGATCTGTACCTAGCGGATGTTGCAGGCTCATTCCCTGAAGACGTTGATCGAGATTTGTTAAATTTGGATCATGTTTTAAATAGAAAAAAGTATATAGAGCAACTAAAAAGATAAAGATTACACATATTAAAGCAACCATACCTTGCCAACTGTACTTTTTAATGCTTGGTAATGAGAGTTCTTTCATCGATTGCTCCCCCTTTCTTTTAGTCTCATTTCAGGATTTAAATACCTGTAAGATATGTCCACACATGCATTTACAATAAAAACAATAATTGCCATGATTAGAATATATCCTTGTATAAGTGGATAATCGCGTTGACGAATAGCATCAACGACTAGTTTTCCTATCCCTGGATACGCAAATAAAACTTCAATAACTACAACCCCACCAATTAAACTTCCTAAACTGACTCCAAAAACGGTAATAACAGGTGGAAGACTATGTCGAAATGCATGTACTAAAAAAATACGTTTTTCTGATAATCCACGCGCTCTTGCTGCACGAATAAATTCCTGACCAAGCGAGTCAAGAAGGCTAGAACGAAGCAAACGAACATATACGCTTGAAATGGCTAGGCCAAGTGTTAATGAAGGTAAAATCAAGGAAATGAACCCATCTCTACCCATAGTCGGAAACCAGTTAACACGCACACCGAATAGTTCAATAAAAATAAGACCAAGCCAAAAACTTGGAATGGCTGCACCAAGTATTGACAGTGTTCTACTTACCTGATCAATCCAGCTATTCCGGTAAAGGGCAGATAGCGATCCTAGTGGTATCGATACAACAAGCATCACAATTAATGCACCAACGGATAATTCTATTGTGGCAGGCAGCCCAATTAAAATCATATCCATTACAGGTTGGCCAGTAACATACGATACACCGAAATCCAGCTTAATAAATTTAAGCAGCCAAAGTCCGTACTGGACGAGCAATGGCTTGTTGAATCCCATTTCTTCTCTTAATTCCTCAACTTGTTCCTGATTAACAGAAAGCTCATCAACATTTAAAATGGTCAAAACCGGATCACCAGGAGCAAGTCGGACAAATAAAAAGCTAACAAATGTAATAAACAACATGAAAATTAATATTTCAAAGAATTTACGAACAAAAATTCGAATCATTTACTTCACATCCAACTGATTAGTAATCATATAATATTCACTTCGTGTTGTCTGCCAGTTTTCTACTTTGTTTTCGTTGTAGGCAACAATAGTAGAAGGATGCAAAACAAATGAGTTGATTACATTGTCATGTACAAATTTTGCCGCCTGCTCTGCTAGAACGGCGCGATCTTCTTGACTAACAGTTTGATTGAGCTTATCAATAATTGCCGTTAGTTCGGGTTCATGAGCACCACTAAAATTAAGTGCACCCGTTGGATGATAGGTTGCATTAAAGTAGTAGCCTGCATCCCCCCTTGGAGCGGTTAAATTGCTATAAGTTGCTAAATCCCAATCACGGTTTGACGCCATATATTCCTCAGGGATATCGATTTGACGAATTTCTACATCAATTCCAATTTGTTTAGCATCCGATTGAAATACTTGAGCTATTAATGGCAAATCCGCTCTTGCACTGTAAGTTAAAAGTGTAAATTTGAGCGGTTCTCCATCTTTTTGCATTTTTCCGTCTTCAATTGAGTAGCCTGCTTCCTCTAAATATTTAATTGCTATATCCGTTCCAGTTTTGCTTTGTTCAAATGATGGAGCAAATGGCAAAGAGGGTAAAAATGGGCTAACAGCTGGTTCAGCGTAACCTAAAAGAATGTTATCAACAATTTTCTGGCGGTCAATCAATGCATCAACTGCACGACGAACATTAATATCCTGTAAACTTTTGCGTTCCATATTCATTGTCATTTGATGAACACGAAATGTTGCAGTAGATTCAACTTTTATCCCATCAAGTGCTTTTAATGATTCCAAGCTTTCTACCTCTGGACGATAAACAATATCTACTTGTCCTGACTTTAGAGCAAGAGAGCGGGCATTTGCATCCTCATTAAAAGAAAAAGTTACTGAATCAAGGTTAGAAGCTCCATCCCAATAATCATCATAACGCTCAAGCTCAAGTTTGCTTCCTGGTGAAAATGTCTTCAATATAAAAGGACCTGTACCAATTGGTTTATTGATAATATCCTCTTCTGTTACATCAATAATTGAAACATTGGGATTGACAAGCTCAGAAATAAACTCAGGAAAAGGTTCCTTTGTAGAAATATGTAGTGTGTATCCATCAGCTTCGATCTTTTCTATTTTGAGAGCATTCTGAATAGCAACGCTCTCTTCCAGGGCCCGTTCAAGAGAAGCTTTCACCGCTTCTGCATCCATTTTTTTACCGTTATGAAATGTAACATCTTCCCGAAGCTTAATAGTCCAATTTAGACCATCTTCGCCTTCCCAGCTTTCAGCAAGCCATGGTGCAACCGTTAAATTTTCTTCATCTAATCGTACTAATGTCTCAGTTATCCCAGCTCTTAGCGGAACATAACTAGAATCAACATGAGGATCCAATGAATTAGTAGAGAAATTATAGAGGAAATTGATATGCTTTTCTTTTGATTCTTCTTCAATAGTGTTTTCCGAAGAGCCCGTACAAGCACTTAATATGCATATGCATACCAACATGGCAGCGAATTGAAGGAAGTGACTTCCTGTGAATGAGCGAAGCCTCTTTATAATAGTTAAATTATACCTATCATTTCTTTTGATTGATTTCATAGTAATACTCCTCTCCCCCTATTGCAAATCGTAATAATTACGTTTTAGATTTTATCGTAATGATTACGATTTAGCAAGGGAAAATTATCCTTTATTTTAAAATTGCTTTTTCTCACAAAATAAAAAAGTTCATTTTGAAAAAATCAAAATGAACTCTTTCGTTGCTAATTGGTATTTTTAAAAATCTTAATGCTAGGTTTAAGAAATTGTTTAATCTCTATTTTTTAAATAGTCTTTCAAACTGAATTATTATTAATGGTACAATTGCCAAACCATAAATCGTTAATAATTGTGAACGACTTAATATTGCCACATCGAATAATCCTACTATTAGCACTACATTTAATAGTATAAATCCAATAAGAAAAGCTATCCAAACTGATAAATTCGAGAAAACTCCTATTTTAAAAATAGATTCATTTGAACGACAGTTAAAGCCATGGAACAATCTTGATAGACATAATGTTGCAAATGCCATCGTACTAGCAACTGTCGTATCCCCTGTTGCCAGACCTCTTTGAAAGGCAATAATAGTTACGGCAGCGATGAGAAGCCCTTCCAACCCTATTTGAGAGACAAACCTTTTATTTAATAAAGGCTCATGGATATTTCGGGGTTTTTTATCCATAACCTTTTTATTATGTGGTTCTAAACCAATTGCTATAGCTGGTAAACTATCTGTTAGTAGGTTGATAAATAATAAATGAACCGGTGTAAATGGAGCAGGTAATGCAAAAAGTGTTGCATAAAGAACGACCAAAATCGCTCCCGTATTTCCAGATAATAAAAACTTAATCGAGTTTTTAATATTTTCGTAAAGGCTTCTACCATTAGATATAGCTTTAACAATTGTTGAGAAATTGTCATCTGTTAAAATCATTGATGAGGCATCTTTGGCAACTTCTGTACCCATAATTCCCATTGCCACCCCTATGTCGGCTTGTTTTAACGCTGGACCATCATTGACACCATCTCCAGTCATTGCCACAACGTTCCCTTTTTCTTGCCAAGCTTTTACAATACGAATTTTATGTTCTGGTGACACACGTGCATAAACAGAGAAGTTCTCAACTTTATCCCTTAATTCTTTATCTGATAAATTTTCAATTTCTTTTCCTTCAATTGCTTCGGACGGATCTTTTAATATGCCAATTTGTTTTGCAATAGCGGCGGCTGTAATTTTATGATCCCCTGTTATCATCACAGGTTTAATCCCTGCCTTGATGCAATCTGCTACTGCTTGTTTTGATTCTTCTCGAGGTGGATCCATCATCGCTACTAATCCAACAAAGATGAAATTATTCTCATCTTTTGCGCTTACTTCAGTTGAATTAACTTCTTTATATACTAATGCTAGTACTCGCAACCCTTCATTTGAAAAATTACTGTTTATTTGTTTAATGTCCTCTAGTTGTTGCTTAGTAATGAGTGATACCCCTTGTGAAGTTTCAATTTTTACAATACGAGAAAGCAGTACGTCGACAGCCCCCTTCGTAATCATAATATATCGATTGCCAACTCGATTAACGGTACTCATTAATTTACGATTCGAGTCAAAAGGTACTTCACCAAATCGTTTATACTGTTTGCGTATATTGAGCTCATCAATGTTATATTTATTTCCTAGATGGACAAGGGCTACTTCTGTTGGATCTCCTATTTCTCTATCGCTAAAAGTAACTGAGTTATTACATAATAAAGCCATGTGCAAAAATGTATGATGAAGTTCATCACCTATTTGCAATTGATCTTGTTGAATAACTTTTTCGTTTATATATACCTTTTGGACAGTCATTTTATTTTTAGTTAGTGTCCCTGTTTTATCTGAACAGATGACTGAAATGCTGCCAAGACTTTCTACTGCATGCAGCTTGCGAACAATTGCGTTTTCCTTTGCCATTTTCTGTGTTCCAAATGCCAAGACAATTGTAACGATGGAACTTAATGCCTCGGGAATTGCCGCAACTGCTAAAGACACTGCAAACATAAATGAATCTACTAGCTCGCGGCCACGTAAAATATCCAAGCCAAAAATAATAAGACAAATTATAATAATCCCAATTGCGAGTCGCTTTCCAAAGTGTTCAAGACTTACTTGAAGGGGCGTTTTCTTCTCTTTGGCATTATCTAGTAAGTTTGCAATCTTACCAATTTCAGTATTCATACCAATAGATGTTACAATAGCTTTTCCACGTCCATTTGTAACAAAGCTGCCCGAGAATACCATATTTGTCTTATCACCGAGTGCGACTTCCTCTTCATTAATAACCTTTGTCACTTTTACGATCGGAAGTGATTCACCTGTTAAAGAACTCTCGTTAATTTGCAAACTATGACTTTCAATAATTCGGCCATCTGCACTAATATAATCACCGGCATCTAAAATAAGAATATCTCCAACGACAACCTCTTTTGAGGGGATTTCAGTGACTTGTCCATTTCGAAGTACCCTTGCAATTGGGGCTGCCATTTCTTTTAAGCTTTCTAAAGACTTTTCAGCTTTAATCTGTTGAACTGTGCCAAGTATAGCATTTAAAATGACAACGACTAAAATAACGATTGAACTTTGTACTTCTCCTAAAAATACAGAAATTAAAGCAGCTACCATTAAAATAATGACTAAAAAGTCTTTAAACTGTTCAAGGAAAATTTGACTTGCACTTTTCCGTTTCCCCTCTTGTAATTCATTATAGCCATACTGCCTTTGTCTCGTCCGAACTTCATAATCCGTTAATCCTTGATGGGTTACTTCTAGTTCATTCATTACTTTTTGTACAGGTTCTCGGTAATATTCTGTCACGTTCATTAGATAATCCCCCATATTCTAGTAATTTGTTTTATCTTATTGGCAAAAGAAACTCTACTGTTAACATCTAATTGTTTCTAGTAAGGATAAGGATGCTATACTTTTACTCAATCGTTTTCCCCGAAAAAAATACATTCTGAACCTTTCTTTTTCCCCTAACCTATTATCCACTTTTATACTTATATTCCTTTTTTTGAAACAAACTTTGTGTAACACACAGTAAATTATATGTATGAGGCGGGTAAATATGAGAGAATATTTTTAAATATAACTAAGACAACGATTATTAAAATAGACAAATTTTTATATACAAAATAGCAGTTGAAGCTGTTTTTTTCTAATTAATCCAAACTGAATACATAGTAAAAGACCCTCCTACAAGCTAATGTTGTCATATCTTTTAGCAATTTTTTGATACACTATACTAGCCTAATCGGTTTGTAGAATAGTTACAAAAAAGTAAAAATCGAAAATAATAAAGAGCTTAAACATAAGAAAGCTGCTCTAGAAGTTTGACATATACTTCTAGAACAGACTCTTATATTGACATATGAGATCTCTATTCACATTTTAAATAGCCCAATTAATATTAGGGCAATTCCCGGTAAGAACGTAAGTTTTTTAACCCAATTCATATTTCTAAATATTGAACCTATGTTGATGCCTGCTATTACAAAAAAGACACTTGAAACCGTCACAACGATTGAAAATAAAATTGGAGGCAAATCAATCAACGCTGCACCAATTCCAGCTCCGAATGAATCTAATGACAATGCTAATCCTAGAAACAAAGCTTCTATACTGCCAATACTTCCAGAACGGTCAAAATCTGCTTCCGTTGGCTTTTTTAATATCTTAATAATAATTCCCAATCGTTTAATTTCAAACTCAACAATTTTGATATCACTTTGATGTTGTTGTGAATCACTTTGAGACGTTAAGAATTGATAAAGAACCCAAATACCAATAACTATTAGTATAATGCCACCAACTCTTTCAGCAGCTTCATAAGATATGAACAACTCGATAATTGAACCGATTCCCATTGCCAATAATAAAACAAAGAAAGTGCAGGAAAAGATGATAATAAATGATTTAATTGGTATAGTTACTTTTCGCATTCCATAGGTTAGCCCTACTGTAAAACTATCAAGACTAACTGCAATTCCTAATAGCAGCAAAGAAAGTAAATCACTCATTTTTTGCTCCTTCCATACGATACTATCCTCTTATCGTATGTGTTGACTTTGCAAAGTGACAATATTCCAGTGTTTATGTTGAGGATGTCTTCTTCGATTTTTATTGTTATTACTAAAAAAACGAACAACCCAGTTAAAGGTGTTCGCTTAAAAACTTATCCCCAAATCTCTTTTGAAATATCCACAATATATTTCAACTTCGCCCATTGTTCATCCTCAGTCAAAATATTCCCATGATGAGTGGAAGCAAATCCACATTGAGGGCTGATACATAATTGTTCTAACGTCACATATTTTGTTGCTTCCTCTATACGTGCCTTAATATTTTCTTTATCTTCTAGCTCCCCATGTTTTGATGTGAATACCCCTAGTACCACTTGTGGTCCACCATTTGGTATATATTCCAATGGTCCGAAATCTCCAGAACGATCATCATCATATTCTAAGAAAAATCCGTTTACTTTTTCTTTTGCAAACAATGTTGGAGCAATTTTGGCATAACTTCCTTCAAAGGCCCATTTTGAACGGTAATTTCCGCGGCAAAGGTGAGTGGTTACAATTAGATCTTCCGGTTTATCTTCTAGTACTCCATTTACTACACGCAGTGCTAAGTCTATTAATTCTTCGCGAGAATAGGCGCTATCATTAAATGGAATTTCCGGAGCATTCAGACCCGCAATATATACATCGTCTAATTGTAAGTAACGGCAACCTGCATCATAAAAGGCCTTGATAGCATCCCGATATGTTTGGATAATATCTTTTGTATATTCTTCAATATCTGGGTAAATTTCAAGATTACGAATACCCGCATTAAATAATTGGTTAGGACTTGGGATTGTTTGTTTTGCAACAGCACGGTCCCCGACAATTTCTTTAAATTCGAGAAAATCTTTAATATGCGGGTGATCCGGGTTAAATGAGATTTTCCCTACAACACGCACATCGTATCTTTCTGTTTCTTCCCCTTTAAAGGCGAAACCATGATTTGGAACGTATCCTTCTACTCCATTTAAATGCTCGAGAAAATCTGTATGCCAAAATCTTCTACGAAATTCTCCATCTGTAACAGCTTGAAGCCCAACTTCAATTTGTTTATCAACAATTTTTTTAATCTCTTCTGTTTCAATTGCATGTAGCTCTTGTTTAGTTATATTGCCTTCTTGAAAATCCTTTCTTGCCTTATGAATTCTCTCTGGTCGTAATAAACTTCCTACATGATCTGCTCTAAATGGGGCTTTTATAAGTGTTTTTGTCATATACGATCTCCCTCTTTCCATTTTATTAATAACCACTTCCTTTAATGTAAGGTAAGTGTAGCATAGGGAAATCATTATAACGTAACACAAAAAATCTATTCCTCGCTATAGCTTTTAACTATAACTGATGTAATTCTTCCTCAATAGATTCTTTTAAATATTGAATATAAGTATTAGCCAACGTACTATTTGTGACATTTTTTTGAGTAATATAGCCAACATGAATTTCCTCGTCTACCTTTAAAGGAATAGCTATAATATCTTTACTATTTAATTTATGACTAATGACACCTGTTGAAATGGTATAACCATTTAATCCGATTAGTAAGTTAAATAAAGTTGCACGATCCGTAACCCGGATATTTTTCGGTCTAGAAAGCGTACTTAGAATCTCCTCCGAAAAGTAGAATGAGTTATAATCCCCTTGCTCATATGAAAGATATGGATAAGGATCTAAATCGGATAATGTTACAAAACTCTTTCTAGACAGTGGATTTGCTGAGCTAATAAAAACATGTGGCTTTGCTGTAAATAGCTTATGGAATTGTAAATTTCCTTCTCTTAAAAACTTGTGAATTACCTTTTTATTAAATTCATTGACATATAAAATACCAATTTCACTTCGCAAATTCTTTACGTCATCTATGATTTCGTATGTCTTTGTTTCTCGTAAACTAAATTCGTATTCCTCTGGGTTATATTCCTTTAATAGACGTACAAAGGCACTTACCGCAAATGCATAGTGCTGAGCAGATACTGAAAAATGTTGCTGCGGAGATCTTGTATTTGTATACCGATTCTCAAGAAGTTCTGCCTGTTCTACTACTTGCCTGGCGTAGCCTAAAAACTCCGATCCTTCAGGAGTAATTAAAATTCCCTTATTAGATCGTAGAAAAATCGTAATCCCCACTTCCTCCTCCAGTTCTTTTAATGCATTGGAAAGGCTTGGTTGACTAATAAACAGCCTCTGTGCCGCCTTGTTAATTGAACGACTTTTAGCTACTTCTATCACATATTTTAATTGTTGTAATGTCATCTTCTCTCCCTTTTCTTTAAGTAAACATTTTACTCTCTTCAATAGTTCTTTTAATCTTAAAAAACAATTTTTTATTTCCTCCAAAAGGTTGTACAGTCTGCTTTATCTTGAATATTAAATTCAATCATTTTTTCAAGCAATTCGTAATTTACTAGCTCATTCCACGGAATTCTGAACAAGCCTTTTGTAGAACTGTAGCCTGCTTTTGCAATATCATCGACAAAGTGTGCAATACCTGCTTCTTCAGATGAGACGCTTAAATGATGCTTTGCTGTAGAAAATCCAATAATAAATGTGCCATGATCTGAAAACATCGGCGTATTCCACTTGATTTCTGGATTTAAATTTGGAAATTTATTAGCGATCCATGTCAAAATTTCTTCTGTCCGATCGCGATGATCAGGGTTATCGATACTAGCTAGATATTTCGAAAAAACCTCCATGTTGTTCTCTCCTTAAAAAATTTTTTGAAACAGTAACATTATTTAATTTCGTAAAGTGTTGCTAAAAAATTATTACTTATTTCTCTCAGCGATTAAGCTTCTATGCTTTCGTATACCTAAACCAATGGTCCACGTTGCAATAAACATCAAAACTAATGCTATTATAAATTGGTAATTAGGAAATGCATCAGTCATAGTAGACAGAATTAAACCAGTACATCCCAAACAAATAACTAGGAAAGTACCGATAAAAAGTACTAGATAAATCAATATATCTTTAATAGTCAATGCACTTCCCCCTAATCATTGTTAAATAAACTTAGATAGTAATTCTTAATTGCCTCATAATCCTCAAGCAACTATCTACCAACCATAAGTATAAAACAAAGTATTTAAATATGTATGAACCTAAAAATGGATTTTTGATTTTCCTAACTAATCTTCATTCTATAAGTAAATTTCAATAGATTAGTTATATAATCCTTCTTCTACTGAAATATATGAAGTGAAACAAAAAAGAGCCGTGGATACGACTCTTTTTTTAGTTCTATTTACAAGTTAGCTGAATAAGAGTATTGGCTTAACTGCTTATCAAAATAAGATTCAGCTTGCTTTAAAATTGTTTATTAAATCTCTTAATCAACCGTTTCAGTAAGTTCAATATTACTCAGAAAACACAATATGCCATTCAGCACGTTTCTCTAAAAATTCTTTTGCAAGAGCTTGAGCACCCTCTAAGCTATGACTTGCAGCCCAACCGCATTGTACTTCATTACAAGCAGGTACTGAAGTTGCCTCTAACACATCGTTTAACGTTTTCTCAAGAATATCTAATACGTCCTCATAATCATTATGATTAATAAAAGATAAATAAAAACCTGTTTGGCAGCCCATAGGAGAAAAATCAATTACTTTTGTTGAGTGGTTACGAATACGATCTGCCATTAAGTGTTCTAAAGAGTGGAGTGATGGCATTTCCATATGGCCTTTGTTAGGTTGTTTAAAACGAACATCGTACTTCGTTACAACATCACCTTTTTCCCCCTCTTTGACGCCTGCAAGTCGTACATATGGTGCAACTACTTTTGTATGATCTAAATCAAAACTTTCAACATTTGTTTTTTCTTTTGCCATCTTATTCTCCTCCTAAATAAATTGCATTGACTGAATAAATGATACGATACGATCATTATCTGTATTGTTAAAGAATTCTTCTGTATCTCCATCGAAAGCTATTTCACCGTTTTCGAGGAATAAAATCCGATCTGCAGCTACACGAGCAAAATTTAAATTATGAGTCACAAGAATCATCGACTTTTGTTCTTCTGCTAAAGCCTTTAATACCTTTAACACTTCGCCCTCTAACTCTGGATCAAGTGCACTAGTAGGTTCGTCAAACAGGAGAAACTTAGGCTCCATTGCAAGTGCACGTGCAATCGCGACCCGCTGCTGTTGACCTCCAGATAATTGAGATGGATAACTTTCCTTTTTATGTAGCAACCCTACTTTATCAAGTAATTGTTCGCCAATCTGAACCATGTTTGATTTATCTTTTTTTAACACAGTAATTGGACCTTCAATCACATTTTCTAGTACTGTCATATGTGGAAACAAATTAAAGGATTGAAACACCATTGCGGTATTTTGGCGAATTGCTAATTTATCCTTTTGAGTTAATTTTCCTGAAAAATCTACTTTTAATGAATCTATTTCCAAAGTGCCAGATTGAGGGATTTCCAGCAAATTAATACATCTTAAAAGTGTTGATTTACCAGATCCTGAAGGTCCCAGAATAACTGTCGTTTCACCCTTTTTAAATTGTACATTTATATTTTTTAAAACGTGATGATTATTAAATGATTTATTTATCTCTTTTAAAGTAACGATGGTGTCCACCTCTCTCTAAATATACTTGGAAGCATATTTTTCTAGTTTACCTTGAATAATCGTTAAAATTGATACGAAGATTAAGTAAAAAACAGCAACAAGTGAATAGATTGCTAAAGGTTCATATGTAAATGCCACAATTTGTTGTCCAATCATAAACATTTCTGCAATTGTAATACTCGCCGCAAGAGAAGTTCCCTTTACAAGATCAATAAAATCATTCGTAACTGGGGGTAAAGAAATTCGGATAGTTTGAGGAGCAATTACTCTCCTTAATACTTGCCAATAAGTCATTCCTAGTGATTCTGCAGCCTCCCATTGACCTTTTGGAATCGACAAAATAGAAGCTCGAATTGATTCAGAAGCATAGGCTCCCGTATTTAATGAAAATGTAATAATTGCTGCAACCCAAGGGTCTAATGTAATTCCCGCCTTTGGCAATCCATAAAAGACAAGAAATAATTGTACAAGTAAAGGCGTCCCTCTAAATATCCATACATATGTACTGAAAATAAATTTTAAAAATTTAAAGTTAGATAACTTTAAAAGGGCGGTTATAACGGCAATTACTAATGCAATTGCAAATGAAATTAGTGATAATGGGATGGTTACAGATAGCCCTGCCTTTAAAAGTGGCCATATAGAATTTAATACAATTTCGAGTTCACGACTCATCTTTTACCTTCCTTTCTAAAACAACTACGCCCTAACTAATCTAAAGCTTAAAATCGAACTTAGGTTTACATGAGTCAATTCCATTCAAAAATCGTATGACTCGCTGGAGTCTTTTATCTTTGAGCGTTACTCCTTTACTTTTTGAAGGCAGAGTAAAATACTTAATTCAACTCATTATCAACTGGAAGTCTCGTACCTGTCGCAACGCTTTCAGTGCATAAACACCTGTTAGACAAAGATAAAAATCAATCGGCCAATTAAGCCGATTGATCCGGCAAGTATTATTGATACATTACATCCTCACCAAAGTATTTTTCTGAGATTGCTGCAAATGTACCATCTTCAAGACGTTTTTTAATAATTTCATTCAGCGCTTCACGGAATTCTTCATTACCTTGATTTAAAATTAATGCGATTTCTGAGGAGCTTGTCTTACCGTCGATTAGCTTAATTGGTGCATCAGGTTGTTCTTGTAAATATGTTAGGAAAGTAACACGATCATGAATTGTTCCATCAGCGCGTTTTTGTAATACTAATTCAATTGAATTTGTTAGATTTTCAGTAGGAACAATTTCAGCTCCTAAGTCACGTGCATCTTGTGCAAAGTTGCTAGTTACTGTTTGAGCAGCCTTTTTCCCCGCAAACTCTTCTAAACTATTAATATCAGAATCAGCATGAACTGCTAATGTTGCAACTGACTCCATATAAGGTATTGTGAAATCATATTTTTCTTTACGCTCATCTGTAATAGAGATATTGTTAATTACAAAATCATATTTATCAGTATCAAGACCTGCGATTAATGAATCCCATTTCGTTTCAACATACTTTGCTTCTACACCAAGATCTTTTGCAATTTGGTCTGCAATTTCATACTCAAATCCTGTTAAAGTACCAGTTTCATCATGATAACTGAATGGAGGGAAAGTTCCTTCTAGCCCGATAGTGATGACACCTGATTCTATAATTTGTTCTAGTTTGTTTGTGCTGTCTTCTTCTGCTGCATTTGAAGCATTAGTTGCTTCATTACTTCCGCATGCTGCTAGTGCTCCGATTAAAGCTGTTAATAGCAGTGCTGATAACCATTTTTTCAAATTATGTTTCCTCCTTAAAAATAAAACCAAGTTTTCATATTTGTTTTATCATATTATAGTTAATATTATAATTCAATATTTTTAGACAATTTTTAATAAAAAAATATTTATATAAGTTTTTTATTTCAAATCCGTATCTTATGAAAAACAAAAATATCATTAACTCTAGTTTATATTCTCAACATAAACGTAAAGGAGGAGTAAAGATGCCAATTGAAGGCAAAGTAGTTATAATCACTGGAACTTTATTCTTCTATCGTATAGCTATTATAAATAATTCACCTTTTTCTAAATTTAAAGTTACTATTAACTAAAAATATACCGACTATTATTAGAAGACCACCACCAATAAATGCAAAAGTAATAGGTTCATCTAATAAAACAACGCCTGTTAAAACACCAAAGAAAGGAGCTAAAAATAGATAAGAACTTGTTTTCCCTGGTTCCCCTTTTTGTAAGAGAAAATACCAAACTGCAAATTGGACAATAGAAGACATAATACTTAACCACAATAATAATAAAACTGATTTTGTATTTATATCAAAGAAAGGTTTTTCTAGTAATATACTTAAAATAATAAGTATTGACCCTCCAAACAGCATTTGATATGCCGAAAGTACCCACGTATCAAAATAGGTTCCCCATTTATTGACTAATAGTGTAGAAATAGCCCAAAAAATAGAAGATAGAGCACCGAATATAATGCCCACTTTAATGTCCTTTATGCCTCCTAATGTTATTCCTACACCAATAAACCCCAAAATGACTCCACTCCATTGGTACCATTTATATCGAATATGCATAAAAATAGTACCAAAAATAATGACTAACAATGGATTCATAAATGTTAAAATAGATGACTCACTTGCTGTTATTGTTCTTAGGCTAATAAAAATACACCCCATTACAGCTGCCGTTTGCAAGGAACCAATAACTAATACTTTTCCCCATTGTTCCTTACCAGCTGGATGCGTTCTATTTAATATTTTTACGATAATCGCCATTATTACGCCCGCTATTAAAAAACGCAATCCTGCCAAGAATAATGGAGAAGAATATTGCAGCCCTATTTTACCAATTGCAAAGGAAGACCCCATTAGAGCAGTTGTTAAGATAATTAAAAGAAAATATATATATAATTTCATTTACAAACACTCCAGTTCCAAAAAGTAATAGTTAATTGTTTATAAACTTGTTTAAATGAGAATAATTTTACCCCTCTCTTGAGAATAGATAATTACTTCTTTAGAATTAGTATAGATTCATAATTGTACGATGATTATCGAAGTGTGGATTACAAGGAGGGTGTTTAACAATGACTATAAATCCAAATATTTCTGCCCTTACTTCTTTACTGAGTGAAAAGTCAAGAGCAACTATTTTAGCAGGATTAATGGATGGAAAATTCCATACAGCTAGTGAATTAGCCTATATGGCGGGAATTAAACCTCAAACTGCGAGTTTTCATCTTGCAAAGTTAGTAGAAAATAATATTGTTATTAGTGAGAACAATGGAAGATTTCGTTATTTCCAATTAGCCAATCAAGAGGTTGCGAATACACTTGAAATATTAATGGCAATTTCTCCACCGCCTGAAATTAGGTCACTAAAACAATCCAGCCAATTAAAAAAACTAGAAAATGCAAGAACTTGCTATGATCATTTAGCCGGTCGAATTAGTGTTAAATTAACAAATGCGATGCATAATTTAGAATATATTGAGAGAAAAGATAAAAATTTTATTGTTACACCTAAAGGAGAGATTTTCTTTAAGAACTTGGGTGTTGACCTATTAGCTTTATCTAAAAAACGCCGCTCCTTTTCGCATGCATGTCTGGATTGGAGTGAACGTACCCATCATATAGGTGGTGCTTTAGGAAATGGTTTATTTGAAAGGTATATGGAATTGAAGTGGATTGAGTCTAAAGCAAATTCACGTGAAATTACAATTACTCCTTTAGGAAAAGAAGGGTTTAAAAACTATTTCGGCATAGATGCTACTAATTAACCTTTACCATATACTACTTTTATAAATTAAAAACACCATATTCAAATGGTGTTTAGAGTAGTATCAAGTTTGACTTTGATTACACTTTTTTCATTTTTAATATTTAAAAGCTACTAACCAGATTGTCATGAAAACACTTATCAGATAGTTTATTCTTCATCGAAGGCTTAACGGCACATATGCAATATATTTATATATATAAAAGAAACCCACTTATTTAGGTACTGACCATCATTTTTGAGACAATAAGAAAACACCCTACTTTACAGTTAGTTGACGGTATTTTACCGGCGATTGGCTGTTTAGTTTCGTTTGAATACGGATATTGTTATAATAATTTATATAGTTTTCGACGATTTGGATCACATGCGCATTCGTTGTGCGATTGATTCCGTCGAGATAGAACGTTTCAGACTTTAGCGAGGAGTGAAACGTTTCAATTGGAGAATTATCAGCGGGCGTGCCTTTACGAGACATGCTCATGGTAATTCTTTTTTCTTTTACTGCCTTTTGATAGTCATAGGACGTATATACAGAACCTTGATCGCTATGCAGGATACAGCCTTCAGGTAATTCTGGTAGCTGATTTAATGTATCTAAAACAAACTCTGTATCTTGAGTAAATCCGATTGTACGCGCTACAATCTCGCCATTAAAGACATCTAGAATACTTGAAAGATACATCATTGATTGACCAAAAGGCAAGTAGGTAATATCTGTTACTAACTTTTCAAATGGTGCTTCCGCTGTAAATTCACGATTTAATAAATTCGGTGCGACGTATGCTGGTTGTCCAGTGCTTTTACGTTTCTTCACTTTTACTCGACACTGCCAATTATATTTTTGCATTACTTTTTGTACTGTATTTTCACTTATCGGTTCTCCATATGTATTTGATAAGCTAAAACTGAGCCACCATCGCAGTTGAAAAGTGAGCCACTTTTATATGAAAATAATCCTAACTTCATAGAGTTAGGAGCGTATAGAGGTGATTTCATTGGAAAAGAAACAGAGAGTGCTAATTGCCTTTCATCAAGATGATAAAAGTCAGCGTCAAATTGCGAAGGAGCTTGGTATTTCTCGGAATACTGTAAAAAAATATATTGAAGAGGATCTTGAAAAAAGAAAGCAAGATATTCGAGAACTACCTATTACAGATAACTATGTAACGCCTCCGTCGTATAAGAAACGAAAAGGCAATAAAAGAGCATTAACACCTACGGTGATGAAACGTATCCGAAAAATGTTAAAAGATAATGAGTATAAACGGCAACATCAGATGCACAAGCAACAACTAAAAATGATTGATATTCATGAAAAGTTATTAGATGAAGGTTTTGAAATTAGTTATACCACTGTTAGAAATTTTGTAAATAGTGAGGAGAAACGTCAAAAAGAAGTGTTTATTCGTCAAAAGGCAACTGCTGGTCATGAGATTGAATTTGACTGGGGTGAAGTAAAATTAATCATTGATCAAACATTACGTTCTCTTTCAATGGCGGTCTTTACCCTACCATATAGTAATGAAAGAATTGCATATTTATATGAATCCGAAACAATGGTGTGCGTACAAGATGCTCATGTAAAATGTATTGACTATTTAGGCTTTGTACCAGAAGTTTTTACCTACGATAATATGCGGACAGTTGTAAAGAACTTTATTGGGACTGAACGTGAGATTACCGATGGTATGAAAAATCTATCGATGCATTATCATTTTAAAATACGACTATGTGAACCGAGAAAAGGAAATCAGAAGGGGCATGTAGAGCGAAGTGTAGAATACATCCGCCGGAAAGCATTTGCCCATCGAGATACGTTTACAAGTCTAGAAGAAGCTCAGGCTTATCTAACAGAAATTATCATGAAATTAAACTCTCGTAAGCATTATAAGAAAAACCAAACGCACCATGAATTAATGCTAGAAGAGCGTATAGCTAGGCAAGTAAGCGCAGAAATTATTCCATTTGATGCCTCTGAGTTGTATGAATTTAGAGTGGACAAATATAGCACGATTACTTATAGACAAAATCGTTATTCTGTTCCAGAAGGACATGTTGGAGAATGGGTGAAAGTAAAAGCGAGTGCGGAAAAAATTCTTATTTTTAGTGAAAATGCCTGTATCGCGACACATAAGCGAAGTTGGCAGATCCATCAATGGATTATGGATATTTATCATTACTTACGTACATTTGAAAAGAAAAAAGGTGCATTGGCTCAAAGTGAATGTTTGAGTCAAGCACCAACAAAAATAAAAAAATTATACAAAGATTATTATATTGGAAATGAGCGAGATTTTCTAGAGTTACTTATTTATCTAAAAGAACATAACAATCTAGAAAAAGTCTTAGCAGCGATTGAACAACTCGAAAAGAACCCTATGGTTCAAATAACAACAGAAAAAATTATTTTCATAGCTAGTCAAGGCGAATACATCCATAAAACTGTACATTCCAAAAATGAGGTCACCACCCAATCTCTCGAAAATCTTTCAGCCATAACGGCGTTATTTGAAACGAAAAAGACAGGGGTGCTTCACTAATGGATAAAAGACAAGAAATGATTGAGATGTGCAAGGAACTTCGATTACCAAGCATTCGGGGATTTATTCAAGAAGATGATATGTGGAAACAATATCAGACAGCAGAAGATTTCTTATATCACGCACTAGTGCAAGAAATGGAAGATCGAGAAGTGCGAGCAAAAGCGAATCGCATTCGATCTGCAAATTTCCCTGAAAAGAAACTATTAACTGAATTAGAGTTTGAGAGATTACCGCAAAATGCGGCCTCTCGCCTCCCACATTTAAGGAAATTGGACTTTATTCAAGAAAAACAAAACGTCTTATTAATTGGCTCACCTGGAACAGGTAAAACCCATATAGCAATAGGTTTAGGAATTGAAGCTTGTTTGGCAGGATATAAAGTATTTTTTACAACGGTATCATCTCTAGTAAACCAATTAAAAGAGAGCCGTTCTGAAAGAACGTTACGTTCATTTGAACTGAAGTTTGAAAAATATGATTTAGTAATCATTGATGAATTAGGTTATATCTCCTTTGATAAAGAAGGAGCCGAGTTATTATTTACTCATCTTTCCCTTCGGGCAGGACGAGCATCCACCATCGTTACGAGTAATTTATCATTTGATCGATGGGAAGAAATATTTCATGATCCAGTTTTAACAGCAGCTTTAACGGACCGACTAACACATCGAGCATATATGGTAGACATGGTAGGACCATCTTATCGAATATTAGACACAAAGGAATGGTTGGAAAATAGTCAGGTTTAAGTGGCTCAGTTTTTAATTAATAAATGGCTCAATTTTTACTTGCGAAATACATCCATAAATGCTTGTGATTTTTCGGTATCCGTATCGATATTTATGAAGTTTACACAACTCACCAATTCTCTTATCCCGAATATCTTTCTTTGTTTCAACGTTAGTATTCTTTTTCCAACGATAATAAGATGATCTACCTACCCCCAAGTGGTCACAGATTTCACCAATTGTCATGACTTCTTTTAGTTCTTCTACCAATTGCACAACTATTCTTGGCACCACTTCCTTTCCAATTCTGCGTACTTTTTTAAAACTTCAATTTGTTGCTTTAAATAACGATTCTCAGCCTTTAATTTAGCTGTTTCATTTTCATATTCTGGTCCTTTACCAAAGGTATATTGCTTTCCAACTGGCTGTTCAAGGCGATGAAGTTCTCCATTTCGATACCACTTCATCCACGTTTTTAGTTGTGTATAATTTCGAATATTCAATTCTTCTAAAACTTGATTAACAGGTATTCCTGCTAACCTCATTTCGATTGCTTTCATTTTAATTTCTACTGGATAACTAACTCTTGTTCCCATAGAAAAAACACCTCCACGTTGGATTTATAGGTTTAATACCCGTTTTTCAACGAAAGGTGTTTTTATTTGTCTCATTTTTTTAGGTCAGTGCGTTAATAGAGTGGGTTTCTTTTAGTATGAGAATATTTATTAAAATTTTTCGCTTTCCCCTTAAATCAGGCTCTTTACCTCATCTAACATGTTAATAAATTCTTTTAAAGACGCTGGTAAATACTTATCTTTTCGATAAATAAATACTGTTTTAACTTTTCCATATTCATTTGGAAGTGAATATTGTCTTAGGGTACCATTTTGTACATTCTTGGCAACAACACTTTGTGGAAGCATACTTATACCAAGCCCCCCCTCAACACAGCCAATGATTGCATCTATTGTTCCAAATTCCATAACTTGATTAGGAATTAACCCCTCTTTTTGTAACCATTGTTCAACTTTCTCACGATAGGAACATCCATTATGAAATACAAGCAGCGTCCTTGTTTGGAAGTCTTCAAAAGAAGAAATAGGAGGGTCAATAGAATCTGTTATGAGTACCAACTCTTCTTCGAATACCTCTTTTTCGATGAGTTCAGGGTGTCCAATAGGCCCAGCTACAAATGCTCCATCAAGTTCGTACTGCAGAATACCTTGAATATTTTGCTTAGTAGGTCCTGTTTTTATAGTTAGATCAACATCCGGAAAGTCTTTATGGTACTTGGAAAGTAGAGCCGGTAAGCGTACTGCAGCGGTTGTTTCCATTGATCCAATCGTTAACGGGCCTTTTGGTGTTTGTTCATCATTCATTACGCTCTTTGTTTCTTCTATAAGATTAAATATTTTTTGAGTGTATGTTAGCAACATAATTCCTTTAGCCGTTAATGCAGTGCCTCGATTATGTCTATAAAATAGGGTAGTTTGGAGATCCGATTCTAGCTGTTGAATTTTCATAGTAATATTAGATTGGGCATATTGAAGTTCTCTTGCTGCCTGTGAAATACTCCCCAACTTTGCAACGGTCTGGAAAATCTTTAATGATTGAAGATCCATAACAATCTCTCCTTATATGGTATAAACCTCACCTATCAATAATACTGATACCAATTATCATTTTTCAGTATTATACCATATATCAAAAAAGCGCTATACTTAAAGCATCCAAATTTTAACTGGAGGTGAGTAGAAGCAAAAGTACTCATTTCTTAAAAAAGACTCTAAATACAAATTTAAGGGGAGACATACAAAATGCCATTATTGTGTTTTGATTTAGTAGAAGGAAGAGACGAAAAAACTTTAAAAAAATTGTTGGATTCAGCTCACAGTGCGATGGTTGAAGCTTTCCAAGTACCTGAGAGCGATCGTTATCAAATAGTTCATCAGCACCCTTTACATGAGCTAATAATCGAGGATACTGGACTTGGGTTTAAGAGAAGTAAAGACCTTGTCATAATTAGTATTGTTAGTAAAAAAAGAACTGTAACACAAAAAGAAAAACTATACTCCCTTTTAGCACATAAACTTGAGGCCGAATGTGGAATTTCTCCACAAGATTTGATTGTTTCAATAACAGAGAATACTGATGCTGATTGGAGCTTCGGACTCGGAGAAGCACAGTTTCTAACAGGTTCATTATAGCTTTTAAATCGATTTGAGTATAAGGGATGAAAACATGAGGGGGATCATTATGTTAACTAATGAAATAACAAAACTTTTACAAATTGAGTATCCAATCATACAAGCTCCAATGGCTGGAGGGATAACAACTTCACCATTAGTATCTGAAGTTTCAAACTCTGGGGGTCTTGGCATGATTGGTGCCGGTTACATGACACCTGTTCAAATGCGAGAACAAATTAAAGAAATAAAACAATTAACAACAAAACCTTTTGGCGTTAATCTATTCGTTCCGAACGAAGTGAATGTTTTCGAGAATGAGATTAAATCTAAATCAGCTAATCAGTTCTTAAACCCGATACGTGAGCAATTAAATGTATCTCCAAAAGATAGCGTTGACATTTCTACAATTCATAATGCACAAGAAACATTTCATGATCAAGTTAAAATTGTTATAGAAGAAAAGGTTTCCATTTGCTCTTTTACATTCGGCATTCCTTCTAAAAAAGTAATTAATGAATTAAAACAACATAATATTATTCTAGTAGGGACAGCTACAACGGTTAAAGAAGCTGTGGAGAATGAAAAAGCAGGAATGGATATCATAGTTCTTCAAGGAAGTGAAGCAGGCGGGCATCGAGGAAGCTTTTTAGATAATGATCAGGAAAGTATGATCGGCTTAATGTCGCTTATCCCTCAGGTTGTTGATAATGTGAGAATTCCTATAATTGCTGCTGGAGGAATTATGGATGGAAGAGGCTTAATGGCTTCCCTTTGCCTTGGAGCAAAAGGTGTTCAGATGGGAACTGCATTTTTAACTTGTGTTGAAAGTGGAGCACATAAAGTATATAAAGAAGCCGTTCTGAATGCACATGAAGACCAGACTGTATTAACTCGTTCATTTTCAGGGAAATGGGCAAGAGGTATTAAAAATAAATTTATCTCAGAAATGAAAAAGCATGAAGAAGTTTTACCCGATTTTCCCGTTCAGAATATATTAACTCAAGATATTAGAAAAGCGTCAGCAACACAAAACAATCAAGATTACATGTCTCTTTGGTCTGGCCAAAGTCCAAGACTAGCGAAAAATCAAACCGTTGAAACATTGATTCATAATATTATTGCTCAAGCTAAAAATATCCCCTTAGAATAATTTACTAGATTTCTAATTGACCAATTCTTATTCTGTGGCAATTAATATATATAGAAATTTACAAAATCATACAATTTATCAACACTGATGACTTATTGAAATAATTCCCTATAAATGTTATTTTTCCAAATTAATAGATTACTATGAATTTAGGGAGTTGAAAAAAGTGAAAAAAACATTAACATCTATTTGCATCGCAGCAGGCTTACTCTTTTCGACTAGTGTTGGAGTAAACGCAGCAGATGTACATTACAAAGACGTTAAGAAAACAGATAACTTTTATAATTCCGTTTAGTACTTATTAGGCCAAAAAGCTATTAGCAGAACATTACCTACCTTTAGACCTTATGATAATGTTACTCGTGGACAAGTCGCTAGTATTCTGGCAAAAGTGTTAGATGATAGATTAAGAGAAGTAGAGTATTCAGATGTGTATAGTGGTGTAGATTTTATTGATGTACCTAAAACAAATCAATTCTATCCATATATTAATAAGTTAGAGTGGAATGGTATTATGCGTGGGTACTATTTAAGAGATGATTCCCCTATCAGAGCATTCGGTATAAACCAACCTTTAACACGTGGCCAGTTTGCAGGGATTATAGTAAAAGCTTATCATATTCCGTTAATTAAACTCCAAAGCTATAAAGAAAATGGGGCAGTTAAATCTGATATTTTTGATGGGCAAAAATTTACTTATCCATGGGGTCAAGAAATCGCCACACTTGAAACACTTGGAATTTTAAGTGGATATAATGATGGGAATTATAAACCGAATACACCTATTAATCGTTCACAGTTCGCTAATATGCTTTATAAAGTAGAATCTGGAAATCTACATTTTTTTAACCAATCTGCTATTGTTAATGAATTTGTAAAATTAGGCATACAAAGTGACATTGCTACTGAAAAAATTAAATCGTTAAAAAATAATGATGTGTTGAACTATATTGCTTCCTATGGTGATACAAGATATTTAGATACAATTACTTTAGCCGCAGATATGCGTAAAGAAGGCGAAATTTTATTCAGTGATATCAATGTGAAAATAGTAGCTTCAAAAGATAATAGATGTAGAAAAAATTGTTGAAAATGATACTACTTCAAGTGATACAGCAAAGATAACTCCATAATACAATTAACTACAGTAATCCATGAGAATTGTTCTTGTGGATTCTTTTTGTATGTTAATAATATAGTAAATTAATGGAATAACTGGAACATGGCTAAGTGTATTAAAAGACACAATTTCCTCCCTGAATTCACGACCCGATAATTGTTAGCATCAAAATTATATTCATAGCCAAAGTTATAATCTAATATGGTTTAGAAAGCAAGAAAATTGAATATATCGCTAACCTTTGTTTTTTCGATAGGAGACGATTATATGCGTCTCTACATCCTGTAGAAACGCACATTTTCCCCATAAACTATATTTGATTATTAAGTCTAAGCTTTTTAACTACTACTAGTGTCGAAGCTTTTCACGTCTTATCGGAAGTCGTATTTACTTTCATCTGCAAATGTTGGCTTTTTAAAAACACTGTTTCTATCTTGAAGACTTCTCAGTTTATAATTCGTGAATCCTGTTATTTCTTCCGTTTCCCATATCCAACGCGTCTCCTTCTCTCCCTTATCTAGATAATAGACATTGTGATTTATTTTGTTACCATCATTTTTTTTAAAGGGGTTGCTAATAAGGAGGTTCGAATCGCCTGCAACCATGATATTATTTTCGATTCTATTATCTTTTGTATTATATTGGATTAGCAACTGTCCGGCATCTTGAAACTTTGTATCATTTTTATATAGGATATTATCGGTAATGATACTGTTAATAGTATTGCCTCGTTCCGCATCATACCCTCCTATTGCAATTCCGGCACTTCTATTTTCATAAATCCAATTATTCTGTATCGTAATCTCACTAGTAGATTTGCCCGAATGTTCGCTTGCCGCTTCGATTCCTATATCACTTTGAAATACTTTATTGTTTTCAATGATAATCCTTTTTCCACCATCTACATAAATACCGCCTGCTGAATATTCGTTCCCATAGGCTGGATTTCCGAAAGAGGAAATTTGATAGACTGTGTTGCCGCTAATGATACCGTTTCTCGCCTGATCATAGGCTTCATTAGGTGATACGCCCTCAAATCCAATGGCATCGATACCTATGTTATTGTTTCGCCTTACTATGTTGTTTGTAACCTTAAAATTCGAAACATTCCCATTTAAAACTAGTGCTTCACTTACACCTAGCTTCATATCTTCAAGTGTGTTTCCTGAAATGACAATATCCTCAATTGCCTCGGGTGCTTTTGTTCCGTATACAGCTATTCCATGAGCATTCCCTTCATGATGTTGAGTTTCGATATGATGAATATGGTTGTGCAAAATATGAATCCCTTTTCCACTTCCGCTGACAGAAATGCCGATTGGTAGAAGATCTTGTTGTCTCGTTGTGTAATTTTTGATTTCTAATCCATCAATCGTGACATAGCTTTTGTCATGAATGGATATCAATCCTTGATAATCCCATGAAACATTAACACCTTTTCCATCAATAGTTACTTTTTCATTCGGATAGGCCTTGATGACGATAGGAGCGTCCTTTTTTCCCGAATTCTTTAAAACAATCTGTTCATTATAATTTCCACCTCTAATAAAAACCGTTGTGCCTGGTTTCGCTAGATTGACAGCATGTTGTATGGTTTTTAAAGGTTTACTCTTACTACCTTCGTTTTTGTCATTTCCGACTTGAGACACATATATTTCATTTGGCTGAACAGCTTGTCCTACATTTCCATATAGAAGCACACCAATACAAAGTGCCATTAAAAGAAATAACACCCCTATCACTTTTTTGTTCATATCGTGTCCTCCTTATTATTTAATTTAGTCTAAAACATTACTTTTCCATCCTCATTGAAGCCTGTTTACTTTGCATATATCGGTAGTAGATATGTATTAATTCATAGCAATGTTTAATAATTATTTGGAGCATCCGTATCAGTTGGAGATGTTAATAAAGGGATTAAGAATGTATTTAATTCTGTTTTTTTCATCTTGGATTATGAGAACATTGAGTGTGATTTTGTCCTCCTAGAAGGAGATTACCTTTCTCTCTACTACCGAGGCGATTACGGTCAAAGCTATGATCGAATACTTGATATAATTAACTATGCAAAAGAAAAAGGTTATCAATTATTAAGTAACCCTTTCGAGATATATGAAGTTGATAATCGAGATACTATACGTAGTGAAGAATTCCTAACTGAAATTCAAGTAAGAATTCAAACAAACTAGAGATCGGGGGTTACCTACTCACTAAAACGTTTCTTTGTATAATCATTTGTGCAACAATTAAATTTGGCACCCAACATAACCACGCAATAATAGCATAACTGTAATTAAAGTTCTCAAAACCAAACATTAATGTAAACAATGGTAACCACATTCTTAAAGTCACTGCTGCAAAAGTTAATGAATAATTTCTAATCATCCACTTTTGATGTTCTTGAATATTTTTATTTTTTACATTAACAAGTGCTTGGAATGCTGTTAGCAACCAAAATACAGATAAAAAACCAAAACCTAATTGTGCTATAAATCCACCTGTTGCATAAATTGCTAAATAGATTCCCGATATACCCGCAAAGAAAACGCCTATAATATAAATCCTGCCAAGTATTTTATGACGATTTATATTTCTTTCTCTAAACTTGGCAAATAGTGTGAAGGGGCCAATGATTAAAGCTGCTATACCAAAAATAATATGTATAGAAAGCATAATGTACCAAAGGGAACTTAATGTAGAAGAAAATAAAAGTTTCAATTGAACAAATCCAGCTTGATGTGCGTCCATAATAAAATATTGAACAATAGAATAACCAGATACTAAAATAGCAAAAATTATTAATAGAGACGTAGTTTTATTCATCAAACAACCTCCTTTCAAGATTATACTAACACCCTATTTTTAACCGATTTGCGTTATTACAAATTCGTTTTATAGACTATAATACTTCATCTATTCCCAATTTTCTGGTATTATACTATTTTTCAGTGTTTTAGCTATTTACAGCTTTAATGTAATGATGAATCATCGTCTAAAAAAATTCGTTAGTGAACTAGGGCATGTCTTTTTCAGTTTCAGGGATTTAATTTAAAAGTTAGCTCAATTAAACTTTAACACAATTATCCATTTTATGTATTAGCTATTGTTCAGAAAAGACCTAAAAGCACAATTTCTATGTCACTATATTTGCCACTTGTATATTAATCATTGTCTTGATAAACCTAGTGCTTCCTGAAAATTGATTTTAGTTTTGGAATGATCCATCCACTTTAGTTTTTAACTTGGATAATATTTGATTAAAATGGAATGAGATTGTATATTTAGTGAAAAAATAAGAAACCCACTTATTTGGAAAGGATTGACCAAATAAGGTAGGTTTGGTTTTTAGCTGCTGATAAAATCTAATTTCGACTATCCCCTTAATTAACCCGATTTAACATGTTAATAAGTTCCAATAATAATACAGTTTATATGCTGATCATAGGCTTCTACAGGAGATACATCCTCAAATCAAGGCATCGATACATAAGCTATATTTTGGTTATTCAGCTCCTTCTAATTTGGCTACCCCTAATGCAAGATTATCCCAAAGCAGCTGCTCCACTTTCTCTACTAGTTCATTAGGGCAATTGATCACTAACACTACTTCAGAACGTTTTCCCTTTAATACCCTTTTCCTTTTATGAATGACTTTATAGAAAATATAATCAATCATAAATCCAACTATAAATCCTATCGCGCCACCTATTAACCCCCAAATAATTGGACCCCATTCTAGTACAAAACCAACACATGCTCCAATAACAGAAAATGCTGTTCCAATTGCTGCCCCCTTATCAAACAAACTAATGCCGTCAGCTCGATGAAGTGTATCAAATAACTTTCTTTCTTGAACCCGATTCATAAGCGGCACTGCAAGAATATTATCTTTTTGTATCCCTGCTTTCTCTATTGCCGTAATCGCTAACTCAAGATATGATGAATGCTCAAAGGTAGAAAAAATTTGCAATTTAATTCACCTCATCAGATGCTGGTATTTTCACACGATATTGTTGATAGTTCTTCTGTAGAAATTTACGTTGCTCACTTTCAAACAAATTATTGTTTTCCACTGTATTCACGTAAGCATCGTATACGGCAAAGCCTATTTGTGAAGGCATATACAAAAACCACTGTGGGTTAATAGCTGCTGTCGCTTGGCTAATTTCCCCCAAGAAAAGGTAATGAACTGCAATAAGCACATTGGAAAAGTATACAAAAACAATCATAAGAATCATTATAAAAATAGCTGTGACCACTCGATGGATATATAATTGACCCAATCCTGGCGTAAAAAAGGACCAAATTATTGCCATTACCGGCCTTCTTTTATCTAAATAGTTTATTTCCAAGGCCCCAATAACGTAAGAATTAAAATTGGCATTTTCTCTTTCGGCCAATATAAAAACTTTGTTCATATCCACAGTAGTCCGGTAACTATCCCAAATGCCAAATATATAAACCGGAAGATATAAAAGCAGCCATCTCGGTTCAAGAATCTCTTTCGCCATATCAAATTCCCCGGTAAAAGAATATATAATTGCTTGATTTAAATGGGACATATTATTCACGAGAACCTCCCATATAACGAGAGAGTACCCTCTAAGATATTTGGATAAGAGGAGATGACCAAAACCAGGGAACGCAGCTGACCACCAAGCAATAATATAAGGGCTTCGTAAATGTAGTTGGGTAGTTCCAACCGTACTTACATGAGCTTTATAACGTCTGGTTGTATTATCATTAGTATAATTGTTCATTACTGCTACCCCTTAGAAATTATTTAAAGTCTTTCCAGAAGCATTGTTTATTAAGATTGCTTCAATTACTGTTAAAATGCCTCTTCTTAGCTTGTTTTCTCCAAGCTGCAAATCCACTTATAATAAGATAATGCTATGATAAGCAGAAACGGGTAAATAGGGGCTGAATAAGCTAATTTCCACCATCCGTAATTAAAAAAGCCCCAAGGTTCTGGAAGTGAAGCAAGGGCTTCATAAATTATTAACACGATGGACCATAAACTTATATATAGAAAACGCTTTAATAAAGAGGTTTGAAACGGAAATCTATTTAAAAACAACAAAATGGCAGGTGGACCTAATAGAGTAAGTGCCGGCAGTGCTGACCATTCAATTTCCTTGCTAAAATACCAATATGCTTGATATTTATGGCCCAAATAAAGATCAACAAAAAATTGAAATATCATTGTAAATGTCCATATATGTACTATTTGATTTTTTGTAAATCGTTTGACGGTAATAATAGCAGCTGTATTAAACAGAATAACCGAAATAATAAGTCCGAACATAATAAGAAATAAACTCCTCTTTTGCATTATTCTTTACTAAAACTTCTTTAAATATTCTGCCCGTTAATTTAGATGTAAACCTTCATATTCTTTATTATTAACTATCCACGAATAGGTGGAAGCGTTCCTCAATAATTAGGGACGATTATGAAGTATTATTTCGGCTTTAAATTCAACTATATAATTAAGCAACATTTAGAAAAATAAAAAACACCTTGATACAGCAACGAACCCGCTGTACCAAGGCTACATTAATGTTGGTAACAAAATTAATAATTTAAATCCTAAAATTTCCTAAATTGAAAAGAGTTTTATTTAACACACATAATTGAACTCAAAAAGGCTTTTATTAAGGGGTAAAATTTTGTTGTTTTTTATTTTACTCGATTTTCTCCATTTTTCTTAAATTCCAAAGATAAAATGAGTAAAGTGCATAATAAGATATGAAAAGCCCTAAAATAAAGAAAGCTAAAACAATACCGTAATCTTGACTTGATACTTCACTGCTTACAAACTCTCTTACTCCTGTTTTTATCCCCATATAGATTAGAATAAATAATAAAAGTATTCCAAATCGTTGATATTTGCTTCTTTGTTTTACTGCATCTCTCTTTTTGCGCATAAGGTATCGGAAGTATCCAACAAACAAACCAACAATAAATAATAAAACAAAAATAAATTTTAGCGGGTGGTTATCGACAAATACTTTTATTAAGGTGCTAATAGAAATAATAAAAAGTACAGAACATATAATAATGTAATAATTTAATGAGTACGACTTCATGATTAAAACCTCTTTTTCCTTTATTCTGATTTTTGCACCTCGAAGTGAATTCGTTATTTTTCTTAGTACAAAATACAAAAAGTAATAGATAAACAGTTTTCCAACAAATAAACAACTTAGAATATATGAATTCGGCTTGACAACAAGGTTTTATTTACATCCACAAAGATTGAGTCTCCTTTCAAGTAAGCTAAATTCTACTATAAGAGTAAAGTCTGATTAACAAAATGTCAAGTTTACTTTACTTTACTTTACTTTACTTTTAAAACAATTTACTTTGCTTCTTACTTACAATCAATAAGTTATCTTGATTTTAAATTCATAATTATCGCTAAATCGAAGAATAATATCCAAGAGGTGATAAAATGGATGAGAATAAATTAAAACTAACATCTTCTGAAATAGGGTCACTATGGGTAGAATATGTAAATGGAACAGCCGTTGATATTATAAATAGATATATGGTTTCTATTATTGAGGATGAACAAATTAAAACTATTTTTGAGGATGCTATCAAGACATTTGAAAAGCAAAAACAACAAATCGCAACTTTTATAGAGAACGAAGGTTTTCCAGTTCCAATTGGATTTACTGAATATGACCTCTTTGAAGGTAAACCAAGATTGTTCACAGATATATTTTGCCTAAATTATTTACATGTCATGACTTTACATGGTTTGCTTGGACACTCAACTTCGTTGGGAGTTTCTGTTAGAGAGGACTTAAGGTATTTCTTCGATTCCTGTGATAATGATGGGAAAAGAATGTATCATCAAACCATTGATTTATTGCTTGAGAAAGGAAGTTTCCAGAGAGACCCTTTATTCTATCCAGTTAATAGCCCTGAATATGTTTCCAGCCAAGATTTCATAGCTGGATTTTTCGGAAAGGAGAGGATGTTATCAGCTCCAGAAATCATAAACATTTCTTTCAACCTTAAAAAAAGTATTATGGCAAAAACTCTTTCAATCGCATTCAGTCAAATAACACAAACAAAAGAAGTAAGAAAGTTTTTAGAGGATGCCGAAAAAACCGCTGATCAACAAATAAAAGCCTTTTCCAAAATTATGCAAACGGATAATTTACCAGTTCCTAAGTCGTGGGAGACTGAAGTTACGACTTCAACAGACTCTCCTTTTTCCGATAAGTTAATTATGTATCATACTGGCTTCTTATTCCAAGCTGCACAAGCTTATCACGGGGCAGGTCTAGCATCAGCCATGCGAACAGACCTTGTTGCCACTTACGAAAGTACCATTTTACAAAATCTTATGATTACTAAAAAATGGTTTAATGTTATGGTGCAAAATAATTGGTTAGAGCAACCACCTCTTGCTCCTAATAGAAAAGAAATTGCAAAAAGTAATTGAGTTTAGGTGGTTCAATGAAATGATATGGCAGATAAGGGCATAGTAGAAAAAACTTTTATGGAGAAATTTTAAGGGCTATATAAAAATTCATTTTATGTTATAAACAATGTATAATGAGCCAAACCTATTATTTCAAGGGTTTGGCTCTTGTTGATTATGGATTAAGCATAAATTTATACATTATTGATTTATCAATGTTTCGGATTTTTTCAGAATCTTAACAGATGCATAAAAAGCGGGATTTATGCAATCTTAACTCCATAAAGTGGCCCGTTTGTTGAATAAATGACTCACATTTTTAACCGACTTTATTGTAAGCTAAATAACTGTATTTCCTCTGCACACCATCCTAAATTGTTTATAATATAGTTCAATCTATCCTTCAAAATCTAGACCTTTTGTGCAAAATAAAAAAGTTATTTAAGGAAATAGCTAATCCTCAAATAACTTTTAATTATATTAATTAATTTATTACTGCAGGAATTAATGCTTCCCAATGTTGGTCATTAACTAACCCCGTAAACCTGTAAACAGGCTGATAATAACCTTTGGAGTCGTAAGTATAGTCAAGCTCATAGTCATTTATAATTAATTTATCTCCATCGTTGAGATTATTATATATATAAAATTTCCCTTTTAGAATTTCTTCATAAGCTTTTGAAGGACTAATTATATTAACATCTTTTACGAATTCATTTTCCTTCATATCATAAAATACATCAATTGGCATATGATTATTTTGAGATGGTATAAGCATAATTAAACCTTCAAAAAAATCTTTATCTTCAAAAGCAATTTTTTTAATAGACTGTTTCATATCCCACCGTAGAGTATTATCATCTTGTGTACTAAATATTGCCCCTTTAGGTAATAACTCACTTGATAGCAACCATTTTTCATAAAATTTCCTATAGCTATTTAAATCCTCCTGAGCCATATAGACTGTTTCATTACTTTCGGTATAAAATCCCCATGTGCCATCTTTTGAATTGTAATTGAATATTAATTCATTTCCACTATTATCTAATAAAGACCATATCCGATTGTAGCCATCTATACGGGTACTGCCCTTTTGCGATAAATTAAATGAACTTTGCAATAAATCCGCTATATTATTTGCGTATTCAATATTATGGATTTGGTCGTTATAATATAGAGAAACTGTGTCACCGTCCGTCTCCAATTCTGTATTTAGTACTACTTCAACCTGATTCATATTTTGAGAATATACTGGGCGAATGGAAAGGTTCCCAAGCTCTTTTGAATGATATACAACCATTGCCCCTGTGAATAGCAGCGTAAAAACGAGTGGTATACAAAAAGCTTTAGATAACGACTGAGCCTTTACTTTTCGATGTACTACCACATCTTGAATTGCACTCATCAAGAGATATCCCGCAATACTTCCAATTGTGTTATGTAGTATATCATTCAATTCAAATATTCCTCTACGTGTGAACATCTGAAAAAATTCAATGCTTAATGTAACAGTTAGAGATATAAGTAAAATAGGAACTATTCGATGAGTTCTTTTTCCGAGAAGCGGCAACAGAAACCCGAGAGGCGCAAACATTAACATATTAAAAATTATAAGTTGCAATTCACTAAGAGACCATTGATTCCAAGCATTTATATAATCGCTAAATAGTCGAAAATTAACCCATCCCTCAAAATTTGCTCCCCTGCTAAATGTTGTTAATACCATAACAACAACAAACCAACCAAATAGTAAAAATAAAGCACTAAATTGACTAAGAGTTGCTTTTTTACTCCCACCCCGTTTTCGATACAGGGTATAAGATAAATAGGTTATTCCAATTATTACAACTGCCACAATTAATGCTATCGGCAAAATCGGTAGTAATTTATCGAAAATACCTTTTATATCCAATTTACAAACTCACTCCTTATTTTGGATTAAGCTGGACCTTCAATTAGTTAAAACAGCTAGATAGCTAACAGTATAAAGGTCAATTCTTAATATTAATTGCAGAAACTTCTTAAGTTTTTCTTAACAAATGAACGAAAATAATTTTGTACGAAAAAAAACCCTTACAAAAGTAAGGGCCCATAAAAGATATCTTAATTTTTAATTATGATTGAGGTACACAATAGGATGTGGATAAAAAGCGGATACCTGCTTTGTCTTGGTCAATTTTTATTAAATAGTGTGATGCATTGTACATATCGAACTTTGTTTCTTACCTTGTAGCGGTCTGTTTATTTTCGTATAGAGATCCATTTCCCATAAGTTCCGCATCGCCAAAGCCACTCTAATGGACCATACTTAAAAGATCTAAGCCAAAATGAAGAAGTAATAATCTGCGCTATCACTACAAGTACACACGTAATTGTTGCGTCGATATATGAAACTACTGTACCAGCGGGAATAAACATTGCAATAATAACCAAAATAACGGATTGACTTATATAATTCGTAAACGCCATTCGTCCAAATGCGTTTAATGGTGATAACAATTTCTTTACTAAAGGTTCGAGCAAAACAAGAAAGCTAACATAAAAAACAGAGAAAAATGGGGCGAAAGTCAAGGACAAGTTCGCAAAGTCAAAAAAGGCACGATTTGATAATACTTGCGCTTCGGTTAATTCAACACCCTCCATATAGTATACTAACCCATCGACAGGTGCTTTTTGCCAAAGAAAAGCGACTGAAATACTAGTTGCAACAAATGAAAGAACAGCAACTATCATCCACGTTTTTCGCCTTTTTATATAAGATTCAAATATACGATACTGTCCGAACGCTAGACCCAGCATCATTAAAGGTAAGATTAAAAGCAGTTTTGCTCCAATAAAGCTTCCTATAATAACGCCTGCTATACCTAAGATTAGGTTAATCTGTTTCGGAACCTTATCAAAGAAAACAACAGGTACTCCTAAAACTGCATAAATCAATAAAGCTTCACCAGGGTTTATTAGGTGATGTATCCATCCTACTATACCCAAGATCAACATACGCCGAATAAAAAGTGAATATGGACGATCGTTCTTTTCTTTAGCCCTTGATAAAAAAATCCAAAGCCCTAATCCAAACAAAAAAGAAAATATAGCGTAAAAACGCCCTTCAACAAATAGATACAAGAAACGCTGAACCCAAATATCCTCCTGTGTTCCAGTTAAGTTAATGTTTGCGCTCCAAAATGCAAGCACATTTACAAAAGGAAGCCCCATCAGAGCAAACCCTCTAATCAAATCAATAACATTAATGCGGTACTTATTTATTACTGGCTCCATTATAATTAGCCTCTTTCTTATCATTTTCATACGGTATTCTATCGAATAGTGTGCCTGCCCACAATAACAATCGTTCGCAATAAAAAACTGCGTGTAATTCGTTTTACGTAGATGCATTCAGTCTACTTGCATCCTTGTTAATTTACAAAAATCTTTCCGTATAACAGGGTTTAATTATAAAAATTAAATCTTAAGAAAGAGTGAGGAAAACTATGAAGAAATTATTAAAGTGTGAGTGAGCAGTGGCAGTGGGCACGTATACAACGAATCTCTAGTTCAATCTGGCTCTTTCGTATAATAATTACCTTTAATCAATATTTTTTATAATTTATATTTCCTTTTATTTAAAACATCTCCCGTAAACGTTTTATGTCTTTCATTGGAGGCAAGCCAAACATACGACTATATTCTCGGTTGAAATATGATGGACTTTCATAACCTACCTGGAATGCTGCCTCAGCCGCTTCCAGATTTTCCGTTAAAAGCAATCGACGCGCTTCCTGTAGTCGAAGCTGCTTCTGATACTGGATTGGGCTCATACCCGTGACTTCCTTGAAATGACTATAGAAAGATGAAAGGCTCATACTAGCTTCTCTCGCCAATTCGTCCACCCTCAATGACTGTGAAAATTCACGGTTCAATATTCCAATCACCTTTGCAATCCTTTGGGCCTGACTGCCTACAAGGGCAAAATGTTTCAAGGAATCATTCTGATCATTTTGCAGAACACGGTAAATAATTTCACGTTTGATACTGGCAGCAAGGATTGGTATATCCTGCGGAGTGTCCAAAAGCCTAATTAGCCGTAATACCACTTCAATGAGTGAATCATTGACAATGTTAATTACCAGACCCCGTCCTGGAGATTCACTGGAAATTACTTGACTCGATGATTGTACCACCTCAAAAATTTGGGTCATATCAAGTGACAAATTTACACATAAATATGGATTTTCGGTTGAAGCCTTTATGATCTGTCCTGTGATTGGCAAATGAACAGAAGCAGTCAAATAACTTGCCGTATCGTATTGATAGTTTTCTTCCCCAAGCATGACTAATTTTGATCCCTGGGCCACAACACAAAGGGACGGTTCATAAACTGAGTAAACAGGTTCAGAAATCTGCGAGCTACGAACAAGTCGCAAGCCTGGTATAGCTGTCTCAAACGTTCCATCCATCGGTACATGTCTCTCAATCAACTCTGCCAATTCTTTAATTTGCTCCATGGACAATTCCTCCATCTTTCCAGATATCTTTATGAATCTATCACTCACTATACTATATTTTTTTGGAGTATTAGGCAATAATAGTATAAATTTCGGCTACCTCCTCATTGATGTAAAGTTTCATAATAAGTTTATGGTCAGACACATCACATCAAATGGAGGGTAAGTAATGTATGTCCTTTGGTTCGCTGTATTTACATTTCAACCCTACCAAGATTTGAGTGCCATCCATCGTTTAAGTGAAAGGAGATTTTGAAATGAAAAAAGAGCATGAAAACTATCATTCTTATTTGGGTACCTGGGTGACCGCAGACGGCTACATTCGGCACGAGCTGCTTCCAAATGGACGATATGACGAAGCTCGTGGCGAGCGCAAAAGCGCTTATCGAGGGAGCTATACCATTAAAGGCAATCATATTGAGTATGTCGATGATACAGGCTTTACTGCCGATGGTGATTTTATCAACGGAGTGCTTTACCATGCGGGTATGGTGCTATATCTAGAAAAACATAGTGAAGGGAGCAAGTAAGATGTCAGCACTTAATGGAAAAGTGGTTGTGATTACTGGAGCAAGCAGTGGAATTGGTGAAACAACAGCCCGACTACTCGCAAGCCTTGGCGCTCATGTTGTCATCGGTGCAAGGCGTGTGGAAAAACTAGAGGCATTAGCGGCCAACATTCGTGCAGATGGTGGATCTGTAGTCATTCAACAGCTCGATGTTACACAACTAGAACAAATGCAGGAAATCATGGGAATGGCCCAAAGTCGTTTTGGACGAGTTGATGCAATTATCAACAATGCAGGAGTGATGCCCCTCTCTCCGCTGGAAGCATTGAAGATTGAGGAATGGAATCGAATGATTGATGTTAATATTCGCGGTGTTCTCCATGGCATTGCCGCAGGTCTGCCGGTCATGAAGAAACAAGGTTTTGGTCATTTTATAAACATCGCATCCATCGGCGCCTACGAAGTGAGCCCAACAGCAGCTGTCTACTGTGCGACAAAATATGCCGTACGTGCAATAACGGATGGATTGCGGCAAGAGATTACTGGTCAGGGCATCCGAGTGACCCTTGTATCTCCTGGGGTAACGGAATCAGAACTAGCTGATAGCATTACTGATAATGAGGCAAAGGAAATCATGAAGGAATACCGACGTATCGCTCTTCCAGCTACAGCCATTTCCAATGCTATAGTTTATGCACTTGAACAGCCAGACCATGTCGATGTTAGTGAATTGGTCATTAAACCCGTAGTGAAAGTTAACCAGTAAGACATTAGGAATTCAAATAGCATAAGCCCCTCCATTCTAGTTTAAGTACATCTTTTTAAAAAGTACTTTAAAAGTTCAATTGTAACATAAATAAGTTATCTAATTGTAAGCCTTAAACATGCATAACCCCGTTCTAAGTAAGGACGGGGCTGACTTTAAGAAAAACTGTCGTTGTATTATTCGCTTTTCTTATTCTCGGCATAAAGCATGCAATTACTATTCCGATGATGGCAAATACTAACATAACTAAATATTCGCCATTGGTACTTGTATGTGAGTTAACATGCAGGTAGGGGATTGAATCTTTTATAAGTTAATTAAAGTTAGGTGTTAATCAATTATTGTTAAAATAGCTGACTTAGAAAGGGATATGTAAGAAAATTGCTGTCAAAGAGAAGGAGTATTGTGGAAATTCTTTTGTACTATTTTAATTACATACTACAATAATAGCCTGTAAATTTAGGTATAGAAATATAATTCTCCTTAAAGACGTTGCTCCACAAACTGCCCTTTAATGAAAATAGACGCACTTCTTAATTAAAGAGATGCGCCCTATAATTGAATATTAATATTAAGCTTTTTAAAAGGAAAGCGAGTTACAAAACTCATCAAAGATTTGCTTTTTTATTTCTTGTATAGGAAACTGCTGTGGATAAGTACATATCATCAACATGATCCCTTGAAGCGTGGATGAAAAGTATAACGACCGCTTCCGCGCTTCCTTTGCTCCTAGTTTTTCAAATATTTCACATTGAAACTCAAATTGTCTGGCGTTTTCTTCAATAAGAAAACGACTGTATTTGATTAGCTCATGATCTGCTTCAGGTTGCGTTTGCAGGTGGAGATAGAAACGGAATACTTCCGGCTTCTTGTAGACATTATCGATAGCTCCCTCTATAATATGCTTGAGCTGCTCCACTGGGGTCTCAATAGTCTTTGCTTGATTCATGACTTCAACCATTTCCCCAACCCTAGCGTCAACCATTGTGGCCAGGAGTTCTTCCTTCCCTTTAAAATAATTGTAAAGCAAGCCTTTAGATATGCCAGCCTGTTCGGCAATGTCGCTAATGGAAGTCGCGTGATACCCCTGCTTGATGAACAATTCCATCGCAGCTTTAAGAATACTCTCTTTGGCTAACTGACGAATACGCTCATTCTCTTGTGGTGTTCTTGGCATAGCAATTATCATCCCTCCACAAATTCCATAATATGACGATACAAATCCTCGGGATGAGTTAAAGTAACCATATGATCTGCACCGGAAATTTCAACGATTCGAGCGTCTAATTGCTTTCGAAAGTATTCAGCGACACGAAGGTTATCAGGTAATTCCTCTGTACCAATCATAAATAAAGTTTTAACAGTCAACTCATCCAGTCTTTCGGTTGCTGGAGGATTTGGCCAAATCACTTCAAAAGCTGGCCAATTAAATGTTCGTTTGATATGGTGTCGAAGCATTTGTTCAGTCAGCTCCTTGTGGGGACTAGCCTGGACAACACGATACGACGGTGCACTCTGTGAAACCTCAATCATTTTATCTATGTCTGGTGCTAGCGCACTTACCTTATTCATGTATTCTTCAAACTCTGATGAATAGTTGAACCCTGACAATGCCGGTGCGATTAAAACCAATTCCGATACATATTCAGGATATTCTAATGAAAAGTCTATTGCAATCTGTCCCCCCATAGAATGTCCGATCAATGTGGTTTTATGAATGTTCAGGTGGTCAAGTAGCCCCTTTAAATCTTCCACAAAATTAATATCTCCTACTGGATCCGGTGATTTCCCGGCTCCGCGTCCGTCAAAACTAATAACCATGTAATGTTTTGCTAAAAGTGGTGCAACATATGTCCAGTCACGTAAATCAGCGCCACCACTGTGAAGAAGAACGATAGGGTGCCCAGTACCATTAACCTCGTAATACAAATCCATTGGAATCCCTCCATGCATTTTTGAAGTATTGACTTTATTTTATTATTGAATGAACGTTTAGTCAATAAAAAAACAATCCTCCACAATCTGGTCCTATTCATGAAGAAGGACGCTCTACTTATTTAAGAAAGCGCACGATAGTTGAAGATCGTTGTTCAACTAAGATACCCCTTAGCTTAATACAGTTAGCCCGTTGATTATTGAACTGTAACATTATCAAAAGGTATTGATTCACCATTTACTTGAACATCTATTACATCGTGTTTAGGGTCTGTCATTAAATAAAATGTATTTTGCTTTACCGCTCTATTTTGTAGATTAGTTACATTAAGCTTTATTGTTACTGTATCCCCTTGTGTTTCTAAATCTGCTTCCACATCTCCACTTGAATGAAAAACAATATAGGACCCTTTTCCTCCATCAGTAATTGATTGAAGTCTTAAATTGAAATCAACATTATCTTGCACACTATTAGGTACATTTTCAACTTCGCTAAAACTCGATGTTGATGAATTACAAGCGGTCAAAATCAAAGTTACCAAAAACACAAATAAAAGTATTTTCTTCATAATTCCCACTCCTTCTGCCTTATAATTAAATACTGTAGAAAGAAATATATACTCCTGCTCTTCAAGTAAACTGCGCCGTAGTTTAAATATATTTCTTCATAATTCTACTTAAATTTTAACATAAATATCCAGATAATCTTTACTGAGGTTATTCCATAAAACGGAACTTTCATACAAAAAAAGCACTGATCCATACTCTGGAAATACGCCCGATCGTAATATAAGGTCGGCCAGATTTTGTTGAATAACGATCAGCTTCTATTAGCTGGTTTAATGAAATATGTATTAAATGGGAGCTCCATTCTTCGGAACCATAGAAGAGGAGGCGAGGTATCTAACCATCCATCCTGTTGAAATTGCGAGTCTTATGCAAGGAAAAGATCATATTAAAATTGAGTTTGAACCGATTGTGAATGAGTTAAATAAAGTAATAATACCTGTAGGAATGTTAGCGACTGTTGGGGGCAAATTTTACATGTTAAAGGAAAGTAATGTTAGAATTAAAAGAAACAAAAGTTCAAGTTGTCATTTAAACTTATAAAAAATTTCTCCCACCCCATATCTTTTCGTTTTCGTAATCCGTTTATAAACTAGAGACGTGCTGAAGGAGTGATTGTGATGCAGAGAAACCGTGTGCACGGTGCAGATGATTTATTGAGCTTTATCCGAAGCTGCGACGATACTGTCATGTATTAGCCAAAAATCAATGGGATGGAGAGGAACTGGTACAGAATGCGTTGATGAAGCTTTGGCTACATTACGAGGACCAGACTTCTATTCCAGCAGCTTTAGTGAATAAGATAGCGCATAATGAATGGATTGATACGATTCGAAAGCACAATAAAGAGTGCTTAGAAGCTGATCCTGATGAATTGGATTCGGATGATACGACTAGCAAGATTGCGACTCGCTTTGAGATCATTCAACGATTGATGAGCCAATTAACACCGAAGCAAGTTGTTATGCTTGTTTTAAAAGAAGGGTTTCGCTATCAGCTCGCTGAAATTGCAGACATCTTTTCGACATCTGAGACAGCTGTAAAATCAACTATTCATCGAGCCAAACAACGCTTAATGAAACAGGTGGATCAAGAAGGAAGTCCGCTCATTGACCTTTATTGGGAACAAGAAGAACGTGAACAAGTGGAACATCTACTTCACACCTCATTTAAGAGACAGGATCCAACTATTCTGATCCAGACGATACCGTTGCTGCGCTCGCTAGTGAAAGATCAACGTCCGGCAAGATCTCTGCACCGCACACTCATTCACTCATGTCCTTCACGCCCTGTCCTAAAGGCGGCGTAATTGGGTTACCGCCTAAAAGAAGGAGGAAGCGAAATGAATGTAACACCGTATGTTATCGAGCAATCCAGTCGTGGGGAAAGGTCGTATGATATTTACTCACGGTTGTTAAAGGACCGAATTATCATGGTCGGGGATGAAATTACTGACGGGCTTGCTAATAGTGTCGTGGCACAGCTGTTGTTCCTAGCAGCAGAGGACCCTGACAAGGACATATCGATGTACATCAATAGTCCTGGCGGGTCAGTAACTGCTGGCTTTGCTATATTTGATACGATGCAATACATCAAACCAGATATCAGGACGATTTGTATGGGGATGGCAGCTTCTTTTGGGGCGAACCTACTACTTGCTGGTACAAAAGGAAAACGATATGCCCTGCCGAACAGTGAGATCATGATTCATCAGCCGTTAGGTGGTGCAAGAGGGCAGGCAACAGATATTGAGATATCCGCCAAACGGATCATTAGCCTGCGTGAGCACATTAATCAAATTATTGCAGAACGAACGGGTCAACCGATTGAAAAGGTTGCACAAGATACGGACCGTGATTATTTTATGAGTGCCGTTGCCGCAAAAGAGTACGGCATCATTGATGAAATCATTTAATACAGGGCATAAAAATGCAAGCGTATCTCACTGCATTTGTTGTAAATGTAAAAAGAATGATAAAACTACAAGAAACCGCACTGACCTAAAAAAATGAGACAAATAAAAACACCTTTCGTTGAGAAACGGGTATTAAACCTATAAATCCAACGTGGAGGTGTTTTTTCTATGGGAACAAGAGTTAGTTATCCAGTAGAAATTAAAATGAAAGCAATCGAAATGAGGTTAGCAGGAATACCTGTTAATCAAGTTTTAGAAGAATTGAATATTCGAAATTATACACAACTAAAAACGTGGATGAAGTGGTATCGAAATGGAGAACTTCATCGCCTTGAACAGCCAGTTGGAAAGCAATATACCTTTGGTAAAGGACCAGAATATGAAAATGAAACAGCTAAATTAAAGGCTGAGAATCGTTATTTAAAGCAACAAATTGAAGTTTTAAAAAAGTACGCAGAATTGGAAAGGAAGTGGTGCCAAGAATAGTTGTGCAATTGGTAGAAGAACTAAAAGAAGTCATGACAATTGGTGAAATCTGTGACCACTTGGGGGTAGGTAGATCATCTTATTATCGTTGGAAAAAGAATAATAACGTTGAAACAAAGAAAGATATTCGGGATAAGAGAATTGGTGAGTTGTGTAAACTTCATAAATATCGATACGGATACCGAAAAATCACAAGCATTTATGGAGAACCGATAAGTGAAAATACAGTAAGTAATGCAAAAATATAATTGGCAGTGTCGAGTAAAAGTGAAGAAACGTAAAAGCACTGGACAACCAGCATACGTCGCACCGAATTTATTAAATCGTGAATTTACAGCGGAAGCACCATTTGAAAAGTTAGTAACAGATATTACCTACTTGCCTTTTGGTCAATCAATGATGTATCTTTCAAGTATTCTAGATGTCTTTAATGGCGAGATTGTAGCGCGTACAATCGGATTTACTCAAGATACAGAGTTTGTTTTAGATACATTAAATCAGCTACCAGAATTACCTGAAGGCTGTATCCTGCATAGCGATCAAGGTTCTGTATATACGTCCTATGACTATCAAAAGGCAGTAAAAGAAAAAAGAATTACCATGAGCATGTCTCGTAAAGGCACGCCCGCTGATAATTCTCCAATTGAAACGTTTCACTCCTCGCTAAAGTCTGAAACGTTCTATCTCGACGGAATCAATCGCACAACGAATGCGCATGTGATCCAAATCGTCGAAAACTATATAAATTATTATAACAATATCCGTATTCAAACGAAACTAAACAGCCAATCGCCGGTAAAATACCGTCAACTAACTGTAAAGTAGGGTGTTTTCTTATTGTCTCAAAAATGATGGTCAGTTACCAACCCACTAAGGGCTTTTTATAGGCAATAATGACAATAAAGTCTCTGGTAATAAAAAATTTAAATTACTAGAGACTTTTTTGTAGTATTTTTTTTTGCAGTGCCCTCTAATTAAGGAATTACGTCCTTTAACAGAAGACTCGATTTCAAGATAATCTTTAAAGTTTATTATTATCTAATTTTTCTTTTATTACCATCATTGAATTACGAATTTCAATGATCTCACTATTAGTTAGTCCATTAAACAATTGATTTACTTGTTCATCTGACTGATTGTTAATTTTATCTAGTAGTTCTTCCCCTTTTCTCGTTAAAAATAGGAGATTTTTTCTACTGTCTATTGGTGAGTTTTTTTTCTCTATTAATCCTTCCCTCTCAAATTTACGTAAAATTCTGCTCATATAGCTTCTATCAATATTAAGTTCTTGCACGAGATTATTTGCAATACACTCAGTTCTCTCGCTTATTTCAAATAGTATTCGTGCTTCGGTTAATGAATAGTCTGTATCTAGAATTTGATTATTAAATAAACCAAGTACCTTTGTATAAAAGCGATTAAATTGTCTGATTTCATAAATAATTTCTTTATCCATACGTTCTCCTTTAGTTGACTTAGTCCACATTTAATATTAATATAAATGTATCTCTAAAATGTGGACAAAGTCAACATTTTAGAATACTATTTTCAAAACCTGTGGCATTCTTTATTAAGATCTAATTGAAGGAGATCGTATATGATTATTAGAGAAATTAAAAAAGAAGACAATGCAAAAGTAAAAGAAATTATACAAGATTCATTAAAATCACTTGGATTAGCGGTTCCTGGATCTGCCTACTTTGATCCTCAACTTAACGACCTTCACCAATATTATAATAATTTAAAACATGCGAATTATTGGGTAGTAGAATTAGATGGGGAAGTTGTTGGTGGAATTGGTATAGCACCGTTCAGCGAACAGTATAAAGTTTGCGAATTACAAAAGCTATACTTAAGTCCAAAAGCACAAGGTTTAGGACTTTCCAAGAAACTAATGGAAACAGCTTTATCATTTGCCTCTAAACATTATGAAAAGTGCTATTTAGAAACAAAGCATGAATTAAAAACAGCATGTATATTATATAAAAAATTTGGATTTGCACTTTTACAAGAACCCCTGCCAGGTTCTGAACACTCTGCTATGGATGCGTGGTATTTAAAAGATTTGAAATAAGGAGTCCATTAAATCAATTATAACTAAAAGCTAATAAAAAGAAAAAAAGTCGATTTCCAAAGTGGAGTTCGGCTTTTTTGTAACTTTATGTAAGGTTGTGCTTAAACTAAACTGACTGTTAGTTTGAGTGTAATCCTTCACAATCTTAATTGTATTATAAATAAATATATGTTTATTTTTCTCAACAATATGGTCCGTTTGTTAAATAAATTACTAACGTTTTTGCTGAATGTTTTGTAAATTTAATAATTTTATTATCTGAGATAGACACTGGATTTTTTAATGAAACTTTTTCTAAAACCTAATTGTTGCTATCTAATAAGTGACAATATTAATTATAAGTACAGTTATAATATTTAACTGTATATGTATTTGAACAATAATTAAACAACATTTTAGAAAAAAATCAAAAAACCTTGGTACAGTAACGATTGCACTGTACCAAGGTTAGCTTTTGATGTCACTACATCTTATAAATCTATGACAAATATAGTTATAAAATGTGACAGTATTAATTATAACTCACAAGATTAACTTTATATCTATTTTACTCAACCGTTACCGATTTTGCTAGATTACGAGGTTTATCTACGTCGCAGCGGCGGTGTAGAGCAGCGTAATAGCTGATTAATTGTAATGGTACTACTGACACAAGTGGTGTTAGTAATTGATGTACTTTTGGAATAACTAGACGGTCTGTTTCCTCATTTAGTCCTTCCATTGAAATGATGCATGCGTTAGCTCCGCGCGCAACTACTTCCTTCACGTTACCTCGAATGTTTAGTGCAACTTGCTCTTGAGTTGCTAAAGCAAATACAGGCGTGCCATCTTCGATTAACGCGATTGTACCATGTTTTAATTCTCCACCAGCGAAACCTTCAGCTTGGATATAAGAGATTTCTTTTAGTTTTAACGCACCTTCCATACTTACGTAGAAATCAAGGTTGCGTCCGATAAAGAACGCATTGCGTGCGATTTTTAAGTAATCCTCTGCAATTTGCTCCAACTCATTTTTAGAATCTACTATTGTTTGAATAGCGTTGGCTGCAATTGCTAGCTCTTGTTTTAAATCAATATCAAGGTCTTTTCCTGTCGCTTTGCCTGCTACATAAGCGGCAACTGCTAATACTGCTACTTGCGCAACATATGCTTTTGTAGATGCAACCGCAATCTCTGGACCTGCATGTAATAATAACGTGTAGTCTGCTTCACGTGAAAGTGTAGAGCCAGGTACATTCGTAATTGTTAATGCTGGGTAGCCCAGTTCTTCTTTCACTTTTACAAGCACTTGACGGCTATCTGCAGTTTCACCAGATTGAGAAATGAAGATGAATAAAGGCTTTTCAGATAAAAGCGGCATATTGTAGCCAAATTCACTAGAAATATGGACTTCTACTGGGATGCCAGCAATCTTCTCGAAATATTGTTTTCCAATTAATCCTGCATGGTAGCTAGTTCCTGCAGCAATAATATATAAACGGTCAGCTTGTTTCAAAGCCTCTAAAATATTATCATCAATTGCTAATTCACCCTCAGCATCGCTATATGCTTGAATGATTTTTCGAACAACACTTGGCTGCTCATCCATTTCTTTTAGCATGTAGTGAGGGTACGTACCTTTTTCAATATCACTTGCATCAAGTTCTGCTTTAAAAGGTTTACGCTCAACTTCACGGCCATCTAATGTAGAAATTTCTACTTTATTTTTATGAACTAATACAACCTCTTTATCTCGTAACTCAATAAATTGATCAGTTACTTGCAGCATTGCCATTGCATCAGAAGCAACAACGTTAAAACCGTCGCCAACACCTACTAAAAGAGGTGATTTATTTTTTGCTACATAAATAGTGTCTTCATCCTCTTGGTCGAGTAGCGCAATCGCATAAGAGCCGTGTAATAAAGATAGTGTTTTACGGAATGCTTCAACTGTTGATAAACCTTCTTTTGCAAATAACTCAACAAGTTGTACGATTACTTCTGTATCTGTATCTGATTGCATTTGGATACCTTTTAGGTAAGCTTTTTGCAATAAATGATAGTTTTCGATTACACCGTTGTGCACAAGAGTATAGCGTCCAGTTGCACTTTGATGAGGGTGTGCATTTAATTTATTTGGCACACCGTGAGTAGCCCAGCGTGTATGACCAATTCCAATATTTGCAGATACTTCATCATCTACTGCTGTACGTAAATCCGCAATGCGGCCTTTTTCTTTAAAAACTGTAATTCCTTCTTCATTACGAACAGCGATACCCGCAGAATCATAACCGCGGTACTCTAATTTTTCTAATCCTTTTAATAAAATTTCCTTTGAATCTAATTCACCGTTATATCCAACGATTCCACACATATTATTTATCCTCCGTCATAAGCAACATCAGGAAATGCCTAATAAGACAATGTAAAAACAATTGCTTTTATTTTGCGCATGAATTCTGTCTAATTCACTTGCTGCAAACAAAAAGCACTTGAGATTGATATTGCTTTGAAATGTATTTGCCTTTTCGTTTTTCTGTCCAAAAAATCACTTTTTTGTTTTAAAAACGAAATTTACAATCGGGCATGCGATCGGGAGGTATCCGCCGAAAATTCGATAATCCTCCACCTCGTCAACTAAGGATTGTGACCGTTCGATTTCCTTAGCTCAGGCGCTATTATTGTTTTCCTTTTACTTATAAAGCGCTCGTTTTCTCTCCTTTCATGCGCTCGCTTTAAAAATAACAAAGCAACCTTGCTTTATTTTTTTAAAGCACCTTCATCATACAGAATATGCAACACGCCGTCAATCTTTTGTACATTTAGTACTAATTTAGGCTTATTTTTGTTCAAAAAAATTCCACTAGTTTATAATCTCTAGTGGTTAATTTTTGCGAGGAATATTTTCTTAAGATGCATTTATGATAATCCGTATGTCAGTAGGTTATAAATGAAATCTTAAATTGACTAAACAGCAACAAGAATATTTTCTGCTTCGCAACGTAGTTTATAAAAGTCTTGTACTAAAACATGCTCAGTTAAAATAGTTTCCTTCATTTTAAGTAAAGTTCTTTTTCCAACACGACGGTCTAATAGACATAAAATTTTAATTAATATATCTGTGGACTTTAAAGAGTCTTTAATTGGTGCGTTAAAATATTTTTCTAAAGCATCAAAAAAATCATATTGACCATAGATGCCATCTTTTTTCAATTGTTCATGTGACTGGTCTTGAAGGGATCGATTCATTTCTACATCATCAAAATCGAAGTCTTCCATTTCAATTCTTTTATCCCAAGTTCTTCGAAACTCTTCTCGCTCTGCTGTAATTGTACACATACTAAGTTTTTCTATTTTATCTACAGTAATGACAGCTCTGCCTAGCTGATCATGTGCTCTTCTATAATTAATTACTTGAAAATCAATTCTTGATTGTAAAGAATCGCAAATAAAACTTTTTAAATGCTTTTTTGCTTTACTCCATTTAGGACTATATAACAATTAATTCCCTCCCCAAAAAAATCCGTTCACTTATGTTGATTATAAGTGAACGGAAGTTGTAATTCCATATTTATACAACAACTTTTATTGACTATGCCTTTACACTACCATAATTATAACTCTTTTTCTTTTAACAAGTTAACAATTTCCCGGTTAAATGCAGGTAAATCTTTTGGAGTACGGCTAGATACAAGTTGTTTTTGACAAACGAATACTTCTTCATCATGAAACTTTGCCCCAGCATATTCTAGATCAACTCTAATTGATTTATATCCTGTAATATCTCTGCCTTCTAATGCTCTTGCAGTAATAAGAAGTTGCGGTCCATGACAAATCGCAAATACAGGCTTCATATCACTCATAAATTTCTTAGCGAAGGCAACAACTCGATCATCATCCCGTAGTAAATCAGGTGAAAAGCCTCCCGGAATAAACAGTGCATCAAAATCATCGGGATTTACTTCATCTATCCCGTGGTCAATTTCTACTTTTGCTTCTCCTTGTTTTCCTCTTATTGTTTTGTTTCCTTCTTTATCTATTGTTACAACAGTATGGCCTGCCTCCTCTAACGCTTCTTTCGGACTTGTAAATTCAATATCCTCAAACATATCAGTAATTAATGTTGCAACCTTTGCCATTTGAAACACTCCTTTTTACAATTCTACATTTTTACTATTGCCCTTTTGTATAACAAATAAACGAAAAAATAAATCCAGTGGAATTAACTAATTTAATTAGTTGTCCACTGGATTCATATTATCTGTTACTCTGCTAGCCCTAATTCTTCTCGAACTACGTTAGCAATTCTGTTTACGTAGCTTTCACACTCTTCCTCTGTTGCTGCCTCTACCATAACACGTACAAGCGGTTCTGTACCTGAAGGGCGAACTAATACACGTCCGTTGCCAGCCATTGCAGCTTCAACTTCTGAAATAGCAGCAGCAACTTTTTCATTTTGTGCAACCGCATGTTTATCGGTAACTCGTACGTTTACTAAACGTTGTGGGAAAATAGTCATTTCTGATGCAAGCTCAGATAAACGTTTATCCGTTGCTTTCATAATATTAACTAATTGAATAGCAGTTAATAAACCGTCGCCAGTTGTATTATAGTCAAGGAATACGATATGACCAGACTGCTCACCCCCAACGTTGTAGTCGTTCGTACGCATTTCTTCTACTACGTAACGATCTCCAACAGCTGTTTGAACACTTGTCATTCCGTTTTCTTCTAATGCTTTATAAAAGCCTAGATTACTCATAACAGTAGATACAACTGTGTTTTTCTTTAAGCGCCCTTTGCTGTTTAAATACTTGCCGATGATGAACATTATTTGATCGCCATCAACGATTTGGCCTTTTTCATCAACTGCAATTAGACGGTCACCATCACCATCAAAGGTTAATCCAACATCAGCGCCGCGTTCTAAAACGAAGGCTGCTAGTTTTTCCGGATGGGTAGAACCTACACCTTCATTAATATTTAAACCATCTGGTGATGAGCCCATTGACGAAATATCGGCCTCTAAATCAGCAAATAAATGAGTTGCTAGTTGTGAAGTTGCACCATGTGCACAATCAAGAGCAACATGGATACCTAAGAAATCTTCTTCTACTGTTTGTTTTAAGTATGAAAGATATTTTTGTCCACCCTCGAAATAATCACTTACTGATCCAACATCTCCTCCGATTGGGCGTGGTAATGTGTCAGCTTCTAAATCAAGGTAGCCTTCTATTTCTGCTTCTTGTGCATCTGTTAATTTGAAGCCATCTGGACCGAAAAATTTAATTCCGTTATCTGCAACAGGATTGTGTGAAGCAGAAATCATAACACCCGCATCTGCATTCATTACACGAGTTAGGTAAGCCACACCTGGTGTACTAATAACTCCTAATCGCATTACTTCAACACCAATTGATAGCAGCCCAGCTACTAGTGCGCCTTCTAACATATGGCCTGAAATACGAGTATCTCGTCCAATTATTACTTTTGGGCGTTCTTTTGTATGTTTTGTCAGCACGTATCCCCCGACACGTCCAAGCTTAAATGCGAGCTCTGGCGTCAATTCTGAATTTGCGACACCACGGACGCCATCAGTTCCGAAATATTTTCCCATTACTTTTCTCTCCTTCAATGCTAGACATTCCATGCTTCATCATTGCGAATATTACAATTTCATCTGTGGAACGAATGATTGATTCAAATAGTTTGAACCTTTATTACGATTATTCTGTAGTATTTTCTTCAGTATTTGGTTGGTCTGTGTTTGGTTGGTCTGTGTTTGATTCTTCAGTTATAACTTCTTCAGTATCTGTTTCTTTGTCATTAACTTCTTCTGTAGTTCCCTCTGGGGGCGTTTCCGTTGTTGACTCTTGTGTAATATCAGCTTCTATTCCAATCGTCTTAGATGATAGTCTCGTTGCTCCGTTTGGCAATTCCAAATTAACTTCATAAACACCAGACTCTTCAATTTCTGATATGTCAAATTCTACGACTAGTTCTGTTATCGAGTCAATAATAGATTTTGGACCGTATACGACGATTGATTCGGTATCAGGCCTTATATTATTGACTGTAATACCTTCCTTTGGCGTTCCTGTTCGCCTTATCGATAGCGGAATTTCTCTACTGTATTCCCTTATATCAACGTTTACAACTACAGTCTCTGGCTCAATGATTACATCAAGCTTGTTCAAATTATTATCTAACACTTTTACATCGGCTTCTTGTTTAAATGATGAATTGATTCCATCTTCACCAGTAACCGTTGCTTTTACATAGCTAATACTTTCTACCACACTTTTTGCACCTGTCACGAAAACAGTTTTTGGTTCGGCTGTCATCCCGACTAATTCAAAGCCTTCTGAGATTTGACTTTTATTCATTTCAGGGTCGATGCGCAATTCCTTAGTAACCTTTTCTTCAATTACTATATCTACCGTTTTTGGTTCAATCGAAACTTCTAGTTTTTCTGAAAAGTTTTCGTATTGAATTTCAACGCTATGTTCACCAATTAACAATGAATTTAAGTCGACAAATACTTTAAAGTCTTTCTTCAATTTTGCTGAAAGTACCAATTGCATAGGGCCACTAATCGTGACATCAACAGTTTCAGGCAAACCTGTAACAATTAAGTTTTCTGAATCGTAATATGCTTCTAACGGAACATCGGTAATTATATCCATTTCTGAACCTGCACCAGTACTTTGAGTATCATCCGTTAGTGTTTTCACATAAAAGAATAGTAAAAAAGCCAGGACTAATGCAGTAACTCTTAATACCCAGTAACTATCAAATAGTTTATCCATTCTTTTTCCCCCTCCAAGTCCACTTAGAGGCTGAATCCGAATCTTGTTCAGGACCAAACCACATTGTTTTTAAATGTGCTTCGAATTCATCTATTGAAAGATTTCGGTATAAATTTCCGTTTTTCGTTAAGCTTATGCCTCCAGTTTCCTCTGATACAACAATAGTAATGGCATCTGTTACTTCACTTAGCCCTAAAGCCGCACGGTGCCTTGTACCAAGTTCTTTTGAAATAAATGTACTTTCAGACAACGGCAAATAACAAGCTGCAGCTGTTATTTTATCTTTTTGTACAATTACAGCACCGTCATGAAGTGGTGTATTTGGAATAAAAATATTAATTAATAATTCCGATGAAATTTCTGCATTTAGTTTGATACCGGTTTCAATATATTCATTTAAACCCGTTTCACTCTCAATGGAGATAAGTGCTCCGATTCTTCGTTTTGCCATATAGCTGACCGCTTTTTTCATCGCTTCTACCAACCGCAATCGTTCATCTTCTAATTGGCTAGTGGAACGCTGAAATATTTTTCCTCTTCCTAGTTGTTCCAACGCACGACGAATTTCAGGGGTAAAGATAATAATGATGGCTAAAAATCCCCAGTCAATTACTTCTTGAAGCATCCAACCAAGGGTATCTAGGCCAAACACTACAGTTGCGAATCTCGCGACAATAATGACAAATAGCCCTTTCAATAACTGAACCGCTTTCGTTCCTTTAATGAGGGTTAATAATTTATAAATAACGTACCAAACAAGGAGTACGTCTAAAATGCTAACAATAACATTTACAGGCGTTAAGTCTGTAAAGTTTTCAATAATTTGCACGTGGCATCCCCCACTTTTTTCTTGCTATTTCATTTATATCGATTACATCTTGGTGTTATTACGTTTAATTCGCTTTTGTTTATGAATTATTTCAATTTTCCTAGAGAATAAGTTAAGTTACATATTTCAAAAAATTTATATAATATTAAAGATAGTATATCACATCTTGAATAAGTAAAGCTTTCATCAAGAAAATAGTCTACTCATTTGAGCAGACTAAGTCATTTAGTATTTGTTTAATGTAACATTTTTACTTCTTATTCAAATAAATCAACAAAATCATTTGCTAAGTCTTTTATTTCATACCAAAGCCATTCAAACGTTTCGTCGATTTCCTCGATTTGCCCTGTTACTACAGCTGTCGAAGCCATGTATTGGCCATTAATGACCGTTACATTGCCATCTACTTCCCCTTCGATTACAATATCACCATTTTTCACGACAATATCACCTTTAACTACTTCTCCCTCTGGTACAATCACCGTTTGCCCATCTACGATTAAATTTGGCTGTTTAGTAACTGAAAATTCATCATTTGGATAACTGCTTAGCAGCGTTGCACTCATAAATAAAAAGAACACTGCTGCCGCAACAATAATCGGATGTCTTCTAAACCACTTTTGTAAGCCTACGCGATTCTTTCCTTTAGGTAGACGTTTCATAACTTGTTCCTCAAAATGTGGGGGTGCTGTGATATGCGCTGCACTCTTAACAAAAGCAATCGTGTCACTTAACTGATGCATATGTTGTTGACAGTCAGAGCACACTTGCAGATGTTTCTTCAGCTGTTGTTCATGTTCACGGCTAATATCGCCATCAAAGTATTCGTGCATATAGTCAACAATGTGTTGTGGACACGTACTCATGCATAACTCCTCCTACAAATTGTTTAATTGCTTTCTTAGAGCTTCACGCCCTCTATGAATTCTTGTTTTTACAGTTCCTAAAGGCATATCAAGAATTTCACTAATTTCCTGAAGCGATAATTCTTCTATATATTTTAACACGATAACTGATCGATATTTATCTGGCAATCTGCTTATTTCGTATTGAATTCGATCCTGCAGTTCCATTTGTTCTACCGCCTCTTCTGGTAATTGTTCATCTGCAGCGATATGTGAATACATATCAAGTCCATCTGTACCAGCAACTTCGGCATCTAAATAGTAATCAGGCTTCTTTTTGCGAATTCTATCAATACAAAGATTTGTTGCAATCCGATATAGCCATGTTGAAAATTTTCTTTTTTGATCAAAGGAATGAAGATTTATATACGCTCGCACAAATGCTTCCTGAGCAATATCTTCTGCCTCTTGTTTGTTACCTAGCATACGGTAACATATTTGGTATAGCTTGTGCTGGTAGAGGCTCACAATATCTGAAAATGCGTTTTGATCACCTTTTAGCACTTGCTTTATTCTTTTGTTCACTAACGCATCCATTTGTGTTTCCTCTCCACCTTTTCGGCTCATTATTATTTACGTCAAATTTCATTAAAAGTTTCATTTAAGTCGTTATTATATCAAAAATATTTTATTCCGAAAAAAGTCTAAATTAGTATTTATACCCAATTTATTCATGAGACAAAAACACTATTTTATACTAATTTCTCACCAAATAACGAACCCATCAAAGCAACTGCTGCATCCGCAGTTTTATTACGTTCATCTAAAATTGGATTTACTTCAACAAACTCCGCTGAAGTTATGAATCCAACCTCTTCTAACATTTCCATAGCTAAATGACTTTCACGATAAGTAATCCCCCCAGGAACAGGAGTCCCCACTCCTGGTGTATATAAAGGGTCAATTCCATCTAAATCTAGGGATAAATGAACGCCATCTACCTTTTGCTCCTTTAAATATGCAATAGAACGTTCAATTACCTCAGCCATTCCTAAACGGTCGATTTCATGCATTGTATAAACTTTAATTCCAAGTTTTTTTATTATTTCACGCTCTCCTGGGTCTACAGAGCGAGCACCAATTATAATAATATTTTCTGGTTTTATTTTTGGAGCTATACCATTTATATTTACTAAACGTTCATTCCCTAGCCCAATACTAATGGCTAGCGGCATTCCGTGAATATTTCCAGAAGGCGAAGTCTCTGGTGTATTTATATCTGCATGTGCATCATACCAGATAACTCCTAAGTTTTTATAACGAGTGGCTAAGCCAGCAAATGTACCAATTGAAATACTATGATCTCCGCCAAGAATTAGAGGAAATCTTTCATCTTTTATTACTTCCTCTATTTTATTTGATAGTTGTATACTAACTTCAATAACCTCACCCAAATTTAATAATGCTGGATCCTGTTGTGCATTTACCTTTCTTTTAACTAAAATATCCCCTTCATCTTTAACTTCATATCCTATATTTTCTAATCTCTCTATTACTCCTGCATAACGGATGGCACTTGGCCCCATATCTACCCCACGACGATGTTGACCGTAATCAGAAGGAACTCCAATAACCGAAATTTTTTTATTATCCATGAAAATACCCCCTTGTTGTCCCTTTATTTTACATGGTAATACATGGGTGGCTCAACCTGACAAGAGTATGCATAATTATTCAAATTTCAAGTACTATGATTGTGCTTTTTGTAATTGTGGGCTTACCTTCTAATGTGTTTTATTCCTAAAAGATGCGCATGGACTTATGAGATATTTTCTTGATGGGGAAAAGAAGATAACAAATAAAAAATCCTTTACTTATTTAAGTAAAGGATTGAAATTAAATTATTATAAAAAGCTTTTATGATGGGCCATGTAGGACTCGAACCTACGACCCTCTGATTAAGAGTCAGATGCTCTACCAACTAAGCTAATGACCCCAAAAATAAAAAATGGCTGGGGTACCAGGATTCGAACCTGGGCATGACGGAATCAAAATCCGTTGCCTTACCGCTTGGCTATACCCCAATAAATGGTGGAGGGGGACGGATTCGAACCGCCGAACCCGAAGGAGCGGATTTACAGTCCGCCGCGTTTAGCCACTTCGCTACCCCTCCAGATTAACACTTATGGTGGAGGATGACGGGCTCGAACCGCCGACCCCCTGCTTGTAAGGCAGGTGCTCTCCCAGCTGAGCTAATCCTCCATTATTATGTAAGTGTTATCTTGTCTTTTTGTGTCTTAGTTATAATTGGTGACCCGTACGGGATTCGAACCCGTGTTACCGCCGTGAAAGGGCGGTGTCTTAACCACTTGACCAACGGGCCAAAATGCATCGTCTCAATCAGACAATAATTATATTAACACTTATTTTAAAAATTTGCAACTACTTTTCGAGAAAATTTTTTAATGCAATTCTATTATATTTCCCTCTTAATTTTATACCATTTGGATTTACAATTTTTCTGTTTTTCTCATACTTCTCCTCAGTTAATTTTATATTTATTTATAAAAAATTATTAGGATAAAATATGATTAACATCTATCCACATTTTACCCTAAATGTACTGCTAAAGAAACCTCACTTTTTTCGTCTCCAAATGTTGAAATACTCATTTAGGAAATTAGGCATTCCTACGAATTTCATCTATCTAGTTTACCGTAGACTTTCCCCATAATTTTTATAGGTTTGGGGGCTTATCCTATGCTTGGTTTAAACTTCCAAGTTGGAGTTATGGTAACTTATTACATAATCTCTAGTAAGTTACCTCACCATACAACTCGTTGACGGCGGCGAAAAGCCTTTTCTTTCCCACTATTTTCATTACCTATTCCTAAGTAATGTTCACTAATATCTTTATTTGCTAAAATTTCTGCCGACTCCCCGTGCATAACGACACGTCCATTTTCCATAATATATCCATAATCTGCAATAGAAAGGGCGACATTTGCATTCTGTTCCACTACAAGAATTGACATACCTTCTTCTTGTTTAATCTTTTTTATATTTTGGAAAATCTCTTTTACAAGTAACGGTGCAATTCCTAATGATGGTTCATCTAATAATAGCAGCTTCGGCTTTGCCATTAACCCTCTCCCAATGGCCAGCATTTGTTGCTCTCCACCAGATAAAAATCCTGCTTTTCGATTATTAAGCACTTTTAACTTCGGGAAGTATTCATATATTTTCTCAATATCCCCTTTAATGTTTAAACGATCTTTTCTTGTATATGCCCCCGCAGTTAAATTTTCTTCAACTGTTAAACCTTTAAATATACGCCGGCCTTCCATACTTAGAAATATACCTTTCCGAACTAGTGCATCTGGTGTAATACCATCAATTACTTCTCCTTGAAACTCGATGCTGCCATCTATAATTTGGCCACCATCACCTGCTAGCAAACCAGAAACGGCTTTTAAAGTAGTCGACTTTCCAGCACCATTACTTCCTAATAGCGCTACAATCTTCCCTTCAGGAACATCCAAAGATATTCCTCTTAGAGCAATAATAATTTTTTGGTATACCACTTCTAAGTTATTGATACGGAGCATGTTACAAAACTCCTTTCTATTAGATATATAGATTTTAGGAGATTCTCAAAACTTTCTATTATTTTTATCCTCTACAAAGTTTATAAAAATTATTTTTATAATTTGAAGACTACCCCAAAAATACTAATGGAATAGCCTTCTTTTATTGTCCATGTAGGGAATTTTTAGGTTCTATATCCACTTGCTTGTTTATTGCTCAACAAACTACCTCTTCTTGTCATTCAAGTACTAGTAAGAAATACTAGCTGACGGGATTGGAGATTCTACCAAACCATATTTTCCTATTAATCTTAATAGCTAAAATAATCAGTTAGTTGCTCCCATTTACCATCTTTTACAATACCTAAACGAGTCATTTCAGTACCTGCATGATTGTCAGCACTAAATGATACATTTGCACCTAGACCGCCTAAATCAAAGTTTTGCAAGGACTCAATTCCTTCTCGAATTTGAGGTCCAGTAAGATCACCTTCGGGATATTTTTCTGCAGCCGCTTGAATTCCAGCTACCATAATTTTCGCAGCACTCCAACCTTGAACAAATTTTTGATCAATATCATCAATTGTCATACCTTTTGAATCTAAATATTCTTTAATTTCTGCCATTCCTGGTTGTTCTTCATATGGGAATGCATGCGATAAAATACCTATATAGCCTTCTGCAATATCAGCTCCTACGATATCAATAATTCCTTCACCAGAAGCCCAATTCAATCCGATAAATTGAGTATCTATGCCCAACGTCTTTGCGTCACGTAAAATTGTAGACGTTGCTGCCCATGTTTGTTGAATAATTGCATAATCCGGATTCTTCTTTTCCATGTTTAATAATTGGGATTGCGCTTCAGTTGCCTGTACATCAATTACTTGCTCGTCTACAACTTCAACCCCAATTTCTTTGCCGTATGCTTTTATATCTTCAATTGGTGAACGACCAAATGCAGTATCATTATAGAGTAACGCAACAGTTGGACTATCTCCTTCATGATTTTCTTTAATCCATTTTAAGACCGCGCGACCTTGGTCGGAATAAGAAGCTGCTATTAAGAAATTATATGGACTTTCTTTTGTATTCTTCAAACTTTCAGAATAAGAAGCTGAGAAAAATGGTAATTGATCTGTCGCTACTTGTTGGCGAAGTGCCTCTGTATCACCAGTACCCCAACCTAAAATTGCAGCAGCTTTTTCCTTATCTCTTAATTCTTGATAAATTTTTTGTGCTTCAGGAATTGAGTACGCATAATCTTTACCTGTTAACACAAGGTTTAAACCTTCTACTCCACCTTTAGTTTCTAAATATTCAAAGTATGCTTGTTCCCCTTCTGCATAAGGTGTTCCTACATCACCAGTGCCTCCTGTAATATCATATAACCCACCAACTACAACTGTACGATTATCTGGATCTGCAGCTGTCGGTACAGTTGCTGAATCGTCGGATGTGTCATTAGCTGGTGCACTTGTTGTCGAGTCTTCCGCGCATGCTGCTAATAAAAATAACAACATAATTCCTATGAACCCCCACAAAATTTTCCCCTTTTTTCCCACTTTAAAATCCCCCTTATTTCTTATAAATTTTCTTATTTAATTTCTCTCCAGGTTTTTAGTAAGAAAATGGCCATAGCTTAAAATATTTCTTCATGTTCAGCCATATATGAGCTAAGCCTCCTGGTTCGAAAATTAAAAACAGGATTATGACAATACCAAATACAAACTCTTTAAACGCTGATAATAGCTGATACATTTCTGGCATGAATACAGTTAAAAAATCGATGATAGCACTCAGCCCAACAGGTAATAACGTAATAAATACTGCTCCTAAAATTGACCCAAAAACGCTGCCTAGTCCCCCAATTAGTACCATTGCTAAATATTGAATTGATACGTGAGTATTATATAGTTCTGGACTCACAATCATCGTATAGTGTGCCAGCAATGCTCCGGCAATTCCAACAAAGAAAGAGCTAACAATAAAGGCTAATACTTTATAGTAAAATAAGTTTATCCCCATGATTTGTGCGGCAATATCTCTATCACGCACAGCTAAAAATGCACGCCCAACCCGTGTCCTTAATAAATTTACCGCATACAGCACTGTAACTAACAAGATGACTATACTTAAATAGTAGTATGATGTATTTGTTGAAAGTAAAAAGTCTCCAATTGCCGGACGACTTAATACCATTCCCGCAGTACCGCCAGTCACACTGTCCCAGCGGCTAATGACAAATAAAATGATGACTTGCGCTGCCAACGTGGCAATAGCTAAATACAGCCCTTTAAGACGTAAAGCTGGAATACCAAATACGCCACCTACAAAGGCAGTTACGATTCCGGCAATAGGAAGTGATACCCAAAAACTTAATCCATATGTGGATGTTAATATCGCAGTTGTATACCCTCCAACACCTAGGAATGCACCAACTCCAATAGAAATTTGTCCTGTGAAACCTGTTAAAATATTTAACCCTATTGCACCAATTGCTGAAATTGCACAAAGTGTAAATAACCCAATCCAATAGTTTGATACAAAGAGAGGTAATGCTAGTATTAGTAGAATTAACGCCAACCATTTTACTTTGTCACCAGTAGTTTTGAATAATTTCATGTCATCTTTATAAGACGTTTTATATTTTCCACAATCTCTAACAACTAAATTTCTCACACCGTCACACCCTCTCAATCCCACGGCTGCCAAATAGGCCATGTGGTCTTAGCATTAATATTAAAAGTACAATAATAAATGGAACTACATCCTTTAAGCCCCCACCTACTAGCGGATCTAAATAACCACCCGCCATATTTTGCAATATTCCAATTGCAAAACCGCCAATAATAGCCCCAATTACGCTATCCAAACCGCCCAGAATTACAACAGGTAATACGGTTAATCCAATCGATGCCATTGTTGGATTAACACCGTTGATATTTCCAATTAATACTCCACCAATTGCTGCAACAATTGCTGCAATCGTCCAAGTTGCTGCATAAACAAATTTTACACTCATCCCCATTGATGAAGCGGCTTGTTGATCATCTGCAACTGCACGGATGGCAAGACCAATTTTGGAATACTTAAAGAATATAGAGAAAATAATTAATAACACTAAAACGACAATGAAAGACCATAAATAAACCGGTGTAACAATAATTCCACCAATATTTAACGGTGTTTGTGGGAATACTGGTGGAAACGTTTTCGTAGAATGGCCCCAAATCATATGAACAGCACCTGCCAGTAAGCTTGATAATCCAATAGTCGCCATAATAACTGAAATAACAGGTGCATTTTGCAATGGTCGCACAACGATACGCTCCACAGCAAGCCCAAGAATGGCACTAAATATCAATGTAATGAGTAATGCAACTAAAAATGGAACTTGTAGTGCAGTCATGAGCATTAAACAAATATATGGACCAAAAATGACAAACTCTCCATTCGCAAGATTCAATGCACCGCTTGCACGATAAATTAAAACAAATCCTAAAGCTACAAGTCCGTAAATACTTCCGACGACAATACCATTAATGAGCATTTGGAAGAAGAATATCATTAGCGAAAGCTACCTCCTCACCACTTGATAGTTGAACTATTTGTAAACTACTGATTTCATTTGGTACATTATTATGAGAAGCACTTAAAGGAACTTCTAATGTTGTAGAGTACATCGCTTCAATTATTTTTTCATATTTCTTTTCAACAAAGTTCCTTCTAACTTTGAATGTTCTTGTTAATTCCCCTTGATCAGCAGTAAATTGTTTATTTAAAATTACAAATTTCTTTATCCTTTCATTAGAAGGAAGTTCATTCATTAATTTTCTAACTTCTCCCTCAACTAAATTAAGGATTTCCGATTTTACTGATAATTCAGAATATTCAGTATATATTATCTGGTTTTTATCTGCCCATCGACCAACACTATTTATGTCAATATTTAAAATTGCTGTTAAATACGGTTTATTTTTTCCAAAACATATTGCCTCTTGTATATAGGGACTGGATTTCAGTTTATTTTCAATTAATTGAGGATAAATTTGTTCTCCCTCTGAACTAGTAATAACATTCTCTTGTCGATCTAAAATGAACAAATGACCGTCATCATCCAAATATCCTTTATCCCCTAGAGAAAGCCAACCATCATTCATTATTTTTTTGTCTTCTTCGTTCAAATACTCCGAAAAAATAGCATTATTTTTTAAATATACTGTTCCATCATCACCAATTCTTACTTTTGTATTTGGTATTGGTACACCTGAACTTCCTGCTTTAATTGCAGAATCATATTGAACAAATGCAATGCCACTTACTTCTGTCCCACCATAGGTCTGCTTCAAATTTACCCCGATACTATGGTAAAAGTGGAAAGCATCAGTTTGAATAGCTGCTCCAGCTATATATGCCCTTTTTATTCGAGCAAGCCCCAAATGATCCCGAATTGCACTAAACATAATTATATCTCCAAGTGTATACATCATTTTATCGAATAAGGAAAGCTGCTTTTTGTCTAATTTAAATAGAGCTTGTTTATCACCGTACTTTTTAAAAAAATTGTATAGCTTTCGTTTAAACCAGCTGGCTCCTTCCATTCGAATTTGGAAGTTCGCCATTAATGATTGGAAAACACGGGGTGTAGCCAATAGAGTATGCGGACCAATTTCTCTTAAATCACCAATGACGGTATGCGGTCTTTCTGGGAAATTAACAACCATACCAACTATTAAAGGTATGATGATACTCATCACATGCTCATGAACCCAAGAAAGCGGTAAAAATGAAATATAATCATCTGCTTTTTTCATTTCATCAACTTGTGATAAGTTTTTAGCTGATTCAATTAAGTTATGATGGGTTAAAATTACTCCTTTAGGTCGCCCGCTTGTTGCTGCACTGTATGAAATAATTGCAGGCATTTCACTATGCAACAATTTCAATTGGTTTGCTAAAAAATCTGTTTTTTGTTTAAGTAAATCCTCGCCATTCTTTAGTAGCTGCCCCATATAAGTTAGTTTAGTATGCTGATAATGACGTAGACCTTGTTTATTATAGTAAATAATATGTTCTACTAAAGGCAGTTCATTTTCAACTTCTAGCAGCTTATCAACTTGTTCTTGATCTTCTACAATGACAATTCTTGCTTTGCAATCATTCAAATAAAACTTTATTTGATCTGGCAACGACTCTTGATAAACACCTACTACAACCCCGCCTATGCTTTGTACAGCCATATGAGCGTAGAGCCACTGGGGTCGGTTTTCTCCTATGATTGCTACCGTTTCACCACTTCTAAAATCATATTGTTCAGATAGTGAAACTGCCAATTTTTCAACATTTTCTAAATATTGCCCCCATGAAATTTCGTTCCAAATCCCAAGATGTTTCTGTCTTAATGCAACTGTATTTGCTTCACTTTTCGCACGTTCCGCTAGTAAAGTAGGTAAAGTTTTTTCTATTACCATAGTTCGCCTCCCTCTACATAACTGTCTCTTCACCGATATATGCTTTTATTACATCCGGATTTTGTTGAATTTCTTTTGGTGTCCCGAATCCAATTCGTTTTCCAAAATCCAGCACGGCAATATGATCAGACAAACTCATGACAACACCTAAATCGTGTTCAATTAACACGACCGTTGTATCCATCATTTCATGCATATCCAATATAAAACGAGACATTAATTCTTTTTCTGCATTGTTCATACCTGCCATTGGTTCATCTAGTAGAATTAATTCCGGTCTTAATGCTAATGCGCGGCCTACCTCCACACGTTTTTGCAAGCCATATGGAAGTGTACCAACAGGAGTATGACGAATATCTTGTAATTCTAAAAACTCAATTACCTCTTCAACTTTTTGACGGTGTTCAATTTCTTCCTTGGATGCTTTTCCTATATATAGTCCTCCACTAAACACCCCTGATTTCATTAATGAATGCTTTCCGAGTTTTAAATTATCCAACACAGACATATGAGCAAAAAGCGCGATATTTTGGAATGCCCGTGCAATACCTAATGAAGTTCTTTCATACGGCTTCATCTTTGTAATATCTTTGCCTTTATAAAGAATAGAACCACTTGTTGGATGATATAATCCACTAATGCAATTTAACATACTTGTTTTTCCTGCACCATTTGGCCCGATTAATGAAAAAATTTCACCTTTGTTTATATGGTAGGTGACATTATCTAATGCCTTTACACCTCCAAATTGTAAAGATATATTTTCTATCTCTAATATCCGCTCCAAACCATACCCTCCTTTTTTACCAATTCTTACTCTACAGTACATAAAAATTATTCCATTTTTAATATATATTTTATAATCTCCTAGATTATGAAATACTTTTTATCTTTTTATACTTGTTCTAAAATAAAACCCCTTACGATGCAATTTTCGTAAGAGGTTTTTAGATTTTAACTTTCTTAAAAAACTATTTATTTGCAACTATCTTTCTTTTTTATGGACTTATATTTAATAAAAATTATCCTACCATATGAATTGAAATGCAGCGGGTCCACATACTCCATTAAAGTCTAAATCGTACTCGAAATGTGTATAATTATCGCTAAGATTCCAACACTTCATTGGTAATTCTATAAAATAAGGAGAGCAGATACTTTCCTAATCGCTAAAACTAAATAAACAATTTCATTTCATAAATCCGTCAATCGGACCTTACATCATTAAATAGGATTCAGCTTTATATGGTGTTTGGCTGGAAGAAGTACAACCTAATAAATATAATAGGGTTAAATAGTTTGGAATATATTTATGAGAGATTAATTATTGAGGGGTTATAAAAAGAGAAAAAAAGGGCAAAAAAAAATGGCTCCGAAGGTAGGACTCGAACCTACGACCGATCGGTTAACAGCCGATTGCTCTACCACTGAGCTACTTCGGAACGTTTATATTTAAGTACATTTATTATTATATCTATATCACTAAAATATGCAAGCATTTATAAAAATTATTTTTTGAATTTTTATATTTCATTAACTAATTAAGTTGAAACATCACTAAATTCTAATTTATAATATCCAGCAACCACTGAAATTTCTTATCCTAGGCTGGCAAGAGAAGCAATAACAACCCCCGTTTAGGAAACCTCATGAACTCCCCTTTTTTCGCTGTATTCTAACGTGTTCTACCTAAAATCTAAAAATCTAATAAAAAAGCCACTACCGAACTAAATTCAGCAGCGACTTTTTGAGCCTAGCAACGTCCTACTCTCACAGGGGGAAGCCCCCAACTACCATCGGCGCTAAAGAGCTTAACTTCCGTGTTCGGTATGGGAACGGGTGTGACCTCTTTGCCATCATCACTAGACTTATTAAATTGAGAGTTCGTTCTCTCAAAACTGGATAAAGACATTGAATGCGTTCAAAATTTTGGTTAAGTCCTCGATCGATTAGTATTCGTCAGCTCCATGTGTCGCCACACTTCCACCTCGAACCTATCTACCTCATCGTCTTTGAGGGATCTTACTTACTTGCGTAATGGGAAATCTCATCTTGAGGGGGGCTTCATGCTTAGATGCTTTCAGCACTTATCCCGTCCACACATAGCTACCCAGCGATGCCTTTGGCAAGACAACTGGTACACCAGCGGTGTGTCCATCCCGGTCCTCTCGTACTAAGGACAGCTCCTCTCAAATTTCCTACGCCCACGACGGATAGGGACCGAACTGTCTCACGACGTTCTGAACCCAGCTCGCGTACCGCTTTAATGGGCGAACAGCCCAACCCTTGGGACCGACTACAGCCCCAGGATGCGATGAGCCGACATCGAGGTGCCAAACCTCCCCGTCGATGTGGACTCTTGGGGGAGATAAGCCTGTTATCCCCGGGGTAGCTTTTATCCGTTGAGCGATGGCCCTTCCATGCGGAACCACCGGATCACTAAGCCCGTCTTTCGACCCTGCTCGACTTGTAGGTCTCGCAGTCAAGCTCCCTTGTGCCTTTACACTCTACGAATGATTTCCAACCATTCTGAGGGAACCTTTGGGCGCCTCCGTTACCTTTTAGGAGGCGACCGCCCCAGTCAAACTGTCCACCTGACACTGTCTCCTACCCCGCTAAGGGGTATGGGTTAGAATTTCAACACAACCAGGGTAGTATCCCACCGACGCCTCCCTCGAAGCTGGCGCTCCGAGTTCTCTGGCTCCTACCTATCCTGTACAAGTTGTGCCAAAATTCAATATCAAGCTACAGTAAAGCTCCACGGGGTCTTTCCGTCCTGTCGCGGGTAACCTGCATCTTCACAGGTACTATAATTTCACCGAGTCTCTCGTTGAGACAGTGCCCAGATCGTTACGCCTTTCGTGCGGGTCGGAACTTACCCGACAAGGAATTTCGCTACCTTAGGACCGTTATAGTTACGGCCGCCGTTTACTGGGGCTTCAATTCAGAGCTTCGTGATGCCACTAACCCCTCCTCTTAACCTTCCAGCACCGGGCAGGCGTCAGCCCCTATACGTCACCTTACGGTTTTGCAGAGACCTGTGTTTTTGCTAAACAGTCGCCTGGGCCTATTCACTGCGGCTCTCTCACGAGAGCACCCCTTCTCCCGAAGTTACGGGGTCATTTTGCCGAGTTCCTTAACGAGAGTTCTCTCGCACACCTTAGGATTCTCTCCTCGACTACCTGTGTCGGTTTGCGGTACGGGCACCTCCCGCCTCGCT
>NZ_CP155468.1:4367500-4600239 GCF_039654155.1 Lysinibacillus telephonicus
TAGGAAGAAATAAAAAAACAATACAAGAATATATCAAAAATCAATTACAAGAAGATATCCTGGAAGATCAAATGACAATGAAAGAATTCATTGACCCTTTCACAGGAGAAGAAATCAATCGAAGAAAGAAATAAAAAAGCCGCTTTAGCGGCAAAGTGAGGAAGCGAAGTGCGGTTGGCGGACCTTTCAGAATGTCTTTAGACAGGAGCCAGTAACCCAGCGTTTCACGCGAAGAGCAAACCACCAGTTATACTGGTGGTTTTGACTTATTTATTAAACTTCCAAACTTAATTAGGCTTTCGAACTTTTTCCTTCATTAGCTAATTTACGCATCTTGCGGCGCTCTTCTAATTTTTTGCGGTCTTCATCTGATTTTGCATTATATTTTGGCAATGCCAGTAATTGGTATGCATTTACTGCGACTAATGGGAACAATAATAAAGCAACATATGTATCAATATTTTCTTGACGGCCCATTAATGCGATGATCCACTCAAGTGAAGTAATGACTATCATAAAGAACAATGATGAAATTAGTACATGCTTTTTCCCTGTTAATTGAACTTTTTTCATCGCTGTAGCAATTGCTCCAAAAATTAAGAAAATCAATAAACCACCATAAAATAGCCAATCTGAAAAACTCTGTGCGGCTGGGGCAAATCGAAATATAACTAAATCGAAAACTACAATAAGTATCAATAAAACTTGAACCCAATTCCATAAAGTGAGTGTTTTAAAAATCCCAATTCCTACTTGGTGTAAAGTTAGATATGCAAAAAAGCCTGCTTGCGCAATTACACTCATGGTAAATCCTAAGAAAATCATCCATGCGAATGCTGCAATAAACTCGCCAATTTCACCTGCAGCTAAATAAGATCCAAAGAAATTCCAACGAACAATAATTCCAGCAGCACCAGTAATAACACCGCCAATAATTAGGCACATAAAGAAAAATTTTATCCAATTTCGTATCGTCACGACTTAAAGTCCCCCATTTTTTTATATATACGTTTACATTTTAACAATCGCCGTTTAAAAAAGCCATCGATGTCATAATCGTATACATATTATGAGCAAGATTGCGAACAATAATTGAAAGAGCCTTTAAAGAAAGGACTGATAAAAATGTTAAACCGTATACTTTCTGTGCTATTCGTCGTGATGTTGTTAGCAAGCTGTACAGAAGCAAATAATCAGCAGCTTTCTTATGAAGAAGTAAAAAAAATAATGATCGATTCGATTCAAACGGAAGATGGGAGAAAAGCTATCCGCCAACTTTTAGAAGATCCTAGCTTCCGTGATTTAATCGTCTTAGAGCACGATGAAATTCAGACTGCAATTAATGATACATTATTATCTGAGGAAGCAAGTGATTTTTGGAAAAAGACTTTTGAAGACCCTAAGTTTAAAGAGAATATAGCAAATAGCATGAAAGAGCAGCAAACAGAAATTATGAAAGCTTTAATAAAGGATTCCTCTTACCAAGAAGATTTAGTATCATTTTTTGGACAATCTGATATGCAGAAGGAACTTGAAACAATATTAAAAAGTGCTACCATGCGTAAAGAGATGGAAAAAATCGTAATGGAGACAATAGAAAATCCACTATTACAGACTAAATGGCAAGAATTAATTAAGAAAAGCGGACAAGCAACTGAAGCAGGAGGACAAGGCGGCGAAGGCGGCGGCGGTGAGTCCGGCGGTGGTGAAGAAGGTGGCGGCGGTGAAGCTGGCGGCGGTGAAGGCGGCGGTGGCGGAGCTTAGATATAAGCATTTATATCTCCATTTAAAAAGCGGACTGCATTAAGGCAGTCCGCTATTATTTTTCAAAATACTATTTCGCTAATTTATTGACTACTTTTTGTGCCATTTCTAAATAAATTTTTCCGGTTGGATGATCTTCTTCATAAATAGAAGGGGCAAAATCTTCATTTGACCAGTCAGGTTGTCCAAGCGGAATTTGTCCTAATAAATCGGTACGCAATTCATCAGCAAGCTTTGGTCCCCCTCCTTGACCAAATACAAATTCACGTTCACCAGTTGTTTTAGATTCAAACCATGCCATATTTTCAATAACGCCAAGAATATCATGATTTGTTTGCAACGCCATTGCACCGGCGCGAGCAGCAACAAAAGCAGCTGTTGGATGAGGAGTCGTAACAATAATTTCTTTTGAAGATGGCAGCATTTGGTGAATATCTAACGCTATATCACCTGTTCCTGGTGGTAAATCTAATAGTAAATAATCAATATCTCCCCATTCTACATCACGGAAAAATTGATCTAATACTTTCCCAAGCATAGGTCCACGCCAAACAATCGGCGCATTATTTTCAACAAAGAATCCCATTGAGATAACTTTTACACCTTTACGTTCGACAGGATAAATTCGCTCATCTTTTACTACTGGCATTTCTTGAATGCCCATCATATCAGGTACACTAAATCCATAAATATCAGCATCAATTAGACCGACTTTTTTGCCAAGTCTTGCAAGCGCAACCGCTAAGTTAACCGAAACTGTAGATTTCCCTACTCCACCTTTACCAGAAGCAATTGCAATAAATTGAACTGTAGATAATGGAGAAAGTAAATCATGCACCTCTGATTCTGTTGCTTTGCCACGGAAACTTTCTAATACGTCTGGAGACAATTCCTCAAAACGAATGCCCACCGTTGCAGCACCAGCTTCTTTTAAAATTTCTACAATTTTCATTTGTAATTGCATTTGTTCAGGTGTATTCGTTTTTGCAATTGCTACTTTTACACTAACATGATTTTTTTCTTCTTTAATGGATACGTTTGTTACCGCATTTGTTTCAGCAAACGTTCTATGTAAAAAAGGATCTTGTAACTGCCCTAATATTTCACGTACTTGTTGTTCGTTTATCACTCGAAACACTCCCCTATATTTGCTTCAATTTTAGTATAACACAGTGATCGTTGAATGCTTTAATGAAACATTCTACTACATCATTTTTCACATTCCCGCATTAAATTACCGATTTAATAACTTCTTAGTAAAAGAAATATTATCTGTAAAGTAACCATCTACATTTAATTCTCTCATTTTTTCTTGTTGTGCTTCTATCGATTCTACATTATGAAAAAACACATGTACTTCTTTTCCTTGTTTATGCAAAGCATTAATTGTTTTTATGCTTGCATCAGAGGATTCTAAACCAATAACGGGATAATCAACGCTTAACGCTTTATTTAAATCGAATTTGCCTTTTTTGAAAAGCAAAGTTAAACGTAAGTCAGGAGCTAGTTTTGCCATCTTTTCCAAACTTTTTTCAGAAAAGGATTGAATAGCGACTTTTTCTTTCTTTAATAAATTATAGTTCTTCAGCAATTGGACTAACGGCTCCTCCATAATAGCTTCTCCATTTACTAATCGAGTTTCTATATAGTATCTTTGTGTATCTCCAAAAGTTTGAAATAATTCTTCCAACGTCGGAATATCTTCTTTTGTCGTTTTTCCATTATATTTGCCTATTGTTTCATATTTTTTAATTTCTTCTAAAGATAAGTCATTTACTTTTCCTTTACCATTTGTTGTTCGGTCAATTGTTTCATCATGCATGATAATTAACACATTATCTTTTGTCATTCGCAGATCCAGTTCTAAAGCATCCACGCCATTTTTTGCTGCAATTTTATATGACGTGATGGTACTTTCATTGAAGCTATTAATTGCACCTCTATGAGCAAATATTTTAGGCTTGTCTATAATTCCAGGCAATGCTTCATTTTCTCTAATACCAAAAACTATTAATCCAAGGAGCACCAAAATAAAAAATACAATCCATATTTTAAGCAGCTTCATATTTATTTACACTCCATATCTATCCAAGTTGCTATATGTATAATACCCATTAAGCTCTATTTAAATAGAAAAAGAATAAAGCGCAATATTCAACGCTTTATTCCTTAACTAAATATTATTATTTATTCAACCTTATTATTCACCGCGGGCAGCATTTGCTTTTTCGATTGCTGCATTAAATTGCTCTACTGCTGTATTGTAGGCCTCATCAACATCCCCGCCATTGTAGACTTTTTCCAAAGCAGTTTCCATAACTTTACGTCCCTCTGGAAGCATGTCCATTAGTGCACCTTGTGTTGCATAAGAAGGTTTAGTTGCTTGCAGCTGATCAACTGTAACTTGTAATTGTGGTTTTTCAGCATATGCATCTTTTACAATTTGCTCATCATATGCAGCTGGGTTAATTGCAAAGTACCCTGTTCCGATATGCCACTTCGCTTGTACCTCTGGTGTTTGAAGGTATTTCATAAACTCCCAAGCTGCTTTTTGTTCTGCTTCAGGTTTGCCGTCGATCATCCAAAGGCTGGCACCGCCAATAACTACCCCTTGACGTTCTTTATTTTCTGGATGCGGTAAAAAAGCAATTCCTACTTCAAATGGTGCATTGTCAATTACATCTCGTGAACTAGCAGAAGATTGTAGGAACATTGCTACATCTCCAGCTAAGAAACCAGCCATCATATTATCGCTGTTTGTACCATAGTTCGCAAAAGTACCAGCGTCTACCATACGTTTTACCCACTCAAAGATCGACTTGCCTTCTTCTTCTGTCCAACCAATTTCTGTAGGCGTACCTGTACGTCCATTGTCATTATTTAATAATAACGCACCTTGGTTTGCCAGTAATTGCTCCCATAACCAACCATACGCTTGTAAAGCAAAACCTTTCATGTCTGGGTTCGATTCAACAATCGCTTTTCCTGCAGCTTCTACCTCTTCAAAAGTTTCCGGTGGAGCTTCTGGATCAAGTCCAGCTTCTTTAAATGCATCTTTATTGTAGTACATAACTGGTGTAGAAGAGTTAAACGGCATTGAATAGAATTTACCATCTAATGAATAGTAGTTCGTGATATTTTCTTCCAGACCGCTCATATCATAGCCATCTGCATCAACAAATTCTTGAATCGGCACAATTTGACCGCTATTAATCATAGATCTTGTTCCGATTTCAAAAGTTTGAATCATTGTTGGCGCACTGTCACTTCCTGCCACGGCATTAAATTTTGTTAATGACTCGTCATATGTCCCTTGGAATTCAGCATTTACTTGAATGTCATCTTGAGAGTTATTGTAATCTTCAACGATTGCGTTCAACGTTTCTTGACCAGCACCACTCATTGAGTGCCAAAATGTTACGATTTGCTTTTCCTTTGATTCAGTATCTCCCGTAGATTCCGAGTTATTCGATGAATTCGTTTCTGTTGTTGATGAACTTTCATTTGAGTTACATGCCGCTAAAATCACAACAAGCAACATCATTAAAGACGTTAGTAAAAATTGTTTTTTCATTTTTCCTACTCCTTTTTAGTTCATTGATCTATTATTTATCCTTTTATCCATTTGACGAATGAAGAGAAAAGGTATAAACCATTGTATTCCTTATTTAATTGCTCCTTCAGTTAAGCCTTTTTGCAATTTCTTTTGTCCGAGGAACAACAACACTAAGGTTGGGATAATGACAATAATGGCACCCGCCATAATCATCCCCCAATCATTTAGCTGCTCTTGATTTTGTAGTTGCTTTAACCCGATTTGAACTGTTCTGACTGTATCATTTGTTGTTGAAAGCAGCGGCCATAGATACATGTTCCAAGATGTTAAAAAGCCATAAGCACCCAAAGTAACTAAACTTGTTTTTGAAACAGGCAGTACAACCTTTAAAAAGAACTTAAAATCGCCCATTCCTTCAATTAGACTTGCTTCTCTTAACTCTTTCGGAATTTGCTTATAGTTTTGTCGAAGTAAGAAAGTTCCAAATGCCATTGCAAAAAATGGCACTGTTAATCCTAGATATTTATCAATCCATCCTAGATCACGGATGATATGGAAATTTGGAATAATAGATGCTTCAAATGGCACCATCATCGTTGCGATAAATAAAAAGAATAAAAAGTCTCTGCCTTTAAACTCTAAAAATACAAAGGCATAAGCCGCTAAACTAGATAAAACCAATTGTCCAAACGTAATAACAAGTGCGACTACTAAACTATTAAACAAATACTTCAGCAGCGGAAACTTTTCAAATGCCTTGACATAATTGTCAAAGGATAATGTCTGCGGCAAACTTCCAGTCATAATGTCTTTGTTGTCCATAAAGCTCATAACGAAGGCCATTATGACTGGTGCGAATATCACAAGTGCTGAAATCATCAGCAATATATAAAATAGAATTTTTCTGCTGATTGGCACGGTCATTGATAATGAACCTTCCTTTCACCAAGTTTGAACTGTAGTACCGTCATAACGAGAATAATGATAAATAAGACGATTGACTGAGCGCTGGCAGTACCAAATTGATAATTTGCAAAAGCCTCACGATAAATTGAGTAAACGATTAAATTCGTCGTATTTTGTGGGCCGCCTTGAGTTAAAATATCGATTTGTCCAAATGTTTGGAACGCATTAATAATTGTGACTGTAATGACAAAAAAGAGTGTTGGAGATAACATTGGAATTGTGATTCTTCGCAATTTATAAAAATAACTCGCACCGTCAATATCTGCACTTTCATATAAATAGGAATCTATGGATTGAAGACCGCCTAGTAAAATTAAGAATGTAAATCCTAGATTCATCCAAATCGTTGTTGCAGAAACTGCAAGTAATGCCCATTTTGGATCAGTCAACCAACCAATAGCGTCAATCCCAAATATTTCGAGCATTTTATTTAAAAAGCCAATCGAAGGATGAAACATGTATAACCAAAATACAGAAGCTGCCGCAACTGAGATTCCCATCGTCGAAGAAAAAATCGTACGGAATAATCCAATCCCTTTAAGTTTTTCATTTGCAAGCACTGCCAAGAACAGTGCAATAACAACTGTAGTTGGAACAGTATATAAAACAAATAAGAATGTTGACTTCATACTTTGTTGAAATACTGGAGAAGCAAACATATCAATATAGTTTTGCAGTCCAACAAACACAGTCGTTTCACCTTGTGCATTTGTTAAAAAGAAACTAAGATAAATCGTTTTGAACAGCGGATAAAACAAAAATGCTCCGAATAATACAATGGATGGAAGTAAAAACAACATCCCTTTAGCAAAACTCTTCAAACGTTGTTTCTTTTTGATTTGCTCGAAATTAATTTCACTAATTTCATTTTCCAATGATTCAAGTGTAGGATTACTCATACTCATATCTTCACAACCTCTTGTTTATTCGTATTGGAAGCAGCTTGAATTAAGTTTCCTGTATGCGCATCGAAGAAATGTATATTTTCGATTGAAATATGAACCGGTACCTTATCCCCCACTTTTCCTAACCATTGACCAAGCCATTTCGCCGTCCACAGTTCTGATCCGACTTCAAAAGATACTAATGTTTCATTTCCTAGTTGTTCGACGTTCACAACCTCTATTTCATAGGTTTCTTCACCATTTGACCCCAAAGGCAAATTCTCAGCTCGGATGCCAATAATTAAGTTTTTATTTTTAATATTTGTTTCTATTTGAGTTGAGTTAATAGGTATTTTGAGTTCTTCTTCAATAATAAGATGGTCGTCTGTTAAAACTGCTTTTCCTAAATTCATTTTTGGAGAACCAATGAAAGAAGCTACGAATAAATTTGATGGCTTGTTATAAAGCGTAATTGGTTCACCAACTTGCTGAATAACTCCATCATTTAGCACCATAATTCGATCACCCATCGTCATTGCCTCAACTTGGTCATGTGTAACATAAATCATTGTTAAACCTAACTGCTTTTGAAGACGTCGAATTTCAATTCTCATATTGGCACGTAATTTGGCATCTAAATTTGATAACGGCTCGTCCATTAAGCACAGTGGTGCCTCACTAACTACCGCGCGTGCTAAAGCAACACGTTGTCTTTGCCCGCCAGATAGTTCACGAGGCTTGCGTTTTAACAAGTCGCTTAAACCCATTAGTTTCGCTGTTTCTTCTAATCTTTTCTTTTGCACTTGTTTATCTATTTTTCTTGCATTTAGTCCAAATAATATATTTTGTTCAACTGTTAAGTGAGGATATAGTGCATAGTTTTGGAAAACCATCGACAGATTGCGATCCTTTGGAGGAAGATGGTTCACGATCTTCTCATTAATTTTTAATGTCCCTCCTGAAATTTCTTCTAGCCCTGCAATCATCCGAAGTAATGTACTTTTCCCTGAACCAGAAGGCCCAACTAAGACGAAAAATTCACCTTTCTCTATGTTCAAGTCAATACCATTCAATACATTACTTTGTTTGTTGTATGACTTTGAAATATCCATCAATTCGATGTATCCCATACCTTAACCCCTTTCAAAGAACTACACTTATTCAACCATAAAATTATGACAAAAACGATTGGTTATGGAACTTTTTACATATATTATTACTAGATTTATAACTTTTACATTTGATAAATAATTCATATACAAAATTAAAAAACCATTCACAAGAAGTCGTGAATGGTTTTATCAAATAATATTTTTTTATAAATAATAACTGCTTAATAATACTTAGAAACCCTGACATTATAAGGCTTGTACCATAAACTAAAATAACTTTAAAAATCAAAAAATGTTTTTCATTATTCGAATTCCAAGTTTACATAGTTTTCAATACCTTCCACAATTGCATTTGCCATTTTCTCTTGATAGTCTTCATCGGATAATAATTTACGTTCTTCGTTATTGCTTAAGAACCCTGTTTCGACTAATACTGAAGGAACCTCTGTTTTCTTTAAAAGATAGATTTGCTTAATGGCCAATGCTTCACGATCCGTATTTTGCAAAGTTTCTTTAATAGAGGATTGAACAGACTTTGCTAACAATTCACTATTGGCGTGTCCATCTTTATGATAAAAAACTTGTGCCCCTCGCCATTTTTCTTCAGGAATGGCATTTGCGTGAATGGTAATGAAAATATCTGGTTCATTGGACTTCACAAGATTAGCTCTTAAAAAGATATCTTGCTTTTTTCTTTCTCTTAATGTAGCAAATTCTTCACTTGGAGCATGTTCAGCTAGTACATCCTCATCTGTTGTTCGGGTCATGACTACTTCCGCTCCCATACGCTTTAATTGGCGTTCCACCTTTTTAGCAATTGCAAGCGTTACATCTTTTTCAATAACTTCTCCCGATGAAGCTCCCCCATCAATTCCTCCATGGCCAGCATCAACGACTATTTTCACTCCACCTAATGGTTCTGGTAAAAAGAAACGTCGATCGGATGCGCTTGTCTCATAAAATACAACAAGTAAACAACATAACAAAATAACTCCTAGAGCGATCCACCGCTTCAAAACTATTACACCGCCTTTAGCAACCTTTTGAACTACTATACGCTTGAAGTTGGTTTTGTATGCGTAAAGTTCAAATTACATAAAAACAAATATAGTATGTTCAATCATTAAACTATTTAGAACGGTTTCATCGTTTTTTTCAAAATCAAAAAGCTATCCACCTTCTTATAAAAGTGGACAGCTTAAAAGATTATTGAAGCTGCAATTGGTTTTGCAGATTTTCGTAAAAGCCCTTTTGCATCATTAATGTTTCATGGTTGCCTTTCTCTAATATTACTCCATCTTTAATAACTAATATTTGATCCGCATTTTCAATTGTTTTTAAACGATGTGCAATAACAAAGCTTGTACGACCCTTCATTAAATTATTTAACCCTTTTTGAATGTGTACTTCTGTCATTGTATCAACGCTTGAAGTAGCTTCATCTAGTATTAATATATCAGGGTCTTCCAATATTGCCCGTGCAATTGCGATTAACTGGCGTTGACCCTGACTTAAATTCAGTCCGCCTGAAACAAGCATCGTGTCATATGATTGCGGCAAGTATTTTATAAAATTGTGGGCGTAGGCGATTTTCGCAGCTTTTTCGACTTCTTCATCTGTCGCATCCAGCTTACCGTAACGGATATTTTCTCGAACTGTCCCCGAGAAAAGATACGTATCTTGCAGTACTATGCCAATATGATCACGTAAGTTTTCCATTTGGTACTGTTTAATATTTTCTCCATCAATTAATATTTCACCGCTTTTGGCATCATAAAAACGATTAAGCAGTTGTATTATTGTTGTTTTCCCTGAACCCGTCGGACCAACAAGGGCAATCGTTTCTCCTGCCCTAGCATGGAATGAAAGGTTATGAAGAATTGGTTTATCGTTTTGATAATAAAATTGGACATTACGAAACTCGACATCCCCATTATAACGTTTCTTGGCAATTGCTCCCGCAACATCTGCTGCTTCTTCTTTTTCATCTAATATTTCAAATACACGTTCTACTCCTGCGATAGCAGATTGGAATGTATTTAATAAATTCGACAATTGGTTAATTGGACGGAAGAATTGTCTTGAATAAGTAACAAAGGAAGCAATCACCCCAATTGAAACCCCAAAGTTGCCTAATACCATTAAAGCCCCTACACCAATTATTAACCCAATCCCGAAGTTATTAATGAAGTTGTTGATTGGTCCAAGGAATCCCGAAGTAATATCTGCACTTAAAGCAGATGCTCTTAGTTTTTCATTTGCTTGTTTAAATTGAGCAATCGTCTGCTCTTCTTTTCCGAATAATGTTGTAATATGGGAATTCGATATCGTTTCCTCAATAAAACCATTTAAATTCCCTAAATCTTTTTGACGCTGAACGTAATTCTTACTACTTCGTTTAATAATTTGTTTCGTAGACCAAATTATAATTGGAATAACAAGTAGTGTTACTACCGCTAATACCCAGTTTAAATAAAACATTGCAATTGCAGTTCCCACTACTGATAATATTGTTGAAATGATTTGAATAACACTTTGTGATAGTGCAGCATTTAAATTTTCAATATCATTTGTCATCCGACTCATTAAATCGCCCTGTTGACGTTTATCGAAAGTTGATAAAGGAAGTGATTGGAACTTCTCAAATAAATGTTGTCGAAGCTGATGAATGGTTTTTTGTGATACACGAATCATCACAAAAGTTTGCAGCCACATAAATATTGCAGATACAATATATATTCCTGCAAGTATCAAAATCATTCTTATAGTTCCATCAATATCAAACTTTAAAATATGTTCATCGATAATAATTCCAATTAATAACGGACCTAATAAGTTTAAAATAGATGAAAAAACTACAAAGAAAATAGAGCTGATGATTCCTATTTTTTGGTTTTTTAAATATAACCAAATTCGTTTAAGTGTCGCTTTTTGATTTTTTGCTTTTTCTGCTGGACCATTAAATCTTGGACCGGGGTGTTTTCCAATTGGAGGAGGTCCAGGTGATTTTTCTGGTGATTTATTCATTTAAAATCCCTCCTCTTACCAGCTGTGTTGAAACAATTTCTTGATATACCCTATTTGTTTCAAGTAGTTCTTCATGGGTCCCTTGCCCTACGATACTGCCATCATCCAACACCAATATTTTATCCGCATGACGAATCGATGAAATTTTCGATGACACAATAAACTTCGTACTTTCCTTAAAATTGTTTGCGATGGCATTTTGTATTCTTCTCTCTGAAAAACTATCTACAGCAGATGTTGTATCGTCTAAAATTAATATTGCCGGCTTGCGAATAAATGCACGGGCCATTGCAAGACGCTGCTTCTGTCCGCCTGATAGGTTGGTTGCACCTTGCGTGATATGATGCTGTTGTTTATCATCAAACTTTTCAACAAATTCTAATGCACAGGAAGATTCTAATGCTTCTATTAATTCGTCCATTGTTGCCTCGTCATTCCCGTATTTCACATTCGCTTCAATTGTTCTGGAAAATAAAGTTGCCTTTTGAGGAGCAAAGCCAATTGAACTTCGTAATGTATGTAAATCATAGTGACGAATAGGTTGGCCATCGATTTTAATAACCCCTTGATCCGCTTCAAACATTCTTGGTATTAATTGAACAATAGTTGATTTCCCACTACCAGTCATGCCAACAATACCGATAGTCTCTCCTGGATTCGCTTTAAAGGAAATATTCTTTAACACTGGTTCATTATTTTTGTTATAAGCAAAACTAACATTTTCAAACTCAACAGCACCTTTAATAGGGGTACTCATTGGGTTTTCAATATTTTTAATTTCAGATTTTTCTTCAAGCACCTCGACAATGCGTTTGGCACTTGGTACTGCACGGGCAATTTGCATTAATACATTAGAAGAACTCATTAACCCACCCATAATCATCATTAAATAGTTAATAAATGCTAAAATTACCCCTACCTCAATTGTTTCATTCCCTATCTTGAAAGCACCCATCCATAGAGCTGCAATAATGCCCATATTAACGACAAATGCAGTTAAAGGCATTAGAATGCCAATGATTTGATCTGCGTGAATATTCCGCTTCATTAATGTTTCATTTACCGTTGTAAATTGCTCGATTTGATGTTTTTTGCGGTTATAAGCTTTAATGACACGGATGCCGGCTAAATTTTCTTGTACTCTTGTGTTTACGGCATCTATCGCTTCTTGTACTTTTAAAAATAGCTTTCCAGATAATTTTGTGAAAAAATAAATGGATATTGCCAGGATTGGCACAACAACTAATAAAATTGGAAATAGTTCACGGGCTGTAATAAATACGATGACAATGGCACCAATAAAAGTGAATGGACCGCGTACAAAAATCTTTAATAGCATCGTAAGTGCTCGCTGCAACATTTCCACATCACTCGTAATGTTTGTAATGAGCTTCCCAATCGTAAAATGATCTTTATTACTATTTGAAAAATACGTAATTGTCTCATATAAATCTTGGCGAATATCCGCCGCAAAATTAATGGCTGTCTTTGAAGCATAAATGGAACAACCAGCACCGCCTATTAATCCCATCACTGCACATAGAATAATCAGTCCAAACATTTTAATTACGTATGGCATATTGTCTTTTGCAATACCATTATCAATAATATGCTGCATAATTGTCGGTTGAATTAAATCCATCGCTACTTCAAGCACCATCATTAATGGAGCGATAATTGCAAAGACCATATATGGTTTCATATATTTCTTTAAGGAGAATATGGCTTGCATGATGTACCTTCTTTCTGTTGATACGATAGTAAAAGTTATTTGAATCCATGTAAATTAGTTATTGAAAGTCTACAGTTATTGATTAGACTTGTCATGCTTATTTAAGTCTGATATTTCATTAGAAACCTCTTGTAATTCAAAGGCTGCTTTGAAGTCATTTATGATGTCCTCAGTTGCTTTTAGTTCACCTGCAATTACTTGCTGTATTGTTTGATATTCTGGGCATGCCAATTGTTTCTTTAGTGTATCCCGCTTAATAACTAGCTGCTGATAAAAAGCTAACACTCTTCCACGTCTAAATGTTTTGGCTCCATGACTTCCTCTTCCTCGCTTACCGATTCCTTGATCATGTTCAGAAAAAGCCACTTCACCTAATTGACCATTCTGTTTGCTAATCATAAAAATGCACCGCCCTCTGCATACAATTGTATACATAAGTATACAAATTTACAATAAACTTTCATTAAAAACTTTTATGCATGGAGAAGAGAAGTTTAAATACTTCATTTAAGCAGAAAATCTCCTATAATATAACTATCAAAAAAATCTTAAAAAAGAGGGTTGTGTATGAAGTTTCGTGTTTCAGCAGTACAATATCATCTACATTCAATTCAGTCTTTCGAGGAATTTGCTCACCAATGTGAGCATTATATAAAGGCAGCTTTAGAGTTTGATACAGAGTTCATTTTATTCCCTGAGTTTTTTACAACACAATTACTATCGATTAAAGGCAAAGACGGCAAAGCTCTAACAATTAATGATTTACCTTCCTATACAGAGCAATATCAAGAATTATTCGTTTCATTTGCTAAAAAGTATAATATTTATATTATTGCGGGTACGCATGTTGTCGAGGTAAATGGAAAATTGCGCAACACCGCCCATTTATTTTACCCGGACGGTCGAATCGGAACACAGGCGAAACTTCATATTACTCCTACAGAAGTCCATGAATGGAATATGTCTCGCGGTGAAGGTTTAGAAATATTCGATACAGACAAAGGGAAAATTGCAATTCTTACTTGTTATGACATTGAATTCCCAGAAATCGTTCGTATGGCAAAAGCAAAAGGAACAGATGTCATCTTCTGTCCATCGTGCACAGATGACCGCCACGGTTTCCATCGTGTACGTTATACAAGTCATGCCCGCGCGATCGAAAATCAAGTATATGTTGTCTTAACAGGTACTGTAGGAGCTCTTCCTACTGTTGATTTTATGCGTGCAAACTTTGGGCAAGCTGCAATTATTACTCCTAATGATGTACCTTTCCCTCCTAAGGGTCTTTTAGCTGAAGGGGAAATTAACAACGATATGATTATTACAGCAGATTTAGATCTTGAGCTGCTTTATAAAGTGCGAGAAAAAGGCTCTGTAACTACTTGGCGTGATCGAAGAGTTGATTTATACACAGATTGGGAATAGAAATTTTTGTTTAGGGGGAGAAGCACATGTATCGGAGTGAGCAGCTATTATTTGATAACGGAAAACCAGTACCAATTATTATCCGCAACTATTCAACAGATGATTTCGATGACTTAATCGAGATACAAGCGGAATGTTTCCCACCTCCTTTTCCATCAGAATTATGGTGGAATAAAAAACAGCTAACAAATCATGTAACACTTTTCCCCGAAGGTGCTTTATGCATTGAAATTGACGGGAAGGTCGTTAGCTCATTGACAGGGGTTTGTGTTCACTTTGACCCTGCACACCCTGAACATACTTGGGCAGAAGCAACCGACCACGGCTATATTACAAACCACGATCCAAATGGCAATACACTTTATATTGTAGATATAAGCGTTCGGCCTGCTTTCCGATCTCTAGGACTTGGGAAAATTATGATGCAATCCATGTATCATGTAATAATTGAAAAAGGATTAGACCGCTTGCTTGGCGGCGGACGAATGCCTGGATACTACAAACATGCTAACAACATGACAGCTAACGAATATATCGACGCAGTTGTTCGAGGGGAGCTGCATGACCCCGTAATTTCTTTTTTATTAAGATGCGGTCGCTTACCCTTAACTGTAGTAGAGAATTACTTGGATGATGAGGAATCACTTAATTATGGAGTTTTAATGGAGTGGAAAAATCCATTTAAGGGAATTTAGATTGTTCTTCCTATCCCACATTTGTAAGCAGTTTGTGTGCCCTAAGTGAACCATTGCTCTTTTTAATTTCAAAGGGATGCCTAGTTTAACTGGGCATCCCTTTAATTCATGTTACTCTAAATTACCATATTTCCTTTTACAAAACTGTATAATAAATACATACTTATAAATTTGTAAGTACAGTCTAAAATTTTAAAACTGGGGGGAAGGTATTTGAAAGAATATGTGTATACGTTAGTCGATGTATTTACAAATAAAAGATTCGGAGGCAATCCACTTGCTGTTTTTGAAAACGCAGAAGGTCTTACGACAGAAATGATGCAATTAATTGCTAATGAATTAAATTTATCTGAAACAACATTCGTATTTCCACCTAGTGTTCCTAATAACACTAAAAAATTACGCATTTTCACTCCGAAGTTAGAGCTTCCTATGGCAGGACATCCAACAATAGGAACAGCTTATGTATTAGCTACAAAAGGGATTGTTTCTACAAACGACGGCTCCAATGAATGGGTTTTAGAAGAAGGAGTTGGAGACATTCCAGTTACTGTTTATAAGGAAAATAATAATATTATTAAGAGCGAGATGGAACAACCGATTGCAGAGTTTGGAGAAACCTTTACGGATATAGATTTAATTTCACAGCTTTTATCATTGGAAAAAGAAGAAATTGCTCAAACATTGCCTATAATTTCTGTTTCCTCAGGCGTACCTTTTTTGTTTATTCCAATTAAATCATTAGCTGCAATGAAGAAAATAAATTTCCGTACAGATGTATGGCAGGAACATTTTAATACACATCCAAATCGTCAGCATATTTTTACATTTACTACTGAAACGGTAGAGGAAGTTTCGCAGGTTCATAGTCGAATGTTTGCACCTGCAATGGGTATAGCTGAAGATCCGGCAACTGGAGGTGCAAGTGGACCATTAGGAGCTTATTTAATAAAATATGGTGTTATTCCTAGCAATGCGGACGGCGTCTACCAAATTAGAAGTGAACAAGGATTTGAAATGGGGCGCCCAAGCTACATTGATATAACAATTCACAAGTCTAAAAATGCCATTCAAAAAATAAAAGTTGGAGGTCCAGCAATAATTATTGGTACGGGGAAAATTTATTTATAAATCGTTTTGAATATGTATCAGGCTGGAGGAATAATAAAATTTCTTCAGCCTTATTGACTTTTTTCGTTTTACAAAATAAAAAAAGCCCCAAAGCAAATGCATTGAGAGCCTTATATGTGCAAAAACTTAAAAATGAGTTTCTTTTTCATGATTGTTTTTTAGTTAAGTTTTCTTGAGCCATCTTTACAAGCTCCTTAACCATATTACCACCTAATTGTCCACCGACCTTGCCAGCTTCTTCAGAAGTAAGCTTTCCATTATAGCCTTCTTTTAACGGTATACCGATTTCTTGGGCAACCTCAAATTTAGCCTGTTCAGGATTAGCCGTGCCAGCAACTTTGGCCTTTAATTGATCCAGCGCCTGTCTTGCTTCTGGTATTAAAATTTTATTTCTATTTCTTCTCCCCATAATTGTCCCTCCTTTATTTTTATGATGTCCTGAAAGAGGGAAAACATGTTTCGAAGTTATTTATTCTAACGCTAAACACACGAAAATATTTTACCAAGTGAATCTGAACAAAGTGATTATCCTGTTTATTATAACTACGGTCATTTTTTATTTTGATTTTTCTTTTCTTGATTGCATATATTGCTGTGTTAGCATCCCTGCATTATAAACTGAAATAATCATTACTAAATAAAATAACAGTCTAGGAAGATTAAATTCTCCCCGAAATGAAAAGTCCGTATAGTTAAAAGAATTAATTATAAAACCCAGAGCAACTGCTATCGATAAAAAGAATTGGCCTTTTATAGATTTTACCATCATAATCCTCCAGACACACTTGTAAAATTTCCTTTATTTTACCATTTAAATTTTCACTTCTCCATCTAAATAAACCTTAAAAAATTCTGTTTATAAATAAGCGTGTTATTCCACCCGAATATCTCGCTGTTTTTTGTACATATTATCAATACAAATGTATATAAAGGTGGGAATCTATATGGAAGACGCCAAAAAAAGATTGGAAATACTAATAGATAATACACTACAAGTTCTTGATCATATGGTAGTAGATTCTGAATATAACGAAATGCTTCAATCTATTAAAAGTGGGTTAAGCGAGCAAAAAAGAAAGGCCGCGGCATTCTCGAATAACACAAATGAAGAGCTCAAAAATGAAGCACTTGCTATGACTAAAACTTTAAGTGAAATTAATAATAAGGTACAGGAATTAGAAACAAATTTAATGGAGGATTATAAAAAATCAACAGGGAACCGAATTGAAGCATATGAGAATTTGTCTATAGATGAGCAAAGAGAGCAAGCTGAGTCCTATCATGATAAAATTGATTACTTAAGTGCTGTAAAGGTCCGTGAAAATATAAATGATATGAATGAGATTTTATCTAAAATAATGTCTTAAAAATTCGAAAGATATATCCAGAGGTTTTGAATTTTTTCTTAAAAATAAAACACATCAACTCGTAATGTTGATGTGTTTCGTTTTCGATCCTCTTTTATTTATTATTCAACTCTATTTGAAAAGCCTCTATTACTTTACTTGTCGCCTCTTTAATCGGTATTTTTTTTACGAAATGAGCCCTTGTCAGTAATCTAGCGTTACCATCATTATCGCATGTAATTAAAGTTAAGATTTTCTTTCCTTCTATCTCATCAAGTACTTCAATTGCTGTTGCCTCGATTGTTCTTTGCTCGTCTACCTGATATTCATAAACATACTTTAAATCTGTTAGATAAACTGCTGCACCCTTTTCAACTTGAAATAAAGGGCTAAAAAGTAAATCTTCGCGATCCATATGATGCCCTGCTAAAGCATAATTGCCTTCTCCCATTGCTTGGTTCTCTTTCATTGTTCCTGCTGTTAATGCTAGTGTATAACTAGAAGTTCCTTTCCCGATAGGCAAATTCAAATTAACACTTGGAATGCTTATAGCTCCGATGACGGATATATCATCCTTATTTAAATTCGCTTTAAGAATTGTCTTTAAATCTAATTCTTCTACCTCTTCAAAGTTAAACGAAGTATTCTTTTCATTATTTTTTTCTATCTCACTTGCACTTATTGTATCTATTTTAATTGAATCTGTTCCCATTGAAACAAGTCGATTTTCTATTGTATTATGGAATACTAATAAAACCCCAATTAATAGAAGCATCAAAAATATTATGTTCTTTACTATTTTTAATATCTTTTGATTTTCCCTCATAATTTTCTCCCAGCATTAGATAGATATTGTCGTCATAACAAAACCCAAAAATAATTTCTTTAATTAAAGAGTTACTACTAGGTATTTACATTATATACATTAACTTATATTTTATCTTTTACTATATACTAAACAGCACCTAAAAATAAATGACCCGTAAGTAGTAGTTATTTTTGGGTACTAAATTAAGGGGGAATTTTTTAATGAAAGTTTATCTTCTCTGAAATAAACCTACCCCTTAGATGGAATGTAAAATTTATATACGAAAGAAGGAATACAAAACTTTATGTTGAACTTATAAAATAGGAAGTCATTACCAATTGGTAACTTCCATATTTTAATTTGAAGGAGGATGAAAATGATTCATAAGCCGTTACAAGTCAAATTAATCCCTTACACTATTGAGTCGATTGTAGAAATGGCAAACGAAACACCAAAAGGGGTAGATTTAATTCAAGCACCCTCGATTTGGGAAGATAGTAATCAAGGTGAAGGCATTGTAATTGCAGTAATTGATACTGGTATTGAAACCGACCATCCCGACCTCAAAGATCAAATTATCGACGGACGAAATTTTACTTCCGATTATGATGGAGACCCTAATATATTTGAAGATAACAATGGACATGGAACCCATGTCTCAGGAACGATAGCCGCTAGTTTAAATAATGAAGGCGTTGTTGGTGTAGCTCCTAAAGCTAAAATTTTAAGTTTGAAAGTATTAACTGGACAAGGAACGGGAGATTATGAGTGGATTATCAACGCTATTAACTATGCAGTAGAATGGCGTGGACCACAAGGAGAACGAGTACGCGTAATCTCAATGTCACTTGGTGGTCCTGAAGATGTTCCAGAATTGCATAAAGCCATACAAAACGCAGTTAGCCAAGATATATCTGTTGTTGTCGCAGCTGGAAACGAAGGGGATAATATTGAAGATACATTTGAGTATTCTTATCCTGGAAAATATAATGAAGTCATTCAAGTTGGAGCCGTTGATCATAACTTAAGGCTTGCTCCGTTTACAAATAACAATGAAGAAATAGATATTGTTGCTCCTGGAGTAGAAGTTGTTTCTACTTACTTAGGACACAAATACGCTTCTCTTTCCGGCACATCAATGGCTACCCCTCACATCGCTGGCGCTATAGCATTGCTTATTAATTTAAGTGAAAGAGAGTTTGGTAGACCTTTTAGTGAAACAGAAATTTATGCACAGCTTATTAAACGAACTTTACCAATAGGAAAACGTAAAAGTTCTGAAGGTAATGGATTTCTCATACTTAACTTAGTTGAAAAAATTCAAGACATTATGAATGCGGCTCGAATTTAACGCCACTGAAAATAACATGGTTTCTCACAAAGCATTTTATCCTTTGTGAACCACAAAAAAACCCTTTCTCGGCAATCCGAGAAAGGGTTTTAAAACGTTGATATAACGTAATATTAACGTTTTGAGAATTGAGGCGCACGACGAGCACCTTTAAGACCGTATTTTTTACGTTCTTTCATACGTGGGTCACGAGTTAGTAAACCTGCAGATTTAAGTGCTGGACGGAAATCTGGGTCAACTTGTAGTAACGCACGAGCGATACCGTGACGGATTGCACCAGCTTGACCAGTGAATCCACCACCGTTTACGTTTACGAATACATCGTAGCTACCTTTAGTTTGAGTAGCTTCTAAAGGTTGGTTGATGATTAAGTGTAAAGTTTCGAATGGTAAGTAGTCTTCGATGTTACGGTTGTTGATAACGATTTTGCCTTCGCCTGGTACTAGACGTACGCGAGCTACTGAGCTTTTACGGCGACCAGTGCCGATATATTGAACTTGTGCCAAGTGTATATCCTCCTCTAATTAATTATCCGCGAAGCGTATAGCTTTCTGGTTTTTGTGCTGCATGTGGATGTTCTGCTCCAGCGTAAACGTGAAGTTTACCGAACATTTTACGACCTAAAGAGTTTTTAGGAAGCATACCTTTTACTGCTAATTCAAGCATTTGTGTTGGGTATTTTTCTTTCATTTCACCAGCTGTACGTTGTTTTAAACCACCAGCGAATTGAGTGTGACGGTAGTAAATTTTACCTTCTAATTTGTTACCAGTTAATTGAATTTTTTCTGCGTTGATGATGATTACGTGATCACCTGTGTCAACGTTTGGTGTGAATGTTGGTTTATGTTTACCGCGTAAGATAGAAGCTACTTCAGAAGCTAAACGTCCAAGTGTTTGGCCTTCTGCGTCAACAACTAACCATTTACGCTCTACTTCGTGACCTTTAGCCAAGAATGTTGTACGCATTTATATATCCTCCTAATCGATTCGATTACCGTTATTTTTCATTAGTATACACTTATAAGTTTCGGGGCTTATTTGTGGTTGGTAATGAAAATACCATATGTCATAATATAATAAATTACAAAAGAAGTCAAGTGAAAAAGTGCACACCTGGAAAAGTTGTTTTTTATTTAGTGACAAACAAACACTAATCCATTAGCCCATTAATAGTATACTTTTTCAAGATACAAACCGTGTGCTGGCGCGGTTTTGCCAGCTTTTCCGCGATCCATCGATGCAACGATGTCTAGTAAATCACCCGGTTCACGTTTACCGATCCCCACTTCCCAAAGTGTGCCAGCAATGATTCGCACCATGTTATATAAAAAGCCATTTCCCTCAATTACCATGTGCAGCTCTTCTCCATGCCACTCAAATATTAAATTACGAACGGTGCGTACTTTATCAATAACACTTGTGTTGGCCGCGCAAAAACATGAAAAATCATGCGTACCGATAATAAACTGAGCAGCATCTCGCATTTTTTCTAAATCTGGTTTAATACCATTCGTATCAACTGTGTATTGTCTACGAAAAGGACTTTGTACTTCCTCGCAATTCCAAATGTAACGATAGCGTTTGCCGCTTACACTAAATCTTGCATGAAAATCACTAGCTGCCTCTTCAACCTCTAAAACACGAATATCACGAGGCAGCTGCACATTTAACGCTTTTTTGTAACGGTCGAGTGGTATTGTAAGATTCGTATCAAAATGAATGACTTGTCCTGTTGCATGGACGCGTGCATCAGTACGCCCACTAGCAGTTACCCTCACTTTTGATCCTTTATGCATTTTTGTTAATACATTCTCTAGTTCAAGCTGCACAGTACGTTCTCCAGGCTGAACTTGATATCCAGCAAAAAGCGTACCATCATAACTAATCGTTGCTTTTAAACGTCTCATACCTTCACCTCGTATTAGCTGCGGAAGAATACTAATACAGCAGTCATTGCTACCAGCAAGACGATGCTTAATGAATCCCGCCAATCCCATTTAAGCTGGCGGTATCGTGTTCTACCTTCTCCTCCACGGTAGCCACGGACTTCCATAGCAGTAGCTAAATCCTCAGCTCGTTTAAATGCACTTACAAATAGAGGTACAAGAAGAGGTACAACTGCTTTAAGACGATCTTTTAGTGGTCCTGCACTTAAATCAGAGCCGCGTGCCATTTGCGCCTTCATAATCTTATCCGTCTCATCCATTAATGTTGGAATAAAACGAAGTGCAATTGACATCATTAATGCTAATTCGTGAACAGGCATTTTGAGCTTCTTTAACGGATTTAATAAAACTTCAATCCCATCTGTAATCGAAATAGGTGAAGTAGTTAACGTTAGAATAGATGTCATAAATACTAGCACTAAGAAACGAATAGAAATAAAGATCCCTTGTCTTAAACCTTCCTCATACACTTTAAAGAAACCAAGCTCAAAGAGAATATCGCCTTCTCTTGTAAAGATTATATGAATAAGGAACGTGAAAACTAATAATATAATGACAGGCTTTAATCCGTTAATTAAAAAATACAAACGTATTTTAGACATAAAGATGACAAATAATGTGAACGCTAATATTAAAGCATATGTGGCCACATTGTTAGCTAAAAAGACTATTATGATAAAAGCAAATACAAAAATCAATTTCGAACGAGGGTCTAGCCTATGGACAAAAGAATCCCCAGGAATATAACGACCAAAAATCATTTTTTCCATCATTGCACATCACGCCCCTCTCTCAGTGCGCGGGCAACTTCTTCGGCCAACTCTTCTTCTGTTAAACAGATTTTTGATAATTTCCGATTTAGCATTCTTTCAATCTTTTGTTGGAAACGAACAATATGTGGCAACTCTAAACGATAATTTTCGAGCGTCTTGCCATCCGCAAAAATTTCTCTAGGTGTTCCACTTAACACGCAATGTCCTTCATGCATTATAGCTATATTATCTGCATACCGCGCTGCATCTTCCATGCTGTGTGTAACAAGTATTGTCGTCAATCCCCGTTCTTTATGGAGCTGATAAAACATATCCATAATTTCACGTTGACCACGTGGATCTAAACCTGCTGTCGGCTCGTCCAATACAATTACTTCAGGATCCATAGCAAGGACCCCAGCAATCGCAACACGTCGCATTTGCCCCCCAGATAAGTCAAATGGAGATTTATTTAGTACTCCTTCAGGAAGACCTACTAATTTAATAAGCTCCCTTGCACGTTGTTCAGCTTCCTGTTCAGACACACCAAAGTTCATTGGGCCAAACATAATATCTTTTAAAACAGTTTCTTCAAACAATTGATGCTCTGGAAACTGAAAGACTATTCCAACTTTTTGGCGTATAGGTTTTAACTCCCTCGCCTTTTTCCCAGCCTCAATCACACGTTCTCCAATATGTACTTGTCCTTTTGACGGTTTTAAAAGACCATTAAAGTGCTGTAATATGGTTGATTTACCCGATCCAGTATGCCCTATTATCGCTTGATACGTTTTCGACGGAATTGCTAAATCTACATCAAATAAGGCAAACTTTTCAAAAGGTGTACCCATTGAATAAGCGTAACTTACTTGTTGAAGTTTGATGTCCATAAATCATTCACCAACTCTTCTTCTGTCATATGTTCTCCTGCTAGTTGTACACCCTTTGATTGGAAAAGCTTTGTCATTCTCATTGCAAAGGGCAGTTCTAAACCGAATTCAACAAGCTTGTCCCCTAGAGCAAATATTTCCTCTGGTGTACCTTCAGCATATTTTTTTCCGTCATTCATAAATAAAATACGGTCTGCATAAAGTGCCTCCTCCACATCATGTGTAATGGAAAGCACAGTTAAACCGATTTCTTCACGTAAAGCACGAACAGTTTTTAATACTTCATCTCTACCTTGCGGATCGAGCATAGATGTAGCCTCATCTAGAATAAGTAGTTTAGGCCGCATAGCAATTGCACCAGCTATTGCAACACGCTGCTTCTGACCACCAGATAAATGATGGGGTTCATGGTTTAAAAACTTGTCCATCTTTACTTGCTCAAGCGAAGTATGAACGCGTTTTACCATATCTTCAAAAGGCACACCGTTATTTTCTAATGCAAATGCAACGTCGTCCTGTACTGTTGCGCCAACGAATTGGTTATCAGGATTTTGGAATACCATTCCGATATTTGATCTCGTTTTCCAAAGATTTTCTTCAGTTAATACATCTTTCATAAAACGGACTTCTCCTTCTTGAGGGAAAAGTAATCCGCTTACCATTTTAACCATAGTTGATTTTCCAGAACCATTATGACCGACGATTGCAATCCATTCCCCTTTTTGGATGGAGAAGGATACATTTTGAACAGCTTTGCGGGCATCCGGAATTTCTGGACTATAAGAGTAACTTACGTTGTTAAATGATAAAATCTCTGTCACTTGCCTAGCTCCTCTCAAACTCACTCTACTAACTAACTTACACTGTTTTTATGTTCATTGCTACCATTTTTGATGTATTAGACAATGATTCTACATATATAAAAATAAGGTACGTTTACAAATGAACTAACCGATTAGTTTTAGAAACGTACTTTATTTTTGTATATGTATTAACTTTTAGGCAAACTATGAAGTTGGTATACTTTGCCATTTTTAAGAGAATAAAAAAGCGCGCACCTCATTCAGAGAAATGCGCTAATTACATTTAGAAACAAGAACACGGCTGCTCATTTCCGTGTTCTTATGAATGAGGTGCGGAGAGCTAGACGAGACGCCGCACGCATAGTGCTCGCTCATTATAACGCTCAAGCCATTTTATTGTCGTATAAATCATTTTAATGCTTATAAAAAGAGAGGGGTCCGGGTTCAACCGGTGAACCGGACACCCTCTTTTACCAGTAGTTTATTTGATAATATAATCAAATTATACTAATTCAATAACAACTACAGGTGCACCGTCTCCACGGCGAGGTCCTACTTTAAGGATACGAGTGTAACCACCTTGACGATCAGCGTAACGTGGTGCAACATCATCAAATAACTTTTGAAGTGCAAATGAAGTTGTTTCGTTACCTTCTGCGTCAGTAGTTGTTACTACTTCACGACGGATAAATGCAGCCGCTTGACGACGAGCATGTAAGTCTCCACGTTTACCTAAAGTAATCATTTTTTCAACTACAGAACGTAATTCTTTAGCACGTGCTTCAGTTGTTTCAATGCGTTCGTTGATGATTAAATCTGTAGCTAAATCACGTAATAACGCTTTACGTTGAGAACTTGTACGACCAAGTTTTCTGTAACCCATGGACGTTCCCTCCTTTATTTCTGATCTATATAGATTCATTCACTTGCTTAGTCTTCTTTGCGTAATCCTAAACCAAGCTCTTCTAATTTTGCTTTTACTTCTTCTAGCGACTTACGACCAAGATTACGTACTTTCATCATGTCGTCTTCAGACTTATTCGCAAGTTCTAATACCGTATTGATACCAGCGCGTTTTAAGCAGTTGTAAGAACGAACAGAAAGATCTAGTTCTTCAATCGTCATCTCTAAAACTTTTTCTTTTTGATCCTCTTCTTTTTCGACCATGATTTCAGCAGTTTGTGCTTCATTCGTTAAGCCTACGAAGATATTAAGGTGCTCAGTCAAAATTTTTGCTCCGAGCGAAATCGCCTCTTTTGGACCGATGCTACCATCTGTCCACACATCAAGTGATAACTTGTCGAAATCAGAATTCTGTCCAACACGAGTGTTCTCCACTTGAAAATTAACGCGTGAAACTGGAGTGTAAATAGAGTCGATCGGGATCACGCCGATAGGAAGATCCTCACGTTTGTTTTGATCAGCAGGAGTGTAACCACGGCCACGTCGAGCATACATACGCATACGTAAATGACCATTTTTAGCGATTGTTGCAATATAAAGATCTGGATTTAGTATTTCAACGTCACTGTCATGCGTAATGTCAGCAGCTGTAACTGTTGCATCACCTTTCACATCAATCTCAATAACTTTTTCTTCATCAGAGTAGATTTTCAGTGCAAGTTTTTTGATATTCAAAATAATTGAAGCAACGTCTTCTACTACACCTTCTACAGTTGAAAATTCGTGTAATACACCATCAATTTGGATAGATGTAACAGCAGCTCCTGGTAATGAAGACAGAAGGATACGACGTAAAGAATTACCCAAAGTGTTTCCATATCCGCGTTCAAGCGGTTCTACAACAAACTTGCCATATTTGGAATCTTCGCTGATCTCAACAGTTTCAATCTTTGGTTTTTCAATTTCGATCATTCAATTTACCCTCCTTCAAAACATCGAATGTATAGGTTCATACCATCATAATAGTCAAAAATCGTTGACTTTATAAAATTGCACAAGATTTTATTCTGTACAAGCAATGATGAACTCAAAAGAAATTTGAGATGCACCCATTACACACGACGACGTTTTGGCGGACGGCAACCGTTATGTGGAACTGGAGTAACATCTTTGATTGCAGTTACTTCTAAACCAGCAGCTTGAAGTGCACGGATAGCAGCTTCACGACCAGCACCAGGACCTTTAACAGTTACTTCCAACGTCTTCAGACCATGTTCAAGGGATGCTTTTGCAGCAGCCTCAGCAGCCATTTGAGCAGCGTATGGAGTAGATTTACGTGAGCCTTTGAAACCAAGCGCACCAGCACTAGACCAAGATACTGCGTTACCTTGCATATCTGTAATCGTTACGATTGTATTGTTAAATGTAGAACGAATGTGTGCAATACCAGATTCAATATTCTTTTTCACACGACGTTTACGAGTTTGTTGTTTACGAGCCATGTTAAGAAGGAACCCCCTTTACTTATTATTTTTTCTTGTTCGCTACAGTTTTACGAGGACCTTTACGCGTACGCGCATTGTTTTTCGTATTTTGACCACGAACAGGTAAACCACGACGGTGACGGATACCACGGAAAGAACCGATTTCCATCAAGCGTTTAATGTTAAGTGAAACTTCACGACGTAAGTCACCCTCAACTTTGTATTTATCTAATTGTTCACGGATTTTGTTTAATTCATCTTCAGTAAGATCGCGTACGCGAGTATCTTCAGAAACACCAGCAGCAGCTAATACTTTTTGAGATGTAGTTTTACCAATTCCGTAGATGTAAGTTAATGAAATTACCACGCGTTTGTCACGAGGAATATCAACACCAGCAATACGTGCCATTCTTTAGCGCACCTCCTTTTAATTATCCTTGTTTTTGTTTATGCTTAGGATTTTCACAGATTACCATTACTTTACCGCGTCGGCGAATTACTTTACATTTTTCGCAGATCGGTTTCACAGATGGTCTCACTTTCATCTAACCTAACCTCCTTAATAGTCCGGAGTGCAAAAGATTATTTAAAACGGTATGTGATACGACCGCGAGTTAAATCATAAGGAGATAACTCGATAGTAACCTTATCTCCAGGTAAAATTCGGATAAAGTGCATACGGATCTTTCCAGATACGTGTGCAAGCACCGTGTGCCCATTTTCTAATTCTACCTTAAACATCGCGTTTGGCAAAGTCTCAACAACTGTTCCTTCGACTTCAATTACATCGTCTTTCGCCATCAATCCTGTCTCCCTTCTATATGCAATTTCCGATTCTCTAACATACACGAAACAGAGAATCTATGCAACTGTTTTCTTCCAAATAAGAAGCAACTCCATCAACATATGCTTGGATTGTATGAGAGATGTTCGAAAGACGCTCGTCTGGTTTCGCTTCACACAATCCAGGGAATGGACTAGATCCGGTTAAGGAAACTTGCCTTCCTTATGTTATTCACGATAGCCGGAATGTCTTGAATGAGAGATTCATACCCGTTACACAGATGCTTCCACGAAACCCATTACACTAATCACAAAATAAATATAAAATTATATTCTTTTGTTTTCAATGTATACCGGGCACATTATGCTTTTGCAACTCTCAAAAATTATTGTTTTTTTGTTGCACCCGCAATCTCCCGCGAAAAGCAGTTTGACTTTCGCCTAATGCCGGGTATCAGCTGCGGCTGCCCTGTAGTAATAGAGCGTTTAAATCAGCAAATACTTTGTCAATATCTTGCTGACCATCAATATTTGTTAAAACACCTTTAGCTTCATAAAAATCAAGTAAAGGCTGAGCTTGATTCATATTTACTTCCAGACGGTTTGCCACCGTTTCAGGATTATCGTCCGCACGAGTATATAATTCGCCGCCATCTTTATCACATTTACCTTCCACTTTAGGAGGGTTAAAAATCACATGATAAGATGCACCGCAAACTTTACAAATACGACGACCACTTAGACGTGCAATAAGTTCATCTTTTTCAACTTGAATATTAATTGTATGTTCAATTTTCTTCCCAAGTTCGACTAAGATGCTGTCTAACGCTTCAGCTTGAGGAACTGTACGCGGGAATCCGTCTAATAAGAAGCCTTTTTCACAATCTTTTTGAGCAAGTCGTTCACGAACGATGCCAATCGTTACTTCATCAGGTACTAAAGCACCTTGATCCATATACGATTTAGCTTGTAAACCTAATTCTGTGCCATCTTTAATTGCTGCACGGAACATATCGCCTGTAGAAATATGAGGGATTTCGTACTTCTCAACAATTTTGTCTGCTTGTGTGCCTTTACCAGCACCAGGCAAACCCATTAAAACGATATTCATACGGAATTACTCCCCCTAAAGCTAGCTGGCTTAGGAAACTTAAACGTTTCCTAAAACCCGCAATTATTTCATAAAGCCTTTGTAATGACGTTTTACTAGTTGTGCTTCAAGCTGTTTCATCGTTTCTAAAGCAACACCAACTACGATAATTACACTAGTACCACCAATTTGAGCCGAAGCAGGTAGGTTCATGAAATTAATGAATAGAATTGGCAGCACAGAAATGACTACTAAGAATATAGCACCAACAAATGTTAAACGATACAATACTTTTGTTAAGTAACTTTGAGTGTCATTACCTGGACGAATACCAGGAATATAAGCACCTTGTTTTTTCAAGTTGTCAGCCAAGTTTTCAGGATTCACTTGAATAAATGCATAGAAATACGTAAATAGAATTATCAATGCAATATAAATTATCATTCCAACAGGTTTTGTATAATCAAACGTGCTTTGAATGAAGCTAGTGACACTGTTTTGGCCGAAGAACGTAGCTAAAGTTTGAGGTGTAACAATGAACGCAATTGCAAAGATTACTGGAATAACCCCAGCAGCATTTACTTTTAACGGTAAATGAGTTTGTTGTCCACCAACTTGTTGATTACGACCCGCAACTCGTTTTGCATATTGAATTGGAATTTTACGCAACGCTTGTTGAATGTAGATAACTCCAACTACAACAGCTAGCATAACTAAAGCAAGTAATACTAGGATAGCGATTCGAATGAAAAGTTGATCTCCAGCATCCTCGATTTGTTGTGCATAGATTTGGTTCACTGATGTTGGAATTGCAGCAACGATCCCTGCAAAAATGACTACTGATATACCATTTCCAACACCGTGAGCAGTAATTTGTTCACCTAACCATAAAAGGAAGGATGTACCTGCAGTTAAAACGATCGCAATTGTTACGTACGACATTATACTTGTATCAGTAATTAACGTACCACCGTACATTTGGTTAAAACCAAAAGACATAGCGAAAGCTTGAATGAAGGCTAAAACAACTGTTAAATAACGAGTGACTTGAGCCAATTTACGTCGACCTACGTCACCTTGTTTTGCCCATTCTGCAAACTTCGGAACAACATCCATTTGTAGTAACTGAACAATAATAGAGGCCGTGATGTAAGGCATAATACCCAATGCAAAGATTGAGAAGTTTGACAAAGCACCACCGCCAAATGTATTAAGGAAACCAATTAAATTGAATTGATCGGCAACCTTTAATACATCAGCGTCAACATTTGGTACTGGAATAAAAGTTCCAATACGAAAAACGATTAACATCAAAAGCGTGAAAATGATTTTATTTCTTATATCTCGAACGCGCATAAAGTTTGAGATTGTTTGAAACATTAAATCACCTCAGTAGTTCCGCCAGCGTTCTCAATTGCTTCTTTAGCCGAAGCAGAGAACTTTTGAGCTTTAACGTTAAGCTTTTTGTTAAGTGTTCCATTACCTAGAATCTTAACTCCTGCTTTTTCGTTGCTCACAATACCAGTTTCTAATAATAATGCAGGTGTTACTTCTGCACCATCTTCGAAACGATTTAATGCATCAAGGTTAACGATAGCGTATTCTTTACGGTTGATGTTCGTAAAGCCGCGTTTTGGTAAACGACGGAATAGTGGGTTTTGACCCCCCTCAAATCCAGGACGAACGCCGCCGCCAGAACGAGCGTTTTGACCTTTATGACCTTTACCTGCAGTTTTACCGTTACCAGAACCGATACCACGACCAACACGGTTACGCTCTTTACGAGATCCTTCTGCTGGTTTTAACTCATGAAGTTTCATATGGGTGGCACCTCCTTGTTCAATGTTTGAAAATTAATTTTCTTTTACAGTAACTAAGTGAGCTACTTTATCTAACATACCGCGGATAGCTGCGTTGTCAGCTTGTTCTACAGTATGATTAACTTTACGTAAACCTAAAGCTTCAACAATTTTACGTTGTTGTGGCTTTGTACCGATCAACGATTTAGTAAGGGTGATTTCTAATTTATTAGCCATTATAATTCCCCCCTTATCCTAATAGTTCTTCCACTGATTTACCGCGAAGTTTTGCAACGTCCTCTGCGCGTTTTAGTTCAGTTAAACCTGCAATAGTTGCACGCACCATGTTAATAGGTGTGTTTGAACCTAGAGATTTTGAAAGAATATCAGTAATACCAGCAAGTTCAAGTACGGCACGTACAGGACCACCAGCGATAACTCCAGTACCTGGAGCAGCAGGTTTTACTAAGATTTTACCTGCTCCAAAGTGACCAACTACATCATGTGGAGTTGTTCCACCAACACGTGGCACTTCGATTAAGTTTTTCTTCGCGTCTTCAACAGCTTTGCGGATAGCATCTGGAACCTCTTGAGCTTTACCAGTACCGAAACCTACATGACCGTTTTTATCACCTACAACAACTAGTGCTGTAAAGCGGAAGCGACGTCCACCTTTAACAACTTTAGCTACGCGGTTAATAGTAACTACGCGTTCTTCAAGTTCAAGTTTGTTTGCGTCAATGCGACTCATGAAGTATGTCCCTCCTTCTTATTAAAATTCTAAGCCGTTTTCACGTGCAGCTTCAGCTAAAGCTTTCACACGTCCATGATATAAGTAACCACCACGGTCAAATACAACAGCAGTAATATTTTTTTCCGCAGCGCGTTTAGCGATTGTTTCACCAATTTTTGCCGCAGCTTCTACATTGCTACCTGCACCCTCGAAATCTTTTTCTTGAGTTGATGCACTAACAAGTGTTACGCCTGCAACATCGTCAATAATTTGCGCATAGATGTTCTTGTTTGAACGGAATACGTTTAAACGTGGACGCTCAGCAGTACCCGAAATTTTAGAACGAACACGCGCATGACGTTTTTTACGAACTTGATTTTTATCTTGTTTCGTAATCACAGAGGTCACTCCTTTCTAACGCTTTATGCAGCATTATTTACCTGTTTTACCTTCTTTACGACGTACGAATTCGCCTTCATAGCGGATACCTTTACCTTTATATGGCTCTGGTGGACGAACGTCACGGATGTTAGATGCAAAAGCACCAACGCGTTCTTTACTAATGCCTTTAACGACTACTTTTGTGTTTGAAGGAACTTCGATTTCTAGACCTTCTTCTGGTGTGAACTCTACTGGGTGAGAGTAACCAACGTTAAGAACAAGTTTTTTACCTTGTAGTTGCGCACGGTAACCTACACCGATAAGTTCTAGAGAACGAGAGAATCCTTCAGAAACACCAGTTACCATGTTTGCTAGTAAGGCACGAGTTGTACCATGGATAGTACGGTGTTCTTTTGATTCAGAAGGACGAACAACTGTGATGATGTTGCCTTCTTGCTCAATTTTCATATCTTTGTTGAATTGACGAGTTAATTCGCCTTTTGGTCCTTTAACAGTAACTGTGTTGTCATCAGCAACAGTCACAGTAACGTTAGCTGGAACCTCAATTGGTTTTTTACCTACACGAGACATTTAGTTGCACCTCCATTCATTTATTACTTATTACCAAATGTAAGCTAAGATTTCTCCGCCAACTTTTTTAGCACGTGCTTCTTTGTCAGTTAATACACCTTGAGAAGTTGATACTAAAGCGATACCTAAACCATTTAGTACTTTTGGTACTTCGTTTGTTTTAGCATATACGCGTAAACCTGGTTTTGAAATACGTTTTAAACCAGTGATAACACGTTCGTTATCTTTTCCATATTTTAAGAAGATACGGATGATACCTTGCTTATTATCTTCAACATACTCAACATCACGAACGAAACCTTCACGCTTTAAAATTTCAGCGATTTCTTTCTTTAAGTTGGAAGCGGGTACTTCTAACTTTTCGTGACGAACCATGTTAGCATTACGAATGCGTGTAAGCATATCTGCAATTGGATCTGTCATTGTCATAAATTTTACCTCCTTCCCAATTTAGGGGATTACCAGCTAGCTTTTTTAACGCCAGGAATTTGTCCCTTATATGCAAGTTCACGGAAACAAATACGGCAAAGTTTAAATTTACGATATACAGAATGTGGACGACCACAGCGTTCACAACGTGTATATTCTTGAACTTTAAACTTTTGCTTACGTTGTTGTTTAATGACCATTGATTTTTTAGCCACGTTTTCGCCCTCCTTGTTTTATTACTTTTGGAACGGCATACCGAATTGTGTCAATAACTCGCGAGCTTCTTCATCAGAATTCGCAGTTGTTACGATCACGATGTCCATACCGCGTACTTTTGAAACTTTATCGTAATCGATCTCAGGGAAAATTAATTGTTCTTTAACACCTAATGTGTAGTTTCCGCGACCATCAAATGCGTTTTTAGAAACACCACGGAAGTCACGTACACGTGGAAGTGCGATAGCAATTAATTTATCCAAGAATTCATACATACGTTCACCACGTAGTGTAACTTTTGCACCGATAGGCATTCCTTCACGAAGACGGAAACCTGCAATCGATTTTTTCGCTCTTGTTACTACTGGTTTTTGACCAGTGATGATTGTTAATTCTTCTACAGCAGCATCTAATGCTTTAGAGTTTTGTACTGCATCACCAACACCCATGTTGATAACGATTTTTTCAACTTTAGGCACTTGCATTACTGATTTATAATTAAATTTGCTCATTAGAGCAGGAGAAACTTCTTTTAAATATTTTTCTTTTAGGCGGCTCATGTTCGTACCTCCCTTCTCAATTTACTTATTAGTCGATTACTGCACCTGATTTTTTTGCAACACGAACTTTTTTGCCATCTTCGATTTTGTAACCTACACGAGTCGGCTCGCCAGATTTAGGATCGATTAGCATTACGTTCGATACGTGGATTGCAGCTTCTTGGCTTACGATTCCACCTTGTGGGTTTAACTGGTTAGGTTTAACGTGCTTTTTCACGATGTTTACACCTTCAACAAGAACACGGTCTTGTTTTGGGTAAGCAGCTAGAACAACGCCAACTTTACCTTTATCTTTACCAGTAATAACTTTTACTTTGTCGCCCTTTTTAACATGCATTATGTGTCGCACCTCCTTGATTGGTACTATCATGAAATTAAAGAACTTCTGGAGCTAATGAAACGATTTTCATGAAGTTGCTATCACGTAATTCACGTGCAACAGGCCCGAAAATACGAGTTCCGCGTGGTGACTTATCGTCTTTGATGATTACGCAAGCATTTTCGTCAAATTTAATATAAGTACCATCTTTACGGCGAACGCCAGATTTTGTGCGAACGACAACAGCCTTAACAACGTCACCTTTCTTGACAACGCCTCCTGGTGTTGCTTTCTTAACTGTACAAACTACGATATCACCGATGTTAGCAGTTTTACGGCCAGAACCACCAAGCACTTTAATTGTTAAAACTTCACGTGCACCTGAGTTGTCAGCAACTTTCATACGAGTTTCTTGTTGGATCACTTAGGTTACCTCCCTTCGGAATATGAATGTTTCCGAAATGTATTAAATAATAACCGCTTTTTCTACGATTTCCACTAGGCGGAAACGCTTAGTAGCTGATAGCGGGCGAGTTTCCATGATACGTACGATATCACCGATTTTCGCTTCATTTAACTCATCATGAGCCTTGAATTTTTTAGAGTATTTTACACGTTTTCCGTATAATTTGTGTTTCTTATAAGTTTCAACAAGAACAGTAACTGTTTTGTCCATTTTATCTGAAACGACACGGCCTGTGTAAACTTTGCGTTGGTTACGCTCAGTCATTCTTTCAAACCTCCTTATCAGTTATTTGCGCTGATTTCTCTTTCACGAATCACAGTTTTCATGCGCGCAATCGCTTTACGAACTTCGCGAATGCGAGCTGTGTTTTCTAATTGACCAGTCGCCAATTGGAAGCGAAGGTTGAAAAGCTCTTCTTTCAGTGATTTCACTTTTAATTCAATTTCAGAAGTGGCAAGGTCACGGATTTCATTAGCTTTCATTAGATTCACCACCAGTTTCTTGACGTTTCACAATTTTACATTTAACAGGAAGTTTGTGTGATGCTAAACGAAGTGCTTCGCGTGCTATCTCTTCAGATACACCTGCAACTTCAAACATTACTTTTCCTGGTTTTACTACTGCTACCCAACCTTCTGGAGAACCTTTACCAGAACCCATACGTACCTCTAGAGGCTTTTTAGTGTAAGGTTTATGTGGGAAAATTTTAATCCAAACTTTACCGCCACGTTTCATGTAACGTGTCATTGCGATACGGGCAGCTTCGATTTGACGGTTAGTGATCCAGCTTGCAGTTGTTGCTTGTAAGCCCCATTCACCAAAAGCTACTTCTTTACCGCCTTTCGCTTCACCACGCATGTTACCACGGTGTTCACGACGATATTTAACGCGTTTTGGTAATAACATAATTATTTGCCTCCTTCCACAGAGTTCTTCTTCGTAGGAAGGACTTCACCACGGTAAATCCATACTTTAACACCTAATTTACCATAAGTAGTGTCAGCTTCTGCATGAGCATAGTCAATGTCAGCACGAAGAGTATGAAGTGGAACAGTTCCTTCGCTGTAATGTTCAGCACGCGCGATATCAGCGCCACCTAAACGACCAGATACTTGTGTTTTAATTCCTTTTGCACCAGCACGGATTGTGCGTTGGATTGCTTGTTTTTGAGCACGGCGGAATGATACGCGGTTCTCAAGTTGACGAGCGATGTTTTCAGCTACTAAACGAGCATCAAGATCAGCTTTTTTAATTTCTACGATGTTAATGTGTACACGTTTACCAGTTAAATCGTTAAGGTATTTACGTAAGTTTTCTACTTCTGTACCGCCTTTACCGATTACCATACCTGGTTTCGCAGTGTGAATTGTAATGTTTACGCGATTTGCAGCGCGCTCGATTTCTACTTTAGAAACTGATGCATCTTTTAAAGCAGATTCGATATATTTACGAATTTTAATATCTTCGTGAAGTAAAGTCGCATATTCTTTTTCAGCGTACCATTTTGACTCCCAGTCACGAATAATACCAACTCGCAGTCCTATTGGATGTACTTTTTGACCCACGGATTAACCCTCCTTCTTCTCAGATACCACTACAGTAATGTGGCTTGTGCGTTTATTAATTGCGCTTGCACGTCCTTGTGCACGTGGACGGAAACGTTTTAATGTTGGACCTTCATCTACAAAGATCTCAGAAACAACTAGGTTGTTTACATCTAATTCATAGTTGTGCTCAGCGTTAGCAACTGCAGATTTTAATACTTTCTCAACGACTGGAGACGCCGCTTTTGGAGTATGACGTAAAATTGCAACTGCTTCACCAACTTGCTTGCCTCGGATTAAGTCTACTACTAGGCGAACTTTACGAGGAGCGATGCGCACTGTGCGAGCGATAGCTTTAGCTTGTGTCATTAGGATTTACCTCCTCTCAAAATTAGCGTCTTGTTTTCTTGTCATCCGCACCGTGACCTTTGTAAGTACGTGTTGGTGCGAACTCGCCTAATTTATGACCTACCATATCTTCTGTCACGTATACAGGAACATGTTTGCGTCCATCATATACTGCGATCGTTAGTCCGATGAAATTCGGGAAGATAGTAGAACGGCGAGACCAAGTTTTAATAACTTGTTTTTTCTCAGAACCTTGTTGTGCTTCAACCTTTTTCATTAAGTGATCATCCACAAAAGGTCCTTTTTTCAAGCTGCGACCCATTTAGGAACCTCCCTCCGTGACTCCACCACGGCCGGAATACCGAACCGTAGTTTTATCACATTATTTTTTGCGACTACGAATGATTAACTTATTAGTTTTGTTTTTCTTCTTGCGAGTTTTATAACCAAGAGCTGGTTTACCCCAAGGTGTCATTGGAGATTTACGTCCGATTGGAGAACGTCCTTCACCACCACCGTGTGGGTGATCGTTAGGGTTCATTACAGAACCACGAACAGTTGGGCGTTTACCTAACCAACGAGAACGACCTGCTTTACCAATGTGGATAAGTTCGTGTTGTTCGTTACCAACTTGACCGATAGTAGCACGGCAAGTTGCTAATACTAAGCGAACTTCACCAGATTGTAGACGGATGATTACGTATTTGCCTTCACGACCAAGTACTTGTGCAGAAGTACCAGCAGAACGTACCAATTGTCCACCTTTACCAGGTTTTAACTCGATGTTATGGATTGTAGTACCCATTGGAATGTTTGCTAATGGTAATGCGTTACCTACTTTAATGTCTGCATCTGGACCAGATTCGATTGTTTGACCAACTTCTAATCCTTTTGGAGCTAAGATGTAACGTTTTTCACCGTCAGCGTAGTTAATTAATGCGATATTCGCAGAGCGGTTTGGATCATATTCAATAGTAGCAACGCGTCCTGGAATTCCATCTTTAAGACGTTTGAAGTCGATTACGCGATATTGCTTCTTATGACCGCCACCATGATGACGAACAGTAATTTTACCTTGGTTGTTGCGACCAGCTTTGCGTTTGATTGGTTCTAATAAAGACTTTTCAGGTTTATTAGTAGTAATTTCCGCAAAGTCAGATGACGTCATGTTACGACGACCATTTGAGGTTGGTTTATACTTTTTAATCGCCATTTGTTTTCCCTCCTTCTTAATTGTTCACTTTATATCTTCTAAGATATTAGATCTCAAAAATTTCGATTTCTTTACTATCAGCAGTTAATTTAACGATTGCTTTACGGCGTTTGTTTGTATAACCACCGAATTTACCAACGCGTTTAAATTTACCTTTGTAATTCATAATGTTCACTTTTTCAACTTTTACATCAAAGATAGCTTCTACAGCATCTTTAACTTGAGTTTTGTTTGCGCGAACATCAACTTCGAAAGTGTATTTTTTGTCAGCCAAAAGTTCTGAAGAACGCTCAGTAATGACCGGACGTTTAATGATATCACGTGCTTCCATTATCCAAGCACCTCCTCAACTTTTTCTACTGCAGCTTTTGTGAAAACAACTTTGTCGTGACCTAATAGATCAAGAACGTTGATTCCTGCAGCTGTTAAAACAGTTACACCAGGGATGTTACGAGCAGATAATGCTACGTTTTCATTTAGCTCAGCTGTTACGAATAAAGCTTTTGAATCAATGTTTAAGTTATTTAAGATCGCTACGAAATCTTTAGTTTTTGGTGCATCTAATTGTAATGCATCAAGAACTACGAAGTTTTGTTCTACAACTTTAGCTGATAAAGCTGATTTAAGAGCTAAGCGACGAACTTTCTTCGGTAATTTATAGCTGTAGCTGCGTGGAGTTGGTCCGAATACGACACCACCACCGCGCCATTGTGGAGAGCGGATAGAACCTTGACGTGCACGGCCAGTTCCTTTTTGACGCCATGGTTTACGTCCACCACCAGAAACTTCAGAGCGGTTTTTTACTTTATGATTACCTTGACGTAGAGAAGCGCGTTGAGCGATTACTGCGTCGAATAATACTGCTTCGTTTGGCTCAATTCCGAAAACTGCATCGTTTAATTCGATTTCGCCAACTGAAGCACCTGTTTGACTAAGTACAGATACCTTTGTCATTCCTGTTTCCTCCTTTCTTCGAGAAATTATTTAGATTTTACAGCAGACTTAACTGTAACTAATGCTTTTTTAGAACCAGGAACATTACCTTTAACTAGTAGTAAGTTACGTTCTGCATCAACTTTTACGATTTCTAAGTTTTGGATCGTAACTACATTGCCACCAGTTTGACCAGGTAAAGCTTTTTGTTTGAATACGCGGTTCGGAGCTACTGGACCCATTGAACCAGGACGACGGTGGTAACGAGAACCGTGAGCCATAGGACCACGAGATTGTCCGTGGCGTTTAATTACACCTTGGAAACCTTTACCTTTAGTAACACCTGTTACATCTACTACATCGCCTTCTGCGAAAATTTCTACTTTGACTTCTTGACCAACTTCGTATTCTTCAACGTTTACGTTGCGGAATTCACGAATGAAGCGCTTAGGAGCAGTATTCGCTTTTGCTACGTGACCTTGCTCTGGTTTGTTTGAAAGCTTAACGCGCTTATCTTCAAAACCAACTTGGATCGCTTCGTAGCCATCAGTTTCAACAGTTTTCTTTTGAAGCACTACGTTTGGAGCAGCTTCGATAACTGTTACTGGGATTAAATCGCCATTCTCAGCGAAAACTTGAGTCATACCGATTTTTCTACCTAAGATTCCTTTAGTCATTTGTCACACCTCCTGTGATTATTAAAAAGTTCTATTTGTTTTTACCATTAAAGTTTGATTTCGATATCAACGCCAGATGGTAAATCAAGTTTCATTAACGCATCAACAGTTTGTGGTGTTGGGTTAATGATGTCGATTAAACGTTTATGCGTACGCATTTCGAATTGTTCACGAGAATCTTTGTACTTGTGAACCGCACGAAGAATTGTGTACACAGACTTTTCAGTTGGTAACGGAATCGGACCTGATACACTTGCACCTGAACGTTTAGCAGTTTCCACAATTTTCTCAGCAGATTGATCTAAAACACGGTGATCATACGCTTTTAAACGGATACGAATCTTTTGTTTTGCCATTATTTTCCCTCCTTCTCGCCTATTTTCTAGACATTCTCCACGGAAATTTCCCACACGCTCGCCATGGCAAAGCGGCCGGGTGTGTCGGCAACCTCCCGCTTCATCGCAGTCAAAGACCAACATTCAACATTATATACAATAAAAAAAGAATTAGCAAGCGTTTTTGCTATATTCTTTTAAATTGTTGTCATTTTATAAGACATTTTTCTAGAATAAGTTTTGAACCGTTTATTAGTATAAAAGAAATTATTCATTCTTTCAAACTATTTCTCGAAAAAGTTCATGGTAATTTGAGTTTGGATTGCCTTTTAAATGTAAACAACGCTCCCTCATCCAAGGAAGCGTTCGTTTTATAAAACAAATACGATGGCAAGCCAGCCAAATATGATTAATGGAATATTATAAAATATGAATGTGGGTACACATGTATCCCAGATATGATTATGCTGACCATCTGAGTTTAAACCTGATGTTGGTCCTAAAGTAGAATCCGAAGCTGGGGAACCAGCATCTCCAAGTGCACCCGCTGTCCCTATCAACGCAATAATCGCTAACGGACTAAGACCTAGTTCAAGTGATAACGGCACAAATATAGCTGCGATAATTGGAATTGTTGCAAAGGAAGAACCGATACCCATTGTTACAATCAATCCGATAAGCAGCATAAGTAAAACTGCTAAACTTACATTTCCATCTAATATCTTCAATGTATTTTCAACTAAAGTCTCTACATCTCCAGTCGCATTGATAACAGATGAAAAGCCATTTGCTGCAATAATAACGAATCCAACAAACGCCATCATTCTCATCCCATCAGAAAGAATGACATCTGCATCCTTCCATTTCAAAGCACCTGTAATATACAGTACTCCTATACCAGCAAGGGCACCTACAATCATTGAATCTGTTGGAATTTGAACCAGCACTGCTGCAATTAGAGCAATAATAGTAAAAATAATATTTCGTTTTTTAATCGTTACTTCAATTGCATCTTTTTCAATGTTAACCATTTTATATGTTCTTGGCTTACGATAGAAGAAGAATGCACATACCAAACCAAACACCATACCTAGTGCCGGGATAGCCATCGCTTTTGGTATTTCAGACATGTCAATTTCTAAACCAAGAAGCCCCATCTGTGTAGCAACGATCTCTTGATAAATAAACCCAAACCCATATGGTAAAAAGATATATGGTGTAATTAAACCGAATGTAATTATACAAGCAACTAAGCGACGGTCCACTTCTAATAAATTTAAGATCTTTAAAATTGGTGGAACTAAAAGTGGAATAAATGCAATATGAATTGGAATTAGGTTTTGAGAGAAGATAGCCATTAATAATAGGAAGAAAAAGATAAGCCCTTTTGCCAATACCTTATTTTTTGAATCTCCTTCTTTACGAACAACCTTTAGAATGAGTGAAATAAGTAAATCAGGAATTCCCGTTTTTGAGATGGCTACAGCAAACCCACCTAGCAAACCATAACTAAGTGCTACTTTTGCACCTCCGCCTAACCCTTCATTAAATGCAGCAATTGTTTCTGTAATCGTCATCCCACCAGTTAAACCACCGACGATACCACCGATTATAAGTGATATTACTACATTAACTCTGAACAAGCTTAAAACCAACATGACGATTACCGCTATTAAAACCGCGTTCATTGTTTTACCTCACACTTTCATCTGCTAAATTAACAACGTGTTAAAGTGTAACTTCATTAAATTTAAAAGTCAATGCAAATAAAAATCGTTATAATTTTCCCTACATTCGAAAAATTATAACGATTTCCTTCTATTATAATGACTCTCTTATAACCCTTTTATAATAGCCGATTGAAAGAATCATAAATATAACATACATCATCACATATAAGCACATTGTAATAACGAGTGGGGCTACTAACTCTGTACCAAATAGCCACCAACCAGATTTTACTGCAAAATAACTGTGAAGTAGGCCGATTATTAAAGGCACACCAAAATTAAATGCTTGTTTAGCATATATCCCTTTCATAATCTGAGAAGATGAAAAACCGATTTTTCTTAGAATCATATATGAAGCTTTTTCTTCTTCAGCTTCTGCCATCTGTTTAAAGTAAAGAATGCTGCCTGTAGTTAGTAAAAAGGCTAATCCTAAAAATGCAGTTATAAAAATGGTTAAACCAAAAATAGCAATATTATTTTCCCTTAGTTGTTCATACGATGATTGGGTGTAATTTTTGTCATTTAAGACTACCTGTCTCTCTTCAGCAAGGCTGCTATAAATCTCTTCAGCTTTCGGCATATCCTCTTCATGTACGAGGTTTATTCCTATTTGTGAATAAATCTCATGCTGTTCATTAGCTGTATTAATTTCCTCAAATAACTTATCTGGTACAACTAATATTGGGCCACCATACATAGCACGGCTTGATAAAAGGTAATCTTCTCGAATATCCTTAATGAACAATGAAACATCTTTCCCGCCTAAACTTACTACTATGTTCTGTTCTTTTTTTAAAGGTAATATTTCAGAAAGTATATTTACATAGCTTGTGACAAAAGCTTCTCCCTCTTTCAATTGAATACTAGGCTCTACTTGTTGAAATTGACTTAAGGGAATAACAGGTGTTGTGGTCTCCTCACTAAATAAAGGACTATTCTTCAAATTATCATCGACCAAGTCTTTTATATCTAGCATAACACTTGCAATATCATACGTTTCTTTCTCATATTCAATGTTTTCTAGAGTTAATCGATCCAAAAATTCAATTCCTTGATTATTCAATAAAATATAATCATACGGTGAAGACTGCCTTGCATTTGTTTCTGATGAATAGTAGGAAATGTAGGATAAGCTTGTAATACCCACTGACAATCCAGTTAAAACAGTAATTAGTGTTAATGACTTCGAATTCCCCTTCATGCGATGCATAATAGGAGTTACAGCTAATACGTCTGTTATGTTTAAATGCCCTTTCTTGCTTCCACGCAGCATATTCATGATTAAAGCAACCGAATAACGGAAAACAAAATACGTCCCTAAAATAGTAGTCCCAAGAATAATTAGCATATGCAAAAATAGGTTATTAAATAAATCGCTTTTTCCTGCATCAAATAAAAGTGTAGATTGGTAGTAGCCATAAACAATTAGAAGCAACCCTAGTAACCCCATTACCATATGGAAAATACTAAAGCGTTTCACTCGTTCATCTGTTGTCTTAGCTGCAGTAAATAACGATAATAAAGAAACACTACGTATTAACCATGTCATTTGCAGCAATATGACGACAAGCAAAATTGAAAAGATGATTACAGATTGTTTAAATGCCTCCTGAGAAAACGATAAATGCACAATCATATCAACTTCCAACATTTTTATTAAAATCATCGCAAAAAGACGAGAGCTAAAAAATCCAATAATCATCCCAAGACTAATGGCCAAGACAAATAAAATAATATTTTCTAGTGCAATCAATCTAACAACTAACCCTTTTGTCATTCCAATCAATTGAAACAAACCAAATTCTTTGCTTCGCCGCTTCATAAACAAATGATTTGCATACAGAACAAAGAACGTAACAATAAAATATAAAATATAACCCCCTGCTCCAAAGCCTGCGGATGCTGTACCACTTTCTTTAAGTGCTTCCTGAACAGTCGGGTTGTACCTTAGCGTAGTAAATGAAAAGCATAATGTTACACTAAAAATTAAAGCAAAGAAGTATAAGTAGTAATGCTTTAAATTTTTACGCATGCTTCTTAAAACTAATTTACTAAGCGTCATAGCCATCACCGCCTAGTACACTTTGCGTATTTAAAATTTGCTGGAAAAATTGTTGGCGCGTTTTATCTCCTCTATATAATTCTGTGTAGATCACACCATCTTTCAAAAATAACACACGAGAACAAAAGCTTGCCGCAACAGAATCGTGCGTTACCATCATTATTGTCACAGATTTTTCCTTATTGATATTTTCTAAATTTGTTAATAATGCGGTAGCCGATTTTGAATCGAGTGCTCCAGTAGGCTCATCTGCAAATACTAGAGAAGGATTTGAGATTAGGGCTCTTGCTGCGGAAGTTCTTTGCTTCTGGCCTCCCGACACTTCATTTGGATATTTATTTAAAATATCTTTTATCCCAAGCAATTCAACAATTTCTTTCAAACGACTTTCAGCAACAGCTTTTGGCAGTTTACTAATCGAAAATGGCAATAGAATATTTTCCTTAACCGTTAAAGTATCTAACAAATTATAGTCCTGAAAAATAAATCCAAGCTGTTCTCGTCTAAAGTTTGCCAGCGCTTTTTCTTTCATTGAACGTAAATTTTGACCGTTAATTTCAATAATTCCTTCTGTTGGGTGGTCAATTGAGCATAGGACATTTAATAGAGTCGTCTTGCCAGAGCCAGAAGGACCCATAATGCCGACAAATTCCCCTTTATTTACTTCTATATCAATGCCTTTTAAAACTTCTTGCGAATTCGTTTTTTTACCATATGTTTTTCTTATTTTTCTTCCAACTAAAACAGCCATATTTTCCGCTCCTTTCATTACAATTACATTGTACAGTGGTAGTTCTGTAACTGCCTTCGATTTAGATGACAAAATAAAATGGTAGGTGACAATTTTGTCATCTACCTAATATATTTTGATATTCATTTCGATTGGGAAACTTTAATGTAAAACATGCCCCTTCATTGGGTGATGACCTTACTAAAATTTGAATTCCAAGTTTTTGAGCGGCATTTTTGGCTAAGTAAAGTCCCATCCCTGTAGACTGAACTGATTCTCTACCAATTGTACCCGTATAGGATTTATTAAAAATACGCGGCAAATCTTCCTGGGGAATTCCTACGCCATAATCCTGAAAGTGAAGTTGCGTTCCCTTTTCATTGGTTTCTGTATAGATTTTAATTTCGCTGTTATTATGACTATATTTAATTGCATTGGACAGTATCTGTCGAACGATAAATGCCAGCCACTTTTTATCCGATACTACAACTTCTTCAAGGTCGTCAATTTCAAAACCTATCCCCTTTTCTAAGCACCAAGATTGAAAATCCTTTATTTCTTTATAAACAATAGGACGTAATTCTACTTTTTCAAGTCGATTATCTTTCTCGATGGAAGCTAATCTTGTGCTATGGAGCTGCTGGTCCAATAATAAATGAATACGCATCCACTCATTTTCAAGCTTTTTGCGTACCTTTACATCCTCTACCTGTTCAATTACTAGTTTCATTGCAGTTAATGGTGTTTTCATTTCATGTACCCAAGCCAACAAGTCTTCTGTATCCTCCTGAAGTTGGACCTTTGATTGATTTAACATCAGTTCTTTTTTTTCGATTATTTCAAGCATTTCCTCAATGTATTTTCTTTGGAAGGGGGATAACGATATGTTTTCTGGAAATAACAAATCAGCCCGATTCGACAAATTTCCCAGGAAATTTTTAAGCAGCCATATTTCTTTTATACAACGCCATACTACGAATAAAGTGAATAAAGTAATAGTGACTATATTAAAATAGCTTACTGATATTCCCGAAAATCCCTCATCAAGATAAAAGAAAAGATTGATGCAAAGAAGAAATGAAATAATGAATATTATCCACGAGCTGCGTTCTTTTAGGAATAAAATAAGCATATTTCACCTCTATGAAGTAATGGCCATATATCCAAGACCTTTTTTAGTAATGATTACATTCTCCAATCCAATTTCTTCAAGCTTAATACGCAATCGATTTACATTGACCGATAGTGTATTATCATTGACGAATCGTTCATCATCCCATAATTTTCGCATGAGTTCATCTCTTGAAACGATATTATCAACTTGCTGCAACAATATACGTAAAATAAATAGTTCATTTTTTGTTAATTCACAGGTTTTGCTTCCGAGACTAATTATTCCTTTTCCGTAATCGATTGTAGCACCGTTCCAACGAATCAGCTCCTTGTGTTCTTCGATATAATCATATGTTCTACGCAAAATAGCCTGTACCTTTGCTAAAAGAACTTCCATATGAAATGGTTTTTGAACAAAATCATCAGCACCCATCTGCATTGCCATAACCATATCCAATGGATGATCACGTGAAGATAAAAATATAATAGGGACTTTGGAAACTGCACGTATCTCTCTGCACCAATGAAACCCATCAAAGGCAGGCAATTGTATATCAATTATGACTAAATGCGGCTCTTCTTCTATAAAATAATCCATCACTTTTTGAAAATCAGGTGGTCCAACTACATGCATGTCCCATCCTTCAAAACGTTCTTGAATCATTTCAAAAATTGATCGATCATCTTCTATTAAAAGAATTTTTGTATTCATCAAATCACCCCTCAAATCCAATTGTAACACCTGAATAGAAATAGATGGAAGAAATAAGGTGATCACTTTTATAAGAAAAAAAACCAATTCGTAGGCGTCCCCACGAATTGGTTTAGAAAGCTAAAAGCTAAATTATTTTTGGATAGAAGCTACTACTCCAGCTCCTACAGTACGGCCACCCTCACGGATAGAGAATTTTGTACCTTCTTCAAGAGCGATTGGAGAGATTAACTCAACGTTCATTTCGATGTTGTCACCAGGCATAACCATTTCTACGCCTTCTGGTAAGTTAATAACACCAGTTACGTCAGTTGTACGGAAGTAGAACTGAGGACGGTAGTTTGAGAAGAATGGAGTGTGACGTCCACCTTCTTCTTTTGATAATACGTAAACTTCAGCTTTGAAAGTAGTGTGTGGAGTGATTGAGCCTGGTTTAGCTAATACTTGTCCACGTTGTACTTCTTCACGAGCAACACCACGAAGTAAAGCACCGATGTTGTCACCAGCTTCAGCATAATCTAATAATTTACGGAACATTTCAACACCAGTTACAGTAGTTGATTTTGGTTCTTCTACTAAACCGATGATTTCGATAACGTCACCAACTTTAACTTGACCGCGTTCTACACGACCAGTTGCAACTGTACCACGACCAGTGATAGAGAATACGTCCTCTACTGGCATCATGAATGGTTTTTCAGTGTCACGTTCTGGAGTTGGGATGTAGTTATCTACAGCATCCATTAATTCAACGATTTTCTCTTCCCATTCTGGTTCACCTTCAAGAGCTTTAAGAGCAGAACCTTTGATTACAGGAACATCGTCACCTGGGAAATCGTATTCAGAAAGTAAGTCACGTACTTCCATTTCTACTAATTCTAATAACTCTTCGTCATCAACCATATCACATTTGTTTAAGAATACTACTAAGTAAGGTACACCTACTTGGCGTGATAAAAGGATGTGCTCACGAGTTTGTGGCATTGGGCCGTCAGCAGCAGATACTACTAAGATACCGCCGTCCATTTGAGCAGCACCAGTGATCATGTTTTTAACATAGTCAGCGTGTCCTGGGCAGTCAACGTGTGCATAGTGACGAGTTTCAGTTTCATACTCTACGTGAGAAGTATTGATTGTGATACCGCGTTCTTTTTCTTCTGGAGCGTTATCGATTTGGTCGTAAGATTTTGCTTCCCCACCAAGACGTTTTGAAAGAACTGTTGCGATTGCAGCAGTTAATGTAGTTTTACCATGGTCAACGTGTCCGATTGTACCAATGTTAGCATGCGTTTTCGAACGGTCAAATTTTTCTTTAGCCATTAGAGTTAGCCTCCTAATATGTGTTTTTATTATTTTTTTATGTTACAACTGCTGGCTGATAAGGGCCCTTCTCAGCCAGTCAATCATAGCTTACAAATTATTTATACTTGATACAAGATGAAATTTCAATTATTCACCTTTATTTTTTTTGATGATATCTTCTGCAATTGATTTAGGCACTTCTTCATAGTGATCGAATACCATTGAGAATACACCACGACCTTGAGTAGCAGAACGTAATGTAGTCGCATATCCGAACATTTCAGAAAGTGGAACCATTGCACGAACAACTTGTGCGTTACCACGAGCTTCCATACCTTCTACACGTCCACGACGAGAAGTAATGTTACCCATGATATCTCCAAGGTATTCTTCAGGAATTACTACTTCTACTTTCATCACAGGCTCTAAAAGAACAGGGTTACATTTAGAAACTGCGTTTTTAAGTGCCATAGAAGCAGCGATTTTGAATGCCATTTCGTTAGAGTCAACATCATGGTATGATCCATCGAATAATTTCGCTTTGATATCGATTACTGGGAAACCAGCAAGTACACCATTTTCAAGTGCATCTTTAAGACCAGCTTCAACTGCTGGGATATATTCACGAGGAACAACCCCACCAACGATTGCGTTTTCGAATTCGAATCCTTTACCTTCTTCGTTTGGAGAGAATTCAATCCAAACGTGACCGAATTGACCACGACCACCAGATTGGCGAACAAATTTACCTTCAACTTGAGCTGAACCGCGGAATGTTTCACGGTAAGAAACCTGTGGAGCACCTACGTTAGCTTCAACTTTGAATTCACGTTTCATACGGTCAACAATAATGTCAAGGTGAAGTTCACCCATACCAGAAATGATTGTTTGACCAGTTTCTTGGTTTGTATATGCACGGAATGTTGGATCTTCTTCTTGAAGCTTTTGTAAAGCTTGACTCATTTTATCTTGGTCTGCTTTTGATTTTGGTTCTAATGATAAATCAATAACTGGTTCTGGGAATTCCATAGACTCTAAGATAACAAGGTTTTTCTCGTCACAAAGAGTGTCACCAGTTGTAGTATCTTTAAGACCTACAGCAGCTGCGATATCTCCCGCGTAAACTTTTGTAATTTCTTCACGAGAGTTAGCGTGCATTTGAAGGATACGTCCAACACGTTCACGCTTACCTTTTGTAGAGTTTTGTACGTATGAACCTGATTCTAAAATACCAGAGTACACACGGAAGAAAGTTAGTTTACCAACATAAGGGTCAGTCATAACTTTAAATGCTAATGCAGAGAATGGTTCTTCATCGCTAGAATGACGAACAATTTCTTCACCTGTATCAGGATCTACACCTTTAATTGCTTCTACGTCAGTTGGAGCTGGTAGATAGTCAATTACAGCATCAAGCATTAATTGAACACCTTTGTTTTTAAATGCAGTACCACAAAGAACTGGGTAGAATTGTACTGATAATGTAGCTTTACGGATACCAGCTTTTAATTCTTCGTTCGTGATTTCTTCACCAGCGAAGTATTTTTCCATAAGCTCTTCATCTAATTCAGCAACCGCTTCAATTAATTTTTCACGGTATTCTTCAGCTTGTGCTTTGTGTTCTTCTGGAATTTCACGAACCTCGATATCAGTACCTAGGTCGTTTCCGTAGAATGTAGCCTTCATTTCAACTAAATCGATAATTGCTTCGAATGCATCTTCAGCACCGATTGGTAATTGAATTGGGTGAGCGTTTGCTTGTAAACGATCGTGAAGAGTTTTCACTGAGTACAAGAAGTCCGCACCAATTTTATCCATTTTGTTAACAAAAACGATACGTGGAACACCATAAGTTGTAGCTTGACGCCATACAGTTTCAGTTTGTGGCTCAACACCAGATTGAGCATCAAGTACTGTTACCGCTCCATCAAGTACACGTAATGAACGTTCAACCTCAACAGTGAAGTCTACGTGTCCTGGTGTGTCGATGATGTTTACTCGGTTGCCTTTCCATTGAGCTGTTGTCGCAGCAGAAGTGATAGTGATACCACGTTCTTGCTCTTGCTCCATCCAGTCCATTTGAGAGGCACCTTCATGAGTTTCACCGATTTTGTGAATCTTACCAGTGTAATAAAGGATACGCTCAGTTGTTGTTGTTTTACCAGCATCAATATGAGCCATGATCCCAATATTACGTGTATTCTCTAGTGAGAATTCGCGTTTCATAGGAAATTTTCTCCTTCCATATTGGGTATAGACTTTTTTTGTTGATTATATATTTAAATCTACGTACTAGCACGCAGCTAGCACGTAGTTTAAATTACCAACGATAGTGTGCAAATGCTTTGTTTGCTTCTGCCATTTTGTGCATATCTTCGCGTTTTTTAACTGATGCACCAGTGTTGTTAGATGCGTCTAAGATTTCGTTAGCTAAACGTTCTTCCATAGTTTTTTCACCACGAAGACGAGAATAGTTAACTAAATAACGAAGACCTAAAGTAATACGACGTTCTGGACGTACTTCAACTGGTACTTGGTAGTTAGAACCACCAACACGGCGAGCACGTACTTCAAGAACTGGCATTACGTTATTTAATGCAGCTTCAAATACTTCTAATGGATCTTGACCAGAACGTTCTTTAACTAATTCGAACGCACCGTATAAGATCTTTTGAGAAGTACCTCTTTTACCATCAATCATCATTTTATTGATTAAACGAGTTACTAGTTTTGAATTATAAATTGGATCTGGTAACACGTCACGTTTGGAAACAGGACCTTTACGAGGCATGTGTTTTCCTCCTTTCAAGTAATTATCTCTTTTATCTAATCAAGTTGCCATTTGCATTCTATATTCACTTTCGAATCGTGCGCACATTTCATATGAATTCAAAAACAAATATGAATTACAAAGGCATGTGTTATTTCAGGAAACTAGATTATTTTTTCTCTTTTGGACGTTTTGTACCGTATAGAGAACGTGATTGCATACGGCCGTTTACACCAGCAGTATCAAGAGCACCACGAACGATATGGTAACGTACCCCTGGTAAGTCTTTTACACGTCCACCGCGGATTAATACTACGCTGTGTTCTTGTAGGTTGTGACCTTCACCAGGAATGTAAGCTGTAACTTCGATTTGGTTAGTTAAGCGTACACGAGCATATTTACGTAACGCTGAGTTTGGTTTTTTAGGTGTCATAGTACCTACACGAGTACAAACACCACGTTTTTGAGGAGAATTAACATTTGTTAAAGATTTTTTAAAGCTGTTATATCCCTTGTTTAACGCTGGTGAATTTGATTTCGTTACTTTGGATTTACGAGGCTTACGTACCAATTGGTTAATTGTAGGCATCGGTTTTTCCTCCCTTCATTTATTCCTTGTAATACCACACATCCAGGTGGTTCATTTTTAGGGTAAAAACAAAGTCTTTGTGTTTCACACACAAAAACTAACTTACAGCGATTGCAACAACCGCAGCTCCAACATGAATACCACAAGCTTTGCCAAGTTCTTTTTTAGACTCAACGAGACTCACTGGTACGCCGACTTCTTTTGCAAGAATAATGACTGGATCGGTTACCCAACTGTCTGCATCAAGTGCTACAAAAAGCTCTGTCACTTGACCAGCACGGATTGCTTTCACTGCTTGCTTTGTACCTATGATTGTTTTACTGGCCTGTTTTACTTTTTCATAAGACATTTTCATATCCTCCGAAGCACAGACAGTTAACTATCAACCTTTAGTATATTATCACTATCAATTTAAACTGTCAATATTTTTTATAAAATCCACTCGGGAGAAGGATGCTCCCCCGAGTGATTTTACTATTATTATTCAGCAGAAGAAAATTCTTCTGTAGCTTCTACAGCGTCTTCTTCAATACGAATTTGTCGGTAGCGTTGCATACCAGTACCTGCAGGAACTAGTTTACCGATAATTACGTTTTCCTTCAGACCAAGAAGCTCATCACGTTTACCTTTAATTGCAGCATCCGTTAACACACGAGTTGTTTCTTGGAATGATGCAGCAGATAAGAATGATTCTGTTTCAAGAGATGCTTTTGTAATACCTAGGATTACAGGACGACATGTTGCAGGATTTTTACCGCCTAGAATTGCTTCTTTGTTCGCCTCTGAGAATTGGTGAATATCTAGTAATGAACCTGGTAGTACATCTGTATCACCTGCTTCGATTACACGTACTTTACGAAGCATTTGGCGTACCATTACTTCGATATGTTTGTCGCCAATTTCTACCCCTTGCATACGGTATACTTTTTGCACTTCTTTTAATAAGTATTCTTGAACAGTGGCAACATCTTTAACCTTTAATAATTGTTTTGGATCAATAGAGCCCTCTGTAAGAATCTGACCAGGTTTAATTGAATCGTTAAGTTGTACTTTTAAGCGTGCATTATAAGGTGCTTGATATTTACGTGTTTCAATTTCACCTTGAATTGTAATTTCTTTTAAGCCTTCACGAATTTCTTCGATTTCAGATACAACACCTGAAATTTCTGAGATAACCGCTTGCCCTTTTGGATTACGAGCTTCAAAAATTTCTTGGATACGTGGAAGACCTTGTGTAATATCGTTACCAGCAACACCACCAGTGTGGAATGTACGCATTGTTAATTGTGTACCAGGCTCACCGATCGATTGAGCTGCGATAATACCTACCGCTTCCCCAACTTCTACTTCTTCACCTGTTGCTAGGTTAATACCATAACATTTTTTACATACGCCATGCTTTGTATTACATGTGAATGCAGAACGAATTGTCACTTCAGCAATACCAGCGTCTTCAATTTCACGTGCAATATCTTGAGTGATTAATTGATCGCGTTCTAAAATAACCGCACCTGTTTCAGGGTGACGAATTGTTTTCTTTGTATGACGGCCAACAATACGTTCTTCCAATGTTTCGATTACTTCTGTACCTTCCATTAAAGCACCAATCGTTAAACCACGGTCTGTACCACAATCATCTTCGCGTACAATAACATCTTGTGCTACGTCTACTAAACGACGAGTTAAGTAACCAGAATCGGCAGTTTTTAAAGCTGTATCGGCTAAACCTTTACGAGCACCGTGTGTAGAGATGAAGTATTCCAATACAGTTAAACCTTCACGGAATGAAGATTTAATTGGAAGTTCGATGATACGACCAGCTGGGTTGGCCATTAAACCACGCATACCTGCAAGTTGAGTGAAGTTTGATGCGTTACCACGGGCACCAGAGTCACTCATCATGAAGATTGGGTTAGTATCTGGTAAAGAGTCCATCAGTTTAGACTGAATTTCATCTTTTGCAGCAGACCAGCTTGAGATTACGCGGTCGTAACGTTCTTCTTCCGTAATTAAACCACGACGGAATTGAACCATTACTTTATCTACTTTCTTCTGTGCTTCGTCTAAGATTTCATTTTTCTCCGGTAATACGACGATATCTGAAATCGCAACTGTAATACCAGCTTTTGTAGAATATTTGAATCCTAGGTCTTTCATACGGTCAAGCATTTTAGACGTTTCTGTAATATGGAATCGTTTAAACACTTCCGCAATGATGTTTCCTAAGAATTTCTTACGGAATGGACTGATTGGAGCAACAGAAGCAAAATGTTTCTTCAACACTGCTTGTCGTTGTGCTTCAACCTTTTCAGCATCTGAAAGCGCATTGTACCCTTCAGAAGCCTCTACTTCTTTTAATGTTTCTTCATCAATCGTTAAAGTTGTGAAGTATTTCTCTGGTGTTTTTTGCTCAAGGTTAACTGCTGTTGGTTCATTAATGTAAGGGAATGATTCAGGAAGAATTTCATTGAAAATTACCTTACCTACTGTAGTTAATAAGAACATTTTATTTTGTTCTTCTGTAAACGTTTGATTGTTTAATGAACTTGCTTTAACCGCAATACGAGTGTGTAAATGCACTTTACCAGTTTGGTATGCAATTAGCACTTCGTCTGGACCATAGAAAACAGAGCCTTCCCCACGAGCACCTTGACGCTCAAGAGTTAAGTAATAGTTACCTAATACCATATCCTGAGATGGAGTAACAACAGGTTTACCATCTTTAGGGTTTAAGATGTTTTGAGCAGCAAGCATTAATAGACGGGCCTCTGCTTGCGCTTCTGCAGATAATGGAACGTGAACCGCCATTTGGTCACCATCAAAGTCAGCGTTATAAGCTGTACATACTAATGGGTGAAGACGAATTGCACGACCTTCTACTAATGTAGGTTCAAATGCTTGAATACCAAGACGGTGTAATGTCGGTGCACGGTTTAACAACACTGGATGCTCACGAATTACGTCTTCTAAAACGTCCCAAACTTCGTTGTGCAGACGCTCAATTTTACGTTTTGCACTTTTAATGTTATGAGCAAGACCACGTTCAACAAGCTCTTTCATTACGAAAGGCTTGAATAATTCGATAGCCATTTCTTTTGGAAGACCGCATTGATACATTTTTAAGTTTGGACCTACTACGATAACGGAACGACCTGAATAGTCAACACGTTTACCAAGTAAGTTTTGACGGAAACGGCCTTGTTTCCCTTTTAACATATGTGAAAGTGATTTTAACGGACGGTTACCAGGACCTGTAACAGGACGACCACGACGGCCGTTATCTATTAAAGCATCAACCGCTTCTTGCAGCATACGTTTTTCGTTTTGTACGATAATGCTTGGTGCACCAAGGTCAAGTAGTCGTTTTAAACGATTGTTACGGTTAATTACACGGCGATATAAGTCGTTCAAGTCAGAAGTTGCAAAACGTCCGCCATCTAATTGCACCATTGGACGCAGCTCTGGCGGAATAACTGGCAGTACGTCTAAAATCATCCATTCTGGTTTGTTGCCAGAGTTACGGAATGACTCGATTACTTCTAGACGTTTAATTGCACGAGTACGACGTTGACCTTGAGCAGTTTTCAGCTCTTCTTTTAATACATTTGTTTCATCTTCTAAATCAATTTGTTCTAGAAGTTTTTTAATCGCTTCTGCACCCATAGCAGCTTCAAAATCATTGCCGAATTTTTCACGGTATGCACGATATTCTTTTTCAGAAAGAAGTTGTTTCTTTTCTAACGATGTAGCACCTGAATCGATTACTACATAAGAAGCAAAGTAAATTACTTCTTCCAATGCACGTGGAGACATATCAAGAATAAGTCCCATGCGGCTTGGAATACCTTTGAAGTACCAAATATGTGATACAGGAGCAGCTAATTCAATGTGACCCATACGTTCACGACGAACTTTTGCACGTGTTACTTCAACACCACAACGGTCACAAACTACGCCTTTATAACGTACACGTTTGTATTTACCGCAGTGACATTCCCAGTCTTTTGTAGGTCCGAAAATGCGTTCACAGAACAGACCATCTTTTTCTGGTTTTAAAGTACGATAGTTGATTGTTTCTGGTTTTTTAACTTCCCCATATGACCAAGAACGAATCTTATCAGGTGAAGCTAAACCAATTTTCATATATTCAAATTCATTAACGTCTATCAAGGAGCCTACCTCCCTTTAGTATAAGTCCTCTAACGACTTTCCGAAGCTCAACAATTAATTTTAAAGTAACGGTTTGCTTAAATATTTAAAAAAAGAAGGGCAGGCAGATATTTATACCTGCCCAAATTTATGAAACATTATTCAAAAGTTTCTACTGCGTCTTCTTCCTTATCACTAGGAGGTAAGATGTTTAATGCATCTGTTGGCTGAAGTTCGTCTTCATCATCAAGATCGCGAAGCTCAACTTCTTCGTCATTGATTGTTAACATTTTTACATCTAAACCTAATGATTGAAGCTCTTTAATTAATACTTTGAAAGACTCTGGAACACCTGGTTCTGGAACACTTTCACCCTTAACAATTGCCTCGTATGTTTTCACACGACCAACAACATCGTCGGATTTAATTGTTAAGATTTCTTGAAGTGTATACGCAGCACCATAAGCTTCAAGTGCCCAAACCTCCATCTCACCGAAACGTTGACCACCGAATTGCGCTTTACCTCCAAGTGGTTGTTGTGTAACAAGTGAATATGGACCAGTTGAACGAGCATGAAGTTTATCGTCAACCATGTGTGCTAATTTGATCATGTACATGATACCTACAGATACACGGTTGTCGAATGGTTCCCCAGAACGTCCATCATAAAGAATTGTTTTACCATCGCGGTTCATACCCGCTTCTTCCATTGTTTCCCAAACATCCTCTTCATTTGCTCCATCAAATACTGGTGTAGCCATATGAAGGCCTAGGTAACGAGCAGCCATACCTAAGTGAAGCTCTAAAACTTGTCCGATATTCATACGAGATGGTACCCCAAGTGGATTTAACATGATATCAACAGGAGTTCCGTCTGGCATAAATGGCATATCTTCTTCTGGTAAGATACGAGAGATAACCCCTTTGTTACCGTGACGTCCGGCCATTTTGTCCCCAACCCGGATTTTACGTTTTTGAACAATATAAACACGAACTAATTGGTTAACACCTGGAGGCAGCTCATCGCCATCTTCACGATTGAAGACTTTAACATCAAGAACGATACCACCCGCTCCATGAGGCACACGCAATGAAGTATCACGAACTTCACGAGCTTTTTCACCAAAGATTGCATGTAACAATCTTTCTTCAGCAGTTAGCTCTGTTACCCCTTTAGGAGTTACTTTACCTACAAGAATATCACCGTCGCGAACTTCTGCACCGATACGGATAATTCCTCGGTCATCTAGGTTGCGAAGCGCATCTTCACCAACGTTTGGAATATCGCGAGTGATTTCTTCAGGTCCAAGTTTTGTATCACGAGATTCTGATTCATATTCTTCAATATGAACAGAAGTATAAACATCATCTTTTACTAGACGTTCGTTCATAATAACGGCGTCTTCGTAGTTGAAACCTTCCCATGTCATGAAGGCAACTAAAACGTTGCGTCCAAGGGCAAGTTCGCCTTTTTCCATAGATGGTCCATCAGCTAAAATATCTTTCGGTTTAACACGATCGCCAACTTTTACGATTGGACGTTGGTTAATCGAAGTACCGTGGTTAGAACGAGTGAATTTTTGAAGTTTATACTTCGTTAACTCACCTTTAACTTCTTTACCATCAATTTCTTCTATGCGACGCACATGAATAGAACGTGCTTCAACATGTTCTACAATACCGTGGTATTTATTTACTACAGCTGCACCAGAATCACGAGCGTTGACATGTTCCATACCAGTACCAACGAACGGCGCTTCAGGATTTAATAACGGAACAGCTTGACGTTGCATGTTCGCACCCATTAACGCACGGTTTGAGTCGTCGTTTTCTAAGAATGGAATACATGCTGTCGCAGCAGAAACTACTTGTTTAGGAGATACGTCCATATAGTCAACACGGTCTCTTTTAAATACTGTGTTATCACCACGGAAACGTCCTAAAACTTCTTCTTTTGCAAATGTACCATCTGGATTTAATGGTGAGTTTGCTTGTGCAACGATGTAGTTATCTTCTTCATCAGCTGTTAAGTAGTCGATTTGTTCTGTAACTTGCCCTGTTTCTGGATCAACACGGCGATATGGAGTTTCAATGAAACCAAATTTATTTACTTTCGCAAATGATGAAAGTGAGTTAATTAAACCAATGTTTGGACCCTCAGGAGTCTCGATTGGACACATACGGCCATAGTGGGAATAGTGAACGTCACGCACTTCCATACCAGCGCGTTCACGTGTTAAACCACCAGGTCCTAATGCAGAAAGACGACGTTTGTGCGTTAATTCTGCTAGTGGGTTTGTTTGGTCCATGAATTGAGATAATTGAGAGCTACCAAAGAACTCTTTAATCGATGCAATTACAGGACGAATATTAATTAATTGTTGAGGCACGATAGACGCTGTGTCATTAATCGACATACGTTCACGTACTACACGTTCCATACGGGACAACCCGATACGGAATTGATTTTGCAACAATTCACCTACAGAACGTAAGCGGCGATTACCTAAATGGTCAATATCATCCGTATTACCTACGCCGTGCAATAAATTGAAGAAGTAAGACATTGAAGCAATAACATCAGCTGGAGTAATATGCTTCACTTCTTCATCGATATAAGCGTTTGAAATAATGTTAATTTCTTTTTGCGCTTCATCATTTGGTGCATAGATTTTAATCGATTGAATCGTTACATCTTCTTCAAGTACGCCACCAACTTGTGATAACGAGCGGAAGCCAATGCCCTTTTCTAAATAAGGGATAATACGATCCAAAGTACGGCGGTCAAGAACAGTACCTTTTTCAACTAAAATTTCTCCTGTTTCAGGATCAACAAGAGCTTCTGCAATCGTTTGGTTAAACAAACGATTTTTAATGTGAAGCTTTTTATTCATTTTATAACGTCCAACGTTTGCTAAATCATAACGTTTAGCATCGAAGAAACGAGAATATAACAAACTTTTAGCGCTTTCTACTGTTGGCGGTTCACCTGGACGTAGTCGCTCATAGATTTCTAACAGCGCTTTTTCAGTGCTATCAGTATTATCTTTTTCAAGCGTATTACGTAAGTATTCATTATCACCAAGAATTTCAATAATTTCTTGGTCTGAACCGAATCCTAAAGCACGCAGCAATACTGTAACTGGTAGTTTACGTGTGCGATCGATGCGTACATAAACAACGTCTTTAGCATCTGTTTCGTACTCTAACCAAGCACCACGGTTTGGAATTACAGTTGCACCAAAGCCTTTTTTACCATTTTTATCAGTTTTATCATGGAAATAAACACTTGGCGAACGTACTAATTGTGAAACGATAACGCGTTCGGCACCATTAATTACAAATGTACCTGTTTCCGTCATTAATGGGAAATCACCCATAAAGACATCTTGCTCTTTTACTTCGTCTGTTTCTTTGTTGTGGAGACGTACTTTTACACGCAAAGGTGCAGCATAAGTAACGTCACGTTCTTTACATTCATCAACATCATACTTAGGCTCTCCTAAAGTATAATCGATGAATTCAAGTGAAAGATTGCCTGTAAAATCTTCGATTGGAGAAATGTCGCGGAACATCTCACGCAACCCTTCTTCAAGGAACCACTCGTAAGATGCTGTTTGAATTTCAATTAAATTCGGAAGCTCCAGCACCTCTTTAATACGCGCAAAGCTTCTACGCTGGCGGTGTTGTCCGTACTGAACTAGTTGACCTGTCAACTCATTCACCCCTCATTAAAGCGATAATAGGTCTTTGCAAAATCATCTAAATGGTGTATGATTTCGAAAGATTAGAAAACTTGGTTTATCACCATACGATAAACCTGGTTGCAGTTATGTAGAAAAGGAGGTTTACACTTTCTTTTCTACCAAAAAGAAAACGAGTCTTTCCTTAGACGTCATTTTCGGTTAAACTAAACTTATTCATGGCAAGTATACCCAGCACAACAGCATTGCATACAAAAGGGCACACTCCCACAAAATAATAATTTTGCATTTTATTATGTTATCATAGCCCATTTGTCAAGTCAATATTTTATAATTAATCAAATTAGAGACTTCTACTCTATACCTTTAGCACCTTAAATGCTTAGCAATACAGTAAGGATTATTTTTTTGCACGTATAATCCAATACCCCTTTTTCTTCTCAACAATGTCTACTTCTGCAAATTTTTCTTCTAGATGATTTAATGTAGATGGCGCTCCTTGTTTCTTTTGAATTACAATCCACAGTTCCCCACCTGAAACTAGCCTTTCAAAAGCACCATCATAAAATTTAAAGATCGTTTCTTTTCCAGCTCGAATTGGTGGATTGGTTAAGATCGCAGCAACTTGCAATTCATGATCAACCGCAGCAAGTCCATCACTTTCAAATATTCGTACATTTTGAATTCCGTTTAATTGCGCGTTTTTTTGCGATAACGCAACTGCTCGTTCATTAATATCCATCATGTATACTAATCGATGAGGATTTTGCTTCGCAATTGAAAGTCCAATCGGGCCATACCCACAGCCGACATCTAAAATCGCTCCATCGATATCCGGCAATTTAAAGGTCTCAATTAAAACACGGGATCCAAAATCTACTTCGCTTTTACTAAATACACCTGCATCCGTTTCAAATAAAAACGAGTGTCCGAGTAATGTAAATTTCCATTGGCGTGGTTTACTTTCAGTTTGAGGCTTCTTTGAATAATAATGTTCAGACATCTTAACTGCCCTCCTCAAAGAAATGAAGAAAGCCCGTCAAAATAGACGAGCTTTCTTTATTTATTGAAAATAAGATAAGCAATAAATTACTTAACTTCGATTGTAGCGCCAACTTCATCAAGTTTAGCTTTGATTTCTTCAGCTTCTTCTTTAGATACGCCTTCTTTAAGTGGTTTTGGAGCGTTGTCAACTAATTCTTTAGCTTCTTTTAATCCAAGACCAGTGATTTCACGTACTACTTTGATAACTTTGATTTTTTGGTCACCAGCGTTAGCTAGTACTACATCAAATTCAGTTTTTTCTTCAGCAGCAGCTGCTCCAGCGCCACCTACTACTGCTACAGGAGCAGCAGCTGTTACACCAAATTCTTCTTCGATTGCTTTTACTAAATCGTTTAATTCAAGAACTGTCATAGCTTTAATAGCTTCTAAGATTTGCTCTTTGTTCATTTTATTTTCCTCCTATATGGATATTGTTGTTATTTTTAGGCAACTTGCCCGATGTTTAATTTGAAGTTCAGGCTACACTTACGCGCCTTGTTCTTCTTTTTGTTCTGCAACAGCTTTTGTTGCAAGCGCGAAGTTGCGCATTGGAGCTTGAAGTACAGATAAAAGCATTGAAAGTAGACCTTCGCGTGATGGAAGTTCTGCAAGTGCTTTAACGTCATCAGCTGAAGATACATTACCTTCGATGATACCAGCTTTGATTTCAAGTGCTTCGTTCTTTTTAGCGAAGTCATTGATAATTTTTGCTGGAGCTACTACGTCTTCATTAGAGAACGCAACAGCGTTTGGACCAGTTAAGAATTCGTTAATCCCTTCAACACCAGCGATTTCTGTAGCACGACGAGTTAAAGTGTTTTTGTAAACTTTGAACTCAACACCAGCTTCGCGAAGTTGTTTACGAAGTTCTGTAACTTGAGCAACAGTTAAACCGCGGTAATCTACAACAACTACCGATGAAGCAGATTTGAATTTCTCAGCGATTTCTTGTACTTGAACTTTTTTCGTTTCAATAGCATTGCTCATGATTGACACCTCCTATTAGAATGGGTCATTTATACCGACAAAAGAAAAGCCCCTAGTCAAATGCAGACTAGAGGCTGAAAATTCATCATCTAAAAAGAATCCGATTTCGATGTCCTCGGTAGGATCATTAAGTGACAAGCACCCCTACTGTCTACGGTACAAATGGATATTCACAACGACATCCATCTTACCAAAGAAGGGAGTCGTTGTCAACATTTTTTAATTTTATTATTTGTTAACTACGCTAGAAGCATCAATTTTCACTGATGGTCCCATTGTTGTTGTAACGTTTACAGATTTCATGTAAGTACCTTTAGCTGCAGCTGGTTTAGCTTTTTGTACTACATCAAATACAGCTAAGAAGTTTTCTACTAATTTTTCTGTATCGAATGAAACTTTACCGATAGGAGCGTGGATAATACCAGCTTTATCTGCACGGTATTCTACTTTACCAGCTTTGATTTCTTCGATTGCTTTTGTTACGTCAAATGTTACAGTACCAGTTTTAGGGTTTGGCATTAAACCTTTAGGTCCTAATACACGACCAAGTTTACCAACTTCACCCATCATGTCTGGAGTTGCAACGATAACGTCGAACTCAAACCAACCTTGTTGGATTTTGTTGATATATTCAGCATCACCTACGTAGTCAGCGCCAGCAGCTTCTGCTTCTTTAAGTTTTTCGCCTTTAGCGAAAACTAATACGCGTTGAGATTTACCAGTTCCGTTTGGCAGTACTACTGCACCACGGATTTGTTGGTCGTTTTTACGAGTGTCGATACCTAGTTTGAATGCAACTTCAACTGTTGCATCGAAGTTTACAGTACTTGTTTGTTTTGCTAAAGCGATTGCTTCTTCAGCAGTGTATAATTTTGAACGGTCAACTAATTTAGCTGCCTCTTGCAGTCTTTTACCTTTTTTTACCATTATCTTTTCCTCCTTGATTGTGGTTGTAGCGGATATTCCTCCCACGAATAGAGGTTGCGAGAGTTCAATACGAACTTAACGCAACCTCCAAAAACAAAAACATCATCATCAAGTAAAAATGGGAATTAGTCTTCGATAACAATACCCATGCTTCGTGCTGTACCTTCAACCATCGCCATAGCCGCTTCAACTGATGCAGCGTTTAGGTCTGGCATTTTTTGTTCAGCGATTTCGCGAACTTTATCACGTTTAACCGTTGCAACTTTTTTACGGTTTGGTTCACCTGATCCAGATTGGATACCTGCTGCTACTTTAAGTAACACTGCTGCAGGTGGAGTTTTTGTAATGAAAGTGAAAGAACGGTCTTCGAAAACTGTGATTTCAACTGGGATAATTAAACCAGCTTGATCAGCAGTACGAGCGTTGAACTCCTTACAGAATCCCATGATATTTACACCCGCTTGACCTAGTGCAGGACCAACCGGTGGAGCTGGGTTAGCTTTACCAGCAGGGATTTGAAGTTTTACAATTTTAATAACTTTTTTAGCCACGAGACACACCTCCTTAAGTCCGTGATGTGGTAATTGGGTTGCCCCTCCCACTCAATATCTGTCTGTCAGCTAATTGCCGATAACATTAAAAAATTAATTTATATGACAGACTATCAAATTGACAGTCTGACCTATGAAATGATACCACTTTTAATTTATATAAGCAAGTATAAATATTATCCGTTTATAAAATCGAATTTGCGTTTATGGCACTCTGTTCCCCAAGGATCTTTACACCATTCATCAATTATTTCGAATATGCATAAACTATTTTTTACAAATTTCTATCTTCAAGTTTTTAACATAACACTATATTTTTTGAATTTGTTCAAAATCAAGTTCCATCTTAGTTTCGCGACCGAACATATCGATAATTACTTTTACTTTCCCTTTGTCTAGGTCAATTTCTTCCACTTTACCTTGGAAGTGGGCAAATGGACCATCCAATACTTCTACTACTTCGCCGACAGTTACGTCTAATTCGCCGATTGCCTTTTTTGTAATACCCATTTGACGCAGTAAACGGTCTACTTCTTCCGGCAACAACGGAGTTGGTTTTGCTCCACCGCCAGATGAACCGATAAAGCCTGTTACTCCTGGAGTATTACGCACCACATACCATGACTCATCTGTTAAAATCATTTCTACCAGTACATAACCAGGGAATACTTTACGCATAACTGTACGTTTTTTGCCATCTTTTAAATCTGTTTCTTCATGCTCCGGAACTATAACGCGGAAAATATTATCCTGCATCCCCATCGTTTCTACACGCTTTTCAAGGTTTGCCTTTACGCGATTTTCATAGCCTGAATAAGTATGAACTACATACCATCTTTTTTCCATATTATTTTCGGACCTTTCGTCCGTCCCTCCTTCACTATGTCGCATGTGTATTTACGAAACTTCATATTCTTACGTTTATCACAAATTACAACAATTAATCAATTACGCCTTGACGTAATTATGTCCGGATTTCGGACTCGTGTTTGGGCCAACATAATGTTGGTCAGTTAACCGTTGTCGCATGGATGCGACGTACTTAGGTTAACTTCCTTATCTCAACTCCCCGCGAAATCCGTGACATCTGCCAGAGGCTTTATCTTCATTCAGTAGAGGTTTGAACCCCTATTGAATGAAGATAAAAACAAATGAAAAAAACCCGCAAACTTCAAGACGGGCTATTTTCAAAATATTAACATTGCATGAATTATAAATCTAAATACCAACGGAATAGTTTCGAAACGCCTAAATCAACTAACACAAAAAATATTGCCATAAAAATAACTGTTGAAACTACGACAACTGTATATTTTGTAAGCTCTTTACTTTTTGGCCAGCTTGTCTTTCTCATTTCTGACATTACGTCATGCAGAAATTGCTTAATCTTGCCCATTCTAGCTTAACCTCCGAAAAAATCATCTATTCTATGTTTCAATGTTATTTGATGAATAAAGTTATCGTGTTTGCTTATGCACGGTATGCTCATTGCAATGGGAACAAAACTTTTTCAATTCAAGTCGTTTTATTGAACCTTCTTTTTCATTGAATGAGTAGTTTCTTGACCCACATTTCTCACAGCATAAAACTATCTTCTTTGCCATTTTGAAATTCACCTATTTCGGCATTTTGTCTTTTAAAGACTAACACCTAATAACTATGATGTCAACAAGCGGAAATGCTAGCTTATCCGATTTCACCAATTTCAAGATGGCGCTCTAGTTTGCGTTTTACTCTTTGCAGGGCATTATCAATCGATTTTACATGGCGATTCAGTTCTTCTGATATTTCGTTATACGATTGCCCATCTAAATATAACGCAAGTACCTGTTGCTCAAGCTCACTTAATATTTCACCAATCTTTTCTTCCAAGCGTGAATACTCTTCACGATTAATCATTAAATACTCAGGGTCTTCTGACTCCGAACTCGTAATGATGTCCATTAATGTACGATCTGATTCCTCATCATAAATTGGTTTATCGAGAGAAACATAGGAATTAAGCGGAATGTGCTTTTGACGCGTTGCCGTTTTTATAGCAGTTATAATTTGGCGAGTAATACAAAGCTCCGCAAACGCACGAAATGAGGAAAGCTTGTCCCCCTTAAAATCTCGTATTGCTTTATATAAACCTATCATTCCTTCTTGGACAATATCTTCCCTATCTGCTCCAATTAAAAAATAAGAACGTGCCTTCGCTTTAACGAACATCCGATATTTCGTAATTAAATAATCTAACGCTTCTGTATTACCTTGATGTACTTGCTCAACAAGCATTTCATCTGACAGCTCTTCAAATCGGTGTAACACTTGTGTTTGACTACCTTTTAGCAACGGCCTCACCCCAGTAACGTTCGATATTCTAATACGAACAGTATAACGGAAATGGAAAATATCGGTCAATTAGTTATTTCAAACCTCTTCTCCATTTCTCAAAAGCTAGTTCAACTTCTTTTGATAGAGGTATTCTAGATTTCGGTTTTTCCTCGTGTGTCGTCTTCACTTCTGCTGAGATGTTTGATTGTATAATTTCCATTTCTATTTCTAATTCACGTGCGGATTTTCGAAGTGCACCATTTCCAAAAATTACGTTTTGCTCTGTCATATCTGAGGTAGCTACATAGATTTGAATTTTTCTTCCCTTTAGTTCATTTGTTAACTTTTCAATACGTTCATCTGCTGTCTCATTTTTTCTAGTATAAATAATTTCAACACCATTTTGAACGTAGGTTTGTTGCGCACCTGGAACTAAATGGGCATCAAACACAACAATCACCCGCGCCCCTATAGCAGCTCTATATTCTGCCATAAGGTCAAGCAGGCGATTACGGGCTTCCTCAAAATTAGTATCACGAAGAGGACGCAGCTCTTTCCATGCGCCGATCATGTTGTAGCCATCAACAAGTAAAATCGTTTGCATAACGCATCTTATCCATTCTTTTCTTGACGCTTTCTGTACACTTCATACATTAACAACGCAGCAGCCACAGATGCATTAAGTGATGTAACATGACCAATCATCGGCAAGTGATATAAAAAATCGCATTTATCTTTTAATAAACGGCTCATTCCACGTCCTTCACTTCCGATAATAATAGCTAATGGGAGGGTTGCATCCATCTTTCGGTAATCTGCCGAACCTTTTGCGTCTGTACCAGCTATCCAAATACCACGTTCTTTTAGTTCATCGACCGTTTGCGCAAGGTTTGTAACACGAACAACCGGAACATGTTCAATCGCACCAGTTGAAGCCTTCGCCACAACAGCAGTCAGTCCAACTGCACGGCGTTTTGGAATAATAATGCCATGTACGCCAATCGCATCAGCAGTACGCATAATAGAACCAAGGTTATGAGGATCCTCCAACTCATCTAAAATGAGGAAGAAAGGATCTTCATTTTTATCCTTTGCTGCATTAAATAAATCCTCTAACTCCGCGTACTTATAAGCTGCCACAGAGGCAACTATCCCTTGATGGTTTGCATCCGATAATTGATCGATTTTTTTCTTTGGAACAAATTGAACAAGGACGCCACGTTCACGAGCCAAGTCTAACAACTCATGAATTCCTGCTTTTTTTACCCCTTCAGCTACCCATAATTTATTAATTTCACGGCCTGAACGAAGCGCTTCAAGTACTGGATTTTTTCCAGCAATCATTTCACCATTTTGCTCACTCATGTTACGAAGCCCCCTTTGATTGTTCAACTATTTGAATAGCATAATCAATAATCTCATTCACACGATCCACTTGCTTTGTTAAGTAAAGACTGCCTAACACCGCTTCAAATCCTGAACTATTACGATATGTTAGTACATCGGTGTTTTTAGGTACAGAGCCAGACTTTGCATTGCGGCCCCTTTTATATACTGCAATTTCTTCCTCAGTTAAAAAGTTCTCATCGATTAAACGGTGAACAATCATTGACTGGGCTTTTGCAGAAACATAGTTTGTTGCCTCTTTGTGCAATCTATTTGGTTTTGCCGTCCCCTTTATGAGGAGATGCTCTCTTATTCTTTGCTCAAGAACAGCATCCCCCATATAGGCTAAAGCTAACGCATTTAATTGTTTCACATCTTCTACACGCAGTTGCGGCATCTTACAAACCTCGTTTCCAACGTGTACCTTGACGAGTATCTTCAAGAACAATATTCATGCCTAACAGTTGGTCACGAATTTCATCAGAACGGGCAAAATCACGATTTTTACGTGCGATATTTCTTTCTTCTATCAACGCTTCAATTTCTTCATCGAGAAGTTCGTCTTCAGTGGAAAATTTAATGCCTAATACTTCACCAAGAACATCAAAAGTTTCAATCAACGCTTTTAGCACACGTTCTTCAGTATTGCTTTCATTTAAGTACGTATTTGCAATTCGCGCTAATTCAAATAATACAGATATTGCATTTGCAGTATTGAAGTCGTCGTCCATTGCAACTTCAAATTGTTTTTTCACTTCATCAATTTTCGCTAAATATTCTTCACCATTTTTTGATAAGTTTGCTGATGCGCTTAAGCGATATTGAACATTTGAATATGCTGTACGAAGTCGTTCTAGACCCGAACGTGCTGATTCAACTAAATCTTGCGCAAAATTAATTGGGTGACGGTAATGTACAGACAGCATAAAGAAACGTAAAACCTGGGGATCAATTTGCTGACGGATATCATTTACTAAAACAAAGTTACCAAGTGATTTCGACATTTTTTCATTGTCGATGTTAATGTAACCGTTATGCATCCAATAACGAGCAAAGGTTTTCCCTGTATAACTTTCAGATTGCGCAATCTCATTCTCATGATGAGGGAATGTTAAGTCTTGACCTCCTGCATGAATGTCAATTGTGTCACCTAAATGTTCACGAGCCATTACAGAACATTCAATATGCCATCCTGGTCGACCATCTCCCCAAGGACTCTCCCATTTGATTTCACCCGGTTTTGCCGCCTTCCAAAGCGCAAAATCAAGCGGGTCCTCTTTTTTCTCACCGGCTTCAATACGTGCCCCAACTTTTAAATCATCAATCGACTGATGTGAAAGTTTTCCGTAGCCATCAAATTTACGTGTGCGGTAATAAACATCTCCTTGTGATTCATAAGCATACCCTTTTTCTATAAGAGTACCGATAAACGAAATAATATCTTCCATATGATTTGTTACACGAGGATGTACATCTGCTTTTTTACAACCTAACGCAGTAATATCATCAAAATAAGCATTAATGAACCGATTCGTTAATTCAGAAACTTCTTCACCTAGTTCATTAGCTGCTTTAATAATTTTGTCATCAACATCAGTGAAGTTTGAAACGTATTTCACTTCAAATCCTTTATATTGAAAGTAGCGGCGAACCGTATCATAAACGATAACTGGACGGGCATTCCCGATGTGAATAAAGTTATAAACGGTCGGACCGCATACATACATTTTTACTTTCCCTTCTTCAAGCGGAACAAATGGTTCTTTTTGTCTCGTTAAAGAATTAAAAATTTGAATAGTCAATTCTATCTCTCCTTTTGAGATTCCAATAGCTGGAGCTGCAATTCTTCAATTTTCTTTTCGAGCTTTTCAAAACGATCCTGAATAGGGTCAGGAATATTTTGATGATCAAGCTTTTTATCTGTAGTTTTAACGCCATCTTGAATTACAACTTTTCCAGGGATGCCTACTACAGTAGCATTTGGCGGTACATCCTTTAGTACAACTGAGCCAGCACCAACCTTACTATTTTCTCCAATCGTAATGGATCCTAATACTTTAGCGCCCGATGCAACTAAAACATTATCCTTTAGTGTTGGATGACGTTTGCCCTTTTCTTTTCCTGTACCACCTAGTGTAACTCCTTGATACAGAATAACATTATCACCAATTTCACATGTTTCGCCAATCACAACCCCTGTACCATGGTCAATAAAGAAACGTCGGCCGATTTTGGCACCAGGGTGAATTTCAATTCCAGTAAAGAATTTACTTATTTGAGAAATAGCGCGTGCGATAAAGAAAAATTTTCTCTTATAAAACCAGTGTGCAATACGGTGCGACCAAGTAGCATGAAGACCTGAATAAGTTAGGACAACTTCCAATACACTACGAGCAGCTGGATCATTTTCGAATATGTTATCAATATCTTCCTTTAATCTTTTGAACACAATAAACACCCCTTATATTGTTTTATCTTTTTCCCTTTGTTGTTGGATTTCCCCCAAGAAGCTCCTAAAAGCACATGCTGAATGAAAATAAAAAACGTCTCTGCCATTAAAAAATGACAGAGACGCTTAAAAATGCGCGGTTCCACTCTGATTGAAGGTATAAATGTACCTTATTGCCGATATCCCGGGTAGTCCGAACAATAAATAATAATACCTTCCGCTCAAAGTCCAATAACGAGGACGAACCGACTTGCCTACTTATTTTCAGCAAAGTGCTCAAAGGTGCATTTCCGTAAAACAGAGGTCTAGGTCACTTTCAGCCGATGATGACCCTCTCTTTGAGAACATAATTTACGTACTTCTCCTTCTCAACGCTTTAAATTTTATGAAACTACCTATAGAGGTATATTTATAATCCAACAAAGTTAAATTCATTTTACAATACGTTTTTTAAATGTCAATTAAAATGCAAGTCATTACTTAGCGTATTTTTCAATTCGAGCAATCGCCTTATCTTTACCAATTAAAGCGATGGAATCCGGCAATTCAGGGCCATGTGTTTGACCAGTTGTTACAACGCGGATTGGCATAAATAAGTTTTTCCCTTTATGTCCTGTCTCTTTTTGTACTGCTTTAATCGCATCTTTTATTGAGGGTGCATCAAAAGTTTCTAATGATTCGAGTTGCGCTTTGAAGGCAGCCATTACTTCAGGAACTTGTTCCCCTGCTAATACCTCTTTAGCAGCTTCATCATATTCAATCTCTTCTGTGAAGAATAGACTTGATAATTCTACAATTTCTGCACCATAGCTCATTTGATTATGGTATAGAGCGATTAAAGAAGTTGCCCATGCTTGTTGTTCTGCTGTCAATTCTTGAGGAAGCAGACCTGCTTTTTGTAAATGTGGAAGTGACAACTCCACTACTTTTTCAAGAGAAAGCTTTTTAATGTATTGGTTGTTCATCCATGTTAGTTTATTTTTATCAAACATAGAAGGTGACTTAGAAAGTCGTTTTTCATCAAAAATTTCGATGAATTGTTCTTTAGTAAAGATTTCTTCTTCCCCTTCAGGAGACCAACCAAGTAAAGCGAAGAAGTTAAACATCGCTTCAGGTAAATAGCCAAGGTCCTTATATTGGGAAACAAATTGAATAATTGTTTCATCGCGTTTTGATAACTTTTTATGATCTTCATTTACGATTAATGTCATATGACCGTATTGAGGATATTCCCAGCCAAATGCATCGAAAATCATCATTTGTTTTGGTGTATTTGATAAATGCTCTTCTCCACGGAAAACATGTGTAATATCCATAAAGTGGTCATCTAATACAACCGCATAGTTGTATGTTGGGATTCCGTTCGCTTTTACAAGCACCCAGTCACCAACATCTTTTGATTCGAATGTAACATCACCACGCACTAAGTCTGTGAAATGGTATGTCGTATTTTCAGGTACACGCATACGAATTGTGTAGGGAATGCCAGCTGCTTCTTTAGCGGCTACTTCTTCTTTTGTTAAATGGCGGCATTTTCCATCATAAGTTGGGGCAGCGACGCCTTTTGCTCTTTGTGCTTCACGCGATGCTTCCAATTCTTCTGATGTACAGAAACATTTGTATGCAATGCCGCGCTCTAATAGCTCTTCAGCATGCTTTTTATAAATATCCAAACGTTCCATTTGACGGTATGGTTCGTAAGGTCCCCCTATATCGATTGATTCGTCAGGAATAATGCCTAACCAGCGAAGGTTATCAAGCTGTGAAGCTTCTCCTCCCTCAACATTACGCTCGATATCTGTATCCTCAATACGTACGATAAATTTACCGTTGTGATGCTTTGCAAATAAATAGTTAAATAACGCGGTACGCGCCCCACCAATGTGTAAAAATCCTGTTGGGCTCGGCGCATAACGAACGCGAACTTCCTTTGTCATAGTTACTGCCTCCTATATTGTTTCAATCAATTACGCCTCGACGTAATTGCATCCAGATTTAATATCCGCTTTTACACGAATCTAAGGTTTTACAAAATCTGTGACTTCCGCCGAACGCTTAACTGCTTGTAGTTAACTTTGTCAATTTTACCACTCTGATTTAAGAAATGAAAGTTGATGCTTTTTATGGAAAACAGATATCTTTCGAGAGATTTCCAACCTAGTTAGGGCCTCCTAAATAGTATTAATTGGACCCCTGTACGATTACTCCCGACAAACAACTATTTCTTAATCAATAAAATCGTTGCCATAGCAGCAATTCCTTCTTCACGGCCAGTAAAGCCCAGCTTTTCTGTCGTTGTTGCCTTTACATTTACTTGAGAAGGATCTGCATTCAATAGCTCTGCAATTCGATTTCGCATTTGTTCAATATATGGCGCTAATTTTGGACGCTGTGCCATAATAGTACAATCAACATTCCCTAATACATAACCTTTATCCTGAACAATTTTCCAAATATGTTCTAACAATTTTGCGCTATCCGCATCTTTAAATGCAGGATCTGTGTCTGGGAAATGATGGCCTATGTCTCCTTCACCAATCGCACCAAGTGCCGCATCTGTTACTGTATGTAATAACACATCCGCATCAGAATGCCCAATAAGTCCACGATCATGAGGGATCTCAATCCCACCTAAAATTAATGGACGCCCTTCTGCAAAAGCATGAACATCAAATCCTTGTCCTACTCGAAACATATCGTACTGCCGCTTTCATCCTAGACCAAATCATTCGATTGTTGAGCTCGAATTATTATAATTCTGTCTATGATTTTGCAGCATTCACCATCCTTTACTTTTTAGTTTATCTAATTTACCACTTCATATATTAACATATTTCCTATTATATTGAATTGTAAGCATCTGCTAAGCTCTTTAATCTAATATGACTTAGAAAAATAAAAACTCTCCTTAATCAATCCGATTAACGAGAGTTTTTACTTTAAAACAATTCCGATTCGCGTTTTCGCAAAATCGCTTCACCTAATACTAAGTCTTCTTTAGTTGTCATCTTTAGGTTCTCATAGCTGGCTTCAACGATATGTACGGTGTGACCAAGACGCTCTACTAGCATCGCTTCATCTGTCCCTAGGAAGCCTACTTTTTCAGCCACATCTTCAGCTTCAGCTATTATGTCAAAGCGGAATGCTTGTGGTGTTTGGATCATCCATAAACTATCGCGATCAACTGTTTCGATAATAATGCCATCTTTTACTTTTTTCATCGTATCTTTAGCTCTTACGCCTGCTATTGCTGCCCCTTTTTCTTTTGCAGTATAAGTAAGTTTTGCAATGATATCGTGTGTAATGAATGGCCTTGCCGCATCATGTACCAACACGATGTCGACTTGCTCCATCTCCTTTATACAAGAATGGACTGAATGCTGTCTTTCTTCTCCACCATCAGGCAATCCTTTTACTTTTGTAATGCTGTACTTGTCTAACAAATGTTGTATATACTCACGTTCTTCTGGTTTTACAGCTAGCCATATCCCCGAACAGTTTTCATCGTGCTGGAAAACCTCCAACGTATGAATTAATATCGGCTTATTTGCCAGCAACAAAAATAATTTATTTTGACCTGCTCCCATTCGTTTGCCGCTGCCCGCTGCCGGAAGCACTACTTCATACTGCACAATTTCCACATCCTAATCTAAACACCGAACTTTTATCGCGTTATCTTTAAATTTAATAGTCGCCAATTATGCCACTTGCTCATCTTTTGGTTTCGCAAAAATCATTCTACCCGCAGATGTTTGCAATACACTTGTTACTGTAACGGTTATTGATTGTCCAATAAAGCTGCGGCCGCCTTCTACAACAATCATCGTACCATCGTCTAAATAGGCCACGCCTTGGTTATGTTCCTTACCATCTTTTATCACTACAACTTGCATGTCTTCACCAGGTATAACTACTGGTTTTACTGCATTTGCAAGGTCATTAATATTGAGTACTTGAACATGATGCAACTCACATACTTTATTTAAATTAAAATCATTTGTTAAAATTTGTGCGCCCATTTTCTTTGCTAGACGAACTAGTTTTAAATCCACCTCTTGAATATCTTCAAAATCTTCTTCTGAAATTTGAACAGTTGTCGCACGTTCATCCTGAAGCTTTTTCAAAATGTCCAAACCTCTACGGCCACGTGTACGCTTTAATGTATCAGAGGAATCAGCGATATGCTGCAGTTCAGTTAAGACAAATTGCGGTACTACAAGTACACCTTCTATAAAGCCTGTGGATGAAATATCTGCAATTCTCCCGTCAATGATGACACTAGTATCAAGCAGTTTATACAATGTTTTTGTTTCACCAAGAGCAGTGGTTGCTGCATCTGTATTTTTCTTTTTTGAAACTGCTCCAGACTTTGAAAACATTGTAATGAGTTCGTCTCGTTTAGTAAACCCTACACGGAAGCCTAAGTAACCAAGGATGATGGATAATAAAACCGGCAAAATTTGTGTTAGGATTGGGAATTTGATAAGCTCAATTGCAAAACCAACAAAGTAAGCAACTATTAGCCCAATGATGAGCCCCACCGTACCGAATAACAGATCTGCGGCCGGAACTTTAAATAAAATACCTTCCATCCAAACAATTAATTTAACAAAGTAGTCTGATAATGAAAATGATAAAAGGAATAGTAAAATTGCACCTAGTATTACCGATACATACGGATTGTTAAGCCAAGGATTAGATGATAAATTAATGAATTCGTATAATGGCGGTAAAAAAACAAAACCTAACGCTCCACCGATAAATAAGAAAGCAATTTGTATCACTCTTTTTAACATAATTCCACCTCCTTTTTATTAACCTCAATTATACATAGTTCATATATACTTTGCCCGAATTACACTTTGGAATTTAATAATTGAGGTAAAAGTAATACACTGGATGCTTGAAGTGTATATTTTATCGTATGTTTCATTTCTACCCAACATTAGAATGAATTACTCCTTGGCTAGCCAAGGTAATGTTGGTGGTCGTACAGATGCAGGAGAAAGCGCAACGTCAGGAATAGGACGTGGAGTACTTAATCTAAGTTCCCTCACACTCACTCAATTCATAGCTGTAATGAAGATAAAAATGCCCATTCCATCACTAATTGAGAGTAAGGGCATTTTTAAACTAATTATAAATCATGGAAACATGCTCTTAATGCGTCATTGATTGTTTCGACTCCAATCACTTGTATGCCGTTTGGATAATCCCAACCACCTAGGTTTGACGCTGGGATAAAAGCACGTTTAAAGCCAAGTCTAGCTGCTTCTTGAACACGTTGCTCCACTCGTGAAACACGACGAACTTCCCCTGTTAATCCGACCTCACCTACAAAACAATCGGTTGCTTTTACAGCCTGATCCTTATAGCTGGAAACAATAGAAGTTAATATGGCTAAATCAATCGCAGGTTCGTCCAGCTTAACGCCCCCAGCTACTTTTATATAGGCATCCTGTGCTTGCAATAACATGCCCATTCGTTTTTCTAAAACTGCCATTAATAGCTGTACACGATTTTGATCGACTCCATTTGCCATCCGCTTTGGATAGTTAAAGCTTGTCGGTGTTACAAGAGATTGGATTTCTACTAAAATTGGCCTTGTTCCCTCCATCGAAGCTACAATCGTAGAACCTGCCGCATCGTGCGAGCGTTCCTCTAAAAAGAGCTCAGAAGGGTTCAATACTTCCTTTAAACCTGCTTGGACCATTTCAAAAATAGCAATTTCATTTGTTGATCCAAAGCGGTTTTTTTGGCTGCGCAAAATCCGGTAAGTATGATGACGCTCACCTTCAAAATAGAGAACTGTATCTACCATATGCTCAAGTAGTCTCGGCCCAGCAATTTGGCCTTCCTTTGTAACATGTCCAACTAAGAAGATTGCAATGCCTTTCGTTTTAGCTATTCGCATAAGCTCGGCGGTACATTCCCTCACCTGGGACACACTACCAGGCGCACTCGTCACCTCTGGATGATAGATTGTTTGAATCGAATCGACAATAACAAATTTCGGCTGAACCTCCTCAATTGTTTGGTTCAACCGCTCTAAATTCGTTTCAGAGTAAATAAATAATTCGGGAGATTGCACACCTAATCGAGATGCACGCAGTTTTGTTTGACGCATTGATTCTTCTCCTGATATGTACAATACTCGATGTCCTTTATGTGATAAGAGTGCTGATACTTGCATCAACAATGTCGATTTCCCTATCCCTGGGTCCCCACCGATAAGAACTAGCGAACCAGGGACAATTCCCCCTCCTAATACACGATTTAATTCGTCCATTTCCGTTTTAACGCGAGGCTCTTCCGCTGTTTCTATATTAATAATAGGCGTCGCTTTTTGTGAAACTGAATTAGAATGTTGGAATGCTCCGCGCGGTCCTTTCGAAACAACCTCAACCTCTTCCACCATCGTATTCCATTCTCCACAGCCAGGACAACGCCCCATCCATTTCGGTGATTCGTAACCACAGGAGTTACAACAGAATTTTGTTTTCTTTTTTACCATATGCCCTCCTATAACGTTTTCTTTTATTATTATAAATTACTTTCACTAATCCTAAAAACGAAAAAGGGTGCCCATAAGAAGACACCTTACTTATGAGACACCCTTATATACTTAACTTTCTACAGTACTTTTCTGACGTACTACAAATTCTCCATCAACATAATCAAAGACAATTTGCCCGCCAGTTGATACAGTTCCTTTTAGCAATTCTTCTGAAAGGCGGTCCTCAACATGTTTTTGGAGTGCACGGCGTAATGGGCGTGCTCCATATTGCGGATCATAGCCTTCTTCAGCGATTTTATTAAGCGCTGCATCTGTTAATTCGAGCTCGATATTTTGCTCTTTTAGACGAGCAGTTAAAGAGTTAGCCATTAATGAAATAATCTGTTTTAACTCATCTTTTTCTAGTGAGTGGAAGACAATCATTTCATCAATACGGTTTAAGAACTCTGGACGGAACGCTTTTTTAAGCTCTTCCATCATTGTTCCTTTCATGTCTTTGTATTTGTCAGATGTGTCGCCTACACCAAAGCCTAAACTTTTTCTGTATTTCAATGCATCTGCACCTACGTTAGATGTCATAATGACAACTGTATTGCGGAAATCTACAGTGCGGCCTTTTGAATCAGTTAAGCGGCCATCATCTAGTACTTGAAGTAAAATGTTAAACACATCAGGATGTGCTTTTTCAATTTCATCAAGCAATACAACAGAATATGGTTTGCGGCGTACTTTTTCTGTTAGTTGGCCACCCTCATCAAATCCAACATATCCTGGAGGTGAACCAACTAGACGTGATGTTGAATGTTTCTCCATGTATTCAGACATGTCGATACGAATCATTGCATCCTCATCGCCAAACATTACTTCCGCCAACGCACGGGCAAGTTCAGTTTTACCAACACCTGTTGGACCTAAGAAGATAAAGGAACCAATCGGACGCTTAGGATCTTTTAAACCTGCACGAGCACGGCGAATTGCACGGGAAATTGCTTCTACCGCTTCTCCTTGGCCAACTACACGTTTGTGCAGCTCTTCTTCAAGGTTAAGAAGCTTTGCAGATTCTTCTTGTGCAATTTTTGAAACTGGAATTCCAGTCCACATCGATACTACCATTGCAATATCATCCACTGTTACTTTTGATTCTTCTTTTCCTTGTTTTTCTTTCCAAGTTTTCTTTGTTTGCTCTAGTTCATCTTTAATCTTTTGTTCCGTGTCGCGAAGTGCTGCCGCTTTTTCAAACTCTTGGCTTGATACTGCAGCATTTTTTTCGTTTCGGACATTTTCAAGTTTATCTTCCAACGCTTTTAAGTTTGGCGGAACTGTAAATGAACGTAAACGTACTTTTGATCCAGCCTCATCGATTAAGTCAATTGCTTTATCTGGCAAGAAACGATCTGAAATATAACGGTCTGATAATTTTGCTGCCGCTTCTACTGCCTCATCCGTAATTTTCACACGGTGATGTGCTTCATAGCGGTCACGTAAACCATTAATAATTTGAATTGTTTCTTCAACAGACGGTTCATCGACTTGAATTGGTTGGAAACGACGCTCTAGGGCAGCATCTTTTTCAATATATTTACGGTACTCATCTAATGTTGTTGCACCGATACATTGCAGCTCTCCTCGCGCTAATGATGGTTTTAAAATATTTGAAGCATCGATAGCACCTTCTGCACCACCTGCACCGATTAATGTATGCAATTCATCAATGAATAAAATAACGTTGCCTGCTTGGCGAATTTCATCCATTACCTTTTTCAAACGATCTTCGAATTCACCGCGATACTTTGTACCAGCAACAACAGTCCCCATGTCTAAAGTCATTACACGTTTGTCGCGCAATGTTTCCGGCACTTCGTTGTTGACAATTTGTTGTGCCAAACCTTCTGCGATTGCTGTTTTACCAACACCTGGTTCACCAATTAAAACAGGGTTATTTTTTGTACGACGTGATAATACTTCAATAACACGTGTAATTTCTTTACTGCGGCCAATAACAGGGTCAAGAGAACCTTCACGAGCAATCGCTGTTAAATCACGTGCTAACCCATCTAATGTAGGAGTGTTTACTGATTGAGTTGGATTTGAAGAGCTTTGAGCAGCATCATTGTTACCAAGTAATAACAGCACTTGTTGACGAGCTTTATTTAAGCTTACTCCTGCATTTGCTAAAACGCGGGCTGCAACCCCTTCACCTTCTCGAATTAACGCAAGCAAAATATGCTCAGTGCCGATATATGCATGGCCAAGCTTACGTGATTCGTCTACAGACAGTTCAATCACTTTTTTAGCTCTAGGTGTATAGTGTACGATTGGACCAACGTCTTTTGTTCCTTTGCCAACCAACTCTTCAATGCCGGATTCAATCATTTGCGGGCTAACGTCGATGGCTTCTAATGCTTTCGCAGCAATACCGCCGCCTTCTCGAATTAGTCCAAGCAAAATATGCTCTGTACCAATTGATTCGTGCTTCCAACGAATTGCTTCTTCTTGTGCTAACTGCAATACTTTTTGTGCTCGTTGTGTAAAACGGTTAAACATCATATCTTTCCTCTCCTTCTTCCATTAACTTTTGGGTTTTCGCGTTTAGTTTTTCACGTAGTAGTTTTGCTCTAAATACGTCGCGCTCACTTGCTTGCAGAGTTGTGCCGGCATATTGCTGCACAAAGCCTGGTTGTATAAGAATCATACATTCATTCAATACATTTAATGGAACTTCTTTGATTATATTCAAATCTACTCCAAGACGGACATTCGATAAACAAGCAGCAGCTTCTTCACTTGTCATAATACGCGCATATTTTAATGTACCTAACGAACGATTAAAACGATCCTCCAAAGCAATTCGAGAATTTTTCAACAACGCTTCTCGAGCCCCACGCTCATTTTGAATAATCTGTACAACAACACTTTGCAAGTCGTCGATAATTTCTTCTTCCGATTTTCCAAGTGTTACTTGATTTGAAATTTGATAAATGTTGCCTAAATTTTCACTACCCTCTCCATAAATGCCTCTTACAACCATCCCTAATCTCGCTAACATTTGGGTAACCACCTTAATTTGCTTTGACATTGTAAGTGCGGGTAGATGCATCATCACTGAAGCCCGTAAACCTGTTCCAACATTTGTCGGGCAGCTTGTTAAATAACCGAAAGCCTCATTATAAGCATATGGTAAATGTTTCTCTAATTGACTATCTAATTTGTTTGCAAGTGCATAAGTTTCTATAAGTTGAAGCCCTGGCGCCAAGCATTGAATGCGTAGATGATCCTCTTCATTTATCATGACGCTAATCGTTTCATCATTTGAAATTAAGACAGAAGCCGATTTTTCTTTTTTAGATAAAAGCGGGCTTATTAAGTGCTTTTCTACTAACACTTGACGCTGTAATAGCGGCATATCTTTAATAGTAAAATGTGAAAAGTTATGCTCTTTATTACTTATTTGATGCATTGCATCTGTTACGATTTCATCTACTTGTATTGCTTCATGATCTGTAAAGCTTAATGGGAATCGGTAACCATCTAGGTTCCTTGCCAAACGAATGCGTGTGCTTAATACAATATCTGCATCAAGTCCTTTATCACCCATCCAACCTGGAGCACCGCTTTTTAAAAAGTGTTCAAGATTCATGGTGTATCCACACCCCCATGTTCAAGCTTACGTTCGATTTCTCTTATTTCATCTCGTAATTTAGCCGCATCTTCAAATCGCTCTTCTACAATTGCTACCTGTAATTGTTCACGTACAGATTCAATTTGTTTTTTCATCCACTCTTTATTGTTATTCATTTTTCCAGGAGCTTTTCCACTATGCTTTGTTCCAGCTTGAATTTTTGTTAGTACTTGAGGAAGCTGTTTACTAAACGTCTCATAACATTGTGGACAACCTAGCTTGCCTTCATTCAAGAAATGGCGAAAAGTAAATCCACATTTTGGGCATTGTGCAGCCTTTTGTGTGACTGTTTGTTGCTTTTCCTGTGTTTCACTTTTCCATACAGGTAGACCAAACAAATTTGAAACAAGTTGGTGTATTGGTATTTGATCCTCTTTATGGAAATCTAAATTGAAAGGATGAAACTGACTGGCACAAACCTCACAATAATGTCTTTCACTTTTTTGGCCATTAATTACTTGTGTTACCGTTATAGTTGCTTGCCGCTCTTTACAGTGTTCACAAATCATGACCCTCCACCTCTTTTTAACTTAAGATTTAAAATTATAAATTTCATTTACTGCTTTTTAAATAAGTAGAACAACATGCTTCACTACCATTTCATATTATTCGTATTTTAATGTTGTTAGCATGGATTTTAAAATATAAGACCTGAGTTCGTCCCTAGTCGGTAATTGCAATCGAAGAGTAGCTCGGTCAATTGCAGCAAGCATCAATTTAGCTTCTCGCTTAGAAATGACCTCTTCATCAATTAATCGGTAGATTATATCTTCAGCCATAGATTGTGTGGCGCCATTATGAACTTGCCTTATCATATCTTCCAGCAAGTCAATTTTCGAATTTGCTTTTACGCGTAAAATTCGGATATAGCCGCCGCCTCCACGTTTGCTTTCGACTAAATAACCCCTTTCAGCAGTAAATCTCGTATTGATAACATAATTTATTTGTGAGGGTACACACTGGAATTTATCCGCCAATTCGCTGCGTTTAATCTCAATATGTCCTTGACCACCTAATTCGATAACTTGCTTTAAATAACCTTCAATGATGTCAGATATATTTCTCACTTTTTATACCTCACCTCACTCGCTACTGACTTTGACTATCTTTGACTATATTATATAAATGGAAAAATCAAAATGCAAATTAAACGCCTATATTAATTTATAAAAAATTCACATGCAGCTTGCTTGGCAGAGAACTTTTTTTCATAATTAGAGCTGGTATAAATATTAAAAAAATCGACAAAATCGTTTTTTAAACGTTCTGTCGATTAGTATTTCTTTTTTTAATTAAACATAATCATTTTTATAAACAGTTGATTATACCCATCTTCCAACGATTGGATAATCCCAGCTTGTTTCACCCAACGCTTTAACAATACCGATAATCGGAACGACAATCGTCATAATTCCGAAGATAATTAAGAACGGAATGCCAATTATTAAGAAACTTAAAAGTGAGGAAATAAAAATCAATAACCACATTACCGCTTGGAATAATAATGCCTGAATTGAAATTCGTTTCACTTCTTCATCTACGCTTAATAAAAAGAATAAAATTGGAACTAACACTGGAGCAAAAAATGCACTAGCATGTATAATGACCTTTGACCATTTACTATCCATTTATATATCAGCCTCTCTTAACTTTTTTCTTGATAGTATATATACGACTAACTTAAACATTAGTTTCATCAGATTTAATATTTTTATAAAAATAAAAAAGAGCATCGAACCCAAATTCATCTGCTCTTTAAAGTTTAATTATTTAGATGATTTTTTATTAATATTTGATGGCTTTTCATCTGGTATTTCCTCATCATTATGCGGAAACAACCCATGAGCTAATATACCCGAAAAAATGGTTGCACTAATGACAATTAAAATCTTATGATAGGTTGGAACTTCCTCATAATAGTTTACTAGCATCAAAATAGCACTAGTCGCTACAATAACCATTGTTGGGATAATAAATTTCAAGCGGCGCTTCTCCATATTTAATTCTCCCTTGCTTTATTAATTAACGTTTTTCATACAAATACACTGAATCGTATTTTACATGGGATGCTTACAAATTACAAACCGAGGATAGGTTTAAATTGTTACGAAATTTGGAAAATTTCAATATATAACTAGTAATTTCATCCAAAACATAGAAACTTATAATAGAGTTAATGTATCATAACGAAGATAGGAACATTAAATAATCATAAACTAAATAATGAACGGAGAACTACTATGGTTATCTTTAAAAGCAAACCAATTAAACACTCATCTTATTGTTTAGAAGTTGAAAAATATTTAAGCCAGGTTCAACTTGATTTCTCCAAATATCCAGAACTATTAAAGCATGTGCAACTCATTAAATTAAATAAAGAAGATTTAGCCGTTTTAAGACAATTGAAACCGCTTTCAGTAGATTTTATTCCTAATATGGTCGATCAATTTTATGATGCAGTGAGTTTAAGTGGCCACTTGATGGATATTATTAATAAAAATAGTAGAATTGAAAAATTAAAAATAACTTTAACAAAGCATTTAACTGAAATTTTTGAGGGGCGTATAAATAACGACTATATAGAACAACGCAAAACCATTGCATCAGCACATGTTCGTATTGGGTTAGAGTCAAAATGGTATATAGGGTCATTCCAATCTTTAATGACTACATTTATTAACTTTGTAAATGAGCTGGACATGTCAAAAGAAGATACTGCAAAAGCAATTAATGCATTTTCAAAAATTATCAACTTTGAGCAACAGCTGGTTATCCAAGCATATGAGGCTGAACAACAGCGCATCCGCAAGCTCGATGAGGATGTAAAACTTGCGCTTATAGCCACAATTCAAGATACCGCTGAGGAATTAAATGCAATTAGCCAGGAAACAACAGCATCTTTATACGCCATTTCCTCTCAATCAGAAAATATCGCAGCTGCTACAAAACACGGATTAAACTTCGTTGCAGATACAGAGGAAAAATCAAACTATGGAAAAAGTCATTTGGAAACTCAAACAAAATTGATGAACGTGATCTTAGAAAGTGTCAATTTATTAGAGCATTCAATGAAAAATCTTAAAATCTCTTCTCAAAAAATAAGTGAAATTGTTGGATTAGTTACAGGAATTGCAGATCAAACAAACTTGCTGGCATTAAATGCATCTATTGAGGCAGCTAGAGCAGGCGAACATGGAAAAGGCTTTGCTGTAGTTGCGGAGGAAGTAAGAAAGTTAGCTGAGGAAACAAAAAATGCAGTTCAAAATGTATCACACCTTATTCGCGAGACCGAAAATAATATTAAAAACATGACAACTTCCGTAAGTAACGTTGATGCGCAAGTTCAAAAAAGTGTACAAACACAGCAAAACTTAGAAGAGTCCTTTAATGATATTGCAAAAGCTGTATCAGGTATTAAACAACAATATACCAGCACTTCAAAAGACGTTAGTGAAATATCAAGTTTAATCAGCGAACTAACAGCCAGCGCATCTCAAGTTTCTTCTTCGTCCGATTCTTTATTAAATGTTGTTCATGAACTATCTGAATAATATAAGACTTAGTAAAAAAGGAGCTAGGGCCGCTAAGAAAAAATCCATATTTTCTTAGACAGCCCTTCTGCTTCTTAGTATTTAGTTAAAATTATTTAAGCTACAAAAGAAACGCTCATCAAGGATTTATGGACAGCTCTTTATTGCTGATCTTCGTTATCTAAAAGCTGACGACGCTCTTTCGCATTTTCACGTTTTGCTTTTCTTAATTTTTGTCGACTTGGCCCAGTATCAAACAGCTTTTTTTCCCTTTCCGTTTCAGGGTAAACGCCAGGAACTGGAGTAGGTTTGCCGGATTCATCAATTGCTACCATTGTTACAAAGGATTCTGTCGTTAATTTTTTTTCACCTGTTTTTATATTTCGAGACATCACTCTAACATAGACTTCCATAGAAGTACGTCCAGTAGATGTGACAAAGGCTTCCAATTCCAAAATGTCTCCTACATATGCAGGAGATACAAAATCTACTGAATCAATGGAGGCAGTTACAACTCCAGATTTAGCATGTTTCATCGAAGTGATGGCTGCAATTTCATCAATATACGCTAATACTTTCCCTCCGAATATTGAGCTATGCTGGTTCGTATCAGGTGGTAATACTAAGTGTGTTTGAAAAGATCGTGATTGACTCATTGGTACTGCATTACTCATCTATTGCCCTCCAAATTAACTGCCTTTTTGTTGATATTACCTTTGATAATATAGTATTACAAACAATTCAATAAATATAATAAATTAAAAAGGGGCAAGTATATCTTATATCGTTGTTTTTATCGTAATGAATTTTAAATCAGTCATTTCCTCGATTGCATATTTAATGCCTTCTCTTCCATAGCCGCTATTTTTTACACCGCCATAAGGCATATTATCTACTCGGAATGTTGGGATGTCATTAATTACTACAGCCCCTGCCTCAATTTCATCCGCAGCCTTCATTGCATCTGTTAATACATTCGTATAAATCCCTGCATTTAAACCTAATTCTGAAGCATTTACTAAAGAAATAGCTTCATCTAAATTTTTATACGGTACAAGCGAAACAATAGGAGCAAACGTTTCTTGGCAAACAATCTTCATCTCTGGCTTCACATTTGTCATAACTGTAGGCGTTAGTATTCTATCTGTAAATTCAGCACCAGTTGCAATCACAGCACCTTGTTCAATCGCCTCTTCTATCCATTGCTTAATACGTTTTACTTCATTCGGATTGATCATTGCACTAACATCTGTTGATAAATCCAATGGATCACCAACTACTAGTTTTTTAGTCTCCTCTACAAATGCTTTTGTAAATTCATCATAGATGGATTCATGAACATAAACACGCTGTAATGAAATACAAACTTGCCCCGCGAAGCCAAATGCCCCTCCAACACAACGTGTAATGATTTTATCTATTGGTGTACTAGGTTCTACAATAACAGCGGCATTTGACCCAAGCTCTAATGTAATTTTCCTTAAACCAACCTTTTCTTTAATTTTCAACCCTACTGCCCCACTACCAGTAAAGGTAACCTTTTTAACAAGAGGGTGGGTTACTAACGTATCACTCAATTCACTGCCAGACCCTGTGACAATTTGAAGCGCTCCATCTGGCAAACCTGCTTCTTTAAAAATTTCCGCAAGTATAAGTGAACTTAATGGGGTTTGAGTTGCAGGCTTTAAAACAACTGTATTCCCAACTGCAAACGCAGGCCCCAATTTATGCGCTACTAAATTGAAAGGAAAGTTAAATGGTGTTATTGCTGAAACGACACCAATTGGAACACGTTTTGTGTAGCCGATTCGATCCTTTGTTCCAGGAGCAGCGTCCAAAGGTACTGTTTCTCCCATCGATTGCTTTGCTGCTTCTGCTGAGAATTGGTATGTTGCAATTGTACGGTCAATTTCTTGAAGCCCAGCTGAAAGAGGCTTACCTGCTTCTAAAGCTAAGATTCTTGCAAACTCATTTTTTCTACCGCGCATAATCTCAACGACTTTATATAAAATTTCCGCTCGCTCATATGCAGTTGTCTTTTTAAACGAAAGAAACGCCTTGTGTGCCCCTTCAATTGCATGCTCAACATCCTGAATAGAGGCCCTAGCTACCTTCGCGATGACTTCTCCTGAAAAAGGTGATGTTAATGCATAGCTATCTTTAGTATCAACCCATTTACCATTTATCCAAAGTTTTTTCTCTTCCATTGATAACACCCTCCGAGATTTTCTATACCCCTATTGTATCACTATTCATTTTGAAGTCATTACGAACTGCCTATATCCTACTAATCACTGGAAGTACTAGTTGAGTCTGCGACTACCGCTATGGTAGTAGTAGCCGTTATTGCTTGCTCAGCCTGTATAAGCATTTCTAAATTTGTAATGATGCTCATATCAAGGGAATCACTTAAATTCGCAAGATCGTGAAGCACCTTTTGTAAAGCAATACTAAACGCTATACTTTTATACCATCGAAATAACTTTACCTTTGTTAGCTCTTCATAAAGAGCAACAATTTGATTTATATTCTCTGTTTTTGCCCCAGCAACAGCTAAAAAACCTATTAAAGGATAATGCTCTTTTTTTAAATTAACTTTTCTTTGAACTAACTCATTTCGAATTTGCACTACATAAGGAACAAGCTGCTCCACATAAACCGAACTATTTAAAGTTAAAACTTGGGATAGCCATTGTGAATGATTCCCTAAAGCAAAGTTATTTTTTCGTAATTCTGTATAATAACGATTCATCGTTTGAGCTCGGAGTTCAGGGTCCTCATCATTATTAGACAATAAAACAGAATAAGGCATATCTTCATGGGAAGTTAAGAACGGATGATGTTTTCTTATTGCATCATATAGTTTTCTAGCTTTATGAGCATGAGCTTGTTTTTGTTCAGAATGTTTAGTCAAAAAAATGGCTGAAATATAACTATATGCAGAACGCTTAAACTTTGCTTGCTTAAGAATTTCTTCACTTTCAATTAAATTTTTTACCGCTTGATGTGGCTCTTCTTTCCCATCTAGCAACATGGCAACACTATAAAGAAGGTTTGAGCTTGAACGCAATGTTGATAGCCAGCTTGTTTGGCGTTTAATTTCTTCAATGACTGCTTCAAACGAGCCAAATGAAAATGTCTTTCCTTCCGCACTATAATGGCTTGCGAGCATTAACATAATACGTTTATCTATCGTCCAGCTTAAGTAATTTACAAGCTTTTCGTAATTTTTATTTAATAACTCTATATACGCTTTGTTTTCCATGCTGTTCACGCTACCTTCATTTAGTTTGAAGTTTGAATCATTTAAAAATATCAACGACATCTAAAATTCCACCCGGTATAAATGAACCGATTTCCAAAATAAAATCCGCTAAATCAAGCAAGTCTGTTAAATGGGAAAGAAATGTGATATCAATCATTTCCTGAACTTCAATTAAATCCTGAACTGTTTTTTGAATAGCGATAATAAGTGCAAATTCTTTTGCATTTTTAAAAATCTTTTGCTCTGTTAGTTGATTATATAAAGCAACGATTTCATCAACCTTAGAATTATCAGTTGCTGTCAAAGCCAAGAAACCTAAAAATGGATAGTGAACTTTTTTCACTTTAATGTTTCGCTTTATTAATTCCTCCTTAAGCTGAACCACATATTGCATTAAAATTTCATTATAGCTGCTGCTATAAATAGTCATGATTTGAGCTAATGCTTGGAGATGATTCCCTATAATAAAACGCTGTTTTCTTAAGGCATTATAATAGCAAACAATTGTTTCAGCTTGTTTTAGAGGCTGGGCCTCGTTACTGGCAGTTAAAACAACAACATATGGAATATCTTCTTTTGAAGTTAAAATACGCTGATTTCGGTTCATTGCATCAAATAATTGCTTTGCTCTTTTTGCATGTTCCTGTTTGTTTTCTCGTAAAAACAGCGCTCCAATTATACGTAATGACGAATTCTTAAATTTTACTTCTTTTAAAATACGGTCATTTTCAATGAGGTTTGAAACCGCAAGCTTTATGTCCTGTTCCTGTATTAATTGAGCTGCTATTTTATAGCTAATGGTTGAAAAATTTTGTATTGAAAATGGAAGTTTTGCTTCTTCTCCAAAATGCTCAATAACTTTTTGCAAAATTACGCCGCTAAATTGTTTTTTGGCAAGTGTATACTTACAAGCCAACGACATGATGAGCTGCTGGTCTCCCCCGCCGATATAGTTATAGACACGATTATAATTTTCTTGAAATATTTTTATAAACTGTTCATCGTTCATGCAACCACTCCTATTATTTTCTACGAGTAGGATGGAAATAAGTTTCATAACAACCTGTGCTATAAATCAATACAGGAAACAAGATTAAATTAGACTTGAAGGGGGCTTTAGCGAGTATAAAGTAAAATACCCTATCAAGTAGAAGCATTGTTCAATTGATAGGGTAGGCTGAGTTATTTAATTAAAAGCACATCTTTTTTAGCACTATATTTTCCTTATTCGCTGGGTATATAACCGACTACCTTATTTGAATCAATATCAACAAGAATGATGGGGGTGCCGACTACAGTATTCTCTTTGTCTTTAAAAGAAACTGCCAGCACTTCTTTCCCTTCATAATTCTGATCCAGCAATTCAACATAATTATCAACAATGATCGTAGTTACTACCGCAGTTTCCCAGTCTTTATTCGCTGTGTCATTCCAACCTTTTTTATGTAAGAAATCCCAAGCAATTTTTCTGACACTATAATTCTCATCTTTAAGGTCAGTAGAATTTTCTAGCACTTCATTATTTGAACATCCCACTATTAAAATCATTGAAAATAATAAAGTTAAGTATAGGACATTCCACCTCATTAAATCCCCCTACTTTAAAAGTAGTATTAAAGAAATTTATTTATTTAATTCATCATCTTATAAACAACATAAAATATATTCCCGGAATTAATAAAGCTACCCTAGACAAACGACAGCTGCTGCTTTAGATTGCTTTATAAGCCGTTCATCGCCTTCCTTTAAGTACTGAAAGAATGTTAGGGTAAAATAAAGGCAAGATACTATTAATAATTTCGATATAATACTAAACCAATTACCTGTCTCAATTAATGTCAAATTTTCCTAAATTTAATTCACCCCATTATACCATATAATTCCAAAAATAAAGGAGCACTTCCCACTATGGAGAAATGCTCTCTAAATTACTTCTTACTTTAAATACTCGTTGCTTACAAGAACACCTTGGAGCTCTTCTGTTGGAATAATAAACTCCACCGCTCCCATATAACCTGGTGCTACTTCATATTCATTAAACGAGATGACTAATTGATTGTCAGCATTAATGTAAAAGTTTTGATTTTCTTTAATCGTTGTGAATGCGTCCGGGTCAGATGGCTCAATCCAATAAACTTTTGATTCATCTTCCTCCATTTGTTGACGCATCTGTTGTTTTATATTTTCACTAATTACTTCTATATAACTATTATCTTTAAATAGACTCGGCAATGTTATGAGTAATTGGTTTTGTTTATCAATCGTATCGTAGTGTATTGTTGTCGCAGAAGAAGCCATTGTTTCTTCGACATAGCGGCCAATTGATAAAATTTGATTTGTTTCGGTTTTAATTTCGTAACCACTCTCTATTTTAAGATGTCCATCCTCGCCAAACGCTTTTTGAGCACCCATCTCACTCATAAATTTTTCATAGAGTTGCTGACTTTCCTCTAAATACTTATTGTTTAAGCTTTCCTGCAATGATGTATTTTCCATGTTATCGACTTTCGGCACTTGAATATCAACCTCATAGTTCCCTTCACTAACGTGATATTCTTTAAACGTTAGCACCTCAACGAGATCTCCTACAACTGGTACATCCGATAACGATTTAGCTAATGCCGGGCTTATGTTTAAACTTGTAGTAAAAATTACAGCCGCGGCTGCAACCCCAGCTCCCCATAAAGCTAAAGGTCTTTTATTATTTTTTTTTCGCAACGCTTGTTCTACAACTCCATCTAATTGTAACGGTATGGGAATATCTTTATATTTCTTTTTTAGTTGTTCCATTTTATTGTTATCCATTATGTCGTTCCCCCTCAGTATTAAACTCTTCCATCTGTACCCTTAGAATTTTTAAAGCTTTATATATTCGAGTTTTGACAGTGTTAATATTTAAGTCTAAAATCTCCGCCACTTCCTCAATCTTTAAATCCTCAAAATACCTAAGTACAATGACAATTCGATATTCAGGAAGCAACTCATTTAATGCTTGATGTAAATCAATATCCTTATAATGATCTTCTCGCCCCTTCATATGCAGTTGAATTGTTGTATCATCTACAACCGTTATTTTCTTTTTGCGACGGAGAAAATCTAATGATGTATTGACAATTATTTTATAAAACCAACTTTTAATTGCTTTTTGATCTTTTAATTGTTCAGATGTAATTGCTTTTTGAATTGAATCCTGCACGATATCAAGTGCATCATCTGGATTCTGAACATAGCTATATGCTAGGCGATAAAAATTCTCTTTGTTTTGCATAACATACTCTGCTATCATTTTGTCCTGATTAAGCTTCCACTTTAACACATAACACCTCTCCTTGTTTTTTCCCGTTAGCTAACTGAGTTTTCATAATATAGACGTATAGCATATAGGAAAAAGTTGTTGAGTATTATTATTTTTTTAAATTTATAATTTTTTAAAAATAAAAAAAGCTGGGACAAAATCGAGTAGGAGGGAGTGATTAACTCCCGACCTCTCACACCACCGTACGTACGGTTCCGTATACGGCGGTTCAATTAAGATGAATAACGCAAAGTTTCGTAACGAACTTTCAGACTTTTCAGCCCTTGGCTTTCCCAATAGGAATTGCCGAGGGTTCTGTGTAATATGGGGCTTTTAGAAATGCGCCAGTACCCTTTTCGGGTGTTTCCCCACTCGTATGCTTTTCCATAAGGAACTTTCAACCGAGTAAGATTTCTGACTCTTGTTTGAGGTTTCTTCCAATTCTTCCATAGACACATCCTTAATCTTCTTTTAATCCAGCTATCTAGTGATTTGAATATGGAACTCGTATCTGCTAATGCAAAATAACCACACCACCCCATTAGATATTGGTTTAACTTCTCGATTCTGTATTCCATGGAGTATGGCATCTTTCTTGAGGTAATCTCTCGTATTTTCTTCTTCATTCGAACTAAACTTGTTTTCGCAAGACGAACCTTTGGTTCTTTATGATTCGTGAAACTAAAACCTAAGAACTTCCGATTCCAAGGACGGTCTACTGCTGATTTCTTTTCGTTTACTTTTAAACGAAGTTTTCCTTCGATAAATCTTTGTACACTCGCCATTACTCTTAGTCCCGCACGTTCTGTTTTCACATAAATATTACAATCATCTGCGTATCGAACGAATTTATGTCCACGTTCCTCCAACTCTTTATCGAGTTCATCTAGAACTATGTTTGAAAGTAAAGGACTTAAAGGTCCACCTTGTGGTGTTCCTTCTTCTGTACTTGAAACCACTCCATTTATCATGACACCGGCTTGGAGGTATTTACGAATAAGTTTTAATAAAGGTTTATCTGAAATTCGTTTCGCTAATGTTGCCATTAGTCGGTCATGATTGACCTTATCGAAGAATTTCTCTAAATCCATATCAATCACCCATCGATAACCTTCCTTTATATAACCCTTTGCTTTCCGAACGGCGTCATGGGCGCTCCTGTTTGGACGGAATCCATAACTCTGGTCCGAAAATGTTTTGTCATATTCCTTCGATAAAATCTGCGAGATAGCTTGTTGAATCAAACGGTCTGTCACGGTTGGGATACCTAGTAAACGCACACCACCATCTGGTTTCGGGATTTCGACTCGACGTACTGGTTGCGGTTCATAGGTTCCATTCAAAATCTGCGATTTAATGCTTTCCCAATTTTCGAGAATGTGCTGTCGTAAGGTTTGTACGGGCATCATATCTACTCCATGGCTTCCTTTATTCGCTTCAACTCGCTTTAGCGCTTGTATCATGTTTTGCCGTTCGAGAATTTGATCCAACATCACCATTTCGTTCCTTTCCGTGATTAGCTTATCTTCTTATGCCCATCTGAACTCCACCCTCCGCAAATACCCTCGTGGGATTCACCACTACTTTCTAAGCGTGAGGTTTCTCTGTTTTCTGTGCTTATTCATTCTAGATGGAAAGCCAAGGGCTAATCTCTCTCAATTGTTCAGTCCTTCCGAGTAATTCTAGACCTACTCGTACTATGACCTCTGCTGACTTCTGACAGTTCAGCTACTTGTCTCCAAGTAGGTTATGAAGGGTACTTCACGTTTCTGTCAGACCTCCCCGGGTAAGCGCATGCACTTTCACACCATCTATCCGCCTCATTTACTTGATATGACCTTCGACAGAAGGAACTTTGTTTTGTAGCGCAAACTCATTCAATCATACCTAGCCTTATATGAGATTCGTGTTCCTCGGACCGGTGTTTTGCCTCCAGCTTCCTTCAGATTCCGCGTCGCCACGGACACCCTTGCTCTTAGCTAACCTCTACTTCTGTCTTCGGGGTTCGGGACTTGCACCCTATAGTTCATACGCATGCCGGGCGCACACTAAAAGACGCCATTTTTCTTGATGAGAAAAATGACGTTTTTTTGCTAAGTTGAAAATTGATTTCCGTTCCGGGGACGCGCATCCAGGGCTGGCCCAGAACCTCCTCGTCGCTACACTCCTGCTGGGTCTCGAGTCACGGGCTATTCCCGCAGGAAGCTTTGTACCTGACGCTTCGCTTTCGGTACAGAAAAACATTGCTCTGCATCGAAAGCGTAGCGACAGATGCACTCGTTCCCTTCACTCCAATCAATTTTAAAAAATATCATATTCTTATTAATGGAAAAAGAGAATTCTTACAAAAAATCCACTTATGTCCCAGCCCCCTTCTTTACTTATTTCTATTAAACTGCTTCTATATACTATAATCTTTTTCCCTCTTTTTTAAGTTGTCGTAATTCCTGCCAGAATTATTAAAAGCGAAATAGAGGCAGCTATTGCTGGTTTCATTGATGCTTTCTCATCCTTTACTAAGGATGCAATCGCATATACGAATGTAAGAACAAATACAAATGGCCAAATAAACCACGTCCAATAATAAAATATTCCTAAAAATTGCATTAAACCTATTAACAAAAATGTCACTCCTCCTTTATATGTATTTGTTTTCTATCATTAATTTACATTCTAACAAATTCCAGTTCCAAAGTTTGGAAATTAAAAACCCCCTGCCAGATATCTCTAGCAAGGGGAGTTCACTAATTCTTCTATTTTAATTGAGCCAACTCTTCTGAAGTAAACGCTCGCGATCTTGTTAAAAAACGTTTTCCTTCTACACCTTCCAACGAAAACATACCACCGCGACCATCTACTACATCAATAATGAGCTGAGTATGTTTCCAATAGTCGAATTGACTTTTATGCATATAAAACTTTGCGCCTCCAATTTCACCTAACAGGACGTCTGCATTTCCAATGATTAAATCGCCTTCTGGATAGCACATTGGTGATGATCCATCACAACAGCCACCAGATTGATGGAAAATAATCGGACCATGTTTTTCCTTTAGCTTATCAATAAGTGCAAGTGCGTCATCTGTCGCAACCACTCGCTTTACCACAAGCAGCGCCCCCTTACCCAATCAATTTCGCCTTGGCGTAATTGCATAAAATTAGAAGAAGCCAAGCTTATTTGGACTATAGCTAACTAGTAAATTTTTAGTTTGTTGGTAATGCTCAAGCATCATTTTATGGTTTTCACGGCCTACACCGGACATTTTGTATCCACCGAACGCTGCATGTGCAGGGTATGCATGGTAACAATTCGTCCATACACGACCAGCTTGAATCGCACGGCCAAAACGATAAGCTGTATTCATATCGCGTGTCCAAACGCCCGCACCTAAGCCGTAAAGTGTATCATTAGCGATTTCAAGTGCTTCTTCCTTTGTTTTAAAAGTTGTTACTGCAACAACTGGACCAAAAATCTCCTCTTGGAAGATTCGCATTTTATTATTACCTTTAAATACTGTTGGCTTGATGTAATAACCGGCTGCAAATTCTCCACCTAGCTCGTTGCGCTCGCCGCCAGTTAACACCTCTGCGCCTTCTTGTTTACCGATATCTAAATAAGATAGAATTTTCTCCATTTGCTCATTTGATGCTTGGGCACCCATCATTGTATTCGGATCTAACGGGTTTCCAGTTTTAATCGCTTCTACACGTTGTAAAACTCTTTCCATAAATTTATCGTAAATAGATTCTTGGATTAATGCACGAGAAGGACAAGTACATACTTCTCCTTGGTTAAGGGCAAATAATACGAATCCTTCTACTGCTTTATCTAAAAATGCATCGTCTTCTTCCATAATATCTTCAAAGAAAATGTTTGGTGACTTACCGCCTAACTCTAATGTTACTGGAATAATATTTTGAGATGCATATTGCATGATTAAGCGGCCAGTTGTTGTTTCACCAGTAAATGCAATTTTGCCGATCCGAGGATTTGAAGCAAGTGGCTTACCCGCCTCTAAACCAAATCCGTTGACAATGTTCACAACACCTGGCGGCAATAAATCTTCAATTAACTCCATTAGCACTAAAATAGAAGCTGGTGTTTGTTCAGCTGGCTTTAGTACAACACAGTTTCCTGCTGCTAGCGCTGGTGCTAGCTTCCAAACAGCCATTAAAATCGGGAAATTCCAAGGGATAATTTGACCAACAACACCAATTGGTTCATGGAAATGATATGCCACTGTATCTTCATCGATTTGGCTGATGCCGCCTTCTTGTGCACGAATTGCACCTGCAAAGTAGCGGAAATGATCTATCGCCAATGGTAGATCGGCATTCAATGTTTCGCGAACTGCTTTTCCATTTTCCCAAGTCTCTGCAACAGCTAATACCTCTAGGTTTTCTTCAATACGATCAGCAATTTTGTTTAAAATATTTGCTCTCTCATTAACAGATGTTTTTCCCCAAGCATCTTTTGCTGCATGTGCTGCATCAAGAGCAAGTTCAATATCTTCCTCTGTTGAACGTGCAACTTGTGTAAACACTTTACCTGTAACAGGCGTTACATTTTCAAAATATTGTCCTTTTACAGGTGGTGTCCACTTGCCCCCAATGTAGTTGTCATAGCGTTCTTTGAAGTTTACAATTGCTCCTTCTGTGTTTGGAAATGCATAAACCATTGAAAATTCTCCCCTTTAAATTTATAAATTAATACCTTTTTTCGCGAAACCAAATTTATAAAAGGTATTTATATTATCTTATTATTTGAAATGATAGATTATTCGAAAAGTCCTTACTATTTTTCATTCTATTAATAATATGGTTACTTTTCTTAGAAGAAATTGTAAAATAATATTTGTAGCAAATTTCAGGGAGGTCTATCCATTGCGCTTTAAAATATTCATAACCTATGTGTTGCTGTTCTTCTTTGCTTTTACTCATAGTCCATCTTCTGCAAATGAAATGGTAGATTCAAAGATAGAAATTACACATGATGTAACAGGTCAAATAAAATTACTTAGCGAAGAACAAATTAATTACATAAAACTTTTAAAAGGAAACCAATATTACGCAACATCAATTGATGATAAGTACTGGGGAATTCAAATAGGAAATGGCAACATAATCATTCCAAAGCAATACACAACCATTGTTGATGGAGATCTTATAAAAAACACCGCTACAAGCCAAGTTGAAGTTATTTCCATTAAAAATGCCAGCATCTATTCCGAACCGACTAGACATTCTAAAGAAATAGCACAGCTTGTAAAAGATATGCGTATTAGTACAAACGGATTAAATGGTAATTTTTACGAAATCAATATCGGAGGGCAGAAAGGGTATGTTCATAAATGGGACGTCCAAGTGGACAACGGAATTCCTATTTTAATTTATCATCACTTAGTAGTTGATCAGGAGAATTCTATTTTCAAAGATAGTACATCCGTTTACGACATTGATTTATTTAAAGAACAAGTAAAATATTTAAAAGAAAATAATTACTTTACTATTTCTTTAAAGGATTTAGATTTGTGGATGCAAAAGAAACATGCTCTTCCTGGCAAAGCAGTTGCACTTACCTTTGATGATGCAAATTTATCTGTGGAGAAGCTTGTATATCCAATTTTAAAGGAAAATAACATGCACGCTACTACTTTTGTTATTGGGAACCGAGTTAAAGAAGAAATACAAACTTTTAATATGAATTCCTTCCAGTTTGCAGGTTTTAATGAACTACGAAACATATTAGATGTCTTTGATCTTGAATATCATACATATGCATTTCATGAGTTTAATAGCAAAACAGGACGTTCTATATTGCAAGATGCATCTCCAGAAGAATTTTTAGAGGACTTTGTCAATTCAAAAAATGTAATTAAAACTGTTGATTCGTCTTTAGAGCCAAGCTATTTTTCTTATCCATATGGAAAGTATATTAGTAAATATGAGGCAATCCTTTTACAAAGCGGCGTGTCCCTTGCTTTTCTAAATAAGGGAGGAAAGGCAACAATTGATAGCCCACGATTTTATGTCCCACGTGTACCAGTTCAAGCTAAAATGACATTGGACGATTTTATCAACGCCATTCAAAATTAATGAATGACGATTTCTACTTACGACAACACTAGTAAGGTCAAAAGTTTTTTTCTATTGTATACTGGTGATATTCTAAACTTATTAGGAGAATTTATGCGTATCAATAAATTTTTAAGTGAAACTGGAATTGTCTCTCGCCGTGGAGCAGATAAATGGGTTGAAGAAGGAAGGATCACCATAAACGGCGAACTTGCTACAGTTGGAAGTCAAGTAAACGAAGGAGATACTGTTTGCGTTGACGGCAAGCCTGTAAAAAAAGAAGAGGACCTTGTCTATATTGCCTTAAACAAGCCAGTTGGAATCACAAGTACAACTGAAAAACATATAAAGGGAAATGTTGTTGATTTTGTCGGGCATTCAAAACGAATTTTCCATATCGGTCGTCTTGACAAGGATTCTGAGGGCTTGCTGCTTCTAACCAATGATGGGGATATTGTTAATGAGATATTACGTGCAGAAAATCAGCATGAAAAAGAATATGTCGTACAAGTAGACAAGCCCATTACTGATAAATTTTTAAAGCAAATGGCATCTGGAGTTGAAATTTTAGATACTAAAACGAATCCATGTTATGTAGAAAAAATTTCGTCACATGTATTTAAAATTATTTTAGAACAAGGCTTAAATCGGCAAATTCGCCGCATGTGTTCCGCCCTTGGCTATTCAGTCAAACGTTTGCAGCGAATCCGCATAATGAATATCCACCTGGGAAATCTTAAGGTTGGACAATGGCGTGACTTAACTGAAAAAGAAAAAACAGAACTATTTAAACAACTAAATTACAAACAAAAATAAAAAAAGTGGGAGGCGTTAAAGCTCTTCCCACTTTTTTTCATTCTGTACAGAAAGCGTCAGCGACAGGCACAACTTCACCAAGCCGTAATTGATTTTACAACCCTCCAAGATAAGCCGCTTTAACTTGTTCACTTTCTTGAAGTTCTTTCGCCGTACCTGACAACACAATTTTACCTGTTTCTAAAACATAAGCACGGTCTGCAATTGAAAGTGCCATGTTCGCATTTTGTTCTACAAGTAAAACAGTTGTCCCTTGGCTGTTTACTGTTTTAATAATTTCAAAAATCTTTTTTACGACAAGTGGCGCCAATCCCATTGATGGCTCATCCATTAATAACAGTTTCGGCTTTGCCATTAGTGCGCGTCCCATAGCTAACATTTGCTGTTCCCCACCGGATAAGGTCCCTGATAGCTGTTTGCGTCGTTCATCTAAAATTGGGAACAATTCATACACATAGTCTATATCCTTTTTTATACCATCACGATCATTGCGTAAATATGCGCCTAATTCCAGATTTTCTTCTACCGACATATTTGAAAATACACGGCGGCCTTCTGGTACATGTGAAATACCACTTTTCACAATAGTCTGCGCAGGTTTACCAGCAATTTGTTGTGTTAAGTATAAAATATTGCCGTTCTTTGGTTTTAAAAGACCTGATAATGTTTTTAAAAGCGTCGATTTCCCTGCACCATTCGCCCCTATAAGTGTAACAATCTCACCTTCATTTACTTCTAAGGAGATATCTTTCAATGCGTGAATATTTCCATAAAATACATCAATGTTGTTTACTTTTAGCATTAATCAATAACCTCCTCACCAAGGTAAGCCTCAATTACTTTTGGATTATTTCTAATTTCTTCAGGTGTTCCGTCCGCAATTAGTTGACCATGATCAAGTACATAAATTCGCTCACAAATCCCCATAACGAGGTGCATGTCATGCTCGATTAATAGAATCGTTAAATCAAATTCTTTTCGAATAAATGCTATCAATTCCATTAGATCATGCGTTTCTTGAGGGTTCATCCCTGCAGCGGGTTCATCAAGTAAAAGAAGTTTTGGATTAGCCGCAAGTGCACGAGCAATTTCTAAACGACGCTGCATCCCATAAGGTAAATTTTTAGCCAACTCGTCTTTATAAACATCCAAACCAAAGATTTTTAAAAACTCAATAGACTCCTTTTCCATCTTCGCTTCCCCTGCAAAGTGGCTTGGTAAACGTAAAATGGAAGCAAGCAGCGAATGTTTCGCCAGATTATGGTTTGCAACTTTTACGTTATCAAGTACTGATAAATCTTTAAATAAACGAATGTTTTGGAACGTACGGCTAATACCCAGTTTCGTTACTTGGAATGGTTTAAGTCCATTTAGCTTTTTCCCATCAAAAGTAATCGTACCTTCAGTTGGTTGATATACTCCTGTTAACATGTTGAAGGTTGTCGTCTTCCCAGCACCATTTGGCCCGATTAACCCAATTAATTCACCTTTATTTAAATACATATTTACATTTTGTACCGCTTTTAAGCCTCCAAATTGAATGCCGACTTTCTCTGCTGTTAAAAGAAGGTTACTCATACTTTAGAACCTCCTTTTTTACCAAACTTGAATAAAGAAGTAATTTCTTTTGTTCCCATTAATCCTGTTGGACGATACAACATAACAATAATTAATACTAAAGAATAAATAATCATACGTGTTTCTGGGAAGTTTGCTAAATATGCAGAAACTATTGTTAAGAAGATCGCTGCAATTGTAGCACCTGAAAGACTTCCTAACCCACCTAATACAACGTAAATTAAAATATCAAATGACTTTAAGAAGTTGAATGTTGTCGGTTGAATAATGAAGAAGTTATGTGCATAAATAGCTCCTGCAACTCCTGCAAAGAATGAACCAATCGTAAAGGCTACAACTTTGTAATATGTTGTATTGATTCCCATTGCATCTGATGCAATCTCATCTTCACGAATTGAAATACATCCTCGACCGTGACGAGAGTTGGTAAAGTTAGCAATCACCAAAATTGTAATTACTACACCAACAAAAGCATATGTCCAAGTCGTCATATTAGTAACGACCATACCAGCAGCTCCACCAACATAATCAACGTTTAAGAAAATAATTCGGATAATCTCAGCAAATCCTAATGTTGCAATCGCTAAGTAATCTCCTTTAAGTCGCAATGATGGGATACCTACTAGTAGCCCTGCTAACGCAGATATTACAGCACCCATAATAATTGCTACTGGCAATGACAATCCCAGCTTCATTGTTGCTATTGCACTAATGTAAGCCCCTACAGCCATAAATCCTGCATGACCAATAGAAAATTGTCCTGTGACCCCAATAACAATGTGTAAACTTACAGCAAGCATAATGTTAATACACATTTGGATTAATATATTTTGATAATAAAGATCTAGTATTCCGCCTGAGATCATGCCCTGTACGACTGCATAGATTACTAGTGCTAAAACAAGGAATCCCCAAAAGGCTTTAGACTTTTTCATATACCAGTCACCTACACTTTCTCACGGGCGTTTTTACCGAATATACCCGATGGTTTCAAAATTAGAATTAAAATTAGAATAACGAATGCTGCCGCATCACGCCATAACGAATAGCCTAATGCACTTACGATTGTTTCCACTACACCTAGTACTAAACCACCAACCATTGCTCCAGGGATGCTTCCGATTCCACCAAGAACCGCTGCAACGAAGGCTTTTAACCCTGGCAGCACTCCCATTAAAGGCTCAATTCTCGTGTAGTATACACCGAAAATAACACCTGCAGCACCAGCTAATGCCGAACCAATTGCAAAAGTTGCTGAAATTGTATTATCGACGTTAATTCCCATTAAACGCGCTGCATCCGCATCATGTGATACCGCACGCATTGCTTTCCCAATTTTCGTTTTATGAACGATAAATTGTAGTAGAATCATTAAAACAATTGTTACCGCTAGAATCATAATCGATTGTGAGCTAATACTTGCACCCAAAATTGAAATTGATGTATTTGGCAATACTTCTGGATATGCTTCTGGTGAAGCTCCACGGAAGAAGATTACTGTATATTCGATTAATAGCGAAACTCCAATTGCAGTAATTAAAGCCGCAATACGAGTTGCATTTCGTAAACGTTTATAGGCAACACGTTCAATAATAACCCCTATAATCGCACAAAGTAACATCGAAATAATTAACGCTGGGAAAAAGCCTAAATCCCATCTTGCAATTGCATAGAAGCCAATAAAGGCACCAAGCATAAATACGTCGCCGTGGGCAAAGTTAATTAACTTGATGATTCCGTATACCATTGTATATCCCAATGCAATTAAGGCGTAAATACTACCAAGTGATATACCATTTACCAGCTGTTGTAACCATTCCATACATTCACACTCCTTTTTTATTTAATATCTCTTAATCTTTGAATCTATGTACACATAACCAATTATCTATTGTGTGAAAATTGAAACATTAAGACTGTAAAAAAGGGAGGCTCGGCACGCCCCCCTTGTTCTATTTAAATACGAGGTTCTCGTATTTACGGATTAACTTTAGAGTTGAACTGTTGATTGCCGTCTACATATTCTAGAACTGTTGCTGATTTAACTGGGTTGTGTTTTTCGTCAACTGAGAATGTACCTGTAATTAAACTTAAATCTTTTGTTTCAGCTAAAGCTTTTTGAATTGCTTCGCCATCTGTTGATCCAGCACGTTCGATAGCATCTTTAATAAAGTAAACAGTGTCATATCCAAGAGCATGGAATGCGTTTGGCGACTCGCTATATTTTGATTCAAATGCTGTTACAAAACCTTGAATTGTTTCATCTGGATCTTGAGCTGAATAGTGGTTTGTAATAAATGTATTGTTAAGAGCTTCAGCACCTGCAAGTTCTACTAGAGTTGGAGAGTCCCAACCATCAGCCCCCATAAGTGGTGCTTCAATTCCTAATTCACGTGCTTGTTTAACAATTAACCCTACTTCTTCATAGTATCCAGGAATAAAGATAAACTCTGGATTTGCTGATTTTAGACGAGTTAATGTTGATTTGAAATCTGTATCTTTAGCAACATATGCTTCTTCTGCTACTACAGTGCCACCATTTTCTTCAATTTGCTGTTTAAATGATGCAGCTAAGCCTTTTGCATAGTCTGAAGAGTTGTCCGCGTAAATTGCAACATTTTTTGCCCCAAGTTCATTTGTTGCAAAGTTTGCTGCTACAATCCCTTGGAATGGGTCAATGAAGCATGTACGGAATACAAAATCATTGATTGTTCCATCTGCGTTTTCTGTTACGTTAGGTGCCGTACCCGAAGCTGTAACAGTTGGAATTTTGTATTGGTTTGCGATTTGAGCTGTTGCAATTACGTTACCAGAAGTTGCTGGAGCAATCATTGCTGTTACTTTATCTTGTGTTGCTAGTTTAATAGCTGCATTTGTAGCTTCTGAGTTTTCGGATTTATTATCAACTGGAACAAACTCAACTTGTTTTCCATCAATACCACCCGCTGCATTAATTTCTTCAATTGCAAGCTCTGCTCCTTGTTTAATTGATGAGCCGTAAGAAGCAACCGCACCAGAAAGTTCTAGGTTTCCACCGATTTTAATTACTTCACTGTTTTCACCACCACCAGTTGAGCTTCCACTGTTTGTAGAAGTCCCTTCTTCACTGGAACTGCAGGCAGCTAATGCACCGACAATTAAAGATGATGCTAGAAAAATAGATGCAAATCTCTTTAAACTTTTCTTTTCTGTCATACTTTTTTCCCCCCACATTGATGATTCGTAAGATATAGATATTTCTGATAATTATAATAAATAGATCACATTACATCAATAGGTAATCTAAATATTCTGAATTATACAGTCATTCTGAAATCTATAATGATTTGACTTTATGATTGTAAAACATTCTTTTTATTTAGTCTAGTGTGATTTTTTAGTAAATTTAGAGTTTTATATAAATTTATAATAATCTTAATACAAAATTGATGATTTTATTACAATTTCCAATTTATTTCAAATTTAAATAATAAAATAATAACTGTTTAATTTTTTCTTTCTTATGATTTATATGCAGTTTATACTAGAAGTTATTTTAAAATATAAAAAGTAGAGAGCTTTATTTTTTACTCTCTACATTTATCAGGATCAATTTGTTCTTTTTACGACTCTATATTTTCAATTTAATATTTTAAATTTTTTAGTTTAATTTCCGACAACCTGGGAAGTTTTACTTTCAAGGAGATCCTATACCAAATATTATTTTTTTAGTCTATATAAATCTCGGCTTTTATAGCCTTCACCTAAAATCTGTTTCATTTCATCGCGGCGTTTTGCTTTTGTAGCTTCTTGCTTTGCACTGTAAACATAACGGGCCCAATCTTTTTTATATCCAGGGGTCAATGATTGGTAAAATGCTAATAATTCCGGGGCATCTTCTAAGTCTTTTTCAATTTGCGGTATTAAGTCAATATAATCATCCACACATTGGCTTGCCTTTGTAGACGTACCTTTTTTCGCTTTAGAATCCTCTTTTAAGCCGACAACTGTAAATATATCATCCAATGCAACCATGCGTGAAAATTTAATATTACTATTTAGGACATAGCCTTCCTCATCTGCACCTAATCCAGACAATAAATCGTCGCGATGAATATAAGTTGAATAAACTTTATTATCTTTTTTCGGATAAGCCAAATATAAATACCCTTTATTATCAAGATAGTTTTTTTCTATAATTAATTTCACTATTTTTTTTAATGAATCCATATCTAAGACAAATGCAAAAATTAAATCAAATGTATTTGTACCTAATTCTGTTTCATAATCTTTTAATTCGCTAAAATAATTAGAGTTTGTTGGTACATTTAAAAGTGCTACATTATTATATTTTTGTAATTTTAATTTTTCAACAATCGCGCTAGCCATATATAACACCCCATAAATTTCATTGCTGCTTCTATAGAATTTATTTTGCTAAAGGGAAGTAAATTGTAACAGTCGTTCCTTTCCCTTTTGAGCTGTTAAAGGTCATTTCTCCATTATAATTAGAAACTATATTATTACAAATCATAATACCAAGTCCAGTTCCCTTGCTTTTTAAAGAATAGAAAGGTGTACCGAGCAATTCCAGTTCCTCCGCAGACATTCCTTGTCCCTTATCAGTTATGGTTATTTCGACAAAACCTTCCTTTTTACCGGCCGTGACAGTTATTGAATCTCCACAAGCAGAGGCTTCAATTGCATTTTTAATGATGTTTACTAATAACTGATTGAATTCAATTTTATTTATTTCAATATAACAATCTTCTTCCGCAAAAACTTCAATATAATTTCTGTGTGATAGCCCATATGATTGGAGCAAATCCGTCACACTATGTATAACAAGCTTAACATCTAATTTTTCTGTTGTATTCTCCTTGGATGGTTTTGATAAAGATAATAACTGTGAAATAACTTGTTCTGCTGAGTCTAATTCTTTGATCATTATCGAAAAGTTTTTCTTACCTTTATCATCAATAGCATTATTTTGTTCGTATAATTGTAAATACCCTTTTACAACGGTTAAAGGATTACGAATTTCGTGTGCTACAGCTGCCGCTAATAATCCAGTAGTTTTTAACCGTTCTGAATGTTTCATACTTTCGTAATATAATTGAAGTCTTTTTATTCTCTCCGAGGTAGCATAGAAAATTAAAAATAAAACTAGTTGGCTTCCTAAAAAGTTTATTATGTTTCCTATTAAATCATGTCCAATATATGAATATAAATCTCCATTATCACTAAGCTTAACAATTGAGAATGTAATAGTTGCTAAAAAACTATTTAATATTATTGAGAAATAGAAAAGCTTTGCATCAAAAAATAAAATAGAAATTGCCGGTATGAAGCATAATAAAATAATTGTAGACCCTGTTTCTGGATACAAAAAGAAAAGTAAATAGAAGAAAAGGGCAGATACAATAACGAAGATCAATCTAATGCTACTCGTCCTGAATTTTGGATATAGCAATAGACATACGGATTGTAGGATAGCAAATAGAAGGTGAAGCAAAAATCCAATTTCCAAATTACAAACTCGAGGGTTTAATACAAATAATCCTAATGCTATTGCGACAATTATAAAAAATGTAGATAAATAATAATACTTTAAATTTGTATCCGTCATAAAATCTTTCATATATAACTCCTTTTCTTCAAACCAAAAGTTCAACCATTGTTGCCATGCTCCGATTAATATTAACAATATTAAAGCATTCTTGTTTTCAAATTGCCCCCTCTTAATACCACAAAAAAATCGTCCAGCAACAAAATCTTCTAACTTTTAGCATTTTTCCTTCTAATTAGTGGAAGTGTATCATTATTTTATAAAATCCTTCATACACTAAAATACTTTAAAACTAGTTTTCTTACTTAAAAAATATTATGAATGGAGGAAGAATCGATATGGAAAAAGTAGAATGGAAGATTTCATTAAAAATAATTCCAAAAGTATTACAATGGTTTTTAAACTTTTGTCTTATTGTTTTGGCTTTAATTATGTCGTTTCTTCTCATTATTGAAATTATTGATTTCATTAAGATAATTGTTTCTGCTGGAAAAAGGGACTTTAAACTTTTCCTCGCGAATATCCTTATCTTCTTTTTATATTTCGAGTTTATTACGATGATTGTTAAATATTTTAAAGAAGATTATCATTTTCCACTACGCTATTTTTTATATATCGGTATTACTGCAATGATACGGCTTATAATTGTCGATCATGAACACCCGACTGATACATTAATCTATTCATTAGTGATTTTAATTTTAATTGTCAGCTACTTTATTATTAACATTACCCCTTTAGAGAGGCCGAAGCGCTCTTTGTTTTTTAATAAAAAAGAAGAACAGTAGTTTAATTTATAAACGAGCAACGTTAACTAATCCTCCATCCTTTGCTGGTTTCATTATTAAATCTTTTAATCGTTATTCCCACTTTCAAAGGAGATGCATACACTAGACAAAAACGGAGGATTTTTAAACAAAATGTATATGAATAATGGATATCCCTATTATTATGTGCAATATGTTCCAGCGAGTTATTACCCACAACAATATCCGCAGTTTGTACAGCAACCCCCCCAACAAACTAGAAGACCAAGTGTACAAGAAATTATGCAGACAATTCGCTCACAAAATAGCAACCTTTATACACAATTAGAACAAGCAGGAATGAACCGTCAATTAATCGAAACATTCTTTTTCTATATTGTTAACTTTACAAGAAATCAAGCAAATATAAATATGCCTGCAAGTCAAATCTATAGTCAATTCCAAAGAGAAACACCGTGGTTTAACACTTTAATACGATCAATGAACCTTCCTCTTAATGTAGTTGACCGTGTGTTAACTAGTGTAATTGAAATCGCTATTAATATAATTAGAGGCAGACAGCCAAGCCCTGGCCCTGGTCAAGGCTGGTCAAGTTGGGAAAGCCTTGGTGGGACAATTGTAGGCGCTCCTGCAGTCAGCTCCTGGCAGCCTAATCGTTTAGATGTCTTTGCTAGAGGTACAGACAATGCACTTTACCACATCTGGTGGGACGGCAGCCGTTGGAGCAGCTGGGAAAACCTTGGCGGTGTATTAACATCCCCACCTGGTGCAGTATCTTGGGGACCTAATCGAATTGATGTATTTGTTAGAGGTACTGATAATGCACTTTATCATAAATGGTGGGACGGCAGCCGCTGGAGCGATTGGGAAAACCTTGGCGGTACTTTAACAAGTGGTCCTGCTGCTTCTTCACGTCGTTCAAATCAGCTCGATGTATTTGTAAGAGGAACAAACAATCGACTTTATAAAAAGACATGGAATGGTTCACGTTGGGAAGATTGGGAAGACCTTGGCGGCAATTTAAACTCCGCACCTGCTGCAGTCTCTTGGGGGCCTAATCGCATCGATGTTTTTGCTAGAGGTCAAAACAATGATTTAATTCATAAATGGTGGAGCGGCAATCAATGGAGCGATTGGGAAAGCCTTGGCGGAACTTTAACGAGTGCTCCTACTGTTTCTTCGCGCCGTCCAAACCATTTAGATGTCTTTGTAAGAGGTGCGGGAAATCGCTTATTTAAACGAACTTGGAATGGTTCAAGATGGGATAGCTGGGAGTCAATTGGTGGAAATTTAACAAGTGCTCCTGCTGCAGTCTCTTGGGGACCTAATCGTACAGATGTATTTGCAAGAGGTCAAAATAATGATTTGATTCATATTTATCAAGGACGATAATAATAAATAAAAAATACACAAGACTCTTTTTCCTAGAAGCATGAAATAGTTTAAACCACTCTCTAAAAATTTTAGATCTTCTATTTCAGGGTATAGATAAAGTCAAAATGACTTTGCCTATACTCTTTTTTCAACCTCAAAGAATCATGTTGGCAATTATCAAAATTATAATATTTTAACAATTCGCTATTGTTAGAAAATAACTATTTTTTCGCTAATTTTCGTCAAAAAGTCTAATAATCAATTGACCTACACACACTCTTCATAGTAGTATTTTTTCATAATTAAATTAGAATAGGTGTTGAATTTGTCGAATCTTTTTAGAAAAAAACGTGTAGATGATTTATTAAATAATAGCGGCGTACAACTTAATAAAACGCTAGGAGCATTTGATTTAATTTTACTTGGTGTAGGTGCAATTGTTGGGACAGGAATATTTATACTTCCTGGCACTGTAGCAGCAAGTCATTCTGGCCCTGCTATTATATTTTCATTTTTAATTGCCGCCCTTGTTTGCGCTCTTGCAGGGATGTGTTATTCAGAATTTTCTTCATCAGTTCCTGTAACAGGCAGCGCCTATACATACGGCTATATTGTATTTGGTGAAATTATAGCCTGGTTTGTCGGTTGGGCTTTAGTTTTAGAATATGGTCTCGCAGCCGCTTCAGTTGCTACAGGTTGGTCTTCTTATTTAGTATCATTATTGGAAGGTTTTAATATTACAATCCCAGCCGCGCTGTCTGGTCCTTTTAATCCAGCAGAAGGAACATATATTAATTTACCTGCTATCTTCATTATCATGATTATTTCCTTTTTATTATCATTTGGAATACAAGAGTCAGCAAAGATTAATAAAATTATGGTTTTTGTAAAAGTCGGCGTCATTTTGTTATTTATCATTGTAGGCGCATTTTATGTAAAGCCTGAAAACTGGCAGCCATTTATGCCATTTGGTATGGAAGGCATTATAAATGGGGCTGCTCTTGTGTTCTTTGCCTACCTTGGCTTTGATGCAGTTTCATCAGCAGCAGAAGAAGTAAAAAACCCACAACGCAATTTACCTATAGGTATTATTGGTTCACTATTAGTTTGTTCTTTCCTTTATATTTCTGTTTCTCTTGTTATGACTGGGGCTGCACCATATACACAGTTAAATGTAAATAACCCTGTCAGCTATGTATTACAGCTTGTCCAACAGGATTGGATTGCAGGAATTATATCATTAGGTGCTGTAACAGGAATGATGACAGTTATTCTTGTTATGATTTATGGGGGGTCAAGATTACTCTTTGCACTTGGCCGCGATGGCTTACTACCAAAATTAATGACTAAGCTCAGCCCGAAATATCAAACTCCGACTATTAATACATGGATTTTTGCATTTGCAGTTTCTTTCTGTGCAGGATTCATTCCTTTAGATAGACTTGCAGAATTAGTAAATATGGGAACATTAATTGCCTTTACAATCGTTTCATTGGGAGTTGTTTACTTAAGAAAAAATAAAAACATCCCTTCAGGCGGTTTTAAAGTACCCTTCTTCCCAGTATTGCCGATTCTTTCATTTATCGCATGTTTATTTTTAATTAGCCAACTATCAATGCAAACTTGGATCGCGTGCGGTATTTGGTTTATTGTCGGACTTGTAGTTTATTTTATCTATGGCAAAAAACATAGTACTTTAAATAACCAATAAGAATATGCCTAGAAAGCAAAATTTTTGAACAGCTTTCTAATTCGTTATTATATGTTTTTAAAAGAATTCCTATAGTGGTCAAGCTAGTATGCCACGACCTCGCGCATAAAGGAACCGTCCCAAAATGACTTTTCGGGCGGTTCCTTTTATCTTTTTAAAAGGTTCTATGTCAAATGTTGGGGTGAAGTGATATTACACGGCACCCCGATTATCCTAAATGAACCCCAATTTTCTTATATAAATTATTTAATAAAATTTTCGCTTTAAAGTGTTCATAGCTTCTAAAACCATAAGCATTGCGCTTCAAAACTTTTGATTTATTATTAATTCCTTCTAAAAAACCATTTGAATATCCAAAACTTAAACTATTTAAAATTTCAACTTGCCAATTTTTTAGCGTTTGAATAGCCTTTAAAAATGCCGGAATATTTGCTTCTTCTACCTTTCGGTAAAAGGCTTCTAATCTTTTTTTTATTTCTATCAAATCATTTGAAGTTTTTGCCCAATCAAACCATTCGCAGTAAGCTTCTTTTAATTCATAGGCTTGCTTTAGTTCCTTCGACATTCCTATGTAACGATTTAAGTACCAACGATTCGTTTCTGTTAACTTATCAAATCGTTTATATAGTACATGACGCATTTTCTTACATTTCTTTCGATCATATGCATGCCATTCTTTTTGAACATTTCGACGTACTTCATCTAGTGCCCAGTAAATATAACGACAATAATGAAAGCGATCCGCAATAATAATCGGGCGATTTAACGCCTTCCTAACTGCTGCTTTAAAGCTTGGATTCATGTCCATAACCACAATTTCTACATCTGCACCGTATTTCATCAAGTAATCCTTAATGGTTTCTTTTCTACGATTTGGTAAAATATCAATTGGTTCATGTGTTTCCGCATTGGCAATAATTAATTGATAAGTTCCCGCATCGGTATCTGCTTTATATTCATCAATCGCGATACATTTTGGTAAATGAACCCCTTCATTTAATTGTTCCTTTACTACTTCTTTAAAGCGACGAATCACTGTTGAGCTTGATGTACCAAGTACTTCAGCTGCTTCTTTAAATGTTTTTGCCTTTATTGAACGGATTCGTACAACTTGATTCCATTCTTTCGAGAAACGTTGATATTTATCCACGAAAGGGGATTTTTCTGAAAAACGTTTCCCACATTGGCATACATAACGACGACGTTTATAAAAAAGGACGGTTAATCGTTCAAACCATTTTAAATGATTAATTTTTTGAATTCGATAATCATGGACTTTTGATGTTATATTCTTGCATGCCGGACATTGATGTTCTTTTTTTGGTATGGAAACGTGTAGAACAATACGTTCCCCCATCTCCTCCACCTTATGAACAGTTACACCTTTTAATCCTGGAATATTCATGTTAAAATTCATTTGCACGTATCACCTTTCATTGCTTGTTTCTAGACAATTCAAGTATATAGAAATCGGTGATTACGTGCTTTTTTATTTATGAATTTTTTCAAACCCCAACAAATATTATAGAGCCTTTTAAAATCACTTAATTAATACATAAAAATCTCTTCACATAAATTCCCTTCTTTTGAATTGCTTAATATTACACATATTAAAAACAAGTAAACAGTTAATTTACTAAATATAACGGCATAGAAGGCAGGAGAAAAGGTGAAAAGCTTAGTCAATTTTGTATTAAAAAATAAACTAGCCGTTTGGTTGCTAACCATCATCGTTACAATTTCAGGCATTTATTCAGGAACCCGAATGAATATGGAATCAATCCCCGATATTTCAATTCCATATTTAATCGTTATGGGCGTCTATCCGGGTGCTACACCTGAACAAGTAATGGAAGAAGTATCAATTCCTTTAGAAAATGCTGTTGAAGGTCTTGAAGATATTGCTGCAATTTATTCAACTTCATCCTCTAACATGTCTCAGATTCAAATTGAATATGACTATGGGGTTGATATGGATGAAAAGAAACGACAACTAGAAGCAGCACTTGATAATGTGACCTTGCCAGAAGATGCGCAAGAACCAACGATTATGGCTATTAGTATGAACATGATGCCTGTTATTGCATTGTCAGTAAGCAGCAGTAAAAAGGATATTGTCGAATTAACCTCAACGGTTGAAAATAATTTATTGCGAAAGATAGAAGAAATAGATGGTGTGGCATCTGCTACCATTACAGGTCAACATATTAAAGAAGTGGATTTCGTTTTTAATGAAGAAAGAATGGCAGCACTTGGTTTAACAGAAGACTCTGTAAAACAAATAATTCAAGCCAATGATATAGCCTTGTCATTAGGTTTATTCGAGTTTGAAGAAGGTGAAGAAGCCATTTCTATTGACGGCAAATTAAAAACCGTTGAAGAGTTAAGAAATTTATTAATACCTATTACACCTACTGCTGAAAATCCTACACCCTTTGTTCGACTTAGTGATATTGCAACAATTGAAACAGTTGGGAAAGTTGAATCGGTTTCGCGTACAAATGGCGAAGATGCGATAGCTATCCAAATCGTGAAAGGGCAACAAGCAAATACTGTAAAGGTTGTAAACGCAGTTAAAGATTTAATCGAGGAAGAAGAAGCTTCTACCGATGGACTTCATATTGATATAACTCTAGATCAAGGTAAACCAATTGAGCAATCTGTATTTTCTATGCTTGAGAAAGCTATTTTTGGTGGATTTATTGCGGTTTTAATCATACTTTTATTTTTACGTGATTTTAAATCGACGGTTATTTCAATTATCTCAATTCCAGTTTCAATATTTATCGCCTTACTTTTGTTAAATTGGATGGACATTACGTTAAATATTATGACTTTAGGTGCTGTTACAGTAGCTATTGGGCGAGTAATCGATGACTCAATTGTTGTAGTAGAAAACATTTACCGCCGTATGCATTTAAAAGAAGAGAAACTACGCGGCCGTGCATTAATTCGGGAAGCTACGATTGAAATGTTTAAACCAATTTTATCTTCAACTTTAGTAACTGTTGCAGTATTTGCACCTCTTATTTTTGTAGGCGGAATGGTTGGGGAATTGTTTATGCCTTTCGCTTTAACCATCACATTTTCTTTAGGTGCATCATTACTTGTTGCTATTACTGTTGTACCAGCACTTTCTCACTTCTTATTCCGAAAAAAATTGTACAGTGAAAAAACTGAAAATAAACATAAAGAAGTTGGCAAACTGGCGCTTTGGTATAAAAGGATTTTAGCCACAGCATTGAACCACAAAGTAGTAACATCATTAATAGCCTTTATTCTATTAGCTGGTTCCCTTGCTCTTACACCTTTAATCGGCTTTAGCTTCATGGGTTCATCAGAAGAGAAGGTAATGTATCTAACCTATACTCCAGAAGCAGGTGAACTTGAGGAGGAAACCTTAGCCAATGTGGAAGAGGTTGAGCGAGAATTAATGAAGCGAGACGATATTAATATTGTACAGCTATCTATAACAAACCCAGATAACACTAATCCAGCTTCAATGATGATGGGCGGCGCTGCAGGTGGAGCACTAATGTATCTTATTTTTGATGAAGATATGGAAAATTTCCCCGAAGCAAGAGAGGAAGTTGAGGACTATGTGTTTAACCTTGGTCAATCAGGTGAATGGACATCCCAAAACTTTAGCACTGCGTCGATAGCTTCAAATGAAATTAGTTATACACTTTATAGCGACAACTTAGATGATTTGTTAACAGCTGTAGACCAAGTAGAAGATGCATTGGTACAAGTAGAAAACCTAGAGGATATATCAAGTGATGCAGAAGATCCATATGTAGAAAATACCTTTATAATAGAACAAGAACATATATTACAATATGGCTTAACAACTGCTCAAATTGTCATGGCATTATCCAATTCAGACTCAAGGGAAGTTTTAACAACTGTTAAAAACGACGGCCATAATATTGAAGTGATCATTCAGCGTGAAGAAAAAACAGAGCCGAAATCATTACAGGAGCTGCTCGCAACTGAAATTGATACAGCTATCGGAATAACAATGCCTTTATCGGAATTAGTTGCTGTCGAGAAAGGAACAACATTAAATACATTAACTCGTTCAAAAGGAGAATATTACGCAACTGTTTCAGGAACGATCATTGGTGATGATGTCTCGGTAGCTTCTGCTGAGGCAGATGAAAAAATTAATGATTTAGATTTACCTGAGGGTGTTACGACAGGCGTGGCAGGTGTTGCAGCAGATATCGCCGAAACATTTACTCAACTGGGAGTTGCGATGGTCGCAGCAATTGGCATTGTATACTTTATACTAGTCGTAACATTCGGGGAAGGTTTAGCGCCATTTGCTATTCTATTTTCCTTACCGTTTACGGTAATTGGTTCTTTTGCAGGACTATATTTGACAGACCTAACGATTTCGGTCTCGGTTATGATGGGACTTTTAATGTTAATAGGCATCGTTGTCACAAACGCAATTGTACTTGTAGACCGAATTATTCATATGGAACACGATGGTTTATCAATTCGAGAAGCGATTCTCGAAGCAGGTACTACACGGCTCCGCCCAATTTTAATGACTGCAATCGCAACAATTGGAGCAATGTTGCCCATGGCACTTGGAATAGGCGGTGGAGGAGGTCTTATTTCCATGGATCTCGCCATTACTGTAATTGGCGGCCTACTTAGTTCAACCATATTAACATTAGTGATTGTACCTATTATTTATGAAATTCTATCCAACATGCTAAAGAAAAATCGTAAAGATATAGAGGAAAATTGACTTTTTAACTAAGGTGGCTGAAACTTCAGGCACCTTTTTCTTCTCAGAAAATTAAAAAGCTTATTATCTGGTGTACATACCCGAATTTATTATTTTAAACAAAAAACTGTACAGAAGTAGATTTCTGTACAGCTTTACCTGGGAAATAGAAGTTTAAAAAGTTATTATTTTAGCTATTAAGCAGCCGTATTACTTCTGAATAAACATTTGTGTCCAGTAGTTGCCATCAGCTACATATCCTACACCAATATGAGTATAGTTTGAGTTTAAAATATTTGCTCTATGTCCTGCACTGTTCATCCATGCATTCACTACTTCTTGTGCTGTTCTTTGTCCCTGTGCAATGTTTTCACCAGCTGATTTATAAGTTATACCGTAGTTTTTCATCATTGTAAATGGTGAGCCATATGTAGGGCTTGTGTGACTAAAGTATTTTTTATCATGCATATCTTGAGATTTATGTTCTGCAACTCTTGCAAGCTCCCAATCATATTTTAATGCTGGTAGGCCTGCATTTGCTCTTTCAACATTAACAAGTCGAATAACTTCTTGTTCGACTGCTTGTCCTTGTTGTTCGGGAATATTAATTTTTTGACCTGGATAGATTAAATTTGGATTTGCTAATTGTGGATTTGAGTCAATTAATTCTTGAACTCCCGTTTGTGTTTTTACTGCGATTTTCCAAAGTGAATCCCCTGAAACTACTGTATATGAACTTGCTGCCAAAGCGGTAGCCGGTATTAATAAAGATGCACCTAAAATAGAAGCTATTACTCCTTTTTTCAAGTTTTTTAACATCTAATCATTCCTTCCTATTTATTATGCTATTATCATAAATAGTTTAATAGAGAAATTCACCGCTAAAAATTTGGCTGTATTATTACAGGACTGTTACAGAGGGGATAACTAGATATAAGAACCCTTTTGATTTGCGATTTCCCCATCCTATTTTTCCGTTAATTTTGAAATATGAATGTAATAGGTAAATATTACTGGAGGAAACAGTTATCCAATTAGTTTTCCAAAATGGTATATTTACAGAAATTTTCCCGCTTGTTATGCAACAAAATTAGGAGAAAAAAGTTAAACTATTATTGATAGTTTTTTTGAGAAATTTAAAATAAATAGTAAAGAAGGTGATGAGATGAAAATAAATTTTTATTTAAACAATGAGAAATGGCTTTCGGGCATTACGTTAAAAGATTCAAGTGAACCTGAACAAAGTAATATGGCACTGCATATATGTGAAAATCCTAATTTAATAATAGAAAACCGCAAAAAATTAGCCGATATTTTAAATTGTGAACTAGATGATTTTGTTTGTGCGAATCAAACACATAGTGCAAATGTTTATCGTGTAGAATTGTCCGACAAAGGGCGCGGAGCAAAAAACACAGAAACAGCTATCCCTAATACTGATGCACTTTATACGTACGAACCGAATGTTTTACTATGTACATTCACAGCAGATTGTGTCCCTGTAATTTTTTATCACGAGTCAAAAGGTCTTATTGGTGTAATCCATTCAGGTTGGCAAGGTACAGTAAAGGAAATCACTTATAAAGTATTTGAACATTTAAAGCAGGCTGAAAAATGTGATCCTAGTGATTTCTATGTTCATCTTGGAACTGCTTTAAGTCAGGAAAAGTTTGAAGTAGATGAGGATGTGTATGTTAAGTTTAAAAATCTTGGTTATGCTGAAGACTTCATGTATTACAAAGAAGAAACAAATAAATATCATATCAATAACCAACAAACTGTGAAAAGACAATGTGAATTAGCTGGAATTCCACCTAAAAATATTACGATTGATTCTACATGTACTTTTATAAGTCCACAGGGCTTTTCTTACCGTGAAGATAAAAAAAGCGGGAGACATTTAAGTTTTATTATGAAAAAATAATAAAAAAGGTAACCCATATTTTAATTTTGGGTTACCTTTTTGATATTTATTATGGTGTCTCTACTTCTGGTGTTGGTTCTACTTTCTCTTTGTTACGCTTAAACGGCCATTTTCTATTAGGCTTACCTAATTTTGTTGGTCGATCAGAATTATCTTGATTATCTTTTTTGTTTCGTTTGAATAAACCTTTAAATTTGTTATTAATATTTTCAATCGTCACATACATAACAGGTACGAATACTAGAGTAAACATTGTAGAAACAGTTAAACCAAATACAACAACAACTGCCATAGGTTGTTGACTTTCTGCACCTTCACCAATCGCAAGCGCAAGTGGTATCATCGCCAACACTGTTGTTGCCGTCGTCATTAAGATTGGACGTAGACGGCTCTTACCAGCTTCAACGATTGCTTCCATTCGTTCCATTCCTTTTTCACGTAAAATATTGATATATTCAACAAGGAGGATACCGTTGTTTACTACAATCCCTGCAAGCATTATCAGTCCAATAAATCCAGGTAAACTTAGTGAAACGTTCATGATAAATAGACCTAGGATAACCCCAATAAGCATTGTTGGCATCGAGAACATAATTACAAAAGGAGTAACAAATGATTCAAACTGAACCGCCATTACCATATATACAAGGAATATACCCAGTACTAGTGCCAACCCAAGTTGGCCGAACGATTCCATCATTTGTTCGGATTGACCACCTGTAGAAATTTCATAGCCATCTGGTAATGAGATTTGAGCTAATTGTGCGTTAATTTCCTGTGTAACAGTTCCTAAGTCCTTACCAATAATATCACTCGTAACATTGACCCCTCTAATTTGATCCTGACGATTAATTTGTGATGGTCCTTGTACTTGTACTAATTCAGCAACAGCTGTCAATGGAATATTAATACCTTCAGCATTCCGGATCATCATTGTTTCAAGATCTCGAACAGTCGTTGTACTTTCATCAGAGAATGAAACATTTACATCGTATTCTGTTCCATCTTCTTTATATTGTGTAGCAACTTGGCCATAGAAAGCTAAACTTATCTCTGACATGATTTGTTGATAAGAGAGACCATACTCTGCTGCTAGTTCGCGGTTAACAATAACTTGAATTTCAGGGTTACCATCTGAAAACGAACTTTCAACATTTAAAGTACCTTCAATATCTTCCATTATCCAAACTACTTGTTGTGATAAATCTTTTAATACATCAAGATTGTCACCTTTGATTTGAATTTGAATTGGTGATCCAGTACTCATACCTTGGTTGCTATCTATTACTGTAATTTCAGCACCAGGAATATCACTAACTAATTCAGACACTTCAGCGACAAATTCTTTTGTTGTTATTTCACGTTCGCTAGATTTAACAAGTTGTATCATATAGGATGCTGTGTTAGCACTGCCGGCACTTACACCATCTGTACTTCCACCAATACTCACGGCATTAACATCCATAATATCTTCATAATTTGCTAGTCGTTCATTAATTTCATCTACTACTGCTTTTGTTTCCTCTAATTGAGAACCATTTTGTAAAGTAGCTGTTATCGTTACTTGACCACTATCTGATACAGGCATCATTTCCATACCTACAACTGGGAGTAGTGCAAAACTTCCAATAAAAGCAGCAATAACAATCGAAATAACTGTTTTACGACGATGCAATGCTTTTTTCAATACTTTGCCATAGAAGTTTTTAAACTTGTTAAGCATTTTGTTAAATAAGTCTTTTGGTTCTTCATTATCCATGGCAATCTTTACATTTCCCAACATCTTAGATGATAACATTGGGATAAGTGTAATCGCACATACTAATGATGCTGTCAACGAGAATACAACAGCTAAAGAAAGCGGTCTAAATATTTGTGAAGCAATTCCTTCAACAAAGACAACTGGAAGGAATACAACCGCTGTTGTCAGCGTAGAAGCGATAACGGCTGAAACTAGTTCTGAAGCCCCTTCTGCTGCCGCATCTAATACAGGTAGACCCTCTTGCCGTTTTTTAAAGATATTTTCCAGGATAACGATCGAACTATCCACCATCATCCCAATCCCGAGAGCTAAACCACCCATAGATATGGTATTTAACGTTTCACCTGTGAAATACATTAATGTAAATGTAGAAATAACCGCTATTGGCATTGTTATTCCAATTACAAGTGTTGCTTTAAGGCTTCTTAAAAAGAACAATAAGATAATTGCGGCTAAACCGCCACCAATAATCATATTTTGAACGACGGAATCCATGGAGTCTGAAATGTAAGTTGATGTATCCATGATTGTAGTTAATTTTAATCCGCGTTCTTCAAACTTTTCATTTAAGTCTGCCATAACTTTTTGAACATCTTCTGCTACTTCAACGGTATTGGCATCAGATTGTTTCATAATAGAAAACATTAGTGTTTCTTCACCATTTACTGTCGAAATAGAAGACTGTTCTTTAAAAGTATCCACAACTTCGGCTACATCACTAACTTTAATAGTTGTCCCATCTGGAAGTGGTATATTTGTATTTCGAATATCGTCTACCGATGTATACTCGCCGACAACACGAAGCTGTACATCTTTGCCACCACGTTCAACTGTACCGGCAGAAATAGACTTATTTTCAGCTTGTAATGCTGAAATAATTTGTGAACCTGTAACGCCATAATTTGTAAGCATTGCGGAATCAAGATTTACCTGGATTTCCCGCTCAATGCCCCCCACAATTGAAGCAGAGGCTACGCCACCCGCTCGCTCAATTGCTGGTTGAACTTCATTTTCTGCAATATCTTGTAGTTCACTTAGTTCAGCTCCTGTTAAACTAGCATATACGACCGGCATTGCATTTGGATCCAAACGCATTACCATTGGGTCATTTGCAGCTTCTGGTAACATACCTCCGATTTGATCGATCTTTTCACGAACATCAATTAATGCGTCGTCAATATCGCGACCAAAATCAAACATCATAATTACTAGTGAAGCTCCCTGTTGGGAAGTAGATTGAAGTGTATCCAACCCTTCAATCGTACCAACAGAGGATTCAATAGGTTTGGTAATTAATTCTTCAATTTCTTGTGGAGATGCACCTGTATAACTTGTGGCTACAACTGCAATTGGCAAATCCATTTTGGGGAATAAATCTACTTTTAAACCCGCCAACGAAATAAATCCAAGAACAATTGCTACCACGACAAACATGATAACGCCAACAGGACGTTTAATTGAAGTTTTAATAAGTTTCAACGTCTAGTCCTCCTCCATAATTTCAACTAAATTGCCATCTTCAAGGAGGTATTGACCACTTACGACGATTTGATCATTTTCTTTTAAATCACCACTTACACTTGTGAACTCCGTATTACTTAATCCAACTTCTACTTCTTTCATTACTGCTCTTCCATCAGAAATGATGAATACGACAGATTTACTTTCTTTTGTCGTAATAGCAGTAGTAGGGATAATCAAAGAATTATCTTCTTTAATCTCTTCAACTATGACTGAAGCAACCATTCCTGGTCGTATTTTTTTGTCTGAATTATCGATTTCAATTTCAACCGAGAATAAACCGTAGCCTGTACTTACTGAAGAAATATAAGCAACTGTACCTTTGAAATCATCTTCTAAACCTGCCACTTTTACATCAACTTCATCGCCTACATTAAATGAATTGAATAAATTGGAAGATATGCTGATATTTAGTTTCACTAAATCTGTAGAAACGATTGTTGCAAATGTACTTCCATTTGAAGCCATTTCCCCAACTTCTCCAACGACATCGGTCACTTCACCTGAAATTGTTGCTTTAATAACTTTGTCATCTAAGTTTTCCATTGTGGTATCTAAATTCAATTGTGCTTGATCCACTGAAATTTGTGCTTGTTGAACACCTATTTCTGCATCTTTCAAAGATGTTTCCGCAATTTCTAAATTTAATTCGGCTTGTTCAACGGCTTCTTCTTGTGCTTTCAAGTTCGACTCCCTTTGAGCTTGTTCTTTTGATAATTTTGCTTGCTCTAAGGCATTTTTCGCACTTTTTTCCGTACTTACTGCACTTTCATATTCCTGTAAGGGAATTAGACCTTGGTCATATAAAGTTTTACTGCGTGTTAAATTCTTTTGCGCCGTTTCCCATGAACTTTGGGCATTATCTAATTGAATATCTAAATTTTTAATATTATCTTCCTGATTTTGCTTTGCTTGCTCTAAAGCTGTTTTAGCAGACTTAAGTGAATTAGCGGATTGTTCATAACTAGTTTGGGCACGGGATTTTGCATTTTGTGCACTTTGCAAACTTGTTTTAGCTTGTTCTAAACTAGTTCGCTGCTGCTTAACAGCATTCTGTTCATTTGTATCGTCAAGTTGTGCGATAACGTCACCTTTTTGAACGATATCTCCTTTTTCAACGTAAATATTTACTATCTCACCAGCTGCTTTTGGCATTACATTTACTTCATTTTCTGCCTCTATTGTTCCAGTTAATTGATTGCTATCTGTTAAGACACCGTACGTTACCGGTGCTACTTCAACTGGTAATGCCTTCTCTTGTTCTTCGCCTACTTGGTTCTCTTGTTGTCCACTGCATGCTGTTAAAATAATTGCAGAAGCGACAATTGATAAAGCACCAAATAACTTATTGTTTTTCCTCATCTAGATATGAATCCTCCTCAAAAAACTAAGCATATATTCATTCGATAGAAGTTAGCAATATTATGTAGAATCATTTTCTATAAAGCGAAATACCATCAGTAGGGAGATGGAGCTCATATGGTTTATAAAATGTTCTCCGGTAAAATACCGTTTTTACATCTGCCTTCATTCCCTAATAATGGGTATATAACCCATCTAAATATAAACAATTACCCCCACTTTATAAGATTTCCGATTTTGCTCATTATCTTAAAGTGGGGGTCTTTCATGTTCATAAAAATAAAACTAGTTTGTTAAAATTACACCTTCTCCAAGGGAATCAACTTTTTGTTTTAGTAAATAGTATTGATATTTTGCACTATTGTAAGTTAATTCCGCTTGCTTTACTGCTAGACTGGAAGATTCATAATCTTTTTTTGATAATAAGCCCAAATCATAGTAAAGCTGTGTATCGGCAATATCTTCTTTTGCATATGTTAACTCTTTTTCAGCGTCTTTAACCGCTTTATACTGAGATTCAACTTGTGCAAACATAGCATTTATCGCATTCTCTAATTCTACTTCTAAAGATTCAATGTTTAATTTTGCAACTTCAATATCTATTTCTGCTTTATCTTCTTGCTCATCAGTTGGGTCATCAAGATCTTCTACATAGTCAAAATTGTCTTCAGCTATTCTTAACTGTGTTCTTGCATTGACCATATTATAGCTGTTATAAATTAATTCCTCTGTAGGTTTTTCCTGTTGCAACAATGTAACTTCGCCTAATTCAGGTGTGACGATTTGATAGTCATCGTTATAAGCGATACCAATTGTTAATGCGAAAGAAGCTTTATCATTTTTTAATTGCTTTTCCGCAAGGGCGATATCTTCTTCTAATTTTGTTAAATCGCGAGTAGCATCTTCATATTCGTCTTCAGATATTAGCCCAAGGTCGTAGCGGATTTTTGCATTATTCGTTTCCGCTTGTTGATTTTCAAGATTCGCTTTCATTAAATCTAATTGCTCCTGCGACATTAGTAGCCCAAAAAATGTCGAGGCAATTGATAATTTAATTCCTTCACGCATTTGAATTCTACTGTTAAATGTAGTTGTAATATTAAGATCTAATTGATCTAGTTGTGCATCAAGTGATTCTAGGGTTTGTGTTAATGAATAAATTTGTTCTCTAACAATTGCTAATTTTTCTGCTGTACTTTGTTCTAGCACTTTATATTCACTTAAAAAATCCTCGATATTTACTAATAATGTTTCCAGTGTTGCAGCAGGGTCACCTGCATTTTCTGAATCATTAATAATAGCATCTATTTCTTCAATATTTAAGCTTCTTAGTAAATTTACTAAACTATTAATTTTCTTATCAAAATTATCAATTGTTGCAGAATCTCCTGATGTTGCTTTTTCTTTTTCAAGTTGTTGCTCTAAATCTTTATATTGATCTTGAAGGGCATCGAGGTTATCCTCTACATCATCATAACTCTCATCTGCTGCATCCTCTGAAATTCTAAGGCTTTCCAACGTATACTCTAATTCCATTAGTGAAAAGTCACTATTTAAACCATACATCATGGCATCCTCTAAAGTTAGAGAATCTACATGAACTCTCTCTGTTATTTCTTCACTTTCATCTTCATTATCTTCAGCGGCCAATACTTCTATTGGTGCTGTATTTAAAAGGGCAGATGAAAAGGAACCGATTGCAAGCATCGAAACCAATCCGAAAGTCATACTCTTCTTCATTTTCCTCTTTACTCCTCACTATCAATTTTGAGAAAATACCGGCAAATTTTTCATCACAAAGTATTCGGCGTTCTTTAAAAACTATTTTAAAGAAGCATTTTTCAACAATGGGATATACTATAATTCTTCTTTTTTACTATACAAACAGAAATTGGACAGTCCTCCACTCCATTCATATTATTCAACAAAATTCATTTTATACCATTAGTCCATTTAACACAATTATTCTTCTCAATTTTTTTAAAATATTGTAATGTAAGGGCTTTTATTTTAGACTATTGGTATAAAACGAATATTCAACAACAAAAAGGTGACGTAATGAATAAAAGGAAAAGACAAATTATCCTTGCTGCCCGGAAACTTTTTATTAAAAAAGGGTTTACAGATACTTCCATCATGGATATTATTTCGGAAGCAAATGTTTCAAAGGGAACATTCTACAATCACTTTTCTTCTAAAAACGCTTGTTTGATAGCCATATTAGAAGAAACAAGAGAAGAAACGATTAATGAACGTTATAAAATTGGTATAAACAAAGATCCCTCAGATGTTAATGTATTAGTTAATCAAATTTCTCAATTATTGCATATTAGTCGTAAGCGCAACTTAATGGAGATTTTTTCATCTATTTTTGGCAATGCCGATAAGGAAATAATAGATGTTCTCGAGAAACATTTTATGCTTGAAGTAGAATGGTTAGCAAAGCGACTTGTTGAAATTTACGGTGAGAAAATTAAAGATATTTCATATGAATGTGCTACACAAGTATTTGGTATGATTCAGTTTACAATTCGAATACTAATGATATCTAATAAGCAGCAATGGATTTCACCTGAATCTGTTGTAAAAGTCGTGCTTGGCCATAACGATGCAATTATCCATCGTTTACTTGAAACGAAGGAAATAGTTATTACACCTAATATTTTCAATTCATACCAAGATGACATAGATGAGAAAGTTATTTCAAAAGTTACCATAATTGAACAGCTACAATTATTTAACGAAAAACTAACTGAAAAAGATTCAGAAAATAGTGTAGAACTTGCTAATTTTTTATTAGAGGAATTGCAAAGGCCTGATGAGAGATTGCATGTATTAGAATCGATTTTTTATTTCTTTAGTAAATCCTTTGAAAACACTCCACACAGGGAAGAAGTAAATGAAATCTCAATTTCATTTTGGGAATATTTGGAGCGCAAAAAGAGCAACCATTAGATTTTTAGATCACCTTATAGAAGTATGAAAAAGGCATATTCCTGTAGCCGAATCTAGTTTAAGTACAAGAATTGGTGTATATTGACTCTGGGCATTCAGACAATGTCAGCACAATATACCCATGTACAATGGAAGTAATCAGAAGCACTGTTTACGCTATTGAGGGTGGAACGCAAATCACTTCGATAGTAGGAGCGAGCGATTTGTTCTAGGTATCATAAAAAGTTTTATACTTTCGTAATAAAAATACACCTTTCAACAGATGGTACTTTGCCCCCTGTTAAAAGGTGTTTTGTTTTACATTAGTTACTTAGAATCTTCCAACTCTTCTTCTGCGTCTGAAATCGCTTTTTCTAATTCTTCTATTTCATCGATTAAAGCATCCATATCAATCTTTTCTAATCTATCTAGAGCTTTTTGTGCATCTTTTATGACTTTTTCCAGTTTTTCGCGAGCATCGTAAATATCGCCTTTATCTTCCTCATCTAGTGCATCATCCAGCGCATCAATCGCATCATCTAATAAATCTTTAAAATAGTCAATTTGGTCCTCAGCTTTTTTCTCTAGCAAATCTCCTACTTCATCAAACAGATCTTTTGCCTCTTCAATAGCTTCTTCTAATTCTTTTTCTTCATCCTCCAAAACATCTACTGTAGAATCTTCATACATTTCAAATGTCTTCTCTGCTTCTTCTATTGCAGTTTCCAAGGCTTTATATGCATCTTGTAATAGATTAAGCGAATTTTCTTTTATAGCTCTTTCTGCATCTTCTCGCGCATCTTCAAGTGCTTCTAAAGCATCATCTATTTCTTCTTCGTATAATTCCTTATCAAATGTATTTGCATACGCCTTATCAACATCGTTTTTTGCTTTACGAATGGCATTTTCTAATACACTTTGCAATAAATTCAATTCTTTAAGATTTACTTTACGGATTTTTTCGAGAGTAGCTTCCCCCTTAATAATTGCATCATCAAGGTCGCTTAAAACCTTCAGTAAATCCTTTTCTGCTTCTTCAATCTCTTCTTCATCATCTTCTTCTTTAGCCTCTTCAAGTTCATCTAATGCTTTCTCTACTTTCTTCTGTGCCGATTTTATATCATCCGCTGCATTGTCTAACTCACGTTCATATTCTTTTAGTTTGGCTTCGTCTACTTCTTCTTTCCCGCCAGTCTCTTCTTCATCTATAACGTCATTATCCCCGTCATTTTCTTCAACCGGCTCTTCAACAGTGTCTGGCACCTCAGTATTGTCCCAGCCCTGCCATGTATCCCAAATATCATCAATTGAATCGCTTCGCTTATAATCAATCGTACGTTTAATGAAAGCGGCTAAATGTGCACGACCAACATAGTCTTGTGGATTATACTTGCTTTCATTAGTAGTAATCCCTAGAGCACCTAGTTTACCGGAGAATTCATAGAACCAATCTTTTTCATTTACATCATCAAAAGTTTTTAATTGACTAGAATTAAGATCAAACGCTATAACTAAAATTTTCGCCATTTGTGCGCGTGTTAAAGAATCGCCTGGATTGAAATATTCCCCTGAAGAGAAGACTCCTTTTTCTGTTAAAGCGGCAATTGCAGGATAGTGTGAGCTTGTTGTTGGTACATCCTTAAAGCCCGGATTGCTTACATTTGTTAAATCTAGATTAAGTGCTTTTGCTATAATGGACGCTGTTTGTGCTCTTGTAATATTTTGATCCGGCTTAAATGTTTGATCTTCAAACCCACCGATAATGTTAAACTCCGATAATTTTTGAACAGATTCAGCATACCAAGCATTGTCTTCTACATCAGAAAACATCTTTTTTTCGGCAAAGGTTTGCGTTGCGCCAAAAACAAGTAACCCAGCAGTTAAAACTGCACCAACACTCTTTTTATATTTCACATCGTTTCCCCCTAGGTATGTATTTAAATCTCTTACTTTATTAATATTTTAGTTGAAACAAAGTGAAAATGAAAATAATATATGGGATTATTAGAAATTTGTTCCACACCCAACTTCTACACTCTTGCTGAAGTAGATTATTTTAATTTCCTATTATTATTTAGTTTGAAAATTCATATATTCCTTTAATGACTACTAAAAGAGGGGGCTACACATTGCTTATTCATGTTGTACAACGGGGAGAGACACTATGGCAAATTGCAAACCGATACAACGTTACTATAGCTGCGATACAACAAATTAATCAGCTGCCAAATCTAAACCAAGTGCTGATAGGTCAATCAATCGTAATTCCTGTTGCAGGAACAACACATATTGTTAAATATGGTGAAACATTATGGTCAATTGCTCAAACATACGACGTCCCCGTTAACAGCATTTTACAAGCTAATCAAATCACTAATCCAAACCTTCTTTATCCTGGTGTTTCGTTATATATTCCACCTCGACTCCATACTGTTCAACCCGGTCAAACTATATGGCAAATTGCAAATTTTTACGGCACTTCAGTACAATCTATCCTGACTGAAAATCAAATTCAAAACCCAAGCCTTGTATATGTAGGTGCACAATTAATTATTCCAAGGCGCAAACCAATTATTGAAGTAAATGCTTATACTTATCAAAAAGACGAAGAAGCAGCTGCATCCATAAATACAATTGGTCATCTCCTTACGTATTTAATTCCTTTTGCATATATGATTAAAGAGGACGGGACTTTAGAGCCGTTTGCAGATGAATTAATGCTTTCTGCTGCACAATCTAATAATATCGTTCCTTTATTATCCATAACGAACCTATCTACAACTTCAACAGGTACAAACTTAGCGCATGTTGTTTTATCCAATCCAAGTATACGAGAAACGCTGATTACAAATATTCTTCAACTGATGGAAAACAAAGGATACAAAGGATTGAATATTGATTTTGAATATGTTTTGCCAGAGGATCGTGAAAATTATAATCAATTTCTTCAATTAGCCGTAGATCGACTTCATCCAAGAGGATATATTGTTTCTACCGCCGTCGCCCCAAAGACCAGTGGGGAGCAAGAGGGTATTTTGTATACTGCTCATGACTACGAAGCACACGGAAGGATAGCAGATTTCGTTATACTAATGACCTACGAATGGGGCTGGAGGGGGGGAACTCCACAAGCAATTTCACCTATTAATCAAATGCGCAGTGTTGTAGAATATGCACTTTCAGTAATGCCCGCAAACAAAATTTATTTAGGTTTTCAAATTTATGCACGGGATTGGAAAATTCCTCATGTGGAAGGTGCAATTGCAGAAACCTTTAGCCCTCAAGGAGCAATATATCGAGCCAATAAATATAATGCAGCTATTCAATACGACAGCACTGCTCAATCACCTTTTTTCCGTTATACAGATGAGCAAGGGCAAGAACATGAAGTCTGGTTTGAAGACGCAAGAAGCGCCCAGGCAAAGTTTGATTTAGTTAAACAATATAACTTACGCGGTATTAGTTACTGGGCTCTAGGATTTCCTTTTCCGCAAAACTGGGCTTTACTTAATGACAATTTTGATATTCAAAAGCTAATGTAATAACAGCTATAAAGAGTATTATTAAGCTTCAGCATCTTCACTTTGGGAGGAACAAAATGGACATTTTCGTCAGACCCGGTGTTTCTTTTTGGTACTTAAGTCAAGTTTTTTCAATACCTCTACGATTAATTCTCGATTCCAATCGAGAAACAAATTCACAAGCTCTATCAATCGGCCAGCGTATACGCATTCCTGGATATGTTTCGGTCAATTATCAAATTCAATACGGAGACTCTTTATGGTTAATTGCACAAAGAAATAACCTGTCTCTTGATATGCTATTTCTATCCAACATTGACTTAAATCCAAATCAATTACAAGTAGGACAAACGATTAGGGTTCCTAGAAGAGTAACATGGAGCTTAGTAAATGGAAAACAAAATTATGATTACAACACAATGATGAATGATTTGCAGACACTTGTTGCTGTATATCCTTTTATACAAATGTCGAATATAGGAACTTCCGTATTGGGGCTGAATCTTCCAGAAGTTTTAATTGGAAATGGCTCAAAACGGGTTCATTATAATGCCTCCTTCCATGCAAATGAATGGATTACTACACCCGTCCTAATGACATTCTTAAATGATTATTTATTATCACTTACAAATCAAAATTCAATTCGTGGAATATCAACACTGCCTCTTTATCTACAAACTATGCTTTCAATTGTCCCAATGGTCAATCCAGACGGGGTAAACCTTGTTATAAACGGCATCCCTGAAAATGCATCATGGGGTGAGCAAGTCATTGAGTGGAATGATGGTAGTACTGATTTTTCGAATTGGAAGGCAAATATTAATGGGGTAGACTTAAATGATCAATTCCCTGCACGATGGGAAGCAGAAAGAGAAAGAAATCCAAAAACTCCTGGACCAAGGGATTACGGAGGAGAAGCACCTTTAACTCAACCAGAGGCAATCGCAATGGCGGATTTAACAAGAAGGCGGGATTTTTCCAGAATTCTTGCCTTTCACACTCAGGGAGAAGTAATTTACTGGGGATTTGAAAATCTTGAACCCCCAGAAGCAGAAGTAATAGTTAATGAGTTTAGTAGAGTAAGTGGGTATGAAGCAGTAAAAACTATTGAAAGTTATGCGGGCTATAAGGATTGGTTTATACAAGAGTGGCGTAGACCCGGCTATACAGTTGAGCTAGGGACAGGTGAAAATCCACTTCCATTAAGTCAATTTGATGAAATCTATCAAGAAACATTAGGTATTTTCCTAGCAGGCTTATATATGTAGTGAATATTTTCTTAAAGGTGACTTTTTCAATTAAGTCACCCTTTTTCTCTTGTAATATCTATTACTTTAAAAGGGAAATTCCATTTTAAATAGAATTGAACTATTAGATGATATTCAAAAAGGGAGTGGTTAGATATGATCCAATTAAGTGAAATAAGACAGCACTTTCCAGCATTAAATCGGACGGAAAACGGTTTACCTGTTGCTTACTTTGATGGCCCTGGTGGTTCACAAGTTGCTCAACCAGTTATTGATGCAATTGTTGCTTATATGACAAATGGCGGAGCCAACTTACATGGGGAATTTGCAACGAGCAAGGAAACCGAACAGTGTATAGATAGAGCACGTCAAGCAATTGCAGATTTAGTTGGTGCAAAGCCAACTGAAGTTGCTTTTGGTCAAAACTCAACGTCTCTAATGTTTGCAGTTGCAAGAGCATTATCTAGAACATGGACGAATGAGGATAATATCGTTCTTTCTGAAATTGACCACCGTTCAAATGTTGATTCATGGATAACAGCTGCCCAAGATAAAAATACTAATGTACGTTTTATTCCAGTAGATACGAATACATTATCGCTAGATATTTCAGAACTTTCAGAACTGATTGATTCCAATACTAAAATTGTTGCAGTATCTCTTGCTTCTAATGTGATTGGAACGATTACAGATGTTGCACCAATAGTAAAACGTGCTAGAGAAGTCGGGGCAATTGTTATTGTTGACGCAGTCCATGCTGTTCCCCATTTTGCAGTCGACTTTCATACACTAGATGTCGATATTCTATTTTGTTCAACCTATAAATTTTTCGGCCCACATTTAGGCGTCGCTGTAATTAAAGAAGCATTGTTCGATTCATTAAACGTTTATAAACTAAAACCAGCTCCAAGTTACTTTCCTGATAAACTAGAAACTGGCACACAAAATCATGAAAGCATTGCATCCCTTGAATCCCTTGTGGAGTTTATTGCAAGCTTTGGCAATGGCAATAATCGACGCGAAAAAATAGTCAGTGCATATGAAGTAATTGAAAAGCATGAAAAAGTACTTGATCAAAGACTGCGTGGCGCTCTTGGAGAAATTCCTGAAGTGACACTATATCAATCGCCTTATGCAAAAACACCAACTATCGCGTTTAGAATTGAAAAAATTGATCCAATATCATTTTGTCAGCAAATGGCGAGCCGATACTCGATTTATATTGCTAGCGGTGATTTTTATGCTACTACACTTTGCGATAAATTAGGCATCACAGAAAAAGGTGGCTTTATCCGCGCAGGATTGGCACCATATAATACAGAACAAGAGATTGACCGCCTGATTTCTGCAACTCAAGCAATTATAGAGGCAGCTCAAATTACAAAATAGTTGGAAGGGAAAGTGGCTTTCCCAGAAGTATGTATCACAATTTTTTTGGGGGCAGTTTTCCTTATTTTTATACTTAAACCTTGATCTGAAGCTTCGCTTTCGATACAGAAAGAGGACGTCTCATACCCTTATGAGACGTCCTCTTTTTTTGAACTATTAATCACCAATTTAAAAGTAATTGAATACACTAAAAAGAATGCAATTTACTAAAAACAAATTCTACTGATTATGAGAAGCTTTTATCAGTAGAGGAATGGAGACCCATGAAAAAACTTTTACTTTTTCTGGCTTTTGCTACTTTTGTTTTTTTAGTTGGTTGTAGTAATTCAAATTCCCAAGAAGATATTGAAAAACAGGCTGTTGAAGAACCAAGCAAAACAGAAAACCCCAAAAATACTGATGAAGCATCAAATACTGAACAATCGGAAGATACTGAGCCTACTAGTTCCACCTCATCTTCTAATAGTGAAGAATTATCACAAGCATTTACAGAGTATATGAACGAAATAGTATTACTTGCACCTGAAGAAGAAAGAATAATTGGACTTTACGACAGTGTAACAGGTGTAAATTATGTAAATGATGAAATGATATACAATACACTTTTGAATGACGTGATACCTAGTTATAGACAATTTATCATCGATTTGGAAGCAATTATGCCAAAAAATCAAGAAATTAGAGAGCTTCACGAAATGTATATCGAAGCTGCAAACATACAATATAATTCATTTACTTTAATGATATCCGCATTAGAAGAGCAAAATGTCGATACTATAACTGAAGCAAATCAAGGATTAGACGAAGCTAGACGAATTCTAAGAGATTGGTTATATGGTATTGAAGATTTATCCCAAAAAACAGGTGTAAGTCTAGAATAAATCTTAATTCATTATTCAATGGGGCAAAACAGAAAAAGAATTTTCTGATTGCCCCTTATTTTATAACATAGCTCCTACAGTCATGTAGCCATCATTACATAAAAGGTATCTCCTTAAAATACTTTTCAGGGTTTATGATTAAAAAATCATGACAATGCCATATTAAGAAATGAACTGAAATGAAAGGAGACTACCTTATGGGCAGAGATGATAGTAAAGGAAAAAGTAATAATCGAAGTTCATTACCTCAAACCCCAAAAAGCCAAAAAATCGCACCAAATAGAATGAAGGAAGAGATGGCAGAAGAAATAGAAGAGCTTCATCTTTTGGTTGAAAAAGCGAAAAATAATACGAATGCTAATAAATAGGAGGTCATCATTTTGGAATTTCAACGTGCACAGGAAATTATAGATTCACCAAAAGAATATGAAGTTAGCTACAATGGTGTATCAATTTGGATAGACAAGCTGCATGACGATGGAAAAACAGCAACCGTTCACTTAAGACGTTCATTAGAGGAACGTTCTGAAGTTGATGTTTCCGAATTAAAAGAAGAATATCTAGTGCAATAATTAATGAGGGCTGTCAGAAAGTAAAATTCGGACAGCCCTATATTTCTTTGAACGATGCTCCCACATGCTTATTGATAAACTTAATTTCATAGCATAGGATTTTCTCCGTTTTCTATATAATTGATTAACATCCTTTTAGTTGTTTTTTACTTTAAAATGCATTAGACAATTAATGCCTACGAATTACAAGGAGCCGTTCTCAGGTAACTTTTGAACGGCTCCTCATTCTCAATGTTTTGAACAGCTGCCAATATGCACTAAAAATCGAACTCTTTAAACGAATTTCAATTTATAAAACGTGCTCTTTTTTAGGTCTGAACGTTTTACAGCATGTATCTGCAGAATGACCTGCTTCCTCCGAAATCGATTCAAAGTCAAGATCAGTAGCAAACTCTGTATTTTTGTTTTTTGAATGATAATCCATATCGATTTGGATCTTTTCAGCCCCACAAAGGTTCCCCTTTTTATGGAAAAAACAGTTCGTTACAGCACAGTTTACTTCTACATTTGGCATAGCTATCCTCCTCATTGATCTGTTTTGAAAAATATAGAAAAGGAATTTAACTGCCTAATCCATATTTCCTCAAAGCTTATTTTGTCCATTTGAAATTTTTTTATCATGATAAAAGTTTGGCGAGGAATACTAGCTTTAATTAGAATAACGGCAGAATACATCATTAAAAAATGCTTACTTTTTGGTTGGCTAATTTATGTATTATCCAATAATTTATGCTTAAAAGTTCCTAATACTGTAGAAAAAATCTCCTCTAAGACTACAAGCAACTTTTTCGATATCCCATTTTTTCTAATATCTTATTTCTAAAAACTTCTTATTTTGCCTCCATAACTGACCACTAAACTTTATGCAAAAGTGATACTTTTAAAAGTGCCAGACCTTCGTTATTCTTATCAGTAAATTTAAAAGTTAAGGATGGTTTATCACTATGCAAAAAACATACAGCGCTTCAAGTTCACGTACAAAAACTTTCGATTTAATTTTATCAGCTATGCTCATTGCACTCGTATTTGTTGCGACTGTCTTTTTGAATATAAAGCTGCCCATTACAGCAAATGGCGGATTAGTACATCTTGGAACTGCAATGCTATTTATATCCTCTATCCTTTTTGGACCTAAAAAGGGAGCCATTGCAGGTGCTATTGGTATGGGATTATTTGATTTAGTATCTGGTTGGACATTATGGGCACCATTCACTATTATTGCTCGTGGCTTACAAGGATATGTTGTTGGGAAAATTGCTTGGTCGAACGGACGCAACGGCAGCAGCATTAGTTTCAACATTATTGCTGCAATTGCCTCAGCACCTTTCATGTTAGCAGTCTATTACGTTTGTGAAGGTGTTTTATATAGTAACTGGATTGCACCAGCAGCTTCTATCCCTGGAAACATTGTTCAAAATGTTGTCGGAATCATTGTTGCGATTCCTGTCTGTGTTGTATTGAAAAAAGTTTCATTCTTTAAATAAAATTAACAGAAGGTGATGTCCAAAAATTTATTCTGGGGCATCACCTTTTGATTACAATAAACTGTATAGGGTCTGTTCAGAAAATTTTATTTTTCTGGAGAGGTCCTATTTTTTATAAGCTATCCATTACTTTAGATTTTCATTTAACACGTTATTTTCTAGAACCTCGAATTTATTGCCATATACTTTCGTAATATGATTTTCTCCCCAAGTACATAGGGAGTTTAAAATTCCCTCTAAACTCCAACCATATTCACTTAACTCATACTCAACTTTAGGAGGAACTTGATTATAAACAATACGATTAACTACACCATCTTCCTCCAATTCACGTAATTGTTGAGTCAGCATTTTTTGCGTAATATTTGGCATTAGACGTTTTAATTCGCTTGTCCGTTTTTTTCCATGTGTTAAGTGGCATAAAATTACGCATTTCCACTTCCCTCCAATTACCTCCAATGTTGCTTCTACCGAAATATTGTATTTTTTCTCCATTTATTAACCTCCCTACAGGTACCAAAAAGTAACTATATCACTTTTCGGTTTCTATATCACTTTAAAGTACGTACTTCCTTTCAATAACCTGTTATACCATAATAACATTTGCGAGATGCACTTTAACAAATTTTTTAAGTTTATTAATGATTTTAAGGAGGAAAACATAAATGCCTTTAGATAAAAAGCGAATCACATTCGCATTGCTTGCATTAGCAGTGAGTGCCTTTGCAATTGGTACTACCGAGTTTATAAGTGTCGGTCTATTGCCTCTCATTGCTGAAGATTTACAAATACCGGTTACTACAGCTGGTTTAACGGTTTCCTTATATGCTTTAGGTGTTACTTTTGGGGCGCCGATTTTGACCTCCCTTACTTCAAGGATGTCACGCAAATCATTATTGCTATACATTATGATTATTTTTATTTTAGGAAATAGTCTCGCTGCCGGAGCTACAAATATCGGGATTTTACTTGTGGCACGTGTGATCTCAGCCTTTTCACATGGTGTTTTCATGTCTATCGGTTCAACAATTGCAGCAGATTTAGTTCCAGAAAATCGCCGAGCTAGTGCCATAGCAATAATGTTTACTGGGCTTACAATAGCTACTGTTACTGGTGTTCCATTTGGTACATTTATTGGATTACATTTCGGATGGAGAATCGCCTTTATTGTTATTGTTTCAATTGGCGTTATCGCATTGATTGCGAATATGCTTCTCGTACCATCTCAATTAAGAAAAGGAACTCGCATAAAATTTAGCGATCAATTTAAATTAATTAAAAATGGCCGCCTATTACTTATTTTTATTATTACCGCATTAGGCTATGGAGGAACGTTTGTCGTCTTTACTTATCTGTCGCCTTTACTACAGAAAGTTACAGGATTTAATGAGGGAACTATTTCTGTGGTATTATTTGGATACGGTATTGCGATTGCAATAGGCAATACTTTAGGTGGAAAACTTTCTAATCGAAATCCAATTAAAGCATTATTTTATATGTTTATAGTTCAAGCCATTATTCTCTTTGTTCTTATGTTTACCGCACCATTTAAAATTGCGGGCTTAATTACAATTTTCTTTATGGGACTTCTGGCTTTCATGAATGTTCCCGGACTACAAGTTTATGTAGTTATGTTGGCAGAGCGTTATGTACCTACTGCGGTAGATGTAGCATCAGCTATTAATATTGCGGCATTTAACGCTGGAATTGCAATTGGTTCCTTCTTAGGCGGCATCGTTGCCGACTCTATTGGTCTTATTCATACTACATGGATAGGAGCCTTAATGGTTGCAGTTGCCGTTCTTCTAACTGGCTGGAGTCGATTCCTAGAAGCAAAGAGCAACGAAAATAACATCAGTGTTAGCAGCCTTTAGCTGTGTTTATGGCAAAAATCGCCACATCGCTATTTAGGCGGTCAATTAACTTCATATGAATCCTACAGCTGGAGTCTTGTCGAGAAAAGCCTTTTTTCGTAGGAGGAAGCACTTAGTGAATCTTGCTGCTGGACATTGCTAAAAAATTCATATACTTTCTTATTTGGTAAAAGAAAGATTTTATGAAGTACAGCTCTTACAAATAAATAAGGTGGTGGTGCGCTAATTTATTTGCTGGAATGTTTCAATACTTTATAAAAAAACTGGAGGAATAAATAATGATTAAAAATTTACAAGACACAACTACTTTGTATAACGGCGTTAAAATGCCTTGGCTTGGTATTGGCGTTTTTAAAGTTGAAGAAGGGCCTGAGCTAGTTAATGCTGTCAAATATGCTATTAAGCACGGCTACCGCAGCATTGATACAGCGGCTATTTACCAAAATGAAGAAGGCGTTGGGCAAGCCATTAAAGAAGGGCTAGCAGAGACAGGACTTTCTAGAGAAGATTTATTTGTTACATCAAAAGTGTGGAATTCTGATTTAGGTTATGAATCAACTCTTGCAGCTTTTGAGACAAGCTTAAAGAAGCTTCAGCTTGATTACTTAGATTTGTATCTTATTCACTGGCCTGTTGAAGGAAAATATAAAGATGCATGGCGTGCTTTAGAAACTCTTTATAAAGAAGGAAAAGTAAAGGCAATTGGAGTAAGTAATTTCCAGGTTCACCATCTTGAAGACTTAATGAAAGATGCAGAAATTAAGCCAATGGTTAACCAAGTAGAATTCCACCCGCTGTTAACTCAACAAGAAGTACGTGCTTACTGTAAAGCAAACGAAATTCAAGTAGAGGCTTGGTCTCCTCTTGCGCAAGGTCAATTATTGGATCATCCAGTTCTACAAGAAATCGCTAACCATTATAATAAAACAATTGCTCAAATTATATTACGCTGGGATTTACAAAACGGCGTTGTAACTATTCCAAAATCTACAAAAGAGCACAGAATTGTTGAAAACGCAGATGTCTTTAATTTTGAGCTATCAAATGAACATGTGGAGCAAATTAATCAATTAAATAAAAATCACCGTGTAGGTCCAGACCCTGACAACTTTGATTTTTAAGTTTTTTAAAAACAGACGCATCCAAATATTTAGGATGCGTCTGTTTTTGTTTAGTAATTAAAGGGTACTCTTCCTTACCTTAACTGTTCTGTTTCACGAATTAGCTCCTGCAATTCTAATGTAATATCATTTAACGATGTAATTAAAGTCGATAAAATTTCCACAGAGGCTAATTGTTCTTCTGATGAATGAACTACATTTTGTGTATTTGCTGAAGTCATTTCAGCAAAATAGGACATTTCATTTAGGGACAATGACACTTGTTTTGTTGCTGCTGAAACATCTGTTGATGATAAAGCAATCTGTTTAATTCGATTTGCAACACCATTGATTGATTCATAAATTCGGCCAAAAATTTCGCCAGTTTCTTTAACAACCTCTAATCCCGTTTTCGCCTCATTAATTACTTGATCCATTGATTTTGCTGAAGAGACTGTGTCTTCTTGAATAGACTTTATTATACTTGTAATTTTACTTGCGGAACCAACTGATTCCTCCGCTAATTTCCTAACTTCATCCGCTACAACAGCAAATCCCTTTCCATGCTCTCCAGCTCTTGCTGCTTCAATTGCAGCATTTAAAGCTAGCAAGTTTGTTTGAGAAGCAATGTCTGTAATAATTTTAACGATATCACCAATTTCTTCAGAACGATGATTCAGTTTTTTTACCATCTCTGAAGATGAGCTTACTTTTTCATTTATTAATTGCATCTGTTGAACAGTTTTATAAATCATTACATTTCCTTCATTTGCTTCATCTGCTGTAGCTATTGAAATTTCGGATAATTCCTTAGCTGTTTCGGTAATTTCATGAATCCCATGGTTGATTTCCTGAATTGCTGCAGAGCTGCCCTCCGTTTGCTGCCTCTGTATGTCGGCACCGCTAGATATCTCTCGAATATTTGCTGCCATCCCATTAATGGCTAATCTATTTAAATCATAATTTTCATTTAGCTGTACTGATGCATTTATTAGTTTTTCAGAGCTAATTGATAGTTTTTCGATTACTCCACTTAAAATTTGTTGTTTTTGTTGTTTTTGATCTAAATCCGCTAATAGCTTACTCTTTTGAATCGTTTGCCATGTGATGGCACCTGAAGTTCCTAGTAAAAATAAAGCGTGAATTATAAGCATTGAAAATGGGTATTCCAACTGTCCAAACACGTATTCACTTAAAAAGAAAAAACCTAATAAATGCTGGATAGTAAAGAGCAGAGTCATAACAATAATAAGATTTACTTTTTCATAATAACCAACTATAGCAACTACCATAAAAATTGAGAAATGATATTCTACCATTCCTTCTCCGCCAGCAATCATCGACATACTGCCAAATGTAATTGTCAATGTATTCAAAAGAGGTATTATTGAATGATCGTTATTTTTACGATAAAAGAAAAGCGTTGTGATGAGTAATAGTATAGGGATACTTAAAAAAATGTTAAGAACTAAATCTGATTGCTGAATGTGATGAATTGGATGTTCATCGATCCAATATAAAGAAACATTTAATACTCGATGAAGGAAGTGAACAATTATTGAGGCTATAAGAATTATTGAAGATAAAATAAGAATGATACGGTTTTTTGCACTTTCCAAACTAATAATCCCCCTTATGATTGCAATCGCCCCCGCTAAACCGTTGAAAAATCTACTCAAAAAGTGAGCAGCCAAAAACTTCATTAGATTTTTCGGCAACCCGGCTATCATAGTTTTTTCAAACCTTAGACCCGTGGCTTTGCGTCCCCATTTTTCAATGAGTTTGCCTTTTCAAATTAAGTTAAATTGTAAGCATTTTCTGGAAAATAACCTGATTAATGCAATTTTCTATTATGTTACCATTTTATTATAAGCAAGTCTATATATGGTAAAAATTTCACTCTTATCAATTTGAGATTTTCGTTAGAAAAGTATTAAAAACAAAACGCAAGAATGATATTAATTATCACATCCTTGCGCTTTTTGTAAGTCTTTTTTACTATTAACTTATTTTAAGGAAAATTATTAACTATAATTTATTATTCTGAGATTAGAGGTTTTCTATTAATTACACGAACTCGGTTATAAATTAGTGCACCGAACATTTGAATTACTGTCTTTACGATGATTTGGCCTAATATAGCCGCTGGAATAGCTTCCCATGGTAAAACATTTGCACCAATCGGACTTAAACCAATTACTACAAAAATTACAGAGTCGAGACATCCTCCAACAATCCCGCTATATAATACTCGCCAAGCAATCGGAAGTTTCAAACGTGTATAAATTTCTGTATCAGCCGTCTCGGAGATTACAAATGAAATTGCAGATGCCATCACAATCCAAACTGTATCCCCAAGTATGAATGAAACAATACCTGATAAAATTAATGCAATAAAAATAAATAAATAGGTCTTTGCTCTGCCATATTTATTTTGCACAAGATCTCTAAAAATAAAGGTTGATCCAATTAAAAGCGTCCCCATCGGAACGATAAACATCCCTAATTGTAAAGGTGCAAACGCTGCCGTTACAACATTAGCGATGATAATGGATAATAGGTAGAATATTATTCTCATGAATTTTCCCTTTCTTAATTTATATAGATTCAACTTGGTTTATCGATTATCGATTTTTTCTGGATTAAGGTCATGATTCATTAAACGATAATTAGCCATTTCTTCATATTTAGTACCTGGTTTTCCGTAGTTGCACCATGGGTCTATTGAAATTCCTCCACGTGGAGTAAATTTCCCCCAAACTTCTATATACCTTGGTTCAAGTAATTTGATTAAATCGTTCATAATGATATTCACACAATCCTCATGAAAATCACCATGATTCCTAAAGCTAAATAAATATAATTTTAGCGATTTACTCTCCACTATTTTTTTGTCCGGGATATATGAAATATAGATTGTCGCAAAATCAGGCTGATGTGTCAGTGGGCATAGACTTGTGAACTCAGGACAATTAAATTTAACGAAATAATCACGGTTTGAGTGAAGATTATCCACCGCCTCCAATACTTCGGGTGCATATTCGAATAAATATTTTGTTCCTTGATTTCCTAATAACGTTAAATCCTTTAAACCTTCTTCATGGCTTCTGCCAGACATAAAAAAACCTCCTTGTAAAATGTTTCCCAACACTTTTCAAGAGAGGCACCACTAATCATTCTATTAAAACTTATGTAAAAAACATAAAAAGCCACGTCCTTTATGGACATGGCATATTGTCATGTTTCCATAGTTTTTTATAGAGGGTATCAGCTATGAACCTCTCCCGTTATAGTCCGGGCATTCGTTTTCCTTCAATATAATATATAATACGGAGCTAACCGTCAATTAGAAATTATTAGTATCAACATCCCTGCATTTATTATAACTGTATATTTCTTAGTTATTTTTCCACTTCAGTTTATGTTAATTCTTCAGTATTCCTTAATTGTAAATTTATGTTCTTTCCTTATTAATATTTTCAAATATATTATTTATTACAATATTAATAATTCTAAATTACTTTGTGATATTATAAAATGACAAATAAAATTAGGCTATTATTGAAAACAAAAAGCACAGCAAAATTAACTTTTTTAGTTTTTCTAATTGTCATTTAATATGCGATGTATAAAGCGAAGCCTTAGCACAAATACCTAACTATATAATTGATTTTCAATTTTAAATTGACATTCAATAAAGCTCGTTTTATATTTAAAACATAATCGATACTGATAATCATTTTCAATAATATATTAATCTTTAATTTTGGAGGTATAAAATGATGGTTCGCCTCTTTACAGATGATTTAAGCATTAGCTACGGTGAACAGTTAATAGTAAAAAATCTTAGTGTTACTATTCCCGATAAAAAAATCACAACCATTATTGGTTCGAATGGTTGTGGAAAATCCACATTATTAAAAGCCATTACCCGGATTATCCCCCATCAGTCTGGATTAGTTCTATTAGATGGGAAAAATATTTCAAAGGAAAATACAAAATCCCTCGCTAAAAAGATGGCCATTCTTCCTCAAACTCCCGATAGTACTTCTGGTTTAACCGTTTCCGAGTTAGTATCCTACGGACGGTTTCCCTACCAAAATGGTTTTGGAAGATTAACCAAAAAAGATTATGAAGTAGTTGAATGGGCGCTTGAGGTTACAGGAACAGCCGATTATAAACATCGCCCTGTTGATGCCTTATCTGGCGGTCAAAGGCAGCGTGTGTGGATTGCTATGGCCCTTGCTCAAGAAACGGAAATTATTTTTCTAGATGAACCTACGACTTATTTAGATATGGCACACCAATTGGAGATTTTAGAATTATTACAAAAGTTAAATCATGAACAGGAACGCACAATTATTATGGTTTTACATGATTTAAACCAAGCAGCTCGTTTTGCAGATTATATCATCGCCCTAAAAGATGGTGAAATTGTGAAAGCGGGCACTTGCGAAGAAGTTATTACTCAGGATGTGCTTCGGCAAATTTTTGAAATCGATGCAGTAATTGGACAGGATCCCAGAACAAATAAACCGATGTGCATTACTTACAACTTATTAAAAGGAGAAAAACAACATGAAAAAACTCATATTCCCGTTTATGCTGCTTCTAGTTCTTCTTATTAGTGCTTGTGGACAAGAAGAAGCTAACGATAATAACAATACTTCAAAAGAACAAAACGAAGAATTTATTACGTACCAATCTGAAAATGGTCCAGTTGAAGTTCCTGCAAACCCGCAAAGAATTGTTTTACTTTCCGGTTTTGCCGGCAATGTATTGCAGTTAGGTGGCAATATCGTTGGTGTAGAAGAATGGTCTAAGAATAGTCCAGCACTTGCTGATAAATTAAAGGATGCTGAAGTCGTTACAGATGAAGATTTAGAAAAAATTATTGAATTAGAACCAGATTTAATCATTGGATTATCAACTATTAAAAATGTTGATAAATTAAGTCAAATTGCTCCTACAGTTACTTATACTTGGGGAAAAGTTGATTATTTAACGCAACACATTGAAATTGGCAAACTTTTAAATAAAGAAGAAGAAGCTAAAGCCTGGGTTGATGACTTTAAAGCACGTGCAGAAGCTGCCGGAGAAGAAATCAAAGCAAAAATAGGCGAGGATGCAACTGTATCTGTCATGGAAAGCTATGGAAAAGACCTTTATGTTTTCGGCGATAACTTTGCTCGTGGAACAGAAATCTTATATCAAGCAATGAAATTAAACATGCCTGAAAAAGTAAAAGAAGTTGCATCAGAATCAGGCTACTATACATTATCAACGGAAGTGCTTCCTGAGTACGCTGGAGATTATATAATCCTAAGTAAATACTCTGATGCAGATACTTCTTTTCAAGAAACAGAAGCATATAAAAACATTCCTGCCGTTAAAAATAACCGCGTATTTGTAATGGACGGAGAAGGTGCATCCTTCAGTGACCCAATCACACTGGAGAAGCAATTAGAATTTTTAAAAACATCATTTTTAGGCAACTAACACTAGCTCTTTACGCTTTCAATCAGGTGCACATTGCACACTCGAGAGACTGAGTAGCTATACGTTAGAACATTTTAAAGGAGGCTGTCCCGGTATTTAGAATTAGACACTAATGGGATGGCCCCTTTTCCTATATTTTAGTAAAGGAAAAGACGAAAGACTCATGATGAAAAAAAATGGAACTTCTATATCATTCCTATACAAATTAATAGCAGGACTCATAATTTTTCTTTGCATGTTTGTAATATCGATGGTATTTGGAGCAGCAGATACGACAATTAAAGATGTATGGTTAGCTCTTACCTCTTCTACTTCTGGGGACAAAATTTCGATAATCCGTGAAATTCGTTTACCCCGTGAAGTAGCCGCTATATTTGTAGGAGCAGCTCTTGCAGTTTCCGGCGCCATTATGCAAGGAATAACACGAAACCCACTTGCTGATCCAGGATTATTAGGATTAACTGCAGGAGCGAATGCAGGATTGGCTATTACAATTGCCTTTATTCCATCTGCAAATTACTTTATTACTATGATTGCTTGTTTTATTGGAGCAGCGCTAGGAGCAATTATTGTGTTTGGCATAAGTGCTGCAAAAAAAGGAGGTTTCTCTCCTCTTCGTATCGTATTAGCAGGAGCAGCGGTTTCTGCATTTTTAACTGCAATCGCTGAAGGAATTGGCCTTTATTTTAAAATTTCAAAAGATGTTTCAATGTGGACAGCAGGAGGTTTAATTGGCACGACTTGGGGTCAACTCCAAATAATTGTCCCGTTTATTGTAATTGGAATCATCGTTTCTTGTTTCCTTGCAAGACAACTAACGATACTAAGCTTAAATGAAGAAGTAGCTATTGGATTAGGACAAAAAATAGCAACAATCAAAGCCATTTTATTTATTGCTATTATTGTCTTAGCAGGAGCGGCTGTCGCCTTAGTTGGAAATATGGCCTTTATTGGTCTTATGATCCCACATATAGTTCGTGTATTAGTTGGATCTGACTATCGTTTTATTTTGCCAATGTCAGCAATTATCGGTGCGAGTTTTATGTTGTTGGCAGATACGCTTGGCCGTACACTTCATTCACCATTTGAAACTCCGGTTGTGGCCATTGTAGCTTTGCTCGGTTTACCATTCTTCCTGGTCATAGTTCGTAAAGGAGGAAAAGCATTCACATGATACATCCGGCATTAATTAGAAAACAGCGCGTTATATTATTTATATCACTACTACTTATTTTGTTTACTATTTTTATCGGTATGGGGTTAGGGGCTTCATCCCTTTCCTATGATAGACTATTTCCGACTTTAATAGGCAATGGTACGTTTAAAGAGGAATTTGTTTTGTTTTCTATCCGATTGCCTCGAATTTTTATTACACTGTTAGCAGGTATGGCACTTGCTTTATCTGGTTCTATTTTGCAAGGAATTACAAGAAATGATTTAGCAGATCCAGGAATTATCGGGATTAACTCTGGTGCTGGTTTTGCAATTGCTATTTACTTTTTATTTTTCCCTATCGAAGTAGGCTCTTTTGTTTACTTGATTCCACTAGTTGGCTTTTTAGGGGCTATTCTTACAGCTTGTTTAATCTATTTGTTGGCTTATAACAAAACAAATGGACTGCAGCCTGTAAACTTAGTGCTTATTGGGGTTGGATTTTCTATTGCCTTATCTGGCGCTATGATTGTCCTTATTTCATCAGCTGACCGCACAAAGGTTGATTTTATTGCAAAATGGTTAAATGGCAATATTTGGGGTACTGATTGGCCTTTTGTTTTGGCTATACTGCCTTGGTTAATTATCTTAATTCCATTTACTTTGTATAAAGCTAATAGATTAAATCTTTTAGGATTAAGTGAGCCTGTGGCAATTGGAGTAGGGGTCTCCGTTGAAAAAGAACGAATTACTTTACTGGTAACAGCAGTTGCCTTAGCAGCTACTGCGGTTTCAGTTACAGGAGGAATAACTTTTATCGGGCTAATGGCGCCGCATATTGCAAAAGCTTTAGTAGGCCCTAGAAATCAACTATTTATACCAGTTGCCCTTTTGCTTGGGGGTTGGCTATTACTATTCGCAGATACGATAGGACGTAATGTGCTAGAACCAAGTGGAATACCAGCTGGGATTGTGGTCTCCCTAATCGGCGCACCATACTTTGTTTATTTGCTATTGAAGAAATAAATAGAGAATAAAACAAGAAAAGTAGCAATAGATTTATTATCTACTGCTACTTTTTATATTATATGATGAAAAATTCACAAGACTCCTACGGAAAAAGCGCGACTGCCGAAACCCCACAGACTTGCGAGCTCAGGCCATCCCCGGTTGAAAACATACAGATCATTTTTTATAAATCTTTATGAAGGCGACTTTTGGGTCATCCCCCCATATGAATTAAATTACTGTTTTTATATTAGCCAGCTTTTCAGCCATATATTTCGGTGAATATGGCATTCCTCTTTTAATCCATTGTATTACGACCCCGAAATAAGCTCCTAAAATATAGCTATTTAAAATATCCTGTGGGATGCTGTCATCGGAATCGGAAAATTCCGTACTTCGACTTGTAGCATTGCGAAAAATTGCATATAGCTTTTTCCAAAAACCTGGGAAGCGATTCGAACTTAACATGATTGTATAGAATTCAGAATGTTCACTTAGATGTTCAAAAATTTGAACGAGTAAGTCGTAGGAGCGCAACCCGTCAGATTTTTTCATAAGTATTGCATTCAATTCGTTTAAAATTTCCTCAGCTATTTTCTGTATAAGGTCGATTTTGTCATGATAATGCGAATAAAATGTAGCACGATTTACGTCTGCTACTCTTGTAATATCCTGAACTGTGATATTACTAAAATCTTTTTCAGCCATTAATGAGATAAGTGCATCTTTTAAAACTTGTCGTGTTTTTTTAACTCTACGATCAATATTAACCTCTCTATCCAACATAATCCCTCTTTTTGTAGAAAATCCTGATCTAATCAAACAATTATACTACTAATTGTTTAAAAAACAACAGATAATAAAATTTTATTGGTTGCCTAAAAAAATCACTATAGCTAAAGTAATCTATGAGTCTTATTCCATAAAGATTAGTTAAATTGGTTATTTTATGAATCAATTTATCTCATAAATGAACGTTAGAGGTGAGGATATGAAAAAAAAGTACGTCTTAATAATTTTACTGGTACTTTTCGTAATTAGCGGAGGCGGGATTGGTTACTATTTTTATTACCAAAGTACACATTTTTTAAAAACAGAAGATGCACGAATTGCTGGTGATCAATATAAAGTAATGCCACAAATTTCCGCTGAAATTACAAATATTGATGTTAAAGAGGGAGATACGCTATTAAAAAACGAAGCAATAGCAGAGCAAGATACAACAAATCTTGATCCAGGCCTAATAAGAAAATCAATTATTCGTGCTCCTATTGATGGTACAGTCATTAAGCTTCTATCAAAGGAACATGAAATTGCAGCCGCAGGTCAACCTGTTGCTCTAATGGTTGATATGAATAAATTATATGTTTCTGCAAATATAGAAGAAACTGATATTAAGAAAGTTAAAATTGGACAAGATGTCGATGTTTCCATTGATATTTTAGAAGGCCAAACAATTCCTGGAAAAGTACGTGATATTGGAAAAGCAACAAATTCTGCGCTTTCACTAGTTCCAGCAGTAAATACTAGTGGTAATTTCAATAAAGTAACACAAAGAATCCCAATTGAAATTGCCATTGTAAAACCTGAAAGTATTGATCTTATACCTGGATCAAATGTGGAAGTAAATATACACATTAAATAAAGGAGGGGCTCTTTTTGTCATCATCATCAGTTGCTCCTTCAAAAGCATCTTCCAGAGAAAGATGGCTTGCACTAATTGCAATTATTACCGGAGCGTTTGTAGCTGTATTAAATAATAGTTTAATTAATGTTGCAATTCCGAGTTTAACTACAGATTTAGGATCCACACAGGATACCATTCAATGGGTTCTTACAGGCTACATGCTAGCATCCGGTGTAATTGTTCCAATTGTTGGATTTATGGAAGAACGAATTGGTTATAAAAAGTTTTTACTCGTTGCCTTAGCTGTTTTCACTATTGGAACCTTTTTTTGTGCGATTGCTTGGAATGATATGTCTTTAATCGCCTTTCGAATTATTACAGGACTAGGTGGCGGCATTATTGGTCCACTAAGCATGACTGTTATTTATAAAATAATGCCTCGAGAACAAATTTCTGTTGCTCTAAGTTTGTGGGGCGTTTCTGCCATGGTTGCCCCTGCAATTGGTCCTACATTAAGTGGTTATTTGATTGAATGGTTCAATTGGCGATTTTTATTTATCGTTTGTATCCCATTTGGAATTTTAGCTTTTATCGCTGTATCGTTTTTATTAAAAGCGCCAGAAAAAGCGGCCCCAAAACCATTTGATGCTTTAGGTTTTTTCCTTGCAGCTACATTCGCGGGAACACTATTGTATGCATTGAGTAGTGGTCAAAAAGCAGGATGGGGTTCATTTGAAATTATCGGACTATTTTTCATCTCTTTTTGGGCACTAGTATTTTTAATTTATGTGGAAGCAAATACAGAACATCCTGTTATCGAACTTTCACTCTTTAAAAATTTTACTTTTATGGTAAGTACTATAATTTCTTCGCTTGTAATGGTTGGAATGATGGGGGCAATGTTCATTATGCCGCTGTTTTTACAAAACATTCAACGCATGGGACCCATTGATACAGGGCTTTTAATGATGCCGCAAGCAATCTGTATGGCAGTTATGATGCCAATTGCAGGTAAGTTATTCAATAAAACAGGTCCTATTCCATTAGGCATGATTGGACTTACATTGATGGCCTTCACTACGTATAAACTCGCTTTTATGACACCTGATACTATGCACAACTGGATGATTCCAGTTCTGATGTTACGCGGTATTGGAACTGGACTTTGTATGATGCCTATCTCAACTGCTGGAATGAACGCGGTTGCACCACATCTAGTGGGTAAGGCATCAAGTATATCAAACTTAATTCGTGCAGTAGCGTCATCTATGTCAATTGCCGTATTTACGCTAATTATGCAAAAACGGACAACTTTACATTTAGGTGAAATTACTGATTCAATCTCGATTGAATCGACTCAATTAGCACAAAGTCAGTATGGTACAAACTGGTCAAGCTCTTTATCAAGTGTCGTTCAACTTGAAGCAGCTTATAGAGGAATGACAGACGTCTTCTATGTTGCAGCTATGACATTATTTATCTGTATCCCGCTCGTATTAATATTTAAGAAGAAAAAGAAGCCTCAAGCTCAGGAAACATCAGATGTTTAATATAGGAAGGAGATTGTAATGAACAAATTAAGAAATGTTAGAATTTATGCTCTTTCATTAATCACTCTTTTAATTATTTCTGGCTGTAATAGTACTAGTTCAGCTAAACAGCCAGGCAATGATTCAGTAATTCCAGTTGAAGTAGCTAAAGTACAAAATGAGCTAATTGCAACTGGGAATGTCTATTCAGGTGTAATCAGACCAAATGAAGAAATAAAACTTATTCCTAAATTATCAGGAACAGTTGTTGAGCTTCCTGTTGAAGTTGGGGATCGTGTAGAAAAAGGGCAAGTTTTATTAAAGCTTGATGATAAGGACCTTGTTAATTCAGTAAAAAAAGCTGAGGCTGCTGAAGCTGCTGCATATGCAAGTATTGGTTCTGCTGAAGCAGGTCATCAATCAAGTGTTGTTCAATCAGAGAGCGGTGTAGTTCAAGCAAAAAACAGCATGGTTCAAGCCCAAAACGGTATGGTTCAAGCAAAAGATGCCGTAGCGAAGGCTGAAAATGCAGTTTCTATGGCGCAAAATTCGGTAGAAGATGCTAAATTGTCTTTAGAAAAAGCACAAGTCGTTTTAAATGATGCTCAAGTTAACTTCGATCGTATGGAAAAATTATATGAGGGTTCACTAATCTCTAAAGCTGATTTAGAAAAAAGCGAATCGGCACTAAAAACTGCAAAGGCAAACGTGAACAGTCTTAAAATAGCTAATAAAAATGCAGAAACAAGTTTAGCAACTGCTAAGAAAGCTTTAAGTGCAGCAAAACAAACATACGAAAATACAACAAAAAGTTATCAAAACGCTTCTGAAGGCTATTCAAAAGCAAAAGAACAGGCGGAAATCGCTCAAAACACTGCAACAATTCAAGCCAGTGAGGAAGCATGGAAGCAAAGACAAGTAGATGTTGAAGTAGCGAAAGATCAGTTAGATAATGCAACTATAACTTCTCCGATAGATGGAATAATTGGTTTTAAGTATACGGATGTGGGTGAACAGGTTTCTCCACAAAGTCCAGCCTTAGTAGTCGTTAATCTTGATAAAGTAAATGTTTTAACTTATATTCCTGCAGAAGAAATTAATAACATAAAGCAAGGAGATAAAGTACAAGTAAAAGCCATTTCTATTGAGGAAGTTACATATGGTACCGTTAAAACAATTAGCCCTTTAGATGAGAATGGAAAGGGCTATCCTGTAGAAATTGAAATTGACAATCCCAATCTTATATTAAAATCTGGTATGATTGTTGATCTTCAATTTATTACCGACGAAGCAACTGAGGGGAAACTTATTCCTTCATCCGCAGTGATGGATAAAGACGGAAAATCCTATGTATATGTGGTTGAAGATAATCACCCTAAACGGCAGGAAATTGAAATAAAAGAAAAGAAAGGCTCTATGGTTATGGTAACAAACGGCCTTAAGGATAAAGACCTTGTTATTACAGACAATCTGGAGTTCCTTTCCCCAGAAGTTGAAATTTCTTACGAATAATTTCATTTTCAAATGAAACAGGTGGAGAAAAACAAATCGTTTTTCTTCACCTATTTTTTATTCTTTTATTTGTGCAGTATATTTTATGAACACACTTAAATTTCGAGCTCTTTATAACTAAAAAGTGAGAACTCAAACTTCAAATTTTCCCATTAATTGAGAAATATAGATCATAATTGATAATGTTTGATCTTCCCACAATGCTAATTTGTGTCCGAAATTTGTAATTTTTAAGTGTAGATTTAGACAATTACTCCCAAAGTATTGCAACACCCACTAAAAGCAAAGATAATTATTATATAGACAAAATAATATAACCAATAAAATAATAAATTTTCATTTATAATTGTTCTAATCACAATTAATTTGATTAACAATAATTATTATTGGTTATGATTTAAATGTCTTAAAAACATAACATTTTAGGAGGAATTATTTATGTCTTTAATCGGAAAAGAAGTATTACCATTTAAAGCATCCGCTTATCATAACGGTGAATTTATTAATGTTACAGAAGAAAACTTTAAAGGTAAATGGAGTGTTGTTTGTTTTTACCCAGCAGATTTTACATTCGTATGTCCTACAGAATTAGAAGACTTACAAAATGAATACGCAACATTAAAAGAGCTTGGAGTAGAAGTATATTCAGTTTCTACTGATACACATTTCACACATAAAGCTTGGCACGATCATTCAGAAGCTATTAGTAAAATTGAATACATTATGATCGGCGACCCTTCACAACAAATTTCTCGCAACTTTGATGTACTGGATGAAGAAGCAGGTCTTGCACAACGTGGTACATTCATCATCGATCCAGACGGTATTGTTCAAGCTATGGAAATCAATGCAGACGGAATCGGCCGTGATGCAAGCACTCTTGTAAACAAAATTAAAGCTGCACAATATGTTCGCAACAATCCAGGTGAAGTTTGCCCAGCTAAATGGAAAGAAGGTTCTGAAACACTTAAGCCTAGCCTTGACCTTGTAGGTAAAATTTAAGGAGTACGACCACATGATTTTAGATGCAGATATAAAAGCACAATTAGCCCAATATCTTCAATTGATGGAGGGCGATATTCTACTAAAAGTGAGTGCAGGAACTGATGACGTATCTCGTGAAATGCTTGCCTTAGTAGATGAGTTAGCTACTATGTCTTCTCAAATTAAAGTAGAGAAAACGACATTACATAGGACACCAAGTTTCAGTGTAAATCGTATCGGTGAAGAAACTGGCGTAACTTTTGCCGGTGTTCCTTTAGGACACGAATTTACCTCATTAGTGCTTGCGCTGCTTCAAGTTAGTGGAAGAGCTCCAAAGGTTGATCAGAAGGTCATTGATCAAGTGAAGAAGATTAAGGGCGAATATCATTTCGAAACTTATATTAGTCTAAGCTGCCACAACTGTCCTGATGTTGTACAGGCATTGAACTTAATGAGTATTCTTAACCCAGGCATCTCTCATACAATGATTGATGGCGCCGCTTTTAAAGAGGAAGTAGAAAGCAAAAACATTATGGCAGTGCCGACCGTATTTCTAAATGGCGAATCGTTCGGCAGCGGTCGTATGACACTTGAAGAAATTCTTGCGAAAATGGGTAGTACAACTGATGCGTCAGAATTGGCCAACAAAGATCCTTTCGATGTACTTGTTGTTGGAGGTGGACCAGCTGGCGCAAGTGCAGCTATTTATGCAGCCCGTAAAGGCATTCGTACAGGTATCGTGGCCGAACGTTTCGGCGGCCAGGTTATGGATACAATGGGCATTGAGAACTTTATAAGTGTGAAATATACGGAGGGTCCTAAACTTGCGGCAAGCCTGGAAGAACATGTCAAAGAGTATGACATTGATATAATGAATTTACAGCGCGCCAAACGTTTAGAAAAGAAAGACCTTATTGAAATTGAACTTGAAAATGGTGCAGTATTAAAAAGTAAAACTGTTATCCTTTCAACTGGGGCTCGTTGGCGAAATATTGGTGTACCTGGCGAAGAAGAGTTCAAAAATAAGGGAGTAGCATTCTGTCCTCATTGCGACGGACCATTATTTGCAGGAAAACATGTTGCAGTAATCGGAGGCGGTAATTCTGGTATTGAGGCGGCAATCGATCTCGCAGGTATAGTGAAACATGTAACTGTTCTTGAGTATAAGCCAGAACTAAAAGCCGATGAAGTACTTCAAAAACGCCTTTACAGTCTACCAAATGTAACTGTTCTAACAAATGCACAAACTAAAGAAATTACAGGAACTGATAAAGTGAATGGTATTTCTTACATCGACCTCGAGTCCGGAGAAGTACGTCATATTGAGTTACAAGGTGTATTTGTTCAAATTGGTCTTGTACCTAACACGGACTGGTTAAGCGATACAGTTGAACTTTCTCGCTTTGGAGAAATTGTAGTAGATAAACATGGTGAAACAAACATCCCTGGTGTATTTGCTGCAGGAGACTGTACGGATAGTGCATATAAACAAATCATTATTTCTATGGGATCAGGTGCCACAGCAGCATTAGGTGCTTTCGATTATCTAATACGAAATAGTTAAACGTTTATGATTATTACATAACGTTATATAAGTTTTACTGCGTTATTTTTTATGCTGAACAAAACATAATCATCCTATATCTTTAAACAAAAGAAGTCATTTTGCAGTCAATGCAAAGTGACTTCTTTTTAATTAGTTATGTAATTCTCAGAAGATGAAATAATTGTTTTTTAACTCTTCTTTGCAATTTTTTCTTTCCACACTCGAAAAAATAGGGCTGTTTAGGATTTTTACTTTCTAGACAGCCCTCAAAATATATTCACTCACTCGAGGTAAACTATCTAAATCTACTTAAAAATGCCCCTAGTTGTCTCATCATATCAACCCCATTTCTTATTGTTCCCATATGTCCATAAATGGTATTTAAATGATCTGGAAATCTTCTAAGTCGAGAAACTTGAGGTTGATTATTTGGAGGAAGGAAAGGTTCATCCTGTCTTCTTACCTGATTTAGGTAATAGAGTGAATCGTCCTGTCTTTGAATTTGACTAGGAGGTGCAACCCTTTGCCTATATACTGGAGGAATTGGCCTCCTTCTAGGATTTGGCGGATAAAATTGCATATAATTCACCACCTATCAGTGCTAATTTTCAAAATAGTATATGTTTGTAATTTCCAATAGATTAGACTTTTAGAGGAGTTAACTAAAATTATTATACTAGAAATATAAAAATCCTCTTTAAACTCACCTGTTTCTTCCAATTTTATATCTATAGCAGCTTGAAAATTTAGCATTATTTTTGATTAAACTCTCTTTCTTACCATTATAGATTTCTACTTAATGCTGTAGACACTCATTTTCCACAAGCATATATATCGCATTTTTCGACAAAGCTTGAAATAATTATTGCGAGTAAGCGAATAACAGCATTGATAGTAGAGCACTTTATTTTATATGTTCATTTGAACTTTATACCGTTTTATCATGAACGGGCATTATAATGCGGCGATGTCTATGCTGTCAATTTTGCGCTTTTGGAAGGAGGTTCAAGAAATTGAATCGAAAAAAAGAAAAACAGGAAGTAAAATTAATTCCATTAATGGTGGTTGTCCTAATAGGTGCAATCATTTGGTTTATTCCCCCTCCAGAAGGCTTACAAGTTCAGGCATGGCATTTATTTGCCATTTTTGTTGCAACCATTATTGGGCTTATTATAAAACCTATCCCAATGGGGAGTATGGCCATTTTGGCTTTAACAGTCATTATGATTACAAACACTTTAACACTTGAAGAAGCGTTAAGTGGATTTCAAAACTCTACTATTTGGTTAATCGTTATAGCATTTTTCATTTCTAGAGGCTTTATTAAAACAGGGCTTGGTACACGAGTTGCTTATATTTTTGTTCGATTATTTGGGAAAAAAACTTTAGGATTATCTTATTCTCTTATTGCTAGTGATTTAATCCTTTCTCCAGCAATGCCATCAAATACAGCGCGTGCCGGAGGGATTTTATTACCTATTATTCGTTCATTGTCTGAAACTTATGGTTCGAGAACTGGTGATGGTACGGAAAGAAAAATAGGAGCTTTTTTAACTACAACTTCTTTTCAGGCAAATATGATTACTTCTGCTATGTTTTTAACTGCTATGGCTGCTAACCCCTTGGCTGCAAAGATAGCAGAAGATATTACAGGCACTACAATTTCTTGGGTAGGCTGGATGGTAGCTGCTATAGTACCAGGGCTAATTAGTTTAATAGTAATTCCATTTGTCATTTATAAACTCTACCCACCAGAGATAAAAGAGACCCCATCTGCTACTGTAGAGGCGAAGAAAAAGCTTGATGAGATGGGACCTTTAAAAAGAGAAGAATGGTTTATGATTGGCATTTTCCTCCTTTTAATTGTTTTATGGATTTTTGGCTCAAGTTTTAATCTTGATACAACTGTTACAGCTTTTATAGGATTAGTGTTATTACTGCTTACCCAAGTGTTAACATGGTCTGATATAAAGCAAGAGCAAGGTGCATGGGATACTTTAATTTGGTTTTCAGTCTTAGTCATGATGGCCATGTTTTTAAATAGCACAGGTATGATCCCTTGGTTCAGCCAAATGGTACAAGGTATGATTGGCCAAACATCCTGGATTATTGCGTTAGTCGTACTTGCAATTTTATATTTCTATTCTCATTACTTTTTCGCAAGTAATACCGCGCATGTAAGTGCAATGTACGGTGCTTTTCTATCAGTCATCGTTGCTGCTGGTGCACCACCGTTAGTTTCAGCATTGGTTCTTGCATTTTTCAGTAATTTATTCGGATGTTTAACGAATTATGGCAGCGGACCAGCTCCTGTATTCTTTGGAGCAGGTTATGTTACACAAGAAAAATGGTGGGGAATTGGGCTTGTTATTTCACTGATTCACCTCGTGATTTGGTTGCTCATTGGTGGATTATGGTGGAAAGTACTTGGCCTTTGGTAAAGAGCAGTATTGTCTTAAGGCATGCAGGCATAGCTTATTTTTCATGAGGTCAGGCTTTTAATAGGCATACTATTTAACACTCGAACTATATATTCCATATTTATTAAAATCATGCTAGAACATCATCTAGCATGATTTTTCAACTTCTTTATAAAGAACGAGTTAGCTGACTCCACATTAAAATATAACTGAAAAACAGTAGTATTGTAAAAGTTAAAAAAATGCATTGTTATTTTAATAAAACGTACAAGTCTAACAACTTCCGGCCTAATTTCCTACATTTTCATGTATACTAAACTATAAATAAAATTTCACAAGTAGATGGAGCGTCGATTTATATATGTCTTTGAATACTATTAACTTTTCTGGCAATTCCGGTTTTGGAGAGCCGTTATCATTGCAAATTTATAAGCATATTTTAAAGAAAATTATTGAAGGTGAATTTAAAGCTGGAGATAAAATTGTAGAAGAAGACATTTCCAAGGAATTAAATACAAGTCGGGCACCTGTTCGAGAAGCACTTTACTTATTACAGGTAGATGGAATTGTGGAAAGGATGCCAAGACGTGGTACGGTTGTAAAGTCCTTTACTAAAAGTGAGATTGAAGAATACAACGATGTAATAATCGAATTGATTCGAGTGGCAGTAAATTATTTAAGTAATAAGTGGAATGAAGAGCATAAACTAAAATTCAAGGAGTACTTTAATGAAGTATCTACTGAATATGAAAAGAAAAATGTAATAGAATATCAAATAAAACTTGAACAACTTTTAAGATACATTTTATCTATTGCAAATAATAAAGCTCTTATAAGATTTTATGAAGAGGCAAATAGCATCCTAAAAGTGTTTGCCCAAGTTCAATGGACCATAAAAACAATGGAAAACTTTCATTGTAAATTAAAAGATTTTGGAGCAGCAATGCTTGAGTCAGACTTTGCTAAAGCGAATAAAGCTATATATGAGACAATTAAGTTAGGGGTTAAGTAAATAAAAACCCTTAAGCTTTTTTGTCGACAATCGACAAATTTAGAGCTATGATTAATTTGTACTAAATTCACTGACCTTTTTCTATTACCCTTTATTTTTGCACAATTTAACTCAAATAATCTTTATATTTGTCGGGTAAGCAATAGGTACTGTTTGTAGTATAAAAAGAAGAAAATACTAAACAATATATTAGATTGTTTTCTAATTACTTTAAGGAGGAATTCTATTATGACAGATTTAAATGGCAAAGTTGTAATCGTTACTGGTGGTGCTTCTGGTATTGGACTAGCTACTGCGAAAGCTTTTTTAGATAAAGGTTCCAAAGTTGTGATTGGTGATTACAACCAAGAAGCAGGAGAAAAAGTAGAAAAAGAATTAAAAGAAAAATATTCTGATGTTTTATTTGTAGCAGTAAATGTTGCTGATGAAAAATCCGTAGAAAATCTTGTTTCACAAGCTGTAAACCAATTTGGCCAACTAGATGTAATCTTTAACAATGCAGGCGTTGGAGTTCAAAAACCTACTCACGAATTAACTGATGAAGAGTACAAACGTGTTATTGCCGTTAACCAAGATGGCGTATTTTATGGCATCAAATATGCTATTCGTGAGATGCTTAAATCTGGAGGCGGCTCTATCATTAACACTTCCTCTATTTTAGGAAGCGTTGGTGAACCAACTTCTACTCCATATGCAGCAAGTAAGGGAGCCGTTAACTTAATTACAAAATCAGTTGCGTTGGAATATGCCGATCGTAATATTCGAGTAAATGCAGTTGCACCTGGTTTTATTGAATCTGGCATGGTTAATAAAGAATCTCTTGGTGATTTTTATGATGGCTTAGTTGCTAAACATCCAATCGGCCGACTAGGTAATCCAGAAGAAATCGCACATGCAGTAGTTTTCTTAGCTGAAAATGATTTTGTAACAGGTACTACAGTCTTCGTTGATGGTGGATACACTGCTAAATAAGTAGGAACTTTTAAAGGGATTAATCCGGAAAGTAAGATTTCTGGGTTAGTCCCTTTTTCGTTAGAACAAAAATAGCAAATACATTACTTAATGGTTAACCATTAAGTAGTGATTTTTATTGTTAAATTTCCCATGCCGCAAAAGAATTTTCTTAATATCTGGTTGTAATAATAATCATTGTTTAGGAAAACCTAGATAAAAAAGTGAAGATAGGGTGGCTAAGAAATGGAAGAACGTGAAAAGACTAATCACAAGACCTTTTGTATGAGTGAATACGATACATTAAAGCGAGTAATTCTTTGTCAGCCACAGTATATGACAATCCGCGAAGTAATTAATGAAACACAGGAGCACTTTAAGGATGAAGGTATTCATATTGAACGTGCCCTTGAGCAGCACGATGAATTTGTTAACACGCTTAAAAATAATGATATTGATGTTATCCTATTACCTTATCATAAAAAATATCCTGAACAGGTGTTTACACGAGATATAGGGTTTACACTAGGACAAACAATCTTTGTTGCCAACATGGCTACAGATGTTCGTGCAGGAGAGGAAAACGTTTTAAAACAATGGCTAGAGGATGAAGAAATCTCTTATTATAATTTGGTCGAGGAACGGATTGAAGGTGGAGACGTTATAATAGACCGAGATACAATATACGTAGGCCTTAGTAATCGGACAGATCAAAAGGCAGCTGATCAATTACAGCGTCTTTTAAATAAATTTAATGTAATTACCATTGATTTTAAAGAAAAATATTTGCATCTGGATTGTGTATTTAATGTCGTGTCACCTGATGTGGCTTTAGTTTATCCAAAAGCCTTGTCGAAAAAAGACATCGAGCTTTTTGCTTCCCGCTATGATTTAATTGAAGTTTCGGAAGAAGAACAATTTCAACTAGGTACAAATGTATTAAGCATCGGCAACAAAAGACTACTAAGTTTGCCAGTCAATGAAAGAGTAAACAAACAACTTCGTAGCCGGGGCTTTGAGGTTATTGAAGTCGATATTACAGAAATTATTAAATCCGGCGGCTCATTTCGTTGTTGCACACTTCCTATCTTACGAGAAGGATAAATTATAGTTGGATAAATCTGAAGTTTATTTAATTTCAAAAGCTAAAGCAAGCCTAACCCCGTTCTAAATTTAGGACGGGGTTATAAATAATTGTTTAATTTTTGCAATACAACTCTATTGACATAAACATTAAAATTATTGAATTTATCTTTCATATTCACCTCCCTATCCCCCACAATTGGAATATCATCAATAAAATTGACAGCAATATAACCCTAAGTAAAAATTAGCCTAATGAATAAATAAGGAAATAATTGAATTTTTTTGAGAATAAACACTTAGACCCTTCGTTGTACTTTATGAAAAAGCTTTTTCAATCAAATAAGGAGCAGAGTAAATGAAAAGTTCATCGATAAACTTTATTAGTAGATTAAAAACACAAAAAGAAGATGCACTGGAGTATATCATTGATGCCTATATGCCACTCGTGAAAACCATTGCCACAAAAATTTTACACAATATGAAGCAAACAGATATTGATGAATGTATCAATGATGTTTTTCTAACCGTTTGGCAAAATGCTTATCAGTTTCAAGGCGACATTCAAGATTTTAAAAAATGGATTGGCATGATTACGAAGTACAAAGCCATTGATCGATACCGTCAAACAAAAAAGCAGATTGCACATGAACAACCGGACACACCATTAGAACAGAAAGCAAGTTTTTTACAAACAGATGTATCTGTATTGAAAAAAGAAGAAAAAAACGCAATATTATTTGCGCTTAGTCAATTAAAGGAAATTGACCGCGATATTTTTATAATGAAATATTATTTGGAGCTTTCAAATAGTGAAATTGCTGACAATCTAGATATATCAAAGGCTGCAGTCGATAATCGGTTGTATCGAGGTAAGAAAATATTAGCTACAAATTCCAAGTTAAAGGAGCTATTTGTATGAGTATGAAAGAATGGATAGATATGGATATCGATCAACTTGAGTTACTAGACGTAACAGACATTGAAAAGGCACGCGTCAAACAACATGTACTTAAAAAACGGAAAAAAGCACCTTTTTGGCATAATATTGCCGTTGCTGCTGTTATTATTGTTGGAGCGAGTACTGCAACAGGTTTTGCATTCCCGTCCCTTGCATCACAAATTCCGTTTATGGATAATGTCATTAATTATTTTAATGACGAAGAGCAACACTATAAAAATTTTGAGGCCTTCTCTACTGATATTGGTCTTACAGAAACAAGCAATGGTATTACAGTCATGATTGATAATGCGGTATATGATGGAACGAACATTACTGTATCGTTCGCCATTGAGACTGATCATGATTTTGGAGAAGCGATGAAAATAAGTGCGCCAAATTGGTTTGATATCGTTGGTGCAAGCGGTAGCGGCGGTAGTAATCAAATTACTAAAATTAGCGATACACGCTATGTTGGATTATCAACATTCACACCACATTTTAAGGACGGAAAATATCCTGAAACTGTGGAAGTTACCTGGTCGCCCCATGCTTTTTATAGTATGTCCAATGATTTAGAGGTTAAGGGTGATTGGTCATTCGATTTTTCATTAGACCGTTTAGACGGAGATATACAGCTTGTAAATGAAACCATTCAACACAAAGACGTGAGCTTCACGCTACAATCTGTTGAGTTTACAGATGTATCAACCGTTATTTCATATGAGCAAGCGGTAACAGATGAACTGCTAGAACAATGGCCTAGTGTGACACCCGTATTCTATGTGACTGATGATCTCGGTCATGTGTATATTAATGGTACAGGTGGTGGCGGTGTATCACCTGATAATGGGAAAACATTTAAAGGAACTACTTCATTCGGTGCTATACAAGAATGTGCGAGTAAACTCATTATTCAAACTGTTGAAATCGCAAGTCTTGGTTCTGGACAAGGTCATAATGAAATCGAACTTGAACCAATTGTCATTGAGTTGAAACAATAAAATTGAAAGCCCACTTAGAAGTTAACTGGTTGTTCAACTTCTAAGCGGGCTGTTTTTATTAATCGAATAAAAAATACTCTTATTGGTTCATCAAAAAATTTCCTATAAGCTACACGCCTTTATTCCTTCTTTTAAGACTATATATTCCCCTGTTTATAAGATATATACAATAAAATTAATAGATTCTTAAAAGCTACTAACTATAAAAAACTAGAATACTAATACCTAAATGGAATATTACTAAACTTAAAAGAATATATTTTTAATAGACACTTTAGTGTTAAGTGATAGATGAAAGTAGCTTTATTCATCTATAAATAATTGAAAAGGGGGAGAGGAAGATTAGAAAGTTTCTAAAACAATTCAGCGTTTTCCTTTTAGTTTCGATTCTAGTTGTTGGCGTTTTACCATTAACAGGACAGGCCAAAAATTACAAGGGAATTTACGACACAGATTATGGCAATTATGATTTAGTTGCAACAGCTAATGGTGGGATGGTATCTACTTCCCATGGGTTAGCTACCCAAATTGGTGCAGAGGTACTTGAGCGAGGTGGCAATGCCATCGATGCTGCTATTGCTATACAGTATGCTTTAACAGTAGTTGAACCAATGATGTCCGGTATTGGTGGTGGAGGATTTATGATGGTTTATGACGGCAATACGAAGGAAACAACCATCATCAACAGCCGCGAGCGTGCTCCAGCTGGTGCTACACCTGATATGTTTTTAGATGAAGATGGCAATCCAATTCCATTTAATGAGCGCGTACAGCACGGGACATCTGTAGGCGTGCCTGGTACACTTAAAGGGCTAGAATTAGCACATGCTTTATGGGGATCTCGCTCAATGGAAGAACTAATCAAGCCTTCCATCACACTTGCAAAAAATGGCTTCCCCGTCAATGATTATCTAGCTCAGGAGATTGCAAATTCTAAAGATAAATTATTACGTACGGCTGCAAAGAATGTTTTCTTCAAAAATAATAAACCTCTTGAGGAAGGCGATCTTCTTGTACAAAAAGATTTAGCAAAAACCTTAACTTTAATTAGTGAAAAAGGGGCAGATGCTTTTTATTATGGTGAAATTGGAAATGCTTTAGCTAAAACAGTGCAGCAATTTGGTGGTTCTATGACTCCCGAGGATTTAGCAAACTATAACCCTACAATTGATGAGCCTATTTGGGGTAAATATCAAGGCTATGACATTGCAAGTATGCCGCCGCCAAGCTCGGGTGGTGTCTTCCTTTTACAAATGCTAGGCATCTTAGATGGTTTTGATCTTTCTCAGTATGACACAAGCTCTTGGGAAAAATATCACCTATTAGCGGAGGCTATGCATTTAGCCTATGCTGATCGTGCAGTATACGCGGGAGATCCGGAATTCGTTAATGTACCAGTAAATGGATTGCTTAACAAAGATTATCTTGCTGAAAGAAGTAAGTTAATAGACTTAAATAAAGTGAACGAAAACCCGACAGCGGGAGATCCGTGGAAGTATGAAAATAGTGTGGCAAACTATGATATGACTAAACAGCCTGATGATAAAGAATACGGCGAAACAACGCATTTTACCGTAGCAGATAAGTACGGAAATGTTGTTTCCTATACGACAACAATTGAGCAAGTTTTTGGTTCGGGTATTATGGTGCCTGGCTATGGGTTTATGCTGAATAATGAATTAACTGACTTTGATGCAATCCCTGGTGGTGCGAACGAGGTACAACCAAATAAACGTCCATTGAGCAGTATGACTCCTACAATTGTTTTTGAAGATGGGAAACCAGTGCTAACGGTAGGATCACCTGGAGGCCCAACAATCATCACATCCGTATTACAAACGATAGTCAATGTTATTGAATATGATATGAGTCTTGAAGATGCAATTGCAGAGCCGCGCATCTATACAAATAACCTTAATTCTTACCGTTATGAAGAGGAGATTCCAAAAAGCGTCATTTTGAAATTAAACGGAATGGGCCATTCATTCGGTGACACACCTACAACAATCGGAAATGTTCAAAGTATATTAATCGATCATGAGAATGGATTATTTAAGGGAGTTGCTGATGATACAAGGAATGGTTCCTCCATTGGAATCAAGTTAGAAAAATAATGTATCGTTAACCTTTAGATAAAATAAAAAATCCTTATCAGAACCATTGATAAGGATTTTTTTAACTCTATTTTTACTCTCAAGTTATAGTTAGAATGGATTTGTTGCAACAAAGCTTGCAGTCTTTACATATACGCGTGGATTTAGTTTTAATTGGTCCACGATAAATTCAGCAATGTCTTCTGCTTGAATTAGCTTAGCGTCGTTGTTTTCTTTAATTAAATTTAAGTCAAGCGCCAAATCTGTTGCTACAGTACTAGGTGTTAAAGCTGAAACACGAATATTATTTCGGCGAACTTCTTGAGCTAATGATTCAGTAAAACCAATAACACCAAATTTTGATGCACTATATGCACTGGAAGTAGCTGCCCCATTTAAACCACTTGTCGATGAAATATTAATAATGTCTCCACCATTTTTTTCAATCAATTGAGGTAATACGGCACGTGTTACATAGTATGTACCCATTAAATTTACATCAATGATTTTTTTCCATTCTTCTGGATCCATATTTAAAACTGTATCAAATGTTGCAATCCCTGCATTGTTGATTAAGATATCAGCAGTACCTAAATTCTCTGTTAGTGAACTAATAGCTGATTCTACTTGCTCTTTAGATGAAACATCAGCAACTGCATAAGCGACACTAACACCTAAACTTGCAATTTCCTCTGCCACTTCTTTTAAGGCTGGTTCCGTTTTTGCAACTAAGCCAACATTTACGCCCTCTTTTGCTAAGTGAAGTGCAGTTGCTTTGCCAATACCTCTTGCTGCACCAGTGATAAATGCGACTTTTCCATTTAAAGATTGTGCCATTTTAACGGCTCCCTTCCATACTGTCTGTATTTTCGCTTACATTATACTATGTACCGGATAAAATTGGATTAATAATGCTCATAGCTTTGAAAATACATAATGAGTGACCGGAGACATTATAAATAAAGGCTCTATAATATTTGTTGGGGTTTGAAAAAATTCATAAATAAAAAAGCACGTAATCACCGATTTCTATATACTTGAATTGTCTAGAAACAAGCAATGAAAGGTGATACGTGCAAATGAATTTTAACATGAATATTCCAGGATTAAAAGGTGTAACTGTTCATAAGGTGGAGGAGATGGGGGAACGTATTGTTCTACACGTTTCCATACCAAAAAAAGAACATCAATGTCCGGCATGCAAGAATATAACATCAAAAGTCCATGATTATCGAATTCAAAAAATTAATCATTTAAAATGGTTTGAACGATTAACCGTCCTTTTTTATAAACGTCGTCGTTATGTATGCCAATGTGGGAAACGTTTTTCAGAAAAATCCCCTTTCGTGGATAAATATCAACGTTTCTCGAAAGAATGGAATCAAGTTGTACGAATCCGTTCAATAAAGGCAAAAACATTTAAAGAAGCAGCTGAAGTACTTGGTACATCAAGCTCAACAGTGATTCGTCGCTTTAAAGAAGTAGTAAAGGAACAATTAAATGAAGGGGTTCATTTACCAAAATGTATCGCGATTGATGAATATAAAGCAGATACCGATGCGGGAACTTATCAATTAATTATTGCCAATGCGGAAACACATGAACCAATTGATATTTTACCAAATCGTAGAAAAGAAACCATTAAGGATTACTTGATGAAATACGGTGCAGATGTAGAAATTGTGGTTATGGACATGAATCCAAGCTTTAAAGCAGCAGTTAGGAAGGCGTTAAATCGCCCGATTATTATTGCGGATCGCTTTCATTATTGTCGTTATATTTACTGGGCACTAGATGAAGTACGTCGAAATGTTCAAAAAGAATGGCATGCATATGATCGAAAGAAATGTAAGAAAATGCGTCATGTACTATATAAACGATTTGATAAGTTAACAGAAACGAATCGTTGGTACTTAAATCGTTACATAGGAATGTCGAAGGAACTAAAGCAAGCCTATGAATTAAAAGAAGCTTACTGCGAATGGTTTGATTGGGCAAAAACTTCAAATGATTTGATAGAAATAAAAAAAAGATTAGAAGCCTTTTACCGAAAGGTAGAAGAAGCAAATATTCCGGCATTTTTAAAGGCTATTCAAACGCTAAAAAATTGGCAAGTTGAAATTTTAAATAGTTTAAGTTTTGGATATTCAAATGGTTTTTTAGAAGGAATTAATAATAAATCAAAAGTTTTGAAGCGCAATGCTTATGGTTTTAGAAGCTATGAACACTTTAAAGCGAAAATTTTATTAAATAATTTATATAAGAAAATTGGGGTTCATTTAGGATAATCGGGGTGCCGTGTAATATCACTTCACCCCAACATTTGACATAGAACCTAAATAAAAGAACACCTTGATTCGCCGTTAGCCGAAGCAAGGTGCTGCATTTATTGCAATCGCTCTAAGTCTTGATACTCTTTCATATATGGACCATTGTCTGCAACAGCTGAATGAAATAGCGCCTTAATCGCCAAATTTTTTTCTAGGCCCATTTCCACTTTTATCTTCTTTAACTCATCATGTAAATCCCTGTGCTGGTTAATTAATTTCGTCATTACTGCTTTATTATACTTCATATAGTCACATCCCAAGCTTATTACTTTTACCAACTACACTATCTTTATTTTTTCAATAAACTGCCTAATTTAGTCAGCCGTATTCAATTTAATGTAACCATATCACTCTTTACCAGAATTAGCGAAAAAATTAACCTCCGTATATAACAATGGCCAACTCTCTCATTAAGAAAAAAGCTGTATTTCGAAACACCATTTACTCCTATTTGGCTAGAGATATCAGTAGTTTTAACGTCTATTTACCCTCTCATGATGAAGCAGCCATTCTTTTCTCCATAGACCTCCTGCATAACCGGTTAATGTTCCGTTTGAACCGATAACTCTATGGCATGGAATAACAATACTTAACTTATTTTTACCGTTTGCGCTACCTACAGCTCGAACTGCCTTTTCATTCCCAATGGATAATGCTATCTCTTTATAGGACCACGTTTTTGAGTAGGGGATTTCATTTAAAGCGTTCCATACCATTTTTTGAAAGCTAGTCCCTTCTAATTGATAAGGAAATGTGAATTCATGGCGTTTTCCTTTAAAATATTCATCTAGTTGGTTATAGCATTCAGCTAAAACCAGAGGAGTTTCAGCATGAAATACATTCACACTTTTCTGGTTTTCAGAGAACAGAATAGAATGAATTGCTTCGCGGGTGCCGGCTATTTCTATTACCCCAATCGGTGATTCATAATCTACTTTATATTTCGTTATCATACAAGGACCTCCAAAGATAAAAGGTTGCATAGGCCTGCCAACCCTCCCAATTTGCTGCATACTCTTTAATTTCTTCGATAGTCGGTTTCCTCTCAAGGCCTAATTGATTCTTTAATGCATTATGAAGACCAACATCAGAAATTGGGAAGGCGGAGGGATAATGCAAGCATTTCATTATCACATAATCTGCTGTCCAAGCACCAATCCCTCTAAACTGCAATAATGAAGAGTGTATTTGCTGAAAATCTTTTTTCTGAACTAATTGTTCCTTTGATAATTCACCCTTTGCCATAGCTTTCGCGATGTCGATGATATATTCAGCCTTCCTAGTAGTGAATTGAAATTTTTTTAAATCTTCTATATTCAAGAGCGCTATTTTTTTAAATGAAGGAAATAACCAAAACTTTTGTCCTTCGAAAATTAAAAATTCACCAAATTGTTCAATGAAGCGTTTCTTTAATGTGTAAGCAAAGGTTAAATTAATTTGCTGTCCTATAATGGCCCATACGAGAGCTTCAAATAGATCGGGGATGCCAATTATCCGTAAACCAGAATATTCATGTGCAAGACTTTGTAAAATTTTATCTTGATACGCCATTTGATAAAATTCCTCTAAGTTTTGAGATAAACCAAACCATTCCCAAACGTACTCTCCAATCTTTTTACGAGCATAACTAGTTGGTATGCTAATAGGGAACTCAACCTTTATGGCATTATTGACATATCCGATTTTACATAAAATCAACTCTTTATCGACTTTGAGAAGTTTGTAAACCGATTCATCTCTAATTTGATGAAGCACTTCCTGGTCGGATCTTCCTAAAAAAATGAGACATTCTTCAAAATTAAATTCCTTAGGGGGACAAATTTCGATATATGAATCATAATCATTCAAATGCATTTTGGAATTCCTTTCGATATTCACTAGGTGAACAGTTTTTTAAGCTTCTAAACACTTTATAAAAATTAGAAGGGCTCTGGAATCCCACCTCATAGCAGATTTCTAAGTTTGTCAGGCTTGTGGATTTTAGAAGGTGGACCGCTTTATCAATGCGTATTTTTTCTAAGTAAGTACGTGGAGTCTCAGAAGTTTCTTGTTTAAATAAGCGTTCCAAATAATAAGGGCTTAAGCCAACCTGTTCCGCTATATCTTTTAAAATTAATTTTTGTTTATAATGATTGACTAGGAAGGTGATGATATTTCTGATAATTTCAATTTGCGGGGAGTGCTCCACTTCCGGCTGGCATCTTTTACAAGGGCGGTAGCCAGCTGCTTCAACTTCATTGATGTCATGGTAAAATTCTACGTTCGTTTTTTTAGGCTTCCTTGATTTGCATGAAGGGCGGCAGTATATTTTTGTTGTTTTTACTGCGGTAAAAAATAGACCATCGTACTTACGATCACAAGCGATAATTTTTTCCCACATCTCTTCAAATGAAAGATTGATATTCACCATTGTTTGCTCACTTTCCTTTCACCGTTAGTATTCGAGAACATGCAACATTCCGCTTCATTGCTTATAATCTGCTCGTCTTCTTTTCTAATCAATCATTTTAACGTACGGATTTTCCAAAACTATATCCCTTGCTCCTTGTTCCTTAAGCTTATTACAACTAGTTAGTTCTGATAAAGATAATCCATTTAGTGGTGAACTCATGCTTATTAATGAAACATACAATAAATATCTCATTAGCTTCCTATAAAAATTAGCCTCATTAATCTCCTGAATCTTATTTATTATCTTATATGTTATTGGACCCATTTTAACAAGTAATCAAACTCTATTTCATCCTCATTCTTGCTCTTATGGTCAGTAAATCGAGTAGAGGAAAAATAAGTTGACTTATTTTCGCCCCTCTCACAACACCGTACGTACAGGTCTCGTATACGGCGTTTCAATTTATATCACAGTGTGAACTTCTAAGTAACGTTCTAAAGCAGAGGGTATTCCCCTCTGCTTTAGTCTTTTATTAGAGATTGCTCTATGAACAACTTTCGATAATCCGATAAATCGATAACCTTTCCTACAGAATGTTAAGCCTTTGGCTTCTTCTTCGGGTATACCTAATTGGATTAGCGACCTTATCTGTCTTCTTGGTACCTTCCATTGTTTCCAAATGATTACCCTTATTCTTGAGCGTAGTTTCTTATCAATTTTACGCATAGCCGTTTTCATGTTTGCAGTTCTAAAATAATTTACCCAACCAAATATTACTTGTTTTAGTTTCAGTATTCGGTAGTCTAACGGAATGCTCCAGTTTCGTTTTGTTAGTTGTCGAAGTTTCCTTTTAAATTTCTGTACTGAAATTGGATGTGGTCGGACTTGATATTTCTTATCTTTTGAATCGTAGTAATATCCAAACCCCAAAAATTTCAAGTCTTTTGGACGAGCGATTTTACTCTTTTCTGTATTGACAATCAACCCTAATTTCTTTTCTATAAATTTCACGACTGATTCCATTACTCTGTTTGCAGCTTTCTCACTCTTCACAAAGATAAGAACGTCATCCGCATATCTCACGAATTGGAGTCCTCTATTTTCTAGTTCCTTGTCCAGTTCATTCAACATTATGTTACTTAGCAGTGGGCTAAGGTTTCCTCCTTGTGGGGTTCCAATCGGTGTTTCTTCATATTTCCCCTTTACCATGACCCCACTGACCAAGTATTTTCTTATTAAAGAAATGACATCTCCATCATCGATTGTTTTGGATATAATTCGCATGAGTTTATCATGGTTGACTGTGTCGAAAAATCTTTCAAGGTCAATGTCCACTATCCAATCATATCCATCGTTCAGAAATTCGAGGCTTTTTATGATTGCCATCTCACAACTTCTATTTGGTCTAAAACCGTAACTGTATTCACTGAACTCTTTTTCAAATATCGGACTGAGTACTTGATGAATTGCCTGTTGAACTACCCTATCCACTACTGTTGGTATTCCCAGTTTGCGCATCTTTCCATTTTCTTTTGGGATTTCCACTCGTAAGGCAGCTTGTGGTTGGTATTTTTTGGTTCTGATGCGCTGACGTAGCTCATCCTTGTTCTCTTTCAGATACTTTTTAAGTTCATCAACCGTTATTCCGTCGACTCCACCTGCACCTTTATTTTTATAGACACGTAAGTAGGCTTCATTCATATTTTGATTGCTTAGAATCTTTTCTAATAGTTGCACACTCGTTTCTCCTTTCCTCTTACGTAGTAAGTAATATCTCCATTTTGGTTATCATTTGAGATACGCTCATACTTTCACCATTAACACATTCGGAGTCCGTTACTTACGCATTTGTGGCGTTGAAACACTATAAATTGTTCAGCCCTTCATGACCAAAGGTCATTACTATGGCTTCTGCTGACTTCTTGCGACTAACCGTTTTCGACTGTAACTATGTACATCCGCAAGACCTCCCAGGGTAAGACAACTATCTTTCCTCTTTTACTCGCCTGATTTACTCTGCAAAGTTACGCACATCTTTTGGACTTTAACTTGTTATGGAGTCTTATCCCTTTGTAGAGCCTTGGTATCAGATTTCTGTTCGTCGAGCCAAGATTTTATTCCACGCTTCCTCCAGCCCTTATCTCGCGATAAGTACCTTGCGCTTCCTTAGTGGTTGGTCGATGTGTACCTCCACAGTGGACTTTCACCACCTAGATAGTTGCCATGCCTGGCACACATAAAAAAAGTGAAGCTAAATTGTGCTTCACTTTTAAAGACTATTAGAAAAAAAAAAACTCACTTCAGGGAGCCAATCCTTTTATAGTTATAAAATGCTTACTGTAATACTTGAATATAATAATTCACTATCTCTTCAAATCGATTAAGTGCCTCTTCAAAATCCGGTTGAATAGTTGCAAGTTGAACGAAATTTCGACTACGCAAATAGTGGCTTTCTGCATGCAAAAGAATACCATTTAATTTTAAATCATCGTTTAAATGTTTTAATTCATATGGTAACTGCAAAGTAACAATCATTGGGTAATTATTTGTTGTAATTGCATAGTCTTTTACAATTTTTATGTCTCTTAATTGCATAAATCGTTCTTCTAACAGTTTATATCGAAATGGATAATGGTTCAGTGCCTCCATAACATTAGCTACTAGCATTGCAGGTACTGTAAACGGAGGATCTATCTGTTGATATTTTGCTAGATTGAGGTATGAAGGCAGTTTAGTATCTTCCACAAGTTGTTGTGAGAAAACAAAAGCGAGGCCACTCATTGCTCCAAGTGCTTTTCCACTTACAGATGTAGCAAAATATAGCTCATTCATTGAAAATTGCAAAGCCCCAAATGAACTAATACAGTCCACACAAAGCTTCACATCATAGCGTTTAGTGATTTCCAGTATTGGCTCAATTGGATTTAGTGTTCCAGTTGACGTTTCACCGTGCACCATTAGCAGCCACTCAAAGTTTCCGGTCTCTACATACTTTTCTATTTCAGCCAGGTTATAAGGTGTTCCCCAATCTGAGTAAAATGTTTCAAATGAAATTTCCCAGTTCCTCGCTTGGTCAACTAACCTTTCACCAAACTCCCCATTTACTAAAATAAGACCTTTTTTCACGCTTCTCGTTTTTAATTGCCCTAACATAATATCATTTGCGAGAGTACCACTGCCAACAACAGTTGCAACATAATTCGCACCAGACAGCTTCTGCAATTGCTTTTTCATACTAACAAATAACTCCCTAAATTCATCGGAGCGATGTGATAAATCCGTATGAGATAAAGCTGTATTTTGTTTTACTGGACCTGGGTAAAATGAATGATGACTGCTAGTAGCTATCCTTTTTTCCAACCCTTGTTCAAATTTTCTCCTAGTCAAAACCATTGGGATAAACTTCGCTTCTTCTGAACCAACTGCATCAGCAAATTGTTCAAATCCCATTTGTTTATATAGTTTTTGTTCACGAGTAGTTCCTGAAATGACAACAGCTGAATATCCTTGATGATAGGCAAAAGAATAAACTGCCTGTATTAAGCGAAAAAAAACACGTCCTGTACGATACCGTTTTTTTACTGCTAACAATCGTATTTCAGCTAAGTTTTCACAATCAGTATCCTGTAAGTACCTCTCTACTTTTCCAATCTTCTCGTCCAACGAAAATGGTCGTCTGTCTCGAAAGGCAAGCATTCCGACTATCTCAGTTTTTTTGTAGACAACGATATAACAATTTTCTTTATGAAAACGGTCAAATTTTTTTCTCGTTTCGTTTGGCTCATGCTGCGGAATTTCTTCTACAAAGGTTTCATAATTTAGTGCAGCAATGTTATCAAATTCTTTATCAGTTGTCGCTATTTTACACCAATACATGATAACCCCCTTATTCCCTATGACTTAAAATTTGTAATAAATTGCCATAATGTTTCCATATAATGATACATATTGATAGAATCACAGCGCTATATATCACAAAACTACCTTTCCATATAAAACTAGCTATGTAAAATGTGAATCCACCAAGCATACCTATTGTTAAATTCCGAATAATTAAGAGTAATAATACTGTTCCTACTATCATCCAACAAAATAACGATGGCTCTAGAGATAGTCCCGCGCCAATAAAAGTAGCAACCCCTTTTCCACCGTGAAACCTTAGCCAAAGGGGATAGATATGACCAACAATAACAAAAAGCATCCCTACAGCTAAAATCCACTGTTCAAAGTTCATCATTTGCCCATAAATAATGACAAGCGCACCTTTTAAAGCATCACCTAATAATGTAATGATAAAAGCAGAACGACCGAGTACACGCCCTGCATTTCGTGCTCCTAAATTTTCACTGCTTTGTTTTCGTAAATCTATATTCTTCCATTTTCCAACGATATTGGCTGTCATAAAGTTCCCAACTAAATAACAAAACAACCAATAAATTAAAGAAGACTCATTCAAGTTATGACCTCCAATATAGTTTTCTTTTGTCATATTCCTCTTTAATTAATAATGTAAGTAAAATTATACCATTTCGAAACAAATAAAAAGGGGACGCCTCATAAGGATATGAGATGCCCCTTTCTATACATCGATGAGAAAACCTGACTTAATAAATTTAGTTCAATTCTTCTTGTTTAAAAATTCTCTCACTAATCTGATGGAGAAATTGCGCCCACTTTTCTTGAAATTCTGGTTCCTCTAGCGTGTGTCCTGTTATCATTTGTGTGACATTTTTGTATAGTAGAGGATAGATAGTAAGGCTAGACATCATTAATGTAATGAGTGCTGGATCTAACTCCTTTGGTACTAATCCTAACTGTTGTTTTTTTACCATGTCAGCATTATAGGATTGAAGCACCTTCTTTCTCGTTTCCTCTCCATTCGAATCCTCGGGCAGCTCTTCAATAGCCTCCCAGGCTGTATATTTCAAGAAATCTTTTAAATAATTTATATTTACCTTTAATCGAAATTCTGCTATTTCCACAGGATCTGAAGGTAATGTTAAATTTTCTGTAGGGACAGTATTAACAAAACTATCAATCGTCTGATTAATAAGATCATCTTTTCCCTTAAAATAATGATAAATAAGCTGTTTTTTTACTCCTGCTCTTTTTGCAATCGATTCGATTCTCGCACCATTATATCCCTTTTCAAAAAACTCTTCCTTCGCAGCATCAATTATTTTTTTTCGGGTACGTTCAGCATTTCGTATTTCGCCCATTGTTGTAATTCACCACCCAAATTCTCTTACTATAATGACATCGTAATAACCTACTCGCTAAAAGTCAAATTTATTTGAATATTCGGTAAGTACTACTTGACAAGTGGTAAGTTAATTTTTACTATTAGTGTAACTTAATATTTGTTAAGTTAAAATATCAAGGGGTGATGGAGAATGACGTTTAAACCAAGTATGACATTTATTAATCTTCCAGTTAAAGATTTGAAAAAATCAATGAGCTTCTTCGAACAAATCGGATTTTCCTTTAATATGCAGTTTACAGATGATAATGCCGCATGTATGGTCATAAATGATCATACTTTTTCAATGCTTCTGACTGAAGCACACTTTAAGAACTTCACTAGTAAGGAGATTGTAGATGCAACAAGACAAACAGAGTCTTTAATTTCCCTTGCAGTAGAAAGTAGAGAACAAGTGGATGCAATTGTGGAAAAAGCAATTGCAGCTGGTGGCAGCCTTGCATCAGACCCACGGGATTACGGATTTATGTATCAAGTTGGTTTCCAAGATCTTGACGGTCATATCTGGGAAGTGTTTTATATGGAACAAGGAGGAAATTAATATATTCTAATTAGTTGGTTCGAGTTTAATTTGAGCTAGGTCAATTCATGAAGTGAAAAGGAGCAACTACCCACCATAAAATCACTCGAAATAATTACATTAGATACCTTACGAAAATTATTCCAACTCCTAATTACTAAATTTCCTTTCCATAATAAAGGAGTATCGTAATTTTAAAACTAAACGGAATAGATATGCTCTTATTTAGAATGTATCTATTCCTTAGTTGACGCTTTGAAGTTTACTAAACAAACTTATCTAAATCGGTCTTCATCTTGAATTCATTAGTAATTTTAAGACTGAGTAATAATTTTTTCGTAAAAAATTATATTAAAAGAGCAGGAATTAAATTCATCCCTGCCCTACATCATTAGCCTTTAAAAATATATTCATTGCCATCTTCATCACTAAAATGGACAAATGTACCCCATTGCATTTCTTGTGGCTCCCCTTTAATTTGAACCCCATTCGCCTTCATTGTTTCATAAGTGTCTTGAATATTATCACATTCAAATACGATGGATGCCTTCATGTTTTCGTACCCTTTCATCATTTTTTTTGGGTACAGCACTAAACGTGTTTGTGCACCTTCAGGAGCGACCTCAAGCCAAAACATATTTGGTCCCATTGGGTGCTCGGCTATTACATTAAATCCTACTTTTTTCGTCCAAAACTCCTTTGCCTTTTGTTGGTCTTCTACATATATTGCTACTGTTCCTAAATTCGTTATCATAATTATTCCTCCTTTAATTTTTCTTCGAAATTAATTTTAGCCGAGGAAAAATTATTCTTCTTGTAAAAAAACGACACCATTTTGTTTTATTTTTTTCAGTATCCAATTTTTATATTCTTTTGGAGTAAGTCCAATACTTTCTTTAAAGTCTTTTGAAAAATGTGCATAATCATAATAACCATAGTCAACCATGCAATCATGTAGATCAATTTCAGGGTTAAAAAAAATTTTAAGTCTAACTTGATTAAATCTTGCTACTTTACTTAATTTTTTCGGAGAAAGACCTGTTAACTCTGTTGTTTTCCTTTCAAACTGTCTTCGGGAATAATTGCTTTTTTCAATTACTGATTGCAAGTCTTGTCCTATCGGGTCGTCATAAATTTCCGAAAGAATTTTTATGAAGGGAAGTTCTTTATTATTTTTTTGATTTCTTAACCCAATTAGAAAATCTTTTATAACTAACATCCCCTCTTCTAAATCCATTCCTTTAATAACTTTACTAATTTGTTTTATCTTTTCATTATCAAATATGTCTTTAAGGGGCAAAAATTGATTTCTAAGATTCTTTACATCAATGTCTGAAAAAAACTTTAACCCCCATGGCTTTAAACGGATACCAAATAGTCTTATATTTCCTTTTGCATTTAGGATATGGTAACGAGTTAACGACCCAATTAAAAATTCAGGCTCTAACTTCCTATCATTAATTTCATATGAAGAACCAAAATGGAAGATTAATTCATAACAACCATCTGGCCATAGCACCTCATTATCCTCTATCCTTTTGTAATCCCTATTAAGAAACCAAAAGCATTTTACATAAGGGTCTAGCTCTACTGGCGGTTTTATTTCTTTATATCTCATAACACTTAACCCTATCTTATATTTTTAGTAATTCATACCCCTTAATATTACACTCTATTCTCTTTGTATTATTATTTGTGTTAGTATCGCAGAGTATTTACAATATTATCCTATATTTATTTAATAGTCCGTATATTCTTACTCAACAATCAAAAATTTATTATCCTTAACAGTATAGTCGCCGTATTTTCTAGAAAGTACTGCCGTTTTAAGTGCATTTTTTTCATTAGCAAATACTAATAAAAATCGGTCCTCCAATACATCAATGCCTCCATTATCACCTTTAAATTGAATCCCCATTGAATCTTCAATCATTTCATTTGTTGTATATGGACCATATACGTTGACTGCAATCCATTCGAAATCAGTCAGTGTAGTTAAATCAATTTGATTTTCTCCTTGCTGTATCAAAGAGTGAATATCCTTACTTAAAATTGTATCTTGACTAGCTCGGTTCCAAAACAACTCAGCAAATAAAATGACAATAGCAATAGTTAAAAATATATAAACTATTTTTTTCATTAATATACCTCCATCACACCCATTATAATTAGAATATTTTTACATTTTAAAATGACGTGTTTAGTATAATCTAGTTTCAAATTGAATTTGAAAGAGCAAAAATAAAAGCACTATTTGCTAATGCAAAAGGTGCTTTTTTAATAATAATGAAAATTCTAGAGTTTGAATAGGGGCCAGTAATGGTAAGAATGCTGTTACTCTTTAAATATAATATTTTGGAACCCTGCTAGATTGCAAGTATGTCTGTAGTCGAGAATTATGCCTATTTTCTATCCGCCCTCTATCCCTCTATTAATGCTTCACATCTTTTAAATTGAAAGGTTCCATTCTTTAACCAGTTATTCATTGCCTCAATATCTTTAGAAAACACTCGGTCTGCATTAATAGATGGAACAATTTTTCTAGCATTCTCTAAAAATCCGCGTGTAGCTAAAGCCATTTTATCTTTCCCACGAATTTCTGCAGCCTGTATCCCGCAAATGGCTTCAATCGCTAACACTCGACGTGTATTTGTAATTACTTGATATGCATGTCTTGATCCAATCGTCCCCATACTAACATGATCCTCTTGGTTCGCTGATGAAGGGATGGAATCAACACTTGCTGGGTGTGCCAAGGTTTTGTTTTCAGATACAAGTGATGCTGCGACATACTGCATAATCATCGCACCTGATTGTAAGCCTGGTTCAGGACTTAAAAATGGTGGTAAATCATTTAATTGTGGATTTACGAGTCGTTCAATTCGGCGTTCTGATATGTTTGCCAGTTCAGCTACGGCAATTGCTAAAAAATCCATCGCAAACGCAATCGGTTGACCGTGGAAATTACCACCAGATAAAACTTTTTCACCGTTATCAAAAATTAACGGATTATCAGTAGCAGCATTCATTTCAATCTCTAATTTTTCTTTCACATAGTTTAATGTCTGCCACGAGGCACCATGTACTTGTGGAATACAACGGATTGAGTATGCATCCTGTACACGAAGTTCTCCCTGCTTTGTTGTTAAAGAACTATCTGCCAAGTAGCCACGTATACGCTCTGCTACTTCAACTTGCTCTCTATAACCACGTGCAAGTTGAATGTCTTCGTCAAATGCATCAATAATCCCACGTAAACCTTCTATTGTAACTGATGCAATTAGTTCAGTTTGGTAAGCTAATTTTTCTGCTTCCAAGTAAGCAACAACACCCATTGCAGTCATCGCCTGGGTACCATTAATAAGTGCTAAACCTTCTTTTGCTGTTAACGTAATCGGCAAAATTGCTTCTTTCGATAATGCTTGTATTGCGGGTATTTTTTCACCTTTATAAAAGACTTCTCCTTCTCCGATTAATACTAAAGCTAAATGTGACAGTGGGGCTAAATCACCACTAGCACCTAGTGACCCTTGCTGAGGAATTACCGGATGAATTCCAGCATTTAATAACTCTAGCAACCTTTCAATGACAACAGGACGTACACCGGAAAAGCCCTTTAATAATGCATTTGCTCGAAGGAGAATCATCGCACGTGATACAACTTCTGGAAAAGGCTCTCCTACCCCGCAAGCATGGGAGCGAATTAAATTTAGCTGTAGCGCTTCAACATCTTCTTTTCCTATAAACACATCGCTAAATTTTCCAAAACCTGTTGTAATTCCGTAAACTATTCGCTCCTCGGAAACAATTTTTTCTACCGCTTTTCGACTTTCCTGAACCTTTCTCATGCTTTCCTCAGAGTAATCAACTTTTTCTCCATCAAATAAAACTTTTCGTATATCTGAAAAAGTAAGTGTTTGACCATTTAATGTAACCATCTTTTTGTCTCCCTTCAAATTCCTTTTGACCAATTAGAAAAGGGGACTATATCAAAGAAATCACTAAAAAGCGATTCCATGATATAGCCCCCTATTAACTAAATTCTATGGGCAAATTATATGTGATTAATTCCTAAACCGATTGTTTCATGCTCAAAGCCTTTAACCGGTGCGCCAATTGTCCCGTATAAGGAAACAGCAATCCAATCTCCCTCTTGCTCATTTTCATATGGGTTTCCACGTAAAACTGCAAATGATAAACCAACTGTTCTTAGTACAGATCCTAATTGCACTTGACCTCTCGTTATCCCATTCAACGCTTCAATAATCGCATGGTATAATGCGTGTGATTCGCGATAAACATCCGGATTTATAATCCCATTTTTCTTAGCCGCTGTTTCAATTGCAGCAACTACCTTATGTTCATCCATCGATCCAACTTTTCCCGTACAACTCTTCCAATTCAACTGCTCGAGCATTGCAAGATGTTCAGATGAATCATCAGAAAGCAAAAGTAAGATAGCGTTTTTACCAATACGATCTTTACTTAATGCCATTTAAACAACTCTTTCCATTTTTCTAAGTAACGTATAATAACTAACTAAATGTTCTAATGTCTAATAGCTAATTTAATTGTAAACGCTTCAAAATCAGGTGTCAACTTGACTTTTTGGAAATTTAATAAAAATTAGATAATTGCAATCCTGAAGGTATAAATCATATTTACTGGCCATCTCATATATAATGGTGCATCCATGAGGATCTCTTGGAAGGTGGAGTCTAAAAAATGGTTAGTTATTTTGCGTTAGTAATATCAAATCCATTTTTCGGAGAATTAGATGGATGGAATCGAATAAGACTAATCACTTCCCTCCTACTCGAATCTCATATTAATTAACCCTCACTTACTTATGGTACTGTTCAACATCATAACTGTGAATGAGGTTCCACTTAAAGGACATAACGTTTTATTATTTTTTACTGGTCTATCTTTTTGAAATATTTATAAATCCTTTCTAACTTTTTCATCTGATTTCCTTTTGGACTTTCCATGTTCCCAAATTCGAAAAACTTCACTTTCTTGATCCCTACAAAATTAAATAAGGCTCTTTTCATTAAAATTTTATGCGCATTATTCAACCAAAGAAATGGATAGTGAGTAGGTCCCTTCATGGTAGATACACATACTACGGATTTCCCCTTTAATAGACCTTCTGGAAAGTACCCTTTTTTATCTTTATATGCAAAATTGGAAGCAAATAATTGATCGATATATCCCAAAAGCATCGCAGGGGGTCTTCCCCACCAAATTGGATAGATAAAGACAATCTTGTCAGCCCATGTAATTTGTTTTCTGTATTTTTCAATATTAGGATCTGTATGCATATCACGTCTTCGTTTATCCTCGTTAAATACTAGAAGTGGATTAAACCCCTCTTCATATAAATCGAGAACTTTTACCTCCGTAATATAGGGATTTTCGCTACTTCCCTTCATTACATTTTGAAAAAATGCGTAATTCAAACTTTTATGATTTGGATAAGTATAAACGATTAGCATCTTCATGGCGCACCTCTTATTTATCATTTGATAATCAAATCATATCACCATCTAACTTTGTTATCAATTGATAATTGTATTTTGATAATCTTTTTGTTACCTTTGCAATAAGAGGTGAGAGAAATGGACAAAAGTATCCTTTTTAATAAATTCGTATCATTTTCGGCATCAGTACATCGTGTAACTCATGAATTAACTAAAGATGTGAAATCTGATTCAATTACCCAAGTTCAATATAAAATTCTTGAGAATATTGCAATAAGTCAACCAGTGACACCTAGTGAGATTAATGACTGTATGCAAATGTCTATGCCAAACACCAGTCGTGAACTAAGCAAATTGAGTGAAAAAAATTTAATTAAAAAGATAGGGGATAGTAAAGATAAACGAAAACAATATATTTGTTTATCTCAAGATGGAGAACTTTTAATGAACGAAGCTTTTGCATCCATAGAATCCCGCTTTTTAGAGCGAATTCAAAATGCTACTAAAGAAGATTTAAAGGATATAGAGCGTTCAATAGATATTCTTCAGACTAAATTATTTTATTCTAATTATAAATAAAGCATTAATGACTCCTGCAATTGCAAATTATTAATCTCTTTCAACAGAGGGGTTTGTTTGGTTATAAAACAGTACCTGTCACTCCCTGAATAATGTCGATAAATTAATACGGGTGGTGACAGGTACAATTTTTAAGGCGTCTTTCTTTTTATATTATTAATTCAAACTTCCACTTTACTATCACTTGTGATACCGTTCTCCATTACTGGTCTAAGTACGTTTCCAATGAAATGAACAGTATTAATCCTAACAAAATACCTTTTTTGTAATACATTTAGAGGGAAAAAACAACATACCGTTGAATTAAATAACTACTAATCTTTTAAAGGAGCTTGTTCAAAACATATGTCTTTATTTACATTCCTAGTTTCTGATTGTCCACTAGAAGAAGTAGATTATAGCGGTATTACTGAAATTACAGTAAGAGAACTAAAGAAATTATATCCAATTTCAGACAAAACACCAGTGCAGTCTTGGCATTCGATGGATGATGATACACGCATTTTACATGCACCGGATGCGTCAGCATTTGGTGAGCTGGTAATATCTTTTTGTAATAACCCACCTTATGATTTAGCTTTTTATACTGAAAAAGAATATGCTTATTCGTTAGACGGAAATTGGAAAGGCAAATTTTTAACTGATTTTGTAGATTATATAAAGACACATATAAAGGCGAGTGAAAACGTACAGTTACTTATTTTTTGGGCTGGTGATGGGGAACAGAAATTAATAGAACGAGAGATTAGTATTGAAGAAATCCAGCCGAATCACCTTGAACAGTTTAAACGTAAGAAAAATATTCGTATACAATTTGTATAGGTTGGAAAAATGGTCAATCAAATATACTCTTAAATAGAAAAACATACTCGAATATTACACATACTTATCTACATATTTTTAAATATAAAGAGCACCATTCTCGTATTTAAATAGTACTCTTCTAAAGAACCGTATTTACTTGTGATACGGTTCTTCGTAAAATATCTAACTAAGGTTTTATAACACTAATTCAAGCCTATTATTCAACATATAAGGTTTTATGGTTTCATTATATCTCGCCAATTTCCATTTCCGGGAGGCAACTAGCGAGTAATTTAACTCCATTTTCAATTTCTTCAATTGATAAACCACCAAATCCTATCATGATATAGGAATTACTCTCGATGGACGGATGAAGCCAAAACATTGCAGGGGAATAAATTTTGACACCCTTCTTAAAACCCCTTTCGATCAGCTCTAAGGCTGTTATCCCTTTTAGTTTCAATAAAATATGTAGGCCTGACTTTTCTCCAACAATTTTTACTTTAGTACCCATGTATTGTTCAATACTTTTTAGCAGGGTCTGATGTTTTTTTTGATATAGCTTGCGCATTCTTCGAATATGCCTTTCGAATTCACCGGATTGCATGAACTGAGCCATAGTCCTCTGAATAATAGGAGAGACAGATTGATTATAAGCCGAAAACTTTTGTGAATATTGAACCATTAGAGAAGGTGGAAATACGATATAACTTAATCTGACTGAAGGAAGAAATGATTTAGAAAATGTACCTAAATAAATTACCTTTTCCTCTTCATCTAGAGATTTCAACGATGGAATTGGCTGTCCCCGGTATCGAAACTCACCGTCATAATCATCCTCAATAATATATCCCCCTGTTTGATAAGCCCATTTTAGTAATCGCAATCTTTTTGTTATAGGCAAAACCATACCAAATGGAAATTGGTGAGATGGTGTTAAATATACCGCTTTCGCCTTGCTCGTGTGTATAGTTTCTACTGACAATCCGTCCTTATCAAGAGGCACAGGTTCAATATTACATCCCTGATCTCTAAAGACCGATCGTACTCCACTGTAGCCTGGTTCTTCCATTGCCACAGTTTTCCCCTGGAGTGATAAAAGACGGCAGATCAATTCTATTGAAGTTTGTGTACCAGCTGTTATAAGAATCTGTTCTGGTGTTGAGCGTACCCCTCTGGATTGCAGCAAATAGTTTGAAATCTCCTGCCTCAATGCAAACTCACCTTGTTTTTCACTATACTGAAATAACCAATTGCTCTCTTGATCAACTGCATCTGACAGACATTTCTTCCACTGCTTCAATGGAAATTTGTCAAGATCCACATTGCCATATTCAAAATCTACAAGTACCTCACTTGAAGGCTTATATTCCAACATGATAGGATGTTTTACTTCAGTAGAATTTAGCAAAGGTTTCTCAATCTCAGCAACCCATATTCCACTTTTAGGGACACTTTCAAGATAGCCCTCTGATTGCAGCTGCTGGTATGCTGCCTCAACTGTGTTCCGGCTGACTTTTAAATGCATCGTTAGCTGGCGAATTGATGGCATCTTCACACCTGGTAATAGCCTTCCTTCTTCAATTTCTTTCCTAATCCAATGATATAACTGACTATATAACGGCTCTGACAGGTCTCTATCTAAAAATGGGGTGAGTTCCATATTTAACCCTCCATCTGTCCCTATTAAACTTTTTAATTCTGTCACTTTTTTTATGTACAGATATTTCTTAAAATAATTTTATCATTTTTGTAGAGAGTGGGGATGGAAAATGAATAAGATCCGCCAAGAAAAGTTAGAATGTACTGATGATAATCGTATTGAACAGTTTTTAAGCCAAGCACGGACAGGTTACCTTGGATTAACGGATGGGGAAGCTCCTTATGTTGTCCCTTTGAATTTTGTCATGATGAATAAGGCTATATATTTTCATGGAGCTGCACAGGGGAAAAAAATAGATTTGATTCATGCTAATCCCAACTGTTGTTTCACAGTATCTGAGGATTATGGAACTATGGTAAGCCCTATACCAGCCAAGACAGACACTGCTTATATGAGTGTAATGCTATTCGGTGTATTAGAAACGGTAAATGATATAAAAGAAGCTACAGAAGCAATGCAAGCCATGTTGGATAAGTATGTACCCGGTTACTATGAGAAAGAACTTTCACAATCTCATATCGAGAAATATCGATCTTCTTTAGGAAGTCATACTGTTGTTTTCAGACTTACTCCGGATGTAAGGACTGCAAAAGAAAATAAATTGAATCCGCAATTATCTTTCTTCCCAGGCAGGAACGCTGGAATGGATATTTAAAAATAATACTTATTGTTTATCCAATGGGACTAGGCATAAATAGAACTAAAAAGGGAGACGGTGATTGCCTCCCTTTTTCCCTGCTGGGTACTATTTAGTTTCAACCATGACGATATCACTAACAATTGAAAATTGTTCCGTTAATAACGTTAAAATAGTTTCTTCAACATTATTATCAACTTCGCAAATCGTAATGGCCGGACCATTGATTTTTGAACGCTCATTCGCCATCCGTGCAATGTTAAAACCATTTTTATAAAGAGCTCCTGATAATTCAGCGATAACTCCTTTACGATCAGTATGGCGGATCACCAATGTTGGACGTTCGCCGGAGAATTTCAACGGATAACCATCCAATTCCTGTACCTCGACTTTACCGCCCCCTAAGGAGCTAGCGAGTACTTTGACCTGACGCGACGCCCCTGATAATTCAACAAGAACTGTATTAGGGTGATTGCCTCCCAACGCCTTTTTTGTAAATTCATATTGCAGGCCTTGTATTTTGGCAATAGCCTTTGCATTTTTAATACCATCATCCATTGTTGATAATCCCATAACACCACCCAACAGTGCTAAGTCTGTTCCATGTCCTTGATAAGTATCAGCGAAGGAACCCATTAATGAGAACTTTGCAGATAATGGTTTTTCATTTAAAAGTTGATAGGCAATGTTCCCAATTCGAACAGCTCCGGCCGTATGTGAGCTCGATGGGCCGACCATTACAGGGCCGATAATTTCATAGGCACTTTGGTATTTTGCTGGACCACAATCACTGTTTTTTTCACTGAATATCTGATCTTTTAATTTCTTGCCTGTCGGAGTTCCGGCAAGACCTCCTATCCCCGTTTCCCTTAACGACTCAGGCATTCGCTGTCCTACCTCATGCATCACATGAACTACCTCATCTGGTGGGATAATGCTGACTACTCCTGCTAACGCCATATCTGCTGCAGCTTGTGCCGTAATCGCATGCAAACCATTGCGAATGATGCACGGGATTTCTACCAGCCCCGCCACTGGATCACAGACTAGCCCTAATGAATTTTTTAAAGCGATTCCAACAGCATTTCCAACCTGCGTCGGTGTTCCACCTGCCAGTTCAACAAGGGTGCCGGCTGCCATTGCTGTAGCAGATCCAACTTCGGCCTGACACCCGCCAGTTGCCCCTGAGATTGACGCTCTATTCGCAATAATTAAACCAAGAGCAGAGGCAGTAAACAATGACTGGATAATTTGCTTACGAGTAAATTTCCCGCTATCAAGGGCATGAACGAGTACAGCTGGCAGGATTCCTGCTGAGCCTGCTGTCGGCGTTGCCACAATTCGACCCATCGCTGCATTCACCTCTGAAACCGCAAGCGCATTTGCTGCAGCATTTAATGTCATAGGGTTAACAAAGGAATCCCCCTTTTTTGCATATTTGTGAAGTCGGTGGCCATCCCCACCTGTCAAACCGGTCCGGGACATAACAGGACTCATCGTTCCATTACGGACAGCCTCCTCCATCACTGCAAATTGTTCAGCCATTTTATCAAGGATTGCCTCTTTGGATTTACCTTTCTGTTGTACCTCTGTATATATCATTAAATCCGCAATGGTTGTTTTTTCTTTTTCAGCAAGTTCAATTAATTCTCTTAAACTCGAGAAGGACATATGCTCACTCCTGTTAAAGAAGACGGTTTTTACGCTTAAAGCATAAAAACCGTTCTCTTGTTTCCTTTATTCACTAAAGTTTCAATCACTATTCTGCCACTGCTTAGTGCGACTGAATAACTGAATTTCATATTGTTTAATTTACTTTTTGTTTATATGACGGAGGTGTAAGCTCTTTCGGGATTAAGGATGTATACGTTTCCCCGTCAAGTCTTTCCGCTAATTCTTTTTTAGCATTTTCAAGTAATTCGGGACTTTCAAGTACCGAAACAGCGGTACATGCAATTGCTTTTCCGGCTAATAACATGGCATCATGAGCATAGCTTTCTTTACCTTGTGCCACAGCTTGCCAAGTATGAAACGGTGTTCCAAAAGCCCAAGTGGAAGTAACACATTGTGCAGTTGGAACATTCCAGCTCACATCAGCAACATCCGTAGAACCTCCCATAAATGTCTCTTTTTCAGAAAATGGGGCGATAAAGTCGGCAATAGGTCGTTCAGCTAATTGAGAAGCTCCCTGCTTTCCAACTTGTAAAGCTGCTGCAGCCTTCTCCTCATCTGTCAAAGTTTCATAGATTGTCTTTGCATAGTTTATATCCCGTTCTGTAGCATTAGGCGCGCCTATTTCTTGCATATGTTGATGCATTACTTTTTCAAGAGTCAGGTTAGGAATTAAGTTATGGCAAGAGCCTTGAATTTCGTAATCTACCTTCGTTTGCGTCATTAGTGCTGCACCACGTGCACAATCTACTACCCTGTCATAGAGCTCTTTTACTTGATTTGGTTTCGGTGCACGGATTAAATAAGTAACTTCCGCATCGGCTTGAACTACATTTGGAGCCATTCCTCCTGTATTAGTTACAGCATAATGAATCCGGGCTTCGTCAATCATGTGTTCTCTCATATAATTGACTCCAACGTTCATAAGTTCGACTGCGTCTAAAGCACTTCTCCCTAAATGTGGTGCTGCTCCGGCATGTGCACTTCTCCCTTTAAATTTAAAGTGTGCATGGATAACCGCATTTGCAGTGGAGTTCATGACAGCATTTATTGTGGCAGGATGCCAGGAAAAGGCAGCATCCACATCTTTAAAATAACCGTCTCTTGCCATAAAGGTTTTCCCATAACCACTTTCTTCTGCCGGACAGCCGAAATATTGTACGGTTCCATCAAGGTTATGTTCTTTCATATAATCCTTAACCGCAATAGCTGCTGATAAGGAACCGACTCCAAGCAAATTATGCCCACAGCCATGGCCATTTCCATTTTGAATAATGGGTTCAAAATTATTACTGCCTGCTTGTTGGCTTAGCCCTGCTAAAGCGTCGTATTCACCGAGAATAGCAATTACCGGATGACCTGTCCCATAGGAGGCGATAAAGCCTGTTTCAAGACCAGCTATTCCCTTTTTTATAGTAAACCCCTCTTTTTCCAATGCTTCACAAAGCAAATCAGATGAGCGGAATTCCTCAAATCTAGTTTCAGCAAACTCCCAAATTTGATCACTTAGCTGTGTAAATAATGTACGTTTATTATCTATTAAACTTGTAATTTTATCTGATAAAGCAGTCAATTTTTCCATCTCCTAACTTTCAACTTTTTTTAAATAGGCAACTTCTTTCTTAGGGCGAATTAAAAATAAAGATCCAGCACACAATAGGGCAAACATTATCAGCATAATAAAAGCAACTGTATAAGAACCGTCAAAAGCATCGACTAAAAATCCTATTAACATGGGAGTAAGAACACCAGCGAATTGTGCACCAGTATTAATGAACCCATTTGCAGTTCCTACAATCTCTTCAGATAGCATTTTTAGTGGAGCTGAGATAATAAGAACAATATTAAACGACATGAATACTGTAACGATACTTTGATAAACAGCAAACATGGCTATGTTTGGCGCAAAAGCCATTAAATATAGGAATACTGCCGTTAATACCGCAAATACGGCTGCAATTAACTTGTCTTTCCCTTCAGGTAGCTTGTCTAAAATATATCCACTTGTAAGCATTGCAATAATTCCTGCAACCGCTGGAATAGCTGAAATATATCCAACCGATGTTAAGTCAAGTTGTCGTGCGTCTACTAAATAGGTTGGCATCCATGTCATTAATCCCCATTGCACGGCATAAATCGCAAAATAGGCAATGAACAAATTCCATATAATCGGAGTTTTTAAAACATCTCTTAAAGGTGCTTTATTCTTAGAAGTGGTTTCAACCTTCTCTGCTGTTGAACTATTCTGTTCTTTTAAGAAAATCATATATAGCAAGACAAATATAATACCAACAGCACCCGCAATATAAAAAATTGTTCTCCAACCGATAGTTTGCATAGACTGGGTGCCAATAATTGGCGTTATAACACCCATAATCGTACCCGAGGTAAGCATAAAGGACATGGCACGGCTCCGTTCATTTTGCGGAAACCAACTCGCAATACCTTTGGATGCCGATGGAAAAAAGCTTCCTTCCCCAAGTCCAAATAAAAATCGAATGAGAATTAAGGACGCGAAGGACCAGGCCATACCTGAAAAAATCGTGAAAATGGACCAAGCAAGAAGTGCTGTGATAATGACTTTACGGAAACCAAAACGATCTGCGAGCCACCCACCGGGAATTTGCATTAAGGCATAACCTGCAAAAAAGCTACTTAAAACAATTCCTGTTTGGGAAGTACTTAATTGAAGATCCTTTGAAATACCTAAAATCGCATAATTCATGAAAAATCGATCAAAATTTCCAATTGACCATCCTAAAAATAGCAAGATAACAATGACATACTTCCAATTCTGCGATAATTTAGATACCATAACGTTCCTCCTAGTTGAATTTAATAAATTAGCTATAATTATAAAAAATTAAGACTATTCAAACAATGTTTGGTCCTATATAATAATGACGTAAATTATGTTGATTCCTACATATTCTAATAGGGGGTGTGAAAAGTGGAAACCTTAGTGAAAATTAAACAATTTTTAATTGATGACTGTTGCCTTTCACAATTTCAAGTGTGGCAGAGTATAAAGGGATTAGATTTTTCACTTGTTTTATCTAACCATTTTGATAAAGAAACTCCAGCACCAGGGAGATTCATTAATGAAACTATACGTACCTATGAAAATTTCATCGATATTTATTATCATTATTCCAATCATACAACCATTGTCCTCAGAATCAGTAAATCCCCAGCACTAAACAATGAAATCACTCAAAAACTAAAACCGATAGTAGATTTACATTTCTTGCAATTAATGCTCGATGGGGAGAAATATGTAAGGAACAAAATGATGGAGAGCATCCGTGATATATCTGTACTTGAAGATTTAGATGATTTGTTAAAAAAAATATTGGAAAATGCCTTATCTGTTATTCCAGCGGCAGATATGGGAGTTCTATGGATGTACGAACCAAACCTAGATGTACTTTTTCCTAAAGCTTGGACGGGCGGTCCTAATGAAGAAATAGCGAAAATGAGGATGAAGGTCGGGGAGGGAATTATCGGGAAAACATTTAAAGATAATAAATCATTTATTCTTACTAAGATAGATGAAATTATCTCAGAATCATCTAATATTTCATCAGATAATCTTTTCCACCTGTATAATTCTGTCCAATTTGACGATTTGAAATCTATTATTTCAGTTCCAATTATTGTTGAGGGTAATACTTTATGTGTATTAATTGTATACCAAAAGGGTCCCTATCTCCTTTTAACGAAAGATGATCAACAACTGCTAGAAAGTTTTTCTGATCAAGTCTCTATTGTATTGAGAAATTCAAAGCTCTACCAAAACTTAAAAAAACAAAATGATCTTTTAATTCAACGAGATATGATACACAATTCGTTAATAAAACTATCCCTTCAAAGTAAAGGTTTACAGAAAATCGTAAATGAAATAAAAAAGATGATAAACCATCCAGTAATGATAGTAGACTTAACAGATCATCAACAATATTCAAGTCCGCCCTCCTGGAAATGGGAACTTCCTTCAGAGATGATAAAGTTAAATGCAAATTTACAAACCCAATCTTTTACGGTGTCTTTTAATAATCAATCACTTTATATTCACCCTATAATTGCTATTGATGTCCCAATTGGAATACTGGTAGTTGAAATGGAGGAGGATGAACTTTTTGCTTTAAACAAGATGATTATCGAACAGGCAAGTTCAGTAATTGCATTAGAGATTATAAGAAATCAAACATTAGTGGATTCATATTATCAAAAAACAAATGATTTATTTAATGATTTTATTCAGTGCCAAGATTATAACCTAATACGAAAGAAGGCCAATGAACTTAGAATTGATCATTATCCCTTTTATATGGCGGTCTTAATTCATATAAATCCCTATGCAGATTTCCACTTTCTTAATATGCAAATGCATAAAATAATTACCCAGATAAAAAAAGATTTAGGGAACTATATTTCAATCGTTTTTGGTTATGGAAATAAAGTAACGTTGGTATGTCAATTTACTCATTTTGAAGATCAAGATTATGTAAAAAAGAAACTGATGTTTATTCATTCCGACTGGATGAATGTTCATGAGGAATCACTAAAAATAGGGATTGGTACCTGCTATCCGAGCATGAATAATATTGCCAAAAGTTACTCTGAAGCTGATAAAGCCCTTTCTTTTCTTATCTCAAGGCAGCTTAAAAGCATCGTAAATTATCAAGATATAGGCATTAATCATCTTTTTATTCACCAACCTATTGAAGAATTGAACTCTTTTGTTAATGAGATTTTTCAACCCCTTCAATCTAATAAAGATGGAACATTGGATTTAGAAAAAACCCTGCTTGCATATATGGAAAACGATCGTCAGGCTACGCAAACAGCCAAGATTTTACATATCCACGTGAATACTTTATATCAACGTTTAAAGAAAATTGAAGAGAAACTTCAAATTTCATTTTCCAATCCTGAAGATATTTTAAAACTTCAGCTTGCATATTATTTAAGAACTTCGATAGTTTCACTTACCTAAAAATAGTGCTTAAAACTTCCTCTTTTTCATTAAAAGAGGTAAGGTAGAAAATTTCGAAACAATTAGTGAGCCCAAAAAGTTGCTATAATACATCTTTGCCGAGATGAATACTACTGTTCTAAAAGAAATAGCAAAGGAAGCTAAAATAACAAGAGGGTACTAAAAGGAAAAATCTACCTTTCAATAATACTGAAGGTAGATTTTCCTTTTTTATAATATTTGATTTAAAAACCTTTGTGTACGCTCATGTTTTGGATGGGCAAAAATATCATTTGGATGTCCTTCTTCAATAATATTACCGTCTGCAAGCATGATAACTCGGTCTGCAACTTCTTTTGCAAAACCCATTTCATGTGTCACAATCACCATGGTCATTCCTTCACTTGCGAGATCTTTCATTACCTGAAGAACTTCACCAACCAATTCAGGATCTAATGCAGAAGTCGGCTCATCAAAAAGCATTACTTTTGGTTCCATCGCTAACGCTCTTGCAATGGCAACCCGTTGCTTTTGTCCTCCTGATAACTGTTCTGGATAATAGTTTGCCTTATCCTCTAAGCCTACCTTTTTAAGTAGTTCCATTGCTTTTGCACTTGCTTCACTTTTAGACTTTTTTCTAACATAAATCGGCGCTTCAATTATATTTTCAATCACAGTTTTATGAGGGAAAAGATTAAAGTGCTGGAACACCATTCCTACTTTTTCTCTTACTTTATTTAAATCTGTTTTTACTATGTCTATCTTCTCAGAATCAATAGTAATTTCACCGCTTTGTGCAACTTCTAAAAAGTTTAAGCATCGAAGTAACGTACTTTTACCTGAACCACTTGCACCAATTAAAACAACTACTTCTTTCTCGTTAATATTTAAGTTAATATTCTTTAAAACTTCAAGCTTTCCAAAGGATTTTGAAAGATTACGAATTTCAATCATGCAATACTAACCTCCTTAGGCTTGCTGACATCCATTTTCTGCTCAATTCGTTTAGCAACCCAAGTGAAAATAAGAACGATGATTAAATAGTAAATACCAACAACAAAATAAGTTTCAAATGGCATATAGTTTTCTCCTTGGACTCCAAGGGCTGTGTTATATAAATCTGTTACCGCAATATAAGCAACAAGGGAAGAATCTTTTAAACCAATAATGAACTGATTGGCCAAGGGGGGAATGGATCTTTTGAAAGCTTGTGGGAAAATAATTCTTCTCATTGCAAGTGATTGCGACATTCCTAACGATCTCGCTGCCTCCATCTGTCCCCTATCAATCGATTGTACAGATCCTCTAAAAATTTCAGCAATATATGCACCAGTATGAATTCCCAATGCCAATGCACCTGCAGTGAAGCTATTTAAGTTAATAATATTGGCTAATCCATAATATAAAAACATAATTTGAACAATTAGAGGCGTTCCCCTGATAATTCCAATATAAATATCAGCAATCCAATTTAGGAATTTTTTCGAAGAAATCTTAAAACTAGCAAATATAAGTCCAATAATCACAGCGATTAGCAAGGAAATAGCTGTGATTGCGATTGTAGTCCAACTAGCTTTTAAAAAAGCCATTCCATGTTCACTAAAAATACCCGCGATATTTTCTAAAAAAACCATGAGACCAGCCTCCTTCCTTTATAAACAAGCGCCTAGTACAAGGCGCTTGCCTGAAATCATAATTTTACTTTTCCATAATGTTTGTATTAAACCATTTCATACTAATTTCTTCGTATGTGCCATCATCAATCATTGATTGAAGCGCTTCGTTAATTTTGTTTGCAAGTTCTGTATTTCCTTCAGCAATACCTATACTCACGCGGTCCTCATTTAATAAATCACCAATTGGTTTAATATCTAAGCCTTTTTCGTTTTGTGCACTTACACCAACGATTTTATCTGTGATAACAGCATCCAAGCGACCTAGTGACAAGTCTTGAAGTGCATTAACGTCTACTGGATATCCCTTAACCATGTCAGGTGAAGTTAATGTTTCAGCTATATCCTTCCAAGTACTTGCTTGAATAACACCAATTGTTTTACTTTGTAAATCTTCCTTCGATTGAATATCCGTATTGTCATTTGCAACAAAGATTTGTGCACCTGACAGATAATAAGGTTCTGTAAAGTCAATTTGCTCATCACGTTCAGCAGTTGCAGTCATACTACCGATAATCGCATCGTATTTTTTTGCCTTTAGCCCTTGAATAATCGTTTCCCAAGGATTTGTAACAGGATTTGCTTCAAGTCCCATACGTTTCGCAATTTCAGTTCCAATTTCCACATCGAACCCTGTCAATTTACCATCTTTTTTAAAATTCAATGGAGGGTATTGTCCTGTCATTGCAAAGGTTAATGACCCTTCTTTGACTAACCCAAATTCAGAATCACCTGATTTTGTTTCTTTTTCTACTTGTTCACTTTGCTGTGTGCCGCATGCGGATAACATTAACAACATTGCCGCAACTAAAAAAATAGAAAGCTTTTTCATATGTACTCCTCCTTTGAAATAAAAAAACACTGTCGATTTAAATTGACAGTGTTTTTAAGAACACCCTCATCTCTTGCATTTTTACGATAGTTCTCCACAATTCAAAGGAATTGTGACAGTTCTGCCCCTATTCGAGTGCAGCCCCAGCTTTAATGAAAATAGTGATTTCAAAAAGCTTCGGCGATTTATCCTTTTTTCCTATTTTCATAGATCTCACTAAATCTCAAATAGGATACTCTTATAAACCGCGACCTCTACCCCACCTAATGCAAAAAAGATGAGGATTTAATATAAAATTTAATATAACTTTATCCATTATAGTAGAATATTTTAAATAATACAATATTAATTTAGTTTAATTGTACTAGTGTGTACTTGACGAGTTTTTAAACTTACGTTACATTTTGATAAAATATCATACAAAAAGGAGGCCGTCGTATGTTGAATTGTCGTGACGATATACTTACATATACAAAACAACTTGTTAGCATAGAAAGTATCGTAAACACAGCTGGCGAAAGTACAATTGCCCACTCTTTATTTCAAATCATTTCATCGTTACCATATTTTTTAAATAATCCTGGCTCAGTCGCTATTGAGAAAACCAATAACGATGACCAAGAACGATATAATGTTATGGCATTTGTTAAAGGAAAAAAAGGAAACAGTAACCGTACAATTATTTTAATGGGACATATCGATACGGTTGGGATTGATGACTTCAATCAATTGAAAGAACATGCTTGTTCTCCAGATGATTTAATGGAGGCATTAAAAAAGGAAAACCTACCGACTTCAGCTAAAGAACATTTAGAATCTGGAGATTGGTTATTTGGCCGTGGCGTTCTTGATATGAAAAGCGGTGTTGCGAGCAATCTCTATCTCTTAAAGTACTATTCTGAACATCCTGAGGAACTGGACGGCAACATCTTATTGTTAGCTGAATGTGACGAGGAAGACGGCTCACACGGAGTTCTTTCCGCTTTAAAAACGTTAAAAAAGTGGAAGAAAGAACATGGCTTTGAATATGTTGCAGCCATTAATTCTGATTTCGTTTCACCACGCTTTGAAGGTGATGAAAATCGCTATATCTATAAAGGAACGGTTGGTAAGCTGCTGCCATCATTCTTTATAACAGGTGCAGAAACACATGTTGGTTCAGCTTTTGAAGGTTTAGATCCTAACTTTATTGCTGCAGAACTAACAAAACAAATAAACTATAATCCAGAGCTTTGCAACGAAGCATATGGAGAAACTACGGTCCCGCCCGTGTCGTTAAAACAAACGGACTTAAAACCATCTTATACTGTTCAAACAGCATTATCTGCTTATGTTTATTATAATTTCTTTATTCATTCTTGGTCTCCCAAAGACGTACTAATCAAGCTTAAGGAACAAGCCATGATTGCTTTTACCAATGCACTTACTACTTTTGAAGAAAGATATCGCAAATATAGTGAAATTAGTGGCGAACCCTTTGTCGATGTTCCTTGGAAGCCTAGAGTTTTTACATATGAAGAAATGGAGAACTTATTAATTGAGGAAAATGGCAATTCATTCATTGTACACATGAATGAATTTAAGCAAAATCTCCTAACAAATACGGAATTAGATACTCGCATGTTTGCTGCACGAGTTGTTGAGGAAGCCTGGAAATGGATGAAGGATAAAAATCCGGCCATTATCTTATTTTACTCTTCCCTATACTCTCCAAGGATCGAAATGACAGGGAAAACAACTGATGAGCTTAACTTAATCAACGCTCTTGATAAAGCAGTAGCAACAATACAGCCGGAATATCCACACCCAATTGTTACTCGAAACTTCTTCCCGTATATCTCTGATATGAGTTTTATGGCTTTAAGTGATGATGAAGATGGAATCAACGCCGTTTCGAAAAATAACCCAGGTTGGGGAACAAAACATTATGTTGAGTTTCAAGATATCCGAGATATAAATGTACCTGTTATTAACATTGGTCCATATGGTTTGGATGCTCACAAGAAACTTGAACGAATGGAAATGACTTATTCCCTAGAAGTAGTTCCAAATATAACAAACCTCGTTATCCAAAATTTATTAACTAACGAAGAAAAAAGCCTATAGTTTATAACTAAAATAGTGCCATTCACTTCTCGATAAATGCCGAATTTTTCGGTAAGAAACGAGCAGTGAGCGGCATTTTTTTAATAGAAATGATATGCGAAGTAATCAGAGACCCTTATGTTCATCAGCCTCAAGGATTGAATCATAATAGGATTAGTTTTATGCATTTTTAGACATTTCTCTATAAAGGCATTTATTTTTTTCCTCTGCAAACCTATGTCAATTGAATATACTACGAACCGCCCAATGATTATTCCCCTCAAACCCTTTTATGAATATTAAATTCAACTAAATTAAATACTTTATATAAATCATTCTAAATCTAGAGCGAAACACTTTTTGTTGTTTTAAAAGAGTTAAATGGCACAGAATAATCTTTATCAATTGCAATCTTAAGTAAAAGTGGTTACTATTCTAACGGTAACTTTAGCGATCACATATAAATTAATTCATCAGGAGGTTACTTGTGCAATACGTTATTTCTATTTTAGGTATATTTGTTGTATTATTTTTGGCTTGGTTGGCAAGTTCCAATCGAAAAGAGATAAAATTCAAACCAATTATCACAATGATTGTTATTCAAATTCTTTTATCATTGTTACTGTTAAATACAGAATTTGGATTAATCATCATCAGAGAAATAGCTGCTGTTTTTAGTACGCTGCTCGAATATGCAAGCGAAGGGATTTCCTTTGTGTTTGGCGGCATCGCGAATGAGGGAGAGGCCCCATTCTTTTTAAATGTATTACTGCCAATTGTATTTATTTCTGCATTAATTGGTATTCTTCAGCATCTGAAAATCCTGCCATTCCTTATGAAGGGGATTGGGTTTTTATTAAGTAAAGTGAACGGAATGGGTAAACTTGAATCATATAATGCAGTTGCCTCACTAATGGTGGGACAATCGGAGGTTTTCATCACATTAAAAAAACAACTTGGTATGCTTTCGAACCAGCGTTTGTATACTTTATGTGCTTCAGCGATGTCGACTGTATCAATGTCCATAGTTGGTGCTTATATGACGATGCTGGAACCAAAATATATTGTCACAGCTTTAGTTTTAAATTTATTCGGCGGTTTTATCATAGCTACAATTATTAATCCGTACGAGATTGACCCACGTGAGGATATATTAGAAATACAGGAGGATAGAAGGCAATCCTTTTTTGAAATGCTCGGTGAGTATATCCTTGATGGTTTTAAGGTAGCAATTATCGTTGGGGCAATGTTAATTGGGTTTATTGCATTAATGGCGGGATTCAACCATGTGTTTGAGCTATTGTTTAGTATTTCTTTCCAGACGATACTAGGTTATCTATTTTCCCCAATTGCCTTCATTATGGGAATACCTTTCTCAGAGGCGGTTAGTGCCGGCTCAATTATGGCGACTAAACTGTTGACCAATGAATTCGTTGCGATGTTGGATTTATCTGGAGGCAATTATCACTTTAGTGAACGAACTATGGGAATTCTTTCTGTATTCCTAGTTTCCTTCGCTAACTTTTCTTCTATTGGTATTATTGTCGGAGCTGTCAAAAGTCTGAATGAAAAACAGGGGAATGCCGTTGCACGTTTTGGGCTGAAACTGTTATATGGCGCCACACTTGTAAGCATACTTTCAGCTATCATCGTTAGTTTAGTTTTATAAACACAAGCTGTGTAGCCATTTTATTTCAAAACCACTAAAAAACGTTATTAATGAACGTTCTTTAGTGGTTTTTTATAAACCTTATTTACTTATGGTGGTTCACCGTAATAAACCGCACTTACTTATGGTACGGTTCACCCTTAATAATCCTAAAACTCCGATAAATTTGCTCAACAAGGACTAATTTCATCAGTTGATGCGGCAGAGTCATTTTGCCGAAGCTTAGTTTTTCGTCCGCGCGTTTTAGTACATCATCATGTAGGCCGAGTGAGCCACCAATCACAAAAGTAATTTTACTCGTTCCATAGGTCATCAAAGATTCCAACTCAGCAGCCAATTCTTCTGAGGATTTCATTTTACCGTCAATGGCTAGTGCAATCACGTGCATGCCTTCTGATATCTTCGCCAAAATTCGTTCGCCCTCTTTGCGCTTTACGATTTCCATTTCGGCATCGCTTAATTGCTCAGGAGCTTTTTCATCAGCTACTTCAACTAAATCAATTTTCGCGTAGGAACTTAATCGCTTAACGTACTCCTCAATCCCCATCTTTAAGTATTTTTCCTTTAACTTTCCGACTGAAATGATTGTGATATTCACAACTTATCCACCTTTACCATCCATTAATAATCTATTTACCCACATTGATAATCCATACTGTCATTTTATTTAAAATACTTCATAGATGGGCATTTATTATTGTTCTTTTAGTTAGAAAATTTAAATATAAACAACTTATCCACGTTTACAATTCGTTTACAAACAAATTATCCACAGAAGTTATACACATATCCACAACACCAATCTATATGTAGTGTAAAGTTATTTACTTGATACAACATATGTTGCTTGTTCTTCACAGTAAGAACATTTTGTGGATAACTTTTCTTCTTCATTTAAAATATCCATAATTGGATACTCTTCCGTCTCGGCTACTACCACATCCAAAGCGTGATTTATATGGGTTTCACAGCTATATGCTTTCATTTTTTATCGTCTCCTTAAATTCTGAAATTTCCACAAACTTATTCACATTTCTACTTATGTTATCCACAAACCATTGTAACAAACTAAAAACAGGTAGGAAAGAAAAGGATTTTCTTCCACTACCCGTTGTGTCTTATTTTTGTTAATAACTTTAAGTTATCCACAGAATACTTATACTGTTGTTCCTTCAGTTAGCTTTAATTCTAAATTTACTAGCTTACCTTGTCTATATACTTTAACCTTTAGTGTAGAGCCAATATCGGTTTCATTATATAAATACTGGCGCAAATCAATAGAGTTTTCGATTTTGTGGCCATCTAATTCTACAATTACGTCGTATTGCTGCATACCCGCATTATCAGCAGCAGAACCTTGAACTACTTCTGACACAACTACACCTGTTGTCACTTCTTCTGGTAAACGTAATGTTTGTTTTTGATAAAATGCAGGTACATCTGTTAAATCTAATAATCCAATTCCCATTGTAGGACGTTTAACTTCACCGTTTTTCTCCAGTTCTTCTATAATTGGAATAACTGTGTTAATTGGTATCGAGAATCCTAAACCTTCAATTGTGTCTTGAGCAATTTTCATTGAATTAATACCGATTAATTCACCGGCAATATTAATTAATGCACCACCACTATTTCCTGGGTTGATAGCAGCATCTGTTTGTAATACTTCTGTTTCCCAGTCTTCATATCCGTCGGAGTTTAAGTCAACAGGTACTGCGCGATCAGTACCAGAGATTACTCCAGTTGTAACAGAACCATAGAAATCTAGACCAAGTGGGTTCCCAATTGCGATAACAGATTCACCCTGTTTTAATACGTCAGAATCGCCAAACTTTGCAACTGTATCTACTTTTTCACTGCTAATTGATACGACCGCTAAATCTGTCCAAATATCGCTGCCGACTAACTGTGCTTCTTCTTTTGAACCATCTGCCAATGTTACTTCAAGTTGTTTTGCTCCTTCAACAACGTGGTAGTTTGTTACAACATAGGCCTTGTCGCCATCAACTTTATAAATTACACCAGATCCACTTCCAGCTTCTTGTGTACCTGATTGTTGGCTCCAAAAATCTGTTACCTCTTGGATATTTGTAATTCCAACTACTGCTTTCGATACTTTTTCTACAGCTTCTGTCACATCAGTTGTAACTTCTGTAGCTGTTTGTGTAATTGGTGTGCCTGCATCATTATTTACATTGCCGTTGGAACTGCTAGGAAGCTGCCCAACCATCGATGGCAGCAGCAGCCAAATAATAAGAGCACCAACAATGGCACCTATCAGACCACTTACAAAGTATCCGGCTTTGCTTCCATTTTTTTTATTCGTACGTCTTATATTTTCTTCCTCTTGTTCTCGCTTTAAACGTTCTTGTAAGGGCGAGTAGGAGCTAACAGATTCATTTTCGTCATACTGTTTTTTATCATCGTCATTATAATAACTCATATATATCCATCCTTTCGTTCTCTTGTTGTCATTATGATACAATGTGAACATTAAAATTACATGAAAATGAAATAAAACAAAATTAAAAAAGAAAGGGCTATCCAGAAAATATTATTTCTGGATAGCCCTTTCTTTAGTAATTATTTGCTTATAGGTCTTGTCCCTGTGGTGGATAAGCCCACTCTTGCTCAATTTCGTCCTAAAATGAATTTTCGGATGACCTATTTAAATGTTATTCATTATACCGTCACAAGCATCGTTGGTTCTTCCGCATCTGTATCATGCAATTGGACAAATTCACCTGCTATAATGCCGCACGATTGCAATGTTTGTGTTACGCTCATTCGAGCTAAGTCTTTCATATTATTATCTTTACTTAAATGGGATAAATATATTTGTGTTGGCTTTTCAAAAACAACTTCACTCATCGCAACTGCAGCATCTTCGTTGGATACATGTCCAACATCACTCAGTATTCGGCGTTTAACAGACCAAGGATAACGCCCCATCTGAAGCATTCCAATATCATGATTACTTTCAAAAACAAATGAATCTGCCCCACGTATTATTCCTTTCATACGGTCGCTTACATACCCAGTATCCGTGATAATAACAAGCTTCCGATCATTTTCGTGAAATACGTAGAACATTGGATCTACAGCATCATGAGAAACAGCAAAAGACTCAATACTTAATGAACCAAATGATTGGACAGTCTCCATATTAAATAAAAATCGCTGATCTTCTGGGATTTTCCCAACATGCTCATCCATAGCCAACCATGTTTTTTCATTTGCAAAGATAGGCACATTGTATTTTCGAGCAACTACACCTAGTCCTTTTATATGATCACTATGCTCATGTGTAACTAAAATTCCTGATAAATTTTTCATATCGCGACCTATTTTAGCAAATAGTTGCTCCATTTTTTTGCCGCTTAATCCGACATCAACTAAAAATGCATGTTCATCATTCTCTACATAAATTGCATTTCCAGTACTGCCGCTCGCTAAAACACTAAATCGCATACAATTACTCCCTATTCTGTATCTACTTCTTTGTTAGTTTCCTTCGCTTCTTTCACCTCTTCAGATTCAAGGGCTTCTTCTACATCATTTTCTACCTCTTCAACCTTCGAAGAATCTATTTGAACGTCAATTACTTTACCTTCAACTGCATTCACAAAGTATTCTTCCGTGTCATCGTCTGCTGTATTAACTTGAACCTCCCAAGTAGGAACAAACACTTGAGTTTTAGTTAGTTGAACGAGTGTCGAATATCCTAGTTTCATATTTGTAATTCGAGAATCTGGTTTTAACATTCCTTTTGCATAGAGTGCTTGAATAACCTGAATTGGTGTTAGAAGCGTTTCTTCTTCCTCGTATTCTTCTATTTTTTCTAAAATAGTTTGTTCATACATTACAATTTCATTGTCTTCATTCCAATAAATTGTTAAGACACCATTAATATTATAATAGATTGTACGGTTATTCACACTTTGGAAGAAGGTTGCTCTGCGATTTTCTTCATCAACCATCCATAATGAATAGTTCGCTCCATTATATACATATTGCTTTAAAAATTCGCTAAAGTTTGCTTCTTCCAAAGTGCCAGGTATTTTAACTGGTTCTCTTAGTTGAACAATAAGTTTATTATTATTTTCTATTGTCGCAGTCTGAACATTTTGAAGTTGTACTTTTTCTTCCTCAAAGTTTTTAACTCTCCCCGAGATGTAGGAAGCTTTTTCAGTATTTGTTGGTAATGCTCCATATGTTATATTATCGTCTTTTAAACGCGCTTCAATGTTCTTCTCACCTAATATTGGAACTTGCTGGGCTTCTGTATGCCGATTTAAATAAAGGGAATAGAGAAAAACATCCAGTATAAGAAATACGACGATGAATATAGATTTTGATTTACTCCAATCCATATCCAGTTCCTCCTATTGTTTCCGTCGTTACCCGTGTCCAACTGCCATTATCAATAACAAACCAATTTGGTTCTAATGTATATAAAAGCTCATTTTCATTTTTCTTTAAATAATAACCAACAACAATGTCATCAATTTCATTTAAATTTTCAATTGATTGAATTAATTCTGCTCCTGAAGGCAATGTTTGTATTGTTTTTTCCGAAGTGATATCCATTTCGAGTAAATAATATGGCCGTCTATATCGGAAAATTTGTTTATCTCCCCAAGTAGTTGCAATGCGTGTAGAAGTTACACTACTGAACACAGGAATTCCTTCTAAAAATAGTTGGTATTCTGTAATATGGTTTCGAGCATTCATGTATACGTAGCGGAAATCTCCTGTTAGTCCGCCGTGGTCATTGATAAAATCGAAGCTATCCTGCAATAAAATGGATTCTTTTATTTCACCAATGCTTTCTGATGCTGGATAGACATAATTAATCGTTTTTGTATTTGTGTCCGAAGTCATAAATGCCATGCCATCAGTATATTTGGATGAATTCAAGCTCTCTATATTCTTTTTCACAATATTTGGATCATTAAACAGCAACTCTTTAAACTTATCTGGTGAGATTTCATCGATATAATACGTGAATTGTATTAGCTCCATTGGATCAACTGGAACATATAATGATAATTTATCATCTCTTTTAATTTCCTCATAAGGAACAGTCTGAAGAATAGCATCTTTAAATGTTGCATTAAAATGCTCATCACTTAGTGCAACCTCTGTACTAAAAAGTGTACGGTTCTTATCACTTACAAATAGAAGCTGCAGAGTACGAGTTTGACTGAATTTGCTCCAATCAATAATTAACGAATTAAATGATACTTCAGGCAAATCATTTTGTGTAAACTCTAAAATGGAACGGAATGCATTAATTGGTACTTCTGCTGAGAAAAAAAGAGTCATTCGGTTATCTGTCCGAATCATCGAATTGATTTTTTCTTCTGTTAAATTACTTTGAACAAAGCTTAACTCTGATGCATGTAAATTAAGAAAAGTCCCCATCAAATCATCCATAACGGAATTTGAAATTGTACCAGAAAAGTTTCCATTTTGATTTACTAACAAGCGATAAGGTTTAACAACTTGATGTAGTTCTTTCTGATCGCCCACAGTAATTTGTTCTACCTGTGATTCTTCAATCACTTGATAGGGTGGTGTATAACTCCAAATAGAAAACGTTAAAATCAAGCTCAAAATAACTAGGAGTAAAAGGAAAGTAGATTTTAAAGGTTCAACATATTTCACTCCCAATCACCCGCCTCGTCTAATTCATATGGCAATGTGAAGAAAATTGTCGTCCCTACTCCTTCCTCACTTTCTGCCCAGATTTTACCGCCGTGTGCTTCAATCATTTCTTTTGCGATTGCAAGACCTAGGCCTGTACCACCCATTTCCCGCGAGCGAGCACGGTCAACACGATAAAATCGATCAAAAACTCTACTTACGTTTTCTTTAGGGATACCCATCCCGTCATCAGATACCATCACTTTTAACATATTATCTTGAACAGTAAACCCAAATCGAATATTTCCGCCATCTGGTGAATACTTTAAGGCGTTGGAAATAATATTATCGATTACTTGAGTTAGTTTATCTGTATCAATGTCTACAAAATATGATACTTCAGGGATATAACGTATGAATTTCACATTTTGAGACTTTGACATTTCAAAACGATCTATAATGCGATTGAAGAATTTATTAAACTCAACAAAGTCTGTATTTAATTTATAATCTCTGCTATCCATTTTCGAAAGCTGCAATAAATCATTAACAAGGCGAATCATACGCTCTGTTTCTGTCTGGGTTACATTTAAAAATGTAGGTGCAATGGCTTCATCTCTCCATGCCCCATCGGCAAGAGCCTCTAAGTAACTTCGCATTGTAGTTAATGGTGTACGTAATTCGTGTGAAACGTTTGCAACAAATTCCCGCCGCTCCATTTCAATTTTTTCTTGCTCTGTAATATCATGCAATACTGTTATTAAACCGTTTACAAAACCAGTCTCTTTTTGTATAACAGAAAAATTAGCCCTTAGTATAAAAGGTTTTTCTTGTGTACTGTAATTTAAATTAATCGATTCTTTCATATGAATTAAATCTTCAAAACTATACTCCTGGTCCAGGCCAAGTACAGAGGCAATTGGTCGACCTAAAGTTGTTTCACGTGTAACATCTAGGAAATTAAGAGCCGGATCATTAATTAAAATAATTTTACCTTTTCGATCAGTTGCAATTACTCCATCCGTCATGTTACTTAAAACAGATGCTAATTTTCTTCGCTCAGCTTCAGTTGTTGACTGAGCTTCTTGCAAACGATTTGTTAGATGATTAAATGCAATTGCAAGCTGTCCAATTTCATCATTACCATAAACACGAACTTTTCGCGAGAAATTTCCCCGAGACATCGCTTGTGCTTGTCTACGCATATCTAATATTGGTTTTGTTATCGTCTTGGCAATCAATATACCAAGAATAATCGTAATTGCAAGTGATATCGCTGTCCCTACAGCAAAAATCCCGTTAATATCACTCATTTGTTCAAAAACTTTTTCAATATTTGATTCAATATAAATTGACCCAATCACTTCTCCATTTGGGCCTATTGCGTCAAAAATCGGCGTCGCCAGCACCCAAACTCTTTTTCTAGTATCCGGGTCTAAGGCAATTTCTTCTAAATACGTTTCAGCTGATATAGATTTTGTGACGATGTCATCATTGGAACGCTGCCCTACAATCGATTGATTATCAATATCAGAGGTAGCTAGCACCTTATTTCTACTATCAACAACGCGAATCTCATTAATATCACCTGTTGTAAACTCTCGTAAAATTAAGCTTAAGCTCTGTTCTAATGTCGGTGATTCTTCATCACGTTCTTTTAACATCTCTTCACGAAGGCTATATTGTACTAAATCGATTCTTTGAAAAATCGATTCCTGAAAGTTTGTTTTTAAGTTCTCTTCTAATTCAGACGAAAAATATATTCCAATTATTTGCAATGCAATGATGATGAGCAAAACATAGATTAATACGATTTTTACATGAATCGATTTAAAAAAGCTTACTTTATGCATTCATACTACTCCTGTTCAGGATTTCGCAAATAATATCCAACACCACGACGTGTTACAATCCAGTTTGGATGACTTGGATTATCTTCTATTTTCTCACGTAGACGGCGTATCGTTACGTCTACTGTACGTACATCTCCAAAATAATCGTATCCCCAAACAGTTTGAAGTAAATGCTCACGTGTCATTACTTGACCAATGTGTTTAGCTAAATAATGTAATAATTCAAATTCACGGTGTGTAAGTTCAATTGATTCGCCGCGCTTCAAAACTAAGTATGCTTCCGGTTGGATAATTAAAGCTCCAACTGTAATGTCATTCGTTTCTTCTTTAATTTCTTCAACTTGAGAAGAAGCCTTTAGTCTTCGCATGTTTGCTTTTACACGAGCAATTAATTCACGCGTACTAAATGGTTTTGTAACGTAGTCATCTGCACCCATTTCAAGACCGAGTACTTTATCAATTTCAGATCCTTTTGCAGTCAACATAATGATAGGAAAATCATATTTTTTTCTTACTTCTCGGCAAACTTCCATACCATCTCTCTTTGGAAGCATAATATCAAGTAACATCAAGTCTGGTTGCTGCTCTTCAATTTTTTCTAACGCTTCATCACCATCATACGCACATATTACCTGATAACCTTCTTTTACTAAATTGAATTGCAGAATATCTGCAATTGGCTTTTCATCATCGACAACTAATATCGTTTTTGTCATACTTTTTCTCTCCTTTTTTTCAATTTATCTATTGTTCAAGTTAATTTAGTTCAGTTTTATACTTTTCACCCTATCATGCTTTTATTGTTAAAGCATTATAAGTTACATTATATCAAACAAAGCTCTATAACGAGAAAGACAAAGGTGCTTTGGGTAAAATTATAATTTAAAATAAGCTGTAGCTTACAGCGTATCTGCACATACTTATTATTTTCTGGGAAATAATTCGACAATTTTTGAAAAATCCATCGCCTTTTTAGCTGGGATTTAGGGAAACACTGCAACCTGCTACATTTCTAGATTAATCACTTTCTACTTTGTGTATGCCCTATAGGCCGGTACTTCCTAAAAAGGCTAAATAAGTTGAAGAAGGCATGTAACAGTTTAGCCTACTCAATGGTCCTTTTTTACAAAAAAAGATGTATCCCAAAAACGAATGGGATACATCCTTAGCGACGGGGTTATCACAGCAGCGATCCTGCTTAAAAGTATAAAAAATCGTAATGGCTGTCCTACAAGCATTAAGCTTATGGGACAGCCATCTCTTTAGTCTAAGTAAGATAACGGATTTTTATATGAGCCATTTTCGTGTACTTCAAAGTGTAAATGAGTTCCTGTTGATCTACCTGTTGAACCCATAATACCAATTAAAGAACCTTGTGGCACCACTTGTCCGACTTCTACTTTTATTTCTGATAAGTGAGCATAAACTGTTTCATATCCATTATTATGGTCAATAACGATTTTATTACCATAAGTTCCATCCCAGCCTGTAAATGTAACGACACCATTGTCTGATGCTTTAATATCATAATTAGATGGTCGAGCAATATCAATTCCTCTGTGGAATTCTCCCCAACGAGATCCCATTTGGCTAGAAATATAGCCGCCATTTGTTGGCCAAGCGAAATTGCCAGTTCCACGAGAAGAAACTACTTTTGTTCCAACTACAACAACTCTATTAGTAGGTTCTGAGATTACTTTTTCATCTGTAACAGCCTTTTTAACGCGATTACCGTTTAACTCTGTAATTAAATTTGTTACTTCTTTCTTACCGTAAGACCCTTCTTGTTTGACTACTTTTTCGCCTTTAAACATTTCATCGTCTTCTTCTACGATTTTGGCATAGTCCATTTTTTCCATATTCACTTTTTCATAAACAACTTGAACATTAACTAACGGTTTTTCAACTGTTACATTAATTTCTTGTCCAATTTGCAGAAGCGAGTCTACTTCTAAGTCAGGGTTTAAGTCTAATAATTCAGACGTTTTCAAATTATGTTTGCTAGCAATCTTGCTAAGTACGTCTCCTTCTTGTACTTTATATAATTCTTTTTCAAGAGTACCAGTTTGTAAAAACTTAACTGCTTCTTTTGGAGTTAGAATTTTAGCAGGATTTACTTTCGTTTCTTTGCCTGAAATATCTTCTTGTATAGAAATTTCATTTATACGAGTTTCATCAACTTCTAATTTGGGTAATTCATTAGTAGAAGCAGTTTTTTCATATTGCTGTAATTGATCTTCAGTTACATATTCAAGTTTTAATAGGCGAAGTGTTTCTTCATAGTCTTTCTGATTTTTAAAATATACGATAGGTTGACCATCGACTTGAAGTGCATAAGCCTCTGTTTCAACAGCTAGTTCTTCTTGTAATTTCTCTAAGGTCACAGAATCATTCGTTTGATAAGAAAATACTTTTTCTGGAATGATAGTAACATTTGTACCAGCCTCAATATCAAATTCTTTAAACTGAGTGCTAGCTTCTTTTTCTTTTGTTTGAATAACTTCTGATACTGCTTCTTCGTTTGATACTGGACCAATATAATTATTATCTATATACACATGGTATATCTTTTGTAGTGAATCATTAGTATTATTTTCATTTGCAAATGCTAAGTTAAAAGTTACAGTTGATAATAAAACTGCTGTGACAGCAGACTTTTTTATAATTGATTTTTTACTTTGTTCAAGACTTAAAAATTGATTCTTTGTAAAGTCTCTTTTGATGTTCCACTTCGAACTCATGTACAAGCCCCTTCCAAAGACAACCCTAAAAAAGATAGGGTTAATTTTCCATGTAGTAAATTACACCTTTTTAATGTACCATAAACTTTTTTTGGATTGAACAATTTGAGTCTTTTGTAATATAAATGTATTATTTGAAGATTTCTTGTCACAAAGTTTCGAAATCATTTTATTTTGTAGATTTGCTATTTTCATATAAAATTGAAATATATAGAAAATTTAATTTAATTCAATAGATAGGGGATACAATATGAGCGATATTGTTGTACACCCGGCTGACCAGAGAAAGGCTAGTATTAGTAAACTAGTTATACGCATTTTCATGGTTATGATTGGTGCGATAGTAATGGCAGTTGGGCTTGAATTGTTTTTAGTTCCAAATAATGTAATGGATGGAGGGATCGTTGGAGTTTCCATCATTGCATCTCATCTAATAGGGCTGCCCCTTGGATTATTTATCTTTATTTTAAACCTTCCTTTTATCTTCTTAGGATATAAGCAAATCGGTAAAACTTTTGCATTAACTACTGCGCTCGGAATTACCGTTCTTTCTGTAACCACTATACTTTTACATCATATACACCCATTTACTAGCGACTTACTGTTAGCTACCGTTTTTGGTGGAATTATTTTAGGCCTTGGTGTTGGGATTGTTATACGTTTTGGCGGATGCTTAGATGGTACAGAAGTACTAGCTATTCTGTTCAACAAAAAGCTTCCTTTCTCTGTTGGGGAAATTATTTTATTTATTAACCTTATTATTTTCACTGTTGCAGGTTTCGTCTTTACTTGGGAAAAAGCAATGTACTCAATCGTTGCTTATTATATTGCAGCAAAAATGATCGACATTGTTGTTCAAGGTATGGAAGAATCTAAATCTGTCTATATCATTAGTGATGAAATTGATGAAATTGGCCGCGCAATAATGGATCGTTTAGGCCGCGGCGTTACATACTTGCATGGCGAGGGTGCTTATACTGGAGATAATAAAAAAGTAATTTTTTGCATCATTACTCGACTAGAAGAATCAAAAATGAAGGAAATAGTAAAAAGTATTGACGATAATGCATTCCTCGCAATAGGCAATATTAGTGAAGTAAGAGGTGGACGTTTCAAGAAAAGAGATATTCACTAAACAGGGGAATACAAAACAATCAGAGTGTAGACAAAGTCAACTTTATCTACACTCTTTTTTCATTTTATAAATATTTAAAAGCAACTAGCCAGACTTAAAATAGCCTATTTCTATAAAATAAAATCCTTTATTGAATTAATAATGTAATTTGGTTGAATAGATGAAATTGCCAAGTGTTCCTTTTTTGCAATACCAGACAACACTAAACAAGTTTCAATATTTAGATGCATGCCTAATAAAATATCCGTTTCTAATCGATCTCCTACAATAAGACACCGACTTGGTTCACATTTAAGCAACTCTACCATTTTTGATGCGTAATAGGCTGAGGGTTTACCAACGATTGCGGTTATTTTCCCACTAGCTGCTACCTCAATAGCCTTAGCAATTGCCATCGTATCCGCAACAAATTGTCCCTCCGCTACAGGACAGCTCGGATCAGGATTTGTTACAATTAACGCTGCACCATTGATAACAGCCTGCATCGCTCTATTCATTGTTTCATATGTAAATGTTCGATCAAGTCCTACAACAACATGAGTTGCTTCCAAAGGATTATTCGTACAAGGTATTCCTAGTTTTTGACATTCATCTATAAGGGACTTCTCTCCAACAATCAATACTTTACAGTCTGAGCAATTCTCATTTAAATAACAAGCCGTAAGATACGCTGCCGTTAATACTTCGTCTATTGCTGCTTCAATACCAAGCTTTTTCAGTTTCATTACAGTATCTATTCGACTTTGTGTTGGTGTATTAGAAATAAACAATAATTTTTTTCCCATGCTGCGCAGTTTATAAATCGTTTCCTGTGCACCCTCAATTATTTCATCTCCAACGTAAATAGTTCCATCCAAATCTAGAGCTAGTGCATCATAACAATTTAAATTAACTTCCATGATAACTCGTTTTTTAAACGCTCCTGTCCAGTCTTTAAATATTCTAAACTTGTATTTTGCCCATATTCTAAAATATAGCTAATTTCTAAATTTAAATCACGCAGCTCATGGAAAATAACTTCCCATTCAATAACTCCTTTGCCAATTGGTAAATGAAGATCTCCCTGGCCATCATTATCATGTAAATGTAATGCAATTAAGCGTGATGATGTTTGGCGTATTACACTTGCAATATCCCATCCATTAAGCTGAGCATGTCCAACATCAATTAAATAACCGGCCTCCTCAGGAACTTCCTTTAAAAACTCAACATATTCTTCTATTGTTAGAATACTCGTTCCGTTATATCCTACATTCTCTATAGCAAGTTTTACATTTGCATGATTAGCTAACTCACAAAGCTCAATAATCGACTCTTTTGCATGTTTAATTGCAACTTTTTTATCAAATTCTGGGGCAAATGTGAAGCCTGGATGAATCACAACATGGCTCGCACCTAACCAGCCAGCAAATTCGATTGCATCAGCATATGCTTGAAAAGATGCATCTCGTATATACTTAGTTTCACTTGTTAAATTAATATCCCACGCTGGAGGATGTACTGTATAATTAACTTCAAATTTCTTCAATTCTTGTACAAGCTCAAACCGTTCTTCCTGTGAATTATCCCAAAATGCTCCATCCATCATAATTTCTATATCATTGAATCCGTTCTCCTTTAATACGCGAACATTCGACACTGGATCTTGACCTAATAACACTAAATCTGAAATAAAGATTTTCATTATTGCTATACCTCAACTTTTAATGGAATTTTTGAATTTAAATTTAATGTAGAAGGATAACCAACTGTGTTTGTTGTTTCAGGATCAAAAAAGTGATAATTGTTATAGTCAAATTCTAAATATACTCTCTGTCCTTTACTAAATCCTCGATGAGGTGACAAGGCAATCCATTCTTTGGAGCCAATTTGAACATAGACCGCATATTGTGCCCCTAAATTTTCAATAGTATTTACTACTCCACAAATCCTTCCTTCACTCATTTCAGTGCTTAAATGAATATGCTCTGGTCGGACACCAAACTTTACTTGCTTATTCCGATAATTCTTTAATAGCAGACTCCATTCATTTCCGATACCGAAAAATTGCTCATCAATTTGTAACTGTCCGTCAATGAATCTAACGTCATGCACATTCATCGCAGGAGAACCAATAAAAGTAGCTGTAAAAATATTTGCTGGGCGATGATATACATTTTCTGGGGTATCAAGCATTTGCAAAATACCATTATTCAATAATGCAATTCGATCTCCAATGGTCATTGCTTCGATTTGATCATGGGTAACATATACCATCGTTTGCTTAAATTTTTCATGAATACGTACCAGTTCTTTTCGAGCTGTCCCACGAAGCTGTGCATCTAAATTGGACAATGGTTCATCAAGCAAAAAATATGGTGACTGTTTAACAACTGCACGGGCTAACGCGACTCGTTGACGCTGGCCACCCGATAAATCTTTCGGCAGTCTATTTTCTAACTTCTCAAGTCCCAGCATTTGCAAGGCATCTTTTAATCGCTTTTCAATTTCGTCTTTTGTCATCTTTTGTGTACGCAATGCATACGTAATATTTTGCTTAACTGTCATATGTGGATAAAGAGCGTAGTTTTGAAATACCATTGCAACATCTCGCTGTCCGCTTGGTACATCATTTACCTCGCGTCCTCCCATATAAAGCCTACCTTCTGTTATACTTTCAAGCCCTGCAATCATACGGAGAGTAGTTGATTTCCCACATCCTGAGGGACCTAATAAAATTAATCGTTCTCCATCGCGAATAGAGAAGTCAAGACTTTTAACAACCTCCACTTTTCCATAGCTTTTTTTTACTTTCTCAAAGCGTATTTCGTTCATCATCTCAACCTTTCCATTATTTAATACCTGAAGAAACAAATGTACCGATAATATATTTTTGGAATGTTAAATAAAGAGTAAGTGGAATAATCATTGTTATAACTGACACTGCCATCGCTACAGTAAAATTCGTTCCACCCTCGGAACTTATATACATTTGTAGTGCTAGTGGCAATGTATAATTATCTACCGTTTTTAAAATTAATACCGGCCATACATATTCATTCCAAGCCATAATGAAAAACCAAATACTTGTGGATGTTACTGCTGGACGTACTAAAGGCAGTACAATATCTTTCATGATGCGCCAATGTTCCATATTATCCAGTCGAGCTACTTCTATTAACGAAACAGGAATAGAGCGCATCGCCTGTGTTAATAAAAATATTCCCATTGCATCTGCAAGCTGCGGCAATATAACGCCCCAAACAGAATCAGCTAAACCTAATGACGATATAATTAAATAGTTTGGAATCATTGTGATCGTAAAGGGTAAAAAAATCGTACTAATTAGGAAAAAATAGATAACGTTTTTTCCTTTAAAAATGAAATATACAAAGGCATATGCTGCCAGAAATGATGTAATGATTTTAAAAATCGTTACAACTGAAGCAATTACAAAAGTATTCCATGTAATTTTTAACGCTGGTAAACTTGTGAATAATTGATTGAAGTTTTCAAACGTTATATTTTTCGGAATTATTGAAAGTGGACTGTTATAGGCGTCCTGCAACGATTTTAAAGAAAATCCAAGCGCATAAAAAATAGGATATAGTAATACCAGGATAAATATGAAAAAAATAATATGCCAAGGAATCTCCCACCGTTTATTTATTTTCATAATAAATCCTTCTTTCTACAAATTTAAATTCAACAATGAGCAAGAAGATAAAGATAATCATCGTAATAGTTGATAATGCTGCAGAATGCCCTGTGCGATATAGCACAAATGCCTCATGAAATGCTTGATAAATCACGTTTGAACTGGCATAATTCGGTCCACCTTGCGTGATAACTTTTATAGGTGTAAATGCAAATTGTAATCCTTGAACAATAGTAATAATAAACACATAAATTCCAGTCGAGCTGCTCATTGGCACAACAATACGAAAGAAAATTCTCCATAGAGGAATATTGTCAAGACGTGCTGCTTCAATGACTTCTTTTGAAATTCCACTAATAGAAGCAAAGAGTAAAATAAAATGATAACCCCAAATTTTCCATGATGTAATAAGTGTAATGACAACAATGACCCAACCATCTAACTTACTCCAAATGGGGATTGTTATATTGAACCAACCTGCAATAATAGCAACAGGTCCTGAAACAGGATTTAAAATCCACGTAAATAAGATTGAACCTACCACTAAGGAAATAAATGCCGGCAAGAAAAATGCTGATTTATAAAATCCTTTCATACGTTGAAGAACAAATTCTACTACATAGGCGAATATATACGGTACAACAAAGTTCACAGCTAATAGGAGTACAATGTATAACATTGTATTACCCATTACCTTCCAAGTGACTGGATCTTTGAGTACATCAATATAATTTTCAAATCCTACAAACTCTTTTGTTGTACTAACCATATTCCAATCAAAAAAACTTAAATAAATCGTATATAAAAACGGCCAAAACATGAAAAAGCCTAAGACAATTAAAGAAGGCAGCAACAATGCATAGGGAGCAATCTTTTGAATGCGACCTTCCTTATTTTTAATTGATAATATCGTTGTCGTCATATCATCACCATTTCTTTTAATTTAAAGGGCATTCTAGTCAATGAAGGTAGACTACTAGAACACCCTTCCTCCTCTTTACAGGTATTATCTATTGTAAGAGTGAATTGATCTGCTCTTGTGTTTGCTTTAGACCTTCTTCAACAGTGATTGAGCCACTTAATACTTGGTCCCTCATATCAATTAACATTTGTTCTGCTTGAAGACCTGCATCTCCTGGGAAAGAAGTCCACGGTACAACGACATCCATTTGATCGATTGCTGCTTGCATCATTTCATTTTCTTCTAGGAATTGTTTCAAGCCGTTTTCTGCATCAGCCACACCTTCACGAGGTGGAACATATCCTGTACCTTCAGTCCATTTTGCAATAGACTCGACACTATATAAGTATTTCATGAATTCCCAAGCAGCCTTTTGTTGTTCTTCTCCTTTTGCAGTGATAGCTAGCATTGCTCCACCTGCTGGAAGCTTTACTTGTTTACCTTCCCAAGCTGGCGATTTTACAGTAGCTACATCAAATTTAGCGTTGTTTTGTACATTTGAGCGTTGTGCGATTGTTGTATACAACATCGCTACATTGCCATCAATAAAGCTTTGAACTCCTTGATCCCATCCGATATGTAAAGCTGATTTTGAGGCTACTAAGTCTGCCCATAATGAATATGCCTGAATTCCTTCTTCTGATGCGAAAGTAGCTTTACCGTTTGTAATCATTTGAGCACCGTTTGATTCAAGAAGTGCTTGTGTTGCCCAGTTGTCCGCAGGTTCTTGTATATACAGCCCATATTTACCCGTTTTTTCTTTTACTGCTTCGGCGAAAGTTTTTAATTCTTCCCAAGTTTTTGGACCGTTCTCATCTAAGCCCGCCTCACGTAATAAATCTTTATTAAGATATAAAACTGGTGTACTTAATGAGTAGGGGATTCCAACTTGTTTACCTTCGTTATTAACCGCCAAATCTAAAATATTTGGTAAAAAGTTATCTGTTAAAAATGTTTTATCATCCGGAAAATGCTGATCGATAATTGTTTGTGGTTCTGTGTATTCAAATGTATTAGAAAAATAATCTAAAAACGCCCATCCTACTTGTACTACAGCAGGTGATGTTCCCGCTGCTGCCTCTGCTTGTAAATTTTGCATTAGCCCTTTGTACATATCAGGATTGTATTTCGCCACAACTTCAACAGTTTCACTTTGTTCATTAAAGCTGGAAACTAGTTCCTCAACTGTTTTACCACCCTGTGTTTCAGCATTAACATGCCAATATTCAATGACTGTTTTTCCTTCTGAATTTGTTGCTGCTTCAGATGATGATTCTTCCTTTTCTCCTGTACAAGCTGCTAAGCCGGTCACCAAAAGCAAAAGAAACATTAATGAATAAACTTTTTTCATATTTTCAACTCCTCCTATTTATTAGACAAATAGAATAAAACTAATTAAAAAAACCTCAAACAATCCTTGAAGATTCAAAGTCTTCAAAGAATATTTGAGGTTTCTCTTAGTTCAAACCAAAGTTTCTATCTACTTGTCTTTTTTAAATTATCATCTAATTATTAAGGCGATATTGTGTTTTTATTAATGTTTGTTTATCTTTGTTAATTTAAATTCACATTCTCTCTCCAAACTTTATTGTTTGAAGTGCTAACAGCAATTGCCCCTGCATTAAGACTTTTTTTCATATCATCTGTTGAGTGAATAAGACCCCCTGTTATGATTGGTATCTCTATCCTACTAGTTAATTCAGAAATAATGTGATATAGGGGCGAAGGCATAATTTCAATTATATCTGGCCGATGTTCTTTTAAATTCAAAGTATTCTCAAATACTTCTGTATCAATCATAAAGACTCTTTGAATTGCCATTAAACCATGTGTCTGTGCTTTTTTTATTAAGTTTGGCTTCGTCGTAATAATTCCTACAGGTTTTACGATGCTTGAAATAAATTCAACCCCTTCATTATTTAATGCTAGTCCCCCTACTTTTTCGATATGAATAAAAACTGGCAACCCTTTATTCTGTATAGCGTCTACGTATCTTTTTATGTTCGAAATATTCCCCATTAAAAGAAATGCAGCTGCTAAATCATCTGCATAATCTAATACAATATCAAAGTCCTTCATACATTTAATAGCAGCAATCTTATTCTTTTTTTCTATTCTTTCTACTACCTGTAATTTTTTAAAATCTTTATTCATTAAATAATAGCTCCTCCTTTGTTTCAAAAGTTCTTATAGCAATCATACAGCTTTGACCACCCTTACTAATTGAATCCTTAATATTTTTACAGTTAATTTACAGTAGATTAATACGTTAACAATAAAGAAACACCGCCTTTATTCCTTCACAATATTCAACCCTTAGCCTAGTAATAATAAGTTTAAAGGAGGGGCATTATGAAGATTGCAGTTTTCGGAGATTTACATTATCCAACTATTAAAGAGAGCTATGATCAAATAGAGACAGAAAGATCTATATTTTTCTCTGGATACTTAGAGTCATTTTTTAATCTTGAGGTAGATTTGTATGTTTCAATAGGTGATTTAACAAATTATGGTGTGGAGGATGAGCTGAAGGAGATTTATGATATTATTCATAAATTTAATAAACCTTTTATTCATGTCATTGGAAATCACGATTGTTACGGGTTGCCAAAGAATGAAATGCTTAAAATTACGAAACAGAAGAGATATCATGCAATTCATAATGAGGATGCATCTTTAATATTTTTAGATACTGCAAAAGATCAAGATTTTGAAGATTGGGGTGGGACATTAGAGGAAACACAGTTACAGTGGTTAGATAAACAATTGGAACTTGCTAAAACAAATCCAGTCCTAGTATTTGCACACCATCCTGTTTATGAAACAACATCGAACTCTGAAAAAAAGGGTCTAAGTGTTGATCCAAATATTCCATTAAAGGATATTTTAAATAAAAAACAAGGTGTGAACATTTATATAAATGGCCATAATCACTATAATTCAATTGTTCAACAAGGCAATTGGACATATGTTCAACTCTCAGCAGTCATGGATGAAATCGGTGCACGTATTATTGAAATTTCAGAACAACAAATAGAAATTAAAGAAATTACATTATCCAATGAAATTTTAAAAAGTGCTGCTAATAAAGTGGGGACAGCTATTGATCATTTTGAATTATCTCCTCATCAAATTGGAGTAGAAAAAGATCGTAATGTTACATTATTAACAAATGAAAAAGTCAAAGCATAACTAAAAGGAGAGCAGTAATTTTATTTTGCCCTTTAATTTGGAAGGAATAATTCTAATATTAACAAAAAGAATTCGCTTCACTTCTGTATACTAGTGACCTGTCTGTCATTTATCACAGTTGTGTTGCGAATTCTTTTTTATGATTTAATTTAAATACTTTATGAAGTTTGCACCTGTCGCTTTGCTTTCGGTGCAGAACTACCTTGTTTGCACCTGTCGCTTTGCTTTCGGTGCAGAACGAATATTGTTAATCCCAAATTGGATTATTCATTCTCTTGTTTGCACCTGCCGCTTCGCTTTCGGTGCAGAACTACCTTGTTTGCACCTGTCGCTTTGCTTTCGGTGCAGAACTACCTTGTTTGCACCTGCCGCTTCGCTTTCGGTGCAGAACGAATATTGTTAATCCCAAATTGGATTAACAATGTTCGTTTGCTCACGAGCTGGGCCTACTGAGAATGTCATTAGGTTGATGCCAGTTAGCTCTACTACTCGTTCTACATATTTACGAGCATTTTCAGGAAGTTCTTCTAATGTACGAACACCTGTCACATCTTCTGTCCAACCTGGAAGTTCTTCGTATACTGGTTCACAAGCTTCAATTACATTTAAGCTTGCAGGGTATTCCGTGATGATTTCACCGTTATATTTATAAGCAGTACAAATTTTCACAGTATCTAAGCCAGTTAATACGTCGATTGAGTTAAGTGCTAAATCTGTAATACCACTTACACGACGAGAATGGCGAACTACTACTGAATCGAACCAACCAACACGGCGTGGACGTCCTGTTGTTGTACCATATTCACGACCTACTTCACGAATATGGTGGCCAGTTTCATCAAATAATTCAGTTGGGAATGGACCGTCACCAACGCGAGAAGTATATGCTTTACATACCCCAACTACACGGGAAACGTGAGAAGGACCAATACCTGTACCAGTTGTAACACCACCAGCTACAGGGTTTGAAGATGTAACAAATGGATACGTACCATGGTCAACATCTAACATAACACCTTGTGCACCTTCAAACAATACACGACCACCTTCATCTAGTACGTCGTTTAATACTTTTGAAGTATCCGTTACGTATTTCGCAATTTCTTGTCCATAGCCGTAATATTCTTCAAAGATATCTTCGAATTTTAAACCTTCTACTTCATAAAATTTTTCAAAAAGACGATTTTTCTTTTCTAAGTTTTCACGAAGTTTTTGTTCAAAGATTTCACGATCAAGTAAATCTGCTACTCGAATACCTATACGAGCAATTTTGTCTTGATAACATGGACCAATACCTTTGCAAGTAGTACCGATTTTGTTATCGCCGCGAGCCGCTTCATCTACTTTATCTTGATAGATGTGATAAGGAAGAATTACTTGCGCACGGTTTGAAATACGTAAATTAGAAGTATCAATACCGCGTTCTTGCAATCCTTTTAGTTCAGTTACTAATGATTTTGGATTGATTACCATTCCATTGCCCATAACTGAAGTTTTTTCTTTATAAAAAATACCTGATGGAATTAAATGCAATTTGTAAGTTTCATCGCCAATTTTAATTGTATGACCAGCGTTATCTCCGCCGGAAAAACGAGCGATTATATCTGCTTTTTTAGATAGGAAGTCCGTAATTTTTCCTTTACCTTCGTCTCCCCATTGTGTCCCCACAACTACAACTGATGTCATATCAGCACCTCCGCTAGACGCGTTTACGTCCTTTATCCCATATTCACGATCAGTAAAATTCCCACTTAAAAAACATTAACTGTTCGGAAATACTCGATTAGTTAAACTAACAACCATTTGGTAAACAACGATTGAAGTTTTACTTTATCAAACAGAATAATTGTAACAGTGATAGCTAGTATAAGTCAATGAAGAAAAGCAAAAAACACGAACAAATAATTCCAACATAGAATTATTGTTCGTGTTCTGAAAATAGTTTTATAGTGTTATAAAGTTAAGCCTATTAAACTGGTACTGGCTGTTGATGCTGCGACCAGTCGATATTAATAAACTTATTAAACTCCTTTTTAAATGCAAGTGTAACTGTACCTGTTGGGCCGTTACGCTGCTTTGCAATAATGATTTCAATCATGTTTTTGTTTTCCGACTCTTTATCGTAGTAGTCATCACGATATAAGAATGCTACGATATCGGCGTCTTGCTCAATACTTCCCGATTCACGAATATCACTCATCATTGGGCGCTTATCTTGTCGTTGCTCTACACCACGAGATAGCTGTGATAGTGCGATAACAGGCACCTTTAATTCACGAGCAAGAGCTTTTAATGAACGAGAAATCTCGGAAACTTCCTGCTGACGGTTTTCACCGCTTTTGCCGCTTCCTTGAATTAATTGCAAGTAATCGATTAGTATCATACCTAATCCATGTTCCTGAGCCAGACGACGACATTTTGCACGAATTTCGCTTATACGCAACCCAGGTGTATCATCAATATATATACCTGAATTTGATAGGCTTCCCATCGCCATCGTTAGCTTACCCCAGTCCTCCGAAGTCAGAGCACCTGTACGCAGCACCTGAGCATCAATATTACCTTCCGCACAAAGGAGACGCATTACAAGCTGCTCTGCACCCATTTCGAGAGAAAATATTGCAACGTTTTCGCGAGCTTTTACCGCAACACTTTGTGCAATATTCAATGCAAATGCGGTTTTACCAACGGATGGTCTGGCAGCCACAATAATTAAATCATTACGTTGAAATCCTGCTGTCATACGGTCTAAATCATGGAAACCAGTTGGAATTCCTGTTACATCTCCATCACGGAATTGGAGCTGTTCAATATTATCGTACGTTTGAACGAGTACATCTTTGACATGTTTGAAGTCACCGGCATTTTTACGGCTAGCGACCTCCATCACTTTCCTTTCAGCATCCGCTAAAAGCGCTTCTACCTCATCTTCACGAGTATAGCCATCTTCTACTATCTTTGTTGCTGTACGAATTAAGCGGCGTAAAAGAGCTTTTTCTTCAACGATTTTAGCGTAGTAAGCAATATTTGCAGCAGTCGGGACGGCATTTGCAAGTTCTGTTAAGTAAGAAAGCCCCCCAACATCTTCAAGTTCCTTTTTTACTGAAAGTTCTTCTGTAACAGTGACAACATCTATCGCTTTACCTTGATCACTTAAATCGAGCATCGTTTGGAAAATTTTCTGATGAGCAATTCGGTAAAAATCCTCAGGTATTAAAATTTCTGATGCTGTTATTAAGGCTTGTGGTTCAAGGAATATCGCACCGATAACCGATTGCTCTGCTTCATGATTATGCGGTGGAACGCGGTCTAAAACGCCTTCGTTCATAGAGTTCTCTCCTTACGCTTCTTCCGTAACGTGTACCTTTAATGTTGCTTTTACTTCATGGTGAAGTTTTACGGGTACATTAGTAACGCCTAAAGAGCGTATACCTTCGTTACAATCCATTTTACGTTTATCTATTTTAATTCCAAAATCTTTTTGAAGTGCTTCTGCAATTTGCTTAGTTGATACTGAGCCGAATAGGCGGCCGCCTTCACCTGATTTCGCTTTAATTTCTACTGTAATATTTTCAAGCTTTTCTTTTAAATCTTTAGCTGCTTGTAATTCAGCAGCAGCATTTTTAGCTTCTAATTTCTTTTGTCCTTCTAATTGGCTAAGTGCTTGATTTGTTGCTTCAACTGCATAACCATTTTTTATTAAAAAGTTTTGTGCATAACCGTCTGCAACGTTTTTAACTTCTCCCTTTTTCCCTTTACCTTTTACATCTTTTAAAAATACTACTTTCATTCCTCATTACTCCCTTCAAGCGTTTCAAGAATTGCTTTTCTTAAATAAAGCACCGCTTCTTCTATTGTATCTGCTTTTATTTGACAAGCTGCATTTGTTAAATGCCCTCCGCCGCCAAGGTTTTCCATGACAAGCTGGACGTTAATATCCCCTAGAGATCGGGCACTAATTCCGATCAATCCATCTGAACGATGTGCAATGACAAAAGAAGCCGAAACATCCTTCATCGTTAATAAAATATCTGCTGTTTGTGCAATTAAAACAGAGTCATATTGTTTGTTATCCCCGCCATACGCTACTGCAATGCCTGGGTAGACAAACTCAACTGTTTGTATTATTTTAGAACGTTCAATATACGTATCTATATCTTCTTTCAATAACTGTTGAACTAAAATTGTATCTGCACCATATGTTCTTAAATAGGAAGCAGCTTCAAACGTTCTTGCACCTGTTCGAAGTGTAAAGCTTTTTGTATCTACAATAATACCTGATAAAAGCGCAGTCGCTTCAAGCTTTGATAATTTTTCATCTTCAGGCTGATACTCTAAAAGCTCTGTAACTAACTCGGCTGTAGACGAAGCATAGGGCTCCATATAAACCAACGTTGGGTTTTGAACGAATTCCTCTCCGCGTCTATGATGGTCAATCACAACGACGATTTCTGATCTTTTTAGCAAACGATCATCTATTACAAGACTCGGTTTATGTGTATCAACAATTACTACTAAAGATTTATCCGTCATTAATGAAAGTGCTTCATCTGGCGTTATAAAGTAATTATAAAAGTCCGAGTTCTTTTCAATTTCATTCATTAGACGACTAACACTGCCATTTAGTTCGTCAAAATTTAAAACAACATAGCCTTCTACTTTATTTTTTAGAGCCATTTTACGTACACCAATGGCAGCCCCAATGGCATCCATATCAGGATTTTTATGACCCATAATGAATACTTGATCACTTTCATTAATTAAATCCTGCAGTGCATGTGAAATTACCCTCGCACGTACCCGAGTACGTTTTTCAACTGGATTTGTTTTGCCGCCATAAAACTTTAATTTCCCATTCGGTTGTTTAATAGCAACTTGGTCTCCACCGCGTCCTAAAACTAAATCTAAACTCGATTGCGCCAATTCCCCTAGTTTTATTAAAGAAGAGGAGCCGGTACCCACACCTATACTTAATGTTAGTGACAAGTTTTTTTGAGCTGTTTTTTCACGAATATCATCTAAAATGGAGAATTTTTTCTTTTCAAGTTCACTTAAAATGGATTCATTTAAAACAGCTAAAAATCGGTCAGATGAAATCCGCTTTGCAAAAATTCCATGTGCAAAAGCCCACTCATTGATAATTGAAGTAACAATTGTATTCGTTAAACTTCTTGCTTGATCATCCATGCCTTGTGTTAATTCATCATAATTATCAATAAATAAAATCGCAATAACTGTTCGATCTGCGTAATATTTCGATTCAATTTTTAGTTGCTCAGTTACATCAAAGAAATAAAGCAGTTTTTCTTCCTGTTTATAAACAACTTTAAATTGACGATCACCAATTGAAACCGTCTTTTCACGCTTTTCTTCTGATTTTGTAAGGCTGTATAGATCTTCTGAAATAATAAACATTTCTTGGCCAATCAATGTCTCTTCATCAAGGATTTGGGACATATATGGATTTGCCCACTCAATAACAAATTTGTCATTCACGAGCAAAATTCCGATTGGCATTTCTAATAGGGCTTCTGCTCCTACTTTCTTCATTCGGAATGAGAGCGATTCTATATGTTTTTCTGTGTCTTGAAAGGTAATTTTCTCAATTCTCCACGCATATACTAACCCGATGGCAATGACGACCGCATAGGCCGCTCCAAACCAAAAATTCCAAAAGAACAATAGTATGGAACCTATTAAACCAATCACCGTTAGATACATAAGAGGATGTCGTATGAGTCGCTTCCTATAAGTATCCATTTTATCAGCTCCCTACTTCTGAATCTTTCCTTTGACAAATGAACGAATGTCAAAACCTAAGTCCAATATTCCTATTAATACATAAAAGGAATATAGTGGAATTGCCATAATGGCTGCCAATACCTTTAAAAATTTAGGTGAACCGAAAGCATCAAGGGCAAAATGAACAAAAGATACTCCTTGAATTGTTAAAAGCACCCATAATATTAGAGAAAAATTCAAAACTATGACATATAAAGGTGTACCAGTTTCAGGGCCAATAAATAAATTGATTGCTAATACAATTAGGTAATACCATAATATTGCTCGAGGCAATCGGGTATTTTTAAATGAACGAAATTTCGGTACATTAATTCCTAACCGTTTTAACAACGGCAAATTAATTGAAATAATAATAAACGCAAAGAAGAATGCCCCCATTGTAATAGAAGCCGGTAAAGAAGCCTCCATCATATCAAACATTGCCTCCAGCGTAACCGGATCAATGGGTGTTTGGCCAGTTAAACTTTGTGATAGCTCTATGGACTTTGAATAACTTTCACGCATGAGCTGCATTGATTCTTGTATAAAATCTGTTTCGAATAACTTTATTGAAATAACATATTGTAAAGCAAAAGTAATTAGTACAGTTATACCTGAAGACATAAATAAAAATACTTTGCTTTTCTTTAAACGAAGTACGTCGCCTATTACAACCCCAACTGATGCAAAAATAAGTGAAAACGGTAAAATTACTAAACCTCCAAAAAAGAGGGAGACTATACATCCTACAATTGCTACTAATATAGAAGAACTACGATCATACTTAGCGCTGTACCATGCAATTGGTAGTGGAGCAAAAACAGTAGCAATGACACTGATTATTGGTACATAAAAGGCGATTGCAATAAATATCGCAAATAATGCAATCATCATTGCGCCATGAGCAAGCCTTCTTGTTTGATTATTCGGCATCTATAACCTTCCTTTTGCTATTAAAAAAATCTTTTTTCATTCGTTTATTGTACCATTTTTTTAGTCATTGGACAAAAGCGGATAGGGATAAATGATTAGTTCCCACATTAACAATAAAATACCAGTTTTATTTTAACTGGCTTTGCAAGCACGTCTTTTTATAGATAATGAAGATAACTACAGCATTCATAGCTATAAAAAAATCGACAAAATCTAATTAGAATTTTGTCGATTTTTTGATTATATTCATTTCCACTCTGTTTTAGTAGAAATTTTTAACCTTATTTTATCTTCGGCTTTGAATATAGACTTCAAGAAAAGTAACCCCTCTGTGTTAACCACTAAGAATCTAAAGGGATTTTAAATAAGGTATTAAATCATCTACCTCAGTAAATGTTTTTTGGTATACATCTGGGATAATAATTATATTACCTAGATAATCAAAGGATAATGATTTAATAATGAATCCCTCATTTTCTAATGCATGAATTAAATTAATTATTTTTTGTAATTCTTCGGTCTTATTCTCTGAGTCTAAGGAATAACCTAACCCAACTGACACATTCCAATAAGCGACATCGCGATTATTATTTAATGTATCTAGTTGGAATACTTCTTCTTGAAGAAGATAAATATCGCTATAAAACGATGACATGTCATGAAATGTTGTTTTAAAATAGGTTTAAGATATTTTTCTCCTGCTTCTGACCAATATTCAATGGAATAAGCATCCTCTATTGTTTTACCATCGGGCGTTATTTCAATATGAAATGAAACACTTGTAGATTTTGCTGTAACCATTGTATGATACACGTTTTTATTTACAATTTGATAATGAAGTGTTCCTAAAGAAAAATCATCTTTATAACGATTTTCTAAATACTGAACCATTTCATCTTTTAATTCGTGATGCTTCCAAGGTAATCCGAAAAACAAATATATTCCTATTACAATTACAGTAGTAGAAAACAATATTGAGAAAAATAATAATATTTTCTTCAAATTAAAAAGCCCCTTTAGAACATTAGAAGATTTTATTTAATGAAAATACGTATAGCTAGTGTTCCACTAATGCTTTGAACAAAAAGCTTATTGTATGTGGACTTACAACGATTAGCATTTTATAAGGCTGTTACATAATGTTGTATAGAGTCATCAAGCTATTACTGTTTCTTGCAAATTCTACATTTTCTAATGCCCTTAAACAGGAGAAATTAGCCTAACCAGTTCCACCCGAAATAGTTATTGTTTATAAAAAATACAGTATCGGCTAGATTTTTAAATTTTATATATATGGCAAAGCAATTTAAAGTGCCTATTGTAGGAATCCTATAAAAAAAGCACAACAAAGTTTGATTAAACCTTGTTGTGCTTTAATTTAGATATCTTATTTATCTTCAGCTACGAATGGAAGTAGTGCCATGATGCGAGCACGTTTAATAGCTGTAGTTAATTTACGTTGGTATTTTGCACTTGTACCAGTTACGCGACGTGGTAAAATTTTACCGCGTTCAGAAATGAACTTTTTAAGTAAATCTACATCTTTGTAGTCGATGTGCGTAATGTTGTTAGAAGTGAAGTAGCAAACTTTACGGCGTTTGCGGCCTCCGCGACGTTGTGCCATTTCGATATCCTCCTTTATTATTTTTTAAGTTTCCTGTCTTGCTTCGAGCGTTTGACGACCAAGTGCACGAAGCTTTTTTAATGTCTAGCTAGCGGCTAGGCTCTCGCATCGCTTCAACTCCTCCAGCGAAGGCAAAAAGCGCCTTCTAGTCGGAGTTTCCAACGTGTCTCGAGCCTTAACGAACCGCTTCCGCTTTTCCATTTAGAACGGTAAGTCGTCCTCAGAAACTTCGATTGGACCTTTGCTTGATGCAAAAGGATCCTCATCTACACGTGTATAATTTTGCTGATTTCCAGAAGGTTGACTTTGTGGATATGAAGCAAAAGGATCTTGACCCTGGTTACCAAATTGTTGGTTCGGTTGGCTTGTGTTATATGTAGGTTGGTTGCCCCCATATGATTGCCCTCCATACTGTTGATTTGGCATATTTGCTCCGCCACCAGCGTTTCGCGGCTCTAAAAATTGTACAGAATCCGCTACAACGTCTGTTGTGTAAACACGTTTTCCATCCTGACCCTCGTAGCTGCCTGTTTGAATGCGGCCTTCAACACCAATCAAACTTCCTTTTCTCATAAAGTTTGCTAAGTTTTCGGCTTGTTTTCTCCAAGCGATACATCCGATAAAATCAGCTTCGCGCTCACCAGATTGGTTCGAAAATGCTCTATTTACAGCGACTGTAAAGCGAGTCATCGGAACTCCACTTGGTGTATAACGAAGTTCTGGATCCTTCGTAAGTCTTCCAACTAATACGACATGGTTTATCACAATTACAACCTCCTTTTTCAGCGTTTTAGTTAGTTTTTATTATGCTTCTTCACGAATAGCGATGTGACGAATGATGTCTTCGCTGATGTTTGCTAGACGAGTAAATTCGTTGATAGCTTCTGAACCAGCGTTAGCTTTCACGATTTGGTAGTAACCTTCGCGGAAGTCGTTGATTTCATAAGCTAAGCGGCGTTTACCCCACTCTTTAGCTTCGATGATTTCAGCGCCGTTTGAAGTTAATACTTCGTTGAAGCGTTCAACTAATGCTTTTTTCGCTTCATCTTCAATGTTTGGGCGAACAATGTACATTAATTCATACTTTGTCATCTATTTTGCACCTCCTTATGGACTTTGGCTCTCTTTAAATAGAGAGCAAGGAGCAAGTAATACTATACTCACATCGTAGAATTGTATCATATAATTAAACTAGATGCAATAAGAAAAGCGCAAGCGTCCCACTTTCTCTCCTCTAGTAATTAGTGCTTTTACTTTCTATAATCTTCTGATAGTTTTATACTTTAAAAGAAAGGACGGTGAAACGATGTTTGAAAACACTCAGCCAATAATTATTGAACTCGAAATGAAAAAAGTCGCAAAATATAATATATGGTTTACGCTTGTCTTAAGTATTGTCTTTTTCATCATGAATAGTATCATACATCAGAGATACTCTGTTTCATTTTCTTTTTGGAGTATTGTGCTTTTTTTCCTTGGTTATATTGTATTAATTGTATTGCATGAAATTTTTCATTTAATAGGGTTTATGCTTTTTGGAAAGGCAAAATATAGCGATCTAAATTATGGTTTAAATTTAAAGCTAGGTGTTGCCTATGCAACCACTACGAAACCTTTGCGAAATGATGCTATGAAGAAAGCATTGCTGCTGCCATTTTGGACAACAGGTGTTATTCCATCATTAATAGGGTTCGCTTATGATTCGTATTTATTTGTACTTTTAGGAGCTTTTTTAATTGCCGGAGCAATCGGAGACTTTTTCATGTATAAGGAACTTCGTAAATTCCCAAAGGATGTACTAGTGAAGGATGATCCCGAGCTGCCAAGGTTATATATTTATACAAATAAGCAGGTAGATATCGATTAAAAATCGAACTACCTGCTTTTATTAATAATTATATCTTATGAAAGCTATCCAGCCTTGAGACGATTTGCATTCAAGTTTAAAGTGGGATAAGCTCATCGATTCTGAGATAATCAGAACGCTTGTGCGTTTCTAATTAAACATTAAAGCGGAACAACATTACATCGCCATCTTGAACGACATAGTCTTTTCCTTCTAATCTTACTTTTCCTGCTTCCTTCGCAGCTGCCATTGAACCAGCTTCAACTAGGTCATCATAAGCAACTGTTTCCGCACGAATAAATCCTCTTTCAAAATCAGAGTGAATAATACCCGCGCATTGTGGAGCTTTCATTCCTTTGCGGAATGTCCATGCACGAACTTCTTGTACACCCGCTGTGAAATATGTTGCTAAGCCTAATAAGTCATAAGATGCACGAATTAGTTGGTCTAAACCAGATTCTTCAATTCCAAGCTCTTCAAGGAACATCGCTTTTTCTTCATTGTCCAGCTCTGAAATTTCTTCTTCAATTTTGGCACAAACTGTAATAACCTGTGCTCCTTCTGCTGCTGCGTATTCACGAACTTGTTTTACATATTGATTGTTCACTGCATCCGCTACCTCATCCTCAGATACATTTGCAACATACAACATTGGTTTAATCGTTAGAAGGTGCAGCCCTTTTATAACTTTTAGCTCATCATCAGATAATTCAACAGATCGTGCAGGTTTTTCATTTTCTAATGCTTCTTTAACTTTCAAAAGTACTGGCTCTTCAATCAAAGCCTCTTTATCTTTTTGCTTTGCCATTTTACTTACACGTTGAAGACGTTTTTCAACTGATTCCATATCAGCTAAAATAAGCTCTAAATTAATAACCTCGATATCATCAATTGGGTTTACTGAGCCTGAAACGTGGGTAATATTTTCATCTTCAAAACAACGGACTACTTGGCAAATTGCATCTACTTCGCGAATATGAGATAAGAATTTATTTCCTAGCCCTTCTCCTTTTGAAGCTCCTTTTACAATCCCTGCAATATCAGTAAATTCAAAGGCAGTAGGTACTGTTTTTTTCGGTTCTACTAGTTCAGTTAATTTATCTAGACGCGCATCCGGAACTTCTACAACCCCAACATTAGGGTCAATTGTAGCGAATGGATAGTTAGCCGCTAATGCACCTGCTTTTGTAATTGCGTTAAATAATGTTGATTTTCCAACGTTCGGTAATCCTACGATTCCTGCTGTTAAAGACATTCGTTTGACACGACCTTTCTAAAATTCTATCAAGTTAATGTATTTTCGTTTTAAACCTTTGTTTATTATATTGGATAAGTTGTGAAAAAGTCTAATTAGTCATGAATTTATTCTTGATTTGCCTTTACTAAGACTTTTTTCATTTTTTTCTCAAACTCACGGCGAGGAATCATGACGCTGTGACCACATCCTTGGCATTTTATTCGTATATCTGCTCCCATACGAATAATTTTCCATGCATTTGATCCACATGGATGCTGTTTTTTCATCTCCACAATATCATGTAATTCAAATGATTTTGCTTCCATTATGCTTCATTCCTCCCTGATTCTTTATTACCTCGATCATAAAGCATCATTTTCGGGTACGCCATCGGTATTCCATTTTTATCTAAAATTTCTTTTACATCTCGGCGAATAATACGAGCAATGCCATAATGCTCCAACGGCTTAGTCTCGGCAACAATTCGAATCGTCACTTCTGTTCCTACTACATTTTGAACACCTAGAAATGTCGGTACATCTATTAATTCTTCATATTTTGCAGGCAATGTTTTTAAGTACTCCGTTAATAACTTTTCAACTTTTTCTATATCAGCATCAATACCGACCTGCATATCGATAATTGCTTTTGAGTTATTTACGGAAAAATTCACTACATCTAAAATTTGGCCATTTGGAATAATATATTGTTCACCTGTAATTCCTAGAATTTTTGTAGTACGTAATCCAATCTCAGTGACAGTACCTTCCGCATTATTTAAACGGATATAATCACCTACGCCAAATTGATCTTCAAGAATAATAAAAAATCCTGTAATAATATCTTTTACTAAGCTTTGTGCTCCAAAAGCGATTGCAACAGAAGCAATCCCAGCTCCAGCAAGCAACCCAGCAATTTGAATATTAACAGCAGATAGAATCCCTACAATTGCTGAAAAATACACTAAGTAAGAAAGCACACTTTGAAGCAATTTAATAATTGTTTGTTGGCGCCTTTCTGAATTTCCTAATGGCGACTTTATTCTTAAACTTAAAACGCGACTAATAATTCTCTTCCCTATAAATACGACTAAATAAGAAGCAATAATAATTGCAATTATTTTAATAGAAGCGAGTAATATTACACTCCAAAATTCCTCACTCGTTAGATAATCCCATGTCTTTTCTGTCCATTTTGCAAATCCTTTTGCATTTGTTTCAATAACTTCTTCAGCCATTTTTCCACTCCTTGTATAACTAACTAAAAATTTGAATATACTTCATAACAATATAGCTTATTTTTTACCATAAAAGATAAATTTTTAACATTTTATAAAGAAAGCGAGAATCGTCCATGCAGAAAGTAAATGAAACGTTAAACGCTTCTGTTCATCATGAGCAAACTGGTGCGTTATGGCATTTAAGCGATTTATTTTTACAACATGTTCCTTTCGATAATGAACAGCTTATTTTTTGTTGTATTGGTACAGATCGTTCAACAGGTGATGCCCTTGGTCCATTAACCGGCAGTTTTTTATCAAATTTTCATTCGTTTCCATTTGAAGTAATTGGTACTCTTGAAAACCCACTACATGCAATCAATTTAGCATCTACCTTGGAAGAAATTCAACAAAGACCCACTGCTCCATTTGTTATTGCAATTGACGCATGTTTAGGCAATGAGAAAAATATTGGTCAAATTGTTGTTCAGGAAGGGCCGTTATTCCCTGGAAAAGCTGTTAAAAAGGAATTACCTCCAATCGGAGACATTTCTATAAAAGGAATCGTCAATGTTGGAGGCTTTATGGAAATGCTTGTTTTACAAAATACACGTTTAAATGTGACTTATTCAATGAGTAATAAAATTGCTCGTGCACTTTTACTATCTTGGCAGCGCCATTTATTGAAAAAGAAATATGATGGGGATGATAATACCGACTATTCCAATGCTCGGCAACAGATTGGCTACTCGAATTTTCGTTAATCCTACAATATTTAATCCAATAGCAAAAATCATGACCCCTCCCGTTGCCGTCATCTCTTGTATAAATAAATTTAATGCTGCTTCAGATATGTATGCACTTATAAATCCAGAGAAAACGGCAATAATCCCCTGATACAAAAATACAGGGATTGCTGATAATAAAACACCAATTCCTAACGTTGATGATAATACGATTGAGGTAAAACCATCAATTATCCCTTTTGTTATAAGAACTGAATGATCATTTCTTAAGCCACTATCTAACGCACCGAGTACCCCCATGGATCCTATTAAAAAAATAAGTGTAGCATTTACGAATCCTTCGGAGATACTATTTTGAGACGTTTTTTTCCCTAGTTTTGATTCAACCCATTTACCTAAACGAATTAATTGTTTATCTAAATCAAGCCATTCCCCAATCACAGCACCTAAAACAAGACTAACAATAACAATAATAAAATTGCTTGATTTAAAACCCATCTGTATTCCTAATACTGCAACAGCTAGGCCAATAATTGATAATACAGTATTTTTCATGGTATCAGGGATGTTTTTAAATAGTCTCCCTATAATTGAACCTAAAATAATTAATAATGCATTCACTAACGAGCCTAACAATATCATTGATTAACCTCTTTCTCAGAAAGCGCAAGCACTTTAGCTACGTCGTCTATGCGTGACACCTTATGTCTTGCCGATAGGATTCACATTAAGCTCTGTTCGACATTAACAAAAGTGTAAGACAATGTAGCCACCCGTACATCCATGTATGTCAGAATGGCGAAAAACATACCTTTTTCAGCTTTTACCCGAGGACAAACTACAAACTCGAGGGACTATTTGTCTGCTTGACGCTGTTCAAAATTTTATACTTCCTTAACTAAGCAGAAAAATAGAGCGCCTAAATCCTGGCGCTCACTACCTATTCTTGCTCTAATTGTAATATCTCTAAAATTCTTTCTAGGTCATCTTCCGAGTAAAATTCAATTTCTATTTTCCCTTTATTTTTTGATTTCTTTATTTGTACATTTGTACCGAAATATTCGCGTAATTGTGTTTCCTTCGCTTGTACAAATATATCTTTCTTCACTGGCTTCTCTGTTTCACGTGAAACTTCTTCGTTATATTGTTTAATCAAAGCTTCTAATTGTCGAACATTTAACGAAAGTTTAATAACTTTTTGCGCCACTTCAGATATTTTTCTTTTGTTTTTTAAACCTAAGAGTGTACGACCATGTCCCATTGATAGTGTTCCATCATTTACTAAACTACGTACATCCTCTGGTAATTGCAGTAGTCGCATATGGTTTGTAATATGAGGTCTACTTTTACCCAATCGTTTCGCCAATTCTTCTTGAGTGAAATTCAATTTTTCAATTAAGCTTTGATAGGCTTCTGCTTCTTCGATAGGAGTTAAATCTTCACGTTGAAGATTTTCTAAAATAGCTACTTCCATCATTTGCTCTTCTGTCATATCCCTTACAATAGCGGGGATTTCTTGTATATTTGCTAATTTAGCAGCTCGAAATCTTCTTTCACCTACAACGATTTCAAACTTTTTCCCCTTTTTTCGCACTACGATTGGTTGAATAATTCCGTGTTCAACAATGGATTGTGCCAGTTCTTCAATTGCTTCATCATCAAAAGTTTTACGTGGTTGAAATGGATTAACAACAAGTTTTTGCAGTTCAATTTTTTCAATTGTGTCTTCGTTATGCAATTCTTCTAATGTTTCCGTTGGGAATAATGCTCCAATTCCTTTTCCTAACCCTCTAGCCATTTTTTATCACTTCCCTTGCTAACTCTAAATACACTTCTGCTCCACGAGATTTTGCATCATAGATAATAATCGGCTCACCAAAGCTTGGTGCTTCACTTAAACGAACGTTACGCGGGATAATGGTTTTATATACTTTATCTTGGAAATATTTTTTTACTTCCTCAATTACTTGTAATCCTAGATTTGTACGGGCATCCAACATTGTCAATAAAACACCGTCTATATATAAATGCTGATTTAAATGTTTTTGAACTAGACGAACAGTTGATAGGAGCTGACTTAAACCTTCTAGAGCGTAGTACTCACATTGTACTGGGATTATAACAGCATCAGATGCAGTTAATGCATTAATTGTTAATAACCCTAGTGAAGGCGGACAATCAATAATAATAAAATCGTACTGATCTTTTATATTTTGCAAAGCATGTTTTAATCTCACTTCACGGGAAATCGTGGAGACAAGTTCAATTTCAGCACCTGCTAAAGAAATGGTCGCCGGTACTACGTGTAAATTTTCTACTTTTGACTGCTGTGTAACGTTTTTTACATCTTCATCATCAATTAATACATCATAGATACAACTTTGAATTTCGCCTTTATTTATCCCAACACCACTTGTTGCATTACCTTGTGGATCAATGTCTATTAGCAGTACTTTTTTCCCTAAATAAGCAAGACAAGCGCTCAAATTTACAGATGTTGTAGTTTTACCTACACCACCTTTTTGGTTTGTTATGGCTATAATTCTTCCCAATCCTTGCACCTGCTTTCATCAATCAATTTCTTAAAACATTCTGTATTATCTTACCAACCAATAGGATTGGACTGACTTCTTTCATTTTATCAAATTTAGATTCTAGTTGTATCATAATCTAAACATATATTATTTAATTTTAATAAGAAAGTATGAAATTTTTGAAAATTAAAGACAGGAATTTTTCACAGTAAAGAAAACTAGGATTTTGTTATAGAAAAAAGGTTCCTATAGTTAATTCTAGGAACCAATTGCATTTATGCCTTTTTCTTAGGGATTTTTACAGTGATTTGGTAGTAATCATCTGTATCTTCCTCTTCCGTTTTTAGTTGAATACCACTTTTTGTGACCATTGAAAGAGATTGTTTGATTGTATTTAATGCTATGCGAATATCCTTACTAATTGCTTTGCGCTTAGGTTTTTCCTTTTTCTCTTCTTCTTCTTTCGGAGAAGTAAGTTGTTGGATATAATCCTCAAGCTGACGAACATTCCAATCATTTTCTTTTATCAAATTAACAATATTAATTTGAGTTTCTTCGTCTTTAATTGAAATAAGGGCTCTTGCATGACGTTCTGTAATCTCTCTTTTTAATATTGCCTCTTGTACCGATTGCGGTAATTTTAATAAACGCAATTTATTTGCTACTGTTGATTGACCTTTTCCTAAACGTTGAGCAAGTGCTTCTTGTGTAAGTGAATGAAGTTCTAACAATTGCTGATAAGCTAATGCTTCCTCGATTGCTGTTAATTCTTCACGTTGAAGATTCTCTATTAGTGCAATAGAAGCAGTTTCTTTATCATTTAAATTACGAACAATTGCCGGCACTTCAGTCCAATTTAGTTTTTTCATCGCACGGTAGCGACGCTCACCTGCAATAATTTCATAGCGTTCCTCATCAAAATGACGAACAACAATAGGTTGAATCACACCGTGTGTATGAATGGTTCTTGATAATTCTTCAATTTTTTCTTCGTCAAAAACAGCACGAGGTTGGAACCGGTTTGGAATAACTTTATCTATTGGAATTTTTACTACTTCTTCAGTAGTTTTACTGTTTTCTAGCTGCTCTACTTCTTCTACTTCATTTTTAACTTCAGAAACTAGTTTTTCTCCGCCTCCGAAAAAACGTGAAAAAGGACTTTTCATTCATTAGGCACCACCTTTTAGAAACTATCTTGCTCAATACTCATATAAATATTATTTCTTATTATCTATGAATTGTACAGAGTCCTATAGAAGCAAATCTATTAAAATAACATAAATATAAAATATGTATGCATCAAATGGGGAAATTATTTCTAAAATATAATAAAAATTTTATGATTTTACAAAAAATGTTTCACGTGAAACAAGAAAATAGCCGGGGCTCATCTAGCATAGTTAAAAGTTTTACAGAGCCCCTAATAGCTATAAATACCCGAGTCGTATGATTCTATTTTTATTGTATCGGTGTCTTATTAGGTATACCAGGTTTTCGTGGATATTTTTTTGGTGTTTGTTTTATTTTATCAAAAATATAAAGAGTTCGTTCACTTTCTTCAACAGGTAATAGATAAGCAAATTCTTCTTTTAGAGATGCACCAAGAGTTGTAATCGCCTTTTTAGCATCTTTTAACTCATCTGGACCCGCTGCAGCCTTTAATGCTACAAAATATCCTCCTTGTTTAACTAATGGTAGACAAAGTTCTGATAGTACTGATAAGCGTGCAACCGCGCGTGCAGTTACAACATCAAAACTCTCACGATATTTTGTATTTTGACCAAATTCTTCTGCACGTGCGTGGACAAATTCAACATTGTCCAATTGTAATTGCTCACTCAAATGATTTAAAAACGAAATTCGTTTATTCAAGGAATCAACAATTGTCACATGTAAATGCGGGAAACAAATTTTAATTGGTAAACTTGGAAAACCTGCACCTGCACCTACGTCACAAACAGAATTTACTTTTGTAAAATCAAAGTAAAAGCTCGCGCTAATGGAATCATAAAAATGTTTTAAATAAACGCCTTCTAAATCTGTAATGGCTGTTAAATTCATTTTTTCATTCCACTCAACTAATAACTCAAAATACTTTTTAAACTGTGCAATTTGCTTCTCGTTAAGTTCAATTCCCTGTTTGCTTAATGCTTCAATAAATTGTTGTTCGTTCATTTGGATCTCCTTTAATCGATTGAGGATATGACTACTACTACCTATTTTATAAAAATGAACGAGCGTCCGAGGAAATAGAGGGTGCTCGAACGCTCATTTAACATTTATTCGTTACTTATTCGTGCGATTTTCCCTTGTTCGATATAAACAAGTAAGATAGAGATATCAGCTGGGTTTACACCTGAAATACGTGATGCTTGTGCGATTGATAATGGTCGTACTTCTTTTAATTTTTCGCGAGCTTCAGTTGCTAAACTTGATATTTCATCATAATCAATGTCTTCAGGTATTTTTTTATTTTCCATTTTATGAAGTTTTTCCACTTGTTGTAATGCTTTTTGGATATATCCTTCATATTTTAATTGAACTTCAATTTGTTCTTTTACTTCTTCGCTAAATTCATATTCTGCTGGTGATAACGAAGCAACTAAATCATATGTCATTTCAGTTCGTTTTACCAAGTCCGCAGCGCGAATTCCGTCTTTTAGCTCTGCACCGCCAACAGAACGGATAACTGCTTGAGTTGTTTCATTTGGTTTAATGATGACTTCACGAAGACGAGCAATTTCATTTTCAATTTGCTCTTTTTTCTCAGTGAATTTTGCAAAACGTTCTTCTGAAATTAAACCTAATTTGTAGCCTAATTCCGTTAAACGTAAATCTGCATTATCATGGCGAAGCAATAATCGATATTCTGCACGTGAAGTTAGTAAACGATAAGGTTCATTTGTCCCTTTTGTTACTAAATCATCAATTAATACTCCAATATAAGCTTCTGATCGTTTTAAGATTACTTCTTCTTTTCCTAAAACTTTTGCAGCAGCATTAATACCTGCCATTAACCCTTGACCAGCTGCTTCTTCATAGCCGCTAGTACCATTGATTTGACCTGCTGTATAAAGATTTTTAATACGTTTTGTTTCTAATGTTGGCCATAGTTGAGTTGGAACGATTGAATCATATTCGATTGCATAACCTGCACGCATCATTTCTGCTTTTTCTAAACCTGGGATTGTTTGAAGCATTTGACGTTGAATGTGTTCAGGCAAACTTGTTGATAGACCTTGTACGTACACCTCTTGAGTATCTCTGCCTTCCGGTTCTAAAAATAATTGGTGGCGAGGTTTATCGTTAAAACGAACAATTTTTGTTTCAATCGATGGGCAATAACGTGGTCCTGTACCTGTAATTGCACCTGTATACATAGGTGCTTTATCTAGATTATCGTTAATAATTTGATGTGTTTCTGGACTAGTATACGTTAACCAACATGGAATTTGATCCATAATGAACTCAGTTGTTTCAAAACTAAATGCACGTGGTACATCATCACCAGGTTGAATTTCTGTTTTGCTATAATCAATTGTTTTACTATCTACACGCGGTGGTGTACCAGTTTTAAATCGAACCATTTCAAAGCCAAGGTCACGCAAATTATCTGCTAATTTAATGGATGGTTGTTGATTATTTGGTCCGCTTGAATATTTTAATTCTCCAATAATAATTTCCCCGCGCAAGTACGTACCAGTTGTTATAATAACAGCTTTTGCTCGGTAAATAGCACCTGTTTGTGTTATAACACCGCGAACAGTATCATCTTCAATGATTAATTCATCGACAATTGATTGATGAATCGTTAAATTTTCTTCTTCCTCTAGCAAACGTTTCATTTCACGTTGGTAAAGGACTTTGTCTGCTTGTGCACGTAAAGCACGAACTGCAGGACCTTTCCCTGTATTTAACATACGCATTTGAATATGTGTTTTATCTATTACTTTCCCCATCACACCGCCTAATGCGTCAATTTCACGAACTACGATTCCTTTTGCTGGTCCACCAACTGATGGATTACATGGCATAAAGGCTATCATATCTAAATTAATTGTCACCATGAGTGTTTTCGCACCCATTTTTGCTGCGGCATATGCTGATTCTACACCTGCATGGCCAGCACCGATGACAATTACATCATATTGGCCAGCTTCATATGTTGTTGTCATGCCGTCTCTTCCTCTCTATTTTTTAAATTTATTTTCCTAAACAGAATTGTGAGAATAGCTGATTTATCAAGCTTTCCTGCACAGTATCACCGACGATTTCCCCTAACAGCTCCCACGTTTTTGTTACATCAATTTGAATCATATCAACAGGTACACCTGATTCTGCTGCGTTAATGGCGTCCTCAATTGTAGCTTTTGCTTGATGAAGTAATGCGATGTGGCGTGCATTTGAAACATATGTTAAGTCACTGGATTCAACCTGGCCTTCAAAGAAAGTTTTAGCAATTGCTTCCTCTAATTCTATGACACCTTGTTCTTGCAATATGGAAGTAGTCACGATTGGTCTCCCATTCGCTAGTTCCTTTACTTTCTCCAAATCGATTTTTCGCGGTAAATCTGTTTTATTTACAACTACGATGAAGTCCATATTTTTAATTGTTTCAAACAGACGTTCATCTTCTTCAGTTAGATTTTCTGCAGAGTTTAAAACAAGTAAGATTAAGTCTGCTTCTTTCAATACTTGACGTGATCTTTCTACCCCTATACGCTCAACGATATCTTCTGTTTCACGAATCCCAGCAGTATCGACTAAACGCAAAGGTACGCCACGTACATTGACATACTCTTCTATAATATCACGAGTTGTACCTGCAACATCAGTAACAATTGCTTTATTCTCGTGTACTAAACTATTCAACAGCGAAGACTTTCCTACATTTGGTCGACCTAAAATAACTGTTGAAAGTCCTTCTCGTAAAATTTTCCCTTGTGTTGAAGTTTGTAAAAGCTTCGCAATTTCATTTCGCACCCAAGTACATTTTTCAAGTAATACCGGGATTGTCATTTCTTCTACATCATCATACTCAGGATAATCTATATTAACCTCTACATGCGCTAATGTCTCAATTAATGCTTGGCGTAAATCTCCAATTAATCTTGATAGCTTTCCATCCATTTGGCCAAGAGCTACATTCATCGCTCGATCTGTTTTCGCACGAATTAAATCCATTACAGCCTCGGCTTGAGATAAATCAATTCGACCATTTAAAAAGGCACGTTTTGTAAATTCACCTGGTTCAGCAAGTCTTGCACCATTTTTCAATACAAGCTGCAGCACTCGGTTTACTGAAACAATCCCACCGTGACAGTTTATTTCTATTACATCCTCACGAGTAAACGTTTTTGGAGCACGCATAAGCGATACCATTACTTCCTCAACTACTTCCTCTGTAGTCGGGTCGATTAAATGACCATAGTGAATTGTATGTGTTTTTTCTTCAGTTAACTTTTTCCCACTTGGTGCTTTAAATATTTTATCAGCAATCATTACTGCATCATCACCGCTTAAACGAACAATGGCAATAGCGCCTTCTCCCATCGGTGTGGATATCGCGGCAATCGTATCATATTCCATGATTAAATCCTCCTACTTAAATAATTACATCTAGATGTAATTATTGTGTACTATCCGGCTATTTCTTACTTTATATCAAACGAAGTTATCCACATGTGAATAACTTCAACGAACTTTATTTACTAACAACTTAGGGTACCATATTTTTTCGAAATACGAAAGCAAAGCATTTTCCACAAGTGGATAACTGTTAAAAAGATTTTTATAAGGTTTAAAATCCTATCTTTTAGGCAAAATAAAAACGGCCAAAAAGACCGATTTAGTTATTGTCATTCGTGATTTCTCTGGTTGATAAGAAAAATATTCACAAAAAAACGGCCTATATTTAGACCGTCTTTCAATAAATGTCTGTATGCACTTGTTAACATTATTTTATTGGTTCTATAACTAGATGGCGATTTGGCTCTGTTCCCTCAGAATATGTTTCAATATCAATACGATTTGCCAATGCATTATGAATTACTTTTCTTTCATATGAAGGCATCGGTTCTAATGATACTTTTTTTCCCGTATAAACTGCTTTATCAGCCATTCGCTCTGCCAATTGTTCTAATGCTGCTTGGCGACGTTCACGGTAATTTTCTACATCTAGTTTTACCAATAAGAAAGATTTTGCACTTTTATTTACGACAAGTTGTGTTAATTGCTGCAAAGCATTCAATGTTGCACCGCGTTTCCCTATTAAAAGTGCAGCTTTTTCACTTTCTAGCTTTAATAAAATGTTTTTTCCCTCAGTTACTGCTTTGATTTGTAAATCTTCAATCCCTAATTCTTTTGCAATATCGACTAAATAGCTTTTCGCGGCTTCAACTGGATCTTCTTCTTGCTGCTTTTCGCTTACCGCTTCATCTTCTGACTCAATATTATCAACAACCACTTCTTTTACAGCAATGTTATCTGATTCAGTCTGATGACTTTCCTCACTTTTTTCAATAATTGAGTCAACTTCTTTTACTGTGACACGTACTTCGGCTGGACGTGCCCCAAAACCTAAAAATCCTTTTTTACCTTCTTGTAAAACTTCAACATCTACTTCATTACGGGATGCCCCGAGCTTTTGTAACGCTAATGAGATCGCTTCTTCAACTGTTGCGCCTAATTGCGTAGTTTGATTCACTTTTTCGCTCCTCCAGTTACAGTAGGTTCTGTTTTATTTTTATTAAAAGGTTTATAAATAACAAGGTTTTGTATAACTGAGATGATATTTCCGACAACCCAATATAGCGATAATGCCGCTGGTAGTACGATACCAAAACTAATAATCATGATCGGCATAATATACATCATGATTTTCATTTGTGGATTATCAATTGCAGGTCCCGTCATTAGTACGACAAACTGAATTAAACCAGCTAAGACAGCTAGTACAATACTTTGCTCCCCTAATGGGAAGATAAGAAAAGTTCCTAAATCAAAAGCAGGTGTTGCATCCATTCGACTTATCGCATGATAAAAACCAATCAAAACTGGCATTTGAATGATTACTGGTAAACATCCTGCCATTGGATTCACACCAGAATTTTGCATTAATGCCATCATTTCTTGTTGATACTTTTGTTGAGTAACGGCATCTTTAGAAGCATACTTCTGTTGCAATTCTTTCATTTTAGGTTGGATTTCTTGCATTTTCTTTGAACTTTTTACTTGCTTAATTGTCAATGGAAGAATTGCTAAACGAATGATAATCGTAACAGCGATAATTCCTAAACCATATGAACCTAATAAATCTGAGAAATACTTAATAACTGATACTAATGGCCATACAATAAATTCATTCCAAAAGCCTTCGCTTTCAGATGAAATTGGCTGATTAAACTCTGAACATCCAGTAAGCAGCAATGCTACTGAAACTAGAGACAGAACAATCCAAAATCTTTTTTTCAACCTTCTTCCTCCTACAGCACTATTCATTTAATTGTAGTTATTTTACCATGTGTTTACGCTTTCACTCTACTAATTGTTTCATTTTAATATATTATCATTAATAGCAGTTAACTTATTCTAAATATTCGAACAAAATATTACAAATGATATTTAAAATTCATAAACTATTTTCTTTTTAAGACTTTTGCAATTTTTAAAACATGCTCTATACTTTTTTTTGTTTCATGAAAATCTAAAGCGGCCGCCGGGTTTCTGGCGATAATAACATAATCCATATCTTGTCTTATTTCATCTTTTAATTCTAAGAAGGCCTGTCGTAAATAGCGTTTGACTTGCACTCTAGTTACTGCCTTCCCAATTTTTTTGCCTACCGACAATCCAATTCGGAATTCACTTTGATCCTCTTTTTGTAAACAATAAACAACAAACTGGCGATTTGCGAAGGACTTTCCTTTTTTAAATACCTTCTGAAAATCGTCATTCTTCTTTATTCGTTGTCGCTTCTTCATTTCTACACCTACTTCAATCATTACTTTCTTTTATATTCTTTCCAAAAATGAAGAAAAAAAAGACCACTGAAGAGGCTCAGTGGACTTATGCTGATAATACTTTTCTTCCTTTACGACGACGAGCTGCTAATACTTTGCGTCCGTTTTTTGTGCTCATGCGTGCGCGGAATCCGTGTACTTTGCTATGTTTACGTTTTTTTGGTTGATACGTGCGTTTCATTATATATTACACCTCCAAATGAAAGTTAATTATTCTATCCTACATACAGACCATAACATTATATATAAAAAAGAAATGGCTTGTCAATTAATTATTTGAAGCATCGTTTTTCCCCACTTAACTTAAACAAAATAATTATCCACAACTTTGTCACCTGAATAAAATGACAGGTTGTGGATAATATTTTCCATTTAATTTTTATCCACACAACTTATCGACAACTTTTTCACAAATTCATAGCCTGTGGACAATTAAATAGTGAATAAAAAATAGTTGTGTGGATAAGTTTCACCAACTATTGAAATAGCTATAGTTTTTTGTTACGATAAATGTGTTTTCTTTTGTGGAAATGTTGTACGGGAAATATTTTATCCACAAATGTTAATAACTTGTGGACAAACTTTAACACAGTATATGGATAACAGTTATCCACATGCTGTGATTATGTGTTTACTATTAATTCTATTATTACTTATATAGAAAATTATATTGTTTTATGTTTGAAAAAATTCATAAAAAGGAGTCAAAAAAGC